>NZ_CP017483.1:2120000-2547500 GCF_001806305.1 Stenotrophomonas sp. LM091
GTGTTAGGCCTACCGCCAGCGTTCACTCTGAGCCAGGATCAAACTCTTCACTTAAAAACGCATAGTCCGAGGACTAAAAATTTAAAGCTGCAGATGCTTGACCGCTGGCAACGTTTCGCTTGCTTTAAAACAATTGATATGTTGCTTGATCAAACGTCTGCAAGATGGACAATCATCCTTCCTGCAGGCGCCTTCACAAGATACCTGCGCATACTGTCAAAGAACTTTGGAGTCGGCCTCAGCGCCTTCCTCCGTGTGCCCCGACGTTTCCGTCGTTGCGAGCCGCCCATTATAGCCGGCTTTTCCGCCTCGTCAACACCTTTTTTCAAGGCCGTTTCACCGAAGTGAGACGTTGTTGCCGATGCTGCTTCGTCGTGTGACCCGGAGGTCTTTTCGTCGAAGCGAGCCGCCTATTATGTCAGGCTTTTCGTTTCCGTCAACACCTTCTTTCGAAGCTTGTTGCCGTCGCTGCGGGTGGGTGTTCACCGGGGTGAAGACCGCGTCGCAGCGAGGGAGCGAATACTAAAGACTTCTGAAAATTCGTCAAGCGTTTTCGTCGATCTTTTTCATCATCGCGTCATCCATGCGTGCTGCTCGACAACAAGCGCGGCAGCACGCGCGTTGCGCGTGCTGCCGCAGGCTTGCTAACAATGCATCTCTTGTCATCAGGAATGCATGCGATGTCTGCGGTTGGCAAACGTTCGTTGTGGCGCGATCTCTCCCTGCCTGCGGTGATGGCAGGTTTCATTACCGTGTTGGTGGGCTTCGCCAGTTCGGCGGTGATCGTGTTCCAGGCCGCACGCGCGGTCGGCGCAGACCAGGCGCAGATCGCTTCGTGGATGTGGGCGTTGGGCCTTGGCATGGGCGTGACGTGTATTGGTCTGTCACTGCGCTATCGGATGCCGGTCGTCACTGCATGGTCCACGCCCGGTGCGGCGATGCTCGTGGTCGGTGCGGGCGCGGTCGGCTACAGCGATGCGATCGGTGCGTTCGTGCTTGCCGCCGTGCTTGGCATGTTGGCCGGCTTCTCGGGGATCTTCGCGAAGCTGATGAAGCGTGTGCCGATGGCGCTGGCCGCAGGCATGCTTGCGGGTGTACTGCTGCGCTTCGGGCTGGATGTGTTCGTCTCCATGGGCACCCAGCTGGGCATGGCATTGGCGATGTTCGTCACGTGGCTGATCGGGCGACGGCTGTTCCCGCGCTATGCGGTGATCGCCACGCTGCTTGTCGGTGTCCTGGTCGCCGCAGGTCAGGGTCTGCTTCATATGCAGGACGTGCGGCTGGAACTGGCCACGCCGGTGTTCACCTGGCCAACGCTGTCGTGGGCAGCGGTGTTCGGCATCGCCCTGCCCCTGTTCGTGGTCACCATGGCCTCGCAGAACATCCCGGGTGTCGCGGTGATCCGTGCCTCCGGGTATGACACGCCGGTCTCGCCCGTGATCGGCTGGATCGGCGTGGTCAATACGATCCTGGCCCCCTTCGGTGCGTATGGGCTCAATCTCGCCGCGATCACCGCCGCGATCTGCATGGGGCGCGAAGCGCACGAGGATCCGGCCCGCCGTTATACCGCCGCAGTGGCCGCGGGTGCCTTCTATATCGTGGTCGGGCTGTTCGGGGCGACGGTGGCCGCTGTATTTGCTGCCTTCCCCAAGGAGCTGGTCGCCTGCGTGGCCGGCATCGCGCTGTTCGGAACGATCGCCAACAGCCTGGCCATGGCGCTGCGCGAGGAGGCCGATCGCGAAGCGGCGCTGGTGACGTTCCTGGTCACCGCTTCGGGCCTGTCGCTGGCCGGGATCGGTTCGGCGTTCTGGGGGTTGGTGGCTGGCGGGATCTGTCTGGTGGCATTGCGGCCGCGCCCGGCCGCACACTGACCGGTCACGCGCCTTACAGCCGCCTCAGCACGACGGATGGCGGTCATGCACCGCCACGGCAGCATCGATCTGGGCGTCGATCATCGCCTCGTGCAGGGCGGCGCTGGGCGCGCGATAAGGATTGCCGGCCGTCTCGTCCGGCCGGGCCGGGGACGGAACCGTGCTCATAGCGGGCGAACCGCCAGGGTCTGCTGCAGCACATGCTGCGCGCCCGGCGCCAGGGTCACCACGTCCGGACCGGCGTTGGCCGCCTCCAGGCACACATAGTTGCGCCAACCGGCCCCGACGTCGGCCATCTTGCTGGCACCGGCCTCACCCGGGTTCCACGCCACCAGCGAGCGGCTGCCGGTGGTGGTGATCTCGATGCGGCGCTTCAGGCCCGGGTCCTTGAGCAGGTAACGGCCGCCAGCCTGCGTATAGATGCGGTCGCTGCGGCCCGGATCGCGCGGGTCGCGCAGGCTCCACTCGCCCTGCTGCTGGCGGGGGGCGGCGTAATTCTCGAACTTGTCCAGGTAGGACAGCCCCTCCAGCCCTTGCACGCTGACCTGCATCGCATCGCTGACATGGAAGTAGTTGTGCAGGGCCTGGGTGAAGGCGACCGGTTGGCGGCCGGTGTTCTCGGTGATCAGGCGCTGCTCCAGCGTGCGGCCGATCCGCAGCTCCATGCGCAGGCGCAGGTCCAGGTTCTCCAGCACCGGTGGGGCCAGGCTCAGCACCATGGTGCCATCGGCCTCGCGGCGGGCCTGCTGCAGCGTCCATGGCACGTTACGGACGAAGCCATGCGAGGGCACGTCGTTGCCCTGCCCCTGGCGGCCGAAATACGGCCAGCACACGGGGGTGCCGCCACGGATCGGCGTCGGCAGTGGCTGGGCACTGGGCGAGAGCCACATCAGGTCCTGCCCGCCCTTGGGCACATAGGACAGGAGCTGGCCGCCGAACACGCTGATCGCGGCGGTGGCGAACGGCGTCTCGACCTTCCAGGCAGGGAAGCCCTGGATGTCGGCCAGGCTGAGCCCGGGCACCTTGGGCAGGGCAGCGCGCGGCGCGGCCGGCGACTGGACGTACTGGGCGTGGTTGGGCGGAAGGGTGAACACGGTGGAGGTCGGCATGGTCGATGTTGATGAAAGAGGAGCACCGCGCAGGGCGGTGAGGATGCGCTGGCCGGCACGGCCATCGGCGGGGGTCCAGCCCAGGCGCTGCTGTTCGGCCTGGATGGCGCGCCGGGTGGCGGTGCCGATCATGCCGTCGGCTGTGCCGATATCGTGGCCGCGGGCCAGCAGCAGGGTCTGCAGTTCACGGCGTTCGGTACGGCCGATGCCGGGATCGTCGGTCGGCCAGGCGGCCACGATGCCCTGGCCACCGCGCAGGCGGTCGGCCAGGGTGGCGATCGCCAGGGCGTAGCTCTCGGCGGCGTTGTACGCGTAGATCGCGTCGTAGTTGCGGAACACCAGCCAGGCCGGGCCCTTGATCCCGGTGGGCAGCAGCAGCGCGGCACTGCTGTCGGCGGGCAGCCCGGCCGGGGCCAGCGCGCCGCCGGCCACCGGGACGATGCCCTGTGCACGCCAGTCGGCCAGTGGCCTGCGCTGGGTGCGGCCGGCCTGGCCGGCGTTGAAGCCGGCCGGAACCGTCACTTCCATCCCCCAGGGCTGGCCGGTGCGCCACCCGGCCTTCTTCAGATAATTGGCGGTGGAGGCCAGCGCATCGGGAATCGAGGCGACCAGATCGCGACGGCCATCGCCGTCGCCATCCACCGCGATGCGCGCATAGGTGGAGGGCATGAACTGGGTATGGCCGAACGCGCCGGCCCACGAACCGGTCAGGCCTTCGGCGCGCAGGTCGCCGGCATCGATCAGCTTGAGCAGGGCGAGCAGTTCGCCGCGGAAGAAGGGCTGGCGGCGGCCTTCGCAGGAGAGCGTGGCCAGCGACTGCAGCAGCGGGCGCTTGCCGAACACGCGGCCGTAGTCGCTCTCCACGCCCCAGACCGCCACGATGGTGGCCGGATCGACCCCGTACTCGGCCGAGACCCGGGCCAGCAGGTCACGGTGCTCGACCAGGCGGGCACGCCCGTCCTCGACGCGCTGGGTATCCACCAGCGCCGCAAGGTAGTCCCACAACGGGGTAGTGAATTCCGGCTGCGCGTCCAGCAGCGGCAGCACGCTGGGATCCGGGGTCAGCCCGGCGGTGAGCACATCGAAGCGCTCGGAGACGATGCCCTGCTTGCCGGCCTGCGCCTTGAGCGTGGCCAGACAGGTGGAGAACGCATCCGGGGCGGCCACCGCCAACGACGGTGCGCCGAGCCACAGCCCGGCCAACAACAGGGGCGACCATCGCATTGGCGGAATCCTTGCAGCCAGTGGACCTGCATCATAGCGGCAATGCCGCGCAGGTCAGACCGGCTGCAGCAGGCGCAGGCCGAAGGCGGGATCGGTGGCGTTCCAGTGGGCCGTCACCCGCAGGCCCGCGGCTGCGGCCATCGTTGCGAACACCGCGTCGGTGTACTTGTGGCTGTACTCCACCGTCATCGCCTCGCCTGCGGCGAAATCGAAGCTCTGCCCGTCCACCTGCACGCGCTGCTCGCGCTGGCTGACCAGTTCGGTTTCGATGCGCAGGCGCGGCACGCTGTACCGCGCGCGATGACGGAACCCGTCGAGATCGAAATCACTGCCGATGTCGCGGTTGAGCCGGCGCAGCAGATTGAGGGTGAAATCGGCCGTGACGCCGGCAGCATCGTTGTACGCGGCTTCGATCAGCCCCGCATCCTTGTGCAGGTCGATGCCGATCAGGGCCATGCCGTCGGGGCCCATGGTCTGGCGCATGGCCTTCAGCAGCGCAATGGCCTCGTCATGCGCGAAGTTGCCCAGCGTCGAGCCCGGGAAGAACACCAGGTGGCGCGCCGGCTCGCGCTGCGGCGATGGCAGCTGCACCGGCTGGGTGAAATCCGCGCAGACCGGCAGCATTTCGATCTCCGGCAGCAACGGGGCCAACCGGGTGATGCTGTCCAGCAGTGCGGCACGGGAGATCTCGATCGGGGTGTACGCCACCGGGTCACGCAGTGCCTGCAGCAGCAGCTCGGTCTTGCGCCCACTGCCGCTGCCCAGCTCGACCACGTGCAGGCGGGGACCGACCACCTTGGCGATGTCACGCGCGCAGTCCTGCAGCAGCTGCAGCTCGGTGCGGGTCGGGTAGTACTCCGGCTGCTGGGTGATCTGCTCGAACAACGCCGAGCCGTGGGCATCGTAGAAATACTTCGACGGCAGCTGCCGCGGCGTGGCGGAGAGGCCACGCAGGATGTCGGCGGTGATCTGGTCGCGGTCCGGCTGCAGATCGGTCAGCGCCTGGAGTGCGTCACGGACCGAACTCATGCGGCGTCCCGGGCCAGGCGCAGGCCGGCGAACTGCCACCGGGCCGACGGCGCGAAAAAATTGCGGTAGCTGGCGCGCAGGTGATCGGCAGGCGTGGCACAGCTGCCGCCGCGCAGGACCCATTGCCCGCACATGAACTTGCCGTTGTACTCGCCGAGATTGCCCGGGAAGGTGCGGAACCCCGGATACGGCCCGTAGGCGCTACTCGTCCATTCCCAGACATCGCCGAACAGCTGGACGATATCGCCTGACTCCTCCGCCCCGCCGGGGTGAAGCTGATCGCTATCGGCGAAACGACCCCGCAGCGGGCGGCCGGCGGTGGCCGCCTCCCATTCGAATTCGGTGGGCAGACGGGCCTCCTGCCAGCGCGCGTAGGCGTCGGCCTCGAAGTAACTGAGATGGCAGACCGGGGCATGCGGATCGAGCGGGCGCCACCCGCCGAGGGTGAACTCGCGCTCCAGTGCGTCATCCCAATACAGCGGATGCTGCCAGCGCTGGTCCTGGCACAGGGTCCAGCCTTCGCTCATCCACCAGCGCGGCTCGCGGTAGCCGCCGGCCTGGACGAACCGGCGATACTCGTCATTGCTGACCGGGCGGTTGGCCAGCGCATGCGCCGGGACCAGGGCGCGGTGTACAGGCGATTCGTTGTCGTAGGCGAATGTCGGCTGGGTAGGCCAGACCGGCGCGCCGATCTCCACGATCTGCTCGGGACTGCTGAGCCACTGCAGGGGCAGCGCACGGGCCGGCGCCACCGCAAGATCCTCGCGGTAGGCTGGCTGCAGCGGGTTGGACCAGAACGCATGCTTGATATCGGTCAGTAGCAGTTCCTGATGTTGCTGTTCATGGTGCAGGCCGAGCAGCAACTGGTGCCGGGCCTGCTCGCTGAGGCTGCCGGCCTGCAGGGCGGTGATCACGCGCTGGTCGATCCGGGCACGGAACGCCAGCACCTCCTCCAGCGACGGGCGCGAGAGCAGGCCACGCTGCGGACGTGCATGTGCCGGACCGATGCTCTGGTAATAGCTGTTGAACAGGTAATGCCAGTCCGCATCGATCGGTGCGTAACCGGGCCGGGTGGCCAGCACGAAGCGCTCGAAGAACCAGGTGGTGTGGGCCAGGTGCCATTTGGCCGGGCTGGCATCGGCCATGCTCTGCACCATGGCGTCTTCGGCGCTCAGCGGGGCGGCCAGTGCGACCGTGCGGGCCCGCACGCCGGCGTAGCGGGCGGCCAGCGACGACGGCGGGGCGGCAGTGAGCGGTGGTGCGGCAGCAACGGCGGTATTCATTGCGATCAGGATCGACCAGCCGGAGTGAGTGCCACGTCATGGCACGGCATCGGTCTGGTGACAGCGTTCAAGTTGAATACGCGACCCCCGTACGCGCCCGGGGCGACGGCGCTGGGGGTGCGTGCGGCCTCGTTGGGTCAGGGCAGCGCGTCGAGATAGAACCAGCGCCCCTCTTCACGCACGAAGCGGCTGTGCTCGAGCATCTTCACCGCACTGCCGCCGCCCACCTTGTAACGGGCAAGGAACCGGACCTGGGCGTGGTCCGGATCCGACTGCGTGTGGGCCTGGATCGTCAGCCCCAGCCAGTGGGTGCGCTGGCCGGGGGCTTCCTCCAGCGACAGCTCGGCCGGGCGCGTGGATGGGTGCCAGCTGGCCAGCAGGTAGTCGGCCAAGTGGCGCACGTAGGCGCTGTAGCGCGAACGCATCAGCGCTTCGGCATCCGGGGCGGGCGCGCCGGCGTGATAGCGGCCGCAGCAGGCGGTGTAGGCCACGGGGCGGCCGCAGGGACAGGGATCGGAGTTGGCGGTGGTCATGGGGGTATTGTCGCGCGATGACCGGGCGTATGCTGGCGCGCCTTCTGCCGCGATGTCCCGCCGTGCTTGAGCTGGTTCCCCCTGAGCTGTTGTGGTTGGTGGCGATCGCCTTCATCGCCGGTCTGGTCGATGCCGCGGTCGGCGGCGGCGGGCTGGTGCAGTTGCCCGGGTTGTTCACCGTATTGCCGCAGCACACGCCGGCCATGCTGTTCGGCACCAACAAATTCAGTTCGATGTTCGGTACGGCAGCGGCGGCGTTCCGCTATGCACGCAATGTGCGCTTCCCGTGGCGGCCAGTGCTGTTCGCCGCGGCCACGGCCTTCGTGTTCTCCTTCGCCGGTGCCACGGCGGTCAGCCTGCTGCCCAAGGACGCGGTGCGCCCGCTGGTGCTGGTGCTGCTGGTGGCGATGCTCGGCTACACGCTGTGGAAGAAGGACTTCGGTGCCCTGCACCGCCCGCGCGAGATCGGCCGCAAGGAGCTGGTGACTGCCCTGGCGATCGGTGCGGTGATCGGGTTCTACGACGGCTTCTTCGGGCCGGGGACCGGCAGCTTCCTGATCTTCCTGTTCGTGCGTTTCTTCGGGCTGGACTTCCTGCGCGCCTCGGCCGCCTCCAAGGTGGTGAACCTGGCCACCAACGTGGCGGCGATCTCGTTCTTCGTGCCGACCGGCAACATTCTGTGGCTGTTTGCGCTGCCGATGGCCGCGGCCAACATCATCGGCTCGGTGGTCGGCACGCGGATGGCGCTGCGCGGTGGCACGCCCTTCATCCGCAAGCTGTTCGTCGGCCTGGTGGTGGTGCTGATCGCCCGGATGGGCTGGGATACCTTCGCCGGCTGACAGGACGGGCCAGCCCTGGGGCTGACCCGTCGATTGCTCAACGCTTGGGCTTGACCGGCTTCTTCGCGGCGGTCCTGGGTGCCGGCCTGGCCGCCGCCTTGCTGGCGGCCTTCCTGGCCGGCGCTTTGGCGGGTGCCTTGGCCGGTGCCTTGGCCGCGGCTTTCTTCGGGCGCGATGCCGGTGACGGTGCATCCGGCGTCGCCGTGGCGGTGTCGGCCTGCCCGGCAGCCGGTTCGGCGATCACGGCATCGGCGGCCTGCCCTGGCACCTCGACCTCCGCCGGCGATGCGATCACGGGCGCCACCGATACCGGCGCCATTGCGGCCTCACCGCCGGCGCGGGCGCGTTCGGGCAGCTTCAGGCGCTTGCCTTCGTCGTCGTACTCGATCAGCAGTACGCCGGAGTCGTGGCGACCGCTGATCTCCACGAAGCACGCACCGCCGATGAACGGTTCCAGCGTCATCACCGACTTCAGCGGCGTGGCCACGACCATCTGGAACCCGAAGTTGTCGAAGATGTTCATCGCCAGCGCGGTGAACTCGTTGTCGGCCTTGTCGAAGGCTTCATCGAGCACGACTGCCGCGTAGCTGGGCAGCTGGCCGTCGGCACCACCGAGCTGGTAGCGCAGCGCGGCCGCCAGGCAGGTAGTGGCCAGCTTCTGGCGCTGGCCGCCGGATTTGCCCGCGCCGCTGCGGTAGATCTCGACCTGCTGGCGGGTGGCGGCATCGAGCTCGACGCCGACGAATTCCACATGCAGGCGCACGTCGAGTACCAGCTCGCGCCAGCGCTTGTCCTCGCCTTCCTGCGAGCCGAGCTTGGCGACCAGCTCACGCAGCACCGCGAACTGCGCTTCGGCCAGTTCACGCTGCTCGGTCTGCTGTTGGGACAGGACATCGCGCAGGCGCTGGTGGAAATCCAGCACCTCGGGCAGGCGGCGGTCGGTGAGTTCGATGGTCAGCAGGGTGCCGCGGTTGAACGGCACCTGCTCCAGCGAGGCATTGACCTCGTCCAGGCGCTGGGCGATCGACTTGCGCGCCTCGGCGGTGTGGCGCTGCAGGGCCAGCAGGTTGTTCTTGCTCTGGCTCTGCAGCAGATCGAAGAAGCGCGCCTCGTGCTGCGGCAGGCCATCGTTCTCCAGCCGTTGCAGGCGGGCCAGGAAATCGTCGGCGCTGGACAGGCTGACGGTGAAGTCGCCGCTGTCTTCCGGCCAGGCCTGGCAGTAGCGGCGGAAGCAGCCCAGCAGCAGGTTTTCCAGCCGGTTGTGTTCGGCCTGGGAGCCGCCGAGCTGTTCGTTGAGCGTGTTGCTGATCTGCCGGAAGTGCGCTTCCAGGTTTTCCAGGCTGAGCACGCCGAGCGCTTTGAGGCGTTCGTCCAGGCCCTGCTGCTGCAGGGGCGTGACCACGCGCTTGGCCAGCGGCGCGCACTGCTCGTGCAGGCGCGCCAGGCGTTCGTGCTCACGGCCGAGCTGGCCGCGCTCCACGCGCACGTCTTCATAGGTGCGCTTGGCCTGGGCCACATCGGCCCGGGTCTTTTCGATCTGTTCGCCGAGCCTGCGCAGGTCGGCATTGCCTTCGCGCAGGTCGTGCAGAGCCTGGGCGATGTCGTCCAGTCGCTGCAGCGGCGCGGCCACATCGATCTCGTCCCAGCCCAGCGTGCACAATTGATGGCAGGCTAGGCGGGCCTTGCCATCCTGTTCGCGCTGCGCGCGCAGGCCGGCCACGTCGCTGTCGCAGGCGGCGATGCGCTGCGCCAGTTCGATCGCTTCGCGCTCGTACAGGTCCAGCTTGTCGCGGTTGTTGAAGCCGAGCAGCCAGCGGCGGCGGTCGCTGATGTTGTGGCGATCGTCCTTCTCGAAACGCTCGCCCGGGTGCTTGACCTGGCCTTCCTTGGTGATGCCGCGGTCGGTATCGCGCAGGTGGCGTGCATCGACGCATTCGTAGTCGAAGCGCTTGCCCAGCTCGCGGCGCAGCCAGCCGGCATAGCCGTGCTCGCGCAGCACCAGCTTGTGCAGCAGCGAGCGTGCCCCCGGCTCGCGGCCATGCAGCGCATCATCGTTGCGGCGCACGCGGTAATACACCAGGCGGGTACCGAGGTGGGTCTGGTTGATCCACTCCGAGACCTGGGCATGGTGGCGCTCGTCAACCAGCAGCGACTGCGCGAAGCCATGCAGCACACGCTCGATCGCGCCCTGCCACGCGGCGTCTTCATCGCGGACCTGCAGCAGTTCACCCACGAACGGCAGCGCCGCCTCGGGAATGCCGGTGTCGCTGCTCAGGCGCGCGCGCAGCTGCTGCATCGGCGCCGGAATGCTGGACGGGGTGCGCTTGAGCGCCTCCAGTTCCGAACGCACCTCGGCAAAGCGGCGCTCGTCGTCGCGCTTGCCGCCCATGCGCTCGGCGATGGCTTCATCCAGCTCGGCCGCGGCACGCTGGCCGTCGTCCAGTCTGGCCTGGGCGCGGGCCAGCTGTTCGGCGAAGCCGTGCGCGGTCTCGGCCAGGGTTTCGCCGAGCTCGCGGCTGGCATGGTTGGCCTGGTTGCGCTTGGCCAGGCGGCGGTCGCGTTCCTGGGCGACACGGCCCTGTTCGCGCTCCAGCTCTTCGATGCGCTCGCCGCCCTGCTGGCGACGCTGCGCTTCCAGTTCGGCGAGGTGGCTTTCATGGTTCTCCAGCGCGCTGCGGCGCTGGCCTTCTTCACCGGACAGGCCGCGGTCGCGGGTATCCAGTTCCAGCAGGCGCGCCTCGAGCAGGGCCAGGCGACGCTGCTCGCGCACACCATCGATGCCCAACTTCATCTCGTCCAGGTCTTCACGCTGGCGGCGCAGTGCCTGCAGATCGGCGTAGTGACCGCGCGCCGGCAGCAGGGTTTCGACCTGGCGGCGCGCGGTGACCACGGCCTGGTGGGCGCCATCGAGTTCGGCGAAATCATCGACCAGGCGCTCGGCGGCATCGAAGGTGCGCGGCGCATCGAGCATGAAGTCGCGCAGGAACACGTTCAGATCGCCGAGGTTCTTCGCCGACTGCGTCTTGTGCAGCAGGCGCAGCGCCATTTCGTTCTCGATCCCGAGCACGTGGCGGAACCGTTCGGCATAGCTGGCGAAGCTGTCGAAGTGATGCACATCGCCCAGGCGCTGCTTGAGCTTGCGCAGGTCCAGGTCGAAGCCGCCGAGGTCGCGCGCGGTGTCGAAGCTGCGCTCTGCGACCATGTAGTGCTTGCGCACATCGGCCGCGGCGGCGCCGTTGCCGGCGATCCAGAACAGCCGCACCAGGCTGACGATGCGGCCGTCGTTGCTGCGGTACTCCAGCACCAGCGCGGTCCAGGTGGCGCCCTTGCGCAGGTACTGGGTGGCGATCTCGCCGGTGCCGCTGTCCTGCTGGTCAGCCCACGCGCCACGCACATAGGAGACCAGGTTGCGGTCGCGGCCACTGCGTTCGGCTTCGCGCGCGGCGGCGTTGAAGTCGACCAGGGCCGGCGGCACCAGCAGCGCGGACATCGCATCGAGCAGGGTCGACTTGCCCGAGCCGGAGCGGCCGACGAACAGGAAGCCACGTTCGGCGATCGGCACTTCGGTCAGGCCGGAGAAGGTGCCCCAGTTGTGGACCTGCAGGCGGCGCATGCGGAACTGCTGCGCGCGCGGGTCGGGCTGGTCGCCGGGGAACAGGGCGGGTGCGGGAATGTGGACGGTCATGGCAGGGCTAGCAATCCAGGCAGGGCAGCGGCGCGCGGGCGCGCGCTCAGGCGTCGAGGTCGGCCGGCGCTTCGCGCAGGCGGCGGTACACCTGGGCCAGGGCGGCGACATCTTCGGCGGAGAACATCAGTTTCAGTGCCGGCGAGACTTCATGACGCGCATCGTCACCGCCAAGGCGGGTGAGGATGTGGTTGTCCTTCATCTTCTGCACGGCACTGGCGACGCGGCGGTTGAAGCCGGCGCGGTCGGTGGACAGGTGGCGCTCGTACACGGCCAGTGCTTCGGCCAGCTCGCCATCTTCGACCACCGCGCGCACGCCGCGTGCATCGGCTTCAGCCAGCTGCTGGCGCAGGTGCAGCAGCAGCACCGAGTCGATGAAGGTCAGCGGCGAGGTACGCAGCAGCACCGGCGCGTCGATATCTTCGGTATCGGCCTGGCGGGTGAAGGCCACCCCGCTCTCGCGGTCCAGCACCAGCTCCAGGAACAGGTCCGAGAGCGCCGAGCGGATCGCCGCTTCACTGCGGATCAGCGCCGGCCACAGCTTGGCGTGGCGCAGCTGGTCGATGCTGGGGCCGATCAGCAGCTGGCACAGCGCACGGCGGCCATCGAGCGGCAGCCGGCCGGTGTCGCCCATGTAGAAGACATCGTTGCTGCGTCGCAGGACCGGCGTCACCACGACCGGCTCGTCGTCATGCTCGTCGGCGCCGCCGTCGATCGGGGTGTCGGTGGATTGTTCATGCCAGCTCATGGCGTTTCTCCTGGGTGAACCAGATCAGCGGAATGCGGGCGCGACGCCATTGGCCATCGCCGCCGCGCCATTGCGCGATCTCCTGTTGATCGGTGGCGACCTCGCCATGGCGGGTGCCGAGGGAGAGGTAACCGATGATGCTGCCCAGCCCCTGCGGGGCCTCACGGTGGTCGAGCACCTGCGCGATCGACAGCCGCGGCTGCTCGCCAAGCAGGTCGTGCAGATCGCGGCGCAGGGTGCGGAAGTCGATTTCCGAGGCGGCGACGAGATCGCCGACGCTCTCCAGCGAGATCGCGGCGGTGTCGTTGCGCTGCACGCTGCCATCGACCTGCGCCTGGCGCGGGTCGTGCAGTTTCCACTGCGACAGCGAGCGCAGGCGGCTGGTGGTCAGCTGCAGGTCGCGGCCGATGCTGCGCTGGGCCGGGATGTGGTCGCGCAGGCCCAGCGCCTCGCCCTGGGCCTGCTTGAGCAGCTGGTTGAGGCGGCGCTGTTCCAGGTAGCCGCGGCTCTGCACGAAGCCACGCAGGCTGCGCGCGAAGTGCTGCAGCACATCGTGGACCTGGCCACCGCGCTCGAGCATGGTGGTGGTGAAGCCGCGCAGGAAGGTGCGTTCGTTGCGGTCCAGCTTGCGGGCGAAGCCACGGGCAAGCACGGTCTCCAGCGCGGCGTCGAGCTGGGCGCTCTGTTCGGCATCGTTGAGCAGGCGCCAGAACGCGTCGAAACTGCGCCCGGCATCGCTGTCACCGATCACATCCACGCCTTCGAACAGCTTGGAGAGCACGTCGCCGCGCTCGCCTTCGTCATCGATGATGCGTTCGCGGAATTCGCGGTTGAGGCGTTCGAAGTCGTCACGCACGCGGCGGAAATCTTCGGTCAGTTCGTCGGCCAGCCCGATGATCTGGCGGGTCCGTTCCAGCGCGCGCTTGCCATCCAGCGAGGACACCTTGCCGCCGCTGACGCGGGCGATCTCGGCATCGATGCGGTCGCGTTCGTCGCGCAGCGCGGACAGGCGCGCATCCGGATTGGATTCGGTCAGCGCGGCCAGCTGCGAGAGCTGCTCGATCACCAGCGCCAGGCGGCTCTCGGTGGCGGCGGCGCGTGCCTGCTCCAGGCTGTCGGCGAAGCGGATCGCCTGCGCGGCCTGGGTGGACAGTTCGTACTGTTCCTGGTCGGCACCTTCGGGCAGGCGGCGTTCCAGCCAGCCCTGGGCCAGCCAGTGGGCGATGTAGGCCTGCGCGGTGCGCGGCAGATCGCGCGACAGTTCATCGGCCTTGAGATCGTCCAGCGCGCGCTGCAGGCGTTCGTGCAGCACCGCCGTGGACAGGGTCCGCTCGTCCTGCATCAGCAGGCTCTGCAGCAGGCCGATGATCTCCGGCGCGTGATCGGCCGCCAGCAGCTTCCACTGCGATTGTTCGCGCAGGTGGCGGTAACGGGTAATGCGCTCGCGATGCTTCATTCGAGACCGGGGACAGGAAGACGGGCCGCGCGGGTCGCAGCGGCCGGGAGGGAAACGGGACGCGCACGCACCCGCAGGGCCGGGCCGAAGCCCAGCACCTGCCGGCCGCGCGCGACGGCGCGGGGAATCAGCGCTTGCCGCCCACTTCGATGAAACGCAGGAACTCGGCGCGGGTACGCGCGTCCTCGCGGAAGCTGCCCAGCATCTTGGAGGTGACCATGCTGACGCCACGCTTGTGGATGCCGCGGGTGGTCATGCACTCGTGCGCACCTTCCACCACCACGCCCACGCCGACCGGCTGCAGCACGTCCTGGATGCACTGGGCGATCTGCGCGGTCATCTTTTCCTGGACCTGGAATCGGCGTGCGTACGCCTCGACCACGCGGGCCAGCTTGCTGATGCCCACCACCTTGCCGGCCGGCAGGTAGCCGACGTGCACGCGGCCGATGATCGGCGCCATGTGGTGTTCGCAGTGGCTTTCGTACTCGATGTCGCGCAGCACGATCAGTTCATCGTAGCCGGCCACTTCCTCGAAGGTCCGCTCCATGTAGGCGCGCGGGTCATCGCGGTAGCCGCTGAACCAGTCGCCATACGCTTCGGCGACGCGGCGCGGGGTATCCAGCAGGCCTTCACGGGTCGGATCTTCACCGGCCCAGCGCAGCAGGGTGCGCACCGCCGATTCGGCCTCGGCCTGGGTGACGGGGTTGGCGTCGTTGTCTTGCTTGCTCATTACATACAGCACCCGAAGGGGGGCGAGCATCGTACCCGACAGACCCCTCGGGCGTCCTGCGCCGGGGCTCGCTGGCCCTGCCGCGCAGGCCTTCGTTGGGCGACGGTTGTGCCGGAGGTATTGATAGGAGGGAAATTAGTAGTATCCTATCTATTCTGATGAACCGATCCTTCGACGAACGCACCCAGCTGCAGATGCAGCTCAGTTCCGGCCTGCTGTACGCAGGGCGGCAGTGGCAGCGCCTGGCCGACCAGGCCCTGGGCAGCTACGGCATCTCCGCCGCCTGCACCATGCCGCTGCTGATGATCGGGCGCGCCGGCGGGGGTATCCGCCAGGTGGCACTGGCCCATCAGCTGGGCATGGAAGGCCCGTCGCTGGTACGCCTGCTGGACAAGCTGGCCGCCAGCGACCTGGTCCGCCGCGAATGCGACGCCAGCGACCGCCGCGCCAACCTGCTGTGGCTGACCGACAAGGGCGAGGCCCTGGTCAGCGAGCTGGAAACCCAGTTGATCGGCCTGCGCCAGGACGTGTTCGGCGAGCTGTCCATGGATGAACTGCGCACCGTGCTGAAGCTGTGGCAGCTGCTGGCCGACGCTGCCGACCGCGTGACGTAAGCCTGTCCCCCCGTTGTGCCGCCCGGTGTCGTCCCTCGACGCCGGGCGATCCCCTTTCCGCTCCCCTGCGAATCCTTTGCCTCGATGTACGGTGAATTCAGTCTCTATGGTGTGTTCGTCCCGACCCTGCTCGGGCTGATGCTGCTTGCCTACCTGCTCAAGAGCGGGTTGCGCGTGGTCCTGCAGCGCACCGGCGCCTACCGCCACATCTGGCACCCCGCCCTGTTCAACCTGGCCGTGTACGTGATCGTGCTCGGCGGGTTGTTTTCCCTGATGCGTTGGATGCAATCGTGAACAAGATCCTCAAGCAGACATTCCCGGTCGTGTTGACCGTCGTGGCCGTGGTGGCCGCCGTGCTGGTGCTGCGCCACCTGTGGGCGTACTACATGGACGAACCGTGGACGCGCGATGCGCACGTCAGCGCCGACGTGGTGCAGGTGGCGCCGGATGTGTCCGGGCTGGTGGAGGCGGTGAAGGTGGCCGACAACCAGCCGGTCAAGCGCGGTGAGGTGCTGTTCGTGGTCGACCGGGCGCGCTATGAGATCGCGCTGGAGCAGGCCCAGGCCGCCCTGGGCGAGCGCCGCGCCACGCTGGACCAGCTGCGCCGCGAGATCGCGCGTGACCGCAGCCTGCAGGATCTGGTCGCCGCCGAGGATGCCGAAGTGCGCCGCGCCAAGCTGCTCGCCGCGCAGGCCTCGATGGCGACCGCACAGGCCGCGGTGGATCTGGCCAAGCTCAACCTGGCGCGCACTGAAGTGCGCAGCCCCAGCGATGGCCACGTCAACGACCGCACCGTGCGTGCCGGTGACTATGTGACTGCCGGGCGCCCGGTGATGGCCGTGCTCGATACCGGCTCGTTCCGCGTGGACGGCTACTTCGAGGAAACCCGCCTGCAGGGCGTGCATGCGGGCCAGAAGGTCGACATCCGCCTGATGGGCGAGGCGCAGCCGCTGCAGGGCCACGTGCAGAGCATCGCCGCCGGCATCGAAGACCGTTACCGCAGCGAAGGCAGCAGCCTGCTGCCGAACGTGACCCCGGCCTTCGACTGGGTGCGGCTGGCCCAGCGCATCCCGGTGCGCATCCATATCGACCGCGTGCCGGCCGGGGTCAACCTGATCGCCGGGCGCACCGCCACCGTCACCATCCAGCCGGACACCGCGCCGGCCACGCCGGCACAACCGGCACGGACGGCGCTGTGAACCGCCCGGCGCTGCACCGCATCGCGCTGGGGCTGGCGCTGACCACGCTGGCCGCGTGCCGCACCGTCGGCCCGGACTACGCGGTGCCGGCCGGCTCCGCGTTCCAGCGGCCGGAGGCCAATGCCGCCTTCCTCGACACCGGCAACCCGCAGGTCGCCGCTGGCGCCACGCTGCCCGCACGCTGGTGGGAGCTGTACCAGGACGACACCCTCAACGCGCTGGTGCAGCAGGCGCTGCGCGACAACGTGGAACTCAAGGTGGCCGATGCCAACCTGCGTCGCGCTGCTGCCGTGTACGAGCAGGCGCTGGATGCCGGTGGGTTCGAATACGAGGCCGAGGCCGGGGTGAGCCGCGCGCAGCTGTCGGCCGAATCGTTCCTGCTTGAACACGAACTGCCGCCGATCAACCTGGCCGACGGCAAGTTCGCGGTGTCCTATCAGTTCGATCTGTTCGGCAAGCTCAAGCGCGCCTCCGAAGCCGCGCATGCCGACGAGCAGGCCACCGCCGCCGCGATGGACCTGGCGCGCGTGTCGCTGGTGGCGCAGGTGGCCGGCAGTTACGTCGAGATCTGCCACGCCAACCACGAACTGCATGTGGCCGAGCACTCGCTGCAGCTGCAGCAGCGCAGCCGCGAGGTCACCCAGCGCTTGATCACCGCCGGCCGCGGCACCCCGCCGGAGCTGGCGCGTGCCAACGCCCAGGTGGCGATGCTGCAGGCCGCGTTGCCGCCGCTGCGCGCGCACCGGCAGGCTTCCGAATACCAGTTGGCCGCCCTGCTCGGCCGCACCCCGGGCCAGCTGCCCGACGGCGTGAGCGACTGCAGCCAGGCCCCGACCCTGGCCCAGGCGCTGCCGATCGGCGATGGCCGTGCGCTGCTGCAGCGCCGCCCGGACATCCGCCAGGCCGAGCGCAAGCTGGCCGCCGCCACCGCGCGGATCGGCGTGGCCACCGCCGAGCTCTACCCGGACATCCGCCTCGGCGCCTCGGTCGGTGCCGCCGGCCTGCTGGAGGATTTCGGCACGCCGCTGACCCAGCAGTGGTCGATCGGCCCGCTGATCTCCTGGACGCTGCCCTCCTCCGGCACGCATGCACGCATCCACGCCACCGAAGCCGGTGCCGATGCGGCGCTGGCCGAGTTCGACCACAGCGTGCTGCAGGCCCTGCGCGAAACCCAGACCGCGCTGAGCCGCTATGCCCAGGACCTGCAGCGCCTGCAGTTCCTGCAGCAGGCGCAGCAGCAGGCCGACCTGGCCGCCAGCCAGAACCGCCGCCTGTACCAGGGCGGGCGCACGCCCTACCTGGCCAGCCTGGACGCGGACCGCAGCCTGGCCAGCGCCGATGCGACGCTCGCCGAGGCGCAGGCGCAGGTCTCGCGCGACCAGATCCAGTTGTTCCTGGTGCTCGGCGGCGGCTGGAATGCCGACGCCGTCGCCGCCGGCACGGCCGCGAGGTAAGCCATGCTGCTGCTGGACAGACAGGCCTGGTTGTTCTCGGTCAAGACCTTCCTGGCGGCGCTGGCCGCGCTGTACATCGGGCTGGCCGGCAATCTCTCGCGCCCGTACTGGGCGATGGCCACGGTCTACATCGTGACCCAGCCGATGCTGGGCCCGACCCGTGCCAAGGGCGCCTACCGCATCCTCGGCACCCTCATCGCCGGCGCGGCCACGCTGTGGATGCTGCCGCACCTGGTGGAAACGCCGCTGCTGCTGAGCGCGGCGATGTCGCTGTGGCTGTCCACCTGCCTGTTCATCGCCCTGCTCAACCGAGGCCCGCGCGGCTACGCGTTCCTGCTGGCCGGGTACACCACCGCCTTCATCGGCTTCCCGGCGGTGACCTCGCCGGACACCATCTTCGACACCGTGGTGGCGCGCAGCGAGGAGATCATTCTCGGCACCGTGGTGGCGGTACTGTTCGCCTCGCTGTTCTTCCCCGCCTCGGTGCGGCCGATGCTGCGCGCGCGGATCGGCAGCTGGATGGGCGATGCCGCCGACTGGTGCCGGCAGATCCTCTCGCGCGGTCACGCGCATGGACCGCGCAACCGCCTGGCGGCCGATCTGGTCCAGTTTGAAGCGCTGATCGAGTTCATGCGTCGCGACGACCCGCGCCACGCCGGGGCGGCGGTCTCGATGGAGCGCCTGCGCGAACGCATGCTGCTGATGCTGCCGGTGCTGTCCTCGATCGCCGACCGGCTCGGTGCGCTGCGCGCGGGTGGCCGCGCGCTGCCACCGGGGCTGGAGCCGTTGATCGCCGATCTGGCGCAGTGGCTGGAGCAGCCGGGCCGCTCCAGTGCCAGCGCCTACGCCACGCTGCGCGCGCGCATCGTCGCGCTCAAGCCGGCGGTGGATGGCGAGCTGGATCACCTGCTGCTGGTCACCCTGCTGCTGCGCCTGGAAGAGCTGGTCGATCTCTGGCAGGACTGCACCACCCTGCACGCCGCCATCGACGCCGGCACCGCGCCGAGCGATACCGCGCACTACCGCGTGCGCACCCAGCGCGTGGACCACGTGCGCCATGTGGACTACGGCATGGCGCTGTTCTCCGCGGCCAGTGCCGGTGTCGCCCTGATGACCTACTGCGTGCTGTGGATCGGGCTGGGCTGGGAAGGCGGTGGCAACGGCGCGATGATGGCCGCGGTGGCCGCCGCGTTCTTCGCCGCGCAGGATGATCCCGCACCGAGCATGCTGTCCTTCCTGCTCTGGGCCATCGTGGCCAGCCTGGTGGCCGGCGTGTACCTGTTCGGGATCTTCCCGGCCGTGCACGACTTCGGCAGCCTGGCCCTGGTGCTGGCGGTGATCTTCCTGCCACTGGGCCTGCTGCTGCACCGGCCCAAGACCGCGTTGATCGGCTTGCCGCTGACGGTGAACCTGGTGGCGCTGCTGAACGTGCAGAACACCTACAGCGCCAACATCCAGAGCTTCATCAACTCCGCCGTGGCGATGTTCATCGGCATTGGCTTTGCGGTGGTGATGACCCGGCTGTTCCGCTCGGTGGGTGCCGAGTGGACCGCGCGCCGGCTGGTGCGCCAGGGCTGGACCACGCTGGCCGATGCGGCCGAGGGCCGCGGCCAGCAGGATCGCCAGCAGTTCGCCGCGCGCATGCTGGATCTGCTCGGCCTGCTCGCACCGCGCCTGGCAGCCACGCCGGAAGGCAGCGACATCGCCTCGGTGGACATGCTCACCGAGGCGCGCATCGGCCTGAACATCCTTCAGCTGCGCCGCTCCCGGCACGGCCTGCCGCCGGCCAGCGTGGCCGCGATCGAGGCCATCCTGGACGACATCGCCGCGTACTACCGCGCGCAGGCGGCCAAACGCCGCCCCCTGCCGGCACCGCCCGGGCTTCAGGCACGGCTGGAGGCCTCGCTCAAGCGCGTGCAGACCGTGGAGGCGGGCAAGGCCCGCGACGAGGCCCTGATGGGGTTGATCGGGCTGCGCTATGCGCTGTTCCCCGAGGCACCGGTCATCGAGGCCGCCGCCGACCCCGCCGCGGCAACACCGGGCCTGCCGGCGCCGCGCTGAACCGGCCCCGGCGCGCGCCGGCCGGTCCGCGCCGATCAGGGCTATCCTGACGCATGCATTTGCGCATGGATCAAGGTGATTCCCGATGAGTTACGACCTGATGGTGTTCGACCCCGCCGTCGCCCCGCGCGAGGCCGAGGCCTTCCTGCAGTGGTACGACGCGCAGACCGAGTGGAACGAGACGCACGACTACGACGACCCGGCCGTGTCGGTGCCGGCGCTGCAGGCGTTCTTCGCCGCGCTCGCCGAGCATTACCCGCCGATGGACGGTCCGCTGTCCGATGAGGAAGACGACCGCCCGGAGGTGACCGACTACAGCATCGGCCAGCACGTGGTCTACGCCTCGTTCGATGACGAGGTGGCCGAGAACGCGCATGGCCTGGTGCAGGTGCTGGCCAACACCCACCAGCTGGGCTTCTTCGATGTCAGCGGTGACGGCGCCATCGTGTTCCCCGATGGCACCGTGGTGATTCCGGAGTAAGACCGGACACGGGGCTAGAACAACTGCCCCTGGGCCGGCGCCGCCACGACGGCGTCGGCCACTGTGCTCCCCTCGCGGCCCTGCAGGCGAGCAGCCAGACCTGACAGCCGGCTGGCGTGCCGCGCCAATGCGGCCTCCAGCACCTCCGCACTGCCCAGCACATGCAGCGCCTGCCGCGCGCGGGTCATGCCGGTATAGATCAGCTCGCGCGACAGCACGCGGTTGTCGCGTCGCGGCAGCTGCAACCAGACCTCATCGAACTCCGAGCCCTGCGCCTTGTGCACGGTCATCGCGAACGCGCTTTCGTGCGCCGGCAATGCACCCGGGTGGAAGCCACGCGGTTGATCCGGCGTTTCGCCGGGGAACCACGCGGTCACGCTGCCGTGGCGATCGATCAGGCAGATGCCGATGTCGCCGTTGAACAGGCGGTGCCGGTAGCTGTTCTCGGTGATCAGCAGCAGCCGGCCGTGGAAGTAACCCGGCGCCATGCCCGGCCGCGGCACACCGGCCAGCAGCGCTTCGATGCGGGCATTGAGCCCGCGTGCGCCCTGCGGGCCTTCGCGCACGGCGGTGAGCAGGCGGATGCGGCCGGCATTGGCCAGCGCAGCGCCGGGATCGGCGGCTTCGCCGAGGCCGCGCCAATGCCCGAGCAGCTGCTCGCGGTGATGCTGCAGCGGATCGCTCTGGTCTTCGTGGAAGTGCACACCGGCCAGCGTACCCGTCCTCAGCAGTGCCAGCGCGGTGGCGCTGTTGCCGTTGCGCACGGCATGCGCCAGCGGCGCCAGATCGAGCGCGTCGGTCTGCCGATAGCCCCGCTGCAGCTGCACGCGCCGGCCGGCGAACCGGCGTGGCGGTGCCAGCGGTTGCAGGGCATCGGGGGCGAGCAGCACGCGCAGCGCCTGGGCATCGTCAGCCTGGGTACCCAGGCCATCGCCGCTGGCACGGAGGATGGCGCTGAGCACATCGCCGGCTTCCACCGAGGGCAGCTGGTCCGGATCACCGAGCAGCACCAGCCGGGTGCCATCGGCGACTGCCTCGACCAGCTTGGTCATCAGCGGCAGGTCGATCATCGAGGCCTCGTCCACCACCACCACGTCGTACGGCAGCGGGTTGTCGGGGTGATGCCGGAAGCGTGGCGAATCCGGGATCACCCCGAGCAGCCGATGCAGGGTGGTGCCGGTGCTCGGCATCGCGTCGCACAGCGCCGGTGCGATGCCCACCAGGCGCAGCCGCTGCACGGCCAGGCGCAGGCTCTCGGCCATGCGCTCGGCCGCGCGGCCGGTGGGCGCGGCGAGCGCGACCCGTGGCAATGCCTGGTCGGCCTGCACCGCCTGTGCGGCAAGCAGCACCAGCAGCCGCGCGATGGTGGTGGTCTTGCCGGTGCCGGGGCCGCCGGTCACCAGCACCAGTGGATGGCGCAGCGCGACGGCCGCGGCGCGGGCCTGGTGATCGATCCCATCGTGGGCCTGCGGGAACAGCTGGCCGAACAGCGTGGCCAGGGTGCCGGGATCGGCGTCGGGCAGCGGATGCGTGGCGATGCGCTGCAGGCCCTCGGCAAGCCGACGTTCGTATTCGCGGTAGCGACGCAGATAGAGCAGGCCGTTCTCCAGCACCAGCGGTGCATCGCCAGCGACCACGTCCTCCGCGCCGGGTACCTCCACCCACGGCGACGCCTGCAGCTGCGCCAACCACGCCTCGGGTGCCGGCCAGTCGACATCGACCTCGATCAGGCGCTGCGGCTGGGTCGGATCCAGGCCGGCGTGTCCTTCCGAGACCGCCAGCGAGGCCAGTGCGGCACCGACCAGCACCGCGTCGGGCGTGTCAGGGCGCAGCCTGCGCAGGCTCTGCGCCAGGGCATGGTCCAGCGTGCGAAGCACGTTGCCACGGTAGAGCGTGGTGAGCAGGCTCATGCCTCCCCCCGTGCGCGCGCGGCCATGCGTGCCTGGGCGTGTTCGCCCCCGGCGAACAGGGCATCCAGCGCATCGACCAGGGCCGGATCGAAGCGATGCGCATACAGGCCCGGGCTGTCGTCGCGGCGGGCATCCAGGCCGCGGCAGAACAGATAGCGGATACCGCCCATGTCGCGCGCATAGTCGTACTGCGCGCCCAGCCGGAAGCGCAGCCAGCGGTGCAACGCGACGGTGTAGATCAGCGCCTGCAGGTCGTATTCGCTGTGCTGCATGGCGCTGGCCAGCCGGGCCGCGTCGTAGCCGGGCAGGCGATTGGATTTATAGTCGAGCACGTACCAGCGGTCCGCACGCACGTAGGTGAGATCGATCTTGCCCGTCATCAGCCCCTCCAGCCGCCGGCGGGTGCCGAAGCCATGGCGGTCACGCACCAGCCCGTGCGCGTGCAGCAGGCTCAGCAGCGCTGGAACGGCGGTCGGCTGCATCGCGAAGTGGAATTCGATCTCGGCACGGCGTGCATCGGCCGGCAGGTCGTGCAGTGCGCCGCCTTCCGGCAGGGGCACGGTCAGGGTCTGGCCGACCAGCCCGGTCAGCATGGCCACGCCATCGTCCAGGTCTTCCTCGGCATAGCCTTCCGCGCGCAGCGAGGCGCGCAGGACCTCGGCTTCCTCGCCGGGTGCGGTCTCGCCGGCCTGCCAGCCGCCCCACTGCGCGAAGTCGGTGTTTTCCAGCGCATCGTGCAGCACGTTGCCGAAGCGGCTGCCCATGAAGCGCGGGTCACTCTCTTCGCTGGCCACGGCCGGTTGTTCTGCTTCCAGGCTGAGGTCCACGCTGGCCGGCTCATCAGCTGCGGGTGCCGGCACTTCGGTCGCGGCCGCATCGGTGTCGTGGCCCGCGTCGGCATGCGCCAGCTGGGTGAAGCTGTACACCCACCAGTCGTGCGGCACGCGGCGGGTCAGCGCGCGGACCGGTGGCAGTTCGCCGTCGCGCTCGAAGGCGAGCTGCGCCGGGCGGGGTTCCACCGGGCCCTCGATCACGGCGATGTCCGGATGCGCACGCAGCGCTTCCAGGTCCGACAGCATCGGTGCCAGGCGGGTCTTCGCCAGCCCGGCCAGATCACCGGCGGCGATCCACAGCGCGTGCTCGGCCCGGGTCAACCCGACGTAGAGCAGGCGCGCGTCTTCGGCGTCCTGTTCCTGGGTGCTGCGCGTGCTGGCCGCATTCCAGCTGTCGTCCTTGTCCAGTTTCCAGTGCAGCTCGCGGCGGCCGTTGGCGTACACCGTGCAGTTGGCCTCGGTGTTCGGTGCGCCCCCCCCGATGCCGACGAACGGCAGGAACACCAGCGGATACTCCAGCCCCTTGCTCTTGTGCAGGGTGATGATCTGCACGCGGCGCGCATCCGATTCCAGGCGCAGCAGCTGCTGTTCGTCGTTCTGGTCGGCATGCGCCATCTGCACCTGCAGCCAGTCGAGCAGGCCGTGCATGCCCAGCGTCTGCCCGGCCGCCTGCTGCAGCAGTTCACCCAGCTGCAGGTAGTTGGTCAGGCGGCGCTCGCCATCCAGCAGGCCCAGCAGGCGCTCGGCGTGTTCGGCGCAGAGATCGGCGATCACCGCGAACGGGCCGCCGCGCTGCCAGCGCTCACGCCATTCCAGCAGCCGCACCTGGAAGGAGCGCTGCGCATCGCCTTCGCGTTCCAGCGCATCGATCGCCCCGGCGTCTTCGCCGAGCAGTACGGTCGACAGTGCGGCGCGCAGCCGTCCTTCATCGGCCGGCTGCAGCAGCGCCAGCAACAGCAGGCGCAGGTCGTGCGCTTCGGGCGTGGCATACAGGCTCTGCTTGCCCGCAGCGACGGCGGGAATGCCTACCGCACCGAGCGCCTGCTGGATGCGCGTGGCCTCCTTGTGCGAGCGCACCAGCACCGCGATGTCGCCGGGTTGCACCGGCACGTCGCGCAGCAGCGCGCGCCCTTGCCGGGCTTCGCTGAGGATCTGGTGGATCGCGGCCACACAGGCATCACTGGCCTGCTGCCGCGACGGATCGGCCTTGAGGTCGCCGCCCTCGGTGTTGTGCAGCACGCGCACGGTCAGGCCAGGTGCCGGGATACCGTCGCGCAGGAAATCTGCATCCATCCGGGTGCTGCCGGGGTGCACCGGTTCGAAGGCGATGTCGGCTTCGAGGAAGGCGCGCTCACCGGCGTTGGCGTACAGCGCTTCGATCGCGTGCAGCACCGCCGGACGCGAGCGGAAATTGCGGTCCAGCGCGGGCGCGGCATCGGCCTGGCGCTTGGCCTTGAGATAGGTGTGGATATCGCCGCCGCGGAAGCCGTAGATCGCCTGCTTGGGGTCGCCGATCAGGAACAACGCCGGTGCCAGGCCCGCGTCCCGGGTCTCCTCCGAGTCGCCAAACACACGCTGGAAAATGCCCCACTGGCGGTCATCGGTATCCTGGAACTCATCCACCAGTGCGATCGCATACTGCGCGCGCAGCTGCTGCACCAGGGTGGCGCGGTGCGGGCCTTCCAGGGCATCGGCAACGCCATCGATCAGGTCATCGTAGGTCTGCACGCGGCCGATCCGCTTGAGCTCGGCCAAGCGCGCACGCGCTTCGTCGCGCAGATCATGCAGGAACGCGGTGGCCTGCTGGCGCAGCCACTGCTCGCGCGCATCGGCGGCATGCCACCAGGCCTGCAACGCATCGAACAGTGGCGAGGCCGGGCACTGGCCTTCCATGCCGTCCTTGCAGAAGGCCAGCAGCTGCACCGGCAGCAGTTTGCCCAGGTGGCTCTTGTCGCCACGCGGCCAGTGCTGCGCGCTGCGGCCGGCCAACAGCTCGCCGAAGGCCTTGTCGAAACTCGGCCGTTTGGCACGACGGCCGTCGAAGACCTTGCGGTCGAACGCCACGGCGATCTGCGCCTGGGCGTCTTCGACGTGCGTCTGGATCGCCTCTGCCAACGCAGCCGCGGTGAGCCGCAGTTGCGGGGCGGGATCGTCGAAGGTACGCGCGGGCCGCGCTGGCAGCAACGGCAACGGCTTGATCAACGTGGAGAGATCGCCTGCCAGCGCCTCGGGCGAGGACCACAGCCAGGTCAGCGCATCGACCGTGGCCGGGTCGTTGGCATGCACGCGCCACAGGTCGGCGGCCAGTTCTTCGTGCAGCTCGCGTTCGCTTGGCAGCAGGGTCGGCGGATCGAAGGTATGCCCGCTCTCCAGCGCATGTTCGCGCAGTACCCGGGTGCAGAAGCCGTGGATGGTGAAGATCGAGGCGAGGTCGATTTCATCAGCGGCGGTCTGCAGCCGGCGCGCCAGCGCGGCGGGTGTTTCTTCACCGAGAGCGAGCTGGCGTCGCAGGATCACCCGGGTCAAGGCGACATCGGGGCTGTCCTGTTCGCTGGGCGCGCGCTCCACCAGCTGCGCGGCCAGGGCCAGGCGCTCGCGGATTCGCTTGCGCAGTTCCTGGGTGGCGGCATCGGTGAAGGTGACAGCCAGGATCTGGCTGATGCGCCAGCCCTTCTCCACCACCAGCCGGGTGAACAGCGTGGCCAGGGTGAAGGTCTTGCCGGTACCGGCGCTGGCCTCGATCAGGCGCACGCCGTCCAGCGGCAGCGCCAGGTAGGGATCGTTGAGAAACTCGTGGTCGGTCATCGCAGGGCTCCTTCCTCGTCAAAGCCCGGGAACACCCGGCCTTCGCGCACCGCGGTGAACACCACGAAGCTGTTGTGCAGCAGTTGCCGGTAACTGTCGGCACTGGCGAAGGGGTCGTGGCCGCGCAGCGCGAGCTGGTAGCCGGCGCCGGTGGACTCGCCCCAGGTGCGGTCGCTGCCGTGCCACTTGGCGCGGCCCTCGGCCTCGCGCCTGGCCTCGGCGGCGGTGTACAGCACCCAGCCGGTGGACGGGCCGTGCAGCAGTGGCGCACGCAGCCCTTCGCTGCGCAGCTGCAGCAGGCGACGCAGCACCTGCTGCGCGCGCTCGGCGCCCAGCGGCGGCAGCGTGTGCGGACCCAGGCCGTCATCGCCTGCCTCGTGGAACTGCACCAGCGGCAAGGCATCGCCGGCGGCATTGGCCAGCAGCCAGTCCAGGCCCTGGCGGATCGCGGCACGGCCGTTGAGCGGACCCGGGCGCAGGCGCACCAGCCCGTGCGGATGCACTCCGTCCACGCGGCCGTGCAGGCGAACCCCGTCGATATCCACCTCGTAGCGGCGGCTGTCGGCCGTGGTACCGGCCTGCCACTGGGCCAGCGCCTGCGCATAAGGCTCGGTCTGGGCCTGCAGCAGCGCGAACTGTCGTTCGCCCAGGGCGCCGGAGGGCAGCAGCGCCCGCGCACGCAGCCGTGGGTACAGCGGCGTGTCGTCCTGCCCGAGGGTGGCCTCGATCACGGCCTGCTGCAGCAGCACCGTGTCGCCACCGCGCGCGGCCATCACCAGCGGCTCGACGTCGTCGGCGTTGTCCACGTCATCGGGCAGGCGCAGGCCGAGCCGTTGCGAGAGGAACTGGCTGGCCGGATCGGTGAGGAAACGACGCAGCGCATCCACGCTCAGTTCCGGCTCGGCAGCGCTGCTCTCCATCGGCGGCAGCGGCGTGGCGAACCACGGCGCCAGCGCGCGACGTGCACCGCCGAGCGAGCCGGCGGCGGGGTGCCATTGGCGGCGATAGCTGAAACGCCGTGGCTCCTCGCCCCCGCCGAACGCGGCCGGAGCGAACGGCTGCAGCGAATGGCGCACGGTCATCCTGCGCGCCGCCGCCGGGGGATCCAGGTGGTACTCGGCCGCGGCATCGATCAGCTCGCTGACCAGCACCGAGGGTTCGCGCACGCTGCCATCGCGCGGATCGGCGCCCAGGTAACTCAGGTAGAACACGTCCTGCGCCGAGGCGAACAGCTGCAGGAACAGGAAGCGGTCATCCTCGCGCAGCGAGCGGTCGCCATGCCGGCGCTTGTCGGTGCCCAGCTCGGCGGTGAGCTGGTTGAGGCCGGCGGCCGGATCGCGGCGCGGGAAGTCGCCATCGTTCAGGCCGAGCACGCAGATCACCCGGAACGGCAGCAGGCGCATCGGCACCATCCGGCCGAAGCTGACGCCACCGGTCAACAGCGGTGCACGCGTATCGGCCTGGGCGAGCACGCCGGCGAAATGGGCGCGCAGCACCTCCGGTGGCACGTCGCCCTCGAAGCCGGCGGTCTCCGCATCGCGGGCGAACTCGTTGATCAGTTTGCGCAGGCGCTCCAGCGCGCGCTGGCTGCTGGCCGCCTGCGGCGGTTCGGGCAGCAGCGCATCGAGCAGGGCCAGCAGGCGCTGCCGCCACTGCCCGGGCGACATGGCCTCACCGAGCGCGCGCTGGTAGCGCGCCAGCACGCGCAGCAGGCCGAGCAGGCGGTCCAGCGCGTCCAGCGCACTGCCTTCCAGCTCCGGCCATGGCGCGACCCCGGCGATATCCCCGTCGCTGCCGCTGGCGTGACCCAGCAGCAGGCGATCCAGCGCGAACTGCCAGGTAAACGCATCGTCCACCGGGGCCTGATGCTGGCCGCGATGGGCCGCATCCAGCCCCCAGCGCGCGCCGGCGGCCTGCAGCCAGTCGTGCAGGCGGTCGAACGCCGCGGCATCGAGGCCGGCGGCGTCCGCCAACGGTGCACTGGCGAGCAGATCGAGCACTTCGTTCAATCCGAAGCGCGAGACCGGCAGCCCGAGCAGGTGCACGAACACATCGGCCAACGGCTCGCCGGCCAGCGGGCTGGTATCGGCCAGCGCATAGGGAATGTGGTCATCGCCGCCGCTGCGGCCGCCGAACACCGCTTCCAGGTATGGCACGTAGGGATCGATGTCCGGTGCCAGCACCGCGATGTCGCGCGCCTGCAGCGGCGGATCGAAGCGCGGGTCCTGCAGCAGGCCGCGCAGCTGGTCATGCAGCACCTGCAGTTCGCGCAGGCGGGTGTGGCAGGCATGCACCTGCAGGCTGGGGTCGTCGTAGCGCAGCCCCTCGCGCAGCTCCCCCGCCGGCTGCCCGCGGCGGTGGAACAGATCGCGCTGCAGGCGGTGCAGCAGGCTGTCGGATAAGCCGCCCTCGGCCATGTCCGGGCGCGCATCCTCTTCCGGATCGTCGTACGCGGCGATCTCACCGGAGGGGTGCACGACCTCGTAGCTGCCCAGCACCGCCATGAAATCGCGACCCGCCGCGCCCCAGGCCTGCAGCAGGCGGTTCTCGCCCGCGGCCTCCCCGAACGGATCGGGCGCGCCGCTGCGCAGCTTCTCGCCCAGGGTCTGCAGATCGCCCCAGTAGGCCTGGGTCGGCGTGGGTAGATAGAAGTGCATCGTGCCGACCCGCGCCTGGGTGGCCAGCACCCGCAGCACGTCCGGGGAGATGTTGAGCGTGGCGAAGGCGAACACGCGCGTCGGCAGGCCCTGCGGCAACGGCTGTCCGGCGCCCTCGAAGCGGGCCAGGTAGGCATCGATGCGGCGCGCGCGGTACTGCTTGCCGCCGGCGATGCGCCGCCACAGGATCGCCTGCGGGTCGTTCGGCGCTGCGCCCGCGTCCCAGCGCAGCAGCCAATCGCGACGCCACGCCTGGTACTTCTCGAACACCGAGGCCAGCTCGGCCGCCAGCGCCCATGGCTTGAGCGGATCGGCCGCGGACAGATACGCCTGCAGCGCCGCCATCGGCGGCTGCGCCATCAACACCGGGTCTCGCAGGGCGGCATACAACCGCCAGCGCAGCCCCTCGGCATTGAGATCGTCATGTTCCCCGGGCACGTTGGCATTGAGGGCGCGGGCGACCAGCTCACCCGGCGTGAGGAACGCGAGGTTGGCGGCAATGCCATACTCGGCCGCCAGGGTCGATTGCAGCCAGCGGCGCATCGCAACCTGCGGGATCAGCACCACCTCCGGCACCAGGATGGATTGGCCCGGCACCGGCGTGCGCAGCGTGGTGGCCAGCAGGGCGGCCAGCACATCGAGCGAGTTGGAGTGGTACAGGCGAAAGTCTGAAGCAGCGTCGGTCATCGCAGGAGTGTGCCGTAGCCGACGCACGAACGCAGCGCTGCGGGCGGTGTGGACGGGGAAAAGGCGCGGGCCACCACCGGCCCGACACGCTGTGTTGCAGGTGACGGCATGCCCGCCGCGGCACTGCCCTCACCCGCCCGTGCGACAATACTGCACGGTCCAGTTCGGTTATGTTCAGCCGTTCACCACGATCTTACAACGTTGGAATTTTGTTAATGGCGCCCATGACGGTTTCCGAAGAGAGTCTGGTGCAGTTGTCCAACGTCCGCATCGACCGCGGCGGACGTACGATCCTGCGCGACGTTTCGCTGACCGTTCCGCGCGGCAGCATCACCGCCGTGCTTGGCCCGTCGGGCAGTGGCAAGTCCACGCTGCTGGCCGCGCTGACCGGTGAGCTGCGCCCGGTGGCCGGCGAGGTCACCCTGTTCGGCCAGCCCATTCCGACCGGCGCACGCGCGCTGTTGGAGATGCGCAAGAGCGTGGGCGTGCTGCTGCAGGGCAATGGCCTGCTGACCGACCTGACCGTCGCCGAGAACGTGGCCCTGCCACTGCGCACCCATACCCGCCTGCCGAAGCCCGTATTGCGCCGCCTGGTGCAGATGAAACTGCACGCGGTGGGCCTGCTGGCCGCTGCCGATGCCTGGCCGCGCGAGCTGTCCGGCGGCATGGCGCGGCGTGTGGCCCTGGCCCGTGCGCTTGCGCTCGACCCGCCGCTGATGATCTACGACGAGCCGCTGACCGGGCTGGACCCGATCGCCTCGGGCGTGATCATGAGCCTGATCCAGCGCCTCAACCACAGCCTGGGGCTGACCAGCATCATCGTCAGCCACCACGTGCACGAGACCCTGCCGATCTGCGACCAGGTGATCGCCATCGCCAACGGCGGCATCGTATTCCAGGGCAGCCCGGCCGCACTTGAATCCAGCCAGGACCCGCTGCTGCGGCAGTTCCTGCATGGTGAGCCGGACGGCCCGATCCCCTTCGATGCCGCACCACGTGCGAGGGTTGCCTGATGCCCTTCGTTGACGCTACCCGCTCGCTCGGTCGCGCCGGCCTGTTCTCGCTGACGGTACTGCGCGGCTCGCTGCCGACCGCCGATTTCCTTGCCGAGCTGACCCGCGAAATCTACAAGATCGGTGCACGTTCGCTGCCGATCATTGCCGTAGGCGGCGCGTTCGTGGGCCTGGTGCTGACCCTGCAGGGCTACCGCACGCTCACCACCTTCGGCGCCGCCGATGCGTTGTCCACGCTGCTTGGCCTCTCGCTGTACCGCGAACTGGCCCCGGTGCTGACCGCACTGCTGTTCATCGGCCGCGCCGGCAGTTCGATCGCCGCCGAACTGGGCCTGATGCGCGCCACCGACCAGATCAAGGCGCTGGAGCTGATGGCCATCGACCCGGTGGCCAAGGTCGTCGCCCCGCGCTTCTGGGCGGCGGTGCTGACCGTGCCGCTGCTGACCGGCATCTTCTGCTCGCTGGCGATCAGTGCCAGTTACTTCGAGGCCGTGCACGTGCTCGGCCTGGACAATGGCGTGTTCTGGTCGGCGCTGAGCAACAGCGTGGACTTCTGGGATGACTTCGGCGTGGCGATGCTGAAGTCGGCGATCTTCGGCGGCACGGCTGCCCTGGTCGCGTCCTATGTCGGCTTCCATGCCGAACCCACGATCGAAGGCACGTCGGTCGCCACCACGCGCGCGGTGGTCAACGCCTCGCTGCTGGTGCTGGTCTTCAACTTCGTGCTGTCCGCCATGATGTTCCAGTAGGTACCGACCGTTGGTCGGTACGGCCGTTGTCCCTGGCCAGCACCCCCGCTTGAGTACGCAAAGACTTCCCGCCCAGACACCTGTCCAGGCACCTGACAAAGAACAGTGAGATATCCCATGGCCATCCGCGGTCCCAGACTCGAATTTTCCGTCGGCGCGTTCCTGCTGCTGGCGCTGGCCTCGCTGCTGGTGCTGGCCGTGGCCTCCACCAATCAACGGTGGGGCACCGGCGGCAGCGGCTACGAACTCAAGGCGCGCTTCACCCAGATCGGCCAGCTGCGCAAGCAGGCGCCGGTCAAGATCGGCGGCGTGACCATCGGCCAGGTCTCGGGCATCGAACTGGATCCCCAGAAGTTCGACTCGATCGTGACCCTCAAGCTGGACGGCAAGTTCAAGGATCTGCCGGCCGACACCTCGGCCGGCATCTTCACCAGCGGTTTGCTCGGCGAGAGCTATATCGGTCTGCAGCCGGGCGGTGACCCGGATGTGCTCAAGTCCGGCGACGAGATCGTCTTCACCCAGCCGGCGGTGGACCTGCTCCAGCTGGTCGGCAAGTACATGTTCAGCGGTCCGGCCAATACCGGTGGCGCTGACTCCCACGATGGCAACGGCGCGCCTGCGCCTGCAACGGAACCGCAACCATGAAAAAGACCCTGATCCCGGCGCTGCTGGCCTCGGCCCTGCTCGCCGCCACGCCCTCGCTCTCCTTCGCCCAGGCCGCTCCCGCTGCCGCTGCCGCCCAGCAGGGCCAGGCCAGCAAGGCGGTGATGGACGCCAGCACCCGCATCCTGACCTCGCTGCAGCAGCGCCGCACCGAGTTCCGGGCCAACCCGGCGGTGCTGCGTGACTTCATCAACAGCGAGCTCAACAAGACCTTCGACCGCGACTACGCCGCCCGCCTGGTGCTGGGCGTGCACGGCCGCGGCGCCTCGGATGCCGACGTCAAGCTGTTCGCCGATGCGATGGCCGACAACCTGATGCAGCGCTACGGTTCGGCCCTGCTCGAGATCCAGGGCAAGCCGACCTTCCGCCTGAAGAGCGAGTCGCCGCTGCCGGGCAACCGCGGCGTGCGCGTGTCCACCGAGCTGATCCGCGCCGGCAACGAGCCGACCCCGGTCGACTACCTGATGCGCAACGTCAACGGCCAGTGGAAGATCTTCGATGTGATGATCGAAGGCATTTCCTACGTGCAGACCTTCAAGACCCAGTTCGACGCCCCGCTGCGCCAGAAGTCGATCCAGCAGGTCGCCACCGAACTGCGCAACGGCAGCATGCAGGCCGGGCAGGCCCCGCGTGGCAAGTAACAGCGCCAGCGTGCAGCGCAACGGTGCCTCGCTGGTGTTCAGCGGGGTGCTCGACCGCGCGGCGGTGACGGCCCTGTGGCCCTCGCTGGCCGCGCTGGACGGCGTGCAGCAGTTGGACCTGGCGGCGGTGACCGGACTGGACAGTGCCGGCCTGGCCCTGCTGGCCGAGCTGGCCGCACGCCTGCGTGCAAACGGGACCGCGCCGACGATCATCGGCAGCCCGGACGGTTTCACCGACCTCAGTGCCGCCTACCGGCTGGCACCCACCCTGGATTTCCATGCCCTTTCTGCGGCGAGCTGACATGAACGTCATACGCACCCTCCCCCTCCTCGTGCTGGCGCTGGCCCTGAGCGCCTGTGCCGGCAAACCCGCACGCGACACCGCACCGGTCAGCGTCGAGGTCGCCCCTGCGGCGGCACCGGTGGCCGATGTGGCCGACACGCCCGTGGTACCGGCCGACGCCGTCGCCGACAGCACGGCCCCGGCCGCGCAGGCCGGTACCGACCCGGCGGCGGAACCGGCCACGGCCGGCACCGCGCCGACCAACGCCGAGGACGACTTCGCTGCGTTGTACGGCGGGCCCGCCCCGAGCGCGGATGGCACCGAGCCCAGCGGCACCCCGTACGATCCGTGGGAACCGTTCAACCGCAAGGTGCACAGCTTCAACAACGTGGTCGACCGTGCGGTCGCACGCCCGCTGGCGGTGGCCTACACCAACGTGGTGCCGCGCTTCGCCCGCACCGGCGTGAGCAACTTCTTCAGCAACCTGCGCGCACCGGTGACGATCACCAACCAGCTGCTGCAGGGCCGCCCGGACGATGCCTGGGACAGCCTGGGCCGCTTCCTGATGAACTCCACGCTGGGTATCGGCGGGCTGTTCGATCCGGCCAGCAAGGCCATGGTGCCGCGTCGCAAGGAAGACTTCGGCCAGACCCTGGGCACGTGGGGCTGGCGCCGTTCGCGCTACGTGGAGCTGCCGTTCTTCGGCCCGCGTACCGTGCGCGATGTGTTCGGCCTGGCCGGCGACATGCCGCTCTCGCCGATCCGCACGATCGAAGAGGACAAGATCCGCATCGGCCTGCAGGGCCTGCAGCTGGTGGACATGCGTTCGCAGCTGCTGGCGGTCGATGACATGCGCGACAACGCCGTGGACGAGTATTCGCTCGTGCGCGATGCATGGCTGCAGCGCCGCAACTACCAGATCGAGAACGACCTGCGTGGCAAGCATGCGCGCGGCAAGGACGATCCGGACGCCCCGATTCCGGTCGATGCGATGCCGATGCCGAACTGGGGTAACTGATCCCCCACGAGAAAGCCCCGCCGAAGCGGGGCTTTTTTTGTTCCCGCGTCAGCCGATCAGGCCGCCAGCGCGGCGTCGATCGCGGCCACCAGGCGGGCATCGTCAGCCGGCACGTCCGGGGCGAAGCGCGCGATGACCTGGCCATCGCGGCCGATCAGGAACTTCTCGAAGTTCCACAGCACGCCCGGGGCGGCATTGACCACCAGCTCGGGGTACTTGGCCACGGCGCCCTGCAGCTTTTCGCGCATCGGGCCTTCGCCGGTGGCGGTCGGCTGCGCGGCGGTCAGCTGCTGGTACAGCGGATGGGTGTCCTCACCGGCCACGCTGATCTTGGCGAACATCGGGAAGCTGACGTTGTACTCGAGCTGGCAGAACTGCTGGATGTCCGCTTCGCTGCCCGGTTCCTGGGCCAGGAAGTTGTTGGCCGGGAAGCCCAGCACTTCCAGGCCGGCGGCCTGCTTGTCGGCGTACAGCGCCTGCAGACCTTCGTACTGCGGGGTCAGGCCGCACTTGGAGGCGACATTGACCACCAGCAGCACCTTGCCGCGGTAATCGGCCAGCGAGGTCGGCTGACCTTCGATGGTGGTGACGGGGATGTCGTAGACGGTCTGGCTCACGGCAGGTTCCTTGCGTTGGATCAGGGGAGGCACAGCATAGCCGTGCCGCGGGAAGCTCAGTCGACGCAGATCGTGCCCAGGGCCACGCCGCCATCGATGCGCTGGCGGCAGCCGAAGTTCTGGCTGACATCGCGCTGGCAGACGCCGCGCGCGGCCGTTCCCGGCGCGACATCGCTCGTGGCCAGGCATTGGCCACTGCAGTCGGCCTTGGCGCTGCAGACCTTGCCGGCATCGGCGTAGGGCACCACGCACTGCACGCGCTGCAGGCGACCCAGCGGCTGCAGGCTGCCACCGGCGGCGGTGCATGCGGCAGCGCTCGGTGTGGCGGAGGTGGTCGCCGCGGTGTCGGCAGGTGGCGTACTGCTGCAACCGGCCAGGGCGAGCAGGAGGGACAGCATCAGGGTCAGGCGCATCGGCGTTCCTTGGAAGGCGGAAGAGAGGCAGGGCAAAGCGTGTGCCGCGCAGCATGCGTGATCGCCTGCATGCATGGCGTCGGCGCTCACTCCTGCGCGGCGCTGGTCTCGTCGCCGGCCACGTCCTCGTCCTCGCCGCTCATGTCGCCGAGCAGATCCTGGGTCTGTTCGCTGCCCAGCGTTTCCACGCTGCGCAGGCGGCGCTCGATGGTGCGCGTCTTGCGGCTGGCTTCACCGAGGCTGCGGCCCACCGTGCTGATCTGCTTTTCGGCTTTTTCCAGGATGCCGGCGAACTTGCCGAACTCACTTTTGACCGCACCGAGCAGGCCCCACACTTCGCTGGAGCGCTGTTCGATGGCCAGCGTGCGGAAGCCCATCTGCAGGCTGTTGAGCAGCGCGGTGACGGTGGTCGGGCCGGCCACCACCACGCGGTGGTCGCGCTGCAGCAGGTCGATCAGGCCGGGGCGGCGGATCACTTCGGCGTACAGGCTTTCGGTCGGCAGAAACATCACCGCGAAATCAGTGGTGTGCGGCGGGGCGATGTACTTGTCGCAGATCGATTTGGCCTGGATGCGGATCGCGCGCTCCAGCTGCGCGCCCTGCACGCGTACCCCCTCGACATCGCCCTGTTCCTGCGCATCGAGCAGGCGCTCGTAATCCTCGCGTGGGAACTTGGAATCGATCGGCAGCCACACCGGGGTGTCTTCGTGGCCACGACCCGGCAGGCGCACCGCGATATCCACGATCTCGTTGCTGTCCGGGCGCACTTTGACACCGCGCCCGTACTGCTCCTGGGTCAGCGTCTGCTCGAGGATGTTGTCCAGCTGCACTTCGCCCCAGCTGCCACGGTTCTTGACGTTGGTCAGCACCCGCTTGAGGTCGCCCACGCCGGTGGCCAGCTGCTGCATTTCGCCGAGGCCACGCTGGACCTGCTCCAGTCGTTCGGAGACCAGCTGGAACGAAGCACCCAGGCGGGTTTCCAGGGTGGTCTGCAGCTTCTCGTCGACGGTCACGCGCATCTGGTCGAGCTTTTCGGCGTTATCGCTCTGCAGGCTCTTGAGCTGCTGCTCGAGCGTGGCGCGCATCTCGCCGATGCGCTGCTCGTTGCGCTGGGTCATCTCCTGCAGGCGCAGGCCCAGCGATTCGGCCAGGCGCTGCTGCGACTGCCCGGTTTCCTCACGGCCCAGGCGTGCGTCGTCGGCCAGGGCCTGGCGCAGCGCGGCCATGTGGCTGTCGGTGCGGGTGGTCAGTTCCACCAGCTGCTGGCCGAACGCTTCGATGCGCGCCTGCTGCTGGTGCCCGAACGCTTCCAGCTGCGCGCGCACGTCCTGCATGCGCAGCGCCAGCAGCTCGCCGGTGCGCTGCTGGCTGAGCGTGCTTTCCTCGCGGGCCTTGCGCGCGTCTTCACCCAGCGCGTCGCGCAACAGGTCCAGGCGCTGATCGGTACGGGTGGAAAGATCGGTCAGCGCGCGCGCGAAGCTTTCCAGCCGCGCGTCCTGCTGGCGGCCCAGGCCTTCGAGCTGCTCGCGCAGTTCGCTGCGGCCGACCCGGGCCTCCTCGCGCAGGCTCTGTTCGAGGTCGCCATGGCCGGAACGCCGCAGCAGCGCGAGCAGCTGCAGCACGAGGACGGCACACACCAGGGCGCCGAGAATGAGGAATTCGGTTTGCATGCGGCAAGTGTAGGCCGCGGCGGTCTCATTGGCTGCGTCAGAAACCTTCAAGCACGAGCTTGCCGCGGGCGCGGTGGCTTTCGATCAGGGCATGCGCCTGGCGCAGGTTGGCGGCGTTGATGCGGCCGTAATGCTCGCCCAGCGTGGTGCGCAGTACGCCGGCATCGATCAGCGCGGCAACGCGTTCGAGCAGCTCGTGCTGGCGCTGCACGTCGGGGGTGTTGAAGCTGGAGCGGGTGAACATCGATTCCCAGTGCAGCGACAGGCTCTTGCGCTTGAGTGCCATCACATCGAGCTGGCCCGGGTCGTCGATCAGCGCCAGCTGGCCCTGCGGGGCGAGCGCGGCGACGATCTGGTCGTAGTGCTGATCGGTATGGGTCAGGCTGGCGACGTGGCTGACCTCGGCGATCCCCAGGCGCTGCAGGCCTTCGCCCAGCGGCTGGGTGTGGTCGATCACATGGTGCGCGCCCAGCGCGTAGACCCAGTCCTGGGTGTCCGGGCGCGAGGCGGTGCCGATCACGGTCAGGCGGGTCAGCTGGCGGGCCAGCTGGACCAGGATCGAGCCGACGCCACCGGCCGCGCCGATCACCAGCAGGGTCTGGCCTTCACCGCCGTTCTCGGGGATGCGCAAGCGGTCGAACAGCAGCTCCCAGGCAGTGATCGCGGTGAGCGGCAGCGCCGCGGCGGCAGCGTCATCCAGGCTCGCCGGTTTGTGCCCGACGATGCGCTCGTCCACCAGCTGGTACTCGGCGTTGCTGCCGGCACGGCCGATCGCACCGGCATAGAAGACCGCATCGCCGGGCTGGAACAGCGTCACCTCGTCACCGACCGCATCCACGATGCCGACCGCGTCGAAACCGAGGACGCGCGGCTCGGTCACCGCCACGCCGTTGCGGACCTTGGTATCGACCGGGTTCACCGAGATCGCCCGGACTTCCACCCGCAGGTCGCGTGGGCCAGGCGTGGGGATCGGCAGGGTGATGTCCACCAGCGCGGCGGGGTCGCTGATCGGCAGGCCATGCTGGGTATAGGCGACGGCTTTCATGGGGGAGATCCGTTGGGGAAGACGGACAGACTGCGCTTCTCCGCCAAGCGGAGAAAGGCGCAAAATCGGGCAGCACTTTCACTCCAGGAATGAAAATGGTCCGGTTTGACGATCTCGCCCTGTTCGTCCGCACGGCGGCGCTGGGCAGCTTCTCCAACGCCGCGCGCGAGGCCGACCTGCTGCCCGGCCAGGTCGCGGCGGCGGTGGCGCGGCTGGAGCGCGAGCTGGACCTGCGCCTGTTCGTACGCTCGACCCGCAGCCTGCGCCTGACCGCCGAGGGCGCGTTGTACCTGCCCTACGCGCAGGAGGTGCTGGCCGCGCTGCGCGAGGGCGAGGCCCGGGTGCGTGGCGAGGATGCCGAGCTGCGCGGCACGCTGCAGGTGGCGGCGCCATCGGACCTGGGCCGCAACCTGCTGCTGCCGTGGCTGACCGAGTTCCGCGCCGCGCACCCGAAGCTGCAGCTGCGCCTGCAGTTGTCCGACCAGGTGGCCGATGTGTTCCGCGATCCGGTCGACATCGCCTTCCGGCTGGGCCGGTTCGACAACGCCAGCTATGTCGCCCTGCCCCTGCTGCCCGGCAACCGGCGGGTGCTGGCCGCCTCACCGGACTACCTGGCCCGGCACGGCACGCCGGACAGCCTGGACGCGTTGAAGGAGCACCACTGCCTGCTCTACCAGCTGGCCGGGCGTGCGTATGACCGCTGGAGCTTCGAGGCCGATGGCCGGCGCACGGTGATCCCGGTGCGCGGCAACATGGTCTGCGACGATGCCGACGTGGTCCGCCGCTGGGCGGTGGCCGGGCAAGGCATCGTGTTCAAGTCATGGCTGGATGTCTGCGCCGATGTCGAGGCGGGGCGCCTGCAGGTGCTGCTGGGCGGAGCCGGCGACAGCCTGCCGTTGAACCTGGTGTGCCCGCACCGCAAGCAGTTCTCCCCGGCGATCCGCCAGCTGCATGCGATGTTCGAACAACGGCTGCAGCCCCTGCTCGCCGGCTTGCCGGCCGGCGCGCGCTGACGCTATCGCCCGGGGCGCGGCTGCCGGACAATGCCTCTCCCCCGTTGTCGAGTCGCCGCCATGCCGTGGATGGGCATCCAGGATCTGTGGACATTTGTTGCTGCCGTGCTGGTGTTCCTGGCCCTGCCGGGCCCGGGCACGTTCACCCTGCTCACCGCCACCGGCCGCGGCGGCGTGCGTGGCGGTTACACGGCGTTGTTCGGCCTGCTGCTGGGCGATCAGATCCTGATGTGGCTGGCGGTGGCCGGTGTGGCTGCATTGCTCAAGGCCAACCCGATGGTGTTCCACGCGGTGCAGTACCTGGGCGCGGCCTACCTGGTATGGATCGGCATCGGCCTGCTGCGCCAGCCGCGCGCCCTGGGGGAGGAAGGCGGGATCCGCCTCACGCCGGGCCACTACTTCCGCCAGGCGGTGCTGATCAACCTGCTGAACCCGAAGGCGATCATCTTCTACATGGCTTTCCTGCCGTTGTTCATCGATCCGGCACGCCACCAGGGCGTGGTGACGTTCGCGACCATGGCACTGATCATCTTCGTCATGGGGCTGGCGTACTGCTCGGTGCTGATCGGGGTGGGCAACCTGCTGCGCCGTCGGATTCTCCAGCACCCGCGTGTGGGGCTTTGGCTGAGGCGGGTGGCAGGGGTGTTCCTGATCGGGTTCGGTGTACGCCTGGGCGTCAGCGGCTGAGGTCTTGGCCGCCGTCCGTCGGCGTGCCGCGACAGCGCGCGTCGCGTTCGGCCGCAGATAGACGCCGTCATCGCGACGGTTGCGTTTCATTCAAACATTGAGATTCCCCCGTGTCCCGGGGCAGTGTTCAATCGGCGCCATCGCCGTGTCGCGAGGATCCGATGGCCGCCCCGATCTACTTCGTGCAGCACCTCAATGGCCATGACGAGCGCCTGCTCGGCATGCACACCCGCCGCATCGATCTGGCCCACCCGGCCGTCAGCCGCATCCTTGCCGGCCTGCACCCGGTGGACCGGGTGGAACTGCGCGCCTGCCTGTTCGACTGCCAGGCCAGCCTGATGCTCGCGCTTCGCGATCGCATCGCGCGGGCCGAAGCCGCGGCCCAGGGCTGGCGGGTGTTCGATGCGCGCGGCGTGCTGTGCTGCAAGCGCTTCCCCGAGGATACGCAGGTGATCTATCCACAGGGTCATCCGCCGCTGGATGGCTGGGCCGGCGCGCTGCTTTCCCCGGTGCGCTGACCCGCCGGCGTCAGCGCCGCATCGCCTCGCGCAGGTAATCGATGAACACCCGCAGCTTGGGCGCCATCTGCTCGCGCGCCGGGTAGTACAGATGGAAGCCGGCGAACGGCTGCTGCCAGTCCTGCAGCACGCATTGGAGGCGGCCGGCCGCCACGTCGCCGGCGTACAGCGCCTCGAACCCCTGCGCCAGCCCCACCCCTTTGCGCACCGCCGCCCGGATCAGGCCGGCATCGTTGAACACCAGACGGCCCGCCACCTCGACCTCGAAATCGCGACCCTCGCCGGTGAACTCCCATGCCATCCGCCGGCCCGTGCTGAGCCGGTGCACGATGCACTCGTGGGCGACCAGATCCGCCGGGGTCGCGGGCACGCCGTGCGTGGCCAGGTACGCCGGAGTGGCCACCACCACCTGACGCTCCAGTGGCCCGATCGGCACCGCGATCATGCCGCGCGCCAGGCTTTCGCCCAAGCGGATGCCGGCGTCGAAACCGCCGGCGACCAGATCGGTCAGCGCGGTTTCCACGAACAGCTCCACCTCGATCTGCGGGTAACGCGCCAGGAAACCGGGCAGGTGGGGCAGCACCAGCAGTTCGGCGGCGATCCGCGGCACGTTGATGCGCAGCTTCCCGGCGGGCACATCGCGCTGCTGGTCCAGATCCTCGAAGGCCGCATCGATGCGGGCCAGGCCCTCGCGCACCTGCGCCAGGAAACGGGCGCCCTGCTCGGTCAGGCCGACCCGGCGCGTGGTCCGCTGCAGCAGCCGCACGCCGAGGTGCGCCTCCAGCGCGCGGACCGTCTGGGAGAGCGCCGAGGGCGACACCCCCAGCTCATCGGCGGCCCGGGTGAAGCTGGCATGGTGCGCGACGCGGGCGAAGGCGACGACGGCGGGCAGGGGGCGCTGAGCACTCATTGTGAAGGCTGGCTTCAAGGATGATGCAGGAGCGGCCAGTTTATCCACATAGTCCGCAGGAGGATGCTGGTCCTGTTCCTTTCCTTCCCCGGAGTACTTCATGCAGACCCGCACCCTTGGCCGTGATGGCCCCACCGTTTCCGCGCTCGGCCTGGGCTGCATGGGCATGAGCGCTTTCTATGGCGGCCGCGGCAGCGATTCCGACGCCACCGCGGTCATCCACCGCGCGCTGGAGCGCGGCGTCACCCTGCTCGACACCGCCGACATGTACGGCCCACACACCAACGAGGTGCTGGTGGGCAAGGCGATCGCCGACCGCCGCGACCAGGTGTTCCTGGCGACCAAGTTCGGCATCAAGCTGGAGCCGAGCGACACCGCCGCACGCAGCGTCGATGGACGCCCCGAGTACGTGATCGCCGCCTGCGAGGCCAGCCTGCAGCGGCTGGGCGTGGACCACATCGACCTGTACTACCAGCACCGCGTGGACGGCGAGGTACCGATCGAAGACACCGTGGGCGCAATGGCGCGCCTGGTCGAGCAGGGCAAGGTGCGCTTCCTCGGCCTGTCCGAAGCCTCGGCCGGCACGATCCGCCGCGCCCATGCGGTGCATCCGATCACCGCGGTCCAGACCGAGTACTCGCTGTGGTCGCGCGATCCGGAAGACAACGGCGTGCTGGCGACGGTGCGCGAGCTCGGCATCGGCTTCGTGCCCTACTCGCCGCTGGGCCGTGGCTTCCTGACCGGCGCGATCCGCAGCCCGGCCGATTTCGACGCCGATGACTACCGCCGCCAATCGCCGCGCTTCCAGGGCGAGAACTTCGACCGCAACCTGGCGCTGGTCGATGCGGTTACGGCGATGGCCAACGCCAAGGGCGTGAGCCCCGGGCAGCTGGCCCTGGCCTGGGTACTGGCGCAGGGCGAGGACCTCGTGCCGATCCCGGGTACCAAGCGCCTGGCGTATCTGGACGAGAACCTGGGCGCGCTGCAGGTGCAGCTCAGCGCCGACGAGCTGGCCCGCATCGACGCCCTCTTCCCGGCCAATGCCGCCGCCGGCCCGCGCTATGCCCCCGCGGCGATGGCGACATTGAACCGCTGAGATCCACCGGCCGGATCGGGAGGCTCGGTCCGGCCGATGCGGCCGATGCGGCCAGCAGCGTGCGCGGCAGCCAGACCGCGTTCGGCAACGATACCGGTGCCGTGGCCGGTACCGGATGCCACTGGGATGAGTGCCCGGGCTTTGTGCTGGTTTCGTCACCTTCGCCCCAGTCATGGCGACCGTGCGGCCGCTTACGACGCTTGGCAGTAGTAATGCTGCGCCGCGTTCGGTAAAACTCGCAGACTTGTCGTTCACAGTCATCCACCGCGAGGCCCCATGTCATTGCTCCGGCGCAAGTCCCTAGACACTGTCACCGTCCATGAAGCCGGCAGGCAACTGATCCCGACCCTGAGTTGGCCGCACCTGATCGCGCTGGGCATCGGCGCGATCGTCGGCACCGGCATCTACACCCTGATCGGTGTCGGCGCGAACCTGGCCGGGCCGGCGGTGTTGATCTCGTTTGCCATCGCCGGCGCGGTCTGCGCCTGCGCGGCGCTGTCCTATGCCGAACTGGCCACGATGATGCCGGCCGCCGGCAGCGCCTACACCTACAGCTATACCGCGCTCGGCGAGATGGTGGCCTGGGTGGTGGGCTGGAGCCTGATCCTGGAGTACTCGCTGGTGGTCAGCACGGTGGCGGTGGGGTGGTCCGGCTACGCGGTCGGCTTCCTGCACGGCTGGGGCATCGACCTGCCCTTGATGCTCACCGCCGGCCCGCACGTGGAAGGCGGCTTCATCAACCTGCCGGCCGTGCTGATCACCTTCCTGGTGGCCGGCATGCTGATGGCCGGGACCAAGGAGAGTGCGACGCTCAACGCGGTGCTGGTGGTGGTCAAGATCATCGCGCTGACCGTGTTCGTGGCGATCGCCCTGCCGCACTTCGATACCGGCCACATGGAGCCGTTCATGCCGTTCGGCTTCGTCAAGTCGCTGGGCGCCGATGGCGTCGAGCGCGGAGTGATGGCGGCCGCGGCGATCATCTTCTTCGCGTTCTACGGCTTCGATGCGATCTCCACCGCGGCCGAAGAAACCAAGAAACCCGAGCGCGACCTGGCGATCGGCATCATCGGCTCGATGGTCGGCTGCACCATCATCTACGTGCTGGTGGCGCTGGCCGCCGTGGGTGCGATGAGCTACACGATCTTCGGCCAGAGCGCCGAGCCGCTGGCACTGATCCTGCGCGAGCTGGGCAGCCCGGGCGCGGCCAAGTGGATCGGCGCGGCGGCGGTGATCGCCCTGCCGACCGTGCTGCTGGCCTTCCTGTATGGCCAGAGCCGCATCTTCTTCGTCATGTCGCGCGATGGCCTGCTGCCGCGTGGCCTGTCCAAGGTCAGCGCGCGCACCGGCACCCCGATCGCGACCACGCTGTTCACCGCGGTGCTGGTGGCCGCGCTGGCCGGCGTGGCACGCCTGGATGAAATCGCCGCACTGGCCAACGCCGGCACGCTGGCCGCGTTCACCGCGGTGGGCCTGTGCCTGGTGGTGCTGCGCAAGCGCGAGCCCAACCGCGTGCGCAAGTTCCGCACGCCGCTGGCCTACGTGGTCGGCCCGCTGGCGGTGATCGGCTGCGTGTACCTGTTCTTCAGCCTGCCGAGCACCACGCAGTTGTACTTCCTGGCGTGGAACGTCGTGGGCCTGATCGCCTACTTCGCCTATGGCCGCCGCAATGCGGTGCTGGGCAAGGGCTGAGCTATCGCGCCGGCCACCGGGCCGGCGATGAGATGACCGGGTGTGAAAAAGGCAGGCCCAAGGCCTGCCTTTTTCGTTGTTGGCAGCGGTGACGCCGCCCTGCCGGGCAGGGCGCGACGCGCCACTGGCCTCAGGGCTTCGCGGCCGCGGCCTTGGCGGCATGATCCTGCGCCTGCTGCATGACGCGCAGCAGGTTGCCGCCCCAGATGCCGGCGATCTGCTGCTCGGTGTAACCCTTGCGCAGCAGCCAGGCGGTGATCTTCGGCAACTGGCTTACGTCCTGGAGATCGGCCAGGCCACCGCCGCCATCCCAGTCCAGGCCGATGCCTGCGTGTTCGGGGCCGACCACCTTGAGGATGTGCTCGAAGTGGGCGAAGAAATCGTCCAACGTGGCCTTGCGCAGCGGGATGCGCTGGTCGATCTCCTCCAGCCCCTTCTTCAGCGCAACGCCCTGCTGGATGCTCATCCCGTCGTAATCGGTGCCGAGCTGCGCCATCAGCGCCGTCTCGGCCGCTTTGCGCGCCTCGCTTTTGCCGGTATCGATCAGGTAACCGCCATAGGCGTTGACCTGGATCACGCCGCCGGCCTTGGCCAGCCGCTTCAGGCGCGCATCGTCGAGGTTGCGCGGATGGTTGTAGATCGCCTTGGCCGAGCTGTGCGAGAGCACGAACGGCACCGGCATGCGCTCGATCAGATCATCGAACACCGCATCGGAGGCATGCGATTGATCGATCACGATCCCCAGCCGCACTGCTTCATCCACCAGCGCCTTGCCGGCCGGGCTCAGGCCCTTCCATTCGGCGCCCTTGGGATCGGTGGCCGAATCGGCGAACTCGTTGTTGGCGAAGTGCACGGTGCTGAGCAGGCGCAGGCCGGCCAGGTGGTAGTAGCTGAGCAGCGTGGGATCGTCGACCAGCGGGCTGGCGTTCTCCATGCTGATGTAGACCACGCGCTTGCCGGCGGCCTTGATGCGCGCGGCATCGGCGGCGGTCAGCGCGAGCTGGAAGGTATCCGGATGCGCGGCGAGCATCTCGCGGATTTCCGTCAGCCGCAGGAGGCCGGCATCGCGGTCGTGCTGGTGCGCCAGCGCACTGCGGTCGCCCTGGTCGGTGTAGATCGCCCAGAAACCGCCATCCAGCGCGCCTTCCACCATGCGCGGGTAGTCCACCTGCGACAGCGCGTTGTGGTCGTGCCGCTGGGTGATGTCGAAGCCGTCGCGGTGGAAGTTGGCCGGTGTATCGAGGTGGCTGTCCAGGGTCAGCAGCCGCTGCTGCAGCGTGGACGCCCTGGCCAGTTCCTGCGGGGTGAATTCGATCGCGTGGGCGGCCAGTGGCGTGCACAACGCCAGCGAAACCAGCAAAGACAGACTGCGCAACGTCATGACGCCTCACCTTGGATTGTAGAGCCACGCCATGCGTGGCTGGGCTTGATCTGGCCCGCGAAGCCACGCATGGCGTGGCTCTGCGGTCCCGGGTTCAACGGGTCTGGCCCGGACAGACCTCAATCCACCACGCGGCAGAACACGGCCTTGAGGTAGCGCGATTCCTGCACGTGGGCCATGAACGGATGGTCCGGACCGGCGCCAGCCACTTTCAGGATCTGGATGGTGCGGCCGGCGTAGAACGCGGCGCGGCGCAGCATGTCCAGGAACTGATCCTCGGCCACCAGGCCGGTGCAGGAGAACGTGGCGAGCAGGCCGCCGGGCTTGACTACGCCCAGCGCCAGCTTGTTCATGTCCAGGTACTTCTTCAGCGCGGTGATGACCTGGTCGCGGTCGCGGGTCATCTTCGCCGGGTCGAGGATCACCACGTCGTACTGCTCACCGCGGTTGGAGGCATCGCGCAGCCACGGGAAGATGTCGGACTGGATGAACTTCGGGCGCACGTTGTTGAGCTTGGCGTTGCCCTTGGCGATGGCGATCACGTCTTCATCGATGTCGATGCCGACCACTTCGGCCGCACCGCGCGCAGCGGCATACACCGCAAAGCCACCGGTGTTGCAGCACAGGTCGAGCACGGTCTTGCCTTCCACCTGCTGGCTCAGCCACTGGCGGTTCTCGCGCTGGTCAGCGAAGAAACCGGTCTTGTGCGCACCGGCCGGGTCGGCGCGGAACTTCACGCCGTACTCGGTGATCACCGACGCTTCGGTGGTGGTGTTGCCGTGGAAGTCGAAGCTTTCCTGCTTCTGCACGTGCTCGTCGGCGAAGCTGTGGAAACGGCAGCCCGGGAACTGTTCGCGCAGGGCCTCGTAGACCCATTCGCGGTGGCGGAACATGCCGGCGGCGAAGAATTCGACCACCACCAGGTCGCCATAGCGGTCCACGACCAGGCCGGACAGACCGTCGCCTTCGCTGTGGACGACGCGCCAGGCATCGGAGACCTGGTCCAGCTTGAGCACCTCACGACGCAGCGACACCGCCTGGGCGATCTTGCGCGAAAACCAGCCGGCGTCGACAGGGATGGCCTGATCGGTCTCCAGGATGCGCACGGCGATGCGCGAGTGACCGTTGTAGAAGCCACGCCCGATCCACTCCCCGTCTACGCCGACGACGTCGACGATGGCACCGGGTTTGGGACGGACGGCCGGCTTTTCGACCAGTTTCTGGAAGATCCACGGGTGGCTGGAGCGCCAGGCGTTCTTGAGGCGGACAACGGGGGCAGGGGTATTCATGGGCGTATTGTAAACGGGAAGCCTGCAGCCCTCGGCGCTGGGAGCGACGCCGCTGGCGCTCTGGTAGTGGCGGCCGCCGGCCGTCAGCGCGGCAAACCCGGCCATGACGTGGTTCACGGCCAGCGGCCGTCACGGCCTGTCGGGGTGTTTCGTTCAGCCGTGCCGGGGCAAGGAAAGGATTTGACGGCGGCCCCGCCACCCCGCAGAATCGGCCCCAGAAGGGGAGTAGCTCCCAGACGTTGTCGCCGTCAATTCGAGCCCGCAGGCTCCGGTGCAACGGCAGTCCCACCCATCGGGACTGCGAGCGAGACCTTCGCCGTATGGCGAAGCTCTGTCCCCGGATCCCCCCGATCCTCCGTTGCAGATCCTCGCCGTCCGGCTTGAGGCATTCCATTTTTCCAACGGACAAACCCAATGCAGACGATCGGTAATGTGTGGTTGTGGGGCGGCTTCGGCGCGGTGGTGATCATCGCGCTGCTGGTCGACCTCGTATTGATGCGACATGGCGGACCGCACAAGGTCACCTTCAAGGAGGCCCTGTGGTGGTCTATCGGCTGGGTCGTGCTGGCCCTGGCCTTCAACGGTGGCCTCTGGTACTACCTCAATGAGACCGCCGGCCAGGTGGTGGCCAACAAGGTCGGGCTGGAGTTCCTGACCGGTTACCTGGTCGAGAAAGCCCTGGCCGTGGACAACATCTTCGTGTTCCTGATGATCATGGGCTACTTCGCGGTGCCCGAGGAACAGCGCCAGAAGGTGTTGATCATCGGCATCCTGGGCGCGATCGTGCTGCGTACGATCATGATCTTCGCCGGCAGCGTGCTGCTGACCAAGTTCCACTGGCTGCTCTATGTGTTCGGCGCGTTCCTGCTCTTCACCGGCTGGAAGATGTGGTTCTCGGCCGGCAGCGAGCCGGATCTGGAGACCAACCCCGCCCTGCGCTGGATGCGCAAGCACCTGCGCCTGCTGCCCGACTACGCCGGCAATGCCATGAGCGTGATGCGCGATGGCAAGCGCTGGTTCACCCCGCTGTTCGTGGTGCTGATCCTGATCGCGGTGACCGACGTGATCTTCGCGGTGGACTCCATCCCGGCGATCTTCGCCATCACCACCGACCCGTTCATCGTGCTGACCTCCAACGTCTTCGCGGTGCTGGGCCTGCGGGCGATGTTCTTCCTGCTGGCCGGCATGGCCGATCGCTTCCACCTGCTGCCGTACGGCCTGGCCCTGGTGCTGGCCTTCATCGGCATCAAGATGATGCTGATCGACATCTTCAAGATCCCCACCCCGATCTCGCTGGGTGTGGTGGCGGTGATCATCGCCGCGACCGTGGTGCTGAGCCTGAAGAATCCGCCGAAGGAAGGCGGCCACGCCTGACCGACCGTGCCGCCTGCGGGATTGTCCCGCAGGCGGTACCTCTCTCTCCCACGGCGTTGCCCTTGTGTTCATCCGGGGCGGCGCCATCCCTAAGGGTATGAACGCCAACCTGCCCCAGCCCACCGGCGCGCCGCCGGTCCCCTCCCGCAACGACCGTGGTGGTGTACTGCGGGCGTTCAACCTGAGCCTGGCCTTCGTGCTGCTGCTGGTGGCGGTATATACCGCCCAAGGCCACTTCGACTGGCGTCCGTGGGCGGTTGCCCCGCTGGACAAGGCCGGCCTGCTCGGCATTCTCGGTGCACCGCTGCTGCATGGTTCGATCCAGCACCTGGGTGCCAATGCGGCGGCCCTGCTGATCCTCGGCACCCTGGCCGGCAGCGTCTATCCCAACGCAACGCTGCGCGCGCTGCCCCTGCTGTGGCTCGGTTCGGGACTCGGTGCCTGGCTGCTCGGCGATCTGGGCAGCCGCCATCTCGGTGCCAGTGGCATCACCCACGGCCTGATGTTCCTGGTGTTCGTGCTTGGCCTGCTGCGCCGCGACCGGCCCGCCATCGCCGCCGGGCTGATCGCGTTCCTGTTCTACGGCAGCATGCTGCTCACCATCCTGCCGCACGAGCCGGGCGTGTCCTGGCAGTCGCACATGGGCGGCGCCTTCGCCGGCATCATCAGCGCACTGCTGTTCCGCCTCTCCGACCCGATGGCGCCGCGCAAGCGCTACAGCTGGGAGGACGAGGAAGAGGACGAGCTCGAGGCAGCGCGCGATGCCGACCTGGAGCCGCCCTCCCCGACCCGCGTGCCGGTGCTGTGGCAACCGCGCGAGGGCAAGCACTTCGTGGTGCTGCCGTTCCGGCGGCGCGATGAAGGCTCATCGCTGGACTGACCGGCAGCGCCATCTGATTGCATGCCACGGTAGAGCCACGCCATGCGTGGCTGCCGTGCGCCGGATGTTCCGATATCGCGCCCACCGATCATGATCGTACCGACCAACGGTCGGTACCTACCGGGTCGCCGGTGTCCCGTCCCCATCCACCGCACGCCGGCCCAGCGCCGGGTCATCGGTGAAGAACGCATCGATGCCGGTGGCCAGATAGGCCCGCATTTCGGCGACCGAGCCGTCGGCATTGCGGGCATTCGGCTCGCCCTTGCGGAACTCCGCCGCCTGGAATTGGTTCTCCGGCCGGAACGTATACGGCACCACCATCAAGCCGGCCGCATGCGCATCGCGCACCAGCGAGGTCGGGGTGCCCAGCTTCCCCTGCGCGTCCAGTGGGATGACCATGCGCAGGCTCGGGCCGATGCCATCGGCATAGGTGGCCACCTCGCGCAGCCCGGCCGGGGTGATCAGATCGGCATAGCGCTGGCGGCCCTTGGCGGCCAGCACGTCACCGGGCTGCTGCGCGGGATCGCCGAGCAGCTGCAGCAGGCGGATGTTGCTGTCGCGGCCGAGCTTGCCACGCAGGTAACGCAGGTTGCCGACCTCGAAGGACTGGATCGTCACCGGCGCCACGCGCGTGTAGGCGTTGCCCTGGAGCGCGGCGACCACCTTGTCTTCCATCGGCAGGCCGACGCTGGTGAAGTAGGTGCCGTGCTTGATCTCCGGTACCAGCCCGATGCCGCGGTTGGCGCGGCCGGCCTGCTGCACCAGGAAGGCGATGATCTCGTCCAGCGTGGCGATGCGGAACTGGCCGTCGAAGGCGGTGCTGCGCAGCTGGGGCAGGCGCTCGCGGGCGTACAGCGTTTTCAGCTCGGCCAGGGTGAAGTCTTCGGTGAACCAGCCGTCGATGCGCTCGCCGTCGATGGTCTTGACGGTCCTGCGGCTGGCGAATTCGGGGTGCGCGGCCACATCGGTGGTGCCACCGATCTCGTTCTCGTGGCGCGATACCAGCACGCCGTCCTTGGTCATCACCAGGTCCGGCTCGATGTAGTCGGCGCCGTCGGCGATGGCCTGCGCATAGGCGGCAAGCGTGTGCTCGGGCAGCAGCGCACTGGCGCCGCGGTGGCCGTAGACGGCGGCCTTGGCCGGCGTAGGGGAAGACGATTCAGCGCTCATGGCCACCGATGGTGCCACGGCCAGCGACACCAGCAATACACACCCCCACAACGGCTTGGACACTGCGAATCCCTGTCGATAAAGAACCGGGTCAGTCTGCTGCAGGGGTGTGACAGCGCGAAGAAAGGCGCCGCCTACTTCCCGATGCAGAAGCTGGAGAAAATGCGCCCGAGCAGATCATCGGCGCTCATCCGCCCGGTGATCTCGCCCAGCGCCTCATGCGCCAGGCGCAGTTCCTCGGCGGCCAGCTCCAGGTGCTCGTGGACCAGCTCCGCTTCGGCGCGTTCGGCATGGCCGATGGCTTGGTTGATCGCCTCGACGTGGCGGGCACGCGCGGAGAACTCGCCGTCCACGCTGTCGCCGGCACTGCCGCTGGCCAGCGCGCGCAGGCGCGCGTGCAGCTGATCCAGGCCGAGGCCGGTGGCGGCCGAGACATGCACCACGTCCGCAGCGGCGTCAGACGGAATCGCGTCCAGCAGATCACTCTTGTTGTGGATCCACAGCTGCTGCGGCACCTCGGCGATGCTGTCGCCCACCGCGTCGCGGCCCGCCTGCGGGTCGCGCGCATCGACCACCACGATGGCCAGGTCGGTGCGCTGCATTTCCGCACGCGCCCGGCGCATGCCTTCGCGTTCGATCGCATCGCCCCCTTCGCGCAGGCCGGCGGTGTCGACCAGGGTCAGTTCCAGCCCATCGATACGGATGGTTTCGCGCAGGGTGTCGCGGGTGGTGCCGGCGATGTCGGTGACGATCGCCCGCTCGCTGCCGGCCAACGCGTTGAGCAGCGAGCTCTTGCCGGCGTTCGGCGGGCCCACCAGCACCGCGTGCAGACCATCGCGCAGCCTGCGCCCGCGTTCGGCATCGTCGCGCAGCCGGATCAGTGCCTGCAACGCGGTGACCAGACCGCTGCGCACCTGGGCGCCGCCGAGGGTATCCAGGGGTTCGTCGGCGAAATCGATCGCCGCTTCCACGTGGATCCGCAGCAGAACAAGCTGTTCTGCGACCTCGTCCACGCGGCGCGAGAACACGCCATCCAGCGAGCGGCGGGCCGCGCGCGCTGCGCGGGTATCGCTGGCGGCGATCAGGTCGGCGATCGCCTCTGCCTGGGCCAGGTCGAGCTTGCCGTTGAGGAAGGCGCGCTCGCTGAATTCACCGGGCCGCGCCTGGCGCGCGCCCAAGGCGATGCAGCGCGCGACCAGCTGCTGCAGCACCACCGGGCTGCCATGCCCCTGCAGCTCCACCACTTCTTCGCCGGTGAAGCTGTTCGGGGCCGGGAACCACAGCGCGATACCGTCATCAATCACCTCGCCGGCCGCATCGCGCAAGCGCGCGTAGTGCGCATGCCGCGGCTGCATCGCGCGCACGCCGATGGCTTCGGCGATGGGCCGCGCCTGCGGGCCGGACAGCCGCAGCATGCCGACGCCGCCCGCGCCGGGCGCGGTGGCGATGGCCACGATGGTGTCGGGGGCATGGGTCATGTCGGGCTCACTGCGGCGTGCGGGAATCAGGGGGCATTCTACGGACCGCACGGATGCGCGGGCCGCAGATGCAGGAAACCCGCCTTGCGGCGGGTCTCCTGTGCGGCTTACTTCTTGGCGGTGACGACCGGCAGCGGGTCGCTGCCGTGGCGCTTGGTCATCCACCACTGCTGGAGCAGGCCCAGGCCGCCGTTGACGACCCAGTACAGCACCAGACCGGACGGCATGAAGGCCATCATGACGCCGAACACCAGCGGCATCAGCTGCATCATCTTGGCCTGCATCGGGTCCATGCCCGGGGCCGGGGTCAGCTTCTGCGTGGCCCACATCACCGCCACGTTGATCACCGGCAGGATGAAATACGGGTCACGTGCGGTCAGATCCTGGATCCAGCCCAGCCACGGGGCCTGTCGCAGTTCCACCGATTCCACCAGCACCCAGTACAGCGCGAAGAAGATCGGCATCTGGATGAGGATCGGCAGACAGCCGCCCATCGGGTTGATCTTCTCTTTCTTGTACAGCTCCATCATCGCGGTCTGGAATTTCTGGCGGTCATCGCCATAGCGTTCCTTGAGCTGCGCGATGCGCGGCTGGAAGCGACGCATCTTGGCACCGGACTTGTACTGCACGGCCGAGAGCGGATACAGCACCAGCTTCAGCAGCACCACCAGGCCGACGATGGCCCAGCCCCAGTTGTCGACCACCTTGTGGACCTGGTTCAACACCCAGAACAGGCCCTGGCCGATGATCGCCATCAGCGAGAAGCGGCTGTAGTCGACCACGCGGTCCAGGCCCTTCACGTCTTCCTTGGCGATCAGGTTGACCAGCTTCGGGCCGACCCACAGGCGGGCTTCGGTGCTGACCTGCTGGCCCGGGGCCACGGTGAAGGCCGGGCCGCGCGCTTCGATCTGGTCACGGCCGTTGTTCTGCGCCAGCGAGTACTGCGCGGCCTGGTCGGCCTGCGGAATCCACGCGGTGAAGAAGTGGTGCTGCAGCATCGCCAGCCAGCCGCCGGTGATGGTGCGGTTGAGGTGGCCGTCGTCCAGGTAATCCTTGAACGCGCGACGCTCGTAACCGTCCTGCGGGCTGAACCAGGTCGCGCCGTTGAAGCTGAACGAGTCCGGGTTGGTCATGCTGCGCGAGAGGATGGTCGGGGTGCGGTCCAGGGTGCGGAACACGTAGCCGCTCCACGGGGCGCTGCCGCCGTTGACGACTTCATCCTTGACCGTGATCGCGTACTCGTTGCGACCCAGCGAGTAGGTGCGGCGGATGGTCACGCCGTTCGGGCCGGTCCATTCGAACGGCACGGTGACCTCGTCCTGGCCCTTGGCCAGCACGAAGTCGTGGTTGTCGCCGACCAGCTTGAAGCCGTTGGCGGCCGGCACCGGCATGGTCTTGTCTTCACTGATCCAGCCACTGACCGCGCGGTACGGGTGGGTGGCTTCTTCGGTCAGCAGGCGGACCGGCGGGCTGCCTTCTTCCTTGGTCTGCGGGAACTGCAGCAGTTCGGCGTCCAGCACCGTGCCACCGTCCAGCACCAGACGCAGCACGTCGGTGGTGATGGTCACGCGGGCCGGGCCGGCCTCGGTCTGTGCGGCCGGCTGTGCCGCCGGCAGGGAACCGTCAGCCTGGGGCACGGGTGCACCGGGAATGCTGCCGGCCGCCGCACCCGGCACGCTGGCCTGGGTGGTCTGGGTGGCCACGGCCGGGGTCGGCGGCGCGGCTTTGTCGCGGCCCCACTCCATCCACAGCAACACGGCCACCATCAGCCAGGCAAAAATCAGGAAAACGCGGGTCTGGTTCATCAGCGTGCAGGCTCGACGGGGCCGGCACGCAATGCCGGCTCGGACTGGGAAAGGGGTACAACGCCCAGGGGCGGCGGCATTGTGCCGTCCGCGCCCGGCATGGGCAATGCGCCAAGGCGGCGCAGCAGGCGTTCAAAGGCCTGGCGGATATCTGAATTGCTGGCGGTACGGGCGGCGCTGCGGGCAACGACGACGTAATCGCCGGCACTCATCCACGGCCGTAGGTGGCGTGTGGCATCGCGCAGCACACGCTTTACTCGGTTGCGACCCACGGCTCGGGGATCGACTTTGCGCGACACCGCAAGACCCAACCTGGCTGGCGTATCGCTCTTCAGCCAGTGCAGGGTCATCAGCGGATCGGACACACGGCGGGCGCCGTTGAAGACCGTTGTATATTCGGCACGCGTACGAACCCGCGCAGAGCGAGGAAATCGCTTGCGCGGGTCGGAACTGCTCACAGTCAGGATTGCGTCTGCCGCGGGAAGCGGCATTGCAATCAAGCGCTCAGGACTTTACGGCCCTTGGCGCGGCGACGCGACAGGATCTTGCGGCCGTCAGCGGTCTTCATACGGGCACGGAAGCCATGGTCGCGCTTACGCTTGAGGTTGCTGGGTTGGAAAGTGCGCTTGGTGGCCATGCGGGCCTCTATATGAAGGGGACGGAAAGAACCGGAAATTCTATAGACCTCATCGAGGTCCCGTCAAGTGTCTGTTACTACGGGAATTCACCGGGCTGTGCAATAGCTGTGGATCGTTTTGTGAATAACTTTGGGACAACCATTCCCGGCCCCCCTCGTCGGTGGTAGTCTGCGCCATCCATTCTTCCCCCCTTCCGGCCTGCGGTGCGGCGCTTTTGTTCGCCTATCCGCTGGCCCCAGACGATTATTGCCGATGGATGCCTGGTCTCGTTCCCTCGAACGCCTCGAAGCAGAGTTTCCGCCCGAGGATGTTCACACCTGGTTGAAGCCGCTGCAGGCAGATCTGCGCGCGGACAGCCTGGTGCTTTATGCGCCGAACGCCTTCATCGTCGACCAGGTGCGCGAGCTGTATCTGCCGCGCATCAAGGAACTGCTGGCGCACTTCGCCGGTTTCGGCGACGTTTTTCTTGAAATCGGCTCGCGTCCGCGCCCGGTGGAGGCGCAGATCGCGCCAATTCCGGGCCTGTCCGCACCGGCGGCGCCGGCCGAGCCCCTGGTGCCGTTCGCCGGCAACATGGATTCGCACTACACCTTCGCCAACTTCGTGGAGGGCCGCAGCAACCAGCTGGGCCTGGCCGCGGCGTTCCAGGCGGCGCAGAAGCCGGGCGACCGGGCCCACAACCCGTTGCTGCTGTACGGCGGGACCGGCCTGGGCAAGACCCACCTGATGTTCGCGGCCGGCAATGCGATGCGTCAGGCCAACCCGGCGGCCAAGGTGCTGTACCTGCGTTCGGAACAGTTCTTCAGCGCGATGATCCGTGCGCTGCAGGAAAAAACCATGGACCAGTTCAAGCGCCAGTTCCAGCAGGTGGACGCGCTGCTGATCGATGACATCCAGTTCTTCGCCGGCAAGGACCGTACCCAGGAAGAGTTCTTCCATACGTTCAACGCCCTGTTCGACGGCAAGCAGCAGATCATCCTGACCTGCGACCGGTACCCGCGCGAAGTCGAAGGCCTGGAAGCACGGCTGAAGTCGCGACTGGCCTGGGGCCTGTCGGTGGCGATCGAGCCGCCGGACTTCGAGACGCGTGCAGCAATCGTGCTGGCCAAGGCCCGCGAGCGTGGCACCGATATCCCCGACGATGTGGCGTTTCTGATTGCCAAGAAGATGCGCTCCAATGTCCGCGACCTCGAAGGTGCGTTGAATACCCTGGCCGCACGCGCCAATTTCACCGGCCGTGCGATCACCACTGATTTCGCCCAGGAAACCCTGCGCGACCTGCTTCGCGCCCAGCAGCAGGCGATCAGCATTCCCAACATCCAGAAAACCGTGGCCGACTACTACGGGCTGCAGATCAAGGATCTGCTGTCCAAGCGTCGGACCCGCTCGCTGGCCCGTCCCCGTCAGGTCGCCATGGCCCTGACCAAGGAACTGACCGAGCACAGCCTGCCGGAAATCGGCGACGCCTTTGCCGGCCGGGACCACACCACGGTGCTGCATGCCTGCCGGCAGATCCGGACGTTGATGGAAGCCGACGGCAAGTTGCGGGAAGACTGGGACAAGCTGATCCGGAAGTTGAGCGAATGATGCATGTACGCCGCTAAGGCGTCATCGCATAAAACGGTGCAGAATCCGGTAGTAAGCGAGGTATAGGTTGTGGATAAAAAAGCCGCTCGATTCGGCGGTAAAGTTATCCACACCTTTCCCCACCCCTTGGGGGCTAGTAATGCAGAGGGTTTCGAGGTCAAAAACCCTTTTGTTTACAAAGGCTTAGTCGTGTTTTCCCGCGATTCTGGCCCTACCAGCACCACCAAGCTTTTGATTTATTCCACATTTTTTTAAAGCATAGGGGCACGGAACCACATGCGTTTCACACTGCAGCGCGAAGCCTTTCTCAAGCCGTTGGCACAAGTCGTCAACGTGGTCGAACGCCGCCAGACCCTGCCGGTTCTGGCTAATTTCCTGGTTCAGGTCCAGAACGGACAGCTGTCGCTGACCGGTACGGACCTGGAAGTGGAAATGGTGTCGCGGATCGCGGTGGAAGATGCCCAGGACGGCGAGACCACCATCCCCGCCCGCAAGCTGTTCGAGATCATCCGTGCCCTGCCCGACGGCAGCCGGATCACCGTCTCGCAGACCGGTGACAAGATCACCGTGCAGGCCGGGCGCAGCCGCTTCACCTTGGCAACGTTGCCGGCCAACGACTTCCCGTCTGTCGACGAAGTCGAAGCTACCGAGCGCGTGGCCATCGGCGAAGCGACCCTGAAGGAACTGATCGAACGCACCGCGTTCGCGATGGCCCAGCAGGACGTGCGCTACTACCTCAACGGCCTGTTGTTCGACCTGCGTGGCGATGCCCTGCGTACCGTGGCGACCGATGGTCACCGCCTGGCGCTGTGCGAAACCGAGCTGGAAAAGGCCAGCGGTGCCAAGCGCCAGATCATCGTGCCGCGCAAGGGCGTGACCGAGCTGCAGCGCCTGCTGGAAAGCGGTGATCGCGAGATCGAGCTGGAAGTCGGCCGCAGCCACGTGCGCGTCAAGCGCGACGATGTGACCTTCACCTCCAAGCTGATCGACGGTCGCTTCCCCGATTACGAGGCCGTCATCCCGATCGGTGCCGATCGCGAAGTGAAGGTCGATCGCGAAGCCCTGCGTGCCTCGCTGCAGCGTGCTGCGATTCTGTCCAACGAGAAGTACCGCGGTATCCGCGTGGAAGTCTCGCCGGGCAACCTGAAAATCAGCGCGCACAACCCGGAGCAGGAAGAAGCCCAGGAAGAGATCGAGGCCGATACCACGGTCAGCGACCTGGCCATCGGCTTCAACGTGAATTACCTGCTGGATGCCCTGTCGGCACTGCGCGACGAGCACGTCGTGATCCAGCTGCGTGATTCGAACTCCTCTGCCCTGGTCCGCGAGGCCAGCAGCGAGAAGTCGCGTCATGTGGTGATGCCGCTACGTCTCTGACCTGGCGCGCTGGTTCCACGTGGAACCGAGTTGTTTGAGAAGCCCGGCACTGCCGGGTTTCTTTTTGAGCGAAAGAAGCGATGTTCCACGTGGAGCATCGTCGTAGCGTTGAACTTTTGGAGATGCTTGGTTCGTCTGCCCGTCTGCCCATCTGCCCGCCTGCTTGTCTGACCGGGTATCCGCAAACGCAGGCCTGCTGCATGGGTAGGCGGTAAACGCTGATGTCCATGGTTACCGGCCACGTGGACCAAGGTCGCCACCGGTACACGCGATTCGCATCCCCGCTGCGCTCATAAACCAGTGGCGATCTTGCGATGGGGCGATCGTTATCGCACTCAGGTGCATAAGTGGCTCGGTAGCGCCTGCCCGCCGCCAATCTCGCGAATCCTGTTAAGCCGCCACTGCGAACCAGGACAGATTTCTCTCCAGATCTGGAGCGCCGCGTCGAGCCGGCTTTCTGCCGCTGAATCACAGCTCTATGCTTTTAAAAACTGTATATAAATCTAAAGCTAGGTGGTGGTGGTAGGGCCAGATTTGGTTGAAAAGTAGGTTAAGTGTTTGGTTATAAAGGGAATTGGGGGCTCGAAACCCCCGGTAAAACAGGGCCTGAGCCTGGGGGTGATCCTGTGGATATCTTTAAGGCCTGTTCCAGGGCCTCTTTTTATCCACAGATTGCCCTGAGGTTGTGCATAACTCATACATGGGGGATGTGGACAGTCTCGTTTGGGTCTGCGCGAGCGTCGTTCATTTCTGACAGGGTGCGCTTCGGCCACGCGCGCAGAATTCAAACAATCCAGCGCGGACGTACCGATCGGGCTGCTGGGCGCCCTGGAAAACGCCGCGGATTTCTTGAAATCTGCAGCACCATGGGCCTGGACGAGCCTCAGAATTGAAGAAATTGAGCGCGTCCTGAGCCTCGGGGTGGAGGTCGACGGGCATGTTCCACGTGGTACGGCACGCCTGAGTGACTCCCCTATGCGCCTCGTCCGCCTTGCACTGCCCTGCTCCACATCGGGCAGTGGGGTTCGCCATCGTCCGCCCGGGCCCGGCATTTCCTCCCGCCGCTGGGTGAAACGCCGGGGACTGTACGGCGGCGCACTTCCAGGGCTGCTTGCACCACGTGGAACCAGGGCAATGCAGTAAGCTGATCGATTCCCCGCTACCCCTCTGCCGCCCGGCGCGGCGTCGATCTTCCGCATGCATATCCGCCGTCTCTCCCTGCACCAGGTTCGCCGCTTCGATACCGTCGAACTCGCGCCGAAACCGGGCATCAATCTGATCACCGGCGACAATGGCGCCGGAAAGACCAGTGTCCTGGAGGCGCTGCATGTCATGGCGTACGGGCGCAGTTTCCGTGGCCGGGTGCGGGATGGGCTGGTGCGCCAGGGCCGGGAGGCGCTGGATGTCTTTGTCGAATGGGATGAGCAGCGCGAAGGCGCCGAAACCCCGACGCGGCGCAAGGCCGGGCTCCGCCACAGTGGGCAGGAATGGAAAGGCCGACTGGACGGCGAGGATGTCGCCCAGCTCGGCACCCTCTGCGCAGCGCTGGCGGTGGTGACCTTCGAGCCAGGTAGCCACGCGCTGGTCAGTGGCGGCGGTGAGCCCCGTCGGCGGTTCCTCGATTGGGGTTTGTTCCACGTGGAACCAGACTTCATGGGGCTGTGGCGGCGGTACTCGCGCGCCCTCAAACAGCGCAACGCCCTGCTCAAGCAGGGCGGCCATCCGCACGCCCTGGATGCCTGGGATCGAGAGCTCGCCGAAGCCGGCGAACCGCTGACCACCCGCCGGCAGCACTACCTGGAGCGGTTGCAGGAACGCACCGTGGAGCTGGCCGCCGTCCTGGCCCCCAATCTGGGCATCCAGTCGCTGAGCTTGAGCCCAGGGTGGCGCAAGCAGGAGGTTTCACTCTCTGATGCCCTCCTTCTGGCCCGGGAACGTGACCGGATGGCTGGCTATACCTCGGTCGGTCCACACCGGGCCGACTGGAGCGTCGGATTCAAGACCATTCCCGGCCGGGATGCACTCTCGCGCGGGCAGGCGAAACTGACGGCCCTCACCTGCCTGCTGGCACAGGCCGAAGACTACGCCGAGCAGCGCGGCGAATGGCCGGTCATCGCATTGGACGACCTGTCTTCGGAGCTGGATCGGCACCACCAGGCACGGGTGCTGGAGCGCTTGAAGGCCGGCCCGGCGCAGATATTCATCACCGCCACTGAAGTTCCGGCGGCACTGATCGACGCGACAGATATCACGCGGTTCCACGTGGAACATGGACAGGTCCAGCCTGTGCCATAGTGGTCCCCCAGGGGCCACGGTGCCCGGCTGGTATAATTGCTGTTGCAACCCCTTATTACTCGGCGCCCCGCCTCATCGCGGCGGACCGACCTGCGGAGCCTACGGCAAGCGCAATGACTGAAGAACAGAACATCCCCGCAAACAGCGGCAACTACGACGCCAACAGCATCACCGCCCTGGAAGGCCTCGAGGCTGTCCGCAAGCGTCCTGGTATGTACATCGGCGACGTCCATGACGGCACCGGTCTGCACCACATGGTGTTCGAGGTCGTCGACAACTCCATCGACGAAGCCTTGGCCGGCCACGCCGACCATGTGTCGGTGATGATCCACGCAGACGGTTCAGTCTCGGTGTCGGACAACGGGCGCGGCATCCCGACCGGCAAGCACGAGCAGATGAGCAAGAAGCTCGATCGCGAAGTCTCCGCCGCCGAAGTCGTGATGACGGTCCTGCACGCCGGTGGCAAGTTCGATGACAACAGCTACAAGGTGTCTGGCGGCCTCCACGGCGTCGGCGTCAGCGTGGTCAATGCGCTCTCGCAGAAGTTGCTGCTGGATATCTACCAGGGCGGCTTCCACTACCAGCAGGAATTCGCTGACGGTGCTGCGGTCAACTCGCTCAAGCAGGTTGAAGCCAGCACCAAGCGCGGTACCACCCTGCGCTTCTGGCCGTCGGTGAAGGCGTTCCACGATAACGTCGAGTTCCACTACGACATCCTGGCCCGCCGCCTGCGTGAGCTGTCCTTCCTCAATTCCGGCGTCAAGATCGTGCTGGTGGACGAGCGCGGCGACGGCCGGCGCGACGACTTCCATTACGAAGGCGGCATCCGCAGCTTCGTGGAGCATCTGGCGCAGTTGAAGACGCCGCTGCACCCGAACGTGATCTCCGTCACCGGTGAGTCCAACGGAATCGTCGTGGACGTGGCGCTGCAGTGGACCGATTCCTACCAGGAAACGATGTACTGCTTCACCAACAACATCCCGCAGAAGGATGGCGGTACCCACCTCGCCGGTTTCCGTGGTGCGCTGACCCGTGTGCTCAACAATTACATCGAGCAGAACGGCATCGCCAAGCAGGCCAAGATCAACCTGACCGGCGATGACATGCGCGAAGGCATGATCGCGGTGCTGTCGGTGAAGGTGCCGGACCCGAGCTTCTCCAGCCAGACCAAGGAAAAGCTGGTCAGCTCGGATGTGCGCCCGGCGGTGGAAAGTGCCTTCGGTGCGCGCCTGGAAGAATTCCTGCAGGAAAACCCCAACGAAGCCAAGGCGATCGCCGGCAAGATCGTGGACGCGGCGCGTGCACGTGAAGCGGCCCGCAAGGCGCGCGATCTGACCCGCCGCAAGGGCGCGCTGGATATCGCCGGCCTGCCGGGCAAGCTGGCCGACTGCCAGGAAAAAGATCCGGCGCTGTCCGAACTGTTCATCGTCGAGGGTGACTCGGCAGGTGGCTCGGCCAAGCAGGGCCGCAACCGCAAGAACCAGGCGGTGCTGCCGCTGCGCGGCAAGATCCTCAACGTGGAACGCGCCCGCTTCGACCGCATGCTCGCCTCGGACCAGGTCGGTACGCTGATCACCGCGCTGGGCACCGGCATCGGCCGGGACGAGTACAACCCGGACAAGCTGCGCTACCACCGCATCATCATCATGACCGACGCCGACGTCGACGGCGCGCACATCCGTACGCTGCTGTTGACCTTCTTCTACCGTCAGATGCCGGAGCTGATCGAGCGTGGCCACATCTACATCGGCCTGCCGCCGCTGTACAAGATCAAGCAGGGCAAGCAGGAGCTGTACCTGAAGGATGACCCGGCGCTGGATGCGTACCTGGCCAGCAGCGCGGTGGAAAATGCCTCGTTGATCCCGGCCGAGAGCGAACCCGGCATCGAAGGCGTGGCGCTGGAGAAGCTGCTGCTTTCCTACGCCTCGGCGCAGGAAACCATCGCGCGCAACAGCCATCGTTACGACCGCCAGGTGCTGGAAGCGCTGATCGATTTCACGCCGATGGATCTGGAACACCTGCGCAAGGCCGGGGCCGACGAAGGCCTGGCCGCGCTGGCCACCCGCCTCAACCAGGGCAGCCTCGGTTCGCCGCGCTATACGCTGGAACTGCAGGAACCCACCGACGAACGTCCGGCAGCCGTGCTGGTCACGCGTCGCCACATGGGCGAACAGCTGATCCAGGTGCTGCCGCTGGCCGCATTCGAGACCGGCGAACTGCGTGCCCTGCACCAGTCCTCCCTGCTCCTCCACGGCCTGGTCCGTGCCGGTGCGAAGATCAGCCGCGGTGCCAAATCGGCCGAGGTCGGCAGCTTCGCCGAGGCGCGCAACTGGCTGCTGGATGAAGCCAAGAAGGGTCGCCAGATCCAGCGATTCAAGGGTCTGGGTGAAATGAATCCGGAGCAGCTCTGGGACACCACGGTCAATCCCGACACCCGCCGCCTGCTCCAGGTGCGGATCGAGGATGCCGTGGCTGCCGACCAGATTTTCAGCACGCTGATGGGCGACGTGGTCGAACCGCGCCGCGACTTCATCGAAGACAATGCGCTGAAGGTCGCCAACCTGGATATCTGACACAATCGGGGCAAGGCCGGCCGGGGGCGACCCTGGCCAGCCATCGCCTCCCGATGCCAGGAATCCGATGTCCGTTACCCCCCGGCGTCCATGACGCCTCCGCTGCCCCCCGCTGTTCCATCATCACCGCGCAGGCCGGGTTCTCCGCTTGCAGGGTTCTTCATCGATCTGGGCATCGGCGTGGCGGTGCTGCTCTCGCTCAGTCTGATCAGCGGTTTGGCCTGGGGGCTCTACCGCGGTGCGATCGTCGGTTACCAGGCGGCGCGCGACGGTGCGGATGCGTCCGCGGTCGCCGGTCTTGCCCAGCAGCTCGGACAACCCGGTGCCCTCGCCCAGATCCTGATGGCGCTGGTCGCCACCGGTGGCGCGGCACTGGTGCTGTATTTCTTCCGTCGTCGGGCCACGCCCGCCGAACGGGCGCTGTCGTTCCAGGCCGCCCGTCGCCCTTCCACCTGGGGGTGGACACTGCTGGTCGCCACCGGGGTGATCGTCGGCAGCAATCTGATCGCGTGGCTGGCCAAACAGGGCGGTATCGAGCCGGTGCCGACCAACCTGGCGCTGATGGAACAGGCGATGACACGCTTCCCCTGGTTCCTGGCGCTGTTTGCCGTGGTGCTTGCTCCGGCTTATGAGGAACTGCTGTTCCGTCGGGTGCTGTTCGGTCGCCTGTGGCAGGCCGGCCGGCCGCTGCTGGGCATGTTGCTGAGCAGCCTGGCCTTCGCCCTGGTGCATGAAATTCCCGGTACCAGCGCCAACGGCCCATGGGAATTCGCCCAGCTGTGGCTGGTCTATGGCGGCATGGGCGCCGCCTTCGCCTGGCTCTACCAGCGCACCGGTACCTTGTGGGCGCCGATCGCCGCGCATGCGTTGAACAACGGCATTGCCCTGGCCGCCCTGATGTTCCTGGGCATCCAATAACGACCATGCGGCTTGACGAAAATTTACGTCGCCACGTTCCACACTGCGCATATGAACACGGGGGATCGCACATGAAACCAGTGCTGTTGGGAATTGCCATCGCCATGCTGGTGAGCGCGTGCGCCACCACCACCTCACCCACCGGCCGCCGCCAGATGGTGGGCGGGGTATCGCAGGCCGAGCTGGACCAGCTGGGCGCGCAGGCGTTTACCGAGACCAAGTCCAAAGGTACGTTGAGCACCGACCCGAAGCAGAATGCCTACGTCCAGTGCGTGGTGAATGCGCTCGTCGCTCAGCTTCCCGCACAGTACCGTGGCGTACGGTGGGAGACGGCCCTGATGGTCGACAAGGAACCCAACGCGTTCGCTTTGCCCGGCGGCAAGGTCGGGGTCAATACCGGCATCTTCACCGTCGCCAAGAACCAGGATCAGCTGGCCGCCGTCATCGGCCACGAAATCGGGCACGTGATCTCCCGCCACCACGAAGAACGCATCACCCGCCAGATGGGTGCGCAGACCGGGCTGTCGGTGCTCGGCGCGCTGGCGGGCGCAGCCTACGGCGAGGGCGCGGCCAGTACCGTCAGCCAGCTCGGCGGCGCCGGTGCCCAGGCGGCCTTCCTCCTGCCAGGCTCGCGCACCCAGGAAAGCGAGGCCGATATCGTCGGCCAGCGCCTGATGGCCGAGGCCGGTTTCAACCCGGCCCAGGCGGTCGATCTGTGGCAGAACATGATGGCTGCCAGCGGCGGCCGGTCACCGCAGTGGCTGTCCACCCACCCCGATCCGGCCAACCGCATCCGGGAATTGCAGCGAGACGCGCCCTCCCTGAGTGGTGTATACCAACAAGCCCAAGCGGACGGGCGTCGTCCGAAGTGTGGCTGACGCGCCCGTATGCGACCAAAAGATGCTGTATTGCAGCATCGGAAACGATTTCTCACGCCATCAGTTTCTGATACGTTTGGCGGCTCAGATTTTTCTGACAGTCCGTTTTGATGCCGCTGCGGCGGTTCGATCGAGGTGAAAGATGATTTTCAGCAACCACAAGCAAGCCGTCCTTTCCGTCCTCATCGCGACCGCTGTAAGTGGCGCCATGATCACCGATGCCTTCGCCCAGGCCCGCTCGTCGGAGCGTGGCGCGCGTGGTGGGAAGAAGCAGGCCAAGGCCGAAGTGCTCTACCCGAACGCGACCCGCCAGGAGCCGGAGCAGAAGTCCTCGGCCAAGGTCGGCCCGAAGCTGCAGAAAATGATTGACAGCTACAACGACCAGAAGTTCCCGGAGACGCGCGCGCAGGCCGACGAAATCCTGGCCAATCCCGCCGCCAACACCTACGACAAGTCGCTCGCCGCGCAGCTCGCCTCGCAGGCGGCCTACCAGCTGGACGACGTCGCCTCGGCCAAGAAGTACCTCGAGCAGGTGCTGCAGCTCGGCGGCCTGGACAACAACGGCCATTACCAGTCGATGCTGATGCTGGGTCAGCTGCAGCTGCAGGACGACCAGATCAACGAAGGCCTGGCGACCCTGGACAAATACTTCGCCGAGACCAAGTCGAACAAGCCCGAAGAGCTGATCGCCAAGGGCCAGGCGCTGTACCAGGCCGAGCGCTATGCCGAGGCCATCCCGGTGCTGCAGCAGGCCATCGCCGGCTCGCCCGAGCCGAAGGACAACTGGAACCAGTTGCTGATGGCCGCCATGGCCGAAGCCGGCCAGACCGGCGAAGCGGTCAAGCAGGCTGAAACGCTGGCTGCCAAGAACCCGAACGACAAGAAGGCCCAGCTGAACCTGGCCAGCATGTACATGCAGGCCGACCAGATGGACAAGGCCGGCGCGGTCATGGCCAAGCTGTATGCAGCCGGCCAGCTGACCGACGAGCGCGAGTACAAGCAGCTGTACTCGATCTACGCCAACAGCGAGAACAAAGAAAAGGACGTCATTGCCGTTATCAATGATGGCCTGCAGAAAAACATCCTGAAGCCGGATTATCAGGTATACCTGGCACTGGCCCAGGCGTACTACTACTCCGAGCCGCAGCAGGCGGACAAGGCGATCGAGGCGTGGCAGAAGGCTGCCCCGCTTTCCAAGGATGGCGAGACCTACCTGAATCTGGCACGCGTGCTGCATTCGGAAGGTCGCATTCCGGAGGCCAAGCAGGCCGCCCAGCAAGCGCTGGCGAAGGGTGTGAAGAACCAGGCGGATGCGAAGAAAATCATCAACCTGAAGTAAGTAGGAATAACGCCTGAATGCCTGCACAAGTGATGCGCAGGCGCTCAGGATTGGTATAAGCTTGGAGGTTCCTGCGGTGTCATGCACCGCTGATCATGGGCTACCTGTCCCCGGGTATCCCGGCCCCACTAATGAGCTCTTGGCGCATGACGGAACAACTAGTCGTTCACAGGTACGAACAACGCGATGACACCGGCCTCTCCTGGCCGCGTATCGTGGGTATCGCTTTTGTAATCGCACTGCATCTCGCCGCCTTCATGATGCTTCTGATCCCGGCTGTGGCTCCCAAGGCCGTCGCGGAGAAAGAACGCAACATCATGGTGACCCTGGTCGACGCTCCGCCGCCGCCCCCACCGCCGCCGCCGCCGCCGCCGCCGGATGACACTCCGCCGCCGCCGGTCAAGAACCTGTCGCCGCCGAAGCCGTCCCCGGTTCCGCCGCCGCCGCAGGCTCCTGTGGTCGATATCCCGGACCCGCGTCCGACCGACATCGTCACGCCGCCTTCGCCGCCGTCGCCGCCGCAGCCGCCGAGCACCATTGAGGCAAGCGTCGACATCTCGTCGAAGAACATGAACCCCCCGCGTTACCCGCCGGCCGCGTTCCGTGCTGGTATCCAGGGTGAAGTCATCCTGATCATTGACGTCGATGCCAATGGCAACGTCACCAATGTGTCGGTCGAGAAGTCCAGCCGTAACCGTGACCTTGACCGCGCCGCCATGGAAGCAGCTCGCAAGTGGAGCTTCCGTTCCGCGGAATCGGGCGGGAAGAAGGTCGCAGGTCGCGTTCGCGTCCCGGTCAACTTTGCGCTGAACTGATAGTGGCCGGTGGCCCGCCGGCCACCGCCTCTAGCGGTTATTTCTAGCAATACCCTTTATCACCACACACAACAAAGGTAAGCGTCATGCTGCAGGAACTTTTCATCGCCGCTGCTGCCGGGGGCAACTCCAACGCCCTGTCGCAGATGGGCTTCGAGCACCTGATCCACGAGATGACCACCCAGCCGGGTGACTTCGCCGTCTCCTGGGTCGTGCTGCTGACCCTGATCATCATGTCGGCCATGTCCTGGTACTGGACCGTCATCAACATCTTCCGCGCCACCCGTCTGAAGGCTGCTGCCGACAAGGTCGTGAGCCTGTTCTGGGATACCCCGAACGCCCAGGACGCCATCCGCGCGATGGAAGAACAGCCGGCTTCGGAGCCCTTCTCCAAGATCGCTCTGGACGCTGCACAGGCTGCTGCGCACCACCAGCGTTCGGAAGGCGGCACCTCCGGTGGCCTGGGTGAGAACCTGAGCCGTTCGGAGTTCGTCGATCGCGCCCTGCGTCAGGCCGTGACCCGCGAAAGCAACAACCTGCAGTCGGGCATGACCCTGCTGGCCACCGTCGGCGCAACCGCTCCGTTCGTGGGTCTGCTGGGTACCGTGTGGGGCATCTACGGCGCGCTGATCAAGATCGGTGCCACCGGTTCCGCCTCGATCGACGCCGTTGCCGGCCCGGTGGGTGAAGCACTGATCATGACCGCCATCGGTCTGTTCGTGGCTATCCCGGCCGTGTTCGCCTTCAACTTCTTCAGCAAGATCAACAGCGCCACGATCAGCAAGTTCGATACGTTCGCTCACGACCTGCACGACTTCTTCGCCACCGGTTCGCGCGTTCGCTGATAGCGACGCGCGTCACCCAGCGAGAACGTAGTCAACACGATCTAGACGGAGCCCGTTATGGCTTTCAGTAGTGGTAACAGCGGCGGCCCCATGGCCGACATCAACGTTACGCCCCTCGTGGACGTGATGCTGGTGCTGCTGATCATCTTCATCATCACGGCGCCCCTGATGTCCCACAAGGTCAAGGTGGATCTGCCTGAGGCCAACCTGGTGCAGAATCCGGAAGACGCTGAGAAGCGTTCGAGCCCGATCACCTTGGCAGTCAAGGAAGACGGCTCGATCTACTGGAACGACGAGGAAATCGACAAGCAGACGCTCGAGTCGCGCTTGGCGACCGCCGCCCAGCAGACCCCGCAGCCGCCCCTCAACCTGCGTGGTGATCGCACCACCAAGATGCGCGTCATCAACGAGATGACGAAGATCGCGCAGGAACAGGGCATGCTCGACGTTGGCTTCGTCGCCACCAAAGAGAAGGGGCAGTAAGCCATGGCGTTCAGTACTGGTGGTAACAAAGGCCCCATGGCCGACATCAACGTCACGCCCCTCGTGGACGTGATGCTGGTGCTGCTGATCATCTTCATCGTCACCGCGCCGATCATGACGTACCCGATCGCCGTTGACCTGCCGCAGCGCGTGCTCAACCCACCGCCGGTGACTGTCGAACCGCCGCCGCCGATCGAGCTGAAGGTGGACGCCAGCAACCAGGTGTCGTGGAACAACAGCCCCGTGGCTGTGAGCGAACTGCAGCAGCGTATGGAGCAGGAAGTGCAGCGTGATCCGACCAACCAGCCGGAACTGCGCATCGATGCCAGCCCGGACTCCGAGTACGACGTGATGGCCAAGGTATTGGCTGCCGCGAAGAATGCTCAGATGAAGAAGATCGGCTTCGTACAGCAGTAATACGCAAGACGCAGTCATGACGCGACTGGAAAACGCCCCTGGAAACAGGGGCGTTTTTTTTGTGCCACCGCCCGTGGATACGCGCCAGCGCCACGCCGCCCGCTATTATCCGGCCATGCTCGCAACCTTCGATCTCTTCGGGGACTGGCTCGACGCCATCCCGCACCTGCGCCCGCTGATGGTGGCGGCCTACATTCTCTATCTGCTGTGGTTGATCGGCTGGATCATGCTGCAGAAGCGCGAGCCGGTCGCCACGCTGAGCTGGATCCTCTCGCTGGCCGCCCTGCCCTATGTGGGGCTGTTCATCTACTACCTGCTCGGCCCGCAGAAGGTGAAACGACAGCGCCTGCGCCGTGGCCGTTCGCGCTCGGGCATGGAGCACTACAGCAGCGTCTGCCCGCCGGATGCGGACTGCACCGAGCTGGCCAAGATCGCCCAGGCCACCACCGGGCTCTCACCGAGCTCGGCCACCGAGGTGGAGTGGCTGGTCGATGGCGCGGCCACCTACAGCGCACTGCTTGCCGCGGTGGCCACGGCCAAGGACCACCTGCACCTGGAGTACTACATCTTCAATCCGGACCACGCCGGCACCGCGCTGCGCGATGCGCTGACCGAGCGTGCGGCGGCCGGCGTGCGCGTGCGCCTGCTGCTCGATGCGGTCGGCTCGTCGTCCATCCGCAAGCGCTTCCTGCAGCCGCTGCTGGATGCAGGTGCCGAAGTCGTCTGGTTCCATCCGCGACAGCTGCTCAAGCCGTTCAAGCGGCCCTGGTTGAACCTGCGCACGCACCGCAAGCTCGTCATCATCGACGGCCTGCAGGCCTTTACCGGCGGCATCAACATCACCGATGAAGAAGACGAGAGCGTCCGCCCGGATGCGTATCGCGACCTGCACATGCGGCTGCGTGGCCACGTGGTGCGCAGCCTGCAGCTGGTCTTCATCGAGGATTGGATCTACGCCACCGGCCAGGAGCCGGCGCGCTTCAACATCGCGCAGTTGTGGCCCGAGACCATGCCCAGCCGCAGCGAGGGCAGCATCAATGCGCAGGTGCTGGTGTCCGGTCCGGACTCGTCATGGGAGACCATCCACCGGCTGCACGTGGCGGCGATCCACGAAGCGAAGGAGCGCGTCTGGCTGGTGACGCCCTACTTCGTGCCCGGCGAGGCAGCGCGCATGGCGCTGACCTCGGCCGCACTCGGCGGCCTGGACGTGCGCCTGCTGGTGCCCAAGATGAGCGACTCCTGGTTCGTCACCCAGGCCGCGCGTTCCTACTTCGACGAGCTGCTGCAGGCCGGGGTCAAGATCTACGAGTACGGCCCGCGCATGCTGCACACGAAGGCCTTCATCGCCGATGACGATGTCTGCATCGTCGGCAGTGCCAACTTCGACCACCGCAGCTTCCGGCTCAACTTCGAGCTCTCGATGATGATCAGCGATACCGACCGCGTGGCCGCGCTGGCCGAGATCCTGCTGGCCGAGTACAGCAGCGCCTCGCCGGTCTACAACGATCGCCAGCGTTCGCTCTGGCGGCACCGTGTTCCGGAGGCCTTCGCACGCTTGGCATCGCCGTTGCTGTAGCCACCGCTCCCCGTGGAACCGCACCCGGCGCCAGCGCTACACTGGCCCGGTCAATCGGGGAGAACGACATGTACTGGCTGTTCCTGCTGTTCGCGCTGGCCTGTTTCGGCATGGCGCTCAAGACCCCCCACATGGGGCTGATGGCGCTGTCGCTGCTGGGCACCCTGGTGTTCCTGCTGGCGTGGGTCCGCGGCCTTTACGTGGCCCGCTTCGGTGACGTGCAGCCCACCCGCGCGGCCATCACCGATCCCAACGAACTCCGTCGGCTGCGGGAGCTCGCCCTCCAGGCGCGCACCCCGACCGCTCAGGGTGAGTCCGACCCCTCGTAGTGCCATGACCCAACTCAGCGTCAACGTGAACAAGATCGCCGTCCTGCGCAACTCGCGCGGCGGCACCGACCCGGACGTGCTGCAGGCCGCCCGTGCCTGCCTGGAGGCCGGCGCGCACGGCATCACCGTGCACCCGCGCCCGGACCGCCGCCACATCCACGCCGAGGACGTGCTGGCCCTGTCCGCGCTGACGGCCGAGCGCGGGGTGGAGTTCAACATCGAGGGCAACCCGTTCGCGCCACCGCGCGAGGGCTACCCCGGGCTGCTGCCGCTGTGCGCGCAGACCCGCCCCGCCCAGGCCACCCTGGTGCCCGATGGCGACGGCCAGCTCACGTCCGACCACGGCGTCGACTTCGCCCGGGATGCGCAGCGCCTGCGCCCGCTGATCGCCGAATTGAAGACCTACGGCTGCCGGGTCAGCCTGTTCGTGGATGCGGGCGACCCCGACATCGCCCAGGCCGCGGCCATCGGTGCTGACCGCGTGGAGCTCTACACCGGCCCTTACGCCGAGGCCCATGCCGCCGGCGACGCCACGGCCATGCTGGCCGTGTTCGCCGATGCAGCCCGCCGCGCGCAGGCGGCCGGCCTGGGGGTCAACGCCGGGCATGACCTGTCGCAGGACAACCTGGCCGATTTCCTGCGGACCGTGCCGGACGTGCTGGAAGTCTCGATCGGCCATGCGCTGATCAGCGAGGCGCTGTATGTCGGGCTGGATGCCACGGTGAAGGGCTATCTGCGGCTGCTGTGATGCGGCGCGTAGCCCTGCCGCGCAAGGGGCGCCCGGCATCAGGTAGAGCCGACCGTTGGTCGGCTCAGCCGCCGGTGACGTGGCACGCGAGGCACGCGCTCTGGCCCTGTGGATAATGTAGGGGATCAAATCGGCTCCCACCCCCGGTGAGCCTTACCGGGCGCAGGTTTCACTTCCAATTGCCCCTGTGGTTAGTAATACTACTAACCATGGATATCCCCTATCCCCGCCGTTCCGACGCCACGACGTCTCATTCCCTGAGACATCCGGGCGATAGGCTTTGAAGATGGGTATTGCGATCAAAGGCCGGGGCTCCAGCACACACCTGGCGGGCCGCTTCGAGGTCACCGTCAGCGAAGCGATGGACGACGGCTGGGCGCCGGACGAGAGTGAAGAGTTCGCTGCCCCGCGCCTGCGCACCGAAGTCCGCGCCGAGACCGCGCGCAGCATCATCAGCCGCAACAAGTCGCCGGACGTCGGCTTCAGCCAGTCGGTCAATCCGTACCGCGGTTGCGAGCACGGTCTGAATTTCCCATAAGTGTTCACTGAGAAAGTACTTTCCAATCAGCAACTTGTGGATGGAAAAGTGGACACTCTCGGTGTCAAAGCTTCGAAAATCGGCCAGACAGCGTTATTCCGCCAGGAAAGGACGATTGGAGGCTGTGAGAGTTAGGCGAAACGTTCTAGAGACCTGCCTCTGTCAGCAGCTCAGACATTGTCTTCTTGAGGCCATTGGCCACTCGTTCGAGTGTGGCGAGAGTGACATTCTTCTCGCCACGCTCAATCTTGCTGTAGTAAGCCCGGTGCATCTGGATATGGTCTGCAAAGCCTTCCTGACTGAATCCAAGAGCGACGCGACTCGCCCGGATGACGTCGGCCAGGGCTGCCTGATGCGTATGTTCGACCATACGACCAAGCTTGTGGTTCCAGTACTTTAAAGACTACGCCTCTAAAGGTAGTCTACTTATAAGTACTGATCTGAATTCTCATGAATTTCTATCTCGTATGCCCGGAACTGGAATTCACTCTAGAGCTGCCCTTCTCTCCTTTAGGAAGAGAACAAGTGATCAGCCAGGTTCGTCGAATGCAAGAAGACGAAGGCCAGTCGAGAAGCTTTGAGTACCGCCTAGCGGAGGAGCTATCGAGGCTCATTCCAGAACTCACCGACTGGGACATCAAGCCCCCGACAGGAGCGCAGATGGCATACGCAGTCTCGCTGTGTGCCCAGTTGGGAATTGTGCTCCCAGCAGCCACCCGTCGATCGCGGGGCCTAATGCAGACCTTCCTGGCTGAAGCCAAAGCGCTCGCTAGCCAGCGGGACTGATGGTTGCCCAGCCACAACCGTGCTGTGGATAAGGTTGGGAATACAACACGGAGCGATCAAGCATGAGAGCTACAGCTAGCTGAATTCCCGGACCTTGCAGTCCCTGTGGTTAGCAATAATACTAACTACTCACTAAGGGCTGAGGGCGGCATGGAACTGGATGCTCGAAAGGCCCAAGTACCTATCAAAGGTCGAGGCTCCGCCTCACGCGTGCCAAGTCGCTTCGACGCCACGACAACAGTCGGCATCGACGATGGCTGGGAATCGGTCTACGAAGACCTGCAGGAGTTGCCACAGCTAAGAACTGAGGTGACCGAAGAACGCGCCCGGACTGTGATCAGCCGCAACAACTCCCCTGACGTTGGATTCAGTGCGTCGGTCAATCCTTATAGGGGATGCGAGCACGGATGCGTCTACTGCTTCGCGCGACCTTCCCACAGCTACCTCAGCCTATCGCCAGGTCTGGACTTTGAGACCAAGCTCTTTGCGAAAACCAACGCCGCAGAGCGGTTGCGCAGTGAGCTTAGTCGGCCCAGCTACCAATGCGCTGCCATTGCCTTGGGCATCAACACGGATGGGTACCAGCCCATCGAAAGGAGTTACCAAATTACCCGCCAATGCCTTGAGCTTCTGGCCGAAACACGCCACCCCGTGAGCTTCGTGACCAAGAGTGCATTGATCACTCGTGACATCGATCTACTCGCGGCCATGGCTAAGGACCGCCTGGTCACGGTGTACTTCTCAGTGACCACACTTGATCGAAAGCTGTCAGCAAAGCTCGAGCCACGAGCTGCTGCTCCGCACGCACGGCTAAGGGCGATGGAGACACTACATAAGGCCGGTGTACCTGTTGGTGTACTGGTGGCTCCTGTCATTCCTCGCATCACTGACCACGAACTCGAAGCGATCCTTGAAGAAGCGCATGCCCATGGAGCGCGGGCAGCAGGCTACGTGCTGTTACGACTACCCAACGAGATCAGGGACATCTGGAAAGAGTGGCTGGAACTGCACTATCCGGACCGGGCCGAACACGTTCTTAGCCTCATGCGCCAGTTGCATGGTGGCAAAGAGTACGACGCCGCATTCGGTACCAGAATGCGAGGTACGGGCCCCTTTGCGGATCTACTTGCCCAAAGGTTCAGGAAGGTTCACAGAGGCCTGGGATTCGCAAAGCTCCCTCCCCTGAACACCCAACTCTTTCAGCCCCCAAGGGAGCTGTCGCCCCAGGGCCAACTGTTCTGAGAAGTAGATGGACCCCACAACAAGCAGATCGGCAAGTTGTCTCAAGCTGTGAGATGAGCAAAAGCTAGCCTTTCTGAAAACAACTACACCGAGAGAATGGTAATGAGCTGGCTGAAGCCGATACGCCTCTACTACCCTGCCGGCCTGGTGGCGATTCTCTCCTTCGCATTCGCGCTAGTCGTGCATCCCCTTGGCGACAACAGCTTGACCAAAGGCTTCTATCAAGTGGCCATGTGGCTACCAGCGGCGGGGCTGGCATTTGCCTTCATCCATGGTCTGTGGACCTTCCATCGGTGTCGCCAAGCGGAACTAGGCACAGGGCCGATCTGTCCCTACTGCGGGGGGCCACTGGGGGCCGAAAAAAGCGGCAGATACAGCCTCCACAGGACTTGCATGGCGTGTGGGAAGCACGCTAACGAGCGGCACTACCGCTGACCAGAACCGACTGACGCTTCATCCATCCAATCCCCTGCTACTTTCCGCAAATGCTACGGAAGCAATGTTCGCTACATCGCCGGATCAGGACTCCGTTGCCGAAGCCAACGCCGCAAAGTGATCCTTGAACAAAGGGATCAGGCACAGATGCCACATCAGCCAACAAGCATACATACCGTCGCCACTGTACGGCACGCCGTCGCTTGCGGTGCCATGTGCGATGGCATGCCTGAGTCCTGGACCGGATCGAGCAAGAAAAATTCGATCAATATCATCAATCACCGACTCGCCGAAGATTCTATTCAACTCACTCCGATGACTCTTGTAGAGCTGAGTGATGCTCATGTCTTCCTGTGTCCCCGAATCCTCATCGTGCCGAACGACGTCGACATCGTGCCCCTTGAGGACATAGATCAGCGAGGCTTCCATAAGCGGCGTCAGGATGAAAAGTGCGGACGTCAAATCACCATGTAGGAACGCTAGAAATCCCCGCGAGAAGGTCTCCGTAAGATCAGTTGGCACGAACGGGCTATCTCGACAGAGTAGAAAAACGTCCGCGTATGAAATTGGATGTTCCGAAGCCAGCTGGTACAAGACGACAGCAATACGTCCTTGCACCACGGTGCCACGATAAATCTCCTCCTGCTTCGCTACCGCATGCTCTAGGGCAGCAGAGTCAATATCGCGCAGACCTGCTCCAGGCGCCCTGAAGCGAACATAGCCATCGGAGTCATACTGCTCCACGCCAAACAGCGAACTCAATGGATGCTTCCGTATGCCTTCGATGGCCTCTGCTTCGATGACCTGAGTAGGTCGCGGGCGATGGATGGCTGCGAGCAAGAACAGTCCGTTCTTGAGTGAAAGCCCTTTGGCGCGACTCCTTACTGCATCAACTAGCTCGCTCAAGTCCCATGAATACTCAAACGAGCTAAAGTCATCCTCCGCAGCGGACTGAAGACGAATCAACTCCACGCGAAGTTCGCGCTTGGAAGCCTTGGCGTCAGCTGAGGAAAGCCCTCGCAGAAGATCGATGGCCTGCTGCACAAAGTGAGATGCACTTAGCGTGCCGCCCAGTGAGCGGCCATGCTCCGCCATAACGCTGCTGGCCTCAACCAAGCACCTCTCATAATTGGCATTGTCCTGCGCGCGGCGCCACGCGCGCCCAGCAGAAACAAGTGCATCGCACACGGCGTGTGGGTCTCCATCTGAGGAGAATCCGTGGGCAGCGACTTCCATCCGAGACGCACAGTTGCCTGGCTCATCGAGCTCAAAGTCCAGAGCCAGGGTCATCATCAGCAGGAGCCCCTCGCTGCTGGCCTCAGCCTCAAACCTGTCGGCCGCTGAGAGGCAAAACTGCCGCAGCACCCTAAGATCTGGGTCGTCCCGATCAAGATGCATGATGTCGCAGATCTGCAGTCCCCGCCGCAACGCATTGCCGATCACTCTGACAGGAAGATGATCTGTATCAAGGTCACGGTGCCTGAGCTGCTGAGTTATCAGTCCTTCCGCTACCCGACAGTACGCGAGCGCAGCCTCCCTACCCGAATCAACCCGACCCCGCTCAACAAACCAGCCGAGATCGCATAGCCGAGCACAAATCACTGGGTTGGGTGAACGACGCCCCAGGGCCTCTAGTACGGCGCCACATCCCTTCCAATCGGTGCCGACAGCTGTCCGTCCACTGCCGGACTCAATCATTGCAGTGTACGGAGCCTTCGGCAGATCCAGCCTTTGGTGCAGCTGCAAGGCCGATCCAAGCAATTGCAGGACGCGACTACGCGAAGGTGAGTTCTTCTCCTCGGAGCTCGGGCCATCGGCGAAGAACATGTCACCGAGACGATGGGCAGAAGCCTCGCTCGATAGAAGCTCGGCATCCGCTAGGTCAAACTCAAACTCATTGACGTCTGACAACGACGCTGCGGTCCAAGGGTACTTCGCATCGTTCATTGAGCTTCTCCAATCCGACACGTGGAGACTGCGACAGGTCGCTAGCTCCGTAAGAAAAAAGACACCCGCAGCAGGAATGCGAACATCAGAAGGCCGGACTGAGGAAAATCTCTACAAGTACTCCATAGAACCAGGCAACTCCTCTTCAACAAAGGGGAGTGGATCAACCAAGCCACCTTCGTCGACGTAAGGTAGTCCCTCCGCCTTACAAATCCCTGCTAGCTCTCGTAGCAGCGAGTAAACGCTTTCGAACCGTCGGTCGATGGCAGCGGCAATCTTCGTAAGCGTCCTTCCCTCATGCACGATGGAGTTCCGGAGTCGAACTATCTCCGCGATCGGAGCGGCAACGTCGGCAGCGACGCGATGTCCTGTGAGCTTGTAGATGCGTTCAAAAATCCTCTCTATTGAACCATCTGATGCATTGCGTGCAGCTTGGCGTGCGAGGTCGCCATGAAGCTCGGACAAGGACGACGCAGCCAACACTTCGCGCAGGGGTACGTACGCTTCCTCTCGCTTTGATGAGTTGGGCATCAGATGCGCATGAATCGACCGAGGCTTGGCAGTGAAGTACACCACAAGGAACTCAAAGACGATGTTCTCGACATACGTCGCCGCGGTGACGACCATAAGCGACGCGTAGTGATCAATGGCTGATAGAGCGTCACTGTAGACAGAGTCGCGAATACGTTCATCCAGAGGACTGACACCAGGCGAAACCAGCGCTCCTCTATCATCCAACGTCTGTACGTGGAGAGATCGCTTGTACTCGGCTGCCACTGGCGGATGCTCTGCCAAGTCAACTAGCCTCGAGTACGCGGCCGGTGTGGAAAGGACTCTCGCATGCCACTTTCCAACGTCAAAGGCCATTCTCACTCATCCTTGGTTGCCGATCCTGGACGCAATTCTGGGCCGCCGCCGCGCGTGCTGTCTACTCAAGGTCAAGAGAGCCGCGGGGTTCAGCCCCTAAAGGCCCCGGGGCACAAACCTCTGTAAGCGCATAGCTCCAGTCAGGGCGCAGAACTGCGAGAACCTAGTGTCAATCGAGCTACTCCGCAGGATCTGGAGGCGGTGAGCAGGATGCACGCAGCAATAACCATGTCCTGATCTGAGCTCACCTCATACCCCGTCGGATAGCCTTCCACAGAGTCAGATGCTGCGCACTTCCAAGGCTATTCATTATGAATAGGCGGCTCTCTTAGCAGAATTCTCAGTACCCGAAGGTACGGTGCAACGCTATGAAATAGAAGAGAAATAAACGCTGCTGGGAATCATGCGCATCAATGCCGTACCAGTAGGCTCACGCGCTTGCATTCCGAATTCGGAGTGGTAGGTTCGCCGAGCGCTGGTGTGCAGCCAGACTTTATCCGAGCCTGCCGTTACGCGAGGCCGTAGCCCGTCTGACCGATAGCACATCGATTGAGCCACGACGGCCGCTCCCGGGCCTGCCCCCTACTCGTGAGCAACAGCAGCAGGCCGAGCGGCTAGCCGCAGCTGCGGCGGCTGCATCTTCGCGCGTGATGGATGCCCTGAAGTCGCAGCGACCTCATCCAAGGACGGATCCACGGTACACATCCGAACCCAGCCGAAAGTAGCTATTGGGGGAGATGGTGATTTGGAAGATTGCTCGAGGCAGGGCAGCTCAGCGAGTAGTCGGCAAGGTCCGCTTCTGGCCGAAAGCGGCCTCCAGACGTGTCGTGTGAAGGACGTTGTTCGTCTAGATCGCATCCCTTTATGCTTCGGTTTGCTCCGCCGTGCACATCCAGTTCCGATTGGACCTGATCCACGCGGCCGACAATCAGCGCCGCATCAGTGAACAGGGGGAATAGCTGAGACCTGAACGGGGCACTCACCTACAAGGGTAGTAGGGCCACCGGCACGCGGAACTGTAACAACTAAATTTGACCGTAACGGCCGCGTGATACAGTCAAAAAACTCTGTTACAGTCGCTTGTATGAACGACCTCGACGCCGCTGCCCGCTACCTGCAGGATTTACTACCCGACATGATCGGTGAGCTCGAGCCCTGGTCCAGCTCCAAGGCGCGCACCCTGCCCCACTTCCTCGCCAGCCTGTTCAGCTTGGGCGAGATTGATCTGCTGGGAAACCGGGTGCTGCTGGCCAACGTCATGATGCAAGCTGAGCCGATGCCACCTTCTCGGCTGATCGCGCAGGCGCATCGACTGGCTGAGAAAGCCGGCTTGAGGGTCGTTCTTGTGCTCTCCGGCGTGTCGCCCTACATCCGCTCTAGGCTCATCGAGTCTCGGGTGGATTTCGTTGTGCCTGGCAGCCAGCTGTTCGCTCCGAGCTTCCTGCTGAGCTTGCGCGAGCGCGATACGTCTCCAACGGTGTCACTGCCCGTTGGGGAGCAGCTGAGCCATCCGGCACAAGCGGTTCTGATCGCCGCCCTGCTGCGCCCCGACTTTGAGGAGCTTGACATGCCTGGGAGCGTCCAGTGGTCACCGCTCGACCTGGCACGCGAAGCAGGCTACTCGCGCATGACTGCCTCCCGGGTCGCTCGTGAACTGGTGGCGGCTAACCTGGTCAGCGCCGAGCGCGAAGGACGGGAGACGAGCCTACGATTCCTGATGACGCGCCGCTCCTTGTGGGAGGCCGCCCTGCCGCGGCTGCGCTCGCCGGTGCTGCGCACCACCTGCATCGGCAAGGGTGACCTGGCCATGCTGCCAGCCGATGAGTGTCGTGCCGCAGGGGAAACAGGCCTGTCCGTGCTCACCGAACTGGCGGCGCCAGCGCGGGCGGTCGCTGCGATCCCGCGAGACTATTTGCGCCGGCATTCGGAGCCGGAATGGCTTCCCGCGGCCGGCGAGGGCTACGCAGATGTGCAGCACTGGGCCTATTCCACCCGCCTGGGCGGTGCGGGCACCGTCGTGGACCCGTTGTCTCTGTACCTGTCCCTGCAGGGACAGGGCGACCCGCGACTGGACGGCGCGCTGCGGGACTTGCTCGATGAGGTCTTCGCGTGATCGCCGGCGCTCGGGAGTTCGCCCAGTGGTTCGCTGAGTTTCGGGACCAGTTCGTAGTCATCGGCGGCGTTGCGTTGGTCGCTGTGATGCAGGAAGCGCAGCAGCAAGTCCGGGCCACCAAGGATCTGGACCTGGTGCTGATCGTGGAGGCGCTGACGCCCGCGTTCGGCCAGAGGTTCTGGGAGTACATCGAGGCCGGCGGCTACGAGGTGCGCCAACGCTCGGACGGTCACCCGACGTTCTACCGCTTCCGGCGGCCTGCCGACGGCAACCAGGCGTTCCTGCGCGAGATCGAGCTGTTCGCACGCGCCCCCGTGGCACTGCCGGCGCTGGCGGAGGATCAGCGGATCGTGCCGATCCCGCTGGGCGAGGAAGTGTCCAGCCTCTCGGCGATCCTGCTGGACCAGGACTACTACGAGTTTCTGATCGCTGGCCGGCGCGAGATTGATGGGGTGCCGCTGATCGGCGAGGACCGACTGATTCCCTTGAAAGCGCTGGCCTGGATGCGCCAACGCGATGCGAGGGCGGCCGGGGATCACGTCGACACCCGGAACATCGACAAGCATTTGGGCGACGTGCTCGATCTTGCCGTGCTGCTCGTGCCCGGCCAGGTCGTGCCTGGCCAGGTCATGCGGCTGCCGGGTCGCATGGCGCAGGATCTGAGCGATTTCATGGCATTGGCCGCCGAGGATCCGATGGAGCGATTCAATCAGGCGACGCGCGATTCGCGGGCGGAACGGCTAACCCTGGTTGCTGCGGCCTTCGGCATCGAGGCGTGATGGCGGCTGGCGGCGACGGAAAGCCTTTGCCACCCTCCTTGGTACGCGGGCACGATACTTCGGCTGGACCAGGTCATGTGGCGGGCCGAGGTGAACCGGCTACTGCTGGCCTCTCACACAGGCTACAACCGGCGGGATATCCCGTACTGGATGAGAGTCTCAGCTTCGTGAGAACCCATGTGTACGCTGGGTAAAGGTGATTGAATTCCGGATCAGTAGGCTAGGACGGCGGGCATGCGCAAGAAAATGGCGCAGGGGCATTGCATGCTGACAGGGCAGTACGGTCGATTCGTTGTCTCACATATCATTCCCAAGGCCTTGACCCGACCCTCCGCACCTGGACGCTCCTTCATCCAGGCCGGCAACGGAAATCGACCAACACGTCGCTTCGACAGTTGGTATGACCCGGAGCTGGTCACGCGAGCTGGCGAGGATCTCCTGGCCGACTTGGACAGTGCTGGCATCGAACTGCTGCGCAGACACCAGCTCGTTTGGAGTGGAAGAGGTACGGGCGAAGAATTGCGAGGTGAGATCCTTTGGCCCGAAGGAGAAGGCACTGGCATGCGCTTCCTGTCAGAGGCGTTCGACCGGCGGGTTCTGAGGCAGTTTCTCCTGAGCATTCTCTGGCGAGCGGCCCAGTCGGCCCGGCCCGAGTTTGCGGAGATCTCCCTGCCCGCCAAGCATCTGGAAAGGCTGCGTGAGATGGTACTGACCGGATCAACGGCGCCGTATGACTGGTATCCGGCCATCCTTACACAATTGATGGACAAGGGGCCTAATCACAACCTTGCGCCACAGGCACTCTGGGCGCCAGCCCACAACGAACTGGGCGAGGAGACAGGGAGATTGCGCCTCCTGCGGTTCTATTTCGATGGCCTAGTGGTCAATTTCATGTGTCCCGAGAGCAACGACCTCCCGGAAGATCAAGATGACGATCGCGCTACCAAAGTGACAGATAAATATACGGTGCTGATCGTTAAGAACCATCAGTCTCGGCAGGTCATGACATATGAGGCTGCCGTCAGAAAAGCCGAAGAACAATGGCCAGAGCTAATCGAAAAGCTGTCCAGTTCAAGCACGGAGGATCAGATGCCTGGAATTCCAAATATCGCTGAGGGCGAAGGCCTGGTAATGATGCAGGATCTCATCCCCTTGCTCCTGGAGGATGTTATGAAGGCCTATGAGCTTTTAGAGTTTGATCGTTCCTCGCAGTTCCTCAGGCGAGCGCTCGCCCGAGCAACATTTGCCTACATCGAGGCGCTCATCGAGGCAATCAGGAACGAGCTGAGGTCTACGATCAGGTCCGGGAACGGCATGGTCGAGCTGACACCCAAGGATGAAGACACTCTCGGATTCTTGGGTGTGGTGGGGACACCGACCAAGTTCCTTCCAGTGGAACAGGGTCTCAAGCGGACCTTCAAGCTGGCGGCCAGAATCTGGGGGCTGGACTTCAGGCTGGAAACCGAGGGCGAATCCTTCAGGGATTTTCTTGCGGCCAAGGACGCGAGGAACCGATTGATGCATCCTCGCACATTGCATGATGTCGAGGTAACCGATGAGGATATGGCCTGCTACACGATTGCCGGACATTGGGTGCAGACCGAGACCCAGCGACTTTTCAGGGCCAGGGGTGACTGGCTTCTTTCGCAGATGTCACCCGAATTGCGGGAGTCATTCCTGAAGGAGAATGCGGGTGACGGCGCAAAGGCTCAGAGTCCTGAGTAGGCGTGAGGACATTGGCGCTTGGCAATGAGATTGCGCTGAAGTGCGAATTGAGCGCAAGGGTTGGTGTGATCACTACTTGCTCAAGGCGCTGGGCCGTACTGACAATGCCTAACTGCTTCAAGCCGACGCCGCTTCGCGGTGCAGCTCAACTTAGGCGTTAAAAGTGCCCTCAGTGCGGCCCGATTCGGTGGAAGCCGCAGAGCAAGAGAAATTCATACTGCACTGGCCTGACCGTGGAGCCGCAGATCTGAGGTAGCTACCATGCAGCCCAGTAGTGAGCGGAAGCGGACATCTCAGAGGAATAAGTCCTAATGCGGCTCTGTGCCGCGCTGAGACCTATCGCGCGCATTGTTGCCATTGCCTGGCCCCCGCTGAAATCCACTAATCCTTGGCTTGTTTGCCGGCCGCGGTCATCCTAGGATCGTAATGTTTTAAGGTGAAAGGCCACAATGCGTTGCTTTGTAGGAAGGCCGTGCAGCCGATTCTAAGGGCTGGTTTACAAGGTAGTTGGTCCAAACAGGGGGTGTTTCATGCCGTACAACACTGATGAAAGATTGAAGAGCTACCTTGACTCGAATCAACTTTTCCGCGAGCAGCTTTGCCTCGCGGTTCTATCGTTAGATAAACGCTTCTCCGACGTAAGACCTCGGCACCCCCGTGGTGGGCCGGATGGCGGTCGTGACATTGAAGCGGTATTTCAAAAAAAGCAAAACGCTATGGGCGCTGTCGGTTTCGTCAATCAAGCCAACGATTCAGATGAGCAGGCAAATAGGACTAAGAGAAAATTCCTGGATGATCTTGATTCTGCACTCGCGGCAGACCCAGGTCTTGAGGTTTTTATATTCTTTACAAATATCAATTTAACAATCGGAACAAAGGATGAGCTGAAGGGGAAGGCGGCGAGACGAGGTATAAAATATTGCGATATTCTTGATAGAGAGCGAATCAGGATCGATCTGGACGGCGTCGACGGGTTTGCGACCAGGTTTCAGTATCTTAATATTCCGCTATCAGAGGCAGAGCAAGCTTCGTTCTTCTCACGATGGGGCGACGACATCCAGCGAGTGATATCAGATGAGTTTAGACAGTTGGAGAAGTCAGTACAGCGGATACTGTTCTTGCAAGAAATTAATGACTATCTGTCCCAATTTACGGTGGTCTATACTCTCAAAAAAGAATACTCTGACCTTGAAGTCGGGCACTTCAGAGCTTTCTGCTCTCTATGGTTAAAGGGGCCCGTCGATGATGCACTAGGCCTGCTATTCGGCTCATCCGACCGAGCAAACAGGTTCAGAACTGATCTGGGTGCAAATAGAATTCAAGCTCAAGCAGGTATTAGCGCCGGGATAAGCGGTGTTCAACTTGAAATGCAAGCGCCCCATTTGATGGAAGGGGACGGCGAAAAATTCGAATACAAAATAACCGGTTCCTCTTCCATGGTTGGAAGAGACCGCTTGAAGAGTCTCCCGATTTCATTCTCTAAAAACAGCTACATCAGATTAAACTCGACCATGCTATTCAAGGACTTGGATGACTCAAACTTTCTTCCAATCCTGAGCGAGAAGTTCGCGCAAAAGGTTGAGTCTATTCAAATATATTGCAATGGCTACATCCTTAAAGAGATCAAGCGTGGGGACTTCTGGATAGACTCTTCAGAATTTGAAGAAGATCTTTCGGAGCACTTCACCGAAGATGAGCTTCAAGATCGATGGGTGAGATTGCGACCTACCGAAATTGCGTCTGCTTTTCACATTCGCTTCTTTGAGGTGACACCTAAGAGGCTGTTTGAGGCAGATCGAGTTGAGCTCTCAACGCAACGCTAGCCCCGGATCGCAATCCGTTCGACCCGACACAGCGTCAAGGCGTTCTATGAGCGGCGAAAGCGCGAAGAAAGGTGACCTCGTCCTCCCTCAAGAAATGCTCGTATCGTACGGCATTGATCCTCACCTCTTCATGTGGCGAGTCGCGAGCCTTAGCCGCCCAAGCGATCCTGCCTGACTGATAAGAATGGAGCAGGAAGTTGACTGAGTCTGCCTCATTCGGCGGGATGGAGATGTACGGAAGCCCGACCATCACATAAGGACGGCGGGCGCCGTCCCCATAGACGTGCTTCTGTGCCTGGCAAAGGGCAACAGATAGCTCCGTGTCCGGCTCCGCTCCAAAAAATGCGCGCGCAACCTCCTGAGCCTCTGGATCTAAGACTGGGTACAAGCTTCCTACATAGGCACGCGCACCTGCGAACGTCGCGCGCATGCTCAACTCATGCCAGGACCAGCAGGAGTTGTTGAAGAAGACAGGAGCCGAACCGACAGCCATGGAATGGGACGCGAAGAGCATAATCTCCCCATGCATCTGGATGCCCATTGAGCCAGGAACCCGGCGGACCTCTTCGCAGCCGACCTGATACTCTTGCCGCGCTTGAAGTCCGCCCAAGTTGCGCCAAGCTAGCATGGCACTGCCAACTGGCAGTGCATCCTTTCCCGCTTTGTCACGCCAGCTGACACCGTCCAATGAATGAAAACGCTGATACTCTATGACTCGGACCATGTCGGCTGGGTGGTCATAGCTGAAGCTAAGCGCTCGATCAACGACGAGGCGTCGAAGCTTTCCTTGCAGATCGGGGAACTCGTAAGTGAGGCGGTGCCCTTGCGCGTCCCCTGAATGGCTGGAAATCACGATGACGTCATGAGGCACAAGATCCATCAGCAGCTGCACTCTCATAGGAGTCGCTTCTCTTCCCATGACTCTTCGCACCAAAGCGCCTCGCTCAGCAAGCGAGCGGGCAATATCCGCCATTTCTGCGCTCTCGACGGCACCAGGATCTACGAGTAATGCTGTGCGGCTAGAGCGCTGGCGCCCTTGCGAGGCCCATATCCCCTCGACTGACGCTCGACCGAAGTCTGGGTAACGGTACATATGGGTGACCGGCGTTTGCGGTACAGTCACACCCCAAGGAAATCCGGCGGTAACAAACAGGATTGATTCATATCCGTCGAGATTGAGCCCATTGATGTGCTGGCGCGCCCGCTCCACGATCGTATCGAAACGCCCGTTGACTTCGCATCCCTCCCCCAATTCGTAGATGTCCTCGATCCACTCTTGGTGGAGATCCTCGGAAAGCTCTGGGATTGTGGCAAATGAGGCGTCGCTCGCGAACGCGATGTTGCTTGCGATGACCTCAGATAGAGCATCCCCTTGCTCGAACACCACCAGCAAATGATGGCCGCGCTCTACCAACGAAGTCTGGGGTGACGCCTCTAGGTCGACAATCAGTTCCAGCCTAGCTAAACGTGCCTGATACAGCCCTACTCCAAGATTCTCCTTGCCCCAGTGAAGCGCCCCAGTTGAGAGATCACGCTCGACCACGCATTCCTTAAGATCGACGTAGGAGTTGTGCCTAGCACAACGCGGCCAACCTTCTGCCATAGCCGCCGCCGCCTCGGCTGACACCCCGCCGATCAAAATCTGGGATGCTTCGGTGAGTACCAGAGCATTGCGTCTTCGTACTACTTCGTTATCTGCATCATCACGGCCTAAGCGAGGCCCATCAATGACGGGAAAATAGAACCCCGGCCGTGAGAAGAGTGCGGAAATTCGTGCTGCTAGGAGTGGATCGTCAGAGACTAGCGCGCAATCCTGGAATTTTGGAGCATAAAGCACGAAAGCCTCCTAGCCAGCACGGGAACAAGTAGAGACTGAACGGAATTATGAGGACTCCTGCCGCAAACCTACAACGCGCAGAGGAAAAGGGCGATGAAACCTACGGATGCACAAAGTTCTGTGCATCGAGATGCCGGCGAACAGCTTCAAGGTCCCTAACCTGACCGGTGCACATACGTGCCAACGCAGCAGACCCGTTGAAAAGAGTCGCCTTGTTTGGTCGACGAATCCAGCCATCCGCCTGGCGCTGATTGGGGAAAATGGTGTGCAGTGCTCTGTAGATCCCGATCACATAGCTGATCCGCTCCAGGGTTTCGGGTAGGAGATCACGCGTAGTTCCATCAACTGCTAGCGCGGACAATTCGGATATGCCAAGTATCGCCAGCTGCTCCTGCTCGGTCAGTGACCAAGCTCGGGCAATGTTAGTGAAAGTTCTCGCTGCCGTCGCCACAAGAGTACGATTGAACTCAGAACTCTCAGTCATGTGATTGGCTCTTGAGGTGCGCAGTCCATAGTACTCTGAATGGAGGCACTACTACTCCTGCTGAGAAAACCTCGCTAAAAGTGGTTTTAGGATCTTCCACAGATCCTTCAACCGCGTGAGTGTCCGCAGCTCTCCACTAGCTGTCACCGCGACCACGCGGGGTCACTACTCTCGGGCTTCCTTTAGATCGGATGCACAACCGGCAAGGCATGTGGCGCCAATGCTAGTGGTCGTTAGGCTGAAATGTAGCCAGGGTCTGGTTTCCTGGAAAGGAGACCGCTAATCAGCTTCCACTGGCAAGACTGGAATGAGATGCTTGCACATCAGGCTCGCATCGGTGATGCCAAACTCAAAGCCGTGTCGCCGATACCATGCGACCAAAGCATCGTTGGCCAAGCCCTCCGAGTCGAGACTGTAAGGCTTCAGTGAAAGACGTGAATAGCCTTCACGTCTTGCGACCGTCTCGGCATGCTTAAGCGCCGCTGTTCCAACCCCATGACCCCTCCACGCCTTCAATACGCGCAGTTCATATACAAAGCCAAGCTGGCGAGACGCCCAGCATTCCAATATGAGCAAGCCGGATTCCTCATCATCTAGGCTTAGCACAAACTCTCGGGTCGAAGAAGAGCGGCCATTAATAACCCGATCCCGAAGCTCAGTGCTCACAGGCAACGCTGGCGCCAACAATTCGTGGACTTTCATTCTGCGCGACCAGCCATTAATGAAGAAGGGGAAACAGCACTGGGAGGGAAAATCTAGAGGAAGGCAAGCCATGCGGAAGCGGTTGATGAGCTAGTTCAAGCTCGATACCGGACGGCTGAGTAACCATCTAAGGGCAGTGGTGGCGACGGGAGCAATCTAGGGAAACCGCTCGCGATATCCTCTCCGTGCTGAATCAGACGCAAGCGCGCACGGAGAATGTTCCACCTAGTTATCACATCCATTCCGGACCTGTGCCATGCTGACTCAACGTCATCAATTTGATGAATCAAGCTTGACATCTCCGCATCTCTAGTGGCGGAGTCAAGTGCTGAGTAATGGGTCGCAACGGCAAAGTCAAGAACTGTTTCAGGAACAGATGCATGGAAGGTTCTGGGATCCCCGCTTCCGTAGTCCCAGGAGTTCCAGACGTCAAATGATTGCCTCCATAAATAAATGGAAGTGGATGATTGTGCGCGAAGCGAAAAATCAAAGAGAATGTTCGCCATAGAGGGGGCAGTAGAGCCGGAATGCATTAACCTGAGGCTCTCGACGAATTTCCGCAAAGCCGAGTGACTCATGCGGGCCAAAGCACGCGGGATTGCAGAATCTATATCCTTAAGATGCGTAGGAAATTTTAGGGCAGACAACCATGAATCCCATTTTTCACTGTTCGACGCGTCCAAGAGTATTGTCTCGATGGCAGCTACGGACTCCTCACCCGATTGGTCTTTATTTCGTATACGGCAATGGTTAACCATTGCAAGGTACCTAAAGACCGGCGAATCAGTCTTCAGTGCAAGCCGCAGCGCGTCCATCTCAAGAACATGAATAGCAAGTAGGTCCGAAAGCATGTTCCTGACTTGAGAGACTGCCGTCCCGCAGTCCTCAGGTGAGATCTCGTACAACAGAACATACGCCGCCGCCACATCCATTTCAAAGGACGGCATGAGATTACTGCTAAAGAAGCTGATCTCATTCAAATTCTGAGTGTATGAGATCTCACGAACATGGACTCGCGTGGCATCGTCAGTCGGACATGCTGCCCAAACCGGAACGTCTACGCTCTTTATCAAGAATGCAAGCGTCTCGGGAGCAAAGAAAGATTTAATGTCAGGCGCGACGGCTCGCAGACACTTATAGTTCAGTGCGAGGACGTGTAGCAGTGACAGAAGGATACGGAGCTTTCGATAGGGATGGTCAGTGGAATCGCGCCAGCTGTCGAGGAGCATGAGAACTCCGCGGACATTGGCTACCCAGGCATCCCGGTTCATGTGAGCAATCACTTCTGCGCTCGGTATCCCCGTCGGGTAACCAACGCTGCCTTCAAGCTCACGGATGATCTCATCAGGGAGAGCTCGCAGATTCTCGTCTTCCTCTTCACCGCTCCAACTGGAGCACGACCGAAGAGATGCAAGGACCACTGTCGGGACCGAGGAGTGTCCGTCTGCCAAAGCCTCTTGAAAGACAGCGGCTGTTAGTTCTTCAGTTGTACTCATTCCGATTGCCAAACGACTGAATCCTTAGAGTCAAGGGCGTTCCATAGGTTTAGAAATGCGTGAGAGATAAGGTCACCATCGACGACTTTCTGCATAATGTGATGCTCCTTCCCGAGGCTGTTCACTGACGTTCCGAGCGACCATGCGAGCGCCGGTCGCCCTAACCTTGGAAAAACCAAAAATCGATCGTGAAAGGCCCAGCCGTGATTACCTTCTCGAATTCTAAACTCCAGCTTTAGATTCAGACTCCTGCTATGGATCCTACTAGCCTCCAGGTCGCGTACTTGCACGTCGCGGTACTGGCGCTGGCGTCTAATGCTCTCCTTTTTCTGGTCTCTAGCCCTATTTTTGTCACCGAGGGTACTGTTCGAGATTGAATGATTACCTGCGGTCTTAAGACCATTTCGTACTTTGTCATTGGGTGGAACTTGCCCTGACGTCAGGCCACGGAGGTCTGAGCCGATGTGGGGGGAAAAGAAGAGAGTGTTCATGAGGTCAGCGCCAGACAGGTATGGATCCCAGATCCACGCACCTTCATGACCGTGGGCCTGGATCAAGTATCGAATGTCTTCCAGGGCATCTTGGCGGCCCTTTCCAGCTGGTCCGCCGTACTGGACAAACTCACGTGACTTCCTCATTCGCTCTAGCGTATGAACAAGGGCTCTGCCAGAGCTCCAGCGATCGCGTGGATCGGGCAAAGACGCCTCATTGCGCGGCTGGGTAACGGCAAGTGGGGACGCTTGCAAGGGCACACGCTCAAGAATGAACTCCTCATTGCCCCGACGCATGAACTCTCTGACCCTTGGACTCTGTAGAACGCTTACCCCGGGACCAAAGCCGCGAATGAATGCTGTCTCTGCGGATGCGCTCATGAGAACATCGTTCTCCACATCCCACAGGATATGGCGTGTTCGATTGCTTCGAGTGTGGAGCTCTAGTTGAGCAGCGCCATTGCTGACTAACTTTGAGTCAATTGACTCAACAGTTCCATCGCCGTAAATCTCACTTGTGGCACGCAGTGCGCGAGGTGCTACGTCGGAACGCCATTCAACTCTTAGTGAGTAGTGTCCTTCGACTGATCCGCGGACACTTGTAACAATGCTAGTAACAGGAATCTGCACTATGAGATTTCCCAAGCGGTCAGATAGAAGATCAATAGACCAAGGAACGTAAGGCTGTAGAAGGCTTGCAAGGGAAGTCAGCTGCGCTGGGCAATCTAGAAGAGAACTGAGATCGCTTTTATCTTGGTCAAAGAGTTCGAGTACATGTGAGCCATCCCAGAAGTTGTTCTTCAGGACGGCATTCCAAGGATGGGTCTGGGTTGAGTCAGCTGGAACGAACTGAGGGGGCATTGGCACCATCTTTCCGACGGAGACCTGCTCACCACCAAGCTGCCAGCGCCCACTTTCACTGAAAACCCTCAGCGCATCTACTAACCGAGCGGTTTCCACTCGATACCTTCGAAGTCCAAAGGAGAACTTGGAGCCCGAGGGTTTGAGTAGCTTCTTGCTCAGGCGCTCAACGACACCATCGCCAGCGCTGCGGCGATCGGCCACGATCACTGAAAGCACGTTGACGGGTACTCGCGATTCATCGGCGCTCAGAGGAGCTCTAACAAGCTCAGTCACTTCAAAGCTTAGATAGTTTCCGAGGAGCCCCGGTGCCATGAGTCTCTGAAGCCTCGAGGACAGCTCATCAATGTTCCATGACATTTCTATAGACCCAGTGCCAATAATCTATTGCGAAGGATCGACGAGAATACGAGAGCAAGGCAAAATAGAGAAGACCCTGACTTTGAGTCTGTTATAGGGTGGCGGCCAAGACATGCAGAAGCCGGCGAAGTGCACATGGGCGGAAGAAGGGGACATACTCCGATATCACGGACGGTGCCGGCACAGCTGAGGATTGATTGGCATGCCCTGCTGCCACCTCTTCCGGCAGTGGCCCGCGTTCAGTAGGAGCTGAGAGTCGTCTGTTTGGCAGATTGTGCCGAAGGGCAAAGTTCTATGTCGCACCGTCTGTCGATCAAGAACGGGCCTGTTCCTGATGCGAAAAAGCCTGGGTCAACGCCATCGCTAGGAACGCAGTCTGCAGCCGACCTCTCGTGTGAAGGCAGGGCCGTGGAGTGTTGCAATGGCGTTCTAGGTCGGACCGGGGCCGTGGCATCGATGCTCCTCATTGAAACGACTGTGCTTAGGACGATGTCGATGAAGATTATAAATTTCGCTCAGTTATGCTTGTGCGGTGGAAGCTGCCGATCAGGAGGTAATGATATTGAACTGGCCCATCACAGGGCCCCAGTCGCGGGTAGCTGCGATGACGCCCTAACCTACCCCTAATTGGCTTGGGTTGACATGCAAGAAGGCAGCATTAAGCAGCTAGGCTCTAGAGAGTCCAACTGTAGGTGCGCAGTGCTGAACACTTTTCTTGAAACACATAAAGTGCTGGTGCTCGTACTGTTTCGCCCGACCCTCGCACGCCTATCTCAATCTCTCGCCCGGCCTGGACTTCGAGACCAAGCTGTTCGCCAAGACCAATGCGCCGCAGCTGCTGCGCAAGGAGTTCTCGCGCCCCGGCTACGTGCCGCAGCCGATCGCGCTGGGCATCAACACCGACGCCTACCAGCCGATCGAGCGCAAGCTCAAACTCACCCGCCAGCTGATCGAGGTGATGCTCGAAACGCAGCACCCGTTCTCGCTGATCACCAAGAGTGCGCTGGTCGAGCGCGACATCGACCTGCTCGCACCGCTGGCGGAAAAGCAGCTGGTCAGCGTGCACTTCTCGGTGACCTCGCTGGACCCGCACCTGTCGGCCAAGCTGGAACCACGCGCCTCGGCCCCGCATGCACGGCTGCGCGCGATGCGTCGCCTGAGCGATGCCGGCATCCCGGTCGGGGTAATGGTCGCGCCGGTGATCCCGTGGATCAACGATGCCGAACTGGAAGCCGTGCTTGAGGCCGCCCACGATGCCGGTGCCTCCACCGCCGGCTACGTGCTGCTGCGGCTGCCGCTGGAAGTGGCGCCGCTGTTCCGCGATTGGCTCGACACCCACCACCCGGACCGCGCCACGCACGTGATGAGCACCATCAACCAGCTGCGCGGTGGCAAGGACTACAACAGCGAGTTCGGCACGCGCATGCGCGGTGAAGGGGTCTACGCCGACCTGCTGTCCAACCGTTTCAAGCTGGCCCGCAAGCGCCTGGGCTTCGATGCGCAGCACAGCCATTGGCCGAAGCTGGACTGCACCCGCTTCCTGCGGCCGTTGCCGCCGCGGGTGGACTCGCCGCAGGGTTCGTTGTTCTAACGAGCCTTGAAGGGACGGTCGTCAACAAACGTCTTAGTCCGTACCTAGTCGCCGTACATCAATGTAATCGGCCCGTTACTGCCGAGCATGCGTCCGCCACGACAGTCTATTAAACAACCCCAGGCTTGCTTGCTGAACCCTGAACGATGTAGCTTAAGCTTAATTCTAAGTGAATGAGTCAGTATCCATGGATGGAAAAAGCACGCCCAATAGCCCGGGTAAGAGGCGCTTCTCCTATGTGATGACGCTATTGCCTATCGTTTCTTTGGGCGTCATATCAACGAGTGCTTTTGCAGCGCCCGCGAAAGAAAAGGTGCGAATAATCAGCCAAGCCGACGGCGGGGGTGGGGTAGCCACAACAGATATGGCAAGGATGACCGTCCGTGGGACTAGACCCAATCAGCCTCCCCTATTTAAGTCCTATAGCGGGATCTCCGCTCCTTACATCCAGCTGCCAATAGGGGGGGCGGAGGAGGAACTGCAGCCCCTGCCCAAACATCGAAAGAGCAGGAAACCGACGATAGGCAGGACGACTGTCCAGAAGTTAGTGGGAATCCCGTGGTTCTTTACACTGGGAACAAGGTGGAGCCTGAGCTGGATTTTGCGAGCCAGGGAGAAATGGGCCTGTACCTGCAGCGCACCTACAACCACCATTGGAGTGCGGTTGGCATCTTTGGCCAACACTGGCTGAGCAACTTCGACTACTCACTGGCATTCTCTGATGAAAGGAATCTGGCTTGGTCGCAACGGCCAGATGGTCGGCGAATCAAGTTCCTCCGTGATCTAAGCAGTGGTCACTGGTTCGAGGACAAAGCGCAACCGGTGGCGTACATCAAGCAAAACGGCGATGGCTCATTCACGCTGCACAACGAACAGCGCGGGACAGAGAGCTATAACGCCGAAGGATTCATTACGCAGCAGCGCGATGAACAAGGCGTGGCATGGACGTACTCTTACAATAATCGTTATCTTCAGCGGGTGACTCATTCTTCGGGTCGACAAATCAACTTTTCCTGGAGTAATGGCCAGCTCGTGAGGGTAACGGACCCAGCCGGGAACGCTTACCAATACACGTATACCGCCAATGCCTTCGGTAGTAACCGCCCCCGACTCGCCTCTGCTGTAATGCCTGGCGCGCCCGCTACAACCATCAGCTACCACTATGAAGATGCGAGATTCCCCGGCGCCCTTACAGGCAAATCGTTCAATGGCAAACGATACTCAACCTTTGCCTACGATGCGAGCAGGCGCGCAGTTCTTTCCGAGCATGCGGGTGGAGTCGAACGCTTTACTTACAGCTACGCTGTACTTCAGACGGAAGCCGTCGCCCCTCCCCCCGCACCTGCTCAGCCAGGACGGTCTGCCGGAGGGACGGGGAGTACGCCGGGTTCACCATGGTGCGAACCGCGCGTAGGAGGAGAAATCTGCTATGCCCCACAGTCCCTGCCGTCCTTCCCGTCCCAGCCATCTCTGCCGACGTCCGGCGGCCCAATTATCAACCTTCCCGGCGTACCTGGGTCACCTGGCCTGCCTACAGACCCGCTTTCCCAACTTCCGACCACCAGGGACCGTGCAGTAAAGATCAGCGTCACTGAGACCAACCCGCTCGGCCGTAAGACTACCTACAAGTACGAGGATGGTAGGCAAGTATCGGTAAAAGGAGATGCGTCACCGAAATGTGCAGCCAGCTATAAGGAGCGTAGTTATGACGCCAATGGCTACCCCGACCTGGTCCACGACTTCGCGGACAACTTGACCAACTTTGATTACAGTCCCCAAGGCTTCCTGCTCAAACAGGTTGAGGCGGTCGGAACCAGTGCCGAACGTACAACAACGTGGGAGTGGGACACTGGGAAGAACCGCTTGCTGAAGCAGAGAATAGTGGGCGACGTCGAGAACAGTTTCACTTATGACGCCAAGGGAAACCTGGCCTCATCCACTGCGCGGAACGCCAGCGCAATTGGTGCGGTGGGCCAGTCCAGCGTCACGACATACACCTACACTTACCACCCCAATGGGCTAAAGGCATCAATAAAGTCCGACGGACCTCTCGCGCAAGATGACGTCGTCGAAACATATAGTGGGTCAGGCGACCTTCTCGCGGTCAAAAACGCACTCGGTCACACCGTGAGCTACAGCAACTACAACGGTCTTGGACAGCCTGGCCGAATCGTTGGCGTCAATGGCGATGTAACCGAAATCTCTTACGATGCGCGAGGAAGAGTTGCCTCGTCTCGTAGAAGCATTGGAAATGACTGGGCCACGACGACTATCAGCTACGATCCAACTGGCAATCTGGCGAGCATCCTTCGCCCCGATGGCATCAAAGTAAGCTACAGCTACGACGCTGCACAGAGACTGGTGCTGGAGTCTAGGCCCCTCGGTGACGGGCAGTTTGCAAGGGTGAAGCATAGTTACGACAACGCCTCCAACCGTACTCGAACCGAAATATCGCAAAGCGACTATCCAGCCGATAGCCAAGTAGTTGGATACATCGATGGTGTCACACACGACGGCCAGTGGAACTGGTTCGTACACGGTTGGGCCTGCACTACTGGATCCGCCGCATCCATCCAGGTCGACGCCTATGCCAGCGGGGGTGTGCACATCGGAAGCACCAAGGCGAATAGGGCTACCGGTACTGAGGTTGCGAACGTTTGCCAGGCGAGTGGAGCAGCGTACGGATTTCGCGTGCCAATCACCTTGGCTCAGCGCCAACAGTTGGGTGGCCGAACTGTTTCGGTCCAAGGCGTATCGCCTCAAGGAGCCACTTACAATCGGGCTTTGCCGAGCGCGGCAGATCATCTGATCCCGACAGCGACGATCATTGGCGGCGTCAGTGGGGTGGTCCAAGACGAAACATGGAACTCATACATCGAAGGGTGGGCGTGCTCCGTTGGTGTTGCTGCACCTATCGCTGTCCACGTCTATGCTGGCGGCGCTGCGGGTTCGGGCACGCACGTTGCAAGCGGGACCGCCAACCTGCCAGGTGACGCCACCGTCGCACATAGCTGTCAGGTGGCGACAACTGCGCATCGGTTCAGGGTGCTCTTAGACTTTGGCACCCGGCAGGCCCACGCCAACAAAACGCTGCACGTTCACGGCATCTCGCCTGTTGGACAATCCAACCTGGTCGTTACCGGATCCGGCAGCCATATCGTTCCACCGGCCACACTTAGCGCGCAGATCATCAGCTTTAACACTTCTCCGACTAATATCGTAAATGGAGAAACCACCGAGCTGACTGCTCGGGTGCGCAACACAGGAAATATCGTCTGGCATAGCAATACCTATCTTGCTTGGGGATTCATCCACCTAAACAACAGCATGCTCCTGTCAGCACCAGTTCCTCCTGGCGGAGAGGTGGTCTTCAGTCAAACCATCGCGCCAGAAAATCCTGGGACGGGAAACATGTACTTCGAATACTCTGCGCAGATGGCGAGCAGTGGTACAGCGTGGGGCCCCCGAGCCACCACGGGAGTGACCGTGTCCAATGTTGGCTGGGTCTGTAAGCCGAATGGAGAGTGTCAGGCGCCAATGTCAGTCGAGCCAGGCGGCCAGATGCTGAAGTCCACGGAAGGAGAGCGCTGATGTCCATCGCAACGGCAACACTGATCGCGTTGAGCACAGTTTCCTACAGCGTTGACTATCAGTATGACGAGCTGGGAAGACTGGTGGCGGAGAACGGTAACAGTGGTCAGAACGTCCGCTACGCATATGACGCTGAGGACCGTCTGATCCAAATCACGGATTCGCAGAATCGCACGACGAAATTCGAGTATGACGCGCGAGGACGATTGTTGAAGAAGATAGATCCAGCGGGTGGCGCGACACTGCTGGCCCACGACGTGGGTGATCGTGTTACCAAGGTGATCGACCCCCGTGGATTGGTAACGAGCTTCGAATACGATGGATTTGGACAACTGTGGAAGCAGAGCAGTCCGGATACTGGGGTCACGAGCCACCAATACAACGCAGGCGGCCTGCGAACGGGTACCGTGCGTAACGATGGCAGTATGGTGTCCTTTACTCATGACGGTTTGGGACGACTTACTGAGGTCAATTCCGACGGTCAACAACACAGTTACAGCTATGATTGGTGCAGTAGGGGGCTGGGCCGGCTATGTGGATTGGCCGCTCCAACCACATCCACACATTTCGCCTACAGCCCTGCTGGTGAAGTTTTGATCAGGCGGGACTTCATAATTGCCGGTGGAGCGACGACGGACCACAGCACCACCTACGGCTTCGACGGGATTGGCAGGCCTAACAAGATTACCTATCCCAATGGAAACGCTGTTGAGTACGGGTACGGGGCCGGCGGTCAACTTGGTTCAATGTCCGTGACCATCAACGGTGTGACCAAGCCGGTGATCACAGCCGCGAGTTACAAAGCAACGGGTGCTCGAAACAACCTCTCTTACGGCAATGGTCTTGTGCGTGGATATGGCCACGATCTGGACGGCCGCCTCACCTCCATGTCCGTACGGCGAGGGGACAACACCGCACTGAGCGCCTGGGACTACCAGCACAGCGCGGACAATGAGATCACCCGGATAGGTGACGGGGTCTCCCCGGACATGACGCAGGTCATTGGCTACGACGCGCTGAGTCGCCTGACCACCCTGACGCGATTCGGCGTGATCAACCAGCTTTCGTACGATGCGGGCGGCAATCACGATCGCTACCAAGCTGGAACCTCGCTGACCCAGTACAGCATCGATCCTCAGAGCAATCGCGTCCTGAACTACACGAGTGATGGTGTGAGCCGCCAGTACCAGTACGATGCTGTAGGTAACAGGATCAGCGAGAAGAGCGGTTCGCGTGTGCAGACCTACACCTATAGCCCCTTCAATCGGATGAGTCAGGCTAACGTCAATGGGGCTGTTACAAACTACATGCTCAATGCGCAAGGCCAGCGTGTAGCGAAGCTCAACGCAAGCACGAGCCGCTACTACTACGCGGGGCAGAATCAGCTCACCTCTGAGCTGACGGACGGTACTTGGACGAACTACCTTTGGTTCGGCGGCGAGCTGGTAGGCTTGGACCGTGGTGGCCAGGTTAACTTCGTACACACTGATCATCTGGGGCGGCCTGAATTTGCTACGAACGCTAGCCAGCAGACAGTGTGGAAGGCGTATAACTACGCCTATGGCCGGAGTGTTCAGCAGGACAGCATTGGCGGACTGAATATTGGTTTCCCAGGGCAGTACCACGATGCCGAGACGGGGCTTTGGTATAACGGCTTCCGGGACTACGACGCAAGTATTGCCAGGTATGTGCAGAGTGATCCGATTGGTTTGGAGGCTGGAACTAATACCTACTCATACGCTGGCTCCAACCCTGTAAGCTTAATCGATCCGTTTGGCTTGAAGGACTGTGATTGCACTTCAGCATCATTCGGAGAGATCAGGGCCCAGCTTCCAGATAAAGGGCCCCTTAGCCAAGTTTCCGATGGCGTTTCTAGCTACATTCAAGGCGTGGCTTGGGGCGGTACTGCGTTGGCTGCACAATCAGGAATATTGGGCGATAGAGCACTACAGGAAGCCAGTAGCACACATTCCCAATTAGGGATAGCCCTGATACAGGCACTGTCGCACCCAAATCAGACCGGAACAGCTGTAGCGGCGGTATCGTCTAAGTACCCCCTACAAGTGATGAGCAGAGCTGGAGCCGGCATCGCCGTCGGGACTGGATTTGGCGGGCGCGTGGGTGGTTATGCTTCCGCTGCCGCCTTCTATGGCTCAATGTTTAAGGCCACTTACAATAACTCTGAAGCAATAGCGGCAGCAGGAATAGTTGGGGAAGAGATATGTCGATGAATTTATCTTTTAAATTCAAGTGTCCAGCATGCGGCACAAGAGCACAGCGATTGCCAGCATTTAAATCGCTTGAGAGAGTGCTCATCGTCAAATGTAAAGAATGTCGATCAATCATTGAATCGGATATAGGCTGGCTCAGGTATATATTACTGGTGTCCTATACATATATATTCGCCGGGCTATTGGGGTCTGCATTCATAATTGGATTGGTTACTGGCAATGTTCTTCAGGTTCTGATCTCAGGCTTATTATTTGCACTCCTTGCACTTCTGCCTGCAATTATTCTTCATTCTCGATTTTTGGTTGTCCAGAAGACGGAGGAAAGCGTTAGATCGCTTGATCAGAAGTACGGAAAATATCGAAGGTGATTTCTTCGTCCCTCTTGGCGAGTCACGCAAAGGTCTAGACCCGGCACTCCATGCTCCGCTGAGTTATTACCGCGACAACGGCGTCATCCGCGACGCGGGCGCTGATCGTCTCTATCTCGATCTGGACGTGCTGGTCGGGTTGAAGGCGAAGACGAAGCGCACCGGGCGCAATGTGCCGATCACCGTGATGGTGTTGGCCGTGCTGGTTGCAGCCGTAGTGGTGGTGCTGGCGACTTGGTAACGCATGGGTCGCCCGTGTCCCCCGGTGCCTGTGACTCAAGGAGACCGCGTTGGGATGAAATGGATTCATCGGCTTGGGATCGCCTTCCTGTGGATGCTCCCAGTGAACTTCGTGGTACTTACGGGGCTGAAAGTTGCCTACCGTGTTTCTCTAGGCGAACAGGAGCTGGTTGGGTTGTCGTTGGCTATCCTTGGAACCGTGGGAGCGACGGTTTCCACTCGCCGAGGCCGCGTGAGTCGTTCCGATACGGCCGGTGATCGATGACGCGGGTTAGAGCGAACCTTTGCTCAACCGGCAAGCATTTGAACGGATAGAGTGCAAGGGCGTTGATCGAGACGTTGAACTCAAGCCAAGGAGGACGCACATGCTGGACCATCACCGGAGGACGGTAAATCTCGTGGTATTCGTCCTGATCACGATTGCGACGGGAGTGAATGCTCTCTGCAGGATTGCAGACGGGAAATTTACCGGCGTGCACCAGTACGCGCTGGCTTTCTTCGGCTTGTTCACTCTGTTCCTGAGTGTCGTGACCCTCATGACGATGCTGCGTACAAGCGCGCACCGCCGAAAGTGATCCAGGCTTTTGAGTGCATCGCATCGCCTTCGTAGATGAGAACCGGCGCTGCCTGCTCACGTGCTGATTGAAAGCGCGCGCTGATCAATTCCCACCAAACAATTTCTGCGCACTCTGGAAAAGAACCCAGCTCGTTGCAATGAACTTGTCCCCACCCTGCGGCCGGTTGCCCCGGTGGGTGTGGGTAAACGCCGTCGGTGCGATCAACAGGCTGCCCGTGCGCGGCGCGACCTTGCGGCCCTGGAACAGGAACTCGGTTTCGCCGGCATCGAAATCGTCATTGAGGTAGAGCGTCCACAGCAGGTGGCGGTGCAGCGTTTCGCCGGCCGGATCGCGTGGGTACAGCTCGCAGTGCCAGTACGGATAGCCGCCCTCGCCCGCTGCATACCATTGCAGATTGATGGCACCGGGCCGCAGGCAGGTGCGGGCCAGGTCGGACAGCGTGGCGTCGTCCATGTCGGGGAAATCCTCGGCCGCCAACCGGCGCGGCTGGCCCTGGCTGTCCTGGATCTGCAACATCAACGGCGAGATCAGGGCCTGTGGATAACGGCGTAGATAAGTCAGCAAACCCTTGAAAACCGCCTGCTGCAGCGCCGCTTCGGCCTGCCGCCACTCGGGGCGCCCGCTGATGCGAAGATCCTTGCTGTGCTTGAGTTCCGGGAACACACCGCTGCCCACTTCGCCCGGCTGCAACTGCGCACTGGATCGCATCTGGGCCTGCAGGGCCGCGCAGACCTCGTTGGGGACGGCGTTGTGGATTACTTCGATGAAATCGAGCGGCGCGTCGGCAGTCATGGGGTCATCCGTGGGCACGAATGGCCGATGGTGACCGCTGCCGTGGCCGATGTCACGCCGTTGCCACGTAGCAACAGGGCTGACCAGGCGGCCAGCCCTGCGTAGGAAATCACCCTGCCGCGCTGTCGTGTTCGCGGTGGTAACGGGTGGCTTCTTCCACTTCATTGCGCGAGCCGAGGAACACCGGCACGCGCTGGTGCAGCTGATCGGGCTGGATGTCGAGAATGCGCTCGCGCCCGGTGGTGGCAGCGCCGCCGGCCTGTTCGACCAGCAGGCCCATCGGGTTGGCTTCGTACATCAGGCGCAGCTTGCCGGCCTTGGAGGGATCCTTCGTGTCCCACGGGTAGATGAAGATGCCGCCGCGGGTCAGGATGCGATGCACGTCGGCCACCATGCTGGCGATCCAGCGCATGTTGAAGTTCTTGCCGCGCGCGCCTTCCTTGCCGGCCAGCAGGTCCTGCACGTAGCCCTGCATCGGGGTTTCCCAATGCCGCTGGTTGGACATGTTGATCGCGAATTCCTGGGTGTCCGCCGGGATCTGCATGTCCGGCGTGGTCAGCACGAACTCGCCCTTCTCGCGGTCCAGGGTGAAGGCGTGCGTGCCGTGGCCGACGGTGAGCACCATCTGCGTGCTCGGCCCGTAGATGCAGTAGCCGGCCGCGACCTGCGCGGTGCCCGGCTGCAGGAAGCTGGCATCGTTGGGCTGTTCGGTGCCCGGCGGGCAGCGCAGCACCGAGAAGATGGTGCCGACCGAGACGTTGACGTCGATGTTGGAGCTGCCATCGAGGGGATCGAACAGCAGCAGGAAGTCACCGCGCGGGTAGGTGTCCGGCACCGGCTGGCAATGATCCATTTCTTCCGAGGCGCAGGCCGCGAGGTGGCCGCCCCAGGCATTGGCTTCCAGCAGGATCTCGTTGCTGATCACGTCCAGCTTCTTCTGCGCTTCGCCCTGCACGTTGCCAGTGCCGGCTTCGCCAAGCACACCGCCCAGCGCGCCCTTGCTGACCGCGATGGAGATGCTGGTGCAGGCGCGGGCAACGACAGCGATCAGCTGGCGCAGATCGGCGTTGATGCGGCCGGCATGTTGCTCTTCGATCAGATAGCGGGTCAGCGACGTCTGGGACATGGAATCAGGCGGCCTTCAAAGGGGAAGCGCCTATTGTCGCCCTTCCCCGGAGCCATTACGAGGCGCGGGCCGCCGTAACCGTTCCCACCGCGCGCAACGCGCGGCCGGCGCGGCAAAGAAAAACGGCCGCACAGGGCGGCCGTTCTTCCTCACGGGGGCGATGCCGCTCAGCCCTTGCTGACGGTGGCCACGGCCTTGGCCACGTACTCCAGGTTGCCCTGGTTCAGTGCGGCCACGCAGATGCGGCCGGTGCCCACGGCGTAGATCGCGAACTCGTCGCGCAGGCGGTCCACCTGGGCGCGGCTCAGGCCCGAGTACGAGAACATGCCGGCCTGGTCGTTGATGAAGGCGTACTCCGGTGCGCCGGCGGCGACCAGGTTCTCCACCAGGCCATGGCGCAGGGCATGGATGCGCTCACGCATTTCGGTCAGTTCCGCTTCCCACAGCTGGCGCAGCTCGACGCTGTTGAGCACGCCGGCCACCAGCGCGGCGCCATGGTTGGACGGGCTGGAGTAGATCGTGCGGATGATGCGCTTGACCTGCGACTGCACGGCCTTGGCCGCGTTCGCATCCGGGGCGACCACCGACAGCGCGCCAATGCGCTCGCCATACAGCGAGAACGACTTGGAGTACGAGTTGGCGACCACGAAGCTGTCGATGTCGGCCTCGGCGATGATGCGCACGGCGGCGCCATCTTCGCTGATGCCCTTGTCGAAGCCCTGGTAGGCCATGTCGATGAACGGGAACAGCTGGCGGTCCTTCAGCAGCTCGGCCACCTGCTTCCACTGCGCGACGGTGAGGTCGGCACCGGTCGGGTTGTGGCAGCACGCGTGCAGCAGCACCACGGTGCCCGGCTGCAGCTTGCCGAGGTCGGCCAGCATGCCGTCGAAGTCCACGCCATGGGTGGCGGCATCGAAGTAGGTGTAATCGACCACGTCGAAGCCGGCCGCGCCGAACACCGCGCGATGGTTTTCCCAGCTCGGGTTGCTGATGGCGATGGTGGCGTGCGGCAGCAGCTTGTGCAGCAGGTCCGCGCCGACGCGCAGCGCACCGCTGCCGCCGATGGTCTGCGAGGTGGCCACGCGGCCAGCGGCCAGCAGCGGCGAATCCTTGCCGAAGACCAGCTCGCGGGTGGCCTGGTTGTAGGCCGGCAGGCCGTCGATCGGCAGGTAGCCGCGCGGTTTGGCGTCATTGGCCAGCTGCTGTTCGATCCTGTTCACGGCGCGGAGCAGCGGGATGCGGCCGCTCTCGTCGTAATAGATGCCCACGCCCAGGTTGACCTTGGTCGGACGGCTGTCGGCGTTGTAAGCCTCGGTCAGGCCCAGGATCGGGTCGCCTGGGACCAGTTCCACATTTGCAAAGAAGGACACGGCGGTACTCATTCGGATGACGGAAGGGGGAGGGTGGCGCGACGCAGGATTGGCGGCAGAATCAGCCAAAACCGACCCATCGTAACAAAGCCCTGCCAAGGGCGCCGAGGCCGTCGTCACGTCATCTTCCGTACCATGGCGTGCGGCACGCCCATTTACCGAGGATCCCGCCCCGCATGCTCCGTCTTACCCCGCTGGCCCGCCATTGTGCGCTGGCCTCGGCCGTGTTGCTGCCGTCGCTGGCGCAGGCCCAGAACACCCCCGCTCCCACCGCCCCGATCGAGCGGCTGCCCACGGTCCAGGTCCAGGCTGCGCGCGTGGCGCAGGTGGCCGATATCGACCTGCCCGCCTCGCTGACCACGGTCTGGGTGGATGAAGACCGTACCGGCCCGCTGGCCCAGCTCTCCGAGGCGCTCAACGGCATCCCCGGGGTGGTCGCGCGCGATCGTCAGAACTATGCGCAGGACACCCAGCTCTCGATCCGCGGCTTCGGCGCGCGTTCGACCTTCGGCGTGCGTGGCGTGCGCGTGCTCGTGGACGGTGTGCCGGCCACCATGCCCGACGGCCAGGGCCAGCTCTCCCACGCCAGCCTGCTCTCGGCGCAGCGCGTGGAGGTGCTGCGCGGGCCGTTCTCGGCGCTGTACGGCAACTCCTCCGGTGGCGTGGTCCAGGTGTGGAGCGCGGACGGTGCCGAAGGCGACCCGTGGCGCCTGCGGCTGGATACCGGCAGCGACAACACTGTCAGCGCCGGCGCCCAGCTGCGTGGCGTGCAGGGACCGATCCGCTACAACGTGGCCGCCAACCACTTCCGCACCGATGGCTGGCGCGACCACAGCCAGGCCCGGCGCGAATCGGTCAACGCCCGCTTGGGCACGGATGTCGGCGGCGGCCAGCTGGATCTGGTGCTGAACTACTTCGATGCGCCCGACGCGCAGGATCCACTCGGCCTGACCCGCGCCCAGGTGCGCGAGAACCCGCGCCAGGCCACCGCGGTGGCCACCCAGTACAACACCCGCAAATCCGTGCGCCAGGCCCAGGCCGGGCTGGTCTTCACCCGCACCGAAGGGGCGCAGACCTGGCGTGCGATGGGCTACGCCGGCCAGCGCAGCGTGGAGCAGTACCTGGCGATCCCACCGGGGCCGCAGGCCAACGCGCTGCATGCCGGCGGGGTGATCGATCTGGACGGCGATTACGGTGGACTCGACGCGCGCTGGGCCTGGCACGGCGACTGGGCTGGTCGACCGCTGGACGTGGTGATCGGCGCCAATGCCGACCGTCAGCAGCAGGATCGCCGCGGTTACGAGAATTTCGTCGGTGATCAGGTGGGCATCAAGGGCCGCCTGCGCCGCGACCAGAGCGACCGGGTCGAGAACGTGGACCAGTTCGCGCAGGCGTGGTGGCAGTGGGCACCGCGCTGGTCGCTGTTGCTTGGTATGCGGCACAGCACCGTGCGCTTCCGCTCCAACGACCACTACATCACCGCCGGCAATCCCGACGACAGCGGGTCGCGTCGCTACGAAGCGACCACCCCGGTGGCCGGCGTGGTGTTCCGCGCCAGCGATGCGTGGCGGCTGTATGCCTCGGCCGGGCGTGGCTTCGAGACCCCGACCTTCAACGAGCTGGGCTACCGCGCCGATGGCCAGGCCGGGCTGGCGCTGGATCTCTCGGCGGCCCGCAGCCGCAACCTGGAAGTGGGCAGCAAGTGGCACGGCCAGAGTGGCGTGCAGGTCGAGGCTGCGCTGTTCCGCGCCGATACCGATGACGAGCTGGCGGTGGCGAGCAACAGCGGCGGCCGCAGTACCTACCGCAACATCGGCCGCACCCGCCGCCAGGGCGCGGAAGCCAGCTATGTACAGCCGCTGGGTGCGCAGGCGGATCTCACGCTGGCCTACACCTGGATCGAGGCCACCGTGCGCGACCCGTATGCGCTGTGCGCGGCCAGCGGCTGCAATACGGTGGCGGCCGGGTCACGCCTGCCCGGCGTGCCCAGTCAGCAGTGGAACGCGCGGGTGCAGTACCGCCCGGGAACGTGGCAGTGGGCGGCCGAGATAGTGGCTTCCAGCGACACCGTGGTGAACGACCTGGCCACTGAGCGCGCGCCGGGCTACGCGCTGCTCAACCTGGAAATGTCACGGCGCTGGACCACCGCGCAGGGCACGCTGCGTGCCTTCGCGCGGATCGACAACGCGCTGGACCAGCGCTACATCGGCTCGGTGATCGTCAACGATGGCAACCAGCGCTTCTTCGAGCCCGGCCCGGATCGTCGCTACAACGTGGGCCTGCAGTGGCAGTGGGCGCCCTGATCGCAGCGGCTTACCTGGGCGGCTTGGCCGGCACGAACGGTGAGGTCGGGTCGCTGGCCGGGAAGGTCTCTTCCAGCGCCTCGTCCTGGTTGTCGCTGGCGTGTTCCTTGCGCTGGCGGCGCTGGTATTCATCTTCGCGGCGATGATGGCCGGCGGGGCCTTTCTCGCCGGCCGCCGAATCCTTGCGGTCGCGCGGGACGGGATCGGGCGTGACGGCCACCGGCAGGTGATCGGGTTCGTCGTCGGGCACGGACATGCCGGCGCCGCGGTCTTCGGCGTCCTGGTTGTCATGTTTGGCGCGCTGCTCGCCGGGGACCGGGGCGGTGGCGTCGCGCAGAGGATCGCGGGGCATGGGAGTTCTCCAGTAGCTGTGCAGCCCACTACAGCGCGCGGCGGGTGAAGTCGCTGCGAATCCCGGTGCGTCAACGAATCTGTCACGGCTGGATAACGGCGGCGGGTCTATTCCTGCCTCCCCCACCGCTGTCGGAGTCGTGTCATGCCCCGCCTGGACCGCCGTGCCGCACCCGCGTTGTTCAACGCCTACCTGCAGCCGGAACGGAGCGGGCGCCGCGCGCGCCGCGACCGCGCCGAAGATGCGCAGGCGGTCGCCCAGGACTACCTGCAGTACATGCGCAGTGACTACGAGCAGCGCCGCAGCCAGGGGCGCCGCAGCTGGCGCGACCTGTACCCGGCCTATGCCTTCGCCCTGACCACGCATTACGCCGACTGGCCGCGCGGCGCCGATGACACCGACGGCGAGCTGGCCGAGCACTGGGAACAGATGCGCGGCCAATCGCGGCTGGGCTGGCACCAGGCACGGGCGGTGGTCGAGGATGCCTGGCTGGCGCTGGACCACATGCCGGCGGCGGCGGTGCACGGCCTGCTGCAGTAGCCGCGGGCGTGCAGCCACGGCCTGCACAGGCCGGACACAGGCGTTTCACGTGCGCCGCGGTACAGCTGCCCTCCCTGTAGTGTTGGAGTGGCGCCACCATGGCCCGACCGATCTGGACCGGCACGCTGTCATTCGGGCTGCTCAATGTCCCGGTGTCGCTGATGTCCGGCGAACGCAATGTCGACCTGCACTTCCGCATGCTGGATTCGCGCGACCGCAAGCCGATCCGCTTCGAACGGGTCAACGCCGATACCGGTGAGGAAGTGCCGTGGAAAGAGATCGTCAAAGCCTACGAGTACGACAAGGGCAGCTATGTCGTGCTGGAGGAAGACGACATCCGCTCGGCCGCGCCGCAAAGCCATGAGGCGGTCGAGGTGGAGACCTTCGTCGACGCCGCCACCATCGACCCGCGGTACTACGAGAAGCCCTACCTGCTGGTGCCCGCCAAAAAAGCCGAGAAAGGCTACGTGCTGCTGCGCGAAACGCTGCGCAGCACCGGCAAGGTCGGCATCGCACGGGTGGTGGTGCGCACGCGCGAATACCTGTGCGCGGTGATGCCGCACGGCAATGGACTGGTGCTGATGATCCTGCGTTATCCACAGGAACTGGTCGACCCGGACGAGTACAAGCTGCCCAGCGGCAGCCTCGCCGAGTACCGTATCAACAGCAAGGAAACGGCGATGGCCGAGCAGTTGATCGCCTCCATGTCCGGCGAATGGAAGCCGGATGAGTACCACGATGAATTCCGCGAGCGCCTGCACACGCTGCTGAAAAAGCGGATCAAGGCCAAGGGTGGCACCACCAAGGTGGAGGAAGAGCCGGCCCCGCGCGAGGACGACGCGACCAACGTGGTCGACTTCATGTCGTTGCTGCAGAAGAGCCTGGATGCCAAGAAGCGCACGCCGGCCGCCAAAAAGTCGGCGGCGAAGAAGGCTACGGCAAAGGTCGCCAAACCCACTGCGGCCAAAAAGGCGACCAAGACAGCGGGCAAAGCGGCCAAGAAGACCACCAAGCGCGCGCCCGCGCGCAAAGCCGGGTAAGCCGACGTGTCCCTGCAGGAATACCGCCGCAAACGCCGCTTCGACGGCACCCCCGAGCCGGATGCCGAGCGCCGCGGCGCGCCGGCGCGGCGGCCGATCTTCGTGGTGCAGCTGCACCACGCCAGCTCGCGCCATTACGACTTCCGGCTGGAAGCCGATGGCGTGCTCAAGAGCTGGGCGGTGCCGAAAGGCCCCTCGCTGCGCGTTGGTGAAAAACGGCTCGCGGTGGAGGTTGAAGATCACCCGCTGTCCTACGCGACGTTTGCCGGCGATATCCCCAGCGGCCATTACGGCGCCGGGCATGTGGACGTCTACGACCACGGCACCTGGGCCTGCGATGGCGATCCGCTGGAGGCGATCGCGGCCGGCAAGGTGGACTTCGTCCTGCACGGTGAACGGCTCAAGGGCGGCTGGAAACTGGTGCGCACTGCGATGAAGGGCAAGCAGCACCAGTGGCTGCTGATCAAACGCGATGACGAGGAGGCCAGGGATATGGAGGCTGATGATCTGTTGGAGGCACCGCCCAAGGCAGGCAAGCGCGCAAGCGCGAAGAAGGTTGCCGCTGCCAACGCCAGCAAAGCTGCCCCGGCAAGGAAGACCGCGCCGGCCAAGGCCGCGACAGGTAGCCCCGCACGCAAGGCCGAACGCAAGGCGGACGCGCGCTGGTCCAAGCGCGCGCTGGCCCTGCAGGGCGCTCGCGCAACGCCCTACCCGCATGACTTCAAGCCTCAGCTGACCGATCACCGTGCCACCGCACCGGACGGCGAGCAGTGGCTGCACGAGATCAAATGGGACGGTTATCGCCTGCTGGCCGATGTGCGCGATGGCGTGGTGTCGCTGCGCTCGCGCGGCGGGTTGAACTGGACCGACGATTTTCCCGAGGTGGTGCAGGCGATCGAGCGGCTGCCGGTGCGCGATCTACGCCTGGACGGTGAGCTGGTGGTGCTGGATGCGCAGGGCCGCAGTGACTTTACTGCGTTGCAGAAGGTCATCGATGGCACCGCCAAACAGCCGCTGCGCTATGTGGTGTTCGACATGCCCGGCATCGCGGGGGTGGACGTCAGCCGGGTGCCCCTGCTGGAGCGCAAGGCCCTGCTCAAGGACCTGCTGGGCGCCACGCCGGGCACCCTGGCCTACAGCGACCACGTGCGCGACCACGGCCCGGCGGTGTTCGCCGCCAGTGGCGAGGCCGGCTTCGAAGGCATCATCAGCAAGCGGATCGACGCGCCCTACGTCAACGCGCGTTCGCGCGACTGGATCAAGATCAAGCACGAGAACACCGATGAGTTCCTCATCGTCGGCTATACCGAACCGAAGGGATCGCGCAGTGGCTTCGGCTCGCTGCTGATGGCCACCCCGGACAAGCGCGGGCTACGGTATGTCGGCCGCGTCGGCACGGGCTTCGACGATGCCGCGCTGCGCGCGCTGACCAGGCAGCTGACCCCGCTGACGGTGAAGGACGCGGTGGTCGAGCTGCCTGCGCATGTGCCGTTCACCGCACGCAGCGTGCACTGGGTGAAGCCGGTGCTGGTGGCGGAGGTCGCATTCCGTGGATGGGCCAAGGAAGGGTTGCTGCGCCAGGCCAGCTTCAAGCGGCTGCGCGAGGACAAACACGCCAAGGATCTGGGCGCCACAGCTACGGCCGTCTCCCCCACCCCCTCCACTACCGCGGCCTCCGCCACCCCGGCCGGAACGCGCGGGCGAAAGAAGGCAGCTACGGCCGCGCAGGACGAGAGCACGGTGACGATCAGCCATCCCGAGCGCGTGGTGTTCGCCAAGGCGAAAATCACCAAGGGCGAGGTGGCCGACTACTACCGGCGCATGGCGCGCTGGATCCTGCCCGAGGTGGCGCACCGCCCGCTGTCGGTGCTGCGCTGCCCGGACGGGGTGGACACGCCCTGCTTCTTCCAGAAACACCACGGCACCGGCCTGGGCGGTGCGGTCAAGGCGATTCCGCTGGAGCAGAAGAGCGGGCGCGAAGACTACCTCTACATCGAGGACGTGGAGGGCCTGCTGCAGCTGGTGCAGATGAACACCCTGGAGCTGCATCCCTGGGGCGCCACCGTCGATGACCCCGAACATCCGGACCGGCTGGTGTTCGATCTGGATCCCGGCGAAGGCGTGAACTGGACGCAGATCAAGGCCGCCGCACGCGATGTGCGCGCGCGCCTGCAGGAAGCCGGGCTGGAGAGCTTCGTCCGGCTTTCCGGCGGCAAGGGCGTGCACGTGGTGGTGCCGCTGCAGCCCAAGGCCGACTGGGCGCAGGCCAAGGACTTCTGCGAGGCGTTTGCGCAGGCCATGGCCACCCAGGCACCGGAGCGCTATGTGGCGACGATGAGCAAGGCCAAGCGCGATGGGGTGATCTTCATCGATTGGCTGCGCAATGCGCGCGGCGCCACCAGTGTGAGCTCGTGGTCGCTGCGGGCGCGGCCCGGAGCCGGCGTGGCGGTGCCGCTGCGCTGGGAAGAGCTGGGCCGCATCGCGGCGCCGGACGCCTTCCCGATGGCGAAGGCGCTGCAGCGTGCGGAGCGGCTGAAGCAGGACCCGTGGGAAGGCATCGAGCAGGTGAAGCAGGTGCTGCCCGGCAGCTGATCAGGCGCGCGCTGGCCGGAACCGCGTGCCCACCCACAGGCCCACCAATGCCTGCACAGGCAGCGACACCAGCAGGGTCACCACGAACCAGAACGGGAAATCGCTGCCGAAATCCCAGGCGGTGTAGATCGAGGCGGCCGCGATCACCGCCCACACCACGCCGCCGTGCACACGTGGCCAGGTGGGCGCATAACGGCTGGCGAAGGCGATCGCAGCGATGCCGCTGAGGATCGTCCAGGCCAGGTCCCAGGCCAGCTGCGGCTCGCCGCCCGGCGGAATGCGCAGCAACGGCACCAGCCAGGAACCGAGGCTGTTGACCAGCACCATCACCGCGAACGCGAACACGACGGCCAGCACGGACAGCAGTGGATTCTTCAGGGCGGACCACACAGGCATGGCAGGGGCGTCACGGCGGGAGAGCCGCCATTATGGACGGGTTGCCGCGGCGTGGTTCAGACCCGGCCGGCGGCCTTGAGCTGCGCGAACTCCTCATCGCTGAACAAGCGCGAGCGGACCAGGAAGCGCACGCCCTCGCCGTTCTCCAGCGAGAACATGCCGCCCCGGCCGGGCACCACGTCGATGATCAGCTGGGTGTGCTTCCAGTATTCGAACTGCGCGGGGCTGATGTAGAACGGCGCCCCGCCGATCTCGCCCATGCGCACGTCGCGGTCGCCCACGATGAAATCGCCCTGGGCGAAACACATCGGCGAGGAGCCGTCGCAGCAGCCACCGGACTGATGGAACAGCAGGTCGCCATGGCGGGCCTGCAATGTCTCGATCAGCTGCAGGGCCGGGAGCGTGGCCATTACCTGGAGCGGGAGGTCGGGCATGGTCGGGAATCTCCGGGAGCCGGCCAGCGAGGCCGGCACTACCGTGGAACAGGCGCTGCCGAGGTACGTCGGCAGCGCGCCGTGTGTTTTACGCGTTCATGTCGAGCACCACGCGGCCTTCGATCTTGCCGGCCTGCATGCGCGCGAAGATGTCGTTGATGTTCTCCAGCGAATCGCTGGTGACCGTTGCGGCGACCTTGCCCTGCTCGGCGAATTCCAGCGATTCCTGCAGGTCCAGGCGGGTGCCGACGATCGACCCACGCACGGTGATGCCGTTGAGCACCATGCCGAAGATGTCCAGCGGGAAGTCTCCCGGCGGCAGGCCGTTCAACGAGACCGTACCGCCCCGGCGGACCATGCCCAGTGCCTGCTCGAAGGCCTTTGGCGAGACCGCGGTGACCAGTGCGCCGTGCGCGCCGCCGATCTCCTTCTTCAGGAACGCGGCCGGATCGGTATTGCGCGCGTTGACGGTGATCGTCGCGCCCAGCCGCTCGGCCAGCGCCAGCTTGCCGTCATCGATATCCACCGCGGCCACGTTCAGGCCCATCGCCTTGGCGTACTGCACGGCCATGTGGCCGAGCCCGCCGATGCCGGAGATCACCACCCACTGGCCGGGCTTGGTATCGGTGACCTTCAGGCCTTTGTAGACGGTGACGCCGGCACACAGGATCGGCGCGACCTCGATGAAGCCCACGCCCTTCGGCAGCAGGCCGACATAGGCCGCATTGGCCAGCGCATATTCGGCGAAGCCACCGTTCACCGAGTAGCCGGTGTTCTGCTGCGCTTCGCACAGGGTTTCCCAGCCGCCCAGGCAGTGCTCGCAGTAGCCGCACGCCGAATACAGCCACGGGATGCCGACGCGGTCGCCCTCGCGGATGTGGCTGACACCCGCACCCACCGCCACCACGTGGCCGACCCCTTCATGGCCGGGAATGAAGGGCGGGTTGGGCTTGACCGGCCAGTCACCATCCACCGCATGCAGGTCGGTGTGGCACACGCCACAGGCTTCGATCTTCACCAGGATGTCGCCGGGCCCCGGACGTGGCACCTCGACTTCCTCGATGCGCAACGGCTTTCCGAATTCGCGGACGACAGCGGCCTTCATGGTCTTGTTCATGCGTGGATCTCCGTGGATTGCCAATGACAGCACTGTGGCGCCGGCCGCATGCCGGCGCCTTGATCGGGATCAAGCCCGGCGCGGGCTCAGAAGAAGCCCAGCTTCTTGGGCGAATAGCTGACCAGCAGGTTCTTGGTCTGCTGGTAGTGGTCGAGCATCATCTTGTGGTTCTCGCGGCCGATGCCCGACTGCTTGTAGCCGCCGAACGCGGCATGTGCCGGATAGGCGTGGTAGCAGTTGGTCCACACGCGTCCGGCCTGGATGCCACGGCCCATGCGGTACAGGCGCGACGCATCGCGGCTCCACACGCCGGCGCCGAGGCCGTACAGGGTGTCGTTGGCGAGCTCCAGCGCTTCCTCCTCGGTCTTGAACGTGGTCACCGAAACCACCGGCCCGAAGATCTCTTCCTGGAACACGCGCATCTTGTTGTGGCCCTTGAACACGGTGGGCTTCACGTAGAAGCCGCCGGCCAGGTCGCCGTCCAGCTTGGCCTGCTCACCGCCGATCAACACCTCGGCACCCTCCTGCTTGCCGATGTCGAAGTAGGAGAGGATTTTCTCCAGCTGCTCGGAGGAGGCCTGCGCACCGACCATGGTGTTGGGATCGAGCGGATTGCCCTGCTTGATCGCGGCCACGCGCTTGAGCGCGCGTTCCATGAATTTCTCGTAGATCGATTCCTGGATCAGCGCGCGCGACGGGCAGGTACACACCTCGCCCTGGTTGAAGGCGAACAGCACGAAGCCTTCGATGGCCTTGTCGAGGAAGTCGTCATCCTCGGCCATGACATCGGCGAAGAAGATGTTCGGGGATTTGCCGCCCAGCTCCAGCGTCACCGGGATCAGGTTCTGGCTGGCGTACTGCATGATCAGCCGGCCGGTGGTGGTCTCGCCGGTGAAGGCGATCTTGGCGATGCGCGGGTTGGACGCCAGCGGCTTGCCCGCCTCCACACCGAAGCCATTGACCACGTTGAGCACGCCCTTGGGCAGCAGATCGCCGATCACCTCCATCAGCACCAGGATCGAAGCCGGGGTCTGCTCGGCCGGCTTGAGCACCACGCAGTTGCCGGCGGCCAGGGCCGGGGCCAGCTTCCAGGCGGCCATCAGCATCGGGAAGTTCCACGGGATGATCTGCCCGACCACGCCGAGCGGCTCGTGGAAGTGGTAGGCGATGGTGTCCTTGTCGATCTCCGACAGGCTGCCTTCCTGCGCGCGCACGGCCCCGGCGAAGTAGCGGAAGTGGTCGGCCATCAGCGGCACGTCGGCGTTGAGCGTTTCGCGGATCGGCTTGCCGTTGTCCCAGGTCTCGGCATGCGCGAGCAGCTCGAGGTTTTCCTCGATGCGGTCGGCGATCCTGTTGAGGATATTGGCGCGTTCGGTGGTCGAGGTCTCGGCCCAGGCGGCCTTGGCCGCGTGGGCAGCGTCGAGCGCCGCTTCGATGTCTTCGGCGTTGGAACGGGCGACCTCGGTGAACACCTTGCCGGTCACCGGGGTGGTGTTTTCAAAGTACTGGCCGCTGCGCGGCGCCACCCATTCCCCGCCGATGTAGTTGCCGTAGCGCGGCTTGAAGATGGACTGCGGATCGGTGGCGTGCGGCTTGGCGGACGTGACGGCATTCATGGGTGCATCTCCGGATGGCAGTGGACAGGCCCGGTAAGGGGTCTGTTCCATGGCGCAAGGACGATGCCAGGTTCGGTGTGGTGCAGTGCGGCATGGCGCTACGCGGCGCACGGACTGGAGAGGGCCACTGAAACTGATGCAGTGCACCACGGCCGGTCATTGCGCGGTAACCCCGGGTGTGGTGTTTATCGGAACAGGCCCCGCTACAACTGTCGCAGATTGCGACACTGGAGAACCCAGGTGTCCCAGCTTCCGCTCCAGCACCGTGTCGGCAATGCGCGCCGCTCGTTCTTCGAACGTGGCGCGGCACCGGTCGGTATCGTGCCCGACACCATCCTGCAGTCCTGGCAACGCTGCCAGCGCGGTGGGCTCTCGGTGGATGTGCAGCCGGAGGTCGAGCCGCTGCCGGACGCGCGCCTGCGCGAACTGCGGCAGCGCCAGGAAACCCTGTGGCGGCTGGCGCGCCCGGAGCTGGATGGCCTGGCCGCCGACATCGCCGCGACCGGCAGCATCGCGCTGCTGACCGATGAAGCCGGCTGGATCCTGGATGCCGAGGGCAACCCGGCGTTTCTGGACAAGGCCGGGCGCGTGGCGCTGATGCCCGGCGTGCGCTGGGATGAAACCACGGTGGGCACCAATGCGATCGGCACCGCGATCGTCGAAGGCCGCTCGGTGGAAGTGCGCGGTGGCGAGCACTACTTCGCCCCGCACGCGATCCTGACCTGTTCGGCGACGCCGATCTTCGATCCCTACGGGCAGCGCGTGGGGGTACTGGATATCTCCGGCGATGCGCGCCAGCAGCACCTGCATGCCCGCGTCCTGGCGCGGCAGGCGGTGGCGCACATCGAACACCGTTACTTCGAGGCAGGGCTGGGCGACTGCGAGGTGGTCCGCCTGCATCACGACGCCGGGCTGCTCGGCACCGCGCGCGAAGGCGTGCTGGGCTTCCGCAATGGCCGCCTGGTGGCCGCCAACCGTGCCGGGCTGGCCCTGTTCGGCCTGGACCACGGCGACATCGGCAGGGCGCCCTACGAGGCGTTGTTCGATGGCCCGCTGTCGCGGCTGCACGATGATGGCGCGCTGGTCGACCGCCAGGGACGCGCGCTGTATGGCCACGTGAGCCCGTCCGGTGGCGCCACGGTACGCTCGCCACTGCCCGCGCGGCCGACCCCCGCGACACCCGCGCGCGCCGCTGCAGCTGCGGCGCGGGTGGACGCCACGCCGCTGTTCGATGCGGCCCAGCAGCAGGTGCTCGAGCGCGCCTGCCGCGTGCTGGATGCGCAGCTGCCGGTGCTGCTGCAGGGGGAGACCGGTACCGGCAAGGAAGTCTTCGCGCGTGAGCTGCACCGGCGCAGTACGCGTGCCGACAAGCCGTTCGTGGCGGTCAACTGCGCGGCGCTGCCGGAAGGCCTGATCGAAGCCGAGCTGTTCGGCTACGAGGAAGGTGCCTTCACCGGCGCGCGCAAGAGCGGCAACACCGGCCTGCTGCGCCAGGCCCAGGGCGGGGTGCTGTTCCTCGATGAGATCGGCGACATGCCGCTGGCGCTGCAGCCGCGGCTGCTGCGCGTGCTGCAGGAGCGCACCCTGTCACCACTGGGCGGCGGCAAGCCGGTGCAGCTGGATTTCGCCTTGATCTGCGCCACCCACCGCGATCTGGACCAGGCAATGGCCGCCGGTGACTTCCGCAGCGATCTCTACTACCGCATCGCCGATCACAGCGTGCGCCTGCCGGCGCTGCGCGAGCATGCCGAGCGTGCAGCGCTGGTGCGTGGCCTGTGGCAGCGGCTGGGCCAGGGCCGCGAACTGGAGACCCCGGCGCTGGAGGCGCTGGCTGGATACGCCTGGCCGGGCAACGTGCGGCAGCTGTGTTCCTGCCTGCGCACGCTGGTGGCGCTGAGCGATACGGGTGACGTGATCCGGCACGGCATGCTGCCGGCCTATCTGCAGGCGGCGCCTGCGCCGGTGATGCCGTCCACGGCCGAGGGTCTGGAGGCGATGACCGAAACCGCCATGCGTGATGCGCTGCGCGCCAGCCATGGCAATGTCGCCCAGGCCGCGCGCGCGCTGGGCATCAGTCGCAGCACCCTGTATCGCCGCGTCGGGGCGACGGCCCGACGCCACTGAGGCGGCAGGCCGTGCGGGCTCAGCCGACCAGCGCGGCCGAATCGCGCGCGAGCTGCTCGATGCCGGCCCAGTCCCTGGCCTGCAGCAGCGCCCGCGTGGTGAGCCACGAACCGCCCACGCACAGCACGTTGGGCAGATGCAGGAAATCGCGCGCGGTCTGCGCGCTGATGCCGCCGGTCGGGCAGAACCGCACATCGCCGAACGGGCCGTTCCATGCCGAGAGCATGGCCGCGCCGCCGGCCTGCACCGCCGGGAAGAACTTGAAGGTATCCAGACCCTGCTCCAGGCCGAGCATCAGCTCCGACGAGGTCGCCACGCCCGGCAGGAACGGCAGATCGGTATCGCGCGCGGCGGCGTACAGGCGCAGGGTCGCGCCCGGCGATACCGCAAAGCGCCCGCCCACCTGCTTGACCTTCTCCATCTGCGCGGCCGTCAACACGGTACCGGCGCCGACCACGGCATCGGGCACGGCCTCGACCATCGCCTGGATCGCCTCCATCGCCATCGGCGTGCGCAGCGTCACTTCGATCACCGGCAGGCCGCCGTTGAACAGGGCACGCGCGACCTCGACCGCATCCTCGACATTTTCCGGGGTGAACACCGGAATCACCGGGGCCAGTTTCAGGACTGCGCGTACGCGCGGATCAGCGCCGGACATCGAATCGCTCCTCGCCCGTGAGGGCCATGATGTCAGCCTCGCTGACAGGGTTGAAATCGCCGGGGATGGAATGCTTCAGGCAGCCTGCGGCCAGGCCGAAGCGCACGATCATGTCCGGCGCGAAGCCGCGCATCATGCCATGCAGGATGCCGGCGGCGAAGGCATCGCCACCGCCGATGCGGTCCACGATGCCGATCATCTCGCGGGTGGGTGCCACGGCGCGGGTGCCATCGCGGCCGATCAGCATCGCCCCGAGCGAATGGGTGTCCACACTGTGCGGGGTGCGCTGGGTGCAGGCCATCCACTGCAGCCGCGGGAAGGCCGCGAAGGCCTGCGCGGCGGCTGCATCGACCCGCTCGTGCACATCGGCCTGCCCGAATTCACCCCCGAGCACCACCCCGATATCGCGGTAGTCCGCGAAGACCAGATCGGCGCAGGCGAACAGCTCGCGCAGGATGCCGGGTGCATCACCCTGCCAGCGCGCCCACAGCGACGGGCGGAAGTTGCCATCGAAGGACACCTTCACGCCCCGCGCGCACGCCGCACGCGCGGCGGCCAGCGTGGCCTGGGCCATGGCCGGGTTGAGCGCCGGGCTGACCCCGGACAGGTGCAGCCAGTCGGCACCGGTCAACAGCGTGTCCCAGTCGTAGTCGGCGGCGCTGCTGTTGGCGAAGGCCGAATCGGCGCGGTCGTAGACCACTTCGCTGGCACGCTGCACGGCGCCGGTGGTCAGGAAGTACAGGCCCATGCGGCCCTCGGTGCGGCGCACCGCTGCGGTGTCCACCCCGTGCCGGCGTAGTTCGCCCACGGCGTACTCGCCCAGCGGGTTGGCCGGCACCGTGCTGACCGCGGCCACTGCATGCCCCAGATGGGCCAGAGAGACACCGACATTGGCCTCCGCACCCCCGGCGTGCACGGCCAGCTGCGGGCTCTGCAGCAACAGCTCCCGGCCGGGCGCGCTCATGCGCAACAACAACTCTCCGAAACAGACAACACGACTCATGGTCCTGGATCCTTGTGAGGGCCGCGGCCGCCACGCAGGCGCCCGACAGCAATGGCTAGCGGTGTCATTCTAGCGATGGACGCCGCCCCGTCCACCTGTCCCGAATGTCGGAACCATTGTCCTGCAAGCGTCTGCGGGACATTGAAAGTCTGCTGCGGTGCAAGATGCCGGATCAGTAACGGGCTGTTAACGTCCGCCCTGACCAGCGGTGTCATTGCACTGACATGTCGTTGGATAGCTGTTTCATGTAGCACCTTGGGAGAGGGAAAACATGCAAGTCCAGAACACGCAGAAAAAGACACCGGTTACCTTGCTCGCATTGTCGATCGGCCTGGCGCTGAGTGGTACCGCGCTGGCCCAGGATGCGGGGACCAACCCCACCGATCTGGATACCGTCGTCGTCACCGGCTACCGCGCCAGTGTCGAGAAGGCGCTGGACATCAAGCGCGGCGAAGCCGGCGTGGTCGACGCCATCGTCGCCGAGGATATCGGCAAGTTCCCCGATCTGAACCTGGCCGAGTCGCTGCAGCGCATCCCGGGCGTGGTCATCACCCGTGAGGCCGGCGAAGGCCGCAACATCTCCGTGCGTGGCCTGGGCCCGGACTTCACCCGTGTGCGCATCAACGGCATGGAAGCGCTGACCACGGTCGGTGCCGGTGACCAGAGTGGCGGCACCAACCGCGGCCGCGGCTTCGACTTCAACGTGTTCGCCTCGGACCTGTTCTCGCAGCTGATGGTGCGCAAGACCGCCTCGGCCGACGTCGAGGAAGGCTCGCTGGGGGCCACGGTCGACCTGCGCACCGCGCGCCCGTTCGACTATGACGGCTTCACCTTTGCCGCCAGCGGCCAGGCCGGTTACAACGCGATGGCCGAAAAAGCCGACCCGCGCATGGCCGCACTGATTTCCAACACCTTCGCCGACGGCACCTTCGGTGCCTTGTTGTCGGTGGCCTATTCCGAGCGCCAGGCGCTGGAAGAGGGCTCCAACACCGGCCGCTGGGCCAACGGCCCGAGCAACGGCAACTTCAACGCGGCCTCGCCGTTCGCCGCCGCCCGTTCGGCCGACGTCTACCACCCGCGCTTCCCGCGCTACGTGCAGATGGAGCATGAGCAGAAGCGCCTGGGCGTGACCGGCACCCTGCAGTGGAAGCCGAGCGATGCCACCGAGTTCTCGCTGGATGCGCTGTATTCCAAGATCGATGCGACCCGCGACGAGCACTACATCGAAGCGATCTCCTTCAGCCGTGGCACCAGCACCACGCCGCGCCTGGTCGGCAAGCCGGCGATGATCGTCAAGAACGGCGTGATCGAGAACAACGCACTGGTCTACGGCGAGTTCGACAACGTCGATATCCGCACCGAAAACCGCCATGACGAGTGGAGCACCGAGTTCAAGCAGCTCAGCCTCAATGGCCAGCACCGCTTCGGCGATGACTTCACCTTGTCCGGCAAGGTCGGCATCTCGCGCTCCAAGCACGAGAACCCAGTCCAGACCACGATCATCATGGACAAGTACGACGTCGACAATTACAGCTACGACTACCGGGGCAACAGCCGCTTCCCGACGCTGAACTACGGCATCGACCCGACCAACCCGGCGGGCTGGGAACTGGCGGAAATCCGCCTGCGCCCGCAGTACGTGGACAATGACTTCGATACCGGCCAGCTCGACTTCAACTGGAACATCAGCCCGGGCTTCCGCCTGAAGGGCGGCGTGCTGGCCAAGGACTACACCTTCAAGACCACCGAGCTGCGCCGTGCCAGCGAACTGGCCGTGCCCAACTTCGCCGATGGCACCAAGATCGTGCCGGTGGACATGACCGAGCAGGCCGGCCTGAAGGGCATCAACGGCAGCCCGTCCAACTGGGTGGTGCCGGACCTGAACGCGATTGCCGATCAGTTCGACATCTACAGCAACAGCGGCATCTTCGCCGTCGCCCCGCGCGCCAACAACGTGCGCAGCGTCGAAGAGAAGGACCGTGGTGCCTACCTGATGGGCGAGTTCTCCACCGAACTGGGCAGCCTGCCGCTGTCGGGCAACGTGGGTGTGCGCTACGTGCGCACCAAGCAGAGCTCCACCGGCCTGTCCACGCTGGCCACCGGTACGGTCTCCACCACCGAGAACCGCACCTACAACGACACCCTGCCCTCGTTCAACCTGGTGGCTGAAGTCACCCCGGACTTCCTGATCCGCCTCGGCGCGGCCAAGGTGATGAGCCGCCCGGGCCTGGGCAGCCTGACGCCGGGCGCAACGGTGGCCGTGGCCGGTGGTGCGCGCACCATCTCCAGCGGCAACCCGGACCTGGAGCCGATCCGCGCGACCAACGTCGACCTCGGCTTCGAGTGGTACTTCGCCGAAGGCGCGATGGCCGGCATCGGGCTGTTCTACAAGGACATCGAGAGCTTCGTGCAGACCACCCGCGAAGTGCGTCCGTACTCCGACAGCGGCCTGCCCGCCTCGCTGCTGATCGGCACCGGTGCCTCGCCCGCCGACGACTTCACCTACAGCCGCCCGGTCAACACCCCGGGCGGTGAACTGCACGGCGTGGAAGCCAACTACACCCAGCCGTTCACCTTCCTGCCGGGCAAGTGGTCCAACCTGGGCGTGCAGTTGAACTACACCTGGGTGGAATCGCAGATCCAGTACCTCAACGCGGCGGGCCAGCCGGTGATGAAGACCGACCTGACCGGCCTGTCCAAGTCGTCCTGGAACGCCACGCTGTTCTACGAAGGCAAGGTCTTCTCCGGCCGCGTCTCGGCGACCAACCGCGATGACTACCTGACCCAGGCACCGGGTACGGAAACCGGCTTCAACCTCGACGGTTACCACGGCATGACCGGCACCACCGTCATCGATGCCTCGATCCGCTACACGATCAGCGACCAGCTCGAACTGAGCCTGGAAGGCATCAACCTGACCAACGAAGCTTCCGACGAGTGGGTCTACTCGCCGGCCACCGGTCGCCTGCCGCTGCAGTACACCGAAACCGGCCGCCAGTTCCTGCTCGGCGTGCGCTACAAGTTCTGATTCAACGGCAGTACCCGCCGGCGGCGTGAGTGATCACGCCGCCGGCTGCGCGCGCGCCGCCATCGTTGCCATCCCACGACTCTCTCCAGCGAATGCACGCTGCTGCGGCGCAAGATGCCGCCGCGTGAAGGGTTTGTTACGTTTCGGATGACCAGCGGTGTCACCGCGGCAATGCGCGCTGGACGCTCCGGGGGAGGCCGGACGTCATGACTCATCAACATCACGGTCGCATGGCGGCGAACCCTGGGAGGGGCTTACACACGATGGAACGACTCGACACCCGTAAAAAGACACCGGTTACCTTGCTTGCAGTATCGATCGCCTTCGCGCTGCAGGGCGTGGCTGGCATCGCCGCGGCACAGCAGACGCCGGAACAGGCCGCGTCACTCAACGCGGTCGATCTGGACAAGGTGGAGGTCAAGGCGACCTACCGCGAAAGCCTGCAGCAGTCGCTGGATGAAAAGCGCTACAGCGTCGAGCAGGTCGATGCGATCTACGCCGAAGACATCGGCAAGTTCCCGGATCTGAACCTGGCCGAGTCGATGCAGCGCATCGCCGGCGTCTCGATCGACCGTGAAGGCGGCGAAGGCCAGCAGATCTCCGTGCGCGGCCTGGGCTCGGACTTCACCCGCGTGCGCATCAACGGCCTGGAAGCGCTGTCCACCGCAGGCAGCGGCACCACCGGCGTCAACCGCAGCCGCGGCTTCGACTTCAATACCTTCGCCTCGGAGCTGTTCAGCCGGGTCAAGATCAACAAGACCCAGTCGGCGCAGACCGATGAGGGCTCGCTCGGCGCCACCGTCGATCTTCGCGGCTCGCGCCCGTTCGATTTCGAGGGCTTCCAGGCCTCGCTCGGCGGCCAGTACGGCTTCAACGAGCTCTCCAGGAACAAGGACCCGCGCATCTCCGGGCTGATCAGCAACACCTGGGCCGACGGCCGGGTCGGCGCGCTGATGTCGGTGGCCTACAGCAAGCGCACCATCTTCGAAGAAGGCTACAACCCGGTCCGCTGGGAGCACGGCAACTACCGCAACTCCAACCAGAGCACCGCGGCCAACAACGGCACCTACGGCTTCTGCAGCCCGGCCGGCTACGACCCGCAGACCCCGCGCAACCCGCTGGCCAATGAAACCGCCGCCGGTGTCGGCAGCGCCGCCAACCAGGCGCGCAGCAACGGCTGGGGCAGCTACGGCATCGATGCGACCCACTGCGGCCCCGGCCTGGATCGCCCGGCCGCGACGGCGGAGAACATCGCCGCCTACGAGACCGCGACCAACGCCTGGATCCCGCGTTACCCGCGTTATATCCGCACCGAACATGAGATCGAGCGCCTGGGTGTCACCGGCGCGCTGCAGTTCAAGGTCAGCGACGACACGCAGTTGAACCTGGACATGCTGTACTCCAAGCTCGACAAGAACGTGCGCGAAGACTCCATCGGCGCCAACCTGCATCGCACCGCGCAGTACGGCGGCAAGACCCAGATCGTGGTCCGCGAGGCGCAGGCCGATGAGCAGAACCGCCTGACCTACGGCGTGTTCGACAACGTCGACTTCCGCACCGAATCCACCGCCATCGAAGAAAGCACCGAGTTCAAGCAGTTCAGCCTGAACCTGGAGCATCGCTTCAACGATGCGGTGCGCCTGGATGCCGTGGTCGGCCACTCCGAGTCGAACTATGAGCGGCCGATCTTCTCGATGGTCAGCTTCGACAACAGCAACCTGGATGGCTTCGTGCTGGACATGCGCAACGGCAAGGTGCCGGCGATGTCCTTCCCGTTCGATCTCAACGCCGTGGACAACTGGAAGTGGCTCGGCTACGGCAGCACGCCGGTCAACGCCAACGGCACCGCGCGTGGCGGCAACATCAGTGAAGTGCGCTTGAATCCGCAGTACGTCGACAACGCCTTCGACACGGCCAAGGTCGATCTGACCTTCGATATCAGCCCCACCTTCACCCTGCGCGGCGGTCTGGCCTACAAGGACTACGACATGAGCACGCAGGAGTTCCGCAACATCAGTTACGGGCGCCTGTCGCAGGCACTGCCGGCCGGCGTCACCGTCGGTGACCTGAGCGATACGCTGAGCGGCTTCGGCAAGGGCATGGACGGCAACCTGCCCAACAGCTGGCTGGTGCCGGACTTCAACCAGATCGCCAAGCTGCTGGACATCTACTGCAACTGCGACACCGGTACCCTGGGCGGCGACTACCGCCTGGCCAGCGTGGGCCACTTCGGCGCGTCCAACAACAACTTCGACGTCAACGAGAAGAGCTACGGCAGCTACCTGCAGCTCGACTTCAACACCGACCTGCTGGGCCGCGCGTTCCGTGGCAACCTCGGCGTGCGCTATGTGCAGACGCGGATCACCGCCGATGGCTATGCGCCGTGCACCGCGGCCAATGCGACCGATCTGTCTTCGGCCTGCGCGCCGTTCTTCGGGGTGGCCAGCGCCACCGCCGATCCCGGCGAGCGCCTGCAGGTCGCCACCCGGGTCGGCCACAAGTACGACGACTGGCTGCCCTCGCTGAACCTGGCCTGGGACCTGAGCGACACCTTCGTTCTGCGCTTCGGCGCGGCCAAGACCATGGCCCGCCCGACCCTGTCCAACCTGTCGCCCAGCGTCAGCGGGGGACCCACCGCGTACTTCGATGACGACCGCAGCTACTCGATCAACCTGGGCAACCCCAAGTTGGATCCGTTCCGCTCGACCAACTACGACCTGAGCGCGGAGTGGTACTTCGAGGAAGGGGCCCTGCTGTCGGCGGCGCTGTTCTACAAGGATATCGACAGCTACGTGCAGCGCACGCGCCTGCTCACCACCTGGGCGGACATGGGCTACTCGCTGGACCTGCTGCCGACCGGCTTCAGCCCGGACACCGTGTTCAACGTGCAGAGCTACTTCAACACCCCGGGCGGCCCGCTCAAGGGCTATGAAGTGTCCTACCAGCAGCCTTTCAGCTTCCTGCCCGGCTTCTGGAAGAACTTCGGCGTGCAGCTGAACTACACGCACGTCGAGTCGAAGATCAAGTACATGTTCAGCTCGGGCACCGGCAGCACGATCGTCACCACCTACACCGAGAACGACCTGCTGAATCTCTCGCCGAACTCCTACAACGCCACGCTGTACTACGACGACGGCCGCTTCAGCGCCCGCGTCTCCACCAGCTACCGCGACGCGTACATCAGCACGATCCTCTCGCAGGAGAACGTGTGGGACCTGGACGGCAACCAGTTCGCCACCGCCGACGTGCAGGGCAAGTACAGCGTGGAGAACGTGGACTTCAACATGTCCTACAAGGTCAACAAGAACCTCTCGCTGACCTTCGAGGCGATCAACCTGCTTGACACCGCCGACGAGCGCTACGTCGATTCAGCGCTGTCGCTGCCGGATCGCTACACCCATACGGGCCGCCAGTACTACCTCGGCCTGCGTTACAAGTTCTGACCGTGCTGCGTCTTCCGCCACAGGTATCGCGCCCGCTTGCATCCTTCTCTCCGGGATGGCGGGCGCGGTGCCGGGGCGGGAGGCCACCGTGAGCGGCTGACCCCCGCTGCTGGTTCCGCTGTACTGTTTCTGCTGTCGAAAGGAAGGTCTCATGCATCGCGTTGTCGCCGCCTCGATCCGCCCCTCCCGCCTGTCCGCCAGCCTGCTGGCGCTGCTGCTTGCGGGCAGTGGCACCGCCTGGGCGCAGACCGCGCCCCAGCTGCTGTTCCACGTGTCGGCCGACCAGGGCCTGCAGGCCGATACCGCCGCGGGCGACCCGGTTCCGAACTTCGTGGACAAGGTGAAGCGGGTGCCCGACGGGGCGCATGGCAGTGCGATCGAATGGGCCGATGACGGCGTGCTGTCGTGGAATGCCCCCGGCAACATCCAGGCCCAACGCGGCACGCTGGGCTTCTTCTGGCGTTCGCGCTACGCGGTGGGTGAAGCACCGTTCGTGATCTTCCGGGTTGGTTATGCCGACCACAGCAGCTGGGACATGGCCTGGCTGCGCATCGACTGGAACGGCCACGGCTTCGATGCCTTTGTCACCGATGCCAATCTGGCGCGCACCCGCGTGTCGTTCAAGCTCGACCAGAACCCCTCGCCGCAGCAGTGGCAGCACATCGCCTTCGGCTGGGACGAAAACCACGGCGTGCGCCTTTACGTGGACGGCAAAGAGGTTGCCCGCCAGGAGACCACCGCCGACTACGACGCCGCACTCGATCAGCTCGGCCTGGCCGGACGCGTGATGGCGCCCTACCAGGTGCAGAGCCGTTACAACTTCCTGCGTGGCAGCGACTTCGACGAGATCCGCGTCTACGACCGCCTGCTCGATCCGGCCGGCATGGCCGCACTGGCCCGGAATGCTGCCCCGACCACGGCCGTGGCCGAGCCGGACCCGATGCGCGCCTGGCGCCATCGCCACGGCTGGGACGCAGCGCCGCCGCCGGCACTGAGTGCCCCGACCACCACGATCCGCAAGATCGAGTTCGCCGATACCAAGGACCACAAGCAGTGGATGTGGAAGGCGACCGACGGCATCGCCGAGACCACCTGGCCGGGCGTCTACAACCGCTCGCGGCTGGCCGGGCGCGATGATTACTTCCAGCTGCCGGACTGGAACACCTATGTCGAGGGTGGCCAGCAGCTCGACCTGACCCTGCCGGCCGGTGAAACCGTCAACCGCATCGAAGTGCGCGGTGCAGCGTTTGGCGGGCTCAGCCACAGCGTGGACGGCCAGCCGGCGCAGACCCTGTTCCAGCGCCCGCAGGGCGTGGTCCGCAGCGTCAACAGCATTCCAGCCCAGGACGGCGGCGTGCTGCACTTCCGCAATACCGCGCAGGAAACCCCGATCCAGGAAATCTGGGCCTACCAGGTGAGCGATGCCGCCGAGCCGGAGGGTACGGTCAAGCAGCGCTACCTGATCGACAGCCAGGCGCTGCCGGATTACACCAACATCGCCGCACTGCGCGAGTACATCGACGGCCGCTACCCGGCGGCCGAACGCAGCACGGTGATGGCGCTGCCCAAGGGCGCCGGCTCGCGCAAGCGCACGGCCGACACGCTGCCCGCGCAGCCGCTGCCGATCGTGCACGTGCTGATTCCCTCCGGCGTGAGCGACGCGCCGGCCGCGCAGCCGCTGATCCGCAGCTGGGCACACAGCTGGGAGAACATGCATGACGGCCTGGATGGCATCGCCATCGATCTGCCCAAGCTGGATCTGCCGGCCACGCAGGACGGCCTGATCCCGCTCAACATCCGCATCAAGGATCCGATCTGGCCGGCGCGCGACATGATCGACGTGTCGGTCTCGGTCAAGCCGGGCCAGAAGCGCACCCTGTGGCTGGACCTGCGCGATCGCATCCTGACCGCCGACAGCCTGTGGATCTCCATCGCCTCTGCCGCGCCCGGCTTCAACGCGACCTCGCTGGATGGGGCGGAAATCCGCATGGTCTACAAAGACCGCGAGGAGGCGAAGAAGGAACACATCGCCGACCGCTTCAACCAGGTACGCGACAACTGGGGCTTCCTGGTCGAAGAGCACACCACCTCCAAGCGCCAGCGCCTGTATGCGCGCGTCTATGCCGACCTCAGCGACCTGCTGCGGGTCGATCCGGACCACGAACTGGGCCGGCTGTACTGGAACTACATCAGCTACAACAGCCAGGGCAAACCGCCGTTCACCCAGCCCGACGCGCCCACGGGCGTACCGCTGTGGGCCTTCCGCCAGACCGAAGACCTCAAGTACGTACGCCGCTTCATCGACTGGTGGATCGACAACCGCCAGATTGCGTACGGGGATTTCGGCGGGGGCATTTCCGATGATTCCGATCTCACCCAGCAGTGGCCGGGCCTGGCCCTGATGGGCGTGCAGCCGGACAAGCTCAATGCCTCGCTGACCGCGCTGTCCGATTCGGTGTACCGCAATGGCATGTTCAGCAATGGCTTGAGCACCATCGAGACCGATGAGCTGCATGCCTACGAGGAAGGCATCAACACCAACAGCGCGATGCTCTACCTCAACTGGGGCGATCCGCTCACCGTCGAGCGCCTGATGGAAACGGTGAAGGCCTTCGATGAACGCATCATCCTGCCCAATCCGCAGGGGCATCTGCTGTTCTCCAGCAACTGGTTCGGCGGCAACAAGGTCTACCGCGAGCCGAACTGGCAGTGGCAGAAACCGTACTCCTTCCCGGTGCTGCACCCGGCGTTCCTGATCGGCCAGTACAACGCCGACCCGACCGGCCGCAAGCTGGTCACCGGGCTGGCCGATGGTTACCTGGCCCACGCCTACACCGACGACAAGGGGCGCTGGGCGCTGCCGAACGAGATCCACTGGGCGACCGGCAAGACCCGCGGCGGCGAGCTCAACAACGGCTCGGGCAGCGGCGACATCATGCATACCTTCTGGGCGGCATGGCGCTGGACCGGCGATGACAAGTACCTCAAGGCGCTGGACTACCGCGTGGAGCGCGGTGGCCCGGGTGCCTTGTCCAACCTGGGCGAGAACTACGTCGAGGCGCTGGGCCGCGGTGCCGAGTGGAACCCGCGCTTCATCAGCGATGCCGACGGTGGCAACACCGGCTTCTCCAGTCTGATGGCGTGGCAGGCCACCGGCGACAAGAAGTACCTGGAGGCATTGCACGCTGATGGCATCCAGGCCAAGGCCCAGCGCGAGTACATGAACACCGAAGGCCACTGGTGGTCCGACCGTGTCGAGGCGCCGAGCGAGTTCCTGCAGCGCGCGCGGTTGGGCGGTATCGCGCTCAAGCGCAACCAGAGCTGGCCCGGCCACACCGTGAGCTGGCGCTTCGCCCAGCCGGACGCGGCCGAACAGGTGGCGCTGCTGGTGCACGCGCCTTCGCCGGACCGCTTCAAGGTGATCGCCTACAACCTGGGCACGCGCGCGGTGGACGCGGAGATGAGCACCTGGAACGTCACCGCCGGGCAATGGCGGATGACCAGCGGCGTGGACCGCGACGGCGATGACCGGATCGACGGCAAGGCGACCACGCGCGATCTGGCGCTGGAACGCAGTGCCTCGACCACGCTGCGCTTCGCGCCGGGGCAGAGCCAGGTGTTCGAGTTCGAGCTGGTGCAGGCCGGCACGCCGGTCGAGCAGCGGGCCGACCTCGGCATCGGGCGGGGCGATGTCCGCGTGGAGGGCGGCCAGGTGCAGGTGACCGTGCACAGTCTGGGCCACGTCGCGACCAGCGTGGGCGTGGCGGTGCTGGAAGATGCCAAGGGCCGTGAGCTTGCCCGGGTGGAGATTCCCAGCCTGCCCGCGCCGAGCGATCTGGTGCCGAAAACCACCGCGATCAGCCTGCCGCTGCCGGCGGGGGATCACCGTGGGCTGCGCGTGCGTGTCATGCAGGCCGATGGCGCCGCCGAGGTGACCCAGCGCAACAACCTGGTGGTGCTGGACCGGTAGTGCCATGCCATGCATGGCAGCGACGGATCACAGCGTGACCTGCCCCTCGATGCAGGTCACGCAGTCCCCGCCGATCCACAGTGCTTCGCCCACGCGCTCTACCCGCAGCCGTCCAGCACGGCCCATGGCGGTGCCCTGGCTGATCACATAGCGCTCCGGCGCCTCGCCGGTGCTCAGCAGCCAGCGCGCGATGCCGGCATTGAGGCTGCCGGTGGCCGGGTCCTCCGGTGCGCCGTCACCGGCAATGAAGGCGCGGCTTTCATACTGGGCCTCGTCGCCATCGCTGGCCTGCCACGGCCCGAACACGCCGACCTTCAGCCCCTGCAGCTGGGCGTAGTCCGGCTGGATCGCCAGCACCGCGGCGCGGTCACGCAGGCGCAGGGCGAGCCAGCCGGTACCGTTGTCCGCCCAGCGCGCGTCCACCACGTCCTGCGTTGCCACGCCGAGCCCGCGCCGCACCTGTTCACGCAGGTCCGGCGCCAATGCGTCGCCCCGCAGCAGTGGCGGCGCCAGGAACGCCAGGCCCGCCTCGCTGCGGCGGATCCGCACCAGGCCGATGCCGCACTCCTGCACGATCTCTTCGCCCTTGGGCATGCCGCCATGGGCCAGCCAGGCATGACAGCTGCCCAGGGTGGGATGCCCGGCGAACGGGAGTTCTTCCAGCGTGGTGAAGATGCGCACGCGATAGTCCGCCTGCGGATCGGTAGGCGGCAGCAGGAAGGTGGTCTCGCTCAGGTTGGTCCAGTGCGCGAACGCGGCCATGCGCGCGTCGTCGATGCCTTGGGCCTCCAGAACCACGGCCAGCGGATTGCCGCGCAGGGGATCCCGGCTGAAGACATTGACCTGTTGGAACGGCAGCGTAGGCATGGCGGAACGTCGGTAACCGGGTGGAACGCGCATGATGCGCGCCACCGCGGCGTCGGGTCGAGCGGTGCGCCCGTCGCGCCCTAGGCCGCGTCGGTTTCCATCACCTGCACGCGGCGCTGGTACCAGCCATCGGCCTCGGGTTCGAAGATGGCACTACGGGTCATCTCGCCCTGGTAGACGTGCACCGAGATCGCCAGCTCCGCATCGCTGGTATTGCGGATGGTGTGGTACTCGTGCGGCGGGATCAGGCTGCCGGCGCTGCCACAGTCGCCCACCACGGCTGCTTCGGGGCGGAAGCGGAACCGCTCGCCGTCACGCTCCAGCAGCTGGTACTGGGTGATTTCCAGCTGGCCCAGCCACACGCCCTCCACGCACCACAGCCCGCTGTGGTCATGCAGCGGCGTGCCCTGCCCCGGCCCCCAGCTCATCGCCACGATGCTGTAGCCGTGCACGGGGCTGCGGTACAGCTCGCGGCGCGCGTAGTGGTCCTGGATGGGGCGATGCACGCAGGCCGGCAGCTGGATCCGGCTGTCGGCGATCGCCTCACGCAACGCCGAGCGCAGCGTGGCGGCGATCTGGTGCGCGTGCTCGTGCTGCACCGCATGGTCGACCGCGGCGATCAATCGATCGCGGCCATGGAACGGCGGAAACGGGTTGCATTGGTCTTGCATGCCCCGAGTCTAGGCGATCCCGGTGAACAACGTGTTTGACCTGGATCACATCCGTTTGCCCCACGATCTCCGACATACCCCGCCATTCGAAAGAAATAGTCGGACTTGCCTATCGATCAGGGAATCAGCAGCGGCCGCAACGAGGGAACCTGACGGGCGAGTTCCTCGGTGACCAGCGTGGCGAACAGCGCCGCGCCATCCGGGCCCAGATGGGTGTAATCAAAGGCGACCTTGGCCTGCCCCATGGGCTCGGTGGCGGCGTTGTTCTGCGCGACGGGTGCGCCAGCGACGGGCGCTGCACCCACGGTCGTACCGCCCAGCGCCGCACCCACCTGCGCAGGCGTGGCGGCCGCCTGTGCCAGCGGCATCGAGGCTACCGGCCCCAGCGCCTGCACCACCGCGCGGCTGCGTGCGTGCAGGTCGACCAGCGGCACCTCCAGTTCCCGCGCAACAGTGCGCACGGCCTCGGCCCACGGGGCCAGATCATCGATCAGCACGCCGTCGGCGAACTGGCGGCGGGTCAACGGGGTCAGCAGCACCGGCTGGGCACCGGCGGCGCGGACCTCGCGCACGTAGCGGCGCAGATTGTCCGGAAACTCGCGCTGCAGATCGGTGGAGCGGCCCGGCTTGCCTGGCTGGTCGTTGTGGCCGAACTGGATCAGTACCCAGGTCTGCGCATAGCCCGGCGTGCGCATCTCCGCCCCGGCCAGCGCCCACGAGCCTTCGGCACGGTAGTTGTAGGTGCTGCGGCCGCCGCGGGCCAGGTTGGTGCAGGTCAGGAACGAGGTCACGTGCCGTGCGCAGAACGCCGGCCCCCAGCCGCCCTGCACGGCCGTGGTGGAATCGCCAACCAGCACGATCTTGCTGGCGCGGATCGGGGTCGGTGCCGGGCGGTCCATCACCGCCGGATCCACGGCGGCCTGCGCCGCGCTCATCAGGGCGAACAGTGCGCTGCCGAGCAGCCAGGACGTACACCGCATCAGAATGTGCCTCGTTGGATGAAGGGGGCCTGCTGATAGAGACGACGCTCGCCACCGCGCGGGTCGTCGGCCTGCTGCGAGGTGGCATCGAACAGCATCGTTTCGCGGCGGGCGAGCGAATAGGTCTGCCAGCGTGGCAGTCCGCCATGATTCGGATCGCCACGGCGGGCGAAGGCGATCAGGGCCTCGCTCATCGTGGCTGCCACGCGTGCAGCCTCCTCGCCGCCACCGGTGCGCGAGCCGGGGCGGTCGATGTTGTCGAACACCAGCGGGATATCCAGGGTGTGGAACGCACCGAACCTGCCGCCGTCCAGCGGCGAGCCCCAATCGAGTTGATAAGCCCAGGTGGGTGCGCCCTGGCGTGCACGCGCCTCCAGTTCCTCCACCGCACCGCGCCATGAACGACCGGCGGTGGTGGCGGCGAAGAACACCTCCGAAGGCGTGTAGTGCGGATACAGGCGGCGGTACTCGGCGATCACCACCGAGGGCAGCAGATCCACGTACTGCTCTTTCTCCAGCTTGGCCGGCAGCGTCTCCCAGGTGAGGGCGAAGTTGGCCGGGTCGTTGCCGAGGAACGCGCGGGTTTCATCGTGGGTGTTGCCGATCACCATCGGGATTCCGGCGGACTGTGCCGGCGCCTCCGGCCAGAACGGATGCACCGGCAGCGAGCGACCGTCCAGCACGGGGCCCACGTACAGGCTGCTGTTCTCCACGCGCGAGGGATCGCGTGCACGGGTGGCGGCCATCAGCGCTTCCATCGGCATCGTGCGCAGCGCCTCGGCATCGGCCGCCCCCACGGCCTGCATCGCGATCTGCGCGCGCTGGGTGGCCGCACGCGGGCCGGCAGCGGTGACCTGCTGCCCGCTCATCGTCCACGCGCGCTGGAACAGGCCGCGCGCGGCCGGCATCGCCATCAGCGTGGCGATCTTCGCCCCGCCACCGGATTGGCCGACCACGGTGATGTTGCCCGCATCGCCACCGAACTCCGGCGCGTGCTGGCGGACCCACTGCAGCGCCTGGACCAGATCGAGCTGGCCGACATTGCCCGAATCGGCGAAGCGCGCATCGCCCAACTGCGCCAGGTACAGGTAACCGAACACGTTGAGCCGATGGTTGACCGTGACCACGACCACGTCGCCACGCCGGCACAACGCGCTGCCGTCATACAGCGGGTCGCTGCCCGAGCCGTTGTTGTAGGCACCGCCATGGATATAGAACACGATCGGCCGCCTGCCGCCGTCGCGCAGCGCCGGGGTCCACACGTTGAGAAACAGGCAGTCCTCGCTGCCCGGCCCTTCGTTACCGCCCTGCGGCGCGGCATTGCCGTACGCCAGTGCATCACGCACGCCACGCCAGGCCGATTCCTGCACAGCCGGCTGGAAGCGCCGGGGCGCGGTATCGGCGCCATAGGGAATGCCGCGGAACACATTCACGCCCTGCTCGAGCTGCCCGCGCAGGCGCCCGCTGCGTACACGCGCCAGCGGAGCGGCATCGTGGCGCGGGCCGGGCACCCCGGCAAAGGCCGGCAACAGCGGCAGGCTGGTAGCACCGAGCATCAGTGCATAGCGCGCGCTGTCGCGCAGGAAACGACGCCGTTGAAGATCGGCGGGGCTATCAGTCATGGCGCGCGGGCTCCGTGTGGCGCGAGGGGATCCAGCGCAGGGCCAGCTCGGGCCACTGCGCGGCGGTCAAACCGGCTGGGATGCGCACGCCGAAGCCGTGGCCGCCGAACGGGAACAGATGCATTTCGGTGGCGACGCCGGCGCGCCGCAGCGCCTGGTAATACACCAGGCTGTTGTCGACCGAGACCACGGTGTCGTCCTGCGCATGCACCAGGAAGGTCGGCGGCGTATCGGCGCGGACCTGCTCCTGCATCGAGAATCGCGCCTGCAGCGCGGCATCGGGGTGCGGGCCAAGCAGGCGCGTACGCGAGCCGGTATGCGCGTGCGCGCCCATGTCGATCACCGGGTAGATCAGCAAAGCGACATCCGGGCGTGCGCTGAGCGCATCGATGGCATCGCGATGGGGATAGACCGGTGCATCGAAGCCATTGCTCAGCCGTGCCGCGACGTGGCCGCCGGCCGAAAAACCCATTACCCCGACGCGCTGCGGATCGATCTGCCAGCGCGAAGCATCCGCGCGGATCACCCGCATCGCGCGCTGCGCATCGGCCAGGGCGGCCTCGCGATCACTGCGGCCGGCGGGCAGCCGGTAGCGCAGCACGAACAGGGTCACCCCGCCCTGCTCGACGAACGCCGGCACCAGGGCAGTGCCTTCCTTGTCGAGCACGATGCGCTGGTAGCCGCCGCCGGGCACCACCAGCAGCGCGCTGCCGTTCGGGCGCGGTGGCCGGTACACCACCAGGTAGGGCGCACTGACGTTGTCGATGTAGCGATCCGGCAGGGCGGGATCATGGCTGCGCTCCACCACGTTGGGCACGCTGGCCGGGCCGGCTTCGCCCGGCACCTCGCCCGCTGGCCACAACGCGATCCGGTCCGCCGCGCCAGCGGCCGGCTCGGTGTCCGGCACGGCATGCTCGGCCGCGCGCGCCAGGCCGCAGGCCAGCAGCAGGAAAGGCAACAATGACAACACTAGGGGGCGGCGCATCGGCGGACGTCCTTCCGGCAGGGGAACAGGCATCGTGCCTGACCGGCAGCCGTTCTGATGCGCTGCACATTGCCAATGACACCGGTTTACCATATACAGCACATCCAACCGCTGTCGATTGGCAGTGCAACAATTTTTCCGGGAGACCCGCTTGAGCAACGACCACGGCAAACAGGACCTGCCCGACCAGGGGTTGGGCGAGATCGCCCGGCACTTCGTCAGCGCCCGCCAACACGGCCAATCCCTGCCGGATTTCCCGGGCACCATCCCGGAAGACCTCGTCACCGCCTACCAGGTACAGGACCAGGCCATCGCGCTGTGGGACGACCAGGTGGTCGGCTGGAAGGTGGGCTACATCGCTGCCGAGCGCCGCGATGTCTCCGGCGACGACCGGCTGCTGGGCCCGATCTTCTCGCGTCAACTCTGGAATGCTACCGGTGGAACAGTAGAGATTCCGGTGTTCGTCGGGGGCTTCGGCGCGGTCGAGGCCGAGTACGTGATCCAGCTGCAGGAAGACGCCCCGGCGGACAAGCTGCAGTGGACTCCGGAAGAAGCCGAGGCCCTGGCCGCCAAGCTCTTCATCGGCGTTGAAGTGGCCAGCAGCCCGCTGGCGACCATCAACAAGCTCGGCCCGCGCGTGGTGGTGTCGGACTTCGGCAACAACAATGGCCTGGTGCTTGGCCCGGAAATCCCGGACTGGACCCGCCTGGACGATGCCGACCTGCGTGCGGAAACCCGCATCGAGGGCGAGGTGGTCGGCACCGGTGGCGCGACCCTGCTGCCCGGTGGCCTGCGTACCGCCTATGCCTTCGCCCTGGGCCGCTCGGCGCAGCGTGGGCGGCCGTTGAAGGCCGGCGACCTGATCGCCAGTGGCAACGCTACCGGCATCCACGACATCGCCGTGGGCCAGCAAGCATTGATCCGTTTCGTCGGCTACGGCGACATTACCTGCAAGGCCATCGCCGCCGGGTAACCGCGCGGACATGGCGAGCACGCTTGGGAGGGCGCAGATGTTCACTCGCAGAAGTTTCCTGGCCACCAGTCTGGGCGCGCTTGCCGCGCCCGCGCTGACGGCTTGTTCGCGGTCGTCCAACGCCGCACCGGCTGGTGCGCAGTTGCTGACCGCCACCGACGTCCACGTCGCCGACTACCCCACCGTCACGGCGGTGAAATGGATCGGGAAGACGCTGGAAGAAAAAACCGGCGGCCGGCTGCGCCTGCGCCAGTACCACTCCGGCCAGCTCGGCCGCGAGTCCGAGGCGATCGACATGGCCCGCTTCGGCGCCATCGACATCACCCGCGTCTACTCCGGCGCGCTCAACAACGCATTTCCGCTGACCCAGGGCCTGTGCCTGCCGTACGTGTTCGAGTCGGTGGCGCACATGCGCCGCGCCCTCGATGGTGGCGTTGCCGATACGGTCCTGCAGGGCTTTGAAACCCGCGATCTGGTCGGCCTGGCCATCTACGACTCCGGCGCGCGCTGCTTCTACAACACCAAGCATCCGATCGTGGAACCCAAGGACCTGCATGGCCTGAAGCTGCGCGTGGCGTCTTCGGACATCTTCATCCAGCTGATGCGCCTGCTCGGTGCCAACCCCACCCCGATGTCGCTGGGCGATACCTTCTCGGGCATGGAAACGCACATGATCGACGGTGCGGAAAACAACATGCGCAGCTTCCACTCCAGCCGCCACTTCGAGGCCGCGCACTACTGGTCGCAGAGCGATCATTCCTACGCGCCGGACGTGCTGCTGATGTCGCGCCAGAGCTTCGATGCGCTGAGTCCGGCCGACCGCACCCTGGTGATCGAGACCGCACGCGAGTCGGTGCAGGTGATGCGCGAGCAGTGGGATGCCTCGGAAAACACCGCCCGCCAAGCCGTGGCCGACTTCGGCATCAAGTTCAACGAGGTCGACATGCCGGCCTTCCGCAAGGCCGCCGACCCGCTGCTGCAGCGATACCTGCAGCAGCCGGAGCTGGCCGCCCTCACCCGTCGCATCCGCGACTTCGCCTGAGGCCCCGACGCGATGTCCGACTCGACTTCCGAAACCGTCATCACCCCCACCGCGCCGCAGCGCCTGCTCAACGTCATCGCCGATGTGGCGATCTACATTGCCGTCATCGCCCTGCTGGGCCTGGTGGTGGTGCAGGGCTGGCAGGTGTTCGCCCGCTATGTGATCAATGATTCGCCCAGCTGGACCGAGCCGGTCACGCTGCTGCTGCTCGCCACCGCGATGAGCCTGGGCGCGGCCACCGGCGTGCATACCCGCCGCCACTTCGGCTTCTTCCTGCTCGCCGCCCACATGGGCCCGGGCCTGCGCCGCGCGGTCGATGTGTTCGCCGCGCTGGTGGTGGCCGTGCTGGGCGTGGTCATCGCCTGGTGGGCGGCCGTGCTGCTGATGGACGGCCTGGACATCAAGGCCGCCGGCGCCAACCTGCCGCAGAGCATCAACTACCTGCCCCTGTCGATCGGTGGCGCCTTGATGGCGATCTTCGCCGTGAACCAGATGGCGCTGGCTGTACGGCCGGCCGATGCCGTTGCCGAGGGAGATCGCTGAGTCATGGGTATCACCATTCTTTTCACCGTGTTCGCGGTGCTGTTGCTGCTCGGTGTGCCGGTCGCGTTCGCGCTTGCCGCTGCCGCCCTGGCCACCCTGTGGTACCTGGATCTGCCGACGCTGGTGCTGGTCCAGCAGATCTCGGCCGGTACCGGTTCGGCCTCGCTGATCGCCATTCCGCTGTTCATCTTCGCCGGCGAAATCATGATGCGCGGCGGCATCTCCGAGCGCCTGATCTCGCTGGCGTCTTCGCTGGTCGGGCGCATGCGCGGCGGCCTGGGCCAGGTCTCGATCCTGTCCTCGCTGTTCTTCGGCGGTGTATCCGGTTCGGCCATCGCCGATGTCTCGGCGGTCGGCGGCACGATGATTCCGCAGATGGTCAAGCGCGGCTATGACCGTGACTTCGCGGTCAACGTCAGCATCACCGCCGCGCTGGTCGCGCTGCTGGTGCCGCCCTCGCACAACCTGATCCTGTTCTCGGCCGCGGCCGGGGGTGGCCTGTCGATCGCCGATCTGTTCGCGGCCGGCATCGTGCCGGCGCTGCTGATGACCGTCGCCCTGATGATCACCGGCTACGTGGTCGCGCGTCGTCGCGGCTATGGCGTGGAGATCTTCCCCGGCTGGCGCGCGGTGCTGCTGCGGCTGGTCTCGGCCCTGCCCGGCCTGGGCCTGGTCGCGCTGATCTTCATCGGTATCCGCGCCGGCATCTTCACCGCGGTGGAGAGCGCGGCGATCGCCGTGGTCTACGCCCTGCTGGTGACCACGGTGCTGTATCGCCAGCTGGACTGGCGCGAGTTCCTCGGCACGGTCACCCACGCCGCGCGCAGTACCGGCGTGATCCTGTTCGTGATCGCGACCGCGGCGGTGTTCGGCTGGCTGCTGGCCTATCTGGAAGTGCCGTCGGCGGCGGTCAATTTCCTCCAGTCGTTCGCGCACAGCCAGTTCATGGTGCTGTTGATGATCGTGATCATGCTGTTGCTGCTGGGCACCTTCATGGACCTGGCGCCGATGATCCTGATCTGCACGCCGATCTTCCTGCCGGTGGCCAAGGCCTACGGCATCGATCCGATCCACTTCGGCCTGGTGCTGGTGCTGACCGGTGGCCTGGGCCTGGTGACGCCGCCGGTGGGCTCGGTGCTGTTCATCGGGACCGCGATCGGCAAGATCAGCGTGGGTGAGAGCATGCGCTCGATCTGGCCGTTCTGGTTCGCTGCCCTCGGTGTGCTGCTGATCGTCACCTTCTTCCCGGAAATGTCGCTGTGGCTGCCCGCCCTGCTGCGCGCGTAAGCGTGCGGCGGCTGGCTGCCCTGCTGTGGGTCGCCCTGCCCTGCGCCGCCATGGCGCAGGGCCAGGACATCGCGCTGCGCGGCTTCCAGGACGGCATCAACCATTGGCAGAGCGGCCACGGCACGGATTACCCGCGCTATCGGCCCGATCAGTACCGGCAGATCGCCGACAACCTGGTCGCGCTGCAGCGGCGCGGTGGTGGCTGGGCGGTCAACCAGGATCCCCAGCGGATCCTCGACGAGGCCGCCAGGGCCCAGGTATCGGCCGACCAGGCCACGCCCGGCGGCAGCTTCGACAACCGCAACATCTACACCCAGGTCAGCTACCTGGCCGAGGCCTTCGCGCGCAGCGGGGAGGCCCGCTATCGCGATGCGGCCGTGCGCGGCCTGGACTTCATCCTCGCCGAGCAGATTCCAACGTGTGGCGGCTGGCCGCACTCGGTGCCGTCGCGCACCTCCTACCATGGCCATATCACCTTCGCCGACGATGTCACCAGCGGTGTGCTGACCACGCTGCGGCGGGTGCAGCGCGAGCCGGTGTTCGGCTTCATCACGGCCGATCAGCGTGCCCGCGTGGACGCGGCCGTGACCGCCGGCGATGCCTGCCTGCTGCGCCTGCAGGTGCGCCAGGACGGCGTGCCGACGATCTGGGCCGGTCAGTACGACCGCACCACCCTGCAGCCCGCGCAGGGCCGGAAGTTCGAACTGCCGGCGCTGGTCACCGACGAGAGTGTCGGCGTGGTCCGCTACCTGATGTCGATCCCGGATCCATCGCCGGAGGTGGTCGCCTCGGTCAACGCCGCCATGGCGTGGTTCCAGGCGCACGCGCTGACCGGCTGGCGGCTGGAGACCTTCCAGACCACGCCGGAACAGTTCCAGTTCCATCGCACCACGGTGGATCGCCGCCTGGTCGCCGATACGGATGCCCCACTGCTGTGGGGGCGCTTCCATGACCTGCGCGACAGTTCGGTGGTGCTGGCCAACCGGGAGGGCGAACGCGTGGCCACCTTCGATCAGATTCCGCGCGAGCGCCGCACCGGCTACCACTGGTACGGCACCTGGCCGCAGGCCCTGATCACCACCGAGTACCCACGCTGGCAACAGCGTCCTGCCGGGCCCGGGGCGCGCTGAGCGCGGCCGGCCCACGATACGTTCAAGGGAGAGAGACGATGCACTTGAGGAAGACCCTGGCGAGCTTCGCCACCGCCTGCCTGCTGCTGGCCGGCGCCGGACACGCCGCCGAGCCGGCCACCGCCTGGAAGCGCGGGATCGAGAACCAGCGCCAGGCCGACCTGGGCAACGGTACCTTCCTCAACCCGGTGTTCGCCGGCGACCGTCCGGACCCGTCCGTGCTCAAGGATGGCGACGACTATTACCTCACCCTGTCCTCGTTCGATGCCTACCCCGGCCTGCCGATCTGGCACTCGCGCGACCTGGTCAACTGGCAGCCGCTGGGCCATGCGATCACCAGGAACGTGGGGGCGATCTGGGCCCCGGACATCGTCAAGCACGGCAGCCGCTACTACATCTACTTCCCCGCCCGCACCGGGGAGACCCGCAGCAACTTCGTGGTCTGGGCCGACAGCATCAAGGGTCCGTGGAGCGAGCCGATCGACATCGGCCTGGGCAGCTACATCGATCCCGGCCATGCAGTAGGCGAAGACGGCAAGCGCTACCTGTTCCTCAGCGGCGGCGACTATGTGCAGCTGGCCGACGACGGCCTGAGCGTGGTCGGCACGCCCAAGCACGTCTACGACGGCTGGAAATACCCGGAAAGCTGGGACGTGGAGGCCTATGCGCAGGAAGGCCCGAAGATCAATTTCCGCGATGGCTGGTACTACATGACCACCGCCGTGGGCGGCACCGCCGGCCCGCCCACCGGGCACATGGTGATCACCGCGCGCTCGCGCTCGATCCACGGCCCGTGGGTGAACGCACCGAACAACCCGATCATGCGCACCCAGTCGGCCGCCGAGCCGTGGTGGTCGCGCGGCCACGCCACGGTGATCGAAGGCACCGACGGGCGCTGGTGGATGATGTATCACGGCTACGAGAACGGGTACTGGACGCTGGGCCGCCAGGCCCTGCTGGAGCCGATCGAATGGACCGCCGATGGCTGGTTCGTGGCCAAGGGCGGCGACCTCGGCCAGCCGCTGGCCATGCCTTCGGGCACATCGGTCGGCCAGCACGGCATGGCGTTGTCCGATGACTTCCGCGGCAAGACCCTCGGCGCACAGTGGTCGTTCTTCAACCCGGCCCAGGACGAGTACAAGCGCCTGGGCTTCACCGGCAAGGGCATGGTGCTGCAGGGCAAGGGCAGCACCCCGCGCGACAGCTCGCCGCTGACCGCCATCGCCGGCGACAAGGCCTACCAGTTCGAGGTCGAGATGGAGATTGCCCCGGGCGCGGTGGGCGGTGCCCTGCTCTTCTACAGCGACCGCCTGTACGTGGGCGTGGGCAGCAACGGCGAGAAGTTCATCATGCACCGCTACGGCGAGGAGCGCCCCACCCGGCTGGCCCCCAGCGCCACCGGTGGCACGCTGTGGCTGCGGGTGACCAACAACCGCCACATCGTGACCATCCACTCCAGCACCGATGGCAAAACCTGGCAGAAGTACCCGGTTCAGATGGAAGTCTCCGGCTACCATCACAATGTGGCGGGCAAGTTCCTGGCCCTGAAGCCGGCGATCTATGCTGCCGGTGACGGCAAGGTCCAGTTCCGGAACTTCCGCTACCGCGCCCTTGATTGAGCTCCCCGCTAGAATCCCCTGACTCATCCCCGGTTTGAACGACATGTCATTGCGCAGCAAAACCGATCCGTCGCCGCACGGATTGACCAAAGGCAAGGCCGCCACGATCAACGACATCGCGCGTCTGTCCGGGGTATCGAAGAAGACCGTTTCGCGGATCATCAACAACTCGCCGCTGGTGCGCAAGGACACGCGCGAGAAGGTCGAAGCGCTGATGCGCGAGGTCGGTTACACGCCGGACCCGCTGGCCCGGGGGCTGGCGTTCCGGCGCTCGTTCCTGATCGGCATGGTGTACGACAACCCGACCGCGCAGTACATCGTGGACATGCAGTACGGCGCGCTGGACGCGCTGCGCGGCTCCAGTTTCGAACTGGTCGTGCACCCCTGCGATTCGCGCAGCCCCGGCTACATCGAGGGGGTGCGCCGCTTCGTGCAGCAGCAGAAGCTGCACGGCGTGATCCTGGTGCCGCGTGCCTCCGAAGACCAGGCGCTGGTGGACATGCTCGATGAGATCGGCTGCCGCTTCACCCGGATCGCCTCGCTGCCGCTGGATGACACCTCGCAGATGGTGGTCACCCACGATCGCGACGGCGCGGCCGAAGCTGCCGATTACCTGCTTTCCCTGGGCCACCGCGACATCGCCCTGGTGACCGGCCCGAGCGCGTACCGCTCGGCGCACGAACGCACTGCCGGCTTCATCGATGCGCTGGCCAAGCGCGGCATCGAGCTGCCCCCCGCTCGCATCGTCGAGGCCGGCTATACCTTCGAATCCGGCGTGGCCGCGGCCGAAAAGCTGCTGCTGGGCAAGCAGCGCCCGACCGCCATCTTCACCGGCAACGATGAAATGGCTGCCGGTATCTACAAGGTCGCCCTGCGCGCGGGCATCAACATTCCGCGCCAGCTCTCGATCATCGGCTACGACGACAGCCCGCTGGCGTCGCGCCTGTGGCCGTCGCTGACCTCGGTGCGCCGCCACACGCGCGACACCGGCCGAACCGCCGCGGCCATGCTGATCCAGCCCGATGGCCAGGCGGTGATGCAGCACGCCAGCGTGCGCCCGCACCTGATCGTGCGCGACTCCTGCCAGCCGCCCGAGGATTGACGCGCGCCGCGATGGCAACGACGCGCGTTCATGATGAACGCGTCGCCACGCGCCCGTGCACTCCGTTGCCGATCGCACGGCTTTTCTGACATGGACACCACGCCGGGCCCGCCCCGGTCCATCGTGCGCTGCAAAATGACACCGGTTTACCAAATCGCTACAATCACTTGAAATCGCGCCGGGGCCGACGCATCGCCCCACCCCTGCTCTGGAGACGCCATGTACTGCAAGACCCACTACGCCACCCATCCCGACGCCATCAAGGGCGCCAGCAATGACGACCTGCGCGAGCTGTATCTGCTCGACGGTCTGTTCAACGCCGATGCGGTGACCCTGAAGTACACCCATTACGAGCGCTTCGTGCTCGGCGGTGCGGCCCCGGTCAACGGCCCGGTCTCGCTGCCCAAGCAGACCGAGCCGGCCTCGGCTGCCGGCCACGCGTTCCTGGAGCGCCGCGAGCTGGGCGTGATCAACGTCGGCGCCGGCAGCGGCACCGTCACCGTGGACGGCACCGTGTTCACGCTGGGTCCGAAGGATGGCCTGTACGTGGCCATGGGCAGCACGGAGGTGGTGTTCGCTTCCGATGACGCGGCCAACCCGGCGCAGTTCTACCTGGCCTCGACCCCGGCGCATGCGCGCTTCGAGACCAAGGCGCTGTCGATCAAGGACGCCGTGGCACTGGACCGTGGCGCGCTGGAAACCAGCAACGAACGCACCATCTACCAGTACATCGTGCCGGCCACCTGCCAGTCCTCGCAGCTGCTGCTGGGCCTGACCGTGCTCAAGCCGGGCAGCGTCTGGAACACGATGCCGCCGCACCTGCATGACCGCCGCAGCGAAGTCTATTTCTACTTCGACCTGGGCCAGAACGACCGCGTGTACCACTTCATGGGCGAGCCGGACGCGCAGCGCCACATCGTCATCCAGAACAACGAAGCCGTCGTCTCGCCGCCGTGGTCGATCCACATGGGCGCAGGCACCAGCAACTACGCCTTCATCTGGGCGATGGGTGGCGAGAACCTGGATTACACCGACATGCACGTGCTGGACATCTGCCAGCTGAAGTAACCCCGACGCGCCGCCGGCATCGCGCCGGCGGCGTCTGTTACGCATTGGACAAGGACTACATACGCAATGGCTAATCCGTTCAGTCTGGAAGGCAAGGTCGCCCTCGTCACCGGTGGCAACACCGGCCTGGGCCAGGGCATCGCGGTCGCATTGGCGCAGGCCGGTGCCGACGTCGCCGTGGCCGGCATCGCGCCGCCCACCGAGACCATCGAAAAGATCACCGCGCTGGGCCGTCGCTGCCTGGCGATCGAAGCGAACCTGATCAGCATCGAGCCGGTCGAGCGTGTCATCCGCGAAACCATCGAAGGCCTGGGCGGCCTGGACATCCTGGTCAACAACGCCGGCCTGATCCGCCGCGCCGACGCGGTGGAGTTCAGCGAGCAGGATTGGGATGACGTGATGAACGTCAACATCAAGTCCGCGTTCTTCATCTCGCAGGCCGCCGGCAAGCATTTCATCGCCCAGGGCCGCGGCAAGATCATCAACATCGCCTCGATGCTGTCCTTCCAGGGCGGTATCCGCGTACCGTCGTACACCGCCAGCAAGAGCGGCATCGCCGGCATCACCCGCCTGCTCGCCAACGAGTGGGCCAGCAAGGGCATCAACGTCAACGCGATCGCCCCGGGCTACATGGCCACGGACAACACCGCCGCACTGCGCGCCGATGAGGACCGCAACAAGTCCATCCTCGACCGCATCCCGGCCGCACGCTGGGGCACCCCGGAAGACCTCGGCGGCACCGCCGTGTTCCTGGCCTCCAGCGCTTCGGACTACGTCAACGGCGCAGTGCTGCCGGTTGATGGTGGTTGGCTCGCCCGGTAACACCATCGCTATGCGCTGGCGCTCCCACGATCTGCGCTGCAGATCGTGGGCCCCGAGCAATCGTTGCATCCAGACCCCCACCGCTTCGCGGTCGCCCCCTGACTCAGGGGGCTTTCCACCAGATGCACGCCGGTAGTGCCGGCCGCTGGCCGGCAGCTCTCCATCCAGGAGCATGACCATGCTGCGTTTGCTGTTGTCCCTGTCGTTCCTGCTCGCGGCCCCCAGCGCGCTGTGCGCCCCGCACCGCATCTTCATTGCCGGGGATTCCACCGCCGCCGAGTACGGCCCGGAGCGCGCGCCACAGGCCGGCTGGGGCCAGGCGTTGCAGAGCTATCTCGATCCCGCCGTGTGGGAGGTCCGCAACCATGCCAAGGGCGGCCGCAGCACGCGCAGCTTCATCGATGAGAAGCGCCTGGATGCGATCGCCGCCGAGCTCCAACGTGGCGACGTGCTGCTGATCCAGTTCGGACACAACGACGCCAAGTTCGAAGACCCCACGCGCTATACCGATCCTGCCGTTGCCTACCCGCAGTTCCTGAAGCGCTACGTGCAGCTGGCGCGCGACAAGGGCGCCACGCCGGTGCTGATCACCCCGGTGGCGCGGCTGCTGTACGACTTCGGCTCGCTGCTGGACACGCACGGTGTGTACACCCAAGCCGTGAAAGCGCTGGCGACACGCGAGCAGGTCGCGCTGATCGATCTCAACGACAGCTCCACGCGCTGGATCCGCGGGCTGGGCGAGCAGGGTGCCAAACCGTACTTCATGTTCGTGCCCGAGCAGAACAAGGCCGACGGCACGCACTTCAGCGTGGCCGGTGCGACGGCGGTGGCGTGCCTGGTGATGCGTGACTGGGTGGCGTTGCAGCCGGAACTCACCTCGGCGCTGAAGCGCGATATCGACTGCGAGGTGCGCAGTGCAGGGCAGGGCGGTGATGCGGCGAAGCCCTCGCGTGTCGTGCACGAACGCGATATCGCCGTGACCCAGCCGGGGCCGCACGGCGGGGCGGGGCCGACCACGGCGTATCCGTTTTTCGCCGAGGACACGGACCTCCCGTTCGTGCTGCGCAAGCGCGTGCTGCACAAGGGCGCGGGCATCGGCCTGCACCCGCAGCACAAGGACGAGATCTACTACATCGTCAGCGGGCAGGGCAGCTACGTGCTGGATGGCAAGCAGTACGACGTGGCGGCGGGGGATGCGCTGCTGACGCGGACCGGCAGCTCGCATGCGCTGCAGCAGGTGGGCGAGGAGGATCTGGTGGTGCTGCTGGCGTACCCGCGGTGATCGAAACCCAGCCGAGCACGGGCTCGGCTCTACACGGGCTGCGTTGCGCTGTAGCGCCGGGCCTACGCTCGGCCTGGCCCTACAAGGGCTCCGGGCCGAAGTGCTGCAGCCCCAGCCGCGCCAGGTCTTCCGGGCGCTCGAAATAGGCTTCGTCGAAGGCGTGCAGGGCGGCCTGCTCCTCATCGGTCATCGCGCCGTACAGGTCGGTCAGTTCCTTGATTTCCGGGTCGTCCTCCAGCCGGTCCAGCAAGCCACGCATTCCTGCCAGGATCGCGTGGGTCTGCACCGCACCCATTGCCTGCAGCGCGCGCAGCGCCAGCTGGCAGGTCGGGTCGCCCCAGTTGCACAGGAACTGCATGAAGCCCCCGTTGTTGATGTCCGCCTCCATGCGCCACAGCGCGACCAGCTGCTGGTCCTCATCGGACAGCGCATCCAGCGACCATTCGGCCGATTTCAGCCGCGCCAGGGCCGCCTCGTAGCGGTCGTCCCACACCTGGTTCGGCACATCGACCACGCCCTTCTTGCGCGCGGGAAGCAGTGCCGGCCAGTTCACGCCCAGCCCATCGGGCGTGAGCACCCACTGCGCGCGCTGCAGGGCATCGGCCTCGTGCAGCGCAGGTGCCCAACGTAAGGGTTGCCGGGTGCGCCTGCCATCGGCGAGGGCCAGCAGGACGAAGTCGTCGTCGAAATCGACGGTGGCCACGCGCAGGGAAGCGAAAACATCGGTCATGCGGGTCAGGATACCGGACCGGCCAGCGCGCTCACACGTCGCCGCCGTCTTCCCAGCCTTCGCCCGTACCCTTCTGGAATACGCGGTCGCCGTCCTGCACCTCACCGGCCGGCAGGTGTTCCTTGGCCTCCAAGGCGGCATAGATCGGGGTGAAGTCCGGCGCGGTGGCCTGCATCAACTGCTCGAAGCTGTCGATGACGAAGTAGGTCTTCTGGAAGGTGTCGATCCGGTAGCGGGTGCGCATGATCCGCTCCAGATCGAAACCGATCCGGTTCGGTGCGGCCGACTCCAGCGAGTACAGCGATTCGCCCTTGGACGACACGATGCCGGCGCCGTAGATGCGCAGGCCCTCATCGGTGTTGATCAGCCCGAATTCCACCGTGTACCAGTACAGGCGGGTGAGGTGCTGCAGCGCCTCCGGGCCGATCGCATGCGCCTTGACGCCGCCGCGGCCGTACGCGGCCATGTAATCGGCGAACACCGGGTTCATCAGCAGCGGCACGTGCCCGAACAGGTCATGGAACATGTCCGGTTCGGCGATGTAGTCGATCTGGTCCGGGCGGCGGATCCACCACGTCACCGGGAAGCGGCGGTTGGCCAGATGGTCGAAGAAATCCAGTTCCGGCAGCAGCCCCTCCACACCCACCAAGGTCCAGCCGGTCGCCGCGCCGAGCACCTCATTGAGCTGGTCGAAGCGCGGGATCATGTGCGCGCTCATGCCCATCTCGTCCTGCGCATGCAGGAACTCCTTGCTGGCGCGGCCGACCAGCAATTCGCGTTGGCGCCGGAACAGCGTGCTCCAGGTCGCGTGGTCGTCGGCGGTATAGCTGTCCCAGGGCTGTTCCACGATGGCAGTGGTATAGACCGGCACGTATCCCTTGTCGGTCTGCTGGTGTTCGACGCGGCGGGGGGCGGTGGCGGTTTCCATCGTGGTGGTCTCCTGGGAAGTCATCTGTCGATGCTAGGGCAGGGCGCGCGCAAGAGGTTTGCAAAGTTGCGCGGATATGGCCTGTTGGCGCAATATCATTGCGTCCACATCATGTTGCGGGGCAGCAATGACCGGAGATGCCCAGTTCGACCGCACGGATCTGCGCTTGCTGGCGGAAATCCAGCAACACGGGCGTGCCACCAACGCCGAGCTCGCCGCCCGGGTCAACCTGTCTCCATCGGCCTGCCTGCGGCGGGTCCAGCGGCTGGAAAGCGAGGGCGTGATCGCCGGGTATGGCGCCCGCCTTGAGCCGCGTCAGATCGGCCTGGGCCTGCAGGCCTTCGTCCGCGTGCAGCTGGAGAAACACGACCAGCACGCCATCGGCGTGTTCGCCGACAGCGTCGTGGAATGGGATGAGGTGGTGGCCTGCCACGCGCTCACCGGCGACATGGACTACCTGCTGCACATCTACGTGCGCGACCTGGAGCACTTCTCCAGCTTCCTGCTCGACAAACTGCTCAATGCCGCCGGCGTGGCCGACGTCAATTCCAGCTTCGTGCTGCGCACGGTCAAGGAATTCTGCGCGCTGCCGTTGTCGCAGCTGGAATGACGCCGATCGCCCTCGCGATCGCAAGGTAGAGCCGACCGTTGGTCTGCTGCTCCAACCCCATGGCGTCCGCGGCAACGTCGCTCGAACGGCAGCCGACCAACGGTCGGCTCTACCGGTGGCGGGATTTCAGCCCTCGCACTTTTCCTTGCGCCCCATCAGCCGGCCCACGCGCGAAGGCGCATCGCACTTGGGCGTGGCCGGCGGCGGGGCCAGCGCCGCGGCACGCGCCTTCTGCAGCTGCTGCACCTTGGCGCGGATCTGCGGCATCGCCGCCATCGCGGCCTTCTCGCCTTCCAGGATCGCATTGTTGCGCTGGCCGAAGTCGGCCGCGCCGATGTCCAGCACCTTGGGCCGGATGATCACGTCCGCGCGTGCCAGTTCCTGCTCGCCCAGGCGCTGGCCCATGATCGAGATCGACTGGTTGACGATGCCGAGCATGCCGGTCGGCGCCTTGCCGCTGGCCTTGCTGGAGATGTCCACGGCGATCACGATGTCCGCGCCGAGCTGGCGCGCCGCATCGACCGGCACCGGGCTGACCACGCCGCCGTCGATGTAGTTGTACTTGCCGATCTTCACCGGCTCGAACACGCCGGGGATGCTGCTGGAGGCGCGCACGGCCTGGCCGACATTGCCACGCACGAACACGGTGCGCTCGCCTGTTTCCAACTGGGTGGCGACCGCGGCGAACGGCTTGCTCAGCTTCTCGGCGGGGCGGTTGTCGACCTGGGCGTTAACGTAGTCCTGCAGCTTCTGGCCCTGGACCAGGCCACCGGAGAACAGGCGCACGTCGCGGATGCTGGCTTCATCCAGGGCCACCGCCTTGGACTGCATCTGGAACGCGTCCATGCCGCTGGCATACAGCGCGCCGACCACGCTGCCGGCGCTGGTGCCGGAGACCACCACCGGTTCGAAGCCGTTGGCCTCCAGCATCTTGATCACCCCGATATGGGCGAAGCCCTTGGCCGCGCCGCCGCCAAGCGCGATGCCGATCTTGACCGGCTTGGCCGGGGTTACCGGCACGGCCGCCGGCGGCGGGGTGGGGCGCACGGGATCACCGCCGCAACCGGCCAGCAGGCCGAGCAGGGCAACGGACAGCGTCAGGCGGGTACGGCGCAGTGAGGTCATCGGCGTGGCAACGTGAATGGGCATCGAGGGCCGCCAGCATACCGAAGCGCCGGCGGACCCGGCAGGGCGGCAGGGCAGGGCATTCAGGCGATGACCGGGGATGTCGGGACGCGATCGCCGTCACAACGCGCAGGCTCGGGAGCAGGTAATGAATAGCCGTTGTTTGCGGCTCTGTTGCTGTACTGCAACAATTGTCTGGTAGCGCCGGTCCACCACCCCTCCCAACACAGCCTAAACGCCATGTTCCCGAACCGCACTGCCCACGGCCGTTTCCCGTCCGTGCACCCGCTCGTTGTCGCGCTTGCCGCCCTGCTGCCTTTGACGGCCGCAGCCCAGGACGCCCCCGCCACCAAGGATCCGGTCGCCCTCGATACGCTGCAGGTCACGGCGCAACGCCGCGTCGAAAACGCCAAGGACGTGCCGGTCTCGATCTCGGCCATCCAGGGTGAAAAGCTCGACGTGCTCGGTTCGGCCGGCGATGACATCCGCTTCCTGTCGGCGCGTGTGCCCAGCCTGAACATCGAATCGTCCTACGGCCGTGCCTTCCCGCGTTTCTACATCCGCGGCCTGGGCAACACCGATTTCGACCTCAATGCCTCGCAGCCGGTCTCGCTGGTGTATGACGATGTGGTGCAGGAAAGCCCGCTGCTGAAGGGCTTCCCGCTGTTCGACCTGGCCGGTGTGGAAGTGCTGCGCGGCCCGCAGGGCACGCTGTTCGGCCGTAATACCCCGGCGGGCGTGGTGAAGTTCGATTCGGCGCGTCCCTCGCAGGATGCCGACGGCTACATCAAGGTCGCCTACGGCAGCTACAACACCTGGAACACGCAGGGCGCCTACGGCGGCCCGCTGACCGACCGCTGGTCGGCACGCGTCTCCGCGCTGTATCAGCGCCGCGACGACTGGGTCACCAACACCCGCCAGGGCGCCCCGGCGCAGGGCTTCGAGGGGTATGACGAAGCCGCTGCCCGCGTGCAGTTCCTGTACGAAGGCGATGATGTCGAAGCGCTGTTCAACCTGCACAAGCGCAAGCTCAACGGCACCGCGCGCCTGTTCCGCGCCAACATCATCAAGCCGGGCACCAACCAGTTGGTCGAGAACTTCGACCGCGATGAAGTCTCCACCGATGGCCAGAACTTCTCCGACCTGGAAACCTGGGGCGGCAGCGCGCGCCTGAAGTGGGACCTGGGCCGCGTGACCCTGCACTCGATCACCGGTTACGAGACCGCCGAATCGCTCAACCACGGCGACATCGACGGCGGTTACGGTGCCAGCTTCCTGGGCGCCGGCAACTACGGTCCGGGCAACATCCCGTTCGCCTCCGAATCGGCCGATGGCCTGCCGCACCACCGCCAGTGGACCCAGGAATTCCGCGTGGAATCCAATGAATGGGGCCGCTTCGACTGGCAGGCCGGCGTCTTCTACTTCGATGAAGACGTCACCATCGACAGCTTCAACTACGATTCGCTGACCCCGGGCAATCCGCAGACCGGCCACGCCGTGCAGCAGCAGCGCAACAAGGCCTGGGCGGCCTTCGCCTCCGGCGATTTCGACGTGACCGAGCGCTTCAAGCTGCGCGGTGGCGTGCGCTACACGCAGGACAAGAAGGACTTCAGCGCCAGCGTGCTGCAGGCCGTGCCGTTCGGTACGCCGGTCAGCGGCCCGTACATCGCCAAGACCGACGTCAACGACGTCAGCTGGGACCTGAGCGGCGTCTACCAGATCACCGACAACCTCAACGCCTATGCCCGCGTGGCGAAGGGCTTCCGCGCGCCGTCGATCCAGGGCCGTCTGGCCTTCGGTGGCGTCTCGCAGGCGGATTCGGAGAAGGTGATCTCGTATGAAGCCGGCATCAAGGCCGACCTGTTCGACCGCCGCGCACGCCTGGGCTTCAACGTGTTCCGCTACAACGTCGATGGCCAGCAGCTGATCGCCGTGGGTGGCAGCAACAACACCGCGACCCTGCTCAACGCGGACAAGACCATCGGCCAGGGCGCCGAGCTCGACTTCGAGGCCTACCTGACCGACCACGTCCTGCTGACCCTGGGCAGCAGCTACAACGACACCGAGATCAAGGACAAGGATCTGGCGGTGGCGATCTGTGGCGGCGGCTGCACCATCACCGACCCGACCACGGTCATCGATGGCGGCACCTACGCACTGGTCAACGGCAACCCGCTGCCGCAGGCGCCGAAGTGGATCCACAACCTGACCCTGCGCGCCGGCTTCCCGGTCAACGATGCCAGCGAGTTCTATGTCTACACCGACTGGGCTTACCGCAGCGAAGTGAACTTCTTCCTGTACGAGTCCCCGGAGTTCCGCAGCCGCTCTTCGCTGGAAGGTGGCCTGCGCCTGGGCTACAACTGGGATTACGGCCAGTACGACGTGGCCGTGTACGGCCGCAACCTGACCGACCAGGTGCGCGTGGTCGGCGCGATCGACTTCAACAACCTGACCGGATTCCTCAACGAACCGCGCACGTTCGGCGTGGAGTTCACCGCGAAGTTCTGATGGTAGGTACCCACCGTTGGTGGGTACGCTGTGGAAACGAAAACGGCGCGGAGAAATCCGCGCCGTTTTTTGTTGCATTGCCGTCTAATCGCGGCATTCGACGTAAGATCAAAGGCATGGACGTAACGGACTACAAGCGATCTACACGGCGATGGGCGTTCCTGTTCTGGGCGACCATGGATGCGGTCCAGGTCGCTTTCTACGCCTTGTCGGCACTGCAACGCGGACGGACTCCCTACGCCGATGATGTTCATGGGTCGCTGGCCGTTCTGCAAAGCCATGGGTACGCCACCCTGCTGATGCTGGTGCCAAGCTGGATGCTGCAGGCAAGCCTGATTGCATCGGCTGTACTGCTGCTGCGCCATAGCCGATATGGCGTGCTTCTGGCGTACGCGCAGATACCGTTGCGGCTGATGTTTCTAGTGCCGTCGGTGCCCTTTGCGTTGTCGGCGCTTCAGGGCCTCACCATGGCCCCGGCCGCCAGCGTGCTGATGGCGGTGGGGCTGATGTTGGTGATCGAGCTGCTCAAGATGGGGACGTTGCGTCGAAAGCCTGGTCTCCCTGCTGTCCGCGGCAACGTCCAGTAACGTCCAGTAAGGTGTCGCGTTGTGACAGGCCGCCTTACAACGCGCTCGCCGGCCGCACCTTCAACACCGCTTCTTCAGCCGCACAATCCCGCGCCGAATGCAGCCCTGCCTTGCGTGCCGCGGCGATCTCCTTGCGTGCCGCCAGCAGGTCACTGTTGAACGCGGCGTTGTCATGCAGGCGTGCCACGGCGGCAGCGCCCATGAAGCGGCCTTCGAGGATATCGCTCTGCCAATGCACGTTGCAGACCAGGCGGCTCTCGCCGTAGTTGCGGCCGCGTGCCTGGATCGCGTCGGCGCGGTCCGGGGCGATCTCCGAGAGGATCAGGGCCCAGGCCCAGCCGATCGAGGTATGGCCGGACGGATACGAGCCATTGCCGCGCAGGTCCTGCTCGTCTTCCGGCGAGCAGGTGGGTTCGTTGTTGACCATGAACGGCCGCGCGCGCTGGTAGTGCTTCTTCGCCGTGCGGGTGGCCGCGCTGGCATCGATCCGGCTGCGTTCCAGCAGGCGGTACAGGGCCGGCGTCTTGACCGCATCCACGTCGACATCGATCGCGCAGGAGAACTGATTGGCACCGGCGGGGAAGGCGAGTTCCGCGTCGCGGTGGGCCTGTTCGAAGCGCGGGCTGCCGCGCAGGGCACGGGCCTCACGGCTGACCTGTTCGTCCAGCGCGAAGCCGGCCGAACCGGCGGCCGGCGGTGCCGGTACCAGTGCCAGGCTGTCCGGCACGGCGCTGCCCTGCAGGTAGCCGACCGCCTTGGTGGTGACCGACGCTTCCACCGCCGTGGTGCGCGGTGCCGCCGTTGACGAACAGCCGGCAAGGGCGGCGAACAGGGCGGTCACCAGCATCGGGCGAACGGCAGCAGAGCGCGGGAACGACGACATCGGCAGGTCTCGAAGAGGGGGAGCCGCATGATCGCAGCTTCATCCGGCCACGGGAGCGGCCGGGCGGCATCCGGCCAGATCCGGCATGGCCGTGCCGCAGTAGGGGGCCGCGGGCCCCCTTTCGCGTTCACCCCGCGAACGCGCTCAACCGGCCGGCCTGATCCACCACGCGGATCGGGCCGCCGAACAGCTCGGACAACGGTCCGTCCCGCAGCAGTTCCGCGCGCGGGCCATCGGCGAGGATCTTGCCACCGCGCAGCATCACCACCCGCTCGATCTCGGGAATGATCTCCTCGATGTGGTGGGTCACCAGCACCAGCGTGATGCCCTGGCGGGCGAGCTCGCGCATGGTGGCGATCAACTGCTCGCGGGCGATCAGGTCCAGCCCGGTGGAGGGCTCATCCAGCAGCAGGGCCTGCGGCCGGTTCACCAGCGCCCGGGCGATCAGCACGCGCCGGGTCTCGCCGGCCGACAGCTCGGCATAGCCACGCTGCAGCAGGGGCAGGGCGCCGGTCATGGCCAGGGTTTCACGCGCGCGTTCGCGCATCTCCGGGGTCACTTCGCGGAAGGCCGGCACCACGAAGCTGGCGAAGAAGCCGGTCAGCACCGCCTCTTCCACGGTCAGCCCGGGCATGTCCGAGAGGTTGCTGCTCAGGTCGCCGGTGACGATGCCCAGCTGCGAGCGCAGCCGGTCCACCTGCCAGCGGTTCTGGCCGAGCACGCGCACCGCCACCGTGCCATCGCCATGCGCCAGCGGGTAAAGCTCGCGGGTGATGAGCTTGATGAAGGACGACTTGCCGCAGCCATTGGGGCCCAGCAGGGCGGTGTGCTGGCCCTGTTCGATGCGCAGGCTGAGATCGTGCAGGACCCGGACCTGCCCGCGGATGACACAGGCGCGGTCGAGCTCGATCAGGGGGACGGAGGAGGCCGGCACCACCGGCGAGGCTGCGACTGTCATGAATGCGGGGGCATGCTCACGAAGGTAAAGGAGGAACTGAATGACTGCGCAAAAATGGCATCGAAGGGATGAAGTTTGCAACGTCAGGCCCCATCATGTCCGAAGGTGTACCCGTTTCCTTGCTGGCCGACTGCGGCCTGGAGTTCTGCGATGCTCGATACGCTCCTCAACTTCCTGACCGGCGGCGTCGTCGGCCTTGGCTGGTGGGGCATGGCGCTGGTGCTGCTGGTATTCACGCAGCTCACCATCTTCGCCGTGACCCTGTATCTGCATCGCAGCCAGGCGCACCGGGGGGTGGATTTCCATCCGGTCATCGCGCACTTCTTCCGGTTCTGGACCTGGCTGACCACCTCCATGATCACCAAGGAGTGGGTGGCGATCCATCGCAAGCACCACGCCAAGGTGGAAACCGATGAAGACCCGCACAGCCCGGTGACCAAGGGCATCGGCATGGTGTTCTGGCGCGGCGTGGAGCTGTACCGCGAGGCCCGCGCGATGCGTGCGGACATCGAGCAGTACGGCCGCGGCGCCCCGGATGACTGGATCGAGCGCCACCTGTACACCCCGCACGCCAATCTCGGCCCGGTCGCGCTGCTGGTCATCAACAGCGTGCTGTTCGGCCTGCCCGGCGTGGCCCTGTGGGCGATCCAGATGGCCTGGATCCCGTTCTGGGCCGCCGGCGTCATCAACGGCCTGGGCCACTGGTGGGGCTACCGCAACTTCGAATCGGCCGATACCTCCACCAACCTGACCCCGTGGGCGTTCTGGGTGGGTGGCGAAGAGCTGCACAACAACCATCACGCCTTCCCCAGTTCGGCGCGCTTCTCCATGCGCCGCTGGGAGTTCGACATCGGCTGGGCGGTGATCCGCGGCCTGCAGGCCCTGCGCCTGGCCAAGGTGCTGCGCGTGGCGCCAAGCATGGACGTGCGCCCGAACATCGCCGTGCCGGATGCGGAAACCCTCAAGGCCCTGCTGTCGCACCGCTTCCAGGCGATGACCGATTACCAGCGCAATGTGTTCGTGCCGGCCCTGCGCGAAGAGGCCGCGATGGCTGGCGCCAAGCTGCGCAAGCTGCTGCCGCGCCGCATGCGCCGTGGCCTGGTCAACGACGGCCGCTGGCTCAAGCCGGATTGCCGCGCCCAGCTCAGCACGTGGGTCGAACAGCGACCGCGCATCCGCGTGCTGGTGGAACACCGTGCCCGCCTGGCGGCCCTGCTGGAAGCGCGTGGCAACGACGCCGCTGAGCGCCTGAAGCTCCTGCAGGCGTGGTGCCACGAGGCCGAAGCCAGCGGCATCGCCGCGCTGCAGAACTACGCCGCACGCCTGAAGGGCTACGCACTGACGGCGAACTGATCGATGCGCCTCCCGACCGGGAACGTCTCCGCAAAACGCCGCCTTGTGCGGCGTTTTGCGTGTCTGGGCCTGGCCGTTGGCGTGCTGGGCGCGACGGCACAGGCGCAGGTCACCGATACCGGCAGCTACCTGCAGCGCATGGACACCGACGGCGACGGACGGGTCAGCGTGGAGGAATACGTGCAGTGGCTGCTGTACGCCTTCGATCACATGGACCGCAACGGCGATGGCGTGCTCCGTGCCGATGAACTGCCCGGCGGCAAGGGCGCCCCGATCACCCGCGAACAGCAGCGGCAGACCCTGATCCAGCGCTTCCACAAACAGGATGCCAATGGCGACGGGTATTTGAGTGCGCGCGAGTTGGCTGCGCCGCCGCGCTGAGCGTCACTCGGACCGTAGCGGGGCAGCCCGCCGCTCTACCGCGGTTCATCGGGGGACGCCTTAGAATTCCTCCCATGCCCGAGCTCCCCGAAGTAGAAACCACCCGCCGCGGCCTTTCCCCGCACCTGGAAGGCCGCAGCATCCACGGCGTGATCCTGCGCCGGCCCGACCTGCGCTGGCCGATTCCGCCGGAGATCAGCGAGCAGCTGCCCGGGCAGGCAATTGAAGCGGTCCGCCGTCGCGCCAAATACCTGCTGCTTGATACCGCCATCGGCAGCGCGGTGCTGCACCTGGGCATGTCCGGCAGCCTGCGCGTGCTGCCCGGCGATACGCCGGTGCGCGCGCACGACCACGTGGACATCAGCCTGGACAACGGCCGGCTGCTGCGCTTCAACGACCCGCGCCGCTTCGGCAGCCTGCTGTGGCAGCCGGCCGGGGAAACCCATGCCCTGCTGGCCGGGCTGGGTCCGGAGCCGCTCGACGACGCCTTCGATGGCGACTACCTGTTCGCCCGCAGCCGCGGCCGCAGCGCGTCGGTGAAGACGTTCCTGATGGACCAGGGCATCGTGGTCGGCGTCGGCAACATCTACGCTGCCGAAAGCCTGTTCATGGCCGGGATCAATCCGCTGCGCGAGGCCGGTAAGATCTCCCGCGCGCGCTACCAGCGCCTGGCCGATGCGGTGAAACAGATCCTGGCCTATGCCATCACCCGGGGCGGCACCACCCTGCGCGATTTCATCAATCCGGACGGGGCGCCGGGGTACTTCGAGCAGGAGCTGCTGGTCTACGGGCGTGAAGGCGAGCCCTGCCGCCAGTGTGGCCGGCTGCTCCGCCACGCCACCATCGGCCAGCGCGCCAGCGTCTGGTGCGGGCACTGCCAGCGCTGAATCGTCGCGCGCCTGTCGCCCATCGGGCGGTATAGTCCGGCCAACGTCACCGGCGGGGGTGTGCGATGGACGAAGGACCGGATATCACCGTGTGGCTGGATTCGGCCCGGGCGGGCGACCGCGCCGCGCTCGACCGGGTCCTGACCCTGCTCTACCAGGAACTGCACAGCATGGCCCGGCGGCAGCTGGCCGGGCAGCAGGGGCGCACCCTGGATGCCACCTCGCTGGTGCACGAGTCCTACCTGAAGTTGCTCGGCTCGCGGGGCGCCGCGCGCTTCGAGGACCGCGCGCATTTCTTTGCCTACGCCGCCTCGGCGATGCGCAGCGTGGTGGTCGATTACGCACGCAACCGGCTGGCACGCAAACGCGGCGGTGACCTCAAGCGGGTGGAACTGCCGGAGAACAGCAGCAGCGGCGTGCGTCTGGATGAAGATCTGCTGGCGCTGGATGTCGCGCTGGCGCAGCTGCACGCGGTGGATGCACACCTGGCCAAGGTGGTGGAACTGCGGTACTTCGCCGGCCTGTCCGAGCAGGAAATCGCCGACCTGTGTCAACGCTCGGAGCGCAGCATCCGCCGCGACTGGCAGAAGGCGCGCATGTTCCTGCTGGCGTCGGTCGGGGAGCCCTGAAAGCCCACGCATCGTCCGGGGAGAGGACCGATGGAGGCGTCACGCTGGCGGCAGCTGTCCTGCCTGCTGGATCAATTGCTGGAACTGCCCGAACCGGCGCGTGAGCAGCGGCTGTCGCGACTGCGTGTGGAGGATCCGGGCCTGGCCGAGGATGTGGAGCGCCTGCTCGCCCACGAGCGCGACAGCCACGAGTTCCTGGCCCAGCCGTTGTGGACCGCCGCGCCGGAGGACAGCCGGGTAGGCACGCGGGTCGGGCCGTACCGGCTACTGCGCCCGCTCGGCGAGGGCGGCATGGGCGAGGTCTGGCTGGCCGAGCGTGCCGATGGCCTGTACGAGCGCCAGGTCGCCCTGAAGCTGCTGCGCAGCGGCTATGCCGATCCCGGCCTGCGCCAGCGCTTCAGCCGCGAACGCGAGATTCTGGCGCGGCTGCAGCACCCGAACCTGGCCCATCTGCTGGATGCCGGCGTGGATCTGCAGGGGCAGCCTTACCTTGCGCTGGCCTACGTGGAAGGCGAGCCGATCACCGAGCACTGCCAGCGCCTGGCGCTCCCGCTGGAGCGGCGCCTGCAGCTGATGCTGCAGGTCTGCGCGGTGGTCAGCCACGCGCACGCGAACCTGATCGTGCACCGCGACCTCAAGCCCTCCAACATCCTGGTCACCGCCGAGGGCGAGGTGAAACTGCTGGACTTCGGCATCGCCAAGCTGCTCGACGATGACGAGGGCAAACCGCCCGTGCATCCTCCCACCGAAGCGCGGGCGTTCACCCTGCACTACGCCGCGCCGGAACAGGTCCGCGGCGAGCCGGTCTCCACGCTGACCGATGTCTATTCCCTGGGCGTGGTGCTGTTCGAGGTGATCACCGGGCAGAAGCCCTATCGCCTGCGCCGGCACAGCGATGCGGAGTGGGAGCGCTCGATCCTGGAGGTGCAGGCCCCGCGCGCCTCGGCGGTGGTGGCGCGCGTGGCGGCCGCCGGGGGTGAGCAGGCGGTGGCGGCCAGGCGCCTGTCGCGGCGGCTGCGCGGCGACCTGGACACCATCCTGCTCAAGGCCCTGCAGAAGGAACCCGGGCAGCGCTACGCCTCGGTGGAAGCGCTGGCCCAGGACCTGCGCCGCTTCCTCGAAGGCCGCCCGATCCATGCCCGGCCGCAGCACGTGGGTTACCGGCTGCGCAAATACCTGGGCCGCCACCGCTGGGGCGTGGCGCTGGGCAGCATGGCGGTGCTGGCCCTGCTCGCACTGGCGCTCACCGCGCTGTGGCAGATGCAGCAGGCCCGCCGTGAAGTGGCGCGCGCCCAGGCGATGGAGGATTTCACCGTGGGCTTGTTCGACCGGGCCGCTGGCGTGCGCCACGGCAGTTTCGATCTGCGCCAGCTGCTGGCCACCGGACAGCAGCGGGGCGAGGCGGAACTGCGCGATCAGCCACTGTCGCTGGCCGAACTGGAAGGTGTGATCGGCCGCCTGCGGATCGGCATGGGCGACTACCAGCTGGCGCTGCAGACGCTCGATCACCAGCGCGCGCTGCTCGAGCAGGCCGGCGAGGTGCCACCGGCGCTGCAGCTGGAAGCGGTGACCCAGCGTGGGCGGGCCCTGCGCATGCTGGGGCGCTCGCGCGAGTGCGTGACCCACCTCACGCCGATGCAGGCATTGGCCACGCAGCAGCGTCTGCGGCTGCCGACGGTCGTGGCCGAGTACCACACCCAGTTGGGGCGCTGCCAACAGCTGCTGGGCTACCGCGACAACGCCCGTGCCTCCTTCGAGCAGGCGCGGGTGCTGCGCCGTGATGTGCTGCGTGATACGCAGGGCACTGCGGAGAGCCTGGCCGACCTGGCCGCGCTGGACAGCGACGATGGCCGTGCGGCGGCCGCATTGGCCGGCTACCGGCAGGCGCTGCAGCTGCTGCAGGCCAAGGCCAGCGCGCGCAACCCGCAGTTGATCGCGCTGCGGCGGCACATGGGCGAGACGCTGGCCGCACAGGGCGACCTCGACGCTGCCGGGCAGGCGCTGCAATCGGCCGGCGCCGATGCGGTGGCACTGTACGGGCCGGATCACCCGGAAACCCTGTCGATCCGTCGTCTGCGCGCGCTGCTGGCGCTGCAGCGCGGTGACCTGCAGCAGGCGCAGGCCCAGTTGCAGCAGGTGCATCGCCTGACCCGGCAGGCGCTGGGTGAACAGCATCGCGATACCGGCCTGACCTGGCATGCGCTGGGGCGGCTGGCGCTGGAGCGCGGTGACAGTGCCACCGCGATCGATGACCTGGGCCGCGCCGTGGCGATCTGGCGCCAACCCGATTGCGTCGGCCTGCTGCCGCAGGGCCTGTACGACTATGCCGCTGCCCTGGCCCAGGGCGGGCGTTGGCAGGCCGCCCTGGCCGCCCTGCACGAGGGGCGGCAGTGGCAGGCCGCGCAACGCGGCGACGACGATGCGTCCGTGCAGCAGGCCGATCGGCAGATGGCCGAGATCGTCAGTGCGCAGGGTGATCCACGCCAGGCCGGCGAGCAGTTGGCGGCGCTGATGCGTCGGGCGGACCGTGCCGGGCCCTCCAGCCCGGCGCTGCAGCGCGCGTTGCAGCTGGCCTGGGGCCGCAACCTGGGCCGGATGGGCCAGACCGTGGAAGCGCGCCGCGCGCTGGCGCCCTTGCTGGTGGGCGACGCCGCCGACCTCGACAGCCGTGCCCTGCGCTGGCGCGCGCGCGCGGCGATGGCGCAGCTGGACTGCGGCACCTCCCCGGCGCGTGCGCGCGACGCACTGGGCCAGCTTCGGCAGGAGCTGCAGGTACAGTGGCCGCAGGGCGGGCAGTTGCTGCAGGAGGTGAACCGGCTGCGCCAGGACTGCGTGCCGGCGCAGGTCGCCGCCGGGCCCTGACCGTGCTGGCTGAACGCCGCCGCGCATTCACCTCGGCGAATTAACGTCTGCGTGCCTATGATGGCCGGCCATTCCCTGCCATCGCTGCCTGCATGCAACGACGCGACTTCCTCCGCAATGCCTCCGTGGCCCTGGCCGCTTTCGGCCTGCCCGCACTGCCGGCCTGCGCCGCGCAGGGCAACCAGGTCGGCCTGCGCCGGCTGGGCCAGCCGCAGCCGTTCGATTTCGCCTCGCTCAAAGGGCAGGCCCGCGCGCTGTCCCAGGCCGCCTACCAGAGCCACAAGCGCACGTTGCCGGGCCCGGTGGAAGGGCTGGACTGGGACCAGTACCAGTCCATCCAGTACCGTCAGGACCACGCCCTGTGGGCCGACCAGCCCGGGCGTTACCAGGCCAAGTTCTTCCACCTGGGGCTGTACTTCCATTCCCCGGTGCGGATGTTCGACGTGACCGACGGCAAGGCGCAGGAACTGGCCTATGACGGCGCCGCCTTCGATTACGGCAAGAGCGGCCTGAAGGGCAGCCACCTGCCGGCCGACCTAGGCTTTGCCGGCTTCCGCCTCAATACCCGCAAGGACACCGACCGCGACTTCGCCGCGTTCCTCGGTGCCAGCTATTTCCGCGCGGTCGGCAAGGAGGGCCAGTACGGCCAATCCGCGCGCGGCCTGGCGATCGACACCGGCATGGGCAAGCCCGAGGAATTCCCGGATTTCATCGCCTACTACCTGGAGCAGCCGGCAGCGGACTCGAACACGCTGGTGGTCTATGCCCTGCTGGATTCACCCAGCACCACCGGCGCCTACCGCTTTGCGATCACCAACGGCGATGTGCTGTTGATGGACATCGACTGCGCGCTGTACCCCCGCAAGGCGATCGAGCGCCTGGGCATCGCCCCGTGCACCAGCATGTACCAGGTCGGCGAGAACGACCGCCGCATGGCCTGGGACTGGCGCCCGGAGATCCACGATACCGATGGCCTGTCGATGTGGACCGGCGCCGGCGAATGGATCTGGCGCCCGCTGTGCAACCCGTACAATCTGCGCTTCAACATGTTCGTGGACAACAACCCGCGCGGCTTCGGCCTGCTCCAGCGCGACCGCAACTTCGACCATTACCAGGACGACGGCGTCTTCTACGAGAAGCGTCCGTGCCTGTGGGTCGAACCGAAGGGGCAATGGGGCAAGGGCTCGGTGCAGCTGGTTGAAATCCCGACCGTGGATGAGACCTTCGACAACATCGTGGCGTTCTGGAATCCCGAGGCCAAGCCGCAGCCGGGCCAGGAGCTGCTGCTCGGCTACCGCCTGTACTGGGGCGCGGAGCCGCCGGCGCGCCCGCCGCTGGCGCACTGCGTGGCCACCCGTACCGGCCTGGGCGGGGTGATCGGCAAGAAGCGCGAGTACTTCTCGTGGCGCTTTGCGGTCGATTTCGAAGGGGGCGAACTGGCCGCGATGATCGACAAGGGCGAAGTCGAGGCCGTCGTGCAGGTCAGCCGTGGCCGCACCGAGATCGTTTCGGCGCGCCCGCTGCGCGAGATCAAGGGCTACCGTGCGATGTTCGACGTGGTGCCGCCGGATGACTCGACCGAGCAGATCGACATCCGCCTGTACCTGCGCAGTGGCGGGAAAACGCTGACCGAAACCTGGCTCTATCAGTACAGCCCGCCGCCGAAGGGCGCGGCGGAGCGCACGTTGTACTGAGGCGCCTGGGTGAGGCTGACGGGGAGGCGGGTCAACCGGCCTGCAACGGGTCGATACGGCCTTCACCGCGCATGATCTTCTTGAACTCTGCGCGGCTTACCGACACATAGCGCTCGTTGCCGCCGATCTCCACCTGCGGCCCGTCCTGCACCGCGTGGCCGTGCTCGTCCACGCGCACGGTCATCGTGGCTTTCTTGCCGCTGTGGCAGATCGTCTTGATCTCCTGCATCTCATCGGCCCAGGCCAGCAGGTACTGGCTGCCTTCGAACAGCTCACCGCGGAAATCAGTGCGCAGGCCGTAGCAGAGCACCGGGATGCGCATCTGGTCGACCACCTCGCTGAGCTGCCACACCTGGCTGCGACTCAGGAACTGCGCCTCATCCACCAGGACGCAGCCCAGCGGGCCGTGCGCGGCGATGTCCTCGGCGATCAGCTGCTGCAGGTCGGTGTCGGGGTGGAACGCGATCCCGTCCGCCTTCAGGCCGATCCGCGAGGCGACCACGCCGTGCCCGGCGCGATCATCCAGCCGCGGGGTCAGGATGGCCACGCGCATGCCCCGCTCGCGGTAGTTGTGCGCCGACTGCAGCAGGGTCGTGGTCTTGCCGGCGTTCATCGCCGAATAATAGAAATAGAGCTTGGCCATGCCGGGATTTTATCCGTTCGGCGGCCCCGGCATGGCACCGGATCGGTTCAGTTCAGTCCCGCAAGCCCGGTACCGTGGTCGGCATGCCGACCTCCACGCTCCCGGTGCCGATCGCACGCCCGGCCGCCTCCAGCTGCCGCGCCTGCCATTGCCAGTACTGGGCCGGCTGCCAGTATTCGTCCCGATAGAACACGTCCGGCTCCACGTAGCGCTGGCCGCGATCATCGCGGACGAGCATGCGCATGCCGCCGACCGAGCCGGTACGGCTGCCGGTGACCTCACTCAGCCCGCGCCGGAGTTCACGCTCCAACCGGGGCTGGGCCACGGTGTCGCCGAACTCGGCGTACAGGGCCTGGCCTTCCTGCACCGCGCGGGTCTGCTCGTCCGGGGTCAGCGCAGCCCAGTAGCGCTCACGCAGCACCAGCAGGAACTCGGTCCCGCGCTCGGCGGCCAGGTCCATCCAGGCATAGGCCAGCGCCCGGTCCTGCCCGCCGCCCTGGCCGTTCCACCACATCTCGGCCAGCGCGGCCTGGGACAGTTTGTCGGCATGGCGGGCGCCGAGGCGGTAGAAACGCCGCGCTTCCTCGAGGCGGCCGCGCGCCTGGGCCTCCTTGCCGAGCTTGCGGTAACGCAGGTCGGGGTGCCGGTTCAGGAAGGCATCGGTGTCCTGTGCATCCTGGGCACGCAGGTCCGGCTGGCTCGACTGCCCCCAGGCGGGCAGGGCCGCGAGGGCCGCGACCAACATCCACACCCCGCGTCCTTTCCTGCTCATTGCCATGCGTCGCGTCCTCTGCGTCGATCAGGACAATGGATACCCCACCCCCGTGAAGGCGTCAATCCGGGCGGTGGCGCGTCGATGCGGGCCGACCAAGGCCGGTACAATGCCCCTCCCCTGGAGATGGCATGCACGGTCTCAATCCTCCCCAACACGCGGCAGTGATGCACTGCGAAGGTCCTCTGCTGGTGCTCGCCGGCGCGGGCAGCGGCAAGACGCGCGTGATCGTGGAGAAGATCGGCCAGCTGATCGCCAGCAAGCGCTACCCGGCGCGGCGGATCGCGGCGATCACCTTCACCAACAAATCGGCCAAGGAAATGCGCGAGCGCGTGGCCAAGCGCCTGCGCGGTGACGATGCCGATGAAGTGACGATCTGTACCTTCCACGCGCTGGGGCTGAAGTTCCTGCAGATCGAACACGCTGCGGTGGGGCTCAAGCGCGGGTTCTCCATCTTCGATGCCGACGATTCGACCGCACAGGTCAAGGACCTGATGCACGGGGCCAAGCCGGACGACATCGAGGACGTGAAGAACCTGATCTCGCGCGCCAAGAACGCCGGCCTCTCACCCGAGCAGGCGATGGCCGCGGCGCGCAGCACGCGCGAGAAGGAAGCGGCCAGCGTCTATGAGCGCTACCAGCTGCGTTTGACGGCCTTCAACGCGGTCGATTTCGATGATCTGATCCGCCTGCCGGTGCAGGTGCTGGAAGAAAACCCGGAGATCGCACTGGCCTGGCGCGAGCGCATCGGCTACCTGCTGGTGGACGAATGCCAGGACACCAACGATGCCCAGTACCGGCTGCTCAAGCAGCTGGCCGGCAGCAAGGGCAACTTCACCTGCGTGGGCGATGACGATCAGTCGATCTACGCCTGGCGCGGTGCGAACCCGGAAAACCTGCAGCAGATGGCGCGCGACTACCCGGCGCTGGAAATCATCAAGCTGGAGCAGAACTACCGCTGCTCCAACCGCGTGCTGCGCGCGGCCAACGCACTGATCGCCAACAACCCGCACGAACACCTGAAGAAGCTGTGGAGCGACCAGGCCGACGGCGAGCGCATCCGCGTGTGGGAGTGCCGCAACAGCGAGCATGAAGCGGAAAAAGTGGCCGCGGAGATTTCGTTCCTGGCGACGTCCAGGAAGATTCCGTGGAGCGATTTCTGCATCCTGTTCCGCGGCAACTTCCAGTCGCGGCCGCTGGAAAAAGCGCTGCAGCTGGTGCGCGCGCCGTACCACATCACCGGCGGCACCGCGTTCCTGGAACGGCAGGAGGTCAAGGACACGCTGTCCTGGCTGCGCCTGCTGGTGAACCCGGACGACGATACGGCGTTCATGCGTGCGGTGCAGTCGCCCAAGCGCGAAGTGGGGGCCGGCACCCTGGCCAAGCTGGCCGAGCTGGCCTCGGAAAAGGATCTGCCGATGGCGCATGCCGCCGAAGCGATCGGTGCGCTCTCGCAGTTGCCGCCGCGCGCGGCCAATGGCCTGAGCCGCTTCACCGACATCCTGCGCGACCTGCGTGCGGAGATGCCCAAGCTCAGCTCCGGCGACCTGGTGCGCAAGCTGGTGAAGGAATCCGGGCTGGTCTCGGATCTGCGTAGTTCGTGCAAAGAAGAATCGGTGTACCAGCGTCGCCTCGGCAACCTGGAAGAACTGGCGCAGTGGTTCGAGGGCGGCCCGCGCGGTGCCTCCACCGCCGATCTGGCCGCGCAGCTGGCACTGCTCTCGCGCAACGACAAGGACGACGGTGGCAACCAGGTGCGGATGATGACCCTGCACGCCTCCAAGGGCCTGGAATTCCCGTACGTGTTCATCATCGGCTGCGAGGACGGCGTGCTGCCGCACCAGGTCAGCCTGGACGAAGGCAACCTGCAGGAAGAGCGACGCCTGCTGTACGTGGGCATCACCCGTGCCAAGGTGCAGCTGTGGATGAGCTACAGCAAGCTCACCCGCAAATTCGGCGAGCACGTGCGGCTCAAGCCGAGCCGCTTCTTCGAAGAGATACCGGCGGAGGAAATGCAGCGCGATGGCGCCGATCCCGTCGCCGACGCCGCGCGCAAGAAAGAGCGCGCCAACGCAGGCCTGGCTGCGATCCAGGCCCTCTTCGACTGACCCACGCCGGGGGTAGAGCCGACCGTTGGTCGGCTGCCCAAAGCGCGTCGGCTGCCGTATCCCGGCTCGAAGCGCAGCCGACCAACGGTCGGCTCTACCGCGTTCGGGAAGCGCATTGCACAATCGGCGTATCGCCTTCCACCGGTACCCGCATGTCCGCCGTGATCCAGACCGACCGTTTGCACCTGCGCCTGATCGACCCTGACCACGATGCCGCCGACATGCTGGCCCTGCTCAACGAGCCGGGCTTCATCCGCAACATCGCCGACCGCGGCGTACGCACCCTGGCGCAGGCGCGCGACTACACCGCCGAGCGCGTGCTGGGCAGTTACACGCTCAACGGCTTTGGCATGTACGCCATCGTCCGCCGCGAAGACGGCGCATGGTTGGGCAATGCCGGCCTGGTCCGGCGCGCCGGGCTGCCGGCCCCGGATATCGGCTATGCACTGCTCTCGCAGTACGAGGGCAACGGGTACGCGTTCGAGGCCGCGCGCGGGGTGATGCATTACGCGCGCGATGTGCTCGGTCACACCGACCTGTACGGCATCGTGTCCCCGGACAACGTGCGCTCGGCCGCGCTGCTGCGCAAGCTGGGCATGGAGGATCGTGGCGACCTGCTGCTGCCGCCGCCACACGCGGAGGTGGTGCTGCTGTTCGCCACCCCCGGCGCACCGGCGCCCTGACACCGGCGACGTGCACGGCGCCACACCCACCCGCCGGTAGAGCCGACCGTTGGCCGGCTGCCCGTCACCAGCGAATCAATCAGCGACACAGGTAGAGCCGACCGTTGGTCGGCTGCCCCTCACCCGCCCAACTGCGCGCGCAATTCCGCCAGCTGTTCCTGCAGTTCGGCCACCGTGGCCTCCAGCTGCTGCACGCGTGCTTCCAGCGCCGGGCTGCCACCGCCGCCGCTCGACGAAGACCCCTTGTAGCTCTCCGCCAGGGCCTGCACATCCACTGGGCCACCCAGCAGGTGCATGTAGCGGTCTTCGCGCTGGCCGCTGGCGCGCGGCAGCTGCACCGCCAGACCGCGCTGGATCATGCGCTCGATGTGGTGGCGCAGCTCCTCCGCGTCCTGGAACTGGAACAGCCGCTCGCTGCGGGTCAGCAGTTCGTTCACCGTCTGCGGGCCGCGCAGCAGCAACAGGCCCACGATGGCCAGCTGTTGCCGGGTCAGGTCCAGCGCACTGCCGGCGCGATGCTCGTAGCGCTCGGCGCGCGAGGAAAACTGCTGGCGGGCCAGGCCCATGCTTTCCAGCTGGCGCAGCGCATGGTGCACATCACCGGCGGACAGGGCCATCACCGGCTCGCGCGCGGTCTTCTGGTTGGCCGCCACCTGCGCGGCGTTGACCGTGAGCGGGTAGGCGTCCGGGGTGGTCGCCTCCTTCTCGATCAGGCAGCCCAACGCGCGGGCCTGGGCCGCGCTGAGCACGGGCAGGGCTGGGGTCTGGGTGTCGTCGGTCATGGGGCGCTCCGGGGTGTTTCAGGGGCGTGCAGCATAGCCGAGCCCTGCCTTGCGCATGAATGCCGCCGGACAAGCCGGTAAACTGGCGCGAATCTGTTGCCGGTGAATGCCATGCGTCGTAGTGCTGTTTCCCTGTCCGTGCTTGCCTGTGCCGTGCTGGCACTGAGTGCCTGCAAGCGCACCGAAACCCCGGCCGATGCCGCCCCGCCGGCCGCTGCGGCTGCCGCGAGCGCCCCGGCCGCCACCGGCGATGCCGCCGTGGCCGCCAATGACAACCTCAATGCCGTGCTGTGGATGCAGCGCGCGCAGGAATACCGCGCGATCACCGAGCAGACTTACCGCGCCGCCGCCGATCACCTGGACAAGGCGCTGAAGGAAGCCAACTGGGACGCGCTGGTGCCGGAAGAACGCGGCAACGCCGCTAAGGGCCTGAAGCCGGCCGTGGTGCTGGACGTGGATGAAACCGTGCTGGACAACTCGCCCTACCAGGCGCGCCTGGTGCGCGATGGCAAGGAGTACGACGAGCTGAGCTGGGACCAGTGGGTGGCCGAAAAGAAGGCCAAGGCGATTCCGGGCGTAGTCGATTTCGCCAAGGCGGCCAACGCCAAGGGCGTGACCCTGCTGTACATCTCCAACCGCGCCGTGCATCTCAAGGAGGCCACGCTGGCCAACCTGCGCGAGCAGGGCCTGCCGGTGGCCGACGACAGCGTGTTCCTCGGCCTGGGCACCGTGGTGGACGGCTGCGAGCAGGCCGGCAGCGAGAAGAACTGCCGCCGCCGCCTGGCCGGCCAGAAGTACCGCGTGCTGATGCAGTTCGGCGACCAGCTGGGCGACTTCGTGGAAGTCACCGCCAACACCAACGACGGCCGTGACGCGCTGCTGCAGCAGTACCACGACTGGTTCGGCGAGCGCTGGTGGATGCTGCCCAACCCGACCTACGGCGGCTTCGAGCCGGCCCAGTTCAACAACGATTACAGCCAGTCGCGCCAGGCCCGCCACGACGCCAAGCGCGCCGCGCTGGATTACGCACCGTGAGCCGGGCGCCGCTGCCGCTGCGGGACGACGAGCGCCTGATCTTCGCGCTCGACGTGCCCGGCCGCGATGACGCGCTGGCCTGGGTCGATCGCCTGGGCGATGCGGTGTCGTTCTACAAGATCGGCATGGAACTGCTGGCCTCCGGCGAGTACTTCGAGGTGCTCGATGCGCTGGCCGCGCGCGACAAGCGCGTGTTCGTCGACCTGAAGTTCTTCGACATCCCCGCCACTGCCGCTGCGGTGATCAAGCGGCTGTCGCAGTGGCCGGTGAGCTACGCCACCATCCACGGCTGGCACCCGGCGATGATGGAGGCCTGCGCGGCCGCCAACGGCAGCGACATGCGCCTGCTGGCGGTGACGGTGCTGACCTCGATGGGCCGCAGCGACCTGGCCCAGATGGGCATCGACCGCGAGCCGGTCGAGGTGGTGGTCGAGCGCGCGCTGGCCGCCCAGGCCGCCGGCATCGATGGCGTGATCGCCTCCGGCCAGGAGGCCGGCCCGATCCGCGCGGCCACCGGCGACGGCTTCTCGATCGTGTGCCCCGGGATCCGCCCCGGTGGCCCGGTCGGTGATGACCAGAAGCGCACCGTGGGCGTGGCCCAGGCCTTTGCCGACGGCGCCGACGCGATCGTGGTCGGTCGCCCGATCCGGCTCGCCAGCGACCCGCAGGCCGCCGCCCGCGCGATCCAGGCCGAGATCGCCCAGGCGCTCGCCGCGCGCTGAGGCAGTGACGGGGCGGAGCGGCCCCGTCACCGCCGGTTTTTCTGTACATTCAAGGGCTTGCGCATAAAGCGCAGGGTCGGCAGGTCTGCCGGCTTGCCGCTGTCACCGAACAGGCCGCAAGATGCGGACCGGTCCGGGGGAGTCCGAATTCATGTCCATGTCGTTGAAGCCGTGGCAGTACCGAGGGCAGGTGTTGGCGCTGGCCCTGTGCGGGTTGGTGCTGCTCAGTGCCTGCAAGGACAAGCAGATCGATCCGGACGCGCCGGCGTCCGAGCCGGTCGCGGCCCTGCAACAGCTGGCCCAGCGGGTCGCCGACAACGATCTGGTCGGGTACGCCAAGGCAGCGGTGCCGCCGAGCCAGTACGCACGCCTGCAGGGCGCGTGGAGCCAGGGCCACAGCCGCTGGCCGCTGACCGAGCTGCCGCTGGATGGGCAGTTGCTGCCGATGCTGGCCGCGCTGTCGCGGCCGGATGCGCCGCAGCGGCTGCAGCGCTCGTTCGATACCCAGATCGCCGGCCAGGCGACCCAGGTCCGCCAGGCCGCCCACTCGATGGGACTGTTCGGCGAGCAGTACCTGCGCAACCAGAGCGAGTACAGCGACAGCGAGCGTGCCCATTACACCCAGGTGGTGAACGCGCTGAGCCGCTGGGCTGCCGCCGCGCCACTGACGGACAAGCAGCGGGCCAGGACCACCATCACCCTGCTGACGGCCACCGCGCGCACCGCCGGGCTGTCCACCGATGCGGAGCTGCAGGCGGCCGGCATGGAAGAGAGCCTGCGCCGGCTGAGTCCCTTCATCAAAGCCTTCAAGACGGCCCTGGCCAGCTACGGGCTGTCCCTGGATGAGGCGCTGACCGGGCTGCGCGGCGAGCTGACCTCCGAGCTCGGCGACGACGCCGTGGTGCGCATCCAGTACACGTTGGCCGGCGAGCAGATCGAAGCGCAGGTGCGGATGACCCGGCGCGAAGGCCACTGGTATGTGACCCGCACGCTGGAAGACACCGACGCGCTGCTGCAGGCCGCCGACGCCGCACAGGCTGAACATGACGCCCGCCAGGCGGCCGAGGCAGAAGCCGCTGCAGCGGTCAAGGACGATGCTTCCGCATCGGCTAAGCCATAATGAAGCCGATGCCGAACCAGAATCCCCTGCCTTTCCCCGGCGAAGAGCCGCCCAAGACGCCGGACGCCACGTCCTCGTCGCCCGCTACCGTGCCGTCCGACGGTGCTGCCGCCCCGGTCCCGCCGGTCGCTGGCGCGCCCGCGGAGGCCGTTGCCGTCGATGCGGAGCCGGCGGCCATCGTGCCGTCGGCGATCGTGCCCGGCACCCGCGCGCCCAGCGGCCGCCCGCCGTGGTGGTCGCGCCTGCTTGGCCGCCTGGTCGAGCCGTGGCTGTCGCTGAAGATCGAACCCGAACATCCCGGCCAGTACAACGATGGCCGGCCGGTGGTCTACGTGCTGGAGGACTACGGCCTGTCCAACGCGCTGATCCTGGACAAGGCCTGCCGCGAGGCCGGCCTGCCGTCGCCGCTGGTGCCCATCGCCGGTGACCCGACCGGGCGCAAGCGCGCCTACCTGGCCCTGTCGCGCCGGAGCAGCAGCAACTCGCTGATCCCCGAGCAGCGTGGCGCCAAGACCCACTCCGACTCGCTGGCCAAGGTCCTGCAGGCGCACCGCGCCCGCGGCGAGCTGGACGTGCACCTGGTGCCGGTCTCGATCTTCGTCGGCCGCGCGCCGGACAAGCAGAGCGGCTGGTTCGCGGTGCTGTTCTCGGAAAACTGGGCCCTGGTGGGTCGTTTCCGTCGCCTGCTGGCGGTGCTGCTCAACGGCCGCAGCACGATCGTGCGCTTCGCCCCGCCGATCTCGCTGCGCACCACGGTTGATGAGGGGCTGGACCCCGAGCGCACCGTGCGCAAGCTGCAGCGCGTGCTGCGCACCCATTTCCGCCGCATCCGCGAGTCGGTGATCGGGCCGGACCTGTCGACCCGCCGCCTGCTGGTGGACAAGGTGCTCGACGCGGACACCGTGCGCGAAGCGATCGCCTCGCAGGCCAAGCGCGACAACTCCAAGCCGGCCGATGCCTGGAAGAAAGCCCACGCCTACGCGTGGGAAATCGCCGCGGACTACTCCAGTCCGGTGGTGCGTTCGGCCAGCTTCATGCTCAGCCATGTCTGGAACCGCATCTACGCCGGCGTGCTGGTCCACCACCTGGACAAGTTCAAGGCCGCTGCGCCCGGGCACGAAGTGGTCTACGTGCCCAGCCACCGCAGCCACATGGATTACCTGCTGCTGTCCTACCTGCTGTACGACCGCGGCATCGTGCCGCCGCACATCGTGGCCGGCATCAACCTGAACCTGCCGGTGGTCGGCACGCTGCTGCGCAAGGGCGGTGCGTTCTTCATCCGCCGTTCGATCCGCGGCAACGCGCTGTACTCGGCGGTGCTCAGCGAATACGTGGCGCAGCTGGTCGCCGGCGGTTACTCGATCGAGTACTTCGTCGAAGGCGGCCGCTCGCGCACCGGGCGCCTGCTGCAGCCCAAAGGCGGCATGATTTCGATGACGCTGCGCGCGTTCCTGCGCCAGCCGCGCAAGCCGGTGCTGTTCCAGCCGGTCTACATCGGCTATGAAAAGCTGATGGAAGGCGGCAGCTACCTGGACGAACTGTCCGGTCGGCCGAAGGAGAAGGAATCGATCTGGTCGCTGCTGTGGTCGATCCCCAAGGTGCTCAAGCAGAACTACGGCCAGGTGGTGGTGAACTTCGGCGAGCCGATCGCGCTCAACGACGTGCTCGCCCAGCGTGCGCCGGAGTGGAACGGCCAGCCGGTCGGCGAAGACGAGAAGCCCTCGTGGCTGTCCGGCACGGTGGATCACCTGGCCGAACGCATCCAGGTGCATATCAACGGCGCCGCCGACGTCAATCCGATCAACCTGCTCGCGCTGGCGCTGCTGTCCACGCCCAAGCATGCGATGGGCGAGGCGGACCTGATCGCGCAGATCGAACTGTGCAAGACCCTGCTGGTGGAGATGCCGTACTCGGACCGGGTGACGGTCACTCCACACTCGCCGGAGCGGATCATCGCCCACGCCGAGGAGATCAACGTCCTCACCCGCATCAAGCATCCGCTCGGCGACGTGCTCAGTGTGAGCGGCGATACCGCGGTGCTGCTGAGCTACTTCCGCAACAACGTCATCCATCTGTTCACCGCCTCCTCGTGGGTGGCCTGCTGCTTCCAGAACAACCGCCGCATGAGCCGCACCGGGCTGGTCCAGCTGGGCCGCACGGTGTATCCGTTCCTGCAGGCCGAGCTGTTCCTGCCGTGGACCGAAGACGAGTTCGCCCAGCGCATCGAGCAGACCATCAACGTGTTCGTGCGCGAAGGGCTGCTGCAGAACATCAACGACGACGACGGCGGCATCCTGGCGCGCAACACCGGGCAGACCGATGAAGTCTTCCGCCTGCGTGCGATCGGCCATTCGCTGCAGCAGGCGTTCGAGCGTTATTACATCGCGATCTCGGTGCTGGTGAAGAACGGCCCGGGTACGCTGGGTGCAGCCGAGCTGGAAAGCCTGTGCCAGCAGGCCGCGCAGCGCCTGAGCCTGCTCTATGCGCCGGCCGCGCCGGAATTCTTCGACCGCACCCTGTTCCGCGGCTTCATCCAGAAGCTGCGCGAGCTGCGCCTGGTGTGGCCGGATGAAAACAGCAAGCTGCTGTTCGATGCGCGCCTGGATGCGTGGGCCAAGGATGCGAAGTTCATCCTCGGCCGCGAACTGCGCCACACCATCGAGCGTGTCAGCCCGGAAGCGGCAAAGCCGGAAGAGCCGGTCAGCACGGATTGACGACGGCACGTCGTCGATCCGACGTATCCGACGTATCCGGCCGTATCCGACGCATCGGGCGCACCGGGCGCACCGGGCGTATCCGGACGTATCCGGATCTTGTTGCGTTCGCCAGCAATTCGTAGGTACCGACCGTTGGTCGGTACCCGCGCGCAAGCGCGGCACAAGCGTCCGGAGACCGGGCAACACGGCGTGCCCCGGCTGACCGACGCTGACCACCGTCCGAAGCTTCACGCCAGGGGTTCATGCCGCCGGGAGCAAGAGCAGCCGACCAACGGTCGGCTCTACGCCGGCTCGTCCGGAATCAGCATGTCTTCGAGCTTGGCGATGCAGTCCTTCAGCTGCAGCTTGCGCCGCTTCAGGCGCTTGGCCTCCAGCTCATCGTCGCCGTTGGCGGCCATGCCCAGGATCTGCTCATCCAGCGCACGGTGCTCCTGCCGGAGCGCGGCAAGGCGGGCACTGATATCGGTGGGTGTCATGGTGTCCACAAGCGCTGAGCATACACATCTGCGGTGACCGCCGGGAGTGAACGCAGTCACTTCCCGGCCCCTGTGAGGGTGCGCCCCAGCCGGTAGAATGAAGGGATGAGCGCTGCTGTCATCCGTCTGCCCGATCCCGTTCCGCGCGCCCGCGATCCGCGCGCGCCCGGCGGCGTGCAGGACCGCCTGGCACGGCAGCTGCGGCGCCAGGTGGGCCAGGCGATCGCCGACTTCGGCATGATCGAGGCCGGCGACAAGGTGATGGTGTGCCTGTCCGGTGGCAAGGACAGTTACACCCTGCTTGACATCCTGCTGCAGCTGCAGAAAAAAGCGCCGGTGCCGTTCGAACTGGTCGCGGTGAACCTGGACCAGAAGCAACCGGGCTTTCCCGAGCAGGTGCTGCCGACGTATCTGGCCTCGATCGGCGTGCCGTTCCAGATCATCGAGCAGGACACCTATTCGGTGGTCAGCCGGGTGATCCCGGAAGGCCGCACGATGTGTTCGCTGTGCTCGCGCCTGCGCCGTGGCGCGCTGTACCGGCACGCGGCCGAACACGGCTTCACCAAGATCGCGCTGGGCCACCACCGCGACGACAGCGTGGCCACGTTCTTTCTCAACCTGTTCCACCACGCCAAGCTCTCGGCGATGCCGCCCAAGCTGCGCAGCGACGACGGCCAGCACATCGTGATCCGCCCGCTCGCCTATGTGAGCGAAGCGGATATCAGCGCCTACGCGCAGGCGCGCGCGTTCCCGATCATTCCGTGCACCCTGTGTGGCAGCCAGGACACCCTGCAGCGCCGCCAGGTGGAGCAGATGCTGCAGCAGTGGGAGCGCGACCAGCCCGGCCGCATCGACCAGATCGCACGCGCGCTGGGCAACATCCATCCGTCGCAGCTGGCCGATCCGGCGCTGTTTGATTTCATGGCATTGGGGCGCGCTGCGGCCGCCCCGTTGCCCGACCCGCCGGCCTGGGCCGGCACTGCCCACGACCCCGGGCACGCCCCCGGCCCGGCCTGAGCCACGCCGGTGCGCCTGCCCTTCCTTTCACGCTCTTACCCTGGACGTCCATGTTCTTTCGCAACCTGACGCTGTTCCGCTTCCCGACCGCCACCGATTTTTCCGACGTGGACACCCTGCTGCCGCAGGTGCTGCTCAAGCCGGTCGGTCCGCTTGAAATGAATTCGCGCGGCTTCATCTCGCCGTTCGGCCGTGAAGAAAAGGCCGTGTTCTCGCACCGCGTCGGCGATGCGCTGTGGCTGACCGTTGGCGGTGAGGACAAGATCCTGCCGGGCGCGGTGGTCAACGATCTGCTCGCGCGCAAGCTCGAGGAAATCGAAGAGAAGGAAGGCCGCAAGCCCGGTGGCCGTGAGCGCAAGCGCATGAAGGACGACCTGCTGCACGAACTGATGCCGCGCGCCTTCGTGAAGAGCTCGCGTACCGACGCGCTGATCGACCTGACCCACGGCTACGTGGCGGTGGACTGCTCGAGCAGCAAGAAGGGCGAGAACATGATGTCCGACATCCGTGGCCTGCTCGGCAGCTTCCCGGCGATGCCGTTGAATGCCGAAGTCGCCCCGCGCTCGATCCTGACCGGCTGGATCGCCGGTGAGCCGCTGCCCACCGGGCTGAGCCTGGGCGAAGAGTGCGAGATGAAGGACCCGGCCGAGGGCGGCGCGGTGGTCAAGTGCCAGCACCAGGAACTGCGCTGCGACGAGATCGACAAGCATCTGGACGCCGGCAAGCAGGTGACCAAGCTGGCCCTGGTGTTCGAGGACAACCTGTCCTTCGTGCTGGGCGACGACCTGATCGTGCGCAAGCTGAAGTTCCTGGATGGGGCGCTGGACCAGCTCGAGCATGCCGACGATGACGGCCGCCGCGCCGAACTGGACGCCCGTTTCGCCCTGCAGAGCGGTGAAGTGCGCCGCCTGTTCCTGCTGCTGGAAGAGGCCTTCAAGCTGAGCAAGGCGGACTGACCGGTACCGATCAGTCCCCAGTCATGCGCCGGTCACGGCCGGCGCTATGCTGTACCCATGTCCGGATTCCTCCGCCGCCTGATTTCGCCGGCTGTCAGCACGCTGCAGCGCGATACGGTACGGCTGCGCCTGGAGGATGCCGAGATCGACGTGCTGCGGGTGCGCGATCCGCGGGCGCGCCGGATCAAGCTCAGTGTCGATGAGCGCGGTGTCCGGCTGACCCTGCCGCCGCGCGCCAGCCTGGTGATGGGCGAGCGTTTCCTCGAGCAGCATCGCGGCTGGTTGTCCGAACAGCTGCGCGGCTACCAGGCCACCAACCTCCCGCCACCGCTGGTGATCGGCGAGCCGGGTGTGCTGCCGTTGCGCGGTGAACTGCTGCCGCTGCGCTGGGAAGCCGGCCGGTACGCCACGCTGCGCGTGGACGAGCGCGGTGCCTGCCTGCACTGGCCCGCACGTGGGACCGACGCCACCCTGCGCCGCACCCTGCGCGAGTTCTATGAAGCACAGACGCGTGCCGACGTCGGCCAGTGGCTGCCGCGCTACCTGCCCGGCCTGCCACGTGCACCGGCGCGGCTGCGGCTGAAGGTGATGTCCTCGCAATGGGGCTCGCTGGCGCCGGACGGCAGCATGGCGCTGGATCTGGCCCTGGTGCTGGGGCGGCCTTCGGCGTTCGAGTACGTGCTGGTGCACGAGCTCTGCCACCTGATCCAGGCCAATCACTCGCCGGCGTTCTGGGCCGAGGTGGAGAAACGCTTCCCGGCGTGGCATGCCGAGCGGGACTACTTCCAGCTCGAAGGGCGCCGCCTCAAGGCCACGCTGCGGCAGCTGCTGACCCCGACACCGTAACGGCCGCGGCAACGCGTGCTCCCACCGGCCGGCACTACCGACGCGGTGGTTCGTCAGTTCCCCATCCGCAACGCGGCCGCCTGCGCCCAGCGCGCCGCCACGCGCGGCGCGGTGATGCACACGGCCTGGTCGGTCACGGTGGTGACCGCGCGCTCCAGCAGCTGGATGTCGGCTTCGTGCTGGCGGGCCACGTGCGGGTCCTCGAAGAAGATCGCGCGCTGGCAATGGCCTTCCAGCACGCGGTCGGCGATCTGCGCATCACCGCCCATCGGGCCGCTCTGGTAGCGCGTCACCCATTCCTCGCCCTGTGGCCAGCCGCGGCTCCACGCCAGTTCATTGAGGCGCTGGCCGGTGGTACCGGTGCCAACCCGGTTGCGGAAGCGTGACAGCACCTGGAAATGCTCGTCGGCGAAGGCCAGCATCGCCGGCTTCATCGCGTCGTGCGCGATCAAGGCCAGTGTGTGCTGCTCGAAAGCGTGCAGATCATCGGCGCCCGGGTCCGGCGCGAGGCCGGCGTGCAGGCGCTCGACTTCCACCCAGTCGCGCGCGGTGGCGACGGTGGAGATGAAGGGTTTGCCGTGGATCACGCACTGGCGCTTGAGCGCGGTCGCTTCGGGAAAGACCGAGGACGGGTCGACCGGGTCCATCAGATAGATGGCACCGTCCAGGGTGCGCTCCGGCGTGCCCATGCCCACCACCTCGGCGACCAGCTTCATCAGGCCGCCCTCGCGCCCATTCGGGTAGCGGCGCAGCGGCGCGAAGTCCTGCAGGAAGCCCAGCCGCTGGATCGCATCGAAGGTGCGCCCGACCGCATGCAGCTCGACGCCCAGTTCGCGCAGCCCGGTATCGCTGGCGCGCAGCCAGCGGAACAACGCGGCGTGCTTGTCGTGGTGGTGCAGGCGGTTCGCGGCCAGGCCGATGCGCATGAGGGCAGTCCAGAGAAAGACCGCGCCAGTGTAATCCGCCCAGGTTGCGGGGAAGCAAGCGTTGAACAGTGATGGAGATCACGCGTCTTCACGCGTTTTCGTAGTTGTTGCATGGTCTCGGGAGGGGCCGTATCCGACAGTGGTGGTCGTCCGTCAATCAGGAAACCCCCTGCCATGACCCTCCCCCCTTCCCCCGCCGTCTCCTCATCTTCGCCAGCCGCCTCGGAGACGGGCCGCCGCATCCGCGCGCTGGCCACGGTGCTGCGCGAGGCGCCCCAGGCCGATGCCGAGGTGCTGCTGGCCGGGCTGGCGCGCATGCTCGATGCGCACATGGGCCGCGGCCACGATGATGTGGTCAGCAACCGCCGCATCCGCGACCAGCTGGACAACATCGAGCTGCTGATGGCACTGGAGATCGAGCGCGCCGGCGTGCGTCAGACGCCGGTACCGGCGGTATCGCGCGCCGCCTGAGCGGCCGCACGCGCAGTACGTGAGGGCCCGGGCGCGAGGCGACGCGCCCGGCATCGCCTCACCCCGGCATCGCAACGGCGCCGTTACGCCGAAAGCAGCTGCACGATGCTGCCAGCCGCGTCGCGGCCCTCGGCCACGGCCGTCACCACCAGGTCCGCGCCGCGCACTGCATCGCCACCGGCGAACAGGCGCGGGTGGGCGGTCTGGAACGGCAGGCGACCACTGCCACCGGCCACGATGCGGCCGTTGTTACCGGCCTCCACCCCCTGCTCGGTCAACCAGCCCGGCGCACTCGGCGAGAAGCCGAAGGCGATGATCACCACGTCCGCTTCCAGCAGCGATTCGCTGCCGGCGATCGGCACCGCGTTGCGGCGGCCCTGTGCATCCGGTTCGTCCAGATGCGTTTCCACCACCATCACGCCGATCACTTCATCGTCCGCGCCGGCCTCGATCGAGAGCGGCTGGCGGTTGAACAGGAAGCGCACGCCTTCCTCGCGGGCGTTGGCCACTTCGCGCGCCGAGCCGGGCATGTTGGCCTCGTCGCGGCGGTAGGCACAGGTCACCTTGGCCGCGCCCAGGCGGATCGCGCTGCGCACGCAGTCCATGCCGGTATCGCCGCCGCCCAGCACCACCACGCGCTTGCCTTCCAGGTCGGGCAGGGCGATCTGGTCTTCCCAGCCGGCGATCGGCCGGCCGTGTGCGTCGCTGCCACTGACGATGCGGCTGTTCTGCACCAGGAACGGCAGCGCCGGCAGCACGCCCTTGAGGTCCTGGCCGAGCAGGCCACCATCGGTATAGCGGTAGGCACCGGTGCCGACGAACACCGCGTCGTACTCGGCCAGCAGGTCATCGATGCTCACATCGCGGCCGATCTCCACGCCGAGGCGGAACTGCACGCCCATGCCTTCAAGCACGTTGCGGCGGCGGCTGATCACCGACTTGTCCAGCTTGAAACTGGGGATGCCGAACTGCAGCAACCCACCGATCTGTTCGTAGCGGTCATACACCACCGCCTGGATGCCGGCATGCGCCAGCTTGTCGGCACACGCCAGCCCGGCCGGGCCGGCACCGATCACCGCCACGCGCTTGCCGGTGGCTTCCACCGCGCTCATGTCCGGGCGCCAGCCGGTGGCCAGCGCGGTATCCACGATGTATTTCTCGACGGCGCCGATGGTGACCGCGCCGAATTCCTCCAGCGTGCAGCTGCCCTCGCACAGGCGGTCCTGCGGGCACACTCGGCCACACACTTCCGGCAGCGGATTGGTCGAGTGGCACAGCGTGGCCGCTTCGTGGATGCGGTTCTCCTGCACCAGCTGCAGCCACTGCGGGATCGCGTTGTGCACCGGGCACTTCCAGCTGCAGTAGGGGTTCCCGCAATCCAGGCAACGGCCGGCCTGGAACTGCGCGTCTTCCTTGCCGAACTTGCCATACAGCTCGCCCCAGTCGCCGGAGGTGCGCAGCTCGACCGGAATGCGCTGCGGCATCGTCCGGGGCAGATCAAGGAACTGGAAAGCTTGCTTGCGGCTCATGGGTGGGCCCTGCGGTGATGAGTTGCCGGCCAGCGGCCGGCACTGCAATGTGAGGTTGCCGGCCAGCGGCCGGCGCTACAGCGGTGGGATGTGCGGCGCCGGCGTGGGGCCGGCGCCTTGACCCCGGTCAGGCGGCGCGGCGCAGCGAGTCGGTCAGCGATTCGATGCTGGCGGCCTTGGGTTTGACCAGCCAGAACTTGCCCACGTAATCGCGGAACTCGTCGAGGATCTGCTGCGCCCAGATGCTGCCGGTCAGTTCGCGGTGGCGGCTGATCAGCGTATGCAGGTGCTGGCGATGGTTCTCGAAGCCCTCGGCGGAAATGCGGTGGATGTCGATCAGCTCGTGGTTGTAGCGGTCCACGAAATCACGGTCGATATCCAGCACGTAGGCCAGGCCGCCGGTGAAGCCGGCGCCGAAGTTGAGCCCGACCTTGCCCAGTACCAGCACGATGCCGTCGGTCATGTATTCGCAGCAGTGGTCGCCGGCGCCTTCGATCACCGCCAGCGCGCCGGAGTTGCGCACGCCAAAGCGCTCGCCGGCACGGCCCGCGGCGAACAGCTCGCCGCCGGTGGCGCCGTACAGGCAGGTGTTGCCGATGATCGCGGTGTTGCGCGCCTCGAAGCGTGCGCCACGCGGCGGACGCACCACCAGGCGGCCGCCGGCCATGCCCTTGCCGACGTAGTCGTTGGCTTCGCCTTCCACTTCCAGCTGCAGGCCACCGACGTTGAACGCGCCGAAGCTCTGCCCGGCGGTGCCACGGAAGCGCAGCGTCAGCGGTGCATCGGCCATGCCCTGGTTGCCGTGCGTGCGCGCGATCTCGCCGGACAGGCGGGTGCCGATCGAGCGGTCGGTGTTGTGGATCAGGAAGCGGTGTTCGCCGCCGAGCTTGCCGGCGATCGCCGGGGCCAGCAGGCCATCCATCTGCGTGGCCAGGCTGTCCGGCGATTCGTACAGGCGCTGCGCGGCGCAGTGGCTGCCGGCGTACTCGGCCGGGTTGAGCAGGCGCGACAGATCCACCTTGACGCCCAGGCGCGGCGAGACGTCCAGCTGCTGCAGCAGGTCGGTGCGGCCGACGATCTCGTCCAGCGAGCGCACGCCCAGGTAGGACAACCAGCCCCGCACTTCCTCGGCCAGCAGGCGGAAGAAGTTCTCCACGCGCTCGGGCAGGCCGGTGAAGTACTGCGCGCGCAGGCGCTCGTCCTGGGTGGCCACGCCGGTGGCGCAGTTGTTGAGGTGGCAGATGCGCAGGTACTTGCAGCCCAGCACGATCATCGGCGCGGTGCCGAAGCCGAAGCTGTCCGCGCCCAGCAGCGCGGCCTTGATCACGTCCAGGCCGGTCTTCAGGCCACCATCGGTCTGCAGCAGGGTACGCCCGCGCAGATCGTTGGCCACCAGTGCCTGGTGCGATTCGGCCACACCCAGTTCCCATGGCACGCCCGCATAGCGGATCGAACTGACCGGGCTGGCCCCGGTGCCGCCGTCATGGCCGGACACGGTGATCAGATCGGCGCCGGCCTTCACCACGCCCGCGGCGATGGTGCCGACACCGGCATGGCTGACCAGCTTCACCGAGACCAGCGCGGTGGGGTTGACCTGCTTGAGGTCGTAGATCAGCTGGGCCAGATCTTCGATGGAGTAGATGTCATGGTGCGGCGGCGGCGAGATCAGGCCGATGCCCGGCTTGGCGTAGCGCAGCCGCGCGATCAGTTCGTTGACCTTGTGCCCGGGCAGCTGGCCGCCTTCGCCGGGCTTGGCACCCTGCGCGACCTTGATCTGCAGCACTTCGGCGTTGACCAGGTACTCGGCGGTGACGCCGAAGCGGCCCGAGGCCACCTGCTTGATCTTGCTGCGCTTCTCGGTGCCGTAGCGCACCGGGTCTTCGCCGCCTTCGCCGGAGTTGCTGCGGCCGCCAAGGCGATTCATGGCGATCGCCAGCGCTTCGTGCGCTTCCGGTGACAACGCACCGAGGCTGATCGCGGCGGTATCGAAGCGGCGGAACAGGTCTTCGGCCGGGGCCACTTCGTCCAGCGGCGTGGGCGTGGGCGCGGCCTTGAGCTGCAGCAGGTCGCGCAGCGCCGACACCGGCCGGCCATGCACGGCTTCGCAGTAACGCTGCCAGTCCGTGGCATCGCCACTGCGCGCGGCGCGCTGCAGGGTCATGACCACGTCCGGGTTGTACATGTGGTATTCGCCGCCGTGCACGTACTTGAGCACGCCGCCCACGTCCGGGCGCAGCAGGTCGTTCCAGGCACGCACGGTGAGCTCGCGGGCTTCGTCATCCAGGCGCGCAAAGCCGACGCCGGCCACGCGCGAGGCGGTGTCCGGGAAGCACAGGTCCACGACCTCGTCATCCAGCCCGACGATCTCGAACAGCTGCGCGCCGCGGTAGCTGGCCACGGTACAGATGCCCATCTTGGAGATGATCTTGGACAGGCCCTTGTAGATGCCCTTGCGGTAGCGGCGGCCGATCTGCGACTGCTCGCCGCCCTTGCTCAGCTGCAGGATGCCGCGCCGGCCCAGGTCGAACAGGGTCTGGTAGGCCAGGTACGGATACACCGCGGTGGCACCGAAGCCGAGCAGGCAGGCCATGTGGTGCGCATCGCGCGCGGTGCCGGTTTCCAGGATCAGGTTGACGTCGCAGCGCAGCCCGGCGTTGGAGAGGTGGTGATGCACCGCGCTGGTGGCCAGCAGGGCATGCACCATCGGCCGGTCGGCCACCGGATAACGGTCGCTCAACAGGAGCATGACGATGCCTTCGCGTGCAGCCGTTTCAGCTTCGGCGCAGATGCGCTCGATGCCGGCCTTCAGGCCCTCGTCCAGGCTGTAGGACAGATCGATCAGCCGGTTCTTGTCGGCGTACTGCTCCATCTTGATCAGCTGGCGCAGCTTGCGCTGGCTGAGCACCGGCGAATTGAGGATGACGTGGTTCACCGTCTCCGCGCCGGCATGGAAGATGTTGGTCTCCTTGCCGAGCTGGGTGGACAGCGACATGACGCAGTCTTCGCGCAGCGGATCGATCGGCGGGTTGGTGACCTGCGCGAACGCCTGGCGGAAATAATCATAGAGCGGACGGCTGTGCTGGCTCAGCACCGCCATCGGGGTGTCATCGCCCATCGAGCCGGTGGCTTCCTGCTCGGTCTCGGCCAGCGGGCGCAGGATCTGCTCGACTTCCTCGGTGCTGAGCTGGAACAGCTTGTGGTAGCTGCGCAGGGTGCGCTCGTCGAAGGGCTCTTCCACCAGCGACGGATCGATCAGCTCGGTCTGCAGGTAGGTCACGCCCTGCTGCAGCCACTGCTTGTACGGCGCGCGGCCACGGTTGATGCGGTCGATGGCGTCCGAGTCGAGCAGGTCACCGCGCTTGAGGTCGATGGCCATCATCTCGCCCGGGCCGAGCTTGCCCTTGCGCACCACGCGCTCGGCCGGCACTTCCCACACGCCCGCTTCGGAGGCCACCAGGAAGTGACGGTCGGAGGTGAGCATCCAGCGCGCCGGGCGCAGGCCGTTGCGGTCCAGGGTACAGGCGGCATAGCGACCGTCGCAGGCCACGATGCCGGCCGGGCCGTCCCACGGCTCGCTGTTGAGCCCGTAGAACTCGTAGAAGGCGGCCAGGTCGGGATCCTTGAACTCCAGCGACTGGGTCGCCGGCGGCACCAGGATGCGCAGTGCCTGGATCAGCTCCATGCCGGCGCTGACCATCAGCTCGAGCATGTTGTCCAGGCTCTGCGAATCCGAGCCGTGCATGGAGATCACCGGATCGAACTCGGCGATATCGAAGCGCGGGGTCTTCCACACCTTGCTGCGCGCCTGGGCCCAGCGGCGGTTGCCCTCGATGGTGTTGATCTCGCCATTGTGCGCGAGCATCCGGAACGGATGCGCCAGCGGCCAGCGTGGCAGCGTGTTGGTGGAGAAGCGCTGGTGGAACACGATCGCGCTGGAGGCCAGGTCGTTGCGCTGCAGGTCCACGTAGAAGCGGCTCAGCTTGTCCGGCAGCACCATGCCCTTGTAGCTGATCGCATTCGGGCTGAGCGTGGTGACGTAGTAATCGGCGTGGTCGCGCAGCTGCTGTTCGCTGCGGCGGCGGGCCAGGAACAGGGCCAGGGTGAAGGCAGCCTCGTCCTGCGTGGCACCGGCATCGACGAACACCTGTTCGATATGCGGCAGCGTGTCGCGGGCGAGCTGGCCGCAGACGCTGGGGTCGGTGGGCACCACGCGCCAGCCGACCGGCTGGCAGCCGGCGTCGCGCAGCTGCTGTTCCAGCGTGTCGCGGCAGGCCTGTGCGGCGGTGGGGTCGTGCGGCAGGAACACCACGCCGGCGGCGAACCGCGCGCCAAGGGTGAGGCCAGCCTCGGCGGCGAGCGCGTTGAGAAACACGTCGGGACGGCGCAGCAACAGGCCGCAGCCGTCACCGGTGACACCGTCGGCGGCGACGCCGCCGCGGTGGGTCATGCGCGATAGCGCGGCGATAGCGGTGTCGACCAGCAGTCGGGACGGCTGGTCGTCGAGCTGGGCGACCATGCCGAAACCACAGGCATCTCGCTCATCTTGCGGGTCGTAAAGCCCTTGGCGGTTGCGGGGGGCCATCTCTGCCTCAATGTCGGGTGAGCGGCGACACTCGTCCCCGCTCAATCCGTTGAGCGCATCTGGAGGCACCGGATGACTCGACTAGAGCATAGTTGCTGCAACGCCGCAATACACGGTTGCAGGCGCAACCAAACCCTTGTGTTTCAGGGGTTTCCGCAGTGCCTGTTCAGCCGCAACGGACGCCGGCCACGACGTTCTTGGCATCCACTTCCACGTTCAAGCGCTCGCCGATGAACTCCATCGTGGTCATGTCATTGGGCTTGAGTACGCGCAGGCTGCTGGCACCGGCATCCTGCTGGGCCTGGCTGCCGAGCTCGTCGGTGTAGGGCTGGCCGACCAGGCTCTGCACCTGGGTGGCATCGCAGTTGCCGACCGGCGGGGCTTCGGTGGCTTTGCCGGCTTCGTCGGTCGGCGCGGCAGCCGCTTCGGCGGCCTTCTGTGCATCGGTGGCGACCGCTTCCTGTTCGTCCATGGGCGGTGCGCTGCAGGCACCGAGGACCAACAGGGCGGGGAACAGGGCCATCAGCCCGAAAGAACGCCGCAGGCGGCGGAACGACAAGGACGACATCGGTACTCCAGGAAGCGAGCCAGTAAACCGGGGAGGATATCGCCAAGCGCGGTGTGAGGTGTTTGTGTTGCGTTATTGACGCGGTGCCGCACCTGCGGCGGCGACACTGCGCTTCCCTGATCCGCGTCGCGTCCATGAGCCCGAGCCGCACTGTCACCCCCGAAGCCGCCGCTGCCCGCCAGGCCGGCCTGCGTTACGTCAGCGATGAACTGCCCGGCATCGCCCGCCGCAAGGCCGGCAAGGGCTTCGCCTACCGCGATGCCGACGGCGCGGCGGTGCGCGATGCGGCCACCCTGGCCCGGATCCGCGCGCTGGCCATCCCGCCGGCCTACACCGACGTGTGGATCTGCGCGCTGCCCAACGGCCATCTGCAGGCCACCGGCCGCGATGCGCGAGGGCGCAAGCAGTACCGTTACCACGCGGATTGGGCGCGGGTGAGGGGCGATGGCAAGTTCGATCGCATCATTGCCTTTGGTACTGCCCTGCCCACGCTGCGCCGGCGCCTGCGCCGCGATCTGAAGCTGCCCGGCTTCCCACGCGACAAGGTGCTGGCGATCGTGGTGGCGCTGCTGGCACAGACGCTGGTGCGCGTTGGCAATGAAGTCTATGCACGTGACAACCGTTCTTACGGGCTGACCACGCTACGCAACCGCCACCTCGCGCTGGTCAAGGGCGGCCGGGCGCAGATGCGCTTCCGGGGCAAGTCCGGGCAGGCGCATGAGGTGGATGTGGATGATCGCGAACTGGTCAAGCTGATCCGTGGCTGCCAGCAGCTGCCCGGGCAGGCGCTGTTCCAGTATCGCGATGACGATGGCGCGGTCCAACCGGTGGACTCGGGCATGGTCAACGACTATCTGCACGATGCGATGGGCGAGGATTTCAGCGCCAAGGACTTCCGCACCTGGGGCGGCACGCTGGAGGCGATCCGTCAGCTTGCCGTGACCGAGCTGCCCGAACCCTCCAGTGAGCGCGCGCTGGCAGCATTGCAGAAACAGGTGGTATGCGAGGTCGCCAACCTGCTGGGCAACACACCGTCGGTGTGCCGCAAGGCGTATATCGATCCTTGCGTATTCGATGGCTGGCGGGCGGGCTCATTGAAGGCGCTTGCCGGCCTGCGTGGCGAGCGCCAGTGGGAACTGGCCACGCTGAAAGTACTCAAAGCCGCGCGGCGCACCGTCCGGCGTGCCCGCGCGGGATGAGCGTAGCGATCAGCCGCAATAGATCGCGGTGATGTTGTTGGTATTGCCGGTTTCGATGGTCAGCCGCTCGCCACCGCTTTCCGCACCGGTGGTGGATGGCACCGCGCCGCTGGCGGTCGGGCCGCTTTCCAGGCGCTGACCGCGCAGCACGATCACTTCCAGGCTGTCGCTGTCCACGCGCGCCCTTTCGACGGTTGCCGCCGACGCCGCCAGCCCGGTCGCACCGCGGACCTTGTCGATATGGCACTGGCCGGAAATGACGCCGTCGATCGGCTGGACCTGCGCGACGGGGGTGCTGCTGCAGGCGGACAAAGCGAGGACGGCCACAGCCGCGGACAGGTAACGAAGCATGCGACGCACTCCATGGGAATTGCGCTCAGGGTGCATCGGCGCCCGTATGCAGCGGATGAATCCTCTACACGGTGTGGGCACGCTCCATTCACCGTGCCTGGCCGCCCGGTTGACCATACTGGAAGTGCGCACTGCCGACACGGGATCCCCGACACGGCGCGCATTCGAGTTTGATCCACGCATCTGATCCGGCAACAGGAGTCGAGCATGGCCACGGCCAAAACCCGTAAGACCACCAAGACCCCCACCTCCCGCAAGCGCCCGCGCCCGGCCGACGCAGCCGCGACCGCGGCCGAACCGCGCACCCGCACCCCGGTCGTCAAAACCGCGACCCGCAAGGCCGCCGCCACCGATCCGCGCGCTGCGCGCGTGGCGGCCCGCCAGCGCCGTCTGCAGGACCAGGAAAAGGCCAAGGACGCGCGGGCGGCGAAGAAGGCCGCCAAATCCACGACCAAGAAGGCGACCCAGGCAGGCCCGCGCCGCCAGCCGGAGAAGATGCCTGCCGAACAGTTGGCCAAACCCGGCAACGAACACGCGATGCAGCTGGCCCCGCGCTTCCTCGCACCGGATTACCAAGGCAGCGGCAAGCTCAAGGGCAAGCGCGCCATCATCACCGGCGCCGATTCCGGCATCGGCCGCGCGGTGGCCGTGCTGTTCGCCCGCGAAGGCGCCGATGTCGCCGTGCTGCACCTGGATGAAAAGAAGGACGCCAAGATCACCCGCGAGCACGTCGAGAAGGAAGGCGCCCGCTGCCTGGTGATCGCCGGCGACGTGCGCGACCCGGCGTTCTGCAACAAGGCGGTCAAGCAGGTGGTCAAGGCGTTCGGTGGGGTGGACATCCTGGTCAACAACGCCGCCTTCCAGCTGCATTGCGACCGCCTTGAAGACCTTGAGGACGAGCACCTGCAGGAAACCCTGCAGACCAACATCGGCGGTTACATCCAGATGGCGCGCGCGGTGCTGCCGCATCTGGGCGAAGGCGCCTGCATCATCAACAGCGGCTCGGAGACCGGCCTGTTCGGCAGCAAGTCGCTGGTGGACTATTCGGCGACCAAGGGCGCGATCCATGCCTTCACCAAGGCGCTGGCCAGCCAGCTGCTGCCGCGCGGCATCCGCGTCAATGCGGTTGCGCCCGGCCCGGTCTGGACCCCGCTGAATCCCGCCGACAAGAAGGCGCCGGACGTGGCCGAGTTCGGCCAGGACAGCGACATGGGCCGACCGGCGCAGCCGGAAGAGCTCTCGCCGGCGTACGTGTTCCTCGCCTCGCCGATCACTGCCAGCTACATCAGCGGCGTGATCCTGCCGGTGATGGGCGGGCCGCGCGGCTGACGGTCGGCACCGGCGCACCCGCCCCGTAGAACGCGGCGATCTGCGGAATGAAGTTCTGCGGGTTGGCCCCGACCAGGTTGGTCAGCACCACGATGGCCAGCCCCTGGTCGGGGTAGACGAGGAACGCCGAGCGCGCGCCGCCCATGCCGGCCACCTGGCGTTGCGGGGCGGAGAGGTTTAACGCCCCGCGCGGGGGACATCACCCCCGAACGACCGTTCGTCGGCGCGCGCCATCCGGCACTTGACGACACCTGTAGTCACTGGCACGGTAGCGACACGTGTAGTCATAGGGAGTGCGCCATGCGCGGCAAGACCATCGGGGACCAGGAACTGGCCCTGCTGCAGTACATCGCGGAACAGGACCGCCCCAGTGTCGGGGAGGTCGCCACCGGCTTCGGGGAGCCGCGCGGGCTGGCACGCTCGACCGTGCTGACCATGATGGAGCGCCTGCGCGCCAAGTCGTACCTGAGCCGCAAGCAGGTGGACGGCGTGTACCGCTATGCCACCACCAGTGGCCAGGACAGCGTGGTGCAGGGCGCCGTGGCCAGCTTCGTGGAGAAGACGCTGCAGGGCTCGGTCTCGCCGTTCGTCGCCTTCATGTCGCACAAGGTGGATGTCAGCGATCAGGAACTGGCCGAGCTGGAAGCGCTGGTCGCACAGTTGCAGTCACGCAAGCGGGAGGGCTGAGCCATGGGCACGATGATGAGTGAGCTGTTGATGCGGCTGGGCTGGACCAGCGTGCAGAGCGCGGTGCTGGTGGCGCTGGTGTGGGGCGTGTGCCGCCTGCTGCCGCAGCTGCCGGCCGCCACCCGCTGCCGCCTGTGGTGGCTGGTGGCCGCACAGGCGGTACTGGGCCTGGTGTGGAGCAGCCCGCTGGAGTTGGCCGTGCTGCCCGCACCGGCCACCATGACGGCACCGACGGTGGCGTTGCCCGCGTTCGATGCCGCCGTGCAGGCGGCCCCGGTCGCCTATGTGCCGGCCGCGGTCGAGACGGCGACGATGGCGTGGTCCTGGCCCTCGCTGCTGCTGGCCTTGTGGGCCGCCGGCGTGCTGTTGATGGTGGCGCACAGTCTGCGGGGCTACCGCGCCAGCCGCGCGCTGGTGCGCAGCGCCACCGAGTGCACCGACGCCGGGCTGCAGCAGGCATTGCAGCTGGCTGCCGAAGCCCATGGCCTGCGCCGTGCGCCGCGCCTGAAGCTCTCCGCGCAGATCCGCTCGCCGCAGTTGATCGGTCCGTGGCGGCCGGTGCTGCTGTTGCCGGCGCGCGAGCTGCCGGCGATGTCGGCCGACGACCTGGACATGGCGCTGACCCATGAGCTGATCCATCTGCAGCGCCGTGACCTGTGGTGGGGCCTGCTGCCGGCGGTGTCGCAGCATCTGTTCTTTTTCCATCCCCTGGTGCACGTGGCAGCCCGCGAGTACGCGCTGGCCCGCGAAGAAGCCTGCGATGGTGCCGTCGTGGCCGGGCATGGCCATTGCCGCCATGACTATGGCCGCCTGCTGGTGCAGCTCGGTGTCGCGCCGCGTCCCGCGGTGGGCGTGGCCAGCGCCTCGCCCAACCTGCGCAGTCTCAAGCGCCGCCTGGTGACCCTGCAGCAGACCCGCAGCGTGCCGCGCGTGGCTTCGTTGGCGATCACCGCGTTGTTCGTGGTGGTCGGCGTGGCGCCGCTGCGTCTGGTGGCTGCACCGCCGCCGCCGCCGGCCGCGCCCCAGGCACCGGTCGCGCCCAGCGCACCCACCCCGCCGGCAGCGCTGCCGGCGCCGGCACCGCGACCGGCCCCTGCGGCGCTGCCCGCGCCTGAGCCTGCTTCCGCGCCGGAACCGCTGTCTGCCCCGGAACCGCCGGCCGCGCCTGCCGCACCCCGTGCGCCGGAGCCGCCGAAGGATCTGGACGACGGCATGTCCCACGTCACCCACGGCCGGCTCGACATCAGCCGGCAGCCCGCGCAGGCCTTCGTGCTGATGGGTGGCGACGACAACTTCGTCGATGCGTCCGTCGCCGACCTCAAGCAGGCCCGACACGACGTGGGCGGCAGCGCGCCGGCGCTGTGGGTACGCCGTGGCCAGGCGCGCTATCTGATCCGCGATCCTGCCGTGCTCAGCCAGCTCAGCCGCAGCCAATCCGACGTGGCCGCGCTGGGCAACGCACAGGCTGAACTGGGCGACCGCCAGGCCGTGATCGGGCAGCAGTTGGCCAAGGTCTCGATGCAGGTCACCGCAGACGCTCTGGCGGCGGTGGATGTCGAGGCGGTAGCCAATCACGTCACCCGCCAGGCCGGCCTGGATGCGGCCGCCGAGGCCAACCAGGCCGCTCGGCAGGCGCGTGCGGCGTCAGCCAGCGCCAGCCAGGCAGCACGCCAGGCGCGCGTCGCCACGGCCAAGGCGGTGGATGCCCGCCAGATCACCCTGGTGGCACGCGAGCAGGCGCAACTGGGCCGCGAACAGGCGCGTCTGGCGCAGCAGCAAAGCCTGGCCTCGGCCCGCGCCGTGCGCGAGGTCCGCACGGCCATCGATCAGGCGCTGGCCAGCGGCAAGGCCGAGCGCCTGCGCGACTGACCCCGCCTGCCTGGCACGGCGGCCCGCAGATGATGGCGGGCCGCCGCCTTCAGTCGCAGCACGCGGCAGGGTTCAACCGGTCACCCGCAGTTGGCGCGCACGATCCTGTTCTGCGCGTCCACTTCGATGCTGAGCCGGTCTTCGCGGAAATCCATCGTCATCGCCATGCCCGGCTTGAGCACGCGGGCGTTGCGCGCACCGCTGTCCTTCACCGCTTTCTGGATCACCGCTTCGGTGGCGGTCTGCCCGGTCAGGCCGGTGAGTTTTTCCGGGTCGCATTGGGAGGCGCTGCCGGCCACCGCGGGCGGCGCGGTGGAGGTGGGGCTGTCAGCCGGCGTCGCCGCCGTCTTGCCGGGATGGCTGCACGCGGCCAGCGGCAGGGCGCAGCCCAGGGCGAACAGAAGGTTCAGACGCATGTGGTGGTCCTCCCACGGTAAGAACCCGCAGTGTCCGTGGGCCGGCCTTTACACCGCGTCAATGGCCTGCAGCGCCAACGTCTCCCGATCACGCTGTTCCTCTGCCACCAGCCGTCGCATCAACAGCGCCAGGGTCACCACGTCCTGGTGGTTGTGCTCGGCCACGCGGCGCAGGTTCACCGCGCTGCCCCCGCGCAGGTAGTTCAACCACGCCGCCGGGGCTTCCGAGCCGGGCAGGTCGTCTTCGCGCACGATCTGCAGCAGCTGGCGCTCGATCGTGGCCAGCCGGCAGTTTTCCCAAGTGCCGCGATAGCGGCGGCGGGTCGGGAACAGCAGGTCGACGTGATCCAGCGGGGTAATCGGGCAGCGCTGCCGCGCCAAACGGTAGCGGGTCTTGAGCAGCGGGGCGTCGTAGCAGCGCCCGTTGTAGCTGGAGAACACCGTGGTTGGCCGCAGCCACCCGGCGAACTCGCGCAGCATCGCGGTTTCGGCGGCCATCGTGGTCATCAGCAGCTGGCGGATGCGCAGGCCATCGCCGCGCTCGGGATGGGCGTGCCAGTCCGCCGCGCCGATCATGAAGGCGCGGGTGCCGGTGCCGCCGGCCAGGCCAGTGGTTTCGGTATCGAAGAACAGCAGGTCCTGTGGCTGCACCTGTTCGCCCTCGCGCTTGGCGAAGGCGAGCGACAAGGGCTCAGTGGGAATGGCCTGCGCCACGAACGACTCGATCAGGAACAGGCCCGGCGCGATCTCCTCGCCCGGTACATGGCGGTCCTTGGCGTTCTCGCGCGGGTGGGCGGTGCTGAGGCTCCGCTCGCGCAGGCCGAGCAGCCGGCGCAGGCCACCGATCTCGGGCTTGCGCAGCGCGGGCGCCGGGAGGACAGGCGCTGCCGGTGCGGTACCGCGTGCGGCCTCACCGGTGGGCTTGTGGCGGATTTCCTGCTCCACCCAGCCGAACACGGAGGCGGGCGCGGGCGTGCGCGCACGCGCGTCGTTGGCGGCGGTCGGGAGGGGCGCGGGGGCGGCGCCGCCGGCAGCGATGGTGTCAGCCGCACCGGATCGGCCAGTGGCGTTGAGGGCCGGATCGCGGGCCGGCGCCGGCGTTGCATCACCGGCCTGCCGGCGCAGCAGGCGCAGCTTGTCCAGGCTCAGGCTCACGGGGCGACCATCTCGGCGCTCTGGCGCTCACGCTCGGCGGCAGACGGCAACGCCGCGCTGTCGAACAGCGCCAGCACCTTCAGGGCCAGTGCCTTGGGCGTGGTGGCATCGTCTTCCTGGCCGGCCAGGACCGGCCCCACGCAGGCGGGGCAGCCGGCCTTGCAATCGCAGCCCTGCACCAGCTCGCGCGCGCGCAGCAGCAGCTCGGCCTGGCGCAGCCACAGCGGCTCGCTCAGGCCCACACCGCCGGGGAAGTTGTCGTACAGATACACCGTGGGCACGAACTGCTGCTGCAGCTCGATCGCGCTGGCATCGAACTCGGCGCCCCGCAGCTGCCCGCGGCCACTCTGGTCGGCCACCGCGAACCACGCGCCATCGCCATTGCCAACCGCCTTCTGCAGGTCACGCGCATCGGCCATCACCGCCACCGTGGCGACGATGTGCAGCGCATACGCCGCCCCGAGGAAGCCGTCCAGCGCTTCCTGCTTGCTGTCGAACGCGGTCAGCAGCAGCGCCTGCGGCAACTGCCACCACACCGCCGTGGTGTGCAGCTCCTGGTCGGGCAGATTGACCGGGCCGTAGCCGATGTTTTCATGGGTGTAGTAGCGGATCTTCTTGTAGCCGGCCACGCGGCGCACCACGTGCACTTCGCCGTGGTGCGAATCGCCGCGCCCGGCAATGCAGCCATCGAAGCGGTCCAGCACCTTGAGCTTGGTGAAGTCGATGCTGTCGGTGTAGTAGTCCACGTGGGTACGCGTGACATAGGCCTTGCGGCCTTCCCAGTCCAGCCGCTCCACCTGGTAGGGCGTGGACTGCACCATGTGGATGGCACCTTCGTACAGCGTCAGCGCGGCGGCGGAGTAATCCACCTCGGCGATGATCTGCTGCTTGCCGTCGCTGCGGTCCACCACCACGAAGTTGCCGTCGGCGACCGAGCGCAGGCTGACCGCGTTGGCCGGGTAGCTGTCGGCGATCCACTCCCAGCGGTCGCCCTCGCGATGCACGACCTCGGTCTCGGCCAGCGCTTCCAGGAACACCAGCGGGTCGATCGGCCCGAACGGATCGCCGGCCAGGAAGGGCAGCTCGAAGGCGGCGCAGCGGATGTGGTCGAACAGGATCAGCGGCTGGTCCGGTGCGATGCGCGCATGCTCGGGCGAGGCCTCGGCGAAGAAGTCCGGATGGCGCACCACGTACTGGTCCAGCGGCTGCGAGCTGGCCACCATCACCCCCAGCGCGGGCTGCTGGCGACGACCGGCGCGGCCGAAGCGCTGCCAGGTCGCGGCGACGCTGCCCGGGTAGCCGTTGAGGATCACCACGTCCAGGCTGCCGATATCCACGCCCAGTTCCAGCGCCGAGGTGCTGACGATGCCGTCGATGTGCCCGGCGCGCATCGCCCGCTCGGTCTCGCGCCGCTCGGTGGGCAGGTAGCCGCCGCGGTAGGCGCGGATGCGGGCCGGCTTGCGCGGGTCGTGGTCGAAGATGTCCTTGAGGTACTTGGTCAGCACTTCGACCATCAACCGGCTCTGCGCGAAGATCAGCGTCTTCAGGCCGGATTTGATCGCGATGCGGGCAATGCGGTTGCTCTGCGAGCGGGCGGACGCACGCAGGCCGAGATCGGCGTTGACCACCGGTGGATTCCACAGCAGCACGTGCTTGGGCCCGCTGGGCGCACCGGATTCGGTGATTGCGGTGACCGGCGCTTCAATCAATGCCTCGGCATGCGCCTGCGGGTTGCCGATGGTGGCCGAGCACAGGATGAACTGCGGCTCCACCCCGTAGAACGCGCAGATCCGCTTGAGCCGGCGCAGCACGTTGGTAACGTGGCTGCCGAACACGCCGCGGTAGGTGTGTACCTCATCAATCACCACATAGCGCAGGTTCTCGAAGAACTGCGCCCATTTGGTGTGATGCGGCAGGATCGCCTGGTGCAGCATGTCCGGGTTGGAGACCACGATGTCGCCGTGCAGGCGGATCGCCTGGCGCGCATCGCCTGGCGTATCGCCATCGAAGGTGAAGGCTTTCACGCCCAGGTCGCCGGCGCGGTTGAGCTCCAGCAGCTCGGCCACCTGGTCCTGGGCCAGCGCCTTGGTCGGGAACAGGTACAGCGCCTTGGCCTTGCCCTGCATCGCCGCGCTGACCACGGGCAGGGTGTAGCACAGCGACTTGCCGCTGGCGGTGGGGGTGACGATGGCCACGTGCTCGCCGCGCTGGCTGGCCTCCCAGGCCTGCGCCTGGTGGCTGTAGAGCTGCTCAATGCCGCGCGCCTTCAGCGCATTGACCAGCGCGGCGGGCACATCGGCCGGGATCGGCGCGTACTGGCCCTCGCGGGCGGGAATCGTGAAGCTGCCGGTGATGCGGTCGTTGTAGCGGCGCTGCAGGCGTGCGGTCAGCAGCGCACCATCGCGCGAGGGCAGCCCATCGGTGGTGGCGAGGCGGCGTTCGGCGTCCTCGGTCCGCTTGGCGAGTTCGTAAGCCATGGTCACAACGGTCTGTAAAGGACGCTATGGAAACATGACCGCGTCTCAATGTCTGAGACATCGCGATGCGGGCCGGTGAATGGTTCAGTGCCCGCCGCGCCGGCCGGACAGGTGCCATCAACGAAATCTGACGCCGGCCTCCGTATGCTTTGAGGCCAGCCCGCAACCAACATGGATGGAGTCGCTGTGGCATTACGTGGAGATCAAGGTGCAGCGTTGCTGGCCGGCCTGGTGCTGGCCGCTGCCGTGCAGGCACAGCAGGTGGCGCCACCCGACCCCGTGGAGCCGCCGCCTGCGCCGACGCAGGGGGATGTCACCACGCTGGGCGAGGTGCGTGCGCTCAGGCCCGACGACGAGCCGCTGGATCTGTACCGCTTCAAGAATCCGGTGCAGGTGCAGCCGAACCGCTTCAGCCGCACCTGGAGCGAACCCCCCTCGCCCGAGCAGGTCGGCATGAGCGGTGGCTATCTGATGATGGGCATCAACAAGGGGCTGGCCGCGGCGGCGCAGGGTGTGAACAAGCTCACCGGCGGACCCGACCAGATCCAGTCCGCGAGCGCCCGCCCACCGCCGGAGTTGACCGACGACGAGCAGCGCCGGGCACAGCAGGTGTGTGTGCAGCAGGGGGATGCCCGGCGCCGCCGGCGCGCTGATCTGGCAGGGCAGCCGCTCGGCCAGTATGCGCAGGCGCGGCAGCCTGCGTGATGGCGAGCAGATCGATCAGGGCGGATGTCCTGGGAGCGCAGCGGGTGTGTCAGGTTTTCCGCGGATCGGCGGTCTTCAACAGGACGCACGCCCACAAGGAGAGCCGCATGCTTACCCCCGACACCGTTATGCAGTTGCGCCAGGCAAGAACCTGGTCCGTCCATCGCCTGTGGCACTGGTTCGCCGCGGCCTGGCAGATGTATCGGCACGCGCCGCTGCGCTGGTTCGGCCTGGCACTGGTGCCGATGGCGGTCGAACTGGTCCTCCAGCTGTCCATTCCGGTGGCCGGCGTGGTGCTGTCCAAGCTCATGGTGCCGATCGCGTCGGTGTGGTGCCTGATCGTTATCGATCAGCGCGTCCGCAACGGGCGCTTCGGCTTGAGGCAAGGCGTGGCCAGAATGTGTCAGCTGCGTGGCCGTCTGTTGCAGGTGGCGCTGCTCGCATCGGGGGTATTCGCCTTCCAGATGGCCGTGGTGTGGATGTGGGTCGGGCCGTCGGTGGCACTCGGCATGGCAACAGCAGACCCTGCTGTGGTCACCCAGCTCACCCGCCTGCATTTGGCCGCCGTCTTCGCGGCGGGGACGTTACCCGGCGTGCTGCTGTTCTTCACCATACCGCGGGTGGTGCTGGACCGGGTGGGCGTGGCGGAGGCTCTGCGCGAGAACGTTCGCCTGCTGGGTGCAGCCTGGCGACCCATTGCGCTCTACCTGGGGCTGTCGATGCTGCTGGTGGGCAGCGTGGTGTTCCAGCCCTGGGTCCTGTTGCCGTTGCTACAACTGGGATATGTGGGCTATTGGGCCTATCGCGATGCATTTGATTCCGTCGCCGTTGCCTGAGCCACCACCTTGCCGCTGCCAACCTCCGCTGACCTGCAGTCCATCCTCCGTGAGCACTGGCCAATGCTGAGCCGGCTGGCGTACAGCTATACGCGCGATATCGCCCGCCGCGATGACCTCCTCCAGGAAGTCAGTATCGCGGTATGGCAGGCGCTCCCGCGCTGGCGGGGCGAAGGTTCGTTGCGGGCGTTCATCGCGCGTGTCGCCCACAATCGATCCGTTGACGTCCTCGCCATGGAGCAACGCCTGTCGGCCCGTGTTCTGGACGACGGCTGGCCCGATCCGAACGCCGATCCGCTGCGCCATGCAGAGGCACAGCAGCAGCGCGATGAGCTGTTGAGCGCCGTAATCAGTCTCCCGCTCGGCTACCGGCAAGTGGTGTCCCTCGCATTGGAAGGATTCTCACACCGCGAAATCTCCGACGCGCTGGGGCTTGAAGAGAACGCCGTCGCCCAGCGGCTCAGCCGGGCGAGGCGACAACTGCGGGACCTGATGGGAGCTTCGCCATGAATGCGATCGACGACGAAAACACCGGTTGGGATGCGTTGGCGACGCGCTGGCAGGCACAGCCCAGTGCAGCACCCGATGTGCAGGCGCTGGAGCGCGAGGTCCATCGCCGGAGCCGCCGCCTGCGTGTTGCCTGGAGCATTGAGGGCGTGCTGGCCGTGCTGTCGATCGGCAACTGCGTGCGGGCCCTGTCACTGGGCGAGCCATTGCCTGTCCCTGCAGGCCTGGTGTGGTTCCTGATGGCATTGGTGATCGCCATGACCGGCTGGACGCTGTGGCAGCGCCGACGTCAATGGCGTGCGCAGGCGCTGGACGCACGCGCACTGATGGCCTTCGAACGAGAGCGCTCACGCACTGCGCTTCGCATCTGGCGCGTCTCGATCTGGGTCAGTGTGGCGCTGTGGACGGCGATGGTGCTCTGGGCATTGCTCACGGCGCAGGGTCGCATGCCGATGGTGCAGGTTGCACCGCCTGCGCAGTGGGCCTTGAGCATCGTCGTCAATGCGCTTGTCGTAGCAGTGTTTGCTGTCGCTGCGTGGGTGATATGCCGCCGGCACCGGCAGCGGCTGCAACGGTTGCATTCAATGGAGAAGATGATGGACGTCGACTGAGTTCGGCAGGCGGCATTGCAGCCACCCGGGCGGATCACGGCGCGAGGGCGGCCACCCGCCGCCGCTCCATCCACCACAGCAGCCCGGCCGCCAGCACGAAGGCGAGCAGCCATGGCCAACGCGGTCCTGGCGTTTCGATCACGCCGGCCGACGTTGCCGCGGTGCCCACGGCCAGACGCTGTGCGGTGGCCTCACGCAGCTGTTGGCGATGCAGCGATCGCGCAGTGGCCGGATCGAACACGTAGAACGCGTGGCGGCTCTCACCCTGCTGCAGCTGATGCCAGCCGGCCTGCGTCGGCCAGTAGCCGGCGCAGCGTTCCGTGCCGCTGGCCGGATCGATGCGCAGCGCAATGCGCGCGCCATCCGGTGCGCGCACCTGTGCAGGTTCCCGCAGCTGGCACAGCGCTACGCGCTCGCCGGCCCACGGGGTATCGGAGTCGACGCGTGGTGCATCTGCGGCGGGAAGTGGGCGGGCCACGCTGGCCAGCACGCTGCTCCACAGCTCGGCGTGGCGATCGTCGCGACCGGCCAGCACCAGTCGATAGCTGTCGGTGACCGGCAGCAGCGCAACACGGCCCCGGCCCAGCGGGCGATAGCCGCCGATCGCATTGCCCTTGTCATCGTGCAGCAGCGGTGTCGCGTCGTTGACCGTCACACCCAGTCGCTCCAATACCGGCACGCTGGCCTGATGCGAGGCGGTGTCGGCTTCTTCGATGTAGGCCGTGGTGTCCGACGCGGGCCGCTGGGGACCACGGCGTGCCTGGAGCAGGGCGGCATCGGCGTCGGCCGGCAGTGTCAGCGGGGTGGCCTGGTTGTTGCCGCTGATGGGCATCCCCCAGCTGCGCAGCGCTTGGCGCGTGCTGTCGTTGAGGGGGCCGCTGGTGCGGACGAGCACGCCCAACCCACCGCGGATCGCCTGCTGCAGCGCGCTGCGTTGCGCCGCCGACAGCCCGGCCAGACTGCGCTCATCGAGCAGCACGGCATCCGTCGCCGCCAGCGTCGCCGCAGTGAGCGCGACCGGCGCATCGCCGAGCGACACCCCACCGCCGGCATGGGCGTGCGCTTGTACGGCCAGCCCCGCATCGGTCGCCCAGCGACGCAGGTACTTCAACTCGGGCCCCGGCGCACCGGCCAGGATCAGCAGCCGCGGCGCTGCCGCGCCCACGGTGTCCACCGGTACCTCCAGCGTATCGACCACGTGCTGCCCGGCATCCAGCAGGCGCAGACGGAACGTGCTCTGCCCTGGCACGCGCGCGACACCATCAAGCTGCACGCGACCATCGGCCCCGGGCATTGCGCGGTCAACCACCCGCCCGGCCGGGTCCACCAGCTCGGCGCGTGCGTTCGGCACGCCCTGCGCACGCGCGTTGACGGTGAACACCGCACCGGGCGCAGCAACCGGTGGCGGCTGCAGTGCGATCCAGCCCTGTGGTGCGCTGGGCCATTCGATACGCACGCCACGGGGCAGCGCGGCATCGCGATCGCGGGCCGACAGGCCATCGCCGATCAGCCGAAGGGAGGTGGGACCGGGATGCTGGCGCAACACGGTGGCCAGGTCGGGCGCGGCGAGGGCGTCTGCCACTTTCGTCGCTTCCGGCAGTGCGACCACGGCCTCGCCCGGCGCCGCTGACCAGCGCACCTGATCGGCCGCGCCAGTCAGCACGGTGAGCTGGCCGCCGGCCACGCGCTGCATCGGTGGCACCAGGGTCAGGTAGAGCAGCACGGTCGCCACGGCCTGCAACACCAGCAGGCTGGCGAACACACCGCGCCCCCGCGCCGATCCGCGCCATTGCTGCCAGCACAGACGCGCGCTGCTCAACAACAGCACGGCGAACAGCGCGATCAGGATCCAGCGCGGTTCGCTCACGGGGTGGCCTCCAGTGCATCCAGGTAGCGCTGACCCATGGCATCGGGGGCGTTGCGCCGGGCGACCTGCGGCAGTGGCCGCAGCAGGGCGCGCCACAGCTGCGCACGCAGGGCCTGGTGGCAGTCGGCGCAGTCCGGGGTGATGCGCAGTGTTTCGATGGCGCCGGCCAGGCTCAGCGGGTCCGGCAGGCGCGCTTCATTGCGTCGCAGCCAGTGGGTGAGTGCGTCCAGATCCGGCGCGCTGGCCGGATCGGCCAGCTGCTGCCAGACCTGCACGATGGCCTGGTCGGGTGCCTCCAGCGCACGCAGTGGCAAGCTGCGGCTGGCCAGGTCGGCGCGATCGCCGCTCATGCGTCGGCTCTCGTCGATCGGCGGCAGTTCCGGGCCGACCCGTGCCAGGTAGATGCGCTCGGCCTGCTGCACTTCCTTGATGAAGCCCAGCGCCTTGTAGGCGTAGGGCAGGGCACGCTCGGGCTGGCCCTGGCGCAGCTCGCCTTCCGACGACCACATCTGATCGAGCGCCGCCTTCAGCGTGGCGCGCGTCTTGGGATCGAGCAGGGTGGCGGCCTCGGCGTGATCGTGGGTATGGCCGTATTCGGCGAGCACGTCGGTGGCGCTGCCGAACACCGGGGCGCTGCCGTCGGTCGGCGCGCCATGATCATGGTCGTCGTGGCCGGCCTGCGCCTGGGTCCTGGCATGGTCGCCATCGTGATCGTGATCGTGATCGTCATCGTGCGCGGCCGCTGGTGTGTCACTGGTCGGCAGGGCATCGCTGGTCGGCGGTGGCTTGGCCCCGCCTTCGCTTTCCTCGCCGAGGAACTGGCCATAGCGCAGGCGCAGGATCCGCTGGTCCACGCCGATCGCATCGGCACGCTTCACGAACTCCTCCGCCGGCAGCTGGCGGCGCTGTTTGATCAGCGCTTCGGCGTCGATGATGATCTGGCGCTGGCTGCGGAAATACGCGGGCAGGGTCTTCTTGACCATGCCCTCCATGTCGGTGCCCTGGATCTCCGCTGCGCTGGGCAGGCGCAGGATCACGCTGCTGCTCTGGGCGCTCTGCGCGCCGGGCGTGTGGGTATCGCGCACGGTCAACTGCGCGATCACATCGTTGCCTTCGGTGGCGCCCAGCGCGGCGAGATCGAGCGTGCGCGCGAAGCGCCGCTGCGTCGCCGGTCCGGTGCCGGCGAGGTTGAAGGTCTGCTCGCGGAAGGTGATGTTCTCGCCGCTGCCCTGGGCCAGGGTGGCCTTCAACTGTGCCGTGGCGACCACGCCGTAGTCGTCGGTGGCCTCGAACTGCAGCGGCCACTGGCGTTGGCCGGGTGTCCCCAGCACGAGACTACGGTCGGGCGCGATCACGCGCACCACGGGCGGGCGATCGGGCACCACATCGAGCCGGTACAGGCGGGTGTCGCGCAGGGCAGGCTCGGTGACCACGCGGTACAGCGCCGGACGCGTGGCGGTCCACTGCGCGGTCCATTGGTCGCCATCGCGTTGCAGCGCGATGCGCTGGCCATCGTGGAACTGGAGCGCAGCGGCCTGCGGTTGCGCCGAGAAGCGCAGCGACCAGTGCAGGCGGCTGTCCTGCGGGACCTTGCCATCCAGCGTGCTCTGCACACGCGCGGCCTGCCCGGTGTAGGCCGGGGCGGTGATCTCCAGCCGGGCGGAACGCAGCTGCGGTGGCTGCGCGGGTGTGGCCGGCGGTGCCGCCGCGCCCGGGAACAGGGGCGCCGCGTTATGGCCGCGTGGCCAACCCAGCGCCAGTGCCATCACCACCAGCGACGTGATCACCGAGGCCAGCAGCCACCGGCGCGGCCAGCGTGGCCGCAGTTCGGGCATGCGCGCCTGCAGGGCGGCGGCGACATGCGTGCGCTGCCGCTGCTGCAACGGGTTCAATGCCGCCGGTGGGGCAAACAGCAGGTCGGCACTGTCCTGTGCGACCGGATGGTCGTTCAACCGGCGGACCAGCCATTGGCGATCCAGACCACGTGCGCGCCAGGTCGCCACGCCGACGCTGACCAGCAACGTCAACAGCAGGACTACCGTAGCCGCGTTGAAGCCGGCCAGCCGCCACGCCACCGCGCTGATCGCCAACGCGACCGGCACCGCGAGCAGGGTGGTGATCCACCACTGGCGCCGGCGCGCGCGCTGCCAGGCGTGCTGGATGGCAGCGTTCATGCGCCGGCTCCGCGGCGCGGTGAGGTCGCGATCACCCGTTCCAGCGCGAACAGCAGCACGATCAGCGCCAGCAGCCAGGGGCTCAGCTCGCGCGGTGCGGGCAGCGGCGTGGCGCCGCCGCGCAGCGGCTGCTGTGTCGCTGCCGCGGCGAGGGTCGGCGGGGCGGGTGCGGCGAGGACGGCCAGCAACTGGCGCGGGACGCCGGGATCGCGCAACACCGGCAGCGTCGTCGGCGTCAGCGGCGCCGTGAAGCGCAGCAGGCGACCCTGTGCTTCGGACCGCTGTTCCAGCACCACTGCACCCTCTGCATCGCGCAGGACGGGCATCCAGCCGGCCTCCGCAGCACCGGGCGCGACCAGTACGCTGCCGCCCTGGTGCACCCACGCCTGCCAGGCGGCAGGCAGCGGCGCAGCGGCGAGCCACACGCCGGTCTGCCCGGCATCGGGGGCGGTACCGGCACCGCGGGCAGGAGACAACGCCTGGTTGGACCAGGCACGCTGCAGCGCGGCCAGTACGCGCTGCTCGCCTTCTGCGATATCGCCACCGACCTGCAGCACCGGCGGTGCGGCGGTGCGCGTGCTGGCCGGCGCCAACGGCACCGGCCGCCAATCCACGGCACGCGACAGGCGCGGGCGCTCGCCATCCAGCCCGGGCATCGGGTCGGGCACGTACACCGTCAGCGGTGCGCCGGCAGGCAGTGTCTGGTCCAGCTCACGCAGCAGGCTGGACAGCGCGGAAGCGGTCGCCGGGGCGGCATCGGCCAGTGCGGGGAAGCCCGGAGCCAGCCAGCGCCAATCTCCTTTCGCGTCCTGGCCACGCAGGGCCGTACCGTCCAGACCAGGGGCGACCACCGTGACCGGGTGGATGTCGGCGGCGCCACCGTGCAGCACCGGCCGCGCCAGCAACAGGGCCAGTGCAGCCAGCAGCAGCAGCCGCACCAGCAGCAGCGGCCACGCGTCGAAGCGGATCTTCTGGCGCGGCCGGATCCGGGCCTGCAGCCAGCGCAGCGCGGCGAAGTCGAGTGGCGCGTACTGGTGCCGACGCGCCAGGTGGATCAGCAGCGGGACCAGCCAGGCCGCCAGTGCCAGCAACCCCAGTGGAAACAGCAGGCTCACGCGCCGCCTCCGGCACCGAGCAGCGCACGCAGCGGCTGATCCAGCGGCTGGTCGAGATAGCCGGTGGCATGCACGATGCCGCTGCTCTGCAATCGCGCCTGCAACGCGCGCTGGGCGGTATCGAAACGGGCCAGGTATTCGGCACGGATCGCACGGCCGTCGCCCAGCAGCTCATCGCCGGTTTCCGGATCGCGGAAACGGTGGCCGTCGGTGAACGGGAAATCGCGCTCTTCGGCGGTCAGTACCTGCAGGTGCAGCACCTCGCGGCGGGCGGCGGCCAGCCGTTCCAGCAGCACGATACCGTCCTCGTCGAAACCGTCGCCCAGCGCGACCAGCAGGTCGCCGGCCTGCACCCGCTCCCAGACCGGGGCCAGGGAAGTGACCGGCGGCCACGTGCCGCTGGCCCGGAGTTGGCGCAGCAGCAGGTGCACGCGGTCGCGCTGGCGCGGGCCGTGCCCGGCGGGGACCAGTTGCACGCCCTCGCCGCTGATGGCGATCACGCCGAAGCGGTCGCTTTGCTGCAGGGCCAGTTCGACCAGGCAGGCGGCGGTGGCGCAGAGGTGGTCCAGGCGCGACCAGTCCGGTCGCGCACGGTCGCTCTGGCGCGCCGAGGCGGTCGCATCGATCAGCACCCAGGCCGTGATCGGGCTTTCGCGTTCGGATTCACGCACGAAGAAGCGGTCCGAGCGCGCGTAGAGCTTCCAGTCGATCTGGCGAAGTTCATCGCCGGGTTCGTAGGCGCGGTACTGCGCGAACTCCAGCCCGGCGCCGCGGCTGCGGCTGGCGTGCTGGCCGATGCCGTGCGCGCCGCGTGCACGCCGTGGCAGCAGCCGCAGCGCCTTCAGGCGGCTGCGGACATCGGCGGGGATCGCGATCGGTGCGTTGCGGCTCACGGTGTGCGGATCAACCCGGGAACGGCACGGCCTGCAGCAGCGCGGCGACCACGTCGTCGGCGCTCTTCTGCTCGGCCTCGGCAGCGAAGGACAGCAGCAGGCGGTGACGCATCACCGGTGCCGCCAGCGCCTGCACGTCCTCGCGGGTGGCCGCGAAGCGGCCCTGCAGCAGCGCGCGCGCCTTGGCCGCCAGCACCAGCGATTGCCCGGCACGCGGGCCGGCGCCCCACTTGATCCACTGGTTCACCGCCGCCGGTGCGTCGCTGCCCGGGCGGCTGGCACGCACCAGGCGGGTGATCCAGGTGAGTACGTCGTCGCTGATGTGGACCTCGCGCACGGCTGACTGCAGCGCCAGGACCTCGTCAGCCTCCATCACCTTGGGGACGCTGCCACTGGCGCTGCCGGTGGTCTGCAGCAGGATGTCGCGCTCTTCCTGTTCGGTGGGGTAATCCACCCGCACGTGCAGCAGGAAGCGGTCGAGCTGGGCCTCCGGCAGCGGGTAGGTGCCGGCCTGTTCGATCGGGTTCTGCGTGGCCAGCACGAAGAACGGCGCCGGCAACGCATAGGTGGTGCCGGCGTAGCTGACGGTGCGCTCCTGCATCGCCTCCAGCAGTGCGGCCTGGGTCTTGGGCGGGGTGCGGTTGAGCTCGTCGGCCAGCAGCAGGTTGGTGAAGATCGGACCCTTCTGGAACCGGAAGTGACGGTGGCCGGTGCCGTGGTCCTCTTCCAGCAGCTCGGTACCGAGGATGTCGCTGGGCATCAGATCGGGCGTGAACTGCACGCGCCGGAACTGCAGCTCCAAGGCCTGGCCGAGCGAGCGCACCAGCAGGGTCTTGCCCAGCCCGGGCGCGCCCTCGAGCAGGCAGTGGCCGCCGGCCAGCAGGCCGATCAGCAGCTGTTCGACCACCGCGTGCTGGCCGACCACGGCCTGGGCCAACGCACCGCGCAGCTGCTGCAGTTTGGGGAGAAGGGCATCAAGGCGGTCGGTCGTCATAAGGCACTCGCAGGATCGGCGTAGAGCCACGCCATGCGTGGCTGGAAAAGCAGGAAGAAGCTCAGCTGTTCAAGGCATACATCACGATGTTGACCGCGAAACGGGTGTTGTCTTCGGCCAGGAAGCGCTTGTTGCGCCAGTCGTAGTCCCACTCACACCCGTAATCCTTGTTGCTGTAGAGCACGCCGAGGCGGCCATCGATCTGGATGCCCTTGAGGTAATCGTGGACCAGATCATCGCCCCAGCCATTGAGCTCGAACCCGGTGGCCGGCGGGCCCTCGGGGAAGTGGAAGAAACTGCGGTAGAGCGCGTGGTTGTTGGGCAGTTTGTTCAGCGCCTTCGGCCCGAACAGCTTGGCCATCTGTGCTTCGAAGGACTTCGCGAACAGACCATCGATATCGTGGTTGCAGTCATCGACGAACACGAAGCCGCCATTGCGCACGTAACGCACGAAGTTCTGCCGCTCGGCGGCATTGAACTCGACCAGCTTGTGCCCGGCCAGGTAGCAGAACGGTGCCTCCAGCATGCGCGGATCGGACAGCGCGATCACGTGCTCGGTGGGGTCCACGCGCAGGGTGGTGTAATCGATCAGCGAGGTGATCACGTTGGACGGCATGCGCGCGTCCACGTCCCAGTCGCCGGAGTCGTACTTGAGGCGGGTGAACCAGAAGTCGTACCGCCCGGCCTGGGCGCGCGCCGGCGCGGGCAGGGCTGCGAACGCCGCACTGCCCAGCATCAGCCGCAGGAACTGTGCGCGGTTCATCGCCGCGCACGTTCCCGGGAGCAACCGGCCAGCCGGGGAGACGGCCAGTGGCCGCCACGACCGTTCATCAGACCGCGTCGGACAACGAGGTGAAGGTGAAATCGCGCAGCTTCATCGGCGGGATCATCATCACCAGGCTGGATTCGTCACCGGCCACACGCACCGGCTTGCCCAGCTCTTCGATGTTGTTGAGCATGATCACCGGCGACTCGTTGAAGCGGAAGTTCTTCACCGGGTGCTTGATCTGGCCGTTCTCGATGTAGAAGGTGCCATCGCGGGTCAGGCCGGTCAGCAGCACGGTCTGCGGATCGACCATGCGGATGTACCAGGTGCGCGTGACCAGGATGCCCTTCTGGGTGCCACGGACCAGCTCGGCAGTGCTCTTGTCGCCGCCGGACATCAGCAGGTTCCCCGGCCGCGCGTTGGCGGTCTTGCCCTGCTTCTGCGCCCAGAAGCGCGAGTAGTTGAGGTTGGCGATCTTGCCGTCCTTGATGATGTCCAGCTTCTCGCGCGGCTGGCCTTCGTTGTCCCACGGCAGCACGGCGGCTTCGGGGTGCCACGGGTCGGCGACCATGGTCACGCGCGGGTCGTAGACCTGCTCGCCCAGCTTGTTGCCGCCGCCCTTCCTGGACAGGAAGCTGCGGCCTTCATCGGCCGAGCGCGCATCGAAGAAGTTCATCATGAAGCTGATCAGGCCGGCCGCCGCCGCCGGCTCCAGGATCACCGTGTACTTGCCCGGCTCCAGCGCCTTGGCTTCGGCCGATTCGGTGGCCTTGCGCATGGCGATGCGGATGTCCTGGTCGGCCTTGAAATCGGCGGCATCCTTGAGGTTGCGACCCACCCAGCCCGAGCCGCGGCCGTCTTCGGTGCGCACGGTGCAGGTGTAGTCGAAGTTGGTGCCGCGCTGGTAACCGAAGTTGCCGTTGCTGTTGGCGGTGGCGTAGAAGCTCTGGCCATCTTCCAGGAAGCCGGCCGCGATCAGGCCGTTGCCACGGCACGGCGCGATCGAGTCGGCGGCGACCTTGGCGCGGAAGGCCGGGTCGATCGCCGCAGTGGATTCGCTGAAGGTCGGGCTGGGCCGGTAGGTCTGCTTGCCGATCGCCGGCAGGAACTCCGGGTTCTCCGGGGCCAGGCGGGCCAGATCCTCGGCGCGGCGCACCACGCGTTCCAGCGCGGCATCGTCGAATTCGTTGATCGAGGCGGTGCCGACGCGCTTGCCGAAGGCGACCGTGACGGCCAGTTCGGTGTTGTCGACGATGCCGCTGGTGGAGACATTGTTCAGTGCGAAACGGATGTTGCCGTCGATCGAGCCGGCCAGCACGGCAGTGCACTCATCGGCCTTGGAGAGCGCGATGACCTTGTCGAGGATGGCCTTGGCCTGGGCTTCGGTGAAGATACTCATGGATTGGGGCTCCTGACCGGTCAGCCGAGGCTGCGCGCGGTGTTGATGACGTTGATGCCGTTGAAGCGCGCGGTGGACGAACCGTGCGAGACCGCCGAGACCTGGCCCGGCTGGCCCTTGCCGTCGAAGAACGAGCCGCCCAGGCGGTAGTCGCTTTCATCGGCCACGGCGGTGCAGGCATTCCAGAACTCCGGCGTGCGGATCTGGTAGGCCACGTCCTCGAGCATGCGGGTGATCTGGCCGTTCTTGATTTCATAGAACAGCTGGCCACCGAACTGCGCGTTGTACCGCTGCTGATCGATGGAGAACGAGCCGTCGCCGATGATGTAGATGCCGTTCTCGACGTCCTTGATCATGTCGGCCACGCTCAGCTTGGTCTTGCCCGGTGCCATGGAGACGTTGGCCATGCGCTGGAACTGCACGCTGGACCACGAATCGGCATAGCAGCAACCATCGGACTCGGTCTTGCCGAGGATGTGGGCCTGGTCGCGGATGGTCTGGTAATCCACCAGCTTGCCTTCGCTGATCAGGTCCCAGCGCTTGGTCTTGACGCCTTCATCGTCGTAGCCGACCGCACCGAGGCTGCCCGGTTGGGTCTTGTCGGCGAAGATGTTGACCTTGTCGCTGCCGTACTGGAAATGCTGCTCGCGCTTGTCCAGCGTGGCGAAGCTGGTGCCGGCGTAGTTGGCTTCGTAGCCGAGCACGCGGTCCAGTTCCAGCGGATGGCCGACCGACTCGTGGATGGTCAGCCAGGTGTGCGAGGGATCCAGGATCAGGTCGTACTTGCCCGGCTTCACCGACGGGGCCTTGAGCTTCTCCTGCGCCTGCCTGGCCGCGGCGATCGCATCGGCCTTCATGTCGTAGGAGTTGCGGTAGTTGACCACGCCGTTGGGCGAGACCGCCTTGCCGGTGCCGACGCCATCGAGGTACTCGTAGCCCAGGCCCATCGGCGAGGACAGCCCCGAGCGGGTGCGGAACTTGCCGGTGCTCTTGTCGATGGCGGTGACCGTCATCGGTGCCCAGATGCGGTGCACATCCTGGTCGATGTAGGAGCCGTCGGTGGAGGCAAAGTACTTCTGTTCGTTGACCAGGAACAGCATCGAGTTGACGAAGCTGGCGCCGGCGCCCATCGCGCCTGCATTGACGTCCAGCAGCAGCTCGACCTTTTCCTTGATCGGCACGTCCATCGCGTTCTTGCGGATCGGGGTGCGCCAGGAGACCTCACCCACGCCGGGCGCGGCAGCCAGCTGCACCGGGGCGGTCTGCACGCCGGCGTTGGCCTTGGCGATCGCCGCGGCCTGCTGTGCGGCGCGCGCCACGTCGGTGGTGCCAAGCTGGTTGGTGGCGGCAAAGCCCCAGGCGCCGTTGACGATCACGCGGATGCCCACGCCGGTCGACTCGGTGTTCACCACGTTCTGGACCTTGTCCTCGCGGGTGATCACGTACTGGCGCAGGTAGCGGCCGATACGCACATCGCAGTAGGTCGCGCCCGCCTGGCGCGCAGCGGCCAGGGCGGCGTCGGCCAGGCGCTTCTTCAGGGCCGGGTCGAGGCTGCTCTGCAGTTGCTCGGCGGCAATGACCTTGCCGAAGAACGACGGCACGATCAGTCCGCCAGCGGTAAGCCCGGTCAGGGCGAGGAAGTCACGTCTTTGCAAGGCAGCTCTCCACGTCGGTGTGGGGGTGGCAGGGAAACAGCGACATCAGGGCGACCGCCGCGGCGGCACAGCCGATTCTTGCGGCCATGCGTGCGCCGCGGTAGTGACATTCGGCACGGAGCAGGGACGGGCTCATCCCAGGCTGCGTGCGGTGTTGATGATGTTGATGCCATCAAAGCGCGTGGTCGCCGAGCCATGCGAGACCGCCGAGACCTGGCCCGGCTGGCCCTTGCCATCGAAGAACGAGCCGCCGAAGCGGAAATCGCGCTCGTCGCAGATCGCGCTGCAGGCATTCCAGAACTCCGGCGTGCGGATCTGGTAGGCGGCATCCTCGACCATGCCGGTGATCTGGCCGTTCTTGATCTGGTAGTACAGCTGGCCGCCGAACTGCGCGTTGAAGCGCTGCTGGTCGATCGAGTACGAGCCGCGGCCGTGGATGTAGATGCCGTTCTCCACGTTCTTGATCATGTCGGCCACGCTCAGCGGGGCCTTGCCCGGCGCCAGCGACACGTTGGCCATGCGCTGGAACTGCACGCTGGACCACGAATCGGCGTAGCTGCAGCCGTGGCTTTCCTTCTCGCCGAGCAGGTGCACCTCATCGCGGGTGGCCTGGTAGTTGACCAGGATGCCGTCCTTGACCAGGTCCCAGCGCTTGGTCTTGACCCCTTCATCGTCGTAGCCCACCGCGCCCAGGCTGCCCGGGGCGGTCTTGTCGGCGAAGAAGTTGACGATGTCGCTGCCCCAGCGGAAGCCCGCCTCGCGCTTGTCCAGCGTGGCGAAGCTGGTGCCGGCGTAGTTGGCTTCGTAGCCGAGCACGCGGTCCAGCTCCAGCGGGTGGCCGACGTTCTCATGGATGGTCAGGAACAGGTTGGACGGGTCCAGCACCAGATCGTACTTGCCCGGCTTGACCGACGGCGCCTTGAGCTTCTCCCGGGCGTGGCGGGCGGCGGCAATGGCATCTTCGACCGGGTCGTAGGAATCGCGGTAGGCGACCACGCCGCCCGGCAACGCGATCTTGCCGCGCGCGTCGCCATCGAGGAATTCGTAGCCCATGCCCATCGGCGAGGACAGCCCGGCGCGCGTACGGAACTTGCCGCTGGCCTTGTCGATCGCGGTGGCGGTGAACGGCAGCCAGATCCGGTGCACGTCCTGGTCGATGAACGAGCCGTCGCTGGAGGCGAAGAACTTCTGTTCGTTGACCAGGAACAGGGTGGAGTTGATGAAGTCGGCGCCGGCATTGAGCGCGGCCGCATTCAGCGACAGCAGCATCTCCACCTTGTCCTTGATCGGTACCGCCATCGCGTTCTTGCGGATCGGGGTCTTCCAGCTCACGTCACCCACGCCGGTCACCGGCGCCAGCTGCACCGGGCGGCTCTGGATGCCGGCGTTGGCGCGGGCGATCGCCGCGGCCTGCTCGACCGTGGCCAGCACCGCGGCCGGGGTCTGCTGGTGGGTGGCGGCAAAGCCCCAGGCGCCGTTGACGATCACTCGGATGCCGATGCCCGAGGATTCGCTGTTGGTGACGTTCTGGACGTTGGCCTCGCGGGTGATGATCGCCTGGTTGAGGTACCGGCCGATGCGCACATCGCAGTAGCTGGCGCCGGCGCGTTTGGCGGCGGCAAGCGCGGCCTCGGCCAGGGCCTTGCGGCGACCCGCATCGCCCGGTTCGAGCAGCTGCTCGGCGGCGATCAGCCGGCCATGCGGCAGTACCAGGCCCGCCAGGCCCATTCCAGACAGCGCTAGAAACTCACGACGTTGCACAGCTCACATCCCCCAAGGACGGCCGGCGGCGCGCAGGCGGCCGGCGTTGGACAAGTCTTCGACTTTCGGTGGCATCGCACAGTGGCACAAGTGACTGCGGTCATGGTTGGATGGACACCGATTCCCTGCCGATGTGACATTGCGATGAGCCAGATACGCTGGTCCGAGGCCTGCGACCGCAACCGCGCGCCGATCCTGGCGGTGCTGCAGCGCCACCTCGCCGACCGCCACCGGGTGCTGGAGATCGGCAGCGGCACCGGCCAGCACGCCGAGTCCTTCGCGGCGGCACTGCCCCACCTGCAGTGGCAGGCCAGTGACCATCCGGATCACCTGCCGGGCATCGCCGAGCGGCTGGACGCCGCGGGCCTCCCCAACACACCGGCCCCGTGGCCGCTGCAGGCCGTGTTGTCCCCCGCGCCCGGGCTCGGGCCACTGCCGCCGGACGCGCCGTTGGCGTTCGATGCGGTGTTCAGTGCCAACACCCTGCACATCATGAGCTGGGCGCACGTCCAGGCACTGTTTGCCGGGCTGCCGGCCGTCATGGCGGCCGGTGCCGTGGTCTGTATCTACGGTCCGTTCAATGCCCATGGCGAGTACAGCAGCGACAGCAACCGCCAGTTCGACGCATGGCTCAAGGCGCGGGACCCGGCCTCGGGCATCCGCGACGCCGAGGCGGTGGATGCGCTGGCGGCGGGGGCGGGCCTGCAGCTGATCGAGGACGTGGCGATGCCGGCCAACAACCGCCTGCGGGTGTGGCGGCGCGCCGGCTAGCGCCGACCGCTGGTCGGCCGCGCTTGGTGTCCGGCGCATGCTGCGGTTAGGATCAGGAGGGGAGGTTGTTGTGACAACCTGGGGGAGTTTGCATGGCAATTGCAAGACAGATGGTGGCCAGCGTGATGCTGGCCATGGGGGCGTGTGTGTTCAACGCGTCGGCGCAATCGCTGCCGGCCGTGCAGGAGTTCTACTTCGACAACGACGTGGCGGCCGCCCCGATGGTGGTGGTGCAGGGCCAGGGCGGGGAGCTCGTCGACCAATTGATGAAGCAGCGCGAGCGCGGCCGCAAGAGCCTGGAAGCGACCGTGCAGCTGGCCGGCGTGGCGATCGCGCAGGGCCGGCCCGAGCTGGGGCGCAGTCTGTACGAACAGGCCGCGACGACCGCATCGGCCAGTTCGGTGCCCGGTCGGTCGGTGCGCTGGAACTACGGCTGGGATCTGTTCCGGCTGGGTGAGGCCGACGCGGCGTTGGTGCAATGGACCGCGGCGCAGAACACGCTGCGCGGGAATCCGGCATGGGTGCCGCCCACCTTCGCGCTGGCGCTGTGGACGCTGGGCCGCAAGACCGAAGCCGTGCAGTGGTACGCCGCCGCCGTGCGCACCGAGCCGCAACAGTGGAGTGGGGCCGATCGCTACGCCGAACTGCTGCCTGGTTGGCGCGACAGCGAGCGCAGCACGCTGGCCGAGGTGCAGCGTGCGTGGGCCGAGAAGCCACCGGCCTGGCCATGATTCCGCAGGCCGGCCCGTGCAGGCGGGCTGGCCTGCCCTAGCGCGGGCGATGCGGGCTTCGACCATGGTCGGAACGTGCCATGCAGGCGATTGGGCTAGGCTGTCGCGATGGCTTTCGACGCATTCGCTCTGATCCTGACCATGCTCGGCCTGGGCATGGCGTTCTCGCGGCTGCGCGCGCTGCCGGAGAACACGGCCGATGTGCTCAACCGCATCGTGCTGTACGTGTGCCTGCCGGCGGCGGTGCTGATCTATGTCCCGCGGCTGCATCTGGACACCAGCCTGATCGGGCTGGTCGCCACGCCGTGGCTGTTGATGCTGTGCACGCTCGCCCTGGTGAGCCTGGCCACGCGCGCGTTCGGCTTTGCCCGCGATGTGCATGCAGTGCTGCTGATCTGCGTGGCGCTGGCCAACTCCAGCTTCATCGGCTACCCGATGGTACGCGCGCTGCTCGGCGATCACGCCCTGCCCTATGCGGTGGTCTACGACCAGTTCGGCACCTTCGTGCTGCTGTCCACCTTTGGTCTGTACGTGATCGCGCGCTACAGCGGCGACACCCCGCCCACCGCCGCGCAGATCCTGCTGCGGATCGCGAAGTTCCCGCCGCTGTGGGCGTTGCTGTTCGCGCTGACCTTGATGCCTGAGCAGCCGCCGGGCTGGATCGGCACCGGGCTGAAGCAGCTGGCCGATGCGATGCTGCCGCTGGTGATGTTGGCGGTCGGTTTTTCGATCCAGCTGCGCCTGCCATTGGACGAGCTCAAGCCACTGGGCATCGGGTTGCTGTTGAAGCTGCTGGTGATGCCGGCGCTGGCGCTGCCGATCTCGTGGGTGTTCGGCCTGCAGGGTGCAATGCTGCAGGCCAATGTGCTGGAGTCGGCGATGCCGACCATGATCACCGCCGCCGCGCTGGCGATGTCACATCGCCTGGCCCCGCGCCTGGCTGCCGCGCTCGTCGGCTACGGCATCCTGCTGTCGCTGGTGACGCTGCCGGCGTGGGTGTGGGTGCTGCAGCGCGGGGCCGGACTTCATGGATCGCCGTGATCCGGCAGCCGGCCAACGGTCAGGCGCTACGCGTCCGCGCTGACGGTGCGCCCGCGGGCCCACTCGCGCAGCGCGGTGACCTGCTCGGCCATCAGCACCGACAACGGCCGGCTGCCGCGGATCTCCTGCATCAGCAGCTGGGTATCCAGCCCGCGTGATTCGGCGTGTGCGGCGTACAGCCCGGCGACCACCGCCTGTTCGATCTCCGCCCCGGAGAATCCGTCCGCCGCGGCCGCCAGCGCCGGCAGCGCGAAATCGTCGGCGTTGAGCTGGCGCTTGCCCAGGTGCAGGCGCAGCAGTTCCACCCGGGTGTTGGCATCGGGCAGGTCGACGAAGAAGATCTCATCGAAACGCCCCTTGCGCAGCAGCTCGGCCGGCAGCTCATGGACCTGGTTGGCGGTCGCGACGATGAACACCGTGCCCTTGCGTTCGGCCAGCCAGGTCAGCAGATGGCCGAGCACGCGGCGCGAGACGCCACCATCTTCGCCGCCACTGGCCAGGCCCTTCTCGATCTCGTCGATCCACAGCACGCACGGCGCCAGCTGCTCGGCCGAGGCCAGCGCATCGCGCAGGTTCTTCTCGGTCTCGCCGTGGTACTTGTCATACAGGCTGCCGAAATCCAGCCGCAGCAGCGGCACGCCGAAACCGGCGGCCGTCGCCTTGGCCAGCATCGACTTGCCGCAGCCCTGCACGCCCAGCAGCAGCATGCCCTTGGGCGGGTCCAGGCCCGCCGGGCCGGCGCCGCCGAGGAAGACCGGGCGGCGCTGGTTGACCCAGCGCTTGAGCCGGTTGGCACCGGCCACGTCGGCGAAGCGGGTGGTGTCATATTCGTAGTGCAGGTGGCCGGCGCGGTTGAGCAGCTCGAACTTGAGCCGGGCCAGCTGTGGCAGGTCGTCCTGGCTGAGCGCACCGTCGGCGAAGATCAGCTGGCGGGCGATCCGCCGCGCGTCGACCAGGCTCAGCCCGCGCAGGTTGTGCAGGATCTTCTGGACCGCCTCGTTGTCCACCTCCACGCGCCGCCCGCCATGTTCGCGGGCATAGGCTTCGGCTTCCTCGCGCAGCATCTTCAACAGCGCGTTGAGGTCGGGCAGGCGCGGATTGAAACGGGTGGCCAGCGCTTCCAGCTCGGCCGGCAGTTCCACCTTGGCCCCGATCAGGACCAGCACGTGGGCCTGGCAGTGGCGCCGTTGGATCAGGTCGCGCAGGGCGCGCTGGTGGCTGGCATAGCCCAGGTAGGGATGGAAATCGAGCAGCAGGTAGATGCCGCGCTGCTCGGCCTGGCGGATCATCTGCAGGGCCGCGCTGGCGTCGGGCGGGCCGACCGGGTCGTCCTCGCGGTCCATGTCGATCCGGCGCAGCCCCTCGGTGATCGACCAGCGGTGCAGGGCGCGCCAGACATGCATCAGGGTCTGCCGGAACAGCTCGACCACCCGGCCTTCATCCTGGGTCTCGATGATGATCAGCGGCGTGTTGGCGCGGATCAGCGCGCTCAGGTCCTGTAGTTCGCTCATGCGGGCGGTCAGTCCATTGGAACCATCCACGATAGCAAAGCCGTGGGCGCCGGTTCTGGTTCAGCGCCGCGACTATCTCCGTCACAGGCGCCGGTGTAGGCTGCGGAAACGTTCCCCGGAAGCGAGGCCTGCATGAAGACGATCTTGGTGGCCGGTTCCAAAGGCGGAGTGGGCAAAACCACCGTCGCCACCCACCTGGCGGCGCATTCGGCATTGGAAGGCAAGCGGACCGTCCTGGCCGATGCCGATCCACAGGGCTCCAGCACACGCTGGGCACAACGCCGCTCGGTCCTGGAAAGCGCCGTGCTGCCGATCGACGTGTACCGCAAAAAGAGCTGGGAACGACTGGTTCCCGACGGCACCGATGAAGTCATCATCGATGCGCCGGCCGGTGCGATGGCCGACGATATTCCGCATTTCCTTGACGTTGCCGATGCGGTGGTGGTTCCCGTGCTGCCTTCCGCGCTGGACATCGAAGCGATCGTCGGCTTCCTCAACAGCCTGTCGCGCGTGGCCCGCGTCCATGACCGCAGCCTGCCGGTCGGGTTGGTGCTCAACCGCACCAAACCCTGGACGCAGACCTCGCAACAGGCGATACAGATGTTGGCCGATTGGCCTTACGAGGTCGTTGCGCAGTTGCGCGACAGCCAGAGCTATGTGGTGATGGTCGGGCTGGGACGGAGTCTGTTCGACTACCGCTCGGCCCAGGTGCGCGAGCACCAGAGTGACTGGGAGCCGCTGTTGAAGTGGCTGAAGAAAGCCTGACACGAGAGATCCCATGCGAGAACTGATACTGCTGCGTCACGCCCATGCCGAAGCCGCCAGCACCGGCCAGGCCGATCTGGACCGCCCGCTGTCGCCGGTCGGTCTGGCCGAAGCCGAGGCCGCCGGCCGCTGGCTGAAGGAAAACAACCTGCTCCCCGACTGCGTGCTCTGCTCGCCGTCGCGGCGGACCCGCGAAACCCTGGAGGCCGTGCTGGGCATCACCGGGTTCGTCGAAAAGCGCCTGGAGGATGCCGTCTACGAGGCCACCCCGGGCACCTTGATGGGGCTGATCGATGCGCGCCGGGACGTCGACCGCCTGCTGGTGGTCGGGCACAACCCGGGCCTGGAACAACTGGTCGCCCTGATGAGCGAAGGCACCAGCAGTGATTACCGGGGCATGCCACCGGGCGGAATCGCGGTCCTGGCCTTCGACCGTGAGGCTGCCATCGAGCCGGGTGTGGCCAGCCTGACCGCCTTCTGGTGGCCGTAACCCGTGTGGGCAGTCCGCGCGGCGTGGGTCGGGCTGCTGTTGATGGCAGGGGCGGCCCATGCCGCCCCGCCGTCGTCGGTGCCGGCCGCCACCAGCCAGGCCCTTGCCTTCGATACGGCCACCTCGCGCTTCGGGTTTGAGATCCGGACGCGGCTGGGGCAGCGCATCGAGGGCATCTTCCCCCGCTTTGAAGGGAACATCGAAGTGCTCTCCGACGGTCGCCACCAGGTGCACCTGCGGATGTTCACCCGCTATGTCGAGATCCCCGGCAAGGCCCGCTACACCGGCTGGATGCGGGGCGAGGAGTTCTTCGACGCGGCCCGCTACCCGGTCGTGGAGTTCGACTCGCTGCCCTACTGGCCCGAGGTGGTCGACAAGGGGGGCAGCATCCAGGGCCGGCTGATCCTGCGCGGGGTCAGCCACCCGGAAACGCTCCGGGTCGAGCCGCCGCAGTGTGCCCGGGCCGGGTATGATTGCGACGTGGTCAGCCGCGGTACCGTCCAGCGTGGCCGGTATGGAATGGACAGCTGGCAGCTTGCCCTGAGTGATCGAGTGACCTTTGTATTGCGTGCGCGTCTGAGCGAGGCGCCGAAACCGTGAACCCATTGCTGCGTCTGTTGGTGCTGGCAACGCTGTTGCTGGGCAGCGGCTGTGCTTCGCTGTCCAACGCCGAGCGCGACCGCGCCGCCGGCATCGCCGTACAGGCGCGTTCGACCGTGGTCGATTGCGCCCAGCCGGACCGCTGCGCGCTGGATTCGCCGCTGCGTGCCCTCGGTGGCCGCGCCTTCGCCGAATCGCATGCCGGCCAGCCGCGCCACTACGCCACCATCCTCGACGAAGGGGAAGTTTCCCTCGTCGCGCGCTTGAACCTGATCCGCAGCGCCACGCGCAGCATCGACCTGCAGACCTACATCTTCGACAAGGACGACAGCGCCCGGCTGGTCCTGGACGAACTGCAGGCGGCCGCACGCCGCGGGGTCAAGGTGCGGGTGCTGATCGACCAGCTCTCGGCGATCTCCGACCTGGAGATCCTCGGCGCCCTGTCCGGCAGCCATGCCAACTTCGAACTGCGGGTCTACAACCCGACCTTCGGCAAGGCGCGCCTGAACTACTTCGATTACGCCGCCAGCGTGGTGTGCTGCTTCCGCCGTTTCAACCAGCGCATGCACAACAAGCTGCTGGTGGTCGACGATGCACTGGGCGTGGTCGGTGGGCGCAACTACCAGGACGACTATTACGACTGGGACAGCGAATACAACTTCCGCGACCGCGATGTGATCGTGGCCGGCCCGGAAGTGCGTGAGATGGCCGCCAATTTCGATGCGTTCTGGCGCGCGCCGCGCAGTGTTCCGGCCGAGCGCCTCAACGATGTCGGCCGCACGCTGCTGCGCCAGGGCGTGCCGGCCATGCCGCCGGCCGACTTCCGGCGGCCCGAGCGGGTCGAGCGGGTCAGTGAAGAGGCCGACGATCCGGACTACGTGCGCCGCACCTTCGTCGATACCGCCCTGCCCGTGGCCTCGGTGCAGTACGTCGCCGATCTGCCGCGCAAGCATCGCCGCGAACGTGCCAGCCAGCCGGCCAACGGCCAGCACGTGACCGAGCCGCAGCTGGATGCGCTGATCGCCAGCGCACAGTCCGAAGTGCTGCTGCAGACGCCGTACCTGGTGTTGTCCAAGCCGGCGCAGCGCCTGTTCCGCGACCTGCGCAAACGCGAGCAGGCACCGCGCGTGGTGGTGTCCACCAACAGCCTGGCCGCCACCGACAACCCGATCGTCTACGCGCTGTCCTACAAGTACAAACGCCGCAACCTGCGTGAGCTCGGGTTCAACATCTACGAGTTCAAACCGTTCCCGCTCGATGCCCCGGTGGACTACCGCAACCTGCTGCCGGCACCGCTGGGTTCCGAGGCGCCGCCGTCGCAGGGCAAGCGCAGCAGTCTGCTCGGGGGCAGCGCGGCCGGCAGCAATGCGCGCGCTGGCAGCGACGGCCGTGCCAGCGATGGCCCGCGTCGTGGCAATGCCGACCGCAACAGCGCCAGCGGGCGCCGCCGCAGTACCGATGGCAGCGAAGTGGAGCGCCGCGTGCTGCGTGCTGAAACCCGGCCCTCGTTCCTGGGCACCAAGGCGGTCAACAAGCCGCTGCCGGTCACCCGCAAGGGCGCCCGCATGGGCCTGCACGCCAAATCGATGGTGGTGGATCGCCGCATCGGCGTGATCGGCACCCACAACTTCGACCCGCGCAGCGAGAACTACAACACCGAAGGCGCGGTGATCATCGATGACCCGGTGTTCGCCGAGGCGCTGGCGCAGAGCATCCTGCGCGACATCCACCCGCAGAACTCCTGGGTGGTCGCGCCGCGTGCCAAGCCGCCGGTCCTGTCCGGCCTGAACTACAGTGTCGGCAAGGCCTCCGAGGCGCTGCCCGTGCTCGATTTCTGGCCGTGGCGCTACGCCACCGATTACGAGTTCCAGCCCGGGCCCGAGTGCCCGGATCCGCTCAAGCGGCAGGACCCGGCCTTCCACACCTGCTATGTCGCCGTCGGGGATTTCCCCGAGGTGAATGTCGGGCCGAAGTGGCTGCTGGTGCGCATGCTCACCGCCTTCGGCGCCGGGCTGGTTCCGATTCTGTAAATCTGCAACCCCACGGAGAAGCTGCATGCCCCAGGTATTCCGCGACGCGGTGTCGATCCAGGCGCTCAACACGCTCAGCCGCAACACGCTCATCGAGCACCTGGGCATCGTGTTCACCGCCGCGGGCGAGGACTGGATCAGCGCCACCATGCCGGTGGACGAACGCACCCGCCAGCCGTACGGCATCCTGCATGGCGGAGCTTCCGTCGTGCTGGCCGAAACCCTCGGCAGCAGCGCCGGCAACCTGTGCGTGGATACCACCAGCGAGGTCTGCGTCGGGTTGGAGATCAATGCCAACCACATCCGCGCGGTGCGCGCCGGCACGGTCACCGGCACCGCGCGTGCGGTCCATGTGGGGCGCAGCACCCAGGTGTGGGACATCCGCATCGAGGACGCGGCCGGCAAGCTGGTCTGCACGTCGCGGTTGACCCTGGCGGTGGTGCCCGCGGTGCGCCCGGGCTGATCGCACGCATGGCACGGATGCTGTGTTGCGTGGCTCATGACAGTGCGCCGGCGCATGTGCGCACGGCCGTTGTGCCGCCGGTGGCCGTTGGCTTGACAGCGTGCGGCGGCTGGCTTGGGCCTGCCATCGATTTGTCCGGATTCCGCTGGCAGAGCCTGCGGCGCTCGGGTATCGTTCGCGGATGAATTCCCCCACTCCGGCCTCACGTGGCGGCGTGGCGCGTGTGTGCCGTTACCTGTACCGCGTACCGCTGCTGCTGGTCCACCTGTTGCTGTTCCTGCCGATGCTGCTGATCGCCATGCTGCCGCCGTGGGGGCGCGTGCGCGTGGGCCAGCGCACGTTCGAGCATGCGGCGGTGAACGCCTGGTCGGGCGGGCTGATGTGGATCTTCGGCTTCCGCCTGCACCGGATCGGCACACCGCTGCCGGGTGCGGTGCTGTTCGTGGCCAACCATGTCAGCTGGGTCGATATTTCGATGCTGCACAGCCAGCGCATGATGGGTTTCGTGGCCAAGCAGGAGATCGCCGGCTGGCCGGTGGTCGGCTGGCTGGCCGCGCGCGGGCAGACCATCTTCCACCAGCGCGGCAGCACCGAGTCGCTGGGTGGGGTGATGCAGGAAATGGTCGTGCGCCTGCGCGAGGGCAAGGCAGTGGGCGTGTTCCCGGAAGGGCGCACCCGCGGTGGCCATGAAGTCGGCCCCTTCCATGCGCGCATCTTCCAGGCCGCGGTCGAGACCCAGGTCCCGGTGCAGCCGGTCGCGTTGCGCTACGGCTGGCGCGGTGACGCGCAGACCATTGTCGCGTTCGGCCCGAAAGAGAGTTTCTTCGCCAACTTCCTGCGTCTGCTGGGAGAGCCGGCACGGCGGGCCGAGGTGCACTTCCTCGCGCCCATTGATACCCACGATCTGGAAGGCCGTCGCCGCATCGCGGAAACCTCGCGCGCGCGCATCCTGGCGGCCATGTCCGCCGAGTAAGCGGTGGTGGTCCTTCACACGCCAGCGTCGCGGCCGGGAGCAGGCTCGCGCCCATGTTGACCGCTGCCGACTATCACCCCCCGCGTTGGCTGCGCAACCCGCACCTGCAGTCGATGCTCAGCTCGAGCCGGATGCGGATGCAGCGCGGGCTGGTGCTGCTGGCGGCGACCGGCGCGCACACCGACGAGCTGATCCTCGATGGCGGTGAGGGCGTGCGCCTGCAGGGCTGGCACAGCTACCTCCAGGGGCGCCAGCCGGTCGGCATGGCGCTGCTGCTGCATGGTTGGGAAGGCAGTGCCGAATCGAGCTACATGCGCATGACCGCCGCGCGGCTGCTGGAAGAGGGCTACGACGTGGTGCGGCTGAATTTCCGCGACCATGGCAATACCCACCACCTCAACCCGGGCATCTTCCACTCCAACCGCATCGATGAAGTGGTGCACGCAGCCGGTGACATCGCCCGCCGCTGGCCCGAGCTGCCGCTGGTCGCCGCCGGCTATTCGCTGGGCGGCAACTTCGTGCTGCGCCTGGCCCTGCGCGCGCCCTCGGCCGGCGTGCCGCTGCGCCGCGTGGCCTCGGTGTGCCCGGTGCTGGACCCGGCGATCACGATGGAGAGCATCGAGAACGGCCCGGCGATGTACGACTGGTACTTCCGGCGCAAATGGGCCGGCTCGCTGCGTCGCAAGCGCGATCTGTTCCCCGAGCTGAGCGACTGGGACGACCGCGTGCTCAAGCTGGACATCCGCGCGCTGACCGCCTGGCTGGTCGAGCACCACACCGAGTTCGGTTCGCTGCAGGCCTACTTCGATGGGTATTCCATCGCCGGCGACCGCCTGGCCGGGCTGCAGGTGCCGGCCGACATCCTGATGGCGCAGGATGACCCGGTGATCCCGTTCGCCACCTTCAACGGCTGGCGGCTGCCGGCCCACGCCCACCTGGAAATCGCCCCCTGGGGTGGCCACTGCGGCTTCCTGGAAAACTGGCGTGGTGATGGCTTCTCCGAGCGCTGGGTGGCCCAGCGGCTGCGGATCGAGGCGAACACGCCGGCCTGACAACCGTTCTGGCCGGCCGGCCCCGCTACAATCGTGGTTTGCCCTCGAGTTCGGACCGTCATGCAAGACCAGATTCTCCAAGCCCTGCGCCGCAATGCGGTGGACGACGCCGTGCAGCTGGCGCGCGAGTGGATCGCGGCCGAGCCGGAGCAGCCGCAGGCGCACCGCTGGCTGTCGCTGTCGCTGCAGCAGCAGGGCCAGTTCGATGACGCGCTGGCCAGCCTGCAGCAGGCCCTGACGCTGGCGCCGGACAACGCCGACCTGCATCTGCAGCAGGCCGGCCTGTTGCTGGCCCTGCGCCAGTTCGACGCGGCCGGCTCGGCGCTGGACCGCACCGCCGAACTCAACCCCAACGAACTGTCCGCGTACGTGATGCAGGCGCACCTGGCGCTGGCCCGCAATGACGTGGACGACGCCGACCGCCTGACCCGCCTGGGCCTGCGCGTGGATGAGGAACATCCGGAACTGGCCGCCCTCTCGGGCATGGTCGCGCTGCGCCGGGGTGAGGTGGATCGCGCGCTGGCCCAGCTCTCGGCGGCCAGCCAGGCGCTGCCGGATGATGCCCGGGTGCTTTACGCACTGGGCTTTGCCTACCTGGGCAAGGACATGCTGGCCTTCGCCGAGCAGGCCTTCCGCCGGGTACTTGCCCTGAATCCGGCCACCACCGCCCTGCAGGGGCTGGTCGTCCAGCTCGCGCTGCGCCAGGGCAACCTGGAGAGCGCAGCGGACATGATGCGCCAGATCCTGGCCGTGCCCGGCGGCGATACGCCGGCCATGCGCCGCCTGGCCGGCGAGCTCGAACTGCAGGCCGGCCAGCCGTTGCAGGCGCTGGAGCACCTGCTGCCGGTGCTGGCGCAGTGGCCCTCCGATCGGCACACGCTGCAGCTGCTGCTGATGGCGTGGCAGCGCCTGGGCCGTGAACAGCAGGCCCGCGAGACGCTGGATGCGACCCTGGCCGATCATCCCGAGGTGCATGACCTGTGGATGGCGCGCCTTACCGTGGAACCGGTGGGTGGCCCGGAAGCGGTGGCCGTGGGCGAACGCTGGCTGCAGGCCATGCCGGAGCACCTGCCGGCACTGGAAACGCGTCTGCGCCTGCACGACATGAACAACGAAGCCGACCAGGCCGAGGCCGTGGCCGAGCGCATCGTCGCGCTGGAGCCGGGCCGGGTTTCCGGTGAAGTGCGCCTGGTCGATGGACTGCTCACGCGTGAGCCGGCTGCCGCGATCGCGCGCGTGCAGGCGCTGCTGGACACGGCCCCGGAGGATGCCCGGGCGGGGCTGCGCGCCTGGCTGGGCTCTGTGCAGGACCGTGCCGGCCAGTACCACGATGCGCTGCGGACGTGGGTCGAGCTGCATGCGGCCGAGGCGCCGCAGCGCCTGCCCCTGCCGCCGCAGGCCAAGGCACCGCTGAGCTGGCCGGACCTTGCGCCGGTGGCTGAAGACAATGCGATCGCCCCGCTGTTCATCTGGGGCGCACCCGGCTCCGGCGTTGAACGCGTGGTCGCCGCGATGGCCGCCGCCAGCCCGGTGATGCGTGGTGACCGCTTCGGGCCGACGCCGCCCAACGATCCCTTCCAGCGCTATCACACGCTGCAGGAGCTCTCGACCGGCAAGCTCACGCCCGAGGCACTGGTGGAGCAGTGGCGCAGCCAGTTGCCGGCCCGGGGCATCGCCGACGGGGCGGTGATCGATTGGCTGCTGTGGTGGGACAACGCGCTGCTGTGGGCGCTGCGCCCCCAGCTGCCGGAGGCACGCCTTGTCATCGTGCTGCGCGACCCGCGCGACATGCTGCTGGAGTGGATCGCCTTCAGTGCCCCGGCCCCGCTCGCGGTGACCTCGGTGCACGAAGCGGCAGAATGGCTGGCGCGTGCGCTGGCCCAGGTCGCCACCCTGCACGAGCAGAGCCTGTACCCGCACGCGCTGTTGAAGATCGACGAGATCGGCAACGATCCGCAGGCGATGGCCGAGTACCTCGGTGCCCACTTCGGCATGCGTTTCCCGCCGGCCGGTACGCTGGGCCCGGCCCGCATGGCCCCCGGCCACTGGCGCGATTACCGCGAGGTAATGGGGCCGGCGTTCGCGCTGCTGACCTCGGTCGCGGTGCGCCTGGGTTACCCGGAAGAATGAGGACACCTGTATGCATCTGAGCAGTGACAGCATCACCAACGGCCAACCGATCGCCGCCACTTTCGCGGCCGGCGATGCCGAAGGCTTCGCCCCCAACCGCAATCCGCAGCTGGCCTGGCACGATGTGCCGGCCGGCACCCGGTCGTTCGCGCTGCTGTGCATCGATCCGGATGTGCCGACCGTGCCCGATACGGTCGGCCGCCAGGATTGCACGGTGCCACGCGATCAACCGCGTGCCCACTTCGCGCACTGGGCGATGGCCGATATCCCCGCCGATGTGCGTGCGCTGGCCGCGGGCAGCTGCAGCGACGGCTTCACCGTGCGCGGCAAGACCCAGCCGGCCGGCCCGGAAGGCAGCCGCCAGGGCCTGAACGATTTCACCGGTTGGTTCGCCGGCAATCCGGACATGGCCGGCCAGTACCTGGGCTATGACGGCCCCTACCCGCCGTTCAACGACGAGCGCGTGCACCGCTATTTCTTCCGCGTGTTCGCGCTGGACGTGGCGCAGCTGGAGCTGCCCACGCCGTTTACCGCTGCCGATGTGCTGCATGCGATGCAGGGGCACGTGCTGGCCGAAGCATCGCTGCATGGCACGTATACGTTGAACCCGGCGCTGGCGTGATCCCCCGGTGGGTGCCGACCGTTGGTCGTCACCACATCCGGTAGGTACCGACCGTTGGTCGGTACTGCGCTGTCGGGAGCCGGCCAGCGGCCGGCACTACAGGATGAAGAAGGGCGGCCAGCGGCCGCCCTTCTGCGTTCTTATTTCTTCTCGTTCGCCGACTCGACCACCATGTCCAGCACGTAGGCGTTGGACGAGGCATCGGCCGGTGGGTTGGCGATCGTGTAGCGCTTCACGCGCACCACGTTGCGCACGCCGTCTTCGTGGGTGTAGCCCTCGATGACGTCGTAGAAGTTCTGCCACTCGCCCGGCTCGCCCTGCTTGATGCCGTTGGCGTCGTAGCGGATCTCGCGCGTCTGCAGGCACTGCTTGTCGCGGATCAGCGGGTGCGGGCACGGCTTGGTCTGCGCGGCCACCTCCAGGAACACCGTTTCGCCTTCGCCGCCGTAGCGGGTCTCAGCGGTCGGCTCCGGGGTGAACACCAGCACATCGCCGTTGGCGGTACGCAGGGTCAGCTGGCCGGCATCGCCCAGCTCGGTCTTGAGCGCGCCCTCCAGGCGGCTGCCCACGGCCTGGTCCAGCGCCATCAGGTTCTTGTCGGTGCAGGCCATCATGGTCGAGGCCATCGGCGAGACGGTCAGCGAACCATCGGCCAGCGTGTAGCCCCCGCCCATGCGGTTGCAGGTGTTGCTGATCGCGATGCGGTCATCCTTGAAGTCCAGCGTGACCGGCTTGTCGGCGCGGGCGAACAGCGCATCGATGCGCTTGCCGTTGGCATCGGTGGCCGATTCCAGGCGCCAATGGCTGCCCTGCAGGCGCTGCACATCCAGGCGGGCCACGGCAGCCTGGTCGGCGGCGGCGGTCGGTGCCGGGGCGAGGTCATCGCGGCCGGCCGGGGCGGTGGAAGGGTTGCTGCAGGCGGCCATCAGGGCCAGCGGCAGCATCAGCATCAGGGTGCGTTTCATGTACATCTCCTTGGGAACCTGGGGAAAAACGCCGGCGCGCCCCCAACGGGGTCAGGCCGGCGCCGGGCCGTTCAGTTGCCAGCGGGCAACCAGAGCAGCAAGGCCGCGCCCAGTGCGATGCGGTAGACCGCGAACGCCGTGAACTTGTGCGACTTGATGTAGCCCAGCAACCACTTCACTACGATGAAGCCGGTGACGACCGCGGCAAGGAAGGCCACGCCGACGTCGGTCCAGTTCTCACTGGCGAGCTTGCCGTCCTTGGCCAGTTCCAGGAAGGCATAGCCGCTGGCGGCGAACATGGTCGGGATGCCGACCAGGAACACGAACTCGGTGGCTTTCGCGCGGCGGCTCAGGCCGAACAGCATTGCGATGAAGATCGCCGCCGCCGACCGCGAGGTGCCCGGGAACACACCGGCCACCACCTGCGCCACACCGACCAGGATGGCGACCTTCCAGGTCACCTCATCGCGCTCGGGCAGGCGTGCGGTGTAGGCCTCCACCAGGATCATCCACAGGCCGCCGATGATCAGTGCCCAGGCCACCGGCGTGACCGTCTCCGGCAGTTCCCAGCCGGCCAGGCGGACCGGAAGGCCGACCACGGCGGTGACCAGGAAGGCGGTGCCGAGCTTGAGCACGTAATCGCGGTTGGCGCGCTCATGCAGGCCGGTCGCCAGGGTCCACAGCCGCTGCCGGAACACCAGCGTGATCGCCAGGATCGCGCCGGCCTGGATGATGATGTTGAAGAAGTCCGAGCGTGCGCCCAACCAGTGCTGGGCGATCAGCAGGTGGCCGGTGCTGGAGATCGGCAGGAATTCGGTGAGGCCTTCAAGAATGCCCAGAAGGAGGGCGGAGAGCAGGTCGGACATCGGGGGGGCTGGGGCTCGGAATGGGTGAAATCGGGAGGCAGCATAAAACATCCGCGTCCCGCACCAAATGTGTGCGTGGTGCAGGGCGTGCACTATTTTGGTGCGGATGGGCGTGCACCGCGGGGGCGGGCAGCCCAGTGAAATCAAGGGTTTGTGAAGTCTGAAAAGTTGGCACGGGGATTGCTCTATCCACTCAGGCAATCACCCATCTGAGGTTTCACCGATGTCCGTGGAAAATGTTGAGAAGCTGATCAAGGACAACCAGATCGAGTTCGTCGACCTGCGTTTCGTCGATATGCGTGGTATCGAGCAGCACGTCACCTTCCCGGTCAGCATCGTGGAGCCGTCGCTGTTTGAAGAAGGCAAGATGTTCGATGGCAGCTCGATCGCCGGCTGGAAGGGCATCAACGAGTCGGACATGGTCCTGCTGCCGGACCCGTCCAGCGCCTACATCGACCCGTTCTACGCCGACCCGACCCTGGTCATCAGCTGCGACATCCTCGATCCGGCCACCATGCAGCCGTACGGCCGCTGCCCGCGCGGCATCGCCAAGCGCGCCGAGGCCTACCTGAAGTCCTCCGGCATCGCCGAGCAGGCCTTCTTCGGTCCGGAGCCGGAGTTCTTCATCTTCGATTCGGTCCGCTTCGCCAACGACATGGGCCACACCTTCTTCAAGATCGATTCCGAAGAAGCGGCCTGGAGCACCGGTGACAAGTACGACGGCGCCAACAGCGGCTACCGTCCGGCCGTCAAGGGCGGCTACTTCCCGGTCCCGCCGACCGATTCGCTGCACGACCTGCGTGCGGAAATGTGCAAGACCCTGGAACAGGTCGGCATCGAAGTGGAAGTGCAGCACCACGAAGTGGCGACCGCCGGCCAGTGCGAGATCGGCACCAAGTTCAGCACCCTGGTGCAGAAGGCCGATGAACTGCTGCGCATGAAGCACGTCATCAAGAACGTTGCCCACCGCAACGGCAAGACCGCCACCTTCATGCCCAAGCCGCTGGTCGGCGACAACGGCAGCGGCATGCACGTGCACCAGTCGCTCTCCAAGGGCGGCACCAACCTGTTCTCCGGTGATGGCTACGGCGGCCTGAGTCAGCTGGCGCTGTGGTACATCGGCGGCATCTTCAAGCACGCCAAGGCGATCAATGCCTTCGCCAACTCCGGCACCAACAGCTACAAGCGCCTGGTCCCGGGCTTCGAAGCCCCGGTGATGCTGGCCTACTCGGCCCGCAACCGTTCCGCCTCGTGCCGCATTCCGTGGGTGTCCAACCCGAAGGCGCGCCGCATCGAAATGCGCTTCCCCGATCCGATCCAGTCCGGCTACCTGACCTTCACCGTGCTGATGATGGCCGGCCTGGACGGCATCAAGAACCAGATCGACCCGGGCGCACCGAGCGACAAGGATCTGTACGACCTGCCGCCGGAAGAAGAGAAGCTGATCCCGCAGGTCTGCTCCTCGCTGGACCAGGCCCTGGAAGCGCTGGACAAGGACCGCGAGTTCCTCAAGGCCGGTGGCGTGATGAGCGACGACTTCATCGACGGCTACATCGCACTGAAGATGCAGGAAGTCACCAAGTTCCGCGCGGCGACCCACCCGCTCGAGTACCAGATGTACTACGCGAACTGAGCAACAGGTGACGATGACGAAGGATTTCCCTCCCACCCTTCGTCATCGTCGCCGCTTTTCCGGCTGGGGAGCCGGCAAGGCGACCATGTTGTAGAGCGGACCGTTGGTCCGCTGCAGAAGGTAGAGCGGACCGTTGGTCCGCTCCACCACCAGGGGCAAGAGAGACCGGACGCGTGTCATGGGCCCTTCCTCCCTCCCGCGTCACCGCTGGCGTCGCCCTTCGGGCGTCGGCAACGGCGTGGCCCATGCAACGTTCGGCGCAACGACCGGCGGCCATGTGCAAGTGGCCGCCGGTTGACCTGACATCGGCCCCACGCGGGCCGGTTCCATCCACCATCGGGATATGCGCATGAAACTGATCTCCGCCATCATCCGGCCGTTCAAGCTCGACGAGGTCCGCGAGGCCCTCTCCGACGCTGGCGTGTCGGGCATCACCGTGACCGAAGTCAAAGGCTTCGGGCGCCAGAAGGGCCACACCGAGTTGTATCGCGGCGCGGAGTACGTCGTGGATTTCCTGCCGAAGATCAAGATCGAGACCGTCGTGACCGACGATCGCCTGGAGGCCGTGGTCGAGGCCATCCAGACCGCGGCCGGCACCGGCAAGATCGGCGACGGCAAGATCTTTGTCACCGCGGTCGAACAGGTCGTCCGCATCCGCACCGGCGAAATCGGCGCTGACGCGCTCTAACCCCACTCGGAGCCCACAATGAAGACCTCTTTGTTCACCGGGTGGCAAGCCCGGTTCCATGCCGTGTGCCTGATGATGCTGCTCAGCGCGCTGGCCGTCGGTGCCTTCTCCAGCAGTGCACACGCCCAGGCCCAGGTCACCCCGGCACCGTCGGAGACGGTCGCGGTCGAGCCGCTGCCGGCCACGCCGGAAGCCACGGCCGCCCCGGTCGCCGAAGCCGCCGCGGCGGCCACGTTCGATCACGGCGATGTCGCCTGGATGCTCACCTCCACCCTGCTGGTGCTGCTGATGGTGGTGCCGGGCCTGGCCCTGTTCTACGGCGGCCTGGTGCGCTCCAAGAACGTGCTGTCCATCCTCAGCCAGATCCTGGTGGTGTTCTCGCTGGTGCTGATGCTGTGGGTGGCCTATGGCTACAGCGCGGTGTTCAGCCAAGGCAACGCCTTCTTCGGCTCGTTCACCGAGTTCGCCTTCCTCAAGGGCTTCGGCCCGGATACCGTCGGCAACACGCCGATCGCCGGCCTGCCGGACTACCTGTTCGTCGCCTTCCAGTCGACCTTCGCCGGCATCACCACCGCACTGATCGTGGGTGCGTTCGCCGAGCGCATCAAGTTCAAGGCCGTGCTGCTGTTCTCGGCCCTGTGGTTCACCCTGAGCTACATCCCGATGGCGCACATCGTGTGGGGCGGCGGCTATCTCGGTGAAATGGGCGCGATCGACTTCGCCGGTGGCACCGTGGTCCACATCAATGCCGGCGTGGCGGGCCTGGTGGGCGCCTACTTCGTGGGCAAGCGCATCGGCTACGGCCAGACCGCATTGAAGCCGCACAACGTGCCGTTCACCTATATCGGCGCGATGCTGCTGTGGGTGGGCTGGTTCGGCTTCAACGCCGGCTCGGCGGCCGCCGCCGACACCGTCGCCTCGCTGGCCTTCATCAACACCATCCTCGCCACCGCCGCCGCGGTGCTTGGCTGGACCTTGGTCGAAGCGGTCAGCAAGGGCAAGCCGTCCGCGCTGGGCGCTGCCTCCGGCGCCGTCGCCGGCCTGGTCGGCATCACCCCGGCCTGCGGCACCGTGGGCCCGCTGGGCGCGATCGTGATCGGCCTGGTCGCCGGCGTGGTCTGCGTCTGGGGCGTCACCGGTCTCAAGCGCCTGCTCAAGGTCGATGACACCGCCGATGTGTTCGGTGTGCACGGCATCGGCGGCATCGTCGGTGCACTGCTCACCGGTGTGTTCAGTGCCGAGTCGCTGGGCGGCACCAAGGCCGACCTGGATATCGGCCACCAGGTGTGGGTGCAGCTGGTCAGCGTCGGCTTCACCATCGTCTGGTGTGCCGTAGCCACCGTGCTGATCCTGCTGGTGGTGCGCATGGTGTTTGGCCTTCGCGTCACCGAAGAAGCAGAGCGCACCGGCCTGGACGTCACCTCGCACGGCGAGTCGGCCTACGAGGCCTGATCCGCGCGCGATACCGCATTAGAAACGAGAGAGAGATGTTCTACCTTTGCCGGCGGCCTTCGGGTCGCCGGTTTTTTGTGGGCGCCTGCCGGGCATTACCGTGCTTTGGCAGCTGATCGTGCAATCACGCACAATGCAGGCATGCACGTGACCCGTACTTCCCTCGCACTGCTCGCCCTTCTGCTGCTCGCCGCCTGCGCCAGCACCGAGGTCCGCAGCCCGCTCGCCACCTGGGTGCCGTCGCCGAACCACAACGCGCGCGCGCCGGTGGTGATCGTGCTGCACCACACCGATCAGCATTCCGTGCAGCAGAGCCTGAACACGCTGCGCAGCGCCAACAGCGGCGGCAAGGTCAGTTCGCACTATCTGGTCGGGGCCGATGGCCACATCTACCAACTGGTCGGCGATGACCGGCGCGCCTGGCATGCCGGTCCCGGTCGCTGGGGGACGATCACCGATCTCAACTCGGCCTCGATCGGCATCGAGATCGACAACGATGGCGACACGCCGTTCGCACCGGCACAGATCGCGGCCCTGATCCGCCTGCTGGATGACCTGTGCACGCGCCTGCGCATTCCGCCCAGCCAGATCATCGCGCATGCCGATCTGGCGCCCTCGCGCAAGCAGGATCCCAGCCGTTTCTTCCCGTGGCAGCAACTGGCCGAAGCCGGTTTCGGCGTATGGCCGCGCGCAGCCGATGGCCCGGCACCGGCCGGCTTTGATGCCTGGATGGCCCTGCAGGCCTTCGGCTACCCGATGGACGACCGGGCGGCCGCCGTCGGCGCCTTCCATCGCCGCTTCCGCGGGCGCGACGATCTTCCCGCAGATCTTGATGCCGAAGACGCCCGCATCCTGCACTCGCTGCTGCTGCAACAGGAACGCCGCCCATGAAGTCCGATTCCCTTCGCCAGGCACTCAAGCACGCCGCGCTGTCGGGGGTCGGGTTGGCCATGTTGAGCGCCTGCGCGGTCGCGCCGCAGCGCCCTGCGTCATCGCCAGCGACCGTGCCCACCAGCACCTACGCAAAGACGAGTTGGAACGCATTGCCCGCCGTCGCGGACGCCGATCTGCAGGCCGGCTTCGCCGCCTGGCGCAGTGCCTGCCCGCGCCTGAAGACAGAGGCCAACTGGGCACCCACCTGCGCCGCGGCCGCCAAGGTTGCCACCACGCCGGCCGCCATCCGCCAGTTCCTGCAGGCGAATCTCGACGTCTATGCCCTGCGCGCCGGTGGCAACCGGGCCGATGGCCTGATCACCGGTTACTACGAGCCGATCTATGCCGGCAGCCTCACCCGCACCGCCAAGGCGGCGGTGCCGGTGTACGGTGTGCCCGACGACATGATCAGCGTCCAGCTCGAGAGTCTTTATCCCGAACTCAAGGGCAAGCGCCTGCGCGGACGCGTGGAAGGGCGCGTGCTCAAGCCGTATGACGATGCCGCGCGGATCGCCGCGAACGGCGTCAAGGCACCCGTACTGGCCTGGCTGACCAGCCCGATGGACCTGCAGTTCCTGCAGATCCAAGGCTCGGGCCGCGTCCAGCTGGCCGATGGCCGTCAGCTGCGGATCGCCTACGCCGACCAGAACGGCCATCCCTATCGCCCCATCGGCCGCTGGCTGGTGGAGCAGGGTGAGCTGAAGCAGGCCGACGTCAGCATGGCCGCCATCCGCGCCTGGGCCGATGCCCACCCGACCCGCGTGCCCGAACTGCTGGCCAGCAATCCCAGCTATGTGTTCTTCACCCGCGGCCCGGACAGCGACGAAGGCCCGCGCGGCTCGTTGAACGTGCCGCTGACCGCCGGCTACAGCGTCGCGGTGGACCGCAACGTCGTGCCACTGGGCAGCCTGCTGTGGCTGTCCACCACGCGCCCGGACGGCACCGCCCTGGTGCGCCCGGTCGCCGCGCAGGATACCGGCGGTGCCATCACCGGCGAGGTCCGCGCGGACCTGTTCTGGGGCACCGGCGATGCCGCCGGCGAATTGGCGGGGCACATGAAGCAGAAGGGCACGATCTGGATGCTGTGGCCGAAGGGTGTGGCGCTGCCGAAGGCGCCTGACAAGAGCGAGTGACACCGATGGATGAACTGCAGCGACTCCAGCACTGGTATCGAAGGCAGTGCAACGAGGACTGGGAGCATACGTTCGGGGTCACTATCGACACCCTTGATAACCCCGGCTGGCACGTCTGCATTGATCTCATCGAGACGGAGCTTGAGCAAAAGCCCTTTGCATCAATCAGCCGCGGGGATTCGGAAGATGATGCCGACTGGATTATCTGCACGGTTGAGAAGTCGCAGTTTGTAGCGAGCGGTGGTATCGGGAACCTGACTGAGTTGCTTGGTGTATTTCTCAGCTGGGCTGAGGCCTAGCGATCGATTGCCCGGAGGATTCATGAAGGTCAAACGCATCATCGCCAACATCGCCGCGTCCGATCCGGCCGCCGCGGACAGTTTCTATAGGGACATCCTCGGCCTGGCGCTGGTCATGGATCACGGCTGGATCCGCACCTATGCGGGATCCGCGGATATGACCGTCCAGGTGAGTGTGGCGTCCGAAGGCGGCGCCGGTACCGCCGTGCCCGATCTCTCCATCGAGGTCGACGATCTGGACGAAGTGCTTCGTCGGGTGCACGCGGCCAACCTCCCCATCGCCTATGGCCCAGCCAGCGAACCGTGGGGCGTGCGTCGGTTCTACCTCCGCGATCCGTTGGGCCGGCTGGTCAACATCCTGCAGCATGCATGAGCGAGGCAGGAAACCGGGATCAACAGGCCTGCCGTTTTGCACTACATTGGTGCAATGACCACCGCGCTCCCGCCTCCCGCCCTCGACGCCCTCGGCACCCCGGTCGCCTGGGCCGACGCCAGCGGCCGTGTGGTGGGCTGCAATCCCGCCTTTGCCCGCTGGCTGGGCGTGAGCGTGCGGCGCCTGCTGGGCCAGCCGCTGGCCTCGCTGGAGGCACAGGGCGACGCCCTGGCCCACTTCCTTGCCCGCGATGAGCGCGACACCCTGCGCCTGCACCGGCTGGCCCTGGCGCTGCCGGGCGATGCGCCCCGTTTTGCCGAGGGGTGGCTGAGCCGCTGGGACGAGGGCGGCTGGCTGCTGGAGGCGCATCCGGTCGATGAGTTCCCGGGGTTGGACCCCACCCAGGCGCTGCCCAGCGCACTCAGTGCCGCGCTCAAGGGCCTGGCGCACGAGCTGCGCAATCCGCTGGCCGGCTTGAAGGGCGCGGCCCAGCTGCTGGCGCGGCGCAACGCGCAGCGCGATCCGGACGAGCGCGAACTGATCGAGCTGATCGGCTCGGAGATCGAGCGCCTGAACGGCCTGCTCGAGCAGCTGCTGTCGCCCGCGCCGGCCGCGCCGCACGCACCGCTCAATATCCATGCCTCGCTGGAGCGCGTCCTGCGCCTGGCCGAGAGCGAGGGTGGCTGGGCGGTCCGGATCCAGCGCGATTACGACCCCAGCATTCCCGAGTTCGATGGCGATGCCGACCGCCTCACCCAGGCCGTGTGGAACCTGGTCCGCAATGCGATCCAGGCCGGTGCGGGCACCGTCACCCTGCGCACGCGCGTGGAGCACGGCGTGCGCATCACCGATCAGCTGCACCCGCTGGCGCTGCGGCTGGAAATCGCCGATGACGGCCGTGGCGTGCCCGAAGACCTGGCCGAGCACCTGTTCCTGCCGCTGGTCAGTGGTCGTGCCGAGGGCACCGGGCTGGGCCTGGCGCTGGCCCAGCAGGTCGCGCGCGAGCACCGCGGCACCCTGACCTACCGCTCGCGCCCGGGCCACACCGTATTCACCGTGCTGCTGCCGATCGGGCAGGGCACCCCCGCCGAGGACACCGCCGCCCATGGCTGACCAGGTCGATACCACCGCCCAGCGCGTCTGGGTGGTCGACGATGACCGCGCGGTGCGCTTCGTGCTGTGCACCGCGCTGCGTGAGGCCGGCTACCGCGTCGAAGGGTTCGACGGCGCGGCGGCCGCCTTGGCGATGCTGTCCGAGCAGCCGCCACCGGATCTGCTGTTCACCGATGTCCGCATGCCCGGCGATGACGGGCTGGTCCTGCTGGACAAGCTCAAGGCGGCGCATCCGCAGCTGCCGGTGATCGTGATGTCGGCCTATACCGATGTGGCGAGCACGGCCGGTGCCTTCCGCGGTGGCGCGCAGGAATTCCTGTCCAAGCCGTTCGATCTGGATGATGCGGTCGCGCTGGCGCAGCGGGTGCTGCCCGCGCCGGATGTCACCCTGGCCGAGCCGAGCGAGACCGCCAGCACGACGCCGCCCGATCAGCGTCCGCAGCTGGTCGGCGATACGCCGGCGATGCGCGCGCTGTTCCGCGCGATCGGGCGCTTGGCGCAGGCACCGCTGTCGGTGCTGATCAATGGCGAGACCGGCACCGGCAAGGAGCTGGTCGCGCATGCGCTGCACCATGAGTCGCCGCGCGTGCAGGGCCCGTTCGTCGCACTCAATACCGCGGCCATTCCGTCCGAACTGCTGGAAAGCGAGTTGTTCGGCCACGAGGCAGGCGCGTTCACCGGTGCCCAGCGCCGCCACATCGGCCGTTTCGAACAGGCCAATGGCGGCACGCTGTTCCTGGATGAAATCGGCGACATGCCGTTGCCGCTGCAGACGCGACTGCTGCGCGTGCTGGCCGAGGGCGAGTTCTTCCGCGTCGGCGGGCGTGAGCTGATCCGCGTGGATGTGCGCGTGATCGCCGCGACCCACCAGGACCTGGAAACGCTGGTGGCGCAGGGTCGCTTCCGTGCCGACCTGCTGCACCGGCTGGATGTGGTGCGGCTGCGGTTGCCGCCGCTGCGCGAGCGTCGCGACGACATCGCGCAGCTGGCCGAGACCTTCCTCGCGGCCGCGGCACACAAGCTGGATACGCCGCCCAAGCGGCTCACTGCCGCCGCGCTGCAGGCGCTGCGCGAACACGATTGGCCCGGCAACGTACGGGAGCTGGAAAACGTGTGCTGGCGCATGGCCGCGCTTGCCGCCGCCGACAGCATCGGCGTGGCCGACGTGGACAGCGCGCTGCACCGCAGTGCCGGTGCGCCGCGCGCGCGCAGTGCCGGCGATCCGGGGCAGTGGGAAACGCTGCTCTCGGCATGGGCGCGCCAGCGACTGGCCGAAGGTGCCGAAGGCCTGCACGCCCAGGTGCGTGACCGGGTCGACCAGGCCCTGCTCGAAGCCGCCCTGCAGATCACCCACGGCCGCCGTGCCGAGGCGGCCGCGCGGCTGGGCATGGGTCGAAACACGCTCACCCGCAAGCTCGGCGCCGGGCGCCGGCGCGGCGGATGAACCGCATGTCCACACCGCGTGTGCGCCATGTCCGGGCCGCTTTCATGGCCTGTGGACGAGCACACGGTTAGTTTGCAATCAAGGAGTCTTCCCATGCGCAGTTCCCATGTCGTCCTCGCTGCGGCGATCTCGGTCGGTCTGGCCGCCTGTGGCAGCACACCGCCGCCGCGTCCCGCCGCCCCCGTCGTGCCGGTGGTCAGCACCGCGCAGATGGCAGAGGCCAATCTGTCGCCCGCCTCGGCCAGCCTGGTCAGTGGGCGCCTTGCGCTGGTGCCCGATGCACGTGGCGTACACATCACCGGTGTCATCGGTGGCCTGCAGCCGCTGCAGGTGGCCGGGTTCCACGTGCATGAGCGCGGCGACTGCAGTGCGGTCGATGCCAGCAGCGCCGGTGCGCATTTCAATCCGGCCGGGCAGCCGCACGGCCGCAACAGTGCCGGCGCGCACCACGCCGGTGACATGGACAACCTGCGTGCCGATGCGCAGGGACGCGTCAACGTCGACATCCGCCTGCCAGCGGTTACCCTTGGCGGCGGCGCAGCCACCGATATCGCCGGGCGTGCACTGATCGTGCATGCCAATGCCGACGATTACCGCAGCCAGCCGGCCGGCAACGCCGGCGCCCGAATTGCCTGCGGCGTCATCCGGGTCGTGCGCTGATCGCGCCGTCCCACGACGCCGTTTCTTCCAACGCTACCCGCAAGGAGATCCACATGCGCCTGATCCACACCACGCTGTTCGCGGCCATTGCCGCGCTCGGCCTGACCGCCTGCAACAAGCCGGCCGACACCACCCCGGAAGCCACGCCGGCTGCCGAAGCCACCGCGTCCCAGCCGACGGCCGAAGCGACCCCCGAGGCACCGCCGGCGATGACCAGTGAGGCCCATGCCAACCACACTGCCAGTGCCGACCTTGCGCCGACCCAGGGCAATGACGTCAAAGGCAACGTGACCTTCAGCATCGTTGACGGCAAGGTTCATGTGAAAGGCCAGGTCAGCGGCCTGAAGCCGAACAGCGAGCACGGCTTCCACATCCATGAGAAGGGCGACTGCAGCGCGCCGGACGGCGCCAGCGCCGGCGGCCACTTCAACCCGGGTAAGCAGGACCACGGCAGCGTCGCCAGCGAACCGCATCACGGTGGCGACATGCCCAACATCAAGGCTGATGCCCAGGGCAACGCCGTGGTCGACGCCCCGGTCTCGACCAACGTCAACATCGGCAAGGGTGATGATTTCGACATCATTGGCCGCGGCCTGATCGTCCATGCCGACGCGGACGACTACAAGACCCAGCCGACCGGCAATGCCGGCGCACGCCTGGCCTGCGCGGTGATCAAAGCGGCCCCGTAACCCGGGCCGTATCTGACGAAAAACGCCGGCGAACGCCGGCGTTTTTTTTGAACGTTGGTCGAGCCACGCCATGCGTGGCTGCCATGAGCGATATCGATTTTCCCGAGGAGCCGGCCAGCGGCCGGCACTACCGTCAGCGGGCCAGCAGCTCGCGCGCGTCCTGCCCGGCTTCGCAATGTACGAACAGCACCGGCAGGCCGTGCGCTTCCAGCACGGCGGCCATCTGCCGCTGGCGGATCAGGTACTGATCGTAGATGCCCTGCAAGCGATCACAGTCGCCGGTGCCGTGGTTGTAGTACGCGCACCAGCCGGCGGGATCGAACAGCGCCATACGCACTTCGCCGTCAGCGTATCGAAGCAGCGGCTCCGGCGCGGCATCCAGCCACTCTTCCACGTGCGGTGCCATCAGTGCGGTTTCGATCAGCGGCCACAGAATCGCCAGGCCCTGGTTGTCGTACTGCATCGACATCATCGCGGCGAGATCATTCACCGTGAAATAGCGCGCGTGTTCGATCTGCGCGCCGAAGGCGTTCTGGGCCTGCAGCGCGGTATCGGCCTGCGCCATGCCCTGGGCCAGCAGCACGTCTTCCAGCGCCTCGGCCACGGCCTGGGTCTGGGCGACTTCAGTGCCCGTCAGCAGGAACGGGACGACCCGCAGGCCGCCGCCGGTGAGGCTGGCATCAGCCTGGAACGGCAGCGGTACGTCGCCATCGGCGCCGGCACCAAAGGCCAGCACGCGCGGGCCCTGGTTGCGGCCCGGGGCGCGCATCTGCAGTTCTTCCAGGCGCCGGTGCACCGGCCAGCCCGGACGCAGGATTTCCGCCGGATCGAAGTGGGCGCCGGCGAACACGAAGTCCAGCCCGCTGACGCCGGGCACCAGCTTGGCCAGATCGCGGCCGACGCGTTCGGCCAGTTCACCAGCCTGTTCGGAGGACAGCGCGGCATGGCGCGGGGCGTCGCCGCCGGCCAGTTCCAATGCCAGTACGCCAATGGCATTCATGCCGTGGTCGGGTTTGCTCATGGTTTCACGGTTGGCCCATCACAGGGCGGCAGCTACACTTGGCCCCATTATGCCTGCTCCTTCGTGCAGGCCATGTTGCAGACACCCCTCCCATGCCAGGTATCTCCATGCCCAACGCCCGTTCCGTCGCCATCCTCGGCGGCGTCCGCATTCCGTTCTGTCGCCAGAACACGGCTTATTCGGACGTCGGCAATCTCGGTATGTCGGTGCGCACACTCGGTGCGCTGGTCGAGCGCTTCGGCCTGCACGGCCAGCAGCTGGGCGAAGTGGCGATGGGCGCGGTGATCAAGCACTCCAGCGACTGGAACCTGGGCCGCGAAGCAACGCTGTCCTCGGGCCTGTCCCCGCTGACCCCGGGCATCACCATGCAGCGTGCCTGCGGCACCTCGCTGGATACCATCATTGCGGTGGCCAACAAGATCGCGCTGGGCCAGATCGACTCGGGCATCGGTGGCGGCTCGGACACCACCTCCGATGTGCCGATCGTCTACGGCAAGAAGCTGCGTGCGCGCCTGCTGGCGGCCAACCGCGCCAAGAGCACCGGCGACAAGCTCAAGGCACTGACCCGCGGCTTCAAGCTGAGTGAACTCAAGCCGGAATTCCCGGGCGTGGCCGAGCCGCGTACCGGCAAGAGCATGGGCGACCACTGCGAAGACATGGCCAAGGAGTGGAACATCTCCCGCGACTCGCAGGATGAGTGGGCGGTGTCCTCGCACAAGAAGCTGGCCGCCGCGTACGAGCGCGGGTTCTTCAACGACCTGATCGCGCCGTTCCGCGGCGTGGAGCGCGACAACATCCTGCGCGCCGATACCTCGCTGGAAAAACTGGCCACGCTGAAGCCGGCCTTCGACAAGGTCTCCGGCCGCGGCACGCTGACCGCCGCCAACTCCACCCCGCTCACCGACGGCGCCTCGGCGGTGCTGCTGGCCAGCGAAGAGTGGGCGCGCGCGCATGGCCACGAGCCGCTGGCGTACCTGCGTGATTCGCAGGTGGCGGCCGTTGATTTCGTACACGGCGAAGGCCTGCTGATGGCGCCGACCATCGCGGTGCCGGAGATGCTTAAGCGCAATGGCCTGACCCTGCAGGATTTCGATCTCTACGAAATCCACGAGGCCTTCGCTGCACAGGTGCTGTGCACGTTGCGCGCGTGGGAAAGCGAAGACTACTGCCGCAACCGGCTGGGCCTGGAGGCGCCGCTGGGCAAGATCGATCCGGCCAAGATCAATCCGCTGGGCTCCTCGCTGGCCACCGGCCACCCGTTCGCCGCCACCGGCGCCCGCGTGATCGCCACGGCGGCCAAGCAGCTGGCCGAACGCGGCGGTGGCCGCGCGCTGGTCTCGATCTGCACCGCCGGCGGCATGGGCGTGGTGGCGATCGTCGAGCGCTGATCGCCCCGCTGGATGGAACGAAGAAGGCCGCCCAAGGGCGGCCTTCTTTTTTGTATCCGGCGGAGGTGTACACCAGTCGGCTCTGGTCGTGCCGGCCGCTGGCCGGCTCCTCCATACCGTTTCGGGGAGCCTGCCTTTGCGGGGAACCCTCATTCTCCGGGACGCCGCATTCTCAGGGACCCCGCGTTGCCGGCCAGCGGCCGGCACTACCGGGAACCACGCCGCTGTTACGGCAGGCGCGGGTTGCCGAACGCGTCGCGTTCAACGTGCAGGCGATCTTCCTCAGCGTGCATGCGGCCCTGCTCCACGTGCAGGCGATCGTGCACCGTCGCCGGTTCACCCATCAGCGATTGCTCTTCGACGGTGGCGCGCTCGGGGACGATCGGGTCCAGCGGCGTCGCGGTCGAGGCACGGGCCAGCGCCACGCTGTCATCACCGCGCTGCTGGCGCAGCGCATTGGCGAAGCACTGCGAGGCCAGCGCGGTTTCGCCGCGTTCCAGGAACAGCTCGCCCAACGCTTCCCAGGCGGCCGGGCCGGCACCAGCGGCAATCGCGCGGTGCAGGTAATCCTCGGCCAGGGTGTGCTGGCGCTGGCGGGCGGCAATGCGGCCCAGCGCCAGCAGCAAGGCCGGGCTGGAGGGCTGGGTGGTCAACCAGCGCTGCAGGTTGGCCTGGCGCGTGGCCAGCTTCTCCACCGGCATCTGGCCGTAGAGCGTCACCACCGATTCGTCCCAGCGCGTGTCCAGCGCCTGCTCCAGGTTCAGCAGGGCCGGTTCGTCCCAGTCCAGGGCAACCGCCCGCAGGGCATAGGCCGAAACCACGTCCGGATCGCTGCGCAGGGCCTTCGGCGTGGCCTCCCACTGCGCGGCCAGTGCGTTGACATCACCGGCCTCCAGCAACGACTGGGCCGCCAGGCGGATTTCAAGTTCGGCCACGGCGGTGTCCGGCAGCACCTTCTGCTTGCGCAGCGCGCCCAGCTGCCCGTACGCCTCATGCGCGCGATCGGCACGGGCCAGTGCCTCGGTGCGCAGCCACAGGCCGCGCGGCGGCAGCGGCTGGATCGCGGCGATGTCGAGCACGTTGATCGCATCCACCGGACGCTCCTGTGCCAGCAGACGTTCGGCCTGCAGCAGGGCATGGCTGGTGGCGTCTTCGGCGGCCAGGCGCTGCAGATACTGGTTGACCGCGGCGTCGTCGTCGCGCGCCTGCGCGCTGCGCACCGCAGTGACCAAGGCGACAGCACTCACTTCCTTGTCTTCGGCGGCGCTGGTCAACAGCTTTTCCGCACGCTGCCAGTGGCCTTGTTCATGGGCCTGCAGGCCCTCGGTCAGGCGCGCACGACCCTGCTTGCGGCGGTAGCGGCCCCAGGCGCGGAACGGCGAGGCCAGCAGGCTCCACAGCAGCCACAGCACCAGCAGACCCACCAGCACCATCAGGGCGACCTGCGGCACGGTGGAGCGGTAGTCGGTGCCGCCGTAGCGGTAGATCACTTCGCCGAACTGCCGCAGCTGTTCGGTGCCGAGCCACTGTGAGGCGATCACGCCCAGGGCGACGGCCAAGAGCAGGACCACCAGAGATTGAAAGGGCTTCATCGATTACCTCCCGTTACGCATCGAGCGCAGTTGCTGCAGGGTGCTGCCCAGTTCGGGCAGCGATGGACGCAGCTCGCAGGCGCGTAGTTGATGCAGTTCAGCACGTTGCTCGCGCAGAGCAGGTGAATCCGGCCACAGCCGCGGCAGCCACAGCGCCACGCGGTCCAGCGCCTGCACGTAGCCGGGTTGATCGCCGCGCTCCACCGCGGCCCGCGCCAGGGTCAGTTCCAGCTGCAGCGAGTCCCACGCGGCCACCCGCTCGGCCTCGGTCAACGGGCCCTGCAGGCGGGTGGGGGTGATGGTCACGAACGGTGCCAGCACCTGGTGCCACCAAGGGCCGCCAACGGCGGTATCGGCCGGGGCGTCGATCTGCTCGGGCAGCGCGGTCAGCGCCTGGGCGAACCGGCCCAGCCGTGCCTGGGTCTGCGCACGCACCCCGGGGCCCAGTGCATCCACGGCATTGCGCTCCTGCATCAGCGCCTGCCGCAGGTTCAGATACTCGCTGCCCTGCACATCGTCCAACGAGGCGGCCGCCAATGCGTACAGGCGTTTGGCGCCGTCGGCGTCATCGGCATAGGCCAGCCGCTGGCTGGCCTGGCTCAGCAACAGCTCGGCCTCTTCCAGCTGCAGCGCCTGGGCACCGTGGCGGGTGCTGTCGGCCAGCTTGGCCAGGTTCTCTTCAAGCAGGGCGTTGCGCTGGCTCAGGCCGAGCATTTCATCGCGCAGCACCCGGTTGGTCGCGGCGGCGTCCTGCACGCGCTGGGAGGTCGAGCGCTGATCGCGGCGCAGCGCCTCGACACTGTCCAGCAGGCCCTGCACCTGCAACTGGGCATTCTCCTCGCGCACACGCTCCTGCGCCTGTCGCGACTGCCACTGCGTCCAGCCCCAGGCACCGCCGCCGGCCAGCACGGCCAACGCCGTGACCGGCACGATCCAGCGCAGGGGGCGGCGCGGAGAGGAAGGCGAAACAGGGTCATTCATACGGGCATCCTTGTCGCGCGCGCCGGGCAATCCGCTTGGCTGGCGAGCGACGTGGCGCACAGCATCGCCCGCCGCCCGAGCCGCCTGCAAGACCGCTCCGGCGCCCTGTTCAGGAAGATGCGGGCGGGATGAGCGCGGCGTGTGCAGCGGCAACCAGCTGCGAAGGCAACGGCCCTGCCGCCAGCTGCACCTGCCCGAAGCCGACCGCGCGCGCCTGCGCGGCCAGCCGCTCGCTGGCGGCCACCACGAGGGCCTCGCGCAGGGGGGCCTGCAGATCGTCCGGCAACTGCGCCAGCAGCAGGGTCAATGCCTCGCCGCTGCTCAGTGCCAGCACCCACGGCGTGGCCGCGTGCCGCAGCCGCTGCAGCATGCGCGGCGCGAGGGGCAGCGCACGGCGGACATAGACGTTGGCCCGCAGCAGCCGGGCACCGCGTTGCTCCAGGGTCTGCGCGATCACCCCGCGCCCGCCGGGCGCGGTCACCAGACCGGCGCGCAGGCCATGCAGATCCGCCAGGGCCGGCAACGCGAGCAGGCCCTCGCTGTCCATCCGCGCCGGCGCGGCGACGCCCTGTGCGCCCTGCCGGTCCAACGCCGCCGCCGTGCCGGCGCCCACCGCAAGCCACTGCCCCGGGTGGGGCGCGGCCAGGTCCACCAGGCGCGCGGCGGCCTTAACCGCCGCCGGGCTGCTGAAGACCACCCGCTCGGCCGCCAGCGCGGCCTCCAGCGCGGCGCGCGTGGCCGTATCAGCGCAGGCCTGCAGCGCCCACGGCGAGAGCGCGATGACGCGCGCCCCGGCGGCAGCGGCCGCACGCCGCAGCGGCGCATGCTGGCCACGCGGGCGCAGCGAGATCAGGGTCCAGGGCGCGACTTTCGTTTCGGTGTTCATTGCGGGCATTATGCGAGCCCTTCGATGTGACGTGATCAACCAGATGTCCGCAACCGATTCCCTGCCGGCGCAGTTGTCCGCGCTGCAGCATGTCCTGGATGCCATGCCGCCGGTGGCGGCCATGCAGATCCGTGTCCACGACTATCGCGACGGCGTCCTGCACATCCATGCCCCGCTGGCGGCCAACGTCAATGACAAGGGCAACGCCTTCGGTGGCAGCCTGGCCTCGGCGCTGACCCTGTCCGGCTGGGCACTGGTGACGCTGCGGCTGCGCCTGGCCGGGTTCGATGCCGATGTCTACGTGGCCGACAGCCACATCCGCTACCTGGCGCCGGTCTACGGCGATCTGGATGCGCAGGCCCAGGCCGATGCGGAAACCGACTGGGACAGCTTCCTGGCCACCTTCGCCCAGCGTGGCAAGGCCCGCATCAGCCTCACCGCCCGGCAGCCGGGCGAGGGCGACAAGGCCGCCGCTGAACTGAGCGGCCGTTTCGTGGCCTTCGCCAGGCGGTAGGATGGGCGCCTTGCCTATTGGGGAATTCGCATGCGTCGTACGCTTCAGATCCTGCTGCTGGCATTGCTCGCGCTGATCAGCGTGAGTGCCCTGGCCGCCGAGCAGAAAACCACCCGGAAGCAGCGCAAGGATCTGGAGGAAACCCAGATCAAGTACGACGCCACGATGCGCTGGGGCACCGTTGAAGACGCGTTGCCGTACCTGGACCCGGAATACACCCGGGTCCACCCGCTGACCGACCTGGAACTGCGCCGCTTCGAGCAGGTGAAGATCTCCAGCTATCGCGCCAGCGACAACGTGCCCATGCCCGATGGCCGGGTAGGGCGCACCGCCGAGGTGCGGGTGATCAACAACAACACCCAGGCCGAGCGCACGGTGCGGGTGCGGGAGATCTGGCGCTGGGACGCCGAAGACAAGCGCTGGCTCCAGGCCAACGGGCTGCCCGACCTCTGGCAGGACCGCTGACGCCCGCCCACACGGGGCTGGACGCCGATTCGCCCGCATGTGCGACAATCGGCGCCCGCTTATCGACCCGTGATCTTAGTGAATTACGAAGAGTTGCTGGCCTTTGCCGGCCGAAACCCGATGTTGTCGATGGCCCTGGTCGGCCTGACCGTGGCCATCATCGTGACCGAAGTCCGCCGTCTGTTCCGTGGCTTCAAATCGCTCAAGCCGGCGGAACTGACCCAGCTGATGAACGCCGGTGGCGCCATCGTGGTCGATCTGTCCTCGAGCAGCGATTTCGAGAAGGGCCATATCGCCGGCAGCCGCAATGTGCAGCCGAGCCAGTTCGGTCCGGAGCACAAGCTGGTCGCCAAGGCCCAGCAGAGCCCGGTCGTGCTGGTCTGCCGCAGCGGCAACGCCTCCGAGACGGCCGCCAAGGCCTTGAAGAAGGCGGGTTTCACCCAGGTCAACGTGCTCGATGGCGGCATCCCGGCGTGGCAGCAGGCCGAGCTGCCGCTGGTCAAGGGCCGCAACTGATCCCCGTCGGATTGCAGCGCACGCCTTGTACGCGGCGCACAGCGCCCCCATCGCAGGGCATGTAACAATCCGTTTTTACAGCATTCATTTTTGGAGCAACAGGAAATGTCCGAAGAGAACACCAACGGCGCCGTCGCGCCGGTCGACGCCGCCACCGGTCCCTCGTTCACCGTCGAGAAGATCTACGTCAAGGACGTTTCGTTCGAATCGCCGAACGCTCCGGCCGTCTTCAATGACGCCGTGCAGCCGGAACTGCAGCTCAACCTGAACCAGCGCGTGCAGCGCCTGGGCGAGAGCGCCTTCGAAGTCGTGCTGGCCGTGACCCTGACCTGCAAGGCCGGCGAGAAGACCGCCTATGTGGCCGAAGTGCAGCAGGCCGGCGTGTTCGGCCTGGTGGGCCTGGACCCGCAGTCGATCGACGTGCTGCTCGGCACCCAGTGCCCGAACATCCTGTTCCCGTACGTGCGTTCGCTGGTGAGCGAGCTGATCCAGGCCGGTGGCTTCCCGCCGTTCTTCCTGCAGCCGATCAACTTCGAAGGCCTCTACGCCGAAACCCTGCGCCAGCGCCAGGAACAGGGCGAGACCTCGCTCGCCGATTCCGAGCCGGCCGGCAACGCCTGATCGGCGCTGCAGTCGTACGGATGAGCAACCACGCAGACAAAATCGCGGTTCTCGGCGCCGGCTCCTGGGGCACTGCCCTGGCCAGCCTGCTCGCGCGGCACGGTCACCCGACCGTGCTGTGGGGGCGCGATGCGGCGATGGTCGAGGCCATCGACCAGCGCCACGAGAACACCCGTTATCTGCCGGGCATTCCGCTGCCCGAGTCGCTGCGCGCGACCACCGACCTGGCCGCTGCCGTCAAGGACGCCGCCTGGATCCTGGTGGTGGTGCCGTCGCACGCCTTCGGTGAAACCGTGCGTGCACTGGCGCCGCTGCGCCCGGCTGATGCCGGCGTGGCGTGGGCGACCAAGGGCTTCGAACCCGGCTCCGGTCGGTTCCTGCACGAAGTGGCGCGTGAGGTCCTCGGGCCGGACGTGCCGCTGGCGGTGGTGACCGGCCCGTCGTTCGCCAAGGAAGTCACCCAGGGCCTGCCGACCGCGATCACCGTCCACGGTGACGCGCCGGACTTCGCCCAGCAGGTGGCCGATGCCATGCACGGCCCGGCGTTCCGCGCCTACACCGGCGATGACATGGTCGGTGCCGAGCTCGGCGGCGCGATGAAGAACGTGCTGGCCGTGGCCACCGGCGTTGCCGATGGCATGCAGCTGGGCCTCAACGCCCGTGCCGGCCTGATCACCCGTGGCCTCAACGAAATGCTGCGGCTCGCCGCGGCGATCGGTGCCAAGCCGGAGACCCTGATGGGGCTGGCCGGCTTGGGCGATCTGGTGCTGACCTGCACCGGCGACCTCTCGCGCAACCGTCGGCTGGGCCTGGCCCTGGGCCGTGGGCAGACGCTGCAGGATGCGGTGCGCGAGATCGGCCAGGTGGTGGAATCGGTGCAGACCGCCGATGAAGTGATGCGCCAGGCGCGGCGTCATGGCATCGACCTGCCCATCTCCGACCGGGTGCGCGCCGTGCTGCACGGTGAGCAGACTCCCGAAGAAGGATTGCGTGCGTTGTTGGCACGCGAGCAGAAGCCGGAGTATCCGGACACGCTGTTCAAGTGAGGCACCCAAAACCCCGGCAGATGCCGGGGTTTTTTTTGGGTCTTCGTCCATCCTTTTCAGGCGCGACGGCGGATGGGTCGGGCGCTGGGCCACGCCAGAACGAAACAACCCGGCACGTGGCCGGGTTGTTTCGTGGCGTACCGACGAGGGTGTCGCCATGCCAACCGCAAAAAAACCGCGACGGCTGTGCAGGTAGAGCCGACCGTTGGTCGGCTGCTGTAAAAGTGAAGCCCGGCGTGAGCCGGGCTTCATGGCGCAGGGGAGAGAGACCGCGCCATCCAACAACGTACCGCGGTGTTGCGTATCGCGTATTACCAGGTGAAGCGCGGACCAACGAACCATTCCTTGTCGCCGCCCTTGGCCAGCTTCACTTCGCCGGCCAGGCCCCAGTTCTGGTTGAGCTTGGCCTGGGCGCCGACGCGGCCGTAGAACTCGCCGTCCGGATTGATGCCGTGCTTCTTGCTGTAATCCTCGTAACCGGCCATTACGTAGCCTTCGAAGTTCGGGGTGAACGCGCTGCGCACGCCGACTTCGGTGGAGTAGCCGTTGAAGTCCGGGCCGTGCTTCGGGTCGAACTTCTGGTAAGCAACGCGGGCGACCAGATCGGTGGTCGGGGCGATGCCGTAGTTGTAGCCCACACCGACGCGCCACTGGTCGACGTCGTTGCTGCCGCGCTTGGTTTCCTGCGCGTTGTAGTCACCGAAGACATGGAAGTTCGGCGCCACGGCGACCGAGCCCTTCACCGCCCAGCCATCGGCGTCGCCGCCCTTGGCATCGGTGTTCACGTAGCCGCCTTCGACGTAGTTGTACGACAGGCCGTCGGTTGCCGACGCAGCGAACGGCAGTGCAGCGAGCAGACCCAGAGCAAGCAGGGAAGTCTTCATTTTCGGGAACACCTTTTTATTTTTTGGTTTTGTCCGCCAGCAGAGGGAGGGGGAATCGCTGCTGGCGACAGGTGTGAATTATCCGTTAGTCACCCGAATTAGCCCTGAATATCAAACTGAGCAGTACATAAATGAAGCGGCGATATCGGGAACTCTTCGTTCGCTATCTGCTACGCACGCGCACTCCGTCTCATGCGTAACGCGCACACACGACAGGACACCATCGCGATGACGTGCATCGCATGCGTATCGAAGAAAAAAGAGCGCGCGTCCGCAGGCGGACCGGGATCAGCGTTCGCCGTCGCGCAGGTAGTCGAACAGCTCGGCGTCGCCCTTCAGCCCGAGCTTCAACATCGCATCGCCTTTCTGGCGGCTGATGGTGCTGACGCTCTTGTGCAGATGGAGGGCGATCTCCTTGACCGTCATGCCGCTGCCGAGCAGCCGCAGCACTTCCACTTCGCGTGGCGACAAGGGACGGGCTCCGCCTTCCTCGACACTCTCCGTGCCGATTGCGTCAATGCGTTCCTTCAGCGACAGGCTGACGTAGGGCACGCCGCGCTGCACGGTCTGGATCGCCAGCGGCAGCTCATCCATCGAAGAGGTCTTGTCGACCAGGCCAAGCACGCCGGTCGCGACCACCATGCGCAGGATCGCCAGGTTGTTGGACACGCTGAGCATCAGCACCGGCAGCTCGGGAAAACGCCGGCGGATCATGGCGATCATCGCGAAGCCATCGGCCTGCGCGCCGCCGGGCATGGAGTAATCGGTGACCAGCACATCGCACTCGTGGTCGCCCAGTACGGTCATCAGCTCGGCCACGGTACTGGCCTCGGCCACCACCTGGCCAACGCCGCTGGACTCGATCACGGCCTTCGTGCCGATCCGTACGACCGGATGGTCATCGGCGATGATAATGCGCAGGGTCATGGACTAGTATTGCCTGTGAGGCAGCCGTCGGGCCGTGCCGGGATGGGGATGTCATTCTACGGAGATCAGGCAGCATGCGTACCCACGTCATTCGCTGGCTGGTTCTGTTCGTGCTCGCGATGGCGACGGGCATGCAGGTATCCGCAGCTGCGTCACCTCCCTTGCCCCCCCACCAGAGCGAGTGGCTTGGCAGGCACCCTACCATCATCCTGGGCATGTACGACAGCGGTTGGCCGCCGTTCGAGTCCATGCAGAACGGCAAGCCGGTCGGCCTCGGCTACGACTACCTCAGCCTGCTGACCCGGCAGCTGGGAGTGCAGGTGCAGGTGCGGATGTATCGCGACTGGACCGAGGTCCTGGAGGCGGCATGCCGGGGCGAAGTCGATGTGGTGATGAACATCACGCTCACTGCCGATCGCACGCGCTGCATGGTCTACACCCGCCCCTACGCCCAGGCGCCACTGGCGCTGGTGGGCCGCCCCGGCGAAACCCGGGCATCGTCTGATCCTGACCTGCGCGGCCTGCGCGTGGTCACCGAGCGTGAGTTCGTCACCAGCGAAGAAGTACGCTCGCGCTTTCCCGGCGCCCGGCGCGTGACCGCGGCCAGCACCACCGCCGCATTGGCCATGGTCGGCAGCGGCGAGGCCGACGTCTACATCGGCAACGCGTATGTGGCCACGACCCTGATCGCCGAGCGACGGCTGACCGATGTCAGCCTGCTGCGCCCCAGCGACCTACCACCGGAGCGGCTGCACTTTGGTGTGCCCAACGCCAAGCAGCCCTTGGCTGAAGCGCTGGACATGGGCCTGGCCGCGCTCAACGAGGCCGAGCGCGAGCGCCTGGAGCGGCGCTGGCTCCCGACCCCGCGATGGTCGGTGCAGTCCCAGGTGATCCTGGGCAATGCGGAGAGGCGTGTCCTGGCCACCCCCCTGCGCCTGGCTTTCGCGCCGAACGCGTCACCGCTGGCCTTCATCGACAGTGCCGACCGACCCAGCGGTGTCTCGGCCGAGTACCTGCGCCTGCTGCGCACGGTAGGGGCGCAGCTCACGCGGGTGCCGGCGCACGACTGGTTCGATGTGCGCGAGCAGCTGCGCCGCGGCGAGGTCGACGCGATCATGGGCATCCCCAACGATTCGAACTACCTGGGCGACGGCTGGGTGTTCAGCCAGCCCTTCATCACCGTTCCCAACGTCGTGGTGACGGCCAGTGGCAGCGCGTCGGTGCTGGGCGTGCCCGATCTGGATGGCCGCAGCATTCTGCTGTCCGATCCGGAACGGTTGCGCGGGTATGTCCTGCAACAGGCCCCCAATGCGCGCATCGTGCCCGCGCGCAGCGCCGAACTGGCGCTGTCACGGCTGGCCAAGGGAGACGCCGATGCGTACATCGGCAACCTGGCCGTCATCGATCGCATCGTGCGTGATCACTATCCCGCGCAGCTGCACGTGGCAGCGCCGGCGGGATTCAGCGATCGCCTGTCGTTGGCGGTCAAGCGCCAGTACGCACCCCTGGCCACCACGTTCGACCGCCTGCTGGTGAACATGAGCGCGCGCGAGCACGAAGCGATCCGCAGCGACTGGTTGTCGGCCGAGTACCGCAGCGATCTGGACTGGCGCGCGACCGCGCGCTGGGCGGTGCCGCTGGCCCTGGTGCTGCTGACCGCACTGCTCGTCCATGGGTGGGGGCACTGGCGCCTGCGCAGTGAGGTAGCGATGCGCCGCCGTGCCGAGCAGCGCCTGGCCGACGTCACCGACAATCTGCCGGCGATCGTCTACCAGGGCCGTCGCGAACGGGATGGCCGGCTGTCGCTGCCGTACATCGCCGGTGACACCGAAGCGCTGTTCGGGCTCACCGCGGCCGAGGCGATGGCCGATGAAAGCGCGCTGATCGCGCGCATCGACGAGCGTGATCGCGCCAATGTGCGCCAGGCCCTGGAAAGCGCCACGCGGGACTTCGCCCCGGTGGACATGGAATTCCGCACCCGCCCAGGGGGCATGCTGCGCTGGGTGCGTTCGCGCGCGCTGCCCTACGACGCCGAGGACGGGGTGCTGCTGTGGAGCGGCTACTGGATCGATGTGACCGAGGCGCGCGCACAGGCCGACGCGCTGGCGCTGGCCAAGGCGGCCGCCGAGCGCGCCACCGCCGCCAAATCCGAATTCCTGGCCACGATGAGCCACGAGATCCGCACGCCGATGTCCGGCGTGCTGGGCATGGTGGAGGTGCTCTCGCATACCTCGCTGGATGGCGAGCAGCGCCGCATCATCAGCGTGATCGAAGACTCGGCGCAGATGCTGCGGCAGATCCTCGATGACCTGCTGGACTACTCCAAGATCGAGGCCGGCGCGCTGTCCCTGCAACCGCATCCGGTCGCGCTGCGCGCATTGGTTGGCAACGTGCAGCAGCTGCTTGCCCCGCAGGCGGTGGCCAAGGGGCTGGAGCTGCAGATCCAGATCGACGACGCGCTCGCGGCCATGCACCTGGTCGACGGCATGCGCCTGCGGCAGATCGCATTCAACCTGCTCAGCAATGCCATCAAGTTCACGCGCGCCGGCGAAGTCGGCATCGCGCTGGAGGTGCTCGACGGTGATGCCGACGGCGCGCAGCAGCTGCGCCTGACCGTTCGCGATACAGGCATCGGCATCTCGCCCGAGCAGCGCGAACGTCTGTTCGCGCCGTTCGTACAGGCCGACGCGGCGACCAGCCGCCAGTACGGTGGCACGGGGCTGGGGCTGAGCATCTGCCAGCGCCTGGTGGCGATGATGCACGGCACGCTGACGCTGCACAGCGTCCCCGGCGAGGGCACGCGCGTGGAGGTGCTGCTGACCGTACCGGTGGTGCCGGTGGACGAACAGCCCAGTGCCGCCGAAGAACACACGCAGGCGGTGCCGTTGCCGGCCGCATTGCAGCAGCGGCGCATCCTGATCGTGGAGGACCATCCCACCAACCAGGCGCTGATGGGGTGGCGCATGCAACAGCTGGGCCTGCCACACGTGCTGGCCGAGAACGGCGAACAGGCACTGGCGCTGCTGGCGCGCACCCGATTCGACCTGGTGCTGACCGACTGCCGGATGCCGGTCATGGACGGCTATGCCATGACCCGCCGCATCCGCGAGCAGGAGCGTGACCGCGGCGGTGCCCGGCTGCCGGTGATCGCGCTGACCGCCAGCGCGATGGAGGGCGATCTGCAGCGCTGCCGCGAGGCCGGCATGGACGATCTGCTGGCCAAACCGGTGGCACTGGGCGCCTTGCGCCAGGCACTGCTGCAGTGGCTGCCGGACGGGGATGGCCCCCTGGCCGGCGCGGAGCAGGCACCGGGTGCGGATGACGCGCCGCCGGACCGGGCCGCGCTGGTGCGCCGGTTTGGTTCGGAGCATGTGGCCGGCGTGCTGATCGAGAGCCTGTGCACGGCCTCGGCCGAGGATCTGGTGAAGCTGCAGGCAGCCCTGGATGCGCAGGCCGGGCCGGCACTGGTGAATGTGCTGCATCGGCTGGTGGGGGGGCTGGCAACGCTGGGCGCCGACGCGCTGGCGCTGCAGGCGCGCAGCCTGATGGAACGCGTCGACGACGAAGGCGTGGCGGCGCACGCCGAGGCGGTCAGCGCATTCGATGCGGCGTTGCGCGCTTATCTGGTGCAGCTGCAGGCGTCCTGACCGGCGCCCTGCCGGTCATCGCTGCTGCTGCAGATATTCGATCACCTGGCGCCGGCGCTCCGGGTCAGCGGTGGAGTTGACCATGCGCGTGCCCGGCACCGCCTGCGTGGGCGAGCGCAGGAACGCATCCAGGGTCTGTTCGTTCCAGGTCAGCCCTGCATCGCGCATCGCGTTGGAGTATGGATAGCCGGGGACACTGCCGGCACGCCGGCCGATCACGCCATGCAGGTTCGGGCCGAACCGATGCACGCCACCCGGGCTGACGGTGTGGCAACCGGCACAGATCGCAAAGGCGCGCCGCAGGTCCTGCTGATGGGCCTGCTCCGGCGTTTGCGGGGTGCGCGAACACGCCGCCAGCAGCAGGCAGGCCAGTAACGCCAACGTCGATCGGAAAGCAGGGGCCATGGCGCCACGGTCACGTCCAACAGGACGCTCAGGATAGCCAGCGCGGCGGTGCCTGCCGCGCCTGATGGCCTGCGACCGGTGGTCGCAGGCCATGCCGATCACATGCCCGAGTAGTTCGGGCCGCCGCCACCCTGGGGGGTCACCCACACGATGTTCTGGGTCGGGTCCTTGATGTCGCAGGTCTTGCAGTGCACGCAGTTCTGCGCGTTGATCTGCAGCTGTTCGTGCCCATCGCTGCCGACGAACTCGTACACGCCAGCCGGACAGTAGCGCGCTTCGGGACCGGCGTACTCGGCCAGGTTGATCCGCACCGGCACGCTGGCGTCCTTTAGGGTCAGGTGGCTGGGCTGGTCTTCGGCGTGGTTGGTGCTGCTCAGGAACACCGAGCTGAGCCGGTCGAAGGTGAGCACGCCATCCGGCTTGGGATAGTTGATTTTCGCATGCTTGGAGGCTGGCTCCAGGCAGGCGTGGTCCGGGGTGCTGTGGCGCAGCGTCCACGGCGGATTGCGAATGCCCAGCTTGGGCAGCAGCCACTGCTCGATGCCGGTCATCAACGTGGCCACGGTCTGGCCCTTCTTGAACCACTGCTTGAAGTTCTTGGCCTGCTGCAGCTCGGCATGCAGCCAGCTGGTCTCGAACGCCTGCGGATAGGCGCTCAACTCATCGTGCTGGCGATCGGCTACCAGCGCATCGAAGGCGGCATCGGCGGCGAGCATGCCGGTCTTGATCGCGGCATGGCTGCCCTTGATCCGGCTGACGTTGAGATAGCCGGCCTCGCAGCCGACCAGCGCACCACCGGGGAACACCGTCCTGGGCAGCGACATCAGCCCACCGGCGGTGATCGCGCGCGCGCCGTAGCCGATGCGCTTGCCCCCTTCCAGGTGCTTGCGGATGTCCGGGTGTGTCTTGAAGCGCTGGAACTCTTCGAACGGGCTCAGCCACGGGTTCTTGTAATCCAGGCCGACCACATAACCGATCGAGACCTTGCCGCCCTCGGCGTGATACAGGAACGCGCCGCCGTAGGTGTCGTTGTCCAACGGCCAGCCGGCGGCGTGCACCACCAGGCCCGGCTCATGCTTGGCCGGATCGATCTGCCACAACTCCTTGATGCCGATGCCATAGGCCTGCGGATCCTTGCCGGCATCGAGCTGGAAGCGTGCGATCAACTGGCGGCCGAGATGGCCGCGCGAGCCTTCGGCGAAGATCGTGTACTTGGCATGCAGCGCCATGCCGCGCTCGAACGCGGGGCCGGGCTGACCGTTCTTCTCGATGCCCATGTCGCCGGTGGCCACGCCGATCACCGCACCGTCCTCGCTGTACAGCACCTCCGCCGCGGGGAAGCCGGGGAAGATCGCCACTTCCAGCGCCTCGGCCTGCTGCGCCAGCCAGCGGGTGACCTCGCCGAGGCTGACGATGTAGTTGCCTTCGTTGTGGAAGCACTCCGGCAGCAGCGCGTTGGGCGTGCTGCGCGAGCCGGTTTCATTGAGGAACAGGAATTCGTCGCGGGTGACCTTCTGCTTCAGCGGTGCGCCGCGCTCGGCCCAGTCCGGGAACAGTTCGCTCAGTGCCCGCGGATCCATCACCGCACCGGAGAGGATGTGCGCACCGGGTTCAGAGCCTTTCTCCAGGATGCACACCGACAGCTCGCGGCCGGCTTCGATGGCGCGCTGGCGCAGCCGGATCGCCGTGGCCAGGCCAGCGGGACCGCCACCGACGATCACCACATCGAATTCCATCACTTCACGCGGGGGCAGGACGTTGATTTCTTCGCTCATGGGGCTGCGTAACTCGTGGGTAGTGCCGCGGGTTGAACGGCGGCGGTTGCCTGGGAATCGCGCGTGTCACACCACGGCGAAACGGTGGATCAGTGCGCCAGAGTACCGGCACGGCGCATTTAAGCCTAGATCGCCGACGATGACAGCGGTGTCGCCGCGCGTTCGATACCAGGATGCTGCGGCGCAGCATCCGCGCTGCCCCGCCGTCCCTTGGCCGCTTCGCGCACAACGACCACAATGGGGGCCTGTTCCACCGCCACCTGCCGGGATGCCATGTCACTGAATCCGTTCGATCTGTTCGATATCCGTTCGCTGCTCAGCGAGGAGGAGCGCGCGGTGCAGGCGACGGTGGCGCGATTCACCGATACGCGGGTGCTGCCGATCATCGGCGATGCGTTCGACGACGGGCGCTTCCCGGACGAATTGATTCCCGAGATCGCCGCGCTGGGCCTGCTCGGCTCCAGCCTGCCCGAGCAGTACGGCGGCGGCGGGCTCAATGCGGTGAGCTACGGCTTGATCTGCCAGGAGCTGGAGCGCGGCGATTCGGGCCTGCGCAGTTTCGTTTCGGTGCAGAGCTCGCTGTGCATGTACCCCATCCATGCCTACGGCAGCGAAGAGCAGCGCCTGCGCTGGTTGCCGGACATGGCCACCGGCAAGGTGATCGGCTGCTTCGGGCTTACCGAGGCGCATGGCGGCTCCGATCCGGCGGCGATGAAGACCCGCGCGGTGCGCGATGGTGGTGACTGGCTGATCAACGGCAGCAAGATGTGGATCACCAGCGGACCGGTGGCCGACATCGCGATCGTGTGGGCGCATACCGACGATGGCATCCAGGGCTTCGTGCTGGAAAAGGGCATGGCCGGGTTCACCACGCAGGAGATCAAGCACAAGATGAGCCTGCGCGCCTCGCTGACCGGTGCGCTGTTCTTCGACAACGTGCGCGTGCCCGACCGCAACCGCCTGCCGAACGTGCAGGGGCTGAAGGGGCCGCTGGGCTGCTTGAACCAGGCGCGCTACGGGATCAGCTGGGGTCCGATCGGCGCTGCGGTGGCCTGCCTGGATGAAGCCCTGGGCTATACCAAGCAGCGGGTGCTGTTCGGCCGGCCGGTGGCGGCCACGCAGAGTGCGCAGATCAAGCTGGCCGACATGGCGCGGCGGATCACCACCGCGCAGCTGCTGGCCCTGCAGCTGGGGCGCCTGAAGGACGCCGGCCAACTGCAGCCGCAGCAGGTCAGCCTGGCCAAGTGGAACAACTGCCGCATGGCCATCGACATCGCGCGCGAATGTCGCGACCTGCTCGGCGGCGCGGGCATCACCACCGAGCACGTGGCGATCCGGCATGCACTCAATCTGGAATCGGTGATCACCTACGAGGGCACCGAGACCGTGCACCAGCTGGTGATCGGCCGCGAGCTGACCGGGATCAATGCGTTCTGAGGTCACCTGACCAACGGTCAGGTGCTACACAACGGTCAGGTGCTACACCAACGGTCAGGTGCTACACGGCCGGCAGGTGCCTGTGTCTCCGGTAGGTGCCGACCGTTGGTCGGCACGGCATCTTATTCCCCGCCGGCAAACCCGTTCTGGCGCCATGCCTCGTACATCACCACGGCGACCGTGTTGGACAGGTTGAGGCTGCGGTTGTCCGGTCGCATCGGCAGGCGCAGGCGGCGGCCGTGGGGCAGGCTGTCGAGCAGGTCCTGGGGCAGGCCGCGGGTTTCCGGGCCGAACAGGAAGGCATCGCCGTCTTCGAACTGCTGGGTGTCGTAACGCACGCTGCCGCGGGTACTCAGCGCGAACAGGCGCTTGGGCGCAATGACCTGCAGGGCGGTGTCCAGATCAGGATGGACCTGCAGCCGAGCGTATTCGTGATAGTCCAGGCCGGCGCGCTTGAGCTGCTTGTCGCTCAGGTCGAAACCGAGCGGCTCGATCAGGTGCAGCCGCGCGCCGGTGTTGGCGCAGAGGCGGATCACATTGCCGGTGTTCGGCGGGATTTCGGGTTGGAACAGGACGACATGGAACGTGGGCGTGGCAGTCATCGACGAAGTGTACGCCGTGGCTGCGGAAGACCGCAGCTGCGGCTTACTGGCGGATCAGGGTCGTGGCGGCGGCGGCGGTTTCCAGGGCCAGGGCCTGCAGGTCGGCAGCCGACGGACGCACCTGCAGGGTCGGCAGGTTGATGATCACTTCGTTGGCCACGGCAGTGGCGGCAGCGGTGAAGGTGGCGACGTAGCCGCGGTCGTTGGTCTGTTCGGCAGCCAGGGCCTGGCGCTGTTCGGCGGTCGGACGCACTTCCACGGCGGCCAGGGTGGTGACGCGGCGGTTGGCGGCCAGTTCGGCGCGGTACTCGGCGATCAGGCCAGCGGTCGGACGGACTTCCACGACGGCCAGGGTCGGGATGTTGCTGGCGCGCTCAACCTCGGCCTGGGCGATCTGGTCGGCCGAGGGGCGGACCTGCACGGTGTCCAGGGTGACGATGGCGGGGGCGGCCTGCACCGACGAAGCAAACGCGGAACCGGCGGCAAAGGCGATGGCGATGGCGAGAGTCTTGGTGTTCATGGCGAGGTCCTGTTTAGTGTTGGTGAGCAGTGGTGTGGTAGTAAGGTAGTACACCGATTCGGGGCGTGCAAGAACAATTTCACTATTCTTGTTGTTGTTCAGCATCCAGTCAGTTTCGGCTTGATCCTTGTTTCCCTTGCCATGTACCAAGCAGGTCGCGTGCCAACTTTTACGCATTGATTTCAAAGGGTTTTTTGCGAAGTAGCGGTGTCCGATGTCCGGACACGTGTCCGCCGCAGGGCCGCGGACCGTCCGCCCGGCCGCGTGCGGCCACGCTCGGATGTGCGGTTCGTGGCGGATCCGCCGCCATCGGCAGGTCAATGACTGTTGGCCGATGCCTTTTGCCCGGGCGGCGCGCTAGCATCCGGCTTCACTTTCATGACCAAGGAACCGGAATGACCGTCCAACTTCGACCGCGTGCCGCGCTGCTGGCTGTAGCGCTTTCCGCCGCCCTGGGCTCGTTCGCGCCGGCACCGGTCCTGGCCAAGCCGGCCACGGCGGCCAAGGTCGACATTCCGTTCGAACAGTTCACCCTGCCCAATGGCCTGCGCGTGGTGGTGCACACCGACCGCAAGGCGCCGATCGTGGCGGTGAACATCTGGTACCACGTGGGCAGCAAGGACGAACCCGCCGGCCGCACCGGCTTCGCGCACCTGTTCGAACACCTGATGTTCCAGGGCAGCGAGAACCACGACGGCGAATACTTCGAGCCCTTCAAGCAGGTTGGCGTGACCGGGCAGAACGGCACCACCAATACCGACCGCACCAATTACTTCGAGAACGTGCCGACCACCGCGCTGGACATGGCGCTGTGGATGGAGTCCGACCGCATGGGGCATCTGCTCGGGGCGATCGACCAGGCGGCGCTGGACGAGCAGCGCGGCGTGGTCCAGAACGAGAAGCGCCAGGGCGAGAACCAGCCCTATGGCCAGGTCTGGGAAAAGCTGACCCGCGCGATGTATCCGGCCGGCCACCCGTACCACCACAGCGTGATCGGCTCGATGAACGATCTCAACGCCGCCTCGCTGGACGACGTGAAGACCTGGTTCCGCACCTGGTACGGCCCGAACAATGCGGTGCTGGTGCTGGCCGGTGATATCGACGTGGCCACCGCGAAGGAAAAGGTCGCCAAGTACTTCGGCGACATCCCGGCCGGCCCGAGCATGGCCCAGCCCAAGGTGGACGTGGCCAAGCGCGAGAAGAGCACGCGCGAAGTGATGACCGACAAGGTGCCGCAGGCGCGCATCTACCGCGCCTGGAACGTCGCCCAGGTCGGCACCACCGACATCGACCAGCTGCAGCTGTTCGCGCAGGTCCTTGGCGGTGCGAAGTCCTCGCGCCTGGACCAGCGCCTGCTGCACCAGGACAAGCTGGTGGACAACATCAGTGCCGGCGCCTACAGCTCGCAGCTGGGCTCGAACTTCGTGATCATGGCCAGCGTCAAGCAGGGCGTGGACCCGGCCAAGGTCGAGGCGATCATCGATGAGGAAGTGAAGCGCCTGGCCAAGGACGGTCCGACCGCCGACGAGCTGAGCCGCGGCAAGACCGCCTTCCGCGCCGGCTTCATCCGCGGCATCGAGCGCATCGGTGGCTTCGGCGGCAAGGCCGACGCGCTGGCCGAGTGCACCGTGTACGAAGGTGACCCGGGCTGCTTCCGCAAGTCGCTGGCCACCATCGATGGGGCCACGGCCGCGCAGGTGCGCGATGTCGGCGCCAAGTGGCTGGGCGTTGGCGATCACACCATCGTGGTCGAGCCGGGCGCGCGCGTTGCCCTGGCCGAACTGCCGTCGGAAACGCCCAAGCCGTTCACCGTGCCCGCCGTGGATCCGCGCTTCACCACGCTGCCCAAGCAGGTCGACCGCAGCACCGGCGTGCCGCAGACCAAGACCTTCCCGGACCTGAAATTCCCCGAACTGCGCCGCGCCACGCTCAAGAACGGCACCCAGGTGATCCTGGCCGAGCGCCATGACATCCCGGTCGTGCAGTTCAGCTATGAATTCCCGGGTGGCTTCACCGCCGACCAGGGCCGCAAGTCCGGCACGGCCAACTTCACCATGGGCCTGCTCACCGAAGGGGCCGGCAAGCTCGGCGCGCTGCCGTTCGCCGATGCGGCCGATGCACTGGGCGCCAAGCTCGATGCCTCCGCCTCGCTGGACAGCACCAGCGTGTACCTGTCCGCATTGAAGGAAAACCTGGCCCCGTCGCTGGCCCTGTATGCGGACATGCTGCGCCAGCCGCGCTTCGACCAGACCGAGATCGACCGGGTCAAGGCGACCTGGATCGCCGGCATCCAGCAGGAGAAGGTCAACCCCAGCGCGGTGGCGATGCGGGTGATGCCGACCCTGCTGTACGGCGCGGGCCATCCGTATGCGATCCCGTTCACCGGCAGTGGCAATGAAGTGGACATCCAGTCCATGACCCGCGAAGACCTGGTCGACTTCCACCGTGACTGGCTGCGCCCGGAGCAGGGCACGCTGATCGTGGTCGGCGACACCACGCTGAAGGAAATCGTGCCGCTGCTGGAGCGCCAGCTCGGCAACTGGAAGGCCGAAGGTCCGGCGCCGGAGGTCAAGGCGCCGGTGGATGTGGCCCGTCCGGCGCATGCCCGCGTGTACCTGATCGATCAGCCGGGCGCAGTGCAGGCCAATCTGTTCGCCAGCCAGGTGGTGCCCTCGTCCAGGGACCCGGGTTCGACCCGCTTCGATATCGCCAACGGCGTGCTCGGCGGCGACTTCACCTCGCGCCTGAACATGAACCTGCGTGAGCAGAAGCACTGGTCCTACGGGGCCGGCAGCAGCGCCAGCAACACCCTGGGCCAGCGCCCGTGGGGCGCCCGCGCGCCGGTGCAGATCGACAAGACCGCCGAGGCGATGCAGGAGATGCAGAAGGAAATCGCCGAGTTCGCCAGCGGCGCCAAGCCGGCCACCCCGGCCGAAGTGGCGCGTATCCGCAACATCCAGAACCTGAGCCTGCCCGGCGCCTATGAGACCGCCAGCGCGGTGATGGGCACCATCAGCGGGATCGTGCGTTACCAGCGCCCGGACGATTACGTGGTCCAGCGCAAGGCCGAGATCGAAGCGATGACCCCGGCCCAGGTGCAGCAGGCCGCGGCCACGCTGGACCCGAACGCGCTGACCTGGGTAGTGGTGGGCGACCTCAAGCAGACCGAGGCCCCGGTGCGTGCGCTCAAGCTTGGCCAGGTGCAGGTCATCGATGCCGAAGGCAAGGTGGTCGACGCCCCGGCCACTCCGGCCACGCCGGCTGCCGCGGCACCAAAGGCCCGGTGACGCCCAACGCTGGCCGGCCACCGCGCCCGCCAGCCGCTCAGGTGCCGGGGACCCACCCGGCACCTGATCACCCCCGATTCAGTTGTTTCCCGCACACTCCCTTACGTATTCCAGCCAGGCCTTGCCCATGCGCATTCTGCTTCTGTCCGCCCTGATCCTCAGCGTTTCCGCCTGCACCTGGGTGCCGATCGAATCCTCCGGCAAGACGGTCCGCGTGCTGCCGGCCGGTGCGGTTCCCAGCGGCTGCCAGAGCAAGGGCGAAGTGGTGGTGACCGTGAAGAGCAAGGTGGGCTTCTACAACCGCAACCCGCTGCGCGTGCAGGAAGAGCTGGAAACCCTGGCCCGCAACGAGGCCCCCAGCGCCGGTGCCAACGCCGTGCAGGCCTCGGGCCTGCCGGCCGATGGCAGCCAGCGATTCCTGGCTTTCCAGTGCCCGCCACGCTGAACCCTTCACCCCGCGCCCGGACCATACGCCCGGGCGTGAATTCGTAAAGGTGCGGTGAAAGCCGTGCCGGCTTACAATAGCGCCCCCTTCGCCTGAGCCTTGGCGCTAACTGATGCTCTTCAAGAATGTCTCGATCGCCGGCCTGGCGCACATCGACGCGCCGCACACGCTGACGTCCAAGGAAATCAACGAACGGCTGAAGCCGACGCTGGATCGCCTTGGCATCCGTACCGACGTGCTCGGCGATATCGCGGGCATCCACGCCCGCCGTCTGTGGGATGCCGACATGCTGGCCTCCGACGCCGCCACGCTGGCCGCCCGCAAAGCCCTGGAAGACGCCGGGATCGGCGCCGACAAGATCGGCCTGCTGGTCAACACCTCGGTCAGCCGCGACTATCTGGAGCCGTCCACGGCCAGCATCGTCTCGGGCAACCTGGGCGTGGGCGACGAATGCATGACCTTCGACGTCGCCAATGCCTGCCTGGCCTTCATCAATGGCATGGACATCGCCGCCCGCATGCTCGAACGCGGCGAGATCGACTACGCGCTGATCGTCGACGGTGAAACCGCCAACCTGGTGTACGAGAAGACCCTCGAGCGCATGGCCCTGCCGGGCGTGACCGCCGATGACTTCCGCAACGAGATGGCCGCCCTGACCCTGGGCTGCGGTGCCGCGGCGATGGTCATGGCGCGCACCGAGCTGGTGCCCGATGCCCCGCGTTACCGCGGTGGCGTGACCCGCTCGGCGACCGAGTGGAACCAGCTGTGCCGCGGCAACCTGGACCGCATGGTCACCGACACCCGCATGCTGCTGATCGAAGGCATCAAGCTGGCGCAGAAGACCTTCGTCGCCGCCCGCGAAGCACTGGGCTGGGCCGTGGAGGAACTGGACCAGTTCGTGATCCACCAGGTCAGCCAGCCGCACACCGCCGCCTTCATCAAGAACTTCGGGATCGACCCGAAGAAGGTGATGACGATCTTCGGCGAGCACGGCAACATCGGCCCGGCCTCGGTGCCGATCGTGCTGAGCAAGCTCAAGCAGCTGGGCAAGCTGAAGAAGGGCGATCGCATCGCGCTGCTCGGCATCGGCTCGGGCCTGAACTGCTCGATGGCCGAAGTGGTCTGGTAACCCATTGGCCGCAGCCTGCTGCGGCGTTGCTTCCGGGGCCGTGTCTGCTGCGCCGGAATTGAACATCAAGGGCCGGTTCTGCCGGCCCTTTTCACAGGTGCGATTGAATGCCCCAGCTGCCCGGTTACCCCGCCCATCCGCACCGCTTCCAGGTGCGCCCCGGCCTGTCGATGAGCTATCTCGACGAAGGCCCGCGCGATGGCGAGGTGGTGGTGATGGTCCACGGCAACCCGTCGTGGAGCTATTACTGGCGCACCCTGGTGGCCGGCCTGTCGGACAAGTACCGCTGCATCGTGCCGGACCATATCGGCATGGGCCTGTCGGACAAGCCCGATGATGCGCACTACGACTACACCCTGCAGTCGCGCGTGGATGACCTGGACGCGCTGCTCGCGCACCTGGGCATCACCGGCCCGGTGACCCTGGCCGTGCACGACTGGGGCGGCATGATCGGCTTTGGCTGGGCGCTGTCGCACCACGCGCAGGTCAAGCGCCTGGTGGTGCTCAACACCGCCGCCTTCCCGATGCCGGCCGCGAAGAAGATGCCGTGGCAGATCGCGCTGGGTCGCCACTGGAAGATCGGCGAGTGGCTCATCCGCACCTTCAACGCCTTCTCCTCCGGTGCTTCGTGGCTGGGCGTGGAACGGAAGATGCCGGCGGACGTGCGCCGCGCGTACGTGTCGCCGTACAACAGCTACGCCAACCGCATCAGCACCATCCGCTTCATGCAGGACATCCCGCTGTCACCGGCCGACAAGGCCTGGTCGCTGCTGGAGCGTTCCGGCCAGACCCTGCCCAGCTACGCCGACCGCCCGGCGTTCATCGGCTGGGGCCTGCGCGACTTCGTGTTCGACCATCACTTCCTGAAGGGTTTCCAGGCCGCGCTGCCGCAGGCGCAGGTGCACGCCTTCGAGGATGCCGGGCATTACGTGCTGGAGGACAAGCACGAGGTCCTGGTGCCGAAGATCCGCGCCTTCCTGGACGCGAATCCGATCTGATCGGCTGCCCCATCCCCGGTAGAGCCGACCGTTGGTCGGCTGCTTCCGCCCCCGCGCCCTGACCCCGGCGCCCCCAACTACGCCGCGATCGGCGCCTGCGGGGCCGGCGAATTGCCGTTGTCATCGGGATGATCATCATCATTGCCCGCCTCGTCCCGCCAGCGCCAGTCGGCCAGGGTCAGCGCCGGCATGCCGTGCGCGATGCGCGCCTTGTCGCACTGCGGGCTGGCCTTGCCGTACTCCCACGAGGCGTCCACCTCACGGCACACGCTGGGGCGGTTGGGGTGGATGCTGCAGCGCGAATACACCCCGATCTCCGCATCCAGCGCCACGCAGTAGACCGGCTTGGACAGGGTGCCGCGCATGCACAGCCGGTGCGGGTCCAGCACCTGGGTGAGCTCGTGCGGGACGCCCCCCGGGGTGACCTCGTCCGATTCCATCCAGTGGAAGGCCACACGGTACTGGGTGCAGCAGGCGCCGCAGGTGAGGCAGGGATGGGGCATGGGGCACCGGCCTTGGGCGGCAGCGAAGCAGGAGGGAAGGGCGCGAATTTTCCACGCCAACGGCCGGCGCGCAAGAATTTTCTGCAGCGGCGACAATGAACGGATGAACAGCGCCATCAATATCGCCGCGCGCCTGCCCGAGCTGGCCCGTGAACGCCCCGACCAGATCGCCATCCGCTGCCCCGGCACGCCCGGGCCCGGCGGCATGGCGCGCTACGACGTCACCCTGGATTACCGCACCCTCAACGCCCGCAGCGACGCGATGGCGGCCGGTCTGGCCGCGCACGGCATCGGCCGCGGCGTGCGCGCGGTGGTGATGGTGCGGCCCTCGCCGGAGTTCTTCCTGCTGATGTTCGCGCTGTTCAAGAACGGCGCGGTGCCGGTGCTGGTCGACCCGGGCATCGACAAGCGCGCGCTGAAACAATGCCTGGACGAGGCCCAGCCGGAGGCCTTCATCGGCATCGGCCTGGCCCACGTGGCGCGCCTGGCGCTGCGCTGGTGCCGCTCCGCACGCCTGCTGGTGACCGTCGGCCGCCGCTGGGGCTGGGGTGGCACCACCCTGGCCCGGCTAGAAGCCCAGGGCGCCACGGTGGCGCCTGCGCTGGCCCCGACCGATGGGGAGGACGTCGCCGCGATCCTGTTCACCAGCGGCTCCACCGGCGTGCCCAAGGGCGTGGTCTACCGCCACCGTCATTTCGTGGGCCAGATCGAACTGCTGCGCGCCGCCTTCGGGATGGAGCCGGGTGGGGTCGACCTGCCGACCTTCCCGCCGTTCGCGCTGTTCGATCCGGCACTGGGGCTGACCTCGGTGATCCCGGACATGGATCCGACCCGGCCGGCCCAGGCGGACCCGCGCAAGCTGCATGACGCCATCAACCGCTTCGGCGTCACCCAGCTGTTCGGTTCACCGGCGCTGATGCGGGTCCTGGCCGATCACGGCCAGCCGCTGCCGAGCGTGCGCCGGGTGACCTCGGCCGGGGCACCGGTGCCGCCGGACGTGGTCGCGCGGATCCGCCGCCTGCTGCCCGACGACGCCCAGTTCTGGACCCCCTACGGCGCCACCGAGTGCCTGCCGGTGGCGGTGATCGAAGGTCGAGAGCTGGAGAACACCCGCCAGGCCACCGAGGCCGGCGCCGGGACCTGCGTCGGCCGCGTGGTCGCGCCGAACCAGGTGCGCATCATCGCCATCGATGACGCGCCGCTGCCGGGCTGGTCGCAGGCCCGTGTGCTGGCCGCCGGCGAGGTCGGCGAGATCACCGTGGCCGGTCCGACCGCCACCGACAGCTACTTCAACCGCCCGCAGGCCACCGCGGCGGCGAAGATCACCGAGACTCTGGCCGACGGCGGCACGCGCGTCGTACACCGGATGGGCGACGTCGGCTATTTCGATGCGCAGGGCCGGCTGTGGTTCTGCGGCCGCAAGACCCAGCGCGTGGAAACCGCGCACGGCCCGCTGTACACCGAACAGGTCGAGCCGGTGTTCAACGCACTGGACGGCATCGCCCGCACCGCGCTGGTCGGCGTCGGCGCGCCGGGCCGCCAGCGGCCGGTGCTGTGCTACGAACTGCAGCCCGGCACCGTCGATTCGCCCGCCCTGGTCGAGCGCCTGCGCCGGGAAGCGGCGGCACACGCACACACCGCACGCATCGCCCATTTCCTGCTGCACCCGGCCTTCCCGGTCGACATCCGCCACAACGCCAAGATCGGCCGCGAGAAGCTCGCGGTCTGGGCCACCGCGCAACTGGAGCAGCACGCATGAAGATCCTCGTTACCGGTGGCGGCGGCTTCCTTGGCCAGGCCCTGTGCAAGGGGTTGGTCGCGCGCGGCCACCAGGTGCTGGCGTTCAACCGCGGCCATTACCCTGCGCTGCAGGCGATGGGCGTGGGCCAGATCCGCGGCGACCTGGCCGATGCGCAGGCGGTGATGCACGCGGTGGCCGGGGTCGATGCGGTCTTCCACAATGGCGCCAAGGCCGGTGCCTGGGGCAGCTATGACAGCTACCACCAGGCCAACGTGGTCGGCACCGACAACGTCATCGCGGCCTGCCGCGCGCACGGCGTGGGCAAGCTGGTCTACACCTCCACGCCCAGCGTGACCCATCGCGCCACCCATCCGGTCGAGGGCCTGGGCGCCGATGAGGTGCCCTATGGCGAGAACTTCCAAGCGCCGTATGCGGCCACCAAGGCCATCGCCGAGCAACGCGTGCTGGCCGCCAACGATGCGCAGCTGGCTACCGTGGCGTTGCGGCCCCGGCTGATCTGGGGCCCGGGCGACCAGCAGCTGGTGCCGCGCCTGGCCGAGCGCGCCCGTGCCGGCCGCCTGCGCTTCGTCGGCGATGGGCAGAACAAGGTCGATACCACCTACATCGACAACGCCGCACTGGCCCACTTCCTCGCCCTGGAGCACCTGGCCCCGGGCGCGGCCTGCGCCGGCAAGGCGTACTTCATCTCCAACGGCGAGCCGCTGCCGATGCGCGAGCTGCTCAACAAGCTGCTGGCCGCCGTGGACGCCCCGCCGGTGACCCGGTCGATCAGCTTCAGGACCGCCTACCGGATCGGTGCGGTCTGCGAGCGGTTGTGGCCGCTGCTGCGCCTGCGCGGCGAACCGCCGATGACCCGCTTCCTGGCCGAGCAGCTGTGCACGCCGCACTGGTACAGCATGGAACCGGCGCGCCGGGACTTCGGCTATGTGCCCCGGGTCAGCATCGAAGAAGGGCTGCTGCGGCTGGCATCTTCATCGAACGCACAGGAATCCATCACTCCCTGAACACCGCGGGTTGGTGAACATGGACCCACGCCAACTCCGGCACGCATCAACGCGAGGGTCGACATGCTGCATTACGCCGTCATCTTTTTTGTCATCGCCATCATCGCGGCGGTACTTGGTTTCTCGGGCATTGCCGGCGCTGCCAGCAACGTCGCCTGGATCCTGTTCGTCGTCTTCCTGATCCTGGCGGTGGTGTCGATGTTCCGCAAGCGGACCTAGTGTCCGGCGCGTCCCACGCCACCTCTCTCCGGCGTGGGACGCGCTGCGGAAACCACGACGGCCTGACATCGGCGACGATGATCAGGCCGTCGTTGCGATGGAGCTGCGCAGATCGCGCTCGTGGGCATGCCGGGCCATCGCCAGTTCCAGCAGCCGCGTGATCAATGCGGTGTAATCCAGCCCGCTGGCGGCCCACAACTTCGGGTACATGCTGATGCGGGTGAAGCCGGGTAGCGTGTTGATCTCATTGATCACCACTTCCCCAGCCGGGGTCAGGAATACATCCACCCGGGCCAGGCCCGCACAGTCCAGCGCCTGGTAGGCCCGCACCGCGATCTCCCGGATACGGGACTGCTCGGCATCGGTGATGGCCGCCGGCACCACGATGTCCGCACCGCTTTCGCTGATGTACTTGGTGTCGTAGGAATAGAAATCATCGTGCACGACCACCTCGCCACAGACGCTGGCCTCGGGGTGTTCATTGCCCAGCACGGCGCACTCGATCTCGCGGCCGTCGATCGCCGCTTCCACCAGCGCCTTGTGATCGAACGACAGCGCCAGCGCCAAGGCAGTATGGAAGTCCGCCGCGTTGCGCACCTTGCTCACGCCCACCGAGGAGCCCTGGTTGGCCGGCTTCACGAACAGCGGTGTGCCCAGCTCGGCGACCAGCGTGGCGTAATCGGCCCCGGCCGCGCTGACCCGGTTGAAGCAGGCGAACGGCGCCACCGCCAGCCCGGCATCGCGCAGCAGGCGCTTGGCCACGTCCTTGTCCATCGCCACTGCCGAGCCCAGCACGCCGGAGCCGACGAAGGGCAGGTTGGCCATGCGCAGCAGGCCCTGCAGCGAGCCATCCTCGCCCAGCGTGCCGTGCACGATCGGGAACACCACGTCGATCTGCTCCAGCGCGGTGGCCGGATCGGTCGGGACCAGCTGCTGCCGCTCCAGGCCGGGCCGCACTGCCACCGCATTGCCCGAGCGGTGCAGCGCGATCCGTGCCGGGTCGCTGGCGTTGAGCAGGAAGTCGCGCGGGTCGCTCACATGCCATTGGCCCTGCTTGTCGATCCCGATCAGGCTGACCTCGAACCGGTCCTTGTCCAGCGCATCGAGAATGTTCTTCGCCGATTGCAGCGAAACCTCGTGCTCGGCCGACCGGCCGCCGAAGATGATGCCTACCCGGGTCTTGCCCATGCCTGTTGCCGCTCCTGTCGCTGTGTTGGGAAGCCATAGCATGAACCGAGTCGGCGCCCGCGAAAACGCGTGTCCGGTGTCGATGTGGTGGGCACCTGGCGCGTGGCCAGGCGTGATGCCAGCGGACGCCCGCCGTTCAAGGGCGCGCGGTAGAATGCGGTGATGGCCCGTTCCCTGCTCTCTTCCCTCAAGCCGCTGGCTGGCAATGCGCTGCAGCTCACGCTCAACCGCGCACTGGCGCTGGACCCGGACACCCGCAGCGCGCTGGCCGCGCTGGATGGCCGCCACGTCGCCCTGACCCTGGAATCGCCCGCGCTGGCGATGCGGATCGGGGTGGACGGTGAGCGGCTCACGGTCGGCCCGGTCGATCCGCAGCAGGAGCCGGACCTGGCCGTGCGCAGCACGCTGGGCGGGGTGCTGGCCCAGCTGCCGTTCCTGGCCAACGCCCGCCGTGGCGGTGATGCGCCGGCCGGGCGGGTCAAGGTCTCCGGTGATGCCGAACTGGCCCGCCGCCTGCAGCAGCTGGCGACCCGTTTCGATCCGGACTGGCAGCAGCCGTTCGTGCGCGTGTTCGGCGAGGTGATGGGCGTGCAGATCGCCAACACCCTGCGCTCGGCACTGCAGCACGCGCGCCGCGGCGCGTCCGACCTGGCGCACAGCGCCGCTGAATTTGTCACCGAGGAGTCGCGCGACGTGGTACCCCGAGCAGAACTGGATGCCTTCCACGACGATGTGGACGTGATGCGCGACGACGTTGAACGCATGGCCGTGCGCGTCCAGCGCCTGCGGCAGGTGGACGCATGAAGGCGATCTTCCGGGCCAGCCGCATCGGCCGCATCATCCTGCGCTACCGCCTCGACGATCTGCTCCAGGGCACCCCGGCCGAACGCTGGCTGCGCCTGGCAAAACCGTTCGTACCACGCGCCTCGGCCGACATCGCCGCACAGTCGCGCGGCGCGCGCCTGCGCCTGGCGCTGCAGGACCTCGGCCCGATCTTCGTCAAGTTCGGCCAGATCCTCTCCACCCGCCGCGACCTGATCCCGGCCGATGTCGCCAACGAGCTCACCCTGCTGCAGGACCGGGTCAAGCCGTTCGATGGCGCCACCGCGCAGGCGATCGTCGAACGTGCGCTCGGCCGCCCGGTCAGCGAAGCCTTCGCCAGCTTCGATCTGCAGCCGCTGGCCTCGGCCTCGATCGCGCAGGTGCACGCGGCCACGCTGGCCGATGGACGCCAGGTGGTGGTCAAGGTGCTGCGCCCGGACATTGAAAAGCAGATCGACGCGGACATCGCACTGCTGAAATCGGCCGCTGCGCTGATCGAACGCGCGCACCCGCGCGCCGACAAGATCCGCCCGCGCGAAGTGGTCGCCGAAGTTGAAAACACCCTGGCCGCCGAGCTGGATCTGCAGCGCGAAGGCGCCAATGCCAGCGTGCTGCGCCGCAACTGGATCGACTCGGACGATCTGTACGTGCCCGAGGTGATCTGGAGCCACACCGCCGAACGCGCGCTGACCCTGGAGCGCGTGTGGGGCATCCCGTCCGATGACATCGTCGCGCTGGACAAGGCCGGCATCGACCGCAAGGCCCTGGCCGCCAAGGGCGTGCGGGTGTTCTACACCCAGGTGTTCCGCGACAACTTCTTCCACGCCGATGCGCACGCCGGCAACATCTGGGTCGACACCGATCCGGCGCGCCGGGACAACCCGCGCTTCATCGCGCTGGATTTCGGCATCATGGGCCAGCTCTCCGAAGAAGATCAGTACTACCTGGCCGAGAACTTCATGGCCATCTTCAACAAGGATTACCGGCGCATGGCCGCGCTGCATGTCGAAGCCGGCTGGATGCCCAACAACGTGCGCATCGATGAGCTGGAAGCGGCCGCGCGCTCGGTGTGCGAACCCTATTTCACCCGACCGCTGTCGCAGATCTCGCTGGCCGAGGTGCTGATCAAGCTGTTCCGGGTGGCCCAGCGTTACGAGCTCACGTTGCAGCCGCAGCTGATCCTGCTGCAGAAGACCCTGCTCAACATCGAAGGTGTCGGCCGTCAGCTCGATCCGGAACTGGATATCTGGGCGGTCGCACGGCCGGTGCTCGAACGCATCCTGCGCGAACGTTACAGCCCGCGCCGCGTGCTCAAGGAAGTGCGCAAGCGCCTGCCTGAAATCATGACGCATACCCCGGACATGCCGCGCCTGGTCCATGCCTGGCTGCGCCAGCAGGTGGAAGGCGACCACGAATTGTCGATGCGCTCGCGCGATCTGGCCGCGCTGAATGTCAGCGTGCAGAAGCTGCAGAAGCGTGCGGTGGCCGCGATCGCCGGCGTTGGCCTGATGATCGTCGCTGCGGTGCTGTATGGCCTGCAGCCGGGCGGCTGGTACTTCGGCGATGCCCCGGTGTGGAGCTGGGTGACCGGCGCGGCGGGCGTGTTCTCGCTGGCCAGTGCCTGGTGGCGCCGATGAGCGCGATCGAACTGCAGGCCGAGGCCATCGCCGAGGCGCCTGTTGCGCTTCCGCCCCTGCAACTGCTGCACCTGGACGACCAGCTCGCCGTGGTCAACAAGCCCGCCGGGCTGATGGTCCACGACAGCAAGCTCGCCCGCGGCGAAGACGACTTCCTCGCCGACCGCCTGCGCGAACAGCTCGGCAAGCCGATCTTCCTCGTCCACCGCCTGGACCGCGCCACCAGCGGCTGCCTGCTGCTCGCCTTTGATCGCGAAAGCGCCAGCGTGCTCGGCAAATCGCTGATGGGTGGCGACGTCACCAAGGATTATCTGGCGATCTGCCGTGGGTGGCCGGCCGACGAGGCCTTTACCGTCGACCATGACCTGGATGGCGGCCCCGGCAAGCCGGTCAAGAAGCAGGCGATCACCCACTTCCAGCGCGTCGCCGTGGGCGAGATCGCCATTCCGATGGGCGGGTTCGAGACCTCACGTTACGCCCTGCTGCGCTGCCAGCCGCAGACCGGCCGGTTCCGTCAGATCCGCCGCCACCTCAAGCACCTCTCGCATCACCTGATCGGCGACACCAGCCACGGCGACGGTCGCCACAACCGCAGCTTCCGCATGCAGGGCATCCACCGCATGCTGCTGCACGCCGAGCGCCTGCGCTTCCCGCATCCGAACGGCACGCCGATGGACATCAGCGCGCCGGTGGACGGGGAATTCCGCAAGGCGATGGATCTGTTTGGTTGGGACGTGCGATAGCCGACCAACGGTCGGCTCTACTTCACGACAGCCGACCAACGGTCGGCTCTACTTCACGACAGCCGACCAACGGTCGGCTCTACCGGTTATTTTTTTGCCGGCGCCGGCTCATTGACGATCGCTTCCAGGTCCTTCTGCAGATCCACGAACAGCGGCTGCATCTTGGCCTGGATCGCCACCATCACGTTCTGCATCAGCGCCGGGGTCTTGTCCAACAGGCTCTGCCCGGCCGAGCTCTCGTAGAACTCGGCCATCGCCAGCACGTCTTCCTTGCTGAAGGTCTGCTTGTACAGATCCACGTACATCGGCCGCAGTTCCTTCCACGACAACGCCTGGCGCACCGTCTGGCTGGTCCGCTGCTCGATCCGCTGCAGCTGGGCCTGCTGTGTCGCATCCAGCTGACGCTGCTGGGCCACCTGCTGGAACTGCTGGCGCTGCATCGCCTCGATCTGCGGCAGCATCGTATCGAGCATGCTCTGCGCGCGCGAGGCGGCCAGCAGGCGGTTGATGTCGGCATCCGACGGCGGCGCGGCCAGGGCCGGCGCGATCGCGGCCAGGCCCAGCGCGAGGGCCAGGGTGAAGCGGGTCAGGCCGCGGCGGGCCAGCGGGCGGATCAGTGACATGGCGGAGCATCCTGCGTTGCGTGGACTCCGGAGAATACCTGCGATGGCGTCATCAGGCCGTAATTGAGGACGTTATCGGCGACATCCGCGCACGTTGCAGTCACCCGGCCGACGGGTCCTCCCCTTACAATGCCGCCCATGGGCAACGGGCCAGTCACCATCAGCGCGCACCTGACGATTCCGGAGACGGAACTCGTCGAGCGCTTCGTGCGCGCCAGCGGTGCCGGTGGCCAGAACGTCAACAAGGTCTCCACCGCCGTCGAACTGCGCTTCGACGTGGCCGGCTCGCCTTCGTTGCCCGAGCCGTTGCGCGCGCGCCTGCTGGCCCGCCGCGACCGGCGCATGACCGGCGAAGGCGTGCTGGTCATCGATGCACAGCGTTTCCGTACCCAGGACCGTAACCGCGAGGACGCGCGCGATCGACTGGCCGCCTTCATCCAGGCGGGGCTGAGCGTGCCCAAGGCGCGCGTGGCCACCAAGCCGACCTACGGGTCGAAACTGCGTCGTCTGGACGCCAAAAAGGGGCGCGCGCAGATCAAGCGCGGGCGCACCACACGCAATTGGGAGTGATTGCTTGAACAACCGAAGTCCGCTGTTGCCGGTGGTTCCGCCGAACATGCCGCAGGTCAAACCGAACCGCTTCCTCCGCTGGCTGGCCCGCTGCACGCTGCGCCTGGGCGGCTGGAAAGTGACCGGCACCCTGCCGGACGTACCCAAGCTGGTCTTCATCATCGCCCCGCATTCGTCCAACTGGGACGGCTTCTGGGGCATGGCAGCGAAGATCGCACTGGGCATGCAGGTCAAGGTGCTGGGCAAAGCCTCGCTGTTCTGGTGGCCGCTGGGGCCGCTGCTGCGCAAGCTGGGCGTCATCCCGCTGGACCGCAGCTCGCCGCAGGGCACCGTGGAACAGGCGGTCAGCCTGATCCGGGGCTCGGACCGCCTGTGGTACGCGATCACCCCGGAAGGCACGCGCAAAGCGGTGCAGCACTGGAAGGCCGGTTTCCTCAAGATCGCGCGCATGGCCGACGTGCCGGTGCTGGCCGCGTACTTCCACTACCCCGAGAAGACCATCGGCATCGGCCCGTTGTTCCATCCCACCGGCAACGACGTGGCCGACATGGCTGCGATCCGCGAGTACTACCGCCCCTGGCAGGGCAAGACCCGCGGCACCGTCTGAACGCCGCCAGGCGGGCCGGACTGGGGAGCCCCCACGGCCCGCACAGCCACGCGCCACGACCGGCACATGCCGCCTGCGGGCTTTGGGAGTAGGGTGACCGGCTGTGGGATTTTCCGTCCCGCGCCCTCATCCAAGGAGCCCGTTTCATGTCGCGTACCGTAGTTTTGGCCGCTGCCATCAGCCTGGCGCTGGCGGCCTGTTCCGGCAAGGAGTCCACCCCCGTGACCGATACCCAGCCCGCCCCGACCCAGCAGCCGGCCGATGCGTCCGCCAACCCGCTGTTGAGCGCCAGCACGCTGCCGTTCCAGGCGCCGCCGTTCGACAGGATCAAGGACAGTGACTACCTGCCGGCCTTCAACGAAGGCATGAAGCAGCACCTGGCCGAAGTCCGCAAGATCGCCGACAACCCCGAGCCGGCCACCTTCGACAACACCATCGAAGCGCTGGAGCGCAGCGGCGAGACCCTGACCCGCGTGTCGCGCATCTTCTTCGGCCTGGTCCAGGCCGACACAAACGATGCACGCCAGAAGGTGCAGGAAGAAGTCGCCCCGAAGCTGGCCGAGCACCAGGACGAGATCAACCTCGACCCGAAGCTGTTCGCCCGCATCAAGACCATCTACGACCAGCGCGACGCGCTGGGCCTGGACCCGGTGCAGAAGCGCCTGGTCGAGCGTGACTACCAGGAGTTCGTGCGCGCCGGCGCGCAGTTGAACGATGCCGACAAGGCCTCGCTGCGCAAGCTCAACGTGGAAGAAACCACGCTGGCCACGCAGTTCCACACCCGTCTGGTGGCTGCGACCGCCGCCGGTGCCGTGGTGGTCGATGACAAGGCCAAGCTGGCCGGCCTGGACGAGGATGCGATCAACACCGCCGCCGCCGATGCCAAGGCCCGCAACCTCGATGGCAAGTACCTGCTGCCGCTGCAGAACACCACCCAGCAGCCGGTGCTCGGCTCGCTGAGCGACCGCGAGCAGCGCGCCGCCGTGCTCAAGGCGTCGGAAACCCGTGCTGAAAAGGGCGACGCCAACGACACACGCGAGACCATCCAGCGCCTGGCCCAGCTGCGCGCGCAGAAGGCCAAACTGCTCGGCTTCGAGAACTACGCCGCCTACAGCCTGGCCGACCAGATGGCCAAGACCCCGGCCGCCGCGCTCAAGCTGCTGACCGACACCGTGCCGGCCGCGACCGCCAAGGCGCGTGGCGAGATCAGCGAAATGCAGAAGGTGATCGACGCACAGAAGGGCGGTTTCAAGCTTGCTGCCTCCGATTGGGACTTCTACGCCGAACAGGTGCGCAAGGCGCAGTACGACCTGGACGAATCGCAGATCAAGCCGTACTTCGAGATGGACAACGTGCTGCAGAACGGCGTCTTCTACGCCGCCACGCAGCTGTACGGCATCACCTTCAAGCCGCGTACCGATATCCCCACCTACCATCCGGACATGAAGGTCTATGAAGTGTTCGACAAGGACGGCACCTCGCTGGCCCTGTTCTACACCGACTACTTCAAGCGCGACAGCAAGTCCGGTGGCGCCTGGATGGACGTGTTCGTCGAACAGGACGGCCTGACCGGTGCCAAGCCGGTGGTCTACAACGTGTGCAACTTCACCAAGCCCGCCGCCGGCCAGCCCGCGCTGCTGAGCTTCGATGACGTGACCACGATGTTCCATGAGTTCGGCCACGCGCTGCACGGCATGTTCTCGAAGGTGAAGTACCCGTCCATCGCCGGTACCAGCACCTCGCGCGACTTCGTCGAGTTCCCCTCGCAGTTCAACGAGCATTGGGCGCTGGACCCGAAGGTCTTCGCCAACTACGCCAAGAACTACAAGACCGGCGAGCCGATGCCGCAGGCGCTGGTCGACAAGATCCTCAAGGCCCGCACCTTCAACCAGGGCTATGCGACCACCGAGTACCTCTCGGCGGCGCTGCTCGACCTGGCCTGGCACACCCAGCCGGCCGACGCCAAGCTGCAGGACGTGGCGCCGTTTGAAGCGGCCGCGCTGAAGAAATTCAAGGTCGACCTGCCGCAGGTGCCGCCGCGCTACCGCACCAGCTACTTCGACCACATCTGGGGCGGCGGTTATTCGTCCGGCTACTACGCCTACTTCTGGGCCGAAGTGCTCGACCATGACGCCTTCGAGTGGTTCAAGGAGAACGGCGGCCTGACCCCGGAGAACGGCCAGGTGTTCCGCGACAAGATCCTCTCGCGCGGCAACAGCGTGGAGCTGGCGGATCTGTACCGCGAGTTCCGCGGCAAGGATCCGTCGGTGGAGCCGCTGCTGGTCAATCGTGGCCTGAAGTAATCGCGGCATCCCGGTAGGTACCGACCGTTGGTCGGTACGCTTGCCACCGGTACACGCTGAAACGAAAACGGCAGGGGAAACCCTGCCGTTTTTTTTTGGGTGGCGGCTCCGTTGGGGTCTTCTGCGAGCTCGAGGGCCCCGTAGCGGCCGATAGGCCCCTGGCGCAAATGTCCCCCGGCCGCCACGCGGCCTCCTCCTTGATTTTGCCCAGGAGCCTACCGGCCGCTACGGGGCTCGGCTGCGGGAGGCAGGCGGAAGCCAGGCGTCTGGCGCTGGTCGGTGGGTCGGGCATGGGGCCCCAGCGCCCGATCCACCGACTAGCCCGCATCCCTCACGTCCCCACGTGCACGCCTTCGGCGATCTCACTGCACCCCAGGTGATCCAGCGCGATCTCCAGCGCGTGCATGTAACTCTGCGCGCAGTAGCCGCGCGCCACGCCGATGCGCTGGCCCACATCCGCTGGCAGGCACGCTTCCGGTGCGCGCGCATCGTCGTCGTGCACTTCCACGTAGGCGTTGTGCAGATGCGGCAGCAGGCGCTGCAGGCGCGCGCTGTCCACGCATGCACCCGGATCGAGCAGGGTGACTTCGCCACGGCTGTGATCGGCCACGCGCAGGGCGTCCAGCAACTCCTGCTCCGAGCCGCACGCGCGGATCGCCACCGTGGTGCCCGCATCGATCGCACGGTGCACCAGGGATTTGAGAACGAGCGGCGGCAACGGCTGCGCGGTACGGATCAGCTGCCCGGCCGCTTCCGGCCCGCGGATGATGAAGATCGACATGGCTCAGCCCTCCACGGACTGCAGGCGATGGGCGGCGATCGCCAGCGACAGGCGACACGCATCCTGGCGGCCGCTGCTGCACACCACCCGCGCGGCCGGGGCGTGCTGCGGATGCAGGTGCTCGTCCAGCGCGTCGTCGTCGTTGCTGGCCATCTCGATATACGGCGCCGGCAGGTCCTCCAGCGCGGTGCGCAGCGCCTGGCCATAACGAGCCCACTGCGGTGCATCGACCGCTGCGGTGGCGATCAGGACCAGCGCCGGGCGGCTGCGCTGGGCACGCTGCAGACAGCGCACCAGGGCCGGCAGGGAGTCGCAGTCGCGGCAGGCCAGGCGGTGCCCGGCAACCCGCGCAGGCAGCGGCGACGCGTCCGGCGCGGCGTTCGACGGTGTGTGCCGGATCAGCAGGATGGTCATGGAGCGTCTCTTCGAAGCGCCCTTCGGCGCGGTGTCGCCACGATGCGGCCGCGCCCCGTAAAACCGCGATGCCGACCGGGCGGCCCCTGCGTAAACAGTGCGTAGCTTTTTCAGCGCGGGGCAGGGAACTTGCCCGCCGTCCATTCGGTCACAGCCACACACTTCCTGGAGCGCCCGTATGGACACCCCCGCCGCCGCTGCCCCCACCGACCACCGCCTGCTGCGCTGGCTCAAGAAAGAAGCGCTGCCGCTGCTGGTCATGCTCGGACTGCTCGCCGCGGCGCGCGACACCCTGGCCAACCACTACCAGGTGCCCAGCGGCTCGATGCAGCACACGCTGATGCCGGGCGACCGGGTGGTGGTGGACATGCGCGCCTACGGCGTGCGCCTGCCGTTCACCTCGGTGGAGCTGCTGCACACCGGCCAGCCGCAGCGCGGTGACGTGGCGGTGTTCGATTCCCCGCAGGACGGCACCCGCCTGATCAAGCGCATCGCGGCGGTCGGCGGGGATCGGGTCGAGCTGCACGACGGCCACCTGAGCATCAACGGCCATCCGCTGGCCCAGGCCGGGGTGGGTGAGATCGAGGACTTCGGCCAGCATCTGGCGCAGCTGGATCTGGGCCAGGGCGGTGGCCCGGACATCACCGGCCTGACCGTACCCGCCGGGCAGGTGCTGATGCTCGGCGACCACCGCGGCAACAGTGCCGACGGCCGCTTCTTCGGCCTGGTCCAGGCCAGCGCGCTGTACGGCAAGGCCTCGCATGTTTACTACCGGCGCGGCGAAGGCTTGACCTGGCAGACGCTGTAATCCGGGTCGCGAACTGAATCGATATCTGCAACGTCTCGATTCAGACCTATCAGGTTATGGATCGACCTGCCGGCGCTGCCTATCCTGAGCGCTCACTCCTCGCTCCGGCCCACACACGCGGGCCTTACCGGCATGAATGGCGACACCGCAGCGGTCCCCGACCGCAGCCCCCCGGCCACCACCAGCGCAGCGGCGGCCGGCGATCAGATCCAGCAGGGCACCCCGGCCTTCCGGCGCACGGCGGCCGCGCTGTTCCTGGCCGGCTTCTCCACCTTCGGGCTGCTCTACACGGTGCAGCCGCTGCTGCCCGAATTCAGTCGCCACTTCGGCGTCTCCGCGGCCAACAGCGCGCTGACCCTGTCGCTGAGCACCGGTCTGCTGGCGGTCTCGATGCTGATCGCAGGATTGATCTCCGACCGCATCGGCCGCCGCAGCGTGATGGTCGCGGCGTTGCTGGCGTCGAGCGTATTGTCTGTCGCCACCGCGATGGTGGATGACTGGACCACGTTGCTGGTGCTGCGCACGCTGCTCGGCATCGCGCTCAGTGGCGTACCGGCGGTGGGCATGACCTACCTGGCCGAGGAAATGGACAGCCGCGCGCTGGGCCTGGCGATGGGCCTGTACATCGGCGGCAACGCGATCGGCGGCATGAGCGGTCGTCTCATCGCGGGTATCGTCGCCGACCATTGGGGCTGGCGTTGGGGCATTGGCGTGGTCTCGCTGATCGCGCTGCTCAGCACCGTGCTGCTGTGGATCCAGCTGCCGCCCTCGCGCCATTTCCAGAGCCGCCGTGGCGGCCTGCGCGAACTGCCGGCGCGCTGGCGCAGCCTGTTCGGCGATCCCGGTCTGCCGTGGCTGTTCGCGACCGCCTTCGTGCTGATGGGCGTGTTCGTCACCCTCTACAACTACCTCGGTTTCCACCTGCTGGCACCCCCGTATGGCCTCAGCCAGACCGTGGTCGGGTTGATCTTCAGCGTGTATCTGGTCGGCACCTTCAGCTCGGCGTGGATGGGGCAGCAGGCCAACCGCCATGGCCGCAGCCGCGTGCTGGCGATCTGCTACGGATTGATCGCGCTGGGCATCGTGCTGCTGGCGATGCCGTGGCTGGGCTGCATGGCGGCCGGCATCGCGCTGGTGACGTTCGGCTTCTTCGGCGGCCACTCGGTGGCCAGCAGCTGGGTCGGCAGCCGCGCCGGTGCGATGCGCGCCGAAGCGTCCGCGCTGTACCTGTTCGCCTACTACCTGGGCTCCAGCGTGGCCGGCGTGCTCGGCGGCGTGTTCTACACCCGCTGGGACTGGCTGGGCGTGTGCGGCTTCGTCGGCGTACTGACCGTGGCCGGTGGCGCGATTGCCTGGCGCCTGGGCCAGCGCGTGCAACCGGGTGCCGCGACGCTCGCGCTCAGCCGCTGACACCCTGCAGCAGCCGGGTGAAGTGACCGATCAGCGGCGACGCCGCACCGCGTCGGCAGGCGACGTGCACTTCGGAACTGGCCGCGCGATCACTGAGTGCGACGAAGCGCGCGCCGTCCACCTGGATATGGCAGCACGAGGCAGGCAGTACCGTTACCCCCAGCCCCGAGGCCGCCAGGCTGATGAGTGTCGAGGCTTCCCCTGCCTCCTGCACGATGCGTGGGGTGAACCCCGCGCTGCGGCACAGCGCGATGACATGATCGTGGATGCCCGCACCCACCTCGCGCAGGAAACCGACGAACGGCTCATGCGCGAACAGCCGCAGCGCCACCGCCGCATCGGCCGGCAACCCACGCACCAGCGGATGCTGGTCGTGCACCACCAGCGCAAGTGGATCACTGAAGAGCTTGCGTGACATCAGCGGCGCGGGCAGGGCACGTTTGCGGATCAACCCGACATCCAGCTCGCCGGCCATCAGCGCATCGATCTGCTGCAGGGTATTCATCTCGCGCAGCTTCAACTGCACCTGCGGGAATTGCTGACGGTAGGCGAAGATCGCGCGCGGAATCTGCGTGGACAGCGGTGTGGCCCGGGTCAGCCCGATGCGCAGCTCACCGGTTTCCCCGCGCTGCGCGCGCTGGGTCAGATCGATCGCGGTATCCACCCGCGCCAGCACCTCACGCGCCTGCTCCTGCAGCACGCGACCGGCGTCGGTCAGTTCCACGCGGCGGTTCGCACGCAGGAACAACCGCGCGCCAAGCAGCGTTTCCAGCTGGCGGATCTGCTGGCTGAGCGGCGGCTGCGACATGCCCAGCCGCTCGGCCGCGCGGCCGAAGTGCAGCGTCTCGGCGACGGCCAGGAAGTAGCGCAGGTGGCGGAGTTCGATGGACATGGGGCGTACGTCAGCGCTCGGAATGACCACTTTCATCATAGCTGCGCGGACTGAACAGGTCCGGCTGGATCAGCTCGATGAACGCCCGTGCCTGCGGTGACAGAAACCGCCCGCGGCGCACAATCACGCCATAACTCCGCTCCGGGAACCACGCACTCATCGAGCGCGTCACCAGCTTCTCGCGGTCGGCATCGTGCAGGCAGAGCGCCGGCACGATCGAGATGCCCATGCCCATCGCCACGTATTGCTTGATCACTTCCCAGCCGCCGACCTCGAGCGCGACGGTGTAGGGCAGCCGATGCCGCTGGAACACCTGGTCCACCAGCCGGTACGTGATCTGGCGTTTGGGCGGCAGCACCAGCGGGTACTGCGAGATCGCCTCCAGGCTCAGCTCGCCATGCGCCAGCGGGTGCTCGGGCGGGGCGATCAGCACCTGTTCGAAGCGGTAGGCCGGGGCGTAGCTGAGGTCGGCCGGCACGTCGGTCATCGAGCCCACCGCCAGGTCGGCCGCATCGCTGCGCAGCAGGTCGGTGCCGTCGGCGCTGATCGCGTTGTGCAGGGTCAGGCGGACATCCGGGTGGCGCTGGCGGAAGCGCTCCACGATGCGCGGCAGCAGGTACAGGATGGTCGAGCTGTTGGCCGCGATGTTGAGCTCGCCGGCATCCAGCCCCTTCACCTTGTCGCGGAAGCTGGCCTCGAGCCCGTCCAGGTTCTCCACCAGCGGCAGCGCCATTTCATACAGCAGCTGCCCTTCGCGGCTGGGCACCAGGCGGCGGCCGCTGCGCTCGAACAGGCTGACGCCCAACTCGCGCTCCAGCGCCTGCAGCTGCTGGCTGATGGCCGGCTGGCTGACGAACAGCGCCTCAGCTGCCCGTGAGACTGAGCCGAGGCGGACCGTCTGGCAGAACGCCCGCAGCGGCTTGAGCCGGTCGGATTTGTAGGAAAACCGGGGACTTGGCGTGCGCGGCGTGGTCATGGCGTCATGAGTATAAGCACGCCTTATGTAAGCCATTGCAATAACTGCTTTGTCAAATATCGGCACGGCGGCGCACGGTGGAGCTCAACCGCACCGCAGGAGCCCGCCATGTCCGCCGTCGCTTACGCCACCGCCCAGCCCACCCCCGCCGATGCACCGGCCACACCCGGCATTGCCCTCACCACCCAGCTGGCTGGCCAGTCCGCCCTGCTGCCGGCGGGGGTACTGGCGCTGCTGGTGTCGCTGCACCGGGCGGTGGAGCCGGAGCGTCAGCGCCGGCTGCAGGCGAGGGTGGCCCGCCAAGCGTTCTTCGATGGCGGCGGCCTGCCGGACTTCCGTGCCGATACCGCCGAGATCCGCGCCAGCGACTGGCACGTCGCCCCGCTGCCGGAGGCACTGCAGGACCGCCGGGTGGAGATCACCGGCCCGACCGACCCGAAGATGGTCATCAACGCGCTGAACTCCGGCGCCAAGGTCTTCATGGCCGACTTCGAGGATTCCACCGCCCCGGCCTGGCGCAACCTGCTGGCCGGCCAGCAGGCGCTGATCGGCGCGGTGCGTGGCGATCTGACCCACACCGGACCGTCCGTCGATGGGAAGCCGGGCAAGCAGTACACGCTGCGGCCGTTCAACGAGCAGGCCGTGCTGATTGTCCGCCCGCGTGGCTGGCACCTGGACGAGAAGCACGTGCGCATCGATGGCCAGCCGATCGCCGGTGGCCTGTTCGATGCGGCGGTGTTCGCCTTCCACAACGCCCGCACCCTGATGTGCAGGCAGCGTGGCCCGTACTTCTACCTGCCCAAGCTGCAGAGCATGGAAGAGGCGGCGCTGTGGGAGACCGCGCTGTCGCACATCGAGGGCATGCTCGGCCTGCCGCATGGGCAGATCAAGGTCACCGTGCTGATCGAAACGCTGCCGGCGGTGTTCGAGATGGATGAGATCCTGCATGCGCTGCGCGACCGCATCGTCGGCCTGAACTGTGGCCGCTGGGACTACATTTTTTCCTACATCAAGACCTTCCGCCGGCACGCCGACAAGGTGCTGCCCGAGCGCGGCCAGGTGACGATGACCCAGCCGTTCCTGAAGGCCTATTCGGAGCTGCTGATCCGCACCTGCCACCGCCGCGGCGCACATGCGATGGGTGGCATGGCCGCGCAGATTCCGATCAACCACGACGCGGCCGCCAACGAGCAGGCGATGGCGCGGGTGCGGGCGGACAAGCTGCGCGAAGTCACCGCCGGCCATGACGGGACCTGGGTCGCCCATCCCGCGCTGATCCCGGTCGCGCAGGCGATCTTCGACGAGCACATGCCCGGGCCGAACCAGCATCGCGTGCTGCGCAACGATGTGCAGGTGGGCCGCGATGATCTGATCGCCGCGCCCACCGGCACCATCACCCGCGCCGGTTTCGAGGGAAACGTCGAGGTCTGCGTGCGCTACCTGGCCGCCTGGCTGGACGGCAACGGCTGCGTGCCGATCCACCACCTGATGGAAGACGCGGCCACCGCCGAGATCAGCCGCAGCCAGCTGTGGCAGTGGCTGCATACCCCCGGCCAGCACCTGGACGACGGCACCGCCATCGACCTGGCCCTGCTCGACGCCACCCTGGCCCAGCTGCCGACGCGGCTGGGCGATACCGCCGCGCTGCCCGGCAGCGCCCGCATCCCCGAGTCCATCGCGCTGCTGGCCGACCTCAGTCGCCGCGATGAGCTCACCGACTTCCTGACCCTGCCCGCCTACGACCGTCTCGACTGACCCCCCGCCATCCACCTGCTGTTACCGCATCCGTTCCCTTTTGGAGATTCGACATGAGCACCCTGCAGACCGCCGAACAGATCCAGCACGCTTGGAACACCGACCCGCGCTGGGCCGGGATCACCCGCAACTACACCGCCGCCGACGTGGTGCGCCTGCGTGGCACCGTGCACGTGGAGCACTCGCTGGCGCGGCTGGGCGCGGAGAAGCTGTGGACGTACCTGCAGGAGAAGGACTTCGTCAACGCGCTGGGTGCGCTGACCGGCAACCAGGCCATGCAGCAGGTCAAGGCCGGCTTGAACGCGATCTATCTGTCCGGCTGGCAGGTCGCCGCCGACGCCAACCTGGCCGGCCAGATGTATCCGGACCAGTCGCTGTACCCGGCCGATTCGGTGCCGGCGGTGGTCAAGCGCATCAACAACACCCTGCTGCGCGCCGACCAGCTGCACCATGCCGAGGGCAAGGATGACATCGACTTCCTGCAGCCGATCGTGGCCGATGCCGAAGCCGGCTTCGGCGGCGTGCTCAACGCCTTCGAACTGATGAAGGCGATGATCGAGGCCGGTGCGGCCGGCGTGCACTTCGAGGACCAGCTGGCCTCGGTCAAGAAGTGCGGGCACATGGGCGGCAAGGTGCTGGTGCCGACCCGCGAGGCCATCGAGAAGCTCAACGCCGCGCGCCTGGCCGCCGACGTGCTGGGCGTGCCCACCCTGCTGGTCGCGCGTACCGATGCCGAGGCGGCCGACCTGCTGACCAGCGATGTGGATGCCAACGACCAGCCGTTCACCACCGGCGAGCGCACCGTGGAAGGCTTCTACAAGACCCGCAACGGCCTGGACCAGGCCATCAGCCGCGGCCTGGCTTACGCCCCCTACGCCGACCTGATCTGGTGCGAGACCGGCAAGCCGGACCTGGAGTTCGCCCGCAAGTTTGCCGAGGCCATCCACGCCAAGTTCCCGGGCAAGCTGCTGGCCTACAACTGCTCGCCCAGCTTCAACTGGAAGAAGAACCTGGATGACGCCACGATCGCGACCTTCCAGAAGGAGATCGCCACATACGGCTACAAGTTCCAGTTCATCACCCTGGCCGGCTTCCACACCCTGAACTACTCGATGTTCAACCTGGCCCACGGCTACGCCCGCCGCCAGATGAGCGCCTTCGTGGAGCTGCAGGAAGCCGAGTTCGCCGCCGCCGACCGCGGCTTCACGGCGGTCAAGCACCAGCGCGAGGTCGGCACCGGCTACTTCGATGCGGTGACCCAGGCGATCCAGCAGGGCCAGTCCTCGACCACCGCCCTGAGCGGGTCCACCGAGGAGGAGCAGTTCAACGCCGAACGCGCGGCCTGACCCAGCAAGGGCGGCCAGGGAAGGCCCACAGGGCGGCCGGTCGGGGGACCCGCCGCCCTGTGGCGTCTCCGGACCCGGCTCTTCACATCGTCACACGCGGTAGAACATGCGTGTTTTCACGATCTTGGGGGGTAAAAGTCGGAAATGGGATAGGGCGCACAGTTTTGAGGAGTGCTATCCTCCATCGCTCACCAGGGGACGCTGAAAAGCGGGTGTTCGGAAATGACCGGCAAGGGTGCGGCGGCGATCATGTGCGAACAGGAACCAGACATCGACCGCAAGGCGATGGCTGAGATCGTGCACGCCATCCTGAGCAATGGCGAGTCCGCATTGTTCTCCGAATTCGGCCGGCAACGCAAGCTGCCCTCAGGCAGCCATCTGTTCCATCGCGGCCACGCCGGCAACACGATGTACGTGATCGTCAGCGGCTGCATCGAACTGGACTTCGGCGAAGACCTCGTCGTGAAGTCACTCGGTCCCAATGAATTCTTCGGCGAGCTGGGCCTGCTGATCGGCGACCACCAGCGCACGGCCGGCGCGCGTGCGGTCCAGGACAGCATCGTGCTGGAACTGGACCACGACGATTTCCAGCGTCTGGTCGACCGCGACCCTGGTCTGCTGGCCTACTTCCTGCGCCGCACGATCATGCGGGTGGTCAGCAACGAGCAGGTGCTGATCCGCCAGCTGCGCCGCCGCAACCACGATCTCGAAACCGCGCTGGACAACCTCTACGTCACTACCCACCAGCTCACCCACACCCGCGAGCTGGTGCGCACCGACGAGCTGACCGGCCTGCACAACCGGCGCGGCCTGGCGCTATACCTGCAGGACTGCCGTGCGCAGGAAGGCAGCGCGCCGCAGGGCCTGCTGCTGATCGACTGCGACCAGTTCAAGCAGGTCAACGATGTGCACGGCCACCAGGCCGGCGACCGCGTGCTGCAGAGCGTGGCCAACATCCTGCGCTCGGTGGCCACCGAGCCGGACGTGGCCTGCCGGCTGGGCGGCGACGAATTCTGCCTGCTGCTGCGCAGCGCCGACCAGGACAGCCTGCAGCACGCCGCCGAGTTCATTCTCAGCGCGGTGCATGGCCTGATCGGCCGCGCCCACGGCGTGCCGCACGTGTGCCCGGTCAGCATCGGGGTCTGCCTGATCGACCCGCAGACCGATTGGAGCGAGTGGTACGCTCGCGCCGACAATGCGCTGTACCAGGCCAAACGGCTGGGCGGCAACCGATTGCACTGGTCGCGATCAGCGACCGCCACCCCCTGATCGGGAGATCGGCATGAACGGCGACAACGGAACGTCGACCCAGGCCCCGCAGATGCGGGCACTGCTGTTCACCGATCTGTGCGACTCGTTGATCCTGGTGGAGCGCATCGGTGATGCGGCGGCGGCGGAACTGTTCCAGCAGCACGACCGGTTGGTGTTGACGCTGCAGCAGCAGTGGAATGGTCATCAGATCGACCGCTCCGACGGGCTGTTCCTGCTGTTTGATCGTGCGATCGATGCGCTGGGGTTTGCGCTGGATTACCAACGCGGACTGCAGGAGATCGGCAAGCAACGCAACATCGTGCTGCGCGCGCGCGCAGGCCTGCATGTGGGCGAAGTGCTGACGTGGGAGAACAGTCCCGAAGCGATCAAGGTGGGCGCCAAGTCGCTGGAGGTGGAGGGCTTGGCCAAGCCGATGGCCGCACGGCTCATGACCTTGGCGCGGCCAGGACAGATACTGCTCTCGGCGGTGGCCGAATCATTGACCCATCGCGCCACCGGTGAACTGGGCGAGCGCGGTGAACAGCTGCTGTGGAGGTCGCACGGCCGCTGGCGGTTCAAGGGGGTGCCGGCCAGGCAAGAGGTGTTCGAGGTAGGTGAAATCGGGTTCGCACCGCTGCGGATGCCACGCGGTAATGCGAAGGCGCGGCGCGACCTTCCATTGTGGCGGCAGCCGGCGGCTTTGGCTGCCGAGGTACTGTTGGTGGTCGTGGCCGGTGTGGGTGGCTGGATGCTGCTGCGTCCGGAGCCGGCCATCGCCTTTGCCGAACGGGATTGGGTGGTCATCGGCGACGTGCGCAACCTGACGGGCAATGTGGTTCTGGATGATTCGTTGCAGCAGGCATTCCGGATCAGCCTGGAACAGTCCCGGCACGTCAACGTGCTGAGTGACATGAAGGCGCGCGGCATCATGGAGTTGATGCGCCGGCAGCCAGGCGCACCACTGGATGCGACCTCTGCATCCGAAGTCGCGCTGCGCGCGGGCGCCCAGCTGGTCCTGCTGCCGACCGTCAGCGAGATGGGCGGGCGCGCGCGGATCAGCGTAGAGGTGCTTGAACCGCATTCACAGCAAACCCTGGCGGTTGCCTCTGCCGACGGTGAAGGTGTGCAGTCGCTTCTTGGTTCGATCGACCAGGTCACGACACGGCTGCGCGATCAGTTGGGAGAAGGCAAAGCCAGGCTCAAGGTCGACTCGATGCCGTTGCCGCTGGTCACCACCTCGAGCCTGGATGCATTGCGTGCGTACGCGCTTGGCCAGCGCCGTTACGGCGAGGGAGACTACCGGGGGGCCCTGGCCATGTATGAGCGGTCTGTCCAGCTGGATCCGAATTTCGCCCTTGCGTGGATGGGCCAGGTGCGTGCGCGCGTTGCCGACGTCGACAAGCCTGGCGCCCTGGCAGTGGTGCGCCGCCTGAAGTCGCTGTCGTACAGACTGCCGGCTCGCGAAGAGCTGTATCTGGACGCATGGTTCACCACGTTGACCGACCAGTCCAAGGCCGCCGATGCCTGGATGCAGCTGGCGAGCCTTTATCCGGATTATTTCTCGGCGCAGCACAATGCCGCTATCTGGCTATATACCGACAATCGCTACGCAGAGGCGTTCACCTATGCCAGCCGCGCAGCGGACAGCCGTTTTGAGCTGTCCAATATCGCCTACGACCAACTGGGGCGCATCGCCCTGGCCAAGGGCGACCAGGCTGGCGCGCGACGCGCGCTGGAAACGGCTGTTGCTGGTGGCCGTACCGCCAGCCATCGCTATCTCGCTGCTGTTGCGGCGAGCGAGCGCAACTATGCTGAAGCAGATAAGCACCTGGCCCAATCCACCCACAACCGGCACGCGGGTGTGGAGCGGATTTCCATTGCGGCGGATCGCGGCCAGTGGCAACGTGCCGAAGCAGAGGCGGCTGCGGGCGTCAGTGCGATGGCGGGCGAAACAGGTTTTGATCGCCAGTTGTATCTGCTGCCACAGGCGACGGTGCAATGGGCGGCTGGCAACCGCGAAGTTGCGCTGAAGAGTGTGCGCGCAGCAGCGGACAGTGCATTGAAGCGATTGGCTGACAAGGGCAATCCGGACGCCAGCGAAGATGCCATGATGGCCATGGGCACGGCATTGTTGGCTACCCGCATGGGCGACATGGACACCAGCAGCCGCGTGCTGGGCGTGATCCACAGCGGCCGTGATGCCGGTGGTGCGACTGCACTGGACGAAATGCGGGCAGTGGTCGCCGCCGAACGCCTCCGCCTGACCGGCGACGCGCCTGCGGCCATGCAGAAGCTACGGCCTTTCCTGCGTGATACGTCCAGATTCCAGACACGCGTCGCGGCGATGAACACGCTGCGTGCATTGGGGAGGAACAGCGAGGCCCTGGCACAGGCGGATTTTCTCCGCAGCAATCGTGGCATGGCGTATGCCGAACTGGATTGCGGGTATTGCATGCAGGCGATGAACGTTACCGACAGCAATGCCGCCAGCCGTATTGCGGCAGAGTTGCGCGGTGGCAAGCGTGTTGCCGGGCTTGCCGTCGCGGACCTGCTTACGGACCCTTGAGCGTGTGGCTGCCTGCCGGGTTGGCGTCCAGTGCCGGAACGGTCTGATTCTGCAACGACGTGAACATGTCCTGCAGCTCCTGTTTGGCCGCCAGAATGTCGCTCTTGGCGGCAAGCTCATTGACTTCGCAGCAGACACCGAGCGCCGCAGCGTCTGCGGTGGACATGCCGATCTCCACCAGCGCGGCGGCGGGATCGGAGGCGAACAGTGCACGGAACGTGTCATCGGTTCCCAGGCGGCAAATCAAGGCCAGGGCGATGGCAGGTTCCAGGGGCGGCAACGACATGTCTACTTCCTTCAATCGAATCGGTTTGGGAGCCGCGAGAGCACGGATCAGAGAGCAACATCGACCGCGATCGACCAGGCTTTAGCACTCGTTGAGTCGGTACAGATTGGACGTCCCGTGCCGATATGGCAGGACGACGGCGCGGTGCCGGTGAAGTCGGAGAGTCCCACAGTGCGGATACGTCGCTGCGAAGTCGTGTTGTTCGAGCCACGCGAAACAGTGGAGTTCCAGTTGCAGAGTCTGCTCAGCGGCGGCAATGGAATGGTTCGCAGCCTGGGGTGGATGGCTTTGGCCCCGCACCTGGATGGACCGGTGCCGGTCAGCCCCCGTCAGCGCGATCTGCTGGGCGTGCTCGGTCCGAGCCAATGGGTCTGGGCCGACAGCATCGGGATGCACGATGATGAGCAGGCTGCCTTGGTTGATGCCGGGCTGGTGCTGCTCGAGCAATCGGAAACCGACAGTACCGCGGCAATGCATTTGGCCAATGACCAGCGCCTGCGCGACAGTCACTGGCATCCTTTGGCGGCCATCCTGCACGCATTCACCCGCTGGGATGCCGTGGATGCGGTCAAGAACACCGTGGATGGCGGTACCGATACGGCCAAGGGAATGCGCGAGGTACTTGGTCCGCCGCCAGCGAACACCGCGACACGCGGTGAAGTCGAGGCGATCGTGTTGCCGCACACCGAGCCGACGGAGTTCGATGCGCTGCTGCTGCGGCGCGCAACCTGCAGGAACTTCGACGATTCCCGCGTCCTGCCGTTACCCATGTTCACCCGGATGCTGGCAAGAGTATTTGGCGCCCAGTCACAGGTAAGAGTGGGACCGGACCTGGTGTTCCACAAGAAGAACAGCCCCTCCGGCGGGGGCCTCCACCCCATCGAGGCCTATCTGGTCGTGCAGAACGTGGACGGCGTGCGTCCCGGCCTCTACCGGTACCGTGCCGATAGCCACGACCTGGTGCCCCTGCCGGACCCGGAACGGCCACTGCGCGACTTCATCATGGAGAGCGTCGGCCAGCAGCACTGGTTTGCCAATGCACATTGCTTGGTCGCCCTGGTCCCACGCTTCGATCGAACGTTCTGGAAGTACCGCCGCCACGCCAAGGGATACCGGGTCGTGACGCTGGAGGCGGGGCACCTGTCGCAGACGCTGTACCTATCTGCGACCGACCTGGGCCTGGGGGCGTTCATCACCGGTGCGATCAATGAAAAGCATCTCGAGCGCGGCCTTGGCCTGGATCCTATCCGGCAGGGAGCGCTGGCGGTCTGCGGGTTCGGCTGGCGCGGCCAGCACATGCAGACAGCCGAGCTTGATCCACTGGAGCAGGTCTGGCAGCGGGTTGGCTGAGCGGACGAGCGGGGCTCAGGCCCCGTCCGCCTCGAAATCCACCAGCACCGCCCCATCGCCCACCTGGTCTCCGGCTTTCACCCGGTAGCCCTGCACGGTGCCATCGGCCGGCGCCTGCAGCGTGTGCTCCATCTTCATTGCTTCCAGCACCAGCAGCGGCGCGCCGCGTTTGACCGCCGTGCCCGGTGCCACCAGCGTGGCCACGATACGACCCGGCATCGGCGCGACCAGGCTGCCGGCATCGGCAACGGACTGGTCCGCTTCGCTGACCGGATCATGCAGGGTGAAGCGCTGCACGCCTTCGCTGCCGAACAGGTACAGCTCGTTGCCGTCGCGGATGACGGTGGCGCGGTGCAGCTGCTCGCCGATCTGTACGCGCAGTACATCACCGGCCAGGCGGCCGCTGCCCTGCAGCGCGTTGCCGTCCACGTGGACGGTCCACTGTTCGCCCGCGCCCTGCACGGTCACGCTGCGCTGCGCGCCCCGGTGCTCCAGCGTCAGCGCGCGTGCGGCGGCCGCGCCCAGGCGCCAGCCATCCTGGGCCTGCCACGGCGAGTGCGGGTCACGCGCATCACGGCTGGCAGCCTCGCTGGTGGCCACGCCGGCGATCGCGGCGAGCGCCCAGAGTGCCGGACCGCTGTCGTTGTCGTTGGGGGTGAGGGCGGCCTGCTCGCGCTCGATCAGCGCGGTGTCCAGCTTGGCCTGGGTAAACGAATCGGTCATCACCAGCCGGCGCAGGAAGGCGGCATTGGTGGTCACGCCGACCACTTCGCACTCGGCCAGCGCCTGCTGCATGCGGCGCAGCGCGGCGTCGCGGTCGACATCCCAGACGATCAGCTTGGCGATCATCGGGTCGTAGAACGGGGTGATCGCATCACCCTGTTCGACACCGGCGTCCACGCGCACGTGTGCGGTGTTGGCCGGCAGGCGCAGGTGGTGCAGGGTGCCGGTGGACGGCAGGAAACCGCGATCGGCGTCTTCGGCGTACAGGCGGGCTTCCAGTGCGTGCCCGCGGATCTGCAGTTGATCCTGCTGCAGCGGCAGCGGCTCACCGCTGGCCACGCGCAGCTGCCACTCGACCAGGTCGGTGCCGGTGATGCACTCGGTGACCGGGTGCTCCACCTGCAGGCGGGTGTTCATTTCCATGAAGTAGAAATCGCCATCGGGACCGGCGATGAACTCCACCGTGCCCGCGCCGACGTAGTTGACCGCGCGCGCGGCATCGACGGCGGCCTTGCCCATCGCGGCGCGGCGCTCGGGCGTCATGCCGGGGGCAGGCGCTTCTTCGAGCACCTTCTGATGGCGGCGCTGCACCGAGCAGTCGCGCTCGAACAGGTACACCACGTTGCCGTGGCTGTCGCCGAACACCTGGATCTCGATGTGGCGCGGGCGCTCGACATACTTCTCCACCAGCACGTGTGCGTTGCCGAACGCCGACTGCGCCTCACGCTGGCAGCTGGCCAGCGCCTCGGTGAAGGTCGCGCTGTCGTCCACGCGGCGCATGCCCTTGCCACCGCCGCCGGCGCTGGCCTTGATCAGCACCGGATAGCCGATGCTGTCGGCCTGCTTGCGCAGGAACTCGGGGATCTGCTCGTCGCCGTGGTAGCCCGGGGTCAGCGGCACGCCGGCCTGCTGCATCAGCGCCTTGGCCGCGCTCTTGTCGCCCATCGCGCGGATCGCCGCCGCAGAGGGGCCGATGAACACGATGCCCGCCTCGGCGCAGGCCTGCGCGAAACCGGCGTTCTCCGAGAGGAAGCCGTAGCCGGGATGGATCGCCTGCGCGCCGGTGCGGCGGGCGGCGGCCAGGATGGCGTCGCCGCGCAGGTAGCTCTCGCGCGCCGGTGCCGGCCCGATCGCGATGGCCTCGTCGGCCAGGCGCACGTGGCGCGCGTTGCGGTCGGCGTCGGAGTACACCGCCACGGTGGCGATGCCCAGGCGCTGGCAGGTAGCGATGACGCGGCAGGCGATTTCGCCACGGTTGGCGATCAGGATCTTGGTGAACATGGTGGTCTCGTTGCGCGGGCCAGGGGCGGCGGTGCCAGGCGGCACCGCCCGTGCATTACATGCGGAACACGCCGAAGTCGGTCTTCTTCGCCGGGGCGTTGAGGCTGGCCGACAGCGCCAGGCCCAGCACACGACGGGTGTCGGCCGGATCGATCACGCCGTCATCCCAGAGCCGGGCGCTGGCGTAGTAGGGGTGGCCCTGCGATTCGAACTGCGCGCGGATCGGCGATTTGAAGCCGTCCTCTTCCTCGGCCGACCACTGCCCGCCCTTGGCTTCGATGCCATCGCGTTTGACCGTGGCCAGCACGCTGGCGGCCTGCTCGCCGCCCATCACGCCGATGCGTGCGTTCGGCCACATCCACAGGAAGTTGGGCGAATAGGCACGGCCGCACATGCCGTAGTTGCCGGCGCCGAACGAGCCGCCGATCACCACGGTGAACTTGGGCACCTTGGCGCAGGCCACGGCCATCACCAGCTTGGCCCCGTCCTTGGCGATGCCGCCGTGCTCGTACTTGCGGCCGACCATGAAGCCGGTGATGTTCTGCAGGAACACCAGCGGTATGCCGCGCTGCGTGCACAGTTCGATGAAGTGCGCGCCCTTCAGCGCGGACTCGGAGAACAGGATGCCGTTGTTGGCGATGATGCCCACCGGATAGCCGTGCAGGTGCGCAAAGCCGGTGACCAGGGTGTTGCCGTAGCGCGGCTTGAACTCATCGAAGCGCGAATCGTCGACCAGGCGCAGGATCACTTCGCGCACGTCGTAGGGCTTGCGCGTGTCGGCCGGAATCACGCCGTACAGCTCGTGGGCCGGATGCCGCGGTTCCACCGGGGCCTGCACCGCCAGCGCCGGCTCGGGCTTGCGCCAGTTGAGCTGGGCGATGATCGCGCGGACCCGGGCCAGCGCCTGCAGGTCGTTGTCGGCCATGTGGTCGGCCACGCCGGAAATGCGCGTGTGCACATCGGCACCGCCCAGTTCTTCGGCCGTGACCACTTCACCGGTGGCCGCTTTCACCAGCGGCGGGCCGCCGAGGAAGATGGTGCCCTGCTCGCGCACGATCACCGTTTCATCGCTCATCGCCGGCACATAGGCGCCACCGGCAGTGCAGCTTCCCATCACGCAGGCGATCTGCGGGATGCCCTGCGCGGACAGGTTGGCCTGGTTGTAAAAGATGCGGCCGAAATGGTCGCGGTCCGGGAACACCTCGTCCTGCAGCGGCAGGAATGCGCCACCCGAATCCACCAGGTAGATGCAGGGCAGGCGGTTCTGCTCGGCCACCTCCTGCGCGCGGAGGTGCTTCTTGACCGTCATCGGGTAGTAGGTGCCACCTTTGACGGTGGCATCGTTGGCCACGATCACGCACTCCACGCCCGAGACCCGGCCGATGCCGGCAACCACGCCGGCGCTGGGGATCGGATCGCCATACATGCCGTGCGCGGCCAGCGGGGCGATTTCCAGGAAGGCGCTGCCCGGGTCGAGCAGGGCATCGATGCGGTCGCGCACCAGCAGTTTGCCGCGCGCGGTGTGCTTGGCGCGTGCCGCTTCGCTGCCGCCCAGCGCGGTCTGCGCCAGGGTGGCGCGGAGGTCGTCGACGACCGCCTGCAGCGCGGCGCGGTTGGCCTCGAAGGTGTCGCTGCCCGGTTGCAGCTGGGTGCTCAATACGGTCATGGCAGGGCCCTTACTTGGTGCGCTGGAACAGTTCGCGGCCGATCAGCATGCGGCGGATCTCCGAGGTGCCGGCGCCGATTTCATACAGCTTGGCATCGCGCCACAAACGACCGGTCGGGTACTCGTTGATGTAGCCGTTGCCGCCGAGGATCTGGATCGCCTGACCGGTCAGCCAGGTGGCCTTCTCGGCCGAATACAGGATCGCGCCGGCCGCGTCCTGGCGCGTGGTGCGGCCCTGGTCGCAGGCGCGGGCCACCGCGTAGACATAGGCGCGGCAGGCGTTGAGGCCCACGTACATGTCGGCCAGCTTGGCCTGGATCAGCTGGAAGGTGCCGATCGCCTCGCCGAACTGCTTGCGCTCGTGCACGTACGGCATCACCACGTCCATGGCCGCAGCCATCAGGCCGAGCGGGCCACCGGACAGCACCACGCGCTCATAGTCCAGGCCGGACATCAGCACCTTGACGCCACCGCCGACCACGCCAAGCACGTTGGCTTCGGGCACTTCGCAATCCTCGAACACCAGCTCGCAGGTGTTGGAGCCGCGCATGCCGAGCTTGTCCAGCTTCTGCGCGGTGGAGAAGCCCTTCATGCCCTTCTCGATCAGGAACGCGGTGATGCCCTTGGCACCCGCATCCGGATCGGTCTTGGCGTAGACCACCAGCACATCGGCATCCGGGCCGTTGGTGATCCACATCTTGTTGCCGTTGAGCACGTAGTGATCGCCACGCTTGTCCGCGCGCAGCTTCATCGAGACCACGTCCGAGCCGGCGCCCGGCTCGCTCATCGCCAGCGCGCCGACCAGCTCGCCGCTGCACAGGCCGGGCAGGTAGCGCTGCTTCTGGTCTTCGTTGCCGTTCTTGCGCAGCTGGTTCACGCACAGGTTGGAGTGCGCACCGTAGGACAGCGCGATGCCACCGGAGGCACGCGAGATCTCTTCCATCGCCACCACGTGCGCGAGGTAGCCCATGCCGCTGCCGCCGTATTCCTCTTCCACGGTCAGGCCGAGCAGACCCTGCTCGCCGAGCTTGCGCCACAGCGCATTGGGGAACAGATTCTCTTCGTCGGCCTTGGCCGCCAGCGGGGCGATTTCAGCGGAGGCAAAATGGGCCACGCTCTGGCGCAGCAGGTCGATCTCTTCGCCGAGATCGAAGTTCATGGTCGGGACGTGCATGGGCGGCTCCGCAACAACAAGGGATGGGACGCGCCGGGAGGGATGGACGGGCTGACAGGGCCGTCCCGCGGGCGATGTACCCCCAGCGTAGCCGGGTTCGACAAAGAAGTGAACACAAATTCAAAAATTGAACATAGAATCAACAAATGGCCTATAAACGCTCCGCCCTGATGGAAGAACGCCTTGCCGGCGCCCGTGAACGCATCCTGCTGGCGACCCGTGCGCTGGTGGCCGCCGGCGGCTACCGCAATGCGCCGGTGACCGCCGTGGCGGCCGAGGCCGGGGTGTCCACCGGGCTGATCTATCGGCACTTTCCTTCCAAGGCCGAGCTGTTCGTGGAGGTGCTGACGGCCGCGGTGGACCACGAGCTGCGCATCTTCGAGGCGATCGCGGCAGAGCCGTTGCCCGCGCCCGAGCGCCTGCGCCGGGCGATCACCGCCTTCGTGCGCCGCGCGCTGGCCGGCCCCGGGCTGGCCTATGCCTTCATCGCCGAGCCGGTGGATCCGGAAGTGGAAGCCGAGCGCATCCGCTGCCGGCGTCTGTTCGGCGACGTGTTCCGGCGCATCGTGGCCGATGGCGTGGAGGCAGGCACCTTCCCGCCGCAGGACACCCATGTGGCCGCAGCCTGCATCGTGGGCGCCTTCACCGAGGCGCTGGTCGGCCCGACCGCACTCAGCCGCGACGCGCACGGCGATGAAGATGCGCTGGTCGAGTCGATCTGTGTTTTCTGCCTGCGTGCCGCCGGCGCCTGAGTCGCGCCGATGCTGCATTGCGACACCCGGCGGTCGCTTGCGCAGCGCCGCCGACGCTGGTCATACTCGGCCGACAAGCCGTGGTCCAACGACTACCAGCCAGGGGTATAGAGAGTGCGGAATTACGACCTCGAGTTCCTGAAACGCTTCTCCATGGTCATCGCGCTGCTGATGGCCATCACACTTGGCCTCATCATCTTCGCGGCCTACCTGCATACCAGCATCCCCCCTGAAGTCTCGCCGATGGCGGCCAAACGCACGGAACAGCGCATCGCGCCGGCCGGTGCGGTCTACGCCGGCAGCACCGGTGCCGCCGCGCAGGCTGCCGCCCAGGCCGCCGCGCTGGTCAAAGCCGCCTCGCAGGTCGCCTACGGCGGCACCACCGACGGCAAGGTGATCTTCGACAACCTCTGCACCGCCTGCCATACCAATGGCGTCGGCAATGCGCCGACCCTGGACCAGAGCCATTGGGATGCGCGCATCGCCCAGGGCAAGGACACGCTCTACAAGCACGCGGTGGAGGGCTATACCGGCCCGGACGGTGGCATCATGCCGCCCAAGGGCGGTAATCCGGCGCTGACCGAAGAGCAGATCCATGCCACGGTCGACTGGATGCTGGCCAACCTGAAATAACGGCTTTGCCGGATCAGGCCACCGACGCCGCCGAAGGGCGGCGTTTCACTTTATATGGTTAGCCTTGTCGCACTTCCCTGGAGTCCTGCTTTCGATGCGCCGTACCCCCTCGTGTTCGCTCTCGCGCTGGCGTTGTCCGGCGCGGTCCATGCCGCCCAGCCGCAGCCCGCCACCTCGCCGCAGGTGCGCCCGGCGCCGACCCCGTCGGCCACGGTCACCCTGACCACGCCGCCCACCGACTGGCGCACGCTGGATGGCCAGCAGGTCCGCATCGCCGCGCCGCTGACCCTGGCCGGCACCGATGGCCTGTCGCGCTTCGGTGAGCTGACCGTGGCCTTCGGCGGCCGCCTCTGGCAGCCGAGCGAAGTGGCCGCGCCCGGCACTGCGGGGCACGCGCAGGTGGTGGCCGACAACCTGCACCGCCGGCTGGTGCTCGACGATGGCAGCGACGCCCGCGACCCCGGCCCGGTGGCCTACCTGCCGGCGGCGGCGAACCTGCGCACCGGCATGGTCCTGCGCAATGTGGAAGGCGTAGTCCGTATCGATCCCAAAGGCAACGCCCGCCTGCAGGTGACCCGCCCCCTGAACCTGCCCGCGCTGGAGCGCCCGGCGGTACCGGTGGTGGCCGGTGCCCTGCATGTGGCGGCGTTCAATCTGGAGAACTTCTTCAATGGCGACGGGCAGGGCGGTGGTTACCCGACCCTACGTGGTGCGCGCACTCTGGCCGAACACCAGGCGCAGAAAGCCAAGCTGGTCGCCACCATCAACGCGCTCGGCGCCGATGTCGCCGCGCTGATGGAGCTGGAGAACGACGGCTACGGCCCGCAGTCGGCGATCGCCCAGCTGGTCGATGCGCTCAATGCCGACCGGGGCCAGGGTGCCGACTGGCGTTTCATCGACGCGAAGCAGGGGCCGGGTGACAACCCGATCCGGGTCGGCATCATCTACCGCGCCACGCGCGTGACCCCGGTCGGCGCCCCCGCCGTGCTGGAGAAGGAGCCCTTCGGCGAGCGCAGCCGCGTGCCGCTGGCGCAGGCCTTCCGTGCGGGCAAGGGCGCACCGTTCGTGGTCGTGGCCAATCACTTCAAATCCAAGGGCTGCTCGGAAGCGACCGGCGCCGATGCCGATCAGAAGGACGGCCAGGCCTGCTGGAATGCCACCCGGGTCGCCTCGGCCACGCTGCTGGACCAGTGGCTGTCGACCGACCCCACCGGTGCGGGCACCCACGATGCGGTGCTGCTGGGCGACTTCAACGCCTACGCCATGGAAGATCCGATCCGCACCCTGCACGCCGCCGGCTGGCGCGATGCGTTCGCCGTGGCGAAGGTCGAACGGCCTTACAGCTACGTCTACAACGGCATGACGGGCCGGTTGGACCATGCGCTGTTGAGCCCGGGCATGGCCAAGCGCCTACGCGCGGCCGCGGAGTGGCACATCAACGCCGATGAGGCCGACGATGTCGGCTACCGCGACCGCAATGAAGCGGGTCCGTGGCGCAGCTCGGACCATGATCCGCTGCTGCTGGGGTTTGATCGCTGATACCGCGCGGGTGCGCCGGCACGCCCGGCTACCGTCGCGTTGCCCGGGTAGTGCCGGCCGCTGGCCGGCACCGCATCAACGAGTTACCACGTGCCCCACGCGATCAGCCCGATCGCCACCACGGCCAACGCCAGGCCCACCCGGTTCCACACACTGGTGCGCTCGCCGAAACCGACGATGCCCACCAGCGCGCCCAGCACCACCACGCCGATGTTCATGCCGGCGAACACCACTGCCGGGCTGTCCGGCAGGTGCTGGTGGGCACGCACGTAGAACAGGATATTGCCGAAGTTGAGCAGGCCCAGCAGGGCGCCGCCAACCCCGTTGCGCCACTGCAGGCGGGCGATGCCGCGCAGGTGGCGCCACAACTGCAGCAGGAACATCAGCACGAAGGCCAGGCTGAAACTGGCCAGCAGTGCCGCCATCGAGGGCGTGCCTGACAACGCCACCTTCTTGAGCAGGATGTCGACCAGGGCATAGCCCACCCACACCGCCAGCAGCCATGGCCAGGCCCGCCCACCGGAGGGCTCGGCCGCACCGGCGCGCGGACGCACGCTGATGCCCAGGATCGCCAGCAGGCCCAGCCCCAGGCCGGCCAGCTTCCAGCCGTTGGCGCTCTCCCCGAACACCAGGAACGCGGCCAGCAGCGAAAGCAGGAGTGACAACCGCTGGGCCACGTCACTGCGCACGATCCCGGCGCGGGTCACCGCGCGGGCCATCATCAGGAAGATCGCCGGCAGCGCCACGGCCAGGCAGAGCAGGGCCGCCCACGGTGCATGCGGGGCCTGCAGCGAAGCCAGCGAGGGCTGCAGCAGCACCGCGCTGAGCACGCTGGCGACCAGGTAATTCCAGGTCACCACCTGCGGCATGTCCAAGCGCTGGCGCGGCGCCAGCTTCAGCAGGACCGAGACCAGCACGCTGCAGAGAACGCTGAAAACCAGAAAGTGCATGTACGGATCCGGCGGAGGCGGCGGTGAAGCACGCGGAGGGACGGTATTATGACGCCATGCACAATCCCCCATTTCCCCAAGAAAGCGGTGCGCTGACGCTGGACGGTCCGGTCGGTCCGCTGGATGTCGTGGTTGATCTGCCCGAGGCCGGTGTCGCGGTGCAGCCGGTGGTGGCGATCGTCTGCCATCCGCTGTCCACCGAGGGCGGCAGCATGCACAACAAGGTGGTGACCATGGCCGCGCGCTCGCTGCGCGACCTGGGCATCGCCACCGTGCGCTTCAACTTCCGCAGCGTCGGCGACTCGGTCGGCACGTTCGACAATGGCGTGGGCGAGCAGGACGACCTCAAGGCCGTCGCCGCCTGGGTCCGTGCGCAGCGGCCGGGCCAGGACCTGTGGCTGGCCGGTTTCAGCTTCGGCGCCTACGTCTCGCTGCGCGCGGCGGGCGACCTGCAGCCGACCACCCTGATCTCGATCGCGCCGCCGGCCGGGCGCTGGGATTTCGAGGGCATGCAGCCGCCGGCCCAGTGGCTGGTGATCCAGGGCGAGGAAGACGAGATCGTCGATCCGCAGGCGGTCTATGACTGGCTGGACGGCCTGGATGCACCGCACGAACTGGTGCGCATGCCCGATACCAGCCACTTCTTCCACCGCAAGATCGTCGACCTGCGCGGCGCGCTCATCCATGGCGTCAAGCAGTGGCTGCCGGTTCCCGCGCCCGACGCGGCCCCCGACGCGGCATGAGCGACACCGTGATGACCCCGTCGCAGCGCTACGCCGATGGCGTGGCCCGGGGCGAATGGCAGAACGACCCGGCCCAGCACGCCGCCCTGGCCGAGCTGGACCGCATCCATATCGCGCTGGTCGACAGCGCGCAGGATGGCTGGCTGGATCGCCTTTCCGCATTCTGGAAGAAGCCCGAACCGGTCAAGGGCCTGTACTTCTGGGGCGGGGTGGGGCGCGGCAAGACCTTCCTGGTCGACCTGTTCTATGACGGCCTGCCGATCGAGCAGAAGTACCGCACCCACTTCCATCGCTTCATGCGCGGCATCCACGAGCGCCTGCGCGAGCACCAGGGGCAAAGCGATCCGCTGGCGAAGATCGCCCAGGAATGGCGCAGCAAACTGCGCGTGCTGGTGCTGGACGAGTTCTTCGTCACCGATATCGGCGATGCGATGCTGCTGGCGCGCCTGCTCGAGCGCATGTTCGCCGAGGGCGTGACCCTGGTGACCACCTCCAACACCGCGGTGGAGAACCTGTACCTCAACGGCCTGCAGCGCGACAGCTTCCTGCCCGCGATCGGGCTGCTGCAGACCTACTGCGTGGAACTGTACGCCGAAGGTACCGAGGACTACCGCATGCGCGCGCTGACCCGCTCGCCGGTGTACCAGGCCCCGATCGATGCCGGCAGCGATGCCTGGCTGGCCGGCCGCTGGGCCGAGCTCAGCGGTGGGCAACCGGCCAAGGCGGGCAACATCGAGATCGAAGCGCGCAAGATTCCGGTGCGCGGCCGCGGCAAGAGCATCGTCTGGTTCGATTTCAAGGCGCTGTGCGAGGGCCCGCGCGGCCCGTCGGACTACATCGAGATCGCGCACGAGTTCAACACCGTGCTGCTGGGCGACATCCCGCATTTCGACAAGCTGAATGAAGATGCTGCGCGCCGCTTCGTCAACCTGATCGACGAGCTCTACGACCGCCACGTCAACCTGGTCTGCACCGCCACCGATTCACCAGTCGGGCTGTATTCGGGCGTCCGGCTGCAGGGCGCGTTCGAACGTACCGCCTCGCGCCTGATTGAAATGCAGAGCGCCGAATACCTGGGCACCCCGCACCGCGCGTAATCCCACGCCGGGCCCGGACAGGCCGTGATGTAGATCCACGCCATGCGTGGATGTTCTCTACAACGGCGGTAACACCAGCGCGTCCCCGCGCGGCTGTTCGTGCGCGATCGGCGCGGCCGCGTCCTCGTCGCGGTCCATCACCATCATCGCCAGCGGCTTGCCCTGGTAGCGCACCTCCAGCGACTGCTGGATCGCATCCAGTGCCAGCACCTGGGTGCACAGCGACCGGGCCTGCGCCTCAAGCGCCTGCCCGCGCGCCTCCATGCGGCGCTCCAGGTCGGCCTCCATCTTCTCGGCGCGCGCCTCGATCCGATCCGAGCCGCCGGTCAGCATCGTCCACATCACCCCGCGGGCAAGCGAGGCCGACATCGACTCGGCCGCCTGCTCGATGCGCGCCTCGAACTGTTCGCCGAACAGATCCTGCTCCCAGATCCCGCGGCCCAGCGTACGGCCAACGTAATCGTGGGCATCCCTGCGCAGCCCCTCCACCTCGCGCGCCTTCCGGCGGCTGCCGGTCATGATCTCCACCGTGGCCCCCAGCGCATCGAAGGCGATGTCCGTGGCCTCCCCGGCGACTCCGGCCACCGCAGGCACCAGCTGGCGGGTGCCCCACTCGAGCTGGCGCAGGCGCTGGGCATCGGCGTCGCTGACCGGGATCGGCTGGCGGTCGATGTTCAGTTCGCCATCGTGGAAGAAGATCTCCGCCGGCACCTGCTCGCGGTTGCGCAGCCAGATCCCACCGCTGTCCACCAGCACGTTGTAAGGGGTGCTTACCCCGCACTGGCGCGAAGACAGTTCCGGCCTCTTGCTCTCGCCGGCAGCGGTGGTGCCAGCCAAGGTCAGGCCCAACATCAGACAGCCGATCAGGGGCAGGCGCATGGTCGCGTTCATATAAAGGAGACGCATCGCAGCGTGGCACCCCCGGGGCGTCCCCGGCGCGGGTCGGAAGTCACCCTGACCGGCGGCGATTCGTTAGGGTCGCGTGAGGTCCGCTGTTCCGTTTTTCGTGACCCTGCGTCGCATCCCGGATCGGCGTTTCGGCCTTGACTGCGCACTCGCTTTCGACAGGTCCAGACCGTTCGTCGGACGCCTTCCCGGCCCGGTCCTTGCGCCGCAAGGGATTGGGGAAATTCACTACATTTGGCGTTGACGACACCTGGTACCCCCACTATCTTGTGGCCGTCGGTACCGCCGACCACAAGTCGACGGGCGTATCGCCTTCACGCCGATGGCCTGAAGACCTACTGACAACCGCACGGAGTACAGCGTGTGGTGCCGGTCGCAGGATTCTCCGGGGGGAGAGGACCGGTGACGCAGGGGAACCGCCCGCAGGCTTGCCTGCCCGGGTCGCGGCTCCTGCGACGCCGTTAGTCCACCCTGAGCATCTCTGCATCGGTTCCGGCGCCTGCCAGGCAGACCCACGCTGTACCACCCCAAATCACGCCAAGAGGAAAACGCCGTGAGCACCGAAACCAGCGCAGCTATCGATAAGGAAAGCGAATTCCTGCTGACCTCGCCGCCCACGGCGACCGCCATGAGCGTGACCAAGCGCAATGGCACGACCGAACTGGTGGACCTGAACAAGATCGTGCGCGCGGTACAGCGCTGCTGCGAAGGTCTGCATGCGGTGGATCCGATGCGCGTTGCGACCCGCACCATCTCCGGCCTGTACAACGGCGCGACCACCCAGGAGCTGGACGAACTGTCCATCCGCACCTCGGCGCTGCTGATCGGTGAAGAACCCGAATACGGCCGCCTCGCCGCGCGCCTGCTGGCCAACTTCATCGCCAAGGAAGTGTCCGGCCAGGAAATCCATGCGTTCTCGCAGTCGGTTGGCCGCGGCCACGAAGTGGGCCTGATCAACGCGCGCCTGCTGGAGTTCGTGCAGGTCAACGCCCGCAAGCTCAACGACGCGATCGATCCGTCGCTGGACCTGCATTTCGATTACTTCGGCCTGCGTACCCTGTACGACCGTTACCTGCTGCGCCATCCGCACACCCGCAAGGTGATCGAGACCCCGCAGCAGTTCTTCCTGCGCATCGCCAGCGCGCTGAGCGAAGACGTGCCGGAAACCCTGGCGCTGTACAAGCGCATGGGCAACCTGGATTACCTGCCGTCCAGCCCGACGCTGTTCAACTCCGGCACCACGCATGAGCAGCTGTCCTCGTGCTTCCTGCTGGATTCGCCGCAGGATTCGCTGGAGTCGATCTACGCCAAGTACGGCGACATCGCCCAGCTCTCCAAGTTCAGCGGCGGCATCGGCGTCAGCTACAGCCGCGTGCGTTCGCGCGGTTCGCTGATCAAGTCCACCAACGGCCATTCCAACGGCATCGTGCCGTGGCTGAAGACCATGGATTCCTCGGTCGCCGCAGTGAACCAGGGCGGCAAGCGCAAGGGCGCGGCCTGCGTGTACCTGGAAACCTGGCACGCCGACGTCGAGGACTTCCTCGAACTGCGTGACAATACCGGTGACGAATCGCGCCGTGCGCACAACCTGAACCTGGCCAACTGGGTGCCGGACCTGTTCATGCAGCGCGTGGAGGCCGACCAGGAATGGTCGCTGTTCGATCCGAGCGTGGTGCCCGAGTTCACCGATCTGTTCGGCGAAGCCTTCGAGCAGGCTTACCTGCAGGCCGAAGCCCAGGGCAAGGCCCAGCGCACGATCTCCGCCCGCAAGCTGTACTCGCGGATGATGCGTACCCTGGCCGAGACCGGCAACGGCTGGATGACCTTCAAGGACAAGTGCAACCGCGCCAGCAACCAGACGCTGCGCCCGGGCAACGTGATCCACCTGTCCAACCTGTGCACCGAAATCCTGGAAATCACCTCGGCCGAAGAGACCGCGGTGTGCAACCTGGGCTCGATCAACCTGGGCAATCATTTCGACGGCCACGGCGAGTTCGATTTCGACAAGCTGGCCGACACCGTGCGCCTGGCCGTGCGTCAGCTCGACCGCGTGATCGACCTGAACTTCTACCCGATCGAAACCGCCCGCCGCGGCAACCTGCGCTGGCGTCCGGTCGGCCTGGGCTGCATGGGCCTGCAGGACGTGTTCTTCCGCAAGCGCCTGGCCTTCGACAGTGCCGAAGCCCGTACGCTGTCGAAGAAGATCGCCGAGACGATCTACTTCCACGCGCTGGAAACCTCGTGCGAGCTGGCCCAGGAACGCGGCAAGCACCCGTCCTTCGCCGACACCCGTGCCGCCAGCGGCGAGCTGCAGTTCGATGCCTGGAACGTGGTGCCCGAAGACACCGCGCGTTGGGATGCCCTGCGTGAGCGCATCAAGGAACACGGCCTGCGCAACTCGCTGCTGATCGCGATCGCCCCGACCGCGACCATCGCCTCGATCGCCGGTTGCTACGAGTGCGTCGAGCCGCAGGTGTCCAACCTGTTCAAGCGCGAAACGCTGTCCGGCGACTTCCTGCAGGTCAACCGTTACCTGGTGAACGAGCTCAAGAAGCTGGGCCACTGGACCCCGGAAATGCGCGACGCGATCAAGCTGGCCGAAGGCTCGATCCAGGGCATCACCCAGATCCCGGAAACCCTGCGCCACGTGTACCGCACCGCCTGGGAACTGCCGATGCGTTCGCTGATCGACATGGCCGCCGACCGCGGCGCATTCATCGACCAGTCCGCCTCGCTCAACCTGTTCATGGAAAGCCCGAGCATCGGCGCGATGTCCTCCATGTACATGTACGCCTGGAAGCAGGGCATCAAGACCACGTACTACCTGCGTTCGCGCCCGGCGACCAAGATCGCCAAGACGACCGTCAGCAGCTACACCCCGGTCGAAGCCGTCGCCTGCTCGCTGGAAAACCCGGAAAGCTGCGAGGCGTGCCAGTAAACAAGGCGTGCCGGCCCACCGGGCCGGCACCGCCGGGTGAACCGACCAACGTCGGCGCCTATCCGGGAACACCGGTTCCGCCGGAAAAATCACACATCCGGTAGTGACCGACCGTTGGTCGGTCGTTGCCAAGAAGGACGAAACACCATGGCCGACAAGCCTCGTCAAATGCTGCTCGATCCAGGTTTCGAACTGACGTTGCGCCCGATGCGCTACCCGCAGTTCTATGACATGTATCGCAACGCCATCAAGAACACCTGGACGGTCGAGGAAATCAATTTCCAGATCGACATCAGCGACCTGCACGGCAAGATGTCGCCGGGCGAGCGCCACCTGATCCACCGCCTGGTCGCGTTCTTCGCCACCGGCGATTCGATCGTGTCCAACAATCTGGTGCTGAACCTGTATCAGCACCTGAATGCGCCGGAAGCGCGCATGTACCTGTCGCGCCAGCTGTACGAAGAGGCGCTGCACGTGCAGTTCTACCTGACCCTGCTCGACAACTACCTGCCCGATCCGGACGAGCGCGCCAAGGCGTTCGACGCGGTGGAGAACATCGACTCGATCAAGAAGAAGGCGGACTTCTGCTTCAAGTGGATCGACTCGATCCAGAACCTGAAGCGCATCGAGACCCGTGACGAGCGTCGCCAGTTCCTGCTCAACCAGATCTGCTTTGCGGCGTGCATCGAGGGCCTGTTCTTCTTCGCGGCCTTCGCCTACGTCTACTACTTCCGTTCGCGTGGCCTGCTCAACGGTCTGGCCTCGGGTACCAACTGGGTGTTCCGCGACGAGAGCGCGCACATGGAGTTCGCCTTCGAGTGCGTGGACGTGATCCGCGAGGAAGAGCCGGACCTGTTCGACGATGCGATGAAGCAGCAGGTGTATGACATGCTGGCCGAGGCGATCGAGTGCGAAGTGCAGTTCGCCGAGGACGTGCTGTCGGGCGGCGTGGCAGGCATTTCGACGCGTGACATGCGCCAGTATCTGCAGCATTGCGCGGACAATCATTTCCATCGCCTGGGCATGGAGAAGAAGTACAACGTGCGCAATCCGCTGAGCTTCATGGAGCTGCAGGACGTGCAGGAGTTGACCAACTTCTTCGAGCGCCGTTCGTCGGCCTACCAGGTGGGCGTGAAGGGCGAAGTGTCGTTCGACATGTCGTTCTGATCTGACGCTCGCGTCGTGATTCCCAAGAGCCCCGGACCTGTTCCGGGGCTTTTTCGTCTGCGCTCTACGCGACCCATCCACCCCCCTGTCGTATCATCCGCGCCACCCCACCACTCCCGGCCCCCGCCATGACCCCGATCCCCGAAACCATCCCGCCCATCGAAGTCCGCATGGCCGAAATCGTGTTCCCCAACCACACCAACCACCTGGGCACTCTGTTCGGTGGCCAGGCACTGGCCTGGATGGACAAGGCGGCGTTCCTGGCCGCGGCCCGCTACTCGCGCCGCACCGTGGTCACCGCGCGCTCGGACCAGGTCGATTTCAAGCTGCCGATCCGCATCGGCCAGATGGTGGAAACCGTCGGCCGCATCGTCGAAGTTGGCCGCAGCTCGATGAAGGTCGAGGTCGAACTGATCGCCGAAGATCTCCACACCGGTGAGCGCAAGCTGTGCACGCGCGGGCACTTCGTGATGATCGCGCTGGATACCGACGGCCACCCGACCAGTGTCCCGTCGCTGCCGGGTGACATCCCGGGCCCGTAAGCGGCTCCCGATCTCCGGATTGCCTCACCCCCCCTGCGCCCCCATCTGCTGTCCATGAGCACACCTCTCGCCGAGTTCATCGACCGCGCCCAGCGCCTGTTCGTGCTGACCGGCGCGGGCTGCAGCACCGATTCGGGCATCCCGGATTACCGCGATGCCGATGGCCAGTGGAAGCGGACGCCGCCGGTCACCTATCAGGCATTCATGGGTGAGCTGGCCACGCGCCAGCGCTATTGGGCGCGCAGCCTGCTGGGCTGGCCACGGTTCGGTTGGGCCCAGCCGAACGGCACGCATGCTGCGCTCGCCGCGCTGGAAGCCCGTGGCCAGGTCGAGCTGCTGCTCACCCAGAATGTCGACCGCCTGCATCAGCGGGCGGGCAGCGAGACGGTGATCGATCTGCATGGGCGGCTGGACCAGGTGCGCTGCATGGGCTGCGAAGCCCGCACGCCGCGCGAGGCGTTCCAGCACCGGCTGTTGGCGCTCAATCCGGGCTGGGAGCATCTGGAGGCTGCGCAGGCGCCAGACGGCGACGCTGATCTGGACATGGATTTCTCGTCCTTCCAGGTGCCGGCCTGCCCGGCCTGCGGCGGCGTGCTCAAGCCGGATGTCGTGTTCTTCGGTGAAAGCGTGCCGCGTGAGCGCGTGGCCACCGTTCACGACCATCTGCAGCGCGCCGATGCGGTGCTGGTGGTCGGCTCCTCGCTGATGGTCTATTCCGGCTTTCGCTTCGTGCAGGCCGCGGCCCAGGCCGGGTTGCCGATCGCCGCGCTCAACCGCGGGCTTACCCGCGCCGATGCGCTGCTGAGCCTGAAGGTCGACCAGTCCTGCGCCGACGCGCTGGCCTTCCTGCTGCCGGGGACCGCCACCGCCTGAGCCGCTGCGAAACACTGATCCACTGGCACGGTTGCCTCCGCCGCCGCACAGGAGTGCAATGGCGCCCGGTTCCATTTCCTCTTCCCGAGTTCCCCCCTTGAGCCAGCTCTTTTCCTCCATTTCCTTCGGCCCGTTGTCCCTGCCCAACCGTATCGTGATCGCGCCGATGTGCCAGTACTCCTGCACCGACGGCCTGGCCAATGACTGGCACCGCATCCACCTCGGGCAGCTGTCGCAGTCCGGCGCCGGCCTGCTGATCCTGGAAGCCACCGCCGTGCTGCCGGAAGGCCGCATCAGCTGGGCCGATCTGGGCCTGTGGGATGATGCTACCGAAGCCGCGCTGGCCTCGGTCGTGGCCTCGGTCAGGCAGTGGTCGCCGATGCCGCTGGGCGTGCAGTTGGGCCATGCGGGCCGCAAGGCCTCGGTCAACAAGCCGTGGGAAGGCGGCGGCGCGATGGACCCGTCCGATCCGCGCGCGTGGCCCACGGTCGCGCCGTCCGCGCTGCCGTTCGCCAAGACCGATCCGACCCCGACCGAACTGGATCTGGCCGGCATCGATGCCATCGTGGACGCCTTCGCGGCGGCGGCACGTCGCGCCGAACGGGTGGGCATGGACCTGATCGAACTGCATGCCGCGCACGGTTATCTGCTGCACCAGTTCCTGTCGCCGCTGAGCAACCGCCGCGAGGACGAATACGGTGGTTCGCTGGAGAACCGCATGCGCCTGCTGGTGCGCGTGTTCGATGCGGTGCGCGAAGCGGTGTCCGATCGCATTGCCGTCGGTGTGCGCATCTCCGCCAGCGACTGGGTGGCCGGCGGCTGGGACATCGAGCAGAGCACGACCCTGGCGCACGTGCTGGATGCGCGCGGGTGCCAGTTCCTGCACGTCTCCAGTGGCGGCAATGACACGCGCCAGCAGATTCCGCTGTCGCCGGGCTACCAGGTGCCGTTCGCGCAGGCGATCAAGGCGCACAAGCTGCGCATGCCGGTCATCGCGGTCGGCCTGATCACCGAGCCCTCGCAGGCCGAATCGATCCTGCGCCATGGCCACGCCGATGCGATCGCGCTGGCCCGCGGCATCCTCTACGACCCGCGCTGGCCGTGGCATGCCGCCGCCGCACTCGGCGATTCGGTGGCACCGGCACCGCAGTACCTGCGCTGCGAACCGCGCGAAGCCCGCGGTGTGTTCATCGCCCCGGAACGCTGACCCGCGAAAGGTCGTGCCGGCCGCTGGCCGGCATCCCGGGTGGCCCTGCGCTCAGCCGGCGCCCACCCGCCATGCGGGCGGCAGCCCCTCGATGATGTGCTGCATCAGCGCCCGCACCTTCGGGGTCAGATCGCGGCGATCGCTGACGCACAGGAACAACCGCATCGGCTCCGGTGAGGCCTGCGTGCTCTGCGCATCGCCGGGCTCGAACAGCGCCTGCAGCTCACCGCGCGCGAGATAGGGCGCGGCGACGAACGCGGCCAGCCGGGTGATGCCGCCGCCGGCCACTGCCATCGCGGCCAGCGCATCGATGTCGTCGCTGACCAGCGCCGGGGCGACCTCGGCATCGAAACGCATGCCGTCGCGCACGAAGCCCCACGGCAGGTAGCGCCCGTCCAGCGGGTAGCGCAGCAGCAGACAGCGGTGCTCGCGCAGTGCCTCCGGCGTCAGCGGAATGCCGGCCCGCGCGAGATAGGACGGGGCCGCGCAGAACACGAACGGCACCTGCGCGATCGGGCGCGCCACCAGGCCTTCCTCCAACTGCGGCTCGATCCGGATGCTCACGTCCACGTCTTCGTGGGCGTGGTCCACGCTGCGGTCGGTGAGCAGCAGTTCGATCGCCAGGCGCCGGAAGCGCGCCTGCAGCGAGGGCAGCAGCGGCGCCAGCGCGTGCCGGCCGAAGGCGGTGCTGCTGGCGATCCGCAGGCGCCCTTCGGGCGTGGCGTCCAGATCGGTCACGGCAGCCTGGGCGCGCTGCAGGTCGCGCTCGATATGGCGCACCTGGGCCAGGTACAGCGCGCCGCGCTCGGTCAGGGCCAGGGTGCGGGTGGTGCGGTTGAGCAGGCGCACGCCCAGATGCGCCTCCAGCCGGGCGATGTTCTGCCCGACCGCCGCCGGACTGACCCCCAGCGTCCGCGCGGCCGCGGCCAGGCTGCCGGCATCGGCGGTCCGGATGAAGCTGCGGATTGACTGGAGAATGTTCATGCTGGCCGCCATTCTCGCGCTCCATTGGAAAGAATTTCTTTATAAAGCGCCAAGCCCATCCGGTCTACCCGCCCCGCTGGGGCCTGCTTATCGTGCCTGTCCCGCAACCGCCAGGTTGCCTGCTCGCCCGGCTCCGCAGCCTGGGCGACGCCGCTTCCGCGTTGTGCCGCCCCCGCTGCCGTCGCGTCCTGCGCACGGCCTGGCAGCCTTCCCCGGAGATGGACATGAACCCAGCGCTCGCCCCCCTCGATACCGACCCGCAGGAAACCCAGGAATGGCGTGAGTCGCTGGAGGCGGTCATCCACGCCGCCGGCCGCCAGCGCGCGCATTACCTGATGGACCAGCTGACCGAGCTGGACACGGCCCGCCATGGCGACCTGCATGGCCGCGTGTGGACCGCCTACACCAACACCATTCCCGTGGAACGCCAGCCGGCCTACCCGGGCGACCTCGGCATCGAGCGCCGGCTCAACGCGATGATCCGCTGGAACGCGATGGTGATGGTGCTGCGCGCCGGCAAGCACTCCAACGTGGGCGGCCACATCGCCACGTATCAGTCCGCAGCGGTGCTGTACGACGTCGGCTTCGATCACTTCTTCCGCGGCCGCACCGACAGCTTCGACGGCGACATGATCTACATCCAGGGCCACTCGGCGCCGGGCATCTACGGCCGTGCGTTCGTCGAAGGCCGCATCGCACCGGAACGGATGGACAACTTCCGCCGCGAATCCGACCGTGATGGCCTGTCCTCGTATCCGCACCCGCGCCTGATGCCGGACTTCTGGCAGTTCCCCACGGTCTCGATGGGGCTGGGGCCGCTCACCGCCGCCTACCAGGCGCGCTACATGCGCTATCTGGAATACCGCGGGTTGAAGGAGCACCAGGGCCGCAAGGTCTGGGCCTTCCTGGGTGATGGCGAAATGGACCAGCCCGAATCGCTGGCCGCCATTTCCGTGGCCGGGCGCGAACGCCTGGACAACCTGGTGTTCGTGGTGAACTGCAATCTGCAGCGGCTGGACGGCCCGGTGCGCGGCAACGCCAAGGTGATCCAGGAACTGGAAGGCACCTTCCGCGCCGCCGGCTGGAACGTCATCAAGGTGATCTGGGGCGGTGGCTGGGACGCGCTGCTGGCCAAGGACAGCACCGGCCTGCTGCGCCAGCGGATGATGGAATGCGTGGATGGCGACTACCAGACCTTCAAGTCGCAGAACGGTGCCTATGTGCGCGAGCATTTCTTCGGCAAGTATCCCGAGTTGCTGGCGCTGGTCGCGGACCTGAGCGATGACGAGATCTGGGCGCTCGCGCGCGGCGGTCACGATCCGCAGAAGGTCTACGCCGCCTACGCGCAGGCGGTCGCCGGCAACGGCCGGCCAAGCGTGATCCTGGCCAAGACGGTCAAGGGCTTCGGCATGGGCGAGGCCGGTGAAGGCCAGAATATCAACCACCAGCTCAAGAAGATGAGCGCCGATGCCGTGCGTGCGTTCCGTGATCGGTTTGATCTGCCGGTCAGTGACGACCAGCTGGAGGAGATGCCCTACCTGCGCCCGGCGCCGGGCAGCGCCGAAGCGCGTTACTTCGCGCAGCGCCGCCAGGCCCAGGGCGGCCAGCTGCCGGCGCGCCTGACCCACGTCGATCCGTTGCCGGTGCCGGCGCTGTCGGCCTTCGCCACCCAGCTGCAGGGCAGTGGCGAACGCGGCCAGTCCACCACGATGGGCTTCGTGCGCATCCTCACCACGCTGCTCAAGGACCCCGAACTGGGCAAGCTGATCATCCCCATCGTGCCCGATGAATCACGCACGTTCGGCATGGAAGGCCTGTTCCGCCAGATCGGCATCCACTCCTACCTCGGCCAGTTGTACACCCCTCAGGACGCCGGCCAGCTGAGCTACTACAAGGAAGCCAAGGACGGCCAGATCCTGCAGGAAGGCATCAACGAATCCGGTGCGATCTGCTCATGGATCGCCGCCGGCACGGCCTACAGCAACCACGGCCTGGCCACGATTCCGTTCTACATCTTCTATTCGATGTTCGGCCTGCAGCGCGTGGGCGACCTGGCCTGGGCGGCTGCCGATGCGCGCACCCGCGGCTTCCTGCTCGGTGCCACCTCCGGGCGTACCACGCTGATGGGCGAGGGGCTGCAGCACGACGACGGCCACAGCCATGTGCTGTCCTCGGTGATCCCCAGCTGCGTCTCCTTCGATCCCACCTACAACTTCGAACTGGCGGTGATCATCCAGGACGGCCTGCGCCGGATGTACGTGGACCAGGAAGACATCTACTACTACATCACCGTGCTCAACGAGGCCTATCCGCACCCGGCACTGCCCGAAGGCAGTGAAGCGGGCATCCTCAAGGGCCTGTACCTGCTGCACCCTGCCGCCGCCGACAGCGACCCTGCGCTGCGCGTGCAGCTGATGGGCAGCGGCGCGATCCTGCGCGAAGTGGAAGCCGCGGCGTCGCTGCTGCAGCAGGATTTCGGCATCGCCAGCGATGTGTGGAGCGCCACCAGCCTCACCGAGCTGCGCCGCGATGGCCTGGCGGTCGAGCGCTGGAACCTGCTGCATCCGGTGCAGGAACCGCGGGTGCCGTACGTGCAACAGTGCCTGGCCGCGCACCCCGGCCCGGTGATCGTGGCCACCGACTACATGAAGATCGTCGGCGACCAGATCCGTCCCTTCATCGACGGCCGCCGCTTCACCGCCCTGGGCACTGATGGCTTCGGCCGCTCGGACACGCGCGAGTCACTGCGTACGTTCTTTGAAGTCGACCGCCACTTCATCGTCCTTGCCGCGCTCAAGTCGCTGGCCGATGAGGGCCGGATCGAACGTGCCCAGCTGCAGGTGGCGATCGACCGGTACGGGATCGATGTGGAAAAGGTGGACCCGACGGCGGTGTAACTGCTGGCACGGGCACCCTTGGTTGCATCTGAGAGCATCGACCGCAGCCCGGCGGTGCTCGCTTACACTGGCCGGATGCGCCCCGATTCCATCCTCACCCTGTCATGCCCGGACCGTACCGGGATCGTCTACCGTGTGTCCGGCCTGTTGTTCGAGCTGGGCTGCAACATCCTCGATGCCCAGCAGTTCGGCGACGACGAGAGCGGCCGGTTCTTCCTGCGCGTGCACTTCGATCGGGCCGCCGATCAGTCACTGGGCGACGTGGAAGCCCGCATGGCCACGCTGGCCGCCGAGTTCGGCATGGACTGGCAGCTGCATGATGCCCGCCGCCGGGCACGGCTGCTGGTGCTGGTGAGCAGGCAGGGGCATTGCCTCAATGACCTGCTGTTCCGTGCGCACAGCCGGCAGCTGCAGGTGGACATCGCGGCGGTGGCCTCCAATCACGAGGACTTCGCCGCGCTGGCCGGCTCGTACGGCGTGCCGTTCCATCACCTGCCGGTCAACGCGGACAACCGCGCCGTGCAGGAGCAGCAGATCATCGACCTGGTCGAGCGCGAGCAGATCGACCTGGTGGTGCTGGCGCGCTACATGCAGATTCTGTCGCCGCGCCTGTGCGAGGCGCTGGCCGGGCGTGCGATCAACATCCACCACAGCTTCCTGCCCAGCTTCAAGGGCGCCCAGCCGTATCACCAGGCGCACGCGCGCGGGGTCAAGATCATCGGTGCGACCGCGCACTACGTGACCCCGGATCTGGACGAAGGCCCGATCATCGAACAGGACGTGGCGCGCGTGGACCATGCGATGACGCCGCGCGATCTGGTGCGGCTGGGCAGCGATACCGAATCGCAGGTGCTGGCACGCGCGGTACGCCGGCATGTGGAGCACCGCATCCTGCGCAACGGACATCGCACCGTCGTGTTCCGCTGAACTGCGGCGCCGGCGCCGGTGCCGGTGCCGCCCGTCAGACCACCGCGATCTTCGCCTTCGCCAACGTCTCGCGCACCATCCCATCGTTGGCGTCGGTCACCGGTCGGGTCAGGTCCCAATGGAATTTGACCCGGAAGCCGGACTTCACCGCGTCCTGGGCGCTCCACAGCACGCAGTAATCGCGCGCCAGGCCGCACACATGCACCTCGCGGATGCCGCGCTCATGCAGCCAGCCGGCCAGGCCGGTGGCCGGGCGGGTCCCGTCGGGACCGTGGTTCTCACGGAAGGCACTGTACGAGTCCACCGCGCGGCGGGTGCCCTTGCGCAGGATCAGGTCAGCCACCGTCCAGTCCACGCCCGGGTGCAGCACGGCACCGGCGCTGCCCTGCACGCAGTGGTCCGGCCACAGGGTCTGCGGCTGCGCGTGCAGCAGGATCGCCTCGAACGGGAGGTGGCCCGGGTGCTGGCTGGCGAAGGAGGCGTGGTCGGCCGGGTGCCAGTCCTGGGTCGCCACCACGGTGCCGTAACGGCGTTCGGCCAGCAGCGCCGCAATGTCCGGCACGATCGCATCGCCGTCCACGCAGGCCAGCGCACCACCGGGCATGAAATCCGGCTGCAGGTCGATCACGACCAGGGCGACATCGGCGGGGTAACGGCTCATGGCGGCTTCACAACGGTGGGGGCGCCCAGTCTAGCCGACGCCCCCGCAGCGGTCAGTCGGCGTCGCCCTGCCGGGAGGTGCCATCGCCGTAGTACAGCACGCCCAGTTTGATGCGCTCGCGGCCGGTCTCGCGGCGGTGGCGGTTGGCGTCGCGCAGCGAGTACACGCAGCCGCAGTACTCCTGCTGGTAGAACTGCTCGCGCTTGCTGATCTCCACCATCCGCGCGGCACCGCCGCCCTTGCGCCAGTTGTAGTCCCAGTACTGGATACCCGGATAGTGTGCGGCGGCGCGGTGGCCGCAGTCGTTGATCTGGTTCATGTCCTTCCAGCGCGAGATGCCCAGCGAGCTGCTGATCACCGCAAAGCCGTTCTCATGCGCGTACAGCGCGGTGCGCACGAAGCGCATGTCGAAGCACATCGTGCAGCGGATGCCGCGCTCGGGCTCGTTCTCCATGCCGCGCGCACGCGAGAACCAGTTGTCGGTGTCGTAGTCGGCGTCGACGAACGGCACGCCATGTTTCTCGGCGAAGCGGATGTTCTCCTGTTTGCGCAGTTCGTATTCCTTCGCCGGGTGGATGTTGGGGTTGTAGAAGAAGATCGTGTAATCGATGCCGGAAGCGGTGATCGCTTCCATCACCTCGCCCGAGCACGGTGCGCAGCACGAATGCAGCAACAGTCTGGTGTGCCCGTCGGGCAGGGACAGGGTGGGTCGGTCGATCGGTGTCAGGTCATGCAGGTTCATGCGTTTCTCGTCGACCCCACCGCCGGCAACGGCGGCGATGGGGTCCTTGGGGCGGTCTACAAAGAGGCGATCACGCGGCGTTGGCGTCTGCCGTTTCCTCGCGCAGTTCACGCGCGGCGGCCACCAGCGCTTCCAGCGCCGCGCGGGTTTCCGGCCAGCCACGGGTCTTCAGGCCGCAGTCCGGGTTGACCCAGATCTGCTCCGGGCGCAGCACTTCGGCGGCCTTGCGCAGCAGGGCCAGCATCTCGGCCTTGTCCGGTACGCGCGGGGAATGGATGTCATACACGCCCGGGCCGATCTCGTTGGGATACTGGAAGCGCACGAAGGCATCGAGCAGTTCCATGCGCGAGCGCGAGGTCTCGATCGAGATCACGTCCGCATCCATGGCGGCCACCGAGTGGATGATGTCGTTGAACTCGGAGTAGCACATGTGGGTGTGGATCTGGGTCGCATCGCGCACGCCGCTGGCACTGATCCGGAACGCTTCCACCGCCCAGTCCAGGTAGTCGCGCCACTGCGCACGACGCAGCGGCAGGCCTTCGCGGATCGCCGGCTCGTCGATCTGGATCACGCCGATGCCGGCGGCCTCCAGGTCGGTCACTTCATCGCGCAGGGCCAGCGCGATCTGCCGGCAGGTGTCCGCACGGGACTGGTCATCGCGCACGAACGACCACTGCAGCACCGTCACCGGGCCGGTCAGCATGCCCTTCATCGGCCGCTGGGTGAGCGACTGCGCGTACTGCGACCAGCGCACGGTCATCGGCTGCGGGCGCGTCACATCGCCGAAGATCACCGGCGGCTTCACGCAGCGCGAGCCGTAGCTCTGCACCCAACCATTCTTGGTGAAGGCGAAGCCATCGAGCTGCTCGCCGAAGTACTCGACCATGTCGTTGCGCTCGAACTCGCCGTGCACCAGCACGTCCAGCCCGATCTGCTCCTGCACGCGCACGCAGTGTTCGGTCTGGGTGGCCAGGAACGCATCGTAATCCGCATCGGACAGCTTGCCGGACTTGTTGCGGGCACGCGCCTCACGTACTTCCAGTGTCTGCGGGAACGAGCCGATGGTGGTGGTCGGGAAGCGCGGCAGCTTCAGCGCCGCGGCCTGGGCCAGGTGGCGCTGCGGATAGCGGCTGTGGCGCTGCGCATCGGCCGGGGTCAGCGCGGCCAGGCGGGCGGCGACGGCCGGGTTGTGCACGCGTGGCGAACGACGGCGCGATTCGATGCACTCGCGCGAATGGGCGAGCGGCGCTTCGGCACGCGCCGGTGCATCGATCGCATCGGCCAGCACGCGCAGCTCGCCGAGCTTCTGCCTGGAGAACGCCAGCCAGCTGCGCAGTTCGTCGTCCAGCTTCTTTTCGTGGTCCAGATCGACCGGGGTGTGCAGCAGCGAACACGATGGCGCCAGCCACAGCGCATCGCTGCCTACATGGCCGTGGGCGTATCGCGCCAGCACCAGCGCGTTGTCCAGGTGGGTGCGCCAGATGTTGCGGCCGTTGACCAGGCCGGCCGAGAGCACGCGGCCGGCCGGCAGCGCCTTGATCACCGCATCGAGCTGTTCCGGTGCGCGCACCAGGTCCACATGCAGGCCATCGACCGGCAACGCCGCGGCCAGCGCGAGGTTGTCCTCCAACGCACCAAAGTAGGTCGCCACCAGCACCTTGGGGCGCGCGGCCTGCGCCAGTACCGCATAGGCATGTTCGAACGCGGCGCGCGTGGCCTCGTCCAGGTCCTGCACCAGCAGTGGCTCATCCAGCTGCACCCACGCCGCGCCGGCCGCCTTGAGTTCGCCGAGCAGCTGCACGTACACCGGCAGCAGCGCATCGAGCAGATCCAGCGCGTTGCTGCCATCGGTGGTCTTGGACAACCGCAGGAAGGTGACCGGCCCGATCAGCACCGGCCGGGTTTCGATCCCCAGCGCCTTGGCCTGGCGGTATTCGGCCAGCGGCTTGTCGCCGCGCACCGTGAAGGCCTGGCCGGCCTGCAGTTCCGGCACCAGGTAGTGGTAGTTGGTGTCGAACCACTTGGTCATTTCCAGCGCATGCAGGTCGATGCCATCGCGCTGCAGGCCACGCGCCATCGCGAAGTAGCCGCTCAGCGGTTCGGCATCGGCGAGCGCGCGATAACGGGACGGGATCGCATCGAACAGGAAGGCGGCATCGAGCACCTGGTCATACAGGCTGAAATCGTTGCTCGGTGGCACATCCACGCCGGCCTCGCGCTGCAGCTGCCAGTGGCGCTCGCGCAGCTCGGCCGCGGTGTCCTGCAGCGACGCGGCGCTGCTCTCGCCGGACCAGAAGGCTTCCAGCGCGCGCTTGAGTTCGCGCTTGGCACCGATGCGCGGGAAACCCAGGTTGGTAACAGTGGTCATTGGAACGTGTCCTCATTGCGTAGGGGCATTGAGGAACGAAGGAACCGCGCGCCGTCCGGGGCCTTGCAGCCCGTTCCGCCCCGCCAGCGACCTTCGCCCCCGCGGGCGAACCGGATGCCGTGAAGCGGACGCACGGGGGCAGCGCCATGCAGACGGCAGGGCGGCAGGCCCCGGCAACCTCCCCGCGGACGTTCCAGGTCGAATCAGGGGACGGTCGTGTCCCCCGGCCGGGGCCGGTATTCGGGCTGATGGACACGGGCGCGGGCGCCCACCTACTCCCTGCCGCTTCCCAGGCCCAGGGGCCCAGTGCTGTTGACAGGTGTCGTTTCCATTCACCGCTGCGGGGCAGCTCCGGAATGGGCGCGCAAGGCGCCTTCACCGGATTCCCGTTTAAATCCATCCCTTCATCTGCATGAAGAGATGGATACCTTCGGCGAGCACAAGGTAGGCCGAAGCGGAGCGATGGTCAAGTCGTCTGCGCGATCCGCCCACTGCATCCAAACCACCGCTGCCTGCGTATCTCCCTGCAAGCCCGCCCGTTTGGACCCCCATGCGCCAGCCCTTGCCCTGCCTGATCCTGCTGCTGTCGGTGAGCGCCGCCCCCGTAAGTGCCGCCGATCAGACCGTGCAGCGCCAGGAAGGCCGCGCGTACGCCACTGCCGATGGCCGCCTGCTGTATCGCGAGACCCATTGGCTGCAGGGGCCGGCGAGCGCACAGTCGCGCCTGGTGCTGTACCGCTGCAGTGACGGGCGCCCCTTCGCGCGCAAGTGGATGACCCCGCAGGGCAGCCCGCAGACGCCGGATTTCACCCTGGACGATGGTCGCGACGGATATCAGGAAGGCGTGCGCGGCCGTGCCGCCGACCGCCAGGTATCGGTCCGCGCCAGCGCCCAGGCACCCACCTTCAGCCGCGCCATCACCCTTCCTGCGGGGGCGGTAGTGGATGCCGGTTTCGATGCGGCGGTGCGCAGCCATTGGGCCGCGCTGCAGGCCGGGCAGAGCGTGGCCTTCCAGTTCCTGCTGCCCAGTCGGCAGCGCCTGGTGCCGTTGAAACTCCAGCGCACCGGCGCGGTGAGCTGGCAGGGCGAGCCGGCCGAGCAGCTGCAGATGAAGCTCGACGCCTGGTTCGGCTTCGCGGTGCCGGCGGTCACGCTGGTCTACGCCACCGCCGACCAGCGCCTGCTGCAGTTCACCGGCACCGGCAACGTCCGTGACGAGAAGGGCAGGTACCCGCAGGTGCGGGTCGAGTTTCCGGCGGCACCGGTTGCCACGCCTGCGGCCGAGTTGTCCGCCGCGCGGACGCAGCCGCTGGTGCAGACATGCGGTGCCTGATCGCCCCCTTGCAGACGGCGCCGGGAGCAACGAGGATGCCGATACGCCCGTTATCGACATTGAGCCTGCAATGCCCGAGCTGGACGCCGCCGCCGCATCACACCGCCTGGATGAACTGCTTGCCCGGGTCGCCGGCGGGGATCGCCAGGCGTTCGAATCGGTCTATCAGCTGGCCTCTGGCCGCCTGTTCGCCATCTGCCTGCATGTGCTGCGCGACCGCGGGGATGCCGAAGAGGTCCTGCAGGAGGTCTTCACCGCGGTCTGGAACAAGGCGGCGCAGTTCGACCGCGCCAAGGCGGCGGCCATGACCTGGCTGTCGATGCTGGCCCGCAACCGCGCGATCGACCGCCTGCGGGCCGCGCCGCCGCGCGCGCTGGATGATCTGTCCGTCGCCGAGGAACTCCCAGATGTCGCGCCGCAGCCGGCCCAGGTGGCCGAGCAGGCGTCCGACCACGAGCGCCTGCAACACTGCCTGGATACGCTGGAGCCGCGCCGTCGCTCGCTGATCCGGCTGGCCTTCCTGGAAGGCGCCAGCTATGAAGAACTGGCGCGCCGCATCGGCTCGCCGCTGGGCTCGGTGAAAAGCTGGATCCGCCGCGGGCTGGGCCAACTTCGCGTGTGCCTGGAACGATGAACGTCCGCGACCTCCCTGATCTGCATGGCGACGAGCCGCCGAGCGCCGACATCCTGGCCGGCGAGTACGTGCTTGGGGTGCTCGATGCCGCCCAGCGCGCCGGCGCCGAACGGCGCATCGCCAGCGATCCCGGCTTTGCACGGTTGGTGACGCAGTGGGAGAACCGCCTCGCGCCCCTGCTCGCATCGCTCGGCAGTGAACCGGTGCCTGCGCATCTGTGGCCACGCATCCGCACCTCGCTGGGCTGGCCTGCCGCATCGGCCGGCTCCCCGCGCCTTTGGCAGCGCACCGGGTTCTGGCAGGGCATGACCGCGTTGGCGGCCGCGCTTGCACTGGTGGCAGTGTTCAGCCGCCGTGACCTGGCGCCGACCGCACCGGTGTCCACGCCGGTCGCGGTCACACCCACCACGCCGCCGACGCCGACCGAGCCGGAGCAGGCCACCAGGCCGGTCACGCCGCTGCTGCACGACGATGGCACCCCGGGCTGGCTGGCCTCGGTCGACAAAACCCAGGGCAAGGTGCTGATGGTGCCGGTGCCGGCCGCGGCCGATGCCGCCGGACGCGCGCCGGAGCTGTGGCTGATCCCGGCCGGAGGCGCACCGCGCTCGCTCGGTCTGGTCTCCATCGATCGCGCGCACACGGTTGCCGTTCCGGACGCGCTGCGTGATGCGCTTGTGAACGGCTCGGTGCTGGCGATCACGCTCGAGCCGGCCACCGGTGCGCCACAGGGCATTCCGACCGGCCCCATCATCGCCAAGGGCGACATCGCGAACCTGTAATCGCGCACGTCCGGAATTATTTTCCGGATCCGTGCATCCAAACGCCGCCGGCTCCCGTATCTCCTGATAACGCCTCAGGAGAAGCGATTCATGTCGGTCAGCCCCACCCCCGACGCAGGACGCACCGCACAGCGACGCCGCTGGGCCACGCTGTGGCGCTGGTTCGATACCAGCGCCGATGCAGCCGCCGCGGTGGACCAGCCGCAGCGCGTGGACTGGGTGCGGGCGATCCCCTTCGCGGCGATGCACCTGGCCTGTCTGGCGGTGATCTGGGTAGGTGTCTCCTGGGTCGCGGTGGGCGTGGCGCTGGCCCTCTACGCGGTCCGGATGTTCGCGATCACCGCGTTCTACCATCGCTACTTCTCGCACCGCACGTTCCGCACGTCGCGCACCGTGCAGTTCATCTTCGCGCTGATCGGCGCCTCCAGCGTGCAGCGTGGGCCGCTGTGGTGGGCCGCGCATCATCGCAACCATCACCGTCACACCGATACCGCCGCTGATCCGCACTCGCCCTCGGTGCATGGGTTCTGGTGGAGCCACATGGGCTGGTTCCTCACCGTGGAAGGCTTCCGCACCGACTGGTCGCGCATTCCCGACCTGGCCAAGTACCCCGAACTGCGCTGGCTGGACCGCTTCGACACGCTGGTGCCGATCGCACTGGCCGCAGCCCTGTTCGGCCTGGGCGCCCTGCTCGAGCGCATCGCGCCGTCCTGGGGCACCAGCGGCGGGCAGATGCTGGTGTGGGGCTTCTTCATGTCCACCGTGGTGCTCTTCCATGCCACGGTGACGATCAACTCGCTGGCGCACCGCTTCGGCCGCCAGCGCTTCAACACCGGTGATGACAGCCGCAACAACCTGTGGCTCGCGCTGCTGACGTTCGGCGAAGGCTGGCACAACAATCACCATTTCTTCCCGGGCACCGCGCGCCAGGGCTTCTACTGGTGGGAAGTGGATGTCACCTGGTATGGCCTGCGGGCGATGGCTGCGCTGGGCCTGGTGCGCGATCTCAAACCCGTGCCGGCCTGGGTGCTGGCCAAGGCGGAGCACTGACATGCGTATCGCCGTGATCGGATCGGGCATCGCCGGCCTCTCCAGTGCGTGGTGGCTGAGCCAGCAGCACGAAGTGACGCTGTTCGAGGCCAACGACTACCTGGGGGGCCACACCCACACGCATGAGGTGGAGGTCGACGGCCGCACGCACGCGGTGGACACCGGCTTCATCGTGTTCAATCCCGCGCACTATCCGCTGCTCACCGGGCTCTTCAAGGAACTCGGCGTTGCCTCGCAGCCGACCACCATGAGTTTCTCGGTGCACAGCGAGCGCACTGGGCTGGAGTACAACGCCACCTCGCTGGATACGCTGTTCTGCCAGCGCCGCAATCTGGTTTCGCCGCGTTTCTGGGGGATGCTGCGCGATCTGCGCCGGTTCTACCGCGAAGCACCGGCGCTGCTCGAGCGTGACGATGACGGCCCCTCGCTGGGCGAATTCCTGGCCAAGGGCCGCTACGGCCGCACCTTCATCGACGAACACCTGCTGCCGATGGCCTCGGCGCTGTGGTCCTCGCCCACGGCCAGTCTGGCCGCCTTCCCGGCACGCTACCTGGTGCAGTTCATGGCCAACCACCAGATGCTGCAGATGACCGGGCGCGCGCCGTGGCGGGTGGTGCAGGGTGGTTCGGCACGGTACATCGATGCGCTGCGCAGCCGCTGGCAGGTCCGCGAGCGGCTGGAGTGTCCCGTGTTCGGGGTGGAGCGCCACGAGCATGGCGTGCGCGTGCACAGCGCTGCCGGGCTGGAAGGCTTCGACCAGCTGGTGCTGGCCTGCCACAGCGACCAGGCCCTGGCCTTGCTGTCCGATGCCGATCTCACCGAGCGCGCGGTACTGGGTGCGATCCGCTACCAGCCCAACGAGGTGGTGCTGCATACCGATGCAAGTCTGCTGCCGCGTGACCGCAAGGCTTGGGCGGCCTGGAATGCGCATGTGCCGCGCGATCCGCTGGCGCCGTGCACGGTCAGCTACTGCATGAACCTGCTGCAGGGCATCGATACGCCCACGCCGCTGGTGGTCACGCTCAACCGCAGCAACGCGATCGATCCCGCCACCGTGCTGCGCCGCCTGCAGTACGCGCACCCGGTGCACGACCACGCGATGGTGCGTGCACAGCAGCGTTGGGCCGAGATCCAGGGCCATCGCCGCACCTGGTTCGCTGGCGCCTACTGGGGCTGGGGTTTCCACGAGGATGGCATCCGTAGCGCCCGCCGTGTGGTCGATGCGCTGCAGGCGCTGGATGCCGAGTCCTACTGGCCGCTGGCCGAGGCACTGCCGGCATGAGCGCCAGTGCGATCTATCGCGGCTGGATGCGCCATCGGCGGCACACGCCGCACCCGCACGCGTTCGGCTACCCGATTGCGCAGCTGCTGCTGGATCTGGACGAACTGCCGCGTCTGTTCGAGGGTCGCTGGCTATGGTCGGTGGGCCGCCGCAACGTGGTGGAGTTCCGCCGCAGTGATTATCTCGGCGCACCCGGGCAACCGCTGGCCGAGGCCGTGCGCGAACGCATCACCCAGGCCCTGGGCCGCGCGCCGCAGGGCCCGATCCGCCTGCTGACGCATCCGCGGTATGCCGGCCACGTGTTCAATCCGGTGAGCTTCTATTACTGCTACGCCGCCGACGGCACGACGCTGGACAGCATCGTGGCGGAGATCACCAACACGCCCTGGAAGGAGCGCCACGCCTACGTGCTGCCGGTGGCGCAGGCCGATGCCCAGGGCCGCGCGCTGTGCTGGTCGTTCGACAAGCAGTTCCACGTCTCGCCCTTCATGCAGATGGACTGCGAGTACCGCTGGCGCTTCACCGCGCCGGGCGATGACCTGCACGTGCACATGCAGGTGTGGCGCGAGGGCGTGTGCCAGTTCGATGCCGATCTGGTGATGCGGCGCCATCCGTTCACCGGTCGTGGCCTGGCGGGCGTTCTGCTGCGTTACCCGCTGATGACCCTCAAGGTGGTGGCCGCGATCCACTGGCAGGCGCTGCGCCTGTGGCTCAAGCGCAACCCCGTCCATGACCACCCTTCTCTTGCCGGAAAATCCCCATGAACGACATGACCCGTGCGGTGGCCCTGCCGCAGCCGTCCGCCCTTGAAGGGTTCCTGCGTGGGCGCCTGTTGGCTCAGCTCGCCCCGCTGCGTGGCGGCCATCTGCGCCTGCGCGATGCGCTCGGTGATGTAGTGATCGGTGATCCACAGGCCACGCCACAGGTGACGGTCTGGGTGGATGACCCGGCCTTCTATCGCGCAGTGGCCGCGCAGGGCAGTGTGGGCGCAGGCGAGGCGTACATCCGTGGCGACTGGCGCTGCGATGATCTGGTCGCGCTGGTGCGGCTGCTGGTACGCAACCGGGATCTGCTCGATGGCATGGAGGGCGGGCCGGCGCGTGTCGGTGGCTGGTTGCTGAAGGGCTGGAACCGGCTGCGCCGCAATACGCGCGAAGGCAGCCGCCGCAACATCGCGGCGCACTACGATCTGGGCAATCCGTTTTTCTCGCTGTTCCTGTCTCCGGACCTGATGTACTCCTCGGCGCTGTATGCGAGCCCGGACGACACGCTGGAGGCGGCCTCCGAGCGCAAACTCGCGCGCATCTGTGAGCAGCTGCAGCTCACCGCCACCGATCGCGTGGTCGAGATCGGCACCGGCTGGGGCGGCTTTGCGCTGTACGCGGCGCGGCACATCGGTTGCCACGTCACCACCACCACCATCTCGGTCGAGCAGTACACGCTGGCCCGGCAGCGGGTGGAGGCGGCCGGCCTGCAGGACAAGGTGACCCTGCTGCTCAAGGACTACCGCGATATGGAGGGCCAGTACGACAAGCTGGTCTCCATCGAGATGATCGAGGCGATCGGCGCGCAGTACCTGGACACCTACTTCGCCACGCTCACCCGGTTGCTCAAGGACGATGGCCTGGCGCTGCTGCAGGCCATCACCATCGAAGACCAGCGCTACGAGCAGGCCCGGCGCAGCGTCGACTACATCAAGCGCTTCGTGTTTCCCGGCAGTTTCATTCCGTCGATCAACGCGATCGTCGCCGCCAAGACCCGCAGCAGCGACCTGCAGTTGATCGGCCAGCATGATTTCGGCCCGTCCTATGCGCTGACCCTGCGTGCCTGGCGCCAGCGCTTCCTGGCCCAGTTGCCCGCGGTACGCGCACAGGGCTTCGATGCATCCTTCATCCGCCTGTGGGAGTTCTATCTGGCCTACTGCGAGGGGGCTTCCTGGAGCGCTCCATCGGCGTCTCGCACTTGCTGATGGCGCGTCCGGGCTACCGGCCCGCGCTGATTGCCGGGGAAGGCTGAAGTGACACGATTCTGGGCCAACGTGATCGGCAACCAGCTGGTGTGGCTGTGCGCCGTGATCGGTGCCGGCCACGGTCTGCGCTGGCCGGCGTTGGTGGCGGCTGCTGCCTACGTGGGCAGCCAGCTGGCGTTGTCGGCGCAGCCGTCGGTGGAGCTCAGGCTCATGCTGGTGGCGATCGGGTGCGGCCTGCTCGTGGATGGGCTGGCGGGTGCGTCCGGGTGGGTGACCTACGCGGCTGCCAATGAGCGCGCGTGGATCGCACCGGTCTGGATTCTGGCCCTGTGGGCCGCCTTCGCGATAACGCTGACGGTGTCGTTCGCGGTGCTGCAGCGGCATCTCATTGCCGCCGCGCTGGTCGGCCTGCTGCTGGCGCCGCTGGCGTATCTGTCCGCTGCGCGCGGTTGGTCCTCGGTGGTGTTCGCCACACCGCAGTGGCACGGCGTGCTGCTGCTCGGCCTCGGCTGGGCGGTCGCGCTGCCGCTGCTGGCCGCCTGCGCCCGCCATTGGCAGGGCCGCACGGCCCCCTTGAACACACTCACTCCTGGAGAGACACGATGAAGATGCTGTGGGTGGTGTGGCTGTATGCCGCCGTGATCATGACCTGGGGCTGGTGGTGGCAACGCCGGCATCAGAACATCGGCGTGGTCGATGTGCTCTGGGCCAAGGGCGTCGGCGCGTCGGCCCTGTTGCTGGCCCTGCTCGGCGATGGTGCGGCGATGCCACGGATCGCACTGGCGGTACTGGGTGGCCTGTGGGGATCACGCCTGGCGCTGCACCTGTGGCACCGGGTGCGCAGCGAACCCGAGGATGGCCGCTACCAGCACCTGCGCAGGCACTGGAACGGCCACCAGGGAAAGATCTTCGGCTTCTTCCAGTTCCAGGCCCTGCTGATCGTGCTGTTCGCGCTGCCGTTCGTGGCCGTGTCGGTCAATCCGCAACCGCAGGGCTGGGGCTGGCTGATCGCGGCAATGGCGATGTGGCTGCTGAGCGTGAGCGGTGAATCCATCGCCGACCGCCAGCTGGCGCGCTTCCGCGCGGATCCGGCGAACAAGGGCAAGACCTGTCGTGACGGTCTTTGGCGCTACTCGCGGCACCCCAACTATTTCTTCGAGTGGCTGCACTGGTTCACTTACGTGCTGCTGGCCGTGCAGTCGCCGCTGTGGTGGCTGGCGTGGTCGGGCCCGTTGGTGATGTACGTGTTCCTGCGCTGGGTCAGCGGCATTCCCTTCACCGAGGCGCAGGCGCTGCGCTCGCGCGGTGAGGATTACCGCGAGTACCAGCGCACCACGCCGATGCTGTTCCCGTGGTTCCCCTCCCGTTCGTCGCATGCCCGCAAGGAGTCTTCACCGTGAATGTCGCCAGTGACCAACTGCCCCTGCCGGACTACGCACCGGGCCTGACCGGCCTGGCCGAACGTGGGCTGGTGCCCGATGCGCTGTTGCGGCTGGGCATCCGCCGCCAGTGCGAGCAACGCCTGCGTGAAGAGCTTGCCGGTGGCCAGCAGGTCCAGTCGCAGCGCTTTGCCGCGCGTATTGCCGGGCTTGCCAGCAGCGCGGTGGCGCTGCACGTGGATGCGGCCAATCGCCAGCACTACGAAGTGCCGGCCGCGTTCTTCCATCGCTGCCTGGGCAAGCGCCTGAAGTACAGCAGCTGCTATTACGCCACGGGCAGCGAAACGCTGGACGAGGCCGAAGAGGCGATGCTCGCGTTGTACGGTGAGCGCGCGCAGCTGGCCGATGGACAGCACATCCTGGAACTGGGCTGCGGCTGGGGGTCGCTGACGCTGTGGATGGCCGAGCGCTACCCGAACGCGCAGATCACCGCTGTCTCCAACTCCAACAGCCAGCGCGAGTACATCCTGGGCCAGTGTCGCGCGCGTGGCCTGATCAACGTCACCGTGCTGACCCGTGACGTGAACCATCTGATGCTGGATGCGGAGACCTTCGACCGCTGTGTCTCCATCGAGATGTTCGAGCACATGCGCAACTACCCGCAGCTGCTGCAGCGCATCCACCGCTGGCTGCGCCCCGAGGGCAAGCTGTTCGTGCATATCTTCGTGCACCGCACGCTGATGTACCCGTTCGAAACCGAGGGCGATGACAACTGGATGGGCCGCCATTTCTTCACTGGTGGCCTGATGCCGGCGGCCGATACGCTGCTGTTCTTCCAGCAGCACCTGCAGCTGCAGCAGCGCTGGCTGCTCGATGGCACCCATTACGAGCGCACCGCCAATCACTGGCTGGCCAACCAGGATCGCGAGAAAGAGGCGGTGATGGCCGTGCTGCGCCAGACCTACGGCGATGCTTCGGCCGCACTGTGGCACCAGCGCTGGCGCATGTTCTGGATGGCCTGCGCGGAACTGTTCGGCTATCAGCAGGGCCAGCAGTGGCAGGTGGCCCATTACCTGTTCAACCGTCCGTGATCACCCCACGTTCCTGGAGGAAGCCGTCATGTCGATCCGCGCTCTCATTCCCCTGCTGGCTGTCGGCATGATGCTCGGCGGCTGCAGTGGCAACACCCGTCCGATCCCGCCGGTGGCGCACGTGGACGTGCCGCGCTTCATGGGCGACTGGTATGTGATCGCCCATATCCCCAGCCCGCCCGAGCGCGAGGCGTTCGACGCAGTGGAATCCTACGCACTGCGTCCGGATGGCCGCATCCAGACCACCTTCCGCTATCGCAAGGGCAGCTTCCAGGCGCCGGTCAAGACCATGCACCCGGTCGGGACGGTCAAGGACGGCACCGGCGGCGCGGTCTGGGGCATGCAGTTCATCTGGCCGATCCAGGCCGAGTACGTGATCGTCTACCTGGACGCGGAGTACCAGCAGACCATCGTCGGACGCAGCAAGCGCGACTACATGTGGCTGATGGCCCGCACCCCGACCATCTCCGACGCGGACTACCAGGCGGCGATGACCCGGGTCGCCGCGCTGGGCTATGACCTCTCCCAGGTGCGGCGCGTGCCGCAGTCCGGCAAGGCCGAATAGGCCGTTCCGTGCCGCGCTTCTCAGGCCCTGAGAAGCGCACGGGCGATACTGTCGCCATCGACCTCTTTGGCCCCTGCATTGTTGCGGGGGCAGGCGGGGAGGGTGTGCGGATCGGCCGCGCACGGGCGGACAGAGGACGGCAACGTGGCGGACAAGTACTGCGATCTGGTCATGAAGGGCGGCATCACCAGCGGCATCGTGTATCCCAACGCGGTGCTGTCGCTGGCCCGCGAGTACCGCTTCAAGAGCATCGGCGGCACCTCGGCCGGCGCCATTGCCGCTGCCGTGGCCGCTGCAGCGGCGCTGGGTGACCGGCGACGCCAGGCCGGTGATCCGGTGGCCGCGGCGGTAGGCTTTCCGGGGCTGGCCGGGGTATCGGCGCAGCTGTCCCGGCAGGGCTTCATCCACAGCCTGTTCCAGCCGGCGTATGGCGCGCGTACCGCGTACCGCCTGCTGGTGATGCTGACCGGCAAGGCTGGCCTGCTGCGCAAGATTGCCTGCCTGCTCGCCGCAGTATTCGCGATCGCACCGCTGGAACTGCTGGTCTCACTGGCGGGCCTGCTCGGGATCGGTTACCTCGCCGGGGGCATCGACGGCATCTGGGCGACGCTGCTGCCGTCGTTGCTGTGTGCCTACGGCGCTGGCGTGCTGGCCTCGGCACTGCGCGTGGCGCGCGTGGCACGGCGTAACCTGCTTGGCCTGTGCAATGGCAGCACCCAGCCGAACGCTTCCGCACCGGCGCTGACGGATTGGCTGCACACCCAGCTGCAGGCATTGGCCGGCAAGCCGGACGAACAGCCATTGACCTTCGGCGACCTGCATGCCGCACCACGTTATCCCGGCGAGCCCAGTGGCGCGCACGCGATCACGCTGCAGATGATCACCACCTGCGTCTCCCACACCGAACCGCGCACGCTGCCGTTCAATGCGGCGCACTTCTGGTTCCTGCGCGAGGAGTTCGCGCAGTTGTTCCCGGCCAGCGTAGTCGACTGGCTGGTCGCGCGCGCCGGCACTCCCGAACACGTCGAGGGGCGCGACTACTACCGCCTGGTCGATGGCGAGGACCTGCCGGTGCTGGTGGCCACGCGCATGAGCCTGAGCTTCCCACTGCTCATCAGCGCAGTGCCGCTGCACGAGCCGGCCCGGCGCGAGCGTCGCTGCGAGCCGGTCGCCGATGCCGAGCCCCGACGCGACAACACCAACGTCGCCGACAGCATGGAAGGGCTCACCAGTGGTGGCCAGAGCTGTGGTGCGGTGATCGCCGCGTTCCGTGTGTGCTGGTTCTCCGATGGCGGGATCAGCAGCAACTTTCCGATCCACCTGTTCGACGCCGCGCTGCCGCGCTGGCCGACCTTCGGCATCAATCTGGTGTATCCGCGTCACGCCGAGGCGATCAGCGTGCTGGTTCACGGCGATGCGCATGCGCGGGCGGAGCAGGCGGTTTTCCTGCCGACCGAGAACCGCCATGGCTGGCAGCGCACCTACCATTCCATCGCGCAGCCGCTGGCCGCCGCGGAGATGTCCGGCTTTCTGTTCTCGATCGTCTCGACCATGCAGAACTGGCGCGATGTGCTGCAGGCCCGCGCGCCGGGCTACCGTGACCGCATCGTGCATGTGGCGCTGGAGGGCGACGAAGGCGGCATGAACCTGGACATGCCACAGGCCGTGCTCAGCCGCATCGCCGACAAGGGCAGCATTGCCGGCGAGCGCTTCTGCGATTTCTCCTTCGCCAACCATTACTGGATCCGCTGGCGCAACCTGGCCTCGGCCTACCAGCGCTACACGCTGGATGTGGCGCGCACCGATGACCCCGCGCAGCGGGTGGCAGCGTACTCGGATGCATACCAGAGCGTTGCCACGGGAACGCCGGTGCCGCCGTCCTACCGCTTGAGCTCGGAAGACAAGCGCCGCGAATCGCAGCAGCTGTGGCGGCACATGGTCGAGCAGGGCCAGATCTGGGAAGACCTGGGGCCGGACCTCACCGACGGTGCGCCCCGGCCGCTGCCGCAGATGAAAGTGACGCCGATCTATTGAGCCGGACATGGACCGCGTCGTGATCGCAAATGCCGGCAATTGGTCGGCTGCCCATGACACGTCACATGACCGGTAGAGCCGACCGTTGGTCGGCTGCTCTTCCCGACGGGTCAGCCATTCTGGGCACCGAGGCAAGTCGACCAACGGTCGACGCTACCCACGTCCCGGCAGCTGTGGGAACGCGCGCTGCATGCAGTCTTCGCGCGGGCAGACCCGGCAGCCCGGGCCGATCGAGACCGAGTTGCCCGGGCTCTGGATATCCAGACCGCGTGTGTAGATCAACCGCTCGGCATGCTGCAGGTCGCAGCCCAGTGCCACCGCGAAGGTCTTGCGTGGCTGGCCGTGCCCGATCGGGCCGCTGCTCACCTGCCGCGCCAGCCAGAAGTGGCGGCGCCCATCCGGCATGCGCGCGGTCTGGGTCAGCACGCGGCCTGGCTGGTTGAAGGCTTCGTACACGATCCACAGCGGGCACGAGCCGCCCACCTGTGAGAAGTGGAAGTCGGTGGCCGAGTGCCGCTTGGAGACATTGCCGGCGCGGTCCACGCGGATGAAGAAGAACGGCAGGCCGGGCGCGCTGCGCCGGGCCAGCGTGCTCAAGCGATGGCAGACCGCCTCGAAGCCGACGCCGAAGCGATGGGCAAGCGCATCGATGTCATACGCGCTGTGCTCGGCGGCACGCAGGAACTGCGCGTACGGCATCACCAGCGCGCCGGCGAAGTAGTTGGACATGCCGATCCGCGCCTGGGCGATCTGCTCCGCTTCGCCGAAGCCCGCGCGTGCGATCACCGCATCGATCTGCGCGGCGTAGCCAAGCAGGGCGAGTTCGGCGGCCATCTGGAACGCCTGCTGGCCCGGTTCAAGGTAATCGGGCAGCCACAGGGTGCGGCTGCCGCCATCGTAGACGCGCTTCTCGCGGCCAGCCTGCAGCGGCCCCACTTCCACCAGCACGCCATGGCGGTCGGCCAGCAACTGGCGCAGGCGCGGCGCGACATGTCCGGCCACCAGCCCCCATTCGCTGAACAGCTGCTCGGCCAGGTCGTCCAGCTCGGGGATGTGGTTGTGCATGCGGTTGAAGAAGTCACGCACCTGGTCGCCCGCGGGCAGCGCCTGCCCGGCATGCACATCGCCCAGCTGGAACTCCAGCGCGGCGGCATGCTCGCGCAGCATCAGGTGGCGGCGGTGCAGGTCGAGCAGGGCGCGGCTGATCTGCGGCAGGTTGCCGGCCATGGCGCGCAGCTCGGTGCTGCTGACATCGGCCAGGCCCAGATCGCGCAGGGTCTCGCCCAGCGATTCCTGCAGCGCGCCGGGGTCATCGACCTCGAACAGTTCACTGACGTCACCCAGCACCTCGCGCAGCTTGCCCTGCACCGCCGGGGTCAACGGCCGCTTGTTGCGCTCGATCTGGTTCAGGTAGCTGGCCGACAGCCCCAGGGCCTTGGCCAGCGCCAGCTGGCTGTAGCCGCGCTGCTCGCGCAGTTTGAGCAGGCGCAGGCCGAGCTGGCGTTGGACAGGCTGGCTATTCACAGAATTCACAAGAATCGTAGCGGGCATTGGCCAGATTAAGCGCATACAGCCCGGAAATCGAGGGTGGCACTGTGAATAATGCCAACAACTTTCGACCCGCCGGGATTGTCCATGACTGTTGCAGCGCCCCGTATCCGCATGTTGATCGATGGCCAGTTCATCGAATCGGCCAGCTCGCATTGGCAGAACGTGGTCAATCCGGCCACCCAGGACGTCCTGGCCCAGGTCCCGTTTGCCACCCCCGGCGAAGTCGACGCCGCCGTCGCCTCGGCCAAGGAAGCGTTCAAGACCTGGCGCAAGACCCCGATCGGCACCCGTGCGCGCATCTTCCTGAAGTACCAGCAGCTGATCCGCGAGAACATGAGCGAGCTGGCCCACATCCTCAGCGCCGAGCAGGGCAAGACCGTGCCGGATGCCGAAGGTGATGTGTTCCGCGGCCTGGAAGTGGTCGAGCACGCCGCCGCGATCGGCAACCTGCAGCTGGGCGAGCTGGCCAACAACGTGGCCAACGGCGTGGACACCTACACCCTGCTGCAGCCGCTGGGTGTCTGCGCGGGCATCACCCCGTTCAACTTCCCGGCGATGATTCCGCTGTGGATGTTCCCGATGGCGATCGCCACCGGCAATACCTTCATCCTCAAGCCGTCCGAACAGGACCCGATGGTCACCATGCGCCTGGTTGAACTGGCGCTGGAAGCCGGCATCCCCAAGGGCGTGCTGAATGTCGTGCACGGTGGCGAAGACGTGGTCAACGCGATCTGCGATCACCCGGACATCAAGGCCGTTTCCTTCGTCGGTTCCACCCGCGTCGGCACCCACGTGTACAACCGCGCCTCACTGGCCGGCAAACGCGTGCAGTGCATGATGGGCGCCAAGAACCACGCCGTGGTGCTGCCGGACGCCAACAAGGAACAGAGCCTCAACGCGATGGTCGGTGCCGCCTTCGGTGCGGCCGGGCAGCGCTGCATGGCCGCCTCCACCCTGGTGCTGGTCGGCGAAGCACGCGAGTGGGTGCCGGACCTGGTGGCCAAGGCCAAGACGCTGAAGGTCAGCGGTGGCAGCGTGGCCGGTACCGATGTCGGCCCGGTGATCTCCTGTGCCGCGCGTGAGCGTGTCGAAGGCCTGATCGCCTCGGGCGTGGAGCAGGGCGCCAAGCTGGTGCTCGACGGCCGCAACCCGCAGGTCGATGGTTTCGAGAAGGGCAACTTCGTCGGCCCGACCATCTTCGCCGGCGTCAAGCCGGGCATGCGCGTGTACGACGAGGAAATCTTCGGGCCGGTGCTGGTGATCCTGGAAGCGGACACGCTGGAAGACGCCATCGCACTGATCAACGCCAACCCGAACGGCAACGGCACCGCGCTGTTCACCCAGTCCGGTGCGGCCGCCCGCAAGTTCCAGGAAGACATCGACGTCGGCCAGGTCGGCATCAACGTGCCGATCCCGGTGCCGGTGCCGCTGTTCTCGTTCACCGGCTCGCGCGCTTCCAAGCTCGGCGACCTGGGCCCGTACGGCAAGCAGGTGGTGATGTTCTACACCCAGACCAAGACGATCACCTCGCGCTGGTTCGATGACGAGACGCTGGGTCATGGCGTCAACACCACCATCAGCCTGAAGTAAGCAACCGCAACAACGGAGTTCGACCATGAGCCACTCGATGACGACGGAACTCGACGAAGCGCAGCAGGCCTATAGAGAGGCAGCGCGTGACTTCGCCCAGGCCGAACTGGCGCCGCACGCCGCGCGATGGGATGCGGAGGGCATCTTTCCGCGCGAGGCGATCGCCAAGGCAGGGGAACTCGGGTTCTGTGGGTTGTACATGGACCCCGAGGTCGGCGGCAGCGGCTTGAGCCGTCTGGACGCCGCCGTCGTCATCGAGGAGCTCGCCAATGTGGACCCGTCCACGGCGGCCTATGTCAGTATCCACAACATGGCCTCGTGGATGGTGGCCAAATGGGGCCAGGAGAGCCTGCGTGCCGAATGGGGCGCAGACCTGTCGTCCGGCATCAAGCTGGCCTCGTACTGCCTGACCGAGCCGGGTGCCGGCTCGGACGCGGCCTCGCTGAAGACCAGCGCGGTGCGTGATGGCGACCACTACGTGCTCAACGGTTCCAAGGCCTTCATCTCCGGCGCCGGTGCCACCGAGCTGCTGGTGGTGATGGCGCGCACCGGCGGCGCCGGGGCCGGTGGCATCAGCGCGATCGCGGTGCCGGCCGATCTGCCCGGCATCAGCTATGGCCGCAAGGAAGAGAAGATGGGCTGGAACAGCCAGCCGACCCGTGGCATCACCTTCGAGAACGTGCGCGTGCCGGTCAGCCATCTGCTCGGCGAGGAAGGCAGTGGCTTCAAGCTCGCCATGAAGGGCCTGGACGGCGGCCGCATCAACATCGCCGCGTGCTCGCTGGGTGCGGCGCAGGGCGCCGTGGATGCCGCCCGCCGCTACATGGGCGAGCGCCGCCAGTTCGGCAAGGCGCTGTCCGAGTTCCAGGCGCTGCAGTTCAAGCTGGCCGACATGGCCACCCAGCTGGTCGCCGCACGGCAGATGGTGCACACCGCCGCGCGCAAGCTCGACGCCGGCGCCAGCGATGCCAATGTGTGGTGCGCGATGGCCAAGCGCTTCGCCACCGATGCCGGTTTCAACATCTGCAACGACGCGCTGCAGATCCACGGCGGCTACGGCTATATCCGTGAATACCCGATCGAACGGCTGCTGCGCGATTCGCGCGTGCACCAGATCCTGGAGGGCACCAACGAGATCATGCGTGTGATCGTGGCCCGCCACCTGCTCAACACTGAAGAGGAACTGCGATGATAGAGTGGCGCCAGCATGATCACGTCGGCCTGAAGGTCGAGGCCGATGGCCACGTCGCGGTCATCACCCTCGATAACCCGCCCGCGCATACCTGGACCGTACACAGCCTCTCGGCGCTGCGCGATCTGGTCGGCGCGCTCAATGCGGACCGCGATATCTACGCGCTGGTGATCACCGGTGACGGCGAGAAGTTCTTCTCGGCCGGTGCCGACCTCAAGCAGTTCGCCTCCGGCGACAAGGCCGCCGCACGCGAAGCCGCACGTCGCTTCGGCGAAGCCTTTGAAGCGCTGTCCGGTTTCCGTGGTGTCTCCATCGCGGCGATCAACGGCTACGCGATGGGCGGCGGTCTGGAATGCGCGCTGGCCTGCGACCTGCGCATCATCGAAGAACACGCCCAGGTGGCCCTGCCGGAGGCCACCGTCGGCCTGCTGCCGTGCGCCGGCGGCACCCAGAACCTGCCGCGCCTGGTGGGCGAAGGCTGGGCCAAGCGCATGATCTTGCTGGGCGAGCGCATCGATGCGGACACCGCACTGCGTATCGGCCTGGTCGAAGAAAAGGTCGCCAAGGGCGAAGCCAAGGCACTGGCGCTGGCGTGGGCGCACAAGGCGGGCAAGCAGAGCCCGACCAGCATCGCCGCGTGCAAGACGCTGGTGCAGGCCACCCGCACCGGCACCCACGCCTCGGCGCTGGTGGCCGAGCGCGAGGCCTTCGTTGATCTGTTCGACAGCGCCGACCAGGCCGAAGGCGTGAACGCCTTCCTGGAAAAGCGCGCCGCGCAGTGGAAGAACGCATGAGCACCGCCGTCGTCAACGACGAGGCGCCGGTGCTGTTCGAAGAGCGCGCCGCCGCCAACGGCACGCGCATCGGCATCGCCACGCTCAATGCCCCGCGCACGCTCAACGGGTTCTCGCTGCCGATGGCGCACCTGCTGCGCGAGCGGCTGGAGGCCTGGGCCGTTGATGACGGCATCGCGCTGGTCGTGCTGCAGGGCGCCGGCGAAAAAGCCTTCTGCGCCGGCGGCGATCTGCACAGCCTGTACCGCAGCATGGTCGAGTACCGCTACAGCGGGAAGACCGATATCCGCGACAACGCGTACGCGGCCGAATTCTTCGACGTCGAGTACCGCGTCGACTACGCCATCCACACCTATCCCAAGCCGATCCTGTGCTGGGGCCATGGCATCGTCATGGGCGGCGGCATCGGGCTGATGTCCGGCGCCAGCCACCGCGTAGTCAGCGAGCGCTCCAGGCTGGCGTTCCCGGAGATCACCGTGGGCCTGTTCCCGGACGTGGGCGGCAGCTGGCTGCTGCCGCGCGTACCCGGCCACGGCGGGCGGTTCCTGGCCCTGACCGGTGCGCCGCTCAACGCCGGCGATGCGATCTATGCCGGCCTGGCCGATATCCACATCGCCGAGGCACAGCGCGAGACTGTGTTCAACGCGCTGGCGGACGTGCACTGGAGCCGCGAGGCCAAGCGCAACCATGAGCAACTGACCGCGCTGCTGCAGCAGCATGCCAGCGACGCTGCCACCGGCCCGCTGCTGCGCAATGCCACCACCGTGGACGCGCTGTGCGCCGGTGACGACGTTGGTGCGATCGTCGAGGCGATTCTTGCGCTGGAAACGGACGATGCCTGGCTGAGCACTGCGAAAGCCACACTTGCCGCCGGTGCGCCCGGCTCGGCGCGGCTCGCGTTCGAGCTGCAGCGCCTGGCCGAGGGTGCCTCGCTGGCCGAGGTCTACCGCATCGAATACATCGCAGCACTGCATGCGGCCGCCCATGGCGACTTCGCCGAAGGCATCCGCGCACTGCTGATCGACAAGGACCGCACCCCGCAGTGGCAGCCGCGCACGCTGGCTGAGGCCACGGCCGAGTGGGCCCGCACCTTCTTCGTTTCGCCGTGGTCCGATGCCGCGCATCCGCTGGCCGACCTCGGTGCCACCGTCCCTGAAAGGAGCCACGCATGAGCCGTATTGCATTCATCGGGTTGGGCAACATGGGTGGCCCGATGGCCGCCAACCTGGCCAAGGCCGGCCACGCGGTGCGGGTGTTCGACCTGGTGCCCGCCGCCGTGCAGGCCGCCGTCGATGCCGGCGCCACCGCCGCCAGCTCGGCACTGGATACGCTGACCGGGGCCGAGATCGTCATCTCGATGCTGCCGGCCAGCCGCCACGTGGAAGGCGTCTACCTGGGTGACGACGGCCTGCTGGCCGACATCCCCGGCGGCGCGCTGGTCATCGACTGCAGCACCATCGCGCCGGCCACCGCCCGCAAGGTCGCCGAAGCGGCCGCGGCGCGTGGCCTGCAGATGCTGGACGCCCCGGTCTCCGGCGGCACTGCCGGTGCCCAGGCCGGCACCCTGACCTTCATCGTCGGTGGTGAAGCCGAGGCCCTGGAGCGCGCGCGCCCGCTGCTGCAGGCGATGGGCAAGAACATCTTCCATGTCGGCGCCAGCGGTGCCGGCCAGGTCGCCAAGCTGTGCAACAACATGGCGCTGGGCGTGATCATGGCGGTGACCGGTGAGTCGATCGCGCTGGGCGTCGCGCACGGGCTGGACCCGAAGGTGCTCTCGCAGATGATGGCGGTCAGTACGGGCCGCAGCTGGGCGACCGAAGTGTGCAACCCGTGGCCCGGCGTGCTCGAAAACGCCCCGGCTTCGCGCGGCTACAGCGGCGGCTTCGGCAGCGACCTGATGCTCAAGGACATGGGCCTGGCGGTGGAAGCGGCGATGAGCGTCGGCGCCTCGATCCCGCTGGGCGAGCTGGCGCGCAACCTGTATTCGATGAATCACCAGGCCGGTCGCGGCAAGCTGGATTTCTCCAGCGTGGTGCAGCTGATCACGCACGACAAGTAGCGGGTAGTGCCGGCCGCTGGCCGGCAACGTCACTATCGACACTATCGACACTATCGACACCGGCGACATCCGGCTTCACCGGTACGCAACGACCGTTGGTCTTTGCAACAGAACAAGATGCATCCCATGGGTACGCCCACGGGATCCACCGCGGTGGGATGGGCGGTTGCCAGACGATCAAGTCAGGCAGCCGCCCATTTTTTTTCAGACCACCGTCAGCGTCACGTCGATGTTGCCGCGGGTCGCGTTGGAGTACGGGCACACGATGTGGGCCTTCTGCACCAGTTCTTCGACCTGCTCGCGCGGCAGGCCCGGAACCGAGATCTCCAGCGCCACTTCGATGCCGAAGCCGGTCGGGATCTGGCCGATGCCGACCTTGCCGGTGATCGCGGTCTCGGCCGGCAGGGCAACCTTGGCCTGGCCGGCCACATACTTCAGCGCGCCCAGGAAGCAGGCCGAGTAACCGGCGGCGAACAGCTGTTCCGGGTTGGTGCCCGGGCCGCCCGCACCGCCCAGCTCGCGCGGGGTGGAGAGCTGGATGTCCAGCACGTTGTCGGAAGAGACGGCGCGGCCGTCGCGGCCGCCGTTGGCAGTGGCCTGGGCGGTGTACAGAACGTTGGCAATGGACATGGGAATCTCCTGCGGAGTGAAAGGGGTGGGCCAGATGGCAGGTGTACTTTGCGCGCCTGAGCCGTACTTATGGCAACATTTCGTCCAGAAAACTTGATCTGGAGTCCGCCATGGTCGACCGACTGCAATCCCTGCTGGACCGTTTCGCGGTCTCTGCCGAAGTCTTCCACGCCGGCGCGCTGTGCGGCATCAACGATCTGCCGGGCGATGGCGAGCGTGGCCAGCTGCATCTGATCCGCGAGGGCGATGTGCGCGTCGAGCACCCGGACGGCAGCACGCTGCAGATCACCACGCCCAGCGTACTGCTGTACCCGCGCCCGCTCGCGCACCGCTTCGTCACCGATGCCACCCGGGGGGCCGACTTTGCCTGCGCCAACCTGCAGTTCGAAGGCGGCGCCAACAACCCGGTGGCCGCAGCATTGCCGCCGATCGTCTGTCTGCCGCTGGAGGGCCTGTACGGCGGCCAGCCGGTGCTGTCGCTGTTGTTCGAAGAAGCCTTCGCGCAGCGCTGTGGCCGCCAGGCGCTGCTGGATCGCCTGTTTGAAGTGGTGGTGATCCAGATCCTGCGCGCGCTGATGGAGAGTGGCCAGATTCGCGTCGGCCTGCTGGCCGGCATGGCCCATCCGCGCCTGCGCCACGCGCTGGTGGCCATGCATGAAGCACCCGCCGATGAGTGGACGCTGGAGTCGCTCGCGCAGCGCGCCGGCATGTCACGCAGCGCCTTCGCCGACAGCTTCCGCGACACCATCGGCAGCACGCCCGGACACTATCTACAGGGCTGGCGCACTCGTCTGGTACAGCAGGCGCTACGCCGCGGCCATCCGCTCAAGCGCATCGCCATTGACGTTGGTTACGGTAGCGAAGCGGCGTTGTCGCGCGCGTTCAAGGCGCAGACCGGGCAGTCGCCACGGCAGTGGAAGTAGGGCAGTGTGGCCACCGAGCGATAACGCGACGCACGCCGGTCCCGCTCAGATCGCCCACTCCCGATCCGTGGTGAACATGATGGTCAGCCAGCGGTCCGGCGACTCCTCACCCAGCGCCTCGCCGATCTCGTCGCGCAGCCGGTCCCACTCGATCAGCGCCCGCGGCGGATCATCAGCGCGCACCACGAAGAACAGTTCGATCTGCTCACCGCGCCCGACCTTGGCCACGTAGCTGCGGTACTCCAGGAAACCGTGCCGGGCCACGATATCGCGCGCAACCTCATCGACATGCGTCTGCAGATCCAGCGGCGTGATCAGCAGAATGTCCGACAGTGCCTGCCGCACCGTGCCCATCGGCGCCACCACCACGAACAGGCAGACCACCAGCAGGATCGCCGGATCGATGTACGGCACCAGCCACGCCCACGGCGTGCCGCCCAGCACATAGCCGCCGACGAAGGCGACCAGATACGCCGCCGACATGCTGGCTGCGACGACCCAGTTCTTCGCATCCAGGGCAATGAAGTCCGAGCCGATCGACCGGTTCGCCCGGCGCACGAACAGCGCCAGGCCGGTTTCGGCCACGATCGAAATCACCGCGAACAGGATCGCCGGCCCCAGCGCGATCTCACGCCCGCCGGACATCAGGGCATCCACCGCATTGACCGCCGCGTACAGCGCCGCGCCGATCATCAACGTGCCGCTGACCCCGAGCACGATCGGCTCCAGGTGCCAGAAGCCCATGGTGAAGCGCTGGTTCAAGCGCGACTGCAGGGTATCGACGTGGGTCGACAGGCTGATCAGGCGCACCACCAGCAGCGACAACCAGGTCATCACCACGTCGATCAGCCCGTAGATGCCATCGAAGATGATCAGCGAGGAGTTGGCCAACAGGCCGAACGCCACGGCCGCGGCGGCCATCGCCAGGGAGGCGGCGATCGACAGGCGCAGGACGCCTTGCTCGGTGGTGGGGTCGAAACTGGGCAGACGGAGTGCGGGCATGGATGCCTGGGAGGGACGTGCAGGGCTGCATTGTCTACCGCCGTCGTTGCAGGCGGGTACTCCGCGCGCGATCCGGCCGCCGGCTGCACTCTCGGGCAGCGTTCATGGGAAGGGGGTAAACTATTGATTGCGCTGGCATTGCCAGTGAATCCAGACAGCCCCGCGCCCCATGACCCAGCCGATCACAGACGCCGCCGCGCGTTACGCCGCCTCCCTGCGCCTGTCCGTCGCCCCGATGATGGACTGGACGGACCGCCATTGCCGGTACTTCCATCGGTTGCTGGCACCGGGCGCACGGCTGTACACCGAGATGGTGCACGCCAACGCCGTGATCCACGGCGACCGCGAGCGCCTGCTCGGCTTCGACGGCAGCGAGCATCCGCTGGCCCTGCAGCTGGGCGGCAGCGATCCGGCCCTGCTGGCCCAGGCTGCGCGTATCGCGCAGGAATGGGGCTACGACGAGGTCAACCTCAACTGCGGCTGCCCGTCCGACCGCGTGCAGGCCGGCCGCTTCGGTGCCTGCCTGATGCGCGAACCGGCGCTGGTCGCCGAGTGCGTGGGCGCGATGGTTGCCGCGGTGGACATTCCGGTCACGGTGAAATGCCGCTTGGGCGTGGATGACGACAACGACTACGAAAACTTCGTCAACTTCGTCGATCAGTCGGCCAACGCCGGGAGTGCGATGTTCGTGGTACATGCCCGCAACGCGTGGCTGAAGGGCCTGTCGCCCAAGGAAAACCGCGAAGTGCCGCCGCTGCGGTACGACTGGGCGCACCGCCTCAAGACCGACCGCCCGCAGCTGCAGATCGTCCTCAACGGCGGCTTGGCCACGGTCGAGGCAGCGCAGGCCCAGCTGCCGGCCCTGGACGGGGTGATGCTGGGCCGTGCGGCCTACCACGATCCCTACGTGCTGCATCAGCTCGAGGCCGCCCAGACCGGCGCCGCGCTGCAACCTCGCGAAGCCCTGCTGCGCGCGATGCAGCCCTACATCGAGGCCCGGCTGGCCAGCGGGCTGGCGCTCAAGCACATCACCCGCCACCTGCTGGGCCTGTTCCATGGGCAGCCCGGTGGGCGCGCCTTCCGCCAGATCCTGAGCGAGGGCTCGCACCGGGTCGGGGCCGACTGGAGCCTGATCGAGCAGGCGCTGGCAGTGACCCGGGCGCAGGCCGAACGCGTCGCCGCGTGAGCCGCGTCACCTTGTCGGCTTGACAAGCATCCCGCTTTGACCGCCAATGTTCACTTATATGAACGGCGCGGGGAGGCAGCTGGAAAAGTTCAGATCGGATTCACTGGCTAAAACCAAGAATTCGCTAAAGATTCGTAAAGCGCCGGCCCAGGCTGGCGGTTGCCGATTCACAACTTTTGAACGTTTAGCCGCGCTCCGCTAGGATCAGACCGATGTTCTCCGTGACCCGCCACCGCCGCATTGCCGCCTTCGCCCTGTTGGCGACGGGCGCCGCTGCCTCCAGCAGTGCGTGGGCACAGATGCCACCGCCGGAAGCGGCCCGTGCCGAAATGATGCGCACGGCCGAACGTGGTGGCCCGCAGGAGCGCTCGCTGTCCGACGCGGTGCGTCGGGTGCAACGTACTACCGGTGGACACATCCTCGGCGCCGAGCGCGTGCCCTTCGATGGGCGCGATATCAACCGGGTGAAGTACATGGATGATCGCGGTCGCGTCCGCTATATGGACGATCCGGCGACATCGCGTTCACAGCCCCGCACGCCGCGCTCGGATATGTCATCACTACGCGGCGATAACCCCTGAACAGGGATAGTTGTCCGCAGTCATCTGCATTACCCACTGGCCCCATGGGGCCATACCCAGGACACTAGGGAGAGTTCATGCGTATCCTTCTGGTCGAAGACGAAGCCCCGCTGCGGGAAACACTGGCAGCCCGGCTCAAGCGCGAAGGCTTTGCCGTCGATGCTGCGCAGGACGGTGAGGAAGGTCTGTACATGGGCCGCGAAGTACCGTTCGACGTCGGCATCATCGATCTGGGCCTGCCCAAGATGTCGGGCATGGAACTGATCAAGGCGCTGCGCGACGAGGGCAAGAAGTTCCCCGTGCTCATCCTGACCGCGCGCTCAAGCTGGCAGGACAAGGTCGAGGGCCTCAAGCAGGGCGCCGACGATTACCTGGTCAAGCCGTTCCACGTGGAAGAGCTGCTGGCCCGCGTCAATGCGCTGCTGCGTCGCGCTGCCGGCTGGAGCAAGCCGACGCTGGAATGCGGCCCGGTCGCGCTGGATCTTGCCGCGCAGACGGTCAGCGTCAACGGCAGCAATGTGGACCTCACCAGCTACGAGTACAAAGTGCTCGAGTACCTGATGATGCATGCCGGTGAACTGGTCTCCAAGGCCGACCTCACCGAACACATCTACCAGCAGGATTTCGACCGCGACTCGAACGTGCTGGAGGTCTTCATCGGCCGCCTGCGCAAGAAGCTCGATGCCGACGGCGAACTCAAGCCGATCGAAACCGTGCGTGGCCGCGGTTACCGCTTCGCCATTCCGCGCAACGAAGGCTGAGCTGCGGCTGGCGATAGATGATGTCCGGCCGTCTGTGGTTCTTTAAACGCTGGCGGCCGCGCTCACTGCAGGCGCGCCAGCTGCTGGCCGCCTCGGTGGGTCTGGTGGCCTTCCTGGCCCTGGCCGGCTACGCGCTGGACGCCGCCTTCGCCGATACCGCGAAGGCCAACCTGCGCGAGCGCCTCAAGAACTACGCCACCGCCTACGCGGCCGGTATCGACTTCACCCGCGACCGCTCGCTGTACATCCGCGAGCAGCCGCCGGATCCGCGCTTTGATGTTCCCGGCAGCGGCCTCTATCTGCAGGTCGTGATGCCCGACGGCAAGGGCAACTCCATGTCCGCCGAAGGGCCCATGCTGCCCACCGTAGGCGGCGGCATGCTGGCCCCGCGTCAGGAAGTCTTCGAAGGCCCGCTGCCGATGATCCAGATCGACGGGAGCGAGGGCTCGGCCTACCGCTATGGCATGGGCCTGGTCTGGGATGCCGACGCCGACCCCGCCACCGAATTCCCGTACACGATCTACGTGCTCGAAGACTCGCGCGCGCTCGGCGCGCAGCTGCGCGTATTCCGCGGGCGCGTGTGGTTCTACCTGGGTGGCATCGGTCTGATCCTGCTGCTGCTGCAGACCGTGATTCTGCAATGGAGCCTGCGCCCGATGCGGCGCGTGATCAACGAACTGACCAAGGTCCAGCGCGGTGAAACCGAGCGCATGAGCGAACGCCATCCGCGCGAGCTGGAGCCGCTGACCGACAGCATCAACGCCTTCATCGAGAGCGAACGCGAGAACCTGGAACGCCAGCGCAACACCCTGGCCGATCTCGCGCACAGCCTGAAGACACCGCTCGCGGTGTTGCGCACGCAGCTCGACAGTGGCGCGCGCGATGAGGATCTACGCGAAGAATTCGACGTGCAGCTGCGGCGCATGAACAACCTGGTGTCCTACCAGCTGGCGCGCGCGGCGTCGTCCGGCCACAAGCTGTTCTCCGCGCCGTTGCCGATCGAGTCCAACGCCGAAGAAATCGTGCGCGGATTGGAGAAGGTGTATGCCTCCAAGGGCGTGCTGTGCGAATTCGACATCGATCCGGCCGCGCGTTTCCATGGCGAGCCTGGTGACCTGCAGGAGCTGCTCGGCAACCTGCTGGAGAACGCCTTCAAGTGGGCCAAGCGCCGCGTGCTGCTGACCGCGCATCCGTTGCCGGCGCCCGGTGCGCGTCGCGCAGGCCTGGTGCTTTCGGTGGACGACGATGGCCCGGGCATCGCACCGGAAGACATCGCCAAGGTGCTGCAGCGTGGCGTGCGTGGCGATGAGCGCGTGCAGGGCCACGGCATCGGCCTGTCGATCGTGCAGGACCTGATCAAGGATTACCGTGGCGAACTGCAGGTGACGCGTTCGCCGGAACTGGGTGGCGCGCGCTTTGAAGTGAAGCTGCCGCCGGGGCCGTAAAGGCCGTACCGACCAGCAGTCGGTACCTACCCGTGGTCTGCAGGGTGCATCATCGATCTGGAGCGCCCGGCATTTCCAAGGCGCTGGTGGCCCACGACCGTTGGTCGTGGCGCGCCTCACCGCATCAGCGGTGACGGTCCATAGAACCGCTGCAGATGCCCGGCCACCGCCGGCATCTCACGCGCCAGCAGCGCCGGTGCGGAGAAGTGGTACTCGCTGACCACCGCGAAGAATTCTTCCGGCGCCTCGGACGCGTAGGGGTCGATCAACGTCTGCCGACCACTGTCCACCTCGGCGCAGAACGTGTCGTAGGCCTGCTGGAAATCCGCTGCCCATTGCGTTTGCCACGCCCGCGGCAACGGCGGCGTGCCGTCGATCGCCCCGTCCAGTGCATCGATCTTGTGCGCCATCTCATGCACCGCCACGCAGAACCCGGCCTCGGGATCGGCGATGTCGGCCTGGATGTCGGCCCAGGAGAGAATCAGCGGACCGCTGTCCCAGGATTCGCCGATCAGTGCGTCGTCCCATTCGTGCAGCACGCCGGCGGCATCCACATGGCTGCGGTGCACGCGGAACGCGTCGGGATAGACGATCAGCTGCGACCAGCCACGCAGGCCGATTTCGCCCAGTTCCAGCAACGGCAGGCAGCACAGCGCGGCCAACAGCACGCCGTCGGCCTCATCGAGCTGCAGTTCGGCGGCCGGGCTGATCGTCTTCTCGTGCAGGAAGCGGGCGGCGAGGGCGCGCAGGCGCTCGCGGCGGGCTGGGTCCAGCTGCTGCAGCCACGCGGCGCGGCGGCAGGTGCGGTCCCAGAGGGTGGGGTCGATCTCGCGTGGCGTGCGGCGCAGCCAGCCCAACAGTCGTTCGATCAGCGGAACATACCCGGCAGGAAGCTGTGCCATTTCGGCGCACGCAGGCGCGGCAGTACGTCGTCATCGCCGCCGCCGCCGGTGCTGGTACCGCTGCTGGCGCTGGGCTTGACGGTCGCCGGGGCGGCGGCCGCCGAGGCCGACGCGGGCGCACTGCGCTCGTTCTCGCTGCCGGAATAGACACACGCGCCGCGGCCCGCCGTGGTGAGCGCATCGGAAGCGTGCGCGGCCAGCGGGGCCATCAGGAGGAGCAGGCAATGGGCGAACGGGCGCATCGTCAACATCCACAGGGCGGGTCAAGTTCTCGATTCTAGCCCGATTCGCCCAGGGGATTGGAAGGCCTCCGGTGGGCGCTGGCGGCGGCTTTCCCGCATACTTTTCCCGTTTACCCGATGGAAGCTGCCGTGGACGACCGCCAACTGCTGGCCAAACTGGGCGCCGGGCGCCTGTCCGGCGACGCGCTGGCGCGCGAACTGGGCCAGACCCGCGCCGCGATTTGGAAGCGGATTCAAGGACTTAGAGCCGCCGGGGTCGATATCGACGGCCGTGCCGGTGACGGCTACCAGCTGCAGCAGCCATTGGACCTGCTGGAGGCTGATGCCATCCAGGCTGCGCTGCCGGGCCCGGTGTCCGCGGAACTGGCGTCGCTGGAGATCGCCTGGTCGGTGGCGTCAACAAACAGTGAATTGTTGCGTTGCAGCGCGCCGGAGCGCGGGGTGGCGGTGCTCCTGGCCGAGCGCCAGACCCGTGGCCGCGGGCGGCGGGGGCGGGTGTGGGCCTCGCCGTTGGCGGCGCATGTCTACCTCTCAGTATTACGCGGCTTTGCCGGTGGCCTGTCGCGGCTGGGCGGGCTCAGCCTGGTCGCCGGTGTCGCGGTGGCCGAAGCACTGCGCGAGGCGGGCTTCGGCGGTGTCGCGCTGAAGTGGCCGAATGACCTGGTCGTCGACGGCCACAAACTCGGTGGCCTGCTGATCGAAGGCGGCGGTGAATTCGCCGGCCCTGCGCGGGCCGTGATCGGGCTTGGCGTCAACGTACGCATGCCGGCCACCTTCGCGGCGGAGATCACCCAGCCCTGGACCGATCTGGACACGCTGTGTGGCGAACAGACCTCGCGCAATGCCGTGGTCGCCCGCATCCTGGCCGCGCTGCTGCCGGCACTGGACGCGTTCGAGCAGCAGGGCCTGGCGCCGTTCCTGGCCCGCTACGCCGCGCTGGACAGCCTGGCCGGGCGCGAGGTGCAGGTGGAAGAAGGCGGCGTCCTGTTTGCCGGCACGGCACTGGGCCTGGCCGACGACGGAGCACTGCGCGTGCGTATCGACGGCAGCGAACGGGTTTTCCATGCGGGCGAAGTCAGCGTGAGGGCGCAATGAGCGACTGGTTGTTTGACCTGGGCAATTCGCGCTTCAAGTTCGCGCCGCTGCAGGGCGTGCGCGCCGGTGACGTGCAGGCATGGCCGCATGGCGCCGAAGCAATGCCTGCGCTGGCACTGGAGGCGCTGCCCTCGGGCGATACCGCGTATGTCGCCAGCGTCGCAGCGCCGTCGCTGACGGCCGCCATGCTGGACGTGCTGCAGGCCCGCTTCCGCCACGTCCGTGTCGCGCGTACCGAGGCCGAGTACGCCGGTGTGCGGATCGCCTACGCCGACCCCAACCGCTTCGGCGTGGACCGCTACCTGGCACTGCTGGCCGTGGCGGCGCGTGGCCAGGCCGTGCTGATCGCCGGGGTGGGCACCGCGCTCACCATCGATCTGCTCGACGCCGATGGCCAGCATCACGGCGGGCGCATTGCCGCCTCGCCGACCACCATGCGCGAAGCGCTGCATGCGCGCGCCGTGCAGTTGCCGGCCGCAGGCGGTGACTACAGTGAGTTCGCCAACGACACCGCCGATGCGCTGGCCTCCGGCTGTGATGGTGCGGCGGTGGCCTTGATTGAACGCAGCCGCATGCAGGGCGGTGAACGCCTCGGCGCGCTGCCGCATCTGCTGGTGCACGGGGGCGGTGCACCGGCGCTGCTGCCGCTGCTCGGCGATGCCGAGTTCCAGCCCTCGCTGGTGCTTGATGGGCTGGCCCGCTGGGCCGTGCACCAACCGCCGTCGGCAGGCTAGGATCAGCCGATGCTCACCCGTGCCCTGATCGTCGTCCTGGTCATCCTCAACCTCGGTGTCGCGCTGTGGTGGCTGCTGCGCGGTGAACCGGTCAGCGCGCCGCCAGCTTCGCCGGTCGGTGTGGCCCAGCTGGAAGTGCTGCCGGCCACGCAGGCGCCGCCGGCTGCCGCAACGCCGCTGAACGCCGCGCCGGCACTGCAGGACGTCACGCCCGCTTTCGCGCCGGTGGCCCAGCCGCCGGTGCCCACGGCCGCGCCGACCACCGCCGAGCCAGCCGCCGCCGTGGCTGACACGCCTGCACCGGCGCCCGCCACCAGCGTGCCTGCACCGGCCCCGGTGGCGGCAGCTCCGGTACCGGCATCCACACCCGCTCCGATCACCGCAAGCCCCACGCCCGCCCAATGCGTGAGCCTGGGGCCGTTCGCTGACCGCGCTGCCGCCCAGGCCGCCCAGTCACGCGCCGGGGGAGCCCTGCGTGGGGCCAGGCTGCGCGAGGTCGCCGATGCCGGCGCCACCCGTTACCGCGTCCTGCTGCCGCCCGCTGCCAGTCGTGAAGAAGCGCAGGCCACGGTCAAACGCATCGTCGCGGCCGGGGTGAGTGATTACTACATCATTGCCCAGGGCGAAGAGGCCAATGCCATCGCGCTGGGCCAGTACCGCAACCGGGAAGGTGCGGACCGCCGCCTGGCGGCCCTGAGCGCGGCCGGCTTCAAGGCGACCATGGTCGCCAGCGGGGGCGATGGCAGCGCACAGTGGTGGCTGGATGCGACCCTGGCCGATGGCACCGGCGCCGCCGCGGTCCGCCAGCGCACCGGTGCGGCCCAGCAACGCTCGCTGGAATGCGCGCGCTTGCGCTAGAATCCCGGCTCCGCGACGGTCCTCCCGCCGCGATGCCCATGCCGGCATAGCTCAGTTGGTAGAGCAACCGCCTTGTAAGCGGTAGGTCCCCAGTTCGAATCCGGGTGCCGGCACCATTGATGCGCAGTCGATGACGACTGCTGCAGCGCCGCGAGTCGTATCACGCCGCGCTGGCTATGCTGGTCCTCTTTGCAATGGAGGCAACAGCGATGGCGATGTATTCCCCGGTGTCCCTGATTGGCGTGCCCACCGATATCGGTGCGGGCCACCGTGGCGCAGGACTGGGACCGGACGCCCTGCGCATCGCGGGCCTGGGTGACGCGCTCACCGCACGCGGCGTGGAGGTGCGCGACCTCGGCAACCTGGACGGCCCGCGCAACCCGTGGACGGCACCGGTGCAGGGCTACCGCCATCTGGACGAGGTGGTGGCCTGGAACCGCGCGCTGATGGAGGCGACCTACACCGAACTGCAGGCCGGCCGCATGCCGATCATGCTCGGTGGCGACCACTGCCTGGGGATCGGTTCGATCACCGCGGTCGCGCGCTGGTGCCGCGAGCAGGGCAAGGACCTGCGCGTGCTGTGGCTGGATGCGCATTCGGATTTCAACACCAGCGAGGTCACGCCCTCGGGCAACGTGCACGGCATGCCGGTGGCCTGCCTGTGCGGGCTGGGCCCGGACGCGCTGACCCGCCTCGGTGGTGATGCCCCGGCGATCCGCCCGCAGCAGGTACACCAGATCGGCATCCGCTCGGTGGACCAGGAAGAGAAGCGGCTGATCAAGCAGCACCAGGTGGATGTCTACGACATGCGCTACATCGACGAAGCCGGCATGAAGCGCACCATGGAGGCGGCGCTGGCCGGCATCGATGCCAACACGCACCTGCACGTCAGCTTCGACGTGGATTTCCTGGACCCCAGCATCGCGCCGGGCGTGGGCACGACGGTGCCGGGCGGGGTCAACTACCGCGAAGCGCAGCTGGTGATGGAGATGATCGCCGACACCGGGCGCATGGGCTCGCTGGACATCGTCGAGCTGAATCCGCTGCTGGACAACCGCAACGCCACCGCCGAACTGGCCGTCGATCTGGTCGAAAGCCTGTTCGGAAAATCGACGCTGATGCGCGATTGAGCAAGGCTGGCTGAACCGTATTTGCGTGCATTCACATCCGCTGCACGCCTCTCCCGCCAGATTGCACTTCACGCGGCGCCGTGTGGTTGAACCCACGGCACTGCAGGTCGGGAAGGGGAGCTGCGCTGGCGTGCTCTTCTGACAGGCGGGACCGGATTTCGGTATTGAATTTGAACAACCAGGAGAACCCCATGAAGCGTGTTATCGCACTGATGCTGTTGTCGATGTTCTCGGTGGCCATGCTGTCCGGCTGCAACACCGTTGCCGGTGCCGGCAAGGACGTGCAGAAGGCCGGTGAAACGGTCGAAGGCGCTGCCAAGGGCAACTGATCCAACCGATCAGTCGTCAACGGAAAAGGCCGGGATTTCCCGGCCTTTTTCATGTCCGCCAAATAGCGGTGCAGCGCGTGCAGTGGTGAATCATTCAAGCTCGTGAGCGTGCGTTTCATCGCTGCTTGACCGCGCGGCAACGCGGCCACGCGCATTCTGGACCCACGGCGAGATGGCCGTTGCAATCAAGGATGCGAACCCATGAACAAAGACATCATTTCCGGCAAGTGGACGCAGCTCAAGGGCAAGGCGCAGGCCAAGTGGGGCGACCTGACCGACGACGATTTCAAGGTGGCCGAAGGCAATGCCGAGTACCTGGCAGGGCGCCTGCAGGAACGCTATGGCTGGGCACGCGACCGTGCTGAAACCGAAGTCCGCGACTTCGAAGCGGCCATGCGCAAGGATTATCCGGATTACCACTGAGTGGTGATCCATGACGACGGCGCCGCCGTCGGGGGTTGAAACCGGAACGGGCCGCGAAAGCGGCCCGTTTTCTGTGAGGCACCTGCGCGATCAGCGGCGGCGCTGCGGCGGGGGATCGGGCACGTATTGGCCCGGGAAGGCCTGCGGCTCGTCGCGCACCGGCGCGCGTGACCTTGGAATGATCCCGCGTGCCACCAGATTGCGCTCGCTGTCGTAACGCACCTGCACCTGCTGCGTCGGAAAGGCCGTGTCGCGTTCGAACGCGGTGTTGCGCACCCGCGACGGCTCGCGCTGGCCGTGGCCGGTGCCCAGTTGCGGTGCCGGGGCGGTGGAACCGGTCACCCGCACACGCTCCGTCGTCGAGGAGCGTGCCTGTGGGCGTGCCCTGGCATCGGCGGAGTCGGCCACGGCGGGGGCGGCTTCCCATGACACCCGCCCCGCCTCGCGGAACACGGCCACGCCGATCACGCCGATGTTGGCCGGGCGTCCGGTGCGGCCGGCGTAGCTGCGGTCCGGATCGGTGAACACGAACTGGGCGACCTCGTCGGCGGATTTGCGCCAGCCATGGATGTCGGTGGTCTGCCACGGGTTGAGCACGTAGCCGGTCTGGTGGGGCGCGGCCACCTCGCCGCTGATGGCATTCAGGCCATCGACCGAGAGCACCACCAGCACGCGCTCGGCGCTGCCGTTGCGCAGGCGCACGCTGTAACGGTGGCCCTGCTGGCCCGCGATCCAGCGCTGGCCGTCCTGGCGGTACTGGGTCAGGGCTTGGCCGCTGTCGCGGTCGATCACCGTCAGGTGGACCGGCCCGGTGTCGTAACGAAGCGGCAGCGCCGGCTTGAACCCGCACAGGGCCAGCACGGCAAGCAGGGGCAGGATCAAACGTTTCATGGCAGGGCTCCGCAGGGCAGGTGCACGATCAAACGCACGGGCCGGGCCAACGGGGTCGAGCGCGGGCAGGTAAACTGGGGCGGTTCATCTGTCCGCATTGATTCCCCATGACTACCCGCGTCCTTACCGGCATCACCCCCTCCGGCACGCCCCACCTGGGCAACTACGTCGGCGCCATCCGTCCGGCGATCACCGCCAGCCAGGCCTCGGAAATCGAGAGCTTCTTCTTCCTGGCCGACCTGCACAGCCTGATCAAGGCGCAGGAGCCCGAGCGCACCCAGCGCTCCACGCTGGAGATCGCGGCAAGCTGGCTGGCGTGCGGGCTGGATCCGGACAAGGTGTGGTTCTACCGGCAGAGCGACATCCCGGAAACCACCGAGCTGATGTGGTTCCTGACCGTGATCGCCAGCAAGGGCATCCTCAACCGCGCGCATGCCTACAAGGCCGCCGTGGACAAGAACCGCGAAGAGCAGCTCGACGACGATGCCGGGGTCAGCGCGGGGCTGTTCATGTACCCGGTGCTGATGGCCGCCGACATCCTGATCTTCAAGGCCAACCGCGTGCCGGTCGGCCGCGACCAGATCCAGCACATCGAGATGGCGCGCGATTTCGCGCAGCGCTTCAACCACGTCTACGGCCAGGAGTTCTTCCCGCTGCCGGAGGTGGTGATCGATGAGCAGGTCGCTACGCTGGCGGGACTGGACGGCCGCAAGATGAGCAAGAGTTACCACAACACCATTCCGCTGTTCGCCCCGCGCGCGGAGTTGAAGAAGCTGGTGTTCTCGATCCTCACCGATTCGCGCGCGCCGGGTGAGCCCAAGAGCACCGAAGGCTCGGCGTTGTTCCAGATGTACCAGGCCTTCGCCACCCCGGAGCAGACCGCTGCGTTCGCGCAGGCCTTCGCCGAGGGCATCAGCTGGGGTGATGCCAAGCAGCAGCTGTTCGAGCGGATCGACAGCGAGATCACCCCGCTGCGCGAACGCTATGACGCCCTGATGGCCGAGCCGGAGAAGATCGAGGCGCTGCTGCGCCGTCGTGGCCAGCAGCTGCGCGAGCAGTTCGCCGTGCCGCTGCTGAAGGAGCTGCGCCATGCGGTTGGCCTGCGCGATCTGTCCACCGCCGGTGATGTACCCAGCGAGGAAAGCGGCGCCGCGCGCGCGGCACCGCCGCTGTTCAAGCAGTACCGCGAAAAGGACGGCCGCTTCTACTTCAAGCTGCAGGCCGGTGACGGCACGCTGCTGATCCAGAGCGAGGGCTTTGATTCGCCGCGCGACGCCGGCCAGCTGATCGGCGTGCTCAAGCAGACCGAGCATGGCGACGGGCTGCAGAGCGAATTGTTCAAGCTCGAGGCGGAGGTGGATGTCGTGCTCGCCGCACTGCAGGCACTGCGCGAGTAACGCCGCCTGCTGGCCAACACCCAGCCACCCGCAGCCCCACGTAGTGCCGGCCGCTGGCCGGCAACCAGGCGAGCGCGCCATCACACAGGCTTCGGCCGTTGGCCGGTGCCACCGCTATGGCATGATGCCCCTGCACGCCGCGGGGCGTGTTCCTGCACGGGAGACTGCGATGGCCTGGTTGTCGTTGTTGTTGTTCCTGCCCTGGTTCGTGCTGCTGGGCACGCTGTACTGGCTGTTCCCCCGCCAGCCGCGTGGCACCGCGCGCCGCGTGTTCGACGGCGCCGCGCTGGTGCTGGCCTTCGTGCTGAGCATCCTGGCGATGCTGTGGGGCCACCATATCGGCGTGGTCCAGAACGATGCCGGTCCAATCTGGCGGCAGGTACTGGCCGTGCTCTATGCCTACGGTGCCTTCCTGGCGGTGATGGTGGCCGCGGTGCTGCTGCGCGGGCCACTGCTGAGCGCGACTGCGACCAAAGCCGCATCGAAGCCGCTGCACTGATCGACGTAAGATGGGGGCGTTTCGTGCCAGGGATGCGTTGATGCACTCCGACCCCAGCATTCATACGATCGACACCGCGTTCCAGCGGGATGATTTCGATGCCGCCTACCTGATCGTCGAGAACGGCCGGGCAGCGTTCATCGATTGCGGCACCGGCCTGGCCGTGCCGGCGATGCTCGCCGCGCTGACGCGCGCCGGCTGCACGCCCGAGCAGGTCGACTGGCTGATCCTGACCCATGTGCACCTCGACCACGCCGGCGGTGCCGGCCTGCTGATGCAGCAGCTGCCCAACGCCACCGTGGTGGTGCATCCGCGTGGTGCGCCGCATATGGTCGACCCGACCCGCCTGATCGCCGGGGCCACCGAGGTCTACGGTGAGGCGGAAATCGCGCGCAGCTATGGGCCGATCCTGGCCGTTGCCGCTGACCGGGTGGTGATCGCCGAAGATGGGCACACCGTGGATCTGGCCGGGCGCACGCTGCTGTGCGTGGACACGCCGGGGCACGCCCGCCATCACCTGTGTGTGTGGGATGCGCGCAGCCGCAGCTGGTTCACCGGCGACACCTTCGGGCTGTCCTACCGCGAGCTGGACAGCGCGCAGGGCGCCTTCATCGTGCCCACCTCCTCACCGGTGCAGTTCGATCCGGAGCCGCTGAAGCAGTCGATCGCAAAGATGCTGGCTTACGATCCGCAGGCCATGTACCTGACCCACTACGGGCGCGTGGCACCCCCGCGCAAACTGGCTGACGATCTCGTCGAACAGATCGATGCCATGGTCGAGATCGGTCGCCAATGCGATGGTCGGCCGGATCGGCATCGCTGCCTGGTCGCGGCGTTGACCGCGCTGTACCTGGAACGCGCGCAGGCGCATGGCTGCCCGCTGGATGATGAAGCGGTGGCCCGGGTGCTGGCGATGGATATCGAACTCAACGCCCAGGGCCTGGCGTGCTGGCTGGATCGCGACCGCCGCTAGTGCACGGTCACGGGGGTGTCACGTTACACTCCGGTGTCCTGTTTTCCGTCCTGGTGTCTGCCGTGAATCCGATGCGCATGCTGCTGCTGTCGTCCTGCCTGTTCGTGGGCGGCCTGGCCCACGCCGCCAATGACCTGCCCGGCGGCGGCATCGATCCGGAGGCACTGTCGCGACATGTGCGGATCCTGGCCTCGGACGAGTTCGAAGGCCGCGCCCCGGCCACGCCCGGTGAAGAGCGCACCGTCCAGTACCTGATCGAAGAGTTCAGGAAGTACGGCCTGCAGCCCGGCGGCGTGGATGGCGGCTGGGTGCAGCCGGTGCCGATGGTGCGTGCGCAGGTCGATGGCCCGGTGCGTGCGCAGCTGCGCCAGAAGGGCAAGCAGCGCGCCCTGGTCAATGGCGAGGACGTGACCCTGCAGAGCCTGCGGCCGCAGGATGCGGTGGCGATCAAGAACGCCCCGCTGGTGTTCGTCGGCTACGGCATCGATGCCCCGAGCGCCACTGGAACGATTACAAGGACGTCGACCTGCACGGCAAGATCGCCGTGGTGCTGATCAACGACGCCGATTTCGAGGCCGACCAGCCGGGCGCATTCGATGGCAAGGCCGTGACCTACTACGGCCGCTGGACCTACAAGTTCGAAGAAGCCGCGCGCCGCGGTGCGCAGGGCGTGCTGATCGTGCACGAGACCGCACCCGCCGCGTATGGCTGGGCCACAGTGAAGAGCTCGGGCACCTCGCCGCTGTTTGATATCGAACGCACCCGCGAGCAGGCCCTGGCCCAGCACGTGCCGGTACGCGGCTGGATGCAGCGCAGCCTGGCCGAGCAGCTGTTCCGCGATGCGGGCCTGGATTTCGAGGCCGAGAAGCGCCGTGCCATGACCCCGGCCTTCAAGCCGGTGGCCTTGGGCGATGCGCAGCTCTCGGTGGACTTCAAGCTCAAGCGCGAGCAGGTGATCACCCGCAACGTGGTGGCCAAGCTGCCGGGCGGCGCGCACGCCGATGAAGCGGTGATCTTCTCCGCGCATTGGGATGCTTTCGGTATCGGCCAGCCCGATGCCAAGGGCGACCGCATCCGTCGCGGTGCGATCGACAACGCCACCGGCGTGGCCACCGTGCTGGAGCTGGGCCGCGTCTTCGCTGCCGGCCCGCAGCCGCAGCGCACGCTGTACTTCGTCGCGCTGACCGCCGAAGAGAAGGGCCTGCTCGGGGCCAGCTACTACGCCGCGCACCCGCTCGCCCCGCTGGACAAGACCGCCGCCGTGTTGAACATCGAGATGTTCAGCCCGGATGGCCCGACCCGCGACATCGCCTCGTGGGGCAAGGGCCGGGTCTCGCTGGAAGGGGATCTGGAGCGCGTGGCCAAGGCACGTGGCCGCACCTATTCGCCCGATCCGAATCTGGAAGCGGGCTTCTTCTACCGCGCCGACCACTTCGCCTTCGCTCGCCTTGGCGTGCCAGCGATCACCATCGGCCCGGGGCTGGACATGCGTGAGGGCGGGATCGAGAAGGGCCGTGAACTGCGCGATGCGTACTTCGCCGCCTGCTACCACCAGGCCTGCGATGCGTGGACTCCGAGCTGGGACCCGAGTGGTCATGCCGCCGACACCCTGCTGGTCTACGACCTGGGCGCGGAACTGGCCAACAGCCGTCGCTGGCCGCAGTGGGAAGAAGGGTCCGAATTCCGCGCCGAGCGCGAGAAGAGCGAATCGGCGCGCCGCTGAGGCGTACCGCAGGCGGCGCTCAGCGCCGCCGCAGCAGGCGCCACGCGCCCCCGCCACTGGCCGCGAGCGCGGCCAGGCAACAGGCCATCATCGCGCCGAACGGTTGACCCATGGCAACGCAGCGCCCGTCCGGGCGCTGCGTTGCGTAAGAGGACGTGCTGGCCTGGGCGAACGCCGCCGGTACCCGCACTGCCGGCATCCACCCGCCCAGCGTGATCGCGGGGCGGGTGGTGCGGCCGTTACTTCCGGGTGCCATCGAGCCAGTTCGGGCCCTTGTTGGTCAGGAAGAACATGTAGACCACCAGCGACACCGCGATGATTGCCGTGACATACACCGCGAACATGCCGACCTGGCCGGTCTTCAGTGCGCCCTGGTACAGCAGCGGCGCGGTACCGCCGAACAGCGAGTTGGCCATCGCGTAGCCAAAGCCCACGCCCAGCGCGCGCACATGGGTTGGGAACAGCTCGGCTTTGACCACCGCGTTGATCGAGGTGTAGCCGGTGAGGATCACGAAGCCGATACCCAGCACCAGGAAGGCCATGAACGGATCGTGCTGGTTGGGCAGCTCGGTGATCAGGTACCAGCTGTACAGCACGCCACCGATGCCGAAGAACACCAGCAGGCTCTTGCGTCCGACCATGTCCGACAGCCAGCCGCCGATCGGCTGCAGCACCATCAGGAAGGTCAGCACGCCGAGGTTGATGAGCGTGCCGGTCATGACGTCATTGCCCGCGAACGCGCTCTGGATCATCTTCGGCCCGTTCACCGAGTAGGTGTAGAACGCGACGGTGCCGCCGGCGGTGATCAGGAAGCACAGCAGCAGCGGACGCCACTGGTTGACGAACAGCTCACGCATCGAGCCGGAGGCCTTGGCACGGCCATCGCGTGCAGCTTCGATGGAATCGGACTGCAGCGATTCATCCATGGTCCGGCGCAGCCAGAACACCACGATCGCACCGATGCCGCCGATGCCGAACGCCACGCGCCAGCCCCACGCGGAGATTTCCGGCTTGTCCCAGAAGGTCAGCATGCACAGCAGGGTTAGCTGTGCGAGCACATGGCCACCAACGAGGGTGACGTAATGGAACGAGGACAGGAAGCCGCGGCGCCCGGGTATGGCGGCTTCGGACATGTACGTCGCACTGGTGCCGTACTCGCCACCGGTGGCGAAGCCCTGCAGCAGGCGCGCGAACAGCAGGATCACCGCCGCCCAGATGCCGATCTGCGACGCGGTGGGGGTGATCGCGATCAGGAACGAACAGGCGGCCATCATCGTGACCGACACTGTCAGGGCCAGGCGGCGGCCGTAGCGGTCGGCGAAGCGGCCGAAGTACCACGCACCGATCGGGCGCATCAGGAAGGTGGCGGCGAAGATCGCCCACACGTACATGGTGGAGTTCTTGTCGGCGGCCGAGAAGAACTGGGATTCGAAATAGACGGCAAAGACGGAGTAGACGTAGACGTCATACCACTCGACCAGATTACCGGCCGAGCCTTTGAGGGTATTGGAGATGGAGCGCCGCAGGGCGGCCCGTTCGGGGTGTGCCGCAGTGGCGGGGACGGAAGTGCTCATGCAGGGTAGGGGTCCTGGCTGGGAAGCGTTGATTACTCTTGTTACCTTACCGCACGTCAAAAACGGGTGCGTGTCAGGCATCACGGTGCGGCTGGATGAAATCAGCGTGCCAGCACAAAGCGTGCCGCGCCATCGGCAACGGCCTAGAATTCGTGTTCCCCCGCACCGTGGTGGCCCATGGCCGTCCTACCCCCTTCCCCGTCGGCCGCTCCCCGCAGCGGCCTGGTCGTCCTGGCGCTGCTGCTGGTGTACGTGGTCTGGGGGTCCACCTATCTGGGGATCCGACTGGCGCTGGAGGGCGGCGCGCTGCCGCTGACGATGGTCTCCGGTGGCCGCTTCATCATCGCCGGTTCGCTGATGTACGCCGTGTTGCGCTGGCGTGGCTCGCCCGCGCCGACCCGGCGCCAGTGGCGGAACCTGGCGATCATGGGCCTGACCATGCTGGTGCTGGGCAACGGCATGGTGGTGCTGGCCGAGCGCACGGTCTCCTCGGGCCTGGCGGCGACCGCCGTCGCCTCGGTGCCGCTGTGGATGGCCCTGTTCGGCGCGATGCGTGGGCAGAACGCCAGCCGCGGCGAGTGGCTGGGCATCGCGATTGGCTTCCTCGGCGTGGTCTGGCTCAACGCCGGCAGCAGCCTGACCGCCTCCCCGCAGGGCCTGATCCTGCTGCTGATCGCCCCGATCGGCTGGGCCTTCGGCTCGATCTGGGCACGCGGCCTGGACCTGCCCAGCCCCTTCATGACCGCCGCCGGGCAGATGCTCTGCGGTGGCGCGATGCTGATCGTGCTCGGCCTGCTCAGCGGCGAACGCCCGACCACCTGGCCCAGCATGAATGGGCTGCTGGCGGTGGCCTACCTGTGCATGTTCGGTTCGATCGTCGCCTTCACCGCCTACGTGTGGCTGCTGCATAACGTGCGCCCGGCGCTGGTGGCCAGCTATGCCTACGTCAATCCGGTGATCGCGGTGATCCTGGGCGTGATCATCGGCAACGAGCACTTCGGCGGGCGTGACCTGCTGGCCATGGCGGTGATCCTGGCCGGCGTGGTGGTGCTGACCCTGGCCCGGACGCGCGCGAAGTGAGCCTGCCCGCACCACACAGCCTGCAGGAGCAGCGCCGCGGCCTGGCGATCACCGCGTTCACCTTCACCCTGTGGGGCCTGGTGCCGGTCTACTGGCACCTGCTCAATGCGGTGCCCTCGCAGCAGATCATCGCGCACCGCATCATCTGGAGCACGGTGCTGGTGGTGGCCTGGCTGCTGCTGAGCAACGGCCCGGGCTGGTGGAAGGCTATCGCGGCGCAGCCACGCGCGCTGCCGACGTTGGCGCTGAGCAGCGTGGCGATCGCGTTCAACTGGGGCCTGTACATCTGGGCGATCAACGCCGGGCATGTGATCGAGACCAGTCTGGGCTACTTCATCAATCCGCTGGTGAGCGTGGTGCTCGGCGTGGTGGTGCTCAACGAGCGCCTGCGCCGCCAGCAGTGGCTCGCGGTGGGCTGCGCGGCGCTCGGTGTGGCATGGCTGACCATCGATGCCGGCAGGCCGCCCTGGATCGCCCTGGGGCTGGCCTGTTCGTTCGGCCTGTACGGGTTGCTGCGCAAGATGATTTCGGTCGACCCGGTGGCGGGGCTCGGGGTGGAAAGTCTGTATCTGTTCCTGCCGGCGATCGGGTTCGCGCTGTGGAGCGAGAACGGGCACGGCGGGGCGTTCTTCAGTGGCTGGGGCTGGCGCAATGATGCGCTGTTGATCCTTGGCGGAGCGGTGACGGCGCTGCCGTTGATCGGGTTCGCGTACGGGGTGAAGCGGATTCCGCTGTCGCTGGTGGGAATCCTGCAGTACATCGCGCCGAGTATCGGGTTGTTGTTGGGCGTGTTCTTTTTCCGCGAGCCGTTCGATACGGCCAAGGCGGTGGGTTTCGCTGCGATCTGGACCGGGTTGCTGCTGTTCATCGGCGACAGCGTGTGGCGGTCGCGTGCTAGTGGTGCGTTGAAGCGCTGAAGCCTGAAAGCCTGAAAGCCTGAAAACTTGAGCCCTGGTTTGCTGGGCTGCGTGGCCAGGCGGGGTGTGGGTGGGTGCGCGGGACCCGCCGTGAACCCATCCATGGATGGCGGCATACGAGCTTACATGGGTGAAGGCGCATTGCTTGCGAGGCACTGCCTCGCATGCGACTGAACGCAAAGCCGCCAGCGGCTGGGCCGGGCCGCGGAGCGGGACTTGCAGCGGGTCCCGACAACCCACCCGTGCCCGCCCACGCCAGGCGAGTCCAGCACTGAAGGCTGTTGTTCCAAGGAGCTATTGCTCCAAAGAGCTGTTGCTCTTAAAGCCATCGCTCCAGAAGCCATCGCTCCAAAACTGCAGCGCAAAAAAAAAAGACGGCGCCCGAAGGCGCCGTCTTACTTCCACTCGGCGGCTTGGAGAGAGTAAGCCGCAGATCAGAAAGGGGTGATCAGGCAAGCCCGATCAGAAACGCTGCTGGTACTTCATGTACATGTAACGGCCGATATCGAACCCGCCGTAGTACGTGAAGCTGCTGTTCGGCTGGCTGTACATGATCGGACCCTGATGGTCGAACACATTGTTCACGCCCATCGAAACGGTACCGTTCCACGGCAGCACGTAACGCACCTGGATGTCGTGGAAGGTGTTCGAACCCACCTTGTTGACGCCCTGGCGGCCCGTGTACGCCGAGCTGAAGCCGGGATTGCTGCACTCGGTCGTGTACGCGCAGTTTTCCTTCATGCTGGAGTAGTAACGCGCCGTCCAGCCCAGGCCGAAGTTGCCGTACTGATAATCCAGGTTGAGGTTCGAACGCACGCGGAAGTTGCCTTCCCAGCCCGTGTACTGACGCACCGGCGTGGTGTCGACGTTGTCGTTCTTGCGCTCCAGGTAATCCACATACGTGGTGTTCCAGGAGACCGCGAACTTGCCGATCGCCAGTTCCGGCAGGCGGTAACGCACCGAGAGGTCATAGCCGGCGGTTTCCTGGTAGCCGGCGTTGAGCAGCGTACGGTCCAGGCCGTTGACCTGGCCGATGGTGCGGCCCGACTTGGCACGGGTGAAGCGGTCGCATGCGGCATCCACACCCAGCACATAGCACTGGTTGAGCATGTCCGTGGCCGACTCACCGACGATCACGTCGTTGATGCGGATCTTCCACCAGTCCAGGCTCAGGTCCAGGCCCGAGACGAACTCCGGGCTGTAGACCATGCCCACGGTCCAGGTCTTGGCGGTTTCCGGCTTCAGTTCCGGGTTGGAGCCCGAGCTGAAGTCGGTGCCGCCCTGCTGGCCCGGCACCGTCGCAGCGCTGCCGTCCGCGGCGAGCTGGCGGAAGTTGGCCGGGACACCATTGGCCAGGCAGCGCGCCAGGACCTGCGGGTTGTTGGCGGCCGCACCGAAGTTGGTATCGCACGGATCGGTGTACGAGTCGCGCGTGCTGGTGGTACCGCCGTACAGATCTTCCACGGTCGGCGCGCGGAAGCCGGTGCCGTAGGTGGCGCGCACCAGCAGGCTGTCGATCGGCTTCCACTTCAGGCCGAACTTGGTGTTCGTGGTCGAGCCGAAGTTGTTGTAGTCCGAATAGCGGCCGGCCATGTCCAGCGACAGCTCACGCGCGAAGGCCATGTCGGCCAGCAGCGGAACCTGCAGTTCCAGGTAAACCTCGTTGAGCGAGTAATCGCCCTGGGTCGGCTGGCCGGTGGTGCCGGCGATCTGGCCGTTGCGGACCATCAGGTCCGGCGAGTAGCTGGCTTCTTCGCTGCGGTGCTCGACACCCAGCGCACCCAGGATGTCACCGGCCGGCAGGGTGAACAGCGAGCCGGAGATGTTCGCGCTGGCCACCTTGGTGGTGCTCTGCATCTTGTCGGTGAAGCGGGTGAACAGGAAGTCCTGCACGTCCTGGTTGCTCATCGAGCCCGGGCCGGTATAGCCCATCGGCGCCAGCGGGTTCCACGGGGTGCAACCGGCGATCACGTTGCCCACGCTGCCGCAGTGGGCGACGTTGTTGGCATCCAGGAACGACGGGCCGACCGACTGGTTCACGTTCGGCTGGTACATGCTGCCCGTGCCGATGCGCTCGCCTTCATTGCGGTTGTACATGTAGCTGACGTTCCAGTCCCAGTAACGCGAACCGGTGTCGAAGCTGCCTTCCAGGCCCAGGCTGGCGCGCTTGGTGGTCAGGTTGTTCTCGGTGCCGCGCGGCAGCTCTTCGGTACGGTGCGCGAAGGCAACGTCCTGGCCGAACGGGTTGAACGCGCTGTCCTTGGACAGCAGCGCACGCGAACCGGTGCTCTGGTACGGGTAACCGGCCAGCTGCTTGCTCGACTCGCGCTCGCTGTACAGCGCATCGGCGACCAGGCGCAGGTCATCGGTGATGGAGAAGCCACCGTTGGCGAACACCGACTTGCGCTGCAGACCGGTGAGCAGGCTCATGTTGGTCTTGGTGTTGGCGTCGTTGGCCTTGTCGGCCGGCGTGAAGTTGCCGAGCTGGGTCGGATCGCCGCCCGGGCCCACGCTGAGGTTGCGGCCGTTGACGGTCGCATAGCCCCACGGGGTGACGCCGCTCAGGCCGTCGCCGGTGTGGCGCGGGCCGTTCGGGTAGGCGGTGAACTCACGCGCGCCGCCCAGGACCGGATCTTCGTCGGTGTACTCGCCACCCACGGTGACCCAGCCGCGGTCGAAGGTCTTGCCGAAGGTCGCGCTGTAAGCAGTCTTCTGGCCGTCACCTTCGCTGTACTGGCCAACGTAGGCGTTGACTTCGGCACCGTCGAAGTTCTTGCGGGTGATGATGTTGACCACGCCGGCGATGGCGTCCGAGCCGTACAGGGCCGACGCACCGTCGGTCAGCACTTCCACGCGCTCCACGATCGAGGACGGGATCGAGGCCAGGTCGGAGTAACCGCCGGCGCTGACGCCCATGCGGCGGCCGTCGATCAGCACCAGGCTGCGTTCCGGGCCCAGGTTGCGCAGGCTCACGTACATGCCGCCGAAGTCGCGGCCCGATTCCAGCGAGGAGGCACGGCTCATGCTCGGCGAACCGGCGGCGGTGACGTCCTGCAGGATGTCGGCGACGTTGACGTAGCCCTTCTTCTCGATCTCGGCGCGGTTCAGCGCAACGACCGGCTGGGCCGATTCGACGCTGGCCTGGCGGATGCGCGAGCCGGTGATCTCGATGCGATCGAGGTTGGTGGTGCCGTCATCGGCACTCTGTGCGAAGGCGGGGGCACTGCAGCTGGCGACAAGCGCGATGGCGATCGCGTTGCGCAGCGGATTGGTCTTCAAATACATCCGTGCGTTTCTCTTTCTCTGTAAAAACATTCGCCCGTTCGGGCGGCGTGGGGCACAACACACCACGACGTGGGGGGCGGGAGTCTAATGACTTTTCAAATTTTTTACTTTCATTTGAAAGCGTAAAAAGCGCTTTAAATGAACGATGGCTGACAAAACCACGCATTCAGACGAAACCTTTTTCACATCGTCGCGAGACGCATGCAGAAGCGGTCCGCCGCGCTGGGTCGATGCGCAATAGCGGCGACGTGCGAAGCAACTTGAGCGCGTGCGACGTTCCTTTGCAGCGTGCGTACAGCTGCGCGCTGGAGATCTAAACGTGCAGTGAACGTGCGCTGCAAAAAAAAGAACCGCACTCTTGCAAGTGCGGTTCCGGAGTTGCTATTTCGCGTGCGCGATCACGCGCACGCGCGTTGTTCAAACGTATCGCTCAGGTCTCGCGCAACGCCGTGGTGATCGGCAGTCGCGCCGCGCGCAGGGCCGGGAACAAGCCGCCCACCAGGCCAATGCCCAGCGCCCACTTCAAGCCTGTCCACAGCAGCTGCGGCGACACCTGGAACTGGAACACCACCTGGCTGAAATTGTTGCCCAGCGTGGAAACGGTGTAGTTGTTGAACACCAGCCATGCCACCAGACCGCCGAGCAGGCCGCCGAGCAGCGCCAGGAGCATCGTCTCCAGCATCACCGCGGTCACCACCGGCACGCCACGGAAACCGATCGCACGCATCGTCGCGATCTCTCGGGCACGCGTGGCCACCGCCGCATACATGGTGTTGAGCGCACCGAACACCGCACCGATCGCCATGATCGCGCCGATCCCCGTGCCCAGGATGCTGATCAGCTTGCTCAGGCCACCGGACTGCTTGCGGTAGTAGTCACGGGTGGTCTCCACATCCAGCTTCAGGCGCGGGTCGGCCTCCATGGCCGCCTTGAACTGCTGGAAGCCCGCGGCCCCTTCGGTGCGTACGTTGACCGACTGGTAGGCACTGCGGTTGTAGGTGGTGGACAACGTCTGGGTGTCCGACCACAGCTCCGACTCGTGCACATCGTTGGAGGCGAACACGCCCACCACCGTCCACTCCTGCTTGCCCAGCTGCAGGGTCTTGCCGATCTCCAGGCCCTCGAACTGCGCCTGGGCGCCCTTGCCGACCACGATTTCGCGCAGGCCGGGCTTGAACCTGCGGCCGGCGATGATGCGCACGTTGTCGCGCACCGCCCACGCCTGCTCGCCAACGCCGCGGAACTGCACGTTGGTATCGCTGTGGTCGCTGCGCGAGAGCAGGCTGATCACCTGCGACAGCTCGGCGGAGATCAGCGGCTTGCCATCGCTGCCCCGGGCCACGCCGGGCAGGTTCTCGATCAGTGGCACCTGGTCGCGCATGATCACCGAGTTGGTTTCGGCCTGTGAGCCGCCGCGCAGCACGATGGCCACGTCATCGCTGCCGCTGCGCTCCAGGGTGGCCTTGAAGCCATCGCCCATCGCCAGCATCGCCACCAGCACCCCGACCACGCCGGCGATGCCGACCACGATCACCGAGGAGGCACCCCAGCGCTGCGGCAGGCTGGCGATGCCGATCCGCGCTGCTGCCAACGACAGACGGCCAGCACGGGTGAGCACCAGCCAGGCGGCCAGCAGCATGGCGATGGCCAGCACCATCCACCACGGCAGCACGATCCACACCACCAAGGCGACCAGCAGCGCCAGCACCGTCACGACGTTCCACATCCATTGCTTGTTCATGGTGGTCTCCTCAGCGCCCGGCCAATGCATCGACGATCTTCAACCGCTGCGCGCGCAGTGCCGGCAGCAGGCCCACCACGATCCCGATCACTGCCATCAGGCACAGCGCCACCCCCCACGTCTGCGCCGGCACGCCGGGCAGGCTGATCATGCCCTGGCTGCTGGCGCTGATCACCGGCATCACGATCGAGGCCAGGCCCATGCCGATCAGCCCGCCGAGCACGATCAGCAGCACCGACTCCACCATCACCAGCACCAGCACGGTGCCATCCTTGAAGCCCAGCGTCTTGAGGATCGCCAGCTCCGGGATGCGCTCGCGCACCGCCTGGGCCATGGTGTTGCCGGTCAGCAGCACCAGGGTGAAGAACACCGCCGCCATGATGCCGGTGACGATCAGGCCGATATCGGCGAACTGCTTGGCGAAGGCCTGCGAGAACGAGGCCTCGGTCTGCGACTTGGTTTCGTGGTCGGAATTCAGCGACAGCGCATCGATCGCCTGGGCGACGCGCGAGGCGTGTGCGGGGTTCTCCAACTGGACGGTATAGAAACTGACCTGGTTCTTGATGTAATCGTTGGATTCATCGAAGTAGCTCCAGTGCAGCATCAGCTGGTTTTCCGCACTGGCGTTGTTGCGGTCCTTGGCCCGGTAGATGCCGCTCAGCACCAGCGGCCAGTCGTTGCTGCCCTTGCGCGGGAAGATCGTGGCCTGCATCGGAATGGTATCGCCCACTTTCCAGCCGAAGCGCTTGGCCAGGGCTTCACCCACCAGCGCACCGGTCCGGGTGTTCTTGAACGCCTCGGCCTGCTCGGGCGGCAGCTCGAACTCGGGGTACAGGTCCATGTAGTTGTCCGAGACGGAGAAGCTCGGGAAGAAGTTCTTCTGGTCCTGGTAGATGCCGCCGAACCACATCGCGTAGTTGACCTTGCGCACGCCGGGGGTGGCTTCGATATCGCGCAGCAGCCGCAACGGCAGGCTCTGGGTGATCGACAGCTTGGAGGAGACCACCAGCCGCTTGGCACCTTCGATGGTGTCACCGCCGGAGTTGAAGGCCACCCGCACCGAATCGAGCATGCCGAACAGCAGGAAGGCCGCCACCACCGACAACAGCGTCAGCAGGGTGCGGGTCTTGCTGCGGAACAGCTGTGCCCAGACCAGCGAAAAATATTTCATCGCCGCATCCTCCGTCAGTGGGCCGCTGGCGCGCCGGCCAGTTCGCCCTTGTCGAGGTGCACCGTATGGGTGGCGTACTCGGCGGCCTTGGGATCATGGGTGACCATGATGATGGTCTTGCCGTGTTCGCGGTTGAGCTGCTGCAGCAGCCCCAGGATTTCCTCGGCGGACTGGCGGTCCAGGTCGCCGGTGGGCTCATCGCAGATCAGGAAGGTGGGGTCGGAGACGATCGCACGGGCGATCGCCACGCGTTGCTGCTGGCCACCGGACAGTTCGTTCGGGCGGTGGCTGCGGCGGTCGGCCAGGCCGACCAGGGTCAGCGCGATCTCGGCATTGCGCTTGCGTTGTGCGGCGCCCAGGTGGGTGAGCAGCAGTGGCAGCTCCACGTTCTTCTGCGCGGTCAGCATCGGCATCAGGTTGTAGAACTGGAACACGAAGCCGACGTGATGGCTGCGCCAGGTGGAGAGCTGGCCGCCGCTCATGCGGTCGATGCGCTCGCCTTCGATCTCGATCTCACCGCCGGTGGGCGTGTCCAAGCCGCCGATCAGATTGAGCAGGGTGGTCTTGCCCGAGCCGGACGGGCCCATCAGCGCGACGAAATCGCCGGACTGGATGTCCAGGTCGATACCGTGCAGCACCTGCACTTTCTCGGGGCCGCGCTGGTAGGTCTTGGTGATGTTGCGGAGCGAAACCAGGGTGGACATGGGTGGTTCTCCGTGGATCGGTTGGAAAAACGTACGGCGCGTCAGGGCGAAGGCTTCCGGACGCCAGGGGGACGGGCAGCGCTCACCGTGCGCGCCGGGACGGCACGAGGAAATCGCACTTGCCGCGAGCGTGAGCGGCTCGCGTACCGCGTGGGCGCAGGCCGGTGGCGCATTGGCCACGCAGCCCGTTGTCTGTCAGGGGGTTTCGGTGACCTTGCTGCCATCGTGCAGCTCGGCCGGTGGGGTGGTCACCACGACCTCGCCGGCCTTCAGGCCCTGGGTGACCTGGCGGTCGTTGTTGAGCGTGGTACCCACGGTGATCGCGCGCTGTTCCACCCGGGCATCGTCCTTGACCACAAAGGCGACGGTCTTCTGCCCGCGCTCCACGATCGCCGAGGCCGGCACGCGCACGCCCTGCGGCCTGGCGGCTTCGGCGGGGCGGGCGCCTTCCAGGAAGCTGACCCGCACGCCCATCTCGGGAACGATGCGCGGGTCCTTGGCCTTCAGCGCCACGCGCACTTTCACGGTGGCCTTGCCGCGGTCGGCAGTGGGAATGATCGCGATCACCTCGGCCGGAATTTTCCAGTCCGGGTAGGCATTGAGGGTGGCTTCGACCGGCATCTTCGGCTGCACCCGGCCGATGAAGGATTCGCCGACCTCGACTTCGATCTCCAGCGAATCCATGTCCACGATGGTGCCGATGCCGGTCCGGGTAAACCCGCCGCCGGCCGAGAGCGGCGAAACGATCTCACCCGGCTGTGCGGCCTTGGCGGTAACCACGCCGGAGAACGGCGCGCGCACGATGTTGTTGTCCACGCCCAGATCGGCGATCGCCAGTGAATCGCTGGCCACGGTGGTGTTGCGCTGGGCAGTCTTGAGCTGGGCGCGCAGGGTGTCGCGCTGGGCGATGGCCAGGTCGTACTGGGAACGCGAGACCAGTTGCTGGCCGACCAGTGCCTGCAGGCGCCCGGCCTCGGCATCGGCCTGGGCCACCTGCGCCTGCAGACCGGCCAGTTGGCTGCGTGCGGCCTCGAGCTGCGAGGCCGACAGGCTGCGCTGGGCGTTGGCATCGATCGGGTCGAGCGTGGCCATCACCTGGCCTTCTTCCACGCGCATGCCTTCCTCGATCATCACCTCGCGGACCTTGCCGGTGATCTTGGCCGAGACCGTGGCCATGCGCCGGGCGACCACATAGCCGCTGGCGTCGAGCACCGAGCTGCTGGCACCGCCCTGCTGGATCGCCACGACGGGCGCGGTGGTCACGGCGATGGGGCGCTCGCGGCCGAACACGAACCAGGCCAGGCCGGCGAGCAGGATGAGAAGGACGACCGCCAGCGCGATCCAGCGGCCACGTCGCGGGGGCGACGGCGGCGGCGAACCGGCCTTGCGGTCGATACGGAGTTCCTTGAGCAGTTCAGCGGATGCGTTCATCGTGAGTCTGGACGGGGAATCGGGCCGAGTGTGACCGCATCGGCGGCCGAGGGGCAAACCGGCACGGTGGCCGGGTGGCGGACAGCATGCCCGGCGGCCTGGCGCGGCGGCAGTGACAGCTGTCACCTGCATGGGCTGACGACGGCCACTGGGGCGGCCGCGTCGGGCAGCAGACGCTATGGGTGTCCTCCGCGGGAGTCCGCCATGTCCATCTCCACCGCCTCACCCCTGGCCCGCCTGCACGACGCCCAGGTTCACTACGGCAGCGTCGCCGCCCTGCAGGACGTGAGCTTCTCGTTGCACCGCGGCGAAGTACTGGCCCTGCTCGGTCGCAATGGCGCCGGTAAGAGCACCGCCATTTCGCTACTGCTGGGCCTGCGCCGCGCCGATGCGGGTCGGGTCGAACTGCTCGGCGGCGACCCGCAGGACCGCGGCTGTCGTGGCGGCATCGGGGTGATGCTGCAGGCGACCGCGTTACCACCGGTGCTGCAGGTGCGTGAACTGATCGATCTGGCGCGCACCTGCTATGTAGATCCGCGCTCACTGGAGGATTGCCTCGCATTGGCCGGGCTGAGCGACCTGGCCCGTCGCCGCTATGGTCAGCTGTCCGGTGGTCAACAGCGCCGCGTGCAGTTCGCCATCGCGATCTGCGGCCGGCCGCAGCTGCTGTTCCTCGATGAGCCGACCACTGGCCTGGACATCCAGGCGCGGCAGCAGCTATGGCAGGCGATCCGGCAGCTGGCGGCCGAGGGCTGCGGTGTGCTGCTGACCACGCATTATCTGGAAGAAGCCGAGGCGCTGGCCCAGCGCGTGGTGGTGATCGAACAGGGCCGGGTGCTGGCCGATGGTCCGCTGGCGCAGTTCCGCCAGCAACTGGCACCGCGTCGCATCCGCTGCCGCAGCACGCTTGAGGTGGACGCGCTGAAGACCTGGCCGGGCGTGCGCGAGGTGGTCCGCGACGGCCTGCGCCTGCAACTGCTGGCCGAGCCGGCAGAGCCGGTGGTGGCGCGCCTGCTCGCCGAAGATCCGCAGCTGCACGAACTGGAAGTGCATGGCGGCGGGCTGGCCGACGCCTTCGTCGAACTGACCCGGGAGGCCGCATGAACACCGTGATGGATTCCGTCGCCGCTGTGCCTGCCCGCGCGCCGGCCTGGCCGATCTACCGTGCCGAGCTACGCTGCGAACTGCGCCGTGCCTGGCGCTATCCAGGCTTCGTGCTGCCGTCGCTGCTGTTCCCGGTGTTGTTCTATTCGTTGTTCGGCGTGCTGCTCGGCCGCGGCCAGGCCTCGATCTATCTGCTGGCCACCTACTGCGTGTTCGGTGCGATGGCGCCGGCGCTGTTCGGCTTCGGGGTGCAGCTGGCGTTGGACCGCGAAGGGGGCCTGCTCACGCTTAAACGCGCGCTGCCGATGCCGCCAATGGCACCCTTGCTCGCGCGTCTTCTGATGGCGCTCCTGTTTGCAGTAGTGGTGGCCTCGCTGCTGATCACGGTGGCGATCGTTGCGGGCGTGGCGGTTACACCCGGGGCGGTGTTCCATCTGCTGGCGGTGGCGGCGTTCGCCGCGCTGCCGCTGGGCGCGATCGGCCTGCTGATCGGCAGCCACGTCAGTGCCAGTGCCGCTCCGGCCGTCGTCAACCTGGTGTATCTGCCGTTGGCCCTGCTGTCCGGGCTGTGGTTGCCGCTGTCGATGCTGCCATCGCTGTTCACCACGCTGGCACCGCTGTGGCCGACCTGGCATCTGGCCCAGCTGGCGCTTCCTGCGGTCGGCCAGCCGGCACAGGGCAGCACGTGGGTGCACGTGGCCGTGCTGCTCGGCATCACCGTGGCGGCCCTTGGGCTGGCCCGGCGCCGCCTGCGGCGCATCGGCTGAAGTGGCATGATCGCGCCTGATCGCCCTGCTTTGGAAACGTCCGTGCCCTCCAGTCGGTTCGCCTCCCTGTTGCGCCCCGCGCCGGACTCGGCCGTGGCCGAGAACATACGGCGCGGCAAATCGCCGTGGGTCGATGCGATCCACCTGCTGTGGACGCTGTGGGTGTTCCTGACGCCGTTGTTCGGCGGCGGCTACACCTGGCGCTGGGCGGCGCTGACCCTGCTGACCTACCCGGTGTTCCTCGTGCTGTACGCCGGGGTGCTGCTGGCACCGCGCTGCCACGCGCCGCGCTACGCGCTGTCGATGGTGGTGCTGGGGCTGGTGCCGCTGGCGTGGTACCCCTCGGCGGTGAGCTACTTCATTTTCGGCTGCGTCACCCTGCGCGTCTCGCGCCGCAGCGGCTATGGGCGCTATCTGCTGCAACTGGCCGGGTTGAACGCGCTGTTCGTGGTGGTGGGCTTGCTGGCCCACTACCCGTGGCAGGCGCTGATCTGGATCCCGAGCATGGCGATGATCATCAGCCTGGTGGTCAACTTCGAGAGCGCCAGCCATGAACAGGATGCTGCGCTGCAGCTGTCGCAGGACGAAGTGCGTCGGCTCGCCGCGACCGCCGAGCGCGAGCGCATCGGCCGCGATCTGCACGACCTGCTGGGGCATACGCTGTCCTTGATCACCTTGAAGCTGGAGCTTTCGCGCAAGTTGTTCGAGCGCGATCCGGATGGCTCGCGCCGCGAAGTGGCCGAAGCCGAAACGATCGCGCGCCAGGCGTTGGCCGAAGTGCGCAGTGCAGTCACCGGGATCCGCGCCAGTGATCTGGCCGCCGAGCTGGCCTCGGCCCGGTTGCTGCTGGAGTACCAGCACGTGCATCTGCACTACGCGCCACCGCCACCGATGCCCGTCGATATCGAGCGTGCGCTGTCACTGGTGCTGCGCGAAGCGGTGACCAACGTCGCCCGCCACGCGCAGGCGCGGCAGGCGTGGATCACCTTCGAGCAGGATGGGCGCACTTTGTCGATGCAGATCCGCGATGACGGGCGTGGCGGTGCCCACGTGGATGGCAACGGCCTGACCGGCATGCGCGAACGGGTCGCTGCCCTGCGTGGCACCCTGGTGCTGCACGCGGCGAAGGGCGAGGGGACGTCCGTAACGGTCCGCGTGACCTTGCCGGCCGCGACCACGGCGGTGGTGGCGCCTGTGGCGGTGCCGACCGCGCCGTCGCTGCCGGCCGGGGGCGCATCATGATCCGCATCGTGCTGGCTGAAGACCAGGCGATGGTACGCGGCGCGCTGTCGGCGCTGCTCGGGCTGGAGCCGGACATCGAGGTGCTGGGCAGTGCCGCAGATGGCGAGGCCGCATGGCGGATGCTGCAGCAGCTCAAGCCGGACATCCTGGTCACCGATATCGAAATGCCCGGTTTGTCCGGACTGGAACTGGCGCAGCGGATCGCCCGCCAGGGCCTGCCGATCAAGGTGGTGATCGTGACCACCTTCGCGCGTTCGGGCTTCCTGCGCCGCGCACTGGATGCCGGCGTCTGTGGTTACCTGCTCAAGGATGCACCGGCCGAACGCCTGGCCGATGCACTGCGCCAGGTGCAGCACGGCGGCCGCGCGATCGATCCGCAGTTGGCGCTGGATGCATGGTCGCAGGCCGACCCGCTCAACGATCGCGAGCGCCAGGTGCTGCGCCTGTCCGGCGACGGCCGCTCGGCCAGCGAGATCGCCACGCAGCTGGGGCTGTCGCACGGCACCGTGCGCAACTACCTGTCCGAGTGCATCGGCAAGCTTGGCGTGGCCAACCGCATCGAAGCCTACCGGCTGGCGCGGCAGAAAGGCTGGTTGTAGTGCCGGCCGCTGGCCGGCTCCCGTTATTGTCGATCGTGAGGATGCAGAGCCGGCCAGCGGCCGGCACTACCGCGGTGCCGGAGATCCATGCGGTCCGATACCACCGGCCAACGGTCGGTGGTTACCGCGGATCCGTGTCGGTGGGGGAAGTGCCGCCCGGGCCCTTTGCCATCGCCTGGAACACGCCATCGCGGCGCACCCACAGGTGGAACAGCGCGGCCGACAGATGCATCACCACCGTGGCGAACAGCACATAGGCGAGCAGGCTGTGTGCATTGCGCAACGCGGCATACAGCGCCGGGTTGTGCGGCAGGACCGCCGGCAGATGCACGCCGCCGCCCATCACGATCGGGTAGCCACCGGCCGAAAGCATGCCCCAACCGATCAGCGGCATCGCCAGCATCAGCCCGTACAGCACCCAATGCGATGCATGCGCGGCGGCTGCCTGCCACGCGGGCAGGTCGGCCGGCAGCGGTGGCGGCCGATGGCGCAGGCGGTTGTACAGCCGCACCACGACCAGCAGCAGGATCGCGATGCCCAGCGGTCGATGCAGATCGATCAGCACCGGCCGCCAGTGCAGCGAGGCAACCATGGTCACGCCCACGAACAGCATCGCCAGGATCATCGCCGCCATCAGCCAGTGCAGGACGCGGGCGAGGAGATTGAAATGGCCAGCATCACGGTTCATCGCGCACCCTCCTTGCCCGTGGCGGCGGGCGCTTTGCCGCTGGCGATTTCGCGCTCGCGGCGGTTGAACGATTGCGAGTACACCGCCGAGCGTGCGGCCAGGATCGGATCATCGGTGCCGGCCACGCCGCTGGGCAGGATCAGCGGATCGTAGTTCAGATCGCGGCAGGCGCCGGTGGCCTGCGGTTGCATGCTGCTCAGGGTCAGCGTGCCGGCCTTCACCTGGCGACGGTCCTCCGGCCAGACCTGCGAGGGGTCGTTGATCGGGTCGCCGTCGTTGGCGATGGTCACCCACATGTCCCAGCGCACGGGGCCCTGCGCCAGGCGCCGGGCGAACTCCTCGCTGAGGAAATCGTCGTCGGACTGCGCGCGCTGTTCCGGGGTCATGTCCTCGAAGGGCGCCTGCGGCCGCATGCTCCAGCGCACGAAACGGTGGCTGCCATCGGCGGCGGTGAAGCGGAAACTGTTGACGCCGTTGTAAGCGGTGTTGGCCCAGCTGTTCGACCAGGGGGCGGTCTTGGCCCACTGCTGGAAGGCACGCGCGGACGGGTACTTCTCCAGCACGGCGGCCATCTTCGCCGGGTCCGGTTTGCCGGTGGCCGGGTCCGGGATGCCGGCGCGGGTCTGTTCCAGGAAGGCCTCGGCGGTGGGCACCGCGAAGAACGGGAAACTGTTCATCGCCATGCGCCATTCCTGGCCGTCATCGCTGACCAGCTGCAGCGCCATGCTGCGCACGCGGGCCTTGTTGTCGGCGCCATGCGGGTCGCCGCCGCCGATCGAGAGGCGGCCCAGTACCGGCACCTGGCGCTGCCGGAACACGCGTGCCGAACTCAGCGCTGCCCCTTCGGGCGTACCCTGGAAGACACCGCTGACGCACACGCCCTTGGTGTGCGCACGGCGGAAGCCGGGCTGCGGCGGACCGGTCGCCTCGATGGCATCGGTGAAGGTCTGTGCGGTGACGCGGTCGCGGCCGATCCAGCCAGCCAGCCAGGCAAAGGCCAGCACCAGGCCGCCGGCGATCAGGGCGATCAGCGCGATCCACAGCAGCGGTGAAGGAGGGCGTGGGCCGCCCGGTTCGCGACCAGCGCGGGTGTAGCCGAAGAGCGACATGTCCGGATTCCTGCCTTCACGATGCGTGTGGGGGGGCGACAGGGGCATGGTGTCAGAACGCGGCGCAGGCCGATATTCACATTTTCGACAACTGTTGAAAACAACGATCCCCGCCGGAGCGGGGATCGTCGGGTTCAGCCGCTGGTGCGCTGCCTCAGACGGCGTAGCGCGTCTTCAGCATCGCCCAGGCCGAACGCAGCGCCAGCGCTTCGCCACCGGCCGGACGGCCCGGGCGTTCGCCGTCGTTCCAGGCGTACACATCCAGGTGCGCCCAGGTCTGGCCGTCGGCGATGAAACGTTCCAGGTACAGCGCGGCCGTGACCGAGCCGGCCATGCGCGAGCCGGCGTTGGCCAGGTCGGCGATGTTGCTGTGCAGGTAGCGCAGGTACGGGCGCCACAGCGGCATGCGCCAGACCGGATCGCGCACCGATTCACCGGCCTGCAGCCACTGCTGGGCAAGAGTGTCGTCGTTGCTGAACAATGCCGGCAGATCCGGACCGAGCGCGATGCGGGCCGCGCCGGTCAGGGTGGCGAAATCGAGCACGATCTCCGGCTGCTGCTCGCTGGCGTAGGTCAACGCGTCGGCCAGGATCACGCGCCCTTCGGCATCGGTGTTGTCGATCTCGATGCTCAGGCCCTTGCGGGTGGCGATCACCTCGCCCGGGCGGAACGCATCCGGACCGATCGCGTTTTCCACCGCCGGGATCAGCAGGGTCACCTGCACCGGCAGCTGCTGGGCCATGATCAGCCCGGCCAGGCCCAGCGCGTGCGCGGCGCCGCCCATGTCCTTCTTCATGTTGCGCATGCCATCGCCCGGCTTGATGTCCAGCCCGCCGGTGTCAAAGCACACGCCCTTGCCGACCAGCGCAACGTGCGGCTGCCCTGCATTGCCCCAGCGCAGCACGATCAGGCGCGGGGCCCGGTGCGAGGCGCGGCCCACGGCATGGATGGAGGGGAAGTTCTGCTCGAGCAGGGCATCGCCGGTGATCACCTCGATCTGCGCACCGTGGGCGGTGGCCAGTTCACGGGCGGCGTCTTCGAGCTGCTGCGGGCCCATGTCCTCGGTCGGGGTGTTGACCCAGTCGCGCACGCGCAGGCTGGCGGTGATCACATCGCGCACTTCGGCCGAAGGCGTGGCCGCCAGCTGGGCCGGCGCGCGGTTGGGCGTGCGGTAGCGCGCGAAACGGTAGCTGCCCAGCCCCCAGCCAAGCTGCAGCAGGGTCTCGATCTCCGGCGCCAGCGCGTCGGCCAGTGTCCACACGGTGCCTTCCGGCAGCGCGAACGGTGCATGCGCGTAGCTGTAGACATCGCCCGGGTCGCCGACACCGACGATCGCGCCGGCCAGGCCGTGCTCGCCGGGCAGCAGCACCACGCTGCCACCGCTGCCGTTGAAGCGCTGCGCGTCCAGCCACGCGCCGAGCGCGTCGGACTGTTGCGCACGCCAGCCGGCGTACTGCTCGCGGGTCATCACATGCAGCGGCAGCGCATGCGAGGTATCGGACGTGAAACCGTTGATCTGGGACATGGGATTCGAAGGCTCCTTGGGCGGCCGCTCAGGCATGCGGGACGGATGCGTTCGCATCCAGCCAGTCGGCCAGCCCGGTCAGGGTGTCGAACTGCAGATCGGGCTGCAGTGAAGGATGAGTCCAGGTGTGCTCGACGCGGTTGATCCAGCAGCCGCGCAGGCCCGCCTGCATCGCACCGACCACGTCCATCTCGGCGTGGTCGCCGACGTGCAGCACGTGGGCGGGGGCGACCCCCAGGCGCTCGCAGGCGGCGTGGAAGATGCTGGCGGCCGGCTTGGCCGCGCCGTGCTCGCGCGAGCCGAGCTGGAAGGTGAAGTGGTGCGATACGCCGATCCGCTGCAGGTCGGCATTGCCGTTGCTGAGGGCGGCCACCGGCACGCGCGCGGCGATCCGGGCCAGCGCGTCCATGGCATCAGGATAGAACTCCACCTGGTTGCGCGCGGCATAGAACGCTTCATAGGCCGGTTCCAGCAGGGCCGGGTCGGCGCCGCTTTTCTCCAGCGCCTCGCTCAGCGTCAACCGGCGCAGCGCGCTCAGGTCGTAGTGCAGATGCGGGTTGTCATGGAAGGAGCGCTCGCGCAGTTCGCGCATCGCCGCCACCGGGTACATCGCGGCGGTGGCGGGGCTGTGCTGGAGCATCCACTCGTACAACACCTGGTCGATGCGGGCGCCGATGGGGGCGAACGGCCACAAGGTGTCGTCGAGGTCGAGGGTGATGGCTTGGACGGGAAAATTCACCCCGCCATTCTACGCCTGCGCGCGCGGGCTTTCATCGCGCGCGCAGGGAGTGCAGGGCTGTGCTTCAGCGCAGGTCGTAGGAACAGCTGATGGATGCCTGCCCGTCCTGCTGCCGCACGTTCAGGTCATGTCGACCCACCTCCAGGGTGTAGTCGCCAGCTACGCTGTCGCGCATCTTCGCCAGCGCGGCGATCTGCTCGACGGTGGCCGTGCTGAAGTAGGCGGTGTAGCTGTCAACGCCGTCCTCGCCGCTGGCGCCGTCGTACAGGTACAGGCGGTTCACCGGCTGGCCCAGCACAAGCAGCGGCGTGGTCAGCGCATACTCGCCATCGGACAGCTCGCCGTACGCCTGCAGCTCGGTCGGCTTGAGCACCTTCGCCAAGGCAGCGAACTGCGCGGGCGTCAGGTGGCGCTGGCAGGTGACCGCCTCGACCAGCTGGCGGCTGGCAACCTCGGCGCTGGGCGGGGTTGCGGCGAACGTCGGTGTGGTGAGGGTGACAAGGCCGGCGAGGGCAAGACAACGGACAGCGAGAGAAGACATCAGGGCCAGGATCCATCCAGAAAAGTGCGGGTAGTCTGGCAGCATCGGAGATTGCGCGGCCAGCCTGTCCCGGGCCTGACAGGCTTACTCCAGCAGCCGCGCCCAGCCCTGCGTGCCGTCCAATCGTGCCAGTACCAGCTTGATGCAGACCAGCAACGGCACCGCCAGCAGCAGGCCGACCATGCCCCACAGCCAGCCGAACACCATCAGGGCCAGGATCAGGATCAGCGGCGAGATCGCCATCCGGCGGCCGAGCACGATCGGCGTCACCACCTGCCCTTCCACCGTATGCAGGGCGAGATAGCAGGCCGCCGGCAGCAGCGCCTTGAACGGATCGCTGAACTCCACAAAGCCCATCAGCAACATCAGTGCCACGCCGATCAGCGGCCCCACATAGGGCGCGAAGTTCAGCAGGGCGGCCACGGTGCCCCAGAGCAGCGCCTCCTGCAGCGAGATGCCGAGCAGCAACAGGATGCCGGAGAAGACCAGGCCGACCAGCGTGTTGATCACCGTGATGGTCAGGACATACCGGGAGACCTCGCGCTCGATCGAGCGCAGGATGTCGGCGGTGAACCGTTGCTGCTGGCGGCTGGGGAACAGGGCGATGGCGTGCTTCTGCAGGCTCTGCCCGTAGATCATGAAGAACAGGGTCAGCAGCACCACCGCCAGCACCGAGGCAGCCAGGCGTGGTGCGCGGGTCAGCACCTTGTAGGGATCATCGAGCTGGGTGCGCACGATCTGCACCCGGCGGCTGCCTTCGCCCCCGGCCACGCGCGCGAAGTTCTCCGCGGCCTGGTTGGCCTGCTGCACCGGCTTGGTCAGGTTCTGCACCTGGCGGGCGACCTTGCGCAGCTGCTGCGGTGCTTCCTGGGCCCATTCCATCGCCGGGCCGACCAGCTGCACGCCGAGCGCGGCGGCACCGCTCAGGCCGACGCCGAGCACCAGCACCGCGCCGAGGAACCGGGGAATCCAGATCTTCTGCAGCACCCGCAGGATCGGGTTGCCGACCAGCGCGAAGAACATCGCCAGCAGGATCGGCAGCACCACGTCCTGTGCCGCCCATAAGGTGAAGGCGACGGCCAGGGTGGCCAGGATCACCAGCGACATCGGGGCGCGCGGGCGCGGCGCGGGCGGTGCGACGACGGCTTCGGCAGAAGGGGGAACCGGGACGCTCATTCGGGTCGCACACGGGAAAGGAGCGCCATTATTGGGCAAGCCGGGTGCGCGTGGCGTGTGGGGTGCGTGCAGACGAAGAAAGGCCCCGCGGCAGCTGCCGCAGGGCCTTCGGAAGATGCTGCCGACCGTGGTGGGATCAGCGTTCGGACAGATCCGTGGCTGCTTCAGCCGGTTGCGGCTGGGACGGCGAGGCCGGATCAACCCGCCGTTCCGGCCCGAGCCGTGGCGCTGCCGGTGCCGGTGCCGGTGCCGCCTGACGCGGGGCCTGATCGGCCGCGTCATCCACCTTGTCTGCCGCCTGCTCGGCGGTATCGGCCGCTTCGCTGGCCTGCATCGAGGCGAACGCGGCCTGGGTGCTGGCGACCAGATTGGAGACCGAGCCGATCATCTGCAGCCATCGCGCGCCCTGCACTTTCGCACCGAGACCGGTGGGCTCCAGCTTGCCGGCCAGGAAGCCGCCGGCGAGACCGACGGTGATGATCCGCAACGGCGTCCATCCGGCCCGCCAGACGCTGCTGAGGGTGAACCAGCTGCTGCGGGTTTTTTCGACCCGCACCGCCACCACCAGCTCGGCGCGCTGGACACGTTGCCGCAACGCTTCGAAATTCATCGCTTCACCCCCGTGGTATCCACGTCGGCATCGGGATCTTCATCGCTGGGTTCGTCATACAGACCCAGCCGCGACAACTGGCGACGCGTGGCATGCATGCCGGTATGGCGGAAGAAGAACGACACCCGCCACATCGCGTAGCCGGTGACCAGCAGGCTGACGATCGACGTGATCAGCAGCGAATGGAACCAGGACAGGCCCCAGCGCTGCATCAGGGCGATCAGCGTACCGGCCAGCAACAACCAGGCCGATGCACCGAACACGATCGCCACGCCGGCCCAGGCCAGTGCCCGGCCGAACGCGCTGCGCGCCAGTGCGAAATCGGCCGAAGCCAACCGTCGCAGGGAGCGCAGCGTGTGCTTGGCCGAATCGACTGTCTCACGGCCGGCCTCACCGACCTGGCGGATGCTCTCGTCCAGGCGTGGTGCTTTTTCACCGCTGTCCGGTGGCGGGGTATCCGCGCCACCGGGAGCGGTCGACTGGGCTTGATCGCTCACGCCGCTGCTTACTTGTCGCCGCCGCTACGGGCCAGCTTGGCGATGATCCAGCCGGCCGCGAAGGCGACGCCGAAGGAGGCCAGCGGGCGCTCGCGGATCAGTTCAGCGGCGCTGTCGACCAGGTCCTTGCCCTTGTCCATCAGTGCATCGACCTGTTCCTTGGCGGCGGCACCACCGAATTCGGCAGCGGCCAGGCCGGACAGCGCGGTATCGGACAGCTCGGCCTTGACGTTGGCCTTGCCGATGCGCAGCTCGTCACCGGCAGCACCGGTCGCGCCCTTGATGGCACCGCCGGCAGCGGTGGCGGCCGACTTCAGGTGCGAGCCGGCTTCGCCCAGGTGTTCCTTCAGGTTCTCGGTATTGGTGGGGCTCATCGTGTTTCTCCTGCTATGCGATGGGGAAGGTGACCGCGGACGATCCGACGGCAACGAACACAAGGTAATAGCACCGGACGGGTGTAAGCCACGTTACGGCTGCCGCCGCGTTCAGCGCATCACCAGCTGGCCACCGCCGTTTCCACGGATGATCCGCAGCACCAGCTGGGCCGGACGCTGCTGGAAGTTTGCACGCCAGCTGGCGAGATCGGCAAACTCACCTGCCGTTGCCGCGGTGATCACATCGCCCTGCGCCAGCCCGGAGTTGGCGGCGCGGCTGCCGCGTTTGACCTCGCTGACCAGCACGCCACTCACGCCGGCCTGGCGCAGCGACTCGGGCAGATCGACGAAGGTGGCACCGCTCAGGCGCGGGTCGAGCGATTCCCCGGTGACTGCGCGCGCCTGCTCCTTGAGCGTGGCCTTGATCTGCAGCGGCTTGCCCTCGCGGCGCACGTCCAGGGTCAGCGTGCTGCCGACCGGCTGCAGGCCTTCCACGTTGTGCAGCGCCTGCGCGCTGTCCACGCGCTGGCCGTTGGCCGACACCACCACATCGCCCGGCTTGAGGCCGGCGGCGGCGGCACCGGAGCCGGCCAGCACGCGGGTGACCAGCGCGCCGCGCGTCTCGGTCAGGCCCAGGCCCTGCGCGATCTGCTGGGTCAGGTTCTGCGCCTCGATGCCGAGCGTGCCACGCACCACCACGCCGTGCTTGACCAGCTGGTCCACCACGTCGCGCGCCAGGTTGGAGGGGATCGCCAGGCCCAGGCCGATATTGCCGGCCATGCTGCCCTGCGGGTTGAAGCTGGCGGTATTGATGCCGACCAGCTGCCCCTGCAGATTGACCAGCGCACCGCCGGAGTTGCCCGGGTTGATCGAGGCATCGGTCTGGATGAAGTTCTGGTAGCCCAGCCCGCGGATGCCGCTGCGCCCCACGGCCGAAACGATGCCGGAGGTGACCGTCTGGCTGAAACCGAACGGATTGCCGATCGCCACCACGAAGTCGCCGACGCGCAGCTGCGCGCTGTCGCCGAGCTTGATCTCGGTCAGGTTGCCGGTCGGAATCCGGATCAATGCGACATCGGTATCGGCATCGGAGCCGATGAATTCCGCCTTGACCGTGCGCCCGTCGGCCAGGGTCACCTGCACGTCGTCGGCGTTGTCGATGACGTGGTGGTTGGTCAGGACCAGCCCCTCGGCGGCATCGATGATCACACCCGAGCCCAGCGATTCGTTGATGCGCTCCTGAGGCACTTCGGGGAACAGCCGGCGGAAAAAGGGATCGTTGAAGTAGGGGTTGCGCACCCGTACCACCTGCTTGGTGTTGACGCTCACCACGGCCGGCATCACCCGTTCCAGCATCGGTGCCAGCGACGGCACCGCCTGGCCGGCGACCGCTGCGGGCAGCGCGGCCGTGGTCGGGATCGTATACGCGGCCGGCGCCGCCTCGGCACGGTTGTCCAGGTGCGCATTGATGGCCGTGGCAGTGAACCCGCCGAAGGCAGCGGCGAGGGCGAGCGTGAGCAGGGTCGGGAGCGGTCGCATGGTCCGGCGGTTCCGTGTCGGAGGGGACGGGTCAGGTGAGAACACGTATACGGTAATTCAACCTGAATGAGTGTGTCCGCTACCGGCTAAACCCTGGATGAAATTCATTGCCGGCGACGTCGCGCCGCACGACGGATGGGCGCCGGCAGCCAGGGCAATGTGTGCCGCTGGCCACCTGCAGAGCGGGTGCGGCACGATACCCGCGGCAGGGGGAAGAGCGTACCGGCAGGCGCGTCCGTCGGCCGCGCCCGCGCCATCCAAACCAGCGCAAATGCGCAGTACGAGGGCACGGAATGGATCAACTACGACGATCCATCATTGCATCGCCGGGCGCGGCGGAGATGCGCATCGAGACACATCGCATGCCTCTTCTGCGGGAACGCCGATGCTGTTTTCAAGGGGTTTCGTGCACGCGGCCGGTGCATTGCTTGCTGCCGACGATGACAGTGCTACTGTCGGCTTGGCACGAGCATCGCATCAAGACCGTTCCACGATGGACCGCGCCGGTATAGCATCGCCAGCGATTTGACTAACCAGGCCCCTTAGGAGGCACTCAATGAGCAACGGTAATGGTGTGACCACGGTTCTCTCGCAGACCGTCGAAGATGCAAAAGAAACCGCCACCAACGTCGGCGAGACCATCGCACACGTAGCGGAAGATGCAGTGGCTTCGGTCAAGAAGACCGCCAAGCGCGCACGCAAGGCTGCCACCACCCAGGTCGCCAAGGTCAAGAAGGCCGTGACCAAGGTCGAGAAGACCGTCGCCAAGAAGGCTGACAAGGCGGCCAAGTCGGTCGGCAAGACCCTGGCCACCGCCAAGCAGAAGCTGGAAGCGGCCAAGAAGAACGCCAAGGCCGAAGCCACTGCGATCAAGAAGCAGGTCGCCAAGAAGAAGGCCACCGCTGAAAAGGCCGTGACCAAGACCACCAAGGCTGCCGGCAAGAAGGCCACCACCGCCAAGAAGGCCGTGACCAAGAAGGCGGCTGCTGCCAAGAAGACCGTGACCAAGAAGGTCGCCACCGCCAAGAAGGCTGTCGCCAAGAAGACCGCGACCGCCAAGAAGGCCGTGACCAAGAAGACCGCCGCCGCCAAGAAGACCGTCGGCAAGAAGGTCGCCGCTGCCCGGACCGCTGTTGCCAAGAAGTCGGCGACCGCCAAGAAGGCCGTGACCAGGAAGACCGCAGCGGCCAAGAAGGTGGCTGGCAAGAAGACCGCCGTCGCCAAGAAGACCGTCGGCAAGAAGGTCGCCACCGCCAAGAAGGCCGTTGCCAAGAAGTCGGCGACCGCCAAGAAGGCCGTGACCCGGAAGACCGCGACCGCCAAGAAGGTGGCCGGCAAGAAGACCGCCGTCGCCCGCAAGTCGGTCGGCAAGAAGGTCGCCACCGCCAAGAAGGCCGTGACGAAGAAGACCGCAGCGGCCAGGAAGACCGTCGGCAAGAAGGTCGCGACCGCCAAGAAGGCGGTGGCCAAGAAGGCTCCGGCGAAGAAGGCTCCGGCCCGCAAGGCCGCCCCGGCCAAGCGTGCTGCCGCCAAGCCGGTTGCACGCAAGGCGCCGGCCAAGCGCGCGCGCAAGTAAGTCGTCGTAACGTGCTGCTCCTGCCTGAGGGCGGGAGCGGCATGGTGGGAGCCATGCACTGGGCTCATCCCCAACCCAGATACGTGGGCGGGGTAATCGTCCCCTCATGGGGAGACAGGGCGCCCCGAAGGGCACCCCGGCAACATCAGCGCGCCGCGATCGCGGCGAACTCGCGCATCAGGTGCTCGCCGTCATAGACCACCTGGATCTGGTTGCTGCCCTTGTCCAACCGCTCGCCATTGACGAATACGTCGGTCTGGATGCTATAGCGCCCCTGCGGCATGTTGGACGGGAAGGTCACGGTGAAGGTGTTCTCGTACGCACCGCTGCCTGCACTCTCGCTGGCGACTTTCTCGGCGGTTTTGAAGGGTTCGGACTGGCCGGGTTCGTAAATCCGGATCTGTTCCTTGACCTCGCGGATCGGCTGCTGGCGGCCGCTGACCGCTTCGATGTTGGAGACGATCTTCAGCGGTTCACCACGCCGTACGCTGTTGCCGGGGAGGCTGGTCTGGTAATGCACGACCTCGGCAGACTCCGGCAGCTGCGAGTAGCGCGACCGGTAATCCGACTCCACCTGGGCCGCGCTACGGGTGCGGCGGCTTTGTGCGTTGATCACGAAGCAGGCGGCGATGCCGGCCGCAGCGCCGACGTAGGCACCTTTCTCACCATTGACCAGCGCGCCGGCGCCGGTGCCCAGCGCGATCGCGCCCAGGCACTTGCCCCAGTCCGATCGGGTCATCTGATTGCCCGTGGTGCAGCCGGTAAGCGTGCCGGCGGTAGCGAGGCCGATCAACAGCACCTTGCCGAGCGAGGCGGGGGCGAAATAGTCCTTTTTCATGGTCAACACCTGGTGTGAAGTGGGGCGGGCATCATTCGATGGTGGTTTCGCGCATGACACGGTCGCGCTCCGCCTTTGCTTGGCGGATGAGCGACCGGGCAGCCGCTGAGTCGGGATTGACCTGCAGGGCCGATTCGCCCAGGGCTACGGCGACGTCGTAGCGGCCTTGCTGCAGTTCAACCCGCGCCTTGCTCAGCAGGCCTGCTTCCGGCGCCGCTGCCGGTGGCAGCGAGATCGTCGGCGCTTTGGGCGGGTAGCTGTTGTCAGGTTGGCGCAGGTCGGCCATGTCTGAGGCGGTGCCCGCGTCTGGGCTGAAGCTCACCTCCAGCTGCATCGTGCTTGCATTCGCCTGTCCGTCCCGGATGGCAGGTAGGTAACGCCAGCGACGCGCTGCTTCCAGCGCAGCACGGTCCAGCGACCGCACCCGACTGGTGCGCATCACCGAAATGGCCGTCGCAGTGCCATCTTCGGCAACATCGATGCTGAGCAGAACGGTTCCGCGTGCCCCGGTACGCACTGCATCCGGCGGATAGCGCACGGGAGCGCGCTCGCGCGATGCGGCATCCACCTGTGCAGACCGGTCCGGGATCGACGCAGGTGGGGGGGGCGCCTGGGCAACCTCAGTGTGGAGGGGTGCTTGTGCGGCGGTTGGCGCTGGAGCCGGTGCCGGTGTCGCTGCGCGGTTCGGGCGCGCGGGCTCGGCCTGCTTGGCAAGGTCGGCTTCCAATGCAGTCACCCGGACCTGCAGATCGCGCCAGTTCTCTTCACCCGGCAGATCGTGCTGCATGCCCAGCAAGGCGACGCGTGCACAGGCCAGGTCCGCCCGCGCGAGGCATGACTCCACAGCCGCACGATGCGCGTCGATGCGGCCGGCAGACACCGTTGGCGACGTACCTCGATCGCGCAGGAAGATCGCCCAGAACAGCCCACCCAGAACCAGGCAGACCAGGACCAGCGGCACGCGTGAGCGTGGTCGTGGGCTCGGCCCGGGAGCAATCGGCGCAGGCGCGATCGGCGCGGGAGGCGCAGGTGGCCTGGTCGAGCGCTTGGGTCCCGGCGCGGATGCCGGTTGCACAGCGGAAGGCGGAGGCGCTGCAGGGGCCGGTGGAGGCACGGATTCCACCACTGTCGGCGCCGCTGGCGAGGGTGTCGCAGGAATCGGGGGCGGCGGCATGACCGCCGCCGGGGCTATGACCGGCGGCGCCACAACCGCTGGCGCGGATACCCCACAGAACGGGCAGAAGCGTACCTGCCCGGGCAGGGGCTTCATGCACTGGTCATTGACACAGATCGAGGCGGTGGCGCTGGCGTCAGTCATTACGGCGATACAGCCTCAGTACCCGGTGGGCGGCGGCGGGGGAGCCGGCGGTTGCGGGGCCGATGGAGCGGTGAACAGATGGCCCAGTTCCGGCAGTGCACCGGCCGCGCTCCACTCGATGCCTTCGCGCCAGAGCAGGCTGTTGCGGGTGATGTTGCCGGTGCCCACGAACTGCTGCAGCTGCTGGACCGTATACGGTCCCAGCGACTGGTTGTTGTAGCCGACGTAGTAGCTGTAATCGACCATCGGCGGCGGTGGCGGGGGTGCCCCGGGCAGGCTGCCCTGCGGTGGAGGCGGTGGTACCGCGCCCGGGGCAAGCCTCGCCGCGCCCGCGCCCGCAATGGACGTAACGCCCAGCATCTGGGCGAAGGAATCATTTACCTGTCGCTTCTCGCCCCGGTCGGTGGCGACCTCGTCAGCATAGACATCGGCCGAAGAGCCGGAAACCGGCTGCGTCCAGGCGTCGAACAATGCACGGGCGCGCTCTTCGATCCGGTCGGCTTCGTCACCGGCGGCCTGCACCAGCTTCTGCCGATAGTCGGTGGCCAACATCTCACTCAGCTTGTAGGGGAAGCGCTTCTTCAAGCTTTCGCGACCCTGCTGGTCCTCCTGCTTGATCGGCTTGTATGCCACGGTGGCGTAATGCCGGAACAGCTGGGCCAGCACAGCCAGCTGCAGCGGGTCGCGCACGTTGGCCGAGCGCTGGCGCAGCTGTTCTTCGATGTTGCGTTTGTCATTCCCGTCCAGGCCGCTTTGCCGCACGGAGAATTCATCGCCGATGCTGAACCCGTCGCCTTCCAGCGTGATCTCATACTTGCCATCGGCACGGCGCTTGAGCACCCCCAGGCCGAGGGCATGCAGGTATATCCTGAAATCCTCAGCGAACTGCCGGTACTGGCCCTGAGTGAACTGGATGGGCTGCACGAACTGGCTGACCCGCTTGTGGATGTGCAGCGGAATACGGGCCGCCTCTTTGCGGTAAGCCGCCTGATAGGTCGGCAGTGGCGTGAGTGCCGGAACCGGGAAGCCAGACAACTCGGTGAAGCAGATCAGCTTGCCCGGAATGCCGGATTCGACGAAGTCGATCTGGCTGGCGGTCATGCCGGTGCCCTGCGGTACGGCCTGCTCCAGCATCGCGCCATACTGGCGCCGGAACAGGCGCGCATCCTTTACGCCGACCAGGCAGGTGTAGCGGTCCTTGGAGATATCAAATCCACCGTTGAGGTTCAGCGGCACCCATGGCATCGCACGCTGAAGCAGCAGGCGGAACGTCTCGCGCAGCTGCTCGGGCGTAAGCGCGGCCAGCGCCTGCATCAGCGGATCGGTCTGGGTTCGGGCATCGACCTGGGGCAGCTGTGCCACGGCCTTGTTGCGCAGCTTGCCCAACACTTCCTGCGCGCCGTCGTCGCTGAGCAGCTTCTGGAACAGCGTCTGGGAGCCGCCGAAGTCCTTGAATGCTTCCTTGGCCCATTGCCTGAACTCGGCCGGATCGATTGCCGGCTGCTCTTCGTCCTGCGGTGCCTTGAGCGCGATCAGGGTCGCATGCTTCTCGGCGATGGCCGCCTCGATCTTGCCGATGTCACGCTCGACGTGCAGCAGCAGGGACTCAACCGACTGGCGACCGTCCTGCAGGCGCCCGACGAAACCACTCCACAGCGGGCGGCCGTGGGCATCGACAGCTTCCTTGACGCCGAGCCAGCCCGAGACGTCGCGCAGCAGGTTGGCCGCTTCGCGCGAAGCGACCGAGCGCACGTAGAACAGCAGGCTGTCGCGGATCGTTTCCTTGATCTGCGCCAGTACGGTCTCGGCCTGCTTGTCCTTGCCGCTGATCCGCGCAAGCAGACCCTTGCCGGTGGTCTCCTTGAGGCGTTCGAACTCGCGCGCAAGCTCGGCGTTCTGCAGCCTCTCGGAAATCTCGGCGAATCGCTGCGCATTGCGTTCCAGCGCAGGAACGATGCCGGTACCTTCGTTCTCGAGCCGGTCCTTGATCATTTCCACCAAGGCCAGCGTGTAGTCCAGGCCACCGCGCTCGTCATCGTCCAGGCGCCGGAAGATCTGCGCCGGCAGTTCAGCCTCATCGGTAATCGACAGCAACACCCGCTGGCGATTCTCCTTGATGCGGACTTCGTGGTTGCGGTCGGCGCTGTCCACCCGGTTGCCCTTGGTATCGCGCTCAAGCTGCTTGATCACATCCTGGACGTGCAGCGGCCATTGGTCGCGGTCAGCGCTGCCGTGCATCAGCTGCTGGAAGGCATTCTCGACTTTCTGTTCGATCTGCGCACCGATGCTGGCGTCGCCGGTCACTTTCAACAGATCATCAGCGACCTGGTAGTGCGTGAACTCTCCGTTGAGCGTGGCAAGATCGCCGCGGGAGAGGAACTGTGGAATATCCGTAAAGGTGCGTGGCACGATCGCCAGCTGCTCACGCAGGAAATCATCGCGTTCTTTATCAGTGGGGCGGTTGCCCGGGGCCTGGATATTGGCGATGCCGAAGAACGCCTTGAGCATCGCCTGCACCTGGCGGTTCATGCGTACGTTCTGGCGCGCTTCCACCTGGGTATCAAGCACGGCCTGGCCGACGCCGGAGTAGCTGGCGGTGAAGCGCAGTTCCGTATCGTCACCATAGTCCTGCGGCAGCGGAACCGAATAGGCGCGGATCTTGTGCTGATTCTGGTTGACGGCCACCGAGCGCTTGCGGTTGGCGAAGTCCTGGGAGGTGAAGTCGGTGAAGAAGACATCCGAGAGCATCTCGTAGATGTCTTCCTGTTCACTGGTCTTGGCCATCGCCACGTTGGTGTTGTCGACGATGTACACATCGTCGTACGGGCGGCTGTCGATGTGCAGGTTGTCCGAGGCATCCCAATGCTTGACCAGGACATTGCCGCGCAGTGCAGTCTCAAGCTCCATCAACGCGGCGTAGCCGTTGGCCTGGATGCGGTCGGGGTTGGTGGTGGTGATGAAGCCGCCGGGAAGGACCATGTACAGGTCGACCTTGCCCTCGACATTCTTCTCCTTGAGGATCGCCTTGGCCAGATAGCCCATGTCCAGGAATGACCCGGAGCCCGTGCCGCCGGCCGCCGAACCGGTGATGACCACCCGCACCTTGCCCGGCTCCACTTCCAGTCCCAGCTTCTTGAGCTTGTCCGCACGCGCGCCGATGTTGCTCAGCAGCGTCTCGATCTTGTCGCGCAGCTTGTCCCGGATCACCGGATACTTGTCGAAGAAGTACAGGCGCGACAGCGCACGGATCTGGCCTGCGCCTTTGCTTGGATCCACGCCCAGCAGGCGGATGCGCTCGGGCGTGAGCGGGAACCATTCAGCTACTTCCCGATGACGCCGCAGCTCGTCGTCGGACTGGGTGTACTTGTTGAGGTCCAGCCGCTCGATGATCTTCTCTTCTGGAGTGAAGGCGACCTGCTCGGCCAGTACGTCGGTCTTGACCGACTTGCCGTCCTGGGTGACCTCACCGGCATCCAGATCGAAGTTGATGAACTGTGCCACCGGGAAGTCAGCGACGTTCTCGACCTTCGCGTTGCCGCCCCAGATCGCATTGAGGATGCGCCGGCGCAGACGGATGTTGACCTTCATGCCGGTGCCGCCGAGGGCGATGAACAGCGTCGGACGGATCTTCTCGGTTAACTGCGGCGGCTGACCGGGCAGGGAGGTACTTTCGGTGGCATCGTTCATGCGGCGGACCCCTGGATCAACGCTTGGCGGAGAAGGTGGCGAGCCAGGCGATCAACGACACGCCGGCCAAGGCGCTCATCGGCACCAGATACAACGGCGCCAGGAACCGCCCGGCGTTGACGAAGGCCAGCACGGTCACCGTGGCGACCGCCATCAGACCGATGAACAGGAACCAGCCCGACGCATTGGCACGACTCGGCGCGACGCGCTCCTTGACCCGCCAGTTGGCATACGCGTTCTTTACCACGAAGAACACCACGGCCAGCACCAGCAGCACCACACCACCAATCAGCGCATCGCGGCTGCTGGTCTGCTCGCCGACCTGGATGTCCCAGTCGCCGGTGAAGGTCGCAGTCGGCTGCTGCGTCCCCGCGGTCGTCGCCGGTGCGGTCTGTTCGGACGGCGTGGCGGTGGCCGGCTGGTCGGTCACTGGCGCGGGGAGGGAACTCTTCTGGCTCATGCTCTGTCCTTGGCGGTGAATCGTTTAGTTGATGCGGATGGATGTATCAGGTTGGGCCCAGCTCACGCGAGGCTTGAACGCGCCGCGACGGACCGTGGCAACATGCGTGCCGTTGGCATCGCGCACCTCGGTAGTGGTGAACGGTTTGAGCCGCAGGTGCTGGGGTTGATCGTCGATCCAGACCGTTGCTTTGCGCGCGCCGGTCACCAGCACGAGAAACAGCAACGCCCCGATCAGGGCGAGCAGGCCGCCGCCATAGACCACCACGGCAGGCCACACCGGGTACTGCACCCGAAGCAGCAGCGGGACCCGTGTGACCGAGGCATTGGCCGTGACCGGAGGAAGGAAGACCTCCGGCAGCGCATCCCCCGGGAAGAGGTCGGCCATGTGCGCGCGGAACTGCGGCGATACTTCCAGCTGCTGGTTATCCAGGTGGATATCGATCGCCCCGCGCCGTTCATAGCCGCTGCGCAGCAACACCTCACGCGACCACTGCGACGGCAGGGGGGCAGCGACAGGCGCAGGGTCAGCGGGTCACTCTGTTTGCCCGGATCAAGCGCCTGCAGCGAGTGCGTGGACATCTCGCCCTGCAGGCCGATGGCCGGCGGCGTCACCAATGACGTGTCAGCGCTGACGATACGGTAGGGATTGAACAGATTCTCGAACCGGCCCTGCACCTGTGCAGTGCGCACCTGCGTGCTGGCGTCGAACGACAGCACGAGGGTGTGGCCGTCCGGGGCGAGGCCAGCGGCGATGCCCGGCGAATCCTTCACGCCCGTCGGGCTGAAGCGCACGGCCGCTTCGGTCAGTGGCTTCAGGCGCACATGTCCCTCGGGAAGCAGTGCGGTCAGGGCCGGTTGCGCGAGTATCGCGTCCAGCGCGGCCGAGGCCGGTTCGCCGTAGGCCAACGCGTACAGCATCAAACCGTTGGCGCGGTAATGCTTGCCCTGTACCGGCATCTTCAGCGGAAACGCAGCGATCCGGCTGATGACATCCTCACCATGCAGCAGCTCGTAGAACTCGCGATTGCGAGCCACGACCTCGGTACTGTTGTTGGGGCTGTTCTTGTTGTTGGTGACGATCCAGATGATGCCCGGGCGGCCTTCCAGGCCCACCTCGATCGCACCGAGCAGCGCTTCCTTGAAGTCGGTGTCGGCCAGTGCGCCACTACCTTTATGCGCCATCTGCAGGCGCGTCATCGCCTGGGCGAGCCCCGGGTGGTTGCCCGGTCCGCGATACACCCACTCCGGCGAGGGGTGGGTGGCATCGGACTGGTTGAACGCGCCCACCACGACCTCTCCGTGGCCAGCCGCAGCCTGCGCCAGCTGCGCGACAAGCGGCTTGAAAGGCGACTCGGCATCGACGTAGAACGGCTCCATCCAGCCAGAGTTCTGCACCAGTACTGCCTGCCGCAGCTCGGCGGCTCCGACGCTCATGCCCATGCTGCTCGCCAGCAGCACCGCGACGCCCAGCAGGCGATTCAGGACGACGCTGGTCATTGCGGCAGGCTCCAACGCAGCAGGGTGCCGCGCGCGTCTACCCAGAGCCACAGTGCCTCATCGTGGACGAACCACTGCGCGTTCCAGGGCGAGGGTGTGTCCATGGCATAGGTGTAGGCATGACCGCCGATCCGCTCCAGGCAGAACGTGGCATGCACGGTCGCCTGACTCTCGAAGAATGACAGCAGGCTGCGCTGCTGCGGCAGCGGCGCGTGGAGCGACAGCATCAACTGCGGTTCGACGACTTCCAGGAACGGATAGACCACATGGGTCACCGAATACAGGTCATGGTCGAACTCGTCCCACGGGCGCTCCAGACGGACGTTGAACTGAAAGCTGGTTCGGCCGGTGCTGGTGGATCCGCGTGGCGCGGGGCGCTGCTCGGGCAGCACGGTGTCCAGCCGGGTGAGCAGCCACTTTTTGTCCCGGGTGTCATACAGCAGCTGCCAGAAGCCTTCGCCGTCGCGATACGGTGGACCCAGAACCGGGTTGGCCTGATAGCCCTCGGGCCAGCTCTGCCACCGGGCGGAAACGTCCCCCTGGCCGTCCAGGCGCACGCTCAGCACGCCCTGCGTGCCGATCCAGAACAGGCTGCGGTGCGCTGGATCGCTGATCGGCGCAGCAAGCAGTTGCAGGGGCGCGTCAAGCGTCAGCAGCACCTGCTGCCATGCCTCACCGGTGCGGCGGATCGCAAGGCACCATTGGCCCTCATGTTCCTGTGGCACGAAGGCGGCATCGTCCAGCAGGCCGGGTGCACCCAGGGACCGACCCACCGCGCGATCAATCTGATAGCTCAATGTCATTGCGTCGACGCTGACGCAATCGGCACCTGCATCAGTCGCCATGATCACCTCATGGCCATCGTCGTGCGGCAACGTCAGTGTGGCATTCGCCCATGTTTCAAGATGGCTGCGGCCGAGTGAGGCCCCGCGCGGTGTCAGCGGCACCCAATGGCGGTGACCGTGCTGCCAAAGCGACAGCTGGCCAGAGCGGCTCGCCGCGAACAATCCATTGCGATGGCCACCGGCGCGGCTGCTGAAAAAGAACAGGCCACTCGGCTGCGGTGACTTGATCACCTCGGCGGCGTCCTGCATGGACTGGCCACTTCGCTGCCATTGATCGAACAGCGCCTGAAGCGTCGAGGGGATCGGTTCCGCCGCGGCGGCGCTGCAGCTGCGCCCCCCATCATCCCCGCCAAACGGGGTTCGCCACTGCTCAACCGGGCGCCGCTCAAGCGGCTGGCCGGTAAAGGGAGAAAACCGGAAGCTGCCCGGGAGATAACCCCCCTCGGGCACGCGATACGCGCCAGACAGATAGTCCAGATCGCTCAGTGATGTTGGAGGCACGGCAGCGTCGATGGCGACCAGAGAAAATCCGGTTCCATCCTGCACCCACGACTCATTATCCAGGTGCCAACGGACACCTCGCTCTGCTCCGGCGGCCACGCCGTCCCCCTGTATCCTTTCGCGGGCAAGGATATCCTAAAGTCAACGGCATGGAACAAACGCATGCGAATGGTGCCTGTAGGGAAACTCCTGACGTGACGCATTTGGCTCCAAGTCGCATTATCGCCCGCGCATGAAGGAATATGCCTGCAGAAAGGCAGCTGTCGCAGGGCATCACGCATTGGACGCATCAGGGGATACGCAGTGAAGAAAATTCTGTGGGGTGTACTGTTGGTCGTGCTTGCCGGCTGCCAGCAGGGTCGGGCGATCCGCCTCGACCTGATGGCGATGGAGTTCCGCTCCGAGTGTTTCGGTGCAGGCGCGACGACAAAGTGCGTTGCCATGCGCGTCAAGTACAACGTCGCTGCAACACAGTTGATGCTTGATCGGCTGGAAGACGAGTTCGCAAAGATTCCCGATCCGGACCCCCAGGCCTATGCTGCTGCCAGGCAGGCACTTCAGCGGGTGATCGATCGCAACGAACAGGATCGTCCCGGGTGGTGGCGGCGTATCCTGATGAACAACATCGAAGTGACCTACGGTCTGGCGGCGGGTCAGTTCCTGGTGACGCCCAACGAGCTTTCGGAACTTGCGGCCGTGGCTGCCGAGAACGAAAAGCGACGGCGCAAAGTGGCTGCGACCGATAGCCTTCCCGTGGAAGCAGCCGCGCCAGAGGTGAGCGACGTCACCCTCCACACCGATGCGGCGGCGACCACAGAGGGGTTTGACCTGGACTCGGAATCCGCCGATCCCCGTGATGCGCCAGCTGGGCCAGAAGCCATTGAGCGAATCGCAGTGCAGGCAGCGCCTGCAGATGAAACCGGCTATGCCGGCATGATGGCGCGCATGGCGCGCGAGGCTGAGCAAGCGACGGCCCGACCGAGTTTCGACTGCGCCCGGGCGAGCCATCCTGCCGAACACCTGCTATGCAGTGACGCCAGCCTGGCAGCCATGGACGTTCGCATGGCTCGGGCCTACGCCGATGCACCTGCATGTGGGACGGACCGCGCTGCATTGCGCGCCGATCAGCGGCAGTGGCTGCAACATCAGCGCAACCAGTGCAGCGACGCCTCCTGTCTGGAAGACGCCTATCAGGCCCGGATCGCACAACTGGAGCAGTACTGCACGGGTTGAGCACGGCGCAGCCTTGACGATTGCGGGCGTATCGTCCTGCTAGTCTGGACGCCGGCTTCTGGAGACATTCCATGCGCGGTCTCGACTTCACCTCCTGGCAGGCCATGCTCTCCACCCTGGCTGGGCTGGCGATCATCACCCTGATCGGTGTCGGCATACGGCTGCTGGTCATGCAGACCATGCAGCAGCGCCGCGAGCGTGAGAACCGGCAGATCAACGAGCGACTGCGCACGTTGATCGCGGCTTACAAGGTCCTGGGCGGTTCGTTCACCGGCACGCTCGATGTCGATCCTCGCCATCGCCGGGATTTCCGCGCGCTGCCCGACGGCAGCGAAGCCGGCGATGCGCTGCACCTGCCGGCGGAGGCCGAGAACGGCGGCGAGCGTGCGCGCCGGATCCGTGATGCGGTGGAAGCGGCCCTGTCGGACATCGTCCTGCTGGGCACCGACGAGCAGGTGCGCCTGGCCGCCCACGCCGCCAACGAGATGGCCCAAGGTCGCCTCGTTCCCACGGCCGAGCTGGTGGTGTCGCTGCGCGACTTCATTCGTCAGGCGCTGGATCTGGATCCGATCCCGGCCTCGGTCACCATCCCGCGCCAGGGTCCCGCACGGCCTTCGGCCGGTGCGAAGGGCAAGGGCGATGCGGGTGACAAGGGCGGCGGCAAAGGCGGCGGAGGCGGAGGGATGGGCGGTGGAGGCGGGGGTGGCATGGGGGGGATGGGCGGTGCTGGCATGGGGGGCGGAACGGAGGATGCCGCCGATACCCATCGCTGAGCGAGGCGCGTCACCTCACGGCGAGGTGGCCGCCCCGATCCGGTAGGGCGGCGGCGTCGCGCCCATCAGATGCGTGACGAAGTAATCCCACATCCGGCGCATGTAGTAATCGTCGTTGCGGAACAGTTCGTGGTCCTGGTTGGGCAGGTAGAGCAGGTCGTAGTCCTTGTTGGCCAGCGTGAGGGCGCGCGCCAACTGCAGGGTCAACGCCGGCATCGCGTTCTCATCCAGGTCGCCGTAGACCAGCATCAGCCGACCCTGCAGGCGATCGGCCAGTGCATCGTTGGCCAGCGGCTGGAACAGCGCTGGCACTGCATCCGCTGCTGGGCGCACGGCGGTGCCGTCTGCATAGACCGGCTGGCCGCCGACCAGGCGGTCCATGCCGTGGATCGCGCCGCCGTACATGCCCTGGAAGCTGTGGCTGCCGGCCGAAGCCACGCCGACTTTGTAGAAGGTCGGATGACGCAGCAGCGCACGCGCCGCACTGTAGCCGCCGAAGGAATGCCCATAGATGCCGACCCGCGTCAGGTCCATGCCCGGATAACGTACGGCAAGCGCGCCGATCGCCGCGACGTGATCGTCCAGCTGCAGATCGGCCGCGCTCAGGAAGCTGGCATCGTGGAAAGCCTTTGAACGTCCGGGTGTGCCGCGCGCATCGATGCTCACCACCACGAAGCCGAGCTGGGCCAGGCTGGAGCGCGCGACGGGGTTCATCGTCGCGGTGGCGTCGACGAAGCCCACCGGGGTATTGGTGATGTGCGGTCCGCCGTACATGGCATCGATGACCGGATGCCGTCCATCCTCGCGGTAGCCAGGCGGCAGATAGACCGTGGCCTGCAGTTCGGTGCGTCCATCGGCGGCCAGGACACTCACCCGCTGTGGTGGCGTCCAGCCGGCGGCGCGCACGGCGCGGTCGTCGCCGCGCTCCAGTTCCAGCACGACCCGGCCATCGGCCGTTGAGCGCAGCACGCTGACTGGCGGCTGGTCCACCCGCGAGTAGCCATCGACAACGTACGCCGCCGAGGGCGACAACAGGTGGGAGGGACGCCCGCCCATGAGCACACCGGTTCCGCCTTCGATCGCATGATCGGCCGCTTCAGGTGTGAGGAGGACCGGCGCGCCACCATCCAGCGACACGCGGTACAGGCGTCGTTGATACGGATCACCCGGCTCGCGCCCGCCCGCAGTGAACAGCACCTGGCGACGCACCTCATCGACGCCGACCACATCGCGCACCAGCCATGCGCCCTTGGTGAGCTGGCGGACCACACGTCCATCGCGTCGATCGACCAGGTACAGATGGCCCCACCCATCGCGCTGCGAGAACCAGACGATGCCGTCGTCGTGCTGCAGGACGTGCACCGCCGGCCGGTTGTAGGGATAGCTGTTGAGCTGCACGCGGGTATCGCTGCGCTCCTCCTGCACGGTACGCACGCTGCCGGTACTGACATCCACCTCGACCAGACGCAGCCGTGCTGGGTGGTCATAGCGCGCGATCGCCGTATAGACCTTGCCGGCATCGGCCGACCAGCCCAGCACGCCGGCTTCGGTCAATGCATGCCAGCCCTCGGGAACGGGGATGCTGCGTGTGGCGCCATCCACCTCGCTGACGAACCACGCATCGCGGACCTGCTCGACGTCGCCCAGCAGGCCCAGCCGTACTTCGTGCACGACCGGGCGGAAGCCGGTGGCCGGCGCGGTGGCCAGGTAGGGATAGGGCAGGACGCGGCGTTCGTCGTAGCGCACGCCGAACAGGCGCTGGCTGTCCGGAGACCAGGTCACCGCGAACGGTGGTATCTGCATCCGGCCTTCCCGGCGCGGAATGCCGCGCAATGCAAAATCGGGCAGTACCCCATAACCGTACGAAGGCTCACCATCAAGAGTGAGCGCCCGTCGTTCGCCGTCGGCGCCGCGCCGCAGCCACAGATTGTCCTGCTCGACCCGCACGCTGTGCCGACCGTCAGGCGCAGGCAGGTCGCGCGGATCGGCGGCAGGCGATGACTGCACCTTGCACGGCATCGGCAGCGTGCATGCCGCCACCCGCTGTGCGTCCACGCGCAAGGTAATCCGTAGTCCATCGTCGCCGCTGGCGACGCGGTCCACCTGCTGCATGACGTTGCCCGGATCAGCGACCCCGGCAGCCTGCAGCGCCGTACGCATCACGTCGTCGTCAAACAGCGCCGCGCGCGTGGAGCCCACCGGATCGACCAACACGTAGCCGGTGCGGCCATCGTCCTCCTGGCGGGCATACCAGAAGCGGCCGTCCTGCAGCCAGCGCGGCGCGACGCTGGCATTGCGGACCTTGCCGCGCAGCTGCTGGTCGAGCACGCGCTCGGCGCGCTGGTACTGCACCAGGCCCGGCGCCTCGGCCCCGGCCGGTGGGCTGGTGATCGCGGTGACCGCCACGCCGAGAAAGAGCAGACAGTGAAACATCCCCGAACGTGGTGCGGCCATGCGTATCGCTCCCTGATGACGGTCGCCCGGCAGGCGGCATCGTCATCATGGCGCGCGCTCCTGCCAGCCTGGAGCACCGAGCATGCCGGTGCTCCAGCGCGCACTCAAGCGGCGCTGCGGCAGCGTGTGCGCCCCTCGGGGCCCCCCGCTTACTGTGTCAGTTCCACCACCGGCACGAAGCCACCGTAGATCATCCGCTTGCCGTCGAACGGCATCGGATTGTTCTCCGGGTTCATCCGCGGGTCCTCCATCATCTTCTGCATGCCGGCATCGCGGGTGGCTTTGTCCGGCCATTCGATCCACGAGAACAGCACGGTTTCATCGTCCTTGGCCGCCACCGCGCGATGGAAGTCGGTCTGCTTGCCATGCGGGACATCGTCGCCCCAGCACTCCACCACGCGCAGCGCGCCATGCTCGATGCAGATCGCATCGCCCATGTGCGCGTGTTCCAGGAATTTCGCTTTGTTCGCGGTCGGCACGGCAAGTACAAAACCATCGATGTAGGCCATGGCAGAGCTCCAGATGACGCGCCGGGATGGGCGTCTTCAAGACATACGACGAACCGGGGGACGGAATCTCGACACTGCGCCCGGTGGCCTTTGCGGCCAGTGAGGTTGTCCAGACGGGTCATGGAGTGAACAAATTCAGCATCCGATACGTCCTTTAGGGCTGCCTTTGGGACAAATGTCAGAAAAGTCTGAGTCATTGAGGGGAACATCCTGATAGTCCAGCTGACGCATTCAGCTCATGATGGCCTTGCCGGGCAGGACGCCCCACGGCGCCCTGCGGTCCAACGCCCCACGGCACGGACCTCGGTGCATCCAGGAGGATGGACGCGTTAGCCGATAACTCCCCAAGAGCGGCTTCCCCAGCGCGTGACGCCCCGAAAGGGCACCGTCGTGACCAGAATCCTTTCCCGCCCCGTCCACCTGCGCGCCGCGCCTTCCCCTTTGCATGACGCCCCCGCGTGATCCCCGCGGCAACGGGCGCTCACGCCGTCCTCGCCTGGAAAAAGTCACGCGCGTATGCCAGAGCGCGTCTGAACGCCGCCCCAAAATTCACTTTTGTGGACGCGGTCAACTTCAGGGCGGGTTGTGTCGAATAACGGAGAATTTACATTCCCGATGCAGTCCGGCCTCCATGCCGGGTGCAAGTAGTCCAAGACATAAAGGTGTACCCCCATGAAGACTTCGTTGATTGCTCTGGCCCTGGCCGCCGCCCTCCCGTTCACCGCTTCGGCGGCTGAAGGCCTGTCCTACAACTACGCTGAAGCCGACTACGTCAAGACCGACGCAGATGGCGGCAAGGCCGATGGTTGGGGCGTGAAGGGTTCCTACGCCTTCCACCCGAACTTCCACGCCTTCGGTGAGTACAACCAGCAGAAGACCGACATCGGCGACTTCAAGATCGACCAGTGGCGCGTGGGCGTTGGCTACAACCAGGAAATCGGTAACAGCACCGACTTCGTGGGCCGCGTCGCCTACAACAAGTTCGACCCGAAGGAAGGCCAGGACTTCAACGGCTACAGCGCTGAAGCCGGTATCCGTACCGCCTTTGGCCAGCATGCCGAAGTCTATGCCATGGCCGGCTACGAGGATTACAGCAAGAAGCACGGCGTCAATCCGGATGGCCAGTTCTACGGCCGCCTGGGTGGCCAGGTGAAGTTGAACCAGAACTGGGGCATCAACGGCGACATCAAGATGGATCGCCATGGCGACAAGGAATGGTCGGTCGGCCCGCGCTTCAGCTGGTAATCCCAGCGTGACCGCATCGCCACGCGCCTGACCGGCGTGGCAGGAAAGGCCCGGCATTGCCGGGCCTTTTTCGTGGGCGCGATCCAGGCACGGGCCCCGAGGGATAATGAAGCACCGCCATGGAGATGCCCGATGCCCCCGTCCTCTGATCTGCAGCACCCCCGCCTCGGCTGCGGTGCCGTCATCCAGCGCGCCGATGGCGCGATCCTGCTGGTCCAGCGCGGGCGTCAGCCTGAGCAGGGGCATTGGGGCCTGCCGGGCGGCAAGGTGGACTGGATGGAGAAGGTCGAAGATGCCGTGGTGCGCGAGGTGCAGGAGGAAACCGGGCTGCGTGTCGCAGTGACGCGTTTGCTGTGCGTGGTCGACCACTTCGAGCCGGCACTGGGGCAGCATTGGGTCGCCCCGGTGTATCTGGTGCGTGCGCTCGACGCCACCATCGCATCGGTGAAAGAGCCCGAGGCGTTGCTCGGGCTGGGCTGGTTCATGACGGATGCGCTGCCGGCGCCGCTCACGCTTTCTGCGCGGAAGGCCCTGGAACACCTCTCGATCGCGACTTGAGCTGCACCGTGGCGGCGCTCAGCGCCGCGCCGCCGCCCCATCGCCGCGCGCCACGGCCTCCACTTCAGCCAGGCTGGTGACAGCGCAATCGCCCGGCGTGGACATCGCCAGCGCGCCATGCGCGGCGCCCAGGTCCACCGCTGCCTGCTCGCCCTTGCCGCCGAGCAGGGCATGCACCACGCCGGCCACGAAGGCGTCGCCACCGCCGACACGGTCGAGCAGGTCTACTTCGCGTGCGGCGGAGACATACAGTTGCGACCGGGTGCGCAGCGCGCCGGCCCAGCCGTGGCGGGCGGCGTTGGCGGCGTCGCGCAGCGTGAACGCCACCGCCTGCAGCGCCGGGAACTGCGTCATCGCGCGCTCGGCGGCTGCCTCGGCCGGACCGACATCCATCGGCGTGTGGCGGCGACCGAGATCGCTCAGGTCCATGCCCAGGCATGCGGCGAACGAATACTCATCGCCGATCAGCAGATCGCATTCGGCGGCGATGGCGCAGTTGGTGTGCCGCGCGGCCTCCGGGTCCGGATGGCTGTTCCAGAGGCTGGCGCGGTAGTTGAGATCGTAGGACACCGCCACGTCGTGCCGGCGCGCAGCACGCACCGCCGCAATCGCCGTCGCCGCGCTGTGCTCGGACAGGGCGGCGAAGATCCCACCGGTATGCAGCCAGCGCACGCCGTGCTGGCCGAACAGCGCGTCCCAGTCGAAGGCCTCCGGCTGCAGTTGCGAGGCCGCCGAGTACGCGCGGTCGGAAATGCCCAGCGGCGCACGCGCCCCGAAACCACGCTCGGTGAAGTTCAGGCCCATGCGGGTGTTGCGGCCGATGCCATCGTAGTCGCGCCAGAGGATCTGGCTGGCATCCACGCCACCGGCCTGGATCAGCTGCTGGGCGAGCAGGCCGAGCTCGTTGCGCGGCAGGGCGGTGAGCACCCCGGTGCGGTGTTCGAACGTGCTGCACAGGCCGCGTGCGACGTTGTATTCGCCGCCGCCTTCCCACACGGTGAACTGGCGCGCGCTGCGGATCCTTCCCTCGCCGGGATCGAAGCGCAGCATCACCTCGCCCAGCGCCAGTGCGTCCCAGCGCTGGCCGTTGTCAGGCGCAACGACGAAGCTCTGGGCCGTCATCGCACCGGGCACCCGAGCAGGGCCAGATCGATGCCGTCGGCCATGCGCCGGTAGCCTTCATCGTTGGGATGCAGGTGATCGCGGGTGATGTCCTCGGGCAGGTTCTCCGGGTTGGCCGGATCGCGCAGGATCCGGTCGAAGTCGATCAGGCCATCGAAGCCGCTGCGGCCACCGCGCATCCAGGCGTTGAGGGTGGTGCGGGTGGCGGCCGCGATCGGCTCGTAGCGGTCCGAACCACCGAACGGCGTGATCGTGGCGGCGATCGGGCGGATGCCGTTGCTGTGCAGGCGTTCGGCGATCTGCCGGTAGCCCAGCACCATGTCCTCGGCGTTGCGGCCGGGCACGGGTGGGGTGCCGCCGTCGTGGCGGATGTCGTTGATGCCTTCGAACAGGATCACGCGGTCCACGTTCGGCAGCGCGATCACGTCGCGGTCCAGCCGCGCCAGCGCGCTGTGGCTGCGGCCATGGTCCATCACCTTGTTGCCGCTGATGCCGGCGTTGACCACCACCACCTGGTCCGGGCAGGCCTGCTGCAGGCGGGCGGACAGCAGTGCGGGCCAGTCGCCGTTGCTGCCGCGGGTGGCGGTGGCCCCTTCGGTGATGGAGTCGCCCAGGGCCACCACGACGATCGGCTTGCGGGTGCGTTCGGCCAGCACGGCCGAGACCACGTTCTGCCGGTAGGCGAGTTTGACCGCATCGCCGACCGTGGCAGCGCGGCCCTCGGCAATGCGCAGCGCGGTACGCCGGACGGCCGGGCGGGTGGCATCCGGGAAGTACACGGTGAGCGAGACGTCGGCCAGGGCCGGTGCGGTGATCGCGACCGGGTCGCTGAGCAGGGCGGCGCCGACCGGCACCACCACCTCGCCACGTCCATTGAAAGTGACCGGCCTGGCCGCGGTGGCGGTGCCGGTGAGGTGGGCCGAGGCACTGCCGATACGCAGCGGCGCCTGGCCGAGTTCATTGCTGATGCGGAAGCGCAGCGCCCTGGCCGAACTGGCCAGGCGCATGTCCTGGCGCACGGTCTGGTTGGCGAACTGCACCGGGGCCTCGGGGGTGCCATCGAGACGGTCCGGGGCCGGCGAGGCGGTCCAGGCTGGCACCCAGACCTGGGCCTGGGCGGGCAGCGCCGCGGCGCTGGTGGCGAGTGCAAGAGAGAATGCAGTGATCCAGCGCAGCATGGCGGCCCTCCCAGGCGGTCAGCGGGTCAATCAGGAGAAGTAGGTGCCGCCGTTGACGTCGACGTTGGCACCGGTGATGAAACCGGCGGCGTCGGAGGCCAGGTACACCGCGGTATCGGCGGCTTCCTGCGGACGGCCCTGGCGGCGCAGCGGCGTATTGCCGGCCACGGCAGTGCGTACTTCCGGCTTGGTGAATTCATCATGGAAGCGGGTGGCGATCATGCCGCAGCACAGCGCGTTGACGCGGATGCCGCGCGGGCCCAGTTCCTTGGCCATGGCGCGGGTGAAGGTCATCACCGCGGACTTGGCGGTGGCGTAGATCGCCGCGCCGGGGCCACCGCCATCGCGGCCGGCCTGCGACGCGAAGTTCACGATCGCACCGCCCTCGGGCATGTGCGGTACCACCGCATGCGTGGTCAGGTAGACCGAGCTCATGTTGAGGTCCATCACCTTGTGGAAGAAGGCCTCATCGATCTCGGCCAGCGGACGGCGCTGGACCATGCCACCGGCGACGTTCACCAGCACGTCGATCTGCGGGCCGAACGCGGCCTGGGTCGCGGCGACCATCGCCGCCACCGCCTTGGCATCGGTGACATCGGCGCGATGCACGATCGCGGTGCCGCCGGCGGCTTCGACCTGCTTGAGGGTCTCCTGCGCGCTGGCTTCGTCGTTGGCGTAGTTGATGCACACCTTGGCACCGGCCGCGGCCAGCTTGAGCGAGATCTCGCGGCCGATGTCACGGCCGCCACCGGTGACGATCGCCACCTTGCCCTTGAATTGGGTCATGAAACACTCCTGTGATGCGTTGGGGGAAAGAGAAGAAGGGAACTCAGCGGCGCTCGACCGGGCCGTGGATTTTTTCCACGCGACCGGTGACCAGCCACAGCGCCAGCAGGGAGGCCGGCACCAGGGCCGCCACCAGGATGAAAATCGGTGCGTAGGAGTCGTGGGTCATCGCCGGCACCAGCCAGGTGGTGATCAGCGTGCCGGCCACCGCGGCCATGCCGCCCAGGCCAGCCACCGAGCCGACCGATTTGCCGCTGAAGATGTCGCCGGGCAGGGTCTGGATATTGCCGATCGCGATCTGGAAGCCGAGCAGAACGAAAGCGATGGTGATCACCGCCCAGACCGGATCGGTGGCCAGCACCGCACCGATCAGCGCCGGGGCCATGATCGCGCCGCCCAGGGTGATCACCACCTTGCGGGCTTTATCCACGCTCCAGCCGGCACCGATCAGACGGCCGGACAGCCAGCCGCCGCCGAGGCTGCCGATCATCGCGCCCACGTAGGGCACCCAGGCGAAGATGCCGATCTGCTTGATGTCGAAACCAAAGGTGTCGGCCAGATAGATCGGCAGCCACGACACGAACAGCCACCAGATCGGGTCCAGGAAGAACCGCGAGATCAGGATGCCCCAGGTCTGGCGGTGGCCCAGCAGCTGGCGCACGTTCGGCACGTACTCGGCCACCGGCACGGCCGGCTGCTCGGTTGGCGCATCCAGGATCAGTGCACGCTCGGCCGCGCTTACCCACGGGTGCTTGTCCGGGCCGGCGCGGTAGATGATCAGCCACGGCAGCAGCCAGATGAAACCGATCGCACCGATCAGGATGAAGGTCCCGCGCCAGCCCAGCCACAGGAACAGCACGGCGATCAGCGGCGCGGAGATGATCGCGCCGATCGAGGCGCCGGCGTTGAACACGCCCTGCGCCAGTGCGCGTTCCCGCGCCGGGAACCACTCGGCATTGGCCTTCACCGCGCCCGGCCATGCACCAGCTTCGCTGATGCCGAGCATGGCGCGCACGATGCTGAAGGACAGGATGGAGTGGGTGACCGAGTGCAGCGCGATCGAGATCGACCACACCGCGATCGAGAGCGCAAAGCCCAGGCGCGTACCGATGATGTCGAACAGGCGCCCGAACACGAACTGGCCGGCGGCGTAGAACAGCATGAACACCGTGACCAGCAGCGCGTAGTCTTCCTTGGTCGCGCCGACATCCTGCGAAATCTGCGGCCACATCACCGCCAGCGCGTTGCGGTCGATGTAGTTGATCACCGTGGCGACGGCGATCAGCGCCACGATCAGCCAACGGACATAGGTGCGGGCCTGCGTGGTGACCTTCATTTGCTGTCCTTGCCGGCGCCGGTGCCGGTATCGAAGCGCTTCCAGCCGCCGTCCCAGCGCCAGCTGTGCCCATCGCCACTCACTTCATGCGATCCGCCCTGGGTGGGGTCGTCGGCGATGCCCAGCGCCAGCCGCTTGCCGCCGGCCAGGTCGAGCACCAGCACATCCGCATCCTTGCCGCGGTAGTGGGTGAGGCGATCGATGCGGCTGTTGGCGCCGCGCACGGTCTCGGCGGTGCCGTCGTACTGGCCGTGCGGTTCGAGCACACCGTAGAACGTGGTGGCGGCCTGGCCATCCACGCGCTGCAGCAGCATCGGCTCACGGCGCAGGTTGAACGAGGGATCATTCGCGCCGCTCTCGCCGATCAGGGCGCGCGAGGGTGCGGTGCTGGCGAACCGGTAGGTGTAGAAGCGACCGTCCAGCAGCCAGGTCAGGCTGCGCGCATCGCGGGTCGGCTCGCTGGCCGCATCGACCCACACATGCTGGTAGCCGTTGGCCTTGCCCAGCACCGGACGCGCGGCGACGGCGGACTGGGTCTTGAAGCCGACGTCCATGATGTGGCCATTGAAATGCAGCGGCAGGTCATAGCGCGCGGCCTTGCTGCCGGTGACGCGCAGCAGGTCCAGCACCACCGGCTCGCCCAGCGATGGGTGCGAGAGCAGCGCCTGGGTGCGGGTGAAGCTGACCCCGTCGTAGGCGCCTTCCATCCGCGCGGAGGCGATCTGGGTATCGCCGCTGACCGCGAACAGCAGCGGCGTCGGCGCCAGCGGCTGGCCCTTCTTCCAGTCGCCACCGAAGTGGCTCTGCTCGTTCACCACCAGCGTGTTGTGCGCGATGGTCTGGCGGGCCCAGCTGCTGTTCTCCGGCAGGTAGATGCCACCGGCCTTGGCCTCGATGTTGAGGAAACGCGCGGCACCGTAATCGGTGACCACGCGCTGGCCGTTGTCGTAGAACAACCAGTTGAGCTTGTCGAAGTGGCCGTGGCCCATGCCCTGCTTGGTGTTCTTCATCACCAGCGCCTGGCCGCTCTCGCCGCCCATGCGCAGGATCGCCAGTGCGCCTTCGGTGCCGTCCGGGCCATCGCGCAGCAGGGTGGGCACGAAGGCGAACGGTTTGGCCTTGTTCTCCGCCAGCGCCTGGGCCACCTGCAGGCCTTCCGGCGAGAGCAGCACGCGCTTCTGTGTTTTGGCCACCGACAGCAGGCGGGCATCACCGGTCTGCGCGTAGGCGATATCGATGCCGGCCACCAGTTCCTCGGTGTCCAGCCCTTTGTCGAGGATGGCGTCGTTGATCGGGATGAAGTAGCCGCCGTAGCTGCTCTGCACCAGCGCATCGACCGCCTTGAGCAGCACGCCGTCGCGACGCTTGAAGATGCCGCGTTGCGGTTCGTTGCGCTCGATGGCGTTGGCGAACAGGATGAATGGCGCCAGCGCATACCGCTGGTAGTACGGGCCTTCTTCGTAATAGCCGTCCGGCGAGAACAACTGGTCGACCTGCTTGAGGAAGCCGGCGCTGCCATCGCGTTTGCTGCCCTGCAACGCCTTGTCGACGTAGCTGGCATCGCGCAGCACGTAGCCGGTCATGCCCACGGCCGCCACGGCCCAGGTGGCGTGGTTGTGGATCTTGTCGAAGTTCTCCGGCGTGCCGGAGAGGAAATCGGCCATCGCGCGGAACACGTTGTCGTCGATGGTCGTGCGATCCGCGTCACTGAGCGTGTCGCGGATCGCGTCGTAGCCCTGCGCCGCGCTGACCAGCCACACCGAATCGTTGAGGGTCTGCCAGAACAGCCGGCCGGGAATCTGGCCGCGGCCCTGCGGGTGCGCGCCCAGCCCCGGGTAGAGCTTGGCGTAGCCCAGCAGCAGGTCGCGGGCGAAGGTGGCGTAGGCCTTGTCGCCGGTCAGGCGGTACAGCGCGCCGGCGGCCTGGATGGCCTGGTAATTGCGCTTGTGCTGTTCGTGCGTGTAACCGCCGCCCTTGTCCTTGGGCACCGGCACGTCGATGCCGGCCTTCATCATCGCGCGCACGCGCTGTTCGGCGCGCTGCTGTTCCCTGGCGAACAGTGGCGAGCGCGCACCCTCGGCACGCATCTGCGTCCACTGCGCAGCGGTGACCAGCACCGGTGCGGTGGCGGACGCCGCGGGCGCCTGCCGGGCGGCGGGTGCGGCCTGTGCGGCGGGCAACGCAGCCCCGCCAAGCGTGGCGGCAAGCAGCAGCATCAGGGGCGGGGCGTGATTCATGGCAGGGCCTCAACAGGGGTATCGGACAGCAACGGCGCGGTGGCCGTCAGCGGGTTGTCGCCCATGCGCAGGGTCGGTTCCCCGACGCGATGGCTGAAACGGACGCGGCCGCTGCGGTCGAAGCGGTTGTCGCGGATGCTGGCGAACTGCACGCCATGCAGGCGCAGGCTGGTGTCATCGGCGACGCCCACCTGCTCGAACTGGTTGCCGTGCACCTGCAGGGCCGGGCCGAAGGTGCTCTCGTCGGTGCCACCGCGATACAGGTTCAGGACCGGCCCACCGATGCGGCGGAAGCGGGAGTTCAGCAGATCCACCTGCTCGGCGTTGTAAGTGCCCAGATCATCGGTCTCGGCGGCCGCGGCGATCACGCTGCCGGTGATGTCCTCTACCGTGACGTTCGAGAGCGCGATCCGCGCGGCCAGGCTGCCCTTGCCGGTGGCGATCACATCGAAGGCCTTGTTGGCGGTCAGCCCGTGCACGTGGCTGTCTTCCAGCAGGAGCGTGTAGTTGAACGCCTGGCTGCCCGGCGGCACGCGGATCACCGCATTGCCGGCCGCATCCGGTGCGAGCGCACCGTCGATGTCCAGTCGCGCCAGTCGCAGCGAACCGCCCGCACTGATCTCGAACAGGCTGGGCCGCGAGAACTGCACGCTGGCCTGGCCACGCGCGGGACCTGCCACGCTCAAGGGATGGTCCACCGCGAGCACCTGGCTCACGGTGTAGCGGCCACGCTGCAACTGCAGCCGGTCGCCCGGGGCGCTGGCAGCCATGGCGGCGGTGAGGGTGTCCTCGCCCGGTGCGACCGTGCGTACCGCGCCGCTGTCCAGGGCGGTGGTGGTCAGGGTCTTGGGGTACCAGTCCACGCCGACCTGGTCGCGGGCGATCGGGGCAAGATCGCGCGGGGCGCCGGCATCGAGCGCCGTAGTGGGATAAAGCAGGCCGTTGGGCGCGCGCTGCAGGGTCAGGGACTGGCCGCTGACACCGCCGGGGAAGCCGGGCGATACGGCCGGGCTCTGCACGTTGCCGGCGAACGTGATGCCGGACAGATCGCCCTGCGTGCGCAGCAGCTCGCGTTTGCCATCGCCGATGAAGAGGTTGCCGGCGATGCGGCTGTTCACCGGCATCGCGTTGCGCTCCTCATCCAGCCCCGCGCCCAGCAGCACGGTGCCGACCTGGATGAAGCTGTTGCGTTCGATCACCGCGTGATCGATCTGCTCGTAGCGGTTCAACGGCGCGTCGTGGGTACCGGCCATCACGCTCAAGGCCGCGGCGAAGTTGTCGCCGGCAATGCCTTCAAAGTAATTGTCGCGCACGGTCTGGTGGCGGTTGATCACGCGCACCCCGCCGGTATGCGCCTTGCCATGGCCGAGGAACACATTGCGTTCGACCCGATTGCCGTGGCCGTGACGCAGCACCAGCGAGCCGCGCGAGTCCTGGAAGACGTTGCCCCGGTAGATGTTGCCGCCGGACTTGTTGGAGACGATCTCCACCTCGCCATCGCACTGCTCGAACCAGTTGTTCTCCACCACGGTGCGCGAGTCCGACTGCGAATCATGGCTGGTGCCGATGCGCATCGTCTCGCCGCCGTTGGAACCGAGGTTGGGGCGCGGGCCGAACCAGTTGTGGTCGATGCGGTGCTGGTTGTCCAGGCCGCTGGTGGCGTTGCGCACCACCACCAGGGTGGTCCCTGCATTGGTCTTGCCGACCAGCTGGTTGTGGTCGAAGCGGTTGTGCTGGCCATACAGCGCCACCCAGTGATCGGACTGCTGGCGGTCCGGTTTGTTGTAGCGGTCGATCACGATCCCGGTCACCCGGCTGCGGTTGGCCCACTCATTGGCCGACCGCCGGAACGAGACCACTTCGCCACCGGGCGCCCAGCCATCGCGGAAGACCAGGTTGGACACCTCCAGATGCTCCCCGGCCAGACGCAACTGGGATTGGCCGCTGAGAATCACCTTGCCGGGGGTCTGGGCCGTCAATCTAATTGGTTGACCAATTTTCCCGGTTCCCCGGAAAAGCAGGTCCATGTCACGCCAGACGCCGTCGGCCAGGATCACCGTATCGCCGGGGGCAAGCGCGCGGGTGGCGTTGGCATAGGCAGCGGCGTCGCGCACCAGGTAATCGGCGGCCGTGGCCGGGAATACGGCCAACGACAGGCTCAACAGCAAGGCGTTGGCCATGGGACGCAGCACCATCGGTGCATGCGAGTGTTGCAAAGTCACGGGGTTACCCTCCCAGATGAACCGTGGCGACTGACGCGAACCACGATCCTAACAGGTTGCCGGGCGCGAGCGTCAACCACAATCGCATACCACTTTAGGTGCATGTGGTCTGCGGTTTGCGCATTTTTCTGCTGCGTCCGCACATTAATTCAGTGCAAAGTGGTCTGGACAGTGGTGCGGGGTAGACTTTAGTACCAATTCATTGACATTGGTTCATCAGTCGTGAATCTTCCGGATCGAATCCGTGTAATCGGACGATCCATCCTGGGAGGGAGATCACGATGTTGCATGACCGCCGTACGGCCTCGCCACGAGGCCTCCGCCACACCGCGCTGCACAGCGCGCTGTTCTATGCCCTGTGCGCCACCGCGGCCCTGCCGCTGGCCCACGCACAGGACGCCGATGCACCGGCCTCGCCGCCGGGGCAAGCCACCACGCTGGATCAGGTCCAGGTGACCGGCATCCGCGGCACCATCCAGACCTCGATCGACAAGAAGCGCGAGGAGACCGTGGTCTCCGACGTACTGGCGGCCGACGACATCGGCGACCTGCCGGCGCTGTCCATCGGTGAAGCGATCGAAACCATCACCGGCGCCTCCACCCACCGCGAAAAAGGCGGTGCGTCGGAAATTTCCATCCGCGGCCTGGGCCCGTTCCTGGGCTCGTCCACCTTCAATGGCCGCGAGGCCACCAACGGCAGCGGCGACCGCTCGGTGAACTTCAACCAGTTCCCGTCCGAGCTGATCAACACCGTGGCGATCTACAAGACCCAGCGTGCCGACTTCGTCGAAGGCGGTGTGGCCGGCACGATCAACATGGAGACGGTCAAACCGCTGGAGTACGGCAAACGCACGTTCCAGCTCGATGGTCGCGGCACCTGGCAGGATTACGACGATCGCCTCAAGGACAAGGACGGCGTCGGCTGGCGCGGTACCGCCAGTTACATCGATCAGTTCGACATGGGCAACGCCGGCAAGCTCGGTGTCTCCATCGGCGTACAGGCGCTGGAAGGCAGCAACCCGGAAGAGATGTTCTCCAGCAGCTCCACCTGGGTGGCCTGCGATGGCCGTGAAGTGGTCGGCGCGACGCGCAACTGCACCCAGGTCAACGGCAACCAGGTCGCCAATGGCGTGCCGTACTACTTGGTGCCCAGCAGCCGCATCTATCGCCAGTTCATCGAACACGACAAGCGCGATTCGCAGTTCGCCGCGCTGCAGTGGCGCCCCAGCGACCTGGTGGAAGTGAATCTGGACTACCAGCACTCAAAGCGCGATTACACCGAAGACCGCTCGGATCTGTCGCTGTCTTCGATGATGCGCAACCTCAACAACCGCGTGGTCACCGATGATGGCGCGCTGCTGCACCACACCGGCAGTACCACGGTCGATTCCACCGGCAATTTCCTGGAGCGCCAGGAGGAATACACCGGCGGCGGGCTGAACGTGATCTTCCGGCCGAGCCCGGCGTGGACGCTGTCCACCGATCTGTCCTATTCCAATACCGAGCGCGATCAGATCGAACGCAGCACCCGCCTGCGCGCCGGCCGCACCGACGTCAACGGCCGGCCGGTCGGCGGCATCAAGAACACCCGCTATGTCGATTACACCTACGATTACAGCGGCGATGTGCCGAGCATCACCCTGGATCCGGCGTTCGATGTGAACAATCCGGACAACTTCACCGACTCGGCCCTGGTGCGTCGTCGCCAGCAGCACCGCGAGCACACCATCCGTGCTGGCCGCTTCGATGCCACCTTCACCCCGGAAAGCGGCTTCTTTACCGCCATCAAGGGCGGCCTGCGCCGCTCCGAGGCGACCTACACCGATTACACCGACACGGTGGATGTGACCACCACGAACGTCGCGGCGATCCGCGCGGCCAACCTCGCCTGCCGCCAGGCGTTCCCGCAGGACGACTTCCTGGCCAATGCCAGCGGCAACACCATCGACCAGTGGGCCAGCTTCGACAGCCGCTGCCTGTTCAAGGCGTTCACCGGCGTCGACGATACCGGCCTGAGCGCGGACCTGCGCAACCCGGCCAACAACGATGTCACCGAGAAAACCAGCGCGCTGTACCTGATGGGCGACTACAGCGCCGAATGGTTCGGCCTGCCGGTGACCGGCAATATCGGCGTGCGTGGTGTGCGCACCGAAGTGCGCTCGGTCGGCCTGCGCAGCGGTCTGGATGTGATCAACAATCCCGACGGTACCGTGACCCTGGAACCCACCGGCGATTTCACCTCGCAGGTGCTCAAATCCAGCAATACCGAATGGCTGCCCAGCTTCAACGCCGCCTTCGAACTGCGCCCGGACCTGCTGCTGCGCGTCGGTGCGTATCGGGCGATGTCGCGCCCGGACCTGGCCGCTGAAGGCTTTGGCCGCACTTTCAACCTGGGTGAGGTGGATACCGAGTTCAACAGCGTGGGCGATGCGCTGCGCAGCATCACGGCCACCGGCAACCCGCGCGCCAAGCCCTTGATGTCGTGGAATGGCGATCTCTCGCTGGAGTGGTATGCCAACGAAGACACCATGTTGTCCGGTGCGCTGTACTACAAGCAGTTCAACGGCGGTTCGATGCCGGTGATCGTCAACGAAACCTTCGATATCGATGGCCAAAGCGTGACCGTGCCGGTGGAGCAGCTGGCCACCAGCGACCAGAAGAGCGATCTGTTCGGCGTGGAGTTCACCGCCTCGCACAGCTTCTCCTACCTGCCGGGGATCTTCTCCGGGCTGGGCGTGAAGGCCAGCTACAACTACGCCGATTCCAACTTCAAGACCGAAGACCTGCGCCTGGGCGAATCCACCGACCCGGCTACCGGCGTGGTGACCCCGGGCATCGTCGAGCCGGCCAACATCTTCGGCCTGTCCAAGCATGTCGCCTCGGCGCAGGTGTACTGGGGCCTGGGCAAGCTCGACCTGCAGGCGATCTACAAGTACCGCTCCGACTATTACCAGCAGTTCGTCGGCGACCCGTCGCAGAACCGCTATGTGCGGGACAATGGCTCGCTGGACTTCCGTGCCACCTACAAGGTGAACAAGCACCTGTCGCTGTCGCTGTCGGCCAGCAACCTCACCGATGAGCCGCGGGTATCGGATATGCCCATCCTCGGCAGCTTCCGCGAGTACACCACGTACGGGCGGCGGTATTATCTGGGGGTGCGCTACCGCTTCTGAGGTCAGTGGCGCGGTTTTTCCGACCGCGCCGCTCTCTGAAGGCGCGGTCGCGTGTCGGTCCCCAGCCACCTGTCAGCCAGGCCTTTGATGATGTCCGAACCCCGTCTGTACCAGTCCATTGCCGCCGAAATCGTCTCGCTGATCGAGAAGGGCGAATTCCCGCCGGGCTCGCGCCTGCCGGGCGAACGCGACCTGGCCGAACGCCTGGGCGTGAGCCGGGTGACGGTGCGCGAGGCGGAAATCGCGCTGGAAGCGCAGGGCCTGATCACCATCAAGACCGGCTCGGGCGTTTACGTGAAGGCCAAACCGTCACAGGCGCCGGGCGCACTGCCCGATGTCTCGGCGTTCGACCTGACCGCCGCCCGCGCGGTGATCGAGGCCGAGGCTGCGGCGATGGCCGCCAGCCGCATCACCGATGCCGAACTGGAGGACCTGGCCGGCCTGATCGCGGCCATGGTCGACCCCAATTCGGGCGAAGCGGCGGCCAGCGAGGCCGACCGCCAGTTCCACCTCTCGATCGCGCGGATCGCCGGCAACCCGGTGGTGGAGCACTGCGTGCAGCTGATCTGGCGGATGCGCAACGAACTGCCGCGGGTCAAGCAGGTGTATGCCAACGTCTGCCACAACGACGATGACACCCGCGACGAGGAACACACCCGGATTCTGGACGCCCTGCGCCAGCGTGATCCGGCAGCGGCACGGTTGGCCATGCGCAACCACTTCCAGCGTCTGTTCGAATCGATGCTGGAAGCCACCGAGAACGAAGCGCTGGCCGAAATCCGCCGGCGTACCCAGCAGGACCGCGAACGCTTCATGGCCGCGACCGGGCACTGAGCCCGGCGCATACCGGCGCGATTATTCGCCCTGGTACTGCTTCTCTTCGACCAGCTGCGAGCCGGCGATGCGGTTGATCTCGTTCTTCACCTTGACCCGCTCGCCATTGGTGCCATAGACGCCGCGCGCCAGCTGGATGAAGGCATCGTCGAAGACCTGCGCTGCTTCCTTGTCGCGCAGCTGGTCCTGGATCTCCCACATGCGCTCGTTGATCGCCTTGAGCTGGGTCTTCAGTGCCTCCAGCCCGGGCTGGGCGCCGACCTGCTGCTGCCACAGCGGCCACAGGCCCTCGAGTTCCTTGCGGACGTTGGCGTTCTTGCCGGCATCGGTGATGCGTTCGGCCTTGATTTCCAGGATGGTGATCTTGTCGATCAGCTCGCCAATCGATACCGGGGTCAGGATCGCGTCCACGCCATTACTCGCAACAGGTCAGAGTGGGCATGATACCGCGCACCTCCCGGCGCCACCCTGACGCAGGATTTACAGAAACGTTGCGCCGATCGGGTGGCCACGCCATGGCGGCTTTACGCCGGTCCTGAGGACACTGTCGCTCTCGACGGCGCGGCCGTCATCTGGAGCGGGACACGTGGTGGGTAACTATTCGAAACAGCGCCTGCGCTGCGGCGTGGTGCTGGTGGGGCTGGTCATGAGCGGTGCGGCCGCGGCCGCTGTGGAGGGAAACGCGACGCTGACTTCGGACTATGTCTGGCGTGGCAGTTCGCAGAGCGACGGCGATCCGGCCGTGCAGGCCGGCGTGAAGCTCAGCGCGGCCAGTGGCTGGTACGCCTCGGCCTGGGGCTCGGGGGTCTCGTTCCGGCCGGACAACGGCGCGCGCAGCGAGTTTGATCTTGTCGCCGGCTGGAGCGGGGCGGTGACGCCGGACTGGAGCGTGGACGTCAATCTGACCCGCTACGTCTATCCGTCCGCCACGGTCGATCTGGACTGGACCGAGCTCAATGGCACCGTCACCTGGCGGCAGCGCGCCTGGCTGCAGGTCGGCGTCTCCGACAACGCGTTGGCCGGCGGCCATGGCGGCACCTACGCCCAGCTCGGTGCGCGCCTGCCGCTGGGCGAGCAGTGGCGTGTCGAGGGCGCGGTAGGCCACTACTGGCTGGACAGCGCGCAGGCCGATGACTACCTGCATGGCCAGCTCAGCGCCATCTGGAAGGTGCACGGCCCGTGGGAGCTGCGCCTCACCGCGCACGACACCGATGGTGCGGCCAAACGCCTGTTCCCCGGCAACGCAGGCTCGCGCGTCGAGTTCGCGGTACAAACTGCCTTCTGACGGAGCGCCCACCCACCCCGCGCGGTAGAGCCGACCGTTGGTCGGCTGCCCCAGGCGGCGCGCAATGCAGCCGACCAACGGTCGGCTCTACCGGCGTACTACCGCCACTGTCCACACCGCGATCGCCACCATCGCGACGCCGGCACCGGTCACGCACACGCCGGTCCAGCCGAAGCGATCAAAGACCTGCGCCGAGACCAGTGAGCCCAGCGAGCCGCCGATGAAATAGCCGGTCATGTAGCCAGCATTGAGCCGGTTGCGGGCGTCCGGACGCAGCGCATAGACCACGTTCTGGTTGCTCACGTGCAGCAGCTGCGCGGCCAGGTCGAGCACGATCACGCCCAGCACCAGTGCGATCAGCGAGTGCGTGGAAAAGCCCAGCGGCAGCCACGATGCCGCCAGCAGCACCAGCGCCACGGTGGTCGCCAGCGCCGCCTTGCCCCGGTCGGCCATGCGCCCGGCCACGCCCGCGGCCAGCGTGCCGGCCGCACCGACCAGCCCGAACAGGCCGATCGTCGCATCGCTGTAGCCATACGGTTCGGCGGCGAGCAGGAACGCCAGTGGCGTCCAGAAGATCGCGAACATCGCAAAGCTCAGCGCACCCAGCACGGTGCGCAGGCGGAACACCGGTTCCTGCGCGAACAGCGTGCCGATCGAGCGCAGCAGCTGCAGATAACCCAGCCCGGCGGTCTGATGGAAGCGCGGCAGATGCCGATAGAGCATGCCCGTGGTCAGCACCAGCGCGGCCGCGGCGATCCAGTACACGGTGCGCCAGTCGCCCAGCGAGGACAGTGCCCCGGCCACGGTGCGTGCCAGCAGGATGCCGAGCAGCAGCCCGCTCATCACCGTGCCCACGACCTGGCCGCGTTCTTCGGGTCGCGCCAGCGTGGCCGCGAACGGCACCAGCACCTGCGCCACCACCGAGAACAGGCCGGTCAGCGCGGTGCCCACCAGCAGCCACACGAACTGATGGCTGAGCGCGCTCAGCACCAGCCCCGCCGCGGACAGCAGCGACATCACCACGATCAACCGGCGGCGCTCGAACAGATCGCCCAACGGCACCAGCAGGATCAGGCCCGCCGCATAGCTCAGCTGGGCCACGGTCACCACCGTGCCGGCCCGCGCGAAGGACACGCCGAACTGGCCGGCGATGGTATGCAGCAGCGGCTGCGCGTAGTAGTTGCTGGCCACGGCCACGCCGGTGGCGAAGGCCATCAACAGGACCTGCCAACGGCTGAGTGGCGAGGGCGCGTCGTTGCTCATGACGGGCTCCGGGAAAGAAGGGGCGCCAGTGTCCGCCTGATGGGCGAAAGGGGGAAATGAAACGTCTTCATCCCATGCATCTGAAATCCAGATGGCTCACCCACGCCAGGCAGTGGAGGCGCGTGGCCCCTGCATCGGAGCCACGCATCAACGACGTCTTCAGGCGCCGCGCACGCGCAGGGTCAGGCCCTTGAGGAAATTGCGCAGCATCTGGTCACCGCAGGCGCGGTAGTTCTTGTGGTCCGGCTGACGGAACAGCGCGGACAGTTCCGGCTTGGAGACCGAGAAACCCGCCGCGTCGAACACTTCGTGCATGTCCACGTCCTTCAGCTGGAAGGCGACGCGCAGCTTCTTCAGCACCAGGTTGTTGGTGATGCGCTTTTCCACCGGGCGCGCCGGCTGGCTCTCGTCGCGGCCGCGGAAATGCACGATCAGGCCATCCAGGAAATGCGCCAGGGTGCGATCGTCGCAGGGCACGAAGCCTTCTTCGTCTTCCTTGCGCAGCCAGCCGGCCACATCGGCCTTGTCGACCACGAAGGCCGGATCGGCCAGGGCACAGGTGTCGGCGATCATGCCGTCGCTGAGGTCGAGCATGTAGCGGATGCTGCGCAGTACATCGTTGTTGATCATGGGACGTCCAATACCGCCGGCGCGGCTGCGCGGCTGGCGGTCATTTTACCCCGTGCCGGGCGCGCGGCCGGCTGCGACCGGTGGTCGCTGTCATCTGGCTGCCACGAAAGTGACGCACAGTGCCGCGATCAGGCATCGACAGGCAGTGGAGCAGGCAATGCGCAGGTGGCAGGTTCTCGGGTGTGTGGGCATGTTGCTGGCGGCCCCGGCGTGGGCGCAGGCCCCCTATGTGGCGCTGGAGCAGCGGCTGGATCCGCAGGCGCTGGCCGACGTCGGGCTGACCCCGGCCCAGCTGCAGGCCCTGAACCGCCTGCTGCGCCAGGCCCAGGCCGATGCCCCCGCCCCGGTAGCCGTCGCGGCGGCACCTGCCGCAGGCCCGGGTGTGCCGACGCCGGCCCCGATGTTCCCCGGGCTGGACGAAGGCCCCATCAACGCAAAGGTCACCGGCCAGGTGGACGGCTGGGCCCCCGGCACGGTGTTCACCCTGGACAACGGCCAGCAGTGGCAGGTACTCAAGGGCGAGATGAAGCTCAAGACCGCCCGCAGCAACCCCGGGATCGTCGTGGTGCCCGGCATCGCCGGGCGCTGGTTCCTGCAGGTGGATGAAGACCTGCCCAAGGCGCGGGTGTTCCGCATCCGCTGACGGGACGACCCGTGGCGCCGCTCAGCCGGGTGTCGCCCGGCGCCACACCGGGCGCGCATCGGTGCGAAAATGGTCGGGATCTTCACGGAGTACCTCGATGACCCGTACCGCTCTGATTACTGGCGCCACGTCCGGCTTTGGCGCCGCCGCTGTCCACCGTTTCGCCCAGGCCGGCTGGCGCGTGATCGCCACCGGGCGCCGTGCCGAGCGCCTGCAGCCGCTGGTCGACGCCTACGGCCCCGAGCGCGTGCATGCCGCGGTGTTCGACGTGCGCGACAGCGTGGCGATGGAAGCGGCCCTGGCCGCCCTGCCGGCCGGCTTCGCCGACATCGACCTGCTGGTCAACAACGCCGGCCTGGCCCAGGGCACCGCCCCGGCCCAGAGCGCCTCGCTGGAAGACTGGCGCACCATGATCGACACCAACGTCACCGCCCTGGTGACGCTGACCCATCGCCTGTTGCCGCAGCTGGTCGCGCGCAAGGGCGCGATCATCAACATCAGCTCCGTTGCCGGCGTCTACCCGTACCCCGGCGGCAACGCCTACGGCGGCACCAAGGCCTTCGTCAGCCAGTTCTCGCTGGGCCTGCGCTCGGACCTGCACGGCAGCGGCGTGCGCGTGACCACGATCGAGCCGGGCATGGCCGAAACCGAGTTCACCGTGGTCCGCACCCATGGTGACCAGGCCGCCTCGGACAAGCTCTACACCGGTGCCAACCCGATGACCGCCGACGACATCGCCGAGCAGATCTTCTGGGTCGCCTCGCTGCCGGCGCACCTGAACATCAATCGCCTCGAAGTGATGCCGGTCAGCCAGTCGTTCGCCGGCTTCCAGGTCGCGCGCGACTGATCCAAGGGCACCGCTGGCCAACACCTCGGCCGCACGCCCGAAACCGGTAGAGCCGACCAACGGTCGGCTCTACCTCAGGCGGCCGTCCACACCGCCAACTCATACCCATCCGGATCGCGGAAATGAAACCGCCGCCCCCCCGGAAAATCGAACGCCGCCTGGCAGATGTCCGCGCCGGCCGCTTCCACCCGCTGCTGCGTGGCTACCAGGTCATCGGCATACAGAATCACCAACGGCCCACCGGCGCGCACCGGCCCGTCGGTGGTGAACCCACCGCGCAGGCGGCCATCGTAGAACTCGGTATAGCCCGGGCCGTAATCGGTGAACGACCAGCCGAACACGCTGCCGTAGAACGCCTTGCTGCGCGCGATGTCAGCCACGTTGAATTCAATGTTGTCGATCCGGCGATCGTTGCCGTGTGCGGTGCTCATGGAGGCGTCTCGTTGAAAGGTAGCCCCGTAGAGCCGACCGTTGGTCGGCTGCCCTGGGCGGTAAAAAAAAACGCCAGGCAATACCCGGCGTTCCTGTATATGTCGCGGCGCGCGGCTACTGCGCCTTGATCGCCATCGCCTGAAGCCCCGTCCCATCCAGCTTCTGCTTGGCTTCGGCCAGTTCACCGGCGCTGCCATACGGCCCCATGCGCACGCGGTATACCGTCTTGCCGTTGATCTGCGCCGATTCCACCCGCGCGGCCAGGCCGATCATGGCCAGCTTGGCCTTGGTGGCCTCGGCGTCGCCAGACGCGCCGAACGCACCGGCCTGCAGGATGTAGCGCACGTTGCTGGCTGCCGGCTCAGCCGCCCCGGCAGCAGGCGTCGCCGCCGCCGGCGTCGGTGCAGCCGGAGCCGCCGCCGCGGTCTGCGCCGGCGTCGTCGCCGGAGCCGTGGTCGCCGCCGGGCGCTCCGCCACCGGAGCCGGCAGCGGGGCGGTGCTCACCGCCGCAGGCGAAGTGGTCGCGGCGGTGCTGGTCGGCGCCGGTGCGGGCGGCAACGGGCGGCCTTCCAGCGCGGCCTGCGCGCGCTGCGCTTCGGCCTTGGCACGGCGCTGGTCTTCGGCGCGTGCGCTGGCGGCCAGCTCCGCATCGGACATTTCCACTTCCTTGCCGGGCAGCAGGGTGTAGAAGTCGTACTGCGTCGCCGCCGGCTTGGCCGGCTCGGCCGGCTTGGCGGCACCCGGCTTGGGCAGCTCGGTGCCGACGTCGGTGTCGGCATCGCTCACCGGGGCCGGCTGGGCGTTCGGGTCCGGCTGCGGGCCGACCCGCAGGAAACCGTCACCGTCGTTCTTGAACAGGTTGGGTGCCGCCAGGAACACCACGGCCGCAATCGCCACACCCGCGACCAGCCACACCCATCCCGGGGTGCCCTGGTTGCTGTTGCGCCGTGCCTGGCTCTTGCCGCGTCGTGCTGCCATTTACTGCTTCTCCACTGCTTACATTTTTTCCGGGGCGGATACGCCCAGGATGTTCAGACCATTGGCCAGGACCTGGCGCGCGGCGCAGGCCAGCGTCAGCTTGGCGTTGCGTTCGCTTTCGTCGGCCACCAGTACCTGCGTGCCGTGATACCACGTGTGGAAGGCATGCGCCAATTCACGCAGGTACTGCGCGATCAGGTGCGGTTCCAGCGCCAGGCCGGCCGCCTCGACGACTTCCGGGAAGCGCGACATTTCCACCATCAACCACAGCGAGGCCTCATCGCCCAGCGAGGACAGCCCGGCCAGCCCTTCGGCCGGCGTGTAGCCCAGGCCCTTCTCCTGCGCCTGGCGCAGCAGGCTGCAGACGCGGGCATGCGCGTACTGCACGTAGAACACCGGGTTGTCGTTGCTCTGCTGGCGGGCCAGATCGATATCGAAGGTCAGCTGCGAATCGGGCTTGCGCGCGATCAGGAACCAGCGGGTCGCATCGCGGCCGGCTTCTTCGATCAGGTCGCGCAGGGTCAAATAGCTTCCGGCACGCTTGGAGAGCTTCACTTCCTCGCCGCCGCGCATCACCGTCACCATCTGGTGCAGCACGTATTCCGGCCAGCCCTTCGGGATGCCGACGTCCAGCGCCTGCAGGCCGGCGCGCACGCGCGCCAGCGAACCGTGGTGGTCCGCGCCCAGCTCGGTGATCGCGCGCTCGTAGCCGCGCTGCCACTTGCTCAGGTGGTAGGCCACGTCGGGCAGGAAGTAGGTGTAGGTGCCGTCGGACTTGCGCATCACGCGGTCCTTGTCGTCACCGAAGTCGGTCGAGCGCAGCCACAGCGCGCCGCCTTCCTCATAGGTGTGGCCGGCCGCATTGAGCTGGGCAACGGTCTCTTCGACCTTGCCGTCCTTGTACAGCGAGCTTTCCAGGAAATAGATGTCGAAATCCACGCCGAACGCGGCCAGGTCCTGGTTCTGCTCGTTGCGCAGGTAGGCCACGGCGAAGCGACGGATCGCATCGAGGTTGTCCGGGTCGCGCTCGCCGACCACCGAATGGCCTTCCAGCTCCACGGTGGCGCCGGCCAGGTAAGCCTTGGCCACATCCTCGATGTAATCGCCGCGGTAGCCCGCTTCCGGCCAGCCGGCGTCGTCGGGCTTGAGGCCCTTCGCACGTGCCTGGGTGGACAGCGCCAGGTTCTCGATCTGCACGCCGGCGTCGTTGTAATAGAACTCGCGCTTGGCGTTCCAGCCGTTCACTTCCAGCAGGCGCGCCAGGCAGTCACCGATCGCCGCCGCGCGGCCGTGGCCGACATGCAGCGGACCGGTCGGGTTGGCCGACACGTATTCCACGCCCACGGTGCGGCCGTTGCCGCTCAGGTTGTGGCCGTAATCGGCGCCTTCCTTGAGCACACTGGCCGCTTCGCGCTGGTAGGCGCTCGGGGCAAGGTGGAAATTGATGAAGCCCGGGCCGGCAATCTCGACGCGGGCCACGTCATCGCTCTTGGGCAGCGCATCCAGCAGCGCCTGGGCCAGGGCGCGCGGATTGCTGCGCGCCGGCTTGGCCAGCAGCATCGCGGCGTTGGTGGCGAAATCGCCGTGCTCACGGGTCTTCGGGCGTTCGACCACGAATTCCGGGGTCAGGGTATCGGCCGGCAGAGTGCCGTTGGCGCGCAAGGCTTCGATGCCTTGGCTGATCAGGGCGCGGAGGAGATTTTTCACAAGGCCTGCTTTGGGACTGGAGCGGCGGAATCGGCAATTTTAGCCCAGAAGCCACCCCGATCCATTGAACCGGGGCCGAGCGGCGGCGTTTCACGCCCGGATCAGGCCGCTGCGATGCCCATCCAGCCGCGCGCGGCCATCGATACCGGGGCGCCGTCGCCGATGACGACGTGGTCGAGCAGGCGGATGTCCACCAGGGCCAGGGCCTGCTGCAGCAGCGTGGTGATCCGGCGGTCTTCCAGCGAGGGTTCGGCACTGCCGGAAGGGTGGTTGTGGCTGACGATCACCGCCGCCGCGTTGTGCAGCAGGGCGCGCCGGACCACCTCGCGCGGGTAGACCGCCGCCGCGTCCACCGTGCCGCTGAACAGTTCCTCGCAGGCCAGCGTGCGGTGCTGGTTGTCCAGGAACAGCGCGGCGAACACCTCGTTGGGACGGGACCGCAGCCGCTGCTTGAAGTAGCGCCCGGCGGCGGCGGGGTCGCGCAGGCTGTCGCCCCGGGCCAGCTCGGCGGCCAGATGCCGGTGCGCCAGTTCCAGCCCGGCCACCAGCTTGCAGCTGCGGGCCGGGCCCAGGCCGGGCAGGGCGGCCAGCGCGGTGGCCGGCAGATCAAGCAGGTTGCGCAGGGGGCCGTGGGACTGCAGCAGGTCGCGCGCGGTCTCCACCGCATCGCGCCCGCGCAACCCCGAGCCCAGGAAGATCGCCAGCAGCTCGGCATCGGACAGGGCGCCGGCGCCCTGGGCAAGCAGCTTTTCGCGGGGACGCTCGGCACTGGGCCAGTCTCGGATCGACATGGCCTCAGTCTCCACTCCCTGCCGGCCCCGCCACCATCGGTGAACCAGGCGCCATCGTGTCGGTAAATGCAGGGAATCGTGCCCAGTCCGGCGGTTGCTTATGACGAAAACCTGCCTCCTTATGCCGCTGGCGCATCAGGCGCTCTACGGACCATCGGGTAAGCTAATCGCCTCGGTTCGACAGGAACACCCAAGGTGGCTGACTCCCCCCAGGCTTCTCCGGCGGCCGCGCGCCCGTTGGAAGGCCAGAAGCTGTTGTTGTGCGTTGGTGGCGGGATCGCTGCCTACAAGTCGCTGGAACTGGTGCGCCGCCTGCGCGATGCCGGGGCCCAGGTGCAGGTCGCGATGACCGCCGGGGCCCAGCAGTTCGTCACCCCGCTCAGTTTCCAGGCACTGTCCGGCCAGCCGACCCGCACCACCCTGTGGGACAGCGCGGCCGAGCAGGCCATGGGCCACATCGAGCTGGCGCGTTGGGCAGACCGCATCGTGGTCGCGCCCGCGACCGCCGATCTGCTCGCGCGGCTGGCCAATGGCCACGCCGATGACCTGGTCACCACCCTATGCCTGGCCACCACCGCGCCGCTGACCGTGTGCCCGGCGATGAACCACCGCATGTGGCTGCACCCGGCCACCCAGGCCAACATCGGCCTGCTGCGCGAGCGCGGTGCCCAGGTGATCGGGCCCGAAGACGGCCCGCTGGCCGAAGGCGAATCCGGCCCCGGCCGGCTCACCGAACCGCACGCGATCGTGGCCGCGCTGGCTACGCTGCAGGCACCGGCCCCGGCCGAGCCGCCGGCCGCCAGTGAACTGAAGGGCCTGCGCGTGCTGATCAGCGCCGGTCCTACCTATGAAGACATCGACCCGGTGCGTTACGTCGGCAACCGCAGCAGCGGCAAGATGGGCTATGCCCTGGCCGCCGCCGCCGCCCGCCTCGGCGCGCAGGTGGTGCTGGTCAGTGGCCCGGTCCAGCTGGCCACGCCCGCGGGCGTGCAGCGTGTCGATGTGCGCTCGGCCGCACAGATGCGCGAAGCGGTGCTCGCTGCACTGCCGGCCGACATCTATATCGGTGCGGCCGCCGTCTCCGATTACACCCCACGCCAGGTCGCCCCGCAGAAACTCAAGAAGACCGCCGGCACGCAGAGCCTGACCCTGGAGCTGGTGCGCACCCCGGACATCCTGGCCGAGGTCGCCGCGCAGACCAACGCGCTCAAGCTGGTGGTCGGCTTCGCTGCCGAAACCCACGACGTGGAGAAGTACGCGCGCGGCAAGCTGGTGGACAAGCGCCTGGACCTGGTGATCGCCAACCAGGTCGGGATCAGCACCGGCGGTTTCGAAAGCGATGAAAACGCGGCCACGGCCTACTGGCAGGGCGGCGAACAGGTGTTCCCCGGCACCTCCAAGGCCGTGCTGGCCGAACAACTGTTGTCCCTGATTGCCCAGAGGTTGCACGCATGACCATCGATTCCTCCCTCCAGCCCCTGCAGGTCAAGCTGCTGGACCCGCGTTTCGGCGACGAATGGCCGCTGCCGGCCTATGCCACCGAACACAGCGCCGGGCTGGACCTGCGCGCGGCGCTGGAAACCGAGCTCACCCTGCAGCCGGGCGATACGGCGCTGATTCCCAGCGGTATCGCGATCCATATCGCCGATCCGAACCTGGCCGCGGTCGTGTTGCCGCGTTCGGGCCTGGGCCATCGCCACGGCATCGTGCTGGGCAACGGCACCGGCCTGATCGATGCGGATTACCAGGGGCCGCTGCTGATCAGCGCCTGGAACCGCGGGCGCGAGCCGTTCACCCTCCAGCCCGGCGATCGCATCGCCCAGCTGGTGGTGCTGCCGATTGCACGCGTGGCGCTTCAGGTAGTGGATACTTTCACCGACAGCGCCAGGGGAACGGGTGGATTCGGCCATACCGGGGTGCGCTGACAGGGGAGCTTGATGAGCAAGGCGAAGGCGGAAGGACGGCCGCGGTTCACCACAGGGCGCTCGGTGCCGCTGTTGGCCGTGCTGCTGGTGCTGTTGGCGGGCTGGTTCGGGTGGAGCGGTGTGCGCCAATGGCGCCAGGCGGCCGTCGGCGCCGAGCTTGAACAGTCGCGCGACCGCGTGGTCGAGGGGCTGCAGACGGCGGTGACGGGTCAGCTGGGCAGGTTCGGCAAGGTGCTCAAGACCGGGCCCGTTGCCAGTGCACTGGCCAGCGGCAACGCACAGGGGGCGGCCGTAGCCATCCGCGAAGGCTGGCCGGGCGTGGAAGACGTCCAGGTCCTGACCGCCGATCTCGATGCGGCCTACGCCGATCCGAAGGCCTTCGGTTACTCGCGCCTGGCGCTGCTCGAAGCCGCCATCGCAGATGACAAGCCGGTGGCCCGCGTCGTCCGCGATGCCGGTGGGCAGCGTCTCGGCCTGGCGGCCGCCGTCGATCTGGGCCCGCAGGGTGCGGCGGTCGTCTATGTGCGCCAGCCATTGCTGCGTTTGACCGGCGTGTTCGATCAGGTTGCCGTGCCCGCCGACGGTTACCTCGCACTGCGCCAGGGCAACCACAACGTCGTCGAACAGGGCAGCCGCGCGCTGTCCGGCGGCGCTGAAGCGTTGGCGCGCCCGATCGGCACCAGTGGGCTGCGCCTGTCTGCAGCGGTGCCGGACATCGAACCGGGCCCGTTGGGGCTGGGGGCGATCTCCAGTGCGATCGTGGCGCTGTTGCTGCTGCTGATCGCGGTGCTGCTGGTGCTCGGCAAAGGCAAAGTGCCCTTGCCGCGCCGCCGCGGTGCGGATGACGGCGCCGCCGACGCCGGCCCGACCCTGAGCGAAAGCCTCGCCCAGGCACCGCTTGCGGTGGAGGCCGTCGACACCAGCGACGAGGCAGCACCGCCGCCGCCGTCCGTGCCGGGCGAATCCGTTGCCCCCGATATCTTCCGCGCTTACGACATCCGCGGCGTGGTCGGCCGCGAGCTGACCCCCAAGGTCGCCGCCCTGATCGGGCAGGCGATCGGTTCGGTCCTGCAGGTGCAGGGCCTGCGCGACATCGTGGTGGGTCGCGATGGCCGCCTGTCCGGTCCCGAACTCACCGCCGGCCTGATCGAAGGCCTGCGCCGCGCCGGCTGCAACGTCACCGACATCGGCCTCGCACCGACCCCGGTGGTGTACTTCGCCAGCTACCACCTGCGCGCCGGCAGCTGCGTGGCGGTGACCGGCAGCCACAACCCGCCGGACTACAACGGCTTCAAGATCGTGGTCGGCGGCGAAACGCTGTCCGGCGATGCGATCACCGAGCTGTACCACCGCATCCGCGATGGCCAACTGCACGTGGCATCAGAACCGGGCAGCTTCCAGACCCGCGAGGTCAATGCCGATTACATCCAGCGCATTGCCGATGACGTGCAGCTGGACCGCCCGCTCAAGGTGGTGGCCGATGCGGGCAACGGCGTGGCCGGCGAACTCGCCCAGCCGCTGCTGGAGGCGATTGGCGCCGAGGTCATTCCGCTGTACTGCGATGTGGACGGCAGCTTCCCGAACCACCATCCGGACCCGAGCGATCCGCACAACCTGGAAGACCTGATCCAGACCGTGAAGCGCTTCGACGCGGATATCGGCCTGGCCTTCGATGGCGATGGCGACCGGCTTGGCGTGGTCACCCGCGAAGGAAAGATCATCTATGCCGATCGGCTGTTGATGCTGTTCGCGGCCGACGTGCTGATGCGCAACCCGGGCGCGCTGGTGATCTACGACGTGAAGTGCACCGGCAAGCTCTCCGACTACGTGCTGCGCAACGGTGGCAGCCCGCTGATGTGGAAGACCGGCCACTCGCTGATGAAGGCCAAGATGCGCGAGACCGACGCCGAGCTGGCGGGCGAGATGAGCGGCCACTTCTTCTTCAAGGAACGCTGGTTCGGCTTCGACGACGGTCTGTACGCCGCCGCGCGCCTGCTGGAGATCCTGGCCCAGCGCGATGAGACGCCGTCGGAGGTGCTCGACGAGCTGCCCGACAGCGTCTCCACCCCGGAGTTGAAGGTGCCGGTCGATGCGGGTACCCCGCACGCGCTGGTGTCCTTGTTCGTCTCCTCGGTGCAGGTGGAGGACTCGCCGTTCGCGGGCGCGCGCCTGTCCACCATCGATGGCCTGCGTGCCGATTTCCCCGATGGATGGGGCCTGGTGCGCGCATCCAATACGACGCCGGTGCTGGTGCTGCGTTTCGAAGCCGACGACGAGGCGGCACTGGAGCGCATCAAGGCACTGTTCCGCGCGCAGCTGCAACCGCTGCTGCCGGGTGTGGAACTGGGCTTCTGATCTGTGGGTACCGACCGTGGCACTACCGTGCATCGGCGCCACGCGCATGTGCATCCATGCCATGCCCATGCAGCTCCACGCCATGCGTGGATGCCGTCGATCACCCCTTGAAGCGCAGCCCCACGCCCGGCTCGGTGAACAGATAGCGCGAATCCAGCGCCGAATCGCCCAGCTTGTGGCGCAGCTTGCCGACCAGGATCCGCAGGTAGTGGGTGTCGTGCTGGTGGGTCGGCCCCCAGATCTCCTGCAGGATCTGCGGCTGGGTCACCACCCGCCCGGCGTTGCGCAGCAGCAGCGACAACAGTGCGTACTCCTTGCGGGTCAACGCCACCGGCGCGCCGTCCAGGTGCACTTCGCGCCGGACCAGATCGATATGCAGGTGGCCATCATCGAACTGAGGTAGCACGCCCTCGCTGGACACCGTGCGCGAGCGCAGCAGGGCACGCACGCGCGCCATCAGCTCCTGCGTACCGAACGGCTTGGTCACGTAGTCGTTCGCACCGGCATCCAGCGCCCGCACCTTCTCGGTCTCGCTGGCGCGCACGGTCAACATGATCACCGGCACCTGGCTCCACTGGCGCAGCTCGCCAAGTACCTCATGGCCTTCCATGTCGGGCAGGCCGATATCCAGGATCACCAGATCCGCCCCTTCGCCGACCAGTGCTTCCAGCCCGGCCTGTCCGGTCGCGGCCTGGGACACGCGGTAGCCCTGCGCGCGCAGGCTGATCTCCAGGAAGCGCCGGATCTGCGCTTCATCATCGATCACCAGCACGCGCGCCGGCGGCACGCCGTGGGAAGCCTCAGGAATCGTCGTTGTCATCGGCGGGGTGGGGATGCAGCAAGGGCAGGGTGATGCGGATCAGGGTACCGCGTCCGTCGCGGCCCGGCAGCGCCTGTACGCTGCCGCCATGCGCGCCGATCATGCCCTGGCAGATGGTCAGGCCCAGCCCGGTGCCATGCCGGCCACGGTCGCCGCGTTCCACGCTGTAGAACATGTCGAAGATGCGCGCGCGCTCCTCGTCCGGGATGCCCGGTCCGGCATCGAGCACGTCGATGCGCAATTCGCCCTCGACCAACCGTGCCTGCACCTCTACCGTCGCGCCGGGCGGGGAGAACTTGGCGGCGTTTTCCATCACATTGAACACGGCCTGTTCGACCAGCGCCGGATGCACCCAGATCGGCGCCAGCTCAGCGGGTATGTCCAGCTTCAACAGCACATCGGGCTGATAGCGCTGCAGGCGGCGCGCGGCCGAGCCGACCAGCTCGTCCACGCCGATCCAGTCGCGGTTGATCTGCAGCCCGTCATGGCCCAGCCGGGTCATGTCCAGCAGGTTCTGGATGTAGCGGTCCAGGCGCTCGCCTTCCACCAGGATGGTGTCCAGCAGGGCGCGCCGGTCGCTGGCGTCCATCGCATCGGCGTAGCTGGACAGGCTGTCGGCCGAGCCGATCATCGCTGCCAGCGGCGAGCGCAGGTCATGCGAGACCGAGGACAGCAACGCCGAGCGCAGCCGCTCGGTCTCGTTGCTCACATGCGCCTTTTCCAGGTCGGCCACCAGCTGGGTGCGCAGCGCGGCCTGCGCGATGTCGTCCACCATCGCTTCGGCCAGCTGCCGTTGTTCCGGTGTCAGCCGCGGTGCCTCGCGCGGGAAGCGCATGCCGGCCACGCCGATCGCGCGGTCGTCGCCGTCCAGCAGCGGCAGGAACCACCAGCCAGCACCGGCCAGGGTATCGGTGAAGCGTCCGCTGGGTTGGCCATGCCGGTGCGCCCAGTCGGCCGCGGCCAGATCGGTGTCGCCCGGTGCGGCGCTGCCGCTGGCACTGGTGTACTGCCCGATGCGCAGCCACGCCGGGGCGTCCATCGCCTGTTCCAGTGCCTCGCGGCCGGCCTGCGCGACCTGCTCGTTGCTCGCCGCACTGGCCAGTTGCCGGCCCAGTGCCTGGCGCGCATGCGCGTGCCGGTTGGCCGCGCGCAACGCGACCACCTGCATGCGCAGGCGCGAGGCCAACCGCCCTGCCACCAAGGCAGCGGCCAGGAACAGGAAGACCGTGATCACACCCTGGCGCGCACTGATCGCGAAGGTGAAGCGCGGCGCGATGAAGAAGAAGTTGTAGGCCAGGAAACACAGCGCGGCGGCGATCACCGCCGCACTGGTGCGGCTACGCGCAGCGACCATCACCACCGCCACGATGAACACCATCGACAGGTCGTACAGCCCGATCCAGCGCTCGGCGACCAGCGCCACCAGGCAGGCCGCCGCCGTGGCGCCGAGCGCCAGCAGCGCGTCCTTGCCGGCGCTGCGGCTGGGAATGGACAGTCCCGACCGGCGCGCCCGCGCCCGCGCCTGCGGCGTGCCGATGATCGTGATCTCGAAATGCGCGCCACGACGGATCAGCTGCTGGGTCAGCGTGCGGTTGAGCATGCGCGCCAGCGGCCGCTCGCGCGTGCGGCCCAGCACCAGCGTGGAGACCCCGTTGTGGGCGGCGTGATCGAGCAGCGCATCGGCGATGCTGGAGCCGTGCAGCAGCTCGGCCTCGCCCCCGAGGCGGCGGGCGAGGGCGAAGGCGGCATCGATCTCGCGCCGGGTCTGCTCGTCGTGCGCGCGCGCCTGCACCGTCACCACCGTCCACGGCGCATCGCGCCGCTCGGCGATGCGCCGGCCGACCCGCACCAGGTACTCGCTCTGGCCGCCGCCATCGATCGCCACCAGCACGCGGCGGCGCAGCGGCAGGTTGCCTTCGCCGCGCGCGGCACGGGTCTCGCGCAGGCTGCTGTCCACGCGGTCGGCGGCTTCCTGCATCGCCAATTCGCGCAGTGCGGTCAGGTTGGCCGGCGAGAAAAATGCCTGCAGCGCCTGCGCCGCCTGCTCCGGCACATAGACCTTGCCCTGCTGCAGGCGCTCGATCAGTTCGCGCGGCGGCAGGTCCACCAGCACGATGTCGTGCAGACGGTCGAGCACCGCATCCGGCACGGTCTCGCTGACGCGCACCCCGGTGATGCGCATGACCACGTCGTTGAGGCTTTCCAGGTGCTGGATGTTGACCGTGGTCCACACGTCGATGCCGGCATCGAGCAGTTCCATCACATCCTGCCAGCGCCGTTCATGGCGACTGCCGGGCACATTGCGATGCGCCAGTTCGTCGACCAGCACCAGGGCCGGGCGACGCGCCAGCACCGCGTCCAGGTCCATTTCTTCCAGCGCGTGCTGTTGGTACTCGCGTTGCAGTAGCGGTACCTGCGGCAGGCCCGCCAGCAGCGCCGAGGTCTCGGCGCGGCCGTGGGTTTCCACCAGCCCGATCACCACGTCCACGCCGCGGCGCAGCTGCTCATGCGCGCGGGTCAGCATGCTGAAGGTCTTGCCAACCCCCGGGGCAGCGCCCAGGAACACAGTGAGCTTGCCGCCGGCTTCGCGCTGCAGGGTGTCGACCAGGGCATCGGCCTGGCGGGTACGGGAGTCGCTCATGGGCGGGGATTGTGCGCCGGTTCGCGCGATCCCGGCATCACGGTCGGGCCTTGAGATCCTCCAGCGCCAGGTTCAACGTCATCACGTTGACCCGGGCCTGGCCGAACACGCCCCACTGCGGGCCCAGCGTGTTGGCCTGCACCAACGCGGCGACGCGCTCGGCCGGCAGCCCACGGCTGCGTGCCACGCGGGCCACCTGCACCTGCGCGGCGGCCGGGGAGATCTCCGGGTCCATGCCGGCGCCGGACTGGGTGACCAGATCGCCGGGCACCTGCGCGGCAGGCACGCCTTCGCGTGCGGCCACCGCCGTGATCGCCGCCTGCACCCGTTCCTGCAGCGCCGGATTGGTGCGCGCCATGTTGCTGCCGGCCGCGGCCATCGGGTCGTAGTTGGCCGCCGACGGCCGCGCCTGGAAGTAGCCATCGCCGACGAACGGCTGGGCGATCAGCTGCGAGCCACGCACCTGCCCGTCGCGGATCAGCAGGCTGCCATCGGCCTGCGCCGGGAACAGCAGCCGGCTCACGCTGGTCGTGGCCACTGCATAGGCCAGGCCGAGCAGCAACAGGCTGCTCAGGCCGAGCACGAGGGCCGGGCGCCAGGCGCTGTCCTGCTGCAGGTGGAGGGAGGCGGCCGCGCGACTGCGCGCCGAACGGGGAACAGAAGCAGCTAGCGAGCGGTTCATGCGCCGAACACCGAGACAAGGAAGAGGTCGATCAATTTGATGGCCGCAAACGGCAGCAGCACGCCGCCCAGGCCATACACCAGCATGTTCCGGCGGAGCAGTGCGGTGGCCGTGGCCGGGCGGAAGCGCACCCCGCGCAAGGCCAGCGGGATCAGCGCCGGGATCACCAACGCATTGAAGATCAGCGCCGCCAGCACCGCATTGCGCGGGCTGGACAGGTGCATCACGTTCAGCGCCGCCATCGCCGGCAGGGTGGAGGCGAACAGCGCCGGCAGGATCGCGAAATACTTGGAGACATCGTTGGCCAGCGAGAAGGTGGTCAGCGCACCGCGGGTGATCAGCTGCTGCTTGCCCACTTCCACCACCGCCAGCAGCTTGGCCGGGTCCGAATCCAGATCGACCATGTTGCCGGCCTCCTTGGCGGCCTGCGTGCCGGAGTTCATCGCCAGCCCGATGTCGGCCTGGGCCAGCGCCGGAGCGTCGTTGGTACCGTCGCCGACCATCGCCACCAGCCGCCCACCGGCCTGCTCGGCGCGGATGCGGGCCAGCTTGTCTTCGGGGCGGGCCTCGGCGATGTAGTCGTCCACACCGGCTTCGGCGGCGATCGCCGCGGCGGTCAGCGGGTTGTCGCCGGTGATCATCACCGTGCGGATGCCCATCGCGCGCAGCTGCGCGAACTTCTCGCGCATGCCGTGCTTGACCACGTCCGACAGCTCGATCACGCCCAGCACATGGCGGCCTTCGCACACCACCAGCGGGGTGGCACCGTTGCGCGCCACCTGTTCCACGCGGCCCGGCAGCTCCGACGGCACGGTGCCGCCCAGCTCACGCACATACGCGGTGATCGCATCGGAAGCGCCCTTGCGGATGCGGCGGCCGCCGTCCAGATCCACACCGGACATGCGGGTCTGCGCAGAGAACGCAAGATAGTCCGCACGGTCCGGCTCGGCGGTGGTGCAGCCCTGCTCACGCGCGAGACGCACGACCGATTTGCCTTCCGGCGTCGGGTCGGCCAGCGAGGACAGCAGCGCTGCTTCGCGCAGCTGCGTGGCATCAATCCCCGCCAGTGCATGGAAGTGCGTGGCCTGGCGGTCGCCATGGGTGATCGTGCCGGTCTTGTCGAGCAGCAGCACGTCCACATCGCCGGCCACTTCCACCGCCTTGCCGGACTTGGCCAGCACGTTGGCGGCCAGCGCCCGGTTCATGCCGGCAATGCCGATGGCCGGCAGCAAGCCGCCGATGGTGGTCGGAATCAAACACACCAGCAGCGCGATCAACAGCAGCGGATCGACCTGCACACCAACGAACGCACCGATCGCCGGCAGCGTCGCCACCACCACCAGGAAGGTCAGCGTCATCGCCGCCAGCAGCAGGGTCAGGGCGACCTCGTTCGGGGTCTTCTGGCGGTTCGCGCCTTCCACCAGGGCGATCATCCGGTCCAGGAAGCTGTGGCCCGGCTCGGCGGTGATGCGCACGATGATCTGGTCGGAGAGCACCTTGGTGCCGCCGATCACGCCACTGCGGTCGGTACCCGCTTCGCGCAGCACGGGGGCCGATTCGCCGGTCACCGCCGCTTCGTTGATGGTCGCCAGGCCCTGCACGATCTCGCCATCGGCCGGGATCAGTTCCCCGGCAGTGACGATCACATGGTCGCCCGGGCGCAGTTCGGCCGCCGGGACCTGGGTTTCGCTGGCCCCGGCATGCGCGGCCGCCAACCGGCGCGCACTGAGGTCCTGCCGGGCGCGTCGCAGCGAGGCGGCCTGGCCCCGGCCGCGCGCTTCGGCCACCGCCTCGGCGAAGTTGCCGAACAGCACCGTCAGCAGCAGGATCGCGGTGACCGCCAGGCCGAAGCCCAGCGGCGCATTGCCGGTCAGCGTGACCAGGGCGCTGACCACTGTGCCGACCATCACCACGGCCATCACCGGGCTGTGCAGCAGGTGCCGGGGCGAGAGCTTGATGACGGCGTCGCGCAGGGCACGGCGCCAGCCGGCGCCGTCGAGCAGGCGCTGGCGGCGATGGGAAGAAACGTTCAACGGATACGTACTCATGGAAGGCGGTCTCAGTGCAGCGTCAGCGACAGGTGATCGGCGACCGGGCCCAGCACCAGCGCCGGCATGAACTGCAATACGGTGAGGATGACGATCAGCGCGATCAGGGTCAGCGCGAAGGTCGGGGTTTCAATCTGCAGCGTGCCGGCCGATTCCGGCGCCCGCCGCTTGGCCGCCAGCTGCGCGGCCACGATCAACGGGATCACCAGCACGGGGTAGCGGCCCAGCAGCAGCACCAGGGTGCAGCTCAGGTTCCACCACACCGTGGCATCGCCGAGGCCTTCAAAGCCCGAGCCGTTGTTGGCGAACGCCGAGGTGTACTCGTAGAACACCTGGCTGATGCCGTGGAAGCCGGGATTGGAGGTGCCGGTGATCGACGGGATCGCCAGGGTCAACGCGGTGAAGCCCAGGATGGTGATCGGCTGCAGCAGCACCAGCAGCGCGAGCAGACGCACCTGCGGCGTCTCCAGCTTGCGGCCGAACAGTTCCGGGGTGCGGCCGGTCATCAGGCCGGCCAGGAACACGCCCAGCAGCAGGTACACGATGAACTGCTGCAGCCCACAGCCGATGCCGCCCCAGATCGCATTGACCAGCATGTTGACCATCGGCACGGCGCCGGCCAGCGGGCTGAGCGAGTCATGCATGCCGTTGACCGAACCGTTGGACACCTGGGTAGTGATCGCGGCCCACAAGCCCGTGCCATCGGCACCGAAGCGCACTTCCTTGCCCTCCATCAGCAGCGGGCTGGCCGCAGTGGCCGAGTGGCCTTCCAGCCACACCGTGGCGGCGATCGACACACTGGACATCGCCAGCATGCAGCCGAACACCAGCCCGGCCAGGCGCTTGCGTCCGGTGAAGGCGCCGAGCATGAAGATCACCGCGATCGGGACCAGCAGGATGCCGATCAGTTCCAGCGCGTTGGACAGTGGGGTCGGGTTCTCCAGCGGCATCGCGCTGTTGGGGCCGTACCAGCCACCGCCATTGGTGCCCAGCTGCTTGGCCGCGACCATCGCCGCGACCGGCCCGAGCGGCAGCTTCTGCGTGTCCATGCCGGCCGAGGCGTCGATCGGCGTGGCCTGCGGACCGCCGGCGAGGGTGGCGGGCACGCCCTGGCTGGTCAGCAGCACCGCCCACAGCAGGCACAGCGGCAGCATGAAGCGCACGCTCGAGCGCACCACATCGGCGTAGTAATTGCCCACATCGACGCGGCGGTCCGCACTCAGCAGCGCAGCCTGGTCGGCCGGCACATCCTCGGGGCGCGCGCCGAACAGCGCACGCAGGGTGGCCACCACCAGCGCCAGGCCCATCATCGGCGTCACCACCTGCAGCCCGGTGATCGCGGTCATCTGCGAGAAGTACGACAGCTGCGCCTGCCCGGAATAATGCTGCTGGTTGGTGTTGGTCAGGAACGACACCATGGTGTGCAGCGCCGTATCCCAGCGCATGTTGGGGATCTGGTCCGGATTGAACGGCAGCCAGGCCTGGGTCATGAAGACGGCCTGCACCAGCACCGCGATCACCACGTTGCTGAGCAGGAAGGCGCCCACGTAGCCACGCCAGGACATGCCGCGCGCCGGGTTCACTCCCAGCAGCCGGTAAAGGGGTTTTTCAACCAGCCCGAACAGCGCATCGCCACGCATCGGGCCACCGCGCATCACCCGGGCCAGGTACAGCCCAAGCAGAAAGGCCAGCACGATGCTGGCCAGCAGGATCAACAGGATCTCGGTCATGGTCGGCTCCGGTCAGAAGGTTTCGGGCCGAAGCACGACGTACAGCAGATAGGCGGCGGCAACGAGCACCAGCACGCCGCACAGCAGGGAAAGCCAGGCAGACATGGTCGTGGCCTCAAACGCGGGAAAGGGAGCGCACGGTGCGCGGGGCACCGGCAGGAAAGACAGACAGATACGGGCTCATGGGACGTCCAGGTGGAACCACTCCACGTCAGGCGCCCATGGTCTGCCTGCACGGCATAAACGCTCCACGCCCGAAACCGGCGCCCCGCGTAAAAAGTGCATAAAAAAAGGCGACCCCAAGGCCGCCTTCGTTTCAACGCCATCGCACCTCCGCCCTTACCCGCGCGGATCGCTCCCCACACCCTTGAGCAACCGATAGCGCTGCAGCGTGCTCTCGATCTCCACGTCCAGCGCCCGGCGCTGCTGCTCGAACGAGGCCTGCATGCGCCGCTGCGTCACCAGCTCGGCATGCCGCTGGCGGATGCGCTCGGCCTGCTTGTCCGGCACCGGCTGCCCATCCAGCTCGCGGTTGCCCGCACTGGCCAGCAGGGTCACCAGCGCATCACGCACGCTGGCCACGTTGTAGCTGGCGGTATGGATGTTGTTGTCCAGGATGCCGCTGCGCTCGGCGAACACCCGGCGCAGGTCGTCCTCGCTCTCGTACGTGGCCAGCATCGCCTGCTCGGTACGCTGCCGGGTCTGCTCGGCGGCCAGGTCCAGGCGCTGCTGCGCGGCCTGCGCCGCGGCATCGGCGCGTTCGTCGTCAGTCAACGCGCGCTGCACTTCCCCACTGCGCATGCCGCTGCGCAGGTTGAACTCCTCGCGCGCACTGTTCACCGCCTCCTGGGGCAGGGCATCACTGCAGATCCGCTCGCTGCCCTTGTTCCAGCAGTACAGCTTCTTCGGCGCTGCGTCGGCCGCGCGCTTCTGTGCCTGGGCAGGCAACAGCGGCACGGCCAGCAACAGGCCGACAACGGTGAACGAGGCAAACCTGGACATGGTGAAAGCCCCCTGCTCTCAACGTGTAGGACGGCTGCCGTAGCGGGAACGATAGTCCTCCAGCGGCTGCCGGTAGCCCACAAGTTCCGGATTTCCGGAGGCAAAATCAAGCAGGTCGGCCAGCGTGGCCACGGCGACCACCGGAATGCCGGCTTCTTCGGCCACGGCCTGCGCGGCCGAACGGCGGTCGGTTTCCGAGGCGATCTCCTGGCGGTCCAGGGCCACCACGATGCCGGCCGGGGTGCCACCAGCGCCCTTGATGATCGCCAGTGCTTCGCGGATCGCGGTGCCGGCGGTGATCACGTCATCGACGATCAGCACGCGCTTGCCATTCATGTCCGCGCCGATCAGGTTGCCGCCTTCGCCGTGGTCCTTGGCTTCCTTGCGGTTGAACGACAGCGGCAGGTCGCGGCCGCGCTGGGCGAATTCACAGGCGGTCGCGGTGGCCAGCGGGATGCCCTTGTAGGCCGGGCCGAACACGACGTCGAACTTCAGCCCGGTGGCCTCCACGGCATCGGCGTAGCAGGCCGCCAGCTGGGACATGCGCGCGCCGGAATCGAACCGGCCGGCGTTGAAGAAATAGGGGCTCAGACGGCCGGACTTCAGGGTGAACTGGCCGAAACGCAGGGCATCGGCGGTCAGGGCCAGTTGCAGGAAACGGTGGCGATGGTCGCTCATCAAGACTCGATTCAATTCATTTGGAGCGCAAATCCTAATGCATGCCCGCACTTTTCCGCTCGTCGAGCCCTGCGGCCCGGTGTCGCACGGGCTGGCGAGACGGCTTCGCCAGATGGCCGCGGGCGGTAATGCCGTCCGTTTCCAGCCAGCCCCTGCAAGGGCCGAAACGGTATGCTCTTGCGGGTATCGTTCCAGACCCGGGTCAGCATGCGCATCATCAGTTTCAACGCCAACGGCATCCGTTCCGCCGCCACCAAGGGCTTTCTCGAGTGGTTCCGCGCCCAGGACGCCGACGTCCTGTGCATCCAGGAAACCAAGGCCCAGGAAGACCAGCTGACCGACCCGATGTTCCGCCCGGACGGGCACCACTGCTTCTACCGCGACGCCATCACCAAAAAGGGCTACAGCGGCGTGGCGATCTACAGCAAGCGCGAGCCGGACCAGGTGATCACCTCGCTGGGCTGGGCCCCGTTCGACGATGAAGGCCGCTACATCGAAGCCCGCTACGGCAACCTCAGCGTGGTCTCCTTCTATATCCCCTCGGGCAGCTCGGGCGATCTGCGCCAGGGCTTCAAGTACGAAGTGATGGAGTGGCTGCGCCCGATCCTGGCCGGCTGGCTGGCCAGTGGCCGCGACTACGTGCTGTGCGGCGACTGGAACATCGTGCGTTCCGCGCTGGACATCAAGAACTGGAAATCCAACCAGAAGAACTCCGGCTGCCTGCCGCCCGAGCGCGACTGGCTCAACGGCCAGTGCGTGGATGCCGACCAGGCGCTGGACATCGCCGCCGGCCAGGGCTGGACCGATGCCTACCGCCTGCTGCACCCGCAGGGCGAGGACTACACCTGGTGGAGCAACCGCGGCCAGGCGCGCGCCAACAATGTCGGCTGGCGCATCGATTACCAGTTCGTCAGCCCGGGCCTGCGTGACCGCCTGCGCAGCTGCTCGGTGTACCGCGATGAACGCTTCTCCGACCATGCGCCGTTCACGGTGGACTACGCCCCATGACCGAAGCGGTCGAGCCGGTGTCCTACAAGGGGTGGGCGGGGATCAAGCGCGCCTTCGGTACGCCCTCGGCGCTGACGATGGCCTTCCTGGGCTTCGGCAGCGGCCTGCCGTTCCTGCTGATCGCCTCGCAGACGCTGTCCACCCGCCTGCGGGATGTCGGCCTGGACCTGGGCAGCATCGGGCTGATCAGCCTGGCCAGCTTCTTCTATCTGATGAAGTTCGTCTGGGCGCCGCTGATCGACCGCTACGCGTTCCCGCTGATCGGCTTCCTGGGCCGGCGCCGTTCGTGGCTGCTGGCCTCGCAGATCGGCGTCACCGGCGGGTTGTTCGCGCTGGCCTTCGTCCGGCCCGAACTCGGCGTCACCCCGCTGGTGCTTTGGGTGCTGGTGGCTTCGTTCGCCGGTGCGACCCAGGATTCGGTGGTGGACGCCTACCGCATCGAGATCGCACCGGAGAGTGCCCAGGCGGCACTCGCCGCGACCTATACGCTGGGCTATCGCATCGGCCTGATCCTGGCTGGCGCGGGCGCGCTGTACCTGGCCCAGTTCGAGAGCTGGATCGTGGCCTACCTGGCCATGGCTGCCTTGATGATCCTGCCGATCATCACCACGCTGCTGTGCCGCGAGCCGGAGCAGCCCGAGGTGCGCATCCAGCGCCGGATCGATTTCTTCGGCGCGTTCTGGCAGCCGATCGCCAGCTTCTTCAGCACCAATGGCGTGGTGCTGGCGCTGGTGCTGCTGGCCTTCGTCGGGCTCTACAAATTCCCGGACCAGGTGATCGGGGTGATGGCCGGTCCGTTCTATCTCGATTCGGGCTTCACCAAGGCCGACATCGCGACCGTCTCCAAGCTGTTCGGCGTGTGGATGGGCATCGGCGGCGCATTCCTCGGCGGCATCGCGGTGGCTGCATTCGGCTTTCGCCGCATGTTGCTGGTCGCCGCGCTGGGCGTGGCGCTGTCCAACCTGGCGTTCCTGCTGATGGCGCAAAACCCGGGCCAGCTGTGGGCGTTCTATGCGGCGCTGAGCGCGGACAACCTGTTCCAGGGCTTCGCCGGCACGGTGCTGGTCGCCTTCATGTCCTCGCTGACCGACCGCAACTTCACCGCCACCCAGTACGCGCTGCTGGTCTCGCTGGCCAACCTGCCGGGCAAGTTCGTCGGCGGCGTCTCCGGTTACATCGTGGAGGCGAGCTCGTACAGCACCTTCTTCATCCTCAGCGCCACCACGGTCATCCCGACCCTGCTGCTGCTGATCTGGCTGTGGCCACGGATCCGGGACCGCAGCTCGGCCTGAGTGGTTTGCGTGCCGGCAGAGCCTGATGGATCATGCCGGCACAGTCGCTGCGGGGATGGCGGCGCGCCAACGGGGAGAACGATGGCTGATCTACTGCTGCGGGATATGGACCCGCTGTTGCTGGAACGTATCCGCCGCATCGCAGTGGCGCGTGGCTGGTCCCGCGAGGACGCCTGCGTGGCATTGCTGGAACAAGGCCTGTTCGCCAGCGAACTGGAGGTCCGCAGCGGCTTCCACGATCCCGAAGTCGATGCGCTCGCCGATGCCATCGCGGCACTGCAGGCGCTGCCGGACGCGCAGGGGCTGTAACGGCGGCACGCGCCGAGCCGCGCATCGGCGATCACCGCCGCACGCAGCGCCCGCCGCCGTGGCGCCTCAGGCCGGGTGGATCGCCCCGAGAATCCGCGGCCCCCGCGCACCACTCACGCTCGGCAGATTGCCCGGCAACCCGGCCAGGGTGCGCTGCGCCAACCACGCAAACCCCATCGCCTCCAGATAATCCGGATCCAGCCCGTGCACCGCGCTGGACTCGATCACCACGCCCGGCAGGCGTGCGCCCAGGCGCCGCAGCAGCTGCGGGTTGCGCACGCCACCGCCGCACACCAGCACCCGCTTCGCGCCCGGCAGGTGCGCCAACAGCGCATCGGCCACCGTCGCGGCGGTCAGCTCCAGCAGGGTCGCCTGCACATCCGCGCCGGAGACCTGTCCCTCGCCCAGTTGCGCCTGCGCCCAGTCCAGGTGGAACTGCTCGCGCCCGGTGCTCTTGGGCGGCGGCAGCGCAAACCACGGATCGGCCAGCCACCGCGCCAGCAGCGCCGTATCGACCTGCCCGCTGGCCGCGAATGCCCCGTCGGCGTCGAACGGTTCGCCGCGGTGGCGCTGGCACCAGGCATCCATCAGCGCATTGGCCGGGCCGGTATCGAAACCGCGCGGCGTACCCTCGCGCGGGATCAGGGTGAGATTGCCGATGCCGCCCAGGTTGAGCACGGCGCGGTCTTCGTCGCTGTCACCCAGCATCGCCAGGTGGAACGCCGGCATCAGCGGCGCGCCATGGCCGCCGGCGGCCACATCGCGGCGGCGGAAATCGGCCACGGTGGTGATGCCGGTCAATTCGGCGATGCGGTTGGCGTCGCCGATCTGCATCGTGAAGGCAGGATCGGCCAGCGGCCGATGGCGTACGGTCTGCCCGTGCGAACCGATGGCCTGCACCTGGGTGCGGTCGATGCGCGCGCTGTCCAGCAGCCGGTTGGCAGCCGCGGCGAACGTGATCCCGACCTCGGCATCGAGCCGGCCCAGCGCGTCCAGCGAGGTGATCGTGCCGCCTTCGCCCAAGGCGATCAGCTCGGCGCGGATCGCCGGATCCCACACGTGGGTCAGGCCATCGACAAAGCGGCAGCCGCCCTCGGCGGGGAACTGCACCAGCGCGGCATCGATGCCGTCGGCGCTGGTGCCGGACATCAGGCCCAGGTAGAGCGGGGTGGTGGGATCAACAGCAGAGGTCATGGCCAGGCGGTCCAACGGGTTGCATGCAGCTTCCGCGCAACCCGTTGCCGCCGTCAATCGATGCGATCAGCCGCGGTTGGATTTGACCGGCTTGCCGGCCTTTGCGGTGGCCGTATCGGCCGACGTGGCAGCCGGGGCCGGGCTGGCGTCGGCGTAGATCAGCTTCTCCATGCCCTGGATGCGCGCCAGTGCCGGCGCGGTCTGCGCACGGAAGGCGGCCAGCTCGGCACCCTGCAGCGGCTCCGGCGGCGGCATCGTCACCGACAGCGGGTTGCGGTGCACGCCGTTGACGCGGAATTCGTAATGCAGGTGCGGGCCGGTGGCCATGCCGGTCGAGCCGACGTAGCCGATCACGGTGCCCTGGGCCACGCGCTGGCCGGTCTTGATGCTGCCAAAGCGCGACATGTGCCCGTACAGCGTGGTGTGGCCACGGCCGTGGTCGAGGATCACCACGTTGCCGTAGCCGCGCTGCACGCCGGCGAACTGCACGCGGGCATCGCCGGCGGCCATGATCGGGGTGCCGGTGCGTGCGGCGTAGTCCACGCCCTTGTGCATGCGCATCTTGCCCAGCACCGGGTGCTTGCGCGCGCCGAAGCTCGAACTCAAGCGCGCGAACTGGATCGGCATGCGGATGAAGCTCTTCTTCAGGGGACGGCCGCTGGCATCGAAGTATTCGGACTTGCCGTTGCGGTCGAAGCGGAAGCCGCTGTAGGTCTTGCCACCCGAGCTGAAGGTCGCCGCGAGGATCTTGCTGGTGTCCACTTTCTCGCCTTCGCGCCAGGTTTCGTCCATCACCACGCTGAAACGGTCGCCGGGCTGCAGGTCCTTGGAGAAGTCGATGTCGTACTTAAAGATCTCGTCGGTCATCGTCGCGATCGCCGAGGGCGAGAGCCCGGCCTTGCGCGCGGCGGCGTACAGCGAACTGGTGATCTCGCCACTGGCGACCACCCGGCGGGTGGAGGTCTCGCGCTTGCTCACCGTCTCGGTGATCTTGTCGCCAGCCAGGGACAGCTCGACGCGGTTGTCGGCATCACGGTCGAAGCGGATCGTGCGCAACTCACCGGACAGCGGCAGGTCGAAGGCGATCTCCGCGCCGGGGCGCAGCTTGGTCAGCGACTCGCGCACACCGGGGTGCTCCAGCACCTGGTGCATCACCGTGGCCGGGATCCCGGCCTGGTCGAACAGATTGCTCAGGGTCTGGCCGCGCTGCACGCGCAGCACCTGCCAGCTGTCGCCGGGGGTCTGCTGCTGACGCTCCAGCGACAGCGGCGGCAACGGCAGCGCCAGGGTCGAATGGCTGACCGAGTAGGGCGAGTCGATGGTGTGCGAGAAGCCCGGGACGATCGTGGCCACCAGGGCGCCGATGGTGGCGAACAGGCTGGCGTGCATCCAGTGGCGGCGGGTCCAGCGCTGGTTGAAGGCCGCGGGAAGATGCTGTTTGAGCTTCCGATGGAGGGCGGTGTCGTGGAGGACGTGGAGACGTTCCTTGAAGCGCTGCTTGCGCGCGCGGCCTTGATCGGAATTGAGCATCGTCGGTCTGTTCCTGGCTGGCCCGGGAGCGCGGGCCCAAACGTCGGTAACATAGACAGGTATAAATACCGCGTCAAACCCTTGTGCCTATTGGCTTTTGTGAAGCACCTGCGGTTAACTTGTACTTAACGTCATTCATATAAATAAGGCATTGCCGGGAGTTGTCACGTGTCCTCGATTGAAGAAGCCATTGCCCTGATCGGGCGAGGCGCCGATGAGATCCTCAAATCCGACGAACTGCGCCAGCGTCTGGAAAGCGGCCGTCCGCTGCGGGTCAAGGCCGGCTTCGACCCCACCGCCCCGGACCTGCACCTGGGCCACACCGTGCTGCTGAACAAGCTGCGCCAGTTCCAGGACCTTGGCCACCAGGTGATCTTCCTGATCGGCGACTTCACCGGGATGATCGGCGACCCGTCCGGCAAGAACGTCACCCGCAAGCCGCTCACCAAGGAAGATGTGCTCGCCAACGCGCGTACCTATGAGGACCAGGTCTTCAAGGTACTGGACCGCGAAAAGACCGAAGTGCGCTTCAATTCGGAGTGGTTCGGCAAGATGGCCGCCGCCGACATGATCCGCCTGGCCGGCCAGCACACCGTGGCGCGCATGCTCGAGCGCGACGATTTCGCCAAGCGCTATGCCGCCCAGCAGTCCATCGCCCTGCATGAGTTCCTGTATCCGCTGGTGCAGGGTTACGACTCGGTCGCACTGGAAGCGGACGTCGAACTGGGCGGCACCGACCAGAAGTTCAACCTGCTGATGGGCCGTGGCCTGCAGGAGCACTACGGGCAGAAGCCGCAGATCGTGCTGACCATGCCGCTGCTGGAAGGCCTGGACGGCGTGGCCAAGATGTCCAAGTCGCTCAACAACTATATTGGTATCAGCGAGCCGGCCATCGACATCGTCACCAAGACCATGAAGATCGGCGATGACCTGATGTGGCGCTGGATCGAGCTGCTCTCCTTTGATATCAGCCAGGCCGAGGCCAAGGCGCTGCGTGAGCAGGTCGAGGCGGGCGGGTTGAACCCGCGCGAGGTGAAGCTGCGCCTGGCGCGTGAGCTGACCACCCGCTTCCATGACGCCGCCGCGGCCGAGCAGGCCATCGCCGGCTGGAATGCCGCCGTGACCGGGCAGGGCGATGTGACCCTGCTGCCGCTCCAGGAGGTGGCCATTCCGGCCGAAGGCCTGCGGATTGGTGCGCTGCTGACCGCTGCCGGGCTCACCCCGAGCAACTCCGAAGCGTCCCGCAAGCTCAAAGAGCGTGCAGTGAAGGTGGACGGCGAGGTGGTGGAGGACGCCCAGCAGGTGTTCGCGCCCGGTTTTGAAGGCCTGCTGCAGGTCGGCAAGCGCACCTTCGCACGCGTGCTGCTGGTCGCGGCCTAAGTGGCACAAGGGGTCCGGGCGATCCGGCCCCCTTGAAGCATGAATGGGAGGGAGGCGACGTGAAAAAATGTCGCTTACCCCCTTCACAAACGATGCGGATAGGGACATACTTTCCCTCCCCCGACGCAGGGGCCACCGCAAGGC
>NZ_CP017483.1:2550000-4317450 GCF_001806305.1 Stenotrophomonas sp. LM091
ATATGGTCAAGCGAATAAGCGCACACGGTGGATGCCTTGGCGGTCAGAGGCGATGAAGGACGTGGCAGCCTGCGAAAAGTATCGGGGAGCTGGCAACAAGCTTTGATCCGGTAATGTCCGAATGGGGAAACCCACCCGCTTGCGGGTATCCTGCAGTGAATACATAGCTGCTGGAAGCGAACCTGGTGAACTGAAATATCTAAGTAACCAGAGGAAAAGAAATCAACCGAGATTCCCTGAGTAGCGACGAGCGAACGGGGACTAGCCCTTAAGCTGGAATGGTTCTAGAAAAACAGCCTGGAACGGCTGGCCATAGAAGGTGATAGCCCTGTATTTAAAAGGGCCACTCCAGTGAAGACGAGTAGGGCGGGGCACGTGAAACCCTGTCTGAACATGGGGGGACCATCCTCCAAGGCTAAATACTACTGACCGACCGATAGTGAACCAGTACCGTGAGGGAAAGGCGAAAAGAACCCCGGAGAGGGGAGTGAAATAGATCCTGAAACCGTGTGCGTACAAGCAGTAGGAGCTCGAAAGAGTGACTGCGTACCTTTTGTATAATGGGTCAGCGACTTACTGTTCGTGGCAAGCTTAACCGTATAGGGGAGGCGAAGGGAAACCGAGTCTGATAAGGGCGCATAGTCGCGGGCAGTAGACCCGAAACCGGGTGATCTAGTCATGGCCAGGGTGAAGGTGCCGTAACAGGTACTGGAGGCCCGAACCCACGTCTGTTGCAAAAGACGGGGATGAGCTGTGATTAGGAGTGAAAAGCTAATCGAACCCGGAGATAGCTGGTTCTCCTCGAAAGCTATTTAGGTAGCGCCTCATATGTATCCTCTCGGGGGTAGAGCACTGTTATGGCTAGGGGGTCATCGCGACTTACCAAACCATTGCAAACTCCGAATACCGAGACGGACTGTATGGGAGACACACGGCGGGTGCTAACGTCCGTCGTGAAAAGGGAAACAACCCAGACCCACAGCTAAGGTCCCAAATTCACTGCTAAGTGGAAAACCATGTGGAAAGGCACAGACAGCCAGGAGGTTGGCTTAGAAGCAGCCACCCTTTAAAGAAAGCGTAATAGCTCACTGGTCGAGTCGGTCTGCGGGGAAGATTTAACGGGGCTAAGCAGTGAACCGAAGCTTGGGGTGTGCATATTTATATGTACGCGGTAGAGGAGCGTTCCGTAAGCCGTTGAAGGTGGATTGAGAAGTCTGCTGGAGGTATCGGAAGTGCGAATGCTGACATGAGTAACGATAATGCGGGTGAAAAACCCGCACGCCGAAAGCCCAAGGTTTCCTTGCGCAACGTTAATCGGCGCAGGGTGAGTCGGCCCCTAAGGCGAGGACGAAAGTCGTAGTCGATGGGAAGCAGGTTAATATTCCTGCACCTCGCGTAAGTGCGATGGAGGGACGGAGAAGGTTAGGTGTACCCGGCGTTGGTTGTCCGGGGAAAGGCGGTAGGTTTGGATCTTTGGCAAATCCGGGATCCTTTAAGACCGAGCACCGAGACGAGCCTTTAAGGCGAAGTCACTGATACCACGCTTCCAGGAAAAGCTCCTAAGCTTCAGCTTACGCAGACCGTACCGTAAACCGACACAGGTGGGTAGGATGAGAATTCTCAGGCGCTTGAGAGAACTCGGGTGAAGGAACTAGGCAACATGGCACCGTAACTTCGGGAGAAGGTGCGCCCTTTTTGGTGGCTCATGCGAGCTATAGCTGAAGAGGGCCGCAGTAACCAGGCCGCTGCGACTGTTTATCAAAAACACAGCACTCTGCAAACACGAAAGTGGACGTATAGGGTGTGACGCCTGCCCGGTGCTGGAAGGTTAATTGATGGGGTCAGCCGCAAGGCGAAGCTCTTGATCGAAGCCCCAGTAAACGGCGGCCGTAACTATAACGGTCCTAAGGTAGCGAAATTCCTTGTCGGGTAAGTTCCGACCTGCACGAATGGCGTAACGACAGCGGCGCTGTCTCCACCCGAGACTCAGTGAAATTGAAATCGCTGTGAAGATGCAGCGTTCCCGTGGCAAGACGGAAAGACCCCGTGAACCTTTACTATAGCTTTACACTGAACGTTGAGTTCGTCTGTGTAGGATAGGTGGGAGGCTATGAAACCATGGCGCTAGCTGTGGTGGAGCCATCCTTGAAATACCACCCTGTCGTGCTTGACGTTCTAACCTAGGTCCATAATCTGGATCGGGGACCGTGTATGGTGGGTAGTTTGACTGGGGCGGTCTCCTCCTAAAGAGTAACGGAGGAGCTCGAAGGTACGCTCAGCGCGGTCGGACATCGCGCACTGTGTGCAAAGGCATAAGCGTGCTTGACTGCAAGATCGACGGATCAAGCAGGTAGGAAACTAGGACTTAGTGATCCGGTGGTTCTGTATGGAAGGGCCATCGCTCAACGGATAAAAGGTACTCCGGGGATAACAGGCTGATACCGCCCAAGAGTTCATATCGACGGCGGTGTTTGGCACCTCGATGTCGGCTCATCACATCCTGGGGCTGTAGTCGGTCCCAAGGGTATGGCTGTTCGCCATTTAAAGTGGTACGCGAGCTGGGTTCAGAACGTCGTGAGACAGTTCGGTCCCTATCTGCCATGGGCGTTGGAGATTTGAGAGGGGCTGCTCCTAGTACGAGAGGACCGGAGTGGACGAACCTCTGGTGTTCCGGTTGTCACGCCAGTGGCATTGCCGGGTAGCTATGTTCGGAAGCGATAACCGCTGAAAGCATCTAAGCGGGAAGCGCGCCTCAAGATGAGATCTCCCGGGGCACAAGCCCCTGAAGGAACCATATAGACTATGTGGTTGATAGGTCAGGTGTGTAAGTACAGCAATGTATTGAGCTAACTGATACTAATGATCCGTGTGGCTTGACCATATAACCTCAAGTTGCCTTGGCCGACATGACATGTCGATAGATCCCAAGTGCACGCTACGTCACAAGACTTACGAGAGGCAGGCGCCTTATCCGTTTCTTTAGGATGGCGACGCTCCAACTGTCTCCCTGGTGAAATTAGCGCTGTGGCACCACCCGATCCCATCCCGAACTCGGAAGTGAAACGCAGCTGCGCCGATGGTAGTGTGGCCTAAGCCATGCGAGAGTAGGTCATCGCCAGGGTTTTTACCCGAAAACCCCGCTGCTCACGCAGCGGGGTTTTCTTTTATTGCAGGCACCTGGTTTTTGCAGGCATCTGTTTCTCGGAAGAGACCTCTGCTGAGCTGGCGCATCGCGCTGCTCCAACCGTCTCCCTGGTGAAATTAGCGCTGTGGCACCACCCGATCCCATCCCGAACTCGGAAGTGAAACGCAGCTGCGCCGATGGTAGTGTGGCCTAAGCCATGCGAGAGTAGGTCATCGCCAGGGTTTACACCCAGAACCCCGCTGCTCACGCAGCGGGGTTTTTTTTGTCCTTCTCCCAACGGATGGGAGCGTCTCATTTCACGTGCCACAGCAGATGAGCACGGTCATGCAGTAGTGCGGCGGGTCTCGCTGAGCAGTAGTGCGGCGGGTCTCGCTGGGCAGTTCTGCGGTTTGGGAATGGTGGCGTCTCCGCTTGCATCTTCCGCGAGCGTAAGGCCCGCGTAGCGACCGGCAGGCCCCTCGGCAAATGTCCCCCGGCCGCCGCCTGACGGCGACGCCCCCCTCCTTGATTTTGCCCAGGCGCCTACCGGCCGCTACGGCGCTCCGCGTGCTGTGTGAGGACTGACAAATCAATCCACACTCGCTGATCGCGCTGCTGCTGTGCGGCGCCAGTGGTCTCCACACGTGGGTCGCGATGCCCTTGTGGGCGAACTCAAGGAGGAGGGGGCGGCCACAGGCCGACCCCGGGGGACATTCGCCGGCAAGGGTATCGCGACCCACCGCCCGACCAACCCAGCCGCCGCTGCAAAAAAACGGCGCCCCGAAAGGCGCCGTTTTCATGAAGCAAAGATCACGTCACTGCAACCAACCGCTCAGCGCGCAGACTCCGCGGCCGGCGCCTCAGCGCCCTTGCCCTTCATCATCGCATCGCGTGCCGCCTTGAACGGATTGCCTTCGTACCAGTTCGGCCAACGATCGCCGCCGGCCAGTTCCTTGCCAACCCCGTACAGCAGCTGCAGGTCCTCGACCGTGCCGTCCAGCTTCCAGGTGGCCGGATCGAACTCATCCTTGGGGCCGTGGTAACGGTGGCTGCCGTAGTCTTCGGCCGCCTTGCGGCCAGCCTCGACACCGCCGTCGCGCAGATCCTCACCACCGTCGGCATACAGCGCCGGCACCCCCGCCTTGGCGAAGTTGAAATGATCCGAACGGAAGTAGAAGCCGCTCTGCACCGCGGTCTCGCCGTGCAGGGTGCGGCCCTGATTCGCGGCCAGCGGCTTGAGGATGTCCTCCAGCTCGGAGCTGCCGAAACCGGTCACGGTCATGTCCTTGGCGCGGCCGGCCACCGACATCGCATCGATGTTGATCACGCCGGCGATCTTGTCCAGCGGGAAGGTCGGGTGGCTGACGTAGTACTTCGAGCCGAGCAGGCCGGACTCTTCCAGCGTCACCGCCAGGAACACCACCGAACGCTCCGGTGCCGGCTGCTGGTGGACCATCGCGTCAGCGACTTCCAGGATGCCGGCCACGCCGGTCGCGTTGTCGACGGCACCGTTGTAGATGTTGTCGCCCTGCTCACCCTCGTGCTTGCCCAGGTGATCCCAGTGCGCCATGTACAGCACGGCCTCGTCGGCCCGCTTGCTGCCGGGCAGGACGCCGACCACGTTGCGCGACTTCTTCTCGGCGATGGTGCTCTTCAGGTCGAAGGAGACCTTGGCCTTCAGCGGGACCGGCTTGAAGCCGCGCTTGCTGGCGTCCTTGTAGGCCTTGTCCAGGTCCAGGCCGGCCTCGGCGAACAGCTGACGCGCGGCCTCGGCGCTCAACCAGCCCTGTGCGGGCAGGCGCGCTTCCGGATCATCCTTGGCCGGCAGGTCGTACTGCGGGCCGGCCCACGAGTTCTTGACCACGTCCCAGCCGTACGACGCACCGGCGGTGTCGTGCACGATCAGTGCGGCAGCAGCGCCCTTGCGTGCGGCCTCCTCGAACTTGTAGGTCCAGCGGCCGTAATAGGTCATGCGCTTGCCGTCGAACAGCTTCTCGTCGTTGACGTGGAAGCCCGGGTCGTTGACGAACATCACGACCGTCTTGCCCTTCCAGTCCTGGCCGGCATAGTCGTTCCACTTCTGCTCCGGTGCGTCCACACCGTAGCCCACGAACACCAGATCGCTGTCCTGGACCTTCACCTCCGGCTGGCCGCTGCGGGTGCCGATCACCATGTCGGTGCCGAAGGTCAGCTCGCGGGTCTTGCCGGCCTGGTCCAGCTTGAGCACGGTCGACTCATCGGCGGTGGTCTCGGTCATCGCCACGTCCTGGAACCAGCTGTCGCCGTTGCCCGGCTGCAGGCCGATGCGCTGCATCTGGTCGCGGATGTAATTGACGGTCAACTCTTCGCCCTTGCTGCCCGGCGAACGGCCTTCGAACTCATCCGAGGCCAGGGTCTTGACCAGCTCGGCGAAGTCGCCGGCATTGATCTCGGGCGAGAACGCATGGCCCGGCGCGGTCGGTGCCGCGTCGGTGGCGGGGGCCGCGGTGGGCGCGGCGGATTCGCCCTTGCACGCGGTCAACGCAGCGGCAGCGGCAAGGCACAACAGAAGTTTGCGGGGCATCATCGGTTCCTGGAACGGGAAAGGCGGGTGCGTGCGGCACCAGCAGCCACAATATCAATCCTGCGGCGCGGTGTCGGTATCGAAGGGAACGGCCACCGCGCCACTGACCGGTCCGACGCGGGCCGTGCGGTGCACGTACAGGGTGACCTCGCGCTCGAACTGCAGCGGTCCGTTGACCGACGCGTTCGGGCCGATGATCACGCGCGGCTTGCGGCCGGGCGTCAGCGACAGGTTGAAGTTCGGTTTCTTGACCTCGATCCCGCCCTCCACCTGCGAGCCCACGCCAACGGTGATGTCTCCGTTGACGGTCTCGATGCCGCGCGCCACGCGCGTTTCGACCAGGCCGATGCTGCCGTTGACGGTTTCAAGGCTGCCGTCGATCTGGGTACCACGGTCCAGGAAGATGCCGCCGTTGACGGTGTCCACGCCGCCGCTGGCAATCACTTCGCGTCCGACCCGCACGCTGCCGTTGACCGTGGATATTCCCCCGGTGCGCGCGCGATCAGCCACGCGGATGCCGCCGTTGACGGTTTCGATACGACCCGTCACAGCGCCTTCGGCGACCTTGATGCCGCCGTTGACGGTCTCCAGATTGCCGTAGGTCTGACCGGCTTCGGCGGAGATGCTGCCGTTGACCTTGCTGATGTTGTCGCTTGCCAAGGCCGGCGCACAGGGCAGCGTCAGGGCCAGCAGCAGCGGGAGCAGGGAGCGTTTCATGGGAACCTCGATGGTGGAGCGCGGCTGGCAGGCCGCCTGCAGGAATGTCACCATGCATCGTTGCAATCCGCATCTGCCTGAAGTCACTGGAAAGCCCTTGCGCCACAACGCCTTTTCCTCACGCCGGGATAACAATCCGACCGATGGACGCGGTCGCACGCAGTGGCTGAGCCCGGCGTTGCGTGCCCTCGTGCTGGCAGTGGCCGTGCTCGGCGCCAGCCCGCTGGCCGCGCAATCGTCCAAGGAGGCCGAGCGCAAGCTGCAGAAGCTGCGCAGCGAGCTCAAGGGCGTGGCCCAGGAACGGCGGACGCTGGAAGGCCAGCGTGGGCAGGCATCGCGCCAGCTGCGCGAAGCCGATGAGAAGGTGGCCCGCACCGGGCGCGTACTGGCCCAGACCGAAACCGCGCTGCAGCGCGAAACCCGCGCCATGAACGAACTGCAGGCCAAGCGCGATGCGCTGCAGGCCGGGCTGGAACAGCAGCGCACGGAGCTGGCCTCGCTGCTGCGCGCGGCCTATCGCATCGGCAACAACGCACCGCTGAAGCTGCTGCTGTCGCAGGACCGTGTTGCCGATGCGAACCGCAGCCTGGCCTACCACCGCTACCTGCAGCGCGAGCGCGCGCAGCGGATCCAGTCGCTGACGGCCGACCTCACCGAACTGCAGCGCGTGGAGGCGGAGATCGTCGAGCGGCGCAAGGCGCTGGAAGGCACCCGCCAACAGCAGAAACAGCAGGTGGCCACGTTGGCCGATGACCGCCGCGAGCGGGCGGCCACGGTTGCCACGCTGGATGAGCGCTACAAGGACCGCAGCGAGCGTGAGAAGGCGCTGGGCCAGGACGCCAAGGCACTGGAAACGCTGCTCGCGAATCTGCGTGCCGCCGCTGCACGTGCCGAGGCGGAACGGCGCGCTGCCGCGCGCCGGGCCGCTGCGGAAAAAGCCGCTGCCGAGAAGGCTGATCGCGCTGCTGCCGCCAGTGGCACGCGGCCGCCGCCGCGGGCGACCAAGACGCCCCCTGCGGTCGCTTCCGCACCGGCCCCGAAGGTGGGCGGCCTGGGCTGGCCGCTGTCCGGCAATCTGCTCGCCCGCTATGGCGGCAAGCTGCCCGATGGCCGCACCAGCAGCGGCGTGCTGATCGGTGCGCCAGCGGGCAGCACGATCACCGCCGTCGCCGATGGCACCGTGGTGTTCTCCGACTGGATGACCGGCTACGGCATGATCCTGATCGTCGACCACGGCAACGGCTACATGAGCCTGTACGCCCACAACGACACCCTGCTGCGTGATGCCGGCGCCACGGTGAAGAAGGGCGAGGCCGTGGCCAAGGTCGGTAACTCGGGTGGGCAGGGCGTGACCGCGCTGTACTTCGAGCTGCGCCGCAATGGCCAGCCGGTCGACCCGGGCAGCTGGCTGCAGCGGCGATAAACCGCGCACAACAGCAGCGCACCGCCAGGGGCGGGGTTCAACGGGAATTTATCGTCGCTTCGCGCATAATCGGGCGACGCACCCCGGTGCGTGGCTCAACCGTCCCCCGCTCATCCTGGAGTGCTTCATGCGCGTAGCCCGTTCCGCCACCTTGCTGCTGGCCCTGTTGCCCGCGGTGTCCTGGGCGCAGCAGACCGCCGAAGCGCCGGCACGCGGGGCCGATGCGGCCACCACGGAAGAAGCGGTGACCTCACGGGTTCCGTTGGAAGAGATCCGCCGCTATGTGGCCGTGTACAACGCAGTGCGCGCCGCCTACGTCGACCCGGTCGATGACAAGAAGCTGATGCAGTCCGCCATCCGTGGCCTGCTGCTGGATCTGGATCCGCACAGCACCTATTTCGACAAGGAAGACGCCGAAGCCTTCGATGAGCAGGCCAACGGCGCCTACGACGGCATCGGCGTGGAGCTGCAGCAGCAGCCCGACAACAGCAGCCTGAAAGTGATCTCGCCGATCGACGACACCCCGGCCGCACGCGCGGGCATCCTCGCTGGCGACCTGATCATCGCCATCGACGGCAAGCCGATCAGTGCGATCGAGGCCACCGAGCCGCTGCGCGGCGTGGCCGGCACCAAGGTCGTGCTGACCCTGGTGCGCGAGGGCAAGCCCAAGCCGTTCGATGTCAGCGTCACCCGCGAGACCATCCGCGTGACCAGCGTGCGCAGCCGGATGCTTGAACCTGGTTACGGCTACATCCGCCTGAGTACCTTCCAGGCCGACACCGGTGCCGATTTCCAGAAGCACGTTGCCCAGTTGCAGCAGCAGGCTGGTGGCAAGCTCAAGGGGCTGGTGCTGGACCTGCGCAGCAACCCGGGTGGCCTGCTGACCGCCGCCGTACAGGTAGCCGACGACCTGCTCGAGAAGGGCAACATCGTCAGTACCCGTGGCCGCATCTCGATCAGCGATGCCCGTTTCGATGCAACGCCGGGCGATCTGCTCAAGGGCGCGCCGGTCGTGGTGCTGGCCGACGCCGGCTCGGCCAGTGCCTCCGAGGTGCTGGCCGGCGCCCTGCGCGACAACGGCCGCGCGCGCGTGGTCGGCAGCCGCACCTTCGGCAAGGGCTCGGTGCAGACCGTACTGCCGCTGGACAACGGGGACTCGGTGAAACTCACCACCGCGCGGTATTTCACGCCAAGCGGCAAGTCGATCCAGGCCACCGGCATCATTCCCGATGTGCTGCTGCAACCGGAAAAGCGTGCCGGTGATGATGACCTGCCGGCGAGCCTCACCGACTACAGCGAAGCCACGCTGCCCGGCCACCTGCGCGGTGACGAGGAAGGCACCGAAGGCTACAAGGCCGGTGACGTGCTGCCGGGCGATGGCCCGATCAACGATGCCCTGGCCGAGTTGAAGCAACCGGGTTCGGTGCTGGCCAGGCAGAAGGCGGAGGCGGCGAAGAAGCCGGCGGCCAAGCCGTCAGCGGCAGCGGTCAAGCCGGTAGAGGCGAAGCCGGCAGATACGAAGCCGGCAGAGACTAAGCCGGCAGAGACCAAGCCGGCAGAGACCAAGCCGGCAGAGACCAAGCCGGCAGAGACCAAGCCGGCAGAGACCAAGCCGGCAGAGACCAAGCCGGCAGCTCCGGCCTCGACGGCACCGATCAAGCCCTGACCAAGCCACCCAATACTCGCCATGACGGACCTGTTTGATCAGATCGCGGCATTGACCCGCTCCGCCGCGCTATCCGAAGACGAGAGGGCAATGCAATTGGGCACTGTGGCCGCGCTCCATGGCATCGATGGCGATCGCGTCTACTGGTGGGCCGGGCTCTCCCGCCCGCCCCGCAGGATGCCGTATGAAGATGGCAGCGCCGGATTGGCTCTCCTCAACGAAGTGCTGACCGCGCTGCCACTGGAAGAAGTAGTGCTGGTCGCAACCGACGAGGAACCCGCGCCTTGGCCGATGTGGGTGCTGGGTCGGGATGAGCTCATCGCGTTGCTGGAAGCACTACCGTTCTTCGAGTACTTCGTTGCGTCGCCAGATGGGCGCACGCTAGTTTTCGATACGCATCACAACGAATTGCTGATCGCTTCGCTGGACCCCTCGGGGGCTGTCTCTCGCTCGGACTGACGCGAACGCGCCGTCCCCGATATCAAAACCCGTGCCGCTTGCGCAGCCGCCGCGCGATCGCCGCACGCACATACACGCCATAGCCGAGCCCGAACACGAAGCCGGCGATGTGGGCCCACCAGGCGACCATGCCGAAGGTCGGGCCGATGTAGGCGAAGACCACCTGCAGCGCCGCCCAGACACCGATCAGCAGATAGGCCGGCGCACGCACGAATTCCAGGAACAGGCCCAGCGGAATCACCACGCCCAGCCGCGCGCCCGGGAACAGCGCCAGATAGGCGCCGATCAGGGCCGACACCGCGCCGCTGGCCCCGATGATGATCTGGTCCGGGCTGCCCATGGTGTAGATCGCGGTCAGATTCGAGATCGCCCCGCCGACCAGGAACAGCAGCATCAGCCGCCACGGGCCCAGCACGCGCTCGGCCGGCAGCCCGAAGATCAGCAGGAACACCAGGTTGCCCAGCAGGTGCGACCAGTCCGCATGCAGGAACAGCGCGGTGAACAGCCGCAGCACGCTGCCGTCCTGCAGGGTCGCCCACCAATCCAGCGGGTGGGTCAGGCCGGTGGAAAGCGCGCCCCAGTCCATCCACAGGCTGCGCCGGGCGTCGTCCGGCCGGGAGATCGACCACAGGAACGCGACCCACAGCGCCGCGAACAGCAGGGGGGTGGCCCAGCGGTAGGCGGCTTTCTTGCGGGAGGGGGTCGACACGAACATGCGGGCACTAGCCTAGCGCGGAGGCTGACCTGACGGGGATATGTCGTGTTCAGCATGAATAGCCACAAGGGCGACGCACGTTATTGTTTCATTAACCGCTCTCGGTATACTCGCATACGGCGTCGTATGTCGGGAGGGGAATCCGGCGCGTTGTCCTGACCCATCAAGGGGAGGGGCGGCGCAGGCGCGCGTTGCCAACATCACCGCTTTCCGGAGAGAACCAACAATGCATACCGCTTCCACTCTTGCCCGCGTCACCGCTCTGGCCGTCGGCATTGCCGGTGTCCTGGCCGTGGGCCACGTCCACGCTGCCGCCTTCCAGCTGAAGGAAAACAGCGCCAAGGGCCTCGGCCGCGCCTTCGCCGGTTCCGGCAGCGCCGCCGGCGACGCCTCGATCATGGCCGTCAACCCGGCCGGCATGCGCCAGCTCGAGGGCATGCAGGTCCAGGGCGACCTGAGCGCCATCAGCTTCTCGGCCAAGTTCAAGGGCACCGGCCGCAAGCCGACCGGCCAGCCGCAGACCGGCGGTGACGGCGGCGACGCCGGCATGATCGCCCCGGTTCCGGCCGCCTACTTCCATATGCCGATCGGCGAAAAGGCCCACTTCGGCGTCTCGCTGACCGCCCCGTTCGGCTTCAAGACCGATTACGACAATGGCTGGGTCGGCCGTTACAGCGGCCTGAAGACCGACATGAAGGCCATCGACCTGGGCTTCGCGGCTTCGTATGACGTCAACCCGTACGTGTCCTTCGGTGCGTCCGTGTTCGTCGAGCACCTGACCATCGAGCTGAGCAACCAGATCGACTTCGGCACCGCGCTGGCGCAGTCGCGCGTGCCGGGCTTCGCCCCGGGCAGCGCCGACGGCAAGTTGACCGTGGAAGGTGACAACAATGCCGTGGGCTGGACCGTCGGTGGCTTGTTCAGCCCCGATGAAAACACCCACATCGGCATCAGCTACCGTTCCAAGGTCGAGCACAAGATCACCGGCGGCGATGCCACCTTCGATGTGCCGCAGAACGCTGCTGCCGTGCTGGCCGTCGCCCAGCCGGGCCGCTTCGTGAGCACCTCGGGCAAGGCCACGCTGACCCTGCCGGCCTCGGCCACCCTGAGCGTCACCCACAACGTCAACGACCGCTGGACCGTGATGGGTGATGTCACCCGCACTGCCTGGTCGACCGCGTTCGACCAGGTCACCATCGACTTCGCGTCGGCGCAGCCTGATTCGGTGCTGGAGTTCGGCTACCGCGATACGACCTTCGTCTCGCTGGGTACCGATTACAAGCTGAGCGACACGGTGACCCTGCGTGGCGGTATCGCGCTGGACCAGACCCCGACCACCAACGCTCACCGCGACGTGCGCGTGCCCGATACCAGCCGCAAGTGGCTGTCGCTGGGCGTGGGCTGGACCCCGTCGGCGAACACCGAATACAACTTCGGTTACACCCACCTGTTCACCAAGGATCCGGACGTGATCATCGGTGGCACCACCAACAACCAGGGCAACTCGCTCAACGGCAAGTACAAGGTCCGTGGCGACGTGCTGGCCGCGTCGTTCAACTACAAGTTCTGATCGACGCAGCACTGAACGGTTGAACGCAGCAGCAGAAAACCCCGCGAAAGCGGGGTTTTTTGTTGGTCGCGTTGAGGCGCTTGCGGATCGACTGCCGCAGCACGGTGGGATCCGCGATCACGACGTACAATCCCCGCCCGGACTGCGCCCCTGCCGTCCCGTGCCTACTGACAAGGATCTGTATATGTCGTCTCTGCTGCTGCGCTCCACGCTTGCGCTTGGCCTGGCCGGTCTCTCGCTGCCCGCCATCGCCGCGCCGGAGTTCGCCGCCTGTTTTACCTTGACCCCGGGCCTGTCGTGGTCCAGCAGCGATGAAACGCTGACCATCGAGAAGGCCACGTTCGCCGGGCAGGAGGCGATCAAGGTGAGCAGCGCCGGTGGTGGGGTTGGCACGGCCAGCTATTACGACGCCAGCGGGCGCCAGCTTCTCGGCCAGGAGCGCCTGGGCATTTCCGCTTGGGGTGGCGACGCGTCCAGGCCGGTGATGACCGACATCTTCAAGCCTGCGCCGACGTTCCCGCAGAGCGCCAAGCCAGGCGATCGGTTCGAGGTCAACGGCAAGGGCGAGCGCACGAACCATGTCGACGAGACGGTCGAGCCGATCGACTACGACGGCTTCTCCGATTACACCTTCGTCGGCTTCGAAGATCTGGAGACGGAAGTCGGCGACCAGCCGCGGACGTTCAAGGATACCTGCCATGTCACGGCGACCTTCGAAGACAACCGTATCGAGGCGTGGTACGCCGCCGGCTTCGGCCGCATCAAGTTCGAGCGCTACATGGGCAGCGAACTGCTGATGCGCGATGAGATCGAGTCCATCGAGCAGTAGTGCCGGCCGCTGGCCGGCAATCTGTGCCAGCTTCCAGGCCACGAAAAACCCCGCTTTCGCGGGGTTTTTCGTTCAACGCATGTGCGCTGGAATCAGTCGCCCAGGGTCAGCAGCGAGGCATTGCCGCCGGCCGCCGTGGTGTTCACGGTGACCGTTTTTTCGGTGGCGAAGCGCAGCAGGTAGTGCGGGCCGCCGGCCTTCGGGCCGGTACCGGACAGGCCCTGGCCGCCGAACGGCTGCACGCCGACCACCGCGCCGATCTGGTTGCGGTTGACGTACACGTTGCCGACATTGATGCGCGAGGAAATGCGGTCCACGGTTTCATCGATGCGCGAATGCACGCCCAGGGTCAGGCCGTAGCCGGTGGCGTTGATCTGGTCGATCACCGCATCGAGCTGGTCGCCCTTCCAGCGGATCACGTGCAGCACCGGTCCGAAGATTTCCTTGTGCAGCTGATCCAGGTTCTTCAGCTCGTAAGCACGCGGTGCGAAGAAGGTGCCGTGTGCCGCTTCGTCGCTGAGCGTGGCAGCGGCGATCAGGCGCGTTTCCTTCTCCATGCGCACGGCATGGTCCTTGAGGATCTGCAGCGCATCGGCATCGATCACCGGGCCGACGTCCGTGGAGAGCAGGCCCGGGTCACCGACCTTCAGCTCGGCCATCGCGCCGGACAGCATGGTCATCACCTTGTCGGCGATGTCGTCCTGCACGAACAGCACGCGCGCGGCCGAGCAGCGCTGGCCGGCGGAGGTGAAGGCCGACCCGATCGCATCCTTGACCAGCTGCTCTGGCAGCGCCGAGGAGTCGGCGATGAAGGCGTTCTGGCCGCCGGTTTCGGCGATCAGCACACCGATCGCGGCGTCGCGCGCGGCCATCGCACGGTTGATCGCACGGGCGGTATCGGTCGAGCCGGTGAAGGCCACGCCGGCCACGCGCGGGTCGGCGGTCAGCGCGGCGCCGACGGTCGCACCGTCGCCCGGCAGGAACTGCACAACGCCTTCGGGCACGCCGGCGTCGAGCAGCAGCTTCACCGCGTAGTAGCCGATCAGGTTGGTCTGTTCGGCCGGCTTGGCGATCACGCTGTTGCCGGCGGCGAGCGCGGCGCTGACCTGGCCCAGGAAGATCGCCAGCGGGAAGTTCCACGGGCTGATGCAGACGAACACACCGCGGCCATGCAGCTGCAGTTCGTTGGATTCACCGGTCGGGCTCGGCAGCTTTTCGGCATGGCCGAACTGCTCGCGTGCCTGCTTGGCGTAATAGCGCAGGAAGTCGACCGCTTCGCGCACTTCGGCAATACCGTCGGGCAGGCTCTTGCCAGCTTCCTTGACGCACAGTGCCATGAACTCCGGCAGGCGCGCTTCGAGCTGGTCCGCCGCGTGTTCCAGGATCGCGGCGCGGCTGGCGGCCGGGGTGCGGTTCCAGGCCGGCTGCGCGGCCACGGCGTTGGCCAGGGCCTTCTCCACGGTGGCACTGTCGGCCGGCTGCCACTGGCCGACGACCTGGCGGGTGTCGGCCGGGTTGGTCACGTTCAACAGCGCAGCGGTCGGGTTGGCACCGGGCACCAGCGGCGCGGCGTGCCACCCGCTCTTACCCGGCGCGGGCACGGCCGCATTGAGCTGCTCGGCCAGAGCGCGCAGATCGTTGTCGTTGGCGAGATTGACGCCCATGGAGTTCTTCCTGTCATGGTTCTGGCTGCGCAGCAGATCGACCGGCAGCGGGATTTTCGGATGCGGGATGGACGCGAACGAGGAGACCACTTCCACCGGATCGCGGATCAGGTCGTCGATGGCCACGTTCTCGTCGGTGATGCGGTTGACGAAGCTGGAATTGGCGCCGTTTTCGAGCAGGCGGCGCACCAGGTACGGCAGCAGGTCTTCATGCGAACCGACCGGCGCGTACACGCGGCACGGCACGTTCAGACGGTCGGCCGGCACCACTTCGGCATACAGGTCATCGCCCATGCCGTGCAGCTTCTGGTGCTCGTACTGGCCGCCCTTGGCGATCGCCTGCACGGCCGCGATGGTGTGCGCGTTGTGCGTGGCGAACATCGGGTAGATCGCATCGCTGTGCGTGAACAGGCGCTTGGCGCAGGCCAGGTAGGACACGTCGGTGTTCTGCTTGCGGGTGAACACCGGGTAGGCCGGCAGGCCCTCGATCTGCGCGCGCTTGATCTCCGCATCCCAGTAGGCGCCCTTGACCAGGCGCACCTGCAGGCGACGACCGATGCGGCGGGCCAGATCGGCCAGGTAGTCGATCGTGTACGGCGTGCGCTTCTGGTACGACTGCACGACCACGCCGAAGCCTTCCCAGCCGGCGAGCGAGGCATCGCTGACCACCGTCTCGATGATGTCCAGCGACAGCTCCAGGCGGTCGGTTTCTTCGGCATCGACGGTGCAGCCGATCCCATAGGACTTGGCCAGCTGCGCCAGTTCCAGTACGCCCGGCACCAGGTCGGCCATCACGCGTGCGCGCTTGGCATGCTCGTAGCGCGGGTACAGCGCGGAGAGCTTGATCGAGATGCCCGGTGCCGAATTGACATCGCCGTCCGGGCGGCCGCCGCGGGCCTTGTGGTCACCGCCGATCGAATGGATCGCGCGACGGTAATCCTCCAGGTAACGCTTGGCGTCCTTCATGGTCAGCGCGCCTTCGCCGAGCATGTCGAACGAATAGCGGTAGCTGGCGTTGTCGCCCTTGTGCGAGCGCGACAGCGCTTCGTCGATGGTGCGGCCCATGACGAACTGGTGGCCCATGATCTTCATCGCCTGGCGCACTGCCAGGCGGATCACCGGCTCACCCACGCGACCGATCAGGCGCTTGAACGCGCCCGGCACATCGGCGCGGGTGGCATCGTTGATCTGGACCAGGCGGCCTGTCAGCATCAGGCCCCAGGTGGAGGCGTTGACCAGCACCGAGTCGCTGCCGCCCATGTGCTTCTTCCAGTCCGCGTCGCCGAGCTTGTCGCGGATCAGCTTGTCGGCCGTCTCCTGGTCCGGAATGCGCAGCAGCGCTTCGGCCACGCACATCAGCAGCACGCCTTCCTCGCTGCCCAGATCGTACTGGCGCATGAAGGCCTCGATCGCGCCCTGGTCCTGGGCACGCACGCGCACGCGCTTGACCAGGTCGGCGGCGGTGGCCTGTACCCTGGCCTGTTCGGCGGCGGGCAGGCGCGCCTGCTCCAGCAGCTCTCGCACGTGGGTGGCCTCGTCCTTCAACCAGGCATCGGTGATCGCCTGGCGGAACGCATTGGGAACCGCCGGCAGCTCAGCAGAGAGCAGCGGCGGGCGGGCAGCGCCGGACGATGCCGGGGCAGGGGGAAGGACAGAGGATGCAGTCATGCCGGTCGGCTCGTGGAGAACTTGACCATTTTAATCGTTTTCTGGGGGAGTCAAGCGGTTTTTGCGGTCGCGCCCATGCGGCGCATAGCCTTTCATACAGGGGGATTCGGCGGATTCGAGCCGGCTGGTAGTTATTGTGCCGATTTCGTCAAAACGGCCGCCGCAGCCGATGCTGTGTTGCAACATTCCTGAAACTGTGAATGGACCCTTGCTACTCGCTGGAGAGCGGGGCTACCATCGAGACGTTTCCCGCGGCAGGAAAAACGCGGTTGCGACATGATCGAGGTGCTCATCGCTCCGGACGGATCAGGGACGCAACTGCGGCTGCGTCCCCCACGGGCGCTCGATGCCCGGCAGTTCGTCCTGTTGTTTGCAGTGTTGGCGGGGGTGATGTGGCTGGCGGCCGGCCTGGGCTGGTTCACCGGCAACGTATTCGCCCCCGTGTTTGCTCTGCTGTACAGCGTGTTGCTGGCAGTGGCGCTGCGCACGGTGTGGCGCAGTGGAGAACGGCAGGAAGAGATCCGGGTAGTGCCGGCGTGCGTGGAAGTGATTCCCGCACCCGGGCATTCGCCGGTGTTCAGCGCCCACCCGCACTGGGTGAGGCTGATCGCCGACGAACGCAGGGTCCGGCTGGCATCCAGCGGTAGGCAGGTGGACGTGGGGAGCTTCCTCGCACCGGCCGAACGCCAGGTACTGGCTCAGAAACTAGAAGGCTTGCTCGCGGCCAATGACGGCCGCAACCGACGACGCTAAGGGTCTAGGCAATGAAGCAATGCAGAAAGTGGGGCAGGACGTTCGGGAAGTCAGTGTTGAGCGGGGCCGCGCTGCTGGCGCCGGCCATGGCGTGGGCCCAGACGGCCGACCCCAAACCGTGGCAATTGAACATGGGCAAGGGGGTGACCCAGAGCTCGCGGTTGGCGTGGGAGTCCAACCTGTTCTCGCTGTGGGTCTGTACCGTGATCGGGGTGCTGGTATTCGGCGCGCTGTTCTACGCGATCTTCAAGTTCCGCAAATCCAAGGGCGCGGTCGCCGCCACCTTCAGCCACAACACCAAGGCCGAGGTCATCTGGACCGTGATCCCGGTGATCATCCTGGTGGTGATGGCCTGGCCGGCCACGGCCAATCTGATCAAGTTCTACGACACCCGCGATTCGGAAATGACCGTCAAGGTCACCGGGTATCAGTGGATGTGGAAGTACGAATACCTAGGCGAGAACGTCAGCTTCACCAGCCGCCTGGACCGTGAGTCCGACCGTGTCCGCCAGAGTGGCGTGGTGCCGACCCGCGACAGCCATCCGCATTACCTGCTGGATGTCGACAACCGCCTGGTACTGCCGGTCGATACCAAGGTGCGCTTCGTAATCACCTCCGACGACGTCATCCATGCATGGTGGGTGCCGGCGCTGGGCTGGAAGCAGGATGCGATTCCCGGCTTCATCAACGAGGCCTGGACCAACATCGAGCAGCCCGGCGTGTACCGCGGTCAGTGCGCCGAACTGTGTGGCAAGGATCACGGCTTCATGCCGATCGTGGTCGAGGCGGTCTCCAAGGAGGATTACCAGAAATGGCTCGCCTCCAGGAAGCCTGCGCCGGCCCCTGCACCGGAGGCCGCTCCGGCCCCTGCGCCGGCTGCCCCGGCCGAGGCCACTCCGGCACCGGCCAGCGAGCCGGCCGCGGCAGCAACAGACAGCAACGGCTGAAATCGAGCCGCGCCCGCCAACCGGCGGATGCGGGTACCACCGGATACAGTGAGGTGTAGTTGCGATGGCGCATTCCGCAGTTGACCACGACGGGCATCACGGGCATCAGCAGGGGTTCTTCGAGCGTTGGTTCTTTTCGACCAACCACAAGGACATCGGCACGCTCTACCTGCTTTTCAGCTTCATCATGTTCATCATCGGTGCGGCGATGAGCGTGATCATCCGCGCTGAGCTGGCGCAACCGGGCCTGCAGTTCGTCAAGCCCGAGTTCTTCAACCAGATGACCACCGTGCATGCGCTGGTGATGATCTTCGGTGGCGTGATGCCGGCCTTCGTCGGCCTGGCCAACTGGATGATCCCGCTGCAGATCGGCGCGCCGGACATGGCCCTGCCGCGCATGAACAACTGGTCGTTCTGGCTGCTGCCGGTGGCCTTCAGCCTGCTGCTGCTGACCCTGTTCCTGCCGGGCGGCGCCCCCGCCGGTGGCTGGACGCTGTACCCGCCGCTGTCGCTGCAGGGCGGCTACAACGTGGCCTTCAGCGTGTTCGCCATCCATGTGGCCGGCATCAGCTCGATCATGGGCGCGATCAACATCATCGCCACCGTGCTCAACATGCGCGCCCCCGGCATCGATCTGCTGAAGATGCCTATCTTCTGCTGGGCCTGGCTGATCACCGCGTTCCTGCTGATCGCGGTGATGCCGGTGCTCGCCGGCGCGGTGACGATGCTGCTCACCGACAAGTTCTTCGGCACCAGCTTCTTCAATGCCGCCGGTGGCGGTGACCCGGTGATGTACCAGCACATCTTCTGGTTCTTCGGGCACCCGGAGGTCTACATCATGATCCTGCCGGCGTTCGGCGTGGTCAGCGAGATCATCCCCACCTTCAGCCGCAAGCCGCTGTTCGGTTACCAGGCGATGGTCTACGCGATCGCCGCGATCGCCTTCCTGTCCTTCATCGTCTGGGCCCACCACATGTTCACCGTGGGCATGCCGCTGGGCGGCGAAATCTACTTCATGTTCGCCACGATGCTCATCTCCATCCCGACCGGGGTGAAGGTGTTCAACTGGGTCAGCACGATGTGGCGTGGCTCGCTCACGTTCGAAGCGCCAATGCTGTGGGCGGTGGCCTTCGTCATCCTGTTCACCATCGGTGGCTTCTCCGGCCTGATGCTGGCGATCGTGGTGGCCGACTTCCAGTACCACGACACTTACTTCGTGGTCGCGCACTTCCACTACGTGCTGGTCACCGGCGCGGTGTTCGGGTTGATCGCCGCGGTGTACTACTGGTGGCCCAAGTGGACCGGGCGCATGTACAGCGAAACCTGGGCCAAGGTGCACTTCTGGTGGTCGATCGTGTTCGTGAACCTGCTGTTCTTCCCGCAGCACTTCCTCGGCCTGGCCGGCATGCCGCGGCGTATTCCGGATTACAGCGTGGCCTTCGCCGACTGGAACCTGATCAGTTCGATCGGTGCGTTCGGCATGTTCGTCACGCCCTTCATGATGGCCGCGATCCTGTGGCATTCGCTGCGCCACGGCGCGAAGGCCGCCGACCGTTGCTGGGAAGGAGCGCGTGGCCTGGAGTGGACGATTCCCTCGCCCGCGCCGGCCCATACGTTCACCACGCCGCCGACCATCCGTCCGGGTGATCTGGCCCATGACGACATCACCCATTGAGGCCGCTCATGACCACCACCACCCGCACGCCGGATGAGCAGGCCCTGCAACGCCGCCGCGCGCACCGCACCGCGTGGGCCGTCGGCATCGTCGCGGTGATGGTCTATGCCGGCTTCATCCTCAGCGGGGTGATCGGGCGATGAGCGATCCGCGCCCGGCTCCGCCCGCACGTCATGCGGGCCTGCCCCGCCTGATCGGGGTGGCCCTGGCGGTGTTCGTGCTGACCTTCTCGCTGGTGCCGCTGTACCGCATCGCCTGCGAGAAGGTGTTCGGCGTGCGCCTGGAACGTGGCCCGGGCGCGGCGGCGGGTACGGCGGCCGCCACCGGCAAGCGCACGGTGCGGGTGGAATTCGATGGCGGTGTGAATTCCAAGCTGCCGTGGGCGTTCCATCCCGAACAGCTGACGATGGACGTGGTGCCCGGCGAGCTCAACGAAGCGCTGTATTACGCGCGCAATGACAGCGACCGCGCGCTGGTCGGCAGCGCGGTGCCCTCGGTGGCACCGGCCAAGGCGTCGGGCTACTTCAGCAAGACCGAGTGTTTCTGCTTCACCGCGCAGACGCTGCAAGCCGGCGAGAAGCGCGACATGCCGGTGCGCTTCATCGTCGATCCCGACCTGCCGGCCAACATCACCACGATCACCCTGTCCTACACCTTCTACAAGAACGACGCTTTGTCCGCGCAGTTGGCCCCGGCCAGCCTGCCGACCGGCGCGCGTGCAGCTCCCTGATCCGGACCGGACCCAAGACCATGGCCCAGCAAAGCCCCGATGCGAACGTGTACTTCGTGCCCACGCACAGCAAATGGCCGTTCATCGGTTCCATCGCGATGATGGTGACGATGGTCGGCGTGGCCAGCTGGCTCAATGATTCCAGCTGGGGCAAGTGGACCTTCTACGCGGGCATCGCGATGCTGGTGCTGACCCTGTTCTGGTGGTTCAGCGACGTGGTGCGCGAATCGCAGGCCGGCAGCTACAACCGCCAGGTCGACGGCTCGTTCCGGATGGGGATGGTGTGGTTCATCTTCTCGGAAGTGATGTTCTTCGGCGCATTTTTCGGCGCGCTGTTCTATACCCGCAACCTGGGCCTGCCGTGGCTGGGCGGCGCGGGCGACGGCGTGATGACCAACGAGTTGCTGTGGGATGGCTACTCGGCGGCGTGGCCCACCAACGGCCCCGGGGCGATCGGCGGGCATTTCCAGACCATTCCGGCCTGGGGCCTGCCGCTGATCAACACGCTCATCCTGCTGACCTCCGGTGTCACCCTGACCATCGCGCACCACGCGCTCAAGGCCGGGCATCGGCGCCAGCTGCTGGTCTGGCTGGGCATCACCGTGCTGCTCGGCCTGGGCTTCCTCACCCTGCAGGCGGAGGAGTACATCCACGCCTACAAGGAACTCAACCTCACGTTGGGCTCGGGCATCTACGGCTCGACGTTCTTCATGCTCACCGGCTTCCACGGCGTGCACGTGCTGCTCGGCACGATCATGTTGGCGGTGATGTGGCTGCGTTCCTCGAAGGGGCATTTCACCCGCGACAACCATTTCGGTTTCGAAGCCGCCGCGTGGTACTGGCACTTCGTCGACGTGGTGTGGCTGATGCTGTTCCTGTTCGTCTACGTGCTGTAGCGTCGGTGCGACGTCCTGCCGCATCGACGCCGGTGCGGCTTCAGCCGCCGATGCCGTGGGGCTTGATCCAACCGCTGTAGATGCCGATGACCACCAGCACGATCAGCGCCACCGACACCGCGATGCGGCGGGTGAGGGCATTGACGGTGCGCTTGGTCTGGCCGCGATCGACCAGCAGGTAATACAGCCCGGCGCCCAGATTCCAGACGATGACGATCAGAAACGCGATTACCAGCAGGGTCTTCAACGAATCATTCATGCGCGGCTCGATGGCGTGGCGGGTGCGCCTATATCACCGCGTTTTGCCGGCGTTGTCATGATGCGCAAGCACACACGCCTGATCGGCTGGATCGCCGCGGTACTCGTCATCCTCGCGTTCTGCCAGCTCGGCCGCTGGCAACTGCAGCGCATGCATGAAAAAGAAGCGCTGCTGGCCCAGCAGGTGCCGGCGCGTGCGCAGTCACTCACGCTGCGCCAGGCGCTGGCGGCACCGCCGGTGCTGCGCTGGGTGGAGGACCGGGGCCGCTTCCTGCCGGGTACGCTGCTGCTCGACAACCAGACCCGCGATGGCCGGGCCGGGATCAAGGTCTACCAACCGTTCCAGAGTGATGACGGCGCACGGGTGCTGATCGACCTGGGCTGGCTGCCGATGCCGCCGGATCGTGTGATCCCGCCGATCACCCCGCATAGCGGCCCCACGGCCCTCAGCGGCCTGCTGGCGCCGCCGCCGGCTACCGGCCTGGCGCTGGGCCCGGCGCTGTCGCCCGCGCCGCAGCCGGGCGTATGGCTGGCCAGCCGGATGCCACCGGAAGAGATGGCGCGCGCGCTGTCGTTGCCGCCGGGCAGCCTGCAGGTGCGCGTGCTGCGGCTGGACCCTGCGCTGCCAGGCGGATATGCGCGGGATCTGGAGCTGCTGCCCAACACACTGCCGCCCAGTCGCCATCTGGGCTATGCCGTGCAATGGTTCGGGCTGGCGTTGACCGTGCTGGTGGTCGCGCTGGTCCTGGAATTCCGACGCCATCGCCGCCGGCGTGGCACTTCCCGGCGCTGACCGGCTCAACATGAGAAAATGCCGCCCATGAATGCCACTTCCCCGGCACGGCTGCCGTCCCGTTCACGCGGCCGCTGGACCCTGATCGCCCTGTTCGGCGTGTTCTTCGGCGCCATGGCGTTGGCGGGCGTGCTGCGCTTCTCCGGCTGGCAGCCCACCGCGCACCGCAATACCGGGCAACTGCTGCAGCCGCCGGCGGACCTGCGGGCGCTGCCGCCGACCCTGGCCGACGGCCAGCCGTACCCGTGGAATCCCAACGAACGGACCTGGCGGATCCTGGTGGCCCCGTCTGCCAGCTGTACCAGCGAGTGCGTCACTTTGTCGCAGGGATTGGGCAAGGTGTGGCAGCTGTTCGGCCATAACGCCGATAATGTCGAGATCCTGTGGCTGGGCACGCCGCCGGCCGAGGTCCGGGGCATGCCCGCACTGCGCGCGCTGCGCGCCCAACCGGACCTGCGTGCCGCTTTGCCCGCCGTGGATGACGCCGCCGGCACGCCTGTGTATGTGATCGATCCCAACGGTTTCGTGATCATGCGGTACGCGCCGGGATTCGATATGGCCGGTCTGCGCAAAGACCTGGCCACGCTGCTGAAACTGAAGTGAGTTCTGTTCGATGAGCCTCTCCGCACGCCCGGTGCTTCACCGCAATTTCCACCGTCTGGCGTGGTTTGCACTGATCATGACGGCCAGCACGATCATGTTCGGCTCGTTCGTGCGCTTGTCCGATGCGGGCCTGAGCTGCCCGGACTGGCCGACCTGCTATGGCCGTGTCACCTGGCCGCAGCACGCCGAGGAAGTGATCGGCCACGAGGCCGCCAAGATCCGCCCGCTGGAAACGCACAAGGCGTGGCGCGAACAGGTGCACCGCTTCCTGGCCGGCGCACTCGGTATCGAGATCCTCACCCTGGCGCTGCTGGCTACGCGCCGCCGTCGCTGGGGCAGCACTGCGGTCATCACCGCCTGTGTGCTGGTGGCGACCGGCATACCGCTGTACATGATGGGCATGCACGTCCCGGCGAGCATCATCGCCCTGATCGGCGAGGCGATCCTGCTGATCGCCGCGTTGCGCTGGACCAATATCGACCTGGCCCGCGCCGCGTTGCTGACGCTGGCGGTCGTCATCTTCCAGGCGCTGCTAGGCATGTGGACGGTCACCTGGCTGCTCAAGCCGATCGTGGTGATGGGCCATCTGCTTGGCGGCATGCTGATGTTCGGCCTGCTGGTGTGGATGGCGTGGCGCGCCACGCACATGCCGATCACCCTGGCCGAAGCGCCCAAGCTGAAATGGCTGATCCGTGCCGGCGTGGCCGTGCTGGTCGCGCAGATCGCCCTCGGCGGCTGGGTCAGTGCCAACTACGCCGCACTCGCCTGCGGTGGCGGCAGCGCCTCGCTGGACAACTTCCCGCGCTGCGTCAGCCAATGGTGGCCGCCGCATGACTTCAAGGAAGGCTTCACCCTGTGGCGCGGCATCGGCGTGGATTACGAAGGGGGCGTGCTGGATGGCGCCTCGCGCATCGCGATCCAGATGGCACACCGGATGATGGCGATCGTGGTGGCCGTGTACCTGCTGTGGCTCTCGGTGCGCCTGTTCCGCCTGCCGAGCATGCGCGGCTGGGCGAGCGCACTGGGCCTGCTGGTGGTGCTGCAGATCACCCTGGGCATCCTCAACGTGAAGCTGGCGGTGCCGCTGGAAGTGGCCGTCGCGCACAGCGGTGGCGCGGTGGCGCTGCTGTTCGTGCTGGTGACGCTGCTGGCGCGCCTGCGCGCGCCGGATGCCGAGGGCGGCAAGGCCAGCGCTGCTTCCCCTGCCGTGCAGGCGGGCTGACGGCATGGCCAGCTATCGTCAGTACTGGGATCTGACCAAGCCCAAGGTCGTCGCCCTGATCGTGTTCACCGCGCTGGTGGGCATGTTCCTGGCCATCCCCGGGCTGCCGACCGCGCAGCAGGCGCTGGACGGCGCGCTCGGCTTCCTTGGCATCTGGCTGGCGGCCTCGGCCGCCGCGGCGATCAACCAGCTGCTGGACGCGCGCATCGATGCACAGATGGCGCGCACCTCGTGGCGCCCACTGGTGGTGGGCAAGGTCAAGCCGTGGCAGGTGCTGGTGTTCGCCGGCCTCCTGATCGCGCTGTCGATGACGATCCTGGTGGTCTGGGTCAACGTCATCACCGCGGTGCTGACCTTTGCCTCGCTGATCGGGTACGCGGTGATCTACACCGTGTACCTCAAGCGCGCGACCTCGCAGAACATCGTCATCGGTGGCCTTGCCGGCGCCACCCCGCCGATGCTCGGCTGGGCCGCGATCACCGGCATGCAGGGCCCGTGGGACTGGGCCTACGCATCGCTGCTGGTGCTGATCATCTTCATCTGGACCCCACCGCACTTCTGGGCCCTGGCGATCTTCCGTCGCGAGGATTACGCCAAGGCGGAGATCCCGATGCTGCCGGTGACCCATGGCGTGGCGTATACCCGCAAGTCGATCATGGTCTATTCGATCGCCCTGGCCATCGTCAGCATCCTGCCGGTCGTGTTCGGCATGAGCGGCATGTTCTATCTCGGCGGCGCGATCGTGCTCAACGCGGTCTTCCTCTGGTACGCCTGGCGCATGCTGAATCCGCCGGATGAGATCTTCTCGATGAAGATGTTCGGCTACTCCATCGTCTACCTGATGGCGCTGTTCGCCTTCCTCATGGTGGACCACTGGATGCTGCCCTGGTTGCAGTAACGCCTTGAATCGGTGATTCGCCGTCGCCATTGCCTCTGTACCGAACAGGGAGTGACGGTATGAAGCGATGGCGTTGGATGGCAGGGTGGGTGATCGGGATGGCGTTGGGTGCGGCCAATGCGGCACCGGCACCGGTAACGCGAGTGGAGGACACGGCTGCGCAGATCATCCAGCATGCAGGCGATGCGCGCCTGATCGTACTCGGCGAATACCACGGCACCGCTGAAACGCCGCGGCTCGTGGCCGATCTGGTGGAGCGCTACAGCCGCGACAACGCCGCGGTTCGGCTGGGACTGGAGATGCCGATGAGCGAGAACGTCGCGCTCGCGCGCTACCTGCGCTCCAACGGTGATCCTGATGCGCGTGAAGCACTGCGGACCACCCCGTTCTGGTCCGTCAAGGATAACCAGCATGACGGACGGCGAAGCCGGGACATGCTCGACCTGATCGAATCCATTCGATCGCTGCGCGCGCAGGGACGCAATGTGGGCGTCGCCGGCTATGACGTGGAGAGCGGAGCGTCCAACGGCAACGAAGCGCGCGACGCTGCCATGGCCACGCATCTGCACCAGCAGTTCAACGCGCTGCCGCCCGGCGCCCGGATGCTGGTGCTGACCGGCAACGTGCATGCGATGCGCAGCCCGCCCGCAGATGCGCCACCGGAGATGCAGCAGCGCACGATGGCCTCCCACCTGCTGGATCTGCCGCTGTACAGCGTGCGCCTGGAGGCGTTGCGCGGTCATTTCTGGGCCTGCGTGCAGCCTTGCCGCGCGCTGCCGCTGATCGAGCGCGCACCACGTGATCCCGAACTCAGTGCTGACCAGGATCGGCAGTACGATCTGGTGGTCTTCCTGCCCGGACTCAGCGTCGGCACGCTGACGGCGCCCTAGGGCTGGCTCTGCGGCCTGCGTGACGAGGCCGCGCAGGCTGCAGTATTGCCGCCTCAGTCCTGCCGGGTGACGGGCGTCGGTTCCACTGGATCACGCGCATACCGCTGCGCGATCATCGCGCAGACGATCAGCTGGATCTGGTGATAGATCATGATCGGCAGCACGATCGCACCGAGGCTGCCGCCGGCGAACAGCACCTTGGCGATGGGCACGCCGGTGGCCAGGCTCTTCTTGGAGCCGCAGAACAGGATGGTGATTTCATCCTCGCGGTTGAAGCCCAGCCGGCGCGCGATGAAGCGGATCAGCGGCATCGCGATGCCGAGCAGCACTGCTGCCACCACGGCCACACTGAGCAGCGACAGCAGCGGCGTCTTGCTCCACAGCCCTTCGCTCACCGCTTCGCCGAAGGCGGAGTAGACCACCAGCAGGATCGTGCCCTGGTCGGTGTAGCGCAGCAGGGCGCGCTGCTTTTCGACCCAGCGGGCGATCCAGGGCCGCAGCAGGTGGCCGGCCACGAACGGCACCAGCAGCTGCAGCATGATGCTGACGATGGCCTGGCCGGGGTTGTGCATGCCGCCTTCGGTGCCGGCCAGCAGGGCCAGCAGCAGCGGGGTCAGGAACACGCCGAGGATGCTCGACAGCGAGGCGCTGCACACCGCCGCCGGAACGTTGCCCCGGGCGATCGAGGTGAATGCGATCGAGGACTGCACAGTGGACGGCAGCGCGCACAGGAACAGCACGCCGATGTACAGCTCGGGGGTGAGCAGCCAGCCATCCAGCGGTTTGAACATCAGCCCCAGCAACGGGAACATCACGAAGGTGCAGGCCAGGATGGTCAGGTGCAGGCGCCAGTGCAGCAGGCCGGCGACGATCGACTCACGCGGCAGGCGTGCGCCGTGCAGGAAGAACAGTGCGGCGATGGCGACGTCGGTGACATCGTCCAGGACCATCGCGGCGGCGCCGTGCATCGGCAGGAAGGACGCCAGCAGCACGGTGCAGAGCAGGGCGAGGGTGAAGTTGTCCGGTCGCAGGCGCGACCACCAGCGGGTCATGGTGGGCAGGCTCCTGTAGAGCAGGGAAGTGGGCGGGAGAAGAAGAGCGGGGTCAACGCGCGGCGTCCTGCTCCAGCAGGACACGGGTCGGCGCTTCCAGCGAGGTCATGCCGGCCTCGCGGCCGAACTGCAGCGCCTGGTCCACCGAGGCACCGTCATGCGCCTCCAGCACGGCCAGCAATGCACCGGCGCGGTTGCCGGAGGCGCAGTGCAGCAGCACCGGGCCCTGGCTCTGCGCCAGGGCGGTACGCAGCGCCTGCGCGTTGGCGTCGGTCAGGCCGGCGGCACCCGCAACGGGAATGCGCACGTAGCGCAGGCCCAGGCGCTCGGCCGCGGCGGTTTCATCGAAGCCACGCGCCTCATCGGGCTGGCGCAGGTCGATGACGGTGGTGATCCCGGCCGCGGCCGCCTGCTGCAGATCGGCAGCGCTGGGTTGCCCGGCGGTGTACAGCTGCGGCCGTGGCTGTGCGAATGGCAGTTCCGCCGCCCAGGTGGGCAGGCACGGCGCGAACAGCGCGGCCATGACGCCAGCGCGGAGCCAGCGGACGATCGGTGCGGTGGAACGTGCGATGTGGGATGCCACGGCGGCTCCGTCGGTCAGAAGCGGAGGGTGCTGCGCGCCTTGAGCAGTTCGCGCAGCTCGTACTTGTCAGTATCGTCCAGACCCTGCTGGCTCTGCTTTGCCTGAAGCTCATCCAGACGTTGCATCAACAGCTGTTTCTCCAGCTGGGCCACGGCGTCATGCAGTTCCTGGGTCCACATCGCCTCGTCGCCGGGCAGGGTCTGTGCGGCCAGCTTGTGCAGCGCGTCCTGTTCCTCGCGCCCGTCGAAGTGCTCCAGCAGCGCGCCGGTGCTGATGTCCGGGCGCTGCTCGACCAGGGTCAGCAGTTCGGTCAGCAGTTCGATGCCGGGCAGGCGCAGGCCGGTGAAGTGGTGGCCTTCCAGGGTCATCGCCAGCGAGGGCTGCTGCAGCAGGATCGCGATGGCCGCACGCACCAGGCTGCGGCGCTGTGCCGGTGCGACCGCGCGCTGTGGCGGCCGCGAAGGAGCCGCGGATGCGCTGGGCTTGGCACCCAGGCCGGTCAGCGTGGTCAGCTGCTGCTTCATCAGGTCGCCGAAGGCGCCATCGGGAATCTGTGCCAGCATCGGCTTGGCCCGTTCGGCCAGGCGTGCCTTGCCGTCAAGCGTGCCCATGTTGACCTCACGGGTGAGCTCATCGAAGAAGAACTGCGACAGCGGCGTGGCCTGCTGGAGGCGGGCATCGAAGCCCTCGCGGCCTTCCTTGCGCACGATCGTGTCCGGGTCCTCGCCGTCGGGCAGGAACAGGAAGAATGCCTGGCGGCCGTCCTTCATGCGCGGCAGCACCGACTCCAGCGCACGCCAGCCGGCGCGACGGCCGGCGGCATCGCCATCGAAGCAGAAGAACACGTCCGGCGCGTTGCGGAACAGCAGCTCGGCGTGGTCCGGCGTGGTCGCCGTGCCCAGCGTGGCCACTGCCTGGGTAACCCCGAACTGGAACAGCGAGACCACGTCCATGTAGCCCTCGACGACGATCAGCCGCTCGATCTTCTGGTTGGCCTGGCGTACCTGCCACAGGCCGTACAGCTCGCGGCCCTTGTGGAACAGCGCGGTCTCGGGCGAGTTGAGGTACTTCGGGCCGTCGTCCTTCTCCATCACGCGACCGCCGTAGGCGATCACGCGGCCACGGCGGTCGAAGATCGGGAACATGACGCGGTCGCGGAACTTGTCGTAGACGTGGCCGCGGTCGTTCTTGGAGAACAGGCCGGCGCGGTCGAGCAGCTTCATCCGGCGCTCGTCCTTGCCCAGCGCGTCCTTCAACGCGCTGTAGCCGTCCGGTGCGTAACCGATGGCGAAGCGCTCGCGGTTCTCTTCATCGACACCGCGCTGGTCCAGGTAGGCGCGCGCCTTGTCGCTGCCCTTCAGCGCGGTCTGGAAGAAGCGCGTGGCCGCATCCAGGGCCGAGTACAGATCGCGGCTGTCGTCCTGCTGCTGGGCGGTGCGCGGCTGGGTATCGCGCGGCACTTCCATGCCCACGCGCTTGGCCAGCTCATCAACCGCGTCGAGAAACTCGAGGCGGTCGTAATTCATCAGGAAACTGATCGCCGTGCCATGCGCGCCGCAGCCGAAGCAGTGATAGAACTGCTTGGTCGGCGAGACCGTGAACGAGGCCGAGCGCTCGTCATGGAACGGGCACCGTGCGGCGTATTCCTTGCCCTGGCGCTTCAGCGGCACGCGGCTGCCCACCACCTCGACAATGTCGGAGCGGGCCAGCAGGTCGTCGATGAATGCGTCGGGGATACGGGCCATGGGCAGCAGGCGGGGGCATGGCCGGTCACGGCCACGCGCGGAAGCGGGGGTGCCGCTAGTCTACTAGCTGCCGGCCGTTTCGCCCGGTTTCGGCGGCGCGACACCGGCCTGGGCGAGGACGGCATGGGCGCGCAGGCGCTCATCGATCACCGAGGTCATCAGTGCACCGACGAAGAACACCACGGTGGCGTAGTAGATCCACACCAGCGAGATCACCAGGGCGCCCATCGAGCCATACGCGCTGCCCGGTGCGACGGTGGCGATGTACAGGCCGATGCCATAACGGCCCAGCGCGAACAACGCCGAGGTGATCGCACCGCCGATGAAGGCCTGTCGCCACGCCACGCGGCGGTCGGGCAGGTAGTGGTAGAGGAAGGCGAAGCCCACCGTGTACAGCGCCAGGCTGGTGAGATAGCCGATCGCCGGCAGGACCGAGGGCAGGTGCGCGAAGACCACCTGCAGCATGGTGGTGGCGGTCATCGACAGGATCAGCAGGAAGCCCAGCGCCAGGACCACGCCGAAGGAGAACACGCGCTTGCGCAGCCACGCCACGATCCCATCCAGGCGCTCGCCGCTGGTGTTGAAGATCAGGTTCAGGGCGTTCTGCAGCTGGGCGAACACCGCCGTGGCGCCGATGAACAGCAACAAGGTGCTCCAGACCCCCGCCAGCGTGCCGATGTCCGGCTGGTTGTTGGCGTTGCTGAGGACGGTTTCGGCCACTGAGGCGGCACTGGTGCCGGCCACATCGTTGATCTGGCCCAGCAGCGCCTGCTGCGCCGGGGGATACAGCGAGGCCGTCAGCCACAGCAGCAGGACCAGCAGCGGCGCCATCGAGAGCAGGGCATAGAAGGCCAGCGCGGCGGCCTGGGTCATCACGTCCGCATCGATGAAACGGCGCACCAGTACGGCGGGAAAGCTCTTCTCCAGCCGCGCCATGTGCTTGCGGACCTTGGACAGGGAGGGGCTCGGTTGGTGCATGGACGGCGTCGGGTCGGGAGCGAGGCCCCTGTTCTAGCAAATGGCCGGGGTGCGCCGGGTGAAGCGGTCCGGTCACGGCGTGACCTTGACGGATATCGCGCTATCCTTTTTCCCGGTTTTCCACCTTCACAGCAGAAAGGACGCTTCATGAAAGGAATGGTCTACACGACGATGGCGCTGTTGGCGGCCGCAGGTCCGGCGATGGCCGCCGGGGCCTGCGACAAGGCCTTCAAGACGGTAGGGGACGCGCGCAACGGTGCGCTTTACATGGCCGATGTCACCGTACCGGGGCTGAAGGTGCAGAGCGCGCTGGACCAGTTGCGCAAGATTGGCGGCGATGACGAATTCGAAGTCGCCGGTCAGCTGGTGCAGGGCGATACCGGCGACCAGTACTTGATCCAGCGCAAAGGGCTGCGCACCCCGCTGGTACTGGTGGGCACCGCCGACCGTACCGGTCGGGTCACCCTGGCGACCAAGCTGGCCCGGGGCCAGTCGGTCGAGCCGGCGGCGGCCAAGCAGTCGATGTGCGGGATGCTGGACAAGCTCAAGGCGGGCAGCCAGGGCGACGCGGTTGCCGCAGCGGGACGCACCCAGTACCCGATGCCGGCCATGGAGGCCGTGGCGGCCCCGGATCTGTCCAAGATGATGGGCAAGGAAGTCAAAGACACGATGGCCCTGTACCGCAGTGCCGGTGCCTTCAAGGACCTGATGCTGGGTACCACCACCAACAAGGAAGACAAGGGCGACCGTTCGGCCACGTTCCTGCCGCTGTACGCCAAGTATGTGGGGCGGCGCTACCAGATCGATGGCCAGATCTATACCGTCAATCCCAACACGTACTCGACCAAGCCTGGTGACATCGGCTCGATCAACTATCTGGTCACGCCAACCCGCGGCCTGCTGCGCGTCCGCCAGAGCGACAGCTACAACAACAACAACTACACCATCCGCTGCGAATTCGCGTCCGACCAGGCCGCCAACTTCACCATGCTGCGCGAGCGCGACTGGGCCAAGCTGGAAGGCGAGATCAGTTCGATCGAGGAAAGCTCGATGACACTGCGCAATTGCCGCCAGGCCTCCTGACAGCGGACCTGCTGAAACTGAAAAGGCCCGCGAAATGCGGGCCTTTTCATCGGCGGCGTGGCGGCGGGATCAGCCGGCCAGCTGCTGCTTGACCAGCTTGGACACCAGGCCCATGTCGGCCTGGCCGGCCAGGCGCGGCTTGAGCGCGCCCATCAGCTTGCCGATGTCGGCCGGGGTGGTCGCGCCGGTTTCGGCGATGGCGGCCTGGATGGCGGCCACGATCTCGGCTTCGCCCAGCTTGGCCGGCAGGTACTGGTCGATGACCACGATTTCCTCGCGCTCGATCACGGCCAGGTCTTCGCGACCGGCGGCCTCGAACTGGGTGACCGAGTCCTTGCGCTGCTTGACCATCTTTTCCAGCACGGCGAGCACGGCGGCGTCGTCCAGCTCGATGCGCTCATCGACTTCGCGCTGCTTGATCGCGGCGTTCATCAGGCGGATCACGCCCAGGCGGTGCTTCTCGCCGGCCTTCATGGCGGCCTTCATGTCATCGGTGAGCTGCTGCTTCAGGCTCATGGGAACACCTCGTGTCGGTGGAAATGGGAAGCGGGGCGCCGAAGCGCTGGAACGCAAAAAGCCGGTAACGCTCGCGCGTTCCGGCTTCGGCTCCGTCACGACAGGCCAGGGCCCGCCGTATCGAAGTTGCGTCCGATCAGTACAGGCGCTGACGCTTGGTAACGTCGCGCGACGAACGGCGCAGCTGACGCTTCACAGCAGCGGCAGCCTTACGCTTACGCTCCTGGGTCGGCTTTTCATAGAACTCGCGCTTGCGGGTTTCGGCCAGCACGCCGGCCTTTTCGCAGGTGCGCTTGAAGCGACGGAGCGCAAACTCGAAGGGCTCGTTCTCGCGGACTTTAACGCTGGGCATGGAATCTCCGGGACACAGTAGAACCGGGTCACGCCCGGTGAGAGCCGCACATTATAGCGGCGAGAAAAGAAGTTGCAACCCACCCCGGCGAACTTCTTGGCCACGGGTGATGCTGAGACAGGCCAGCGTACGTCTGCCGGGGCCTGAAGAGGTCCATAATACCCGTTATGCGAGTCCTTGGTATCGAATCTTCCTGCGATGAGACCGGCGTGGCGGTGTATGACACCTCCCTGTCCGGGATCGACGCCCTGCGCGCCCACGCGGTCTACAGCCAGATCGCCCTTCACGCCGAGTACGGCGGGGTGGTGCCCGAGCTGGCCAGCCGCGACCACGTGCGCAAGCTGCTGCCGCTGATCCGCCAGACCCTGGCCGACGCCGGCATGACCGTGGCCGACATCGACGGGGTGGCCTACACGGCCGGCCCCGGCCTGGTCGGCGCGCTGCTGGTCGGGGCGGGCGTGGCCCGTTCGCTGGCCTGGGCGCTGGAGGTGCCGGCGGTCGGGGTCCACCATATGGAAGGGCATCTGCTGGCCCCGCTGATGGAAGACGACCCGCCGCAGGCGCCGTTCGTGGCCCTGCTGGTGTCCGGCGGGCATACCCAGCTGGTGGCGGTGGACCGGATCGGCCAGTACCGCCTGCTCGGCGAAACCCTGGACGACGCCGCCGGCGAGGCTTTCGACAAGACCGCCAAGCTGATGGGCCTGCCGTACCCCGGTGGCCCGCAGTTGGCGGCCCTGGCCGAGCGCGGCACGCCGGGCCGGTTCAAGTTCACCCGGCCGATGACCGACCGCCCCGGGCTGGATTTCAGCTTCTCCGGATTGAAGACCCAGGTCCTGCTGGCCTGGCGCGACAGCGACCAGAGCGAGCAGACCCGCGCCGATATCGCGCGCGGTTTTGAAGATGCGGTGGTCGACACCCTGGCGATCAAGTGCGAACGCGCGCTGGATGCGGCGGGCACCGATGTGATCGTGGTGGCTGGCGGCGTCGGGGCCAACAAGCGCCTGCGCGCCAAGCTGCAGCAGATGGCCGCCCGCCGCGGTGGCCGCGCCTGCTTCCCGCGCCCGGCGCTGTGCACCGACAACGGCGCGATGATCGCCTTCGCCGGCGCCCTGCGTCTGGAAGCGGGCCAGCACACCCCGCCGCAGGTGCAGGTCACCCCACGTTGGGACATGGCGACGCTGCCGGCGGTGTGAGGTTGGCCGAGCGTCGGCAACGACTCAGACCGGCCTCCGCTTCAGCAATGATGTCACCGACTCATGCCGGTTCATCCACCGCTCGATATGGGCGCAGCGCATCTGGACGATTCGTCCAATCGTGGCCAGATCCAGCGCAAGGTCACGCGCGAAGATCGGTTCGTGATGCGCAATCCGGTTGCGCAGCTGCCTCACCTGTTCGAGGTTGCCGTGCAGCTGCGCGCGCACAAGGTGCCCGGGTACGTCCGGATCCGCGCCTGGAAGGACGCGCCTCAGGGTCTTGGACCATAGCGTCCTGTCGAATCGTTGGGTAAACAGGTGCTGCCAGAACGCGAATCTCAACGAGGCGATAACGGCCGCCGTTGACGTGTGCTTCGACGCTGCGCGGCGCAACTCTTCGCGCGCGTTGTAGCGCGCTGTGCCGCCGGGAAGACTGGTACGGAACCCTTCCTGCCATGGCCAGAGTGCACCATGCTGCTGGGCTACCGCTTCAGCCACCGCATTGCGGATGACGACCTCGCAGGTATGGAGCGGCAGTAAAAACGCGCCGCTGACCCTCATGTTCCATCGATACAGCTCGAATGGATGGGTGCGAAGTCGGGCGTGTGCGACGGCTTCTTCATACGTTGTCATGCGTGCTGCGGAGAATGAGCGGTGAATCAGGTGCTGATCGCGCACGTCAGAGCTTTGCGGGGTCCATGGGCCTCCACCGTAGAGGGTGGCTGTCGCGCGCGGTATCAGGGAAGTCGGTCAGTCGTGGCAGGTTTGATCTATCGAAAACACTTATCGGATCAATGATCTACCGAGTTCCAAGGGGGCTGAGCACTACGTCATAAATCCGGATTCAGACCGTTGACCCTATTTGGCAACACCGGTACCGTTGCCGCGTGTGCCACCGGGATCAGCTGATGGGTAAGCCCATCTCCCCCGGGGACAGTGGTGGTAAGCAAAGGGTCCCGCGCGGGACCCTTTGTCTTTTCCGGCACCGGCGCGGACGCCCGCCGACCCCGATTCCCGGCACATTCCGGACAGCCCCGTTACCATGGTCGCCATCTTCCACGTGGCATGGCTATGGACAAGGTATTCATCGAGGGGCTCGAGATCGATGCGCTGATCGGGATCTACGACTGGGAACGGCGGATCCGCCAGACCCTGCGTTTCGATCTGGAAATGGGCTTCGACAACCGCCGTCCGGCGGCCGGCGACGACATCGCCGATACCCTCAATTACAAAGCCGTGAGCAAGCGCATCGAGCAGTTCGTGCGTGACTCGGACTATGGCCTGGTCGAAACGCTGGCCGAGCGCATCGCCGAGATCGTGCTGCGTGAATTCAAGGTGCAATGGCTGCGCCTGAAGCTCAGCAAGCCCGGCGCGGTGCGCGGTGCGCGCGCGGTCGGCGTGATCATCGAGCGCAGCGCGCAGGACCTGGCAACGCCCTGATACCCCGATTAGGAGATCGATACACGATGTTGGATGCGGTAGTGGCAACCCGATGGCTGGACAGTGTCCAGCAGACCCTGGAACCCTGGCCCTGGGCCTACACCCTGCTGGTGCTGGCAGCGCTGGCCCTGGCGGCCTGGCTGGCCAACTTCGTCACCAAGAAGATCCTGCTGCGCGGCCTGCGCAAGCTGGTCAGCCGCCTGCCTGGCCATAGCGCCGGCAATGAAGGCGGCAACAACCTGCGGGTGATTTCGCGGTTGTCCAACGTGGTGCCGAGCATGGTCATCGCCGCCGGCATCCGGATCGTGCCGGACCTGCCGCCGGAGCTGGTGGCGTTCGTGATCGGCGCCTGCCGGGCGTGGGCGGTGCTGACCGTGGCGCTGGCCGTCTCGCATGCGCTGGATGCCGCCAACGATCTGTACGAGCGGCGCCCGGATGCGCGCAACAAGCCGATCAAGGGCTACCTGCAGGTCGTGAAGATCATCGTCTTCGTGATCGCCGGCCTGTCGATCGTGGCGACCCTGCTGGGCGTGAAGCTCGGCCCGCTGGTCACCGGCCTGGGTGCGGCCACCGCGGTGCTGATGCTGATCTTCCAGGACACCATCCTCTCGTTGGTGGCCAGCGTGCAGATCAGCGGCGATGGCCGGGTGCGGCTGGGCGACTGGATCGAGATGCCGAGCCAGAACGCTGATGGTGACGTGATCGATATCGCGCTGCACACCATCACCGTGCAGAACTTCGACAAGACCATCACCACCATCCCGACCAAGAAGCTGGTGACCGAGTCGTTCAAGAACTGGCGTGGCATGCAGGAAGCGGGTGGGCGCCGGATCAAGCGCTCGCTGTACCTGGACCAGCACAGTGTCGGCTTCGTCGATGCGCCGATGCTGGCCGAGCTGGAGCAGTTCGCGGTGCTGGGCGATTACCTGCGCGGCAAGCAGGCCGAGCTGCAGCAGTACAACGCCGACCTCCAGGCCAAGGGCGTGGCCGCCGTCAACGCGCGCCGGGTGACCAACCTGGGCACCTTCCGCGCCTATGTCGAGCGCTACCTGCAGCACCATCCGGGCATCCATACCGAAATGACCCTGCTGGTACGGCAGCTGCAGCCCACCACCCAGGGCCTGCCGCTGGAGATCTACTGCTTCACCCGCAGCACGGCGTGGGGCGAGTACGAGGGCGTGCAGTCGGACGTGTTCGATCACCTGCTGGCGATCCTCCCGACCTTCGGGCTGCGGGTTTTCCAGGAATCCAGCGACGCCATGTTGATGGCGGGGCAGCAGCGCCTGGCCGCTGCGGAGTAAGCTCCTGTGCCCCCGTCGCTGCCCGTGCGGTGGCGGGGGTCTTCCCTCCGGGGAAGAAAAATGAACGCAAAAGTCATTCACAACGGCCTCGGGAACGCTAGAATCCCGGGCTTGTAAACGTTTTCATAAGGACAGCCGGTGGCCGCCGATCGTATCGAAACCCTCATTGCCCAGATGACCGTCGAAGAAAAAGTCGGCCAGCTGGGTGTGTTCGCCGACATGGTCCGCCCGTTCGCGCCGGATGTGAATCCGGAAGCCAACGTCAGCAATGCCGACCAGGTGCTGCAGCAGGTGCGCGAGGGCAAGGTGGGCTCGCTGTTCAATGGCGTGGGCGTGGAAGCCGGCCGCCGCATCCAGCAGGTCGCGCTGGAAGAAAGCCGCCTGAAGATTCCGGTGATCCTGGCCGCGGACGTGATCCACGGCATGCGCACCGTATTCCCGATCCCGCTGGGCGAGGCCGCCAGCTTCGAACCGGACCTGGCCGAGCGCACCGCCCGCGCCACCGCGGTGGAAGCGACGGCAGCCGGCCTGCATTGGACCTACGCGCCGGCCGTGGATATCGCCCGCGACCAGCGCTGGGGCCGTGGCGCCGAGGGCGCCGGTGAAGACGTGGTGCTGGGCTGTGCGTTCGCCGCCGCCCGCGTGCGCGGTTTCCAGGGCCCGGACCTGCGCGCCGCCGATGCCCTGCTGGCCACCCCGAAGCATTTCGCCGCCTACGGCGCGGTGATGGCCGGCATGGAATACAACATGGTCGACATCTCGCCGCAGACCCTGCGCGACGTGCACCTGCCGCCGTTCAAGGCCGCTTTCGAAGCCGGTGCCCTGACCGTGATGTCCTCCTTCAACGACATCAACGGCGTGCCGGCCAGCGCCAATGCCGAGCTGTTGACCGACATCCTGCGCGGGGAGTGGAAGTTCCCGGGCGTGGTGATCTCCGACTACACCGCCGACATGGAACTGGTCGCGCACGGCTACGCCGCCGATGACCGCGACGCCACCGCCAAGGCCTTCACCGCCGGCCTGGACCTGAGCATGCAGAGCGGCTTCTATGCCGAACACCTGCCGGGCCTGATCGAGAGCGGCGAAGTCCCGATGGCCACGCTGGACGAGTCGGTGCGCCGCATCCTGCGCCTGAAGGAAGCGATCGGCCTGTTCGACGACCCGTACCGTTCGCTGGATCTGGCGCGCGAAGCGGACACCTCGCATATCGCCGCGCATGACGAACTCTCGCGCGATGCCGCGCGCCGTTCGATCGTGCTGCTCAAGAACGCCGAGTCGGTGCTGCCGCTGAAGAAGGCTGGGCAGAAGATCGCGCTGATCGGGCCGTTCGTGCAGGATCGCGACAACATCGAAGGCTGCTGGACGCTGTTCGGCGACAAGTCGCGCTACGTCACCCTGGAAGCCGGCGTACGCGCGGCGATCAGCGATGAAGCACTGCTGGAAATCGTGCCGGGCTGTGATCTGGAAGCCGCCGTGCAGGACGGCATCGAACAGGCCGTGGCCGCCGCGCTGCGTGCCGACGTGGTGGTGCTGGCCCTGGGCGAACCGCAGCGTTACAGCGGTGAGGCGCAGTCGCGCGTGGAGATCACGTTGCCGCCGGCACAGCTGGCGCTGGCCGAAGCGGTGGCGATGACCGGCAAGCCGCTGGTCGTGCTGCTGCGCAATGGCCGCGCGCTGGCCCTGCAGGGGGCGGTGCGCAATGCCCATGCCGTGGCGATCACCTGGTACCTGGGCACCCAGACCGGGCACGCCGTGGCCGATGTGCTGTTCGGCGATTACAACCCGTCCGGCCGCCTGCCGGTGAGCTTCCCGCAGGTGTCGGGCCAGCAGCCGTATTTCTACAACCACCCGCGCACCGGTCGCCCGGAACTGCCGACCATGTCGGAGTTCAAGGCCCGCTGGCGCGAAATTCCGAACGAGCCGGCATACGCGTTCGGCCACGGCATGGGCTACACCACCTTCGCCTATGGCGTGCCGCAGCTGAGCAACGCGCAGCTGGGCTGGGACGACACCCTGACCATCACCACCACGCTGACCAATACCGGTGCGGTGGCAGGTGAGGAAGTGGTGCAGCTGTATATCCACGATCGCGTGGCCAGCCGCGTGCGGCCGGTGCGCGAGCTGAAGGGCTTCGACAAGATCGCGCTGCAGCCGGGCCAGAGCACCGAGGTGACCTTCACCCTGGATCGCCATGCACTGGGCTTCACCGGCCGCGATGGCGTGTTCCGCGCCGAGCCGGGCCAGTTCGAGCTGTGGGTGTGCGCCTCGTCGGTCAGCGGCGAGCCGGTGATCTTCGAGCTGCTGGCTGCCTGAGCCGGCCTCGCTTCACCCGGTAGTGCCGGCCAGCGGCCGGCACTACCGTATCCATCATCGGCGGCTGACGTTCCGGCGGGTACGCTGGCTCCCCGTGAAACCGATGGAGCCACCCATGCGCCTGTCCCGTACTCCTTTGTTGCTGGCCTTGGCCAGCCCGCTGTGGCTGGCCGCCTGCAGCCCGTCGTCGCCGCCGCCGGCTGACACCGCCGCTGCGGATCCCGCCCAGGGCCCGGCCACCGCCATTCCCGAAGGCCGCCCGACGCCGGGTGACACCGTGCCGTCCTCGGGCCTGTCGCCGGATGCGGTCACGGCCGGCAGCCCCGCGCCGGATGCCGACGCGCCTTCCGCTGGCGGTGCCACGACACCTGCTGCGGACGCCGCCGCCACACCTGCCGCGCCGAACAGCGCTGGCACCGGCGATGTCCGCCAACGCATCGATCAGGTGCTTGGCGACGCGGCCCAGTACGAAGCTGTGTTCAATGCCTTCCAGAAGGCGGTCAACGGCGGCGATCGCGCGGCCGTGGTCGAGGAAGTGCGCTTCCCGTTGAACATCGCCAATGGCGCCAGGATCACCGGCCCCGGCGAGTTCCAGCGCAACTACGAGCGCATCCTGACCCCGGCCGTGCGCAAGGCCATCGCCGCGCAGAAGTTCGACGACGTCATGGTCAACCAGCAGGGCGTGATGATCGGCGACGGCCAGGTCTGGCTCAACGGCGCGTGCCTGGATCAGGCGTGCAGCCGCACCGAGGTCAAGGTCGTAACCATCCAGTAAGCACGTGCAGCGCTTGAACGCGCGTTGAGGTGTGCAGGCTGCCGGCGATGCGCCGGCAGCCTGTCTGGCTCAGGCTTTCGGCGTGAGCTTGAGCAGCTTGCCGTTGCTGCCGTCTTCGAGCAGCCAGATCGCGCCATCCGGACCCTGTTCGATCTCGCGGATGCGCTCGCCCATGTCGAAGCGCTCGGCCTCGCGGGCGTTGTCGCCATCGAAGGCCACGCGCACCAGCGCCTTGGAGGACAGGCCCCCGATGAAGCCACTGCCGTCCCACTTGGGGAACTGTTTGCCGTTGTAGATGATGAAACCGGCCGGCGAGATCACCGGGGTCCAGGTCACCTTGGGCGCGGCGAATTCCGGGCGGGTGGAATGGTCGGGAATGTCGCGGCCGTCGTAGTGATTGCCGTTGGAGACGATCGGATAGCCGTAGTTGGCCCCGCGCTCGATCAGATTCAGCTCATCGCCGCCGGCCGGGCCCATCTCATGCACCCACAGCTTGCCGCGCGCATCGAAGGCGATGCCCAGCGCATTGCGGTGGCCGAGCGACCACACCTGCGCGGCCACGCCGCCCTGCGAGGCGAACGGGTTGTCGGCGGGCACGCTGCCGTCGTCATTGAGGCGGACCAGCTTGCCGAGGTTGCCGCCCATGTCCTGGGCCGGATCGAACTTCTGGCGCTCGCTGGACGTGATCCACAGCTTGCCGTCCGGACCGAACGCGAGGCGATGGCCGTAATGCCCCTTGCCGCTCACTTTCGGGGTCTGGCGCCAGATCACCTTGAGGTCTTCCAGCGTGCCGCTGCCATCGGCCGCCAGCGCCAGCCGCGCACGGGCAACCGCAGCGCCACGGGTATCACCGTCGCCTTCTTCGGCGTAGCTGAGATAGATCCACTGGTTCTTCGCGAAGTCCGGGTGCGGCAGCACATCGCCGAAGCCGCCCTGGCCGCCGTAGGCGACGTCCGGGACGCCGGTGATGGTGGCGGTTTTGCGGGTCTGCACGTTGAAGTGCTTCAGCGCGCCTTTCTTCTCGGTGACCAGCAGGCTGCCGTCGGGCAGGAAACTCATCGCCCAGGGCTCGTTGAAGCGGGCGAATTCGGTGGCGGCGAACGGCCACTGCGCTTTTTCCACGGCCGGGGCGGCGGCCTTGTCGGCAGCAACACAGGCGGTGGTGAACAGGACGGGGGTGAGGCTGATGGCGAGGGTAAGCAAGAGCTTGCGGGTCATGGAAGTCTCCGTCGGGGAGGCGATGGCCAACCCCTGTTGTACACCATGCCCATCAACGCCGCGTGGACCAGAGGTACTGCCCACACGACAACGGCGACCCGAGGGCCGCCGCTGGTGGTGAATCGGGGAGTGCGCGTCAGGTGCCGCGCGGTACGCCCTTGTCCAGGTGCGCCTGGCGCAGCGCGGTGGACTCATCCCAGCCGCGGCGCACCGCATTGCGGGCCTGTTCCCAGCTCAGCTTGCTCTGGCCATGTTCCTGCGCCCAGCGGGCCTGCAGCTCGGCTTCCACTTCTTCATACGCGCGGATCATGTCGTCAGCGCGGGTGCGATGGCCGAGCTGGTAGGCCGGCTCGTAGTCATCGAAGAACTGGTTGTTGTCATAGTACGGTTCGCTTGGAAAGCGCTCACGCCAGTAATCCGATACGGCCTGGCGCGGGACACCGTCTTCCGGCACCCGGCCGGGAATCTGATAGTCAGTGCTCATGTGTTGGCTCCGGTTGGGTGAGGCTTCACCGTATCCAAAGCCGGGTTAACGCCATGGACCGGCGAGGTGAATGACACATCAAGTGCCATTCACCTGCACACCTGCACCCCTGCTCAGGCTTGGTGATCGCGGCGCGGGAATTTATAGATGACCGCGCCTACCGCAAAGGCGATGCCTGCCGCCGCGATGTTCTGCCAGCTCGCGCTGGCGAACAAGCCCAGGCACAACAGCAGTGCGAGGATCGGGATCAGCGGTCCGCCGGGCAGCTTCAACGCGCCAGGGCGATCACGGAACCGGCGCGCCAGCACCAGCACCGCCGCGGCCGTGCCGATGTAGGCGAACAGGCGCGTGGTCATCGACAGCAGCGCCAGCTGCACGAACGAACCGGACAGGGCCAGCGCCAGGGCGATCAGTCCCTGCGCGATGATCGCCGCCGCCGGGGTGCGGAAGCGCGGATGCACCTGCGCCAGGATCTTCGGCCCGTAGCCATCGCGCGCCAACGCAAACAGGAAGCGCGGACCCATCATCATCGTGTTGCTGTTGGTGCCGAGGATGGAGATCGTTGCGCCCACGGTGAGGATCAGGGCGAGGGTGAGCCCGCCGAAGCTGGCGGCGGCATCGGCCAGCGGCGTCGGCGAACTGGCCAGCCCGGCCAGCGTGCCCTGTGCGATGAACTGCACCGCGCCGTAGATCACGGTGACGGTGATGATCATGGTGATCAGGGCGAAGGGAATATCGCGGCGCGGGTTCTTGTACTCACCGGCAGCGGCCGGGATGTTTTCGAAACCGGCATAGGCATACAGCAGCAGGAGTGCTGCTTCGCCCATGCGCTGCAGATCGTGTGGGTCAGGGCGTACGCCGGAGAAGGCCAGGTCGGTATCCACGTAGAACGCGCCGATCGCCACGAACAGCACCAGCGGCAGCAGCTTGCCGATCACCAGGATCACACCGGTACGCGCGGCCGAGCGCACCCCGGCCACGTTCACCGCGGTGAGGAAGCCCAGCGAGACCACGATGACCGCGATACGGCCGATGTCATGCCCGGCCCAGGGCCAGAACCGCGCGACCGCATCGGCCAGTGCGTTGCTGAGCGCCGCCGCCGAGCTGATGCGGGTGAGCCAGATCATCCAGCCGATCTCGAACCCGGCAAACCGGCCGAATGCCTCGCGCGCATACAGATAGCTGCCGCCGGGCTCGTCGAAGTAGCTGGCCGCCTGCGCATAGCAGAGCACCAGCAGGGCGACCACGATGCCCGCCGCGACCACCCCCCACAGGCTGAAAGGACCGAGCAGGGCGACGGTGGCCGCCGGCAGCAGGTAGATGCCACTGCCGATCACATCGTTGATCGAAAGGCCGACGATCTGCCAGCGGCTGACCGCGCGTTCGAGTTGCGGGTCGGGCGGCGCGGTGCTCAATGCACGCTCCCGGCCAGCACGGGCAGCTGCCAGTCGGCCTGCAGGCGCTGGTATTCCGCGCGCGGCAACAGTACGAAGCGCGGCCGCGCGCTGGCGTCCAGCCAGGCCAGCAGCGTGGTCATGCGCGCCGGGTCCATCGCGGTGCAGCCGGCGGTCGCCTCACCGGGTGTGCGCCACAGGTGGGCGAAGATGCAGCTGCCACGGCCGGGCGTCGCTTTCGGGTTGTGCTCGATGACGAAGCCTTCGCGGTAGCGCACGTCGCCCTTGTTGTGCAGGTCCAGCCGCATCGGCTCGGTCGAGCCTTCCACCGCATCGGCACCGACCACCTCGGCATCGACGATACGGTTGTAGTACGGCGAGTCCGGCACATCCATGCAGTAACTGGTGTCGCGCATCGCCTGATAGGGCAGGCCGCTGGTGACGCCGCGCGCATAGCCGAAGGCCGGGCCGATCGCGAAGATGCCGGCCGGGCTGCGGCCATCGCCTTCCTGCTTCCGTGGCGTCCCGGACTGGGCCGGGTGCAGCCCGTCGCCCCATGCGCTGCCGCTGCGGCCCACGGCGACATCGAAGGCGGCGCCGTGCGGCTGCCAGCCCTTCGCGGTGCGCTCGAAGGCCTGCAGCTTGCCCTGGGTGGCATCCCAGCCCTCGGTGGTGACCACGACCAGCTGCGCGCTGCCCTCCAGCGCGGCGGCGAACACGGGGGCGGCGATGACCAGCATCACGGCGGCGGTGACGGAGCGGAACAGCGGCATCATCGTGGCGGACTCCAGGATCAGCTGTCGATCAAATGTTCGATCCGTTCCAGGTTCACCCCGAGCTGGCGGTGGCGGTCCGGGTTGGCGTGGCACAGCAGGACGAAGACGAAATCCAGCAGCGCCTGCAGAGAAGAACGGTACAGCAGTTGCGCCACGTGCGGCGCCGGGTCATGCGCGCACAGCACCAGGCTGGCATCGGCATGGGCGCGCAACGGGTTGGCGCTGTGGCGGGTGATCGACACCACCTTGCCGCCCATGTCCTGGAACTGGCGCGACAGCTGGAACAGCTGTGGCAGCTTGCCGAATTCGGAGAACACCAGCATCGCGTCCCCGGGCCGTGCGGCCGAGAGGTTGGCCATCATCAGGATCGGGTCGGCGTGGTGCACGGTAAGCATGCCCAGCAGCGACAGGCGCATGGCGAATTCGCGGGCGTACAGGCCGTCATCGCCCAGGCCGTAGACGAACACCTTGGGCGCGCCATCGATCAGCTGCACGATTGCTTCGATGTCGGCCTGGGGATTGGCCAGCCAGGTTTCTTCCTCGGCGGCGGCCTTGCTCACGCGCAGGCGCTCGGCGATCTGGGTGTAGTCGTTGGCGGCCTCGGGGAGCGGCGGGCGGCTGTGCGGGTCGCTGCCGGCGCGGGCGACGGCCTCGCCGATGGAGTACTTGAGGTCCGGATAGCCCTTGAAGCCCAGTTTCTGGCTGAACTTGACCACGCTGGACTGGCTGATGCCCAAGGCGCTGGCCAGCTGCTGGGAGGAGTAATCGCGCAGGAGGTGGGCGTTGTCGAGGATGAAGTCGGCGATGCGGCGTTCGATCGCCGACATGTGGTCACGCTCGGAGCGGATTTTCACCAGGGGCGGCATGGGGAGGGCGTCAGATCCGGTAGAGCCACCCCATGGGTGGCTGCGGCAGGTGGGATTGCGCGAACGGCAGCCACGCATGGCGTGGCTCTACCGTAGGCGACAGGCGAGGCGGATACAACGGTCACCACCGCCGCGGCGTGATCATCTCCAGCCCACGCACCTCGGTGATGCCCAACCCGGGCGCATCGCTGATGGTGATCTCCGATTCGTTGAAGTTGACCCCGCCGGTCACCGGGTTGAACTGGCCCAGCGACGGCCCATCCAGATCCACCTTGGTGATGATGTCGCTCTTGGCGACGGCCAGGTGCACGGCGGCGGCCACGGAGATGCTCGATTCGATCATGCAGCCGATCATGCATGGCACGCCGTAGATCGCGGCGATATCGGCGATGCGGATCGCATTGGAGAGGCCGCCGGTCTTCATCAGCTTGATGTTGATGATGTCGGCCGCGCGCTGTTGGATCAGGTCGAACACCTGGCCGGGATTGAACACGCTTTCATCGGCCATCACCGGGGTGTTGACCCGGTCGGTGACGTACTTCAGGCCGCTGATGTCGGCGGCCTTCACCGGCTGCTCCAGCAGTTCCAGCACCACGCCGGCCTCTTCCAGCGCCCGCATCGCGTACACGGCCTGCTTGGCGGTCCAGCCCTGGTTGGCATCCAGGCGCAGCAGGGCGCGGCCCTGCACCGCAGCGTGGATCGCTTTGACCCGCTCGATATCCAGGCCGATGTCCTTGCCGACCTTGATCTTCAGCGACTCGAAGCCGCGCTCGATCGCCGAGAGCGAGTCGGCCACCATCTTGTCGATGTAGTCCACGCTGATGGTGATGTCGGTGGTGATCACCGGGTCGCCGCCACCCAGCATCCGGTACAGCGGCGCGTTGTGCAGCTGCGCCCACAGATCGTAGACCGCGATCTCCACCGCGGCCTTGGCGCTGGTGTTGCGCTCCATCGAGGTCTGGATCAGGCCGCAGAGCCGGTTGAGGTTGGCCACGTCCTCGCCGATCAGGCGCGGTTTGATGAAGCCGTCGATGGCCTCGATGATCGAGCCGTGCGTGTCGCCGGTGATCACCGCCGTGGCGGGCGCTTCACCGTAGCCGGTATGGCCGCTGTCGGTGCGGATCAGCACGACCACGTCTTCGACGGTGTCCACGGTGCGCAGCGCGGTCTTGAACGGGGTCTTCAACGGCACGCGCAGCATGCCGAGTTCGATGTCGGTGATCTTCATTCAGGGGGTCTGTGGCCGAAGGCGCTGGATGTTGGTGATGCGGTCGATGTAGCTCACGGTATCGCTGGCCATCATCGGCTCCAGCGGAGTGACCGACACGCCGTTGAGGTGGGCCTGCACGCGCTTGCCATCCGCGCCGATCCAGCCACCGCCAGCGGTATCGTGGATCAGCCAGGTGCGGCCGTCGATGTGGCCGATCGCCATCATCACGTGGCCAGGGATGTAGACCAGGTCGCCGACCTGCAGCTGCTGGACGGCCGTGTCGCGCGTGGCTTTCCCGTCCTTCGCGCTGAAGGCGATGCGGTCCAGCGCCGGGCTGACCGCCTGTGCGCTGGTATTGCGCGGCATCAACACGCCGACGCTGCGGTAGATCTCAGAGACGAAGCCACTGCAGTCGCGGGTGTCGTAGTCGTGGCCCCAGCCGTAGCGCTCGCCGAGGAACTTGAAGGCCTGGGTCAGCAGCGTCCGCGCGGTCAAAGGCAGATAGTCGTCGGCGGTGTCCTGCGAGCGCGGCAGCAGTGCCGGCACCAGTGACAGGCGGCCATCGGCCTCGCGCACCGGCAACTGCACCACATGCGCGGCGTGCACCTGCTGGCCGTTGACGGTCTTCTCCAGCGGCCAGTCGGCGATCACCGGCAGGCGCACGCCCATGTCCAGCTGCAGCCGCGACACGCGCGGCTCCTCCTGCGTGTACGCGGTGAACGCGGTGGCCCCGGTGACCACCCGGTACGGGCCATGCTGGCCGTAGCCGAGCACGGTGTCGGCGTCGCCGATGCCGACGAAGCGCTTCTCGATCCACGCCGAGTAGCGTTCGCTGGTGATGAACAGCCAGCGCCCGTCAGCGCTTTCATGCAGCACCGCCACCGCGTCGCCGGGGAACAACGCCGACTCCTGGAAGCGGTCGATGTCGGTGTCGCCCTGGCTGCTGAACACCCGCAGCGTGGTGGGGAACGCGCGCAGCGCGGCGCGATGGGTGACCAGGCCGTACTGCAGCGGGCGCTGCGCCGGAACCGCGGCGAGTGCCAGGTTGGCCAGGGTCTCGCTGCGCTGCCGGTCGCTGATGGTCTTGCCATCCTGGCCGTACAAGGTGCGCTCGGGCCACCTGGAGAGCGATTGGATGCTGCCCAGCACCTGCTCGCGCGGCAGCTGCGCCGGCAACGCGCGCAGATCGTGGATCGAGGTGTCCTCGGCACGCATGCGGGCGTTCTGTGCGGCGATACCGGCGCGATCGAGGATCACGCGGTCCGGATCGGGCAGGCGGTCGGCCCAGAAGCCGGGCGCGAGATAGGCCTCGCGCAGGGCGATCACCCCGCCGAAGTCGGCGCCGGGTGCGGCACGCGGCGCCTCGGCCCAGGCAGGTGCCAGCGTGGCCGCAAGGACCGCCGCCAGCACGGCGCGCGACAACCAGCGGGACCGCACAGGGCGGTGGGGGGAAGCCTGGATCATCACGCGGTCACCCTCCTCGGAAGCGTCAGGAATATTTATTCCTTTTTTCGGCGAAAGCAAGAATAAATTATTGACCGGCTATCAGGCCCGTGTTACACAGCGATTACCCCACCCGCACCTTGGGAAGTGTCGCCGTGGATCCTGTGATGCGCAAACCGCGATTGCCTCTGCCTGCTGTCTGGTGCCTGTGCGCTGGTCTGCTGGCGATGCCGTGGGGGCTGGCCGCCGCGCCGGTCGCGCTGCCGACCGTGATCGCCGGCATCGACCGCGGTGCGTTCGCGCAGGCCGAGGCCGACATCGCTGCGGCGTTGCAGGATCCGAGCCTGTCGGATGCCGAGCGTCAGGCCTATGCCTTCGAGCGCGAGCGGATGCGCCGCATGCGACTGGACTTCACCCTGGACGCGGCGGCGGCCAAGGCGCAGCTGCGCAAGCAGATTCCCGACCTTCACGATGACGAATTCGCGCGCTGGGATTCTGCCGGCCTGATCGAACACCTGGATATCGATGGCCAGCGCCGCTACTTCAAGCGCGCGCCGTCCAACCTGTTCCGGATCAGCGCCGAGGCGCGCGCCCGGCGGGCACCCGGGGCCCCGCTGCCGAAGGAGGGCCCCTATGAGCATCTGCACCCGCACCATGAGGAGATCGTCGCGGCCGCCCGCGCTACGGGCGCGACCAGCCTGGTGCCGCGCCGCATCGAGGTGACCCAGTCGCTGCTGGTCAAGCCCGATGCCGTGCCGGCCGGGGAAACCATCCGCGCATGGATTCCCTACCCGCGTGCCATCGCCGGCCAGCAGGAAGACATCACCTGGGTCGCGAGTACGCCTGCCGGCGCGCAGGTGGCGCCTGACAGTGCGTTGCAACGCACCGCCTACCTGGAACGCAAGGCGGTGGCCGGCACCCCGACCGAGTTCCAGATCCGTTACGCGGTCACCGTGTACGCGCGCCACATCACGATCGATCCTGCCAGGGTCCAGCCCACGCCGGACGACCCGGCGCTGAAGCCGTACCTCGCCGAGCAGGCGCCGCACGTGGTGTTTACCCCGGCGTTGCGCGCGTTCTCGCAGCAGGTGGTCGGCACCGAAACCGATCCCTTCCAGATCGTCCAGAAGCTGTTCGACGCCGTGGACCGGATTCCATGGGCCGGCGCCCGCGAGTACGCCACGATCTCCAACATCAGCGACTACGCGCTGCACGCCGGTCACGCCGATTGCGGGCAGCAGACGCTGCTGCTGATCGCGCTGTTGCGCCTGAACGGCATCCCCGCGCGCTGGCAGTCGGGCATGGTTTATTCCGACGATGCGGTCGGCTACAACAACCTGCATGACTGGGGCGCGGTGTACCTGGCGCCCTACGGCTGGGTACCGATGGATGTCACCACCGGGCGCCTGGACAGCCCGCAGCCCGCGCTGCGCGATTTCTATCTGGGTGGGCTGGATGCCTATCGCATCGCCTTCAACGACGACTACGCCCAGCCACTGGTGCCGGCCAAGCAGCACTTCCGGTCGGACACGGTGGATTCCCAGCGCGGCGAGGCCGAATGGTCCGGCGGCAACCTGTATTTCGATCAATGGAACTACGACGTCCAGTCGCACGTGGTGCCACTGGAGGCCAAGCGGTAAACGGCGGTATCCACGATTCCACATCTGCAGGAGAGAGCAGGGAATGAACGTAAATCGATTGAAGCGGGCAGCGCTGTGCGTTGCGCTCGGGGCGTGTCTGGGCAGCCTGGTACCGATGAGTGCTTCGGCACAGAATGTCAGCGGTGCCGTCGCGGGGCGTGCCACTGCGGGTGACCAGGTCACCGTCGTCAGCAACGCGACCGGCCTTACCCGGACTGTGACGGCCAGCGCCGACGGCAGCTATCGCCTGGGCCAGCTGCCGGTGGGCGACTACCAGCTGCAGGTGAGCCGCGATGGCCAGAAGCTCGGCGAGCCGTTCGCGGTCAGTGTTGCGGTCGGCGGTACGACCACCGTCAACCTGGCCAGCAGTGGCGGCGTGGTCAACCTCGATGCGCTGCAGGTGGTCGGCACCCGCGTCGTCAATCGCGTGGACGTGTATTCCACGGAAACCTCGTTCAACGTGAACCGCCAGGAGCTCTCGCGCCTGCCGGTCGCGCAGGATCTGTCGGCGGTGGCGCTGCTGGCGCCGGGCGTGGTGGGCGGTAATTCTTCGTTCGGCGGGCTGTCCTTCGCCGGCTCCTCGGTGGCCGAGAACGCGGTCTTCATCAACGGCCTGAACGTCACCGACATGTATACCCGCCGCGGCTTCTCCAGCGCGCCATTCGGCTTCTTCAACGAATTCCAGGTCAAGACCGGCGGCTATTCGGTCGAATTCGGCCGCTCCACCGGCGGTGTGATCAATGCCGTCACCCGCTCGGGCACCAACGAGTTCCAGGGCGGTGTGGAGGTGACGGCCGAGCCCAGCGCATGGCGGTCCAGCCCGCGTGATCACTTCCACCGCGATGGCACCCCGCACTCCTACGCAAGCCGCGACAACAACTCGTTCCTGAAGACCAACGTGTGGGGGTCCGGCCCGATCATCAAGGACAAGCTGTTCCTGTTCGCGATGTATGAGGACCGCAACGACACCGGCCACAACACCTCCTCCGATGCGCTGAGCTGGTTCAAGAACAAGAGCGACAACGGCTTCTGGGGCGCCAAGCTGGACTGGAACATCAACGACAACCACAGCCTGGCACTGCTGGCCTTCTCCGACGAAGGCGAGATCACCAATGGGGCGTACAACTACGACTGGGATGACGACCAGATCGGCGCGTGGGGCGGTGATTCGGTCACCGAGACCGGTGGCAAGAACTGGTCGGCGACGTACACCGGTCACTTCGGCGAAAACTTCACCGCGCGCGCCATGGTGGGCGAGAACAACCAGCGGGCCTTCACCAACTCCTCGCTCGATGAGGCGTGCAGCCCGGTGTTCACCGATGCCAGCTATGCCTCCCGCCTGGGCAAGCTCAACGGCCTGCGCGCAGGCTGCCACCCTACCGGTGCCGCGGTTGCCGAGCGCGACGACACGCGCGAGGTGGCCCGCCTGGACTTCGAATGGCAGCTGGGCACGCATCTGCTGCGCTTCGGCGTGGACCGTGAGTTGATGACCACCGAGCAGTCCACCCGCTACCCGGGCCCGACCCAGCTCAGCTATACCGCCTACGTGGCCCGCCCGGGTGATGAGGTATGGGACGGCGCCAATGCCTATGTTCCGGCCGGCGTGACCGAGATGCTGCGCGCGCGCAATCGTGTCTCCGGTGGCACCTTCGAGACCGAGGCCAACGCCTTCTACCTGGAAGACATCTGGAACATCACCCCGAACCTGATGTTGAACCTCGGCGTGCGCTGGGACCGCTTCGAGAACCGCACCGCCGATGGCGACGCCTTCATCAAGATGGATGACCTGATCGCACCGCGCTTCGGCTTCTCCTGGGACATGAAGGGCGATGGCAGCACCAAGCTGTTCGGCAACGCCGGCCGTTACTACCTGCCGGTGACCAACAACATCAACGTCAACTTCGCCGGCGGCCTCACCGACGAGTACTCCTACTACGTGCTCAACGGCTGGCAGCAGCAGGCCAACCCGGTCACCGGCGCGCCGTACATGGCCCCGGTCATCGGCCAGCAGATCGGCCCGGTCGATACCCGCATGAACACCGGCGCGGCCGACCTGCGCCAGAGCGTGGACAAGGACCTGAAGGCGGTCTACCAGGATGAGTACATCCTCGGCTTCCAGACCATGATCAACCAGGCCTGGTCGTGGGGCGTCAACGCGACCTACCGCAAGATGGACCGCGCGCTGGATGACATGCGCATCAACCACACCCCGTGCGGGCCGACCGGCACCACCCTGTGGCCGATCGCCAACCCGGGCGAGAGCCTGACGATCTGGGGCGACTCCAGCATCGGCTGCGCCACCGAGGGCTGGATCACCATCGATACCTCCAAGGATGGCTACCGCAAGGGCGGCAGCCTGGAGGTGGTCGGCTACTCCAAGCCCAAGCGCACCTACAAGGCCCTGGAGTTCCAGATCGACCGCGCGTGGGATGAAAAGTGGCTGTTCAACGCGTCTTACCTGTGGTCGCGCAGCGATGGCAACTTCGAAGGCCCGGTCAACTCGGACACCAACTACGGCGACACCGGCATGGTCCAGCATTGGGATCATCCGTCCAACAACCAGCGCTACGGGCCGTTGTTCAACGACTTCCGCCATCAGTTCAAGTTCCGCGCCGCCTATGCGCTGAACGAGCAGTGGTCGTTCGGCACCACGCTGCAGGTGCTGTCCGGTGGCCCGATCACGGCGTTCGGCGTGATGTGGCCCAACGATACGGTCGCCGGTGGCAGCACCTCCAGCGAAGGCAGCGGCGGCGGCACAGGCTGGCTGTGCGTGGCGAACTGTTCGGGGTCGTATGACCAGCGCCAGTTCGAGTACAGCCCCCGTGGTGCCTTCGGTCGCCTGCCCTGGACGTGGACCATGGGCGCCAACGTCACCTGGCGCCTGCCGGTGGAGGGCATCGACCTGAGCGCACGCCTGTCGGTCTACAACCTGTTCAACAACCAGACCGTCATCAACGTGCACCAGCGTTATGAAGCCCAGCCGGGCCAGGTGCGCGAGAACACCTTCAACACCGGCACCCGCTGGCAGGCACCGCGCTACACGCAGCTGATGGTGACCTGGAACTTCTGATCCGGCGCGTACGTGGCAGGTGCCGACAGTAGGTCGGCACCTGCCTTCCACGGGCGGCTTCGGTTGCACGCGCTCCGGTCATGACGAGGGACTCCATGCTGTCACGCACCTCACCGCGTACCCCATCCCGCCTTCTCACGCTTGGCCTGTCCTGCACCCTGGCCATCGCGCCCGGCGCATGGGCAGCCGATCGGGCCGACACCTTCAATCGGCTGCTCGATCAGGCTGTCACCCATGAACACCTGCCCGGCATCGCCATGGCCGTGGTCGAACACGGGGAAGTTGTCTTCACCGGCGCCCGTGGTGAGCTCCAGGCCGGCCAGGGCGAGGCCATCAACCCGGACACCCTGTTCAAGATCGCCTCCAACAGCAAGGCGATGACCGCCGCGCTGCTGGCCCGGCTGGTCGACCGCGGTCTCCTGCGCTGGGACGACCCGGTCATCAAGTACCTGCCGCAGTTCCGCATGCATGACCCGTGGGTGACGCAGCAGATGCAGGTGCGCGACCTGCTGATCCACAACAGCGGCCTGGGCCTGGGGGCGGGCGATCTGATGCTGTGGCCCGAGCCGAACCGCTTTACCCGGCAGGACATCATCGCCGGGCTGGCCCACCTCAAGCCGGTCACCAGCTTCCGCAGCGGCTATGCCTACGACAACCTGATGTATGTGGTGGCGGGTGAAGTCGCTGCCGCCGCCGGCGGCAAGCCCTACGATCAACTGCTGCGCGAGGAGGTCTTCGTGCCGTTGGGGATGGATCGCTGCCAGGTCGGCGCGTGGTCGGTCACGGCGGTCGGCAATGTTGCCCAGCCGCATACACGGAAGGACGGTCGCAGCGTGGTGCACGGTGCCGATGGTGGCCTCAGTCCCGATCTGACTTCGATGGCCGCCGGCGGCATCCGTTGCAGCCTGCGCGACATGATCCGCTGGATGCAGGTGCTGCTCGATCCCGCGCGCGTGCCCGGGTGGCTGGGCGCGGTGCAGCGCCGCGCGCTGTGGACCGCGCACATGCCGATGCCACTGGGCGAGCGGCAGCGCCGCTGGGACGACGCGCACGTCTCCGCCTATGGCTATGGGTGGCGCCTGTCGGACATGGACGGGCAGTGGAAGGTGGCCCATACCGGCACGCTGTCGGGCATGTACTCCTCGCTCGCGCTGCTGCCGGACCGCAAGGTGGGCGTGGTGATCCTGATCAACAGCGACGCCGAAGATGCACGCACCGCGCTGATGCAGGCGGCGTTGAAGCACTACACCGCGCCGGATGACGGTGCAGATGTGGAGCACTATCTGTCCCTGCTCGCGCAGGAGCGCGCCGGGCGCCGCGAGGCCGGGCAGGTGCGCCCGGATATCCGTGCGCGTCGTCCGGCCCCGCTTCGCACCACGGCGGCCGCGCAGGGCCGCTATCGCGACCCATGGCTGGGCGAGGCCCTGCTCTGCCCGCAGCAGGGCACGCTGCGCTTCAGCGTGGCCAAGTCGCCGAGGCTGCGTGGCCAGGTCATGCAGCTCGGGGAGCGCTGGCTGGTGCAGTGGGATACGCTCGGGGCCGATGCCGAGCCGTGGTTGCAACTGCAGCCGGGTGCGCCGCCCACCTTGACCTTGGCCGCGATCGATCCGGAGATCGACTTCAGTTATGACTACCAGGACCTGCACTTCTCCCGCGTCGGCGATTGCCCGTAGCACGCTGCTGTTGGCGCTGCTGGCAGGCAGTGCCCACGCGGCGGCGGCGGTCACCGTCTCGCCGGCCCGCGACGTGGCCGAGGCCGGGCTGGTCGATATCCGCACACTGGCACCGGCAATCGAGCAGGACATCCGCTACGCCGGGGTGGACAACTTCACCGGCCGGCGCGTGCCCGGCTATGACGCGCCCAAGTGCTATCTGCTCGCCCCGGCGGCCACCGCGCTGGCCCAGGTGGAGGCCGACCTGCGCGCCGAAGGCTTCGCGCTGCGCCTCTTTGATTGCTACCGCCCGGCCCACGCAGTGAAGGCCTTCGTGGCCTGGGCGCACGACCCGCACGAGCAGTCGCGCAAGGCCCTGCAGTATCCGGACATCGACAAGCCGGCCCTGCTGGGCGGTTACATCGCCGAGACTTCCGGCCACAGCCGCGCCGCCACCGTGGACCTGACCCTGCTCGATTGCCGCACGGGTCCCTGCGCCCCCATGGACATGGGCACCGACTTCGATTTCTTCGGCCCGCGTGCGCATACCGATGCGCCGGAGATCAGTGAGGTGCAGCGCCGCCACCGCCAGCAGCTGCGCCAGGCGATGGCCCGGCGCGGCTTCGCCAACTACCCGATGGAGTGGTGGCACTTCACCCTGCAGCCCGAGCCGGCGCCGACCACCGCCTACGACGTGCCGGTCCGCTGAGGCGCACCGCTACACTGTGCGCTGACCGCCCGATCGGACCACGATGAACCTGCCGCTGCATTTTGGATTGCTGGGAACGCTGGAAGCGGGCCTGATCGCGCTGCTGGTCGGGCTGCTGGTGTATGCGCTGTGGCATCGACTGTGCCGCTGGGCCGGGTGGACCGATGGGCACGCGATCGGCTGGGCCTGCGTCATCGCGGTCGTGGCCTCGGCCGGCATCGATGCGTGGAACCTGTTCTACATGGGCATGATGCGGCTGGAGTCGCCGCTGTACGCCCGGTTGTTCCTGGCCAGCATCCACGATCCGAACGAGCTGGGCTCACGCGTGGTGCTCGAAGTGGCCGGCGCGATCGGCGGTGTCGCATTGGGGTGGCTTTTGTTCAGTTCCCGCTCAGCCGAAAAAAACAGCAACGCCGCGTGAGATTGCGTTCGCATCCGGTTAAATCCGCCGCCGTTGAATGCCTGTGTTACCAACTGCTCACCTGCGGCTAACCACTGCGGTAATGCACGCGTTCGGGGAGGTGGTTAAGACGGCGTGCGCAGTGCGATCAAGGGGCAATATCGATTCACAAACGGGGTGGCAGTGTGGGGCCGTGCGGAAACAACAGGCCGCGCAACACATAACCAAGGAGACCACCCCAATGACTACTCGCATCCGCAAGCCCCTGATCGCCCTGATCGTCGCCGCAGGCAGTGTGCTGGCCATTCCGGCGATGGCCCAGTCGGCGCAGCACAGTGCCGCGCAGGCCCAGAATCAGGCCGCCCAGGCACAGCAGGCGGCGGCGCAGGCCGGCGACGCAGCAGATACCGCTGCCAATGCCGCAGCCCAGGCCTCCGCGCAGGCCAACGGGGGCGGTGGCCAGACCTGGGCCAGCGTTGATACCGACGGCAACGGCACCATCAGCAAGGCCGAGGCACAGGTGAACGCGGGCCTTGCCCAGGTGTTCGACCAGGCCGACACCAACAAGGACGGCGAGCTCTCGCCGGATGAATACAAGGCGTACGTGGCTGCCCAGCAGGGCAAGGCCGCAGATACGGGCGCCCAGCAGAGCAGGTAAGGACCGGGGACACCGGTAGCGCAGTGAGGGGGAAAGGGCGGCTTCGGCCGCCCTTTCTTTATGCGCCGCCGGGGTGGGGCCGCTGCGCCGCTGTTGGTATCCTTGGCCGATGATGACTTCCCTGCCCACGCCGCAAGGCGCTATCGGCCTGGTTGGTTTTGACGGTGATGACACGCTGTGGAAGAGCGAGGATTACTACCGCAAGGCCGAGCAGGATTACCTCGACATCCTGTCGCGCTATATCGACGTGCACGACACCCAGACCGCGCGCCACCTGCTGGAAGTGCAGCAGCGCAATCTCGGCGTGTTCGGCTATGGCGTGAAGGGCATGACCCTGTCGATGGTCGAAGCGGCCATCGAGATCACCAACCAGACCATCAGCGCCCGCGACCTGCAGCAGATGCTCGACATCGGCCATGACACCCTGCGCCACCCGGTGGAGCTGATCGATGGCGTCCGCGAGTCGGTCACCGAGATCGCCCGTGACTATCCGGTCGTGCTTATCACCAAGGGCGACCTGTTCCACCAGGAGGCCAAGATCAAGCTGGCCAACCTGCGCGACCTGTTCCCGCGCATCGAGATCGTCTCCGAGAAAGACCCGGAAACCTACGCCCGCGTGCTGGAGGAGTTCGATCTGCCGATCGAGCGCTTCGTGATGGTCGGCAATTCGCTGCGCTCGGACATCGAGCCGGTGATCACCTTGGGCGGCTGGGGCATCCACACCCCGTACGCGGTGACCTGGGCGCACGAAACCCAGCATGGCGTCGCCGACGACGAGCCGCGCATGGTCGATGCACCGACCGCCTTCGAGTGGCCGCAGGCGCTGCGCACCATCGAAGCCAAGGCGGCGCAGGCCGGATGATGCGCGCCGGGCTGCTCGCGCTGCTGTTGATGCTGCCCTGGGCGGCGGCGGCCGAGCAGACCCCGGAGAAGTCCGCCGCCTACGTGGTGGACACCGGGGATGCCTGGGTGGATACCCAACTGCAGGACATCAACCACTACGCCGAGCGCTACCCGGATAGTTTCCTGGATGAAGTCTCGCGTTACGCCGGGGTCTCGCGCGGCTACATCGCCGCGCTGATGCACACCCACGGCTGGCAGGCGGGCGACATCTACTTCGCCTGTTTCTGGGCCCACGTGATCGAACGTTCCTGCCGCGAGAGCGTGCAGCGATGGTCGCGCGCGGTGCCGGAGGAGGGCGAGGCCAAGCGCTGGGAAGCCGTGGTCGCCGAGCTTCCGGTCACGCCGACCAATCTGCACTGGCGCGCGCTGCGCCATGCCATCGTCGCCAGCCACGATCACTGGGATCGCCCGGTAACCCTTGATGCCACGCTGCAGCGCCAGCTCGGCAACCGCGAGCAGCGCCAGCGTGCGGCGGCCAATCCGGAACCGGCCGCAGCGACGCGCTGACGCGATGATGCACCGCGCAGCCACGCATGGCGTGGCGCTACCCCGTCGCTCACCTTTGCTGCTGTGCAGATCGCCGCGCGCCACCGCCTCGGCGACAATGGCCGACTGCTGTCCCTCCCCGTGATCCGTTGCCGAGTACGTCATGAGCACCGACCGTTTCGTTTCACCCAACGATATCCGCAGCCTGTTCGCCCAGGCGATGTCCACCATGTACCGCACCGAAGTGCCGCTGTACGGCACGCTGGTCGACCTGGTGGCCGAGATCAACGACGCCGTGCTGACCGCCAACCCGGCGCTGGCCGAACAGCTGGACCGCACCGACGAACGCGCCCGCCTCGACCAGGAGCGCCACGGCGCGATCCGGGTCGGCACGGCGGAAGAACTGGCCACGCTGGGCCGCCTGTTCGCGCTGATGGGCATGTACCCGGTGGGGTATTACGACCTCTCGGTGGCCGGCGTGCCGGTGCATTCCACCGCCTTCCGCCCACGCACCGCGCAGGCGCTGGCGCGCAACCCGTTCCGCGTGTTCACCTCGCTGCTGCGGCTGGAGCTGATCGAGAATGTCGCGCTGCGTGAGCAGTCCGCTGCCATCCTCGCCCAGCGCCGGATCTTCACCGATGCCGCGCTGGCCCTGATCGAACAGGCAGAACGCGAGGGTGGCCTGGATGAAGCCGATGCGCGCCGCTTCGTCATCGAAGCGCTGGAGACCTTCCGCTGGCATGGCGATGCGACGGTTTCGCTCGCCACTTACCACGCGCTGCACGACGCGCACCGGCTGATCGCCGATGTGGTCAGCTTCCGCGGCCCGCACATCAACCACCTGACCCCGCGCACGCTGGACATCGACGCTGCGCAGTCCGGCATGCTTGCACGCGGCATCGATGCCAAGGCCGTGATCGAAGGTCCGCCACCGCGCCGCTGCCCGATCCTCCTGCGCCAGACCAGCTTCAAGGCGCTGGAAGAAACCGTGCAGTTCCCCTCTGGCGATGCAGGCGACGCCGGCACGCATACCGCGCGTTTCGGTGAGATCGAACAGCGCGGCCTCGCGCTGACACCCAAGGGCCGCGCGCTGTATGACCAGCTGCTGGCACAGGCGCGCGACAGCGGCGGCGCCGGCAGTACCGGCCAGGACTATCCGACGCGCCTGGCGGCGGCATTCAGCGCCTTCCCGGATGACCACGACACCCTGCGCCGCGAAGGCCTGGGCTATTACCGGTACGCCCTGACCGATGCTGGCCGCGCCACCCCGGCCGCAGTCGGCGACCTGCCGGCCGAAGCGCTGATCGCCGCGGGCCTGGCCAGCGCCGACCCGATCGTCTACGAAGATTTCCTGCCGGTCAGCGCCGCAGGCATCTTCCAGTCCAACCTGGGCGGCGACGAACAGCGTGCCTATGCCGCGCATGCCAACCGCGATGCCTTCGAGCAGGCGCTGGGCATGAAGGTGGAGGACGAGTTCGCCATCTACGAGCGGCTGCAGGCCGAGTCGCTGGCGAGCCTGCGTACCGCTGTACGGTAGTGCCGGCCGCTGGCCAGCTCCGCATGTACCAAACGCGCATCCGGGCTTGCGGACGGTAATGCGTGGAGCCGGCCAGCGGCCGGCACAACCCGGAAAGAGAACGTCGTGGTCCCTACATCGCGACCCGGAAACAGAACGCCCCGGTAGGTACCGACCGTTGGTCGGTACCGTGCACCATCACGCCTTCATCGTGCCGGTATCGAGCCAGCGCTGGTGCCACGACAGCGCTTCGGGCAGCAGATGCGGGGTGTGCTTGCCGTAACTCTCGCGGCTGGCGCGGTCAAAATAATCGTTCAACTGATCGCGGAAATCCGGGTGCGCGCAGTTGTCGATCACCACCCGCGCACGCTTGCGCGGCGTCAGCCCGCGCAGATCGGCCAGGCCCTGTTCGGTGACGATCACCGAGACATCGTGCTCGGTGTGATCCACGTGGCTGACCATCGGCACGATCGCCGAGATGCTGCCGTTCTTCGCCGTCGAGGGGCTCAGGAACGCGGACAGGAAGCCGTTGCGCGCGAAGTCGCCCGAGCCGCCGATACCGTTCATGATGCGGCTGCCCATCACGTGGGTCGAGTTGACGTTGCCGTACAGGTCGGCCTCGATCATCCCGTTCATGCCGATGCAGCCCAGGCGGCGCACCAGCTCCGGGTGGTTCGAGATCTCCTGCGTGCGCATGATGATGCGCTCGCGGTAGAAATCGATGTGCTCCTTGAAGGTCTCGTTCGCCTGCGGGCTCAACGCGAAGCCGGTGCACGAGGCATAGCTCAGCACGCCGTCGCGCAGCAGGTCGAGCATGCCGTCCTGGATCACCTCGGTGAACGCACTCAGATCGCGGAAGCCGCTCTTGGCCAGCCCGGCCAGCACCGCGTTCGGGATGTTGCCCACGCCGCTCTGCAGCGGCAGCAGGTTGGCCGGCAGGCGGCCCTTGGCTACTTCGTGCTTGAGGAACTCGATCAGGTACTGCGCGATCTGCTCGCTGGTGGTGTCGATCGGGCTGAACGGGCTGTTGCGGTCCGGGCCATTGGTGCGCACCACCGCCACGATCTTGTCCGGATCGCAGCGCAGCGCGGTCTCGCCGATGCGGTCGTTGGCGTGCACCAGCGGGATCGGCTTGCGGTGCGGCGGCAGCGCGGTGCCGTAGTAGATGTCGTGCATGCCATCCACGCCGGCCGGCTGCCACTCGTTGACCTCGACGATCACCTTCTTGGCCAGGTCCAGCCAGGTCTTGTTGTTGCCGACCGAGGTGGAGGGCACCAATGAGCCGTCCTCGCGGATCGCCGAGACCTCGATCACCGCCGTGTCGATCTCGCCGTAAAAACCGAACCACACGTGCTGGGCGACATGGCTGAGGTGGATGTCGATGTAATCCAGCTTGCCCTCGTTGATGCGGTTGCGCGCATCCGGGTCGCTCTGGAACGGCATGCGCATCGCGATGCCATCGGCCTTGGCCAGCGCGCCATCCAGTTCCGGCGCGGTCGAGGCGCCGGTCATCAGGCTGATCTGGAAGGGCAGGCCCTGGGCGTGCACCGCCTCGATGCGCTGCGCCAGCGCGACCGGCACCGCCTTGGGGTAGCCTGAACCGGTAAAGCCGCTCATGGCGACGGTTTCACCCGGCTGGATCAGGGCGGCGGCAGCTTCAGGGGAGACAACGCGGTCACGCAGACGCGCGTTTGCAATGCGATCGACAGACATGACGACAACGTTTCTGGGGGGATCCCCATTATCGGCGATCCATGCAGCCGCAGGGGTTCTACCTTGGTGGGATGGCGTTTTCACATCGCCGCCTCCCTGTTCAGGTTTGCCGCCTACTTCTGTACCCGCAAGTATTGTTTTGCAGTGCAGCGTGCAAGTTCTCCGCCGACCCTAGAAGATCGACCTGCATCCCGACGTGGGGGAGGGAGCAGAGCCCGCTGGCAGTTCGCTGCAAGCGGGCTTTTTTATTCCCGCCGTTCGGTGAAAGGTACGCCGCGCCGTTCGACGATGCGGTCACGCGCCGGTCGATGACCGCGTTACCGCGATGGCGTCTGGCCGGGGACCGCCACGCCGCGATGCCACATAATCCCCCCATGCCGATTTCTGATCTCGCCGCGCCCGCGCGCGTCCCCGACGCCCTTGTTCCCCTGGTTGATCGCGCGTTGGCGCGCCTGGCCCTGTCGCTGACCGAGGCCGGCCACTGGCCGCCGCCGGCTCCCGTACTGGACACCGTGCGCGCCCTGGCCGTCACCAGCGATTTCGCCATCGACACGCTGTGTCGCCAGCCGGCGCTGTTGTCCCACCTCACCCAGGACGGCTGCCCACCGCTGCCGCTGCCCGAGCTGGATCCGCTGCAGCCCAGCGAATGGCAGCAGCGCCTGCGCCGCTACCGCACCGCTGCCTCCACCCGCCTGATCTGGCGCGACCTGACCGGGCAGGATGACGTGCCTGCGACGCTGGCCGGCGCCACCCACCTGGCGGAGGCGTGCCTGCAACTGGCGCTGACCGCGCTGGAGCAGGAATTCACCGGCCGCCATGGCGTGGTCCGCGCTGCCGACGGAAGTGCGCAGCAGCTGGTCGTGTTCGGGCTGGGCAAGCTCGGTGGTGGCGAACTCAATTTCAGCTCCGATGTGGATCTGGTCTACGCCTACCCGCAGGGCGGCGAATCCGATGGTGCGCGTCCGCTGGCGGCCGAAGAGTATTTCGCACGCCTCGGCCAGCGCCTGGCGCGGCTGCTGGATGACACCACCGTGGATGGCTTCAGCCACCGCGTCGATCTGCGCCTGCGCCCGTTCGGTAACGCCGGGCGGGTGGCGCTGTCGTTCGCCGGCATGGACCAGTACTTCCAGCGCGAAGGCCGCGACTGGGAGCGCTATGCCTGGCTGAAGGCGCGCGCCGTCGCCGGTGATATCGCGGCGGGCGAAGCGTGGCTTCAGACGTTGCGCCCATTCGTCTACCGCCGCTATCTGGATTTCACCGCGCTTGATGGTCTGCGCGAGATGAAGGCCGCGATCACCGCCGAAGTGTCGCGTCGGGAAATGCACGACGACATCAAGCGCGGCCCCGGCGGCATTCGCGAAATCGAATTCCTCGCACAGGCCCTGCAGCTGATCCGTGGTGGCCGCGAGGCACCGCTGCGCGAGCGTCGCCTGCTGCACGCGCTGCCGGCACTGGTCGCCTCCGGCCAGATGGCCGAACAGGACGGTGCCGACCTGCTGCATGCCTACGGCTTCCTGCGTCGCCTGGAGAACCGCCTGCAGATGCTGCGCGACGCGCAGACGCACGCGCTCCCCACCGACGCCACGGACCGCCTGCGCATCGCCGCCGGTCTTGGTTACGAAGATTGGGAGGCGCTGGTTGCCGCGCTCGATGTACAGCGCGCGCGGGTCAGCACCGAGTTCGCCGCGCTGCTCGCACCGCGCCGTGGCCAGGCCGCGCCGGATGCACTGGCCAGCTACTGGCGGGGCCTGCCCGACAACGGCAGCGCCGAGGTGCTGGCCGAGGCCGGCTTCTTCGATGCCGGCAGTGCCGATCAATCCCTGCGCGACTTCGCGCAGAGTTCCGGGGTGAAGTCGCTGTCCGATGCCCCGCGTACGCGCCTGGACCGCGTGCTGCCGGCACTGCTGCACGCCGCTACACGCTCCCCGCAGCCGGATGCCGCGCTCAAGCGCGTGCTCGGCCTGCTGCAAGCGGTCATGCGCCGTACCAGCTATCTGGCCCTGCTCGACGAACAACCCAGCGCGCTCGCACGCCTGGTCGATGTGCTCGCCCGCAGCGCCCTGCTCGCCGAGCGGCTGGCTGCCTATCCTCTGCTGCTCGACGAACTGCTTGATGTGCGCGTTTCCGGGCCGATGCCGGATGCGGCAGGCATGCAGGCCGAGTGCGATATCGCGCTGACCATCGATGATCCCGAGGCCGCGCTGCGCCTGCTCAACGAGACACGGCTGGCGCTGAGCTTCCGGATGGCGATGGCCACGCTGGATGGCCGCCAGCGAGCGGTCGATACCACCCGGCAGCTGGCCGAGCTTGCCCAGGCGGTCGTGGTCACCGTACTTGCGCTGGTGCAGGCCGACATGCAGCGCCAGCATGGCGGTATTCCGGGCGGACGCTTCGCGATCATCGGCTACGGCAGCCTGGGCGGACTGGAGCTGGGCTTCGGCTCGGATCTGGATCTGGTCTTCCTGCACGACCATCCGCCCGGACAGGTCAGCAGCGACGGGCCGCGTCCGCTCGATCCCGGCCGCTGGTATGCGCGCCTGGCGCAGAAGGTGATGGCGATGCTGGGGGCGGTCACCGCTGCCGGCCGCCTGTACGACATCGACGTGCGCCTGCGCCCGGACGGTGGCAAGGGTGCGCTGGTCTCCTCCTTGGCCAGCTACACCGAATACCAGCGCGAACGCGCCTGGACCTGGGAGCACCAGGCACTGGTGCGCGCCCGCGCGATCGCCGGCGATGCCTCGCTGCTGGCCGACTTCGAGCGGGTGCGCGCCGATACCCTCGCACGCCCGCGCGACAATGCCGTGCTCTACACCGACGTGCTGAAGATGCGCGCGCGCATGCGTGCCGAGCTGGACCGCAGCGACGCGGCGCGGCTCGACCTCAAGCAGGGCGCGGGTGGGATCGTCGATCTGGAGTTCCTGCTGCAGACCGGCGTGCTCGACAGCGCCGGCACGCACCCGCAGGTGGTGGAACCGCGCGATACCCCCAGCCTGATCGACGCCCTGGCGGCGATTGCGTGGCTGCCTGGTGGCACCCGCGAGGGCCTGCACGAGGCGCATGCCGCGCTGCTGGACGTGGGCCTGGCCTGCACGCTGGACCGCCGCCCGCGCCTGGCGCCACCGACGCCCGCCCTGGAAGCCGCGCGCGCGATGATCATCGCGGCCAGCGATGCAGCAGGGCTGCCGTTCCAGGCCCCGCACCCCGCGTAGAGGCGGGCTCTGCCCGGCTGTCTATCGTCCCGCATCGCGCAGCTACCCATGGGGTGGCTCTACTCAGACAGCGCACGCTGCACCAGGGCCCGGTCGCGTTCACCACGGCGCAGGATCGCGCGGCGCTGAAGCGCGTCGCGCAGCATGGGGTCATCAGCCGCCAGGCCATTGCGCTGGGCGATGTACAGCACCGTCTGCAGCGGCCAAGCGTAGAACGCGCTGTGCGCAACCACGTCATCGATCAACGCAACCGGCACTGTGCGCCAGGCCAACGCGCGCGTCAGCGAGGCATCGGCCAAGCGGTCGACCAGCTGCTGGGCCAGTCCATGGGCATCGTGGTTGCCGGCCCGCACGATCACGCCACTGTGGCCGGCAAAGCCGGGCATGCCGCCGGCAGTCGACATCACCGCCATCAGCATGTCCGGGTTGGGCAACGCCGACGCGGTGCCGTCGGCCCACGTCCTGCAGAACGCCACTGCCGTGGGGCAGTACACGGTCAACGTTGCCGCCCAGCCACCTGCAGCCCGCAGCGGGTACAGTCCGGCGCTGGCCAGTTCCGTCTTCCCCTCACGTACCACCCAGTCCAGCCCGCGCGTACGCACGCCGGTGTGGGTGGCAGCACCGGCGGCCAGGCGTGCGCGCACTTGGCGCTCCACGGCAATTTTGTAGGTGGCATCTGTTTCCATCGCCATAGCCTGCTGCACCCGCGTGGGCACTGTCCAGCTAGTGCACGGCCGCAGCGCGCTTACGCCGTGCGCGGTGCCATCTTCCACAGCAACGCGCGGAACGGCGCCAGCAGAAACACGCCGATCGTCAGCTTCACCGCCAGATCGCCCAGCGCCCAGCTCACCCACGGCAGGCTGGAACCGGCGAACGCGATGCTCCAGAAAATCGTCGTATCCAGCGTCGCGCTGCAGGTCGTTGCCACCATCGGCGCGCGCCACCAATGCCCACGGCGCAGCCGGTCGAACACGGTGATGTCCAGCAGCTGCGCGGCGATGAAAGCCACGCACGAGGCCACCGCGATCCGCGGCGTGGCGATCCAGATCGACAGCGGCACGGCCAGCGCAAAGCCCGCCCAGGCCACCTTGCGCGCGGCCTGCGGGCCGAAGCGGCGATTGATGAGGTTGCTCACCAGGAACGCCACCGGGTAGCTGAAGGCACCCCAGGTCAGCCAATCGTTGATCGGGTACTGCACCAGTACATTGCTGCCCAGCACCACCACGCCCATGGCCAGCACCGCCAGCAGCAGCGACGGCACGGTCAACGGGGCAAAGGCAATGGCAGGACGCGCGGACATGGCGAGCCGGGGGAATAGGGGGAAGCGGCGGATTATCCGGGCTTGGCCGGCCCGGGGCCAGCCCGGGCCGGTTTGCCTACCAGCGTTCGCTCAGGTTGCTGGCGGCAGCGTCGGTGGTCGGCAGGAAGGCCAGGGCCGCGCCGTCGACCGCGGTCACCGTCCAGCCGGCACCGGCCGGCGTCGGCTCGAAGGCCAGCACATCGCCCACTGCCACGGCAGGCGCGGGCGTGTCGCTGCGGGCCGGCCACTGCAGCAGTGCCAGGTCGTCTGGCGCGTCGGGGTTCTTCAGCGCGACCTGAAAGCCGCCATCGGCCTGGGGCTCGACTCGCTCCACGGTCAGCGGCGGCAGCGGGCCGGCCTTTTCCGCGCGGGCGACGCGCGCCCGGCTGCGTTGGACAGATCCGTCGTGCAGCTTGCCGATCCCGGCCGAGGTCAGCCAGATCGGCGCGGTGACGACGACCAGGCTCACTACCGAGGTCACGGCCACGCTGCTGGCGACCGGGTGGCGGTAGACGGAGTACTGCGCCTGGGCCGGCAGGCTGGCGGCGAACAGTGCCACGACCAGTGCCGGGGCGATGACGCGCGGGGAGAGCTGTTTCATCTGATCACTCCGTTCACAGAAAGGGGAGAGGGCAACCGGCGCTTACCAGCGCTCGCTGGAGTGCCCGGCGGCCGCGTCCGGCGTCGGCAGGAACGCCAACGCCGCACCGTCGGCGGCCGTCACGGTCCAGCCTGCACCGACCTCGGTCGGCTCGAAATGCAGCACATCGCCCACCTTGAGCGTCGCGGCAGGATTGTCCGGGCGTGCCGGCCAGTCGATCAGCGCGGTCGCATCGGGGGCGTCAGGCCGCTGCAGCGCAACGTGGAAGCCGCCGTCGGGCTGGCGATCGATCTGCTGCACGGCCATCGGCGGCAGCGGTTCGGCCTTGCTTGCATCAGGCTTGGTGCGCTTGGAACCTTCGCGGACGCTCTGCGACCCCTTGGCCACCAGCAACACCGGCGAGGCGGCAATGAACGAGACGGTGTAGACGCTGATCACCGCGCTCACGCCCGAGGCCTGATTGCCGTTGAGATTGCCGGCCGATGCAGGCAGTACGGTAAGCGCAGACACAGCGAGCAGGCTCGCGCAGAGAAGGGATTTCGTCATGACGCAGTTCCTGGAGAGGGTAGGGGATGACGCGCTCATGGTTTCGGTGCCGCAGCGCCGTCCACCGGCACGTGGGCCACGCTGAGTTCCTGCTGCAGCGCGTGACGCTGCGCGAGGAAATCGAACACCGACTCGACGGTCACCACCGAGTAATTGCCCGAAATGCGTTCGCTGGCGGGATGATCGGTTACCGCGGCATTCGGCACGAAGAAGCGCGCGCCCAGCCGCTTGGCCACGCCGATATGCAGCGTACTGGGGCGATAGTCGCGCTCCTTCAGCCAGGCCTGCGCCTGTGCGCGCTTGATCAGCAATGTCCCGTCGTCCTCATGCGCCAGTGCAGCGGCCAGCACCTCAAGCACCCACTGATTGGAATTCTGGTACTCGTCGCGGAACGGGTAGGCAACCACGCTGTAGCGTGGCTCATGCAGCGCACGCGCTTGGATGGCAGGCGGGGTGAGCATCGCGATCAACGCCTTGCGAACCGCCGGCGTCGGCACCCCGATGCGCAGATCGGTATGGCTGCCACTTTCACCGATGAAGGTACTCAGCCCTTCCCGGAACAGCTCGGACTGCGGTGATTTGCAGTGGTTGAGCAGGTGCACCGCGCGCCAGTTGCCATCGGCCTCACGCAACAGGAAGGCCAGGTGGCTATGGCGCAGACCGTACTTGCTGAGGTCCTGGCCACCGCGGGCGATGATCACCACGTCCACGCCGTCCAGCGCGTCGAGTGTTTCCCCGGCGGTCAATGCCACATCGAACATCGCCGCCAATGATTGCGGCGTGGGATGACGCTCCACGCACTGCGGTTCGGCCTGCGCGGTCAGCGCAGCGCCAAGCAGGGCGCCACAAAGAAAAAGCGGGCGCAGGCGTTTGATCTGGGCAGCGAAAGGTACGTCCATGTCACACGGTCTCCGGCGGCACCGGCCGCGGCCGCATCATAGCGTTGTGCAAGGATGTCAGGCCTGAATCCCCAGCCGCGCACGCACGTCCTCGGCAACCCGCGTGGTCTCACGCAACGGTTCGATGCGGCCCTGCGTCTGCCAGTCCAGCCAGCGCGCCTGCAAGCGGCCACGTTCGCGCAGCGCGTGCTGGAAGTGCGCCAGCCGCCCCTGCGCCTGTTCGGCCAGGGCCACCGCGACCGGCATGCGCGTGGCACACGCTTCAGAGAGCAGGTTCACCGAATCCGGCGAGACCACCACGCGGTTGGCCCAGCCCAGCAGGCCGGCATACGGATTCACGCCGTCGCCGCCGTCGCCCCAGATCACGTTCGGCACATCGGCGAACGCACTGCGCAGCGCACCGACCAGGGCCGGTGGTGTGCGTCGCGAAGTCGTGGCCAGCAGGCTGCCCCCCTCGGCGCGCAGCTGCGAAGCGAGTTGCTGGAACACCTGCACCATGTCCGGCTCGTGCCAGGGCGCGTGCGGGGTCGGCCCGCCGACCAGCAACGCAGTGCGCGGGCCGGGCAAGGCGCTGAACGCAGCGAACGCGGCACGGCCGCAGGCCAGCCAGTCATCGTTGACCGGATTGAGGCTGCCGAGCAGGGTGAGCACGTTGCTGCCGCGCAGGCGGTCGTGCTCGGGAACGACCAGCAGGTCCCAGTGGCGCGGGCTCAGGCGCGGGTCGAGGATCTGCACCACCTTGGTGCCACGGCGGCGCAGTTCGCGCAGTGCCCCGGCGGCCTGGCGGCCACAGCCGACGGCCAGCGCAGGGGCCTCGGCGGCCAGTGCGGCAAAGGCCTCGCCGTAGCCGTTGGCCGCGCCCGGCAACCAGCGCGGGGCCAGCCAGCGCCAGGGCGCACGCGGGGTGAGCACCAGCGGACGATGCGCCCCCAGCTTCAATGCCGTGGCCAGGGCCACCGCCTGCCGCACATTGCCGGCACGGCCGTCAGTGATCGTCCAGGGTGGACTCCATCGTTTCACGTATGGCATTAATTCGTTTCAGTCAGGCTGGGTGTTGCAACTGTCGCGACACTCTACACTGCCAGCCTTCGCCGATCGCGCTGTCGCCCTGCCACGGTAGCCGATGCGCGAACGATTCCCTTATTTCCGGAGGCTTCATGTCCCACGTCCTTGACGATGCTGCGCTCGATCAGCTGTTCCGTACCGCCCGCACCCAGAACGCCTTCCTTGATAAGCCGGTCGACGACAGCCAGCTCAAGGCGCTGTACGAGCTGCTCAAGTGGGGCCCGACTGCCGCCAACGGCAGCCCGGCGCGCTTCGTGTTCGTGAAGTCTCCCGAAGCCAAGGCCAAGCTCGCCCCGGCGCTGTCGGAGGGCAACCACGACAAGACCCTGGCTGCCCCGGTCACGGTGATCGTCGGCTTCGACGAAGACTTCCACGAGAAGCTGCCCTTCCTGTTCCCGCACACCGATGCCAAGGCATGGTTCGATGGCCCGCGTGAAGGCCGCACCGAAGGCGCCTTCCGCAATGGCAGCCTGCAGGGCGCGTACCTGATCCTGGCCGCCCGCGCGCTGGGTCTGGATGCCGGCCCGATGTCCGGCTTCGACAACGCCAAGGTCGACGAAGCCTTCTTCAAGGGCACCGCGATCAAGTCGAATTTCCTCGTCAACCTGGGGTACGGTGACGCCTCGGGCCTGTTCCCGCGGCTGCCTCGCCTGTCCTTCGACGAAGCGGCCCGCATCGCATAAGCGTTACCGCCGGATCGTGGCCCGTCCGTGCGGATGGGCTGCATGAATTTTTTTTCTTTTCCCTTCGATTACGAGAGAGACCTGACATGACCGTGACCCGCAAACTGCTGCTGCCGCTCGCCCTGACCCTGGCCATCGCCGCCTGCTCCAAGCCGGCCGACGAAGCCGCTGCCCCGGCTGCCGATGCGCCGGCCGCCACCGAAACCGCCGCCCCCGCCACGGACGCTGCGGCTGCCGCCCCGGCCGCCGATGCGATCCAGATCGCCTCGGGCACCTACAAGCTCGACCCGACCCACACCGACGTGCTGGTCCAGTGGAGCCACTTCGGCTTCTCCCACCCGACCGCGCACTTCGGCGCCGCCGAAGGCACCCTGGTGTATGACGCCGCGGACGTGACCAAGTCCACCGTGGAAGTGAAGCTGCCGCTGACCGGCCTGAACAGCTTCACCGCCAAGTTCGACGAGCACCTGAAGAGCGCCGATTTCTTCGACGCCGCCAAGTTCCCGGCTGCCACCTTCAAGAGCACCAAGGTTGAAGCCAACGGCACCAACAAGCTGACCGTCACCGGCGACCTGACCATCAAGGACATCACCAAGCCGGTGACCCTGGATGTGACCATCAACGGCGGCGGCGAGCACCCGATGGCCAAGGTGCCGGCGGCGGGCTTCGATGCCACCACCACCCTCAAGCGCAGCGATTTCGGCGTCGGCGCGTACGCCCCGAACGTCAGCGATGAAGTGAACATCCGCATCACCACCGAGGCCACTGGCGAAAAGCCGGCTGCCTGAGTTTCTCCTCACTCGTCGTGAGAAGGCAGAAAGCCCGCCAATTGGCGGGCTTTCTTTTTGCGCAGCGGCCGATCGATACCCGGTAGTGCCGGCCGCTGGCTGGCAACCAGGAATCCCGCCGAAGCGCAGCCACGCATGGCGTGTCTCTACCGTTGACGGGACCGGGGTAGATCCACGCCATGCGTGGATACCAGCGCGATCAAGCCGCCGCCACCGGGGCGATGATCACCCCGCCGCCACCTGCGCGATCACCTTGCCCAGCCACAGCGTGGTGAAATCGGTCGGCGTGCGGCGTGCCGGGGCGGTCAGGCCGCTCTCGCGCAGGAACGCATGGGTCGCCTGGGCGAACGCCTGGCGGGCCAGCAGCGCGGCCTGCTTCACCGAGGCCTGCTGCTTGCGCAGCTGCACGATCTGCAGGCTCGGCTTACCGGGCATCGCGTACTTCTGGTAGCGGCGCAGCTCATCGGCGACCAGGTCGATATCGATGTTCGCCTGCACCAGCGCGGCCTGCGCGCGGGCCAACGGCACCAGGGCGGTGCGCAGCGGGGCGATGTTCCCGCCCACGGAGGGCGCCACCGCCGCCAGGGCGGCATCCAGCGCGGGATCGGCGCGCTCGGCGCGGTCGATCAGATCGGTCAGTGCCGAAAGAGAAGGGGCTTGCATGAAAGGCACCGGCACAAAACGCGATTGTCGCATTCGCGGCCGGTGCCCGTCGCGGGCTCAGTCGTCGTGGTGCTCGCTGCCGTGCGCCTTCCAGTAGCCGGTCGAGCGGATCCAGTCCTTGGGCACGCCCAGGTGACCCTCGATGTACTTGCGCATCATCCGGGCCCGGCGCGATTCGGCGGCGATCCAGTAGAAGGTGTCGCCGTCCGGTTCCTCGAAATCGGTCAGCACGTCTTCCAGCAGGGTGCTGGTGGCGGCGTCGAAGCCGTTGCGCTCCAGCCACGAGATGCGGATGCGGTCGTCCTCCGGCAGCTCCTGGCGGTCGCCGGATTCGGGGATCTCGATGTAGACATCGGCGTTGGCGCCTTCCGGCAGCGTCTCCAGCCAGCGGCCGATCGCCGGCAGCGCGGTTTCATCGCCGATCAGCACGTAGGTGTCGAAGTCATCGGCGGTCATGTGCGAGCCACGCGGGCCGCCCACGGCGATCGCATCGCCCGGCTGCGCGTTGGCCGCCCAGGTCGAGGCCAGGCCGTCGCCGTGCATGACGAAGTCCAGCGCCAGCTCGTTGCTCTCCAGGTCCCACCAGCGCGGGGTGTAGTCGCGCGAGGGGGAGGGCGTCTGGCCTTCCGGGTAGCGCGGGCCTTCCGGGGTCATCGTCGGGACCACGAACTGGCCCTCGGCGTTGGGGAAGAACAGCTTGACGTGGTCGTCCGGCGAGGGCGAATCGAAGCCTTCCAGCGCCTCGCCACCGACGATCACCCGGCGCATGCACGGGCTGATCTCTTCGGTGCGCAGCACCTGCAGCGGGCGGAACTTCACGGTATGACGGAGCAGTCGGTTTTCATGCAGAGCCATGGGAATACCTGGATCAGTGCCGCAGCGCGGCGTTGAGAGAGAAGGACCTGGCGGGCGGAGGCTGGCTGGGTCTGAAAAGAAGAAGGGGGGTCAGCGGCCCTGCGCCCGGATCCGCGCGGCGGCCTCGCGCAGCGCCTCGGCCACGGCGGCGGCGTTGTCGTCCTGCCAGCGGCTATGGCACAGGCCCAGCGCGTGCTTGAGCTCGCGCAGCGCATCGCGCACGGACGGCGGCAGGTTGGCCTTGGTGATCGTGCGCGCGCTGTCGCGTACCCGGTGCACCGCGGCATCGACCTCGTCGCGCTGTGCCTCCAGCTCGGCCTGGCCCAGCGCGCTGAGGGCGTAGCGCTTGCGCCCACCCTCCTCGACCGCGCCGACCCAGCCGGCGGCCTCGAACTGCGCCAGCACCGGGTAGATCGAGCCGGCGCTAGGCGTGTAAACCCGCACGAACATGTCGCTGATCAGCTGGATCAGCTCGTAACCGTGGCGCGGCTGGTCGGCGAGCAGCGACAGCACCAGCAGGCGCAGATCACCGCGGCTGAGGGGCCGGGCGGTCAGCGGGCGGGCAGGGCGGTCGAGGTCGCGCGGAGAGGTCATTTCGATATATCGAATGCAGTGGCGGAACGATATATCGAAAACTCCGGTTCGGCCAGCAACTGCGCGCGCATGGCAGGGATGCGTTCAGGTCAATTCGGCGTGTGACGGTGCGTGCTCGTGGTGGAACACTGCGCCCCGTCCGCTCCTTCCAGCGCGCCCGATGATTCACGCCGATGCGCGCTCAGCCGGCGTCGCATCGCGCACGAACTGCGCCCATCGCCTGCGCCGCAGCGCCTGCGCTGTCCATCGGTGTCCCGCTGACGCGCCGGTGTCATCGCTGCCGGGCAGGCTGAAATGCAGCGTGGAACCTTCCAGCGCGGCCCGCGCGCTGTCGCCGGCTGTCCTTCCGGACACGCTTGGATGGTTCCATACGCAACCGTAGCGAGGTAAGCAAACCCCTTGGTGCGCTACACTTTGCGGCTAGAAATCTAAAACAGTCGCGCGCGTGCGTGCGGTCATGGGAGCGCAAATGAACTGGTTGAACGAGGTGCTGAACAACGACCCGAATCCTGTGGAAACCCAGGAATGGATCGAGTCGCTGAAGGCCGTTATTGATGTCGAGGGCCCCGAGCGCGCGCATCAGCTGTTGGAAGGCATGGTGGAACTGACCCGTCGTTCGGGTGCTTACCTGCCGTTCTCTCCCACCACCGAGTACGTGAACACCATCGCGCCGACCCTGGAGGCCAAGAGCCCGGGCAACGCCGAACTGGAATGGCGCATTCGTTCCATCATCCGCTGGAACGCGATGGCGACCGTCGTGCGCGCCAACCGCAAGCCGGGTGACCTGGGCGGCCACATCGCCTCCTTCGCCTCCGGCGCCACGCTGTATGACGTGGGCTTCAACCACTTCTGGCGCGCCCCGAGCGACAACCACCCGGGCGACCTGCTCTTCATCCAGGGCCACAGCGCCCCGGGCATCTATGCGCGTTCCTTCCTGGAAGGCCGCATCGACGAAGCCCAGCTGGACAAGTTCCGCATGGAAGTGGACGGCGGTGGCCTCTCCAGCTACCCGCACCCGTGGCTGATGCCCGATTACTGGCAGACCCCGACCGTCTCGATGGGCCTGGGCCCGCTCGCCGCGATCTACCAGGCGCAGTTCCTGCGCTACCTGGAAAACCGTGGCCTGATCGAGAAGTCCGATCGCAAGGTGTGGTGCTTCATCGGCGACGGCGAGAGCGATGAGCCGGAAACCCTCGGCGCGATCGCGCTGGCCGGCCGCGAAGGCCTGGACAACCTGATCTTCGTGGTCAACTGCAACCTGCAGCGCCTCGACGGCCCGGTGCGTGGCAACGGCAAGATCATCCAGGAACTGGAAGGCGTCTTCCGTGGCGGCGGCTGGAATGTCATCAAGCTGCTGTGGGGCGGTTACTGGGATGCCCTGCTGGCCAAGGACACCAACGGCGTCCTGCGCAAGCTGATGATGGAAACCGTCGACGGCGAATACCAGAACTGCAAGGCCTTCGGCGGCGCGTATACCCGCGAGCATTTCTTCGGCAAGTACCCGGAAACCGCTGCGATGGTCGCCGGCCTGAGCGACGACGACATCTGGCGTCTCAACCGTGGCGGCCACGACCCGCACAAGGTGTATGCCGCGTACCACGAAGCGGTGAACACCAAGGGCATGCCCACCGTGATCCTGGCCAAGACGGTCAAGGGCTACGGCATGGGCAGCGCGGGTGAAGCACTGAACCCGACCCACCAGACCAAGAAGCTGGATGACGACGCTGTTCGCCACTTCCGCGACCGCTTCAACATCCCGGTGACCGACGCCCAGCTGGCCGACGGCCAGGTGCCGTTCTACCACCCGGGCCCGGATTCGCCGGAAGTGAAGTACCTGCAGGAACGCCGCGCTGCCCTGGGTGGTTACCTGCCGCAGCGCCGCCGCAAGGCCGAAAAGAGCTTCAACGCCCCCAAGCTGGCAAGCTACGAGCGCCTGCTCAAGAGCAGCGGCGAGCGCAGCTACTCCACCACCATGGCCTTCGTGCAGAGCCTGAACATCACCCTGCGCGACAAGGAACTGGGCCCGCACATCGTGCCGATCGTGGCCGACGAAGCCCGTACCTTCGGCATGGAAGGCCTGTTCCGCCAGATCGGCATCTACGCGCCGTTCGGCCAGAAGTACAAGCCGGTCGATGCCGACCAGCTCATGTTCTACCGCGAAGACCAGAGCGGCCAGGTGCTGCAGCAGGGCATCAGCGAGCCGGGCGCCATCGCCTCGTGGATGGCGGCCGGTACCAGCTACTCGGTCAGCAACGTGCCGATGCTGCCGTTCTACATCTACTACAGCATGTTCGGCTTCCAGCGCGTGGGCGACCTTGCCTGGCAGGCCGCCGACATGCGCACCCGTGGCTTCCTGCTGGGCGGCACCGCCGGCCGCACCACGCTGAACGGTGAAGGCCTGCAGCACGAAGATGGCTTCAGCCATATCGTGGCCGGTGGCATTCCGAACGTGCGCAGCTATGACCCGACCTTCGGCTTCGAAGTGACGGTGATCCTGCAGCACGGCACCAAGGCCATGATGGAAGATCAGATTGATGAGTACTACTACATCACGCTGATGAACGAAAACTATACCCACCCGGAAATGCCGGAAGGCGCGGCTGACGGCATCGTCAAGGGCATGTACCTGCTGACCGACGCCGGCAAGCCGAAGAAGGGCGAGCTGCGCGTGCAGCTGCTGGGTTCGGGCACCATCCTGCGCGAAGCCATTGCTGCGGCCGAGCTGCTGGACAAGGACTTCGGCGTGACCGCCGACATCTGGAGCTGCCCGAGCTTCAACGAACTGCGCCGCGACGGCTTCGACGTGGAGCGTTACAACCGCTTCCGCCCGGAAGGCGAGCAGCGCAAGGCGTTCGTGACCGAGCTGCTGGAAGGCCGCCAGGGCCCGGCGATTGCCGCCACCGACTACGTGCGTGCGTACGCGGACCAGATCCGCTCGTTCGTGCCGATGTCGTACACGGTGCTGGGTACCGATGGCTTTGGCCGTTCGGACACGCGTGCCAACCTGCGTCGCTTCTTCGAGGTTGACCGGTACTACATCGCGCATGCCGCGATTGCGGCGCTGGCGAAGGAAGGGAAGATGACGGGTAAGGATGTGGCCCGGGCGATCAAGCAGTACAAGATTGATCCTGAGAAGGCTAATCCTGTTGGGGTTTGATCTGGTCATTTAGTTGATGCGAAAAGGGCGGCCATTGGCCGCCCTCTTTTTATGTGTAACGAAGTTCTAACGATTTCTATGTCCGCAGAATTTTTCATCTCTTTTTCCTGATCACTTTGGGTTTGAATTTCTTCGTTTTGCCCAGAGAGGGGTCTAGTGGAATGCTCGTCAATGCAACATTGAACCCAAGTGCGTCAAGGTGAGAAATCGCGTTCTTTAGTGTGACCTTGGAAAAGAACGGTAGCTCGCTAGGTAAAGTCTTCGACGTGGCTATTGCATAGGTGATGGTGTAAGCGCTCGGATTAGGGCGTATTGCTGCGTCTACTAGTGCGATATGGGTTGGTAGTTTTAAGTTTAATTTTTTACGAAAATCTTCATCCTTCAGGAATGCCTCTGCAGCCACCGCTCCCTGCGAAAACAGGTGGCTAAGCGTTGCGGATGATCTGTAGTACTTGACGTGGACAAAGTTATCGCTCCCGACGATCAGGTCGCAAAATTCAATTTTGTCGTATGGGCCGCCTGTTTTTACATTATTCTTATCCATTAAATGAATGTTTGCTACTGTCTTAGAGACTTGTAAGTTGTATTCACCCTCGTTGGCGTATGAGTATGAGGGCAGGTAGCTGGGGAGGACTTTTGCGTTGGCGAGTCGCTTGTCTATTTCCGCAATGAAGTCAGCCTCGATCCTGAACCACGAGCCATTTCTAATTATAAATCTATCGTTGCCATTTGCTATTTCTGCGTGAATGCATCTGTAGGCAGGCCAGCTCTGAGTTGATCTATAATTTTCGTCATTTATATGTATGCTGATGCTTTTGATTGCTTCGAGGCTAAATTCAATTGATCTTGAATCTAAGTATTCGCGGAGATCATCAATGCAGAGAGTCTGGTGGCGAGGACTGCTTGGGTACATGTCAAAAGAGTAGCCTGAATTTGTTTCCCAATTGACAATTTCAGGCTCTCCTAGCCATACGCTATTCCCTCCCGTTTTCGAGATTTCATCATCAAGAAGGAGGTCCAAAATCTTGATTGTGTCTGGATCCCTTACTTTTGCGACGTTGTCTATCCACGAATAAGCGATGGGTAGGGGTGATTTAAATAACTCTAGTGTCTTTGCTAGTATCTTCGGAATGCCGTCTAGTTTTGTCTCCACCATGAGCGTAAGCGCATCTCGACCAGTAATATGTGTGCCGAGTAACGGAACTTTGCAGGCGCCAGTAACTGCATAAACTAGGTCCGATTCAGTGTTCGCCTGGAGATCAAAAATGTCCACCTCAAGAGAGCTTTGTGTCCTGGAGTTCAGTGGATTATCGTCATAGCTGGCCTTGTCAAGGCTTCTTAGCTTTTCTGGATCAACTGCGTTTAGGGTTACGCGCAGCCCGAAATCCCTCTCGGTAAGTTCTCCATTGATAAGGTGGAATCCGGTGCCAAAAGAAATTAGGAAGCTTCTTCCATCTAGATTTGCGTAAAGAACAGCGCCCACGTTGCTGCTTTTCCCAAATTCAACTATTGGTCCATCAGGATGTTCGGTGAATATGCGTGTCCAAATCGGAGCGTGTGCGGGCGATTCCCGCTTTACGTAGAGAATTGAATCAATCCCCGGGATGTTGAATGTGTACTTTTGCCCAGACAGCTCAGGTTTGACGAATTCGTCCGCCGTAAAGCTCCCTTCCTTCATTAAATAGATTGAGAGCTTCTCTTTGCGTTCAGTAGTGTTTGCCAAGTGTCATCCCCCTAAATGAATGGCACGACTGCGCTAATGTTGTCTCAGTGATTTACCCCGAATCCTAAGTTGTGTCAACGCTACTCTGCGGACCTAATCCGGTTCTCCCTACAGCTCTCGCGGCATATCGCCTGGGATTAGTGTGATCCTCTCCCTTGGTCGAACCGTCTCGCTGCTGTGGTTGGAAAACCTAAAATGCATGCCCATTTGCCAGCTCGATTCTTCCGCGGCCGGACTTGTGGCCTGACCTCTAGATCTCAATTGTGTAGTTCGATCTCCATCTATTGATCTTCTCCGCGGCACCGCGCATGCAAGAAGTCCAATTGCTCATGAGCATTGCGAGCGGTGAGAGAAGGGGAGGGGGACGCGATGTAGGTTGAGTTGTTAGCGATGGGGCGAGCGTACCCAGGTATGAACGCATACTCACAGAGCCCGCCTTAATCTTGCTCACCGAAAGCGTGCTGATTGCGACACTGAAAGGTACTATCCCGTCTCGAGGCCGATAGGCCTCATCAATCAGATGAGACAGGGGAAGCAAGGGTGGCGTACTGGTGGGTGAACCAGAAGCAGACGTTTGATCGGGCTGTTAAGGCGGGTTACCTGTGGTCACCGAAGACCAACGTGAAGGGCGACGCGAATCCCTTCTATGAGCACATGACTCAAGTACAGCCAGCTGATGTGGTCTTTGCATTTGCCAACGCCCGCATCCAGGCCATCGCGATCGTCAACGGCGTGCATTACGCGAAAGATCGCCCCGAGGATTTCAAGGCGACGAACAACAAGTGGCGCAATGATGGCTGGGCCGTTCCAGTCGACTATCATCTAGTGGATGCGCCACTTAACGTGAGCGACCACATGGAACAGATTGGGCTGCACCTCCCGGGGAAGTATTCACCACTAAAGGCAGACGGTAAGGCCAATCAGGCCTATCTGTTCCCTGTGCCCGAAGCGATGGCTGCAGTACTTCTGGGGCTGCTCAATGTCGATATCGATGACCTCGGTGACTGGCAAGACGAGGTACCGCTCAAGGAGCTCAAAGAAGATAGGAACATTGGCGAGACCCAGAAGGCACAGCTAATCATGGCCAGAAAGGGCCAAGGCATCTACCGAAAGAAGTTGAGCGATATTGAGAAGGCTTGCCGCGTTACGGGCACGAGCGACGCCAAGTTCTTGATCGCTAGCCACATCAAGCCATGGGCAAAGAGCGAGAACAGCGAGCGTCTCGATGGCAACAATGGACTGCTGTTGGCTCCCCACATCGATCGACTTTTCGACCGTGGCTACATCTCCTTTGAGGACGATGGCGGGCTTATTCTCAGCAAGCAATTGCCAGAGGCGGTACGGTTGAAGTGGGATGTTACTCAGAAGATTCCGCGCGTGCCGTTTTCGGCGGCGCAAGTCCAGTACCTCAACTACCATCGGGCCGAGTTGCTGCGTAAGTAGGCAGGAATCGCCGACAGCAGGCATCCCCATGGTCGGGGCTGCCTTGTCGATCCATGTTGGATGCCGTGCGGCAAGGGTGGCCAACTGGCGGCAGCCTGGCTTCTCAAGATGAGGGTCAGGCGATGGGCCGGGGTCAATCCCACGATTCGTAACGCCGCATCAGTTTGCGAGTGGTCGTTTCCACTCGCTGCCAGTCCGTAAGCTCCCCCGTCAAGCAGACATTTCTAAAGTAGAGCTTCTGGCGTGAGCGGTACGGTACTCGACGGGGCTCATGCCGCTGAGCGAGTCATGTGGACGAATCTCGTTGTAATCGATCATCCACCAATGCGCTGCGTCACGTACGTCCTCAATACGTGCGAAGAGGTGCTGGTCCAGCACCTCCTCACGGAACGCGCGGTTGAAGCTTTCGATGAAGGCGTTCTGGTTGGGCTTGCCAGGTTGTATGTATCGCAGCGCCACGCCGCTGAGTTTGGCCCACTGGGTGAATGCTTCGCCCAGCAACTCAGGGCCATTGTCCGACCGTAGAACTTGCAGTAATCCGTGATCACGTTTGAGCTGCTCGAACGCGCGCACCAAGCGACCAGAGTTGAGTGATGTATCCACCTCAATATGCAGCACCTCGCGGTTGAAGTCGTTGACCACATTGAACGTTCGGAATCGTTTGCCACAGGCCAACGCGTCACTCATGAAGTCCATGGACCAGACCGTATTTGGATGCCTGGGAACATACAGCGACACCCGCTTGCGCTCTAGCAGACGGCGCTTGGCCGCTCTTCTCAGGTTGAGCTTCATCGCCTTTTATACACGATAGATCCGCTTCGGATTCCAGTCCGGTCGCTTCTTGCGTAGTTGATCGCTGCACTTCCAGAAACCTCGACTGGGCCGCTCCTCGAGCAGCCTGGCCAATGCCGAGATCAACTCCGCATCGCGCACGGTTCAGTCCAGTGGCGGCGCATACCAGGCCGCACGAGACAAGCCCACGTAACCGCAGGACCGGCTCAGGGAGCGCGCGTGCACCTCGGTGAGGAGACGCACTGCCTCACGCTTCTGACCCGGCCGTACAGTTTTTTTGCGATCAGGTCCTTCAGCGCCGCGTTGTCCAGCGCCATTTCCGCATACATGCGTTTGAGCTAGGCGTTCTCAGCTTCGAGGTCCTTGACTCGACGAAGCTCGGACGTCTCAAGCCCGCCGTACTTGCTCTTCCACTAGTAATACGTAGCCGTGCTGATGCCGGACTGGCGACATAGATCCTTCACCGCAAGCCGGGCATCGCCCTGCTTGAAGATCGTGATGATCTGCGTCTCGGTGAATTTTGATGTGCGCATGCACTGTTTGCAGCCGTCGATGAAATCAACGCGGAACCGGTCCAGCTTGTTGCGGCAACCGGCCATGCCCAGTGCCACCGTGGCCGCCAAGGCGGCCATCATCATGGTGCGCAGGGTCATGGCTCAGCCCCGGCGGCTCAGGATGAAGATCAGTACGCCCACCAGCACGATGGCGCCCAAAATCTGCCCCAGCACGGGGATCACGATGGTGGGCCAGAGTACGGGGCGGCCCAGGTTGTACGCAAAGCCCTTGTACGCGTACTGGCCCAGAAGGTGCCGTACGGCGCGAACGGAACAATGACAAGGGTGTTCATTGCGCAACTCCTGTTCCGGCGCTGTGCACCTGCGCGCCGGTGCCGACAATGCCAAAGCGGCAATCGGGCGATGGCCCGTCCATGTTCAACAGGTCTGGTAGTGGTTGGCTGTCCACTCTATGGACACCGCGGCACGACGCTGACGTCGCCGCGCTTCTGCGTTAGCGGCAGTGATGAGCGCGACTTTAGGATCACTATCAGGATTCTCGACATTGGTCGGGTTCGCGCGCCCAGCGCGCAGTAACGCGTGGCGCCGCTGATAGAATCCGCTCCGAAGTAAATCGCGCCATGCCAGCGGTGGCATGGCAAGCACTATGACAGGGGATGTTGATGTATATCATGCTGGAAGGGCGTGCAGAAATTGCCGCTGCGCAGAAACTGCTTGAGACCACACTGAAGTCGCAGAGTGATGGGAAGCAGAAAAAAACCATTGGCTACCCTGGCGGCAACATGCCGGGCGCCTCGGTACAGACGTTTGATGCCTGGTGGTTCTGGTCAGGTAGAAGCAGCAAGGAGGATTCCTCCGCCAGCCGGAATCTGAACTGGTTCGGCCAATGGACCGACGAGCGCCACAGCGTCGACATCACCGTGGAGATCAATACCGCGCATGCGCCAGACAGCGCCCGTATCGGTGGATTCTTCGCACGGGATGCCAATACCGGAACTGTCTACCTCTTCCATTCCGGCAAGGTGGGTGGCGGCAAGCCCGGCGTGGGAAAGCAAGCCTTCCTGGCATGGAGCAAGCTGGAGTTGAATGAAGTTGTTACGGCTAATGGCAAGAGCCGTAGCGGCATCATGGTCGGGCCGATTGACGACCGGAATGCCAGCGCGACGATGCTGCGCTATGTGAAGTCCGTCGCGGGCTTCAAGGAGGCAGTCGACAAGGGCGTGATTGATACGCCGACGTTCCAGAAGACCCTGTACGAGTATGGCGAGTACTACAAGGAATGGTGGGGCCAGGTAAAGGCCCGCCGTGCGCGCCGCCTGGATTACGTTTCCCGCCACGGCGAAGTGGTGGATGCGCTGAAGCAATGGCGCGAGCAGCAGGGCCTGCCCAAGGGGCGCAGCATGCGCAAGAACCAGCAGGTCGACCTGGGCGTGGGTACGCCCAGTACGCTGGATGAAGTGTATGAAGTGAAGACCTCGACTGACCGCACCTGCGTATACGGGGGCATTGGCCAGTTGATGGTGCATGGCCGCGACGGTTGCCGCCGCGTGCTGGTATTGCCCGACGATGGCGCGCTGTTCAAGGGTCTGTCGGCCGCGCTCTCGGCACTGGGGATCGAGCTGATTCGCTACCGCCTTGGCAGGGGCAAGGTGGAGCTTCCGGTGGTGGCGGGCAAGTAGGTGGCCGCACGTATAGGGCCGATGGCCCTGCACGGCACGGATGGCGCAGGAAATCACAAGGAGAGCAGCATGAAGATGAGTATGGTGGCATGCGCACTGGCGTTGCTGATGGCAGTGGTGGCCAGCAGTTGCAGCAGCGCCGACGATGAGATGTACCAGCATTTCCGCTGCGCCAAGGCAGCCACGCTGCTTGAACGGGAAACCGAAGCGCAGAACGCCATGGTGCGTTCCTACAAGGCGGCCAAGACGCTGGGCGAACCCAATGCGCGCTACTTCATGATGCTGGGCCAGCGCTTCCAGGATGATGTGCCGCTCTACAAGTACACCGCCGGTGGCCAGGTGCAGCTGCTGACCAGCGTGTACAAGGAGCGGCGCTGCCAGAAGATGTACGCGCCGATGACGCGCGAGGAAGAAACCGAAATGGCCCGTGTGCTGGGCATTGAGGCCCCGGGCGAGGCAAATGCGCGTAGCTCCGTGATCGGTGAGCCGATGGCCCCGCCACCGCCACCGCCACCGGCACCGCCACCGGCACCGGCACCGCCAGAGCCTGAGGCACCGGCACCGCCAGAGCCTGAGGCACCGGTTGCGGCCGCGCCGGCTGCCGAGGAGGCAGCGGTGGGTACGGAACCGGACATGGCGCAGGCAGCGGCCCAGGCGGCGTACTTCGCTTCGCAGCCGGCCGGCGATGTGCCCGTGCGCGCCGTGGCCGAAGCACCCCCCACCGGTAATGCCTTTACCCCCAGCTTCGATTGCGCGCGTGCCAGTACCGAGGTGGAGCACCTGATCTGTGGCGATGCATCGCTGTCGGTGATGGATGCGCGCATGGCCGGGGCCTACCGCAAGGCGCTACCGTGTGGCGGTGAAGGGCTGCGCGCCGAACAGCGCGAGTGGATACGCTACAAACGCAACGCCTGCCGCGATGGCGAGTGCCTGGCGGATGCCTACGCGGTGCGCACGGCCGAGCTGGGCGACCGCTGCCACTGAGCGGTCGCGGTCCCCGCCGTGCAAGGCCGGGGGGCTGGGAGGTGGCCGCGTCCCCCTGTAGGGTGACCTGCCGCAGCGCAGGTCAGCCCCCACCTGCTACCATGCCCCCGCTACCCAGCCAGCCCACCCAGCGCAGACAGATGCGGGGCCGGCCGTCACATGTACGGCCCAGCGAGCCAGGACACCCTCCCGTGCCCCTTCAAGGAAGCTCGCATGTTCCGCAATTCCGTAATCCGCTCGGCCGCTCTGGCCTTCGCCATCTCCCTGACCCTTGGCGCCCCGTCCGCGTTCGCCGCTGACCAGACCAACGCGTCCGCCAGCACCACCGCCGTTCAGCGCAAAGCCGTCGCCCAGGGTCTCTATGAGCTGGCCTTCAGCCCCAAGCAGAACGCCGTGTTCGTCGCCTCCTCGGGCGGTTTCGGTGACGCTGCCGGTCCTTCCCAGGTCCTGCGCCTGAATCCGGATACCCTGGCCGTGGAAACCGCCATCCCGCTGGAGCGCAAGGCGTTCGGTGTGGTGCTGGACGACGCCAACAACCGCCTCTACGTCGGCAACACCGTCGATACCTCGGTCACCGTGGTCGACACCGCCACGAACAAGTCCGTCGGCATCGTGCAGCTGATGGAAAAGAAGGTCGGCAAGGATGGCAAGGCCGCCTACACCCACGATCTGCGCGAGCTGGTCGTCGATGCCGCCAACAAGCGGCTGTACGTCACCGGGCACTCGGGCGAGGGCAGCGTGCTGTTCGTAGTGGATACGCAGTCGCTGAAGGTCATCAACACCATTCCGGGCCTGGGCAATGCCAAGGCGCCCGGTCTGGCGTTGGATGCCAAGGCCAAGCGCGTGTACACCTCCAACCTGCTGGCTGAGCTTGTTACCGTCGGCACCGACAGCGGCAAGGTCGAGCAGCGCTTCAAGGTCAGTGCGGAGCAGCCGATGAACATCGCGCTGGATCCGGCTGGCAAGCGTCTGTTCGTGACCGACCAGGGCTCGGAAATGATCCGCAAGTACCAGGCCAGCAGCTCGGGCTTCGAATCGAAGCACCCGGGCCAGCGTGTGCTGGTGCTGGACCGTACCACCGGCAAGGAGTTGGCCAGCATCCCTACCGACGCCGGCCCGCTGGGCATCCTGCTGGACGCACCGCGCAAGCGCCTGTACGTGACCAACCGCGATGGTGGCACGGTGACCGCGTACAACAGCGACACCTACAAGCAGGTGGGGACGTACGCGGTGCCGACGCACCCGAACAGCTTGGCGCTGGACGCCAAGAAGAACGTGCTGTACGTGACCGTCAAGAACGGTGACAGCGAGCCGAAGGGCAGCGAAGAGTCTGTTGCACGGATTGCGCTGTAACAAGAGACTCCGAGAGGCCCGCCCGGTGAGGATTTCACCGGGCGGCGTCTTCGGATCTTCACCTTCGGACCATTGATTGGTCGATTACCAATCGCACTTCGCTCGGTGATAAATCAGCGCGTGCGGGCTAACACGGTCAACGGCTGCTGCTGGAGTCGCCAGCGAAACACCCTCCAGCGACGCATAGGTTGAGGCGCGCAAGCTAGGGGCGATTAGAACCGTGCGCGCATCAGGGTCAACGGCAATCAGACGAAGGTCGAACAATGTATGGATGTCTGCCCTGAGTAGTAGCCCATTGCTTACTGCGTTTGTCTCGCCATCCAAGTACGGAAAGATGTGCGCGGCTTCGAGTGCATCCAGTACGTCACACCCTGTGACGGCACAGCGTCCGGTATATGCCTTGATCAACGCAGTACGAAATGCGGGCTGACCGCGTCGGCGGACAATGCTCGCGAGCACGCGCCTACGCTGATCTGAAGCACTTCCTGGATCAAACGCGCCCTGTGTCTCTGCGTCTTGAGTTACCTGATCCAGGGTGGGCGTGTCCACCTGTGGCGGAAATCGACGTACGTCGATTAGCTTGATCAAACGCGCCGCAACGTCATTTCCCACATTCCTGGCCGGCTTCAGTCCTTCAACCCATCGCAGGCCCAGACCATCCAGAACGTAGGAAATGTTCTGCATGCGGAACTCCCACGCCTTAGCGTTCCTCCCGACTTTCTCAGACAGCTCGCGATAGGCGTGTGCCTTGACGACGCGGCGGCCATTCAACTCATCGGTCAACATAACGAGGTAAGCATCCACTGCTGCTTCCAGCTCACTGTCTGTCCAGTGCTCCACCATGGCGTAACCAACTCCAATGCGAATCTTTGATTCGATAGAGCCAGCGTATCGCAATACATTGGGCCAATGAATGGAGTGGTTGCGATTGCCCTGACAGATAGGAGTCGATCCGGTGGCTACTGCGTTGCTAGCTTCCTCCGCACGTAATACCCCCGCCCCTCCCCAAACACCACACTCAACGCCTCCACCTTCCCGAACGCATCCCGATGGAACTCGATCTCCAGTCCATCGATATCCGGTGACACAAAACGATTCGGCGACACTGGCAGCACGCGCCCATCGCGTTTCGTCCCCGCCACACCCACGCGCACCTCCCCATCAGCCACCTTCACCTCCAGCGTCGGGATGTCGAAGATGTCCGCCAACGCGCGGCGCTGCGCCATCGGCACGTTCTCATCGTGTTCGAAGACCCCGGCATAGTCCGCATATCGCGGTTCATGAAGGTCCAGCGCAACCGTGCGCACGGCAGGATTCACCCCACGCCCAATCGCATCGGACAGCGCATTGCGGATCTCCTTCGCCAGCGCAGCACCGTTCTCACCGTTGGTAAGAATGACGAAGCCGTCACCCGTCTCCAGATATCCCTCGATCCACGCCCGGTAGCTGTCGTTGGAGCCACCATGGTGGAAGATCCGGGTCTGCCCGGCACCGTCCAGACGCGGGCTAAGACCGTGCCAGCTCGGCGAGACCTCGGTCATCATGTCAGTCGCAATGGGTTGCGGCAGGAGGTTGCTTTGGCCGCGGTAGCTGGCGGTCAGGGCGGCGACGAACGCCGCCAGGTCGTTGGCGCTGGTCCACAGGCCCGAGGCGCCCTGTTCGGGGAAGGATTGCCAGCCGCGCGGCAGGGCGGTGGGCTTGCCCTCGCTGTCATGCGCTTTGGCAATGTTGTCGGTGGTGGCCGGCGGATCGGTGAAACGACTGCGCTGCATCTGCAGTGGCTCGAAGACCTGCCTGCGTGCGAGCGTGTCCAGCGGCTGGCCGGTAACATCTTCGAGCACGAGTTGTTCGACCATCACGCCGCCACCAGAGTAATCGCCCCGTTCGCCGGGTGTATGGATCAGACGTACGGGTTTGTTCTTGGCCGGAGCGATGCCGTCCAATGTCTGCAGCAAGGTGGGCAACGGTTCGCCGGGCAGGTAGTCGGCGAAGCCGTGCACGCCCAGCCCGGCGGTGTGCGACATCAACATGCGCAGAGTCAGCCTCGGTGCCGGTACTGCCTGGGTAACAGGCACTTTCCAGCTGCGCAGATAACTCGCGATGTCCTGGTCCAGTGCGAGGGTGCCATCGGCCACCAAGCGCAGTGATGTGGCGGCCGTAACCACCTTGCTGACCGAGCCGACCGAGAACAACGTGTCGGCATTCACGGCAGCCTGCGTGCCCATCTCGCGCGTCCCGTAGCCGGCGCTGTGCACGAGCTTGCCATCCCGTAGAACGGCGATGGCCACACCGGGCACATGGTGCTGGGCCATGCGTTGCTGCAGCGACCAGTGCGGCAGCGCGGTATCGGCTGGCACCACGGTGGGGCGCAGGCCGGAGGCGAGCGCCGTGCGGATCGCTGCGTCTTCGCGGTCCGCCGCCGATGCGGGGCCGGCAAGCAGCAGTACCAGCGCGGCACACAGCGACGCGCGCAGCAGGCCAATCTGAACGCTGCGGGTTCGCGAGTGTAGGGATGCCTGCGGAGTGGATGCGTAAGCCATGCGATACCTCATGAAGGAGCGATGCGCGAAAGACAGGCGCGCGTGCACGCCGCAGAGAGGGGCAATACGGTTCAGCGAAAGGCAGTATTGAGTGGCGGGCGATGGCGGCGGAGGCTATCGCACCGATCAGCGTCAACCTTGGGCAATGCGTCCGCTCACCGTCTGCCGGCGACCGCACCACGCTGGGTGAGGTACTCACGGACGCGATCGTTGCGTGCCTGATTCAGCGGCGAGCGCCACTGCCCGAAATCGGCCACCACGCCCAGGTTGACGTCGGCACCGTGCTCGACCAGATAGGCCACGGTCTCTACATCGCCGGAGCGTGCAGCGTTGATCAGCGGGGTTTCGTCCAAGGCGACGATGCGGTTGACGTCGGCCCCGGCGCCGACCAGGCGCTCGACGACCGGCAGATGACCGCGACGTGCCGCAGCGATCAGCGGATTGCCATCGCCGCGCGAGGCCAGGTCGGGCTGCGCGCCTAGCACGAGCAGGGCGTCGACCATCGCCAGTTCGCCTTGCTTGGCGGCGATGATCAACGCGGTGCCGTCGCCACTGACCTGCGTGTCCACGGCAACACCCGTCTTGACCAGCTGTTGCACGCGGGAGATGTCGCCTTTGCTGGCCGCGCTGAGCAGCTGCTCGGCGTGCGGCGAGACGGTGCGCGACGTGGTGGCGGTTTCGTTCTCTGCAACGATGATCGTTTTGCCCAACCGCGGCGTAGCGGCCACGGTGACACCAACATGCGCGACCAGCGCAACCGCACACAGCGCGCCCCAGCCGAAGCGCGTTGTCCGGCGGGCCGAGCGCGTGTCCAGACGCAGCAGCCCATCGATGCGCTGGCTCAAGCCACTGCGGGTGGCAGACATACCGACGGCCAGTGGCGCGCTGCGCCTGCGCTGTGTCGTCAGGCCGGCGATACCGGCTAGGAGGGAATCGGCATAGCCGCGGCCACTCCCGGTGCGCAGGGCCGCCCGTTCATCGCAAGCCATCTCGCGGGCGAGATCCAGCCGACGGCCCAGCAGGCGCAGGAACGGGCTCCACCAGTACACAGCGAGCAGTGCACGCTGTGCAGCCGTGATCCACAGATCATGCCGACGAACATGCGCGGCTTCATGCAGCAGCAGATCACGCAGCGCGGCCGGGGGCAGGGTGGATGCCATCGTGGTCGGCACCAGAATGTGCGGCGACCACAGGCCAACCACCATCGGGCCCGGGGCGATATCGGATAGTGCAATGCTGGCACCCGCAGGCAGTTCTCCACCCAGCAGCGCTTCGTGCTGGGGCGAATGCCGCGCGCTGCGATGCAGGCGACGCGCTTGCCATGCGCCTTGGCCCAAGCGGGTCAGACCCCATAGCGTGCCGAGCAGCCAGATCAGCACGGCGCCGTGCAGCAGCGTCGGCGTGGTGGAGGCGGGGATCGTGTTGGTGATGCCGTCCACTTTCTGCGCGGCAACCGCCACTGGAGCCCCAGTGGGTGAGGGCAGTACGGCCTGCTGCGTGACCTCAACAGTCGTCGGCGCGGTGCGAGGCAGCAGGACCAACAGCGGTGACGCCGCGGCCAGCACAAAGGCCACGCAGAGCGCCCAGGAGCGCGCTTCCGCACTGAGCCGGCTGCGCCCCAGCACCAAGGCCGCAAGTGCGAACAGCAGGGCACTCTGCCAGAGATGTTGCGCGGCCATCGTTGCCAGGGCCTGGGTCCAATGCACGGTCATTTGGGCGTCCTCGAAGGAGATGCGTCGTCCACGCGTTGCTGCAGCGCTTTGAGCTCGTCAGCGTCCATGTCGTGCTCATCGATCAGGTGCTGGGCCAGCACGCTGGGCGAATCGTTGAAGAAGGACTTGAGCAGATTCTCCAACGCCTGTTTGCGCGCCTCGCTGCGGGTGATCGCGGCGCTGTAGATGAAGGCGCGACCCTCGCTGCGATGGTGGACCAGGCCTTTCTTGTCCAGCACCTTGAACATGGTCAGCACGGTCGTATAGGCGACCGGCTTCTTCTTGGACAGCTCGTCGGCGACCTCGCGCACGGACGCCTCCTTCTTCTTCCAGAGCACCTCCAGAATGCGGCGTTCGGCGTCGGTCAGGGCAGGCGATACGGGGCGGGCCATGGCTATCTACTGGTTCGTTAGTTGATGGCCGCATCGTGCGCCCGACGGATCGGTCGTGTCAACTATGTAATTAGTAATGGACGACCTGCGCGGCGAGCCATGGCTCCGCCGGCCACGTCGCCGGCACGCATCTATGGGTTGTCATGGCCACGCAACAGCGCGCAGCTGGCACAGCACTCGCTCTCCGGCCTCTGCCGCAGGGCAGCACGCAATGCCGCATGGGCTGCAGGATGCGCACCAAGGCCATGCAACAACAACGTAAGTGCCAGCCCACAGCAGGCGTTTCCGGACGCGCTGGGTTCCACACGATGCGCAGCCTCCGGTGTGATCTCATGACAGTCCATGTACCGGTTCCCAGCGTCGACGATGCCCCATGGCAACTATCGTCCGCTGGCGTCTCAGAGGCTGAGATCGTGGCCGAGTGATGCCAGCTTCGCACCGCTGAACGCACCGGTGGGTATCAGTCAGCCCTGTGCACGCCACGTCAGCGCCCTGCCGATTTCTTTCACAGCTCACCAAACCCCCCCTGCCTAGGATCGAACCTCCTTTCCCCATCGCTCCAAGGAGTTCCCATGGCTGCTTCCCGCGTTCGCCTGCACGTTGAAGATTCCGGTGGTACCGGCCGCCCGGTGGTGCTGATCCATGGCTGGCCGCTGTCGGCCGAATCGTGGAAGGCCCAGGTCCCCGCGCTGCGCGATGCGGGCTACCGCGTGGTGGCCTACGACCGCCGTGGTTTCGGTCGCTCGGATAAGCCGGCCGATGGCTACGAGTACGACACACTCGCCGATGATCTGGCCGGTGTCCTCGAGGATCTCGATCTGAAGGACGCCACCCTGGTGGGCTTCTCGATGGGCGGTGGAGAAGTGGCGCGCTATGTCGCCAAGCACGGTGAATCGCGCCTGCACAGCGTGGTGTTCGCCTCGGCGGTGCCGCCGTACATGCTCAAGACCAGCGATAACCCCGAGGGCCCGCTGACCCAGGAAAAGGCCGATGAAATGCGCAAAGGCCTGGAGAAGGACCGCGACACGTTCTTCGATGGCTTCACCAAGGATTTCTTCAGCGCCAACGGCGAGCTCAAGGTCAGTGAGGAAGAGCGCCAAGCCGCCATCAAGCTCTGCCAGCAGTCCGACCAGACCGCGGCGCTGGGCTGCATGAAGGCCTTCGGTACGACCGACTTCCGCGACGACCTCAAGAAGGTGACGGTGCCGACCCTGGTGCTGCACGGTGACAGTGATGGCACGGTCCCGTTCGAGGGCTCGGGCAAGCGCACGCATGCGGCCATCGCGGGCAGTGAGGTGGTGGTGCTGAAGGACGCACCGCACGGCTGCAATGCCAGCCACGCCGATGCGTTCAACAAAGCACTGTTGGACTTCCTGAAGAAGTAAGTCGCAGGTCGTTATGCGCTGTACGCGCCCGGCACGTTGAACTCACGTGCCGGGCGTTCTTGTACGCTGTCCCCGCGCAGCAAAACTGTAGCGCCAGTCCACACGAGACCGCCCATGCGCCAGACCCAGACACCGCCCTGGAAGAAACCCAGTCCCAATGGGAACAAGAAGTCGCAGCCGCTCTCCGAGGCGCAGAAGGATGCGGCACGTCAGCGCGCCGAGGAAAACGGGCGGCGCTATCCCAATCTTGTCGACAACATGTGGGCGGCCAAACTGCCACGCGGCAGTTGACCATCACCTCGCTCAGCGCTTGACCGCGAGTACCCCATCCATTGCCAGCTCGGCCTTGAAGCCTGCCTTTTCCAAACGCTTGGCGACCTCGCGCGGCACATCGCGGCCGCTGGTCAGCTTGTTCGGCGCTCCGGTGTAATGGAACATCCGGCCGCCCTTGCGGATGACACGCGCCAGCTGGTCGTAGAACACCTGTGAGTACAGCTCGCCGGCGATGCCGAAGCGCGGCGGATCATGCAGGATCGCGTCCACCGAGGCGGTCTCCAGCCCTTCGATCTCCTGCGACACGTCACCCTGGCTCAGCGCCAGCCGGCCGCCGCTGCTCTCCGCGTCCGGATCGGGCGACCACGGGTTGAGGGTGCGCAGCCACAGCACATCCGGGTTCTTCTCGAACGAGCGGATACGCGAGACGCCGCCTTCCAGGCAGCATGCCGCGAAGTAGCCCAGGCCGCCACAGGTATCCAGCACCGTCTTGCCGGCCGGCGCGATCAGCGCGACCTTGCGGCGGGCATCCTCGAACGGGGAGACCTGCGCGCTGGGCAGCATCTTGATGCCGTCGATCCCGAAGGTCGGTGCGTCCCAGTCGGTCGGCACCAGCTTGATCAGCGCCGAGCCGAAGCGCGAGATGGCCAGGAACTCCTCGCCGTCCCAGTAGTACAGGGTGCGGTCCTTGGTCTTGCCGGGATAGGCGTAGGTCTCGCCCTTCCACTGCCAGTGGTCGGCCGCCAGCGTGGCGGTGCCGGTGGAGCGGCCGAGGTCGAGCGAACCGGTCCATTCACCGGTGCCGGCATCGCGGGCGCGGGTCAGGCTCTCGGCGAGCGGGCGGGTCAGCAGGGGGCCGGTGTAATGGGGCACGGGATCCAGGGCCGCGGCGCAGACGCCAGGCGGCATGTCAGTCAGGGGTGGGCATCGTACCTGAGATGCCCCTGGCCGGCCCTCATGCGACCGGTTCATGACCGGGAGTCCGACCCGCGCATGCGCTGGTGTCCGAGGTGCGCACGGGGAGTGCGCTGATCGCGGTGCGGCCGGCAGCTTTGGATACTTTGGCCATGTCCTACGACCACCTCCTCTGGCCTACCGGCACCGCCTACTTCTTCAGCGCGCACCTGCGCGATCGCAGCAGCAGCCTGCTGGTGGAACAGGCGCAGACCCTGCGGCTGGCGTTCCGGGTGGCGCAGCAGGCGCGGCCGTTCCGGATCAACGCGATCGTGGTGCTGCCGGACCATCTGCATGGGGTGTGGACATTGCCGGAGGGCGATGAGGAGGGGCATCGCCGTTGGGCGCAGGTCCAGGCGATCTTCGACAGGCAGCTGCCGATGGTTGATCCGCGGCTGCAGCTGCGGCGGGACCGCAGCCTGCGGCCCCTATGGCACAACGGCTTCCGCGAGCACCGGATCGTTGACGCCGAGGACCTGCAACGGCACGTGGCCTATGTGCACCACAACCCGGTCAAGCACGGGCACGTGCGGGATGCCACGCAATGGCCCTACAGCTCGATCCACCGCGGTCGCCGGGAGCCGGAGGAGCCAGGCTGAGGGTTGGAGATGGGGATGGGGATGGGGTTCCCGCCTGTGTACGACCGCGGGCGGGGATGTTGGGGATGGGTGTCGCGGACCGGGCCACCGGTGCGGGCGGGCGGTTGCCGCCTGTATCAGTGGCCCGGTGGGCGGGATCCGGAAACCTTGCCCATCAGGGGCACTTCACCGGAAAGACCGGGCCGGCGCCGATCAGCACCAGCGCCATGTAGTCGCTGTCCTTGGCCTTGCCCTTGAGCGTGGCGCCCGGGTTGAACTTGAAGATGCCGAAGCCGCCACCGGGGCGGACCAGCGCTTTGTTGATCTGGTCGGCATCGTCGCGGAAGAACTGGGCGATCTCCGCGCGGCTGGATTCCTGCAGCGGCGTGGCATCGCGCTGCCATTGCTCATCGCGGTTGAAGGACACGTAGTACTGGCCGCTCTGCTGCTCGATGCGGAATTCGGCGGGCTTGCGCGCGTGGGTGGCATAGCAGCCGAGCATCGGATCGGAGGAGAACACGCCGGCGCTGTTGTCCTTGCCGCAGCCGGTCAACAGCAGCGGCGACAGGAAGAGCAGGCTGGGCAGTACACGCATGGCAGATCCTTGGCGGCGGGTGTGGGAGCATTGTCCAACACGGCGTGAAAAGATGCCGTCTGCGTGCCCCGTGCCCCGTGCCCCGTGCCCCGTGCCCCGTCGCCGGCAGGCAATGGTGTACGGTGACGCGATTCTCAGGAGACCCCTCGTGCCGCCAGATTCTCCGCAAGCGCCGCGCCCATCGTCTGTCGCACCCATGTCGGCTCAACGGCTACCGCTGCTTGGCCTGGTCAGCTTCCTCGGCCTTCCCGTCGGGGCGGCCGCCGCGCATATCGCCACGGCCGCCAACCACGGGGTCACCGCCGGCGCCAGCACCACCGGCGTCTCGATCGGCGTACTTGCTTCAGCAGCCGTGGGCCTGATCGCCACGGTCGGCTCGCGCGTCCGTCAGGAGCGCTGGCCGTGGCTGGGCATCGTCGGTGCGGTGCTCAGCGCGGCGCCGCTGGTGCTGTTCCTGGTCGGGATGATGTTCAAGCACTGAGCCGGGCCGTCCGCTCAATGCCGGTGCCGCCGCCAGGCATTCCACACATGCGTGCTGGCCAGCAGCAGGCTGCCGACCACGGTCATCGGGGTCTCGGCGTCGTGGCTCGGCCATCCCATGGCGCCGGCCAGCAGCAACAGGAGTCCGATCGCCGCGCCGGCCATCGCCAGCACGGGCAGGCGATGCTGGCGGTGGGCGCGCCACAACGCGAAGCCGGTCACCGGCGCGGCGATGGCCACGAACAGGGCATGCACCCACTCGGCCTGGGCCCACACGCCCATCAGCGGGAGCATCGCCGCGAGCAGCGGCAGGGCCAGGCAGTGCAGCAGGCATAGGCCGGAAAGCGCAATGGCGCCGGCATCCAACAGGGCAGAGGATCGCTTCATGGGGCGTGGGGGCCTTGGTCAGTGAATGTTATATAGTAACATTTCATTCCCCTTCCTGACCTGCTCTGCCATGACTGCCTCTGCCTCCTTTGATTCGCGTCTGCCGGTGACCGTGCTGTCCGGCTTCCTGGGCGCCGGCAAGACCACCCTGCTCAATCAGCTGCTGCGCAACCGCGAGGGCCGCCGGGTCGCGGTGATCGTCAACGACATGAGCGAGATAAACGTTGATGCGCAGCTGGTGCGCGAGGGTGGCGCTGCGTTGAGCCGCACCGAGGAGACGCTGGTGGAGTTCAGCAACGGCTGCATCTGCTGCACGCTGCGCGATGACCTGCTGCAGGAGGTGCGCCGGCTCGCGGCGGAGGGGCGCTACGACTACCTGCTGATCGAGTCGACCGGGATCGCCGAGCCGATGCCGGTCGCGGCAACCTTCTCGGTGCGCGATGAGGATGGCTTCAGCCTCAGCGACATCGCGCGGCTGGATACGCTGGTGACGGTGGTCGATGGCGCGCGGTTCCTGCACGACTTCGGCTCAAGTGACCGGCTGATCGACCGCGGCCAGCAGGCCGGCGAGGACGACGACCGCGGTGTGGTGAATCTGCTTGCCGAGCAGATCGAGTTCGCCAACGTGCTCGTGGTGAGCAAGTGCGATCTGATCGACGATGACACGCTGCAGTCCACGCTCGCCGTGCTGCGTGCGATGAACCGCGATGCGCGGCTGGTGCTGTCCGAGCAGGGCAATGTGCCGCTGCACGAGGTGCTTGATACCGGCCGCTACGATTTCGTCAAAGCGCAGTTGGCGCCGGGCTGGATGCAGGCGCTGCGTGGCCAGCACACGCCCGAGACCGAGGAGTACGGCATCACCAGCTTCGTCTACCGCTCGCGCCGGCCGTTCCACCCGCAGCGTTTCGCACGGCTGCTGGAGACCGGGCTGGGCAGTGTGATCCGCAGCAAGGGTTTCTTCTGGCTGGCCAACCGCATGGACTGGGTGGGCGAGCTCTCCAGCGTCGGTGCCGCCACCCAGACCTCGGCTGCCGGCTTCTGGTATGCCTCGCGCGAGCGCATGGAGGCCGGTCTGGAAAACACCTCGCCGCTGCTGCCGCCCACGCGCGTGCCCTATACGGATATCGGCTGGGCCCGCCAGCAGGCGGCGTGCTGGACCGCGCCGATGCCGAGCGTGGAACAGGTCGGCGATGCCGGCGAGTACCAGGCGATGCGTAAACTGTGGCATCCCTGGTGGGGCGACCGCCGCCAGGAGCTGGCGGTGATCGGGGTGGCGATGGACGAACCCGCGGTGCGCGCCGAGCTGGATGCCTGCCTGCTCAACGATGAGGAACTGCGTGCCGGGCCGCTGCTGTGGCAGCTGCTGCCGGATGCGTTTCCGGCGTGGGCGCGCACGTAGCCGCGCGGCGTTACACCGGCGTCAGCCGCCACCCCGCATCGGTTGCGCGCAGGGTGTGGGTCAGGCCCACCGCCTCCAGCAGCGCGCTATCGTGCGAGACGATCATCAACGTGCCGGTGTACTGACCGAGCATCTGCTCCAGCGCGCCCAGCGAGGGCAGGTCGAGGTGATTGCCGGGTTCGTCGAGCAGCAGCAGCTGCGGCGGCGTCCGGGCGTACAGCACCGATGCCAGCGCCGCTTTCAAGCGTTCGCCACCGCTGAGCGTGGCCAACGGCCGCAGGCTGCGCTCGGCATCCAGGCCGAGCAGGGCCAGCTGCGTGCGCAGCGTGCCTTCGTCGGCCAACGGATGCGCGCGCTGCAGCAGTGACAAGGCCGAGGCGTCGCCCGGCAGCAGCGTGAGTGACTGGTCGAGCAGGGCGACGCTGGCCGCTACCTCGACCTGCCCCGAGAGCGGTGCCAGTGTGCCGGCGAGCAGCCGCAGCAGCGTGGATTTGCCGCTGCCGTTGCGGCCCTGCACGCCGATCCGCTGGCCGCGCTGCACGGTGAGATCCAGCGTGTTCCAGGGCGCTTGCACCCATGGCAGCTCGGCGGCGATGAGCTCGGCCGCGCGCTGCGGCCCGGGCTGTTGGATCACCGGGGCGAGCAGGGCGATCTCGATGTCCTGCTCCACCTCGCCGGCAGCCTCGCGCACGCGCGCATCCAGTTCGGTACGGCGCTCGTTCTGCTGTGCCTGCCAGCGGCCGGCAGTGTGCTCGCTGCGGTTCTTCATGCCACCGAGCAGGATCGGTGCCTGGTTGGCGGTGCGTGCATCGCGTGTAGCGCGCGCCTGCCGATGCGCCATCTTCTCGCGCTGATCGCGCAGCTCGGTCTGCTGCTGGCGGCGCTCGCGCTTGCGCAGGGCCAGCTCGGCCTGGGCGCTGCGCCGCTCGCCGTGTTTCTGATCGGCGTAGAGATCGTAGTTGCCGCCGTATTGGCGCAGTCCGCTGGGCGTCAATTCGACGATGCGCGCCATGTGGCGCAGCAGCGTGCGGTCGTGGCTGATCACGATCAGGCCGCCGTGCCAGCGCTGCAGCGCGTCGATCAGGCGCTCGCGATGGTCGGCATCGAGATGGTTGCTGGGTTCATCCAGGATCAGCCCCTCGGCACCGGACAGGAACGCACCGGCCAGTGCGACCTGCATCGCCTGGCCACCGCTGAGCGTCGCCGCCGGCTGCAGGGGATCGAGCGCGGGCAGCCCGAGCAGGTGCCACTGTGCCTGCAGCTGCTCGCGCAGATCCCAGCGCTCACCCACGCAGCTGAAATCGTCCGGATCGACGCTGCCGGCTTCGATGCGGAGCAGGGCATCGAGCACCGCACCGACCCCGGCCAGGTCGGCAATGCGGTCCTCGGGTACGCCGCTGTGCTGGGTGAGCAGGTGCACCGGCCCACTGCGCAGGATGCGGCCGGAGGTGGGCGCGAGATCGCCGCTGAGCAAGCGTGCGAGCACGCTTTTGCCCACGCCGTTGCGTCCGACCAGACCGGTCGGGGTGCCGTCGAACGCGGCGGACAGTTCGGAAAACAGAACCCGGCCGTCGGGCAAGGTATGCGTCACGCGGTCGAGCGTGAGAGCGAATGCGGTCATGCGACCTCCATTGGATGCCAAAGACTCCCCTCCTGCGGAACAGGCGGGTGGAGACGGGCCGTCAGACGACGGCGGCATCAATGGCGCATGTAGGCCTACCTCGGCAACAAAGGCGGCTGGCTGCCGCGCGTGCAGTATAGAACCGCGCAGCGGCAGGGCGATGAACGCCGCCTGCTCAGCAGCTCACGCCGGTCAGCCGCGCGCTGATGAAATCGATGAAGACCCGCAGCTTGGGCAGCACATGGCGGCCGGAGGGCCAGAGCAGGTAGAAGGTGCCGCAGGCATGGATGCGCTCGGCCATCACCCGCTGCAGCCGACCGTCGGCCAGTGCCTCGCGCACCGAGTGCTCGGGGATGTAGGCGATGCCGCGCCCGGCCAGCGCGAAGGCCAGCCGCGCTTCGATCGTATTGCTGACCATCGAGACCGGCAGTGCCAGTGGCGCAGCGCCTGGCGTCTGCGGCAGCGGCCACGGCTCCAGCTTGCCGCTGCTGGGGAAGCGGTAGTGCAGGCAGTCGTGGTGCAGGAGGTCCTCGGGCACACGCGGCGTACCGCGCCGGGCGAGGTAGTCTGGCGAAGCGACCAGGTAGCGCGGGAACACGCCGAGCTGCCGGGCGCTGAGGCGCGAGTCGGTGGGCTCGCTGACCCGCAGCACGGCGTCGAAGCCTTCCTCGATCACATCCACCAGCCGGTCATCGAAATCCAGCTCCAGGCGGATGCCGGGATAAGCCGCCATGAACTCGGTGAGCAGCGGCAGCGAGATGTCGCCGACCAGCGGCAGGCTGACCCGCAGCACCCCCGTGGGTGCCTCGGTCTGCTGGACCAGCTCGTCACGGGCGGCGTCACGCTCATCCAGGATGCGCCGGCATCGGACCAGGAAGCGCTCTCCCTCGGCGGTGAGGGTGACGCTGCGGGTGCTGCGATGGAACAACCGCACGCCGAGTGCCTGCTCCAGACGCGACACGGTCTTGCCGGCGGCCGAGGCGGAGATGCCGAGCATGCGGCCGGTCTCGACGAAGCTGCGGGTGTCGGCGACCTGCACGAAGGTCTGCAGGTTGCCGAGGTTGTCCAGGGCTGACATGGGCGGGCACACAGGAAAAGAGCCTTCACTGTAGCGGGCGTCATGGCCTGCGGGGACAGGCGTGGTGCGATGCTGCTGCAACAGTGAGGATCGCAGGTGGCCGGTGGCCACCAGTGGCCCGATTGACGCGCATCCGCGCCGCACGCGACCATCCGTCAGCCCTGCTGTGGGGCCTGCTCAGCGTCAGGGGACGTCATGCAACTCGTATTTACCAAGGGGTCTGGAAAGCACGACCGGATGGACCTGATCCGCGACGGGCATATAGCCGAAAGTATCGAGTGCCCCAAGCAGGGCATCATTCCCCACGACATGGTCCACTTCGCTGTCGAAAGTGTGCTCCACAAGCGCGGGTTCATCGGTCGCGTGCTGGAAGGTGAGGCGGCGTCATTCCAGATGCAGGCCGATTCTGAAAGCGATGGCGTGGAGCGGCTGGTGGAGGTGTTCCAGGCCGATGGCTGGTCGGGCTGGAGCACGGCTGCGGCGGACATGCTGGATCTGTATCAGGTGACCTGCACCGCGCGTCACTGCGCTCCGCTGGAGGTACTGGCAGCGGATATCGAAGCGGTTCGCGGGAAGATCCTTGAATTGACCGCGCAATGGCAGTCGGTTCCGGTGGGCAAGTCGTTGACGCTGCAGTTCGTGCATGGTGCGGGTGCACACTGACGCGCGGGGCGGCGATCCCCGTCACCCTCACGTGACCCGTTGGCCTGCTGTGTGAGGCAGCCGGGGGAGCATGACCGCGATTGCGGAGCTGGCAGTCCGGAATGTACGGAGCGCTGACCCGCTGTTTCCCCAGCGGCTCAGCCCCTACGGTGGCGCTCCCCCCACTTACGGCGCCTCCATGTCTTTCTTCCCTGACGTCAGCGGTTCCACTGTCGCGCTGGATGCGGCCCCCACCCGGGTGCACCCATGAGCGGTCACGCGGTCGATACCAGCGCCGTGCCCCTGCCCAACGCGGCCACCCGATTGCCTTTCGGCGGTCTGCTGGCGCTGGCCTGCGCGGGCTTCATCACCATCCTCACCGAGGCATTGCCGGCGGGCCTGCTGTCACCGATGAGCGCCGATCTCGGCGTGAGCCGCGCGCTGGTCGGGCAGCTGGTCACCATCTACGCCCTGGGCTCGCTGGTTGCCGCACTGCCGATGACCGCATTGACGCGGCGTTGGCCACGCCGCCCGCTGCTGCTCACCGCGATCGCCGGTTTCGTGGTGGTCAATACCATCACCGCGATGACACATCACTACGGCCTGATGCTGGTCGCACGCTTCTGCGCCGGCATCAGCGCGGGCCTGCTGTGGTCGCTGGTGGCGGGGTACGCCAGCCGCATGGTGGTGCCGCAGCTGCAGGGCCGGGCGATCGCGGTGGCGATGGTCGGCACGCCGCTGGCGCTGTCGCTGGGCATCCCGGCCGGTACGCTGCTCGGCCAGACCATCGGCTGGCGCTGGGCGTTCGGGTTGATGTCGCTGCTCAGCGTGGGCCTGCTGGTGTGGGCGCGGCTGGCGCTGCCGCCGTTGCCAGCCCCGGGCGCGGCGGCCCAGCAGCCGTTGGGCAACGTGCTGCGCCTGCGCGGCATGCGCACCGCGCTGATGACGATGTTCCTCTACGTGTTGGCGCACAACGTGCTCTACACCTACATCGAGCCGTTCGCGTCGCTGTCCGGCGCGGCGGCGTGGCTGGATCGCCTGTTGCTGGTGTTCGGGGTGGCCGCGCTGGTCGGCATCTGGATCACCGGACTGCTGGTGGATCGCTGGCTGCGCGCGCTGGTGATCGCAAGCACCGTGGCCTTCGCACTCTCGGCAGTGGCGTTCGGCCTGTGGCCCGGCTCGCCGTGGGTGCTGGTGATCGGGACGGTGGTGTGGGGCATATCCTTCGGTGGCGTTCCCACGCTGTTCCAGACCGCGGTGGCGCGCCGTGCGGACGAGGCCGGGGACATCGCGCAATCCTTCGTGGTGACCGGCTGGAACCTGGCGATCGCGCTGGCGGGCATTCTCGGCGGCGTGATGCTGGAAACCGTCGGCGAACGCTGGCTGCCAGCGGTCCTGCTGGTGCTGCTGCTGGCCACGTTGATGGTGGTGTTGCGCCAGCCGCGCGCCTGGGCACCGATCACGCACTGAGCCCAGCCGCCGCACCCGGCAAGATGGACCGTGATGCCCGGCGCTATGCTGGGGCCGGGTATCGCGATGGGAGCAGCGGGTGCGCAAGGGAGTTCTTCGAAGTGCTGTACTGGCACTGCTGTGCCTGGCCGGCATCGCCCACGCGGCGGCGCCGGAGCGGCGCATCGCGCTGACCATCGATGATCTGCCCTGGCAGCGCCTGGACGAACGCGCCGAGCCCGAGCTTGCCGCCTGGCACGCGCGGCTGATCGCGGCCCTGAAGCGGGCCGACGTGCCGGTGGTGGGCTTCGTCAACGAGGTCAAACTGGAGGTGGATGGGCAGGTGCAACCCGCGCGGGTGCAGATGCTGCGCGACTGGCGCGATGCCGGCGTTGAGCTGGGCAACCACACCTACGGGCATGTCGACCTGCATGCGATCGGGCTGGCTGCCTACGAGCAGGACATCCTGCGCGGCGAGGTGACGCTGCGTCCGTTGCTGGCCGAGACCGGGCAGGCGCCGCGCTGGTTCCGGCATCCTTACCTGCGTGCCGGGCAGTCGCCGCACGAACGCGCGGCGCTCGGGGAGTTCCTGCAGCAGCACGGGTATCGGGTCGCACCGGTCACGGTCGACAACAGCGAGTGGATCTGGGCGTTCGCCTACGATCATGTGCGCGATACCGACACCGATCCTGTCTCGCGCGAGGTACGCCTGCGCCAGCTGCGCCGTGGCTACGTGCCGTACATGCTCAAGAAACTGGACTACTACGAACAGCAGGGCCAGCAGCTGCTGGGCCGGCTGCCGGCGCAGGTGTGGCTGATCCATGCCAACGCGCTCAGTGCCGACTGCGTGGAGGAGCTGGTTGCGGCCACGCGCCGGCGGGGCTATCGCTTCATCTCGCTGGAGGCCGCCTTGCAGGATCCGGCCTATCAGCATTCCGATGGCTACAACGGCGCCGGTGGCATCAGCTGGATCCAGCGCTGGGCGATGGCGGAAAACAAACCGCAGGCCTTCTACGCAGGCGAGCCGCCGGTGCCGGCATGGGTGATGACGCTGGCCGGGCTCGAGGGCGAATGATGCGCCGGCTCAGGCCACGGCATCGCTGTTGGGGTTCTGCATGTTTTCGCGTGCCTGGCCGTACTGCTGCTTGCGCTGCTGGTGGAAGGCCATGAATTCGGCCGGGGCCAGCGCCTTGGAGAACAGCCAGCCCTGCCCGAACTCCACCTGGCGCGCCTGCAGATAGGCCAGCTGCGCCGGGGTTTCCACGCCTTCGGCCACGGTGAACAGGCCAAGGGTCTTGGCCATGTCGATGATGTGCGAGGTGACCGGGCTGGTCGCGCTGTCGGTGCCGATCGCATCGATGAAGGATTTGTCGATCTTCAATGCATCCAGCGGCAGCTGCTGCAGGTACTGCAGGCTGGAGTAACCGACACCGAAATCATCGATCGCCACGCAGTGCCCCAGCCGCCGCGCATTGGCCAGGCTGGTGCGGGCGCGGCGGACGTCGATGAAGCCACGCTCGGTGGCCTCCAGCCAGATCTGCTGCGGGTGGATGCCGGTGCCGTGCAACTTGCTGGAGAGCACCTTCAGCGCGCGGCCGCTGCTGACATCCTCGGCGGCCAGGTTGATCGCGATGTGGGCGGTGCGGTCCTGCACCAGCAGCTCGCGCATGTCGGTGATCACATGGTCGATGACCTGGTCGGTCAGCGCTTCGATCAGGCCGGCCTCTTCGGCCAGCGGAATGAACAGGTCCGGCCGCACCAGCGTGCCGTCGGCACGGCGCCAGCGCACCAGCGATTCGGCGCCCACGCAGATGCCGGTGTCCAGTTCGATGATGGGCTGGTAGTGCATGAAGAACTCACGCCGGCGCACCGCCGTGGCCAGCTCGCCTCGCAGCGACAGCCGGCGCCGCGACAGCCACACTACGCCGCCGATCATCGCCAGCGCGCCGAGCACGCCCAACGGGATGAACTGCCCGATCTGGTGGCGGAACGCGGCGACCAGATCGGTCCGCGGCGCCATGGCGATCGCCAGCCACTCCTGGTCCTGCGCGCTGGCATACAGCGTCTGGCCTTCCAGGCCGCTGGCCGGTTCACGCAGCAGGCGCTGCAGCAAAGCCTCGTCGGGGATGTCCTGCTGGGCGATCAGGCGCCCATCGGGGCTGGCCACCGCCAGGCGCACGTTCGGGTCGACGATCACGTCGACCAGCCGGGCCGGGTCCATGAGGATGTCGTAGCGTCCCAGTTGCAGGGCCAGCAGCGGTTGCTGGGGAGTGCCTGCCAGCGGCCGCACGTCCAGGGTGATGCCCGCGCCTTCGGCGGTGACATAGGCCGGCGGGCGCTGGATGATCTGCGCGTCCATCGGGCCCCAGGACGTGCAGGCCAGCCGGCCGTTCTCGAAATAGCCCACCTGTTCGGCCGAGTGGGTGCGTATCACCAGGCTGCGCATCAGCTGCAGGTGCTCGGGCGAGCACGGTGCCAACGTGCTCTGGTTGAGCTCGCGCAGGGTGGCCAGCGCCGTCTCGTAGGCGCGGTGCGCGCGCTGCAGGGTGCGCTCGGCGGTGGTCTGCAGCCGCACCTGCTCGGATTCGCTGGCGCGGCTCCAGGTGAAATAGAACACGGTGGCGATCGGCACCAGGGCGCCGAGCAGGGCAAGCACTACGGTGGCGGCAATGATCCTGGCGCGGTTCAAGCAGACCTCGATGCCCTGGCGGAGCCCTATATGACCATCAGCGGGCAGGGATTGGAACCATCCGGCGGGGGCGCCATCGCCCTGCCGGCATCACGCGCGGTGGAGCGAGGTGAATCCGTCACGTCATCGCCCCGGGCAGTGCCCGGCCACGGCCCCCGCGAACGGCCCGATGGCGACTGGCGCAACGCCTCGCGGAGGTCTATGTTCGGACGCTTCGCCCCTGCCGACGCTGCCCCATGACCGATCCTGCCGTCCCGCCGGAACACCTCCGGCGCAGCCTCTCCAACCGCCACCTGCAGCTGATCGCCATCGGCGGTGCCATCGGCACCGGTCTGTTCATGGGCTCGGGCAAGACCATCAGCCTGGCCGGTCCGTCCATCGTGCTGGTGTACCTGATCATCGGCGCGATGCTGTTCTTCGTCATGCGCGCGATGGGCGAGCTGCTGCTTTCCAACCTGCAGTACAAATCCTTCATCGATTTTTCCACCGACCTGCTCGGGCCGTGGGCCGGGTTCTTCTGCGGGTGGACGTACTGGTTCTGCTGGATCATCACCGCCATCGCCGATGTGATCGCCATCGCCGCGTATGCGCAGTTCTGGTTCCCCGAGCTGGCACCGTGGATACCGGCGCTGCTGTGCGTGATCCTGCTGCTCAGCCTCAACCTGGTCACGGTGAAGCTGTTCGGTGAAATGGAATTCTGGTTCGCGCTGATCAAGATCATCGCCATCTGCGCGCTGATCATCACCGGCTTCGGGCTGGTCGCCTGGGGGTTCACCGCCCCCTCCGGGCACGTGGCGTCGTTCTCCAACCTGTGGAACGACGGTGGCGTGTTCCCGATGGGCATGGCCGGTTTCTTCGCCGGCTTCCAGATCGCGGTGTTCGCCTTCGTCGGCATCGAACTGGTCGGTACCACCGCGGCCGAAACCGCTGATCCGGAGCGCAATCTGCCCAAGGCGATCAACTCGATCCCGGTACGCATCCTGGTGTTCTACGTGCTGGCGCTGATCGCGATCATGGCCGTCACCCCATGGCGTGAGGTGGTGCCCGGCAAGAGCCCCTTCGTGGAACTGTTCGTACTGGCCGGCATTCCCGCCGCGGCCAGCCTGATCAACTTCGTGGTGCTGACCTCGGCCACGTCGTCGGCCAACAGCGGCATCTTCTCGACCAGCCGGATGATGTATGGCCTGGCCGAAGAGGGGCACGCACCGAGCGCGTTCCGGCGCCTGTCGCGCGCGGCAGTGCCGGCGCTGGGGCTGGTGTTCTCCTGCGTGTGCCTGCTGCTGGGCGCGATGCTGATCTATCTGATCCCGAACCTGGTGACCGCGTTCACCCTGGTCACCACGCTGGCCGCGGTGTTGTTCATGTTCGTGTGGTCGTTGATCCTGTGCTCGTACATCGTCTACCGCCGCAAGCGCCCGCACCTGCACGCCGTCTCGGCGTTCAAGATGCCCGGTGGCGTGCTGATGTGCGGGGTGTGCCTGGCCTTCTTCGCCTTCGTGCTGGTGCTGCTGACCCTGCAGCCGGACACGCTGTACGCGCTGGCGATCAGCCCGCTGTGGTTCGCCCTGCTCGGCCTGGGCTACGCCGGCAAGCGGCTGCTGGCCCGCCGCCACTGAGTCAGCGCCGGGCCTGCCAGCGCGGCAGGCCCGGTATTCACCTTCGGTTCGCGCCCCCGGCCGGATGATCGCGCCGCACCCTTCCGTGCCCCGATCCGAGCTCGATGAATCCGACCCTGCCTGCCGCGTTGGCCCTGTTGTCGTTGCTGCTGCCTGGCCTGGCATCGGCGCGCACGGTCTATCGCTGCGTGCAGAGCAACACGGTCAGCCTGGCCACGGCACCCGAGCCCGGCTCCAGGTGCACCCCGCAGCAGATCGACGACAACGCCGTGCAGACCCCCAACCTGTGGGGCAACATGGGCGTCTTCAGCGGCACCCTGTACGAACGTGAGCAGGACGGTGCACTGGTCTACTCGACCCGCAACCTGCCGGGCTCGCGGGTGTTCCTGAAATTCACCGTGGCCACCCCACCGGGCGAACCCGCGCACGAGGGCCTGGGCAAGGTCGGCACGCCGCAGTTGAACCGGCATGCCAAGCAGTTCAAGGCGGCGGCCAAGGCCACCGGCGTGGACGATGCCTGGCTGCGTGCGATCGCGCATGCCGAGAGCGGTTTCGATGCCGGCGCGATCTCACCCAAGGGCGCGCAGGGCGTGATGCAGCTGATGCCCGATACCGCCACCGAGTACGGCGTGGCCGATCCGCTCTCGGCCGAGCAGTCGATCAGCGGGGGCGCGCGCTACATGAAGGCGTTGTTGCGCCGGTACAAAGGCGACCGCGTGCTGGCGGCCGCCGCGTACAACGCCGGGATCGGTGCGGTGACCCGCTACAAGGGCGTGCCGCCGTATGCGGAAACGCTGGCCTACGTGGAGAAGGTCAGCGCGCTGTATGTGCGCTATCGCGAGGCGATGGGGTTCAAGGTGGAGACGCCGGCGAAGTAGGCGCTGCTCCAGGGCGAAACGTCACGCGCTGTACCGCGCATGGGTCGCCACGCGGCCCACTGTGTTCACCGCCGCCTTGACCTCGGCACGCTGCGTGGGCGGCTGCCAGCGCGCGTGGACCATGAGCGCTCCCGGCGTGCAGGGTTTGCAGGCACGCCACGAGCGGCTAAGGTCGTGTCCCGAACAGCAGCAAGGACAGCGATGACGCGCGGACGATGGACGATGGTGGTGCTGATCGCCGCTCTGATGGCGGCGGCGCTGGTTTGGACCTTCCTGCGTGAACCGGCCGCGCCGGCACCGCCACCGGGCCCGGTGGCGACGGCCCTGGGCTGGACGCCGGCGATCAGCGTACTGGCCGGCGACGGCGTGGGCGGCAGTACGGAAGGCCCCGCAGCCCAGGCGCGCTTCGCCGATCCGTACGGCCTGGCCGTGGATGCACACGGCGTGGTCTACATCGCCGATGCCGGCGACAACAACCGCATCCGCCGCGTCCATCCCGACGGTCGCGTGGACACGCTGGCCGGGCAGGGCGAGGGTTGGCGCGATGGCGCCGCCCTGCAGGCGCAGTTCAACACGCCCTCCGGGATCGCACTGGATGCGGGCGGCAATGTCTATGTTGCCGATACCGGCAACCACGTGATCCGCCGCATCGCGGTGGATGGCACGGTAAGCACGCTGGCCGGTGATGGTCAGCGGGGGTTCGTCGATGGCCCGGCCGCCCAGGCGCGCTTCGATGGGCCGATGGGCGTGGCGGTGGATGCGGGCGGCCGCGTCTATGTGGCCGATACCTACAACGACCGCATCCGCGTCATCGAACCCGATGGGCGGGTGCACACCGTCGCCGGTGGCGAGCGTCCGGGCCTGGTCGATGGCATCGGTGCGGCCACCCGGCTGGATACGCCGGTGGCGCTGGCACTGGATCCGCACGCCAACCTGCTGATCGCCGATCTGTTCAACAACGCGATCCGCCAACTCGCCCCGGATGGCACGCTGGGCACCCGGGTCGCCGATGGCGGCCTGCTCAGCGGACCGATGGCGCTGGCGGTGACCCATGACGGGGTGATCTACGCCAGCGACATCAACGGCAAGGTGGTGCAGATCTCGGCCCAGGGCCATCAGCTGGCACTGGCCGGGGTACCGCCGCAGCCCCGCTTTGCGCGGCCCACCGCACTCGCGCTGGATGCCGAGGGCGGCCTCTATCTGGCCGATGCCGCCTCCTACCGCGTGCACCGGCTGCGTGCCCTCGGGCCGGGGCAGACGGCGCCGCCGGCGTTGATCGGCCCGGCACCGGAGGCCCCCTTGCCCGACACCGCCGGCCGGTGGCCCCTGGCTCCGCAGGACGGGTGGCACGAAGTGGTCGGCACGTTGGGTGAGGTGCGCGGGGACTTCAAAGGCGAGAGTCGGCACCATCTGCATGGCGGGTTCGATATCCGCGGCGATGTCGGCCAGCCGGTGTTGGCGATCGCCGATGGCAAAGTCGATACGCCGTTCGCGGCGTGGTCGGTCGGCGGCCAGGCCGAAGGCCTTTCGCTGGGCCGGCTCAAATACATCCATATGAAGGTTGGCCGCGATCCGCGCGATCGGCCGTTCGATGCGCGCTGGCAGCAGGTGTCCGGTGAGGACGGCAAGCTCGAACGCATCCGCGTGCGTCGCGGCACCCGGTTCGCCGCCGGCGAAGCCCTGGGCAGCATCAACCGGATGGCGCATGTCCACCTGAGCGTGGGCGCCAGTGGTTTCGAGCGCAATGCGGTGGCACTGGGCTTCACCGGTTACGCCGATACGTTCGCGCCGCGCATCACCGAGGTCGCCGTGCTGGACGACCTGGACCAGCTGGTCAAGGCGGGGGCCGACGGACGCGTCGCGATCCCGCGCCAAGGCCCGGGCGTGCAGATCGTGGTGGAGGCGTGGGACCAGGTGGACCGCAATCTGCCGCGGCGGCGGCTGGGCCTGTACCAGGTCGGCTACCAGGTCCTGGATGCGCAGGGCCAGCCGCTGGCCGGCTACGAGCAGCCGCGCTTCAACATCGTGTTCAACCGGATGCCGCGTGAAGACAGCGCCACCCGCGTGGCCTACGCACCGGACAGCGGCATCACCGTGCATGGCAGCGCGGTCACCCGGTTCCGCTACCTGGTCACCAACACGGTGCGCGATGGGTTGGTCGAGACCGGACGCTGGCAACCGGATGCACTGCCGGCCGGCGAATACATCCTGCGGGCCAGTGCGCGCGACTACAGCGGCAATGAGGCCATCGGCCCGCGCGATCTGAAGATCACGCTGTTGCCTTGAGCGGTGTCAGGCGCCGACGCGTACGCGTTCGGCGTCCATGTCGGCCAGCGGGCGTACCTCGATGCTGCCGAAGCGCGACCACGGGAACTGCTGGGCGATGCGCATCGCCTCGGCGTGGTCGGGCGCGTTGATCAGGTTGAAGCCGGCCAGCAGTTCGTGGGTTTCGGCGAACGGGCCATCGGTGATGCGGGTCTGGCCCTGGCGCACGCGCAGCGTGCGCGCGCTGTCCACCGGTTCCAGCTTCTGGGCGAGCACCAGGGTACCCTCGGCCTGCAGGCGGTCGGCGTGGTGCAGGCAGTCATGCATCAGGCGGTCGTATTCGTCGCCGGGCAGGGCCTGCAACAGGCCTTCGTCGATATAGATCAGCAGAAGAAATTGCATGGCCGGACCAGGGTGGGCGGGGAAACCGCATGATGCCCCAGCCCGCGGTCATGGCGTGTTGCAGCGCCGCAGCGCGGCCCTGTTCAGCGACGAAAAAATAGTTCGTCGTGCGTGTCGATTTCCATCCCCTTGGCACGTTGTATCCAGTGAACGGCCCGGGTTCCGGGCTGGCACACAGGAGCACCCCGTGAAAGTCATGGTACTGGTGAAGGCAACCGCCGCCACCGAGGCCGGTCAATTGCCGACCGAGCAGGAAATCCGCGCGATGGGCGCGTACAACGAGCAGTTGGTCCAGGCCGGGATCATGCTGGCCGGCGAGGGCCTGCACCCGACCTCGCGCGCCCGCCGCGTGGCCTTCGGCAGCGAGCCGCCGCGGGTGATCGATGGGCCGTTCGCCGAAACCCGCGAGCTGGTCTGCGGGTTCTGGCTGTGGCAGGTGCGCTCGCTGGACGAGGCCACCGAATGGCTCAAGCGCGCACCGTTCGCTGCCGGGGATGTGGTCGAGCTGCGGCCGATCCTCAGTGCCGAGGATTTCGGCGCGGCCTTCACTCCCGAATTGCAGGCGCAGGAACAGCGTCTGCGCGACCAGATCGGCACCGCCGATTGATTCCCCCCGCACCCCTGGAGCATTCCCATGAAATTGATTCCGTTCCTCGACTTCAACGGCAAGACCCATGACGCCATGGCCTTCTACGCGCAGGTGCTCGGCGGCAAGGTCACCTCTGAAATGAAGTACCGCGACATGCCGCCCATGGAAAGCCAGGAGGGCTGTGGCGAGATGCCGCCGGAGACACTGGACCACGTCGCGCACAGCCAAATGGAGGTTGGGTCGGCGATCCTGATGGCCGCCGATGGCCCGTCTTCCGACGGGCAGGGCAGTACCACGATCAACATCGATGTGGATTCGATCGAGGAGGCCGAGCGCGTGTTCAACGCGCTGGCCGACGGTGGCGAGATCAAGATGCCGATCACCGAAACCTTCTGGGCCCACCGTTGGGGTTTTCTGATCGACCGTTACGGCAAGCCGTGGATGGTCAACTGCATGAAGCAGCCCTGATTCTTTCGTTCAACAGGAACCATCCACATGACCAACGCTACGCAGCAGATGATCTTCGTGAACCTCCCGGTGCGCGACCTGGAGGCGTCCAAGACGTTCTTCGCCGCCCTGGGATACACCTTCAACCCGACCTTCACCGATGAGAACGCAGCCTGCATGATCATCAGCGACAGCATCTTCGTGATGTTGCTGGTGGAGACGTTCTTCGCGCAGTTCACGACCCAGCCGATCAGTGATGCGCGCCGCCAGACCGAGGTGATCACCTGCCTGTCGGCGCAGAGCCGCCAGGCGGTCGACGGGCTGGTGGACAAGGCGCTGAAGGCCGGTGCCCGCGAGCCGCAGCCGGCGCGCGATTACGGTTTCATGTACCAGCGGGGCTTCCAGGACCTGGATGGGCACCTGTGGGAGATCGCGCACATGGACGGCGAACCGGGGTGATGCCACGCCGCGGTGCGGCTTGTGCGCCGGCCGCACCGGTGCTCTGATCGGCCGCATGGATACGGCACTGACGCAACGACTGGAGACGATCTGGCGCATGGAGTCGCCAGTGGTGACCGCCCGCCTGACCCGCCTGCTCGGCGGCGATGTCGGCCGTGCCGAAGAGCTGGTCCAGGACACCTGGCTGGCCGCGCTGGAGCGCTGGCCCAGCCAGGGCGTGCCGGACAATCCCGGAGCGTGGCTGATGACCACTGCGCGCAACCGCGCCATCGATGTGCTGCGCCAGCACCAGCGCGTCGCCGGCCAGCACGCGCAGTACGGCAGCGCGCTGGAGCCGCTGCCATTGCCGGCGCCGGACGACAGCGACGCGCTGGAAGACGACATCGGCGATGACCTGCTGCGGCTCATGTTCGTCGCCTGTCATCCGGTGCTGGCCGCCGACGCGAGGGTGGCGCTGACCCTGCGCCTTCTCGGCGGCCTGACCACCGATGAGATCGCACGCGCATTCCTCGCGCCGGAGCCGACCATCGCCCAGCGCATCGTGCGCGCCAAACGCACGTTGGCACAGAAGCAGGTCCCGTTCGAAGTGCCGCGCCAGACAGCACTGCCGGAGCGCCTGGCCTCGGTGCTGGAGGTGGTCTACCTGATCTTCAACGAAGGCTATGCGGCCAGTGCCGGCGATGACTGGATGCGCCCGGCCCTGTGCGACGAAGCGCTGCGGCTGGGCCGCGTGCTCGCCAGTCGGTTGCCGACCTGGCCGCAGGTGCAGGGGCTGCTCGCCCTGATGGAACTGCAGGCCTCGCGCACCGCCGCCCGCACCGATGCCACCGGTACGCCGATCCTGTTGCCTGACCAGGACCGCACGCGCTGGGACTGGCTGCAGATCGCCCGTGGCCAGGCCGCGCTGCAGCAGGCGGTGGCGCTGGGCGGCGGTGACGATCCCTATGCGCTGCAGGCCGCCATCGCCGAGTGCCACGCACGCGCTCGCCGCGCCGACGACACCGACTGGGCGCGGATGACCGCGCTGTACGCACGGCTGGCACAGCGCCAGCCCTCGCCGGTGGTGGCGTTGAACCATGCGGTGGCGCTGTCGCGGGCCCAGGGCGCGGCGGCCGCATGGCCGTTGGTCGACGCACTCGGTGACGATGCGCGGCTGCGCGACTATGCGCCGCTGGCTGCGGTGCAGGGCGACCTGCTGGCCCAGCTGGGGCGGCACGCCGAAGCACGGGCGGCATTCCAGCGTGCGGCCGCGCTGACCGCCAATGCGCGTGAGAAGGCGATGCTGCTGGCCCGTGCGGCAGCCGTGTAGACCGGCACTGCACTGCGCGGCGGCTCTGGCCTACACTCGGGCGATTGTCGGTCAGTCATGAGGTGCAGCGTGAAGCGTGTGGTAATCAGCCTGTTGGCGTTGTCGGTGTCGTCGGCCTTGATGGCCGCCACCCCCAAATTCGATGGCGCGCGGATCTCCGCCGACGTCAAGGAACTGGCGTCGGACGCCTACGAAGGCCGCTCGCCGGCCACTGCCGGTGAAGAGAAGACCATCGCCTTCCTGAGCAAGCAGTTCGCAGCGGCGGGCCTGCAGCCGGGCGGCGACCTCAAGGACGGCAAGCGCCTGTGGACCCAGGCCGTGCCGCTGCTCAAGGGCGATATCGTCGGCACCCCGAGCCTGTCGTTGAGCAGCAAGGGCAAGCCCCAGACGCTGAGCCAGGGCAAGGAAATCGCCGTGCGCGCCGCGATGAACGGGGCCAGCGCGGTGGACATCAAGAACGCGCCGCTGGTCTTCCTCGGCTACGGCGTCAAGGCCGCCGAGCGCAACTGGGACGATTTCAAGGGCGTGGACCTGAAGGGCAAGATCGCCGTCGTGCTGATCAACGATCCGGATTTCGAAAGCGGCCAGGGCGACTTCGACGGCAAGGGCATGACCTACTACGGCCGCTGGACCTACAAGTACGAAGAGGGCGCGCGCCAGGGGGCCCTCGGCGTGCTGATCGTGCACGAGACCGCGCCGGCCTCGTACGGCTGGGCCACCGTGGCCGGCTCCAACACCAACACCATGTTCGATGTGGTCCGCGACAACCCGGCCGAGGCGCATCCGCTGCTGGAAGGCTGGATCCAGCGAGATCTGGCGGTGGAGCTGTTCAAGCGTTCGGGCCTGGATTTCGAGGCGCTCAAGAAGCAGGCGCAGACCCGTGATTTCAAGCCGGTGGAGCTGAAGGGCGAGACCTTCTCGGCCAAGTACGCGGTCAAGACCGAGGTGATCACCTCGCACAACGTGGCCGCGCGCCTGGAAGGCAGCAAGCATCCTGACGAGACGGTGATCTACAGCGCCCACTGGGACCACATCGGCGTGGGCAAGCCGGACGCGAACGGTGACACCATCTTCAACGGTGCGCTGGACAACGCCAGCGGCACCGCCTCGCTGATCGAACTGGCCCGTGGCTTCGCCAAGGGCAAGCGCCCGGAGCGGTCGGTGCTGTTCCTGGCCGTGACCGCCGAGGAAAAGGGCCTGCTGGGCTCGGAGTACTACGCCACCCACCCGCTGTACCCGCTGGGCAAGACCGTTGCGCTGATCAACATGGATGGCATGGCGCCCTTCAGCCCCTCGCGTGACTTCGGCATCTACGGCTCGGCCAAGCTGGAACTGCTGGACCAGCTCAAGGACGTCGCCAAGGGCTGGGACATCCGCTACACGCCGGACCCGAAGCCGGAAGCCGGCCTGTTCTTCCGCTCCGATCACTTCCCGTTCGCCAAGCGTGGCGTGCCGGCAGTGTCGTACTCGGCGGGCCAGGACTGGGTGGAGGGGGGCGTGGCGGCCGGCAAGGCTGCTTCGGATGACTACACCGCCAAGCGCTATCACCAGCAGGGCGACGAGTGGCAGCCGGACTGGACCTTCGCCGGTGCCTCGCGCGATCTGGAAGTGCTGTACACGCTGGGCAACCAGCTGGCCAACTCGCGCGCCTGGCCGAACTGGAGCGAAGACTCCCAGTTCCGCGCCCCGCGTGACGCCAGCGCCGCCGAGCGGAAATAAGACGCGTCCGGCCGGCATGCCGGCCGGACGCCCGCTGTAGAGCCACGCCATGCGTGGCTTCGCGGTCTCGAACCCAGACGTAGCGCCACGCCATGCGTGGCTTCGCGGTCTCGAACCCAGACGTAGAGCCACGCCATGCGTGGCTTCGCGGTTCCGGAAGAAAGCCAGCCACCCATGGGGTGGCTCTACACCGCTTCGTCCCCCCAAACCCTGCCTTCGTCGCATGCCGCTTGTTCCCGCTGGCGGCGGGGCTATGCTCGCCTCACTCCCTATGTGATGACGCCGCCGTGTTCGCCAGCCTCTCCCTGATCTTCCGCATTCTGTTGGCCTGGGCCGCCGCCATCGTGGTGGCGGGGTTCGTCTGGAGTGGCTTCTTCCACGGTATGGATGAAGGCCCCGGCTGGGTGTTCGGCCTGTTGGCCCTGTTCGTGATGGTGACCGCACTGGGCAGCTGCATCGCCCATATCCGCCGCGTGCAGCACGTCGCCGGGCGCCTGGACGCGGCCACCCTGTCCAGCCGCCAGCGCCGCCAGATCGAGGTGCCGATGGATGCCGGCCCGGCCTTTGCCCTGGTCGAGGCGGCCATCGCCGAGCTGCCACGCGTGGAAGACATCGAAAGTGCGCCCGGCAGCCTGCAGGTCCGTGCCTATGTGCGCCGCGTGGATATCTACAACGGCCGCCCACCGTCGCGCTGGAACCTGCCTGCGCGGCTGGCGATCAAGCGCAACAGCGTGCTCGCCACGGTCACGCCGGGGCAGGGCACCAGCAGCGTGACCCTGCTGTTCGAGCCCGATGCCGGGGTCTGGGCCGATCTGCTGGCGGTGGACGAAGGCAGCAACCATGAGAACGCCGAAGCGGTCGGCCGTGCGATCACCCGCCGGGTGGCCGAGCAGCGCCGCGACGAGCAGGCCGCCGCCGAGCAGACCGCGACCGAGAAGGAACTCTCGGTGGCCAAGCTCAACCTGCTGCACGCCCAGGTCGAGCCGCACTTCCTCTACAACACGCTGGCCAACGCGCAGGTGCTGACCCGGACCGATCCGCCGCGCGCCGACCAGATGCTCGGGCACCTGATCCAGTACCTGCGCAGCTCGCTGCCCAGCGTGGAGGAATCGATGTCGACCCTGGGCGTGGAGCTGGAGCGCACCCAGGCCTACCTGGAAATCCTCAAGATCCGCATGGGCGCCCGCTTGGCCCTGCAGGTGGACGTGCCCCCGGCCCTGCTCAGCCTGCCGCTGCCCTCGATGGCGCTGCAGACCCTGGTCGAGAACGCGATCAAACACGGCCTGGAACCCAAACCCGGCGGCGGCACGGTGTGGATCATCGCGCGCGCCTTCGAGGACCATGTCACCCTCACCGTGGCCGACGACGGCCTCGGGTTCGGGCAGGGCACCAGTGGTACCGGGATCGGCCTGAAGAACCTGCGCGAACGCCTGCGCCTGACCTGCGGTGAGCACGCTGGCGTGGCGATCGTGTCCAATTTCCCCACCGGCGTGGCAGCGACGATCACCCTGCCGCGCGATGCCCGCGAGGCGATCCATGCAGCTTGACGCCCTCATTGCCGAAGACGAAGACCTGCTGCGCCAGTCGCTGGTGGCACAGCTGCAGCGGTTGTGGCCGGAACTGCGGCTGGTGGCCGAATGCGAGGACGGCGCCAGTGCGCTGGAGCGCCTGGCCGAGCTGAAGCCGGACCTGGCCCTGCTCGACATCCGCATGCCCGGCATCACCGGTATCGAGGTGGCCCGCGCGCTGCCCGAGATCAGCCCGCGCACCCAGGTGGTGTTCGTCACCGCCTACGACCAGTACGCCATCGACGCGTTCGAGCAGGGCGCGATCGACTACCTGCTCAAGCCGGTCAGCGATGAGCGCCTGCTGGCCACGCGCGAGCGGATCCTGGCGCGCATGCAGTTGGGCCGCCCGGACAGCGGCATGCTCGAGCAGCTGCTGCAGCGCCTCGGCAATCAGCCCGCCGCCGCCTCAAGCGCACCGCCTTTGGCCTGGATCACCGCCAGCAACGGCCGCGACACGCAGCTGATCATGCTCGAAGATGTGATCTACTTCCGTGCGGACAGCAAATACACCACGGTGGTGACCGAGCAGGGCGAAAGCCTGCTGCGCACCTCGCTGCGTGAACTGCTGGATGCGCTCGATCCGCAACGTTTCCGCCAGATCCACCGCTCCACCATCGTGAACATGAAGGCGGTCGCCGCAGTCACCCGCGATGACACCGGCCGCGGCCAGCTGCGCTTGAAGCACCGCACCGAAGTGCTCAACGTCAGCCAGCCGTTCATGAGCCTGTTCCGCGGGATGTAACGCGCCTTTTTCTTCGTCTGGAGCCTGCCATGCGTACCGCCGTTGTCGCCAGTCTCTGCGTGTTGATGCTGGCGGCCTGCCAGCAATCGAACGACACCTCCGTCACCCGCATCCGCGCCAACGGCGTGGATACGCTGTACAGCAAAACCACGGTCGACAACGGCGTGGCCAACTTCGACTGCATCGCCAGCAGCAGCGGCCGCTGCCATTACCTGGTGCTGGATGCGCGCTGCACGAAGGACGCAGACTGCCCCTATCCGCCGCTGCACCGGTTGGCGGTGGCGGTGGGCAAGACGGAGCAGATGGCCGGGCTCCAGGCCGGCTTCAAGCACTGCGTCAGCGCCGTCCAGAAAGAACAATGCCACCGTGAGTGATCACGGTGGCATCGTGGCTCCCCCCGCTTTTCAGTAGGGTCAGAACGCGGGCTGCAGATGCAGGTTGGTGCCGTTGGGCTGCTCGCCGACATGATTGAGCTGGCCCACCAGTTCGGTGTGCTGCTTCATCCGGCCGATCTCGCGCATGATGCGGATGTCCTCGTGGCGCAGCTCGCGCTTGGCACTCACCGCCTGCTTGTAATCCAGGACTTCCGGATAGTGCTGGGCCATGTCCAGCGCCTCGGCCACGCATTCGACCGTATCGGCATCGGAGGTGATGCGGGCGCGGCTGTTGAAGGCCTTCATCCAGCGCTCGAAGCCGGCGGTGTGATCGAACATGTTGGCCATGAACCAGATCACGAACAGGATCGACACCCATGAACCGAACACGATCACCACGCGGGTGAAGGTGATATGGAAGTCATCCTTCCACAGGTAGTTGCTGATCAGGCCGAGGATGAGCAGGGAGGACGCCTGCCAGCCCACGATCGAGGCCATCAGCCACTGGCCCTTGGCTTTGGCCAGTACCGCGACTTCTTCGCGGATCTGCTGTTCACTCTTGTTACGCCAATGCGCGACCTGTTTTTCGAACGGGCTGCTGTACAGCTCGTTGTCCTGCAACAGCAGACCCAAACCTTTGAACAAAGCGATCATGACGAGCTCCTTCTGGAACGTGCGGCAGCGCATTGGACGACGTTGTGGCGTATCCAGTTCTAGCACTTTCACGGCGCTTGGCAATGGGCAAAGCGCAAAGATCCGGCGCCATTTCTGCCTGAATGGGCAATCTCGCAGCGGATTTGCGCACTGCGGCACGTAAATCGCCGGGTAAATACGGCTCGGACGGCGGCTCCCATGCTGCATCTGCACATTGCGCAGACCCTGGCGGGCACCTGCCTCGCCAGCCCCACCGGTATCACGCAGAATTGACGCATCCGCGCGAAATGCCGGTCCGCTCGCCCTCGGTACTGCTGATGTCCTCCCTGCTGCGCTCGCTTGCCCGCCCTGCCACCGCCCCCATACGCCGCTGGGTGCTGGGCGCCTTCCCCCGCGGCCAGAGCGGGATCGACTACGACCACCCGCTGGGCGACCCCGGCTGGTTCGGCCCCGACAGCATCACCTGGCGGGTGCATGCCGAGTTTCCCGGCATGCTCGCCGGCGGCCTGTGCGCCCTGATGCTGCAGACCCTGCATCCATTGGCACTGGCCGGGGTGTACGACCACTCCAACTTCCGCGATGACCTGGTCGGCCGCCTGCGCCGCACCACCGCGTTCGTCGCTGGAACGACCTACGCACCCACCGCGGAAGTGGAGGCGCTGATCGCCAAGGTGACCCGCATCCATGCACAGGTGTGCGGTCACACCGCCGATGGCCGCGCGTATTCCGCCGACGATCCCGCGCTGCTCACCTGGGTGCACGTCACTGAAGCGTACGGTTTCCTGCAGGGCTGCCGACGCTATTGCCGGGACGTGCCTACGGCGGTCGCCGACCAGTACTACCGTGAGTACAAGCGCGTGGCCGAGGCGCTTGGCGCTGTAGACGTTCCCGCGTCGGAAGCGGAGGTGGACGCTTACTTCGCGCGCCATCAATCGCAGCTGGTGTTCGATGCGCGCTCGCGCGAGGTGCTGGCGGTGCTGTCAGGCATCCGCCTGCCGGTGCCGATGGCGGGTCTCTCGCGCGAGCTGTTCCTCGGTGCAGGTGCAGCGCTGCTGCCGGACTGGGCGACTGCGATGATCCAGCGCACGCCGATGCAGCGTGCGCAGTCGCGGGCATCGGCGGTGATGCTCAAAGGCATGGCGCCGTTGTTCCGGCGCGCGCTGCAGGATGGGCTGGCGACGCGGGCGTGCACGCGGATGGGTGTGTCGGCTGGGGTGCTTGCTGATTGGCCTTGAAGCGGCAAGTGCCCTGTGCCCGCTGGTTGGGTCGGGCACGCACAGGCTTCCGGGACCCGCTGCTCTACAGCGAAAAAAAACGGGCGCCGAAGCGCCCGTTCTCTCATCTCAGCAACGTGCGGTGACGCACCTCACCACACCTTGACCCGCTTCTCCGGCGCCAGGTACAGCTTCTGGCCTTCCTTCACCTCGAAGGCCGGATACCACGCATCCAGATTGCGCACCGTCAACGCACGGAACTGGCCCGGCGCATGCACATTGGTCAACAGCGAATTGCGCAGCGCCTGCTCACGCGCCTTGCTCCGCCATGCCTGCGCAAAGCCCAGGAAGAACCGCTGATCCGGCGTGAAGCCTTCCAGCGTCTGGCCCGGCTTGCCCTGCAGCGACAACTGATACGCATCGTAGGCCGTCGAAAGACCTGCCACGTCCGCAATGTTCTCGCCCAGCGTCAGACGACCATTCACCGATACCCCCGGGAACGGCGTGTAGCTGCTGAACTGCGCCGCCAGTGCATCGCCGGCCGCGTTGAACTTCTTCAGATCTTCGGGCGTCCACCAGTTCTGCAGCTTGCCCGTCTCATCGAACAGCGCACCGGCGTTGTCGAAACCGTGGCTGATCTCATGGCCGATCACCGCACCGATCGCGCCGTAGTTCACCGCATCATCGGCTGCGCCGTCGAAGAACGGCGGCTGCAGGATCGCGGCCGGGAACACCAGGCGGTTTTCCAGCGGCACGTTCATCGCATTGATGGTCTGCGGGAGCATCGCCCACTCGCTGTGATCCACCGGCTTGCCCAGCTTGGCGATGTTGCGGCGGTACTCGAACAGCTCCGCACGCTCGGCATTGCCCAGCGCGTCATCGCGCTTGATCTCAAGACCGGCGTAGTCGCGCCACTTGTCCGGGTAGCCCATGCCCACGGTCAGGCCATCCACCTTGGCCTTGGCACGCGCCTTGGTCTGCGGCGACATCCACTCCAGCGCATCGATGCGCTTGGCGAACGCAGCGATGATGTTCTTGGCCATCGCGTCCGCGCGCGCCTTGGTGGCCGGATCGAAATGACGTTCGACGTACAGCTTGCCGATCGCTTCGCCCACGGCATGGTTGCTGTCATCCACCGCACGCTTCCAGCGCTCGCTCTGCTGCGGGGTGCCGTTGAGCGTGGTGCCGTGGAAGGCGAAGCGCGCATCGGCAAACGACTTGGGCAGGTACGGCGCGGCGCGGTCCAGCGCATGGAAGGCCAGGTAGTCCTTCCAGACCTCCAGCGGCTCGGTGGCGACCAGGCGCGAGATGCCCGCGACGGCCTTGGGCTGCCACACGATGAAGTCCTGCTGGGCGTCCAGCCCGGCCGAGGCCAGGAACGCGTTCCAGTCCATGCCCGGGGCCTTGGCGCTCAGGTCGGCCTGCTTCCAGGCGTTGGCGCCCTTGGCGACGTCGTTGGTGTCTTCCTGGGTGGCGTGGGCCTGGGCGATCCTGGTCTCCAGCGCGAGGATGCGCTGCGCCTTGGCGGCCGGATCGGCGACGCCGGCCAGCTGCAGGACCTGGGCGATGTAGGCCTGGTACTGCTTGCGGATCTCGGCCATGCGGCCGCCCTGCAGGTAGAAGTCGCGGTCCGGCAGGCCCAGGCCGCCCTGCACCAGGTACGGCGCGGTTCGGTCCGGCTGCAGCAGATCCACCGAGACCCACACGCCGAACAGGCGGTCGGTGTAGAAGTTGGTGGCGTTGAGCAGGTCCACGTCGGCGCGCAGCGTGCCGCCGAGCGCGGTGGCCAGCGCGGCCTTGTCGCTGATCCCGGCGATGGCGTCCAGTTCCGGTTTGACCGGGGCGACGCCGCGCGACTCGATGCCGCTCTCGTCCATGAAGGCGGCGTAGTAATCGCCGATCAGCTTGGCCTCGCCCTCGGCCTTGGTGTCGGCCGCGGCGCCTTCGAGGATCGCGCGGGTGTCGGCCAGGGTCTTTTCGGAGATGACATTGAAGCTGCCGTAGCTGGAGCGGTCGGCCGGGATCTCGGTGTTCTTGACCCAGGTGCCGTTGGCGAAGCCGAAGAAGTCATCGCCGGCGGCGACGCTGCGGTCCATGCCGGCGGCGTCGAAGCCGAAGCTGCCCAGCTGCGGCTTGGGCGCGGCCGGTTCGGCCGGGGTGGTCTCGGGGGCGGCCGCGGCCGGTGCAGTGGCCTCGCGGTCGCAGGCGGCCAGGCTCAGCGACAGGCTGGCGGCAATGGCGAGCATCAGGGTGGGGCGGCGCAGCTTGGACATTGAGCTTCTCAGCAACGGAAACACCCAAGTCTAATCCCGTACCGGGCGCGCGGTTATGCCGGCTTCGGCGGCATCGGGTACCGGGTGTGCCGGTCTTCCGGGTTCACTGATGTGAACCCCGGCCGCGGTGCTTCCCGTGCCGTACGCGCTGGTGCATGCTGGGGCCTGCACGGATTCCGCGGGCGCCGGCTGGCGCCGGTGTGACGAGCAAGGCGTCAAGAATCCCGGGCAGCGGCCGCTCAGGTTTGGGGAAACCAGGAAGCGTTTACAGATGAAGTCAGCCTGTCGTTCGGGAAAAGGGTTGCGATGCCCGCGTTGAACCGTGCCCTGGCACGGCCACTGCGGACGTTCGTGTGGCTCGGGGTATCCCTGGGCGTGCTGCTGGGCGCCGGGCTGGTGGCGACGCTGCTCAATGACTGCCAGCGACGGCAGGAAGCCGCGCAGCGCCAGAGCTCGGCGCTGGCCACCGGCGCCCAGCGCCTGCTGCGGCTGGAACTGCGCAACCTGGAGCGGGTGATGCAGGGCATCTCCCGCGATGGCGCGCTGCTCTTCCAGCGGGTGCCGGCGCAGGCACCGGACCTGCTCGATGCCAGCATCGCCGGGGCGCTGCAGCGGCATGCCGAACTGCACAGCATCGTGGTGGTCGACCAGTACGGGCGGGCCCTGACCAGTGGCAGCGGCGACCTGCAACTGCCGCTGTGGGCGGTGGATGGCAATCGCGGCCTGGGCAGCCAGATTTTCCTCGGGCCGCCGCAGGCGCTGGATGCCGCGCACTGGATCCTGCCGCTGGCGCTGCCGATGGGCGGTGACCGCTGGCTGTTGGCACGGCTGCGCACGGCGGAACTGCAGGCCATCATCGGCGGCATGGATACCGGCGATGCCGGGGTGGTCTCGATCACCGACCCGCATGGCTACGTGCTGGCGCGCAGCCCGGATCCCGGCGCCGTGGCGGGGCGTCGCTTCGGGCTGGCCAAGCGCGAGCTGCTGCGCCGCGACGCACTGACCCCGCTGGGCACCGAGACCAGTGCCGTGGATGGCATCGAGCGCATTTCCAGCCTGAGCACGCTGGCCCAGTACCCGCTGGCGGTCTACGCCGGACTGGGCCGGCGCGATGTGCTGGCGGCCTGGTGGCCGTATGTGCAGGCCTCGATCGGGGTCTACCTGCTGTACTGGGCGCTGTTTGCCGCGGTGTATGTCAGCCTGCGCCGCGCCACCCGCGACCAGGACAGCCTGAGCGAGGAACTGCGCACCGGCCATGCCGAGCTGCGCATGGCCCATCAGGTCGGCAAGGTGTGTACCTGGTACGTGGACGAGGATGCCTGCCTGCTGCGCTGGTCGCCGCTGGCCCGTGAGATCTTCGGCATCGACATCGAGAGCCTGCCCGTCGCGGATTTCTTCGCGCGCGTGCACCACGACGACACCGCGCGCATGCAGCAGGCCTTCGATGCCGCCTTTGCCGGCAGCGGCGTGCTCGATGAGATGTTCCGCCTGGTGCTGCCGGGTGGCGCGACCCGCTGGGTTGCCGCGCGCGGCCAGCGCGTGGCGGTGGTGGACCGCCAGCGCCGCATGATCGGTGCGTTGACCGATGTCAGCGAGCGGGTCGATGCGCTGGCCCGGGTGCAGCAGGCCGAGCGCCAGTTCCGGCTGCTGTTCGACCGCAATCCGGCGCCGTTCTGGGTGTTCGATCCGGACACGCTGCGCTTCCTGGAGGTCAACGAAGCGGCGGTGCGCCAGTATGGCTACAGCCGCGATGAATTCCTGGCGATGAGCATCCTGGACATCCGCCCGCGCGAGGGTTGGGAGGAGATCCGCGGGGCGATCGCGCAGGCCCGCATCGGCGATGTGCAGGACGCGCAGGTGCGCCTGCACCAGCGCAAGGACGGCAGCGTCTTCGAGGTGCGTGCGCATCTGGCGCGGTTGGATTTCGATGGCCGCCAGGCCTGCCTGGTGCTGGCCGAGGACGTCAGCGAGCGGCTTGCCTATGAGCGCGACCTGGCCTACCACGCCACCCACAACCCGGCGACCGGCCTGCTCAATACGCGTGCACTCGCCGCGCAGCTGGACGAGGAGGGCGGGGCGTACACGATCGCGTACGTGCAGTTCCGCGGCCTGCAGCTGGTCTCGGACACGCTCGGCCGCGAGGTCGGCGACGTGGTGCTGCAGGCGATGGCCAAGCGCCTGGGCGGGCTCGGCGTGCGCTACGGGCTGCTGGCGTTCCAGCCCGCCGAGGATTTCATCTTCGCCATCCGCGACGACCATCAGCGCCAGACCGCGCTGGACACCCTGGTGCAGACTGTTTCCGAACCGGTGCGGGGGCAGGATTGGCTGCACCAGTTCGAGCCGCGCATCGGTGTCGCGGTGAAGGCCGGCGACGATGCCAGCACCGCCGAACAGGTGATCGGCATGGCCGCGCAGGCCGCCCACGCGGCGCGCGACGAAGGCAACGTCATCGCCTGGTACGACGCGACCGTCAGTTCGCGCCTGGCCGAGCGGCTGCGCCTGGCCGGGCGCATCCACAGTGCGATCGACACCGAGTTCGAGCTGTATTACCAGCCGATCTGCCACGCCAGCGACGGCAGCCCGGCCGCGCTGGAAGCCCTGCTGCGCTGGCCCCAGGCCGATGGCAGTTTCATTCCGCCGGGCGAGTTCATCCAGCTGTGCGAAGACACCGGTCTGATTCTCGCCCTGGGCCGCTGGGTGATCCGCGCTGCGGCGCAGGCGCAGCGGCAGCTTGTCGACGCGGGCTGGGACCTGCCCATCGCGGTGAATGTCTCGGCGGTGCAGTTCTTCAACAGCGACCTGGTGGCCGAGTTCACCCGCGCCAGCCACGAATTCGGGCTGGCCCGCGGTGCGCTGCAGGTCGAGCTGACCGAAAGCAGCCTGATGCGCAAGCCGGGCCAGGCCAAACAGACCATGCAGCGCCTGCACGAGCAGGGCATCTGCATTTCGCTGGATGATTTCGGCACCGGCTATTCCAACATGTCCTACCTGCAGCACCTGCCACTGGACATCCTGAAGATCGACCGCAGCTTCGTGGCCGACGTGGAAACCAACCCGCGCAACGCCTCGATCTGCCGCGCGCTGCTGTCACTGGGCCACAGCATGGGGCTGACCATCATCGCCGAGGGCGTGGAAACGCCCGGCCAGCTGCAGTGGCTGGCCGCCCATGGCTGCGACCAGGTGCAGGGCTATCTGCTCGGCCGGCCGATGCCGCTGGCACGGCTCATCGGGCAACTGGAATCGGTGGAGGCATAGCGCCGGGTGGTGTCTGGTGGCGGGTGCCGCGCGGCATCACGCCAGGGCGTCCACCAGGTAGTCGATGAAACTGCGCACCTTCGGGGCCAGGTGGCTGCGGCTGGTGTACACCGCATGGATGCCCACGCCCGGCACCTGCCACTCGGGCAGCACGCGCTCCAGCCGCCCATCGGCCAGCGCGTCGGCGACCAGGAAATCCGGCTGCACGATGATGCCCATGCCGGCGATCGCGGCCTCGCGCAGCACATCGCCGTTGTTGGCGCGGACACCGCCGTGCACGGGCACCGAGACCTCCCCCCGTGGTCCCTGCAGTTGCCATGCATCGCCACCGGCCCAGTAGCTGTAGCTCAGGCACTCGTGCGCGGACAGGTCTTCCGGCTGCTGCGGGCGCCCGTGCGCGTCCAGGTACGACGGCGCCGCGCACAGGCTGATCTGTGCGTCGCCCAGCTTGCGCGCGATCAGGGCCGGGCTGGGCTGGCGGGTGATGCGGATGGCCACGTCATAGCCTTCTTCGACCATGTCCACCAGACGGTCGGACAGCGACAGGTCCAGTTCCACCTGCGGGTAGCGCGCGCGGTAACCGGCCAGCAGCGGGCCCAGGCGGGCGATGCCATAGCTGACCGGCGCGTTGATCCGCAGCCGCCCAGACGGCTCCAGCGCCTGCGCGCTGATGCCGGCTTCCAGCGCGTCGAACTCGGCCAGCAGCCGCACGCACTCGGCGTAGTAGGCCGCGCCCGTGCTCGTGGGGCTCACGCGGCGGGTCGTACGGTTGAGCAGCCGGGTCGAGAGGCGCTTTTCCAGCGCCGCGATCTGCCGGGTCACCCCGGCGGTGGACAGGTCCAGGGCCTGCGCGGCGGCACTGAAGCCGTTGCGCTCGACCACGGCGACAAACACACGCATGGCGTCCAGAGTGTCCATTGTTTCTTTTTCCGAAATAAACAGCGTCGATGCATCGTATTTATTGGCCGATCTGTCCGCAATACGCTGATCTGCAGATCGACCCGTTGGGTCCTGCCATTGGAGTCCGCGATGTCCCGCTTGCCGTCCCTTTATATCTCCCATGGCTCGCCGATGACCGCACTCCATCCCGGTCTGGTGGGCGAGCGCCTGGCCGCGCTGGCGGCGCGCCTGCCGCGCCCGCGCGCGATCGTGATGGCCTCGGCGCACTGGCTGACCCATCAGCCGGCGGTGGGCGGCCACGCCCAACCGCCCACCCTTCACGATTTCGGCGGTTTCCCGCAGGCACTGTTCGACCTGCAGTATCCCGCCCCGGGCGAGCCCGCGCTGGCGCAGGAGGTCGCGCAGCGGCTGGGCGCTGCCGGTCTGCCGGCCGCGATCGATCCGCAGCGCGGTCTCGATCACGGTGCATGGGTGCCGCTGCGGTTCCTGTATCCGCAGGCGGACATCCCGGTGGTGCCGCTGGCGATCCAGCCACTGCTCGGGCCGGCCCACCAGTTCGCGCTGGGGCGCGCGCTGGCGCCGCTGCGCGAGCAGGGCGTGCTGTTGATCGGCTCGGGCAGCATCACCCACAACCTGCACGATTGGCGCAGCTACGCGGACGGCAAGGAGGCGCCTTATGTGCGCCCCTTCATCGAATGGGTCGAGCAGCGCCTGGCCGCCGATGACAGCGCTGCGTTGATCGATTACCGCCGCCAGGCCCCGCACGCGGTGCAGGCGCACCCCAGCGACGAGCACCTGCAGCCACTGCACTTTGCGATGGGCGCCGCCGGTGGCGAAGCGCTCGGTGCGCAGCGCATCGATGCCGGGATCGATGCCGGCTTCCTGGCGATGGACATCTATCGCTTCGATGGCGCCGACGCGCAGCAGCGCGCCGCGTGAGGGGCCTGCTGTCCGCCGACTGAGCCTGCCGCGCCCCGCGCATTCGCGTGGCGGCGCACGTGTGGTACGTTTTTTCCTGTTTCCGGCGCCGGCTGTCCGCAGCCTCCCCCGCGCTGCTTACTGGAAAATGCATGCATACCATTGAAGTCGTTCTGGCGATGCTGGTGGCGGTGGTCGCCAGCGGCTACCTGGTCCGCGTATTGCCGTTGTCGCTGCCGTTGCCGCTGGTGCAGATCGGGCTGGGCGCGGTCATTGCCGGGGTGTTCAACCGCGGCCACGCGCTCGAGCCGGAGATGTTCTTCCTGCTGTTCCTGCCGCCGCTGCTGTTCCTGGATGGCTGGCGCATCCCCAAGCAGGGCCTGTTCCGCGACAAGGGCGTAATCCTGGAACTGGCCTTCGGGCTGGTCGTGTTCACCGTGATCGGTGCCGGCTTCCTGATCCACTGGATGATCCCGGTGATGCCGCTGGCGGTGGCCTTCGCGCTGGCGGCGATCATCTCCCCGACCGACCCGGTGGCGGTCAGCTCGATCGCCTCGCGCGCGCCGATTCCCAAGCGGCTGATGCACATCCTGGAAGGCGAGTCGCTGCTCAACGATGCGTCCGGCCTGGTCTGTTTCCGCTTCGCGGTGGCGGCGGTGATGACCGGGACCTTCTCGCTGGCGAATGCCTCGCTGACCTTCCTGTGGGTGGCGGTGGCCGGACTGGCGATCGGCGTGGCGGTGACGCTGGGCGTGTCCACCTTCCAGCGCTGGCTGTGGCGGCGCTTTGGCGAGGAGCCGGGTGCGGCGCTGCTGGTCAACCTGCTGATCCCGTTCGCGGCCTACCTGCTGGCCGAAGAACTCAATGCGTCGGGCATTCTCTCGGCGGTCGCCGCGGGTGTCACGATGAGCTACGTGGAGCTCACCGGCCGCGTCTCGGGCAGCATGCGCGTGCAGCGCACGGCGGTCTGGAACATGCTGCAGTTCAGCTTCAACGGGATCATGTTCGTACTGCTGGGCGAGCAGTTGCCGGGCATCGTGGAACGCGCGATCAAGACCGTCAGCGAGAGCGGGCACCACAGTGCGTGGTGGCTGCTGGTCTATGTGGTGGTGATCAACCTGGCGCTGGTGCTGCTGCGCCTGGCCTGGGTGTGGCTGTCGCTGCGCTGGAGCCTGCTGCGTGCGCGCCATCGGGGCGAGGCCCGGCAGGGCACCTCCTGGCGGATCGTGGTGGCGACCTCGGTGGCGGGCGTGCGCGGTGCGATCACCCTGGCCGGCGTGCTGACCCTGCCGTTGTTCCTGCCCGACGGCAGTGCCTTCCCGGCACGCGACCTGGTGATCTTCCTGGCCGCGGCGGTGATCCTGATTTCGCTGGTCGGTGCCAGCATCGCGCTGCCGCGCCTGCTCAAAGGCCTGGAACTGCCGGCCGATTCGGGCGAGCGGAAGGAAGAGGACCTGGCACGCAAGCTGGCCGCCAAGGCCGCGCTGGCCGGCGTGGAGCGCACGCGCCAGCAGCTGGTGCAGAACCAGACCACCGAGAACGTGCAGCTCTACAACGACGCCGCCTCGCGGGTCAGCCTGCTGTACCAGCGCAACCTGGAGAAGGAAGCCGGGCCGGATGCGGATCCGGAGAAGGTCAAGCGCATGGAGCAGGGCTATCGCCAGCTGCGCACCGCGGGGCTGACCGCCGAGCGTGAAGAGCTGTTCCGCCTGACCCGGCGGGGCAAGATCTCCGATGAGATCTCGCGCAGGCTGATCCGCAATCTGGACCTGCTGGAGACGCGGCAACGCGATTGAGGCCGCACCGTGCCACGGGTAGAGCCACCCCATGGGTGGCTGCCCTTCGTCCCTGACGCGAGGGTTCCAGTGGGTCCGCGCAGCCACCCGTGGGGTGGCTCTACCCCGCCACACGTGGATCAGACGTCTCCGGCAGACGTGGGATCAGGCGTCCGGCTTCTGATCCAGGAAGTAGGCCACCACGGTGCCCTTGACCTTGATCGTCATCGGGTTGCCGCGGCGGTCGCGGGCCTTGCCGGCCTGCACGCGGATCCAGCCTTCGCTGACCGAATATTCTTCAACGTTGTCGCGCTCGACATCGTTGAAACGGATGCCCACGCCGCGCTCCAGCGCAGCGGCATCGTGGAAGGGGCTGGCCGGGTTGATCGCCAGGTGATCGGGAGGGGTATCGCTCATGGTCACAGGATGCTGACGACCACCAAGGCCGTCTTCTGCCGCACAGGATAAACCGCAGCGGGCCCCACGCCGAATTTCGCTTCCTGCCAACGCCCTTGCACGGCAGAATGCGCCCCTGTCTCCAGGATTACCGGCCATGCCCGACAACAGCGATTATTTCGACTTCGAAGAAGAAGAGCGCGATTTCGACGAGGACGATTTCGAGGCGCGGATCTGGAATCTGTTCGTGCTGATCAACCCGGGCGATGAAGAACTGGCGCTGCAGCAGTTCAACCGCTGGCGCGAGGCGCTGCTGGAAAGCGGCGAGGGCATCGATGAGGACGCCGACTGGCTGCCGCCGATGATGGCCGCGATTGCCTGGCAGTCCGGGTTCGAGGTGGAGCGGGGCGATGCCGATGCGCTGATGTCGGCGGTGAACGAGCTGTCCGCGCGCTGGAACCTGCAGATCGACTGGGGCGGCGACCTGGACGATGAAGACTTCGTGGCGGAGGTGGATGCGCCGATGTTGATGACCACCGCCCACGACCGCCTGCGCGAGCACAACTACGCGCTGTGGAGCGTGGATACCGGCAATGACACGCTGGCCGGCTGGATGGCGCTCAACCGCGATGACGATGCGATGCTGGCGCTGTGCTCGCTGCTGGGCGTGGAAGTACGGCCGGGCAGCGATCCGTTCTGAGGGCGCGATTGCGGCCTGCGCATGCCGACCCACGGTCGGCAGCTACGCCTGATACTGGCTTCTTGCGTTGGCGATCACGGCTTTGACCCGTTCGCGGTCCGTATGTCGTGAGATGGCCTGTGCGCCCAGCGCGATGGCCTGCAGGCGCAGCGGGGCGGGCACGTCGTAGTGCGCGCCGCTGCGGCGGTTCTGGAACGCCCGCCGTGGAATCCCGAGCTGCGCCGCCATGGCGTGCAGCTCGGGCAGGGTGTCGGCCATCAGATGCGCCCAGCGCTCGCCGCGCCAGGGATGTACTGCATCGTCGATATAGACCGTCACCGGATCGCCGTGGCTCAGGCCTGCGGCTTGTCGTCGCTGGCGGCCGGGGCGGCGTCGGCGTCGGCATCGGTGCCGGCCTCGTCTGCCACCTTGGCGTCGTCGCCGGCGTCGGCAGCGGTTTCGGCGTCTTCGCCTTCCTCGCCTTCCACACCTTCAAACTCGGAGACCAGCTGGGCCAGGTACTCGTCGGCGGTCTTGCCTTCGTCGGCGGCCAGGTCGTCGATCAGCTGCTGCAGCTGGGTCGAGTACTCCAGGTTGACCTTGCGGCCTTCCTTTTCCTGGACGTTGGACAGGTGCTTGAGCATGGCCAGCATCGGCACCGGGTTGTCGGCGTTGCCCATGGTCTGGCCGCCGATGGCCAGCAGCCACTCGGTGCCCTGCAGGCCGATCGCGGCGACGACCTGGCCTTCTTCGTTGGTCAGCACGGCATGGTTCTGCACCGGCTGCTGGGCGTTGAGGCGGTTGATCGGGCGCTTGGGCTGCTGCTTCTTGCGCTTGTCGCGCTTGGCCTTGGACTGCTTGGACATGGGTGCGGTCTATCTACAAAAGGAAAGACCCATTGTAGTGCCGGCCGCTGGCCGGCTCCACGGATTCCCTGAATTCCCTCTGCTGCCGCCTTCGTCGCACCCCTCAGGGCGCGACAGCCGGCGCGAGCGTCGCCTGGATATCGGCATCGGCAGCGGTGGGCGACAGGGCAACTTCCTGCCCGGCGCCGGCCAAGGCTGCCGCTTCGGCTGCCTTGGTCATCACCACGATGCTGATCCGGCGGTTGATCGGGTTGTCCGGCTGCGTGCGGTCGAACAGCACCGAGGAGGACAGCCCGACCACCCGGGTCACCTTGTCCTCGGTCATGCCGCCATCAAGCAGCGCCCGCCGGGCGGCATTGGCGCGGTCGGCGCTGAGCTCCCAGTTGCTGTAGCCGTGGGCCGCGTTGTAGGCGGTGGTGTCGGTATGGCCGGTGATGCTGATCCGGTTCGGCACGTGGTTGATGAACTGCGACAGCTCGCGAAGGATCGCGCGCGTGTAGGGCTTGAGCGAGGCACTGCCCATGTCGAACATCGGCCGGTTCTGCTTGTCCACGATCTGGATGCGCAGCCCCTCCGGAGTGAGGTCGAGCAGCAGCTGATCCTTGAACGGTTCCAGCGCCTGGCTCTTGCTGATCGCTTCTTCCAGCTCCTGCTTGAGCGCTTCAAGCTGGCGTTTCTCGCGCTCGCGCTCGTCCTGCTGCGGCACGGGCCGGGAGGCCTGCTGGTTCTGGAAGGGATCGTTGCTGTTGCCGCGCGAGATGTCGGTGGCGCCGCCCAGCTTGATCATCGAGGTGCTGGCGCCGCCCGGTCCGGCCATGCCCGGGGCCGGGGTGGAGCTGCTGCCGGCCAGCGGGCTGGGGTTGCGGAAGTATTCGGAAATCGCCGCGCGCTCGGGCTTGCTGGTGGCGGCCATCAGCCACAGCACCAGGAAGAAGGCCATCATCGCGGTCACGAAGTCGGCGTAGGCCACTTTCCAGGCACCGCCATGGTGCGCGGCATGACCGGCCTTCTTGACCCGGCGGACGATGACGGTGGGTTTGGTCTCGGCCATGGCGCTGCCTTACTTGACCGTCTTGAGGTGCTGTTCGAACTCGCTGAAGCCCGGGCGCACGTTGGACGGCAGGGTCTTGCGGGCGAATTCCAGGGCGATCTTCGGGTTGTAGCCGCGCAGGCAGGCCAGCAGGGCGGTCTTCACCGATTCGTAGATGCGTGCATCCTGTTCGGCGCGCGCTTCCACGGCCGAGGCCAGCGGGCCGACGAAGCCATAGGCCAGCAGGATGCCCAGGAAGGTGCCGACCAGTGCGCCGGCGACGTGCGCGCCGACTTCCGTGATTTCCCCGCCGATCGAGCCCATGGTGATCACGATGCCCAGCACCGCGGCGACGATGCCGAAGCCGGGCAGGCCGTCGGCGACCTTGTTGAGCACCGCGGCCGGCTGCATCGCCTCGCCATGGTGCTTCTCCAGCTCCAGCTCCAGCAGCGGCTCCAGCTCGTGCGGCTCGATGTTGCTGCCGATCATCAGGCGCAGGCAGTCGGTGATGAAATCGACCAGGTGGTGGTCGGCCTGCACCTTGGGGTAGTTGGCGAAGATGCTGCTTTCGGCCGGGCGCTCGACGTGGTCTTCCAGCGCCATGAATCCTTCGCGGCGGGCCTTGTTGAGCAGCTCATAGAGCAGGCTGAGGACGTCGATGTAGTCCTGCTGCTTGTAGCGTGGCCCCTTGAACACGCCCACGGTGGCCGCCAGGGTCTGCTTCACGGTTTTGACCGGCGTGCCGACCAGGAACGCACCCAGCGCCGCACCGCCGATGATCACCAGTTCATAGGGCTGCCACAGCGCGCCGAGTTTGCCGTGCGCCCCGACATAACCGCCGAGCACGCTGAGGATGACGACGAGAAGTCCAACGATGATGAGCATGGGGCCGACGCGGGAAGGGGATACCTCCATGTCGGCCCCTTCACACCCTTTCTGAAGGGGGGCGTTCGCTCGACGTCACACTTTCCCGGATTCAGCCTGCCGGGCCAGCCTCGGCACCACCGCGTTGCAGCGGGTCCGGATAGGCCTGCCCATTGGGGGTGAACGACAACGAGACCGAGTTCAGGCAGTGGCGTTCATGGGTCGGCGGCGGGCCATCGGGGAAGACATGGCCGAGATGGCTGTCACACCGCGCACAGACGATTTCGGTGCGGACCATGCCATGGCTGGCATCGCGGATCTCGCGGACATGGGCCGGATCGAAGGGGGCAAAGAAGCTCGGCCAGCCGGTGCCGGAGTCGAATTTGGTGCTGGAGCGGAACAGCGGCAGGCCGCACAACCGGCAGCCGTAGACCCCGTCCTGCTTGTTGTCCAGGAACACCCCGCAGAACGGCGCCTCGGTGCCGTGGTGCAGGAGGACACGCTGCTCATCGGCGCTGAGGCCGGCCACCAAGGCCTGGCGCTGGGCGTCGGTAGGTGGGGACAGGTCAAAAGCCGTCATAAAGGTTCCCTATTGGTATGGCAGTTAGATTGGGCTTTTGCCTCTCAAGGTACAAGCCGGCATTCATGGTGCTGATACCCGTGCAGGTGCATGGTGAAGACCTGAACCGCCGCCGGGAGATCACCATGTACCGCCCACGCCGCCTTGCCGCTGCCCTGCTGGCGTTGCTCCCATTGGGCGCGGCCGCGCAGATCGGGCCGCCACCCAGCCCCACCGCGACCCGCCCGGTCGTGGCCCCGCCGCCGACCCCTGCGCCCCTGCCGATCCCCGCGCAGCCGGCCCCGGCCGACAGCCTGTCCGGGCAGATGGCGCCGGTGAAATCGTCCTCGCAGACCCAACAGCGGCTGCGCACGCACCCGATCCAGAGCAAAGGCCCGTCGCAGCCGGCGCCGATGCGGGGGCCGGCCGTGCAGAGCAAGGTCTACGACCGAAACGGCCGGATCATTCCGGGGGTCAAGCAGGTGGGCCCCAACCGCGTCCTCGATACCCGCACGGGGCGTTACTACGACGCGGTGCCCAGTGGCGATGGCCAGCAGATAAAACCGTGAGGGCTGCGGCGCTGGGCCGCGGAGCATAAATGGTTTACATCGGGCTGCCCGCAGTCATCGCCGTCAACGCACCACCTCACTGTTTTTTCGCCTGTGATTAACCGGATCGGCGGGACCCTGTACCCGCGCCGCAACCCAGCGCATCCCCCGAGGTTTTTCGAGAAGAGTGCAATCATGGCTAACCAGCAGAACCGCAGTCCCGGCAAATCGCCGCAGGAGCAGCAGGGCAGTCAGCAGCAGAACCAGAAGCCCGGCCAGCAGAACCAGCAGCAGTGGGACCAGCAGAATCAGAAGGGCGGCAAGCAGCAGGACCAGAAGCACCAGGACCAGAAGCAGCAGCGCTGATGCGCTTGACGCAATGAACGAAGGCGGTGCGCACACGCGCGCCGCCTTTCTGCGTTATCGGCCCGGCATCAATCCGGGATGGGCAGGGTCAGGGTTTCCTTGACCTCTTCCATCACGATGTAGCTCTTGGATTCACGCACGTGCGGCAAGGTCAGCAACGTGCTGCCGAGCAGCTTGCGGTAAGAGGCCATCTCACTGATGCGTGCCTTGAGCAGATAGTCGAAATCGCCCGACACCAGGTGGCACTCCAGCACGTTGGGCAGCTTCAGCGCCGCGCGCCGGAACTCCTCGAAGATATCGCCGGATTTGTAGGCCAGGCTGATCTCCACGAATACCAGCAGGCTGGCCTTGAGGTAATGCGGATCCAGCTTGGCGTAATAGCCGGTGATCGCGCCGTCGCGCTCCAGCCGCCGCACGCGCTCGGTGCAGGGCGTGGTCGACAGCCCGACCCGCTCGCCCAGTTCGGTGAAGGAAATGCGACCCTCGGCCTGCAGGATGCGCAGGATCTTGCGGTCGATCTTGTCCAGTTCACGGGCACGCGTGGCCATCGGCGTCAGCCTCTCGAGGATGTTGGCGGGACAATATCCTGCCTGATGCAGGAAAAACAGGCGATTTGATTGGTTGGGGCTGACTATACTTCCTCAATTATGGTCCCGGCGTGCTCCTGCGCAGGGAATGATCGGGTTGGAGAGGTGTCATGCGCGTTCTAGTCCTTGGCAGCGGTGTGATCGGCACGACCAGTGCCTGGTACCTGCGGCAGGCCGGGTTTGAAGTCACGGTCGTCGACCGCCAGCCCGGTCCGGCGCTGGAAACCAGTTTCGCCAACGCAGGCCAGCTGTCGTTCGGCTATACCTCGCCGTGGGCCGCCCCCGGCGTGCCGCTCAAAGCGGTCAAATGGCTGTTCTCCGAGCATGCGCCGCTGGCGATCCGCCCGGGCCTGGACTGGCACCAGTACCGCTGGCTGGCGCAGATGCTGCGCAACTGCACGCACGAGCGCTACGCGATCAACAAGGCGCGCATGGTGCGCATGTCCGAGTACAGCCGCGACTGCCTCAACGAGCTGCGCCGCGAGACCGGCATCGAATTCGAGGGCCGCGACCTGGGCACCACCCAGTTGTTCCGCACCCAGCAGCAGCTGGATGCCTCCGCGCAGGACATCGAAGTGCTGGCCCAGTACGGCGTGCCGTACCAGGTGCTCGACCGCGCGGGCATCATCGCCCATGAGCCGGCGCTGGCCGGCGTGGCCGACAAGCTGGTCGGCGCGTTGCGCCTGCCGCGCGACCAGACCGGTGATTGCCAGCTGTTCACCCGTCGCCTGGCCCAGATGTGCGTCGATGCCGGGGTCGAATTCCGTTTCGACCAGGATATCGCCGGCCTGCACAGCGATGGCGACCGCATCACTGGCGTGCGCATCGATGGCAAGCTGGAAACCGCCGATCACTACGTGGTCGCGCTGGGCAGTTACTCGCCGTCGCTGGTCGCACCGCTGGGCATGCAGCTGCCGGTGTACCCGCTCAAGGGCTACTCGCTGACGCTGCCGATCACCGATCCGGCAATGGCGCCGACCTCGACCATCCTGGATGAAAGCTACAAGGTGGCCGTGACCCGTTTCGACGATCGCATCCGCGTCGGTGGCATGGCCGAGGTGGGCGGGTTCGACCTGTCGCTCTCGCCGCGCCGCCGCGCCACGCTGGAGAAAGTGGTGCGTGATCTGTATCCGGAGGGCGGCGATCTCTCGCGCGCCGAGTTCTGGACCGGCCTGCGCCCGGCCACGCCGGACGGCACCCCGGTGGTCGGTGCCACGCCGTACCGCAACCTGTTCCTCAATACCGGCCACGGCACCCTGGGCTGGACCATGGCGTGCGGCTCCGGCCGCTACCTGGCCGACCTGATGGATGCCCGCCAGCCGCAGATCAGCACCGAAGGCCTGGATATCTTCCGTTACACCCACCATGCCGCCTCTGTCCGTCACCGTGAGCCGAGTTCATGCGCCCAGCCCGTGCGTTGATTGATCTGGACGCGCTGCGCAGCAATTACCGGCTGGCGCGCGAACTGGGGGGCGGCAAGGCCGTTGCGGTGATCAAGGCCGATGCCTACGGGCACGGCGCGGTGCGCTGCGCCCGCGCGCTGCAGGCCGAGGCCGATGCCTTTGGCGTGGCCTGCATCGAGGAAGCACTGGAGCTGCGCGCGGCCGGCATCACCGGCCCGATCCTGCTGCTGGAAGGCTTCTTCGACGCCAGTGAGTTGCCGCTGATCGTGCAGCACGACCTGTGGTTCGCGGTCGGCGCGCCGTGGCAGGTCGAGGCGGTGGCCGCGTTCCAGACCACCGCCACGCTCAACGTGTGGTTGAAGCTGGACAGCGGCATGCATCGCCTGGGCCTGTGGCCGGACGAGTTCCGTGCCGCGCACGCCACGTTGAGCGCGCTGGCGCATGTCGGGCCGATGGTGCTGATGACCCACATGGCGCGGGCCGACGAACTGGACAGCCCGCGCACCCGCGAGCAGGCCGACGTCTTCGCGGCCACCATCGACGGCTTGGCCGGGCAGACCAGCCTGTGCAACTCGCCAGCGCTGCTGGGGTGGCCGGACGTACGCAGCGACTGGGTGCGCCCGGGCCTGATGCTGTACGGGATCAACCCGATGCCGGCGCATACCGCGCTGACCGGGCGCCTGCGGCCGGTGATGAGCATGCGTTCGAAGATCTTCGCCGTCCGTGACATCGCGGTGGGCGAGCCGGTCGGTTACGGCGCGCGCTTCGTCGCGCAGCGCCCGACCCGGGTTGGCGTGGTTGCGCTCGGTTACGCCGACGGTTACCCGCAGTTCGCGCCGAACGGCACCCCGGTGCGGATCGACGATCAGCCGGGCATCGTGATCGGCCGGGTCTCGATGGACATGCTCACGGTGGACCTGACCCACCTGCCGCAGGCCGGCATCGGCAGCACGGTGACGCTGTGGGGCGATGCCCCCCGCATCGAGGCGCTGGCACCGCTGTGCGGGGTCAGTGCTTACCAGCTGCCGTGTGGGGTGAAGCGGGTCGTGCGCGAGTACGTCGACGTCTGAACCGCCACCGGCGATACCGCGTGCATGAAAAAAGGCGGCGCTGATGCGCCGCCTTTCTCATGTGGGCCCAAGGGCTCAGGTGCTGGCCGTGGCCTCGTTGCGCAGGTCGCGCCGGATCCAGTCATCCAGCAGGCGCTTCTCATAGCGCAGCGGGTCGGTGTCGCTCTGTCGCCCGATATTGTGCAGGTAGCCGGTGTCCTGCAGCTTGCGTTCCCCTTCGCTGATCACCTGGCCCTGCGCATCCTTCAGGGTGTAGGTGAGGGTCACGCGCGGGGGTAGATATCGCGCATCACCCGGATGTCGTTGGCGCGAGGGCCATGCCAGGGCTCGTAATCGCCGGCGCGCTTGATATCGGTAAAGGTGACCTGCAGCGTCTGGCCGGGCTGCAGCGCCTTGCTGGCCGTGGTCTGCACATACTTGGCCAGTTGCTGCACCCAGTCGCCGCGTTCGGCCTCGAAGCGGTTGTTGCTCAGCCGGATCTCGGTGAACTGTGCCGGGTCGGTCCAGGTCACCTGGACAGGGCCTTCGGTCTTGAGCGCGCGCGGGGCCTGCGGGTCGGTCACGGTACGCGGGGCGGCCGCGGCGCTGCCGATGAGCAGCAGCCCGGCCAGGGCCCCGGCGATCAGGGAGGTGCGGTTCATGACAATGCCTGGGTCGCGATCACAAGTGGGATCAGGTACCAGTGTGATCCCGATCCGGGTGGCGGACAATCCACGCGTGTATGCTCCGCGTCTGCGGTTGGCGCCAATTCACCCAGGCCCGCCCCAGACCCCCGGCGCTTGACGCTGCGAATACGCGCGTTGGCCGATCCTGTCCTCCTCTGTTTCGCCAGTTGCCTCATTGAAGCCCTTGCCCAGCCTGCCCACTTCGACGTTGGAACGCGCCTCTTTCCTGGCTTCATCGCCGGATCCGGCCCTGTATCGCACGGTCCTTGAGCGCCTGAATGCGGGGTTCTGCATCATCGAGGTGATCTTCGACGATGCCGGGGTGGGCGTGGATTACCGGTTCGTGGAGGTCAACGAGGCGTTTTCGCGCAATACCGGCTTGAACAATGTCTGCGGGCAGCGGATGACCAGCCTGCAGCCCGGCCATGAGACGGACTGGTACCGCACCTATGGCGAGGTGGCACTGAGCGGCCAGGCCCGGCAGTTCGAGATGGAAGCACGCGCGCTGAACCGGTGGTATTCGGTCGAGGCGGTCAGCGTTGGCGAACCGGACGAGCATCTGGTGGCCGTGGTGTTCTTCGACATCACCAACCGCAAGCACATCGAGGTGGAGCTGGCCGAAAGCGAGGCGCGCTTCAGTGCGCTGGCCGATGGCCTGCCGATGCCGGTGTGGGTCCTGGATGAGCGCGGGCATTCGCGCTTCGTCAACAGTGCCTTCAGCGAGTTCTTCGGCGGCGACGAGCAGCGCGTACCGGACGATGTGTGGCGTGGCCTGGTGCATCCCGACGATGCCTCGGTGTTCGATTACGAACTGCAGGAGGCACTGAAGTCGCAGCGCTCCATGCATGCGCTGGTGCGCGGCCGTCGCGCCGATGGCCAATGGCGCTGGCTGGAAATGAACGCGCGGCCCCGCTTTTCCAGGATGGGCCGTTTCATCGGCCTGGCCGGCAGCAGCCCTGATGTGACCGAGCGTCGCGAAATCGAAATGGCGCGCGAAGAACTGCTGCAGTCCGAGCGTGCCGCGCGCAGCGCCGCCGAGAACATGGCGCGGCTGAAGGATGAGTTCCTGGCCACGCTTTCGCACGAGCTGCGCACCCCGCTCACCACCATCCTGGGCTGGAGCGAACTGCTGTTGCAGCGCATCGACAACACCAGCCCGATGTACAAGGGGCTGGGCGTGATCGCCAACAGTGCGATGGCGCAGAAGCGGCTGATCTCGGACATGCTGGACCTGAGCAGCATGCTGCTGGGCAAGGTCCAGCTGGAAGTGGAAATGCTGGATCTGCGTGCGCAGCTGGAAGAGGCCATGCGTGCACAGGAGCTGGTCGCCGAAGGCAAAGCGCTCTCGATGGAACTGGTGATGCCCGACGAGCCGTGCCTGGTGCTCGGCGATGCCACGCGCCTGCAGCAGGTGCTGTGGAACCTGCTGTCCAACGCCATCAAATTCACCCCGGCCGAAGGGCGCGTGGTGCTCACCCTGGCCGCCGATGGCGGGCACTGGTCGATCACCGTGACCGATTCCGGCGACGGCATCGCGCCGGAGTTCCTGCGCCATCTGTTCAGCCGCTTCCGCCAGGCCGACGGCACCACCACGCGTCGCCATGGCGGCCTGGGGCTGGGGCTGGCGATCGTCCAGCAGCTGGTGGAACTGCATGGTGGCGTGGTTGCGGCCAGTAGCGAAGGCCACGGCCAGGGTGCCAGCTTCAACGTGCGCCTGCCGCGCTATCAGCCGCAGGCCGATGGCCGCCCGCTGCGCGAAGTGTTCAGCGGGCCGATCACCGAACAGATCATCGAGCCGTATCCGCTCAAGGGCCTGCACCTGCTGGCCGTGGAAGACCAGCCCGAAGTGCTGGAGTACCTGCGGCGGCTGTTGGAAGAGCAGGGCGCTTCGGTTACCACGGCATCCTCTGCCGGCGAAGCGCTGGCACTGCTCAACGAAAACGGCCACAGCGGTATCGATGCCCTGCTGACCGACATCGGCATGCCGGGCATGGATGGGTACGGCCTGGTACGCACATTGCGCGACAACATGGGCGTCGAGCCAGAGGCGTTGCCGGCGGTGGCGGTGACGGCGCTGGCGCGTGCGGACGACCGCAAGCGCGCATTGGCGTCAGGCTTCCAGGAGCACGTGGCCAAGCCCTATTCGGTCGCCCAGCTGGTGGCCGCGGTGCGTGGCGTACTCGCCAGCCGCTGAGCCGGCGCCGCTGCCGGCAGCCGTTGGCAATGTGTTGACGCCGCGGCGGGCACACTGAGGGCGTACGCCACAGGAGTTGCCATGTCACGTTACGCCCCCCGCATCCACACCGATCCGGCCGCCATCGCGGCCCTGGAAGCGCTGCTGCCGCAGCTGCACGGCCAGACCCAGGTCGAGCTCACGCTTGATGACGGCAGCCGCCTGCTGGGCACCGTGGCAGTGCAGCCGACGCTGCAGCAGTACCGCGATGCCGACGAACATGAAGGCAGCAACGGCCAGCTGCGATTGGACGATCTGGATACGCCGGTCCAGCAGCACCTCATCTGGCTCGATCAGATCAGGGCCATCCGGCAGCTGCCCTACCGCGAGTGATCGCGGCGGGCAGTGCATCGGCGCCGGCTCAGTGGGTGAATTCGCTGGGCTCGGCTTCAAAGCGACGCGCGTAGGCGCGCTCATCGGCGATCCGCGCCACCTCTTCATCGGCCATGTCCGGCGCCCCATAGACCGCATAGGCTACGTTGCCATCGGAGGTCTTCCCGATCTGGTGCAGGCGGTAGCGCGAATGGCCGCCGCCGGTGTCTTCGGGGTAATGCACCGGTGGTTGGCTGCCCTCCATGTCCATTTCGCTGTTGTCGACTACGCCACCGACGAACAATGCACGCATGAGCCATCTCCACGGGAAGTGAGGCTCCACCCTGCCGGTTTGGATGTTGTCAGGGCATCAACAGGACGTTGAATAAACGCAAATCCGGGTCCGGCGGGGCGAACCGGTAGAATGGCGGCCTCTTTTCAAGATGTGCCCCCGCATGGCTGCCCAGCACGACGCTCCCCTGGAAACCCTGTTCCTGCCCTTCGCCAGTGGCGCACTGTCCTGGCCGGCCGGCCCCGTGCTGTTCCTGCGCGCCCGCGACGGCGCGCCGCTGCGCGAGCACGCCCAGCCGGCCCAGCTGGCCTGCGAGCAGAGCTTCCGCCCGTTCGCCGATGCGCTGGAAGCCAGTGGCTGGACCGTACGCGACGAGCAGCAGCTGGCCAGCGACGCCACCCGCTACGCCGTGGTGCTGGTCCTGCCGCCGCGCCAGCGCGAGGAGGCCAAGGCCCTGTTCGCCCGTGCGCTGGCGCTGGCCGCGCCCGGCGGCATCGTGGTGGCCTGCCAGCACAACAACGAAGGTGCCCGCTCCGGCGAAGGCGACCTGCAGCAGTTGGCCGGCCTGGGCGGCAAGCTGACCAAGAACCACTGCCGCGCCTACTGGACCGCGCCGCTCAATGGCCAGCACGACGCCGCGCTGGCGCAGCGCTGGGCGTCGCTGGACGCGCCGCGCGCGATCCTGGGCGGCCGCTTCCAGAGCCGCCCCGGCATCTTCGCCTGGGACCGCATCGACCCGGCCTCGGCGCTGCTGGTGGAGCAGCTGCCGGCCGACCTGGCCGGCCGTGGCGCTGACCTGGGGGCCGGCTTCGGCTACCTCTCCGCTGAAGTGCTGGCCCGCTGCCCGAACGTGAGCGCGCTGGACCTGTACGAGGCCGAAGGCCGCGCCCTGGCCCTGGCCCGCGAGAACCTTGCCGCGCTGGGCAAGCCGGCGGCGCTCGGCTTCCACTGGCAGGACGTCACCGCCGGGATCGAGGGCGAGTACGACTTCATCGTGACCAACCCGCCGTTCCACACGCCCTCGCGCGCCGACCGTCCCGACATCGGCCAGCGCTTCATCGCCGTGGCCGCGCAGGCGCTGCGCCCGGGCGGGCGGATGTGGCTGGTGGCCAACCGCCATCTGCCGTACGAGCAGATCCTCAACGAAAGCTTCGGCCAGGTCCGCGTGGCCGCCGAGCGCGATGGCTTCAAGCTGATCGAAGCGACCAAGGCGAGCAAGAGCGCGACCCCGGCCCGTGCCCCGCGCAGCACCGAGCCGAAGTGGGGCCGCGGAGGCCGCGCATGAAGCTGGTCAAGCTGTTGGCCAACCTGGGCTATGGCAGCCGCAAGCAGGTGCAGGGGATGTTCCGCGCTGGCCTGATCACCGATGCCGACGGCGAGGTGCTGTACGCCGACGACGCGGTCGCGCATGAGGCGATCCGGGTCGAGGGCGAGCCGCTGGATCCGCCGCAGGGGCTGACCCTGATGCTGCACAAGCCGCGCGGTTACACCTGTTCGACCAAGGACAAAGGCCGGCTGATCTACGACCTGCTGCCGCCGCGTTACCGCGAGCGTGCGCCGGTGCTGTCCTCGGTGGGCCGCCTGGACCGCGACACCAGCGGCCTGCTGCTGATGACCGATGACGGCGCGCTGCTGCACCGGATCGTGTCGCCGAAGTCGCGCCTGGACAAGGCCTACGAGGTCACCCTGGCCGAGGACCTGCGCGGCGATGAAACCGCGCGTTTCGCCAGCGGCGGGCTGCTGCTGGAAGCGGACGACAAGCCGTTGCTGCCGGCCGAGCTGCACGTGAACGGCCCGCGCCAGGCGCAGCTGGTCCTGCACGAGGGCCGCTACCACCAGGCGCGCCGGATGTTCGCGGCGGTCGGCAACCACGTCGAGGCGCTGCACCGCAGCCGCATCGGCGGGCTCTCGCTGGGCGATCTGCCGGAAGGCGAGTGGCGCATGCTCGATGCCGCCGATCTCGAGACACTGTTCAACGTCCCATGAGTGCTTTGGCCGCGCTGCCGTTCCTGCCCGACGCCGTCATCTTCGACATGGACGGCCTGATGATCGACAGCGAGCGGGTCTCGATCGCGTGCTGGTCGCAGGCGGCGCAGGAACTGGCGCTGCCGTTCCCGGAGGGGTTCTGGCTGCGCATGGTGGGCCTGGGTGACCGCGACTGCGAGTGCCTGCTGCTGCAGACGGTGAATGCCGAGCAGGTCGCTGCGCTGTTCGCGCGCTGCCATGACCTGTATGAAGCGCGCACGCAGCAGGGCCTGCCGCTGCGCCCGGGCATCCTGGAGATCCTGCAGCTGCTGCACGATCACGGTGTGCCGCGCGCGGTCGCAACCTCCACGCGCCAGCCGCGCGCCTCGCGCAAGTTGGCCGCCGCCGGCCTGCTGCCGTTCTTCGAGGTGGTGGTGACCAGCAGTGACGTGTCGCGTCCCAAGCCGGCGCCGGACATCTACCTGCTCGCGGCGCAGAAGCTGGGCAAGGACCCGGCGCGCTGCCTGGCGCTGGAAGATTCCCCGGCCGGCATCCGCGCGGCGGTGGGTGCGGGCATGACCGCGATCCAGGTGCCGGACCTGGTGCACCCGGATGAGGAACTGCGTGCACTGGGGCATCGCATCGTGGGTTCGCTGCTGGATGCGCGGGCGTTGTTGATGCCGTTGTTGCCTCCTCCTTGAGTTTGCCCAACGGCCTGCCAGCGGCAGCGGGGCTCGGCTCGCCGATACACCGGCATAAAAAAGCCCGGCACATGGCCGGGCTTTTTCGTGTACGTCGCCGCTGCAATCAGATGCGGCTGAACACCAGCGCTGCGTTCGTGCCACCAAAGCCGAAGCTGTTGGACATCACGGTGTTCAGCTGTGCCGGCTGCGTCTCGCGCACGATCGGGAAGCCTTCCACCAGCGGGTCCAGCTCGCCGATGTTGGCCGAGCCGGCGATGAAGCCGTCACGCATCATCAGCAGGCAGTAGATCGCTTCGTGCACGCTTGCCGCGCCCAGCGAGTGGCCGGACAGCGCCTTGGTCGAGGACAGCGGCGGGATGGTCTCGCCGAACACTTCACGGACCGCCTTCAGCTCGGTGACATCGCCCAGCGGGGTCGAGGTGCCGTGCGTGTTGAGGTAGTCGATCGGGCCGGTGAGGTGCTCCATCGCCATGTTCATGCAGCGCACCGCGCCTTCACCGGACGGGGCGACCATGTCGGCACCGTCGGAGGTGACGCCGTAGCCGACCAGTTCGGCGTAGATGCGCGCGCCACGGGCCACGGCGTGGTCGTAGTCTTCCAGCACCAGCATGCCGCCGCCACCGGCGATGACGAAGCCGTCGCGGTCCTTGTCGTACGGGCGCGACGCCGAGGCCGGGGTCTCGTTGAAACGGGTCGACAGCGCGCCCATCGCATCGAACATCACGCTCATCGACCAGTGCAGGTCTTCACCACCACCGGCGAACATCACGTCCTGTGCGCCGTGGCGGATCAGGTCGGCGGCGGCGCCGATGCAGTGCGCCGAGGTAGCGCAGGCGGCCGACAGCGAGTAGCTCAGGCCCTTGATCTGGAACGCGGTGGCCAGGCAGGCCGACACGGTGGAGCACATCGTGCGCGGCACCATGTACGGGCCGACCTTGCGCACGCCACGGGCGCGCAGGATATCGGCCGATTCCACCTGCCACTGGCTGGAGCCGCCACCGGAGCCGGCGATCAGGCCAGTACGCGGGTTGGCGACCTGCGCCTCGTCCAGGCCGGCATCGGCGATGGCGTCGCGCATGGCGATGTAGGCGTAGGCCGAGGCATCGCTCATGAAGCGCTTCACCTTGCGGTCGATCTGCGCATCCAGGTCCAGTTCGATGTTGCCGCCGACGTGGCTGCGCAGGCCGGCTTCGGCGTGGTCGGGCAGGTGGCGGATGCCGGCGCGGCCTTCACGCAGTGCCGAGGACACGGTGTCCAGATCGTTGCCCAGGCACGAGGTGATGCCCATTCCGGTAATGACGACGCGACGCATCAGAAGTTCTCAGTGGAAGTGAACAGACCTACACGCAGGTCTTTGGCAGCGTAGATTTCGCGGCCATCGACGAGCATGCGGGCGTCGGACTGGGCCATCACCAGCTTGCGGTTGATGACGCGCGAGATATCGATTTCGTAAGTGACCAGCTTGGCGTTGGGCAGCACCTGCCCGGTGAACTTCACTTCACCGCAACCCAGGGCGCGGCCACGGCCGGGCGCACCGATCCAAGTCAGGAAGAAGCCGGTCAGCTGCCACATGGCATCCAGGCCGAGGCAGCCGGGCATGACCGGGTCGCCGAGGAAATGGCAGTCGAAGAACCACAGGTCAGGGCGGATATCCAGTTCGGCGCGTACCATGCCTTTGCCGTGCGGGCCGCCGTCCTCGCGGATATCGGTGATGCGATCGAACATCAGCATCGGATCATTGGGCAGGCGACCGCTGCCCGGGCCGAACAGTTCACCGCGGGCGCTGGCCAGCAGCTGGTCGCGCGAGAACGCGTTGAGACGAGTCATGGAAAACGCAATCCTGAAGAAGTTGTCGTCGGGGTGAGCCGACCACAGGTCGACTGCTCTTGCATGAAGCAAGTGCTCAAGAGTGCATGAGGAAAAGTGATTCAATCAAACGTTTTAACCGTACGCCGCCGTAGTGTTTTCAGGTTCAAAAACGCATGTTGTTGTTATCCAACAACCATACTGCAGCGTGTGGCTGTAATCTTGTTCATCTGAATTCGAGTACCGACGACCGTGTCCCGCCCCCGCAAGATCATTCACGTCGACATGGATGCGTTTTACGCGTCCGTGGAGCAGCGCGACGATCCAACGTTGCGGGGCAAACCGGTGGTGGTGGCGTGGCGCGGCATGCGCTCGGTGGTGTGCGCGGCCTCCTACGAAGCACGCGTGTTCGGCGTGCGCTCGGCGATGCCTGCGGTACGCGCGGAGCGGCTGTGTCCGGATGCGGTGTTCGTGCCCCCGGATTTCGTCCGTTACAAGGCGGTGTCGCGCCAGGTGCGCGAGATTTTCCTGCGGCATACGGAGCTGGTGGAACCGCTCTCGCTGGATGAGGCGTATCTGGATGTGACCGAGCACAAGGGCGGCATGACGGTGGCAACGGAGATCGCGCAGATCATCCGCGCGCAGATCCGCGAGGAGACGCAGCTGACGGCGTCGGCGGGGATCGCGCCGAACAAGTTCCTGGCCAAGATCGCCTCGGATTGGCGCAAGCCGGATGGGCAGTTCGTGGTGCCGCCGCATCGCATCGAGCAGTTCCTGACGCCGTTGCCGGTGAACCGCGTGCCAGGCGTGGGCAAGGTGATGGCGGCCAAGCTGGCCGAGCTGGGCATCGCCACGGTGGGCGATCTGCGTTCGCTGCCGCTGGAGGAACTGGAGGCGCGCTTCGGTACGTTCGGCGGGCGCTTGTTCAATCGTGCGCGCGGCATCGATGAGCGACCGGTGGAGCCGGATCAGCCGGTGCAGTCGATTTCGTCGGAAGACACGTTCGCGGAGGATCTGCTGCTGGAGGATCTGGCGCCGGCGATCGTGCAGTTGGCGGAGAAGACGTGGCAGGCGACGCGCAAGACCGACCGGGTGGGGCATACGGTGGTGTTGAAGTTGAAGACCTCGCAGTTCCGGATCATTACGCGCAGTTTCACGCCGGAGTCGCCGCCGGATTCGATGGAGGAACTGCGGGATATTGCGCTGGGGTTGCGGGCGCGGGTGGAGCTGCCGCTGGAGACGCGGTATCGGTTGGTGGGGGTGGGGTTGGGGGGATTCCGGGAGCGGGAGGTGGTGCGCCAGCCGGGGTTGTTTGATCACCTTGGCGATGTGTAGTTGGTCGTTTTTTTGGCCTTTTTCAAGATCGATATCAGCGTTGACCCCAACGCTAACGCTAACGCCAACGTCAACGGCGGATGCGCTGGTGTTCAGGTGATGAGGGTTTGGGACGACGCGGGTGGGGTAGCGGGACCCGCTGCAAGTCCCGCTCCGCGGCCCGGCCCAGCCGCTGGCGGCTGTGCGTTCAGTCGCATGCGAGGCAGTGCCTCGCAAGCAATGCGCCTTCACCCATGTAAGCTCGTGTGTTGCCATCCATGGCAACACACGGTCCCGATACCCCACCCGCGCCGTCCCTCCGACACTGGGTCGGTGCGCAGAGAGGAAACGCGTCGCGCTTTTCAATGTGCGCAATGACGTTGGGCTTCTACGAATGCGCCCTTACGGCCACTGCATTTCACCCTTGGCTACTTTCGCGCTCAGCTCCAGCGAGCTCTCGCCGGCCAGGGTCGGATAGCGTTTTTTCATCGCGGCAATCAGTGCGTTGGCGTCGTTGCTGCGTGCCGTTTCTTCGTCGAAGGCGCGGATGTAGTCGGCGGTGAAATCCACGGCGCTGATGTCCAGGGCGGCATCGGCTGCGTAGTGGCCCGGGATGACGCGGGTGGGTTTCAGGGCTTTGAGGGTGGCCAGTGTCTGCAGCCAGTGCGCGTGCGATTGCGCGCTTTGGGTGTCGGCCATCCAGACGTGTTCGCCGGCGACGATCGGGATGCCGCCGAGGATGGTGCGCAGGGCGGGGATCCACAGAACGGTGCGGTCCGGGGTGGGACCGGTGAGGCCGATGATCCTGATCGGTTGGCCTTCGAGGGTGAGGGTGTCGCCGTCGAGGGGTTCGGGGATGACGATGCGGGTGGGTTTGCCTGCACCCATCTGCGGGCCCCAGTACGCGAGTTTGGCGGCCTGGGTGGCGTTGATGTGGGCAACGGTTGCGGGGGTGGCGAGGACTTGGGCGCCGGGGAAGGCCTCCTGCAGGGTGGCCAGGCCGAAGTAGTAGTCGGGGTCGCCGTGGCTGATGTAGATCGTGGTCAGCCGTTTGCCGGAGGCGCGGATGCGCTGCACCAGCTGGGCGGCGTCGGATGCGGCGAACTGGGCGTCGACCAGGATGGCGTCGTGGCGGCCGGTGATCAGGGTGGACGCGACCGAAAACAGCGCCTCGTCGCCGGGGTGGTAGGGCTGCACCTGCAGCGCGTGGGCTTCGGCGGTGGCCGCAGCGGCGTGGCTGATGGCCGGTGGGCTGACGGTGAGCGCGGTACCGAGCGCCAACGCCAGGGCCAGGGTGGTGCGGGAAACGTTCGGCATTTCAAGAAGTCCTGTGTAGTGCGGCCCCGACATGACCCCGGGGCGATACGGCCCCGGCATCACCCCGGGGCCGGTAGAGCCGACCGTTGGTCGGCTGCTTCACATCGGCGGCCTGGTCAGTACGCAACCGTGGCGATCTGCCGCACGTACTGCGGGGTTTCGATCTCGCTGACGAAGGCGTCGGCGTAGTCGGCGTAGCTGATCCGGCTGTGGCCGTCGGCACCGACCAGGAAATTCTTCGCCTGGGTGCGGAAGCCGCCGCGCTGCGGGCCGGGGCCGATCTCGGCGGCGGGCGAGTAGAAGGTCCAGTCCAGGTCGTCGACGGCCTGCAGCTGCTTCAGCGTCTCGCGCGCGGCCAGGGCGACCGGCTTGTAGGCATCCGGGAAGCCCTCGGTGTCCACCAGTTGCACGCCCGGGGCGACTTCCAGGCTACCGGCACCGCCGACCATGATGAAGCGCGGTACGCCGGCCTGGCGGGCTGCCTTGACCAGTGCGGCGCTGGTGGTGGTCACGGTGCTCGGCGCATCACCCGGGCGCGGGCCGAAGGCGCTGGCCAGCACGTCGTGGCCGGCGATCACGGCTGCCAGGGCATCGGTATCGTCCAGCGCGGCGACGGCCAGCTGGGCGCCCTCCAGTTCGGCCGGCAGGTCGGTCTCGCGGCGCACGATGGCGGTGACCTGGTGGCCGCGGGCGAGGGCCTGGCGGGCGATTTCACGGCCGATGTTGCCGGTGGCACCAACAAGCGCGATTTTCATGGGGGATGTCCGTTTAGGAAGGAAGGCCAGCGTATGCCTCTGGAATCGAACGAAAAACCGCGTATAACGGCCTAATTTGTTGCACGGATCGATCAAATGGACCGGATGACCGCCATGAACGTGTTCGTCGAGGTCGCCGAGCGCGGCAGCCTGACCGCAGCGGCGGAGGCACTGGAGATGTCGCGGGCGATGGTGACCCGTTATCTGGCCGAGGTGGAGCGCTGGCTGGGCGCGCGGCTGCTGCACCGGACCACGCGCCGGATCAGTTTGACCGGCCCGGGCGAGGCCGCGCTGCTGCGGTTCCGGCAGATGCTGGCGATCGGTGATGAGCTGCGCGGTGAGCTGGCCGCGGACAACCCCGAGCCGCACGGGCTGCTGCGGGTCACCGCGAGTGTCTCCTTCGGGCAGATCCACCTGGCGGCGGCGGTGGCGGCGTTCGTCAAGCGGCATCCGCTCACGCGCGTGGAACTGCTGCTGGTGGATCGGGTGGTGAATCTGGTCGAAGAGCGCGTGGACATCGCGGTGCGCATTTCGCGCGCGATCGATCCGAGTCTGATCGCGCGGCCGTTGGCGCCCTGCCGTTCGGTGCTGTGCGCGGCGCCGTCGTACCTGACCGAGCACGGCACGCCGACCACCGCCGATGCACTGGCCGCGCACAACTGCCTGACGCACCACTATGTCGGCAAGAGCGTGTGGCACCTGCAACGCGACGGACGGAAGATCGCGGTGGTGGTGGGCGGCAACATTAGTGCCAATGAAGCGTCGCTGCTGCTCGAAGCGGTACGTGCCGGCGCCGGCATCGCGATGTTGCCGACGTACCAGATCGCCCCGTTGCTGCGCAGTGGCGAGCTGATCGAGGTGCTGCCTGATTACGAAGTGGAAGGCTTGGGTATCCACGCGGTATATGCGTCACGCCGGCAGCTGCCGACGATCATGCGCAGCTTCCTGGATTTCCTGGTGGAACGTTTTGCCAGCCCGGAATTCCTGGCGCAGCTGTAAACGCGGCGCTACCCGGGCGTGCATCGGCATCACACACGCACCTCCGTACAATGGCCCTTCCCTGCTGTGGAAGTGAGCATTGCCTTGTCTTACCCGTATCCGTTGGTGGTGTTCGATCTGGATGGCACGCTGGTGGACAGCGCCGCCGATATCGCCGAGGCGTTGAACCGCACGCTGGAGGACTGGCAGTTGCCGCGCGTGCCCGAGGCCACCGTGCTGACCTGGATCGGCGATGGTGTGCGCCGGTTGGTGGAGCAGGCATTCGATGCGGCTGGCAGCGCCGTCGATCTGGACAAGGTGATGCCCGGTTTCATGCGGCACTACGAGGCGTGCCTGTTGCGCAGCCCACGTCTGTTTGATGGTGTGACCGACACGTTGGCCGCATTGCGCGAACGCGCGGTGACGCTGGCGATCTGCACCAACAAGCCGTCGGCGCTGGTGGCGCCGTTGCTGCAGCATTTCGGGTTGCAGGATCAGTTCGCGCTGGTGCTGGGCGGAGATTCGCTGCCGGAACGCAAGCCCAGTGGTGCGCCGTTGCGGCATATCGCGGCGCACTTCGAGGTGGCCGTCGAGGCGGCCCTGATGGTGGGCGATTCGATCACCGATTACCGCGCCGCGGTGGATGCAGGCATGCCGGTAGCGCTGGTGCGCTATGGGTATCCGCGCGGGCTCGATCTAAACAACGTCGCGGCGGTGGCGGTGATGGACGATCTGCGGGAACTGCTGGCGCTCTAATGCGCGTGTGCCGACCAACGGTCGGCACCTACCAGGTTCAATGGTTGTGCCGACCAATGGTCGGCAGCTGCCGAGGGCGGGACGGCAGCGGTGCCGCCGTCCCGTGCGCTTATTTCGGCTGGTAACGCACGCTCAGGCGGTACTCGCGGCCCGGCTGGTTGTACCAGGCAACGGTTTCGTAATCGCGGTCGAACACATTGCTGACGCGGCCCAGTACCGACCAGTCGCGGCTCAGCGCGTATTCCAGGCGCAGGTCCACGGTGCCATAGCCACCCAGGCGCACGGTGTTGGCCGCATCGTCGTAACGCTTGCCGGCGCCGTTGGCGGTGAGGCCGGCGCGGAAGTCACCGAAGCGGCGATCCACGTCCAGGCGCGCGGTGTTCTGGGCGCGGCGGGCCAGCCAATTGTCGAACTGCGGGCTGCCGTCGGTGCGGTTGCGCGGGTCGGTGTGGCTGAGCTGTGCATTGAGGTCGAACCCGGCCACGGTGATCGCACCGGTCAGTTCGGCGCCGCGGATGCGGGCCTTCTCGACCTGCGACATCATGAAGGTCGTCGCGTCGTACGTGATCAGATCATCGATGCGCGTTTCGTACACGTCCAGGCCCCAGCGCCAGCCGTCGCCCTGCTGGGCAATGCCGACGTTCGCGCTCTTGGATTTTTCCGGGTCCAGGGTCGGCACGCCGCTCCACGGGTCGTAGAGGTCGCTGAAGGTCGGGGCCTTGAACGCCGTGCCGTAGCTGGCGTTGAGGCGGAAGCCGCTGCCCAGCTCCAGGCCCCAGCCGAGGCTGCCGGTGGTGTGGTTGCCGAACTGCTCGTTGTCGTCGTTTCGCACGCTGGCCTGCAGGTGGTGCGCGCCGAAGCGGCCCTGGTACTGCACGAACACGCCGGTGTTGTCGCGGCTGTCGACCAGATAGCCGGCACTGCTGCCGTCCAGGTTGTCCTGGCTCCAGTCCACGCCGGCGCTCAGCAGCTGGCCATCGGCGATGCCGATATCGGCCTGCACCGAGGCGCTGTCACGGTGGGTCTGCGCGTTGCCCAGCCACGTATCACCGTTGAAGTTGTCCGATTCGTTGTCGGCCCGGCCGACATTGACGGTCAGGTTGAAGCGCGCGCTGGGCGTGTAGCGCAGCTTGCCACCGAGCACCTGCTGCAGGGTCTCGGAGTAGTTGTAGTAGCCGTCGTAGTGGTTCTCGCCTTCGGCGCGCAGCGCGGTGCCTTCCAGGCTCAGCGTATCGGTCAGCGCATAGCCGCCGCGCAGGCTCATCGACAGGTTGCGGTAGCCATCGCGGTCGGGCTCATTGGCGCCACAGCCGGCGAACGGCGAGACGGAGCCGCGGCAGGCGTTGATGCCGTCGGTGTGCTGGTAGGCGATGTCGGTGCCGAACCAGCCACGCTCGCCACTGCCACCGAAGCCACCGCTGGCCTCGCGCAGGCCGTTGCTGCCGCCGCCGAGCTGCAGGTGCGGGGCGAACTGGCCGGCATTGCGGCGGGTGAAGATCTGGATCACGCCACCGATCGCGTCGGCGCCGTACAGGCTGGACTGCGGGCCACGCACGATCTCGATGCGCTCGATCTGCGCCAGCGGAAGGTCCTGGATCATGGCCAGGCCGAGGTCACCGGTGTTGATGCGCACGCCGTCGATCAGCACCAGGGTGTGGGCCGAGTTGGTGCCGCGCAGGAACAGCGAGCTCTGCTTGCCCAGGCCACCGCTGTTGTTGAGGTTGATGCCGGCCCGGCCGCGCAGCAGGTCCTGCAGCGACGGTGCCTGGCTGCGCTCGATCTCGGCGCGGTCGATCACCTGGGCCGGCGAGATGCTGTCCTGCAGGGCGATCGGGGTGCGGGTGGCGGTGACCAGTACCTGGTCCAGCGCGGTCGCCTCGTCCTGGGCCGACGCCAGCAGGGGCAGGGCCGACAACACGGCCAGGGAAAGGACTTGGATCTGCAGCTTCATCGATGACTCCATGCACCGCGCACGCCCGCGCGGCAAGGGGTGGGGATGATCGCGCTGCAGGGAGTTCGACGGTGGGCGGACGCGCAGGCGCCTGCTTGCCGCCGCCATGCCCGCCGCATCGCAACCAGTCGTCTTCCAGGCCGGTCTCCGGGCTTGCGGGTCGATGGCGGTGCCATCGTGCCAGGCGCCTTCCCATGCCGGAGCACAGTGGCGTGTTGCCTGGTGTTTCCTCGCTTACCGTTGCGGGGGCAGCGCCGGAGTGGCGGCGGGGCACGAGGCCTGACGCGTCACCGGCTTCCCGTTTCAACCCGGCGGCATTGCAGCCCCGGGTCACCTGAAAGTGGGCGCAGTCTAAGCCATCGGCCGGGCCGGTGGAGCGCACCGGTTAGAATGCGCCTCGCTTTTTCGATGTGATCTCCATGACCCCGACGTGGTTGCAGCACCCCGGTACCGACGCCCGTGACCCTCACCGGCCGGCCGCAGCGGGCAGCAGAGGGGGCCCGGCATGATCCTCGACCTGATCCGCCACGCCAGCACCGGCCGCGACGACCATCTCGATGGCCGTACCGATCCACCGCTGCATGAGGGCGCCACCGACGCGCTGTGCGCGCGCTACGCGGCGCTGTCCTGGGAGCGCGTGCTGTGCTCGCCGCGGCAGCGCGCCGTGCGCACCGCCGAAGCGCTGGCGGCCCCGCTCGGGCGGGGGGTGGACACTGACCAGGAATGGGAAGAGCTGGATTTCGGCGACTGGGATGGTGCCGCGCTGGAGGCGCTGCCGATGGACGCGCTGTCGGCGTTCCATCTGGACCCACACGCCAACCCGCCGCCGCACGGCGAAAGCTGGGGCCACTTCGAGCGCCGCATCGCGCGTGGGCTGCATCGGCTGCTGGATGATCCGGACCCGGTGCCGACCCTGATCGTCAGTCATGGCGGGCCGCTGCGGATGGTGCTGTCGCAGGTCTGCGGGTTGCCGATGGCGATGTGCTGGGCGCTGCGCATCGACCACGGCACGCGGCTGCGGCTGCGCGTGGAGCGCGAAGACGATCAACTCTGGGGGAGCTGCTGGAACTGCAGCAGGTATGAAGCGCGCAGGACCGACGATGCGTCGGTCCGTGCGGATCAGCGAGGCTCGTCGTCGCTCTCGAACGGCGGTGCCTCATCGCCCTCATCGTCGCGATGCTCGACCGTGCGGTCGTAGACCGGGCCGGACGCGGGCGGCGCCTTTTTCAGCGGCTGCTCGGCGATGATGGCCTCGTACTCGGCCACCAGCACGGTGCGGCGTGCTTCCGGCAGTTCCTGCCAGTGGCAGTCCTGCAGCGCGCCTTCCAGCGAATAGAGCAGGTTCAGGCTCGGCTTGAAGCCGGCACGGCGCACCTTGACGAAGGCACCCACGGCGCCGACCGCCACCAGGTCTTCCGGCGTACGCAGACCGACCTGGCGCAGCCATGCTGCGCTCTTCGGGCCGATGTTGCGCAGCTTGGCGCCACTCATCCCAGGGCCTCGACGAACACGGCGGCGATCGCTTCAAGGCCGGCCTGGTCCTCGGCGTCGAAGCGCGCCAGCGACGGGCTGTCCAGATCGAATACACCGACCAGGTTGCCGTTGTGGACCAGCGGCACCACCAGCTCCGAGCGCGAGGCCGAGTCGCAGGCGATGTGGCCCGGGAAGGCGTCCACGTCTTCGATGCGCTGGGTAACCCGCTGCGAGGCGGCGGCGCCACACACGCCCTTGTCGAGCGGAATGCGCACGCAGGCGGGCAGGCCCTGGAACGGGCCGACGACCAGCTCCTTGCCATCGAAGAAGTAGAAGCCGACCCAGTTCAGGTGCGGCAGGGCGTGGTAGACCAGCGCCGACAGGTTGGCCGCATTGGCGATGCGGTCGCGCTCGCCATGCACCAGGGCACGGGCCTGGGCCAGCAGCTGGCCGTACTGTTCCGGCTTGCTGCCGGTAAGCGTGGAGGTATCGAACATGGCCGCAGTCTACCAAGCCGCACGCCCGCCTGCGCCGGGGCCGGCGGAACGCAGCAGACCGCAGCGCGGCGCTGCCGGGACGGCGGATAATGACGCGTTTCCAGCCCTGGTCGTCTTTCATGTCCCTGCCTGCGCCGTTGCCCGCCGCCCTGTTCGTCACCGGTACCGATACCGGCATCGGCAAGACCTTCAGCAGCTGCGTGCTGCTGCATGCCCTGCGCCGGCATGGCGGCACGGCCGTGGGCATGAAGCCGGTCGCCAGCGGCTGTGAGCGCACCCCGCAGGGCCTACGCAACGAGGATGCCACCGCCCTGCTGGCCGCCAGCGTGCCGACGCCCGGGTACGACGACCTGAACCCCTTCGCGCTGGAGCAGCCGCTCGCGCCGGAGATCGCCGCGGCAGAAGCGGGCGTGCAACTGTCGCTGGCGCCGATCGAAGCTGCCTTCGCACGCCTGCGTGCCAGCGCGGACACGGTGGTGGTGGAGGGCGTCGGCGGCTGGCTGGCGCCCCTGTCGGCCACGCTGGACCAGAGTGATCTGGTGCAGGCGCTGAAGCTGCCGGTGGTGATGGTGGTCGGGCTGCGGCTGGGTTGCCTCAACCACGCACGGCTGACCGCCGAGGCGATCGCGGCCCGCGGCGCGCACTGCATCGGTTGGATCGCCAACGAGGTGGACCCGGCGATGGCGCGCCGCGATGAGAATGTCGCGCTGCTCAAGGCGCGGTTGCCGATGCCGTGCTGGGGCCGCCTGCCGTATGCGCCGGGTGCGGATCCGGCGAGCCTGGCAGACCGCCTGGTGTTCTGAGCGTCAGCCCACCGCGCGCGCCTGCAGCGCGTTGGCCAGCCGGCCGACGGTGGCGATGGCACCGACGAAGCGCGCATCCAGTTCCTGGCAGCACGACAGGCGCAGGCAATGCCGGTATCGCGCACCGCGTGAGTACACCTGGCCGGGCATGAACACCACGCCTTCGGCCAGCGCGTGCTCGAACAGGTTCCCGGCATCGATCGCCGCGGGCAGTTCCACCCACAGCAGGAAGCCACCGGTCGGCTGGGTGGCCGAGGTGCCGGACGGAAAATGCTGGGCGATCAGCCCACGCACGTGGGCCACCTGGTCGCTGTAGAGCCGGCGCAGCCCACGCAGGTGGTGCTCGTAGTTTCCGGCCTCCACGAATGCGGCCACCGCATCGCCGAGCAGGCGTGATTCGGCGCCGGAGGAATGGAATTTCAGCAGCTGGATATCGGCAGCGAAGCGACCTCCGTCGAGCCAGCCGATCCGGTAATCCGGCGCCAGTGTCTTGGAGAAACCACTGCAGACCATGATCCAGCCATCGCGATCAAAGCTCTTGGCCAGCGGTTCCAGCGGCTCCTTGAACTGCAGTTCGGCGTAGACCGCATCTTCGATCAGCGGCACCTCGTAGTGATTCACCAGTGCGGCCAGGCGCTGCTTGTTCGGCACCGGCATGCTGCCGCCGAGCGGATTGTGCACGGTCGGCATGGCCATGATCGCGGCGATGCCCCCGGCCTCGAGCAGGGCTTCCAGCGCATCCAGATCGAGCCCGTCGCGTGGATGGGTCGGCAGCTCGATCGCGCGCAGGCCCAGGCTGCGCAGCAGCGGGTAGATGTTGAAGTACGAGGGCGCTTCGATCGCCACCGCATCGCCGGGTTTTGTCACCACGCGCAGGGCCAGCTGCAGGGCTTCCATCGCGCCATGGGTCAGCACCAGCCGATCCACCGTGGTGTGCAGCCCCAGCCGCGGCCCACGTTGCACGATCTGCGCCAGCAGCCGCGCGGCGCCGTTCGGGCGGGCGTAGGTCTCCACCGTGGTGGCGGCACGACGCAGCACCTGCGCGGTACTGCGGGCCAGCTGCGCGCCGGGATAGAAGCGCTTGCCGCGCGGGCCGGCGAAGGCCAGATCGACGATGCCCGGCTGCTGCTGCGCGGCCAGCACGCGCGCCATCATCGCCTGCTGGGCGGGTGCGCTCGGCGGCGACGGTGCCTGCCGCAGCGACTGCGTGGGTTCGGGCAGGCGCGGGCTGACCACGAAGCCGGCCTTGGGCCGCGGCAGCACCAGCCCGGCGTCTTCCAGCTGCCGATAGGCCGCGATCACCGTGTTGAGGCTGAGGCTGCGCTGCGTGGCCAGCCCGCGCAGCGAGGGCAGGCGGGCGCCGACCGGCAAGCGACCGCTGCGGATCGCGTCGGCCATTTCATCGGCCAGGGATTGGTAGAGGTTGGTCGCCATCGCCAGCTGCATCCACAGAATCTGTAACCGTGCGGATGCCAGTCATCTGCATCTGTATCCGCGCCTGGCGCCAGCCTACCATGCGGTCTTGCGACTTCCCCCGCGCACGGCAGGGCATTGTGTGCCGTGCGTTTTTTCTCCTTCCCGAGCGCGCTCAGCGGGCCGAAATCGTGGTGCTCACCAGGCGCGGCTGCTCGCGGTACAGCGCCGGGTACTGCTGCTTCAGCGCGACCACCTTGGGCAGGTCGTTGATACGGATGTACAGCGATTCGGGGTGCAGCGTGAGGTAGTTCTGGTGGTAGCCCTCGGCGGCGAAGAACGGCTTGCCGCCGTCGACCTGGGTGACCACCGGCGCGGCGTAGGTCCTGGCCTGTTGCAGCTGGGCGATGTAGGCGCGGGTGGCATCGCGCTGGGCGGCGTCGTCTGCATAGACCGCAGAGCGGTACTGGGTGCCGCGGTCCGGGCCCTGCCGGTTGAGCTGGGTCGGATCGTGCGCCACCGAGAAGAACACCTGCATCAACTGGCCGTAGCTCACCTGCGAGGGGTCGTAGGTCACCTGCACCGCCTCGGCATGCCCGGTACCGCCGCTGCCGACGCGCGGGTAGGTCGCGTTCGCCGCGCTGCCGCCGATGTAACCGGAGAGCGCACTATCCACGCCCTTGATGTGCTGGAACACGCCCTGCACGCCCCAGAAGCAGCCGCCGGCGAATACCACCTGGGCGCGCTTCACGCCCGGCTGGCGCAGGTCCGCCTTGCCGGCCGGTGCGGGCACGGCCACCGTCGCAGCGGCCGCGGCAGCCTGTGCGGGCCGATCCAGGCCCACCACCACGCTGGCGGTGAGTGCCGCGATGGCAACGGCGATGCCGCCGGCCACGAGTTTGTCGAATGCGATCTTCATGCGATGGCTCCTCAACCAAACGTAAAGGCGTAGGCGCGCACGCCTGGATCGAGGAACTCGATCTCGAAGGTGCGCTCCTGCACGTCGCCGGACTGGCGGATCAGCTGATACAGGCGGTTTTCATCCACGACGCCGTCGCCGTCGGCGGAAACATCGCCACCGGCCGCAGGGCCCGGCGCGTGCCCATCGATGCGCACGCGGAACCGCACGGGCTTGCCGTCTTCGCCCGGGGCCAGCACGAGGTGCAGGTCGCGCGCATGGAAGCGGAAGGCGATGCGGCCGCCGCCCGTTTCCTGCCGGGCATCTTCGTTGCCCACGGTCCAGCGCCCGGCCAGGGCCCACTGGTTGTGCTGCAGCGTCGCAGGCACGGCGTAGTCGGCGGGTTGATCCTGGCGCTGGCCGCCGGGCGAGGCGAAGTTCTCGGCACGCGCATGGCCGAGGTAGGTCTCCGGCGATTTGAGGTTGCCCATGTCGGCCTGGCGCGCCACGCCATCCAGCGTCATCGCCACCGGTGCATCGTCACCGGGCAGCGTGTTGCCGGCCTCGCGCAGCAGCTGGCGGATGATCTGCTCGGACTGTGCGTAGTTGCCCTCACCGAAGTGATGCGCACGGATCCGGCCCTGCGCGTCGATGAAGTAGTGGGCCGGCCAGTACTTGTTGTTGAAGCCGCGCCAGATGGCGAAGTCGTTGTCGATCGCCACCGGGTAGGTGACCTTCAGATCCTTCACCGCGCGCTGCACGTTGGCCAGATTGCGCTCGAAGGCAAACTCCGGCGCATGCACGCCGATCACCACCAGCCCGTGGTCGCGGTAGCGCTCGGCCCACTCGCGCACGTAGGGCATGGCACGCAGGCAGTTGATGCAGGAGTAGGTCCAGAAGTCGACCAGCACCACCTTGCCGCGCAGCGCCTGCGCATCCAACGGCGGGCTGTTGAGCCAGCCGGTGGCGCCGGCCAGCGGGGGCAGGGTGCCTTCCACCGGCAGCGGCTGCCCGGGCGTGCTCGCAGCGGCACGCATCATCGCCGCGCCGGCGACCGGCTCCTGTGCTGGCAGCACGTCGAGCAGGCCCTGTTCCAGCTTGGCGGTGCTGACCGTGGAGAGCCGGGTCAGCACGCCGGTGTCCCAGCCCATCGCGATGGCGACCACCGCCAGCAATGCGGCGATGCCCAGCCCGCGGCGTACCCACTCCCCCACCCCGAGGCGACGCTTGAGCGCGGCGAACACACGCCCGCCGATCCAGATCGCCAGGGCCAGCGAGGTGGCCGCGCCCAGTGCATAGGCGAGCAGCAGCCCGCTGGTGCCGACACTGGCCCCCTGCAGCGCCGCGCCGGTGAGGATCAGGCCGAGGATCGGGCCCGCGCACGGCGCCCACAGCAGGCCGGTGGCGATGCCGATCAGCAGCGAGGTGCCAACGCCCCCGCGTCCGGCATCACTGGCCGCATCGGCCGAGGCGCTCAGCCGCGCGCCCAGCCGCTGGAACGGCGACAGCAGGCGGTCGGCCAGCGCCGGCCACAGCAGCGCCAGCGCAAACACCGCCATCACCACCAGCGCGATCCAGCGTCCGATCTGGTTGGCCTGCGCCACCCACTGGCTGCTCACCGCCGCCAGGCTGGCGACCACGGCGAACATCAGCGCCATGCCGATCAGCAGCGGCAGCCCACTGCGCAGGAAAGGGCGGTCGGACCGTGCGAACACGAACGGCAGCACCGGCAGGATGCAGGGGCTGAGGATGGTGAGCACGCCACCGAGGTAGGCCAGCACGAGCAGAAGCATGGAGAGGTCCTTCTATGACGCAGGGGAGTGCGGCACTCAGGCCGCGACGAAATTCATGGCCACGCCGTTCATGCAATAGCGCAGTCCGGTCGGGCGCGGGCCGTCATCGAAGACGTGGCCGAGGTGGCCACCGCAACGCCGGCAGTGCGCCTCGACCCGGACCATGCCCAGCGTGGTGTCGCGGTCTTCGCCGACGGCATCGTGCAGCGGCGCCCAGAAGCTGGGCCAGCCGGTGCCGCTGTCGAACTTGGTGGAGGAGGAGAACAGCGGCAGCGCGCACCCCGCACAGGTGAAGGTGCCGCGCCGGTGTTCCTTGTTGAGCGGGCTGCTGAACGGCCGCTCGGTGCCCTGCCGGCGCAGCACGCTGTACTGGCCCGGGGTGAGCTGCTCGCGCCACTGCGCATCGCTGCGCATGACCTCGAACTGGCGCGCAGGCGCGGCAGGGGCCGCCGGGGCGGGCCCGCTGCAGGCGGTCAGGCCGAACAGACCGGCGGCGGCCGCCATGCCACCCATTCCAAGCACATTGCGACGTGTGTAGCGCATGGCCGATCTCCGGGTACGGGAACGATGCGGCCATGCTGCGCCCGGCCCGGTCAACGAATCCTCACGCAGGGTTAAATTTTCCGTGACACATTCCGGTCGCGATCCGCCGACAATGCCTCATGCCCTCCTGCCGCCCCCCGAGCCGATGAGCAGCGCCAAGCGTGTCCTGATCGTCGAAGACGATGTCCACATCGCCAACCTGCTGCGCATGCACCTGCGCGACGAGGGCTATGAGGTCACCCATGCCGCCACCGGCGACGAGGGGTTGGCCCTGCTCGAAGGCCAGCCCTGGAGCGCGCTGGTACTGGACCTGATGCTGCCCGGCGTGGACGGCCTGGAGATCTGCAAGCGCGCCCGCGCGATGACGCGCTACACCCCGATCATCATCACCAGTGCGCGCGCCAGCGAAGTGCACCGCATCCTGGGGCTGGAGCTGGGCGCGGATGACTACCTGGCCAAACCGTTCTCGATGCTGGAACTGGTCGCCCGCGTGAAAGCACTGCTGCGCCGCGTGGAAGCGATGGCGCAGAACGCGCGCATTGATGCCGGTGAAACCGAGGTGGCCGGGCTGCGCATCGACCCGGTCGCACGCACGGCGCAGGTGGAGGGCAGGCCACTGGAACTGACCCCGCGCGAATTCGACCTGCTCTACTTCTTCGCCCGTCACCCAGGCCAGGTGTATTCGCGCATGGACCTGCTCAACCAGGTCTGGGGCTACCAGCACGACGGCTACGAACACACCGTCAACACCCACATCAACCGGCTGCGCAACAAGATCGAGCGCGATGCGGCCAATCCGCAGCGCATCCAGACGGTCTGGGGGCGCGGCTACAAACTGGTCGATGGCAACGAAGGGGGCGGCGCATGATCCGGCTCACGTTGTCGCAGCGCCTGTCCGCGGTGTTCTTCGCGCTGCTGCTGTTGTGCTGTGGCGCGCTGGTGTGGATCCAGATGCGCAGCACCACGGTGCATGAGCAGGAAACCGTACAGCGCCTCTCGCGCGGGCTGGCCGAACACATCGCGCGCAGTGGTGAGTTGATGGATGGCCGCGGCATGCGCAACGGCGAAGTGCGCGCGCTGTTCGGCAAGCTGATGGCGGTCAACCCGAGCGTGGAGGTATACCTGCTCGACGACCAGGGCCGCATCCTCGGCCACGATGCTCCGGACGGTCATCTCAAGCGCAGCCGGGTCGATCTGGCACCGGTAAAGGCGCTGCTGCGCGACGAGCCGCTGCCGATCCTCGGCGATGACCCGCGCAGCGCCACTGGCCGCAAGGTGTTCAACGCGGCGCCGCTGTGGGTGCAGGGGCATCAGGCCGGCTACATCTACGTGGTGCTGGTCGGTGAACAGCGCGAAGCACTGGCGGCCAACATCGCCGCCAACAGTACGCTGCGCACCACGCTGTGGTCGTTGGCGATCGTCGCGGTGGTGGGCCTGCTGGCCGGCCTGGTCGCGTTCCGTTGGGTCACCCGCCCGCTGCGCCAGCTGACCCGGCGCATCCAGTCCTTCGATGTCGATGCCGCCACCCCCGATGCCGCCCCGCCGCCGGCGCCGCTGCGCAGCGGCGAGCGCGATGAACTGGCCATCCTGCAGCACAGCTTTGGTCACATGGCCCAGCGCCTGGGCGAGCAATGGCAACAGTTGCGCCAACAGGACCTGCAGCGGCGCGAGCTGGTGGCCAATATCTCCCACGACCTGCGCACGCCGCTGTCCTCGCTGCACGGGTATCTGGAAACGCTGGCCCTCAAAGACGCCACGCTGGGCGCCGACGAGCGCCAGCGCTATCTCTCGATCGCGCTGTCGCAGAGCCACAAGGTCGGGCGCCTGGCCCAGGCGTTGTTCGAGCTGGCCCGGCTCGAACACGGCGGTGTCGTACTGGACCGCCAGGCGTTCTCGCTGCCGGATCTGATCCAGGATGTGTTCCAGAAATTCGAGCTGGCGGCCGAGTCGCGCCGGCAGACTCTCAGCGCCGACATTCCGCCGGGTATCCCGCCGGTGATCGCGGACCTGGCATTGATCGAGCGGGTGCTGACCAACCTGCTCGACAACGCGATCCGCCATACGCCGGAAGGCGGGCGCATCACGGTCACCCTGCGCGCGGCCGATGGCCAGGTGCAGGTCAGCGTGGCCGATACCGGCCCGGGCATTGCCGCCGAACGCCGCGCCACCCTGTTTACCGCGATGCCGGCGTTGAGCAGCCAGCGGCCGGACAGCGGTGGTCTGGGCCTGCTGATCGTGCATCGCATCGTGCAGCTGCACGGGCGTGAGATCCGCCTGCTGGAGAGCCCGGAAGGGGCGTTGTTCGTGTTCTCGTTGCCGGCGGCGCGGTAACAGCGCCCAAAAAAAGACCCGACAGAGGGAGGGTTCTGTCGGGTCTGGGATTGCGTGGGGGGAGGGACCCACGCAAATTCGATGTTGTCCGGCTCAGCCGCGGGTCTTGCCCGCGCTGGGCGTGGCGGCCGCGAACGGCTGCCGGGCGAGTTCGCTGAAGGCTTCGGAGGCCTTCAACCCCAGGCCGGCCACTTCCTGGCTAGCGCTGGTCCAACGGGCGAGGTTGTCACGTGCCAGTTGCGCGCCCTTGGGCAGCAGCGACTGCAGCGTGCCGGAGTCCTGTGACTGCACGACTTCACCGAAGAACCCGCTGGTGGCGGTGATGTTCTTCTCCAGCGTCTTCAACTGCACCCCGAACATGCTTTCGGCATTTTCCAGCGCGAGCCGGTTGGCGCGCGTGGCCGTGGCGGCCAGCTGGCGGGTGTAGTCGCTGAAGGAATCGGTGAACGCGGACGCCATGGTCAGGACGGCTCGAGAACGTTGATGCAATGCAGCATACGCCGAAAATATTGCATTGCAACATTTCGTTGCCAGTTGTGGTCCGGTTTCACCTGAACCGCTTTCCGATCAATGGGTTGCATGGGTCGGGGGCCGCGATGACCGGCGGACAGCCGACCAACGGTCGGCTCTACCGCGCTGTGCACCCGCGCGCCGCCAATCAACCGCGATAGCGGCAGCCGGACGTGCAGGTTTCGTGCACGGTGACTTCGCTCAGCTCGGGCAGGGCCGGCTTGAGTTCGTTCCAGATCCAGACCGCCAGCCGCTCGCTGGTCGGGTTCTCCAGACCGGGGATGTCATTGAGGTAGTGGTGGTCCAGGCGGTCATAGATCGGCTGGAAGGCGGCTTTGACGTCGCCGAAATCCATGATCCAGCCGGTCTGCTCACCTGGCTCGCCCTCCACTTTCAGTTCCACCCGGAACGAGTGGCCGTGCAGGCGCGCGCACTTGTGGCCCGGCGGCACATTGGGGAGGTGGTGAGCGGCCTCGAGGGTAAAGACTTTGAAGATTTCCATGGCCGCATTGTAGCGGTGGGCCGGGGGTGCGGCAGCGCCAGGCCGTTAATTGTTGCTAACGAAAACATTTCCATCCGGATGAAGAGATGTTAGTTTCTCTTATATCCGTATGAAGAGATGTTATTGGCCGTGGTTCAGCCAGACATGGACTACTGCGGAACTTGTCGTCCACCACCCCACTGAAGTTCATGCCCAAGCCCACTCTTCTTGTAGCGGCGTTGTCCGTCGCTCTGGCCACGCCTTTGACCGCGTTCGCCGACGCCGCCCCCGATGCCGCCGCCGCCGGCGACAGCAAGACCCTCGCCGCCGTACGGGTCACCGGGTCCAACATCAAGCGCACCGATACCGAGTCGGCCAACCCGGTGCAGGTGATCGAGCGCCAGCAGCTGGAGGAGACCGGCAAGGCCACCGTCGCCGACCTGCTGCGCTCGATCTCGGCCAACACCGGCAACGCCAACAACGAAACCACCAACAACGGCTGGGCCTCCGGTTCGGCCGGCATCGGCCTGCGCGGCCTGTCGCAGAAGAACACGCTGGTGCTGCTCAACGGCCGTCGCCTGGCCAACTACGGCTTCCCGGCCGGCGGCCTGTCGGACACCTTCGTCAACCTCAACGCGCTGCCGCTGGTCGCCGTGGAGCGCATCGAAGTGCTCAAGGACGGCGCGTCGGCCGTGTATGGCTCCGATGCGGTGGCCGGCGTGGTCAACATCATCACCCGGCAGAATTTCGAAGGCGCCGAACTCGGTGGCAGCCTCGGCACCGCCGACCAGGGCGGGCTGGACGAGCAGAACCTGAAGTTCATCGGCGGTATCGGTGATCTGGACACGGATGGCTACAACATCCTGGTCAGCCTGGAAGGCTACAACCGCGAGCGCCTGGACCAGGACCAGCGCGACCTGACCAAGTCGGGCATCTACACCGACAAGCCCGGCGGCCGCTGGAACGGCTGGTCGGCCAAGGGCGCGCGGTATCTGGTCAACGGCACCTCGGTGCCGATGCTCGATTCCAACGGCAACTGCCCGGAGGGCACCACCCTGGTCGCCAGCGCGCCGATCGATGGCCTGGCCGGCAACACCTGCGGCTTCAACCAGGCGCCGTACACCACGCTGATCCCCTCGACCAAGCGTTACCAGGCCTATGTCAACGGCACCTTCCGGGTGAACGACAACGTCGAAGCCTTCGGTGAAGTGCTCTACAGCGACATCAAGGGCGTCTCCTGGTTCGGCAGCAGCCCGTTCTTCACCCTGGAAAGCGGTCGCTTCGCGCTCAACGCCGATACCGGGCTGGCCGAGCCGGTCTCCTCCAATCTGCCGGCGAGCAGCCCTTACAACCCCTACGGCCGCGCCGTGCCGATCGAGTACACCTTCTTCAACCTCGGTGCGACCATCAAGACCAACCGCTCGCAGGCTTACCGCGGCCTGGTCGGGCTGCGCGGCAGCCTGCAGAACTGGGACTGGGAAGTGGGTGCATTCGGTGCGCGCAGCAGTGAGCGCGAGACCGTCTCCGGCGGCTTCGCCAATCGCTATGCGCTGGCCGATGCGCTGGCCACCGGCAGCTACAACCTGCTCAATCCCGCGGCCACCCCGCAGGACGTGCTCAACGCGATCAACATCAGCACGCTGCGCCCGGCCGAGTCGGTGCTGCAGGGCGTGGATGCCAAGATCTCCGGTGCGATCGGGCACACCTGGGCCGGCGAGATCGGCTTTGCCGCCGGTGCCGAGTGGCGCCGCGAAAAACTCGATTCCAACAACCCCTGGCAGATCGATGCGGGCCTGCAGATCCGCCCGGCGATCGCCGAAGTGCACGGTGAGCGCAAGGTGACCGCGGCCTATGCCGAAGTGAACGTGCCGCTGGCCGAGCGCCTGGAGCTGCAGGCCGCTGCGCGCGCCGATCATTACAGCGATTTTGGCGATGCCTTCTCGCCCAAGCTGAGCCTGCGCTGGCAGCCGTGGGACATCCTGCTGGTGCGCGCGGCCGCCTCCAAGGGCTTCCGTGCGCCGTCGCTGTCGGAGAATTCCAACAGCACCAGCATCGCCTACGGCAGCGTGATCGATCCGCGCGATCCGGACGTGCCGGGCTCGCGGCAGAACCCGACCTTCTTCACCGTGGGCAACAACGACCTCAAGCCCGAGCGCACCAAGAGCTTCAACGCCGGCATCGTGCTCTCGCCGTGGTCCAACACCAGCCTGAGCGTGGACTACTACCGTATCGAGCTGGAGAACCTGGTAGGCACCAACAACACCCAGACCCTGGTCACCGATGACGTGCCCGGTGCGGTGCTGCGCGATGAGCGTGGCAAGCTGCTGGCGGTCTACAACCGCTATCAGAACCTGAGCGAGCTGAAGACATCCGGCTTCGATGTCGAACTGCGCCAGCGCTTCCCGACCGAGCGTGCCGGCAACTTCGGCCTGAGCACCGCCTTCACCCACGTGCGCGACTACAGCCGCCCCACCGTGGTCGGTGGCCCGCTGGTGGATTACGCCGGCAGCAACCTCGGCGCCACCCTGCCCAAGAACAAGGCAACCACCACCTTCGATTGGAGCTATGGCGATTTCCGCACCGCGCTGACCTGGTACTACACCAGCGGCTACGACCAGAAGGCCAGCGCCGCGGCCACCGCCGTGCAGGACCGCGTGGATGCCTACAACCAGTTCGACCTGTACGTGGGCTACACCGGCATCGACAAGCTGACCCTGTACGCGAAGATCCAGAACCTGGCCGATGAGGAACCGCCGTACGACGCCTCGTTCCCGGGCATCCGCGCGCCGTACGACTTCAGTCAGTACGACCTGCGTGGCCGCTACTTCACGGTCGGCTTCGACTACCGCTTCTGAACCTGCGGGCCGGTCGCCTTCGCGCCGGCCCGGCACCTGGCTGCACCGGAGCGTGCGCATCCAACGGGGCCGGCGGAGATGCCGGCCCGCTTCATGGGGAACTGCTGTGTCTTTGCATCGTGTCGTGTCACGTCCCATCACCTGGCTGATGGGCGCGTTGTGGTTGCTGGCCGCGCCAGCGTTCGCGCAGAGCGCGTACTTCTTCCCGCAGGGCGGCGAGTTCGATCCGTCCATTCCCACCCCGCAGCAGTTCCTCGGCTATGAGATCGGCAGCCGCTACACGCGGCACGACCAGCTGGTGGCCTACTTCAACGAACTGGCCAAACACTCCGACAAGATCAAGGTCGAAGAGATCGGCCGCAGTTACGAGGGCCGCCCGCTGCTGATCGCCACGGTGACCTCGGCACAGAACCTGCAGAACCTGGAGGCGCTGCGGCGCCAGCACGTCACCCTGGCCGATCCGGCGCAGCCGCTCTCGGCCGCCGGCAGCAGCCCGGTGGTGGTGTGGCTGGGCTACAGCGTGCACGGCAATGAAACCTCCAGCGGTGAAGCAGCGATGCTGACCGCCTACTACCTGGTCGCCAACCGCAGTGCGGAAACCGCGCAGTGGCTGCAGCAGGCGGTGGTGCTGTTCGATCCGGCGCAGAACCCGGACGGGCGCGACCGCGCGGCGAGCTGGCACAACGCGTATGCGTCCTCGCCGGCCTCGGCCGATCCGGCCGACAAGGAACATGTCGAACCGTTCCCGCAGGGCCGCACCAATCACTACTTCACCGACCTCAACCGCGACTGGCTGGCGCTGACCCAGCAGGACACGCGGCCGAAGATCGCCTACTTCCACCAGTGGTATCCCAACGTCCAGATCGATTTCCACGAGATGGGCAAGGACAGCACCTACTACTTCGAACCGTCGCCGGCCAGCATGCACAGCCCGCTCATCCCGGCGTCGTCGTATGCGTTCAACAAGACCCTGGCCAAGTACCACGCACAGTCGCTGGATGCGCTGGGCTCGCTGTACTACACCGGGGAGAACTTCGATAACTTCTCGCCGGTCTATGGCTCGACCTACCCGGACTTCCACGGTGCGGTGGGGGTGACCGTGGAGCAGGCCAGCTCGCGCGGCCGCGTGCAGGAATCGGTCAACGGCCTGCTGACCTTCGGCTTCACCATCCGCAACCAGGTGGCCACTGGCCTGGGCACCGTGCGCGGCGCGGTCACCGAGCGCGACGGGCTGCTGAAGCTGCAGAAGGATTTCTTCCAGTCGGCCCTGAAGCAGGCCAGCCAGCAGCCGGTGAAGTCGTTCGTGTTCGGCGACGCGGCCGATCCGGGCCTGACCCGGCGCCTGCTGGATCTGCTGCTGCAGCACCAGATCACCGTGCAGGCATTGAGCGCCCCGGTGACGGTGGACGGCCAACGCTTCGAGCCGGGCAGCGCCTACGTGGTTCAGGCCGCGCAGCCGCAGTTCCGCCTCGTCCATTCGATCTTCGCCGACACCCCGCCGATCAAGGGCGATGTGTTCTACGGCAGCACCTCCTATGCGATCGCACCAGCCTACGGCGTCGCATTCGCCGCCAGCCGCAGCCGGATTGCCGGTGGCGAGCACGTGGCCAGCGTGCCGGACGCGAACGGTGGCGTGGTCGGTGGCCAGGCGGGCTATGCCTACGTGTTTGACTGGCGCGATTACAACGCCAGCCGCGCGCTGTACGCGCTGCAGGCCAAGGGCCTGCTGACCCGCGCGGCCTTCCAGCCGTTCACGGCGGCCACCGCGCAGGGCGAGCAGTCGTTCGGCTACGGCAGCGTGGTGGTGCCGGTGGCGGGCCAGCCGCTGGCCGGTGCAGAACTGCTCGCGGCGGTCGACGCCGCGGCACGCAGCAGTGGCGTGCATATCCAGGCGCTGTCCAGTGGGCAGAGCCGTGGGGGTATCGATCTGGGCAGCGACAGTGTCAAGGCACTGCGCAAGCCGGCGGTCGCGCTGGTGATGGGCGAGGGCGTGAGTGCCACCGAGATCGGCTCGGCCTGGTTCCTGCTTGATCAGCATCTGCAACTGCCGGCCAGCAAGATCGATCCGGCCCAGCTCGGCAAGGTCGCTCTGGATCGCTACACCACCATTGTCCTGGCCGGGGGCACCTACGGTGGCGTCGATGCCACCGCCGTGGCCGCGCTCAAGCGCTGGATCAATGCTGGCGGCACGTTGATCACCTATGGCACCGCCGCGCGCTGGGCGATTGAGCAGAAGCTCAGCGACGAAGTGCTGGGGCCGGAGGAGAAGGAACCGGAGGCGGCACGACGCGCCTTTGGCGATCAGCGCGACATCGCCGCGATCGAACGCGTGAGCGGCAACATCCTCAGCGCCGACGTGGACACCACGCATCCGCTGGGCTTCGGCGTGCCGCGCCGGCAGCTGGCGGTGAACAAGGAAAACGGCCTGAGCTTCCAGCCCAGCCGCAACCCGTTCTCCACGGTGGTACGCATCGACGAAGCGCCCAAGGTCAATGGGTATCTGTCCGAGCGCAACCGCAGCCGCGTCGCTGGTGCGGCCTGGCTGCTGGTCTCGCCGCAGGGGCAGGGCAACGTGGTGCTGTTCGCCGATGACCCGGCGCACCGCAAGTACTGGCACGGCACCGAGCGCCTGCTGTTGAACGCGATCTTCTTCGGCAACCAGCTCAACCCGACCAAGCCGCGCGGCTGACGCCTTCGGCAGCGGTAGTGCCGGCCGCTGGCCGGCTCCCGACCACACCCAGGGTGACACGCCGGCCTCCCCCGCTATGTGTCCGACACAGCCGACCAACGTCGGCTGTTTTCGGTTGCGGGACACCCATCACACCCCATGTGAAAATTCCGTATTGCGAATCATTCGCAATAAGAATAGGATGGCGCCCGCCGGGATCGCCCGGCTGTTTCCGCGAGAAGCCGCCCGCCTGATCGCTGCGCGTCCACGTTGTCGAACCGTAACCGTCCTTTCTCCAGGGGAACCACCATGAAGATCGTCCCGCTCACCGCGGCCCTGCTGGCACTGGTGCTGGCGCCGGCCGCCCATGCACAACCGGCCACCAAGGCCACCCCTGTGTCCCCGACCGCGGCTGCCTTCCTGGCGCAGTTCGCCACCGAAGGCACCGACAGCGTCAGCTGGGCCCAGTTCGAGGCCTTCCGCAAGCAGCGTTACACCGACACCGACCGCAACCAGGACGGCCACGTCGACGAACAGGAATACGTCGATGAGTACCTGCAGCGCTTCGATGTGCGCCTGGCCGACGCGCGCGCCGGCCACCTGCGCCAGACCGACACCCGTTTCAAGGCACTGGATCGCGACGGAAACGGGGCGATCAGCCGCGCCGAGTACGATGCCGCCGGCGAACGCACCTGGGCCGGCTACGAGACGTCGCAGAACGCCTCGCAGGAGACGGCTGCGGCGTCTTCGCGCGATCCGCTGAAGATGCCGACCTCGCACACCGCCAACGGCATGCTGGAGCTGTACGACCGCAACCAGGATGGCGCGGTGGATCGCGAAGAGTTCGACGCAGTGCGTGCCGCGGGCTTCGCCGCCACCGATGCCGACGGCAACGGTACGCTGTCGCTGGCCGAATACACCGCCGAGTTCAGCGGCCGCCTGGAGCAACAGCGCCAGCGTGTGCGTGCCGATGCCGCGCGCCAGGCCCGCGTGCGCTTCGCCTCGCTGGACAAGGACACCGATGGCCGCATGACCTTTGCCGAGTACCAGCTCTCGGGCAAGCGCATGTTCGACCGCGCCGACAGCAATGGCGAGGGCGTCGTCGATGCACGCGATCCCGAGCCGGTCGCCGGCGCGCACTCGGCCAACGGCAGCCGCTAGCGGCCTGGACGTGCGCTGCACCCACGGATGAACCCGGCGCGCGCCCCCTGCGCGCCCTTGCCCCCCAGCCCCGCTCGATCCACCGATCGCCGCAGCCAGGAACGGCCCGCCGCCACCGCGGCCTCACGCCATTACCTTCCCCTCCTGCGGAGCTTGATCATGAAGTCGTCCCTCACCCTGCTGGCGCTGGCGGTTGGCGCCAGCCTGTCCGTCACCGTGCATGCTGAAACCGCTGCCGATGCCAGCACGCTCGATACCGTGCGCGTGCAGGCCGAGCGCGCCAAGAAAACCCGTTCGACCAACCAGAACGTCACCGTCCTCACCGCGGCTGATCTCGACAACGAGATGGCCAACACGATGGAAGAAGCGATCCGCTACATCCCCGGTGTCAGCATCGTGGACATGGGCCGCTTCGGCGACAACGGCTTCAATATCCGCGGCCTGGAAAGCGACCGCGTCGCGATCACCGTCGATGGCCTGAGCCTGGGCGAATCGGTGGAAACCGCGCGTTCCTACGAGTTCTTCCGCGGTGGCCGCGGCGATGTGGACATCGATACCCTCAAAAGCCTGGCCGTGATCAAGGGCGCCGACTCGATCAGCGCCGGCAGCGGTGCGCTGGGGGGGCGGTGGTGTTCACCACCAAGGACCCGGCCGACTACCTCACGCGCACCGGCAACGACACCCACCTGGGCTTCAAGGCGGGGTACTCCGGTGCCAATGACGAAACCATGGGCACGCTGACCTTTGCCAACCGTACCGGCATCGTCGAATCGATGCTGGTCTACACGCGCCGCGAAGGCCATGAATCCGAGTCGTGGTATGACACCACCAACGACCGCATCGGGGTCGGTCGCCGCACGCCGGATCCGGTGGACAGCACCCGCGACAACCTGCTGGGCAAGCTCGACCTGCAGCTCGACGAGGCCAACACGCTGGGCTTCCTCTACGAGCGTGGCCGCGCCACCAACGACGTGGACAACCTCTCGCGCGTCTACGCGCCGGGTTACCTGTCGCGCAAAGGTCATGACACCAACGACCGTGACCGCTACGGGGTGAACTACCAGTGGCGCGCTGACAACGCGCTGTTCGATACGCTGGATGCACAGCTGGACCGCCAGGTCACCGACAGCCGTGGCATCACCACCATCGTGGCCGGCAGCGGTTGCCCCGGCGGCACCACGCCATGCCTGCGCAGCGAGAACCGCTCGACCAAGCAGACCCTGGACCGCGCCGCGGCCGACTTCAGCAAGGTCTTCGCCACTGCCGGCGCGCGCCATGACGTGGTCTACGGCCTGGCCTGGCAGCAGCGCGACATCGATTTCACCGCGGTTGATACGCGCTGGAATGCGGCCGGCGCGGTCGCCTCGGTGGAGATCGACCCGCGGCAGGTGCCCAAGACCGACGTGACTGCCTGGAACCTGTACCTGCGCGACAGCGTGCAGCTGCTGGACGAACGGCTGACGCTCAGCGCCGGTGCGCGCTACGACCGTTACGACTACTCACCGCAGGTGGATGCCACCTTCGTGGACCGCACCGGCACCGTGCGCGATGTGAGCTTCGCTTCGCCGAGCTGGCAGCTGGGCGCCGAGTACCGCTTCCTGCCCGATCACGCGCTGTGGGCGCAGGTGGGTCGTGGCTTCCGCGCCCCGACCGTGGCGGACATGTATTCGCCGACCAGCGCCACCCAGGTCATCAACGCGCAGAACGGCCAGCCGCTGCTGCTCAACGACACCGTCTCCAACCCGGACCTGGAGGCGGAGAAGAGCCTGAATCTGGAGTTCGGCTACCGCTGGAGCACCGATCGCGCGCAGCTGGGCCTGTCGGTGTTCCGCGACCGCTACGAGAACTTCATCGAGTACACCAACCTGGTCCAGTCGGTACCCGGCGGCTTCCGCACCACCGCCACCGGCCCGGTGCTGTATTCGCGCAACTACACGATGCCGACCAACGCGGGCGAAGTGACGGTGAAGGGCGTGGAGCTGGAAGGGCGCTGGCAGATCAGCGACGCCTGGTCCTCGCGCCTGGCGGCCTCCTACAGCGAAGGCGAGAAGCGCAACGGCGACCCGCTGGAGAGCATCGTGCCGGCCAGTGCGGTACTGGGCGTGCGCTACGCGCCGTCGCCGGTGTGGAACCTCACCGCCAGCGTGACCCACGCCGTGGCCAAGAAAGCGAAGGACGCCTACACCACCGACGCCACCGGCAAGGTCATCACGCCCGCCTTCGTCGACAAGGCCGATGGCTACACCGTGCTGGATCTGTACGGCACCTGGAACGTCACCCCGCAGTGGAAGCTCAGCGCCGGTATCTACAACCTGACCAATGAGGAGTACTACCTCTGGCAGCGCGTGCGCAACATCAACAAGGGCACCAACACGCTGTACGGCTACGTCAACGATGAGGGCATCGGCCGCTACAGCGAGCCCGGCCGCAATGCGCGGATCACGGTGGCCTACAGTTTCTGAGTCGGGGCGCCGAGCCACTGCCGGACAGGCGCCAACGACCGGGCCGGTAGTGCCGGCCGCTGGCCGGCTCCCGAGACACACAAAAAAGGGCGACGCAGATGCGTCGCCCTTTTTGCGTTTCAGCGATGCCCGGAGGAATCAGCTGGCGCGACCGCCGCCGCCACCCTGGCTGCGACCGGCACCGCCACGGCGCTGGCCCTGCGGCTGGCCACCGCGCGGTGCACCGCGACCGGCGCCATCACGCTGGCCGCCACCGGCCTTCTTCGGGCCGGCATGGGCGTGGCGCGGGGCCTCGCTGTGCGGACGACGCGCATGCTTGCGCGGCGAACGATCGCCACCCGGCACTTCGGCCTTGCCCGGCGCACTGTTGCCCCAGCGGATCGGGGTCTGCGGCTCGAAGCCCGGCACGTCGCGGATGTCCATGTCCTTGTCGAGCAGGCGCACGATCTGGCGCAGCAGCTTGGCTTCGTCCTGGGCCACCAGCGAAATCGCCTGGCCGGTCGAACCGTTACGGCCGGTACGGCCGATGCGGTGCACGTAATCCTCGGCCACCATCGGCAGGTCGTAGTTGATGACCTTCGGCAGCTCGTTGATGTCGATACCGCGCGCGGCGATGTCGGTGGCCACCAGCACGGTCACGCGGCCGGCCTTGAAGTCACCCAGGGCACGCAGGCGCTGGCCCTGGCTCTTGTTGCCATGGATCGCCGCGGTCTTGATGCCGGACTTGTCCAGGAACATCGCCAGCTTGTCGCAGCCATGCTTGGTACGGCCGAACACCAGGGTCTGCTCACGGCTGTCCTGCGCCAGCAGGTGCAGCAGCAGTTCGCGCTTGCGCGCGCCATCGACCGGATGCACGCGGTGGGTGATGGTCTCGGCGACGGTGTTCTTCGGGGTCACCTGGATCTGCGCCGGATCGCGCATGAACTCCAGGGCCAACTGCTTGATGCTCTCTTCGAAGGTGGCCGAGAACAGCAGGGTCTGGCGGTTCTGGCGCGGCAGCTTGGCGAGGATCTTCTTGATCGACGGCAGGAAGCCCATGTCGAGCATGCGGTCGGCTTCGTCCAGGACCAGGATCTCGATGCCGGACAGGTCGACGCTGCGACGCTCGATGTGATCGATCAGGCGGCCCGGGCAGGCGACCAGCAGGTCCACGCCACGGCGCAGCACGTCGAACTGGTTGCCCATGCCGACGCCGCCGTAGATGCAGGCGCTCGGGATGCGCAGATACTTACTGTAGCCGCGCAGGCTGTCATGTACCTGGGTGGCCAGTTCGCGGGTGGGGGCGAGCACCAGTGCACGCGGCTTGCGCGGGCCATTGACGGCCTGCGGGTTGGTACCCAGGTGCTGCAGCAGCGGCAGGCCGAAGGCGGCGGTCTTGCCGGTACCGGTCTGTGCGCCGGCCAGCAGGTCGCGACCTTCCAGGGCGAGCGGGATGGCCTGCTCCTGGATCGGCGTGGGGGTATCGTAGCCCTGCTCGGTCAACGCGCGCAGCAGGAACGGGGCAAGGCCCAAGGATTCAAAAGACATCGGGTGGAAGCTCCAAAGACAAAGTAACGCCAGGCCGAATGGCCGGACGCGAGGCAGATCAATGTGATCGGCTGACTCGGAGCGTTCCCGTGAACCGCGCTGCGAGAATTGGGTGCAGTCGACGCGGTGCGAAGACTGGAATGCATGACGAATGGCGTCGGAGTGGGGGCGGGCGACGGATCGTTGATCCATATCGCCGGCGATCCCGAAGGGAAACGGACGGCCGCTGCAGACCCGGATAGTCTAACGGATGTTTGAGACCCATACCAAACCTCCCTGTTCAGCTTGGGAGGAGGGGGCGGAACGATAGCGCCACGCCATGCGTGGCTGCTCCTGCGCGTAGGCAATGCATTACGGTAAGGCGATGCGGCGGTGCAGCTGGTCGGTCCGCCAACCATTTGATTACACTTGAAACCTATTTTCGCGATCCCGGATACCCACCCATGAAGCTTGGTTCTTTGAAGGAAGGCGGCCGCGACGGCACCCTGATCGTGGTCTCGCGCGACCTGCGCCAGGGCGTGCGCGCCACCGGCATCGCCGCGACCCTGCAGCAGGCCCTGGAAGACTGGAGCCACCTGGCCCCGCGCCTGAATGCCCTGTACGAATCGCTGAACGATGGCGACGCCGACGGCGTGTTCGACATCGACCTGCAGGCGCTGGCTGCGCCGCTGCCGCGTGCCTATGAATTCGTCGATGGCAGCGCCTACCTGCCGCACGTGGCCCGCGTGCGCCGCGCCCGTGGCGCCGAAGTGCCGGAGAGCTTCTACACCGACCCGCTGATGTACCAGGCCACCAGTGCCGGTTTTTACGGCCCGCGCGACGCGGTCAAGGTGGTCAGCGAGGAATACGGCATCGATCTGGAAGCCGAGCTGGTGGTGATCACCGACGACGTGCCGATGGCGGTGACGCCGGAGCAGGCTGCCGGCCATATCCAGCTGATCGGCCTGGTCAATGATGTCTCGCTGCGCAACCTGATCCCGGGCGAACTGGCCAAGGGCTTCGGCTTCCTGCAGTCCAAGCCGCGCTCGGCGCTGTCACCGGTGTTCGTCACCCCCGATGAGCTGGGTGACGCCTGGCAGGACAGCAAGGTCCACCTGCCGCTGCTCACCCATATCAATGGGGAATGGTTCGGCGCGCCGGAAGCCGGCGTGGACATGCAGTTCAACTTCGCCCAGCTGGTCGCGCACGCCGCCAAGACCCGTCCGCTGGGCGCCGGTGCAATCGTCGGCTCGGGCACCATCGCCAACGAGGACACCAGCAAGGGTGCGTCCTGCTTCGCCGAACAGCGCACCGTGGAAACCCTGCGCGATGGCAAGCCGAGCACGCCGTTCATGTCCTTCGGCGATGTGGTGCGGATCGAGATGTTCGATGCGGCCGGCGAGAGCATCTTCGGTGCGATCGAACAGCGCATCGAGCAGGCGGCCAAGCCCTGAGCACTGGCCGGGAGACCGCCATGGAACCGATCGAGCTGTTCAGTTACTGGCGCTCCAGCGCAGCCTACCGCGTGCGCATCGGGCTGAATCTCAAGGGCCTGCCGCACCGGATCACCCCGGTGCACCTGGTCCGCGAGGGCGGCGAACAGCACGGCGCGGCCTATGCCGCGCTCAACCCGCAGGAGCTGGTACCGACCCTGCGCCATGGCGAGCGCGTGCTGCAGCAGTCGATGGCGATCCTGGAGTATCTGGACGAGGTGTTCCCGGCCCCGCCGTTGCTGCCCGCCGATGCGGAGGGCAGGGCACGGGTGCGTGCGCTGGCGCAGCTGGTGGCCTGCGACATCCACCCGCTCAACAACCTGCGGGTGATGCAGTATCTGGAGCGCACGCTGCAGGCCGGCGCCGAGGCACGCACCCAGTGGACGCTGCACTGGATGGCGGAGGGGTTCGCGGCGATGGAAACGCTGTTGGCCGGCGATGCCAGGACGGGTACGTTCTGTCATGGCGACCAGCCCGGCCTGGCCGATGCCTGCCTGGTGCCGCAGCTGTACAACGCGCACCGGTTCGGGCTGGATCTGGCGCCGTACCCGACGTTGCAGCGTATCGAAGCCGCGTGCCTGGCCCTGCCGGCATTCGATGCAGCCAGGCCCGAGCATCAGATCGACGCAGGATGACGGTGGGCATCGACAGATCGACGCGGGGAGACGGGTAGGCATCGACCGTTGGTCGATGCGCCGTGTCAATTGCCCCCACCAACGGTGGGGGACTGCTAGAACCCGTGCGTGATCGCCGGGGCGGAGGCAGCCGAGTAATCCGCGTACGGATCGTGTTCGCTGCCGCCTTCGGACAGCCGGAATTTCAACGCCAGGCCATCGCGCGAGTCGGCCGCGCGCAGCGCCTCCTCCTGCTCGATGATGCCGTTCTTGGCCATCCGGAACAGGCACTGGTCGAAGCTCTCCATGCCTTCTTCCAGCGAGGCCTCCATCGCCGCCTTGATCTCGTGCACCTGGCCGCGGCGCAGCAGGTCGCGGATCATCGGCGTGTTGATGAGCACTTCGGTGGCCGGCAGGCGGCGCCCGTCCTTGCCCTTGACCAGGCGCTGGGAGACGACCGCGCGCAGGTTCAGGGAGAGGTTCATCAGCACGTTGCGGTGTGCGCTCTCGGGGAAGAAGTTGAGGATGCGCTCGATGGTCTGGTCGGCGTTGTTGGAGTGCAGGGTGGCCAGGCACAGGTGCCCGGTTTCAGCGAACGCGATGGCCGCCTCCATGGTTTCCGCATCCAGGATCTCGCCGATCAGGATCACGTCGGGCGCTTCACGCATCGCGTTCTTCAACGCGTCGTGGAAGGTGTGCGTGTCCAGCCCGACCTCGCGCTGGTTCACGATCGACATCTTGTGTTTGTGCAGGTACTCGATCGGGTCCTCGATGGTGAGGATGTGCCCGGTCGTGGTGCTGTTGCGGTGGTCGATCATCGAGGCCAGCGAGGTCGACTTTCCCGAGCCGGTCGAGCCGACCACCAGCACCAGCCCGCGCGGGGTCATGATGACGTCCTTCAGGACCTGGGGCAGGTTGAGTTCTTCGATGCTGGGGATCTTGCTGCGGATCGCGCGGATCACCATGCCGACCTCGCCGCGCTGCTTGAACACGTTGACGCGGAAGCGCCCGGCGTCGGGCAGGGCAATGGCCATGTTGAGCTCGAGCTCGCGCTCGAACTGCGGGGCCTGGCCCTCATCCATCAGCGAGTAGGCGATCTTCTTGACCATCCCGGGCGGCAACCCGGTGTTGCCCAGCGGATAGAGTTTCCCCTCGATCTTGATGTATACCGGTGCTCCGGTCGTCAAGAACATGTCCGACGCGTTCTTTTCGGTCATCAGCTTCAGGAAATAGCCGATATCCATGCGAAATGTTTCCCCAACAATCAGCGGCTTGCCATTGCAAGCGCGCCGCAGGCTTCCGACAATGGCCGCGCACACAACTCTGGCGACGGCACCCCCAATGAAACCTAGCTTCGCACAAATACGACGGGCCCTGTATGTGACGGTGTGCGCATTCGCGCTCTCTGGTGCCGTACAGGCGCAGGATGGCGCGCTGGAACTGATGCAGGCCCGGCAGGCGGTCGACAAGGCCACCCAGGCCGATGCCGACCAGTACGCCCCGGACCTGATCGCCGTGGCCCGGCAGGGCCTGGAGCAGGCCCAGCGCGCCGCCGGTGACCGCCGCGAGCGCAAGAACGCGCCGATGCTGGCCGTTCGCGCCACGGTCGACGCCGACCTGGCCCGCGCCCGCAGCGAGGAAGCCACCGCTACGGCCCAGCTGCAGCTGCGCCGCAATGAAGTCACCCAGCTGCAGCGCCAGCTCGCCACCGGGGAAGACCGCTGATGCTCTCCACCAAGATGCGCATGCCCTGCCTGCTGCTGGCCGCCAGCCTCAGCCTGCCGCTGATGGCCCAGGCCGCCGATGACCCGGCGGTGGCCCAGCTCACCCAGCGCCTGATGGCGATCCAGGCCAACCCGGATGCCGCCCAGCTGGCCGCCTTCGAGCGCCTGCAGGCCCAGCAGGCCGTGGCGGATCTGGCCAAGGCCAAGCGCCGGGATCTGGACCAGGCCCGTTACCTGGCCGAGCGCCGGGTCGAGATCGCCGAGACCAGCGTCCGTGCCGCGTTGGCCCAGCGTGAGGTCGACCAGCTCGAGCGCACCCGCAGCGAGCTGTTGATCGAAGCCAGCCGCCGCGATGCCCAGCGGGCGCGCCAGGAAGCCGAGCGCCTGCGCGTGCAGGCTCAGATCCAGGCCGAGGAAAGCGAGCGCCTGCGCCAGGCGGCCGAGCAGGAAGCGTTGGCCCGCCAGGACGCCGAAACCGCGCTGACCAGCGTGGCCGGCAAGCAGACCGCGCGCCTGAGTGCGGCCCAGCAGAATGCCGCCAAGCTGGCCCGTGAAGAAGCCGAGCTGGTGTCGGGCAGCAAGCTGCCGGGCTCGAAGTTCGAATCCCGCGGGGAAGTGTTCACCTTCAGCGGCGACGCCTTTGCCGCCGGCAAGGGCAGCCTGTCCGGCGGGGCCAAGGGCCAGGCCAAGGCGCTGGCCGAGTACCTGAACATCGGCAAGAAGGGCCGGGTCCGGATCGAAGCCTATGACGCGGCCGCCGGCGTCGGCCAGCAGCGTGCCGAGGCGCTGCGCGATGCACTCGTGGCCGCCGGTGTCAGTGCCAGCCGGCTGCAGGTCAGCGGCAAGAAGGCCGCGGCGACCAAGGCCCGTTCGGCGGAAGTCATCATCGCGCCCTGATGCCGGGCCGGTGTTGCGTCATGACCGCGGGTCATGACGCAACTGGTTGTTTTTGTTTAATTTCCGTTGTTCTGCGCGTTCAGCCTGAACCCCGCCTAGGCGCGGTCGACGATATCGTTTGAAAGGGTTGAACCGGTTCCGAAGCAAGCGTAGGGTCAGTTGTCCGGGTCGCCTTCCGCGGCCTGGACGATTGGAGGGCCGGCAATGCACCAGCGCCACGAACCACAGCAGTCGCAGGTCCAGTACGCACTGGACGCCGCCGCGGGTTCGCAGGTCACGGTTGCCCGGCACTCCGCCCCAAGCAGCGCCCCGTGCCGTCAGGCCGGGGCGTTCTTGTTTCTGCAGAAGCGATAGGAGGTTCATCATGTTTGAAGGTCAGCCCCAGAGCGATATCGACGCACGGCGCAAGCAGGATCCCGAATTCAAGGCGCTTTACGAACGGCACCAGAAGTTGAACAAGAAGTGCATGGATGCCGAGCTGGGTGTGCTCCCGATAGACAGCCTCACCCTGGGACAGATGAAGCGTGAAAAGCTGCTGGCCAAGCAGAAACTGGAACGGATGTACGCCTCCCCCGTGCACTGACCCCCTCTTGCCACCCTACGTCGCGGGCGGTTCCGGTCTCCTCGTCGACCGGTGCCGTCCGCGCCGCTCCGGGTCCGTTCCCGCAGCGGCAAACCGGCCGCAAGGCTGATGAACGCGGCAACCTGACTTTCGCCGCCAACCGTCGGATAATCACCGGTCCGGCCGCATTGCGGCGCGAATCGATGTGAACCGATGGCAATCCACTCCTCCGTACTCGAACTCATTGGCCAGACCCCGATCGTCAAGGCCCAGCGCCTGGATACGGGGGTCTGCGAGCTTTACCTGAAGCTCGAGAGTGCCAATCCCGGAGGATCGATCAAGGACCGCATCGGCCTGTCGATGATCGAAGCCGCCGAGAAGCGTGGCGACCTCAAGCCGGGCGCGACCCTGGTCGAGGGCACCGCCGGCAACACCGGCCTGGGCCTGGCGCTGGTCGCCCAGCAGAAGGGCTACAAGCTGATCCTGGTCGTGCCGGACAAGATGAGCCGCGAGAAGATCTTCAACCTGAAGGCGATGGGTGCCGAAGTGCGCCTGACCCGTTCGGACGTGGCCAAGGGCCACCCGGAGTACTACCAGGACATGGCCAAGCGCGTGGCCGAGGAAACCCCCGGCGCGTACTTCATCAACCAGTTCGGCAACCCGGACAACCCGGCCGCGCACGAATTCGGCACCGGCCCGGAAATCCTGGCGCAGATGGACGGCGACCTGGACGCGATCGTGTTCGGCTGTGGCAGCTCGGGCACCATGACCGGCCTGTCGCGCGCCTTCGCCACCCTCTCGCCGAAGACCGAGCTGGTCCTGGCCGATCCGGTCGGCTCGATCCTGGCCGAGTACATCAATGATGGCGTGCTCAACGACAAGTCGGGCAGCTGGCTGGTGGAAGGCATCGGCGAAGACTTCCTGCCCTCGATCGCCGATTTCAGCCGCGTCTCCAAGGCCTACGCGATCAGCGATGCCGAGAGCTTCCACACCGCCCGTGAACTGCTGGGCAAGGAAGGCATCCTCGGCGGGTCCTCCACCGGCACCCTGCTGGCCGCGGCGCTGAAGTACTGCAAGGAGCAGACCACCCCGAAGAAGGTGCTGGTGCTGGTCTGCGACACCGGCAACAAGTACCTGTCCAAGATGTACAACGACTACTGGATGCTGGACAACGGCTTCTTGGAGCGCCCGCAGTCGGGCGACCTGCGCGACCTGATCCTGCGCCCGTACGGCCAGCGCGACACTGTCGTGATCGGCCCGAACGACCTGCTGACCACCGCCTACCAGCGCATGAAGCTGTATGACGTGTCGCAGCTGCCGGTGATGGACGGCGACCAGCTGGTCGGCATCGTGGATGAAAGCGACGTGCTGCTGCATGTCTACGGCGATGAAGCCCGTTTCCGCGACCCGGTGGCCACCGCGATGGTCAGCAAGCTGGACCGCCTGGACGTGAAATCCCCGATCGAGGCCCTGCTGCCGGTGTTCGACCGTGGCCAGGTGGCCATCGTGATGGACGGCGCCAATTTCCTTGGCCTGATCACCCGGATCGACCTGCTGAACTACCTGCGTCGCCGCGTACAGTAAGCCGTAGTGTCGCAATGAACCCATGTTTATCCGCGTCAACGGCCGATTAAGCCAGCGCTGATAGACTTCCGCTCCTTTTGCGGGGGCCCCCTTGGGGGCTCCTCTTGCTGGGAAACAACATGTCCGATCACGCTTCTTCCGGGCACGGCGACCGCTCGCTCGCCCTGGCTACCCTGGCCATCCACGGCGGCCAATCGCCGGACCCGAGCACCGGCGCGGTGATGCCGCCGATCTACGCGACCTCCACCTACGCCCAGTCCAGCCCCGGTGAGCACCAGGGCTTCGAGTACTCGCGTACCCACAATCCCACCCGCTTCGCCTACGAGCGTTGCGTGGCCTCCCTGGAAGGCGGCAGCCGCGGCTACGCGTTCGCCTCGGGCATGGCCGCCAGCTCCACGGTGATGGAACTGCTGGATGCCGGCAGCCACGTGGTGGCGATGGACGACATCTACGGCGGCACCTTCCGCCTGTTCGAGCGCGTGCGTAAGCGTACCGCCGGTCTGCAGTTCAGCTTCGTCGATCTGACCGACCTGGCCGCGTTCGAAGCCTCAATCACCCCGCAGACCAGGATGGTCTGGATCGAGACCCCGACCAACCCGATGCTCAAGATCGTGGACATCGCGGCAGTGGCGTCGATCGCCAAGCGCCACAACCTGCTGGTGGTGGTCGACAACACCTTCGCCTCGCCGATGCTGCAGCGCCCGCTGGAGCAGGGCGCCGACCTGGTCCTGCACTCGGCCACCAAGTACCTCAACGGGCACTCGGACATGGTCGGCGGCATGGTCGTGGTCGGTGACAATGCCGAACTGGCCGAGCAGATGGCCTTCCTGCAGAACTCCATCGGCGCCGTGCAGGGGCCCTTCGACAGCTTCCTGGCCCTGCGCGGCCTGAAGACCCTGCCGCTGCGCATGAAGGCGCATTGCGCCAACGCGCTGGCCCTGGCGCAGTGGCTGGAAAAGCACCCGGCGGTGGAGAAGGTGATCTACCCGGGGCTGGCCTCGCACCCGCAGCATGAGCTGGCGACGCGCCAGATGAACGGCTACGGCGGCATCGTCTCGATCGTCCTCAAGGGCGGGTTCGATGCAGCCAAGCGCTTCTGCGAGAAGACCGAACTGTTCACCCTGGCCGAGTCGCTGGGCGGCGTGGAAAGCCTGGTGAATCATCCTGCAGTGATGACGCATGCCTCTATCCCGGTCGAGCGCCGCGAGAAGCTGGGCATCAGTGATGCGCTGGTGCGGCTGAGCGTGGGGGTTGAGGAACTGGGGGATCTGCAGGTGGATCTGGAGCGGGCCTTGGGTGCCGAGGCCGTTTGAGATGGGCATCCTGTCGGTATTCGGAAAGAACCGCTCGCTTGCCTACGAACTGACCCAGCGTGAAGTGCTGGGCCGGTACCGTGGCGCGAGCTTCGGTCTGCTGTGGTCGTTGATCAGTCCATTCCTGATGTTGCTGGTCTACACGCTGGCCTTCGGCTTCGTGATGAAGGGGCGCTGGCCCGGTTCGAGTGGTTCCACCACGGATTTCGCCCTGATCCTGTTTGCCGGCCTCACCGTGCACGGGTTCTTCGCCGAATGCTTCATCCGCGCACCGCAGCTGATCGTGGGCAATACCGGTTATGTGAAGCGCGTGGTGTTCCCGCTGGACATCCTGGTCTGGAGCATGACGTTCTCGGCGTTGTTCCACCTCGCCATGAACATGGTGGTGCTGCTGATCCTGTATGTGTGCGTGAAGGGCAACATCCATCCCACCGCGCTGCTGCTGCCGGTGGTGCTGGCACCCCTGGTGATCCTGACCGTGGGCGTGGGCTGGGCGGTATCGGCGCTGGGCGTGTACCTGCGCGACATCGGGCAGATCGCCGGCGTCGTCGCCACCGCCATGCTGTTCCTGTCGTCGGCCATCATCCCGGTCGAATCGGTGCCGGAGAGCTACCGCATCGTGTTCGAACTCAATCCGCTGACCTTCATCATCAACCAGGTGCGTGAAGTGGTGATCTGGGGCCGTCTGCCGGATTGGACCGGATTGGCGATCTATACCGTGATTGCCTGCGCGATCGCTTTCATCGGGCATCGCATTTTCACCAAGCTGCGCGTGGGGTTCGCCGATGTCCTCTGAAATCACTCCGGCGGAAACCGTCATCGAGGTCCAGGGCGTCGGCAAGGCGTACCACATGTACGAGCGGCCCTCGCATCGCCTGTGGCAGGCGCTGGCCGGCAAGCGCAAGTCGTTCTACAAGGATTTCTGGGCGTTGCGCGGGGTCAGCTTCTCGATCCGTCGTGGCCAGACCGTGGGTATCGTCGGTCGCAACGGCTCGGGCAAATCGACCCTGCTGCAGATGATCGCCGGCACCTTGAACCCCACCGAAGGCCATATCTCGGTCAAGGGGCGCGTAGCTGCCCTGCTGGAACTGGGCAGCGGCTTCAACCCGGAGTTCACCGGGCGCGAGAACGTCCTGCTCAACGCCACCATCCTCGGGTTGCGCCGTGAGCAGATCGAGCAGCGGATGGAAAGCATCCTGGCGTTCGCCGACATCGGCGAGTTCATCGATCAGCCGGTACGCAGTTACTCCAGCGGCATGTCCGTGCGCCTGGCGTTCGCGGTGATCGCGCATGTGGACGCAGACATCCTGATCATCGATGAGGCGCTTGCGGTTGGCGATGCATTCTTCTCGCAGAAGTGCATGCGTTTCCTGCGCGAGTTCCAGAAACACGGCACCCTGCTGTTCGTGAGCCACGATGCCGCGGCCGTCACCAACCTCTGCGAGAACGCGGTATGGCTGGAGAACGGCAAGATGCGCCTGGCCGGGACCTCGCAGGAGGTGGTCGAGGCCTACATGACCGAACAGCACGTCGTCGGCCGGCGCGAAGCAGCGGCCGAAGACATCGTCGTGGCGGCGAAGAAGAAGCCCCGCCGGCTGTCGACCGATCATGCCGATTTCCGCCAGGACGCCTTCAATGACGCGGGCGTGCAGAATCGCATCGCGTTGTTCGAGTTCGATCCGGAGAATGTGGGCCAGGAGTTCGGTGCTGACGGTGCGCGCATTGTCGACGTGCGCATGACCGATGCCGAGGGCACGCCGCTGTCGATCCTGGAAGGCGGCGAGCTGGTGCGCCTGGAGGTGCGGGTCGCCCTGCGCGAAACCCTGGACAACCTGATCGTCGGCTTCTACGTGAAGGATCGACTGGGCCAGCGCCTGTTCGGCGACAACAGTTACTTCGCCTGCAAGGATGCGCCCGTGTCCGGCGAGGCGGGCGAGACCGTGGTGGGGGCATTCGTCTTCCGGATGCCGATCATGCCGTCCGGTTCCTACATGGTCGATGTTGCCGTGGCCTCAGGCGACCAGCACGACCATACACAGCAGCATTGGATCCACGACGCGCTTGAGTTCCGCGCGCTGGATGAAACCATGCGGTTCGGCCTGATCGGGTTGCCGATGCTGTCCATTGAAGTTTCCAAGGAGTCGCGATGATCGAGTTTACCGGCGAGCGCTTTGTGCCCACTGAGCACGGCGTGATCAGGCAGGAACACCTGCATCGCTATGCGTGGTGCCTGCCGCTGGTGGAAGGCAAGGACGTGCTCGATGTCGCCAGTGGCGAAGGCTATGGCAGCGCCATGCTGGCCTCCAAAGCGCGCTCGGTGCGCGGCGTGGATATTTCCCACGATGCAGTGAACCATGCTGCCGAGCGGTATGCCGCGCTCGGCAACCTGCAGTATCTGCAGGGTTCGGCAGCGGCCATTCCGCTTGCCGATGACAGCGTGGATGTCGTGGTGTCCTTCGAGACCATCGAGCACCTGCTGGAGCAGGATGAAATGATGGCCGAGATCCGGCGCGTGCTGCGCCCGGACGGCATTCTGGTCATGTCCTCGCCGAACAAGGAGGTCTACTCCGACCAGGCCGGCTACCACAACGATTATCACGTCAAGGAGCTCTATCTCAACGAGTTCCAGGCCCTGCTGGAGAAGTACTTCCCGGCAGTGGAACTGTCCGGCCACCGGATGGCGGTCTGCTCCACGATCACGCCCCTGCATGGCGCGCCGGAACAGCAGGTGTTCCAGGCGTTGGCCGATACCGGCGAACGCGTGGAGCAGCGCGTGGCGCACATGCCGGCGGCTGTCTACTTCGTGGCCATCGCCGCGGCGGACCGTGGGCTGATCCCGGTGCTGCCTGCCTCGGTGCTGTATGCCGAAGGCGAAGATCTTTACAACCATCATCATGAAGTGGCCCGGTGGGCGAAGGCGCAGGATGCGGAAATCGCGTCGTTGCGCGGTCACGTGCAGCGTGAGCAGGCCGAGGTCGCGTCGTTGCGCGGTCACGTGCAGCGCGAGCAGGCCGAGGTCGGGTCGTTGCACGGGCACCTGTCCCAGCAGCAGAACGCGCTGGAGAAGCTCGCAGGCGAATTCGAGCGGCAGCGACAGACGGTCGAGAGCCTCGCAGGGGAGCTCGAACATCAGCGCCAATTGATGAACTCACGGGGGATTGAGCTTCAGCAACAGCAGCATCATGCTGAAGTCCTCGAGCGCAACCTGGCGCACGCGCAGAATGTGCTGAGCGCCGAGCGCGATCACGCCCGCCGGCTTGAAAGCGCCATCGCGGCGCTGTGGGAAGCGAAGATCCAGCTGGAAGTCGAACTGTCCACTCTCCTGGGCAGCGCACGGGATGACCTCCACAGGCATCACCTTGATATCGGCCAGTTGATGGCCTCGGCGGGGGGAGTACCCACTGAATCGCCCGCCGCGGACGTGACCGCTGATCGTCGGCGCGAACAGGAACTGGCCGACGTCGTGCAGCGCTATCGTGGTGAGTTGTCGTCGCTGCAGGCGTTCACCAGCACGTTGTTGCAGTCGAAATCGTGGAAGGTCACGCGGCCGCTGCGGTTCCTGTCCCGTGTCGTGCGGGGTGACAGCGATGCGGTGTTGAATTCACTGCGTGCCACTGGCCTGGCACGGCATCGCCTGCTCGCGCCCCTGGTGCCGACGATAAAGCGGTTCTTGATGCGTCGCCGGGACGCTGTCGTGGTTCCGGTAGAGGGCCTCAAGCTGGATCAGATTCTCCAGAATCCCGACCAGGCGCTGCAGGACCTCCGTTTCGAGCCGGTCGAGGCGCCGGTGGTCAGCATCGTCATCCCCACCTACGGTAACTACGAACAGAGCCTGGCGTGCGTCGCATCGATCGCCCGTGCCGGTGCGGAGGTGTCGTTCGAGGTGCTGGTCCTGGAGGATGCTTCCGGCGATCAGGACATCAAGAAGCTCGCCCGGATTCCGGGCCTGCGGTTCCACGACAACCCGACGAACCTCGGCTTCCTGCTGTCATGCAATCAGTCCTTGACCCTGGCCAAGGGCGAGTTCATCTACCTTCTCAACAACGACACCGAAGTGACACCCGGCTGGCTGGACGCGCTGGTGCAGGTCTTCCGGACCCACCCGGACGCCGGCATGGTCGGCTCCAAACTCGTCTATCCGGACGGGCGGCTGCAGGAGGCCGGTGGCATTGTCTGGGCCGACGGCAGTGCCTGGAATTTCGGCCGTCTGGATGTTCCCGGCAGAGCGGCTTATTCATACCTGAAGGAAGTGGACTACGTCTCGGGTGCGTCGATCATGCTGCCGGCGACCTTGTTCCGGACGCTCGGTGGCTTCGATGAGCGCTACGTTCCGGCCTACTATGAAGATACCGACCTTGCCTTCCGGATCCGCGAACAGGGGCTGAAGGTCTATCTCCAGCCGGCATCGGTGGTCGTGCATTACGAAGGTCTGTCCAGCGGCACCGACGAAACGACTGGCGTGAAGGCGTTCCAGGCGATCAACCGCGAGAAGTTCCTGGCACGCTGGGGAAACACGCTGCGCGACGAACAGTTCCCGAATGCCGAGGATGTGTTCCTGGCGCGCGACCGTTCCCGCAACCGCCGACACGTGCTGGTCGTGGACCATTACGTGCCGCAGCCGGACCGCGATGCGGGGTCACGGGCCACCTGGCAGGTGATCCAGACCCTCGTCCGCCAAGGCTGCCAGGTGTCGTTCTGGCCCGCCAATGCGTACGAAGACCCGATCTATACCCCGCCGCTGCAGCAGCTCGGCGTCGAGGTGCTGTGTGGCTCGGAGTATGTCGGACGCTTCGACGCATGGCTGACCGAGCACGGAAGCTACCTTGATGCGGTGGTGCTGAACCGGCCGCATATCTCGGCCGAACTGGTGGGCAGCGTACGCCGGCACAGCCGCGCGAAGGTCGTCTACTACGGGCACGATATCCATCACCTGCGCATGCAGCAGCAGCTGGCGCTGCATCCGGATCGTGAACTCGAGGAAGAGACTCGTCGCTTCCGCGACTTTGAACACGGTCTGTGGAAGCAGGCAGATGTGGTGCTGTATCCATCCACTGACGAAACGGCCCATGTCCGCAGTTGGCTGGCCGAGCATGAGCCGGGTGTCGACATCCGTGCGGAAACCATTCCGCTGTACGCCTATGACCCCGTGCCCGAGGCTGATATGGCCGGGCCGGAAGGCCGCGAGGGCATCCTCTTTGTTGCCGGTTTCGCTCACGCGCCCAACGTCGATGCGGCGTTGTGGTTCGTTCGCGAGGTCCTTCCGCTGGTCCACCGTGAGGTCCCCGGCGTCCGGTTGAGCCTGGTCGGCTCCAATCCGCGGCCGGAGGTCCTGGCGATGGCATCGGCGCATATTGAAGTCACCGGTTACGTCAGCGATCAGGTCCTGACCCAGCGATACCAGCACGCACGCGTCGCGGTGGCCCCGCTGCGTTTCGGCGGTGGCGTGAAGGGGAAAGTGCTGGAAAGCCTGCAGCATGGTCTCCCCTGTGTCACCACCTCGATCGGCATGCAGGGCCTCGGCGCTGCGTCTTCTTTCATGCCGGTGGGTGATGCGGCGGAGGAAATGGCCGCCCATATTGTCACGCTGCTGCGTGATGACGAGGCTTGGCGGCAGGTCTCTGATGCAGAACGGATGTTCATCCGGAGCTTCTACTCGCACGACGCTCTTTGGCGTGTACTGTCTGCGGCCATCGAGCCGCGCTTGTAACCAACCTGGGTGCATTGGCTGGCCGGGGTACGCGATGTCGCGCTGTGTGATGGCTGACGATCAGTCAGGAATTGATGTGACAGGAGTAAAAATTGGCATGAACAAGGCGACGCGCAACCTCATGGGTGCGGCGACGGTGGCGGTGATCGTACTGGTGGTTGCTGTCGCAAGGTTCTCCGGCATCGCGATCCTGCATGGTCCGGACGCCGACGACGTGCTTGTACCGATGTACTTCGACATCAGTCGATCGATAGGTGAGCACGGGCTGTTTGCCGGCATGTACGACTCCGGCCTGGTGGCAGGCTTGTCGTACTGGGGCAGCCCGAGTTTTCATCCCCTGTATCCGTTGTATTTCAACTGGCTGGGCAGTGATTCAACGATTCTCGATACGCTGGATCGCCTGAAGCTGGTTTTCATTCTCCACATGGGGATCTACGGCGTCGGCAGCTATCTGCTCGGGCGTTGCCTGGGCCTGCGGCAGCTGCTGGCGATCTCCGTTGGCCTCGTCGCTCCCTTCCTGCCTGCGTTCCAGAGCGTCGGAGTGTGGCCGCCCATTTCGGCTTCACTGGCATGGTTGCCGTGGATCCTGTTCTTCCAGGCGCGGATCTACCAGCGAGGTTGGGCGCCCGGGGCGGCCATCGGCCTTGCGGCCTCGGTGACGCTACTTATCTATGCGCAGCCAGCGCAGAATCTGGTGCTGGCGTTCATTGGCTCGGCAATCGTCGGGGCGGTCTACAGCGCCGTCGTGCTGAGGCAGCGGGGGTGGCAGGAAGCTCACGTCCACCTTCGGCCTATCTATGCGTCACTTGCGTTGGCCGCGGCGGTGATCGTCGTCGCTTGTTATCCGTACCTGTCCGGGGTGATGGACTTCCACAGCGATTCGATCCGGTGGCTGGGTGATGGTCGGGACATCAGCGGAAAGGACAAACTGCCCCTGTCCGCGCTGACGGCCCATGGGCTGGGCTGGAAGGCTGTTCTTGCACCCTTCGCCTTCGCTCATCAGTACAGCATGGTGGTGGGCAACCTTTATCTGGGCGCTCCCCTTGCAGTGGCCTGTCTGGCCTATCCATGGTTGTTCAGGACGAGGCCGCTGATTACTGCCCTGCTTGCATCAATCGCCATCAGCGCCATCTTCTGCTTTGCTGCATTCGGCTGGCTGCTGTATCTGTTGCCGATTGCCAACAAGGTGCGCGAAGTAAACTGGTGGTCGCTGTACGTCGTCATGCTGGCTCTTCCGGTGGGTGCGCTGTGTCTGCAGCGGCTTGTGTCGTTGATCCGCCGCAAACAGCAGCGTCAGTGGATCTGGTGGCCCGAGATCTCGGCAGCGGCCATTGTCGTCATGGCATTGCTGGGCGTGCTGGTCAGTGGCGAGTTCTATTGGCAAATAATCCCTGTGTTGCTGGGCGCTGCGCTGTTGTGGTGGTCGGCCAGCAGAGGTGTCGTGATCAACAAGGCGCTGCTGAGCTTGGTCGTCATTGTTTCGGCTGCGGTACCGGTTGTCGTTGCCAAGACGCCGAGCCTGGGGCAATCGATGATCGTGCGGGGCGAACGGATAGAACAACGCCATTCGATGGCGGCCGTGTTTGCAGCCTTGGAGAGTCCGGAGAACTACCGCGTCGCCGTAAGCGAGAAGCTGCCTGATTTCAAAATCCTTGGCCACCAGCTGGCCAATCTCGGTGCCCGGGGCATTCGCGGGGACCTGAATCCACAGCGGCGTTCAAAGTTCGAACTGCTTTACTTCCCCAAGCCCGCGGTGGCCCAGCTCTATGGCGTCCGCTACACGGTGGTTGCGGCAGGCACCGAAGGCGCGCGAGCCATTGATGATCGCTACGCGCTCCTCGACGATCCTGCAGCGCTGCCTCGTCTCTTCGTTGCGGAGGGTGGCCTGGCGGTCGTCCCTTCGCCTGCTGCATCACTTCAGGCAGCGGACGGCGCTCAGGTCGACCACATCTATGCCACCCCCAGGGCGGTCGAGAGACTGGGAGTAGGGCAGACGACGCTTGGCGAAGGGACATTCTCGGCGCGTCCGGTTGCTGCCTGGCATAACTCGGCTGTGATGCTGCAGGCGATGGTGGAGACCAGTGGTCCCGCCTTGCTGGTGTTGAACGAAGACAGCGACGGCAGGTGGTATGCCATCGTCGATGGCGACGTTCGACCAGGGGTGGCCGTGAATGGCTTCCAGACGGCATTCGCATTGCCGGCGGCGGGAAAGCATAGCGTCATCATCCGTCGACCTGCCGGCTTTGCCGATTACTTTGCCGGGCTGCCCGTGGGTGGACAGCAGTGAACGGTGAGCGCTCGCCGCTCGCTGGATCGGGCGCTCCCGGCCCACTGCAGCGCTTCTTCAAGGATCAGCGCGTCCTCTTCCTGATCGTCGGTGGAGCAAATACAGCGTTCAGCACGGCGCTGTTCGCGGGCCTGGTGCTGCTGCTTGGCCCCAGCGTTCCCTCCGTGACAAGCCTGGTGATCGCATGGGTTGTGTCGCTGGTGCTGGTGTTTTTCGTCTATCGCCGTTTGGTGTTCCGGGTATCAGGTCATGCGTGGCGTGACTTCGCCCGCTTCGCCAGTGTCAACCTCGGCAGTCTGATGATCAACATGGCAGCCCTGGCACTCCTCGCGGATGTGCTGGGTCTGCCCCCCATTCCGACGCAGATCCTCATCACGGTGGTCGTGGTGATCTTCAATTATGTCGGTCACAAGTATTTCTCGTTCCGGCGACGCCCGGAGCCTGGTTCCAAGGAGGAACGTTGATGACTCCTCGAGTGTCGGTCGTTGTACCTGCCTACAAGAATGCGGACTACCTGCAGCAGACCCTGGATTCGATCCTGGCGCAGGATTATCAGGATTACGAACTGGTCATTGCCGATCATTCATCTGCTGATGGAACCGAGACACTGTTGGCGCAGTATGCCGAGCACCCGCGCGTACGTGTTCTGTCACCGACCCCGCCGGGCGGCGGTGCCAAGGCCAACTGGGACCGGGTAACTCAGGCCGCACGTGGTGAGCTGTTGAAGCTGGTGTGTGGTGACGACCTCATCGCACCGGATGCGCTCAGCAAGCAGGTCGCCGCGCTTGATGCCCACCCTTCTGCGGTGTTCGTCGCCTGTAAGCGGGATCTCATCGACGCACAGGGGAAGGTGGTGATCGGTGCCCGTGGGCTCGGCGCTCTCAATGGCCTGGTCTCGGGCCGTGACGCCGTGCGCGCTTCGGTGATGGCCGGAACAAATCTGTTCGGCGAGCCCGGGTGCGTGATGTTCCGGCGCGAGCTGCTGCCTGCCAGCGGGTGGGATAACAGTCACCCCTACCTCATCGATCAGGCAAGCTACACCAGCGTGATGCTGCAGGGGGACATGGTGGCGCTACGCGAAAGTCTGGCCAGCTTCAGGATCAACGCCGGGCAGTGGAGCGTGCGTCTGATGCATGAACAGGCGAATCAGGCCATCGCATTCCACAACGCGTTGGCTGCGGCAGATCCCACGCTGTTGCCAGGCCTGACGCTTCGCGTGGGGAATCTCAAGGCGCGCTTGATGGCCCATGCGCGCCGCTTGACCTATGTCTGGCTGGGTCGCCGAATGCAGGCCGGTTGAGGCCGGTTGCCGGAGTGAAGCCCCTGAGGGATGAGCGGATGACCTGCTTGCTCTCCAGGGGCGCAGTGACGACGTTCCGCCGGCAACGTCAACGCGCTCAGCTCTCTGGCGCGTCATCCACGTTGGCGGTTTCGCCGATGATGTACTGGGGGCGATTATTGATGTTCAGCAGGATTCTGCCGGTGTACTCGCCAATCGCACCCAACGCCAGCAACTGCAGACCGCCCATGAAGAGAATGGTGATGATCAGCGAAGGCCACCCGACAGCAACCTGGGGGGAGTGCAGTTTCTGCCACAGGACGATGATCGCAAGCAGAAAGGCGATGCACGAGGCCAAGATACCTGCGAGGGATACGAACCTCAGCGGAACGATCGAGAAGCTGGTGGCCATCTGCAACCACAGCGAGATGGACTTGCTGAAGCTGTAACCGGACTGCCCATCCCCACGTGCATGGTGCTGCGCGGTGACTGTTGCGATGCGTTTGTGGCTGGTGCTCTGGATCAGCAGCCCATCAAGGTAGACAAACGGTCCGTTGTACCTCCGTGCCTCTTCGCCGAGTTCGCGGACGAATCCGCGGAACGGAGAGAGGTACAGGCCCTTTGGCTTCTTGAGCAGGCGCGCGGCAACCATGTCGTTGAAGCGGCTGCCGAGCCGCTTCCATAGCGCGTGCTGCTTTTCCGGAAACTGCGCGTAGCACAGGTCTGCGCCTTCACGCAGTTTGGCGACGATCCGAGGAATGTCGGCAGGGTCGTGCTGGAGGTCGTCGTCCATCGTCACGATGTATCGACCGCGCGCTATGCCCAGCCCCGCCATGATCGCATTGTGCTGCCCTGCGTTTCGTCGTAGATCCAGGCCACGCAGCCAGGGGCGCGCCTGGGCCTGCTGCACGATGACGGACCATGCGTCATCGGGGCCGGCGTCATGCACCAGAATGACTTCAAAGCCGCCGTCCCCGAACGCCGGGATCAGTGTCTCCTCCAGTCTGGCCACCAGGTTGGGCAGGATGCCAGCGCTGCCATAGACAGGTATGACGACGGAGATTTCAGGATTCATGGGGCTGGCCGTAGTACTTGTGGATCACGCGGAGAGGGTAGTCTGGACCAAAATCCAGCCCGATGTCGCGCGCCGTGCGCTCGGCCAGCGCGGTATCAATCACCATCTCCTCACCCCTGTCCACCGCGATGACCTGCGCGCGGCGTCCCAGTACGGACTCGAACAGGCTCACGATCTCCGTCATCGGCAGCGACCAGGGGGATGCGATCGAGGCCACCTTGGGCACCGGTCCCGCGCCGGAAAGCAGCTGCGCGGCGATGCGGACGACGTCGTCGATATCGATCAGATTGCGGCAGGCGCGTGTCCAGACGGTCACCGGATCGCCGGCCAGGATGCGGTCACGCAGGAAGTTGGTGAGGGTGTTCGGATTGCGGGTATGCCCGACCACCTGCGGAAGGCGCAGCACGATACCGGCCGGATGCGCGGCGACCAGCGCTTCCATGGCACGTTTGTGCCGGAAATAGGGGGAGTCCTGCAGCGGGTTGACCACATTGCAGCTGCCGAAATAGACCAGCCGGGTGATGTCGCCGGCCAGGTACTGCGCCAGCATGGCACGCTCGCGCGCGAAGGCGGCCGGGTCTGTTTCGCTGGAGTTGGAGACCCCGGAGGCGAATATGACGGTTCTTGCGTCGTCTGCGAACAGGGGCGTGAACGCTCGGGCCACCAGTCCCGAACCGACGATCATCGCAGGTCCCCGGTCGGTAGGCAGTGGCGGAAAGGTACGGGCATATCGAATCACGTCCATGCTGGGCGGCCGGTGGCAGCGCTGTGGCCACCCGGGGGGCTTACCTTACGCGGCCTGGACGGCCCGCGGAAAGAGGCAGGGCGTGAGGGACGAGGCCATCACGCCCTGCGGGGCGGGCTCAGCCCAGCGCCGCTTCCAGCTCCGGCAGCAGGGTGAACAGGTCGCCCACCAGGCCGATATCGGCGATCTCGAAGATCGGCGAGTCCGGATCCTTGTTGATCGCCACGATGGTGCCGGCGTCCTTGATCCCGGTCAGGTGCTGGATGGCACCGCTGATGCCCACGGCCACGTACAGCTCCGGCGAGATGATCTTGCCGGTCTGGCCCACCTGCAGGTCGCTCGGCACATAGCCGGCGTCCACGGCGGCGCGCGAGGCACCCACGGCGGCGCCGAGCTTGTCGGCGAGCTGGAAGATCACCTTGAAGTTCTCTTCCGAACCCACGCCACGGCCGCCGGAGACCACGCGCTTGGCGCTCTGCAGGTCCGGTCGGTCGGTCGCGCCGGCGGCCAGGCCGATGAAGCGGGTGTGGCTCGGCAGGGCCGCATCCACGTTGGCCGCTTCCACGGAGGCGCTGCCGCCCTTGGCCGCTTCCGGCCACGAGGCAGCGCGCACGGTGGCGACCACGATCTGGTCGGCCGGCACCTCGACGGTGATGATGGCGTTGCCCGCATAGATCGGGCGCTTGAAGGTGTGGCTGCCTTCGACGGTCATCAGGTCGGAGACCTGGTTGACGCCCAGCAGGGCGGCCACGCACGGCATCAGGTCCTTGCCGAAGGTGGTGGAGGGGCCGAACACGTGGGTGTAGCCGGTGGCCAGCTGCGCGATCTGCGGGGCCAGGACCTGGGCCAGCGCCTGCGCGTTGGCGGCGTTGGTCACGGTCAGCACCTTGGCGACGCCGGCCAGCTGCGCTGCTTCAGCGGCGGCTGCGGTCGCGTCGGCGGCCAGCACCAGCACGTCGATGCTGGCGCCGCTGATCGCAGCGGCCGCACTGACGGTCTTGGCGGTGGCGGCATTGAGCTTGCCGTCGTGGTGTTCAGCGACAACGAGGATCTTGGTCATTACAGCAACCCCTTCTGCTTGAGTGCAGCGACCAGTTCGGCCGCGTCCTTGACCATCACGCCCTTGCTGCGCTTGACCGGCGCGGCGTACTGGGTGGTCTTGAAGGTATCGGCGGCTTCAACGCCGAGGTCGGCCAGCTGCAGGGTCTCCAGCGGCTTGGCCTTGGCCTTCATGATGTCGGGCAGCTTGATGAAGCGCGGCTCGTTCAGGCGCAGGTCCGTGGTGACCACGGCCGGCAGGTCCACTTCCAGCGTTTCCAGGCCGGCGTCGACTTCACGGGTCACCGTGGCCTTGCCGTCGGCGATCTCCAGCTTGCTGGCGAAGGTCGCCTGCGGGCGCCCCCACAGCGTGGCCAGCATCTGGCCGGTCTGGTTGGCATCGTCGTCGATGGCCTGCTTGCCGAGGATCACCAGGTCCGGCTGTTCCTTCTCGACCAGCTTGAGCAGGGTGCGGGCGGCCGTCAGCGGCTGGATCGCCTGGTCGGTCACGACATGGATGGCGCGGTTGGCGCCCATGGCCAGGCCGTTGCGCAGGTGCGCCTGGGCATCGGCCGGTGCGATCGTGGCGACCACGACCTCGGTGGCGATGCCCTTGTCGCGCAGGCGCAGCGCTTCTTCCAGGGCGATTTCATCGAACGGGTTGGGGGACAGCTTGACGCCGTCGGTGACCACGCCGGAACCGTCCGGCTTGACCTGAATGCGGACGTTGTAGTCCACCACGCGCTTGTACGCGACGAGGATTTTCATCTGGTGCTGGATCCTTCAATAACGGGAGAACGTCCGGTTCTTTGAGTAGCAACCGGTTCGGGGGTGGGACCGCGATTCTAACTGGCCCGGGGGGACCATGCGAATGCGTATGGTTATGCTGCATTGCGACATGAAATTGCGGGGTGAGGTCTGTCGTTCACACTGCGCGGGCAGTCGTGAAGACGGCCGCCATGTATCCTGTGGCGCTGAGTCGGGGCGCCATCAGGCCCCTGCGCGCATATCGAACAGGAGAATGGGTAGTGCCCACATGGCTTGTCACCGGCGGAGCCGGATTCATTGGCGGTAACTTTGTCCTCGAAGCGGTCGCCAAAGGCGTGCGCGTCATCAACCTCGATGCGCTGACCTACGCGGGCAACCTCAAGACCCTGGCCACGCTTGAGGGCAATCCGGACCACGTGTTCGTCGAGGGCGACATCGGCGACCAGGCGCTGGTATCGCGCCTGCTGGCCGAGCACCAGCCCGATGCGGTGCTGAACTTCGCCGCCGAAAGCCACGTGGACCGTTCCATCGACGGCCCGGGCGCGTTCATCCAGACCAACGTGGTCGGCACCCTGGCCCTGCTGGAAGCCGTGCGCGATTACTGGAAGGCGCTGCCGGCCGACAAGGGCCAGGCGTTCCGCTTCCTGCACGTATCCACCGATGAGGTCTACGGCACCCTCGGCGAGACCGGCAAGTTCAGCGAGACCACCCCGTATGCGCCGAACTCGCCGTACTCGGCGTCCAAGGCGGCCTCGGACCATCTGGTGCGTGCGTTCCACCACACCTACGGGCTGCCGGTGCTGACCACCAACTGCTCCAACAACTACGGCCCGTACCACTTCCCCGAGAAGCTGATTCCGCTGGTGATCGCCAAGGCCCTGGCCGGCGAACCGCTGCCGGTCTACGGCGATGGCAAGCAGGTGCGCGACTGGCTGTTCGTGAGCGACCACTGCGAAGCGATCCGCACCGTGCTGGCCAAGGGCCAGGTCGGCGAGACCTACAACGTCGGCGGCAACTCCGAGAAGCAGAACATCGAAGTGGTGCAGGCGATCTGCGCACTGCTCGATGCACGCCGCCCGCGTGAGGATGGCCAGCCGCGCAGCAGCCAGATCACCTACGTCGCCGACCGTCCGGGGCATGACCGCCGCTACGCGATCGATGCCAGCAAGTTGAAGGACCAGCTGGGCTGGGAGCCGAAGCACACCTTCGAGCAGGGCATCGGCTTCACCGTGGACTGGTACCTGGACAACCAGGACTGGGTCAACGGCGTACTCGACGGCAGCTACCGCCTGCAGCGCATCGGCACCACCGCCTGAGTGCGGTGATCACCAGACAGAGGACAACCGCATGACTCAACGCAAGGGCATCATCCTCGCGGGTGGTTCGGGCACGCGCCTGTATCCGATCACCAAGGGCGTCAGCAAGCAGCTGCTGCCCGTGTACGACAAGCCGATGATCTATTACCCGCTCAGCGTGCTGATGCTGGCCGGGATCCGCGACGTGCTGATCATCAACACGCCGCACGAGCAGGCGCTGTTCCAGAGCCTGCTCGGCGATGGCTCGCAGTGGGGCATGAACATCGAGTACGCCGTGCAGCCGAGTCCGGACGGGCTGGCGCAGGCCTACCTGATCGGCAAGGAGTTCATCGGCGGCAAGCCGAGCTGCCTGGTGCTGGGCGACAACATCTTCCACGGCCATGGCCTGCGTGAGGTGCTGCGCAATGCCGACCAGCGCGATACCGGTGCCACGGTGTTCGGTTACTGGGTCAATGATCCGGAGCGCTACGGCGTGGCCGAATTCGACGCCGCCGGCAAGGTCATCGACCTGGTCGAGAAGCCGGAGAAGCCGCGGTCGAACTATGCCGTCACCGGGCTGTACTTCTACGACGGCAACGCCAGCGATTACGCCGCCGAACTGAAGCCCTCGCCGCGTGGCGAGCTGGAAATCACCGACCTCAACCAGCGTTACCTGCGCGAGGGCAACCTGCATCTGGAAGCGCTGGGTCGTGGCTATGCGTGGCTGGATACCGGTACCCACCAGTCGCTGCTGGAAGCCTCCAACTTCATCGAGACCATCCAGACCCGCCAGGGCCTGCAGGTCTGCTGCCCGGAAGAAATCGCCTTCGGCCAGGGCTGGATCAATGCCGAGCAGCTGGAGAAGCTGGCAGCGCCGTTGATCAAGAACGGCTACGGCCAGTACCTGCACACGCTGGCTGTGCGAGGAGTAGTGCCGTGAAGATTGTCGAAACCAAGCTGCCCGGTTGCGTGGTGATCGAGCCTGCCGTCTTTGGCGACGAGCGCGGGTTCTTCTTCGAGACCTGGAACGCCGAGCGTTTCGCCGAGCACGGGCTGCCGAGCAGATTCGTACAGAGCAACGTCTCCAGCTCGTCCAAGGGCGTGCTGCGCGGCCTGCACTATCAGTGGCCGCGGCCACAGGGCAAGCTGGTCAGCGTGCTTGAAGGCGAAGTCTACGACGTGGCCGTGGACATCCGTCGCGGCTCGCCGACCTTCGGCCAGTGGGCCGCCGTGGTGCTGAGCGCGGAGAACAAAAAGCAGTTCTGGATTCCGGAAGGCTTCGCGCACGGTTTCGCCGTGCTCTCCGAACGCGCGATCTTCAGCTATCTGTGCACCGAGGTGTACCTGAAGGACTTCGACGCGGGCGTCCGCTGGAACGATGCCGACATCGCCGTCGACTGGCCGATCAGCGCACCCACGCTGTCGGCCAAGGACGAGTCCGCGCCGTTCCTGAAGGACATCGCCGAGGACCGCCTGCCGGTCTACCAGCCGTGACGATCCTGCTGCTGGGGGCCAATGGCCAGCTTGGCCAGGAACTGCAACGCGCGCTGGCTCCGCTGGGGACGATCGTGGCGACCACGCGCAGCGGCGCGCTGCCCGACGGCAGCGCGTGCGAAGTGGCCGACTTCGACCAGCCCGCCTCGCTGGCCGCATTGCTGGACCGCGTCCAGCCGACGGTGGTGGTCAATGCCGCCGCTTACACGGCGGTCGACCGCGCCGAGGGCGACCGCGATGCCGCGTTCCGCGCCAATGCAGAAGCGCCGGGCGTGCTGGCGCAGTGGTGCGCGCAGGCCGGCGTCCCATTGGTGCATTACTCCACCGATTACGTGTTCGACGGGCAGGGCACGCGCCCGTACCGGGAAGACGATGCGACCGCCCCGCTGGGCGTGTATGGCGCCAGCAAGCTGGCCGGTGAGCAGGCCATCCGTGCGGCCGGTGGACGCCACCTGATCTTCCGCACGGCCTGGGTATACGCCTCGCACAGCGCCAACTTCCTGCGCACGATGCTGCGGGTAGGGGCCGAGCGCGACGTCCTGCGTGTGGTGGCTGATCAGGTCGGTACGCCGACGCCGGCAGCGTTGATTGCCGATGTGACCGCGCAGGCGCTGCGGCACGACGGCGCACTGTCGGGCACGTGGCACCTGACCGCCAAGGGCGAGACCAGCTGGCACGGCTTTGCCGAGGCGATCTTTGCGGAGGCGGTGGCAACAGGCGTGCTGCCGCGGGCGCCGAAAGTCGAGGCGATCACTACGGCCGAGTACCCGACGCCGGCCAAGCGCCCCGCCTATTCGCACCTGGATGTGGCGAAGCTGGAGCAGGACTTCGGCGTCGTGCTGCCGAGCTGGCAGGACGGCCTGAAGCGGGTCATCGCAGACTGTTGAGCCAGACGTGGAGCCACGCCATGCGTGGCTGACGCGGTGTCAGGATCCCAGGCAGGGCAGCCACGCATGGCGTGGCTCTACCCGCAATAAAAAAACCCGGCCTTGGCCGGGTTTTCTGTTTATCTGCCTACCGTCGATCAGGTACGGCCGTACGTGTCCTCGAACCGCACGATATCGTCCTCGCCCAGATAGCTGCCAGACTGCACTTCGATCAGTTCCAGCGGCAGCTTGCCCGGGTTCTTCAGGCGATGGGTCACGCCCAGCGGAATGTACGTGCTCTGGTTCTCGGTGAGTAGCAGCACTTCCTCGCCGCGGGTCACTTCGGCCGTGCCGCTGACCACGATCCAGTGCTCGGCACGGTGGTGGTGCATCTGCAGGCTCAGCGTTGCACCCGGCTTGACGGTGATGCGCTTGACTTGGAAGCGGGCACCATTGTCGATCGAGTCGTACGCGCCCCAGGGGCGGTACACCTTGCGGTGCCAGGTTGCTTCGGGGCGCCCATCGGCCTTGATCTGCGCGACCACCTGCTTGATCTCCTGCATGCGGTCGCTCTTGCCGACCATCACCGCATCATCGGTTTCCACCACGATCACATCGTCCAGGCCGACCAGGGCGATCAGCCGCTCGCCGTAGGCGAAGGTGTTGCGGCAATCGATCGCGATCACATCGCCGTGGTGCGCGTTGCCATTCCCATCCTGTTCGGATACATCACGCAGCGCGGTCCACGAGCCCACATCGTTCCAGCCGGCATCCAGCGGCACGACCACGGCATCAGCGGTCTTTTCCATCACTGCATAGTCGATGGAATCCGACGGCACGGCGGCGAAGGCGTCCTTGTCCAGGCGGGTGAAATCGCTGTCACGACGCGCCTGCTGCCAGGCGGTGCGGCTGCCGGCCAGCATGGCGGGGTGGAACGTCTCCAGCTCGGCCAGGAATCGGGATGCCTTGAACAGGAACATGCCGCTGTTCCAGAAGTATTCGCCCGACTGCACGTAAGCGGTCGCGGTCTGTGCATCCGGCTTCTCGACAAACCGGTCCACGGCACGGACATCGCCGCCGGAGGCCGCCTTGATGTAGCCATAGCCGGTTTCCGGGCCGGTCGGCACGATGCCGAAGGTCACCAGCTTGCCGGACTCCGCGGCCGGCACCGCACGCAGCACCGCAGCGCGGAACGCATTCTCGTCGGCAATCACGTGGTCTGAAGGAAGCACCAGCAGCAGCGCATCATCGCCATCACGGGTCGCTTCCAGCGCCGCCACCGCGATGGCAGGTGCGGTATTGCGGCCGACCGGCTCCAGCAGGATCGCCTGCGGCTGCACGCCCAGCTGCTGCAGCTGCTCGGCGGCCACGAAGCGGTGTTCCTCGTTGGCGACGATCAGCGGCGCGCGGCCGGCGATCTGGGCCACGCGCTGCCAGGTCGCCTGCAGCATGGTCTGTTCGCCGGCCAGGGCCAGGAACTGCTTGGGGTAGGACTCGCGCGACAGCGGCCACAGGCGGGTGCCGGAACCACCGGAAAGGATGACGGGAAGAAGGTTCTGCATGGTGGGGTATTCGCCTCAGGCGTCCTTGAGCAACTGGGAAATTTCGTCGGTGCGTGCGCGCAGCAGCGCTGCGTCGCCGCGGGTTTCAACATTCAGGCGCAGCAGCGGCTCGGTATTGGAGCTGCGCAGGTTGAAGCGCCAGTCGCCGAAATTGGCGCTGATGCCATCGGTGTGGTCCAGCGACGGCGCCTGCGCGGCGTAGTGCTCCATCACGCGGGCAACGGAACGCTTGGCGTCGGCCACCTTGAAGTTGATCTCGCCGCTGCACGGGAACTTCTGCATGCGCGCCTCGACCAGGTCGGCCAGCGAGCGGCCGGACTCGGAGACCAGCGCGGCGATCAGCAGCCACGGGATCATCCCGGAATCGGCGTAGGCGAACTCGCGGAAATAGTGATGCGCACTCATCTCGCCGCCGTAGACGGCATTTTCCGAGCGCATCTTTTCCTTGATGAAGGCGTGGCCGCTCTTGCACAGCACCGGCTGGCCACCGGCTTCCTCCACCATTTCCACCGTGTTCCAGGTCAGGCGCGGGTCGTGCACGATCTTGCCGCCGGGCTGGCGCGCCAGGATCGCCTGGGCGAGCAGGCCGACCAGGTAATAGCCTTCGATGAAGCGGCCGTTGTGGTCGAAGAAGAAGCAGCGGTCGAAATCGCCATCCCAGGCGATGCCGAAGTCCGCGCCATGCTCGCGCACGGCCTGCGCGGTGAGCTCGCGGTTCTCCGGCAGCAGCGGGTTGGGGATGCCGTTGGGGAAGCTGCCGTCGGGTTCATGGCAGATGCGGATGAACTCCAGCGGCAGGTGCGGGGCGAGCAGATCCACGATCGTGCCGGCACCGCCGTTGCCGGCATTGACCACCAGCTTCAGCGGCTTGAGCGCCTTGGGCTCGATGTAGCTCAGCAGGTGGGCGATGTAGGCGCTCTTGTCCGGATGCGACTGCAGGCCGGCGCTCGGCTCGGCCGCGGGGGCCTGGTCGGCCTCGACCGCGTCGGAGATCGCGAACAGGCCGGTATCGGAGCTGATCGGACGGGCCTGCTCCTTGACCAGCTTCATGCCGTTGTAATCCATCGGATTATGGCTGGCGGTGACCATTACCCCGCCGGCCGCCTTCAGGTGGTCGACCTGGAAATAGACTTCTTCAGTCCCGCACAGCCCGATGTCGAGCACCTCGCGGCCGGCGCCGCGCAGGCCGGCTGCCAGGGCATCCTGCAGGGCCCCGCTGGTCAGGCGGACATCGTGGCCCACCACCACCGTGCCGGGCGACAGCTGGGCGGCCAGGGCCACGCCGATGCGGCGGGCCAGATCTTCGTTCAGTTCATCCGGAACCCGGCCGCGGATGTCGTACGCCTTGAATGCGGGGAGCGTCATCTATTCAGTCCTTCTGACAGTCAGCGCACTAGTTTAGCCGCTGCCGTGTATGGGAATCGTTTTCACCGGTGCGGGCCGGGTCAACGCCGGACCCCGGGGGCAGGGAAAGCCCCGGGCAATGGCTACAATGGCCGCTTACATCAACGAGGTGAGGGCGTAGATGAGCAAGTCCCCAGACAACGCCGGGCGACGTGGCAAGCAGTACGCCAGTGCGGCTGAAGCGCTGCAAGGCGCCATCGCCGATGGCCAGACCCTGGCGGTCGGCGGGTTCGGCCTGTGCGGTATTCCCGAGGCCCTGATCGCCGCGCTGCGCGATACCGGTGCCAAGGACCTGACTGTGATCTCCAACAATGCGGGCGTGGATGGCTTCGGCCTCGGCCAGCTGCTGGCGACCCGCCAGATCCGCAAGATGATCTCCTCCTACGTGGGCGAGAACAAGGAGTTCGAGCGTCAGTACCTGGCCGGCGAGCTGGAGCTGGAGTTCAACCCGCAGGGCACCCTGGCCGAGCGGCTGCGCGCCGGCGGTGCGGGCATTCCGGCCTTCTTCACCGCGACCGGCTACGGCACGGTGGTGGCCGAAGGCAAGGAAACCCGCGAGTTCGACGGCAAGCACTACGTGATGGAGACCGCGCTGCGGGCCGACGTAGCGCTGGTCAAGGCCTGGAAGGCCGACGAGGCCGGCAACCTGGTGTTCCGCAAGACCGCGCGCAACTTCAACCCGGCCTGCGCGATGGCCGGCAAGCTGTGCATCGTGGAAGTGGAAGAGGTGGTGCCGGTGGGCAGCATCGACCCAGACCAGGTGCACCTGCCGGGCATCTACGTGCACCGCATCGTGCACAACCCGCACCCCGAGAAGCGTATCGAACAGCGTACCGTGCGCCAGGAGGCGAACTGAGATGGCCTGGACCCGCGATGAAATGGCACAGCGCGCCGCGCGCGAACTGACCGACGGCGCCTACGTGAACCTGGGCATCGGCCTGCCCACCCTGGTCGCCAACCACATTCCCGACGGCGTGGATGTCTGGCTGCAGTCCGAAAATGGTCTGCTCGGCATCGGCCCGTTCCCGACCGAAGCCGAAGTGGATGCCGACCTGATCAACGCCGGCAAGCAGACGGTGACCGCACGCGCGGGCGCCAGCTACTTTGGCAGCCACGACAGCTTCGCGATGATCCGTGGCGGTCATATCAACCTGGCCATCCTCGGCGCGATGCAGGTCACCGACAAGGGCGATCTGGCCAACTGGATGGTGCCCGGCAAGATGGTCAAGGGCATGGGCGGGGCGATGGATCTGGTCGCCGGCGTTCAGCGCGTGGTGGTGCTGATGGAGCACACCGCCAAGAACGGCGAGCACAAGATCCTGTCCGAGTGCAATCTGCCGCTGACCGGGGTTGGCGTGGTCGATCGCATCATCACCGACCTGGCCGTGTTCGATGTCACCGACAAGGGCCTGGTGCTGATCGAGTCCGCGCCGGGCGTGGGTATCGATGAGCTGAAGGAAAAGACCGGCGTGGCCTTCGGCCAGGCCTGATCGCTGTCGCCGCCGTGGTGCCCGTGCGACGGGCACCACGATAGTCGTTGAGGATTCCATGGATCTGCATCTGCGCGAGGCTGAGGTGCACTGGCACCGCCACTGGCTGCCCCGCGACGCCGCCGACACCCTCCAGCGCACGCTGCGCGAGGATGTCCCGTGGGAGGTGCACAGGATCCGCATGTTCGGCCGCCAGGTCGATTCCCCGCGGCTGAGCTGCTGGATGGGCGACCCGGCCGCCCGCTACCGCTATTCCGGTACCGAGTTCGTGCCGCAGCCGTGGCATCCGGCGCTGCTGCCGCTGCGCGATCAGCTGGCCGCATTCTGTGGCCACGCGTTCAACAGCGTGCTGCTCAACCGTTACCGCGACGGCGATGATGGGATGGGCTGGCACAGTGACAACGAGCCCGAGCTGGGGCCGGCGCCGGTGATCGCGTCACTGAGCCTGGGCGCGGGGCGGCGGTTCCTGCTGCGGCGACGGGACGACCATGCGAAAAAGGCCGAGGTGCTGCTGGACCATGGCGATCTGCTGGTGATGGGTGGGCAGACCCAGCGCCTTTACCAGCATTCCCTGCCCAAAAGCGCGCGACCGCTGGCCGAGCGCCTCAATCTGACCTTCCGCTGGATCAACGCATCCGGGCAGGGGTAACCGCGCTGCGGGCGTGATCCTGCTCGCCGGTCACCAGCGTCCAGCCCACCACGTTCGTGGTCAGTGTCTGCAGCCCCTGTTCCAGCGCGGCGGTGACCTGGGCGACGTCGGTGCTGCCCACCGGGTTTTCCTGGCGGAAGGTGCGGTCGGCGACCACGCGCTGGTCGATCACGTGGATCAGTTTGGCGTTCACTTCGATCAGCGCGGTCGGCGTGGCCTGGCCGCGGTAATCGGCTTCGAAGCGGCGCACGTCCATGGCCAGCTTGTAGTCGGCGCGGATGCCGGTGGTAACCCGGGCCACGCCGTTGATGCGGCCGGAATCCTCGAAGCCGCGCACCAGCGCGTCGTCGAGCATGTCGGTGGCCGGCTGGGCCCAGCTCACGCCCTTGTAGACCTCCAGCTCGGAGGGGGTCGGACGCACGTTGATGCGCGGGCTGTCGACCACGCGGGCGGCGCTGGGCTTGACCAGCACCAGCTGCCAATCGACGGTCGGCCAGCTCGGGTCGGCCTGGATGCGCACCACGGGCGAATAGATCGTCACCGCGCTGCGTTCGTTGCTGCCCAGCAGCGAGCAGCCGCCAAGCGCGGCGATCAGGGCGATCGGCAGCAGGGGCCGGAAGAAGGTCGCGTGGCTCATTTGGGTTCGAACTCCTTGGGTGCGTCACGGCCGAGCAGATAGCGTGCCGGGTTGTTGTCCAGCCGGTCGCTGACCCGGCGCAGGTCGCGGATCAGGCCGCGCAGCTCGGTGAGGGTCGGGCCGAGCTGGGCCAGGCCATCATTGGCGAAGCTGTTGATCGCGGCCCGGTTCTCGCCAAGGATCGAGTCGGCATTGCCGGCCGCCGAGTCCAGCTTGCTCAGCGTGGTTTCCAGCTTGTCCAGGATCGGCGGCAGCTGCTGCACCAGATTCTTGTCCAGCCGCTGGATGGTGCCGTTGGTGCTCTTGAGGGTCACATCCAGGCTGCGGGCGGCATCACGCGCGCTCAGCAGCAGCGCCTGGGTACCCTGGTCGCGGTCGGCCAGGCCGCCGCTGATGGTTTCCAGGTTGGCCAGGGTGGCGTTGATGCTGGCCACGTTGCGGTCGCTGAGCACCTGGTCCATGCGCTCGACGATGCGGTTGGCCACGTCGGTGATGTTCTGCAGCGCCGAGGGGTGGTCGGGATGATCGGGGCCGGATCCTTGTTGACCGCGGTCAGCGCGGGCGACTGCGGCGTGCCGCCACTGAGCTGGATGATCGACGGGCCGGTCAGGCTGGTGATCGCCAGCTTGGCGCGGGTGTCGGTCTTGACCGGCGTATTGGAGTTCAGGCGGATCCGTGCGACCACCTGGCGCGGATCGTCCGGTACCAGGTTCAGTTCGGTGATCGAGCCGACCGCGATGCCGTTGTACTGCACCGGGCTGCCGACTGACAGGCCGGTGACGGCCTCGCGGAACACCACGCGGTACTCGGTCCAGGTGCGATCGGAGGAGTACTTGGCGGCCCACAGGCCGAAGGCCAGCAGCGCCAGGCCCACTATCAGGGTGAAGGCGCCGATCAGGACGTAATTGGCTTTGGTTTCCATGGCTTACTCGCTCTCGTGCTTTGCATCGCGCGCAGCACGCGCGCGCGGTCCGTGGAAGTACTCCTGGATCCACGGGTGGTCCAGTTGTTCGATCTCGTGCAGCGGGGCATTGGCGATGACTTTCTTGTCGGCCAGCACCGCCACCCGGTCACAGATCGCATACAGCGTGTCCAGATCATGTGTGATCAGGAAGACCGTCAGGCCCAGCGCTTCCTGCAGGGTCTTGATCAGGCGGTCGAAGGCGGCCGCACCGATCGGATCCAGCCCGGCGGTGGGCTCGTCCAGGAACAGCAGCGGCGGGTCCAGCGCCAGCGCCCGGGCCAGGCCGGCGCGCTTGCGCATGCCGCCGGACAGCTGCGAGGGGAGCTTGTTGATCGCATCGGCCGGCAGGCCGGCCAGCTTCACCTTGAGCAGGGCCAGCTCGTAATGCCAGCGCTCGGGCAGCTCGCCGTGGTGTTCCTTCAGCGGCACCTGCACGTTCTCGCCCACGGTGAGCGAGGAGAACAGGGCGCCATCCTGGAACAGCACGCCGGTATTGCGTTCGATATGCAGGCGGTTGGCCGGGTCACTGGAGCGGGCGTCGACGCCGAGCACCTCGATCTGGCCGTCATCGGGCGTGCGCAGGCCGAGGATGCTGCGCATCAACACCGATTTGCCGGTACCCGAGCCGCCGACCACGCCGAGAATCTCGCCGCGGCGCACGTCCAGGTCCAGCCCGTCGTGCACGACCTGCGCGCCGAAACGGTTGGTCAGTCCGCGCACGCGGATCAGCAGTTCACCATCACCGGTGGCGGCGTCGTCGCGGTCGATGGCCGGGGCGGTATCGGTGCTCATCGGTTACCAGCCCATCTTCATGAACCACAGCGCGGCGAACGCGTCGAGGATGATCACCAGCGAAATCGCCTGTACCACGCTGGAGGTGGTGCGCTCACCGACCGACTGCGCGGTGCCTTCAACCTTGAGGCCTTCCAGGCAGCCGATCAGGCCGATCACCAGCGCGAACACCGGGGCCTTGGACAGGCCGACCAGCATGTTGCGCACTTCCATGGTGTCGTGCATCCGCGCGATGTACATCTGCGGCGGGATATCCAGATCGAACGCGCCGACGGTGATGCCGCCGGCCAGGCCGGCGACCATGGCGATGAAGGTCAGCAGCGGCAGGGTGATCAGCAGGGCGATCAGGCGCGGCAGCACCAGCAGGTCGACCGGGTCCAGGCCGAGCGTCTTCATCGCGTCGATTTCTTCGCGGGCCTTCATCGCGCCGATCTGCGCGGTGAACGCACTGGCGGTGCGGCCGGCCAGCACGATGGCGGTCAACAGCACCGCGAACTCGCGCAGGAAGGCGATGCTGACCAGTTCGACTACATAGATCTCCGCGCCGAAGTCGCGCAGGATCGTGGAGCCGAGGAAGGCGATCACCGCGCCGACCAGATACGACAGCAGGGCCACCAGCGGCACCGCGTCCAGGCCGACCTGCTCCATCTGCGCGACGGTGGCAGTAAGACGGAAGCGGCGCGGTTCCTTGATCAGGCGCGCGCCCTTGACCAGGTTCTCGCCCAGGAAACTGGCCAACGCCACGATGTTGTGGCCCATGCCGTGCACGCTGACACCGAGTCGTTCCAGCGCGGCCAGCACGCCGAAGTCGCGTTTGGCCTTGGGCCGGTCGTCGGCGACTTCCTCGATGGTGGAGACCAGCGCGCGATGCTCCTCGCGGAACGTCACCGCGTCCTCGCCCAGGTCGGCGCGGTGCGCGACACGCAGCAGCTGCAGCACGCCGGCCGAATCGAGCAGGGTGATGCCGCTGGCGTCCAGGCCGGTCACTTTCTCCGGGAGGCCGCGCAGCACTTCGGCCGCGTCCAGCGCGGTGCGTAATGTCCAATGGCCAGACAACCGGATCAGGCCGGGGTCCTGGGCATCCTGCTCGAGATGGGGGGCTTGGTCTGAGGTCATGTAGGCGTCCTGCGCGCAGCATACCCTGTCCGGGTGCATGGCTCGCGTATGCGCCGGACCGGTCCATGCACGCCGCTCGGCACTGCCGGGCATGCGCGCGGCTGCATCATGGCACCGGGATTCTTCAGGCCGGGGCGTGTTCGGGTAATACTACGGCGCATGTCTGCCGACGCCCCCACCATCGTTGCACCACCGGCCACCTACGCTCAGCGCGTGGCCTTCGTTTCGGAAATGGCCGGGCGCCTGCACAGCTATGGCACCACCGCGCAGCGGCTGGAGGCGGCGGTGGTCGCCCTGGCGCAGAGGCTGGACCTGGATTGCGAGCCGTGGTCGAACCCGACCGGCCTGATCCTGAGTTTCAGCGACCCGACCAAGGCGATCGGTTCGTCGGACATCACCCGCGTGATCCGCCTGGCCCCGGGCGAAAACGATCTGCATAAACTCAGCATCGCCGACCAGATCACCGATGCGGTTGCCAACGGCACCATGAGCATCGCGCAGGGGCATACCGCGCTGCGGCAGCTGGACAAGGACCCCGGGCGCTGGGGCAAGGTCCGCACGATTCTCTCCTACAGCCTCGGCGCGGCCGGCGTGGCCGGGCTGTGGAAACTGCCGTGGCTGGATATCGCCACCGCCGGCGTGATCGGGCTGCTGATCGGCGTCATGGGCATGTACACCGACCGCCGCCCGGCCACGCGCGAGGCCAACGAAGCCCTGGCGGCGCTGCTGGCCGGTTCGGTGGCAACGCTGGTGGCCTCGTTCATCGGCGCGCTCAACCTCAATACGGTGATCATCGCCTCGCTGGTGGTGCTGCTGCCCGGGATGTCGCTGACCAATGCGGTCAACGAACTGGCCAGCCAGCACTGGGTCTCGGGGACGGCACGCTTCGCCGGGGCGGTGACCACGATTCTGAAATTGACGGTGGGCGCGGTGATCGCGGTGACCCTGTCCGGCATCGTCGGGCTGGAACCGCTGGTGCGCGCGTCGCGTCCACAGGCCGATTGGGTCGAGTGGGGTGCGTTGCTGCTGGCCGCCTTCGCGTTCGCGATGCTGTTCAAGGCCAACCGGCGCGATTTTCCGTGGGTGATGGCCGCGGCGGTGGCCGGCTATGCGATTTCAAAATTCGCGGGCCAGGCCTGGGGCATACCGGCCGGCATTTTCATGTCGGCGATGCTGCTCACGGCCGCAGGCAACCTGTTTGGTCGCCTGGCGCAGCGCCCGGGCGCGATCATCCGCTTGCCCGGCATCATCATGCTGGTGCCCGGCAGTACCAGCCTGCGTGGCGTGCTGACCCTGGTCCAGCAGCAGGACATGAGCGCCGGCCAGACCGTGCTGATGACTGTGCTCAACGTGGTGATGGCACTGGTGGCCGGGCTGCTGTTCGGCAATCTGCTGATCCCGGCACGCAAGAATCTCTGACCGCCGCGGCCATCGCGCAGGGGTGCACCAGGAACGAAAACGCCGGCGCGAGGCCGGCGTTTCCATGTGCGTCAGTAACTGACCGGCTTACTTCTTGATCAGGAACTCTTCGACCTTCTTGCCCTTGGCGGTATGCGCGGCCAGCCAGCGCGGCTGCTTGCCACGGCCGGTCCAGGTTTCCTTCGGGTTGGCCGGATTGCGGTACTTCGGGGCCACCTTGCCAAGCTTGCGCACGGCCTTGGCCGGGGCCTTGGTCGCCTTGCCCGCGGCACGACCGCGTGCGGCCGGGGCGGCGCCGCCGAACAGTTCTTCCACCGAATAGCCCTGGGCCTTGGCCAGCTTGGTCAGCTGCGCGCGGACCTTGCTGATCGCCGGACGCTTGGCCACGATGGTCTGCTGCTTCTTGGCGTTCTTGATCAGCGCGCCCAGCTCTTTGGCGGACAGGCCGCTCAGGTCAATGCTCATCTACTACTCCGCAATATATTAAGGACAGGGTGAGCCGGTCCTTGGCATCGGAAACAGCATACATTCTCTTTTGCGAAATACACAAACAAACCGGAGATATTGAAACCGGGTCCGCCATTGAAAAGGCCGGGTTATTCACCCGGCCTTTGTCATTACTGCGTCAACTTCGCCAGCAGTGCGTCCTTGTCCAGGACTTCGGCTTCGGCGGCGCTGCGCGCGCGGTACTCGAACGTGCCGGCGGCGACACCGCGTTCGGACACCACGATCCGGTGCGGCACGCCGATCAGCTCCATGTCGGCAAACATCGCGCCCGGGCGCAGGCCGCGGTCGTCCAGGGCCACGTCCAGGCCGGCGGCCTGCAGCTGTGCAAGCAGCTCGGCGGCAGTGGCCGACACGGTCTCGTCCTGCTTCGGGTTGATCATGCAGACCACCACCTGCCACGGCGCCATCGCGTCGGGCCAGATAATGCCGGCGTCGTCATGATTCTGTTCAATCGCTGCAGCCACGATGCGCGAAATGCCGATGCCGTAGCAGCCCATCGCCAATACCGCGGCCTTGCCGTTCTCGTCGAGCACGGTCGCATTCAACGCCTGCGCATACTGGCGGCCGAGCTGGAACACGTGGCCGACCTCGATGCCGCGCGCGATCTTCAGCTCACCCCCATCGGCGGCACGATCACCGGCCTTGGCGTTGCGGATGTCCGCCACTTCCGGTTCGGGCAGGTCACGGCCCCAGTTCACGCCGGCGATGTGGAAACCGGCTTCGTTGGCGCCGACGACGAAATCGGCCAGCGCGGCGACGTCGCGGTCGGCGACGATGCGGATCGGCTGGGCCGGATTGAGCGGGCCGAGGAAACCGGGCTGGCTGCCCAGGTGCGTGGCGATCTCCGCCTCGCTGGCCATGCGGTAGCCCTGCAGGCCCTCGACTTTACCGAGTTTGATTTCATTGACGTCGTGATCGCCACGCACCAGCGCCAGCACGAAGCCGCCCTCGCTCATGATCGCGATCGACTTGACCGTGCGCTCCAGGCCCAGGCCGAGCAGGGCGGCCACGGCTTCACAGGTTTTCTGCGTGGGCGTGTCGACCTTGCGCAGTGCTTCGCTGGCGGCCGGGCGCTCGCCCGGAGCCGCGGCGATGGCCGCTTCCATGTTCGCGGCGTAATCCGAGCCGGTGGAAAACACCAGCGCGTCTTCGCCGGACTCGGCGATCACGTGGAATTCCTGCGAGGCGTCGCCACCGATCGCGCCGGAGTCGGCCTGCACCATGCGGAAATCCAGGCCGAGGCGGGTGAAGATGCGGGCATAGGCCGACTTCATGTTTTCGTACTCGCGCACCAGGCACTCATCGTGCAGGTGGAAGGAGTACGCATCCTTCATCAGGAACTCGCGCGCGCGCATCACGCCGAAACGCGGGCGGATCTCGTCGCGGAACTTGGTCTGGATCTGGAAGAAATTGACCGGCAGCTGCTTGTAGCTGGACAGCTCCTGGCGCGCGAAATCGGCAGCGGCCTCTTCGGCGGTCGGGCTGTAGCAGAACACCTGCTCCTTGCGGTCCTTGATCTTCAGCAGCTGCGGGCCGAACTTTTCCCAGCGGCCGGTGGCTTCCCACAGTTCCTTGGGCTGGATGGTCGGAATCTGGAATTCCACCGCGCCGGCACGCTCCATTTCCTCACGCACGATGCGCTCGACCTTGCGCAGCACGCGCAGGCCCAGCGGCGACCAGGTGTACAGCCCCGAGGCCAGCTTGCGGATCATGCCCGCGCGCAGCATCAAGCGGTGGCTGGTCAGCTCCGCGTCGCTGGGGGTTTCCTTGGTGGTGTGCAGGTGGAACTGGGAGAGGCGCATCGTCGGCTTCGCTGAACGGCAGAAGCCGATATTCTGCCAGTCCGGCCGCCGCGATGGGTGCTGGCGGTGGTTTTGGCCCTTGCCGGGACCGGCGGCTCAGGCCTTGGGCGTGCAGTACGCCTGGATGGCGGCCTCGGCCAGGGTCCTCTGGGCGCTGCGCTGCGCATCGGTCAGGGCGGTATCGGCCTTGCCGTCGCCATCGGTGTCCTGCATGACCTTGCCCGGCCCATCGAGCAGGACGATATTGCCGCGGGCGGTGGTGCAGTCGCTGTTCTCGGCCGGGGCGGCCGCCGCCTCGCGCGGGGCCGGGTCGCGGTGTTGGACCTGGCGGGCCTCGTAGTTCTGCCCGGTGGGCGGCTTCTCCGAATACTGGGTCACGCCATGGGCGTCTTTCCACTTATAGACGGTGCCGGCACTGGCCGTCGCACTGGCGAGCAGCAGCAGGGCGCTCAGACGGGACAGGGCACGCATGGCGACTCCGGAGACGGGGCAGAAGCGCGATTGCAGCACCCCGGGCCGGCGCTGGCAAGCCGATCACGGCAGCAATGGCAGGGCGCGGCGCGCTGGCACTGCCCCAAAGGGCACCGCAGCCACTAAACTGGCCGCATGGATCAACTGAAACCCCCGCCGCGCTCGCGCAGCATCTACCTGCTGCCCAACCTGTTCACCACCGCAGGCCTGTTCGCCGGCTTCTACGCGATCATCGCCGCGGCCAACGGCGACTTCGTCAATGCCGCCATCGCCGTGTTCGTCGCGGCGGTCATGGACGGCCTGGACGGCCGCGTGGCCCGGCTGACCGGGACCAGCAGCGAATTCGGCGTGCAGTACGACTCGCTGGCCGACCTGGTCAGCTTCGGCATGGCCCCGGCCCTGGTGATGTACCACTGGTCGCTGTCCTGGCTGAAGTTCGACGACCCGGTACTCGGCCGCGTCGGCTGGGCGGTCGCCTTCCTGTATGCCGCCTGCGCCGCGTTGCGCCTGGCCCGCTTCAATACCCAGGTCACGGTGGTCGACAAGCGCTGGTTCATCGGGCTGGCCAGCCCGGCTGCCGCCGGCCTGATGATGTCCTTCGTCTGGGCCTTCGCCGATGGCAACCTGGGCTGGGACGGCAACCAGCTGCGCTACGTCGCCCTCGGCGTGACCCTGGTCTCGGCCCTGCTGATGGTCAGCCGGATCCGCTTCTGGAGCTTCAAGGGCAGTGGCGAGAAGGGGCCGCGCGCGGACCGCGTGCCGTTCCTGGCGCTGGCCCTGGTGCCGATCGCCATCGCGATCATGGTCATCGATCTGCCGCGCGTGCTGTTCGCGGTGGGCCTGGTGTATGCCCTGTCCGGCCCGTGCTACTGGGTGTGGCAACGCACCCGCAGGCCGGTCGAGCCGAACGCGTGAGCGGGCGGGCGCTGCCGCCATTGTGGTCGCCGGCGCAGCAGTCCTGGCTGCAGGCCATGGGCTACACGGTGTTCGTCGACGGCAGTGTCGCGCCCGAGGCGGTGGTGATGCCCGAGATCGAGCTGCGCGCGGCCCCGGTGGCCGAGCCGCCGGTGCCCGTACGCCCCGCACGGCCGGCGCCATCGGCGGACGCGCCCGCACCGGTACGGCGCAGTGCCCCGCGCACGGTGGAAGCAGGCGCGCCCGGCAGCCCGCCGGCCGCGACACCCGTGCGCGCGAGCGGTGGCCGCCGCGCCGCGGTGCGGATGCCTGATCGCCTGCAGATCGCGCTGCTGCGTGCCTCCGGCTGCAACCCCGCCGAACCGGATACCCAGGCCTTGATGGCCAGCTGGAACCTGGATGAACTGCGCGGCAGTGCGGCCGCCAAGCGTGCGCTGTGGCCGCAGTTGCGTGCCCTGCGCAGGAAGAACCGCCCGTGAGCGCGGTGAGCTCGCCACGGCCGTTGTCGCTGCGCGCGCTGCGCGAAAGCGACCTCAATGCGGTGATGGCGATCGAAGTGCGCGGGTATCCGTACCCGTGGACCCGCGGCATCTTCCAGGACTGCCTGCGTGCCGGTTATCCCGGCCTGGCGATGGAAGAGGACGGCCTGCTGATGGGCTACGGCCTGCTCAGCATCGCCGCCGATGAAGCCCACATCCTCAATATCTGCGTGGACCCGCTGTGCCAGTCGCGCGGCCACGGCCGGCATCTGCTGCGCGCGCTGGTGAAGCTGGCCCGCGACCACGGCGCGCACCGCGTGTTCCTGGAAGTGCGCCCGTCCAATACCCCGGCGGTGGCGCTGTACCACAGCGAGGGCTTCAACGAGATCGGCCGCCGGCCCCGCTATTACCCCGCCCGAGAGGGGCGCGAGGATGCGCTGGTGATGGCCATCGAGCTGGTCGACGACGACATCCAGGTGATGCCGCCGCTCTGACCGCGTGGTGTAGAGCCACCCCATGGGTGGCTGCGCGTCATCCCGCCCCGGAAGGCAGCCACGCATGGCGTGGCACTACCTCCCCCCAGCGCTTACAGCTTCGCGCGCTGCGAACGCAGGCCATCCAGCTGCGCGGTCCATTCGACCAGGCGCACGCGCTCCTGCTCGACCACGGCCGCCGGCACCTTGTCGGTGAACTTGGCCAGCTTGGTCCCGCTCTTTTCCTTTTCCGATTCCACCCGGGCGATTTCCTTGTCCAGGCGCGCGCGTTCGGCGCCCAGATCGACCAGGCCTTCCAGCGGCACCAGCAGGGTCAGGTCGCCCACGATCGCGGTGGCGGCTGGCGGCGTGTCGCTGCCGTTGGCCAGCCACTCGATGCGCTCCAGCTTGAGCAGGAACGACAGCGAGGCGGTGAAGCGGGTCATGCGCGCGCGGTCGTCGTCATTGCCGCCCTGCAGCAGCAGCGGCACCAGCTTGGACGGCGGCACGTTCAACTCGCTGCGCACGCGGCGCAGCGCATTGACCATCGACTTCAGCCATTCCACGTCTGATTCGGCGCGGGCGAAGTCACCAGCGAATTCCTCCGCGGTCGGATACGGGCGCTGGGAGATGGTGTCATCGGTGATGCCCAGGCGCGGGGCGACCTGGCCCCACAGCTGCTCGGTGACGAACGGAATCAACGGGTGCAGCAGGCGCAGCAGCGCTTCGAGCACGTACAGCAGGGTGTGGCGGGTGCTGTTGGCATCCTCGGCGTCGGCGCCGTTGAGGGCCGGCTTGGTCAGCTCCAGGAACCAGTCGCAGAACTCGTTCCAGGCGAATTCGTACAGGCACTGCGCCAGCAGGTCGAAGCGGTAGTTGGCGAAATGCGTCTGGGCTTCGGCCGAGACCGCCGCCAGGCGCGCGAGAATCCAGCGCTCGGCGTCGGTACGCGGCTGAGGCACACCGGTGAACGTGCTGCCCTCGGTGTTCATCAGGGTGAAGCGGCTGGCGTTCCACAGCTTGTTGCAGAAATTCTTGTAGCCCTCGGCGCGGTTCATGTCGAACTTGATGTCGCGGCCGTGGGTGGCCAGGGCCGCGATGGTGAAGCGCAGCGCATCGGCACCGTGGGCGATGATGCCATCGGGGAACTCGCGGCGGGTCGCCTTCTCGATCTTCGGCGCATCCTTGGGCTTCATCAGGCCGGTGGTGCGCTTGGCGACCAGGTCTTCGATGGAAATACCATCGATGATGTCCAGCGGGTCGAGCACGTTGCCCTTGGACTTGGACATCTTCTGACCCTGCGCATCGCGGATCAGGCCGGTCATGTAGATGTCCTTGAACGGAATCTTCCCGGTGAAGCTGTCGGTGGCCATGATCATGCGGGCCACCCAGAAGAAGATGATGTCAAAGCCGGTGACCAGCACCGCAGACGGCAGGTAGCGCTCGAAACCGCGCTCGGCCATCGCCTGTTCGTTCGGCCAGCCCAGCGTGGAGAACGGCCACAGCTGCGAGGAGAACCAGGTCTCCAGCACGTCGCTGTCCTGGTGCAGGGCGAGGTCGGCGGCGAGGTTGTTCTTCGCGCGCGCTTCGGCTTCGTCGCGGCCGACATAGCAGTTGCCCGCGTCGTCGAACCACGCCGGAATGCGATGGCCCCACCACAGCTGGCGGCTGATGCACCAATCCTGGATGTTCTCCATCCAGTGGCGATAGGTGTTGATCCAGTTGGCCGGCACGAACTGGATGCTGCCGTTCTCGACCAGCTCCAGGCCGCGCTTGGCCAGCACGTCCATCTTCACGAACCACTGGTCGGTCAGGTAGGGCTCGATCACCTGCTGGGTGCGGTCGCCACGGGGCACCTGCAGCTTGTGTGCCTTGGTCTCGACCAGGATGCCGAGGTCTTCCAGCTCAGCCAGGATCACCTTGCGCGCGTCGTAACGGTCCAGCCCGCGGTACTTCTCCGGGGCGTTGTCGTTGATCGCCGCGTCCGGGGTGAACAGGTTGATCATCGGCAGGTTGTGGCGCAGGCCAACCTGGTAATCGTTGAAATCGTGGGCGGGGGTTACCTTGACCACGCCGGTACCGAACTCGCGGTCGACGTAATCATCGGCGATCACCGGAATCTCGCGATCGGTCAGCGGCAGCTTCACCTTCTTGCCGATCAGGTGCGCGTAGCGCTCATCGTCCGGGTGCACCATCACCGCGGTGTCGCCCAGCATGGTTTCCGGGCGGGTGGTGGCCACGGTCAGGGTGCCGCTGCCATCGGCCAGCGGGTAGCTGATCGACCACAGGAAACCGTCTTCCTCCACGCTCTCCACTTCCAGATCGGAAATGGCGGTCTTGAGCACCGGATCCCAGTTGACCAGGCGCTGGCCACGGTAGATCAGGCCCTGCTCGTGCCAGCGCACGAAGGCCTCTATCACCGCTTCGGACGGCTGCGGGTCCATGGTGAAGGTGCTGCGCGACCAGTCGCTGGAGGTGCCCAGGCGGCGCATCTGGCGCTCGATGGTGTCACCGGACTGCGCCTTCCACTCCCACACCTTTTCGATGAAGCCGTCGCGGCCCAGCGAATCGCGGGTTTCGCCCTGGCCGGCCAGCGCCAGGTTGCGCGACACCACCATTTCGGTGGCGATGCCGGCGTGGTCGGTACCCACCTGCCACAAGGTGTCGTAGCCGCGCATGCGGTGGTAGCGCACCAGCGCATCCATCAGGGTCTGCTGGAAGGCATGGCCCATGTGCAGCGTACCGGTCACGTTCGGCGGCGGCAGCAGGATGGTGTACGGCTCGCCCTTGCCGGACGGCTTGAAATGGCCGGCCTTCTCCCACGCGTCGTACAACGCGGTTTCAAAGGATTTGGGGTCGTAGCTGGAGGCGAGTTGGGTCATGCGGGAACCAGGATCGAATACGGAAGGTGGGGGTGCCGGAAGCTCAGCGCCCTAAGGCGCGACGGATCTTCTGGCCGGTATGGAACGGTGAGACCGCGCAGGCGGCCCAGATCGCGGCGGGCCGCCAGCCAGACAAGGACAGCCGACTGACAGTCGGCGCTCCCTTCGAGACGTTGAGGATGCCTGCGATCGGGCGGCCGATGGTGAAGAAGGCGGACCAGGAAAAGATCAGGGCGATCAACAGGCGCATCAAGGGTCTCCGGGGCCGGCGGCGACCGGACGGCCGCCACGCGGGTTACATGTCGTACTTGTTCAGCTCAAAGCCCAGCGCCTTGTACTGGCGCCAGCGCTCGCGCAGCGGTTCGCGCGCCTCCGGGTCGGCCGGGACCACTTCCAGCACGCGGTCGCAGGCGGCCAGGTAAGGATCGTCACGCAGGTTGATGACCAGCGGCCGGGCCGGGGCCTCGGTACCGGGAACGGCGATCAGCACCAGCGCCTCTTCCTCGTCCATGTCTTCGCCGGCGATCTGGTGCGGGATGTAGGCATCGTTGTCGAACGCCCACAGCAGTTCGTCCAGTTCTTCGGCCTGGGCCTGGTCGCGTGCCAGCACCAGGGTGAACAGCCCGGCGGCGTTGGCCTTGCGGGCCAGCTCACAGACCAGCCGCAACGGCTCGGTCAGGAAGCGGGGCTTGGCGATCAGGTAGAAATCAGCACGGGACATGGCAGGGCCTGGAGCGAAGGGAGAACCCGGCGCCAGGCCGGGCGGGATCGCGGCCACCGATGGGCAGCCGCGATCGGGCAGGGCATCAGGCGCGGGCGACCTGGTCCAGCAGCCACTGGCTCAGCAGGCCGACCGGGCGACCCGTGGCCATGCCGCGCTTGCCTTCATCGCTGGCCACGCCGGCGATGTCCAGATGGGCCCAGCGCTGGCCTTCGGTGAAGCGCGACAGGAAGCAGCCGGCGGTGATCGCACCGGCCCAGCGGCCGCCGATGTTGTAGATGTCGGCGAAGCTGGAATCCAGCATCGGCTGGTACTCGTCCCACAGCGGCAGGCGCCAGGCGCGGTCGAACACGTGCTCGCCGGCGGCCAGCAGTTCGTTGGCCAGGTCGTCGTGCTTGGTCATCAGGCCGGCGGTCTGGTGGCCCAGGGCAACCAGGCAGGCACCGGTCAGGGTGGCCACGTCGATCAGCGCGGCCGGCTCGAAGCGCTGCGCGTAGGTCAGCGCGTCGCACAGGATCAGGCGGCCTTCGGCGTCGGTGTTGCCCACTTCGATGGTCTTGCCCGACATCGAGGTGATCACGTCCGAGGGGCGGTAGGCGTTGCCGTCGATGGCGTTTTCCACCGCCGGCACCACCACCACCAGGTTCAACCGCAGCTTGGCCGTGACGGCCGCGACGAAGGTGCCGATGACGTTGGCGCCGCCGCACATGTCGTACTTCATCTCTTCGATGCCGCCCTGGGTCTTCAGGTTGACGCCACCGGTATCGAAGGTGATGCCCTTGCCGACCAGCACGTAGGGCTTGGCGGCCCCGCCGTTGCTCCACTTCAGCACCACCAGGCGCGGGCGGTTGGCCGAGCCACGGGCCACGGCCAGCAGCGAGCCCATGCCCAGCGCTTCCATCTGCTGCTCGTCCAGGATCTCCGCTTCGGCGCCGTCATGGGCCTGGGCGAAGGCGACCGAGGACTCGGCCAGGTAGGCCGGAGTGCAGACGTTCGGCGGCAGGTTGCCCAGTTCGCGGGCGTACTGCACGCCGGCGGCGATCGCCTGGCCCTGGGCCAGCGCCTGGGTGTCGGTGCCGGCGATGGCCAGCGTGGTCAGGCCGGGTTCGTCGGCCTTCTTCTTGCCCAGCGTGGCGCTGTAGCGGTAGGCGGCGTGGTCGGCGGTGATGATGGCCTGGCGGATGTTCCAGGCGGCATCGCGGCCCTTGACCTCGATCTCGGTCAGGGTGAACAGCGCGTGGTGGTTGACCCCGCTCTTCAGGGCGCGGCTGGCATCGCCCACGGCCTTGAGGTACTGCGGCACGCCGAACTTGGCCGGCTCACCGAGCCCGACCACCAGCACGCGTGCGGCGGCGACGCCGGGCAGATCGTGCAGTACGGTGGTGTTGCCGGTCTTGCCGCCCACGTCGCCGCGGGCGATCAGGGCCGACAGGCGGCCGCCGGACGCGGTGTCCAGGGCCTGTGCCGCCGGGCTCAGGGTCTGGTCGGCATAGGCGCCGACGATGACGCAATCGCACTCGGCCGAGGCCGGGGCTGCGTGGTTCAGGGTGAATTCCAGGGCCATTGATCAGATTCCGTTGGCAAATCCGTACAATCGCGAGCTGTTTACGTCCCGTCAGTAGACTGGGCAGCACCGCGAACGAATCCGAGAGTTTAAACCACCGCCCCATGTCGAAGCTCGATCGCTATCTCCTGCGTGATTTCGTCCAGAGTTTCCTGGCCACCCTGATCGTGCTGCTGGTGGTGAGCGTCGGTGGTGTCCTGGTGGACATCCTCGGCAACATCGCCGACGGCCGCCTGCCTGCCCGCCTGCTGTTCTCCCAGCTGGGCCTGCAGTTCATCGTCTATATGCCGCTGATCCTGCCGCTGGCGCTGATGCTGGGCCTGCTTCTGGCCACGGCCCGGCTGTACCGGGACTCGGAAATGGCGGTCATCACCGCCATCGGGGTCGGCCCCAAGCGCCTGCTGCGCCCGGTGCTGATGCTGGTGGTGCCGGTGGTCGGGCTGATCGCCCTGTGCTCGCTGTGGCTGGGCCCCTGGGCCGACCGCACCGGCGAGACGATGATCGACGAGGCCAACCGCAGCGTGGTCATGGCCGGCCTGGAGGCGGGCAAGTTCACCCCGCTGCCCAATGGCGGCGTGGTCTACCTTTCCTCGGTCTCCCCGGATGGCACCCAGCTGGGCAAAGTCTTCCTGCAGCGCCAGAAGGAGGACCGCCTCGAAGTGATCTCCGCCGATCACGGCCGGATGTACTTCGAAGGCGCCAAGCAGCGCTATCTGGAACTGGACGATGGCCACCAGGTGGAAGGCCCGGCCAATGGTGCGCTGGACTACAAGCTGATGACCTTCGCCCGCAACGACGTGGCCATGCCCGACGGTGCCGAGACCCGCAAGGACGATGACCCCGAGCTGCTGCGCACCACCCAGCTGTTCGGCGATGAACGCCCCGAGGCGCAGGCCCAGCTGCACTCGCGCATCGCCCCGCCGCTGATCGCACTGGCCTTCGCCCTGATGACCCTGCCGCTGGCCCGCAGCTCGCCACGCCAGCAGCGCTATGGCCGGATGATGCTGGCCTTCCTGGCCTACATGGTCGGCATGAACCTGATGTTCATCGGCACCCGCTGGATCGCCGATGGCAAGATCCCCGCCGTGGCGGGCCTGTGGTGGCTGACCCTGCCGCTGCTGGGCCTGGCCCTGTGGATGTATTTCCGCGACGGCAAGCTGTCGCGCCCCCGGAGGACCGCATGAACGTGTTGCGCCCCATGCGGTTTGATCTGTACCTGGGCCGTGCCGTGTTCGGCACCGTCCTGCTGACCTGGGCGGTGCTGGTCGGCCTGGACGTGGTGATGGCCTTCTCCGGCGAGTTCAAGGATGTCGGCAAGGGCAGCTATACCCTTGGCCACGCCGCCGCCTGGGTGCTGTACACCGTGCCCCGCCGTGCCTACACCTTCTTCCCGACCGCCGCCGTGATCGGCGCGCTGATGGGGCTCGGCCAGCTGGCCGCCACCTCCGAACTGACCGCGCTGCGTGCGCTGGGCCTGTCGCGCAAGCGGCTGAGCGTTTCGGTGGCGATCGCGCTGTCGCTGATGACCGCGGTGATGGTGTTCAGCGGCGAAACGCTGGGCCCCTGGGGTCAGAGCAAGGCCGACGACATCAAGATCAGCGCCAAGTGGGGCAGCAGCCTCAGCGCGGCCCGCTACTCGGGCGTATGGGCGCGCGAAGGCGATACCTTCCTCAACGCACAGAGCGGCGATGAGCAGTTGCAGGCCGGCGGTGGCACGCGCCTGATCCTGCACGACGTGCGCCTGTACAAGATCGCCGACGACGGCCGCCTGGCCTCGCTCACCTATGCGACCACCGCCGAGCATGGCGCCGACGGCTGGGTGTTGAACAAAGTCCGCCGCGACACGTTCGGTGAGCGTTCGGCCACCCGCGAGACGGCCGAGTCCGAGCCGTGGGATTCACGCCTGGATGCGGCGGCGCTGGCCAGCGGCATTTCCAAGCCGCGCAATCTGACGGCGATGGATCTGCGCACCAGCATCGAGTACCGCAAGCGCAATGGGCTGGATGCGCGCGATTACGAGGATGTGTACTGGAGCCGCTGGTTCTATCCGATCAATGTGCTGGCGCTGTGCCTGGCGGCGGTGCCGTTCGCGTTCGGTTCGCTGCGCAGCGGTGGCATGGGCAAGCGGTTGTTCCTGGGCATTCTGTTCGCGCTGGGCTTCTGGTTGCTGCAGTTGTTCTTCGGGCGCATGGCAGGTGCGTTGAAGTTCGATTATCGGATTGCGTATGCGTTGCCGCCGATCGTGATGATGGTGGTATCCGGGTTGTTGTTCCGACGTAAGTCGGGCTGATTCCTCTGCTCGAACGCTGGACGCTAGACGCGGAAGTCAAAAGCCGAAGCCGAAGCGGCCTCCATGTGCTCTCGAGCCAGGCGCGACGGGCTCGCCATTCCGGGACCCGCCGCAAGTCCCGCTCCGCGGCCCGGCCCAGCCGCTGGCGGCTGTGCGTTCGATCGGATGCGAGGCAGTGCCTCGCGAGCCATCCGCTCTCACCCACGTAGGCTCGTGTGCTGCCATCCATGGCAGCACACGGTCCCGGCCTGGTAATCCCGCCGCGCCTCCGATCATGTGCTGGTGGGGGGGAGAGCAGCCGGGCATGGCCCGGCTCTACCCGTTCTGATGGAATGCGCAGGCGCCTTTGCTCGTGTCGAATCCTGTTGGTCGAGCGGCAGAGCGGCAGAGCGGCGAATGAATTTATCGATTGAGCCAACGTTCGACTTCGCGATGAAGGTTGCGCTCCTTGAGGCATCTTGATCGCGACACTCGGTGTTCAGCGCGATACCTCAGGCACGCAGTAATTCCGCTTCTACCAACCGCATTACGTGATCTGTCAATGCGGAGAGGCGCAGCCCATTTCAGGACCGTAGTGCGCCATGGATGGCGCACTACGAGCCTACATGGACGTACTTGCGGCGGGTCCAGAAATGGGTTGCGCCTCTCCGCAAACGCAGAGAAAAAGAGACGCTGCTTGTTGCTGTTTGCTGTTTTCTGTTTGCTTCACGGCTTCGGCAGCCGCACAACCCGCGTCCCGCTGGCGCGGTCATGCCAGGTCAACCGCTGCCGATCCACCAGCGCCCACCAGAACCCCAGGCCGGCCGCCAGCACCGACAACGTCCCCACTGCATACCGCCGCCACAACTGCCCGCGCGACGGTACCGTGCCGTCCAACGACACCACCTGCAACCGCCACGGCCGCATTCCCAGCGTCTGCCCACCGCGGCGCCAGCTCATCGTCGCGTACAGCCCCGTCACGCCCCAGCAGCACGCCCACAACGCCCACTGCCACGCACTGAACGGCGCGATGTTTTCCCGCTCCGCATGACCGCTCAACGTATAGACCGCCACGAACACCGCACCGAGCAGCATCCACAGCGCCAGCGCCGGGAAGAAGTCGTATAACAGTGACAACAGCCGCCACGGCAGCAACGATGCAGGGCGATCAGCAGCGGGGGACGACAGCGCGGTATCGGTCATGACCCGGAGCATACCCGGCCCGCTGCCCCCGTTCGATGGCCCACGCACGGTCTGCTCCGTATGCTGTCCGCATGTCCGACGCCACCACCCCCGCCCTGCGCCGCCAGCTCATCCAGCACCTGCCCGAGCTGCGCGATGACGACACCCTGCGCATCCAGCGCTTCCTCGACACCGCCTGGGCTGAACACGGCCTCGCGCGTGCCAGTCTGGACAGTTACCGGCGCGATCTGGAAGGTCTCGCGCGCTGGCGTGATGGTGCGGCCGGGGGGCTGGCCGGTCTCGATCGCGCTGGGCTGTTCGACTACCTGGCCTGGCGCTCCCGCCATGGCTGGTCGCCGCGCAGCAATGCCCGCCTGCTTTCCGCGCTGCGGGCCTTCTTCGCCGATGCCGTGCGCCGCGGCGAGCGCACGGACGACCCAAGCGCGCTGCTCGACCCGCCCAAGCTGCCGCGGCTGCTGCCCAAGGCGCTGGCCGAAAGCCAGATCGATGCGCTGCTGGCCAGCCCCGACATCGATACGCCCCTGGGCCTGCGCGACCGCGCCATGCTGGAGTTGATGTATGCCGCGGGCCTGCGCGTCAGTGAACTGGTCAATCTGCCGGCTAATGCAGTGAACCTGCGTCAGGGCGTGCTGCGGGTGACCGGCAAGGGCAGCAAGGAACGCCTGGTGCCGCTGGGCGAGGAGTCCCAGCACTGGCTTGAGCGTTATCTGGCCGAATCGCGGCCGCAGCTCACCGGCAAGCGCAACGTGCCGACGCCGCAGGACGGCGCCGTGCCGATGTTCCTGGAGCCCTCCCTGCATCCCTTGAGCCGCCAGCAGTTCTGGGGGCTGGTGAAGAAGTATGCGGTGCTGGCCGGGATCGACCCGGCCCGGATCAGCCCCCACGGCCTGCGCCACAGCTTTGCCACCCACCTGCTCAACCGTGGCGCGGATCTGCGCGCGCTGCAGATGCTGCTGGGCCACAGCTCGCTGTCCACCACCCAGATCTACACGCTGGTGGCCCGCGAGCACCTGCAGAAGCTGCACGCCAGGCACCATCCGCGCGGCTGAGGGGCGGGCAGAACCTGGTCGCGCGTCACCGTTCCACTGCGGTCCAGCTGCGTGGGCGGGCAGCTGTGCGAGAATCCAGCCTGACCTCTTACACCGGAATGCTCGATGCTCCGTGTTGCCATTGCGGCGCTCTTCGGCGCGCTCAGCCTGACTGCCTGCGCGCAGCAACCGTCCGCTCCGGCGGCCACATCCACTGCCGCCGCCCCGGCCGCCGCCGGTGATGCCGACCAGCGCGTGCGCACCGCGCTGCAGCAGCTGGACCCCAACTTCAAGCCCGATTTCATCGGCGCCGCCCCGTTCCCCGGCTTCCGCGAAGTGCTGGTCGGCGGCCAGGTGCTGTACGTTTCCGATGACGGCCGCTACCTGATGCAGTCCCAGCCGTACGACATCCAGAACAAGGCCCCGGTCAGCAGCCAGGGCCTGCTCAGCTACCGCCGCAAGCTGCTCGATGGCGTGCCGCATAACGAGCGCATCGTGTTCGCCGCGCCGAATGCCAAGTACACCGTCAGCGTCTTCACCGATATCGAATGCGGCTACTGCCGCAAACTGCACCAGGACATCGCCGAGCTCAACCGCAACGGCATCACGGTGGAGTACCTGGCGTTCCCGCGCATGGGCCTGGGCAGCCAGGACTACACCGACATGATCTCGGTCTGGTGCGCGGCCGACCGCAAGCAGGCCCTGACCGCAGCCAAGACCGGCAAGGCCGTCACCCCGAAGAACTGCACCAACCCGGTGGCCATGCAGTACAAGCTCGGCCAGCAGATGGGCGTCAACGGCACCCCGGCGATCTTCGCCGCCGACGGCACCCAGCTCGGTGGCTACCTGCCGCCGGCCCAGCTCAAGGCCGCGCTGGAACGTGTCTCTGCAGGCGGCAGCCGCTGAAACAGAACGCCCCGGCCAGGCCGGGGCGTTTTTTTTCTCCGCGCGAGCGCCCTGTTCGATCAACGGGGCTGCGTCCGGCGCGACGGCCTCACTTCAAGCCGTCGCTGATCGCCTTGGTCAGGGTGCCCTGCGCATCATCGCCGCTGAACTCCCAGAAGAACGCGCCACCCAGGCCCTGGGTTTTCACGTAGCCCATCTTCTCGGTGACCATCGCCGGCGTGTCCACGCTCCAGAACGTGGTGCCGTTGGAGATCCACGTGGCCTTGGCGATGCTGTCGGTGTAGACCGGCCAGTTGAGGTTCTTGAGCACCTTCCAGTCTTCGATGCCGGCCTCGTACGTGCCCGGTGCCGCGCCGCTGGCGCTCTTGTAGAGCCCGTTGTTGCCACTGGCCACGCCGGTCCAGCCGCGCCCGTAGTAGCCGATGCCCAGGTTCAATTTGCTGGCCGGCACACCGCGGCTGAGGAAGGCCTCCATCGCATCATTGCTGTTGTAGAACTTCTGGTCGCCCGTGGAAGGATCGGCCGGTGAATCGAACAGCGCCGAGTGATGGTTGGTCTGCGGATCCCACGCGCCGTGGAAGTCGTAGGTCATCACGTTGATGAAATCCAGGTACGGGTGGTAGCTGGCCGGATCGGTCACGCGGATCTTGTCCACGCCTGCACCCACGGCGACCGTCAGCAGCAGCCCGGGCCGCACGGCGTCGAGCTGGCGGCGGAATTCGGCCAGCAGGGCGGTGAAGTTGGCATTGTCGGCCGGTGTGCCGCAGCTCAACCCGCAGGCCACCGGGTACTCCCAGTCGATGTCGATGCCATCGAACACGCCCAGTGCCGCACCCGCGCCGCCGGCACCATCGGCGACCGGCAGGTTGCCCTTGATGTAGGCATCGATGCACGAGGCCACGAACGCCTGCCGGTTGGCCGGCTGCGCTGCGCTGGAGAACCCGCGCGACCAGGTCCAGCCGCCGAGCGAGATCAGCACCTTGATGTTCGGGTGCTTGGCCTTGAGCTGCTTGAGCTGGTTCCAGTTGCCACGCAGCGGCTGGTCCCAGGTATCGCCGACGCCGCTCACGCTGGCTCCGGCAGCGAAGGATTTGCCGTAATCAGCGTACGCATCGCCGCCCACGCCGGTATTCGGGTCCGAGGCCTGGGTCACGCCCACTTCGCAGCGGTTGTTGCGCACATTGCCGAAGGCGTAGTTGATGTGGGTCAGCTTCGCTGCCGAGCCGCTGGTATCGATGTTCTTGACCTGGTAGTTGCGGCCGTAGATGCCCCATTGGGTGAAGTAGCCGATCACCCGCTTGTTGCCGCCGCCCCCGCCACCGGCGGCCGTGGTCACGCTGATCGAACTGCTCTGCGCCGACGCATTCCCGGCGTTGTCACGCGCGCGCACCGTGTAGGTGTAGGCCGTGCTCGCGGTGAGGCCGCCGTCGGTGTACTGGGTCGCACTCGGCGAGCCGACCAGGCTGCCGTTGCGGTACACGTCGTAGCCGGCCACGCCGCTGCCGCCGCTGTTGTCGGTGGCGGCATTCCAGGCCAGGTTCACCGTGGTGGCGGTCCGGGAAGGTGAGCCCAGCCCACCCGGCACGCTGGGCGGCGTGGTGTCGTTGCTGGCTGCGGTGACGGTCACGCTGACCGTGGCCGAGGAGGTCACCGCATTGTTGTTGTCGGTGGCCACCGCCTTGAAGGTGTGGCTGCCCGCCGAGGCATTGCTCCAGACCACGCTGTACGGCGCGCTCGTGTCGATGCCCAGCGAGGTGCCGCCGCGGAAGAATTCCACCTTGCTGACGCTGCCGTCGGTATCGCTGGCGTTGGCGCTCACGGTGATGCTGCTGCCGGCGGTGAAGCTGGCCCCGGCGGTGGGCGAGGTCAGGCTGACGGTGGGCGGTTGGTTGCTGCCGCTGCCATCGCAGGCGCCCAGGTTGGTGTAGTAGGGCGCGCCGGCCGGGTGGTCCGGCGGTGCGTTCCAGATGTCCTGGTTGGCGCGGTACAGCACGCCTCCCTTCTGCAGGGTCTGGCCGGCCAGATAGATGGCCGCGCCGTTCCATTCGGGCGCCCCGGTACAGTTCGCGGCCTGCACCAGGGTGGGCGTGCCGGCCGCAGCGGCCAGGGCCAGGGCCAGCAGCCAGCGCCGCGGGCGCAGGGTGGGGGCTGGGGAGGTAAACGATGTCACTGCACGGCGCGCAATCGGGTCTGGCATGGTCGGTCTCCGATCAGGTGGTGTGCGCATGCCGCCGGGATGGCGGCATGCGTGCAGCAGTTCCGGACGCCGGTGAGAGAGGCCGGCAACGACATGGGGGACGGACGGCACCTGGCCGTGGGCCAGGTGGTGATAACGTTGTCATGTAATCGGCGGCCAATCCGTGAACCAGTGCATGGTTCGGGTGTGAACTGGGCTGGGCACCGCCTGGGCCTGCCGATCCCCGGGGCCGGGCCGCGGCGGCCGAGTTGGGTACAATAGTGGGCCCCGTTCCCAACCACGGTTCCCCGGACATGATGGTCCTCGAGGGCGCATCCGCCCTTTCGCCGTTCCGCCGCGAACGTCTTGAATCCCGCCTGCAGTCCCTGGCCGCCGATCTGCGCATCACCGGTGCCTGGCATGTCTACTTCATCCAGACCGAGGGCGATGCGGCCCCGGACCCGGCGATCCTGAGCCGGATCCTGGAAGCCCAGCCCGCGCTGGCCGGGCGTGAGGACGGGGCGGTATCGCGCTTCGTGGTGCCGCGGTTGGGCACGCTGTCGCCGTGGTCGAGCAAGGCCACCGAGCTGGTCCGCGGTGCCGGGCAGCCGATCCGCCGGGTCGAACGTGGCCTGCGTATCGATCTGGCCGGATGGCCGGCCGACGCGGCCGCGCAGGAGGCGGTGATCCGCGCGCTGCACGACCCGATGACCCAGTCCGTGCTGGCCGAGACCGCGCAGGCGCAGGCGCTGTTCAGCGCCCCGGCCCGCGGTGAGCTGGAACGGATCGCGCTGGATGACCTGGAAGCGGCCAACACCCGGCTCGGCCTGGCCATGGCCCAGGACGAGATCGACTACCTGCGCCAGCGCTTCGGCGAACTGGGCCGCAAGCCGTCGGACGTGGAACTGATGATGTTCGCGCAGGCCAACTCCGAGCACTGCCGCCACAAGATCTTCAATGCCAGCTGGACCATCGACGGTGCCGAGCAGTCGCACTCGTTGTTCCGGATGATCAAGAACACCCACCAGCAGACCCCGCAGCACACGTTGAGCGCCTACAGCGACAACGCTGCGGTGGTCGCCGGTTTCCCGGCCGCGCGCTATCGCCCGGACCCGGCCAGCGGCCAGTACCGCAGCGAGGCCGTGGTCGATTCGGCGTTCTGCATCAAGGTGGAAACGCACAACCACCCGACCGCGATCGCCCCGTTCCCGGGTGCGGCCACCGGTGCGGGCGGCGAAATCCGCGATGAAGGCGCGACCGGCCGCGGCGGCAAGCCCAAGGCCGGCCTGACCGGCTTCTCGGTCTCGCACCTGCGCATCCCGACCCTGCCGCAGCCGTGGGAAGCGCCGCGCGCGCTGAACCCGCGCATGGCACCGGCGCTGGACATCATGCTGGACGGCCCGCTCGGCGGCGCCGCCTTCAACAACGAGTTCGGCCGCCCGAACCTGCTCGGTTATTTCCGCAGCTTCGAACTGCCCGAAGGGCAGGGCCTGACCCGCGCCTACGACAAGCCGATCATGCTGGCTGGTGGCCTGGGCGCGATCGACCAGAACCAGGTCGAGAAGCTGCGCCTGCAGCCCGGCGATGCGGTGATCGTGCTCGGCGGCCCGGCGATGCTGATCGGCCTGGGCGGTGGTGCCGCCAGCTCGGTGGCCTCCGGTGAGAGCGCCGAAGACCTCGATTTCGCCAGCGTGCAGCGCGACAACCCGGAAATGGAACGTCGCTGCCAGGAAGTGATCGACCGCTGCGTCGCGCTCGGCCTGGACAATCCGATCCGCTGGTTCCATGACGTCGGCGCCGGTGGCCTGTCCAATGCGATTCCCGAACTGCTGCACGACTCCGGCGTGGGCGGTGTGATCGATCTGGGCAAGGTGCCCGCCGATGACCCGTCGCTGTCGCCGATGCAGCTGTGGTGCAACGAATCGCAGGAACGCTATGTGCTTGGCGTGCCGCAGGCGCGCCTGGCCGAGTTCGCCGCGCTGTGCGCACGCGAGCGCTGCCCGTTCGCCGCGGTCGGTGTTGCCACGGCCGAAGAGCGTCTGGTCGTGGCTTATGGCGCGACCGTGGGCAACATTCCGGCCGATGCCCCGATCGACCTGCCGATGGACGTGCTGTTCGGCAAGGCGCCGAAGATGCACCGCGACACCGTGCACCCGCCGGCGCCGCGCTGGCCGGCGCTGAAGACGGCCGGGCTGGACCTGCATGAAGCGGGTCTGCGCGTGCTGGCCCATCCTTCGGTGGCCTCGAAGAACTTCCTGGTCACCATCGGTGACCGCAGCGTCGGTGGCCTCACCGCGCGCGAGCAGATGATCGGCCCGTGGCAGCTGCCGCTGGCCAACGTCGCCATCACCCTGGCAGGCTTCGATACCGTCGCCGGTGAAGCGATGGCGATCGGCGAGCGCACCCCGCTGGCCCTGCTGGATGCGGCCGCCTCGGCACGCATGGCGGTGGGTGAAGCGATCACCAACCTGTGCGCGGCCCCGGTCGACGCGCTGGAAACGGTCAAGCTGTCGGCCAACTGGATGGCCGCCGCCGGGCACAATGGCGAAGACGCGCTGCTGTACGACGCGGTGCGTGCGGTCGGCATGGAGCTGTGCCCGCAGCTGGACCTGAGCATTCCGGTCGGCAAGGACTCGCTGTCCATGCAGGCGCAGTGGCAGGCCGATGGCCAGGCACACAAGTCGGTCTCGCCGGTCTCGCTGGTGATCTCGGCGTTCGCGCCGGTCGCCGATGCCACCGGCCAGCTGACCCCGCTGCTGGACCGTGACGCCGACAGCGAGCTGTGGCTGATCGGCCTGGGCGCCGGCAAGCAGCGCCTGGGCGGCTCGATCCTGGCCCAGGTGCACGCCGACCATTCCGCGCTGCCGGCCTTCGCCGGTGCGGTGCCGGACCTGGACGATGCGCAGCGCCTGCGTGCCTTCTTCGAACTGATCCGTGATGCACGCCAGGCCGGCCTGCTGCTGGCCTACCACGACCGCAGCGATGGCGGCGCGTTCGCCGCGTTGTGCGAAATGGCCTTTGCCTCGCGCCTGGGCCTGGACATCACCCTGGATGCCTGGGGCGATGATCCGTTCCGCAGCCTGTTCAATGAAGAACTGGGTGCGGTGGTGCAGATCGCCAAGGAAGACCGCGCGGCCTTCGCTGATCTGGTCGAGCGTCACGCACTGACCGAATGCGCCCAGCGCATCGCGCGTCCGACCACCGCGCCGGTGGTACGCGTCTCGCTGCAGGGCGAAAGCCTGGTCGAGTGGCGCTGGGAAGCGCTGTTCGATGCGTGGTGGTCGGTCACCCATGCCATGCAGAAGCTGCGCGACAACCCGGACAACGCCGACCAGGAGCGTGCCATCGCGCGCAACTTCAACGCGCCGGGCCTGAAGCCGAAGCTGACCTTCGATCTCAACGAAGACGTGGCGATGCCCTTCATCAACACCGGTGCGCGCCCGCGCGTGGCGGTGCTGCGCGAGCAGGGTGTCAACGGCCAGATCGAAATGGCGAACGTCTTCGAACGTGCCGGCTTCAGTTCGTTCGATGTGCATATGAGCGACCTGATCGAAGGCCGTGTCGCGCTGTCCGATTTCACCGGCCTGGTGGCCTGTGGCGGTTTCAGCTACGGCGACGTGCTCGGTGCCGGCCGCGGCTGGGCCACCTCGGTGCTGGAGCGCAGCGCGCTGCGCGATGCCTTCGCGGCGTTCTTCGCCCGCGAGGACAGCTTCGCGCTGGGCGTGTGCAACGGCTGCCAGATGATGAGCCAGCTCAAGGACATCATCCCCGGTGCCGAGCACTGGCCGCAGTTCCGCCGCAACCGCAGCGAGCAGTTCGAAGCACGCACCGCGTTGCTGGAAGTGGTGGAATCGCCGTCGATCCTGCTGCGTGGCATGGCCGGTTCACGCCTGCCGGTCGCGGTGGCGCATGGTGAGGGCCAGGCGGTATTCGCCAATGCGGTCGATCAGGCGGCAGCCCGCGTGTCGCTGCGTTACATCGATGGCGACGGCAACGTAGCCACCCAGTACCCGTTGAATCCGAACGGCTCGCCCGACGGCATCACCGGCCTGACCACCACCGATGGCCGCACTACGATCATGATGCCGCACCCGGAACGCACCCCGCGTGCGATCAACCACAGCTGGCATCCGCAGGACTGGAACGGCGATTCGCCGTGGCTGCGGATGTTCCGCAACGCAAGAGTATGGTGCGGCTGATACTGCGCATCGCCTCCCATGCGGGGCAGTGAAAACCGCGTGAAGAAACCGCCGGCTTGCCCGGCGGTTTTCTTTTGTACGCCCCACAACATGATCGGCAGCAATGAGTTACATCGCGTTACAACGTGAAATGACGTTATCGCCGTTACTCACATGCATCTAACAAAATCCTTCAATAACGCGTGGTTTTTGTGACGCACTTCGCGGTCATATGAATTTCAATGTCAAAGTCTTGACGTTGTTCAAACTGTACGTTAACACTGCATCCTCATTTCGACAGCGTTCAGTTCCACAGTAACCGCATGGATGGCGTGCACGCTGTAGGTATCTGCCAGCCATTGCGCACAACGCAGTAAATCAAGCGAAAAAACGCCCCCAGGGGACGTTGGACCACGCGGTCCGGCGTTGGCGTCGCTTTGCCTAAAACCAGCCTAATCAGGAGCCGCATCGATGAATCGGATTTATCGCAAGGTCTGGAACAAAGCACTGGGGCAGATGGTCGTCGCCTCGGAATTGGCCAGCAGCCAGTCCTCGGGTGTCGTCATCGATCAGCGCCGAACCTCTGGCGGACGCAACACCGCACTGCTCTGCGCCGCCATCGCGTTGACGCTGGGAGTGGGCATGGCAGGCGGCGCGCAGACAGCGCGTGCGCAGTCGGTGGAGGTGGGTGGGAACGCGAACTGCGTGGTTCTGAACAGCACGGTCATCGACAGCTGTGTCGTTGATGGCAATGCCACCGCCTCGGGCAGCAATGCGGTGGCGATCGGCAGCAACAGCACGGCCTCCGGGGCGAACAGCGTGGCGCTCGGCGCCGGCTCGAAGACCAACCGCGCCAACACGGTATCGGTGGGTGATGCGGGCAAGGAACGGCAGGTTACCAACGTGGCCGCCGGCACCGCCGCCACGGATGCGGTGAACAAGGCGCAGCTGGACAAGGTTGCGGTGGCAGCCGAAGGCGCGACCCGCTATTTCAAGGCCGACGGTGACGGCAACGATGCCGACGCGGCGAAGATCGATGGCGAAGGTGCACTGGCCGCAGGTGCCAGTGCCAACGCGGATGGTGACGGCGCAACGGCGCTGGGCCACAGCAGCCAGGCCATCGGCAATGCGACCACCGCAGTGGGCAGCGAAGCACTCGCGGTCGGCCTCGGGGCGAGCTCGTTCGGCCAGGGCAGCCTGGCCTTCGGTGATGCGAGCATCGCACTCGGCCAGAGCGCTGCGGCGTTCGGTCTGGGCGATGTCGCGCTCGGTGCATCGGCAGTGGCGGCCAGTGAAAACGGCGCAGCGACCGCGATTGGCGGTCTTGCCGAAGCCAGCGCCGATGGCGCGACCGCGATTGGTGGCGGCGCACTGGCTATCGGCCCGGGCAGCACCTCGCTGGGCCGCGGTGCGGCCAGTGCCGGCGAAGCGTCGGTGGCGGTCGGTGCGTTCAGCGTCGCGGTCGCCGATTTCAGTGCAACGCTCGGTGCGAATTCCGCTGCGGTTGCGGTAGGCAGCGTGGCGCTCGGCGCCGGCTCGTACGCCGATCGCGTCGACACGGTGTCGGTCGGCAATGCGCAGAACGGCCTGCGCCGCCAGATCACCAATCTCGCCGACGGCACCGATGACAGTGATGCGGTGAACAAGGCGCAGCTCGATGCCGTCGGCGGCGTCGCCGCCAACACGGACAAGTACTTCCAGGCCACCGGCAGCAGCGACAGCGATGCCGGTGCCTTCGCGGCAGGCGACAACGCTACGGCGATCGGTGAAGCGTCCAACGCGCTGGCCGATGGTGCGACCGCTCTCGGCAGCGGCGCCACGGTGACCGCGCAGAACGCGACGGCGGTCGGTTACAACGCCAGCGCCACCGGCCAGAACAGCGCGGCCTTCGGCACCAATGCGCAGGCCAACGGCCCGGGCAGCGTGGCGGTCGGCGGTGCTGCGGTGGATGCCGATGGCAATCCGCTGATCACCAATGGCGGCGTACCGGTCGATACCGGCGCGACCAGCGCCGGCGTGGGCGGCACGGCGGTCGGTGCAAGTGCGGAAGCCTCCGGGTTCGCTGCGTCGTCCTACGGCGTCGGCGCGTACGCGGCCGGTGCACAGGCGTCGGCCTTCGGCGCGGTGGCCAACGCCACCGGTGACTATTCCACTGCGGTCGGTACGCAGAGCGTGGCAACCGGCAACAGCAGCACGGCCATCGGTGGTCCGGCGGATCTGCTGCCGGGGCTGGGCTTCTTCGTGCAGACCCAGGCCAGCGGCGAAGCCGCCACGGCCGTCGGCGCAGGTGCGATCGCCAGCGGCGATTACGCCGTGGCCAACGGCACCCTGAGCGAAGCCTCGGGCACTGAAGCCACCGCCGTGGGCTACTTCGCCTATGCCCCGGGTGAGGGCGCTACCGCACTCGGCGCGGAGACCTGGGCCAGCGGTGAGCTGAGCACGGCGGTCGGTTTCTACAGCACCGCGCGCGGTGCCAACAGCGTCGCGCTCGGCGCCAACTCCACTGCCACCCGTGACAACACCGTCTCTGTCGGCGACGTTGGCAATGAGCGGCAGATCACCCATGTCGCTGCGGGCAGCGAAGCGACCGATGCGGTCAACAAGGCACAGCTCGATGCCGTCGCGACGTCGGCCTCGGCCACATCAGCGCAGTTCAAGGCAAACGGTGCGGCCGGCGGTGCGGTCGGTGCTTACGCGCAGGGTGAGGATGCGCTGGCGGCCGGTGAGGCCAGCAACGCATTGGGGGCCGGTGCAACGGCAGTGGGTGGCGGCGCGACCGCCGTCGGCGATGACACCGTCGCGCTGGGCCGTAACAGCAGCGCCACCGGCAACGGCAGCGTCGCCATCGGTGGGCTGGGCCAGGCCTACGACGAATACAACCAGCCGCTGGTCGATGACCAGGGCAATGCGATCCTGATCGGTGCGACCGCGGCGCCGGACAGCGTGGCGGTCGGTGCCGGTGCACAGGCTACCGGCACCACCAGCAACGCCTTCGGCAGCGGCGCGCAGGCCACCGGCAGCAACAGCCTGGCCAGCGGCTACAAGGCCCGCGCGACCGGCGACTACAGCGTGGCGCAGGGCGACAATGCCTTCGCCAGTGGCGAAGAAACCACGGCCACCGGTGCCTATGCATGGGCCACTGCCGATGGCGCCACCGCCTTCGGTTCCAGTGCATGGGCGACCGAAGCCAACGCGACCGCAGTCGGCCAGTCGGCCTGGGCCAGCGGCACCGGATCGACCTCGATCGGCTACAACAGCTGGGCGCGCGGCAGCAGTTCCACCGCGCTCGGCCGTGGTGCCTTCGGCTACGGCGACAACAGCGTCGCCGTCGGCTTCCAGGCCCTGGGCAACAGCATCAACACCATCGCCATCGGCACCAATGTGGTGGCCGGCGGTGAAAGCGCGATCGGCATCGGGGCGGGCAGCAATGCCAGTGCGTCCAACAGCGTGGCGCTCGGCGCGGGTGCGGTCGCTGATCGTGCCTACACCGTCTCGGTCGGCAACGATGGCCGGCAGCGCCAGATCACCCAGGTTGCCGCCGGTACCGAAGGCAGTGATGCGGTCAATCTCGATCAGCTGAGCGCAGCCACCGATCAGTTCCAGGCCAGCGGTGACGGTGTTGCCGTGGCAGGTGGCGAGGAGAGTGTGGCCGCCGGCGCAAATGCGGCGACCGATGGCGACTACGCCACTGCCGTGGGCTCGAGCAGCTTCGCGGCCGGTACCGGCGCATCGGCTGTCGGCAGTGGTGCCTTTGCCTTGGCCGACAACGCCAGTGCCGTCGGCTTCAACGCCGTGGCCAGCGGTGCCAACGCAAGCGCAACCGGTGCCAACGCACAGGCGACCGCCGAATACGCAACAGCCAGCGGTGCCGAAAGCCTGGCCTCGGGTGAGCAGAGCACCGCGACCGGTGCGGCCAGCGTCGCCTCCGGCGCCGGCAGCCTGGCCGGTGGCGCGCTGTCCGACGCGGCCGGTGAAGAGTCCGTGGCGTTGGGCTACTTCAGCAGCGCCAGTGGCGACGGCGCGACCGCGGTAGGCGCCGAAAGCGTGGTCAGTGGCACGCTGTCGGCCGGCTATGGCTTCGCCTCCGAAGCCACCGCCAACTACACCACCGCGATCGGCGGGTATGCCGTGGCCTCGGCCTTCAACGCCACCGCGCTGGGCAGCTTCGCGCAGGCGACCGGCTCCAACAGCGTGGCCCTCGGTGGTGATGCTGAAGCGACTGGTGCGTACAGCACCGCCACCGGCCAGGGCAGCCTGGCCAGTGGCATCAACAGCGTGGCCGTCGGTGGGGCGCTGTTCGGCCTGCTGCCTACCGAAGCGTCGGGCAATTACTCCACGGCTGTCGGTGGTGGGGCATGGTCGCCCGGCGTGAACAGCACCGCGCTCGGCAATGCAGCAACCTCCACCGGGGCCAACAGCGTTGCGCTGGGCGCGGACTCGATCGCCGACCGCGATGACAGCGTCTCGGTCGGCAGCGCCGATGCGCAGCGCCAGATCACCCACGTCGCCGCCGGTACCGACGGCACCGATGCGGTGAACGTAAACCAGTTGAATGCGGTGGCCGATGCGGCCGCCACCACCAGCAAGTACTTCCAGGCCAGTGGCAGTGCCGACAGCGATGCCGGTGCCTACGTGGAAGGCGACAACGCGCTGGCTGCCGGTGAGGCCGCCAACGCCATCGGCAACGGCGCCAGCGCACTCGGCAGCGGCGCCACCGCCATCGCGGACAACGCCACGGCCGTCGGTTTCAATGCCCTGGCCAGCGCTGACGGCGCCGCGGCCCTGGGCAGTGACGCGCAGGCGACCGGCGACGACAGCGTGGCGATCGGCAACGGCGCCAGTGCCAGCGAGATCGGTGCGAGCGCCACCGGCGCCGGTGCACAGGCCGGTGGTGCATACGCCACAGCGACCGGCAGCCAGTCCACGGCGGCCGGCCAGCAGGCCACCGCCAATGGCTTCCGCGCCAATGCCTCCGAAGCCGGTGCATCGGCCTTCGGCAGTTACAGCGAAGCGACCGGCCAGCTGTCGTCCGCGCTGGGCTACGGGGCGGTCGCCTCCAACGCCTACGCCGTGGCGGTGGGTGCGGCCTCGACGGCCTCCGGCGCTGGTGCGGTGGCGGTGGGTGAGTACTCCGAAGCCACCGGCGATGAAAGCGTGGCGATCGGTGGCACGACCTTCTTCGGTCTGCTGCCGTCGCGCGCATCGGGTACCGGTGCCTCGGCCTTCGGTGCGGGCGCGTGGGCAACCGATGATTACGCCACGGCAATCGGCTGGAACTCGTGGGCCGATGCGGGCAATGCCACGGCACTGGGTGCCAGTGCCAGCGCGGAAGGCGTGAACAGTGTTGCGCTCGGCGCCGGTTCCACCGCGGATCGCGACAACTCGGTCTCGGTCGGCACCGCCACCGCGCAGCGGCAGATCACCAACGTCGCCGCTGGTACGGAAGGCACCGACGCGGTGAACGTCGATCAGCTCAGTGCGGTCGCCGATGTGGCCGAAACCACCAGCCGGTTCTTCCAGGCCTCGGGCAGCGGCAACGGCGATGACGTCGGCAGCTTCGTCGACGGGGCGTATGCCACTGCGGCGGGTGAGGCGGCCAATGCGTTCGGTACCGGGGCCTCGGCCTACGGCAGCGGCGCGCTGGCGTCGGGGCGCAACGCCTCTGCGTCGGGCTTCAACGCCTCGGCCACGGCTGACTCGGCGACCGCCATCGGTGGTGCGCTGTATTACGAAGATGAGAACGGCAACGTGTTGCTCGACAAGGCCACCAGCGCCAGCGCCGTCGGTGCCACCGCGCTCGGTGCGGGGGCGCAGGCCGACGGAAGCTTCAGCACCGCGACCGGTGCCGGTGCCACGGCGGCCGGGCTGCAGTCCTCTGCTTTCGGTTACAGCGCCGAAGCCGGCAGCGACTACAGCACCGCCGTCGGTACGTTCAGCGCGGCCAGCGGCGCGCGCACCACGGCGTTGGGCTACGGGGCCGAAGCCAGTGGCGATTACGCCTCCGCACTGGGCTGGGGCAGCGCCGCGTCGGGCAGCTACGCCAATGCGATCGGCTACGCATCACAGGCCAGCGGCGACAACAGTGTGGCTGCCGGTTCCAACGCCTGGGCAACCGCGGCACGCACCACGGCGGTCGGGCAACTGGCCTGGGCGACCTCGCAGGGGTCCACTGCCATCGGCCAGGACAGCTATGCCTACAGCGGCATCAATGCCACCGCACTGGGCACCAGTTCGTCGGCCAGTGGTGCCGGCAGCGTCGCGCTAGGCGCCGGTGCCCGCACCAGTGAAGCCAACGTGGTCTCGGTCGGTGGCGGTAACGGCACCACCGGCCCGGCGACGCGGCGCATCACCAATGTCGGGGATGCGGTCAATGCCAGTGACGCGGTGACCAAGTCGCAGCTGGATTCGGTCGCTGCGACGGCCGATGCGGTCGGCAAGCACTTCCAGGCCAGCGGCAGCGGCGTGGCCACGGCCAGCGGCAGTGATGCACTCGCCGCCGGTTCCGGCGCCACCGCCAGCGCAACCCGCAGCAGTGCACTGGGTACCGCGGCGGTCGCCTCGGCCACTGGCGCCACCGCGGTCGGTGCCGATGCCTCGGCACGCGGTGCCAACAGCACCGTGATTGGTCGCCAGGCCTCCACCAATGCCACCAACGGCGTGGCGATCGGCAACGGTGCGTTCGCCAGCAACGGGGCCAACAGCATCGCGATCGGGTCGGCGGCAGGTGTCTCCGGTGCCAACGCTGTGGCCTTGGGCGCCGGCTCGCGCGCGGTGGAAGCCAATGTGGTCTCGGTCGGCGGCGGCAACGGGACGGACGGTCCGGCCACGCGCCGCATCGTCAACGTGGGTGCCGGTCGCATCGCCGCCGGCAGCACCGATGCGGTGACCGGCGGCCAGCTCAACACCACCAACCAGCGCGTGGGTGCGGTGGAAACCCAGGTCGGTGATATCGACACCCGGATCGGCTCGGTCGAGAACGTCACCGCCAATGCGCTGACCTACGACGACAGCAGCCGCGACACGCTCACCCTCTCGGGTCTGCAGGGCACCACGCTCGACAACGTCGGCAGCGGTTCGATCGCATCCGGCAGCCGCCAGGCGATCAACGGCGGGCAGCTGTTCCAGTCGCTCACCGATGTCGCCACCTTCCTCGGCGGCGGGGCCAGTGTCGGCATGCAGGGCGTGTTCGTTGCGCCGAACTATGTGATCCAGGGCGCGACGTACAGCAACGTGGGCGATGCACTGGGCGCGCTGGACCGCAAGGTCAGCGACCTCGATCAGCGTGTTGCCGGTGGCAGCAGTGGCAGTGCACGTGCACGGACTGCCTCGCTGGCGACTGCCAGCGTCGCAGCGGACACCAGCGGTGTGCAGGAGGCCAGCGTCATCAGTGCTGCCAGCGAAACCGCCGTCCCCAACGTGCAAGGTGCGCCGACCGCTGCAAGTGTCGGCAGCAGTCAGCCGATCAACGCGCCGGCCGCCGCACCTGCCGCCGTCAACGCGGTGGCGATGGGTGACGGTGCCGTGGCAAGCGGGGCCTCGGCCACGGCCATCGGCCAGGGCGCGACCGCCTCGGCGGCCAACTCGGTGGCGCTGGGCCAGGGCTCGGTCGCCGATCGTGCCGACACCGTCTCGGTCGGCAGCGTCGGCAACGAGCGACAGGTCGCCAACGTCGCGGCCGGTACGCAGGCCACCGATGCGGTCAACAAAGGCCAGCTGGATGGCGGCATCGCGACCGCCAACAGCTACACCGACCAGCGCTTCACCTCGATGGCCGACAGCTTCGACATCTACAAGGGCGAGATCGACCAGCGCCTGCGTCACCAGGACCGCCGCATCGATCGCCAGGGCGCGATGAGCGCGGCCATGCTCAACATGGCAACCAGCGCCGCCGGCGTGCGCACCCAGAACCGCGTCGGTGTCGGCGTCGGTTTCCAGGGCGGCGAATCGGCCCTGTCGCTGGGCTACCAGCGTGCGCTCAGCGAGCGCGCCACGGTGACCCTGGGCGGTGCCTTCAGCAGTGATGACAGCTCGGTCGGCGTGGGTGCCGGCTTTGGCTGGTAAGCCGTTTCAACGCAGGGCCGTGCGCGGCCCCGCCGCAACGCAATGCAAGGCCTGAGGGGGCGGGTCACGGGAACCCTGGCCAGGGCCGGCCAGGGAGCTCGCATGGAGTGTTGGCCTGAACAGTCGTTTGATCCATGACCTTGAAGAGGACGTCAACGTGACCAGTAAGCAGAACCTTCGCATCAATGTGCTGGCAGCCGCCGTGCTGTCGTTGTCCGCAGGCGCCAGCGCCTATGCCGCGGGCCTGCCGGCCAAGGAACCGGTGCGCCAGCCGGCTGCCGCCCAGGGCGCAGAGCGCATCATCGTCAAGTACCGCCCCGGCAGTGCCGCGGCCACGGATCGTTCGACCAAGCTGACGGCCGTGCAGTCGGCGGTCGCCCGCGCCAGTGTCGGTGGCTCCGCCGCCGGGCGTGCCAGCGCGGTGAACCCGCAGATCGTGCGCAAGCTCGGTGTCGGTGCCGATCTGATCCGCCTGCAGGGCCGCTTGAGCCCTGCCGAACTGCAGAAGGTGCTGGCCGAGATCAAGGCCGATCCTTCCGTGCAGTACGCCGAAGTGGACGTGAAGCTGCAGCGCACCGATGTGCGCCCGCGCGACGCGACCCCGCAGCTGGTGCCGAACGATCCGTACTACGCGCAGTACCAGTGGCATCTGAACAGCGCTACCGGCGGCATAAATGCGCCGGCCGCGTGGGACATCGCCCAGGGCGAAGGCGTGGTGGTGGCGGTGCTCGATACCGGCATCCTGCCGCAGCATCCGGACTTCTCCGGCAATCTGCTGGAAGGCTACGACTTCATCAGCGACGCGGAAACCTCCCGCCGCGCCACCGATGACCGCGTGCCCGGCGCGCTGGATTACGGTGACTGGGTGGAGAACGACAACGAATGCTATGCCGGCTCGCTGGCCGATGACAGTTCCTGGCACGGCACCCACGTGGCCGGCACCATCGCCGAGTCCACCAACAATGGCGTCGGCATGGCAGGCGTCGCGTACAAGGCCCGCGTGCTGCCGGTGCGCGTGCTCGGCAAGTGCGGCGGCTACCTCTCCGACATCGCCGATGCGATCACCTGGGCCTCCGGCGGCACCGTAGCCGGCGTCCCGGCCAATGCCAACCCGGCCGAGGTCATCAACATGAGCCTGGGCGGTGGTGGCGCATGCGATGCGCTCTACCAGGATGCCATCAACGGTGCGGTATCGCGTGGCACCACCGTGGTGGTCGCCGCCGGCAACTCGGCCTCCAACGCGGCCAACTTCCGGCCGGCCAGCTGCGCCAACGTGGTGGCGGTCGGCGCCACCCGCATCACCGGCGGCATCGCCTACTACTCCAACTTCGGCCCGGTCGTGGATCTGTCCGGCCCGGGCGGCGGCGGCAGCGTGGACGGCAACCCGGGCGGTTACGTGTGGCAGTCCGGCTACAACGGCCTGACCACGCCGACCTCCGGTGCCTACAGCTACATGGGCATGGCCGGTACCTCGATGGCCTCTCCGCACGTTGCGGCGGTGGCGGCGCTGGTGCAGGGCGCGGTCGCCGCGGCCGGCAAGGATCCGCTCACCCCGGCCGCGCTGGAAGCACTGCTCAAGCAGACCGCGCGGGCGTTCCCGGTGACCATCCCGACCGCCACCCCGATCGGCACCGGCATCGTCGATGCCAAGGCGGCCCTGGACAAGGCGCTGGAAGAAGAATGCACCGAGAACTGCGGCCCGGTGGCGACCCCGCTGACCAACAAGGTCGCCGTGGGTGGTCTGAGCGGCGCCGGTGGCAGCGAAGTGCTTTACAGCTTCGAGGCGCAGGCCGGCAAGGTACTGAGCCTGCTCACCTATGGCGGCAGCGGCAACGTCTCGGTGTATGTGAGCCAGGGCAAGGAGCCGACCGCGACCGCGTTCGATGCCAAGTCCACGCGGCCGGGCAACAGTGAAACCGTGCGCTTCACCGCACCGGTGGCCGGAACGTATTACATCAAGGTGGTGGGCGAGTCCGCGTTCAGCGGCGTGAGCATTCTCGCCAACCAGTAATACGGGTCAAACGCCACGGGAGTCCGTCATGTGACGGGCTCCCGTTTTTACATCTGGACGGTGTGGAATCCCGCGTACGATCGCGGTGAACTGCTAAAGTCGCAGCGGTTGCCAGGAGAAGATTCTTGAACGCGGTTGCCCAGGACCCCACTGCAGAATCCACCGCTGAATCCCGCATCGTCGGGGTATTGCTGGAGAAAGGCCGGCTCAAGGACAGCGATCTGGCCCGCGCGCGTCCGCTGCACCGTGAATCCGGCGGCAGCCTGCTCGGCCTGCTGGTCCGCCTGGGGCTGGTATCAGAGCGCGACCATGCACAGACCTGCGCCGAGGTTCTCGGCCTGCCGCTGCTCGACGCCAAGGCCGTGCCGGAATCGCCGCCCGAAGCGCTGCTGGACGGGCTGCCGCTGACGGTGCGATTCCTCAAGCAGTTCCATGTCTGCCCCCTCGCATTGCAGGACGACGCGCTGGATCTGTGGCTGTCCGATCCACAGGACCCGTATGCGGCCGATGCCGTGCAGCTGGCGATGGCGCTGCCGGTCCGCCTGCATGTCGGCCTGCGCTCGGAAATCGATGATCTGATCGAGCGCTGGTTCGGCCAGGGCCGCAGCGCGATGGGCGCGATCATCGAAACCGCGGACGGTGAAGGTGCGGCGGTCGACGACATCGAACACCTGCGCGACCTGGCGTCCGAAGCGCCGGTGATCCGGCTGGTCAACCTCGTGATCCAGCGGGCGGTGGAACTGCGCGCCTCCGATATTCATATCGAACCGTTCGAGAATCGCCTGAAGGTGCGTTACCGCGTAGACGGCGTGCTGATCGAAGGGGAAAGCCCGCCGGTGAATCTCACCGCTGCGGTGATCAGCCGCATCAAGATCATGGCGCGGCTCAACATCGCCGAACGTCGCCTGCCGCAGGACGGCCGCATCATGCTGCGCGTGCAGGGCAAGGAACTGGACCTGCGCGTGAGCAGCGTACCGACCGCGCACGGCGAAAGCGTGGTCATGCGCCTGCTCGACCGCGACACCGTGGTGTTCGATTTCCATCGGTTGGGGTTCACCGAGGCGTTCCTGCCGCAGTTCCGCAAGGTGCTGGAACAGCCACACGGCATCCTGCTGGTCACCGGCCCGACCGGTTCGGGCAAGACCACCACGCTGTACACCGCGCTGAGCCAGCTCAATACGGCCGACGTCAAGATCATCACCGTCGAAGATCCGGTGGAGTACCAGATCGAAGGCATCAACCAGATCCAGGCCAAGCCGCAGATCGGGCTGGATTTCGCCAATGCGCTGCGCAGCATCGTGCGCCAGGACCCGGACATCATCATGATCGGTGAAATGCGCGATCTGGAAACCGCGCGCATCGCGATCCAGTCCGCGCTCACCGGCCACCTGGTGCTGTCCACGCTGCACACCAACAATGCCGCTGGCGGCATCACCCGCCTGCTCGACATGGGCGTGGAAGATTATCTGCTCACCTCCACCATCAACGGCATCCTGGCCCAGCGCCTGGTGCGCAGGCTGGAGCCCCAGCACGCCCAGCGCTATCGCGCATCGCCCGAAGAGATCGAAAAATTCGGCCTGCGCCGGCTGCAGCCGGAGGGTGAGATTTTCCTGTATCGCGCGCAGCCCTCGGCGATCGCACCGACCGGATACCTGGGCCGGACCACCATCGTGGAATTCCTGGTGATGAACGATGCGCTGCGCAGTGCGGTGATGCGTCGGGCCGGGATGGGCGAGATCGAGCAGATCGCGCGTGCCGCGGGCATGCGCACCATGTACGAAGACGGGCTGTCCAAAGCCCTGCAGGGCCACACCACGCTGGAAGAAGTGCTGCGCGTGACGGAGGATGCCTGATGCGTGCCTGCGGCCAACACCGGGTGGGCGGCTGAGCATGCCCCAGTACCGCTACAAGGCGCTCAATGCCCACGGCGAACTGTTCGATGGCCAGATGGAGGCAGCCAGCGAAGCGGAGGTCGCCGCGCGGCTGCAGGACCAGGGCCACATGCCGATGGAGGCACGTCTGGCCAGCGAGAGTGCCGCTGGGGCGTCGTCGTGGCTGGCGCTGCTGCGCCGCAAGCCGTTCGATGGCGGCGCGCTGGTGCAGTTCACCCAGCAGCTGGCCACGCTGCTCGGTGCCGGCCAGCCGCTGGACCGCGCGCTGAGCATCCTGCTGGAACTGCCCGAAGACGAGCGTACCCGGCGCGTCATCACCGACATCCGCGACATCGTGCGCGGTGGCGCACCACTCTCGACCGCGCTGGAACGCCAGCACGGATTGTTCTCCCGGCTGTACATCAACATGGTGCGCGCCGGTGAGGCCGGCGGCAGCCTGCACGACACCCTGCAGCGGCTGTCGGATTACCTCGAGCGCAGCGCCGAGCTGAAAGGGCGCGTGATCAACGCGCTGATCTACCCGGCGATCCTGTTGGCGGTGGTTGGCGGTGCGCTGCTGTTCCTGCTGGGTTACGTCGTGCCGCAATTCGCGCTGATGTACGAGAGCCTGGATGTCGCGCTGCCCTGGTTCACCCAGTCGGTGCTCACCGCCGGGCTGGTGGTGCGCGAAGGCTGGCTCATCATGATCGTGGTGCCGGCCGTGATCGCGCTGGTAGTGGAACGGCGGCTGCGGCAACCGGCCGCGCGCCTGGCCGTGGATGGCTGGCTGCTGCAGCGCAAAGGCATCGGCCCGCTGCTGGGCAAGCTGGAGACCGCACGCCTGGCCCGCACGCTGGGCACGCTGCTGCGCAACGGCGTGCCACTGCTGTCCGGCCTGGGCATCGCGCGCAATGTGTTGAGCAACCGCGCGCTGGCTGCCGACGTGGATGCCGCCAGCGACGAGGTCAAGAATGGCAACGGGCTGTCGGCCTCGCTGTCGCGGGGCAAGCGGTTTCCGCGGCTGGCATTGCAGATGATCCAGGTCGGCGAGGAATCCGGTGCGCTGGATACGATGCTGCTCAAGACCGCCGATACGTTCGAGCAGGAAAGCGCGCGCGCGATCGACCGTCTGCTGTCGGCACTGGTGCCGGTGATCACCCTGGTGCTGGCCTCGGTGGTCGGCCTGGTGATCGTGGCCGTGCTGGTGCCGCTGTACGACCTGACCAATGCCATCGGCTGACCGGCCGCTGGTCAACACCCCTACGATTCGATGCAAGGAGCCTGCCACATGCAACGCCGCCGCCTGACCCGCTTCTCTTCCGCGCGCCACCAGTCCGGCATGAGCCTGCTGGAAATCATCATCGTCATCGTGCTGATCGGCGCGGTGCTGACCCTGGTCGGCAGCCGAGTGCTCGGCGGCGCCGACCGTGGCAAGGCCAACATCGCCAAGGCGCAGGTGCAGACCATGGCCGGCAAGATCGACAACTACCAGCTGGACACCGGCAAGCTGCCGGCCAAGCTGGAGGATCTGGTCACCCAGCCCAGCGGCAGTGCGGGCTGGCTCGGTCCGTACGCCAAGCCGGCCGATCTCAACGACCCGTGGGGCCACGCGCTGGAGTACCGCGTCCCGGGCGAAGGCCAGCCGTACGACCTGATCAGCCTGGGCAAGGATGGCAAGGTGGGCGGCAGCAGTTACGACGCGGACATCCGGTACGAGTAATCGGCATTGGGAGCACTGTGGTCCACGCCGAGCAGACCGCCGCGCCGCGTGCCCACGGGCGTGCATGCGCATGGCCTGTCGTTGCTGGAGATGCTGCTGGTGGTCGCGCTGATCGCCATCATCGGCGTGGTCACCGCCACCGCGATGAACGGCGGCATCGACGGCATGCGCCTGCGCAATGCCGGCAAGGAAATCGCCACCCAGCTGCGTTACACGCGTACCCAGGCGATCGCTACCGGGCAGACCCAGCGCTTCGTGATCGACCCGCGTGCGCGGACGTGGCAGGCGGCCAACGGCCGCCACGGGCAGATCCCGGCGGCGTTGGATGTACGGTTCCGTGGCGCCGGCCAGCTCGGTGCCGCACCCGGGCAGGGCGCGATCGCCTTCTTCGCCGACGGCGCCGCCAGTGGCGGCACCATCGAAGTGAGCACGCGGGGCGCAGCCTGGGACATCCACGTGGGCTGGATCACCGGCGAAGTGCGTGCCGGCCCGCGCCGGGAGGGCCGATGAGGCGCCAGCGTGGGTATTCGCTGCTGGAGGTGATCATCGCCTTCGCGCTGCTGGCGCTTGCGCTGACCCTGCTGCTGGGCAGCCTGTCCGGCGCGGCGCGCCAGGTCGGGCAGGCCGACGTACGCAGCCGCGCGACACTGTATGCGCAATCATTGCTGGCCAGCACGGGGGTGGAAAGCCCCTTGCAGGAAGGCAGCACGCAGGGAGAGTGGGAGCAGGGCAGGTACCGCTGGCAACTGCAGGTGGCGCCCTACCAGGAGCCCCGCAGCGCTACCGGTCCGGTCACGGTGGACGTTGGCGGCCCGACCCTGGCACAGATCACCCTGCAGGTACGCTGGGGCGAGGGCAATGGCGAGCAGCTGCAATGGCGCAGCCTGCGCCTGTTGCCGCCGGTGCCGGGCGCACCACGATGACAGCACGCGCACGCCGGGCCGCCGGCTTCACCCTGATCGAAATCCTGCTGGCGACCGCCTTGCTCGTCGGCGGCCTGGCGTTGGCCTTCGCCACGGTGCGCTCGGCCATGGCCATCAGCCAACGCGGCGAGCGCATGGCCGCGCAGAACGAGCGCATGCGCGCGGTGGAAGGTTTCCTGCGGCGGCGCCTGTCCACCGCACTGGTGATCGCGACCACCCCGCCGGACCCGACCCGCGATCCGGTGTATTTCATGGGCGAGCCGCAGCGCATGCTGTTCGTCTCGGATCTGCCGGGCTATCTGGGTCGCGGCGGGCCGTATGCACACGAGCTGCAGGTCCGCCATGCCGCGGGCGCCGAGCAGCTGGAGGTCGCGCTGACCCTGCTGCAGAACGGCGAGGCGATCGAGGAAGATCCGCCACGCCCGCCGGAAATGCTGGCCGATCAGCTGCGCGAGGTGCGCTTCCGTTATCGCGGCACCGACCCGCGCACCGGTCAGTTGACGCCGTGGCTGGACCGCTGGGATGACACCCGCCGCCTGCCGTTGCTGGTCTCGATCGAGATCGTGCCGCTGCAGGGGCCGGCCTGGCCGCCGATGATCGCCGCACTGCCTCCGTCACGTGGGGATCGCCGATGAGGCCGGTACGTGGCGCCGCGCTCGTCCTGGTGTTGTGGCTGATCGCCCTGCTGACCGCGGTGGTCGGCGCGTTCGCCCTGAGCGCGCGCGTGGAGCACATGCAGCAGCGCGTGATCGGTGACGATGCCATCGGGCAGGAGTATGCGCGCGCAGGGCTGGAGTACGCGCTGCACCGCCTGCAGCCGCGCGCCACCCAGCCGGCCTGGGTTGCCGATGGCCGCCGCTACCGGTGGACGTTCGATACGCGCCGGATCGATCTGACGATCCTCGATGAGAACGGCAAGATCAATCTGAACCTGGCCGACGTGAGCCTGCTCAACGCGTTCCTGCGTGCGATGGGGGAGGAGCCCGGGCGCGCCCAGCAGCTGGCCGGCGCCATCGTCGACTGGCGTGACGCGGACAGCCTCAAACAGCCCGGTGGCGGCGCGGAGACGCCCGATTACCTCGCCGCCGGGCTGCCCTACGGCGCACGCAACGCGCGCTATGAGACGGTCGGCGAGCTGCAGCGCGTGCTCGGCATGGAGGCGGACCTGTATGCGCGGATGGAGCCGATGCTGACCCTGTACAGCCGCCAGGCACGGCCTGACCCGCGCGTTGCCGCAGGCCCGGTGCTGACCGCACTGGGGCTGGATGCAGAGCGCCTGCTGGCCGAACGCGAACGCGCAGCGGCCGCTGATGAAGCTGGATTGCCGGTCGCGCCGCTTGCAGGTGGCAGTGGCACCTATAGTATCGAGAGTCGCGCCACGGACGAACGCGGCCGGGTATCGGTACTGCGCGCCGTGGTGAGGATGGGGTCGGCAGGCACGCCGGGAACGGCATACACAGTACTTCGCTGGGAACAGGGAATGGCAGCAAGATGACGGCATGGCGTGACAGTCTGGTGCGGGCCCGCGGGCGCGTGTCGCCCGGCGTGGGCAGCAGCCTGCGCTGGTGGCGGCAGTCGTTGCTGGCCTGGCTGCCGGTGCGGTGGCAATGGGCGATGGGCTGGTCGCGTTCGCGCCTGCTGCTGCTGCGCGAGGGCGAGTTACTGCGCCTGCAGCGACAGACCGGCGAGCAGATCGAGGCCATCGTGGAGCTGCCGTGGCCGGTCCCGCCCGCCGCGCTCGATGGCGTGCTCGATGCGCGCCTGCGCAGCCTGCCCCGGCACTGGTTGCTGCCGGTCGGGAGCGTGCTGCGCCGTCCGCTGCGCTTGCCGGCGGCCGCCGCCGAGCGGCTGCGCGATGTGGTCGGATTCGAAATCGATCGGCAGACCCCGTTCGATGCCAGCCAGGTGAGCTATGACGTGCGCGAGCTCGGGGCCTTGCCGGATGGCCAGCTGCAGGTCGAGCTGGTGGTGATCCCGCGCGCGCAGCTGGACCAGTGGGCGCAGCAGGCCGGGCCATGGGCACAGGCGGTGGCCGGCGTCGATGCAGTGGATGCCGCTGGCCGGCCGCTCGACGTCAACCTGCTGCCGCTGGCGCAGCGGCAGCCCTATCGCGACCCGATGGCACGCTGGAACTGGCTCCTGGCCGCGAGCGCGATCGTGCTGCTCGCGTTGGCCGGCCACCAGCTGCTGGACAACCGCCAGGCCGCGGCGGACCAGCTGCGCGCGCAGGTGGATGACGCCGCGCGTGATGCGCGCCGGGTCGCGGCCGAGCGCCAGCAGTTGCAGAGCCTGGTCGAAGGCGCCGCGTTCCTGGAAGGCCGGCGCGGCGAGCACGCCAGTACCGTGGAACTGTGGAACGAGCTGACCCGCCTGCTGCCCGATGGCACCTATCTGGAAAAACTCTCGATCGAAGGCAACACACTGCAGTTGATCGGGCTCAGCCGCGAAGCCTCGCAGCTGGTGCCGCTGCTGCAGGACTCGCCGCTGTGGCGCAAGGTCAACCTGACCGGCGTGCTGCAGGCCGATGGGGCAACCAGCGGCCGCGACCGTTTCACGCTGACGGCCGAGCTGCAGCCGCTGCCCGGTGCGGCCCCGCCCGCGAAGGAGGTTGCCGATGGCAGCACAACCGACGCGCCGTGATCGCTGGCTCGCGCTGGGCCTGCTGCTGGCGGTGATCGCCGTGGCGTACCTGCTGCTCGTGCACCCGTGGTTGACCCGCCCCCTGCTGGCGATCAATGCCGACATCGCCGCCGTGCAGGAGCGCCAACAGCGCGTGGATGCGCAGCTGGCGCAGCGCGGGCAGATCGCCACCCAGCTGCGCGAGGTGCAGGCCGCCCTGGAGGGCCGCCCTGGCTTCCTGCGCGAGGCCACTGCCGAATCGGCCGCCGCGGCGCTCTCCAGCCGCCTGCAGGATGCGGTGGCGTCGGCCAGTCCGGGCAACCGCAGCTGCACGATCAGCAATCGCACCCCGCTGCCCGATGCCAATCGCGAGGCTGCCTTCCCGCGTGTGGCCCTGCAGGTGCGCCTGCGCTGCGGCGTGCCGGAAATGGCGGCCGTGCTGCACACGCTGGAGACCGGCAGCCCGCGCCTGTTCGTGGAGAACCTCAACCTGCTCGCGCAGCGCTTCCAGCAGTCGCCCAGCGAAACCGGCACCGGCCTGGATGTGTCCTTCGAACTGGTCGGTCATCTGCGCCCGGGCGCAGCGCTGGAACCTGACGCGCCCGCGCCGGCCCCACTGCCACCGCCGTCCGGGCAGGATGCCGGGCAGGACGGCGGCCCGGATGCGGCCCCGCCCAGCGATGCAGCCGAGCCCGCGCCCGCACCGGACGCTGCCGGGGAGGCCCAGCATGAAGCTTGAAGCAGCTGGCCTGCGGACCTGGTGGCTGGGCGGCATCGCCCTGTGGGCGCTGGCGATCTGGATCGCCACGCTGTTCGGCCTGGGCCAGCGCATCGCGCCGGCCACCGACGGCGATATGGGTCCTGCGCCGCTGCCCCACCTGGCTCCCGCCGCGCCCGAGCGCATGAGCTCGGCCAGCACCTATGCCCAGATCGGCGCCCGCCCGCTGTTCGCCGAAGATCGCCAACCGCGCCCGTACCTGCTCGGTGGCACCGAACAGGGCACCGCCAGCAGCGTCTCACTGACCGGCGTGCTGCTTACACCGGGTTTCGGGATGGCGATCCTGACCACCGACCAGCGCCAGTCGCTGCGACTGCGGCTGAATGGTGAAGCGGTGAACGGCTGGCAACTGCTGGCGCTGGAACCGCGCCGCGCCACCGTCAGTGGCCCCGGTGGCACGCAGGTCCTGGAATTGCCGGTGTTCAATGGGCAGGGCGGTGAACCACCGACGGTGCTGGGCGCTACGCCGCTCACCGCGGTGCCTCCGGCCGGTGCCGGCGCGCGCCCGATCAATGGCGCCGCAGCGATGCCCGCACCGGCGCCGGGCGCATCACCTGCGCCGCAGGCAGCGACGCCATCGAATGCGGGGGCCCCCGCGCAGAGCGCGCAGGGTCCCAGCGAAGCCGACATGAAGGCGATCCGCGAGCGCATCCAGGCGCGTCGCCAGCAATTGCAGCAGCAACAGCAACAGCAGTCGCAGCAACCGCCCGCGGGCGGCTCCGGCCACAACCCTTAGAGTGACAGCATGACCCTGCGCCTTTTTCCCGTGTCTTTCCTTGTCGCCCTGCTGGTGGGCTGCACCACCGTGCCCGCGCCGGAGGTACGCCGCGATGCGGTGCTCGACAGCCACCAGGTGGTCGCCGGTGACGGATCCCGTGAAGGCGTCGAGGCCGAGCCGCTGGGCAGCGCCGGCACCCCGCAGGCGGTGATCCGCCGTGGCACCGGCACCATGATCAACCGCAGTGCCGCGGCCGCCCCGCAACCGTCGCTGGGCAATGCCTCCACCGGCAACGCCACCTTCAACTTCGAAGGCGAATCGGTGCACGCGGTGGTCAAGGCGATCCTCGGTGACTTCCTGGGCCAGAACTATGTGATCGCGCCGGGCGTGCAGGGCACCGTGACCCTGGCCACGCCCAAGCCGGTCTCCTCGGCGCAGGCATTGAACCTGCTGGAAATGGTGCTGGGCTGGAACAACGCGCGCATGGTCTACAGCGCCGGCCGTTACAACATCGTGCCCGCCGACCAGGCACTGGCCGGTACGGTCTCGCCGAGCACGGCGTCGCCGGCCAATGCGCGCGGCTTCGAAGTGCGCGTGGTACCGCTGCAGTACATCTCGGCCACCGAAATGAAGAAGGTGCTGGAGCCCTACGCGCGCCCGAATGCCATCGTCAACGTCGACAACGGCCGCAACGTGATCACCCTCGGCGGCACCCGCAGCGAGCTGGAGAACTACCTGCGCACGGTGGAGATCTTCGACGTGGACTGGCTCTCGGGCATGTCCGTGGGCGTGTTCCCGATCCAGTCCGGCAAGGCCGAACAGGTTGCCGCCGATCTGGAGAAAGTGTTCGGCGAGGAGAGCAAGACGCCCAGCGCCGGCATGTTCCGCTTCCTGCCGCTGGAGAATGCCAATGCGGTGCTGGTGATCACCCCGCAGGCGCGCTACCTGGACCAGATCCAGCAGTGGCTGGACCGCATCGATACCGCCGGCGGCAATGCGCGGCTGTTCTCCTATGAACTGCGCTACGTCAAGGCCAAGGATCTGGCCGAACGCCTGGCCGAAGCCTTCGCCAACGAGAATGGCCGCAGTGGCCGTGGCAGCAGTTCGCTGGCGCCGGGCGCCTCGCCGATGGATATCGGCAGCCGCGATGGCAACAACACCAACGGCAATTTCTCCAACACCGGCAGCAGCACGGGGAGCAGCCGCGGTGGGCTGGGCGATGGCACGATGAACCTGCCGCAGCGCCAGTCCGGCAACGCCAGCTTCAGCCTGGAAGTGCAGGGCGATACGGTCGGCGTCTCGGCGGTGGAGGAAACCAATACCCTGCTGGTGCGCTCCACCCCGCAGGCCTGGCGCTCGATCCGCGAAGTGATCGAGAAGCTCGACGTGATGCCGATGCAGGTGCACATCGAAGCGCAGGTCGCCGAGGTCGCGCTGACCGGCGACCTCAGCTACGGCGTGAACTGGTTCTTCGAACAGGCCGTGACCACCGGCAAGACCGAGAGTGGCATCGACCTGCCCAGTGCTCTGGGTCGCTCGATCTGGGGCAGCATCTCCGGCACCGTCGGCGATGGTGGAGTGGGCTGGACCTTCCTCGGCAAGAATGCCGCCGCCGTGGTCAGCGCACTGGACAAGGTCAGCAACCTGCGGCTGCTGCAGACGCCGTCGCTGTTCGTGCGCAACAACGCCGAAGCCACCCTCAACGTCGGCACCCAGATCCCGATCAACTCGGTCTCGGTCAATACCGGCATCGGCGGCGACAACACCTACAGCCAGGTCCAGTACCTGGACACCGGCGTGATCCTCAAGGTGCGCCCGCGCATCACCCGCGATGGCGTGGTGTTTCTGGATATCGTGCAGGAGGTGAGTTCGGCCGGCGCGATCCCGAGCGGGTGCGACCCGACCCGTACCACCTGCAACCCGCCGATCAATACCCGCAAGATCTCCACCGAAGCAGCCGTGCAGAGTGGCGACACCATCATGCTTGCCGGGCTGATCACCAACTCCGACGATGATGGCGCCAATGGTGTGCCTGGCCTGAGCAGGATCCCGGTCATCGGGGCGCTGTTCGGCAGCAAGACGAAGAAGTCCGGGCGTTCCGAAGTGATCGTGCTGCTGACCCCGACCATCGTGCGCAACGCGCAGGAGTCGCGCAACCTGACCGACGAGTACAGCAGCCGCTTCCGCGCGATGGAGCCGTTCCCCGAGCACAAGGACAAGCGCTGAGTGCTGCCCGGCCCCGGCTGTCACCGCAGGGGTCGATCTTGCTACGCTGGCCCCGCCCAGGGGAGCCCGCGATGACACAGCGACACGGCGAAGACGGCAGTACGCAGAGGTCCGCATGAGCACGGTCGTCCTGCTGCCGATCGGGGTCGACGATGCCGCGCTGGACCGTTGCCTGGCCGCCCTGGACGCCGGTACCACGCCGGGGACCGCCATCTGGCTGGCCGATGATGGCCAGGCCGGGCCGCGGGCCCAGGCCGTGATCGAGCACTGGCTCACGCACACCCCGCTGCAGGCCGAGTACACCCGCCGTGCCCGCGCCATCGGCGAAGTGGCCCATCTGGATGAAATGCTGGCTGCCTGCGCCGGGACCGATGTGGTGGTGCTGGCGCCGGACGCGATTCCGGCACCGGGCTGGCTGCAGCAGCTGCAGGCCTGCCTGGCCCGCGATGCCTCGATCGGCTCGGCTACGCCGTGGTGCAACGCCGGCGAGACGGCGGCCTGGCCGCGCCTGGGGGAAATCAACCCATTACCGGATGACCTGGATCTGGCCCCGTTGGCGCAGGCCTGCGCGGCGATGCCGCCGCTGCATCCGGAGTTGCCGTGTGCCGTGACCCATGCAGTGCTGTTGCGCGGCAATGCGCGGCGCAGGGCCGGCGGGCTGGACATGCACAGCTATGCCTCGTGGAATGCCGCGCTGATCGACCTGAGCCTGCGCATGGCCGGGCTCGGCTGGCGCAACGCGCTGTGCGAGACCGCCTTCGTCGCCCGCGTGGCCGAAGGCGTGACCGGCGAGGGCGACATGGACGCGCTCGCCACGCGCTGGCCCGGTTGGCCGCCGCGGTTGGCGGGCTTCCTGATGGCCGATCCACTGCAGCAGGCACGCCACGATCTGCAGCAGCATCACCGGCAGGCGATAATGCCCAAGGCGCAGGGCGATCTGTTCGCGCCGCCTGTCACTGCCGCCCCGGAGCCGCCCGTTTGAGTCCTGCCATCGCCGCCATCATCGTCAGCTACCAGAGCGCCAGCACGCTGGATGCCTGCCTGCTGCGCCTGCGCGAGGCGCGCGACATCGCCGAGATCCGCGTGGTCGACAACGATTCCACCGATGGCACCCTGGAGATCGTGCAGCGCCACGCCAGCGCCGATCCGCGGGTGCGCTTCATCGCCAACCCGGACAACCCCGGATTCGCCGCCGCCAACAACCAGGGCGTGGCCGACAGCCAGGCACCGTGGCTGGCCTTCATCAATCCGGACCTGATGGTCGGTCCCGATACCCTGGCCCTGTTGCGCGAACGCGCGCTGCCGCTGGGCGACTGCCTGCTGGGCGTGGAACAGGTCGACGAAGATGGCCGCCCCGACGATGCGGTGCGCCGCCGTGACCCGGATTTCGCCGCGATGCTGCGCCGCCCGGGGCAGGGCGGCAAGCTGGCGATCCCGGTCGATCGCCGCCAGCCGCTGCAGGTCGTGCCGGCCCTGTCCGGCGCGCTGCTGCTGATGCCGCGTGCGCTGTTCGAGCGGATCGGCGGCTGGGATGCCGGCTATCGCCTGCACGCCGAGGACCTGGACCTGTGCCGCCGCGCGCGTGAGGCCGGCGCGGTGATCGCGATCGCCAACGACCTGCAGGTCACCCATGTCCGCGGCGTCTCCAGCCGCGCGCGGCCATTCTTCGTGGAGTGGCACAAGCATCGCGGGTTGTGGCGGTACTTCCAGAAATTCGAGGCGCCACGGCGTGCCTGGCCGGTGCGTTGCGCGGTGTGGGGCGCGATCTGGGCGCACGCGCTGGTGCAGGTCCCGCGCCTGCTGCGGCGCCGGTAGCGCCCGCGCACCGCATGCGCAGGCGCGATGCGTGCCGGGAACGCATTCCACCGCGAGGGGGCCGGGCGTTGGTCGGACCCCCTGGCAGGCGCATAATCCCCTGCATGATCATCCAGTCCCTGCTCGACACCGACCTGTACAAATTCACCATGATGCAGGCGGTGCTGCATCAGTACCCCGGCGCGCAGGTGCAGTACCGGTTCAAGTGCCGGACCCCGGGCATCGACCTGGCGCAGTTCATCGACCAGATCAACGCCGAGATCGACCACCTGTGCAGCCTGCGCTTCAGCCCCGAAGAGCTGGACTACGTGCGCGGCCTGCGTTTCGTCAAACCGGACTTCGCCGATTTCCTCGGCCTGTTCCACCTGGACCGCAAGTACATCGCGCTGCGCCCCTCGGCCACCGTCCCGGGTGAGATCGAGCTGGACATCACCGGCCCCTGGCTGCACACCATCCTTTTCGAGGTGCCGCTGCTGGCCATCATCAACGAGGTCTGGTTCCGCAATACCACCGATTCGGACTTCAGCGAGGGCGAGCGCCGCCTGCAGGCCAAGACCGCGCTGCTGCGCGATACGCCCGGTTTCGAGCTGTGCCGGATCGCCGATTACGGCAGCCGCCGGCGCTACTCGCGCGAGTGGCACGGGCGCATGCTGCCGATGCTGCGCGATGCGCTGGGCGCGCAGTTCGTGGGCACCAGCAACGTGCATTTCGCCCGCCTGTACGGCATGACCCCGCACGGCACCATGGCCCACGAGTACCTGCAGGCCTTCCAGGCGCTCGGCCCGCGGCTGCGCGATTCGCAGGTGGCGGCGCTGGAATCGTGGGCACGCGAGTACCGCGGCGACCTGGGCATCGCGCTGTCCGATGTGGTCGGCCTGGAGGCCTTCCTGCGCGACTTCGACATGTATTTCTGCAAGCTGTTCGATGGCGTCCGGCATGATTCCGGCGACCCCTTCACCTGGGGCGACCGCATGCTGGCGCACTTCCACAGCCGCCGCGTGGACCCGCGCAGCAAGGTGCTGGTCTTCAGCGACGGGCTGAATATCGAAAAGGTCATGCAGCTGTTCGATTACTTCCGCGGCCGCTGCCAGGTGGCCTTCGGGGTGGGCACCCACCTGACCAACGACCTGGGCCCGACCCCGCTCAACATCGTCATCAAGATGGTCCGCTGCAACGGCCAGCCGGTCGCCAAGCTGAGCGATTCGCCCGGCAAGAGCATGTGCGATGACCCGGGGTACCTGGCCTACCTGCGGCAGGTGTTCGAGCTGCCGGCCGAGGCCTGACCCCGGCACCGGGTGGCACCCTTGGCCGCCGTCCGGCTCCGGCGCCGGGGCGGCCCGGTACGCACATCCGTTCAGCGAAGCAGTAGCGGGTGACGCGGCGGGTCAGGAAGCGACGCAGGGCGCTCGCTATGCAGGAAAGCCAGATGTGCCACAATATTGTGAGGCGTAGTTCACACTTTTGACCGACATCGATGCCGGTAATTGCCCGTATACCGCCTCTGCATCGTGGTTCGTCTAGGCTTTCCACATGAAGTCATCAGCATTGCTCGATTACTACCGGACCCACGCGTGCTCGCGCCAGTGGCGCGGCTTCCTGCTGGCGCTCTGCGAAGAGTTCGACAGTGCGTTGCCCGATGCCGAACTGTCGCGGTTGATGGCGCGTATCGGTGAGCGCTTCGGCCGTGACCATGCGCTGCCGGCGGTCGCCACACTGGATGAACTGCAGCAGGCGGCCAATGCGGTGTGGTCCTCCACGGAATGGGGGCAGGTCGTGTTCGAGGAAGCCCCCGAACAGGTCCGCATCCACCACGCCGCCTCGCCGCTGTCAGCCGTCCTCGGCGCCCGGGCCGGGTGGGACACTGGGTTTCTGGAAGGTGTGTACCGCCAGTGGTTCCGGGCCGCCGGGATGATGTCGGTGCTGGATGTGCGCTATCTGCAGAGTGATCATCCCGATGTAGCTACCTACACGCTGTCGCGTGTGTTCTGACCCTCTCCCCCTTTCGATGGTGCCATGAGCAAGTTTCAGCAACCTGCCGATGCCGAGAGCCACGACGACGTGGCTGGTCTCTTCAACCGCCTGGGGGATCGCGATGACACGCGCGCTTACCGGGATTTCTCCCACAGCCAGTCCCGCGTGAGCACGGTGGCCAAGCCGCGCGATGAGGTGCCGCCGCCGATTCCGGCCGCGACGAACCTGCCGCCCGCGGTCACTCTCGCGCCAGTGACCACGCCGGTGACCACGCCGGTCCAGGCGACCACCGTGGAGACGCCGGCCACGGCCGCACCGGGGCGCAAGACACCGCTGGAGCAGTTGTTCCAGCGCCTGGCGGAGGCACGTAGCGCCACGCCGGGGCACAGCCCGCTGAGCCGGCTGCGCCAGGGTTGAAACGTAGTCGGTGATCGTCCGTCGCGCCCAGCCGGGTGCGGCAACGGGACCGGCTGATGCAAGGGGATGCCGCGATCTGCGGCCGTGTTGGGGGAACATCATGAGCAAGTCATCCACCCCGAGAGGGGATGCCATTCTGGCCCGCCTGGCGCTGCTCGCGCTGGCGGTCGGCGGCGCCGTGCTGCTGGCCTTTGTGGTTACCGTCCCGATGGAGATCGGCCAGCAGTTCCTGTTCTCGGCCGTGGTGTTCCTGATCGCCCTGTGCCTGCGCAACCGTGAGAACCGGTTGATCCCGCTGGTGCTGATGGGGCTGTCGCTGGTGATGTCCACGCGCTACATGTACTGGCGCCTGACCGACACCATGGGCATGAGCAGCTTCGTCGACCTCACCCTGGGCCTGGGCCTGGTGGCCGCCGAGGTGTACTCCTTCGTCGTGCTGGTGCTGGGCTACTTCCAGGTGGCATGGCCACTGCACCGCAAGCCGATGCCGCTGCCCGAAGACCAGTCGCTGTGGCCGAGCGTGGACGTGTTGATCCCCACCTACAACGAGCCGCTTTCGGTGGTGCGTACCACCGTGCTCGCCGCGACCGTGCTGGACTGGCCGGCCGACAAGCTCAACATCTACCTGCTCGATGACGGCCGCCGAGACGAGTTCCGCGCGTTCTGCGAAGAAGTCGGGGTGCAGTACATCACCCGTACCAACAACAACCACGCCAAGGCCGGCAACATCAATGCGGCGTTGAAGAAGACCAGTGGCGAGTACGTGGCGATCTTCGACTGCGACCACATGCCGACCCGCTCGTTCCTGCAGATGTCGATGGGTTGGTTCCTGCACGACGAGAAGATGGCGGTGGTGCAGACCCCGCACTACTTCTTCTCGGCCGATCCGTTCGAACGCAACCTGGGCAACTTCGGCCGCGTGCCCAACGAGGGCGAGCTGTTCTACGGCCTGCTGCAGGACGGCAACGACCAGTGGAATGCGACCTTCTTCTGCGGTTCCTGCGCCGTGATCAAGCGTGCCCCGCTGGAGGAAGTGGGCGGTGTGGCGATCGAGACGGTGACCGAGGATGCGCATACCGCCATCCGCCTGCACCGTGCCGGCTACCGCAGCGCCTACATCCCCGTGCCGCAGGCGGCCGGCCTGGCCACGGAGAGCCTGTCGGCGCACGTCGGCCAGCGCATCCGCTGGGCACGCGGCATGGCGCAGATCCTGCGGGTGGACAACCCGATGTTCGGCAAGGGCCTGAGCTTCGTGCAGCGGCTGTGCTACACCAACGCGATGCTGCACTTCTTCTACGGCCTGCCGCGGATCATCTTCCTGACCGCGCCACTGGCCTTCCTGTTCTTCGGTGCGCACGTCATCCACGCCTCGGCGCTGATGATCCTCGCCTACGCGCTGCCGCACATCGTGATGGCCAACCTGACCAACCTGCGCGTGCAGGGCAAGCACCGCCATCTGCTGTGGAACGAGGTATACGAGACCACGCTGGCCTGGTACATCCTGCGCCCCACCCTGATGGCCGTGATCAACCCCAAGTTGGGCAAGTTCAACGTCACCGCCAAGGGCGGCCTGGTGCAGCGCAGCTACTTCGATGCGCAGATCGCCCGCCCGTACCTGTTGCTGCTGCTGTTGAACCTGGCCGGCGTGATCGCCGGCATCGTGCGGATGGTGATGGCCCAGACCAGTGGCGAGGTCAATACGATCTGGTTGAACCTGGGGTGGACCGTCTACAACATGATCATGCTCGGGGCGGTGATCGCCACCTCCAGCGAGCAGCGCCAGATCCGCCGCGCGCACCGGGTGCCGCTCAACATGCGCGCCGTGCTGCACCTGCCTGATGGCCAGGCGCTGCCGTGCCGCACGCTGAACTTCTCCACCGGTGGCATGGCGATCCGCCTGGACCAGGCACAGCCGGTGCAGCCGGGCACGCGCGTGGAGGTCGAGCTGGCTCATCGCCAGCGCAGCCAGCGGCTGCCGGCCGAAGTGCGGCATGACCGCGACGACCAGGGCATCAGCATCCAGTTCGGTGAGCTGAGCCTGGAGCAGGAGCGCTGGCTGGTCACGTCCACCTTCGCCCGTGCCGACATCTGGGTGAAGCTGTGGGGCCGCCACGACCGCGACACCTTCCTGCGTTCCACCACTGACGTCCTCAAGGCCAGCATGCGCGGCTTCCACCGCCTGGGCCAGTTCGTTTTCGCGGGCGGCCGCAAGGATGCCCCCACGCCGCCGCGCACCGGAGATTCCGCATGACCCGTCGTCACCGTTCCCTGTTCCGCCCGGTGCGCCTGCCGCGCCCGTCCGCCGCAGCGGTGGCGTTTACCCTGACCCTGCTGTGCGGGGCGGTCTATGCGCAGAGCCCGCCCGTGCCCGCGACAGCGCCCGCTGCCGTGCCAGCGACCACCCCGGCAGACGCCGCGCCGGCGGCGATGATGCCCGCCACGCCGGCTGCAGGGACCCGGCAGAGCCGCTCCACGCTCAAGCAGCTCGGCATCGACTATGAGATCACCCTGCGCGGCATCCAGGGCACGGCCGGCGTGCCGTTCTCGATCCGCAACGACCAGGTCGTGGACCGCGCATCGCTGCATCTGAAATACAGCTATTCGCCAGCGCTGCTGCCAGACCTGTCGCACCTGAAGGTGACCGTCAATGACGTCACCGTGGCGACCCTGCCGACGCCGGTGGACCAGGCCGGCCGGATGATCGAGCGCGATATCGATATCGACCCGCGCATGATCATCGACTACAACCGCATCAACCTGCAGTTGATCGGCCACTACACACGCGAGTGCGAAGATCCCGATCACACCAGCCTGTGGGCCAACATCGACAGCGCCAGCTACCTGGAGCTGGGCTGGGCGCCGCTGCAGCTGACCAATGATCTGTCGCTGCTGCCGGTGCCGTTCTTCGACGCACGCGACACCAACCGGCTGGAACTCCCGTTCGTGTTCACCGGCCAGCCGGGGCAGGGCCTGCTGCAGTCGGCCGGCATCGTGTCGTCGTGGTTCGGCGCACTGGCCGGTTACCGTGGCGCGCTGTTCCCGGCCTCGATCGATACGGTGCCCATGGAAGGCAATGCGGTGGTCGTGGCCACCCCGCGCAATCCGCCGGCCGGCCTGGTGCTGCCCGACATCAGCGGGCCGACCCTGGCCGTGATCGCCAACCCCAACGATGCCAACGGCAAGCTGCTGCTGGTGCTGGGTCGCGATGATGCCGAACTGCGCATCGCCGCCACCGCGTTGACCTTGGGCGCGCCGCTGTCCGGCCCGACCGCAAGCATCGGGGACTTCAAGGAGATCGCGCCGCGCAAGCCGTACGACGCGCCGAACTGGATTCCCAGCGACCGACCCGTGCGCGTGTCCGAACTGGTGCGGCAGACCAGCGAGTTGAACGTCGTCGGCTACCACCCGGACCTGATCCGCATCGGCCTGCAGCTGCCGCCGGATCTGTTCGTGTGGCGCCGCGACGGCATTCCACTGGACCTGCGTTACCGCTATACACTGCCCGAAGGGGCGGACAAGTCGGCGCTGAACATCAGCATCAACGACGCCTTCGTTACCACCCTTCCGTTGAACGGTCGGCCGGCACCGCGCTCGGTCTCGGACATGGTGTGGAACAAGCTCAAGGCACCCGGCGCGATGCCGATCCAGCAGAAGGTGATGCTGCCGACCGGACCGTTCTCGTCCAACAGCCAGCTGCGCTTCCACTTCTTCTTCGACCGCCCGCAGGCAGCCGAGTGCAAGAACACCTTCCCGGATGTCTCCGCGGCGATCGATGGCGACACCAGCATCGACCTGAGCGGTTTCGACCATTACATGGCGATGCCCAACCTGGCCGCCTTCGGCAACGCCGGTTACCCGTTCACGCGCCTGGCCGATCTGTCCGAGACCGTGCTGGTACTGCCGGACAACCCCAACGCCGATGACGTCGGCAACGTGCTGACCCTGCTCGGCCGCATGGGTGCCTCGACCGGCTACCCGGCGCTGCGCAACCGCATCATCGCCGCGCGCCAGGTCGGCGAGCACGCCGACCAGGACCTGGTGGTGCTGGGCTCGCGCCGCAGCCAGCCGCTGTTCGGCGAATGGGCGGCGCACCTGCCGATCGGCGAGGCGGGGCAGTCGCGCCGCGTGCAGCTCTCGGACTGGGTGTTTGAACGCATGCCCTCGTTCCTGTCGCCGGATGCGCGCCGCACCGATCTGCCCACCACGGCCGAAGTCTCCGTGCGTCCGGATGCCGGCGACGTCGTGTTGATGGGCTTCGAGTCGCCCCTGCGCAAGGGCCGCAGTGTGATCGCGGTGATGGCCGACGACCCGGCCCAGGTCAACCGCCTGTTCGAAGCATGGTTTGATCCGGACCGCCTGCGCGATTTCCAGGGTAGCGTGGTGCTGCTGCAGAAGGACAAGGTGCGCAGCCTGGCCGGCAACCAGAGTTACTACGTCGGCCACCTGCCGCCGCTGACCTGGCTGCGCTGGTACTTCTCGCAGAGCCCGCTGCTGCTCGGCGCCCTCGTCGGCCTGGCCTGCCTGTTGTTGGCGCTGATCGCGCGCTGGCTGCTCAGGCGCAACGCCAGGGCACGCATCGGGATGTCCGGCTGAGCATGCGCGACCCGTCCGTCCCCGCGCCGGCGCCTGCGCGCCGTCGCTTCCTGCAGGCGATGGCGGCCGCTGGTGCTGCCGCCGTGCTGCCGCTCGACGTTCTGGCACAGGCCTGCGGGACGCCGTGGCGTGAGTGGCGTGCGTTTGTCGATCGGCATATCGAGCCGGATGGCCGCGTAGTCGATCATCTCAACACCGACCTGCGCAGCACCTCCGAATCGCAGTCCTACGGATTGTTCTTCGCACTGGTGGACAACGATCCAGTGCTGTTCGACCGTATCCTGGCCTGGACCCGCCGCCACCTGTGCCGCGGCCGTGCCGACCTCAATCTGCCTGCGTGGTTGTGGGGGCGTGCCGCCGATGGCCAGTTCCGCGTGCTCGACCCCAACACCGCCGCTGACGGCGAGCTGTGGATCGCCTACGCGCTGCTTGAAGCGGGCCGCCTGTGGAAACGGCCGGGGCTGGTCGAAGCCGGTCGGCAGACGCTGGCGCTGATGCGCACGGCTGAAGTCGTCGAGCTGCCCGGCTTCGGCCCGATGCTGCTGCCCGGCAACCGCGGGTTCGTGCAGGCCGACCGCTGGACGCTCAACCCGAGTTACCTGCCGTTGTTCGTGCTGCGTCGTTTTGCCGCCGTCGATGCACGTGGCCCGTGGGCGCGGCTGGCCGAACGCAGCGTGGCGATGACGCGTGCCAGTGCGCCGGTCGGGTTCGCGCCGGACTGGATCGCCTGGAACGGCAAGGCCTTCGTAGCCGACCCGGGCAAGGGCGCGATCGGCAGCTACGACGCGATCCGCTGCTATCTGTGGGCAGGCATGACCGATCCGGCCGATCCGTTGCGGCGCACCTTGCTTGATGGCCTGTCCGGGCCGGCATCGATGTTGCGCGCGCAGAGCGGCTTTGCCGAAAAGATCGACACACGGCTTGGCGTGGGCACCGGTACGCCGTCACCGGGCTTTGCCGCGGCCCTGCTGCCGTATCTCAGTGCACTTGGCCAACCCGCATTGGCCAAGGCGCAGCTGGCGCGGATTCCCGCCGCCGGCACCCTCAACTATTACGATCGTGCCCTGGTGCTGTTCGGCAAGGGCTGGATGGATCGCCGCTACCGTTTTTCTGCCGATGGGCGACTGCTGCCCGCGTGGAGTTCGCCATGTTCCGCAAGACCCTGACACCTCTTTGCCTGGTTGGCCTGTGCGTGCTGACCGTGCCGGCCTTCGCGCAGAACGCGTCGTCGACGCAGCAGCTGGTCAGCCAAGGCAACTACTGGCAGGACCAGGGCCGCGAGGATCTGGCCGCCGATGCCTGGCGCAAGCTGCTGGCCACCGACCCCAACCAGGCCGATGCACTGCTCGGCCTGGGCCTGATCGACCTCAACCAGGGCCGCCGGGCCGAGGCGCAGAAGCGGCTGCAGCAGCTGCAGGCGCGTCATCCGTCCTCGGCGCAGACCACGCGCCTGCGCATGGCGCTCGGCGGTGGCGGTGGCGGGAACCAGCTGCAGAACGCGCGTCGCGCGGCGGCGGCCGGTCGCTATGTCGAAGCGGTACGTGCCTATGACGAGGCCTTCGGCGCAGGCGGTCCGCCCAATGATCTGGCGCTGGAGTACTACCAGGTGCTGGCCGGTACGCCGGAAGGCTGGACGCGCGCGCGCGATGGCCTGCGCCGCATCGCCACCGGCAACAACAACCCGGCCAAGTTGGCGCTGGCCCAGGTGCTGACCTACCGCGAGCCCACCCGCCGCGAGGGCATCGCCCAGCTGCGTACGCTCAGCCAGGCAACCGACACCGCCGGCCCCGCGCGTGCGGCCTGGCGCCAGGCGCTGCTGTGGCTCAACGCCACCACCGCCGATGCACCGCTGTACCAGGCCTTCCTGGACGTGGTGCCGAACGATCGCGAGGTGGCGGCCAAGCAGGCGCAGCTGCGTGAACAGGCCATCGCCAACCGCCCGGTGCCGCAGGACCCGAACCAGCGGCTGCTGGGCGAGGGCTTCCGTGCCCTGGACAGCAACAACCTGGCCCAGGCCGAAGCCCGTTTCGCCCAGGTGCTGCGCGCGCGTCCGCGCGATGCCGAGGCACTCGGTGGCCTGGGCTCTGTGCGTCTGCGCCAGGAGCGCTTCGGCGAAGCCAATGAACTGCTGCGCCCGGCGGCTGCGATCAACGGCAAATGGCGCAGCGCGGCCGATGCCGCGCGCTACTGGCTGACCCTGCAGGAGGTGCGTCGCCAGCCCAGCGGCGATGCCATCTCCCGGGTGCAGCAGGTCATCGCGCTGCAGCCGAAGGAGCCTGCGGGTTACGTCGCGCTGGCCGACCTGCAGAGCGGGAGCGATCCGGCCGCGGCCGAACGCAGCTACCGCAAGGCACTGGAACTGGATGCCGGCAATGCCGGTGCGCTGCAGGGCCTGGTCGGCCTGCTTGGTCGTCTTGGCCGCGCCGATGAAGCGGCCGCCCTGTTCGACCGGCTGACCCCGGCCCAGCAGGAAAGTGCCGGCGGCCAGTCGGTGCTGCGTGCCAACCTGGCACGTGCCCGCGCGCAGCAGGCGCTGGCCGAGGGCAGCATCGAGATGGCGCAGATCGAGCTGGAAGATGCATTGCTGGTGCAGCCGCGTGACCCATGGCTGCGGTTGGAACTGGCGCGCCTGTACACGCGCGCGGGTCGTCCGGACCAGGCCAACGGTGTCATCGAAGGGTTGCGCGCGCTGGACGACAGCTCGGCGACCTCGCTGTATGCGCAGGCCCTGTTCGCTCAGGAGAACAGCGACTGGCCGCGCGCGTATGCGTTGCTGGAACGCATTCCCACCGCTTCGCGTGATTCGGAAATGACCGCGTTGCACGACACCGCGTGGGTGCAGGTGCAGGCCGCCCAGGCGCGCTCGCTCATGCAGCGCCAGCGCAGCGGCGAAGCGCAGCTGTCGCTGGCCCGCGCCGAAGCCGCACTCGGTGACCGGGTCAAGAACCCGGCCATCGTGGCCGCGTTGGCCGGTGCCTACGCCGACATCGGCAGCCAGCAGCGCGCCCTCGTGCTCGCGCAGCGCCTGATCGAAGGCGGTTCGCCCAGCGTCGACAACCGCCTGGAATATGCCTCGGTGCTGCTGCGCGCCGGTCGCGATGGCGAGGTCGCCGCGATCCTGCGCCAGCTCGCCGACGTGCCGCTCTCGGCCAGCCAGCAGACCCGCTTGCACGATCTGCGCAGCGGCTACGTGCTGCGCCAGGTCGATGCCCTGCGGGAGCTTGGAAATCTTGAAGGCGCATACGCGGTGTTGGCCCCGGCATTGGCCGAGCGCCCGCAGGACCCGCGCAATATCGCCGCGCTGGCACGGCTGTATGCCGCCGCGGGCGACAACGGCCAGGCCCTGGCGCTGTATCAGCAGCAGCTGCAGTTGGCACCGGGCGATCTGGATGCGATGGTTGCCGCCGCGGGCAGTGCCGCGGCGATGCGTGACATGGATCTGGCCGAACAGTATCTGGAGCGCGCGCTGAAGCAGGCCCCGGAATCGCCGGATGTGTTGGCGGCGGCAGGGCGCGTGTATCGCGCGGCCGGCAAGAACCGCCGCGCCGAAAGCTACTTCCGCGCGTCGCTGGCCGCCGCCGCGAAGGGCAGCGGCCAACTCGACAATGGCTACCCGCAGGCCAGCACCGCGATGCTGGCCAGCGGTGGCAGCTTCAATCCGTTCGCCGGTCTCAACCGTGGCGGTGGCACCCGTACCGCAGCGCTGCGCGATGGTGGTCTGCCACTGCCGGCCGCGACTGCCCGCCTGGCGGCCGAACCCCTGCCGATGGACGCCGGCCCGGCGATGGGCATGAGCCTGGGCCCGGCAAGCGTCACCCCGGTAATCGATGCCGATGGCCTGCCGGAACCGGTCATGGCCACGGCTGCGGCCAGCGGCGGTGTCGCCCTGCCGTTGCCGGTGCCCGGCTCGCGCCAGGTGCCCAGCCAGGCGAGTGCGCCGCGCGCCTCGCGCAATACCGCGCTTGGTCCGCTGCCGCCAGCCACCACCGGCAACGGTGTGCTCGATGAACTGCGCGCGCTCAAGGCCGAGAACAGCAGCAGCCTGGCGGTCGGCGCGGCGTATCGCACCCGCGCTGGCGAAGCCGGCATGGGCCAGCTCGATGACCTGCAGGTGCCGCTGGAAGGGCAGTTCGCGGTCGGCGATGGCAAGCTCAAGGTGGCAATCACCCCGACCGTGCTCGATGCCGGGCGCCCCGATCCGGAATACACCAGTGCCAGCCGCTTCGGGGGTGGCCCGCAGGCCGCTTTGGCCGGTGCACTGGCCGCTGACCGCACACCGGTCGATGACCTGGTCGGCTCGTCGCTGTACCAGACGCTGCTGACCCGTGGCGAGAGCAACGCGACCCGCAACCTGATCTACGACCGCGCGCTGGACAACGGTCGTTACCAGGAACTGTTCAACCAGACCGACGGTTCGCTCACCCAGGCCGAACGGGCCGCTGCCGCACGTGCGCTGCTGTTCGCCGATCCGCTGCCGAGTTACATCCTCAGCCGTGATCTGGCCAATACCCCGATCAGCGACATCGCCACCCAGGTGCTGGGCAATGCCGGCCTTGTGCGCGGGCTGAGCGCGGCCGAGCAGGCCCAGCTCAAGACGCTGGCCCAGGGCGGCGGTGGCTCACAGACACCGCAGGCGTTCCAGGACACTCTGTACGCGATGGTGGCCAATGCCGCCGGCGCGCGCCGCATGAGCTCCCAGGATGCCAGCGGCGCCGGTGTCTCGGTAGGCTATGAGCGGGGTGGCTTCCGCGCCGATGTAGGCAGCACGCCGCTCGGCTTCGATGACACGCAGATCGTCGGCGGCATCGGCTACCGCGGTCAGATCGGCGATGCGCTGACCTGGTCCGGCGAAGCCTCGCGCCGCGCGGTGACCGACAGCCTGCTGTCCTTCGCCGGCGTGGAAGACGGGCGCAACGGGCTGCGCTGGGGCGGGGTGACCGCCAGCGGCGCCAAGCTCGCCGCGACCGTCGACAACGGTCAGTTGGGCGGCTACGCCAGCGCGTCCTGGCATCGCCTGGAAGGCGAGAACGTGGCCGACAACGATCGCCAGGAAGTCGGCGTGGGCGTCTACGTGCACGCCCTGGAGACCGACAACCAGTCGCTGACCGCCGGCCTCAACCTGACCGCGATGCAGTACGACCGCAACCTCAGCGGCTTCACCTACGGACATGGCGGTTACTTCAGTCCGCAGCGCTATCTGGATGTCGGCTTCCCGGTGCACTGGAACGGGCGTACTTCCAGCGGCCGCGTGGCGTGGCAGCTGGATACCAGCGTTGGCGTACAGCACTTCAAGGAAGACGCCGCGCCGTACTTCCCGACCGATCCGGCGATGCAGCAGGCTGCCTACGAGGCCGCCTCGATGGCCGCGTTGCTGGGACTGACCACCGAGTACGTGGACCCGGTCTATACCGGCCAGACCAAGACCGGCGTGTCCTACAACCTCAGCGCCGCCGCCGAATGGCAGCTGTCTTCGCAGCTGTTCCTGGGCGGGCGCATGGAGTTCAACAACGCGCGTGACTACCGGCAGTTCGGCACCAGCCTGTACCTGCGCTTCCTGCTCGACCGCCTCGGCGCCGGGCTGGGCAAGCAGCCGCAGCCGCTGCGCTCGCCGTACGCGTCGGGTGAATGATTACCGTCATGCGTTGATGACCGGCCCGCTGCCAGGCTTTACCTGGCCGCGGGCCTCCCGCAGGCTTGCCAGGTCCCGCTGCGAAGAGGCTGATGTCCGTGACTGAATCCCCATCGTTCCATCGGATGCGCCGCCGTCTGCTGCAGGCGCTGGCCGTTACTCCGCTGCTGGCCTGCTCGGCCAACGGCCCGGCGCGCGGGCCCGGCCCGTGGACGGCCTGGCAGGTGATGCGTGCCTCCAGCGTGACCCCGGACGGGCGCATGGTCGACCACAACAACGCCGACCAGCGTTCGACCTCCGAAGGCCAGTCCTACGCGCTGTTTTTCGCGCTGGTGGACAACGACCAGCCGCTGTTCGATCGCCTGCTGCGCTGGACCGAGGACAACCTCGCCGGCGGCAGCATGGCCCAGCGCCTGCCGGCCTGGCTGTGGGGGCGCGACACCACGGCCAATGCATGGAAGGTGCTCGACGACAATCCCGCCAGCGACTCGGATGTCTGGCTGGCCTATACCCTGCACGAGGCAGCGCGGTTGTGGAAACGGCCGGCGCTGCGGCAGACCGCCGAGGCGATGCTGGCGGCGATCCAGGTGCAGGAGCTGGTCGATGTGCCGGGCCTGGGCACGATGTTGATGCCTGGGCCCAAAGGATTTGCGACGGAAGACACGTGGCGGTTCAACCCCAGCTACCTGCCGTTGCCGCTGCTGCGCCGCTTCGCCGCGCTTGATCCGAGCGGGCCGTGGACCACCGTGATCGGCAACAGCGTTCGCCTGCTGCGCGATACCGCACCCCACGGCTTTGCGCCGGACTGGACCGCGTGGCGCGACGGCGGCTTCATCGCTGATCCGGACAAGGGTCCGCTCGGCAGTTACGACGCCATCCGCTGCTATCTGTGGGCAGGGATGACCGCCGTGAACGATCCCAGCTTCCGTTCGCTGCTGGATGCGCTGCACGGCCCGCTGAGCACCCTGCGCGAGGGCCAGCCGATGCCGGAGAAGGTCAACACGCTCACCGGCATACGCGAAGGCACCGGCAACTACGGTTTCCAGGCGGCCCTGGTGCCGTACCTGCAGGCGCAGGGCGAGGCCGAACGCACCAAGGCAATGGTCGCTGCGCTGCCGACACCGGAGCAGCAGCGCGCCGCGCCGCCGCGCTATTACGAGCAGGTGCTCAGTCTGTTTGCCCTGGGCTGGTACGAAGGCCGCTATCGCTTTGCCGCCGACGGCCAACTGCGGCCGGCCTGGGCCTGATTCTGCGCACCGGCACACGGCCGGTGCGTTGCCCTTATTCCAGCGCGTAGCGCAGCACGAACAACCCGGCCACCAGCCACACCGCCGGATGCACGTCGCGCCAGCGCCCGGTGCCGGCCTTGAGCACCGCATAGGCGATGAAGCCGAAGGCCAGGCCGTTGGCGATGGAATAGGTGAACGGCATCGCCAGCGCGCACAGCGCGGCCGGCACCGATTCGGTCAGGTCGCCCCAGTCCACATCGACCAGCTCGCGCAGCATCAACCCGGCCACGAACAGCAGGGCAGGGGCGGTGGCATAGCCGGGCACCATTGCCGCCAGGGGCGAGAACAGCAGCGCCGCCAGGAACAATGCCGCCACTACCAGCGCGGTCAGACCGGTACGGCCACCGGCCTGCACGCCCGAAGCGCTTTCGGCGAAGGCGGTGGTGCTGCTGGTCCCGAGCAGCGAACCGGCCACGATCGCGGTGCTGTCGGCCAACAAGGCACGGCCGAACCGCTTCTGCGCGCCGGGCAGTTTCAACAGGCCCGCACGACCGACCACGCCGTACAGCGTGCCGGTGGCATCGAACACTTCCACCAGCACGAACACCAGCACCACCTGCAGCAGCACCGCGATCGGCGCGCCACCGTCGTGATGCAGCAGGCCCGGCAGGTCCAGCTGCAGGAACGTCGGCGCCAGGCTCGGCGGCAGCGAGATCAGGCCATGGAACTGCACGTCTCCGAGCAGCCAGGCCGCCCCGGTCACCGCCAGGATGCCGATCAGGATCGCGCCGCGCACCTTGCGTGCCTCCAGGATCGCGATCAGCAGAAAGCCGGCCAGGGCCAGCAGCGGTGGGGCGGTGTTGAGCGGCCCGAGTGCGACCAGGGTGTCGGTGTTGGCGATGATCACGCCGGATTTCTGCAGCGCGATGATCGCCAGGAACAGGCCGATGCCGGCCACGATCGCCGCGCGCAGCGAAGCGGGGATGCCCGCCACCAGCCAGGCGCGTACGCCGGTCAGTGACAGCACCAGAAAGACCAGGCCGGAGATGAACACCGCCGCCAGCGCCTGCTGCCACGGCAGGCCGGCCGCGCCCACCACGGTGAAGGCGAAGAACGCATTCAAGCCCATGCCCGGGGCCATGCCGACCGGGAAGTTGGCCGCGAACGCCATCACCAGCGAGCCCAGCGCGGCGGCCAGGCAGGTGGCGACAAACACCGCGCCCGGGTCCATGCCGGTGGTGGCCAGGATGTCCGGGTTGACGAAGACGATGTAGGACATCGTCAGGAACGTGGTCAGGCCGGCCAGCAGTTCGGTGCGCACGGAGGTGCCGTGCTGCTGCAGCTGGAACAGGCGTTCGGGGAGGGACATCGCGAAATCTCAAACCGTTGGTGTTGGGTACTGACCGTTGGTCGGTACGCTTCAAAGCGTCACCAGCAACGGTGGTGACCTACCGAAATGAGAAAGGCCGCGCGAGCGCGGCCTTTCCGGTTGCCTTATTTCAGCGCCTTGAAGCGCAGGCGCTTCGGCGCAGCGTCGTCGCCCATGCGGCGGCGCTTGTCTTCTTCGTACTCGCGGTAGTTGCCCTGGAAGAACTCCACGTGCGAATCGCCTTCGAACGCCAGGATGTGGGTCGCGATGCGATCCAGGAACCAGCGGTCATGCGAAATCACGAAGGTGTTGCCCGGGAACTCCAGCAGCGCATCTTCCAGCGCACGCAGGGTTTCGATGTCCAGATCGTTGGACGGTTCATCGAGCAGCAGCACGTTGCCACCCTGCAGCAGGGTCTTGGCCATGTGCAGGCGGCCACGCTCACCACCGGACAGCGAACCGACCAGCTTCTGCTGATCCTGGCCCTTGAAGTTGAAGCGGCCGATGTAGGCGCGCGACTGGATCTCGATGCCGTTGATGTTGAGGATGTCCAGGCCGCCGGCGATTTCCTGGAAGACGTTGTGGTTGCCTTCCAGCGCGTCGCGGCTCTGGTCCACGTAGGACAGCTTGACGGTCGGGCCGACGGTGATTTCGCCCGAATCCGGCTTTTCCTGGCCGGTGATCATCTTGAACAGGGTCGACTTACCGGCACCGTTGGGGCCGATGATGCCCACGATCGCGCCGGCCGGCACCAGGAAGCTCAGTTCGTCGAACAGCAGGCGGTCGCCGAACTTCTTGGAGACGTTCTTGAACTCCATCACCGAGTTGCCCAGGCGCTCGCCCGGCGGGATGAAGATTTCATTGGTCTCGTTGCGCTTCTGGTAATCCACCGACTGCAGTTCTTCCAGGCGGGCCAGACGGGCCTTGCCCTTGGTGCGGCCGCCCTTGGCGTTCTGGCGCGACCACTCCAGTTCCTTCTGGATCGCCTTCTGGCGGGATTTTTCCTGGTTGTCTTCCTGCTTCAGGCGCTCGTCCTTCTGCATCAGCCAATCGGTGTAGTTGCCCTTCCACGGAATGCCGCGGCCGCGATCCAGTTCCAGGATCCACTCGGCGGCGTTGTCCAGGAAGTAGCGATCATGGGTGACCGCCACGACGGTGCCGGTGTAGCGCGCCAGGAACTGTTCCAGCCACTCGACGGACTCGGCGTCCAGATGGTTGGTCGGTTCGTCGAGCAGCAGCATGTCCGGCTTCTGCAGCAGCAGGCGGCACAGTGCCACGCGGCGCTTTTCACCACCGGAGAGCTTGCCGATCACCGCATCCCACGGCGGCAGGCGCAGCGCATCGGCGGCCACGTCCAGCTGGTTTTCCAGGGTGTGCGCATCGCCGGCGGCGAGGATCGCCTCCAGGCGCTCCTGTTCCTTGGCCAGCTTGTCGAAGTCGGCGCCCTCCTCGGCATAGGCCAGGTAGACCGCGTCCAGCTGGGCCTGGGCCTGCAGCACTTCGCCGACGCCTTCCTCGACCGCTTCACGCACGGTCTTGGTCGGGTCCAGCTCCGGTTCCTGGGCCAGGTAGCCGACCTTGATGCCGGGCTGCGGGCGGGCTTCGCCCTCGAAATCGGTGTCCACGCCGGCCATGATCTTGAGCACCGTGGACTTGCCGGCGCCGTTCAGGCCCAGCAGGCCGATCTTGGCACCCGGGAAGAACGACAGCGAGATGTCCTTGATGATCTGCCGCTTGGGCGGGACCACCTTGCTGACGCGGTTCATGGTGTAGATGTATTGCGAGGACATGAGCTCTCCGAAGGCGCAACCCTGCGCCCGTTCCGGACGGAACAGGAACAGAGGAAGAAAAGGATGCCCCGATTATAGCCGGAAGCGATCAATGCCGCCGGGAGCCAAGGGCGCCGGGGCTTGCCGCCGCCTGAATGCGGGGTCAAAGCCCTTGAATTGGAAACCGTTTCCAGCCGGAGACCGTTCAGACGGGGTGCGCATGATGGAGCCATCAACCCACCAAGCGAGGCCAATCATGCGCATGAATCGATTTGTAGTCGGGGCCGTCGCCTCGCTGCTGGCCTTGGGCACCGTGGCCCCGGCCTTCGCCGATGACCACCGTGGGCGCGGTCACGACCGCCGCGAGTGGCGTGATGACCGCCGTGACAACCGCCATGACCGGCACGATCGTCATGACCGTCGCGAAGTCCGCCATGACCGCCGTTACGACCGCCGCTATGACAACCGCGGCTACTACCGCCCGGGCCCGCCGCCGCCGCGGGTGGTCTATCGCCCGGCGCCGGGCTATGGCTCCTACGGCTGGGCCCGCGGCCACCGCTACCGTGAGTATTACGGCGGCCCGGTCTATGTGGTCAACGATTACAGCCGCTACTCGGTGCGCCGCCCGCCGCGCGACCATCACTGGATCCGCGACGACCGCGGCAACCTGCTGCTGGTCGCCATCGCCACCGGGATCATTGCCGACTACGTGATCAACAACCGGTAAGACCGGGTCCAATCGCGGCGGTACCTCACACGGATGGCGCCCTTCGGGGCGTCGTTCTGGTTTCCGCGGTGGGCTGCTGCGGCTGGCGCCCTGGGCAGCATGCGGGGGTGCCGGCGATCGGCGGCACAATTGGTCAGCCCCGCGCCCGGGGACTACAATCCAAGGCTCGCGCTGTACCCCCTCTGCCTGCCTGGAGTAACCGATGTTCCCGCGTGACGTCCGCATCGAAACCTACGATCCCGAACTGGCCAAGGCCATCGCCGCCGAAACCCAGCGCCAGGAAGACCATGTCGAGCTGATCGCCAGCGAGAACTACACCAGCCCGGCCGTGATGGAGGCCCAGGGCAGCCAGCTGACCAACAAGTACGCCGAAGGCTATCCGGGCAAGCGCTACTACGGTGGTTGCGAATACGTGGATATCGCCGAGCAGCTGGCGATCGACCGCCTCAAGCAGCTGTTCGACGCCGACTACGCCAACGTGCAGCCGCACAGCGGTTCGCAGGCCAACCAGGCGGTGTACTTCGCGCTGCTGCAGCCCGGTGACACCATCCTGGGCATGAGCCTGGCCCACGGTGGACACCTGACCCACGGTGCCAAGGTCAACGCCTCGGGCAAGCTGTTCAACGCCATCCAGTACGGCGTCGACGAAGCCGGCCTGATCGACTATGACGAGGTCGAGCGCCTGGCCCTGGAGCACAAGCCGAAGATGGTCGTGGCCGGTTTCTCGGCCTACTCGCAGGTGGTGGACTGGGCACGCTTCCGCGCCATCGCCGACAAGGTCGGTGCCTACCTGTTCGTGGACATGGCGCACGTGGCTGGCCTGGTCGCCGCCGGCGTCTACCCGAGCCCGCTGCCGCACGCCCACGTGGTCACCTCGACCACCCACAAGACCCTGCGCGGCCCGCGTGGCGGCATCATCATCGCCAAGGGGGCCAGCGAAGAACTGCAGAAGAAGCTGCAGTCCATCGTGTTCCCGGGCATCCAGGGCGGCCCGCTGATGCACGTCATCGCCGGCAAGGCCGTGGCCTTCAAGGAAGCGCTGGAGCCGGGCTTCAAGGCCTACCAGCAGCAGGTGGTCAAGAACGCCCAGGCGATGGCCAGCACGCTGATCGCGCGTGGCTACAAGATCGTGTCCGGCGGCACCCGGAACCACCTGATGCTGGTCGACATGATCGGCAAGGATGTCTCGGGCAAGGATGCCGAAGCCGCGCTCGGCCTGGCCCACATCACCGTCAACAAGAACTCGGTGCCCAACGACCCGCGTTCGCCCTTCGTGACCTCGGGCCTGCGCCTGGGCACCCCGGCGGTCACCACGCGCGGTTACGTGGAACAGGACTGCGTGGACCTGGCCAACTGGATCGCCGACGTGCTCGATGCCCCGGCTGACGAGGCCGTGATCGCCCGCGTCCGCGACGCGGTCAGCGCGCAGTGCCGCAAGTACCCGGTCTACGGCTGACATGGACGAGGGCCGGCAACGGCGTATCTACGCCGTGCTGGCCCTGGTCTGCGGCATCGTGGGGATGGCTGGCGGTGGCACCTTCGCCGCCATCGGGGTCTGGGTCGCGTTCGTCGAGCCGGCCTATCTGGACCGGGCCTCGCGCCTGGTGATTGGCAGCTGGGGGGCGGCAGGCCTGATCGGGATCGTGGGCTGGCTGTGGTTGAGTGGCCGCTATCTCCGAAAGGGACGCACCGGCCTGCGCGATGCCGGGCCTTGGCCGTGGGCTGCATTGGGCCTTGGCGTCCTTGCCGCCCTGGCGGTGGTCGGCATGGCATTCTGGCAGGCCGCCGTGAGTCCGACGGCACTGGTTCTGCTGCTGGCCGGGCCGCCGATGCTCTCCTGCGCGGCGCACCTGCTGTGGCTTCGTCGGCAGCCGGCCTAGGCTGGGCTGGCCTCTGCCCCCTGCCATTTGCTGTTGCCTGTCTCTCTCAGGTACCGTTGCGACGCTGCCGTGACCACGGCATGACGTTTTCCCGATGCAAGGCGTTCCATGTACTGTCCGTTCTGCCAGCATGCCGACACCCGTGTGATCGATTCGCGCGTCTCTGAAGACGGCGCGACGATCCGGCGTCGCCGCGAGTGCGAGGCTTGCAACGAGCGCTTCAGCACCCTGGAAACCATCGAACTGAAACTGCCGGCGATCGTCAAAAGCGACGGCAGCCGCGAGGCCTTCGATGCGCGCAAGGTCCGCAGTGGTTTCGACCGCGCGCTGCAGAAGCGCCCGGTCCCCGAAGACAAGATCGAGCTGGCGGTGCGCGCGGTGATGCAGCAGGCGCGCATCTGTGGCGAACGCGAAATCCCCTCGATCAAGGTCGGCGAGTTCGTGATGAACGAACTGCGCAAGCTGGACCATGTGGGTTACGTGCGCTTTGCCTCGGTGTACCGCAGCTTCGAAGACGTGGCCGATTTCCGCGAGGAGATCGAGAAGCTCGAACGCGAGCTGCCCTCCAGCACCGAGCAGTTGCAGTTGCTCGGCGATGTGATCGCGCTGACCAAGAAGAAAAAGGGCTGAGCCCCGGCCGCATCGCGGCCACCCCGGCTGGGCTACCATCGCGGCTGCACGCCGCCAGATGATCCCCGCCATGACCGATTTCTCCGCTCTCGACCATCAGCACATGGCGCACGCGCTGCGCCTGGCCGAACGTGCCGCATACACCGCGCGGCCCAATCCCATGGTGGGGTGCGTGATTGCCCGCGATGGGGTCGTGGTGGGCGAGGGCTGGCACCAGCGCACCGGCGGCCCGCACGCCGAAGTGTTCGCGCTGCGCCAGGCCGGTGAGCAGGCCCGCGGCGCCACCGCCTACGTCACCCTGGAGCCCTGCGCGCACCACGGGCGCACACCGCCGTGTGCACTGGCCCTGATCGACGCCGGTGTCAGCCGCGTGGTGGCCGCGATGCGTGATCCCTTCCCGAAGGTCGACGGGGGCGGCTTCGTGCTGCTGCGCGAGGCCGGCATCGAGGTGGCCGAAGGCCTGATGGCCACGCAGGCGCGCGAGCTCAACAAGGGCTTCCTGTCGCGCATCGAGCGCGGCAGGCCGTGGCTGCGGGTGAAGCTGGCCGCCAGCCTGGATGGCCGCACCGCGATGGCCGATGGGACATCGAAGTGGATCACCGGTGCGGCCGCGCGCGAGGATGTGCAGCACTGGCGCGCGCGTGCGGGTGCGATCCTGACCGGCGCCGACACCGTGCTGACCGACGACCCGATGCTGACCGTGCGCCTGGCCGACACCGAGGTACTGCCGCCGCTGCGCGTGGTGCTCGATGCACGCCTGCGTTCGCTGGAATGTAGTCGCGTACGCGAGGGTGGGGCGCCGACGTTGTACGTGCACGACGCCGCCGTCAGCGCGCCGGATGCGGCTGATGCCGAATTCGCCACTGCGCCCAGCGTCGATGGCCGCCTGGATCTGGGGGCGGTGCTGGCGCTACTGGCCGAGCGTGGCATCAACGAAGTGCACACCGAAGCCGGTGCGACTCTGGCTGGTGCGCTGCTGGTCGGGGGCTGGGTCGACGAACTGCTGCTGTATCAGGCGCCCACGCTGCTCGGCGAGCATGGCCGGCCGCTGCTGTCCGGCCTGGGCATCCACGCGATGGAGCAGCAGCGTCGGCTGCGGGTGGTGGACCAGCGGCAGGTGGGGGCAGACGTGAGGCTGATGCTGCGCCCATAAAAAACGGGCCCCTTTCAGGACCCGTTCGATCATGGCGCGGCGCGGACGCTGCAGCTCGATCAGTAACCGACGTGTGCGCCGTCATATCCACGCGGCGCAGCACTCAGGCGCGTAGCTTAACACTTATTTAACTTAAAGCCCGCAGTCAGGGTGCCCTGTTACACTAGCCGGGCCGGTTCGCCGGTACATAAACGTCTTCAGGGCGGGGTGCGATTCCCCACCGGCGGTAGGTGCGCAAGCACGAGCCCGCGAGCGCTTCCCGGCCCCCGGGAAGGTCAGCAGATCCGGTCCAATGCCGGAGCCGACGGTATAGTCCGGATGAAAGAAGACGGTGCGGCCGGGCCTTGTGCCCGGCGTGCACCTATATGCCTTGCGGCGTTTTTCGCTCACTTTCCGCGGAGAACGTTACGTGTTTACTGGAATCATCGAAGGCGTCGGCCGTCTGGCCGCACGCGACACCCTTGGCGGCGATGTCCGCTTCACCTTTGACGTAGGCACCCTGCCGTTCGAGAACGTGCAGATGGGCGAGAGCATCGCCATCAACGGGGTCTGTCTCACCGTCATCGCCTATGACGCCACCCGCTTCCAGGCCGACGCCTCGACCGAGACGCTGGGCCTGACCACGCTGGGGCAGCTGGCCGACGGCGCCGTCATCAACCTCGAACGCGCCATGCGCCCGACCGACCGCCTCGGCGGCCATCTGGTCAGCGGCCATGTCGATGGCCTGGGCCAGGTGTTGTCGGTGCATGACGACGCGCGCGCCCAGCGCTGGCGCTTCGCCGCGCCGGCCGCGCTGCTGCGTTACATCGCCAAGAAGGGCTCGATCTGCGTGGACGGGGTCAGCCTGACCGTCAACGAGGTGGACGAGCAGGGCTTCGAGGTCGCCCTCATCCCGCACACCGTCGCCAACACCGCCTTCGCTGCGACGGCCGTGGGCAGTGCGGTCAATCTTGAAATCGATCTGGTCGCCCGTTACGTCGAACGTTTGTTGGGTGCAGGAGCACGCGCATGAATTTCGCCCCCATTCCCGAGATCCTCGAGGACATCCGCCTCGGCCGCATGGTCGTCATCGTCGATGACGAAGACCGCGAGAACGAAGGCGACCTGATCATGGCCGCCGAGCTGGTCAAGCCGTCGGACATCAACTTCATGGTTACCCATGGCCGTGGCCTGGTGTGCCTGCCGCTGACCCGCGAGCGCGCTGCCGATCTCGGCCTGGCGCCGATGGTCCAGGCCAACACCGCGCAGTTCCAGACCAACTTCACGGTCAGCATCGAGGCCGCCGAGGGTGTCACCACCGGCATCTCGGCCTACGACCGCGCGCACACCATCCGCACCGCGGTGAAGCCGGACGCCAAGCCGGCCGACCTGCACCAGCCGGGCCACATCTTCCCGCTGATCGCCCAGCCGGGCGGCGTACTCACCCGCGCCGGGCATACCGAGGCGGGCGTGGACCTGGCCATGCTGGCCGGGCTGGAACCGGCCGGCGTGCTGGTGGAGATCCTGAATCCGGACGGCAGCATGGCGCGCCGCCCGGAGCTGGAGGTGTTCGCCCGCGAGCACGGCCTGAAGATGGGGTCCATCGCCGACCTGATCGCCTACCGCCTGGCCACCGAGAAGACCGTCGAGCGGGTGGACGAGCGTGAGATCGAGACCGAGTTCGGCCCGTTCACGCTGGTCACCTACCGCGACCGGATCGCCCACGACCTGCACTTCGCGCTGGTCCGCGGCACCCCCGATACCGAGCCGACCCTGGTCCGGGTGCAGGTCGAAAACCCGCTGGCCGATCTGCTGCACTGGCGTCGCGACGATTTCGGCGTGGCCTCCACCGATGCGTTGCGCGCGATCGCGGCTGCCGAGCGTGGCGTGATGGTGGTGCTGTCGGCCCCGCGCGACACCAACAGCCTGCTGGCCCGCCTGCGCCAGCAGCCGCAGCCGGTGGTGCCGGGCAAGGACAAAGATGTGAGCCAGTGGCGCCGCAACGGCGCCGGGGCCCAGATCCTGTCCGATCTGGGCCTGGGCAAGCTGCGCGTGCTGGGCACCCCCCGCCGCCAGATCGGTCTGGCCGGGTATGGCCTGGAAGTGGTCGAGACGGTGGGGAGCACGTCATCGCATGCGCGCTGACGCCCCACGATCTGCTTCGCAAAGCGCGGGTCCCTCTTACCATCACCCAGACCCCCGCCGCTTCGCGGCAGCCCCCTGACCCAGGCGGGCTGCTGCACCGACCCGTCCCGTAACGCACAGCGGCCCGGCGACACGCGGCCATGCGCTAGAATATTCACCTATTAAATGGACCCCACGCCGAACATGAGCCATTACGAAGGCGACCTCCGTACTCCGGAAAAGGCCCGTTTCGCCATCCTCGCCAGCCGCTGGAATGCCCGCATCACCGACGTGCTGGTGGCCGGTGCGCGGCAGAGCCTGGCCGGCAACGGGATCGACGAGGCCGCCATCGACGTGATCCGCGTGCCCGGCGCGTGGGAACTGCCGCTGGTCGCCGCGCGCCTGGCCGCCGCCCATCAGCATGCCGCGATCATCACCCTGGGCTGCGTTATCCGGGGCGATACCCGTCATTACGAACACGTCGCCGACCGCTGCGCGGAAGGCCTGATGCGCGTGCAGCTGGATTTCGGCGTGCCGGTGCTCAATGGCGTGCTGGCGGTGGAGCGGGTCGAGGATGCCGAAGCCCGCGCGGGTGGCAGCCACGGCAACAAGGGTGAGGAAGCCGCACTGACGGCGTTGGAAATGGTCAATCTTCTGGAGCAGCTGCCATGAACAAGTCAAACCCGGGCAAGCCCTCCGGTAAGCCCGTCCGCCGTGATGGCGTCGATCCGGTGCTGCGTTCGCGCGCCCGCCGTCGTGCGCTGCAGGCAATCTATGCGTGGCAGATCTCGGGGGGCAACGCGCAGAGCGTGATCGCCCAGTTCGCCCACGAACAGGCCCGCGAGATCGCCGATCTGGCCTACTTCGAAGCGCTCGTGCACGGCGTGCTCGACAACCGCAAGGACCTGGACGCGGCGATCGATCCGTACCTGGACCGCGGCATCGAGGAAGTGGATGCGATCGAACGCGCCGCGCTGCGCGTGGCCGCCTATGAAATGCGTTACCGCCTGGACGTGCCGTACCGCGTGGTGATCAACGAAGCGATCGAATCGGCCAAGCGCTTCGGTTCCGAGCACGGCCACACCTACGTCAACGGGGTGTTGGATCGCGCCGCCGTGGAATGGCGCAAGGTCGAAAACGGGGGCTGATCGGCCCCATGTCCCTGGCTGAATTTGCCCTCATCGACCGCATCCGGGCGCGCACCGTCGAGCGCGACGACATCGTGCTCGGCATCGGCGATGACGCTGCACTGCTGCAGCCGCGCCCGAACGAACAACTGGTGGTCACCGCCGACACCCTCAACAGCGGGGTGCATTTTCCGGCGGAGACCCCGGCGTTCGACATCGGCTGGAAGACGCTGGCCGTCAACCTGTCCGACCTCGCCGCGATGGGCGCACGCCCGGCCTGGTGCACGCTGGCGCTGTCGCTGCCCGAGGCCGGCGAAGACTGGATCGATGCCTTTGCTGATGGCTTCTTCGCCCTGGCCGACCAGCACGACATCGCGCTGATCGGCGGCGACACCACGCGTGGCCCGCTGTCACTGTCGGTCACTGCGATGGGGCAGGTGTCACGCGGCCAGGCACTGCGCCGCGACCGCGCTCAGGTCGGCGATGACATCTGGGTGAGCGGCACACTCGGCGATGCCGCCGGTGCGCTGCGCCTGTGGCAGCAGGGCGCATTGAACGTGGCCACCGCCACCTTGCTGGCCGACTACGAATGCCTGCGCCTGCGCCTGCTGCGGCCCACCCCGCGCGTCACCCTGGGCCTGCGCCTGCGTGCATTCGCGCACGCCGCCGTGGATGTGTCCGACGGCCTGCTGGCAGACCTGGGCCACATCGCTGCACGTAGCGGCGTACGCGCCGAAGTCGACGCCGACGCGTTGCCGATGTCGTCGGCACTGCGCGAACTGCTCGGCCGCGAGGGTGCACGCGAGTGCGCGCTGCGCGGTGGCGACGACTACGAACTGTGCTTCACCGCCGCTGCCGACCAGCGCGACGCGCTGCACTATCTGGCCGAATCACTGGACCTGCCACTGACCCGCATCGGCCGCATTGTCGACGGGCAAGGCGTGCAGGTGAATGGTGAAGCCACCGACGGCGGCTACCAGCACTTCGCGTGATCACATCGTACAGGTAAGCGTCCGCCCCGCAGCCACCAAAGGCCGAAGCGACGCGGGAACCAGGTTGCACGAGTGCGGTGCTCATGGGCCTACGGGCGCATCGTGGTTGCGCGGCGTGCCGTAATCGTCCAACCACTGGAAGCTCACCGTGGCCGGCATCGTCGTGCCCTGCGGCAACGGCAACCGTACCTCAGTGCCCGGCGCGATCATGTCCACGTCCAGCTTGCGGCCATCGGCCAAGGTGAGCGTGCTCAGTGTCACGTGGTAGGCGCTGGGGTTGCGTACCTGCAATGCGTCGCCATCGGCCGACCACTGCAATGCCGCCGCGGCATCGCGCGCCGCACCCTGCAATCCTTCGGGCCGATGAAACAGCTTCACCCGCGTGCGCACCGCAAACTGCAACAGGTTCCTGCCCGCGGCGTCCTTGGGCTTGGGTGGGATATCCAACAGATTGAAATAGAACAGTGATTCGCGATCGGTTGGCAGCGGCGCTTCGCCTGGGCGTGGGGCATAGGTGACGCGGAACGCCTGGCCCTGATGTGCCTGCAGCAGGCGCGGCTCGGCCGGGGTCAGCCGGAACGGCGTACGCACATGCTCGGGTCGTGCCTGGCTGTCACCGTTGTCGATCCACACCTGTACCATCGCCGGCAGTTCGCCGCGATTGCTGGCCTGCACGGTCACGTCGCGGCCTTTGCTCGCGTCATGCACGATGCGCGTGCCCTGCAGGGTCACGGCGGCATGCGCAGGGATCGATATCGCGCCAGCCAGCAGGGCGACACACATGGTTGCTCGGAGATTCATGGCTTGACTCTTGTACAAGCTGTTTCCGGCCCGGATCGGGCCGGAAACAGGCGCGGGCTTACTTGTAGACGACCACGAAATCACCGGACGCATTGGCGCTACCGGCGGTGGCATTCTGGCTCGGCGAGGCGTACCACGCGCTGTAGTCAAGCTGGCCGCTGCCGGCGGCGGGGATGGTCACCCACTGCACCGGGTCCTCGCCGATCTTCTGGTGGTTGCCGGCGAAGTCGTACAGCGCAACGCCCACGTTGGTGGCGCCCGAGCCAGCATTCAGCGCCAGGTTGCCGGTGGTGCCATGCGGCGCGCCGCCGAAGCGCACGCCCACGTCCTGCTCGGCGCCCGAGCCGGAGCAGTCCAGCAGGATGCTGAAGTTCTTCTGGCCAGCACGGGTATCGGCATTGATCGAGGTCAGTTCCACCTTGCCCATCGGCACGGTGATGGTGCCGGCGGCAGCCTGCACCTCGCAGGTGGTGGGCATGATCTCGCCGGTGATCTCCAGCTTCTCGGCGAAGGCGGATGGCGCAACGGCAACGAGCAGGCAAGCGCCCAGCGCGCGGGTGATGTTCGACATGGGATTCTCTTGGTAGATCAGAAAAGGAACGCCGACGAACGCTCGGCGCCCGATCGACAGTGCGCAGTCTGCAGGCGGGGCGGCGGACAACCAATGCAACTAGTTGCAAAAGGAGGCGCGGATACAAGACGTCGCAGGCAGTCCACTCGATGAGCAGACGCTGCGTCGACACGTGCGCGCGATGAGGTGATCGGCCTTCGTACGCAGGTCGGACCAGACGCGAAGCCTTGGCGCTCGCCACGTGCGCATGGCCGGGAGCGGCCTTGCTGGAATTGCAACAAGTTGCATGGGCATGTGGGACACGCCTGCCTAATCTTCGCTGCGACGTTCGCGCCTGTGCGGGCCGCAACCTGAAATTCCTCCATGACACTGCGTTCCTCTCCCACCCCCCTTCCTGTACCGCGCCGGGCCTTGTGTGCGGCCGTCGCCATCGTGCTGTGCTCGACCGGTATCGCGTCGGCGGCTGCCGATGATGTGGAGTTCAGCGACGGCTTCCTCATCGGTGGCCAGGCCATCGACATGCAGCGCTACGCGCATGGCAATCCATTGCCCGATGGCCACTACCCGCTGGAGCTGCTGGTCAACGACGCCTTCCAGCGCAACGTGGATATCGGTGTGCGCGATGGCGTGGTGTGCCTGCCCACGGCAGTAGTGCGTCGGCTGGATCTGAAGGACGACATCCGTGCCCAGCTGGGTGATGCCCCGGACGCCTGCGTCGATCTGCCCGTCCTGATCGAAGGCGCTACCGTGGCGATTGACAGCAGTACGCTGCAGCTGCGCATCGGTCTACCGCAGGCGGCGCAGGCACGTCGCGCGCGCGGCTATGTGGCACCGGACCAGCGCGATCGTGGCATCACTGCCGGCTTCTTCGATTACAGCCTCAACCACACCCGCAGTGGTGGCCGCGAAAGCACCTACCTCGGCGTCAACGCCGGCCTGAACCTGGGCGCGTGGCGACTGCGGCATCGCTCGTCCATCAGCCATGCCAGCGACGGTCGCCGCCGCGATGTGATCGGCAGTACGCTGCAGCGCGATCTGCCTGGCTGGAACAGCCAGCTGCTGCTGGGCGAAAGCAACACCGGCGGCGAGCTTTTCGAGAGCGTGGCCTTCACCGGCCTGCGCGTGGCCAGCGACGAGCGCATGTTGCCGGACTCGCTGCGCGGCTTTGCGCCGGTCGTGCGTGGCATTGCCGAGGGCAACGCAGTGGTGCGCATCCGCCAGAACGGCAACGTCATCCACGAAACCACGGTGGCGCCGGGCCCGTTCGTCATCGAGGATCTGTATCCCACCCATTTCGGTGGCGATCTTGAAGTGACCGTTACCGAGCCTGACGGTCGCGAGCAGCGTTTCAACGTCAACTTCTCCGCCGTCCCGCAGGCGTTGCGTCCCGGCGCCAGCCGTTTCAGCGCCACCGTGGGCCAGCTGCGCGACACCAGCGATCGCTGGGAAGAACTGCGCTTTGCCGAAGCCACCTACGCACGCGGCATCAGCAACCGACTGACCCTGCTGGGCGGCGCCCAGTTGGGCGAAGATTACCGCTCGCTGCTGGCCGGCGCAGCGTTCAACACACCAGTGGGTGCCTTCGGTGCCGACGTTACCCATTCGCGCGCGCAGCCGCTGCATGCCGGGCCGGTCAGCGGCAACAGCCTTCGCATCAACTACCAGCGCTACGTTGCGCGCAGCGGCACCAACTTCGGTCTGGCCGCTTACCGCTACAGCACACGTGGCTACCTGTCGCTGGGCGATTTCGCACGCGTACGCAGTGACGATTGGGGCTATGCCAGCCGCGCCCGCCAGCGCTACCAGATGAACTTCTCGCAGAAGCTGGGCCAGCGCAGCACGCTGTACCTCAGCGGTGGTCATACCCGGTACTGGGACAGCGCACGCCGCCACAACGACGTGCAGCTGGGCATGCAGACCGTGGTGGCCGTGGCCAATATCGGCGTCTCCGCGCTGCGCTACCAGATTGGCGAAGGGCACCAGGACACGCGCTATGCGCTTACCGTCAGCGTGCCACTTGGCCGCAGCCCCAACACGCCGCGCCTGGGCAGCCAGCTCAGCCATGCCGCCAGCGGCACGCAGGCACAGCTGGGCATCCACGGCGTACTGGGCGAACACCGTGCATTCAGCTACAGCTTGTCGGCAAGCGACGGCAACGGCAGCCAGGGTAACGCCAGCGCCTACGCCGCGTACCAGGGCAGCCGTGGCAACGTCACCGCGGGCTACGGCCGCAGCGGTGTTTACCGCGCCCTGTCGCTGGGTGCCAGCGGCAGCGTCGCCCTGCATCGCGGCGGCATGAACCTGGGCCCGCCGGCGGGCGAGGGCTTTGCGCTCATCCATGCCGATGGTGCGCAGGGCGCGCGCGTCGGCCATGGCGGCCAGGTGCGCGTGGCTGGCAATGGCTACGCGCTGCTGCCGCACATCAGTCCGTATCGCTGGAACCAGATCGATCTGGACCCGTCCGGCCTGCCGATCGAGGTGGAACTGCTGCAGACCTCGCAGCGGGTAGCGCCCACGGCGGGCAGCATCGTGCGTGTGGAATTCGGCGCGCGTCGCGAGCGCATCTTGTTCATCGACGCCACCGATGCCCTCGGCCAGCCGTTGCCGTTCGCTGCGCGGGTGGAAGACGAATCCGGCACGCCCAAGGGCGCCGTCGGGCAGGGCGGCGTCATCCAGCTGCGCGGTGCGCACGATGCCGGCGCATTGATTGTCGACCCGGACGGCACGCAGCGCTGCCGTCTGGAATACCGCATGCCCGGTGCGCCCGATGGCTATGGCCTGTCGTGGAGCCAGGCGCTGTGCGTGCCCTTGGCTGCCCCCGTGCGGGGCCTGCAGGCCGCCGCTCCCGCAACCCCCTGATCCGCCATTCCCTTCCACAGGAGATTCCCCATGAATGCTGTTGCCCTGCGTAGCGCCACCCTCCTCGCATTGATTGCCACCACACCCACCGCGTTGGCCGTTACCACCACGCTGACCATCAGCGGCCGCGTGCTGCCGGGTACCTGCACGTTGAACGCGCCCGCCATCGCGCTGGATCCGGTGAAAGCCGACGAGCTCACCCAGGGCGACAACAAGCTCAAGACCGGCAGCCTCGATTTCAGCGGTTGCGTGGGCGTGACCAAGGCCACGCTGTCCTTCGCCGGTACCGCCGCTGATGGCGACGCAGAGCGCTGGAAGAACACGGCTGCCGCCGATGCGGCCGATGGCGTCACCATCGCGCTGCTGCAGGGCGCCACGGGCACGACCTATCTGAAGAACGGCGATACCGGCATCGACGTACCGGTGACCGGTTCGACCGCTACTTTCGCCCTGCGCGCCGGCTACTACCTGCCCACGGTGGGTGCGGCGAAGGCAGGTGCGGTGCAGACCGAAATTACGGTGACGGCAGACTATGAGTAAACGCAGCGCATCCTGGGTAATGCTCGGTGCCTGTCTGGTTGGAGGGGGCGCCCAGGCCTGCTCCTCCACCATGTGGCCAGCGGACCGGGATCTGCGGTATGACACCTACCCCGAAGCGCCAAAGGTATGGATGCGGCAGGTTCCGGGGACCATCACCATCAGGGATTGCGTCGGTCCGGACTTCCAGACCAGTCTCCGCTTGGACATGCCGGATCTGCTGCCGGTAGGGGATGTCACCTACAACGGAAGGGTCATGCCAGCGTATGAGGCATCGCCGGATTCGGCATTGCTGGCGTTCAGTCATCAGCAGTTTTTCGGATGGGCCGGAGTGGCGCTGCGCAATGGGGAGGAGGTTCCTTATCCGGCGGACGTCGGCTCGGATGGCGGCGCAGTATTCGCGCCACAGGTCTATGTCTTCAGCCGGGGCGGCCGGATGCGCACGTTCGAGACCCGTGGGACGCTGACGATGACCTCGGTGGAGAAGCCCGCCGTCAATATCGTCATGCCGGTGCGTCTGCGCGTCGAATTCCCGGCAACCACCTGCCCGTTGCAGGACGGCAACGAAACCCTGCAGGAGGTGCAGATGGCGGAGCTGTCGACGCCCGGCAGTACGGCCCGTGAAAAAGTGGTGGCGATCCGCATGAACTGCGGTATCGACCCGCCGCGTGCGCGCATGGCGCTGGTCGATGCCGGCGATGCCGGCAATACGGGGAGTCAGCTGACGCCCACGGCCGATTCGGACGCCCAGGGTGTGCGGGTGCAATTACTGCGCAATGGCAGGGAGATGCAGTTCGGACAATCGTGGGACTTCGATCCGGGTACCGGCGGCGTGCACGACCATCCGTTCACCGCACGCTACATCCGGTTGAATGAACCACTGAAGCCCGGTCAGATCAAAGGCGAAGCCGTGCTGAACGTGGATTACTGGTAGGGCGCATCGTGCGGGCGGCAGTTGGTCCAGGCATGCCGGCAACGCCGCTCACATATCCATCACGTTCCTGCGCGCCAGTATTAACAACACGTAACTTGTTGTCGTAATCGCACATTTTTACAACTAATTGAATGTGATTGATTCGGCACGACGGACACAGTAGCGGCCATTACCGGCCTGCGCAGCTGCGCTATTCGGCTGCCTGATCCTTCAAACAGGAACGCTTTCCATGAATCCCATTCAGCACCGCCGATTGACCCTGGCCCTCATGGCCGCCCTCGCCACCGCGACCCCCGCTGCTTTTGCCGGCGTGGTTCCGGCCGATGGTGAAGTAGTGTTGGGGCCGGGGGCGCCTGCCGAACGCTGGACGGTGGGAACCGGCGGCACGCTGATCGTGCAGCCTGGCGCGCAGCTCATCGACATTTCCATGAACGGCGCAGGGACCCTGCTTATGGATGGTGCTACGGTCTCCAGTCCCGGCTCTTTCGCTGTGAACGTCCTGGGTACGGCCACCATCTCCAATTCATCCCTGACCAGCACCAATCGTGAGGCGTTGCGGGTCGCATATTCCGACACTTCGCCAGAAAGGACGACGGTGAACGTCAGTGGCAGTACGATCCGATCCGATGTCAATGCGGTGAACATGGGTTCCCGCACGGAGCTGACGCTCTCCAATACCTCCGTCGCGGGTGGCAACGTTGGCATCAACTCGTTCGGTGGTCGCCTCAGCGTCCTTGGCGGCAGCCGCATTGAGGGCGTAGCTGCCGGCATCCGGCTCAGGGTGGGCGACTACAGCATGGAGGTGCCCGGTGAGAACGTCATCGACGGCTCGACCGTGGAAGGCCTTGCCGGACCGGCCATCTCGGTACTGGGAACCTCCAGCGGCGGCGCTTCGGCAGAGACACGCATTGCCGTGCGCAATGGCAGCCAGTTGATTGGCGGCAACGGCAACCTGCTGGAAGTGTCGACGACGGGTACTGACCTGCCCATCGCCCACTTCGACGTTCAATCCAGCGCTCTGCGCGGCAACATCGTGGTGGGCGACGATGGCAGCCAGGGCCACGTGACGTTGTCCAACGGCGGCAGCATCACCGGTGCGTTCACCAACGTCACCAGCGCCACGCTGGACAACGGCGGCCATTGGCAGATGAGCGGCGACAGCAGCGTGGGCACGCTGGCGCTCAACGATGGCGGCACGCTGGCGCTGGGCGATGGTGGCACCTTCAATACGCTCAGCGTGGACACCTTCACCGGCAACGGCGGCACCGTGCTGTTCAACACCGTGCTGGGCGCCGATGGGTCCAGCACCGACCTGCTGCACGTGCTGGGCGATACCAGCGGCACCGCCAAGGTGGCGGTCAACAACGTGGGCGGCGCCGGCGCGCAGACGGTGGATGGCATCGAGCTGATCCGCGTGGACGGGGCATCCAACGGCCAGTTCGATCTGGCCGGGCGCGCGGTGGGCGGGCAGTACGAGTACTTCCTGCACAAGGGCGGCGTGGCCGGTGGCGAGGGTAACTGGTACCTGCGCTCGCAGCTGCCGACCCCGCCGGACCCGTGCGATGCCGATCCGACGCTGCCCGACTGCGGCGGCCCGGTAGTACCGGTGCTGCGCCCGGAAGGCGGTGCCTACCTGGCCAATCTGACCGCTTCGCAGGTGATGTTCCGCCTGGGCTACCACGACCGCCAGGCAGGCCAGAACGGTGGCCGCGGCTGGGCGCGGGTGGACGGTTCGCGCAGTGGCTTCGATGCGGTCAGCCGCCAGCTGGATGTGCAGGGCAACAGCCAGGCGCTGAGCGTGGGGGCGGACCTGCTGCGCAACGCGGACGGCAGCGCCTTCGGCGTCATGCTGTCGGCCGGCAACGCCGGCAGCACCTCCACCAATGCGCTGACCGGCTACTACGCGCGCGGCACGGTGAAGGGCGCCGCACTGGGTGTGTATGGCACCTGGCGCGCACCGCATGAAGATCCGTATGCAGGGTTCTATGTGGATGGTTCGCTGCAGCGTTCGCAGTTCCGCAACCGGGTGGAAGGCCTGGCCCTGACCCCGGAGCGCTATGACAGCAAGGCGTGGCAGGGCGCGGTGGAAGCGGGTTATGCGGTGCGCGTAGGTGGTGCTGCCAACGGCGGCCTCTACCTGGAGCCGCAGCTGCAGGTCGGGTACAACCGCTGGGATGATCTGCGCCACACCGAAGCCAACGGCACGGTTGTGACCACGCGCGATGCCGATGGGGTGTTCGGCCGTGCGGGCGTGCGCCTTTCCGGCGTGACCCGGTGGGGCACGAGCGCCGCGCAGGTGCAGCCGTATGTGGCTGCGCACTGGCTGCACCAGCGTGCGGCGTCGGGCGTGCTGATGGACGATGAGGCGGTGGACGCGCGCATTCCACGCAGCCGTGGCGAGTTCAGTGCCGGTGCGTCGCTGAAATTTGCCAATGGCGTGGGCGCGTGGGGTGGGCTGTCGTTGCAGCGTGCCTCGGGTTACCACCAGACCAGCGCCCAGGTGGGCCTGAGCTACAGCTGGTAAACCCCTTCTGCGTGCCCACTCATGCCGCGTGCGCCGCATAGCCGCGTGCTCGGCCAACGCACGGCAGGCAAAAACAGCCTTTCGCATGTGCCGGTCGGGGCGGTGTTGACCGCCACCAATCGCTAAGCCGGTGGCAGCACCTTGCCCGGGTTGAGGATGCCATCCGGATCCAGCGCGGCCTTGATCGCGCGCATCGTCGCCAGCGTTTCCGGGGTGAACGCCTTGGCCATGAAGTCGCGCTTGGCCAGGCCGATGCCGTGTTCGCCCGACAACGTGCCACCCAGCGCCAACGTCAGTTCGAAGATCTTCGGCAGTGCGGCGTGCGCGCGTGCATTCTCGTCGGCATCTTCCGGGTGGTAGAGGATGTTGACGTGCAGGTTGCCGTTGCCGGCATGACCGAAGGTGACGATGGTCAGCGTGTACTCGTGTGCTAGTGCCTGCACGCCGGATACCAGGTCCGGAATGCGCGACACCGGCACCACCACGTCTTCGTTGATCTTGCCCGGGGCGATGCTGCGCAGCGCGGGCGACAGCGCCTTGCGTGCGGCCCACAGTTTTTCGCGCGCGGCCCCTTCCATGGCCACGTCCAACGCGATCATGCCGTCACCCTCGGCAGCAGCAGCCAGCGCCTGCAGCAGATAGGGCAGGGTGTCGTGGTCGCCATCGGCTTCGACCAACAGCATCGCGCCGGCCTCGGGCACCTCGGCACCATTGCCACGCAGCAGCTCCAAGCTGCGCGCGTCCATGAACTCCAACCGCGTGGGCACGACCGGCTGCGACATCAGGCGCGACACAGCCGCGGCGGCGGCATCCGCATCGCGGTACAGCACGCGCAGCCCGGCCTGTGTCACCGGCAGCGGGGTCAGCTTCAAGGTCGCCTCCACGATCAGCGCCAGCGTGCCTTCGCTGCCCACCAGCAGATGGGTCAGGTCGTAGCCGGTGGCATCCTTGGTGTACGGCCCGCCGCAGGTGATCAGTTCGCCGGCACCGGTCACCGCCACCAGGCCCAGCACGTTGTCGCGGCTGGTGCCGTACTTCACCGCGCGCGGGCCGCCTGCGTTGCAGGCCAGGTTGCCGCCGATGCTGCAGATCTCCGCGCTGGAAGGGTCTGGTGGCCAGAACAGACCATGAGGCATCAGCGCCTGCTGCAGGTCGCCGTTGAGCACGCCGGGTTCGACCACCGCGCAGCGGTCGCCGGGCTGGATGGCGAGGATGCGGTTCATGCGCGCGAACGAGAGCACGATGCTGCCTTCGATCGGCACCGCCGCGCCGGTGGTGCCGGTACCGGCGCCACGCGCGACCAGGGCGATGTGGTGCTCGCGGCAGGCGCGGACCAGGGCGACCACCTGCCCGCGATCGCGCGGGAACGCCACGCCTGCGGGGCGCGTGTGCCGCCAGGAGTTGTCCTGCGCATGTGCGTCCAGTGCGCTGTCATCGGTGCGCCAGCCGTCCTCGCCAAGCAGGGCATGCAGGGTGGCAGCAAACGCAGCGGGCAGGGCGGTGGTCATCATCGAGTCCGGGTATCGGCTGGGGCGCATCGGCGCGGCGCACCACGACGGCGGTGGAATGAGGCGCGGGTAACGCTCGCCGGCATCAGCAGTCTTCCAGCCGGAACGCGTCGCGCAGCCAGTTCAGCTGCGGCGGCTCGCCACTGGCTTCAACCACGTCGAAGCGGCAGGGCTGCTCGGCCAGCCAGGGATGCGATTGCAGGAACAACTGCGCGGCGATCACCAGCTTGCGTCGCTTGCGCAGGTCCACCGAGGCCGCGCCGCCGCCAAAGCGGGCACTGGCGCGGTAGCGCACTTCCACGAACACGACGACATCGCCGTCGCGCATGATCAGGTCGATCTCACCGCGGCGATAACGCGCGTTGGTGGTGACCGGGCGCAGCCCGGCCTCACGGAGATGCTGCTGTGCGGCGGCTTCCACCGCCGCGCCACGTAGCGCGCGCCCTGTCGGCACGCCGATCAGTTGCTGCTGGCGATCGGCATCGGCCGGCCGCCGCTGAAGGTCGACCACGCCGGTACCCGCAGCACGTTGCCGTTGCTGTCCAGGAACAGGGTGCCGGTGGCGCCGGCCAGGCCGCCTTCGGTGGCGACCTTGTCCAGGTAGGCGCTGATCTTCCAGGCGTCGAAACCAAACGCGAACAGCCGACCGGAGGCGCCACGTGCCGAGGGCAGGATCTGCCCGGCGGTGGATGCGGCTGGCAGGCCGGGCACGCCGCGCACGTTCCAGGCTTCGTTCGGGTAGACGATGCCGTCCAGCGCCATGTCTTCTTCGGGCTTGCCGGCGCCGACGGTGAGCTGGGAGGTGCCGACGCGGGTGGCGCCGCCCGCACCGGCCAGTGCGAGTTGCGGCGTCAGCGCACGCGCCTGCGGTGCCTTGACCGCCAGCAGCACGCCGTCGATGGCACCGGCGGCACGCACCTGCGCGCCGATATCACCGACGGTGTCGCTGACGCCGATCGTCGCCACCACCTGGCCACCACGCTGCGCGAAGCGCTCGCGGAAGGCGGCAGCGGCACGGCGGCCGTTGTCATCGTTGCTGTGGATCACCAGCACTTTGCTGCGTTCGCGGCCGCGAAGATACTCGGCGGCGATGATGCCGTCGTCTTCCGGGGCCAGCGAGAAACCGGCGCTGCCGGCCGGCGGGGTGTCCTTGCCGCGGTTCAGCGCCAGCACCGGCACCGGCAGCTCGCGGCGACCGAACACGGCATCCACTTCGTCGCGGCCGAGCGGGCCGACGATGAAATCGGCGCCGGCGGTCACGGCCTTGTCGTAGGCCGCCACGGCCCCGGCCGCGGTGCCGGCGGTATCGATGAACTGGATGTCCGGGCGGCGGCGGGTTTCACCGTAGTAACCGCTGAGCAGGCCATCGCGGACCGGCTGCGCGGCGGTGGCCAGGCGGCCGCTGAGCGGCAGCAGCACGGCCATCTTCACCGGTGGGCGGTAGCCATCGCTCATCGCCGGCGGGCGCTTGCTGGTGTCGAACTGCGAGGCGCCTTCGCGATCGAAGGGACGCGGCAGCGGCAGGCCGCGGGCGATCAGCGCACGGCCGGCGAAGTTGTACAGCGGCTCATTGGCCGGCAGTGCGGCGGCGCGGGCGCGCAGGGTGGCATCGTCCAGCGTGCCGAGCAGGCCGGCGATGGCCTGCTGGTTGTCGCTGCGCGCCTTGCCGGTCAGTGCGGCGTGCGCACGGGCGCGCTCGAGTGCGGCACCGAGGTTGTCACCCGTGGCCTGCAGCGCGTTGGCGCGGGCCAGCTGCCAGCGCGTGCGCAGCGAGGGGGTGACCGCATCGGCCGAATCCTTCAGCGCGGCCAGCGCCTGTGCCGGCTGCTTGTCGGCCAGCGCCAGTTCGGCGGTGGTCAGCTGGTAGCGCTGCAGGCTGGCGCCGCTGAGCTGGCGCGCGGTGACCTGGGCCAGCAGCGTGCGGGCACGGGTGGCATCGCCGGCTTCGTGCCAGGCAAAGGCGGCATCGGCCAGGGCAGCGCTGCGGGCACTGCCGCGCAGGGTGTTGGCCAGCGCTTCAAGCTGGAGCGCCGCATCGCGCGGCTTGCCCTGCTCGATCAAGGCCAGGGCCTGGCTCTGGGCCGGCGATTCCGGCGCGCTGGTGAAGCTGGTCGTGGCGCAGCCGGCAAGCAGCATCAGCGACAACGAAAGGGCGGAGATCCTTACGACGGGCTTGTTCATGATCAGGTCCATTCGATGGGGGCAGCGGCCGTGGCCGGGGAACGGTACGATTCTACCCTTGACCACGGAAGAGCCGCTGATGAGTGCTGTCCCCACGCTGTATGTCGTTGCCACCCCGATCGGCAACCTCGCCGATCTGACCCCGCGGGCACAGGACGTGCTGCGTTCGGTGGCCGCGATCTGCGCCGAGGACACCCGCCGCAGCGGCCAGCTGCTGGCCCACTTCGGCATCCAGCAGCCACTGGTGGCGCTGCACGATCACAATGAGGAAGCGCTGTCGCAGCGGATCGTGGCGCGCCTGCTGGCCGGTGAGTCGCTGGCGCTGGTCAGCGACGCCGGCACCCCGCTGGTGAGCGATCCGGGCTACCGCCTGGTCCGCGCCGCGCGCGAAGCCGGAATCAAGGTCAGCCCGGTGCCCGGCGCCTGCGCGGCGATTGCTGCACTGAGCGTGGCCGGCCTGCCCAGCGACCGCTTCACCTTCGAAGGGTTCCTGCCGGCCAAGGCCTCCGGCCGCCGCGAGCGCCTCAACGCGCTGGCCGGTGAGACCCGCACCCTGGTGTTCTACGAATCCTCGCACCGGATCACCGAATCGCTGGCGGACATGATGGCTGCGTTCGGGCCCGAGCGGCCGGCGGTGCTGGCGCGCGAACTGACCAAACTGTTCGAGACCGTGCTGGACGGCGACCTGGCCTCGCTGCTGCAGCAGGTCGAGGCGGACGACAACCAGCGCAAGGGCGAGTTCGTGGTGATGGTGCAGGGCGCGGCCGACGATGAGGAGGCTCAGTTGGCCGCCGGCCGCCGCATGTACGCCAAGCTCAGCGAACACCTCCCGCCGTCCACCGCAGCCAAGCTCGCCGCCGAACTCACCGGTGCCCCCAGAAAAGCCCTGTACGGCGGTTGATCGGCCGGTCGCGCCACCCACGGGTGGCTGCACGCAGTGCCAAAGAAGGTAGCCACTCCACGGGTGGCTGCACGCGGTGCCAGAACGTGAGGCAGCCACCCATGGGGTGGCTACCGCGCGTGCAGATTGAATGCCGGCCCACGCAAACCGTCTGGATGCACAGCCCCCCTTAGTAAAGGGGGGCGCGGCGACAGCCGCGGGGAATTGGGCGCTGGTGGCCCGGGGCCCAAGGTCTGCGCTGCAAACCTTGGGCTTTTTTCGTCATGACGAAAAAAGCGGCGGAGCCGGCCGATAAGCCGGGTTTTGTCGTGGACAGTCATTCTTCTAGGCGCTGCGTCACCGCAGCGCTCGAGCAACCTACCCGGACCCGACGCGGGCCACGCCATTAGGTCCCTATTTGGTCTTGCTCCAGGTGGGGTTTGCCGTGCCGGTCTGTTACCAGACTCGCGGTGCGCTCTTACCGCACCATTTCACCCTTACCGGCTTCCCGAAGGAAACGTAGGCGGTATCTTTCTGTTGCACTTTCCGTCGGCTCGCGCCGCCCAGGCGTTACCTGGCACCTTGCCCTGTGGAGCCCGGACTTTCCTCGGCATCCGCAAGGGATGACGCGACTGTCTGGCCGACTCCGCCGCGCGCATTGTCCCACATTCACGTCACCTCGGCGCAGACAGCTGCGTGGTCGTCAGCCGGGTCTCGCCGATGCAGTCACCCTCCGCATCGAACCGGCGTTCGGCGATGAAGCCGTGGCCGTTGGCGTCCAGCGCGATGATCGTGCTGGCGCGGGTGCCGTACTCGGGGCTGCGGATGAAGGCGGAGGACAGCCAGCGCTCGCGCGCCAGGCCGATGCCGGTGTCGGGCAGGGCGCGGTCGTCGGCGCGGGTCTCATCGCGCAGGGCGTCCCACAGCGGGGTCAGGTCCTCGCTGGCGGCGTCCACCCACGCGCGCAGCGCTGCGTTCAATGTCACGGTTTTCGGCCACGGCGCGTCCAGCGGCCCGTTGGACACGCCATGGATGCCCGGGGCCAGCGGTTGGCGGTGCAGGGGATGGTTGCCCAGGAACTGGCAGCTGTCGCGGTCGGCCAGCACCAGGTTGAAGGGGGCGAATTCCACCGCGCGCGCGGCGAGCTGGTCGGCGAAGACGGCCGCCGGCGCATCGTCGCGCAGGTAGCCGGCCACCAGGGCGCCGCGCGAGGGGCCGGTCTGCCGGGCCAGCGGGTCGCGGACATTGGTCACCACCGCCATCCGCCCCTGCGCGCCGATCCCGGCCCAGGTCCCACCCGAGCGCAGGTCGCGGCCGGCGGCCACGGCTTCATCCGGCGGAGACCAGCGTGCCAGCGCGGCGGTGGGCCGCGCGTGGAATTCATCGCGGTTGCCGGCCATCACCAGCTGCCAGAGGGGGTGTGTTTTCCATGCGAGGGCGAGCAGACACATGCCTCACATTGTGCCGGTTCTGCGCAGCGGCGAGACGATGCCGACCGCGTCAGGACTGAATACGCGGCGATGTTTCACGCGGTCTCCACAGGCCTGAACTTCGGCGAAATCTCAAAAAATGAGACGAAACAGCAACTTGTGGATAAGCCTTGAACAAGTCTCTAAACATTGCTGCAAGCCCTTGATGTTCAAAGTGATTTCCCCTTCGCAAAGTTGTTGACAACCCGATCGGCACTGCTAAGGTGGGCATCAGAGGGGAAACCGGGTTTTTTGTGGTTTTTCGTGGTTCAATGTTTCACCAGGCGAAGGAAAGGTGAAAACGTCGTGTTTCAAGGCGAGACGGCCATCACTGTTGACGACAAAGGGCGCATGGCGGTTCCGACCGCGCATCGCGACCTTGTCGCGCGTGTGAGCAACAACCGTCTGGTCCTGACCTACAACCCGTTCGAGTCCGGCTGCCTCTGGCTGTACGCCGAACAGGAATGGGAACGCGTCCGTGATGACGTCATGTCCAAGCCCAACACACAGCGCGTCGTGCGCCTCCTGCAACAGAAGCTGGTCGGTTCGGCCGCGCATCTGGAGCTGGACGGCAACGGCCGCATCAGTATTCCCGCCAGCCACCGTGGTGCCGTTGGCATTGAAAAGAAGGCGGTGCTGCTCGGTATGGGCGACAAATTCGAATTGTGGAGCGAGCAGGCTCATCGCGCGTTGATCCAGCAGACGTTGTCTGACGAGGATCTCGGCGATGGGTTGCTCGACCTGAAGTTGTGAGCCGGGGTGCCCGGATGCGCGGAGCAGCGCAGACCGGTCACCTTCCGGTGTCGCAGTCGCCGGCAGGCCACCTGCCGGTCCTGTACACGCAGGTCCTGGATGGCCTGAAGGTGATCGAAAACGGAGTGTATCTCGATGGCACGTTCGGTCGTGGCGGTCACGCCCGCGGCGTGCTCGAGCAACTCGGTCCCGGAGGCCGGCTGCTGGTCATGGACAAGGATCCCGAGGCGATTGCGGTAGCCGAGCGTGATTTCGCGCCGGACCCGCGCGTCTCGATCTTCCGTGGCAGCTTCGCCGATCTGCTGCACTGGGAGGCCACCGCGCAGGGCCTGGATGGCGTGCTGTTCGACCTGGGCGTGTCCTCGCCCCAGCTGGATGTCGCCGAGCGTGGCTTCAGCTTCGGCAAGGATGGCCCGCTGGACATGCGCATGGACCCGGACAGCGGCGAAAGCGCGGCGCAGTGGCTCAACCGTGCCGAAGAGCGCGAGATCGCCGATATCCTGTGGACCTATGGCGAAGAGCGCCAGAGCCGGCGCATCGCCCGCGCGCTGGTGGCCCGCCGCGAGAAGCAGCCGTTCAGCCGCACCGCCGAACTGGCCGATGCCATCGCCGCCGTGATGCCGCGTGGCAAGGACAAGATCAACCCGGCCACGCGCAGCTTCCAGGCGATCCGCATCCACATCAACCGCGAACTGGCCGACCTCGAGGCCGGCCTGGATGCCGCCCTGGCGCGCCTCAAGCCCGGTGGCCGCCTGGCCGTGATCAGCTTCCATTCGCTGGAAGACCGCATCGTCAAGCAGTTCATGAACCGCCATGCCAAGGCCCCGCCGAGCAACCGCCGGTTGCCCGAGGCGCAGCCGTTCGTGCCGACCCTGGTGCTGCACGGCGGCGCCATCAAGGCCGACGATGACGAGCTGGCGGTCAATCCGCGCTCGCGCAGCGCCGTGCTGCGCGTCGCCGAGAAGTGCGAGGTGGCCGGATGAGCCGCCTGCTGTTGATCGTGCTGCTGGCCTGCACCGTCGCCTCGGCGATCGGCGTGGTGTTCATGCGCCATCGCCACCGCCAGACCTTCGTGGAGCTGTCCCGGGTCGAGCGGGCGCGCGATGAGATCAACATCGAGTTCGGTCGCCTGCAGCTCGAGCAGGCCACTCTGGCCGAGGCCACCCGGGTCGACCGCGTCGCCCGCGAGCGCCTGGGCATGAAGTTCCCCGAAGCGGCCGATGTCGTGGTGATCCGGCCATGAACAAGTCCGGGCGCAACCGTGCGCGCAACAGCTTCAACCTCCGCCAGCGCCTGAAGTGGGTGGGGCTGGCGCTCGGCTTGTGCTCGGTCTCGCTGGTCGGTCGCGCCGCCTACGTGCAGATCATCAACAGCGAGTTCTACCAGCGCCAGGGCGAAGCGCGTTACCTGCGCGAACTGCCGATCAACACCTCGCGCGGCATGATCACCGACCGCAATGGCGAACCGGTGGCGGTGTCCACCCCGGTCGCCTCTATCTGGGTCAACCCGCAGGAACTGCTGCGTTCGCCGGACCGCATCCCGGAGCTGGCCACCGCGCTGGGCATGCCGCTGGACGAGCTGACCTCCAAGCTCTCGCAGAAGGCGGACAAGGAATTCATGTACCTGCGCCGCCGGATCAATCCGGACGACGCGGAGAAGGTGGTCGCGCTGAAGATCCCGGGCGTGGCCTCGCAGCGCGAGTTCCGTCGCTTCTACCCGCAGGGTGAGGCGATGGCGCACGTGCTCGGCTTCACCAACATCGACGACCGCGGCCAGGAAGGACTGGAGCTGGCCTTCGACGAATGGCTGCGCGGCAAGGCCGGCGCCAAGCGGGTGATCCGCAACCGCAAGGGCGACACCGTCGAGAGCGATCTGCTGCGCGCCGCCGAGCCGGGCAAGGACCTCACCCTCAGCATCGACCGCCGCATCCAGTTCCTGGCCTTCAAGGAGCTGCGCAACGCGCTGATCGCCAACAAGGCGGCCGGCGGCTCGATGGTGATCATGGACGTGGCCACCGGTGAAGTGCTGGCCATGGTCAACCTGCCGACCTACAACCCCAACGCCGTTGGCGGCGCGGCACCGGACACCCGTCGCAACCGCGCGGTGACCGACCTGGTCGAGCCGGGTTCGACCATGAAGCCGCTGACCATCGCCTCGGCGCTGCAGTCCGGCGTGGTCACCAAGGACACCACGGTGGATACCAACCCGGGCTACATGGCCGTGGGCCGGTTCACCATCAAGGACGTGCCGCGCAACAACGGCGTGCTCAACGTCACCGGCGTGATCACCCGCAGCTCGAACATCGGCGCGGCCAAGATCGCGGCCAAGATGCCGGACCAGGTCTTCTACGACCACGTGCACAGCTTCGGCTACGGCGTGTCGCCGCACAGCGGCTTCCCCGGCGAATCGGCCGGCGTGCTGCCGCGTCCGGCGCGCTGGAGCGGCTCGTCCAAGACCACCATGTCCTACGGCTACGGCCTGAATGTCACCCCGCTGCAGATCGCCACGGCGTACTCGGCGCTGGGCAACGGCGGCAAGCTGATCGCGCCGACCTTCGTCAAGGGCCAGCGCAACGAAGGCAAGCAGATCATCGATGAGAGCATCGCCAAGGAAGTGGTGGCGATGATGGAAACCGTGGTCACCCAGGGCGGCGCCAAGCAGGCCGCGGTGCTGGGCTACCACGTGGCCGGCAAGACCGGTACGGCCCGAAAGGCCGGCCCGGGCGGGTACGAGCGCGGGCATTACAACGCGCTGTTCGCCGGTGTGGTGCCGGCCACCAACCCGCGCTTTGCCACGGTGATCGTCATCAACGACCCGCAGGCCGGCAAGTACTACGGCGGCCTGGTGTCCGCACCGGTGTTCCACAACGTGATGGAAGGCGCCCTGCGCCTGATGGACGTGCCGCCGGACGACATCGAGTCGTGGCTGGCCGCCCAGCAGTCCGGAAAGATGGGCCACTCGGCCTCGGTGCTGCCGATGCCGCCGCCGGAAACGGTGATCGCCCCCGACGCCGCCGCAGAATTCGATGCCGCGCTGCCCAGCGCGCACGCAACGGTGCCGCCCGCGCAGGGAGGCACCCAATGAGCCAGACGATGTTGCTTTCGCAGTTGCTTCCCGATGTGGCACTGAGCCACGATCCGACCCTCACCGGCCTGGTGCTGGACAGCCGCGCAGTGCGCCCGGGCAACGCCTTCGTGGCGATCGCCGGTTTCGGCGCGCACGGGCTGGGGTTTGTCGACCAGGCGCGCGCCAATGGCGCTGCAGCGATCCTGTTCGACCCGCCGGCCCCGGCCGAGCTGCCGGCGCCGGCCGATGCGATCGCCGTGCCGGGTCTGCGCAACCGCATGGGCGCGATGGCCGACCAGTTCCACGGCCATCCCTCGCGCGCGATGACGATGGTCGGGGTGACCGGCACCAACGGCAAGACGTCCACCGTGCAGCTGCTGGCCCAGGCCTGGCACCTGCTCGGCACCGCCAGTGGCAGCATCGGCACGCTGGGCGTGGGTCTGTACGGCAACGTCGTGCCGACCGGGTTCACCACGCCGCTGGTGCTGCAGATGCATGAGGTGCTGGCGCAGCTGCGCGATGCCGGCGCCCAGGCCGTGGCGATGGAAGTCAGCTCGCACGCGCTCGACCAGGGCCGCGTGGACGCCGTGCATTACGACGTGGCGGTGTTCACCAATCTCACCCGCGACCATCTCGACTATCACGGTGACATGGCGCAGTACGGTGCGGCCAAGGCCAGGCTGTTCCACCGCGATGGTCTGAAGGCTGCCGTGGTCAACCTCGATGACAGCTTCGGCAGCGAGCTGCTGCGCACCGTCGGCGCGAGCGTCCGCCCGATCGGCGTCAGCTCGCGCGGTGCCGCACAGGCCACCCTGCGCGCCGATTCGCTCACCCTGGATGGGCGCGGCATCGCCTTCGACCTGGTGGTCGACGGCCAGCGCCATCCGGTGCAGTCGCCGCTGCTCGGTCGTTTCAACGTGGACAACCTGCTGGCCGTAGCCGGTGCGCTGTATGCGCTGGACCACATCCCGGCCGCGATCGCCGCGCTGCTCTCGCAGCTGCAGCCGATTGCCGGCCGCATGAACCGCCTGGGCGGCGAGGGTGGGCTGCCCACCGTGGTGGTCGATTACGCCCACACCCCGGATGCGCTGGAACAGGCCTTGACCAGCGTGCAGGGCCATCTGGCCGGCCGCCTGGTCTGCGTGTTCGGCTGCGGCGGCGAGCGCGATACCGGCAAGCGCCCGCAGATGGCCGCCATCGCCGAACAGCATGCCGACGTGGTGATCGTCACCGACGACAATCCGCGCGGCGAAGACGGCGACGTGATCGTGGCCGACATCCTCAAGGGATTTGACGCACCCGCGGCGGTCACCGTGCAGCGCGACCGTGCCGCCGCGATCGCTGCTGCGATCGGCCAGGCCGGCGCGGGCGACATCGTGCTGATCGCCGGCAAGGGACATGAGCCCTACCAGGAGATCGACGGGGTCAAGCACGCCTTCGACGACACCGAGGTGGCCGGCCGAGTGCTGGCCGCGCGCGTAGACAACGCGGGCACGCTGCGCAGGGAGGCCCCATGAAGCGCACGCCGCTGTCGCTGATCGCCCATTGGGCCGGTGGCGAGATCCATGGCGAAGACACCGCCATCGATGCGATCAGCAATGACACCCGCACGCTTGCCCCGGGCAGCCTGTACGTGGCGCTGCGCGGCGAGCGTTTCGATGGTCATGAATTCGCAGCCGACGCCCTGGCGCGCGGTGCTTCGGCGATGCTGGTCGAGCGCCTGCTGGATGTGGCCCTGCCGCAGATCGTGGTTGCCGACAGCGAGCACGCCCTGGGCCGCATCGCCGCCGGCATGCAGCGCGACCGCGGCACCGAGGTGTTCGCGATCACCGGCAGCAACGGCAAGACCAGCGTCAAGAGCCTGCTGCTGGCGATCCTGGAGCAGGTGGCACGGGACGACCGCAAGGTGGTCTACGCCAACCCGGGCAACCGCAACAATGAGATCGGCCTGCCGCTGGCGGTCCTCGATGCGCCGGAAGATGCCGACTACGCCGTCTACGAGATGGGCGCCGGCAAGCCGGGCGATATCGCCTACCTCACCGAGATCGTGCGCCCGCACTACGCGCTGGTGAACAACATCGCGCCGGCGCATCTGGAGCGCATGGGCAGCCTGCAGGGCGTGGCCACCACCAAGGGTGCGATCTACGCGGCGCTGCCCTCCGATGGCGTGGCCGTGATCAATGCCGATGACGCCTTCGGGATCTGGTTCGAACAGCACATCGTCGGCCAGCCGCCGCGCTGCCGCGTGCTGCGCTATGGCCTGGACCACAGCGCCGATGTCACCGCACGTGCGATCCGTCCGGCCGCGCAGGGCAGCCAGTTCGTGCTGTCCACGCCGCAGGGCGATTCAGAGATCACGCTGGGCCTGCCGGGCCGGCACAACATCAGCAATGCCCTGGCCGCTGCCTCGCTGGCGTTGGCCGCAGGCCTTCCGGTGGCGCAGATCGCCGCCGGCCTGGCCCGCGCCGAGCCGGTCCCGGGCCGCCAGATCGCGCACCAGCTGCCCAACGGCGCGGTGCTGATCGATGACAGTTACAACGCCAACCCCGGCTCGTTGGCCGCGGCCATCGATGCCCTGGCAGGCGCGAAGGAAGAAGGCTGGCTGGTGCTCGGCGACATGCGCGAACTCGGCCCGGACGGCGAGGCGCTGCATGCGCAGGCCGGCCGCCGTGCGCGCGAGGCTGGCCTGGCGCGGCTGTACACGCTCGGTCCGCTGAGCGCCGCCGCCTCGACCGCCTTCGGTGAAGGCGGTCAGCATTTCCAGAGCCACCAGGCCCTGGCCGCCGCGCTCGCCACCGAACTGCATGCCGGCGTGCGCTGCCTGGTCAAGGGCTCGCGTGGCAGCGCCATGGACACGATCGTCAAAGCGCTGCTCGCGCAAGGAGAGGAAACCCCCAATGTTGCTTGAACTGGCCCGATGGCTGCAGCAGTTGGAGAGCCTGTTCGGGCTGTTCGGCTACCTGACCCTGCGCGGCATCCTCGCGGCGCTGACCGCCCTGTTCCTGTCGCTGTGGCTTGGCCCGGCGATGATCCGCAAGCTTGCCCAGTTCAAGGGCGGCCAGCCGATCCGCAAGGACGGGCCGCAGACCCATTTCTCCAAGGCCGGCACGCCGACCATGGGCGGTTCGCTGATCCTGCTGACGATCACGCTGTCGGTGCTGCTGTGGGCCGACCTGCGCAATCGCTACGTCTGGCTGGTGCTGGCGGTGATGCTGTGCTTCGGTGCGATTGGCTGGTACGACGACTGGATCAAGATCGTCCGCCGTGATCCCAACGGCCTGAAGTCGCGCTGGAAGTACCTGCTGCAGTCGATCTTCGGCCTCGCGGCGGGTCTGTTCCTGTTCTACACCGCCGATGTCCCGGCGGCGATGACGTTCTACATCCCGATGTTCAAGTCGATCGCGCTGCCGCTGGCCGGCATCAGCTTCGTGGCCATCGCCTACTTCTGGATCGTCGGCTTCTCCAACGCGGTCAACCTGACCGACGGCCTGGACGGGCTGGCGATCATGCCGACCGTGCTGGTGGCCTGCGCGCTGGGCGTGTTCGCCTACGCCTCGGGCAACGTGGTGTTCTCCAGCTACCTGCAGATCCCGCAGATCCCGGGCGCCGGTGAGCTGGTCATCATCTGCGCGGCGATCGCCGGCGCAGGGCTGGGCTTCCTCTGGTTCAACACCTATCCGGCCATGGTCTTCATGGGCGACATCGGCGCGCTGGCGCTGGGCGCGGTGCTGGGCACGATCGCGGTGATCACCCGCCAGGAACTGGTGCTGGTGGTGATGGGGGGCGTGTTCGTGATCGAGACGCTGTCGGTGATGATCCAGGTCGCCTCATTCAAGCTGACCGGCAAGCGCGTGTTCCGCATGGCGCCGATCCACCACCACTTCGAACTGAAGGGCTGGCCGGAGCCGCGCGTGATCGTGCGCTTCTGGATCATCTCGGTCGTGCTGGTCCTGATCGGCCTGGCCACGTTGAAGGTCCGCTGATGAACGACCTCTCGCGCCAGGCAACCCGCCTTGAAGCCATCGGAGGCCACTTCGACAAGTGGCTGCTGGGCGCGATCATCGCGCTCACCGGGCTGGGCGTGGTGATGGTCGCGTCGAGCTCGATCGCGCTGATGAGCAGCCCGTTCTACTACCTCAACCGCCACCTGATCTTCCTGGCGGTGGGTATCGGCCTGGCGATCATCGCCATGCGTACCGAGCTCAAGAGCATCGAGCAGTACAACCAGATCCTGCTGCTGGGCTGCTTCGCGCTGCTGGTGGTGGTGTTCATCCCGGGCCTGGGCAGCAGCGTCAACGGTGCCCGCCGCTGGATCAACCTGGGCATCTCCAAGTTCCAGACCGTCGAAGCGGTCAAGGTGCTCTACATCGTGTGGTTGTCCAGCTATCTGGTCCGCTTCCGCGATGAGGTCAATGCCACCTGGCCGGCGATGCTCAAGCCGCTCGGCGTGGCCGGCGCGCTGGTGGTGCTGCTGCTGCTGCAGCCGGACTTCGGTTCGTCCACGCTGCTGCTGGCCATCACCGCCGGCATGCTGGTGCTGGGCGGGGTCAACATGCCGCGCATGTCCATGCCGGTGATCATCGGCATGGTCGGCATGAGCGCGCTGGCGATCATCGAGCCGTACCGCATGCGCCGCATCACCTCCTTCCTGGACCCGTGGGCCGACCAGCAGGGCGACGGCTACCAGCTGTCCAACGCGCTGATGGCCGTGGGCCGCGGCGAGTGGACCGGCGTGGGCCTGGGCAACTCGGTGCAGAAGCTCTATTACCTGCCCGAAGCGCATACCGACTTCATCTTCTCGGTCACCGCCGAAGAGCTGGGCTTCCTCGGCACCTGCCTGATCATCGCGCTGTACGCACTGCTGGTTGGCCGCACCTTCTGGCTGGGCATGCGCTGCGTGGAAATGAAGCGCCACTTCTCCGGCTACATCGCCTTCGGCATCGGCCTGTGGATCAGCATGCAGAGCTTCGTCTCGATCGGGGTCAACCTGGGCATCCTGCCGACCAAGGGGCTGACCCTGCCGCTGATTTCCTCGGGCGGCTCGAGCGTGCTGATGACCTGCGTGGCGATGGGCCTGCTGCTGCGCGTCTCCTACGAACTGGATCGCGCCGAGCGCCGCCAGGCCGTGCGCATGGGTGCCGACCAGGAGGGTCCGCTGCCGGGGGATGCGCCCAGGGCGGAGAGCGCCAGTGCGGTCGCCGCCGCGATGCAGGACAGCGGCAACCGCGATGCCGCACCGCGCGACAGCTCCACCCGTGGCACCAGCCGCATGCAACAGCGCATCGAGCCGACGCTGGGGAGGATGGGATGAGCACGCCTCGCCTCGATCCGTCCCGTCGCCCGGTCATGATCATGGCCGGTGGTACCGGGGGGCACATCTTCCCCGGCCTGGCCGTGGCCAAGGTGCTGCGCGAGCGCGGCGTGCCGGTGACCTGGCTGGGTGCCGATGGCGCGATGGAAACGCGCCTGGTGCCGCAGCACGACATCCCCATCGACACGCTGGCCATCGGCGGCCTGCGCGGCAAGGGCAAGCTGGCCCTGCTCGGCGCGCCGTTCCGCCTGCTGCGCGCGGTCCGCGCGGCCGGCTTCCTGATCCGTGATCGCCGGCCGCGTGCCGTGATCGCGTTCGGTGGTTACGCCTCCGGCCCCGGCGCCATCGCCGCGCACCTGCACGGCCTGCCGCTGCTGGTGCACGAACAGAACCGCGCCCCGGGGTTGACCAACCGCGTGCTGTCGCGCGTCGCGCGCCGCGTGCTGGCCGGTTTCCCGGGCAGCTTCGCCAAGCGCGAGGAAGCGGTCGGCAACCCGGTGCGTGCCGAGATCGCCGCGATCACGCCGCCGGATCTGCGCCTGGCCAATCGCCAAGGCCCGTTGCGCCTGCTGGTGCTCGGTGGCAGCCAGGGCGCACGCGTGCTCAACAACGCGGTGCCCAAGGCGCTGGCTGCGCTGGGCGCCGGGATGCCGGTGCAGGTGCGCCACCAGAGCGGCGAGAAGCTGCATGCCGAAGCGCTGCAGGCCTATGCCGATGCCGGCGTGCAGGCAAGCGTGGAACCCTTCATCGCCGATATGGCCGAGGCGTTCGCCTGGGCCGATCTGGTCGTGTGCCGCTCCGGTGCCTCCACCCTGGCCGAGCTCTGCGCGGTCGGCGTGGGCAGTGTGCTGGTGCCGTTCGCGGCGGCCGTCGACGATCACCAGACCCGCAATGCGGAGTATCTGGTCGAGCGCGGCGCGGCCGTGTTGCTGAAGCAGGATGAAACGCTGGCGACGCAGTTGGAAGGCGTGCTGCGCGATCTGTCCGAAAATTCCGCCCGACGCATGCAGATGGCCAACGCCGCGCGTGCCCTGGCCAAGGTCGATGCCGCTGAGCGCATCGCCGACATCATTCTCGAGGAATCCAAATGAACACCGCTACGCGCGCCAGCCTGGCGCGAGGCCGCGCATGATCCGCCGCCTCCACGACACCAACGACCTGGTACGTGCGTTCCCGCGCGTGCACTTCGTCGGCATCGGCGGCACCGGCATGAGCGGCATCGCCGAAGTGATGCTGACGCTGGGCTATGAAGTGTCCGGTTCGGACAACGCCGACAACGCCGCGACCCGTCGCCTGGCCGGCCTGGGTGCGCGCGTGATGCGTGGCCATTCGGCTGCCAACGTGCTCGGCACCGACTGCGTGGTGGTCTCCAGCGCGATCCGCGATGACAACCCCGAGCTGATGGAAGCGCGCAGCCAGCGCATTCCGATCATGCCGCGCGCGGCGATGCTGGCCGAACTGATGCGCTTCCGCCGCGGCATCGCGGTGGCCGGCACGCACGGCAAGACCACCACCACCAGCCTGACGGCCGCGGTGCTGAGCGAAGGCGGGCTGGACCCGACCTTCGTGATCGGCGGCCAGCTGCTCGCTGCCGGTGCCAACGCCAAGCTCGGCAGTGGCCAGTGGCTGGTGGCCGAAGCCGATGAAAGCGATGGCAGCTTCCTGCGCCTGAACCCGCTGGTCTCGGTGATCACCAACATCGATTCGGACCACCTGGAAAACTACGGCAACGATTTCGCCCGGGTCCAGGCTGCGTTCGCCGAGTTCCTGCAGCGCCTGCCGTTCTACGGCCTGGCGGTGCTGTGCATCGATGATCCGGAAGTGGCTGCGCTGGCCGCGCAGACGCCGCGCCATGTCATGAGCTATGGCATGAGCAGCAACGCCGACGTGCGCGCCGAGGATGTGGTCCAGGACGGCCCGCGCATGCGCTTCACCCTGCGCCTGCCCGAAGGCAGCAGCCACCCGGTGACGCTGGCCCTGCCGGGCGCACACAACGTACTCAACGCCCTGGCCGCCGCGGCCGTGGGCTGGCAGCTGGGCGTGGCGCCGGAGGCGATCGCGCGCGCGCTGGAAAGCTTTGCGGGCATCGGCCGCCGCTTCAACGATCTGGGCATCGTCACCACGCACACCGGTGCCAAGGTGCGTGTGATCGATGATTACGGCCACCATCCGCGCGAACTGGCCGCCGTGTTCGCCGCCGCCCGCGGCGGCTGGCCGAGCCAGCGGCTGGTCGTGGCGTTCCAGCCACACCGTTACAGCCGCACCCGCGATCAGTTCGACGCCTTCGCGGCGGTCCTCTCCGAAGTGGACGCACTGGTGCTGAGCGAGGTCTATCCGGCCGGCGAGGCGCCGATTCCGGGGGCCGATTCGCGTTCGCTGGCGCGCGCCATCCGCGCGCGTGGCCGCAGCGAGCCGGTCGTGGTCGGCAACGCCGCCGAACTGGCGCACGTGCTGCCCGACGTCCTGCAGGACGGTGACCTGCTGCTGATGATGGGCGCAGGCGACATCGGCTACATCGCCCAGCAGATCGCCGGCGAAGGCTTCCAGGAGGCCCCGGCGGCATGAACGCGCTGACCTTCCCGCCACTGCGCCTCACCGATCCGGCCATGTTCGGCCGCGTTGCCGTGCTGCTCGGTGGCACCTCCAGCGAGCGCAACGTCTCGCTGGATTCGGGCCGCAACGTGATCGAAGCGCTGCGCGCGCGCGGCGTCGATGCGATCGCCGTCGATGGCATCCCGGCCCTGGCGCTGGCGCTGGTCGAGAAGCGTTTCGACCGCGTCTTCAACATCCTCCACGGCCACAACGGCGGTGGTGAGGACGGCATCGTGCAGGGCCTGATGGAGGCCTTCGGCGTGCCGTACACCGGCTCGGACGTGCTCGGCTCGGCGCTGAGCATGGACAAGATCCGCACCAAGCAGGTGTGGATCTCGCACGGCCTGCCGACCCCGCGCTTCATCGCGCTGGACCAGGCCTCCGATGTCCACGCCGCCGCAGCCGAGCTCGGCCTGCCGGTGGTGGTCAAGCCGGCCAACGAAGGCTCCAGCGTCGGCATCAGCCGCGTGGTGGAAGAGGCCGGCCTGGATGAGGCGGTTGCACTGGCAGTGCGCTATGACGGCCAGCTGCTGATGGAGCAGATGGTGGTCGGCGACGAGTTGACCGTGGCGATCCTGGGCGACCAGGCGCTGCCGTCGATCCGCATCGTGCCCAAGGGCCAGTGGTACGACTACAACGCCAAGTACATCGCCGAGGACACCCAGTACCTGTGCCCGGGGCTGGAAGGCGAGGACGAGATCGAGATCCGCCGCCTTGCACTGGCCGCGTTCCGCGCTGCCGGTTGCCGCGGCTGGGGCCGGGTGGACGTGATGCGTGACCGCAGCACGGGCCGCTTCTACCTGCTGGAAGTGAACACCGCGCCGGGCATGACCAGCCATTCGCTGGTGCCCAAGTCGGCCAGCCAGGCCGGGATCGGCTTTGAAGAGCTGGTCTGGCGCGTACTGGAACAGACCCTGCCGGGTCACGCAGCGCAGGAGAACCGCCACGCATGAACGCGGTGCTGCGCATCTTCGTCTGGTTGCTGGCCCTGTCGGTCGTGGCACTGCCCGTGGTGGCGGTGCTCAACGGCTGGGTCGGTGCCGAGCGGTGGCCGTTGGCCAAGCTGCGTGTGCACGGTGAGTTCAAGCGGGTGCCGGCCGAGCAGCTGCAGCAGGTGGTGCTGCCGTATGCGAAGTCCGGCTTCTTCGCGGTCAAGCTGCAGGATGCACAGGACGCCATCGAAACGCTGCCGTGGGTGGAAAGCGCGCAGGTCCGCAAGCAGTGGCCCGACGTGCTGGAAATCACCCTGGTCGAGCACAAGCCGTTCGCGCGCTGGGGCCATGACCGCCTGCTCTCCGAGCAGGGCAAGCTGTTCGCCACGCCCAAGAAACTGCAGGACCTGGAACTGCCCGACCTGGATGGTCCGGACAGCCAGACCGAAGAAGTGGTGGCGCTCTACAACGATGCGCGCGCGCTGTTCGCGCCGGCCGGGGTGGACGTCAAGCGGGTCACCATGAACGCACGCGGCAGCTGGTCGCTGGTGCTGAGCAACGGCACCGAAGTGGTCGTGGGCCGCGACGATGCCCGCTCGCGCCTGCAGCGCTTCGTGCGCGTGCTGCCGCAGCTGGCCAACCAGGCGGCGCCGATCGAGCGCGCCGACCTCCGATATACCAATGGTTTCACACTGAGCTGGGGTACCCCGGCTCCGGCGACGCCGGCCGCACCGGCCGCGCCGGCCAATGTGGCGCACAGGACGCAGGACAGGACATGAATCGCAAGGGTGACAAATCACTGATCGTCGGTCTGGACATCGGCACCTCCAAGGTGGTGGCGCTGGTCGGCGAGTATTCGCCGGGCAATCCGATCGAGGTCATCGGCATCGGCTCGCACGAATCGCGCGGTCTCAAGCGCGGCGTGGTGGTGGATATCGAATCGACCGTGCAGTCCATCCAGCGTGCGGTCGAAGAGGCCGAGCTGATGGCCGGCTGCGAGATCCGCTCGGTGTACGCCTCGATCTCCGGCAACCACGTGCAGTGCAAGAACTCGCCCGGCATCGTGCCGATCCGCGACGGCGAAGTGACCTGGGGCGACCTGGACCGCGTGCTCGACGCAGCCAAGGCGGTGGCGATCCCGGCCGATCAGAAGATCCTGCATGCGATCCCGCGTGAGTACGTGCTGGATGATTCGCAGGAAGGCATCCGCAATCCGGTCGGCATGACCGGCGTGCGCCTGGAAGTGCACGCCCACCTGGTGGTGTGCGCACAGTCGGCCGCCGCCAACATCTCCAAGTGCGTGCAGCGCTGCGGCCTGCAGGTCGATGACCTGGTGCTGTCCTCGCTGGCCTCCAGCGTGGCCGTGCTGACCGCCGACGAGCGCGAGCTGGGCGTGGTGCTGGTCGACATGGGCGCCGGTACCACCGACCTGGCCGTGTTCGTGCAGGGCGCGATCTGCCACACCGCCTCGCTGCCGATCGCCGGCGACCACGTCACCAACGACATCGCGCACATGCTGCGCACGCCGACCCCGGAAGCCGAGCAGATCAAGGTGCGCTACGCCTGCGCCCTGGCCCAGCTGGCCACCGCCGAGGAAAGCATCCAGGTGCCCAGCGTCGGCGATCGTCCGCCGCGCCGGATGCCGCGCCATGCACTCGCCCAGGCGGTGCAGGGCCGCTACGAAGAAATCTTCGAGATGGTGCAGGCCGAACTGCGCCGCTCCGGTTTCGAGGAACTGGTGCGCGCCGGCATGGTGCTCACCGGCGGCGCTTCGAAGATGGAAGGCGTGGTCGAACTGGCCGAGGAAATGCTGCAGATGCCGGTACGCGTGGGCATCCCGCAGCACGTCACCGGCCTGGGCGAAGTGGTGGGCAACCCGGTGCATGCCACCGGCGTGGGCCTGCTGCTGATGGGCAGCCAGATCGAACACCCGCGTCGCCCGTCGCTGCCGACCGGCCGCGCCGGCAGCATGTTCAAGAAGCTCAAAACCTGGTTCCGCGGCGAGTTCTGATCGCGGCCCGCAACACGCAGTACACATGCAATAAGCGATAAGCAGTTCCCGAAAAATCCACACACCGTCCACGCAACGCCGCAACACCCCGCATCACGACGTACACAGCAAGCGCATTACCCGGCCACCTGGCCGACCATTGAAGCAGGCAACACCGTCGCGGTTGGCTCTATCCAGCCCGGCATACCAACTACAACTCGCCGGCACGACGGTGGGGAGGACAGGAGAAGGATTCTCCGAAGCCCCCGTCCCGCGTAAACGGCAACACGAGGACACGGACATGGCGCATTTCGAACTGATTGAAAAGATGGCACCCAATGCGGTGATCAAGGTGATCGGCGTGGGCGGCGGCGGCGGTAACGCCGTGGCGCACATGGTCAGCACCAGTGTGGACGGCGTGGAATTCATCACCGCCAACACCGATTCGCAGGCCATCAAGAATTGCGGTGCCAAGCTGCAGCTGCAGCTGGGTACCAACGTCACCAAGGGCCTGGGCGCAGGCGCGAACCCGGAAGTCGGCCGCCAGGCCGCGCTGGAAGACCGTGAGCGCATCATGGACGCGCTGCAGGGTGCGGACATGGTGTTCATCACCGCCGGCATGGGCGGCGGCACCGGCACCGGTGCAGCCCCGGTCGTGGCGCAGCTGGCCAAGGAGATGGGCATCCTGACCGTCGCCGTGGTCACCAAGCCGTTCCCGTTCGAAGGCCGTCGCCGCATGCAGGTCGCGCTGAAGGGCATCGAAGAGCTGAGCCAGCATTGCGATTCGCTGATCACGATCCCGAACGAAAAGCTGATCACCGTGCTGGGCCGCAACGCCACCATGATCCAGGCCTTCCGTGCCGCCAACGACGTGCTGCAGGGCGCCGTGCAGGGCATCGCCGATCTGATCGTGCGTCCGGGCCTGATCAACGTCGACTTCGCCGACGTGCGCACCGTCATGTCCGAAATGGGCCTGGCGATGATGGGCACCGGCACCGCGCGTGGCGATGACCGCGCCCAGGCCGCGGCCGAAGCCGCCATCCAGAACCCGCTGCTGGACGATGTGAACCTGGCCGGTGCCAACGGCATCCTGGTCAACATCACCGCCGGCGCCGACTTCACGATGGCCGAGTTCGACGAGATCGGCCGCACCATCGATGGCTTCGCCTCCGAAGATGCCACCGTGGTCGTGGGTACCGTGCTGGACCCGGACATGCAGGACGAAGTCCGCGTGACCGTGGTCGCCACCGGCCTGAACCGTGCCGTCACCGCCAAGACCCAGCGTCCGGGCGAGCGCGCACCGATCAAGCTGGTCCGCAACGCCACCACCGGCCAGCCGGAGTTCGGCGAATTCGACAACGGCGGCGATGCGGTCTCCAAGGCCGTCGGCGGGATGGGCATGGGCATGGGCCTGCGTCGTCCCAGCGCCGACACCGTGGCACCGTCGGCTCCGAGCGCTTCGGGTCCGGCCGCCGCTGAGCTGCCCAACGATTACCTGGACATCCCGGCGTTCCTGCGCCGCCAGGCGGACTGAGTAACGCTGGCCGGGGCCTTGTCCTCCCCGGTAAGCACCTCCATGTCCCATGCTGCCGGGCCAGGATCGGCCCGGCAGTCTGACCGCCGTCGTGCATCGCGCACGTCCGGGCAGTGCTGTCGACGCACCACGGTTCACGGAAGGGACAGCGGTAGTGCGTGTTATTCTTGTTTGTCACAGCCGCGCTGACCGCGCGCTTTCTGGTCCTGCCCCCCGATGATCCCGCAACGCACCCTCAAGAACACGATCCGCGCCACCGGCGTCGGCCTTCACAGCGGTGACAAGGTCTACATGACCCTGCGCCCGGCCCCGGTCAACCATGGCATCGTGTTCCGCCGCGTCGATATGGACCCGGTGGTGGAAGTGCCCGCGCGTGCGGACCTGGTCACCGAAGTCACGCTGTGCACCGGCCTGACCTACCACGAGGCCAAGATCCAGACCGTCGAACACCTGATGTCGGCCCTGGCCGGCCTGGGTGTGGACAACATCATCGTGGAGCTGTCCTCGGCCGAGCTGCCGATCATGGACGGTTCCTCCGGCCCGTTCGTGTTCCTGCTGCAGTCGGCGGGCATCGCCGAACAGGACGCGCCGAAACGCTTCATCCGCATTCTCAAGACGGTGGAAGTCACCGATGGCGACAAGGTCGCCCGCTTCGAGCCGTACGAAGGCTACAAGCTCGGCTTCACCATCCAGTTCAACCACCCGATGATCCCGGCCAAGCAGTCGCGCGCGGAAATCGAGTTCTCGACCCTGGCCTACACCAAGGAAATCTCCCGCGCCCGGACCTTCGGCTTCATGCGGGATCTGGAATACATGCGCGAGCGCAACCTGGGCCTGGGCGGTTCGATGGACAACGCCATCGTGCTCGACGAGTTCCGCGTGCTCAACGACGACGGCCTGCGCTACGCCGACGAGTTCGTGCGCCACAAGATCCTCGACGCGATCGGCGATCTGTACCTGGCCGGTGGCCAGGTGCTCGGCGCTTACGAGGGCTTCAAGTCCGGCCATGCGCTCAACAACAAGCTGGTACGCGCCCTGCTGGCCGATGCCAGCGCGTGGGAGTGGGTCAGCTACGAGTCGCCTGCGGCCGAGGCCCCCGTCGTCTATGGTCTGCCGGCCTACGCCTGAGCCACGTTCTGGCCAACCCATTGATTTTATAGAAAATAGAACGGCGCCCAAGGCGCCGTTTCTGTTTCAGGGGGTCAGGACGGGCTCAACGCCGCGTGATCTTGACGTCAATGAACCGTAGGGGTGCACAGCGCACAGATTTGTGAACCTCATCAAGGTTTGTGCCGAATTTAACGTTAATTTAATAAAACACTAACGACTGGCGGCACCGACGCCGCTACAGTGCAGACCGGCTCCCAGCCAAAGTTCACGTGATCGTGACGCGGCCGGGAAGGGGCGGGATGCCCCGATGGCTTCACGACTTGGAAGAACCCACGTCGCGCAGACAAGCCAACGCGTCGCGTAGCCCTTTGTGCGTGGCGGCTGAAACAGCGTGGGGGCCATTCCTGTTGTCGATCGCTGGGGAGCGTGGGGGAGGGGCGGACGCTGTTTTGACGGTCACCTTGGTGACCTTCAGCCCGATGGACCGGGCCGCGTCGATCAACTGTGCTTCGGCAAGCCGGACCTTGGCGTGCCACACGGGAGATTCGACGAGAAAAACGAGGTGCTCGCCGTTTACATTCGCCAGCCGGCAACGGGTGGCCAGTGCAGGCGGCAAATGGGGGCGCAATTGACGGTCCAGCGCGTCGAGCCACAAGGCACGACGCAGCGGGTTACCGGCTTTGTCCGCCATGACCGCATCCAGCGCCGGCTTCGGCGTGGATGGGGAACGGGCACTGGATTTCGGCTCAGACATGAAAACTCACTGATGGCATTCAAAAAGATCGTAATCAAAACGCGTGAAGGACAGGCCAAGACGCCGCTGGCGCGTTTGCGTTTCTACTTCGAAGATTCCCCCCGTGCCCTGCTGGGCAGTGTGCTGGGGGTGGGCTGCCTGATCGGCTTCGGTGCCGGTATCGGTGGCAGCATGTTCAACGATTCCCGGCTCCACGCCAAGGTCGCACAGCAGGAACGCGAACTGGCGCAGGCCCAGAAGGACGCCCAGACCCAGGTCAACGCGCTGGCAGCGCGGATGGGCGAGCTGCAGGCGCAGGCCACCCGTCTCAACGCCCTGGGCGAACGACTCACCCAGATGGGCAAACTGGAAGACGGCGAATTCGACTTCAACGAGACCCCCGGCCTCGGTGAAGGCGAGCCCGGCCCGACCCAGGACATCCCGGTCAGCGCGGTCAACGCCGACTTACAGGTGCTGGAGCAGCGCTTTGCTGCTTCAGGCCGCCAGCTGTCGGTGATGGAATCGCTGATGTTCGACCACCAGCTCGAACAGAATGCCGTGCCCTCGCGCATGCCGATCCGCAACACCTACATCACCTCCAACTTCGGTACCCGCAGCGATCCGTTCGGTCGCGGTGCGGCCACCCACAAGGGCATGGATTTCCACGCCAAGGTCGGTGACCCGGTGATGTCGGTGGCCGATGGCGTGGTCAGCTTCGCCGGTGTGAAGGGCGGTTACGGCAACGTGGTCGATGTGGACCATGGCAACGGCTATGTGACCCGCTATGCGCACAATTCGCGCCTGGTGGTGAAGCCGGGCGATCTGGTCCGGGCCGGCCAGGAAGTGGCCAAGGCCGGTTCCACGGGCCGTTCCACCGGTGCCCACGTGCACTTCGAGGTCTGGGAACGCGGCCAGGTGGTCAATCCGCGCAAGTTCCTCGGTGATGGCGGCAACACCCCGGTCGGCCGCGTTTCGCGGGGCTGATCACGGTAACGAACTTGAACGGGGGTGCTTGAAACGCCGGACCCCCGTCCCAAGCTACAATGGGTGTTGCCATAGACAGGGCGCGGTGCGCCCTGTTTCGTTTGCGGCGTGCGCATCCCCCGGGGAGAGCGCCGCCGTTGGGGCGTCTCATTCCAACCGGTTCCTTCAATGATCAACAGCCTGCTTACCCGCGTCTTCGGCAGTCGTAATGAACGACAGCTGCGCCAGCTCAACCGCATCGTCGCCAAGGTCAATGCGTTGGAGCCGGAAATCGAAAAGCTCTCCGACGAGCAGCTCAAGGCCAAGACCCCGGAGTTCAAGCAGCGCATCGCTGACGGTGAAGCCCTGGACAAGGTGCTGCCCGAAGCGTTCGCGGTCTGCCGTGAAGCCAGCCGCCGCGTGCTCGGCATGCGCCATTACGACGTCCAGCTGATCGGCGGCATGGTCCTGCACCTGGGCAAGATCGCCGAAATGCGCACCGGTGAAGGCAAGACCCTGGTCGCCACGCTGCCGGTCTACCTCAATGCGCTGGAAGGCAAGGGCGTCCACGTGGTCACCGTGAACGACTACCTGGCCCGCCGTGACTCGGCGCAGATGGGCAAGCTCTACAACTGGCTGGGCCTGAGCGTGGGCGTGGTCTACCCGGGCATGCCGCACGGCGACAAGCGCGAGGCGTACGCCAGCGACATCACCTACGGCACCAACAACGAATTCGGCTTCGATTACCTGCGCGACAACATGGCGCTGTCCCGTGCGGACCGCTACCAGCGCGGCCTGCACTACGCCATCGTCGATGAAGTCGACTCCATCCTGATCGACGAAGCCCGTACCCCGCTGATCATCTCCGGCCCGGCCGATGACTCCCCGGAGCTGTACATCCGCGTCAACCGCGTCGTCCCGCACCTGATCAAGCAGGATGCCGAGGAAGGCGAGGGCGATTTCTGGGTGGACGAGAAGGGCAAGCAGGTCCATCTGTCCGAAGCGGGCATGGAGCATGCCGAGGCGCTGCTGGTCGAAGCCGGCATCCTCAATGCCGAGACCGAAGGCCTGTACGCCGCGCAGAACCTGACCGTGGTGCATCACCTCAATGCCGCCCTGCGCGCGCATGCCATCTACCAGCGCGACGTGGATTACATCGTGCGCGATGGCGAAGTGGTGATCGTCGATGAATTCACCGGCCGTACCCTGGCCGGCCGCCGCTGGTCCGATGGCCTGCACCAGGCGGTGGAAGCGAAGGAAGGCGTGCCGGTCCAGCGTGAGAACCAGACCCTGGCGAGCATCACCTTCCAGAACCTGTTCCGCATGTACAAGAAGCTGTCCGGCATGACCGGTACGGCCGATACGGAAGCCTACGAATTCCAGAGCATCTACAACCTGGAAGTGGTGGTGATCCCGACCAACCGCCCGACCATCCGCAAGGACGGTTCGGACCAGGTGTTCCTCAACCGCAACGGCAAGTTCAATGCCGTGCTGGCCGATATCCAGGCCTGCAACGAGCGCGGCCAGCCGGTGCTGGTGGGTACCACCTCGATCGAAACCTCGGAGATGCTGTCCGAGCACCTGACCAAGGCCGGTGTGCACCACGAAGTGCTCAACGCCAAGCAGCACGACCGCGAAGCGACCATCATCGCCAACGCCGGCATGCCGGGCGCGGTGACCATCGCCACCAACATGGCCGGCCGTGGTACCGATATCGTGCTCGGTGGTTCGCTGGAAGCGCAGCTGCATGAGCTGGGCGAAGACGCCACCGACGAGCAGCGCGCCCAGGTCAAGGCCGAGTGGCAGAAGCGCCACGACGCGGTCAAGGCGGCCGGTGGCCTGCACATCGTCGGTACCGAGCGCCACGAATCGCGCCGTATCGACAACCAGCTGCGTGGCCGTTCGGGCCGCCAGGGCGATCCGGGTTCGTCCCGTTTCTACCTGTCGCTGGAAGACAACCTGATGCGCATCTTTGCCTCGGACTGGGTCCAGAAGGCGATGCGCATGATGGGCATGAAGGAAGACGACGTCATCGAGGATCGTCTGGTCAGCCGCCAGATCGAGAAGGCGCAGCGCAAGGTCGAAGCGCACAACTTCGACATCCGCAAGAACCTGCTGGACTTCGACGACGTCAACAACGATCAGCGCAAGGTGATCTACAGCCAGCGCGACGAACTGCTGGATGCGGAGTCGGTGAAGGAGAACGTCGATGGCATCCGCGGCGACGTGATCTTCGATGTGGTGGCGCGCTTCGTGCCGCCGAACTCGATCGATGAGCAGTGGGACCTGCAGGGTCTGGAAGCGACGCTGGCCTCGGACTTCGGCATCGACATGTCGCTGACCGAGCTGGTCAAGGCTCACGAGGAACTGGACGCCGAAGGCATCGCCGAGAAGGTGCAGGCCAAGGTGGACGAGCACTTCGCCGCGAAGGAAGCCGGCGTGGGCGACGAGACCATGCGCGCGCTGGAAAAGCACGTGATGCTGACCGTGCTGGACCAGAGCTGGAAGGAGCACCTGGCGCGCATGGATTACCTGCGCCAGGGCATCTACCTGCGCGGTTACGCGCAGAAGCAGCCGAAGCAGGAGTACAAGAAGGAAGCCTTCGAGCTGTTCTCGGAAATGCTGGAGAACGTGAAGCGCGAAGTGGTGACGTTGCTGGCGCGCGTGCGCATCCGCAGCGAAGAGGAAGTGGCGGCACTGGAGCAGGCCGAGCGTCAGCAGGCCGAAGCACGCCTGCTGCAGTCGCAGTTCCAGCACCAGGATGCCGGCGGCTACGGTGCCGACGAAGAGGCCGCGCAGGTGGAGGCCGCCCAGAACGGCGTGCCGCAGGTCACCCGCGATGAGCCGAAGGTCGGCCGCAACGATCCGTGCCCGTGCGGCAGCGGCAAGAAGTACAAGCACTGCCATGGTCAGCTGAGCTGATTGGCTGATCCGCTGATCGGAAGTGCTGAAGAAGCCCCGCCTTGTGCGGGGCTTTTTTTTGGTTCTACTCACATCCGCGTGGCAGGCATGCAGCGCGGTCTGACCTGCTCCAGGGCGGCGGTGGCTGGGTCGCGCCCCGCGTATCGAGACTATTGGCGCCCAACAGCTAGGTCCGCTCTTCCGCACTCCTGCCGCGCGCGAGCGCCGTAGCGGCCGATAGGCCCCTGGGCAAAATCAAGGAGGAGGCTGCCGCCACCAGGCGGCGGCCGGGGGACATTTGCCGAGGGGCCTATTGGTCGCTGCGGGGCCCTTACGCTCGCCGCACCCCTGAGCGGAGACACCACGACGATCCACCCTGCGCCTCCACAACGACCCGCAGGGGCATTGCGTCACCGGGGCCGCTTTGGGCATCCTCCGGGTATGTCATCTCCCCTTCGTTCGATCCATGTCGTGGCCGGCGTCATCACCGATGCCCGCGGCCGCATCCTGCTCAACCGTCGTACCGAGAACCGCGACATGGCCGGCCTGTGGGAGTTCCCGGGCGGCAAGCGGGAGCCCGGCGAGACCTCCGAGCAGGCCCTGGTGCGGGAGCTGCGCGAGGAGCTGGGGATCGAGGCGGAGGTCGGTGAGTGGATCATGGACGTGCCGCAGATCTACCCGGACAAGCGGCTCCGCCTGGAGGTGCGCCGGATCAAGGGCTGGAAGGGCTCGCCGCGTGGGCGGGAAGGGCAGGCGATCACCTGGGTGGCCGCGGACAAACTGCACCGGTACTCGATGCCGCCGGCGGACCTGCCGGTGGTGGCGGCGTTGCGCCAGCCGGATCGGTATCTGATCACCCCGGAGCTGGAGGGCGAGGAGGACAGTGTCCACCAGGCATGGCTGGGGCGCCTGGCGCAGGCGCTGGAGAGTGGCGTGCGCCGGGTGCAGCTGCGCACGCCATCCAGTCCGGCGCGGGTGGCGCTGGCCGAGCGCGTGATCCAGCAGCATGGGCCGCGCACGCAGTGGCTGGTGAACCGGGATATCGACCTGGCCGGGCGGCTGGGCGTCGGGGTGCATCTGGGCAGTGAGCAGCTGCTGGCGCTGGGCGAGCGGCCGCTGCCGGCCGGTCAGCTGGTGGCGGCCTCCTGCCACGATCTGGCGCAGCTGCAGGCGGCGCAGCGGCTGGGCTGTGATTTTGCGGTGCTGGGACCGGTGCAGGCGACGGACAGCCATCCCGGCATAGCGCCGCTGGGCTGGGGCGCGTTCGAAGCGCTGCGCGAGCAGGTCTCGCTGCCGCTGTACGCGCTGGGCGGGATGACCCCTGGCGATATCGAGCAGGCGCGCCGCCACGGCGCGCAGGGCATCGCGGCGATCCGCTCGCTGTGGCCGGCTACAGCGTGATCCAGAAGCAGCCGTACTGACGCCGCAGGCCGAACACGGTCCGGGCCGGGGTGGCGGTGCTGCCCAGTGTCTGTTCGATGCGCAGGCCGATGGGGCGGGGGCGCGAAGGCGCCGATTCAGGACCTGCAGCGGCAAGCGCCGGGTCCACCACCACCGGCGCGCTTTCGGGGTAGACCGGGGCGATGTCGACCAGGGGGCGCTGCACCACCGATTCCAGCCGCCCGATGATGTGGTCCGCGGTGGCGTTGGAGACGTTGCTCCACAGGTAGATCGAGGACAACCGGTTCACGTCCTGCGCGCTGACCGCGTCGCGGATCTGGCCGGTCAGCTCGCTGAGTCGGCGCGCGCAGCCGGCGCGATAGATGCCGGTATTGCCCACGCTCGCGGTGCGCGGGGGCAAGCGCGACGTAGCACCCACTGCGTCGCAGCGGCGGTCGGTGAAGACGGTTTCGCCCTGCGCGTTGGTACAGCGGTTCACGCGCTGCGGCGCCTGCGCCAGGACGGGCGGCGAGGGCAGGCACAGCGCACACAGCAGGAGCCACACGAGCGGTTTCATCGCAGCAGCGTAGCGGCGCCGGCGTTATCTGCAAGCGATGCGCAACCGCCTCAGCTGCGCAGCAGTTTCAGCACCTGGGTGGTCGGCTTGGCCAGGTTGAGCGTGTAGAAGTGCAGGCCCGGGGCGCCGCCGGCGACCAGGCGTTCGCACAGGCTGGCCACCACCTCGGCACCGAACGCGCGGACCGATTCGGCATCGTCGCCATAGGCCTGCATGCGTTTGCCGATCCAGCGCGGGATTTCCGCACCGCACTGCTCGGAGAAGCGGCGCAGCTGGCTGAAATTGGAGATCGGCATGATGCCCGGCACGATCGGCACGGTCACGCCCAGCGCGCGCACGGCATCGACGAAGTGGAAGTAGGCGTCGGCGTTGAAGAAGTACTGGGTGATCGCCGCATCGGCGCCCGCGTCGATCTTGGTCTTGAAGTGCTTCAGGTCGAGCAGGGCGTCGCTGGCCTGCGGATGGGTCTCCGGATACGCGCCCACTTCAATGCGGAACGCATCGCCATGCTCGGCACGGATGAAACTGATCAGTTCGGAGGCATAGCGCAGATCGCCCGGATGGCCCATGCCGGAGGGCAGGTCACCGCGCAGGGCGACGATCCGCCGACAGCCGATCGCGCGGTAAAGCTTGAGCAGCTCGCGGATCTCCTCGCGGCTGCCACCGACGCAGGACAGGTGCGGGGCGGCTTCGAAACCATGGTGCTGCTTGAGGTGGCGCACGGTTTCGGAGGTATAGCTGAGGGTGGAGCCGCCGGCACCGAACGTACACGAGACGTACTCCGGCGCGAACGCCTTCAGCTTGGCCGCGGTCCGGTCCAGCTGGGCACGCTGGTCGTCGGTCTTGGGCGGGTAGAACTCGAAGCTGATGGCGGTCATGGGCGGGGCGCGTCGGCGGGTGTGGTTCAATCATATCTCTTCATCGCGATGAATGTGAAGTGCGTCGATGCGCCGTGCACGCCGCGCCGGGTACAGTGAGCGCTGATCTTCCGGAGCAATCGCCATGCAGATTCTCGTGACCGGTGGCACCGGCTTCATCGGCAGCCGCCTGTGCGCGCGCCTGCTGGCCGAGGGCCATGCCCCCATCGTGTTGACCCGCCGGCCCGGGCGGAACCCGCAGCCGGGGATCCGCAGCGTTGCCACGCTGGACGAGGTCGGCCCGGTCCAGGCGGTGGTCAACCTGGCCGGCGAGCCGCTGATGGACGGCCGTTGGAGCGATGCGCGCAAGCAGGCGCTGCGCGACTCCCGGATCGGCACCACCCAGGCGCTGCTCGCCTGGATCGCTGCGCTGCCCGAACGGCCTCGGGTGCTGGTGTCCGGTTCTGCGATCGGCTGGTACGGCCCGCGTGACAGCACACCCCTGGATGAAACCGCCTCGCCCGGGCATGACTTCGCGGCGATGCTGTGCCGGCAATGGGAAGCGGAGGCCCTGAAGGCGGAAGACCTCGGCGTGCGTACCTGCGTGCTGCGAACCGGCATCGTGCTCGACCGGGACGGCGGGGCCCTGCTGAAGATGCTGCCGCCGTTCCGGATGGGCGTGGGCGGCCCGATGGGCGACGGCCGGCAGTGGATGAGCTGGATCCACCGCGAGGACCTGGTCGGCATGATCCTGTGGCTGCTGGGCAACGGGCAGGCGCGCGGTGCTTACAACGGGACCGCGCCGGGTACCGTCACCAACCGCGTGTTCGCCACCACGCTGGGCGAGGCGCTGCATCGTCCTGCGCGGCTGACCACCCCGGCCTTCGCGCTCAAGGTGGCGTTCGGCGAGATGGCCGGGCTGCTGTTGACCGGGCAGAACGTGCAGCCGGTACACGCGCTGGCCGAAGGCTTCACGTTCCAGTACCCCTCGCTGCCGGGCGCCCTGCAGGCCATCGTGGGCGCGCCGGAGCACTGAGGCGGCATTTCCATCCCCGCCTGGCGACCGCTCATGGCCCGCTGCGGCCGCTGCTCATGTCATCGCCCCGGCCGTGCCTGCATGCGGCAGTCTGCAGGCTCACCCCAGCCGGAGCCTGCCATGTCGACCCGCCGCAACCGCCGCATCCACTCCCTTGCGCCATTGGCCGCACTCGCGCTCACCGCCTGGGCCACCTTGGTCAGCCCCGCCCACGCAGCGACCGAAGCGTTTCAGGATCTGCAGGTCGAGGTGATCGGCACCGGCCGGCCGGTGCTGATGATCCCCGGCCTCAACAGCGGCGCGCAGGTCTGGCGCGAGACCTGCGCCGCGCTGCAGCCGCAGGTGCAATGCCACCTGATCCAACTGCCCGGCTTCGCCGGTGCGCCCGCCGTGGCCAGCGATGATTTCCTCAGCGCCATGCGGGACCGCCTGCTGGCCTACAGCGCCGACCGCAAGCTCGATCATCCGGCGGTGATCGGCCACAGCCTCGGCGGCGTCCTGGCCCTGCAGATGGCGATCGCGGCGCCGCAGAAGATCGGCCCACTGGTGATCGTCGATGCCTTGCCCTACTTCGGCGCGGTGCAGAACCCGGCCGCGACACCGGCTACGCTCAAGCCGATGGCCGAGCAGATGCGGGCCGGCATGCTCGCCGCCGACGCCACCCGGTACGCGGCGCAGACCGATGCCGCGGTGGCCGGGATGGCGCATGCACCCGAACGTGTTGCCACGTTGAAGCAATGGGGACGCGACAGTGACCGCGCCACCACCGCCAACGCGATGTATTCGATGACCATGACCGACCTGCGCCAGCCGATCGCCGGCATCACCGCCCCGGTGATGGTGCTCGGTGCCTGGGCGGCCTACCAGCCGTTCGGTGCGACCGAAGCCAGCACGCGCCAGGTGTTCGCGACGCAGTACGCCGCGCTGCCCGGGGTGCGGATCGAGATGAGCCGCGCCGGCTACCACTTCCTGATGTGGGATGATCCGCGCTGGCTGCAGACGCAGATCCGGGACTTCCTCGATCTGCCTGCGGCGCCCTGATCGATAGCGGCATGGAGATGATGAGCACGACGCAGGCAGCACGCAGTTCCGGCTTCTGGTGGCGCAACAGCGCGGTCTGGCTGGTCTACCTTGGGGTGAGCCTGGTGCTCGGGTTTTCCTATGGAGGCCACTGGTCCGGCATCGTCCTGATCTCGCTGATGGTGTCGCTTTGCTTGTGGGTGGGCAGCGCGTTCATTCGCCGCTGGGCGCTTGGCCATGACTGGTTGCAGCGCGATCTGCTTGGGTTGACGTGGCGGCTGCTGCTCGCGGTGATGATCGTGGCAGCGGCTACCCAGGTGCTCACCGCCGCTGTGCTACTACCCGCTTTGGCCTGGGACTGGGTGCAGCTGCCGGGGCAACGTGCGAACTATCGCCCGGCCGCCGTCTTCGGCTACTGGTTCAATACCGCCATCGTCCTGAGCGTGTGGTGCGCACTGTGGACCGGCCGCCGCGCGCTGCAGCGGGCCCGGCACAGTGAGATGGCACAGCTACGCGCCGAAGCACAGCGGGCGACACTGGAGCATCAGGCACTGCGTGCGCGGCTCAATCCCCACTTCGTGTTCAACGCGCTCAACAACCTGCGTGCACTGATCAATGAAGACCCGGCGCGCGCACGCGACATGGTCACCCATCTGTCCAGCACGCTGCGCCACGCCCTGGTGCATACCGATGGCGATTGGGTCACCGTGGCCGAGGAGTGGCGCGTGGTGCAGGACTACCTGGCGGTGGAGGCGATCCACTACGAAGACCGCCTGCGGGTGCGCACCGATATCGACCCCGCCGCGCTGTCCGCACGGCTGCCGCCGATGGCCCTGCAGCTGCTGGTGGAGAACGCGATCAAACACGGCATCGCGGTCCACCCGGGCGGTGGCGAGCTGACGATCCGCGTGCAGCTCGATGGCGGCTGGCTGCGGGTGGAGGTGGACAATCCCGCCCCGCACGACGCCAGTAGCGCAGGCCACGGTATCGGGTTGACGTATCTGCGCACCCAGCTCGGCCTGGACGAGTCGCGTTCCGCATCCGGCCGCGGCACGTTCCTGCTGGAGCGTCAGGGTGAGCGCATGATGGCCCGATTGCAGGTGCGGCAATGAGCCCCTCCCTGCGCGTGCTGATCGTGGACGATGCGCGGCTGGCGCGCAGTGAACTGCGCACGCTGCTGGCGGCGATCCCGTGGGTGGACTGTGTCGGTGAGGCGGACGATGTACCCGCCGCGCGCGATGCGATCCTGCGTGAGCAGCCCGACCTGGTGCTGCTGGATGTACAGATGCCCTCGGGTGAGGGGTTCGATGTGCTGGATGGACTGGAGACCGTGCCGATGGTGGTGTTCGTCACCGCCTACGACCAGTACGCCGTGCGCGCCTTCGACACCAATGCGCTCGATTATCTGGTCAAGCCGGTGGAGGCCGACCGCCTTCGGGCGGCGCTGGAACGCGGCCGGGCGCGCCTCCCGGTGCCAGCCGCCCCCGTTGCGACGAACAGCGGCCGCGATTCGCTGGGCGCCGACGATCAGGTGTTCCTGCGCGATGGCGAGCGCTGCTGGTTCGTGGCACTGGGCGAGATCCGCAAGATCGTGGTCGACGGCAACCATGCCCGGCTCTGGTTCCGTGACCAGAACGCGGTGCTGGCACGCAGCCTCAGTACCCTGGAAGCACGACTGTCGCCGGCGATGTTCTTCCGCGCCAACCGCAACACCCTGGTCAACCTGCGCCGCGTGCGGGCGATCGAACCGTCGCTCGGCGATGGCTACGACCTGACCCTCGACGACGGCAGCCAGGTCGAGGTCTCGCGGCGCCAGGCGCGCGAGCTGCGTGAGCGGTTGGCGCTGTAGGGCACGCGCCGCACACGCTACCCTGTATGGGATCTCCACCGCCTGACTGTGCCCATGTCCATCGTCCTCACTGCATTCGCCCGTTCCCGCCTGTTCCCCCGCGTGCCGCGCGGCAACACCATCCAGGACTGCAGCGCCGAGCAGTTCGAACAGCACCTCAACACGCACGCGCCGTTCAAGGTGCTCGATGGCTACGCGCCGTTCTGCAAGCTGCATGTGTACGAAAACTGGACCTCCACGCGCTGCCTGACCGTGCCGATCACCGAGGCCAACCGTCACCAGCTGCGCAGTGGTTATGAAGCGCGCAACCGCGAGGAGCTGCCGGTGCTGGTGCGCTGGTTCGAAGGCGTGGAATCCCCGCGCGCGAACTACCTGGTGGTGATCCTGTACAGCGCCGAGCAGCTGGCCAAAGAGGGCTCACCCATCGATGCGGAGTGGGGCATCGTGGGCTGCATCTACACCGCCGAGCCGGAGGAAGTGCCGATGGCCCCGATCACCATGATGCGCAATGCGCTGGGCGTGGAAGAAGGCGGCTCGGGTGTGCCGCTGGATCGCGAGGCGTATCAGCGCGCGGTGACGTTCTGGGACCGCAACGCCAACTGGCGGCCCTGAGGCGCCCAGGCTCGCTGCACGCCTCCCCTGTAGAGCCACCCCATGGGTGGCTGCACGCGGACCGGGGCGAACGCAGCCACGCATGGCGTGGCTCTACAGGTCCATGAAGCGTCCGGCTGGATGCCCATGCGCCGAAGCATCGCGCCAGTACGATGTGCAGCGGCGATGCAATCACGCATGCGTTGGGGTTCCCTCCACGGTGGGACGCGTTGGTTTCCACTCCCACCACGGGTAGTGATACTCGCGGTCGGTGGCCAGCCAGTGCGTTGCGCAGTCCACGCAGGTGACGGCATGCGCCTCGCCCCAGCCGTCCTCGGCTTCCCCCACGGCATCGATGACCACATGCCCGCGCGTGGCTTCCCGACGCGGATCGAAGAACGGGTAGTGCGGGTAAAGCGCACACAGGCAGCCGGCCCGGTCCCGCCAGAAGCGCAGCCGGCGCAGGGCGAACTGCAGGTGATGGTTGTTGGCGAACAGGGCGCCACCCAGCGCGATGTCCGCGGTGGCGCGCTCGATCCGTTCGACCCACGGCGAAAGCGCGTCCAGTTCGGCCGGATCACGGAGCTGGGCGATGGCGCAGGCTGCGCTGTAGATGCGGTCAGGCTCGGATGACAGCAGCGCCTGCAGGTGCTGCGCGCCAGGGCCCTCGGTGGGGGCGATTGAGTCCCGGTTGAGAGGCCAGCGCATCAGCGTGCCTTGCCGATGGCGGCATAGCATCCGCCGGTGAGCCGCAGCAGATCGGCCGGTGCCAGCGCCACCTCCAGCCCACGCCTACCCGCACTGACATGCACAGTCGGCAAGGCCTGCGCGCTGGCATCAAGAAAGGTGCGGTGCTTTTTCTTCTGCGCCAGTGGGCTGATCCCGCCGACCAGGTAACCGGTCGCGCGCTGCGCCGCTTCGGCGTTGGCCATTCCGCATTTCCGGCAGCCGGCCGCGGCGGCGAGTGCCTTGAGGTCCAGGGTGCCGCTCACCGGCACGATCGCCACCAGCAGCTCATGTGTCTCGGTGGTTGCCAGCAAGGTCTTGAACACCTGGGCCGGATCCAGCCCGAGCTGCTGCACGGCCTCGCCACCGTAGGAGTCGGCGGCGGCGTCATGGTGATAGGACAGCACGCTGTGCGCGATGCCGGAGGTCTTCAGCAGGTTGATGGCGGGGGTCATGGCGGCATCGTAACCCGGTGCGTACCGGCTGCCTTGACCGAGACTACTGCGGTCGCTGCGATAATGGCGGCGTTCCCGTCTGGAAAGATCCCATGCGCCTCTCTGGCCAATTCAACGCGCTCAGCTTCGACAGTGATGTGGCGCGCGGACCGTATCCCCCTCAGGGGTTTGTATCGATCGCGGAAGGCGCGCTCGGCAACGGCGATTGTTTCGGGCTGTACTGGCCGTTGGGGCGTGAGGGAGATGCGCCCTTCGTCTGCGAGATGTTCCATGACGAGTGGCGTATGGAACTGCGCCATTCCTCGGTGCAGGTGTTTTCGCAGTGGCTGGAACTGAACGAAGGCGAGTATGGCGAGCTTGAGGTCGAAGATCCCGGTTCGCCAACCGGGCAGTTGGAGCAGGCGCGCGCGCAGGTGCTGGCGGGGCAGGTCGAGCAGGCGATTGAACTGCTGCGCGCAGCGTGCACCGCCTTCCCGGAGCTTCAGCAGGGCTGGGCGCTGCTGGCAAGCCAGTACATGCGGCAGGGGCAGCGCGATGCGGCGATCGATGCAGCACGTTCGGCCGTGATTGCCAACTGGGCGTTTGGCATTCCCGAGGCCGGCGTGCTGCGCGTTCTGCGCGCTGCCCCGGCCGGCACTGACCCGGTGATCGCGTTGGTACAGCGGATGGGCTTCGCCTTTGGCGGGGCCAAGACCAATCCGGATTACGCGCTGATGCAGGCCTGCATCGATGACTGCTGGGCGGCCGGTGACGCGCTGACCGCGCTGCGACTGTCGCAGAACCGCTGCTACGTGCTTGCGGGCGAAACGGTGTCTTTCCAGGAACGAGAAGGGTTCACGCTGTCGCGCTGGCAAGCCGAATTCGCCGCGCAGTGCAAGGCCGTCCTGAACGACGACCGCAGGTGTTTCGGCCAGGATTGAAGGGCCTTCCGCCACGAAAACGGGCGCCTTTCGGCGCCCGTCTGTGTTCAACGCAACTGGACCGGCAGGCCGATCAGTAGCGGTAATGCTCCGGCTTGAACGGACCATCCACCGGCACGCCGATGTAGTCGGCCTGTTCCTGGCTCAGGGTGGTCAGCTTCACGCCGATCTTTTCCAGGTGCAGACGCGCCACTTCCTCGTCCAGCTTCTTCGGCAGCAGGTACACCTTCTTCTCGTAGCTGTCCTTGTTCGCCCACAGGTCGATCTGTGCGAGCGTCTGGTTGGCGAACGAGTTGGACATCACGAAGCTCGGGTGGCCGGTGGCGCAGCCCAGGTTCACCAGGCGGCCTTCGGCCAGCAGGAAGATCGCGTTGCCGTTCGGGAAGACGTACTTGTCCACCTGCGGCTTGATGTTGATGTGCTGCACGCCCGGGAAGCCGACCAGCGCATCGACCTGGATCTCGTTGTCGAAGTGGCCGATGTTGCAGACGATGGCCTGGTCCTTCATCGCGCTCAGGTGCTCGATGCGGATGATGTCCTTGTTGCCGGTGGTGGTGACGTACAGGTCGGCACGGCCCAGGGTGGATTCGATGGTGTTGACTTCGAAGCCTTCCATCGCGGCCTGCAGGGCGCAGATCGGGTCGATCTCGGTGACCACCACGCGCGCGCCGTAGGCACGCAGCGAAGCGGCGCAGCCCTTGCCCACGTCACCGTAGCCGCAGACCACGGCGACCTTGCCGGCCAGCATCACGTCCATCGCGCGCTTGAGGCCATCGGCCAGCGACTCGCGGCAGCCGTACAGGTTGTCGAACTTGCTCTTGGTGACGGAGTCGTTGACGTTGATCGCCGGGATCAGCAGGGTGCCGGCCTGGGCCAGCTGGTACAGGCGATGCACGCCGGTGGTGGTCTCTTCGGAGACGCCCTTCCAGTCCTTGACCACGCGGCCCCAGTAACCCGGGCGCTCGGTGGCCACGCGCTTGAGCAGGTTCTTGATGACCTGCTCTTCATGCGAGGCGGCTTTTTCATTGACCCAGTTGCTGCCGTTCTCGAGCTCGTAGCCCTTGTGGATCAGCAGGGTCACGTCGCCGCCATCGTCCACCACCAGCTCCGGGCCGGTCAGGGTGCCGTCGGGCAGGGTGAAGGTCAGTGCATCCAGGGTGCAGTCCCAGTATTCCTCCAGCGACTCACCCTTCCAGGCGAACACCGGGGTGCCGGACTTGGCGATCGCAGCGGCAGCGTGGTCCTGGGTCGAGAAGATGTTGCACGAGGCCCAACGCACGTCGGCGCCGATGTCCTTCAGGGTCTCGATCAGCACCGCGGTCTGGATGGTCATGTGCAGCGAGCCGGTCACGCGCACGCCCTTCAGCGGCAGGGTGGCGGCGTGCTTGCGGCGGATCGACATAAGGCCCGGCATTTCATGCTCGGCGATGTCCAGCTCCTTGCGGCCCCAATCGGCCAGGGAGATATCGGCAATCTTGTAATCGCCTTCGGTGGAGAAGGTCTTGGCAACAGCGTTCATTCAAAGCTCCGGTGTAATGACGAGTCGGTACTCGTGTTCGCCGGGCGCCGTTGGAACCAATCCTGGCCACCGAGCCTGGCCGCCCCCGGAAAGGTCCGGAACGGTCGCAGCGCCCCTCGGTGGAGGGTCGCCCATTATATCGCGGCCCGCTGCGTTGGCATGAATCGGTCCCCGCCCCCAACCATCGGCAGGGGGGCGATCGGCGCCCGGCTGTTAAGGTCGGGGGTTTGTATCAGCATAGGGACGGAACATGACACGCAACCATGGTCGACGCGCACCGCAATGGCGCCATACCTTGATCCTCGGCCTGGCCCTGCTGGCGGTGCCGCCGTTGGCGCTGGCCGCCGCGCCGGCCGCGAAGACCTCCGCGCAGGCCGTGGCCGCCGCCAAGGGTGACCCGAGCGGCTATGAGCTGCCCTCGCCGGCGCTGCAGGCGGTGGTCGACGCGCCGCGTGCCCCGACCCTGAGCCTGTCCCCGCGCCGCGACCTGGCCGCGCTGCTGCAGACCCCGCCGCTGCCGTCGATCAACGACGTCGCCCAGCCCGAACTGAAGCTGGCCGGCCTGCGCATCAACCCGGCCACGCATTCGGCCAGCCGCTTCAGCTTCGCCGACAAGCTGTGGCTGATGAACGTGGCCGATGGCAAGGAGCGCCAGATCAGCGGGCTGCCGCAGCCGTTGTCGATCGCCACCTTTGCGTGGTCGCCGGACCAGAAGTACATCGCCTTCAACCAGGTGCATGCGGCCACCAACACCAATGAACTGTGGATCGTTGATGTGGACGCCGGTTCGGCACGGCGCCTGGTCGGCGATCTGAACACGGTGATGGGCGATGGCTACAGCTGGCAGCCCGACAGCCGGGGCCTGCTGGTGATGCAGCAGCTCAAGGGCCAGGGGCCGGCACCGTCCGCCGGCGGCATTCCGACCGGCCCGGCGATCCAGCAGACCGAGGCCGACGCCGGTGTGCGCACCATCCGCACCTACCAGGACATGCTCAAGAACGAGGCCGATGCCCGCCTCTTCGATTACTACGCCAGCGCGCAGCCGGCCAAGGTCGCGCTCAACGGCGTGACCACGCCGCTCTCCACGGGCGGGGTGTACTGGGACGTCACGCTCTCCCCGGATGGCCGTTACCTGCTCAGCGAACGGGTGGTGCGCCCGTATTCCTATCTGGTGCCGGCCAGCGCATTCGCGCGTCGCATCGAAGTGCTGTCCGCCGTGGACGGCAAGCTGGAGCACACCGTAGCCAACCTGCCGTTGAAGGAAGGCCTGCCGACCGGCAACGATGCGGTGGCCACCGGCGTGCGCCGGATCGACTGGCGCGCCGATGCCCCGGCGACCCTGGTCTGGGCCGAGGCGCAGGATGGTGGCGACCCGAACCGCGAGGCCAAGGTGCGCGATGCGGTGCTGATGCAGGCCGCCCCCTTCGACAAGCCGCCGGTGACCCTGGCGCAGCTGGGCAGCCGCTATGCCGGCATCCAGTGGGGCCGTGGGGATCTGGCGCTGCTCAACGAATCGTGGTGGAAGAACCGCGAGGTCAAGCAGTGGCGGATCGCGCCCGACCAGCCGGAGAAGGCAGCGGAACTGCTGTCCGCACGTTCCTCGCAGGACCGCTACAACGATCCCGGTCGCCCGGGCCTGGTGCGCGACGTCAACGGGCGCGCGCGCCTGCAGGTGAGTGCCGATGGCCGCAGCATCTTCCTCTACGGGCTGGGCGCTTCGCCGGAAGGCGATCGTCCGTTCGTGGACCGCTTCGATCTGGACAGCAAGCAGACCACGCGCCTGTTCCACTCGCAGGCCCCGTCCTATGCCGCGCCGGTGGCGCTGCTCGACCAGGAAGGCACCTCGCTGCTGCTGACCCGTGAATCGCCCGATGAGCCGGCCAACTTCTACGTGCAGTCGCTGGGTGATGCCACGGCTGCACCGAAGGCGCTGACCCACTTCCAGCACCCGCTGCCGCAGCTGCGTGGGGTGAGCAAGGAGCAGATCCGCTACAAGCGCAACGACGGCGTCGACCTGACCGCCACGCTGATGCTGCCGCCGGGTTACAACGCGAAGAAGGATGGTCCGTTGCCGCTGCTGATGTGGGCCTACCCGGGGGAGTTCAAGACCGCCGAAGCCGCCAGCCAGGTCACCGATTCGCCGTACCGCTTCAACGCGATCAGCTACTGGGGTCCGCAGGCGTTTCTGGCCAAGGGCTACGCGGTGCTGGTCAGCCCGTCGATGCCGATCATCGGTGAGGGCGACAAGGAGCCGAACGACACCTACCTGCCGCAGCTGATCGCCAATGCCGAGGCGGCCGTGAATGAAGTGGTGCGGCGTGGCGTGACCGACCGTGAGCACATTGCGATCGGTGGCCACTCCTACGGTGCGTTCATGACCGCCAACCTGCTCGCGCATACCCGCCTGTTCAAGGCCGGCATCGCGCGCAGCGGCGCCTACAACCGCACGCTGACCCCGTTCGGCTTCCAGGCCGAAGAGCGCAACTACTGGCAGGCGCAGGACGTCTACCAGAAGATGTCGCCGTTCAACTACGCCGACAAGATCAAGGACCCGATCCTCTTCATCCATGGCGTGGACGACAACAACTCCGGCACGTTCCCGATCCAGAGCGAGCGCATGTTCGCCGCGGTGAAGGGGCTGGGCGGGACGTCGCGGCTGGTGATGCTGCCCAATGAATCGCACGCTTACCGGGCACGCGAATCGATCATGACCATGCTGGCCGAGAGCGAGCGCTGGCTGGAGCAGACCGTTGGCGAGGGGAAGCCGGTGAAGAAGAAGCGCTGAAACAACCGGTGGGTACCGGCCGTTGGCCGGTGCCGGAAACGATCGCCACCTGCCGGCCGCTGGCCGGCTCCTCGCGATGCCCGCACTGGCACCTGTCAGATCTGCATGGAGCCGGCCAGCGGCCGGCACTACCAGATGTAACTATTTGCGCGACGCAGCAACGACGCGATTGTGGGTTAGGCTTGAGCGGATTCCGTTCCCGAGGCCAGTGCGTCGCAGATGAACGAGTACCGTAGCAGCATCGTTTTTGCCACTCCCGATATTCCCCTGCGCGACGATGTACGCCGACTCGGCGCACTGGTCGGCGACCTGCTCGCCGAGCAGGTCTCCACGCAGTTTTTCGATGATGTGGAACAGGTGCGTACACGCGCCATCGCCCGCCGCGAAAGCGACGCCCCGCTGTCCGATCTCAACGATGCGCTGACCGGCCTGCCACCGGCACGCGCCGAAGCGATGGTGCGTGCGTTCAGTACCTATTTCCAGGTGGTGAACATCGCCGAGCGGGTGCACCGCATCCGCCGCCGCCGCGACTACCAGCGCGCCGGCACCGCCACGCCGCAGCCCGATGGCCTGCAGGACGCACTGGTCAACCTCAAGGCACAGGGCGTCACCCTGGACGAGCTGGCCGAGTGGCTGCCGCGCATCGACATCGAGCCGGTGTTCACCGCGCACCCGACCGAGGCGGTCCGCCGCGCGCTGCTGGAGAAAGAGCAGTTGATGGTGGCCAGCCTGGTCGACAACCTCGACGGCCAGCGCACCCCGGGCGAAGCGGCCGCTGACGCCGCGCGTTTCCGCATGGCGCTGACCGCCTCGTGGCAGACCACCGATTCCTCGCCCGTGCGCCCGACCGTGGAAGACGAGCGCGAGCATGTCGGCTTCTATCTGGTGCAGGTGCTGTACCGGGTGATTCCGGTGCTGTACGAATCGCTGCAGCAGGCACTGCTGGATACCTATGGCCAGGAACTGCCGCTGCCGCGCCTGCTGCGTTTCGGCACGTGGGTAGGCGGCGACATGGATGGCAATCCGAACGTGGATGCCGGCACCATCCGCAACACCCTGGATGCGCAACGCCAGGCCGTGCTCGGCCGCTACCAGAAGGACCTGCTGCAGTTGGCCAGCCTGCTCAGCCAGTCCACCGAGCGCGTGGCGGTCAGTGATGAACTGCAGGCCCGCGTGGACCATTACAAGGCGTTGCTGCCCAAGGTCACCTCGCGCCCGCGTCATGCCGACATGCCCTATCGCCTGCTCAACGACCGCATGCGCGCGCGGGTACAGGCGACGATGGACGATGCGGAAGGCGCCTACGCGTCGCCGCAGGAGCTGACCGACGACATCGAGCTGATCCTGCGCAGCCTGCACGAGAACAAGGGCGACCATGCCGGCGGCTTCGCGGTGCGTCGCCTGCTGTGGCGGGTGCGCACCTTCGGCTTCCATCTGGCGCGCCTGGACGTGCGTCAGGAATCGAGCGTGCATGGTCGCGCGCTGGCCAGCGTGCTGGATGGGCAGGAGGCCTGGGACGCCGCCGATGCGGTCACCCGCGCGGCACGGCTGGCCCCGTTCGCCAGTGGCGAGCAGGCGCTGCCGGTGAGCAACGAAGAAGGCGGTGAGCGCCTGGACGCGGTGTTCGCGGCGCTGGCTGATGCCCATCACCGGCATGGGGCCGATGCACTGGGCAGCTACATCATCTCGATGGCGCATGACCGCAGCGATGTCCTCGCCGTGCTCGCCTTGGCACGTCGTGGCGGCCTGGTGGATGACGCCGGCGCGGTGCCGCTCGACATCGCCCCGCTGTTTGAAACCGTGGACGATCTCAAGCGCGGTACCGACACCCTGCGCGATCTGTTGGCCGATCCGGTCTACCGCACGCACCTGGCCTCGCGCGGCGATGTGCAGATGGTGATGCTCGGCTACTCGGACAGCGGCAAGGATGGGGGCATCGCGGCGTCGCGCTGGGGCCTTCAGCGCGCCCAGGTGGAGCTGTTGGAGGTCGCTGCCGAGAACGACATCCGCCTGACCTTCTTCCACGGCCGCGGCGGCTCGATCAGCCGCGGTGGCGGCAAGACCACGCACGCCGTGGATGCCTCGCCACGTGGCAGCATCGACGGCCGCCTGCGCGTGACCGAGCAGGGCGAAGTGATCCACCGCAAGTACGGCATCCGTGCGCTGGCGCTGCGCTCGCTGGAGCAGTCCACCGGTGCGGTGCTGCGCTCCAGCCTGCGCCCGCGTGCACCGGAACCGCGCGAGGAACAGTGGCGCCCGGTGATGGACCTGATCGCGCAGAAGAGTGCGGATGCCTACCGTGTCTTCGTCGGCCAGAAAGACTTCATGCAGTACTTCCGGCTGGCCGCGCCGATCGACGTGATCGAGCGGATGACCTTGGGCTCACGCCCCTCGCGCCGACTGGGTGAAGATGCCGCGTTGACCAACCTGCGCGCGATTCCGTGGGTGTTCGCCTGGAGCCAGGCGCGTGCCGTGATTCCGGGTTGGTATGGCGTGGGTAGCGGCCTGCAGGCGGCGATCGATGCCGGCCACGAGGACATCCTGAAAGAGATGGCGCGCGACTGGCCGTTCTTCAGCACCTTCCTGGATGACATCGCGATGGTGCTGTCCAAGGGCGACCTGACCATCGCCGAGCAGTTCTCGCAGCTGTCTGGTGCGTTGCATGGCCGTTTCTTCCCGCAGATTCAGCGTGAGCTGGAGCTCACCGCGCAGTGGATCCTTGTGCTGACCGGGCAGGATGCACTGCTCCAGCACGACCAGCGGCTGGCGCTGTCGATCCGCCTGCGCAATCCCTACATCGATCCGATCAGCGTGCTGCAGGTGGATCTGCTGCGCCGCTGGCGTGAAAGCGGTGGCGAAGACGATGACGTGCTGCGCGCGCTGGTGGCCTGCGTGAACGGTGTTTCGCAGGGCGTACAGAACACCGGGTAGGCCATGAAGGGGGAGTGCCGGCCGCTGGCCGGCAGCGCTTCTCAGACCCGCTCGACCAGATCACCTGGTGCAGGCGGATTGGATGCCAGCAGCTCGAGGTGGCGCTGCTCCATCTCCTCGCGCAGTTGGCGGCGGATCAACGCGGCGGCATGCCGGCGGCGTTCGTCGGCGGTCTCCAGCACGAGCGGCGGCACCGGGGTCGGCTTGCCCTCGTCATCCACCGCGACCATGGTGAAGAAGCAGCTGTTGGCGTGGCGCACGCTGCGCTTGAGGATGTCCTCGGCCACCACCTTGACGCCGATCTCCATCGAGGAGGTGCCGGTGTAGTTCACCGAGGCCAGGAAGGTGACCAGCTCGCCGACCGCGATCGGCTGCCGGAACATCACCTGGTCCACCGAAAGGGTGACCACGTAGCTGCCGGCATAGCGGCTGGCGCAGGCATAGGCAACCTGGTCGAGCAGGCGCAGCACCGCACCGCCGTGTACCTTGCCGGAGAAGTTGGCCATGTCCGGCGACATCAGCACCGTCATGGAGAGCTGGTTGGATTTGAATTCGGGCATGACTGGAGTGTAGCGCCGCTTGACCCATTGGTAGAGCCGACCGTTGGTCGGCTGGTCGCGCGCGGCGCGACGATGGGTCAAGGCGCCAAAACGACGACGGGCCGCTTTCGCGGCCCGCCGTTTGTTTCGCCGATCATTGCCGCGCTGCGCGCGGCCAGCCGACCAACGGTCGGCTCTACCCGTAAGAAAAGGGCCGCTTTCGCGGCCCATTTCTTACTTCAACTTCGCATCCGCGCGCAGGGCGGCGGCGCGATCGGTCTTCTCCCAGGAGAAGGCGGTTGCGTTGACCTGTTCGCCAGCACCGTTGGTGTAGCTGAACTCCTTCGCCTTGCGGCCGAAGTGGCCGTAGGCCGCGGTCTGCTGGTACATCGGGTGGATCAGGTCCAGCATCTGGATGATGCCGTACGGGCGCAGGTCGAAATGCTTGCGGATCAGCTTTTCGATCTTGTCATCGCTGATCTTGCCGGTGCCGAAGGTGGTGACCGAGATCGAGGTCGGCTCGGCCACGCCGATGGCGTAGGAGACCTGCACTTCGCAGCGGTCGGCCAGGCCGGCGGCCACGACATTCTTGGCGACGTAACGGGCAGCATAGGCAGCCGAACGGTCGACCTTGGACGGATCCTTGCCCGAGAACGCACCACCACCGTGACGGGCCCAGCCGCCGTAGGTGTCGACGATGATCTTGCGGCCGGTCAGGCCACAGTCGCCCACCGGGCCGCCGATCTCGAACTTGCCGGTCGGGTTGATGTGGAATTTGGTGCCCTTGTGCAGCCACTTGGCCGGCAGCACCGGCTTGATGATCTCTTCGCGGACGGCCTCGATGAGGTCCTTCTGCTTCACGCCCGGGGCGTGCTGGGTCGACAGCACCACCGCGTCGATGGCCGAGACGGCGCCGTTTTCATAGCGCAGGGTGACCTGGCTCTTGGCATCCGGGCGCAGCCAGGACAGCGGCGAGTTCTTCTTCTTGCGGATCTTGGCCTGCTGCTCGACCAGGCGGTGCGACAGGTGGATCGCGGCCGGCATGTAGCTGTCGGTCTCGTTGGTGGCATAGCCGAACATCAGGCCCTGGTCGCCAGCGCCCATTTCTTCGGGCTTCTTGCGGTCCACGCCCTGGGCGATGTGCGGCGACTGCTTGCCGATCAGGTTCAGCACGCCGCAGGTCGCGCCGTCGAAGCCGACGTCGGAGCTGTCGTAGCCGATGTCCAGGATCACCTTGCGGGTCAAGGCTTCCAGGTCGATCCAGGCGCTGGTGGTGATTTCACCGGCGACGATTGCCACGCCAGTCTTGACCATGGTTTCGCAGGCCACGCGCGCACGCTTGTCCTGGGTCAGGATCGCGTCCAGCACCGCATCGGAGATCTGGTCGGCAATCTTGTCCGGATGGCCTTCGGAGACCGATTCGGAGGTGAACAGGTAGCTGGACATCAGGCGTAATATCCTTTGATTCGGATGGAAAGATGGGCGCGAATGATACACGGCAAGTCGCGCGCTTGCATTGTGCGCCAGCGAGGGTTGCCCGTGGTTAAGCCTGCGTGCCCGTCGCAGGGCCCGGTGTGACGGGATTGGGGGCCAGCGTCACCGCCCAGTGTTCCACCAGCGTGACAAACGGCCGCCCGCAGCGGCACCTGCCCGAGAAGCATGCCAGCCGCACGCGCCTCACGAAGGGCGCGACGTGCATCCGAACCCCGCGAGCGTCATCGGCCCGTCGTCAAACCGCCATCGGGCTGTCGTCGCCGCAGGGCAGGCTTCGGCGCATCCGGCCGCCGGACCTGAGGAGCACGCCATGCACGACGTCGAGCAGCGCGACGCGCGGGAGGCCGACAAACGGCCCGTGACCACCCTGGCGCCCCATCGGCGGGCCGTCTTCCTTTCCGATGTCCACCTGGGCTCACGTCACTGCCACGCCGCCGAACTGGCCAGGTTCCTTGCCGGGCTGCGCTGCGAGCGCCTGTATCTGGTGGGCGACATCATCGACCTGTGGTGGATGGCGCACCGCCGGGCCAGTTGGCGGCCGGCCCACAGCGAGGTGATCCAGGCCCTGCACGCGCTGCAGCGGGCCGGCACCCGGATCATCTACATCCCGGGCAACCACGATGCTTCGCTGCGCAAGGTCTGCGGGCTGATGCTGCCGGCCATGCAGGTACGCCGCCGGGCGATCCACGTGACCGCCGATGGACGGCGGCTGCTGGTCGTGCATGGTGACGACTACGACGGCATCACTCATTTCGGTGGCCTGCAGGAGCGCTTCGGCGACTGGCTGTATTACCGCATCCTGACCGGCAACCACCTGCTCAACGCGGTCCGGCGGCGGCTGGGTCAGCGCTACTGGTCTCTCTCTGAATTCCTCAAGAAGCGCAGCGGCGCGGCCGAACGCTACATCGAACGCTTTGTCCAGGCCGGGCTCGAGGATGTGCGGCGGCGTGGGCTGGACGGGATCGTCTGCGGGCACATCCACCGCGCCACACTGGTGGAGCGCGACGGGCTGATCTATGCCAACGACGGCGACTGGGTCGAGAGCCTGACCGCGCTGGCCGAGGATCCGGACGGCAGCCTGCGGCTGCTCGATCACACCGGGCAGACCCTGGCGGCGCTGCCCGGCAACGCCGCACTGGCCAGAGCGGCCTGAGCAGAACGGCATCAACGCAGCGCCAGGCCCGGCTGCTAGCATCGGCCGATGGACTCCCTCACCCAGATCGTACTCGGTGGCGCGGTCGCCGCCGCCATCGCACCGGCCGGCCATCGCCGCGCCGCCCTGTTGGCCGGTGCCGCGCTCGGCACCCTGCCGGACCTGGACGCGCTGCTGCTGGCGTTCACCGCCGCCGATCCGGTGGCGCTGATGGTCGAGCACCGCAGCTACAGCCACTCGCTGCTGGTGCTGCCGTGGGTGGCCGCGCTGATCTGGTGGCTGTTCAAACGCTTTGGTCACGGCCGGGTGGCGCAGGCGCCGGGCCGCTGGTTCTGGGCGATCACGCTGGCGCTGATCACCCATCCGCTGCTGGATGCCTTCACCGTCTACGGTACCCAGCTGTGGTGGCCGTTCACGCCGCACCCGACGATGTGGGCCAGCGTTTTCATCATCGACCCGCTCTACACCGTGTGGCTGCTGATCGCCTGTGCAGTGGCGTGGTTCGCGCGGGCGCGGCCGTTGGCGCAGAAGGCGCTGGTGGCCGGCCTGGTGCTCAGCAGTGGCTACCTGGGCTGGTCGCTGCTGGCCAAGCACAGTGTCGACCGCGAGGCCGACCGCGCCCTGGCCGCGATGGGGCTGGGCGATGCGCCGCGCTTCTCGGTGGCGATGCCGTTCAACACGCTGCTCTGGCAGGTCGTCGCGATGACGCCCAACGGCTACGTGATCGGCGAGCGCTCGCTGATCGCCGACCGCGGCCCGATGACCTTTGAAGGCCATCCCTCCAACGTGCAGGCCCTGCGCCAGGCGGCCACGCTGCCGGCCGTGCAGCGCCTGAACTGGTTCAACCGCGGCTTCATGCGCGCACAGGTGGTCGATGGCGAGCTGCGGCTGAGCGATCTGCGCATGGGCCTGGAGCCGGACTACACCTTCACCTTCGCGGTGGCCCGGGCCGAGGGCGGGGGCTGGGCCGCGATCACGCCGCGGCAGCTGCGCCCGGCGTATGAAGGGGAGCAGGGCAGGGCGATGGTGAAGCGCCGGTTCTCGGCGATGTGGCAACGCATCTGGCATGCACCGGCGAGCACCGAGGTGATCGCACCCAAGGCAGGTTGGACGGAGGCACCGTGACCGAACGGTTTGAAATGGAGATCAATGGCACGCGCTACACCCGGCTGGCCGATGTACCGCCGGAGTACCGCGCACTGTTGCTGGATGTGACCCCGGGTCGCTCCGCCGAGCAGCCGGCGGTGCCATTGCGCGAGATCCTGCACAAGGCCAGGGCGCAGCCGGACCGCGCGCGTCAGCAGCAGGTGCTGCTGGAGGAACTGCACAAGGTCGACCCTGAGCGGGCGCGGCGCATGCAGAACAAGCTCACCGAGCGTAACCAGCGGCCGGCCACCGGCACGCTGGAAGTAGGCCACACGCCCACCGCGCGTCCGCGCGAAGGTGCCCGTCTCACCGCCGGCAGTGCGACGGTCGCCCCGGGTGATCGGGGCGGACTGGGCCTGTGGTTGCTGCTGGCCGCAGCGGTGGTGGTGACCGTGATCGCCTGGGTGACGCGCTAGCGCCGCCCCCCGGTCAATACACCGTCGCGCGCGCCTGCACGAAGGAGAAGAAGAACACCGCGTTGGGGTCGTTCTGGACCAGGCTGAACTCGCGGCGCATCCCGTCCACCGTCTCCTGGTCGACCAGGCCGGCTTCCAGCAGCGGATCGGCCGCCGACAACAGCAGTTGCTCCCAGAACGCGATCATCGTCTTGCGACGCGCCGGCTCGCGGTTGTCCAGGTGGATGGTCTTGATCTCGGTGTGCACGTCGCGGAAGCCGCCAGCCAACAGCAGGTTGCCGAGCTTGGCACCGACGAACGGATCGCCGCCGTGGTCGTACTGGAAATCGTTGAACGCCATCCAGTAGCGCCAGATGTGCGGCGAGTAAGGATCGAGCAGGAACGAGGCGTTCATCACTTCGGTGACATACACCGGCGAACCCGGGACCAGCACGCGTCGCACTTCGTTGAGCACCCGCGCCGGCGAAGGCACATGCTCCAGCACCCAGCACAGGAAGGCCGAATCGAACTCGCGCGCACCGAACGGCAGATTGCCGGCGTCGGCCTGCAGCAGGGTGTAGCGCTCGCGGCACCACGGGGTCTTGGCCAGGTTGGTGGCGGCAGTGGCCAGCTGCGCTTCGCTCAGGTCCACGCCGGTGACGTGCAGGTCCGGGAACCGCCGCAGCAGGATGTCCGTCTGTGCGCCCACGCCGCTGCCGACTTCCAGCAGGCGCGTTGCGCCGCCGTAGTCGATGCCGCTGAAGATGCTCGATTCGAACAGGCGCGACTGGGTGACCAGGCGATGCTGCTCGGTATCGGAAAAGCCGTGGAGATAGGTCGGTGCGGTGATCGGCGGGTTCATGACAGAAGGCTCAGGCAGCGGACGACAACGGCTCGCCGGCGGCGAGGGCGTCGAAATAGTCGGTGGTCAGGGCGACCTGGCTGGCGGCATCCTCGGCGCGGTTGACCACCGCACGGAAGGCGGCGTTCTCCGGCCGGTCCTTGGCGTACCAGCCCAGGTGTTTGCGCGCGATGCGCACCCCCTGCTGCTCGCCATAGAAATCGTGCAGCGCGTGCAGGTGGCCCAGCAGCAGATCGCGGACCTCGGTGACCGAGGGCGGCGCCAGCAGCTCGCCGGTGGCCAGGTAGTGCGCCACCTCGCGGAAGATCCAGGGCCGGCCCTGGGCGGCGCGCCCGATCATCACCGCGTCCACGCCCGTCTGCTTCAAGACCTGCGCCGCTTTCTGCGGTGAATCGATGTCGCCGTTGGCGACCACCGGAATGCGCAGCGCCGCCTTGATCGCGGCGATGGTGTCGTATTCGGCGGTGCCGGTGTAATGCTGGTCGCGGGTACGGCCATGCACGGCCAGCGCGGCGATGCCGCTGTCCTCGGCGATGCGGGCGATCAGCGGGCCATTGCGGTGATCGCAGTCCCAGCCGGTGCGGATCTTCAGCGTGACCGGCACGTCCACCGCGTTGACCACTGCGGTCAGGATGCGCGCGACCAGGTCTTCATCGCGCATCAGCGCCGAGCCGGCCCAGGCGTTGCAGACCTTCTTGGCCGGGCAGCCCATGTTGATGTCGATGATCTGCGCACCGTTGTCCACGTTGTAGCGTGCTGCCTCGGCCAGCTGCTGCGGCTCGGTCCCGGCGATCTGCACGCTGATCGGGTCCGGCTCGCCGGCATGGTCCATGCGGTGGAGCGACTTGCGGGTGTTCCAGAAGCGCGGGTCGGAGATGGTCATCTCCGAGGCGGCCAGGCCCGCGCCCAGCTGTTTGCACAGCAGGCGGAAGGGCTTGTCGGTGACACCGGCCATCGGTGCCAGCACCACGTTGGGCTGGATGTTGTACGGGCCAATCTGCATGTGCGCATTGTAGTGCCGGCCGCTGGCCGCCAACCACGCAGGTACCGCTACCTGTTCAGGCCGATCCGGAAGGGCCTGATGCGCTCCGGTCATGAGCATATGCTTGACGATTGGTTCCGCCGCCCCCAGCGGCGGCGGATGCTGGGTGGTTACCGATCGTGCCGACCGCTGGCCGGAAATCGCATGATCAGGCGGGGCCTGCCGCGATTCCGGCGATCGTTCAGGGCGCCGGACCACACGCATAGGCCAACACCGCCAGATGCCGCCGCGGGTCGAGCCCGAGCAGGGCCAAGAGGGCGGCGTCGTCGAACGAGCCGATCGCGCAGCCGGCGGCGTTCATCGACGCCACCTGCTGCCCCAGCGCCCCCAGCCAGACTCCAGCCTCGATCAACACGAAGCGGCCGCCGCGCTCGCCGTATTTGGCCAGCGTCCCGCCTGGCTCGGCGATCAGGAACAGCACGGCCGCCGGCCGCTCCGGCCAGTCCACGCCCAGCAGCCCGGACAGCGCCGGCCATGCGGGGCAGGGCGCCACCGGTACCAGCGCGTGCTCGAGCGGATCGTACCAATGGATGCCCGGCGCTGATGCGATCGCATCGTCGATGCCGTACAGCGCGGCATAGGCCTGGATCGGGTACTTGGCCCCACCGGATGGCAGACGCCGCGTGTCACTGTCGCCGGGCCGGGCCCGCAGCGGGGCCAGCACGCGCCCCAGTTCCTGCGCGCCCCACTGTGCATCACCGAAGCGGCGGCCACTGCGGCGCTGCGCGAGGGCATCGCCGGGGCGTACCGGGTCCGGCAAGGCGACGCCGGCTGCTGCATGCAATGGCCGTGGCGGCGACCAGGCGCGTGCGGCATCTTCGGCGATGCGCGCGCGCATCACGTCTGCGCGCGCGGGATTGAGCTCGCCGTTGTGCCAGAACAGATGGAACAGCGGGGCATCGTCCCAGGGGGAAGGCGGTGACGGCATGCGGTCCTCGGGGATCAGCCCAATGGATGCGGGAAGGGGTTGGGAAACGCGCCGCCGTGCGGCACGCCGGGATAGCGCCATGCCACGTCCCGGCAGCGGCCACCAAGGAACGGCGCACGTTCGTCGGCATGCAGACCGCTGAGCTGTGGCGACAACACCCGCATCACCCGCAGGCCCGCCGCGGCCACATCGGCGGTGGTCAACTCGCGGTAGTACAGCGCGATGCCGGCACGGCCCAGCCGGCGTCGCAGCTGATCGAGCTCGATGACCGCGCGCGGCGCGGCGGACGGGATCGCCGCGCCTGGTAGTGGCAGCTGCAAGGTACTGTCGCCCGCCTCCCGCAGCAGCGGCAGCTGCGACCACAGCTCCGGGCGCAGGGTGTAGAAGGCGGCATGCTCGTCGAAGCTGCGCAGCGCTGCGGGTTCACGAGGCAGCCGGGCGCTTTCGCGGCCACACAGATGCGCGGCAAAGGTCAGTGCCTGCTGCCATTCCAGCAGCGCCTTGTGCAGTGCCTCGCCCGGATCGGCGCGGCAGGCGATGCCGAGGACGTAGCGGGGGCGGCCTTCGAAGGGAATGCCACCGGCGACCGCGATGACCGGGTGCGGATTCCAGTGCTGGGTCAGGTCGAACGCCTGCAGTTCACCACCGCGCGCGTCCACATGGGCGTGCCATTGCGCCGGCAGCGCGATTCGCCGGCCGGCCACGCCATTGAGCCATGTCACTGCCAGCGCATCGCGCTCCAGCAGTTCCTGGGCCGCGCGCAACAGCGCCAGCCAGGCGCCATCGCGCCCATCCCGCCAGGCCGCCAGACCACTGGACGTCGATGGCAATCGCGCCTGGCCGCTGCGCGGCCCCAGTCCCACCAGCTCTTGCGGCACCCAGGCGACCCGGTTGTCGTCCAGCGCATGCACCGCTGCGAACAGGTCTTCGTCGCGTTCGGGCATCGGCCACGGGAAGTCCGGCATGGCGCGTTGGCTCGCCGAGAACAGCGCGAACGCCGATTCGTCCAGACGTTGTGTGGGCGTCAGCGCATCGCGACGACGCACTTCCAGGCCCGCCTGCGCCGCCGCCAGCCGCTCCAGCGCCTCGGCGACCGCGCCGTCGGCGGCCGCAGCGGCCTCCAGCGCAACCGCGCCCGAGACGCCCTGCCAGGGATTGGCCGGGTCCGCCGGCGTGGCGGCATTGTGTACGCGCCGTCCCTCGAACAAGGGGCCGGTTGCATCGCACGGGTCGGCTTCGATCGGTTGGGCTGGGCGCACCAGGCCACAGCGCGGACGCGCTGCGCCATGCAGCAGGTGCGACGACAGCGTGGGCATATCCGGCTCTGCCGCCTGCACGGCGGCGCGGCTCATTTCATCACGCCCAGCCAGAGCATCATCTCGAGCGCGCCTACGGCGAACAGGCCCAGCAGCAGCCCGATGGCGATGCCGATGCCGCGCCCGAGCGAACGCCCCGCGCGCTCGTAGACCAGGGCATAAATGCCGAGATACAGCCCGACGGCGACGAACAGCCCGAATATCGGGTTGGAGGTGCTGATGAAAATGCCGCCGCCGATCGCGGCCAGCGGCAAGGCGAACAGCCCCAGCAGTATCCGGCTGGTGCGGCTCAGGCCGGCTGCCGGCATCACCGGTGCCGGTGCCGCGGGATGATCCGGAGTGACGGCGCTGGGCGGTTCCTGCGGCAACGCAGGTGGCTGGCCGTGGCGTTCGGTGGGCGTATCGACGGTGACGGGGGGGATGTCTGCGGCGCTGCTGATGGCGGCGGGCGCGACGGGTTCCAGCTTGCCCAGCACCACTGCCGACAGTACCGAGGTGCCGAGCAGGGTGACGACACAGGAACTGCAGGTAGTCGATGTCGAGCCGCCACCTGCCGCGGCAAGGTCCTGGCGCGAGGCACTGGCATCGAACTGGGTCGGCAGGCGATACATGGGGTCACTCCGTTGACCGGGGCGGAAACGCCCGGCGCACGCCCCACATTATCACGGGCGCCCGATGTCCCAGGGCAGCGGCAGCAGTGCAGGCATCGACATCTCACCGCCCTGGCAGGCGGGGCACCATGGCAGCCGCAGCACCCGGTCGCGTTCCCCATGCAGGCGATGCAGGTCGAGCCAGACGCTGCGTTCGAGATAGCCGAGCAACAGGTGGGGCTGATCCAGCAACGGCGCGACCAGCGCCGCGATCCGTGCCGGTTGCGTTGCGACTTCCGGCAGCGCGGGCACCACCGCTTCGCCCCAGCGGCGCAGTACGCGGTTGCCCAGGCAATACACACAGGCAGTCTGGCCGGGCACCACATAGGGTCCAAGCGCGAGGGTGTGGTGATAGCTGAGGTCCAGCAGCAGATGCGGCTGTGCCGGCATATGTGACACGTAGCGGGCCAAGGCCTGTTCCCAGCCGAGCCCGTGGCGGACCAGCACGAGGAGGTCGGCATCGGCGGTGGCATCGACGCGCTGCAGATCCGCGCTGGCATGCTGGTCGAAGGCCTCGGCCAGCCCAGGCAGCGGTTCCCCGAGCCAAACCAGTGCATAGCGGCGCACAGGGCGCACCGCCTGCGACGGCACCAGTACGCCGAGACGCATCAACTGGCGGACCGCCGGGCCACAGTCGGCATCGTCCTGCACAAGCGCCAGTGTGTCGTCCTGCCAATGGCCGAGGATGCGTTCGATGACCGTCGGGGTATCGGCCTCGTCGACCACATACAATTCGTCGGCGCCACCGGACACCAGCAGCAGCGGGCGCTGCGCATGGGTCTGCGAAAACAGGGCCCAGGCCGGATTGCGCGTCCAGCGCGGTGTGTCCGCGTGCGTACCTGCGTGGTGCTGACTGCCTGCTGCTGCCACTGCGTACAGTCCCGGTATCCGCGAAAGCGCAAGGATAGCGGCAAACACGCTTGCCACGTTCTGCTACGGTGCGCGCGTGCCCACCCCGCCTCATGCCCGCGCTCCGCTCCCGCATCCGCCCTGGCGCGAGGCCATGCTGTGGATGCTGCTGCTCGGCGCGATGTTCATCCATGGCTACAGCTGGACCAATCAATGGGCTGCCAGCCAGGCCCATACCTACAGCCTGCACGGTCGCTGGGACGAGGCGATCCCGTTCTGGCCTTGGTCGATCTGGCCGTACCTGGCGCTGAACCTGCTGTACCCGCTGACGTTCTTCCTCTGCCCGACCCGATCCGCCCTGCGCCGCCATGCGATGGCCATCGCGCTGGTGCAGGCCGCCTGCATGCTCGCCTTCGTGTGTTGGCCGACCGGCAACGTGCGTGTTTTGCCGCAGCCGGATGGCGCGAGCGGACTGGTGTTCGCCCAGCTGCGCGCGTTCGAGGCGCCGTTCAACATGGCGCCATCGCTGCATGCCGCGGTACTGGTGGTGGTCTGGCAGGCATGGCGCCGCTGGCTGCTGGCCGATACGGCGGCGTTGCGCTGGCTGTGGCACGGCGCCTGTGGGCTGATCCTGGTCTCGACGCTCACCACCTGGCAACACGATCTGCTGGACGTGCTTGCCGGCCTCCTGGTGGGCGCGCTGGCGCTGTGGATCCCCGCGAGCTCAAGGGCCCCGTAGCGACCGGTAGGCCCCTCGGCAAATGTCCCCCGGCCGCCGCCTCACAGCGACGACCTCCTCCTTGATTTTGCCCAGGGGCCTACCGGCCGCTACGGCGCTCCGGCTCGCGGTAGGCAGAAGAGAAGCCGTGCTTTCCATGCAGCGCCAGTGGTCTGGACACGTGGGGCGCGATGCCCTTGTGGGCGAAATAAAGGAGGAGGGGGCGGCCGCAGGCCGACGCCGGGGGACATTCGCCGGCAAGGGCATCGCGCCCCAGCGCTCGACCTACTCCAGGCCTCGCCCGGAAAGGCTCAGAGGGCGCTTCTTGATTTCACGCAGATGGGAGCAGAACAAAAAAAGGCCAGCGCGAACGCTGGCCTTCCGATATCCACACCGGTGAGGCTTACTTGTTCTCGGCATCACCCGGAGTGAAGTGCGGCATCGCCGCAGCGGCGCCTTCCTTCTCGGTCGAACGACCGGCGAACTGGTTGGCGAACCGCACGTGACGGGCGAAGGCCGCCTCCGGGTCCTGCGCGATCGAGGCAACCAGCGCACCGTTGAACGCATCGCCGGCACCGGTGGTGTCCAGCACCTGCACCTGCTCGGCGCCCACGCGGTAATACGGCTGGGTATCGCCACGCAGGTTCTCTTCGGCGTGCGACACGAACACACCCACCGAACCCAGCGTCACCACCACCGTGCCGTTGCCGACCAGCTTGCGGCACAGCGCATGCAGGCTGGCGCCATCCAGCGCGGCGACATCGTTGGCATCCACGCGCTCGCCGACATGACGGCCGAGCAGGGCGGCGAACTCGGTCTCGTTCGGGGTCAGCACATCGGCCAGCTTGAGCAGGCCGATGCTGGAGGGCGCATCGGCAGGCGCGACGTTGAGCACGGTGGTGGCACCGGCCTCGCGTGCGATGGCCAGGGCCGCCTCGATCGTTTCCACCGGCGATTCCAGCTGCGCCAGCACCACCTTGGCACCGGCCAGCAGCGCGCGCTGCTGATCAACGAAACCCAGGCTCAACGCGGCGTTGGCGCCCGGGCCGATCACGATGGTGTTGCGGCCGCGGCTGTCGACATAGATGCCGCCGGTGCCGGTCGGCTCGCTGCTGGCCTCGGCGGTCAGCGCGAAACCGTCCTGCTCGGCCAGGCCGCGGGCCATCGCACCGCCGGCGTCATCGCCCAGCGCGCACAGGAACGTGGTCGGCGCGCCGGCACGGCGGGCGGCCACGGCCTGGTTGAAGCCCTTGCCGCCGGGACCGGTGCTGTAGCGGCCGGCAATGGTCGCACCCGGGGCCGGGAGCGACTCACAACGCCAGACATGATCCACATTGAAGGAACCGATTACGACGACACTGCTACTCATAAAGACTGTTTCTCAGGGAACGGATATCAGCTGAAATGCGTCAGCACGCCGGCGATGGTCGCCGTCATGAAGGTGGCAATGGTACCGCCCAGCACCGCACGCAGGCCGAACTTGGCCAGATCGTGGCGGCGCTCCGGTGCCAGACCACCAATACCACCGATCTGGATCGCGATGGAGCTGAAGTTGGCAAAACCGCACAGCGCGTAGGTGGCGATCAGGCGGCCCTCGTCGGAGAGCACCATGCCCGGCACCTGGCCGTTGACGATCTTGGACAGCTCCGAGTACGCCACGAACTCGTTGATCACGACCTTCTGGCCGATCAGCGAGCCGACCGTGGTGGCATCGGCCCACGGGGTACCGATCACCCAGGCGATCGGGGCCAGCAGGTAGCCGAACAGGGTGGACAGGTCGGTCGGGCGGCCGATGATCGCGGCCAGGCCGGTCACGTCACCCAGCCAGGTCAGCGGGGCGTTCAGCAGCGCGATCAGCGCGATGAAGGCCAGCAGCATCGCACCGATGTTCAGCGCCAGCTTCAGGCCGTCGCCGGCACCGGCCGCGGCGGCGTCGATGATGTTGCTGGAGGTCTTCTCCACTTCCATCTTGACCGTGCCGCGGGTCAGCGGGGTGCCGGTTTCGGGCACCAGCAGCTTGGCCACCACCAGGGTCGCCGGGGCGGCCATGATGCTCGCCGCCAGCAGGTGCTTGGCGTAGAAGGCCTGCTGGGCCGGGTCGCTGCCACCGAGCATGCCCACGTAGGCGGCCAGCACGCCGCCGGCGATGTGCGCCATGCCGCCGATCATCATCGTGATCAGCTCGGACTGGGTCATCTTGGCGATGTACGGGCGCACCGTCAGCGGTGCTTCGGTCTGGCCGATGAAGACGCTGGCGCAGACGCTGGTGGTTTCCGCACCGGACACGCGCATGATCTTGGTGATCGCCCAGGCCATCGCACGCACGATCGTCTGCATCACGTTGAGGTGGTACATGACCCCCATCAGCGCCGAGAAGAAGATGATGGTCGGCAACACCTGGAAGGCGAAGATGAAACCGAACTGCTCGGTGTTCATCAGGCTGCCGAAGATGAAGCCGGAGCCCTCGTTGACGAAGCTCAGGATCTTGACGAAGCCCTTGCCCAGCGCATCGAACACATCACGGCCACCCGGCACCAGCAGCACCACCGCCGCGAAGGCGATCTGCAGTGCGATACCGGTGACCACCAGGCGCCAGTCGACGGCCCGCTTGTTGTTCGAGAACAACCAGGCAATGCCGATCAGCACTGCCAACCCGAACAGGCCGAAGCCAATCCTGCCCAAACCTTCGACCATGAGACTTCCCTTGGGGCGCCGCGAAAAACGGGAAGCCTAGAGCAGCGGCAAGGGCGGGGCAAGGAAAAGCAGCGTCTGCGAGCCGATCGGTCGTGATCGGGCCTGTATCGACAAGGCATGGCCAGCGTGGCGTGTGGTGTGTCACGGGCCGTGAGATCGCCGCGGCCGGCCTGCGCGCGCTGCGCGCCACCCTCTACACTTACCGGCATCGATCCGGCCCGGTCGCGGGCCCGCAGCAGGAGAATCACATGCTCTATCGCCGTCTAGGCTCCACCGGCCTGAAGCTCTCGGCCCTGTCCTTCGGGGCCTGGGTGACCTTCGGCGACCAGATCGGCCGCGATGAGGCCCGCAAGCTGATCGCCACCGCCTGGGATGCCGGGGTCAACTTCTTCGACAACGCCGAGGGCTATGCCCGCGGCCGCGCCGAGCAGGTGATGGGGGATGTGATCGCCGACCTGCGCCTGCCCCGTGATGGCTTCTGTGTCTCCAGCAAGGTGTTCTTCGGGGCGGTCGACGACCCGCGCCCGACCCAGCAGGGCCTGTCGCGCAAACATGTGACCGACGCCTGCCACGCCGCGCTCAAGCGCCTGCGGGTGGACTATCTGGACCTGTACTACTGCCACCGCCCGGATCCGGACACCCCGATCGCCGAGACCGTGCAGGCCATGGATACCCTGATCCGCCAGGGCAAGGTGCTGTACTGGGGCACCTCGGAATGGTCGGCCGCGCAGATCCAGGAAGCGGTGGATATCGCCCGCGCACGCCACCTGCACGCCCCGTCGATGGAGCAGCCGCAGTACAACCTGCTGCACCGCGAGCGGGTCGAGCGCGAGTACGCGCCGCTGTATGCCGAGGCGGGGCTGGGCACCACGATCTGGTCGCCGCTGGCCTCGGGCCTGCTGACCGGCAAGTACAACGCCGGCGTCGACCCGCAGTCGCGGCTGGGCCAGGAACAGCTGGGCTGGTTGAAGGCGCAGGTGCTCGAGGACGGCAGCGACCGCCTGGAGCGGGTCCGCCGCTATACCGCGCTGGCCGCGCAGCTGGGGGTCTCCCCGGCGCAACTGGCGATCGCCTGGTGCCTGCGCAATCCCAACGTCTCCAGCGTGATCCTAGGCGCGAGCCGGGTCAGCCAGCTGGAAGAGAACCTGGGCGCACTGGCGCTGTTCGAGCAGCTCGATGAAAGCGTCTGGCAGCAGGTGGACGCGGTCTTTGGTTGATCGGCCGGTTGGGTGCAGGGCGCCGGCCAGCGGCCGGCGCTACCGATCCCGTGGCAGGGACATCGAGGTACCCGACTGGAGGAAGGTCGTGCCGGCCGCTGGCCGGCTCCGCAATCCCGTGTAGCGGCACGCGTCCCACTATGCGATTGACGAAACCTATTGATAGATGAAGTTCGATCATTAATGCCATCTATCAAATTGAGAATGGTTGTTGATTGTCAACTGAGAATCATTATCATTTGACTCGCCCCTCGCAACGAGTCCAGACGATGAACACTCAAGCTGCTGTACTGCTGCGCCCCGAAACGCTGACCCTCCGCGACCGTCCGGTCCGCGTGGTCCCGCCCGAAGAAGTGATCGACAGCGAAGCCCTGCTCAAGGGTCGCCGTGAAATCCTGATCCAGCACGGCGACCGCTTCTATCGCCTGCGCCATACCAGCAACGACAAGTTGATCCTGACCAAGTAACGGCGCTGCCTCCCCCGCGGGGAGGCACCGGTGACCGCGTGGCTACGCGATCCGTGCCTTCCCTGGGCAGGCCGTTATCCCAGCTCTCTCCCCCTCGACACTCCGCCGTCGGCTCCGGCCCGCGGCGTGGGTCGAGGGTCTCCCCCGCAACCGCCGATTGCAGGTAGATCCCATGAGCCGCGCCCTTTCCGTCGGCCGCCCACCGGGCCGCCATCCCATCGCCGGCCTGCCATCGGCCGCACAGCTGGCCTCACTGGGCACCGTGCTGTGCCTGTACCGCCCGGACAGCAGTGAACTGGGCGGTTGGAAGCACGCCGTGTCTGCCCACGCCTGCCAGGGCATGGACAGCGAAGGCATCCGCGAAAGCCTGTGCTTCGTCGATGCCCGCGGCCGCTGCTGCTGGCGGCTGTACCTGCTGCCTGACAGCGATTTCCTCGCCTGGGACCGCCTGGTTTCCGCCTTCCCCGCACGCCCCGAGCCGGTCAACGACGCCGGCGTCGCCGAGCGCCTGTGGCGGCGCCTGGCCGTGCGCCTGGGCAACGACGCCTGGCGCATGTGCGCACTGCGCCTGCAGGTCGGCGAAGGCCGCGAACTCGCCGCCAGCCTGGCCTCGTTGTCGGCCCTGGGGGCGACCACCGCACGCCGGATCGGGCACGTCGAAGGGGCCGAAGGCGAGCTCTGGGTCGACGACTGCTGCTGCGCCACCGCCGCTCGCCGCGGTGGACCGTGGGCAGCCGACGGCATGCCGGTGATCCAGCTGTAATCTGAAACAACGGACCAGCCCGGCGTCGATGCCGCGCCATCGCAGCCGTCACCGACGCGAAGCCGGTGGCGGCCCGAATGCGGGCGTCGCCCTCACTCCTTGAACATCAGGAACGCCGCTACCAGGATCAGCCCGAACGCGGCCCAGTGGTTCCACTTCAGCGGCTGATCCAGGTAGAACGCCGAGAAGGCCGCGAACACCACCAGGGTGATCACCTCCTGCATGCCCTTCAACTGCGGCGCCGAATACACCGCACTGCCCAGGCGGTTGCCCGGTACCTGCAGGCAGTACTCGAAAAACGCGATGCCCCAGCTGACCAGGATCACCGTCATCAACGGCGCACTCTTGTACTTCAGATGCCCGTACCAGGCGAAGGTCATGAAAATGTTGCTGCCCAGCAGCAGCAGTACGGGATACAGATAGGCAGTGAACGGGGTGCCGGGCATCCGGGCGATCTCAGGGGGCAGGGGCGTGCAGCATACCGAGGCACGCCCCGTGCCTGTGTCATCGCCGCGTGCTCATGCCTCCCGCAGGGCCAGCGCCGGCGGGGTATGCAGGATCCGCCGCGTGCCCCACCAGCCGGCCAGCATGCTCAACAGCACCCCCAGCCCACCGCCAAGCAGCAACGGCCCCCAGGGCGGGCTGAGCGTCAACTCGAACACCTGCCGCGCCACCACGCTGCCCAGCAGCGCCGCCGTGCCCACCGCCAGCAACGCCGACAACAGGCCCAGCGCCCCGAACTCGACCAGCACCGCGCCCCGCAGCTGGCGGCGCGTGGCCCCCAGCGTGCGCAGCACCGCACTGTCATAGCGGCGCTCGCCGGCCGTGGCCTGCAATGCCGCCAGCAGCACCAGTAGGCCGGCCAGCAGGCTGAAGCCCATGACCAGCTGCACCGCCTGCGTCACCCGGTTGATCACCTCGCGCACGCGCTCGAGGATGCCGTCGATGTCCAGCAGCGAAATGTTGGGGTACGCCCGGGTCAGCCCGGCCAGCGCCGGTGCCTGCGTGCGCGGCAGGTGGAAGGCGGTGATCAGGTTGTAGGGGGCATCGGCCACCGCACCTTCGTTGAGCAGCAGGAAGAAATTGACCCGGAACGAATCCCAGTCCGCCTTGCGGATGCTGGTGACCGTGAAGCTGCGCTCCTGATCGCCCATCTGCAGCGTGACCGTGTCGCCCAGCTTCATCCCGTAACGCTCAGCCCAGCCCTGTTCGATCGAGGCTTCCGCCGCGGTACTGCCGGCCTTCCAGAAGGTTCCGCCGAGCAGCGTGTTGGCCGGCGGGAAATCATGCCGCCACGAGAAGTTGACCGGGCGGTTGGCATCGTCGTCCTCGTTGCTGTTGTCCTCGCGCGCCTGCCGCTGCGGCGGACGCGCGTTGACCGCCAGCAGGCGACCGGTACTGAACGGCTCGATGCCCGGCGAGACCACGCCCAGCCCGGCCAGGGTCGAGAGCACCGCATCGCGCTGCTCCGGCTGGATGTTCATCAGGAAGTAGTTCGGCGTGTCGGTCGGCAGGCGGTCGCGCCACTGCGCCAACAACCCCGGGCCGATCACCGACAGCAGCAGCAGCGAACACAGCGACAGCGACAGGCCGACCAGCTGCATCACCGCCAGCCCGCGCCGCCGCGTCAGCGAGGCCAGGCCCAGTTTCCAGCGCCCGCGCAGGCGCGGTTGCACGCCACGCAGCAGCCACAGCAGCAGCGCACCGAGCGCACCGGCCAGTGCCGCCAGTGCGGCCAGCCCGCCCAGCACCCACGCAGCCAGTTTGACGTCGCCGGTGGCCTGCACCGTGAGCGCGACGGTGGCCGCCAGCGCGGCCGCATAGACCAGCATGGAACTCGGCGGCAACGCCGCGAAGCTGCGGTTGAGCACGCGCATCGGCGGCACGCTGCGCAGGCGCAGCAGCGGCGGCAGGCCGAAGCCGAGCAGCAGCACCAGGCCGATGCCGGCACCACCCAGCGCCGGCGTGGCCTGCGGCAGGGGCAGGCGGTTCGGAATCAATCCACCCAGCGCCTGCACCAGCCCGGCCTGCGCGGCCATGCCCAGGCCGATGCCGACCAGGCAGGCGGGTACGGCCAGCATGACCAGCTGCAGGGCCATCGCCGCGAGAATGTCGCGCTGGCGTGCGCCCAGACAGCGCAGGATCGCGACCTGGTCGATGCGACGCATCGCGAAGCGGTTGGCAGCCAGTGCCGTGGCGACACCGGCCAGCAGCACCGCCAGCAGGGCGGCCAGCGACAGGAAACGGCCGGCCAGATCGAATGCGCCGCGCACCCCGCGCTGGGTATCGTCGATGCCAACGATCCGGTAGCCCTTGGCCTGCGGCGTCAGCCACTCGCGGAAGGCGGCGATCTGCGCCGGCTCGCCGGCGAACATCATCCGGTACGACGCGCGGCTGCCCGGCCCGAGCAGGCCGGCACGGTCCACATCCATGCGATTAACCAGCAGCGGCGGCGACAGCTGCATCAGCTCACCGGAGGTATCCGGCTCGGCCTGCAGCACCCGCGTCACGGTCAACGTGCCTGCGCCGAATTCCAGGGCATCGCCCACCTGCAGGCCAAGCGCCTGCATCAGCCGCGGATCGGCATAGGCCTGGCCGGGCGGCGGCGTGCCCGCGGTCTCGCTGGCGGTGTCATGCAGGGTGCGGCTGACCCGCAGTTCGCCGCGCAGCGGATAGCCGTCGGCGACTGCCTTGATGTTGGCCATCTGGCTGTCATCGCCATGGAACAGCACGCTTGGGAAACTGACCATGCGCGTATGGGCCAGGCCGCGTTCGCGCGCTGCCTCGGCGAAGCTCTGCGGCACATCCTCGCGTCCGCTCAGGCCCAGATCACCGCCAAGCATTTCCGCCGCGCTGCTGGTCAGTGCCAGCGTCACCCGGTTGACCAGCGTGCCCACCGCGGTCATCACCGCCACGCCCAGCACCAGCGCGGCGAACACGGTCAGCAGATCCCCCGCCAGGAACTCGCGGCGCAGCGCACGCGCCGCGTGGCGCACGACGTTCATGCGCCCACGCCGGCAACGGTATCGGCCAGGCGGCCACCGTCGAGCTGGTAGATGCGCTCGCAGCGCTGGGCCAGGCGCAGGTCATGGGTGACCAGCACCAGGGTGGTATCACTGGTGGCATTGAGCGCGAACAGCAGGTCGCTGATCTGCTGCCCGGTGGCCTGGTCCAGGCTGCCGGTGGGCTCATCGGCGAACAGGATGCGCGGCCGTGCCACGAAGGCGCGGGCGAGTGCCACACGCTGCTGCTCGCCACCGGAAAGCTGGCGTGGGTAGTGACGCGCACGGTGGCCCAGGCCGACCTGCTCCAGCACCTGGCGTACCCGCGCGGCATCCTCGCGGCCAGCCAGTTCCAGCGGCAGCGCGATGTTCTCTTCGGCGGTCAGGGCCGGCAGCAGATGGAAACTCTGGAAGACGAAACCCACTTCGCGCGCGCGCAGCTGCGCGCGGGCTTCCTCATCGAGCGTGTTGAGATCGGCACCGGCCAGCGCGATGCTGCCGTGGCTCGGCAGGTCCAGCCCGGCGAGCAGGCCGAGCAGGGTGGTCTTGCCCGAACCTGAAGCGCCGACGATGGCCACGCTCTCGCCTTCATGGACGGTCATGTCAATGTTGTCCAGTATGTGGACTTCACCCTCCGGGCCACGTGCGGACTTGCCCACGTTGTGGGCGGCGATGGCGACGGGCGCGCTGCGGGGGACAGGCTGTCGATGAGGATTCTCCAATGAACCAAGCAAGTGGAAAGGGCCGTGCGGCCCCGATGGGCTGGCTGCTGGCATGGTTGCTGCTGATGCCGATGCTGGCCTGTGCCAAAGGTCCGGACACCCGTGCGGCGGTGCTGGTGGTCGGCGACAGCCTCAGTGCCGCCCACAATATCCCGGCCGCGTCGGGCTGGGTAAACCTGCTTCAGCAGCGGGTCAAACAACAGATCACGCCGCCGCCGGCGATCATCAATGCCAGCATCAGTGGCGAAACCACCGCCGGCGCGCTGACCCGCCTGCCGGGCCTGCTGGAGAAGCACCGCCCTTCGGTGGTGGTGATCGAGCTGGGTGGCAACGATGCGCTGCGCGGGCTCACTCCGGCCCAGCTGCGCGGCAACCTGGAAAAGATGATCGTGGCCAGCCAGAAGGCCGGCGCCAAGGTGCTGCTGCTGGGCATCGACGTGCCGCCCAACTACGGCCCGGCTTACCGCCAGCGCCTGCGCCAGACCTATGCGGAGCTGGCCCGGCAGTACGAGGTACCGCTGCTGCCGTTCCTGCTGGAAGGCGTGGCGCTGAAGCCCAACCTGATGCAGGCCGACGGGCTGCACCCCACCGCAGCTGCGCAGCCGCAGGTGCTGGACAACGTCTGGCCGCTGCTCAAACCCCTGCTTTGATCGGTGTGTGAGGAACTTCACGCCGCGTCCACTGGCGATGCGGCATGTTTCACAAAGCTGAAGAAAGAGGGAATCCCATGCGTCAGACAAAGGAGACCTCCGGCCTGGTGCTGGTGGTCGAAGACAACCGTAATATTTCCGAGATGATCGGCGAGTACCTGGAAGGGCGCGGCTTTGAAGTCGACTACGCCCAGGATGGGCTGGACGGTTATCGTCTGGCGGCCGAGAACAGCTACGACGTGGTCGTGCTGGACCTGATGCTTCCGCGTCTGGACGGCATCGAGGTCTGTCGCCGCCTGCGCAACGACGCCCGCAAGTCGACGCCGGTGCTGATGCTGACCGCGCGCGACACGCTGGACGACAAGCTCACCGGCCTGGGGTTCGGCGCCGATGACTACCTGACCAAGCCGTTCGCGATCCAGGAACTGGAAGCCCGCCTGCGCGCGCTGATCCGCCGCGAGCGTCGCCAGGTCGGCTCGGAAGTGCTCAAGGTCGCCGACCTCGTGCTCGATCCGGTCAGCATGCGCGCCACCCGTGCCGGGACCGAACTGCAGCTCTCGCCGATCGGCCTGCGCCTGCTGACGATCCTCATGCGCGAATCGCCGCGTGTGGTGACCCGCCAGGAAATCGAACGCGAGATCTGGGGCAATGGCCTGCCCGACTCGGATACCCTGCGCAGCCATCTGTACAACCTGCGCAAGATCATCGACAAGCCGTTCGACCGCCCGCTGCTGCACACGGTGCAAAGTGCCGGTTACCGCATTGCCGATATCGCCCAGCCGATGAGCTGACAGGGGATCGATCGCCGCTCGGCCACCTGCCGGTGAGCTGGGCGGCGATCCTCCGGCACCCTCTGGAGCATGACGGCCCGGCGCTTGCCGGGCCGTTGTCATGGTTTGCACGATGGAATCACGGCAAGCTTTCCTATAATCGCCGCGAACCGCCCTGGACCCCGTAATGCCGCACGGTCTGCCGCGCAAGATCCGCATCGTCTTCATCCTCCAAGCCGTGCTCGCCAGCCTGGGCATCCTGCTGGGCGCGTGGCTGGTGTCGTTGGTGATCAAGCACAGCCTGGTCAGCAGCGCGCTGCAGGAAGAGGCCAGCTATTACTGGCAATTGCACGAGGCCTCGCCGGTGCAGCCGCCGCCCAACACCCAGAACATCCGCGGGTATCTTCTCGAGACCGGGCAGTCGCCGCTGAGCCTGCCAGCCAACCTTCGCACGCTCCCTGCCGGCTTCCACGAGCTCAAGGACGACGACCAGCTGGTGCTGGTCGATGCGCGTCCGGAAGGCCGCCTGTACCTCGTGTTCCTGCGCTCGCGCGCGGAGATGCTGGCGTTCTGGTTCGGCGTGGTGCCGGTGCTGCTGACCCTGCTGGCCGTCTATGGCGCCTCCTGGATCACCTACCGCGCCTCCAAACGCCTGGTCTCGCCGGTCAACTGGCTGGCCAGGCGCGTGTCGCGCTGGGATCCCGGGCACCCGGAGGCGGCCGATCTGGCGCCGGCCAAACTGCCGGCCGACATGCAGGGCGAGACCCGCCAGCTGGCCGCCGCGCTGCACTCGTTGGCGACCAAGGTCACCGCGCACGTCGCGCGCGAACGCAACTTCACCCGCGATGCCAGCCACGAGCTGCGCACCCCGCTCACCGTGATCCGCGTGGCCAGCGACATGGCACTGGGCGACCAGGACATGACGCCACGCCTGCGCCGTGGCCTGCAGCGCATCCAGCGCGCCGGGCGTGACATGGAAGCGGTGATCGATGCCTTCCTGATCCTGGCCCGCGAGGCCGATGTCGAGCCGCAGGTCGAGCTGTTCGACGTCAATGAGATCGTCCGCTACGAGGTCGACAACGCCCGCGAACTGATCGCCGGGCGACCGGTCGAGATCCACCTGCACAGCCACGGCCCGGTGATGCTGCACGCCCCGCCGCGGGTACTGCAGGTGGTGGTCAGCAACCTGCTGCGCAACGCCTGCAGTTACACCGACGAAGGCCGGATCGATGTCGATGTCGAAGACGACCGGGTGGTCGTGCGCGATACCGGCATCGGTATGTCGCCCGAAGCGCTCAGCCGCGCGTTCGAGCCGTTCTACCGTGCCGAACCCAGCCGCCCGCAGGGCACCGGGCTGGGGCTGTCGATCGTGCGCCGGCTGTGCGACCGCTTCGGCTGGAAGATCGGCCTGAACAGTGCGCCCGGGCAGGGCACCCAGGCCACGATCCACTACCGTTGAGTCGGGGAGGCGTGGCGCCTCCCCGCCTGGTTCAGTCGCACTGCACCTTCGGCGCCAGCGCCTTGCGCCAGATCGCATAGCCTTCCGGGGTCATGTGCAGCATGTCCTCGCGGAACAGCGCGGCGCGTGGCTGGCCATCGGCACCGAGCATCGGCGTGTAGACATCGGTGTAGCCGGTGTTGGGCAGCGAGGCCAGGGCCTTCTGGATCAAGCCGTTGGCTTCCACCACCGCGGGCAGCAGGTTCGCGCGTGACGGGCTGGGCTTGATCGAGATGATCTCCACCGTCGTACTGGGCAGGTCGCGGTGCACGCGCTGCACGAAGGCCACCACGTCATCGCGGACCTGGGCCGGGCTGCGGCCGCTGTTGAGGTCGTTGTCGCCGGCGTAGAAGAACACCTTGCACGGCGCATACGGGATCACGATGCGGTCGGCATACCAGGTGCTGTCGCGCACTTCCGAGCCGCCGAAGCCGCGGTTGAACACCGGCTGGCCCGGGAAATCGGTGGCCAGGCTCTCCCACATCCGGATCGAGGAGCTGCCGATGAACTCGATGCCGCCGCGCGGCGGCGGGTTGGCCGCGTCCTGGGATGCGAACTGCGCCATGTCGCCGGCCCACGCCACGTTGGAGACCTGGGTCGGCACCTGCGGTGCGACAGGGGCGGGGGAGCGCGCCAGCGCGGGCAGGGCGGCCCCCAGGGCAAGAGCGAGCAGAAGGGGGCGGGCACGACGGTGCAGCATGGACGACTCCTGTGGTGGGCGCCTGGGGCGCCCGGACGGGTAGACGTTCATCATAGAAGTTGCGGCCCGGCCGCGCTTTACCACGGACGGGCGTTGGCCGCCTTCGACAATGCCCCGACCGGCTTATGGCAAAATGAGGGATTGCCTGCCCCATTCAGCGATGCCCATGACTGTCTGCCGTGTGCTGTTCCTGCCGTTCCGGCGTGCGTTGCCGACCGGGGTGCCTGCCCATGGCCGATGAAATCGGCCACCTGCCGCGCGGCCCCAAGCGCATCTTCAAGGCCGCGGTGTGGTCCTGGCAGGGGTTGCGTGCGGCCTGGCTGCACGAGTCCTCGTTCCGGCTGGAGGTCTACCTGCTGATCGTGCTCGCGCCGCTGGCACTCTGGCTCGGCCAGACCCCGGTGGAACGCGCGCTGATGATCGGCTCGGTGCTGCTGGTGCTGGCCATGGAACTGGCCAATTCGGCGATCGAGGCGGTGATCGAGCGCTACGGCGCGGAGTTCCACGAGCTCGCCGGTCGCGCCAAGGACATGGGCTCGGCCGCGGTCTTCGTGCTGATGATGAACGTACTGGTGTGCTGGGTCCTGATCCTGCTGCCGCAAATCTTCTGACGCGGTCCTGCCGCGTCATCCCCCCTGTAAGGATGGAAGTCCATGTTCCTTGAGTTGTTGTCCGACCCCAATGTCTGGTTGACCCTGTTCACGCTGAGCGCGCTGGAAATCGTGCTGGGCATCGACAACCTGGTCTTCATCTCGATCGCGGTGAGCAAGCTGCCCGAAGCGCGCCGCCCGTTCGCGCGCAAACTCGGCATCGCGGTGGCCTGCATCACCCGCATCCTGCTGCTGGTCTCGCTGGCCTACCTGGCCCACATGGAAGCCAACCTGTTCACCATCGCCGGCATGGGCATCTCCATCCGCGATCTGGTGCTGATCCTCGGTGGCCTGTTCCTGATCATCAAGGGCACCATGGAGATCCGCGAGCTGATCACCGGCGGCGAAGACGAAGACCCGACCACCACCAAGGCCTCGGCCGTGTTCGGCATGGTGATCGCGCAGATCGCCGTGATCGACATCGTGTTCTCGCTGGACTCGGTGATCACCGCCGTCGGCATCGCCGACCACATCCCGGTGATGGTCGCCGCGATCCTGCTGTCGGTGGCCGTCATGCTGCTGGCCGCCAACCCGCTGGGCCGCTTCATCGACGCCAACCCGACCGTGAAGATGCTGGCCCTGGCCTTCATCCTGCTGATCGGCGTGGTGCTGATCCTGGATGGCCTGGGCGTGCACGTGCCCAAGCCCTACATCTATGCCGCGATGGGCTTCTCGGTGCTGGTGGAATGGCTGAACCTGCTGATGCGCCGCCGCGCCGTGGCGCACAACGTGCCGGGTGCCGGGAACTGGTAAGGGGCGCGGCAGCCCCCTGACCCAGGGGGCGTGGCTGGTTACGCGGGCTTTACTGCAGACGTGGCATGCTCCGGATCCCGTTCATCGAGATCCGGAGCCGGCCATGCGATCGTTCTCCCGTTTGTTGTGCCTGGCCGTGCTGGCCTCCCTGTTGTCCGGTTGCGGCTACAACGCCATCCAGCAGAAGGATGAGCAGGTCAAGGCGGGCTGGGCCGAGGTGCTCAATCAGTACAAGCGCCGCGCCGATCTGATCCCCAACCTGGTGCAGACCGTGGAAGGCTATGCCAACCAGGAACGCCAGGTCCTGACCGATGTCACCAACGCCCGTGCACGCGTGGGGCAGGTCAACGTCAACGCCGACGATGCCGACTCCCTCAAGCAGTTCCAGCAGGCCCAGGGTGAGTTGAGCGGTGCGCTGTCACGCCTGCTGGTGGTCACCGAGAACTACCCGAACCTGAAGTCCGACCAGGGTTTCCGCGATCTGCAGGCGCAGCTGGAAGGCACCGAGAACCGGATCACCGTGGCGCGCGGCCGCTATATCCAGATGGTGCAGGACTACAACACCTACATCCGCCAGTTCCCGCAGGTGATCACCGCCAAGCTGTTCGGCTATGCGACCAAGCCGAACTTCACGGTGGAGAACGAAGCGCAGATCTCGCAGCCGCCGGCGGTCAAGTTCGGTTCGCAGCAACCGGCCCCCGCGCCGCAGCCGCAGCCGCAGGCCCCGCAGCATCCACAGCCGGCGAACTGAGCCCGTGACCATGCGCCTGCTGCGCTGCCTGTTGCTGCTCTGCCTGGCGCTGGCGCTGCCTGCCTGGGCGCAGACCCAGGCGGCGATCCCGGCGATGTCCTCTCCGGTGGTGGATACCACCGGCACATTGGATGCGGCGCAGATCCAGGCGCTGGAGGCGCAGGCGCTGGCGTTGCAGCAGCGCAAGGGCAGCCAGCTGCAGATCCTGATGGTGCCGAGCACCGCGCCGGAAACCATCGAGCAGTACACCCAGCGTGTGTTCGAGCAGTGGTCCATCGGCCGCAAGGGCGTGGACGACGGCGTGCTGCTGGTGGTGGCCAAGGATGACCGCCGGGTACGCATCGAGCCGGGCTACGGCCTGGAAGGCGCGATTCCGGATGCGATCGCCAACCGGGTGATCCAGGAATACCTGGCCCCGCGGTTCCGCAGCAACGACTACGCCGGTGGCCTCACCGATGCCAGCGCCGCGCTGGTCAAGCTGATCGACGGCGAGACCTTGCCCGCGCCGGTCAGCACGCATCGCGTCCAGGACGCCCCGGCGGGGGGCAACTGGACGATGGCGCTGGGCATCGGCCTGTTTGCCGGCCTGTTCCTGCGCGGCATGCTGGGCTGGCTGCCGCGACCGTTGCGCGCGCTGGCCAGCGGTGCCGGTGCCGGGGTGGCGGCGTTCCTGTTCACCTCGCTGGTGGTCGCCAGTGGCGCGGCCGCCGTGGTGGGCCTGCTGGTCGGCCTGACGTCGGCCGGTCGCGGCGGCGTGTTCGCGCGCAGTGGCGGCTGGGGTGGCGGTGGCTGGGGGGGGGGGCGGGTTCGGTGGCGGCGGTGGCTTCGGCGGCGGTGGCGGCTGGGGCGGTGGTGGTGGGCGTTCGGGAGGCGGTGGCGCCTCGGGAGGCTGGTGATGCGCTGGCTCCGGCACGTGTTTTCTCCTTCGGTGCGGCGCGCCTTCCCACCGGCACATCTGCAGGCGATCACCGATGCGATCAGCGCCGGCGAGCGGCGCCACGGTGGACAGGTGATGTTCGCGGTGGAAGCGGATCTGCCGCTGGCCGCGTTGTGGCAGGGCGTCACGCCCCAACAGCGCGCCGAACATGCCTTCGCCCAACTGCGCACCTGGGATACCGAACACAACAACGGTGTACTGATCTACCTGCTGCTGGCCGACCATGCCATTGAGCTGGTCGCTGACCGCGGCCTGCGCGGGCGCATCGGCGAGGCGCAGTGGCAGGCGATCTGCGCGCACATGCAGCAGCGGCTGCGTGAGGGGGCCCTGCAGGCGGGCGTGTTGCTGGCGATCGAAGAGGTGTCGGACCTGCTGGCCGGGCACTATCCGCCCCTTCCGGGGTCACAGGATGACGGCCTGCCGGACACGCCGCAGATCCTGGGCTGAAGCCTGGCAATCGCACGGTCGGGGCCGCCGCGAGGCCGCTCCCGGGCGGCGCTAGAATATCTGCATCCCTGCAAGGCGCCCTTCATGATCTATTTCCACGACATCGACCCCATCGCCATCTCGCTCGGGCCGATCAAGGTGCATTGGTACGGCATCATGTACCTGCTCGGCTTCACCGCTGCCTGGTGGCTGGGGCGCAAGCGGATCGCCGCCGGTCGCCTGCCCGGGGTCGATGCCAACGGCTTCTCCGATCTGCTGTTCTACGCGATGCTCGGCGTGGTTGTCGGTGGCCGCGTGGGCTACATGCTGTTCTACGCGACCGCCGAATTCCTGCACAACCCGCTGCTGTTGTTCAAAGTGTGGGACGGCGGCATGAGCTTCCATGGCGGCCTGCTCGGCGTGCTGTTCGCCTCGTGGTGGTGGTCGCGCAAGCACCGCCTGCACCTGTTCGACACCCTCGATTTCATGTCCCCGCTGGTGCCGCTGGGCCTGGGCTTCGGCCGCATCGGCAACTTCATCGGTGCCGAGTTGTGGGGCAAGTACACCGACGGCACCTGGGGCGTGGTGTTCCCGAGCGGCCTGCCCGCGCCGTTGAACGGGCTGGACCTGGCCACGCTCAAGGCCGAGTTCGCCACTGGCGCGCTCAACCAGTACGCGCGCCATCCCTCGCAGCTGTATGAAGCGCTGCTGGAAGGCCTGGTGATGTTCGTGGTGCTGTGGGCGGTCTCGGCCAAGCCGCGCCACCGCTACGTGATCGCCGGCCTGTTCGCGCTGATGTACGGCATCTTCCGCTTCGCAGTGGAGTTCGTGCGCATGCCCGACAACGGCGTCTACCTCGCCTTCGACTGGTTCACCCGTGGCCAGCTGCTCAGCCTGCCGCTGGTCGCCTTCGGCCTGGTCCTGCTGGCGCTGTCGCGTCGCGCGCCGGTGCTGCAGCCGGTGGTGCCGGTCGCCCCGGCAGGAGCCAAGGCATGAAGGCCTACCTGGCGCTGCTCGAGCACGTGCTGGAGCACGGCACGGAAAAATCCGACCGCACCGGCACCGGCACGCGCAGCGTGTTCGGCTGGCAGATGCGCTTCAACCTCAATGACGGCTTCCCGCTGGTCACCACCAAGAAACTGCACCTGCGCTCGATCATCCATGAGCTGCTGTGGTTCCTGAAGGGCGATACCAACATCGGGTACCTGAAGGACCACCAGGTGCGGATCTGGGACGAATGGGCCGATGCCAACGGCGACCTCGGCCCGATCTACGGCAAGCAGTGGCGCAGCTGGGGCACTGCCGATGGCGGGGCGATCGACCAGATGCAGTGGCTGGTGGACGAGATCAAGCGCAACCCCGATTCGCGCCGGCTGGTGGTCAGTGCCTGGAACGTGGGCGAGCTGTCGCAGATGGCGTTGATGCCGTGCCACAACCTGTTCCAGTTCTATGTGGTGGACGGCAAGCTCAGCTGCCAGCTCTACCAGCGCAGCGGCGACATCTTCCTGGGCGTGCCGTTCAACATCGCCAGCTACGCGCTGCTGACCCACATGGTGGCGCAGGCCACCGGGCTGGGCGTCGGCGATTTCGTGCACACCCTGGGCGATGCGCACCTGTACTCGAACCATGTCGAGCAGGCCCGCGAACAGCTCGCCCGCGAGCCGCGCGCGCTGCCGACGCTCTGGCTGAACCCCGAGGTGACCGATCTGTTCGGGTTCCAGTTCGAGGACATCCGCATCGACGGTTACGACCCGCACCCGGCGATCAAGGCTCCGGTGGCCGTGTGAGTGGCCCGCGCATGAAGCTCTCGCTGATCGCTGCGCTCGACACCGGGCACGGTATCGGTCGTGACAACGACCTGCCATGGAAGCTGCCGGACGATCTCAAGCGCTTCAAGGCGCTGACCGTCGGCAAGCCGATCCTGATGGGGCGCAGGACCGCGCAGTCGCTCGGTCGCGCCCTGCCGGGCCGCCTGAACCTGGTGCTGACCCGCAGTGGCCAGGTGCCGTTCGAGGGCATGCAGGCGGTGGCTTCGATCGAGCAGGCGCTGCAGGCTGCAGGCGATGCGGGGGCACAAGAGTTGTGCGTCATTGGTGGCGGCGAAATCTATCGCCTGGCCATGGACCAGGCCACCGATCTGCACCTGACCTGGGTGGACACCACCGTGCCGGCTGATACCCATTTCCCTGCCGTCGATCCAGCGCGGTGGGTGGAAGTGGCGCGCGAGCACCACGCGGCCGATGAGCGGCACGCATTCGCATTCGATTTCGTGGATTACCGCCGCGCCTGAGCCGGCGGTGAAGGCAGGCCGGTCGTGTTGACCGGCCTGCGGATCACTCCGCGTCGCTGGTGACGTCGCTGTGCTGCGGCTGCGGTTGTGTGCTTTGTGCGGGCTTGGTGCCGCCACCTTGGCGACCTTGGCCGCCCCGGCCACGGTCGCGCCCCTGGCCTTGGCCCTGCCGCGGCGGGCGCCCGTTCGGCGGCGTGCCTTCGGCGGCCGGCCGGCGTGCCGGCGGACGCGGCGCGGAGACCGGCTTGGGCACGTCGCGGCCCGGCACCTGCACCACGCGCAGCTCGTCGGTATCCAGCTGCAGTGCGGTGAGCTTGCCCCCCAGACCGCGCCGGTATCGATGGCGTGCACGCCCTGGGTGATGGTCAGGCCCAGGGCGGACCAGTGCCCGCAGACGATCTTCAGATCGCGCTCGGCGCGGCCCGGCACTTCGAACCAGGGATACAGCCCCTGTTCCTGCGTACCCGGCGTGCCCTTGTCCTCGATCCCGATCCGGCCACGCGGCGTGCAGTAGCGCATGCGGGTGAACAGATTGATGATCGCGCGGGAGCGGTCGTAACCGGCCAGGCCGGGCGACCAGCTCGGCTTGTCGCCGTACATGTTGCGGAACAGCTTGCGGTAGCCACTGCCATGCAGCTGCTGCTCGACCTCGCGGGCGTGCTTCTCGGCCAGCTGGGTGGTCCATTTCGGGGCCAGCCCGGCGTGGATCATCATCCAGCCCAGCTCACGGTCCACATGGGCCAGCTTCTGCATGCGCAGCCATTCCAGCAGTTCGTCGCGGTCCTCGGCCTGCACGATGCGCAGCAGGTCCGGGTTGACCTTGCGCTGCTCTTCCTCGGTGCGTGCACCGACCGCAAGCAGCGACAGGTCATGGTTGCCCAGCACGATCACGCTGCTCTCGCGCAGCGAATGGACCAGGCGCAGGGTTTCCAGCGACTGCCCACCGCGGTTGACCAGGTCACCGCAGAACCACAGCTTGTCGACCGCGGGGTCGAAGTTGATCTTTTCCAGCAACCGCTGGGTGACGTCGTAGCAGCCCTGCAGGTCGCCGATGGCCCAGACACTCATGCGTGCGCCTCCATCAGTGCAGTGTGCGCGGAACGGTCAGGACGAACGGCGCGATGGGGGCGGCGAACTCGGTGCCATCATCGGCCACCATGTCGTAGTGCCCCTGCATCGTGCCGTGCTCGGTCTCCAGCATGACACCGGAGGTGTAACGGAAGTCTTCACCGGGGCGCAGCCGCGGCTGCTCGCCGATCACCCCGTCGCCGTCGACCCGCTCGGTGCGGCCATTGGCATCGGTGATCCGCCAGTGGCGGGCCACCAGGCGTGCGGCGACGCGCCCCTGGTTGAGGATGCGGATCGTGTAGGCGAACGCGTAGCGCCCGTCCTCCGGCGTGGACTGGTCATCGAGGAAGCGGGGGGCGACCTCGACGGAGATCGCGTAATTTGCAGCGTCGTTCATGCAGGCAGTGTAGTAAAAGTTGTGCACGATGAGATGAGTGCTGCCCGGCTGGCAGCGCCCCGTCATGAAGGTCAGGCGGTTCCACGTGCGCGCGGCGCCCGGGGGCCGCGGGCGAGGCGCTCATCCCTGCGCGGCGTCGTCACCGTCGGTGTACGGCACGTTCGCCAGCGCGATGAACTGCGCCACGTCCAGCTGCTCGGCACGGGCATCGCTGCGCACCCCGGCTGCTTCGAACTGCTCGGGCGTGCATACGTTCTGCAGTGCATTGCGCAGCGTCTTGCGGCGCTGCCCGAAGGCGGCCTTGACCACGTGGGCAAATCGCTTGCGGTCCAGGATGCCGACCGTGGCCGGATCGCGCGGGACCAGCCGCACCACGGCCGAATCGACCTTCGGCGGCGGCCGGAACGCACCCGGCGGCACCACGAACAGCGAGGTCACCTTGCAGAACGCCTGCAGCATCACGCTCAGCCGGCCGTAGACCTTGCTGCCCGGATCGGCGGCCATGCGGTCGACCACTTCCTTCTGCAGCATGAAGTGCATGTCGGTGATCACCGCCGCGTGGTCCAGCGCATGGAACAGGATCGGCGAGGAGATGTTGTAGGGCAGGTTGCCGACCAGGCGGATCGGACTGCCGGCGGCCAGCTCGGTGAAATCCACCTGCAGCACGTCGCGGTGGATGATGGTCATCTCACCCAGCGGTTCGGCGGCGGCGGCCAGCGGCCCGACCAGGTCGCGATCGAACTCGATCACGGTCAGTTTCGGGTGGCGGCGCAGCAGTGGCAGGGTGATGGCGCCCTGGCCGGGGCCGATTTCGACCAGGCGGTCGCCGTCCTTCGGGTTGACCGCCAGGACGATCTTGTCGATGTAGCTGCGGTCGGCGAGGAAGTGCTGGCCGAGCTGCTTCTTGGCGGGGCCGGAGAAACCGGGCGCGCCGGAGGAGGAATACGAAGAAGTCATGGCACCAGTGTACGTTGGCGCGCCAGCCGGGCACACAGCGCGGTGGCAGCGAGGAGGCTGGAGGGGTCGGCGATGCCGCGGCCGGCCAGGTCCAGGGCGGTGCCGTGGTCGACCGCGACGCGCGGGTAGGGCAGGCCCAGGGTGATGTTGACGGCCTGCTCGAAGCCGCTGTACTTGAGCACCGGCAGGCCCTGGTCGTGGTACATGGCCAGCACCGTGTCGAAACCGGCCAGCTTGGCCGGCAGGAACGCGGTATCGGCCGGCAGCGGGCCGACCAGGTCCATGCCCCGGGCGCGCAGGCGCTCCAGCAGCGGGATGATCAGGTCCAGCTCTTCGCGGCCCAGATGGCCGTCTTCGCCGGCATGCGGGTTGAGCCCGAGCACGGCGATGCGCGGCGAGGGCAGGCCGAAATCGCGCTGCAGGGCGTCGTGCACGATCTGCAGGGTCAGGGCCAGGCTCTCGGCGGTGATCGCATCGGCGACCGAGCGCAGCGGCAGGTGGGTGGTCGCCAGGGCGACCCGCACGATCTGGTTGGCCAGCATCATCACCACCGGGGTGCGGGCCTGGTCGGCCAGCAGTTCGGTGGTGCCGCTGTAGGCGATGCCGCCTTCATTGATGACCGCCTTGTGCACCGGGCCGGTGACCACGCCCGCCAGCTCACCGGTCAGGCAGGCCTGGCCGGCCTGGCGCAGGGCGCCGATCACCGCGCCGGCATTGGCCGGGTCGGGAGTGCCGAAACGGGATGGCACCGCATTGGGCACCACCCGCAACGGCAGATCGCCCGGCTGGCGGGCGATCGCGTCTTCAGGCAGGAGCTGCAGCGGCAGCGACAGCGCCGCGGCGGCGGCGTGCAGGGTATCCGGGTCGGCGAAGGCCAGCAGCCGGCAATCGGCGCGCGGCTGCTGGATCAGGCGGAGGCAGAGCTCCGGGCCGATCCCCGCCGGCTCGCCCGGTACCAGCGCGAGCTGCGGGAGCATGGATCAGGACTGCGGCGGCGTGGTCGCCGCGGCACCCGGCGCATAGCCGCGCATGTCCACGTAGGCTTCGCCACGCAGTTCCTGCAGGAAGCGGTTGTACTCTTCCTCCAGCTTGCGGCGGCCGATCGTTTCACGGATCTGGGCACGCTGGTTGTCGGTGGTGGCATCGGTCTGGCGCGTGGCAACGCGCTGGACGATATGCCAGCCGGCATCGGTGCGGAACGGCTGGCTCACGCCGCCGTCGGCCACGCCTTCGACCTGCTTGCCGAAGTCCGGGCCGAATGCATCGACCGGGAACCAGCCCAGATCGCCGCCCTGGCCCTTGCTGTTGTTGTCTTCCGAGGATTCCTTGGCGACCGCGTCGAACTCGGCGCCACCGGCGATGCGGGCGCGCAGCGTGTCGATCTTGGCCTTGGCCGCGGCGTTGTCCTGCTGGTCGGTGATGCGGACCAGGATGTGACGGGCGTGGTACTCGGTGATGGTGTGACCGCCGGCGGCGGCCGCGCTGGCATCACGCACCTCCACCAGCTTCAGCAGCTGGAAGCCGCTGGGGCCACGCAGCGGACCGACCACGTCGCCGGTCTTCATTTCCTTCATCATCTGCGCGAAGGCATTGGGGATCTCATCCAGCGAACGCCAGCCCAGGTCGCCGCCTTCCAGCGCGTTCGGGCTGTCCGAATAACGGACCGCCGCGGCGTTGAAGTCGATCTCACCCTTGTCCAGCAGTGCCTTGACGCCATCGGCCTTCTTCTGGCCGGTGGTGATCTGCTCGGCGGTGGCACCTTCGGGCAGGCCGATCAGGATGTGGGCCAGGTGGTACTGGGTGCCCACGGTGGCCTGCTGCTTGAGCGCGCCATCCACTTCGCCTTCGCTGACGGTGATGCGGCTCTGCGCGAAGCTCTGGCGCAGGCGCTGGACGGTGATCTCGTCACGCACCGAATTGCGGAAATCGTTGAAATCCAGACCGTCGCTGGCCAGACGCTGGCGCAGGGCATCCAGGGTGGAGCCGTTCTGCTGGGCGATGGCGTTGATGGCCTGGTTCAGTTCCTGGTCGCTGACCTTGATGCCGCTGCTCTCGGCACGCGCCACCTGCAGCTTGACCAGGACCAGACGCTCCAGCACCTGGCGGCTGAGCACATCATCGGGCGGCAGCTGGTTTTCGCGACCGGCGTACTGCGCCTTGATGTTCTGGACGGCACGGTCCAGTTCGCTCTGCAGCACGACGTCCTCATCGACGATCGCCGCGATGCGGTCCAGCGGCTGACTCTGCTGGGCCAGCACCTGCAACGGGGCCGTCGCGGAGGAGACCGCCAGCAGGGAGGCGAGGAGTACGGGAAGGGTCTTGGTCATGGGATCTGATTCGGATCGTAGTCGTCGCGGGCTGCACCGGTGTTGCTGGGCGGCACCAGATAGAGGTCGTCTCGGTAGTAGCCGAGAATAGCACGGCGCAGGGTGCGGTCCGTGTTCTGGCCGATGGAGCTCAGGCCCTTGAGCACGAACTCGATCTGGAAGGAGTTGTTGAGTTCACCCTCGCGGTTGCGCACGTAGCGGCGGGCGATGGCGCGAACGGCCAGGCAGCAGCTGTCCCACTGCACACCGCCGATGATTTCCAGCGGGGCGCGGTCCTGGATGGAGTAGTAATAGCGGCCGACCAGGCTCCAGCGCTCATTGAGCGGGTACAGGAAGGACAGGTCGGCCTGCTCCAGCAGGGTCCGGTCGCGGCGGGTCGCCGTGGTCGAGGCCTGCGGATTCAAACGGCTGCGGTAGGTCAGATTGACGATGCCGTCGTTGGACATCAGGTAGCGCGCGCGCACGCTGGCCAGGTCCTCACGCTTGTACTTGGGGTCCCACTGGTAGGTGGCGCCCAGCGTCCAGCGGTCGTTGATCATGTAGTTCGTATCGGCGATCCAGGCCGACTTGCCCTGCTCGACCGGGGTTTCACTGCTGTTGAGCGTGACCCGTGAATCATCGAAATACAGGATCTGGCCGATGCTGCCGGAGAAGCGCTCCTTACCGGTGTCCTGGTCGATGAAACGGGTGCTCACCGCCATGGTCAGCTGGTTGGCATCGTTCTGCCGATCGGCGCCGGAATAGCGCGAATCGCGGAACAGCTGGCCCCAGCTGAAGGTGAAGTCACGCGTATCGAACACCGGCAGATCGCTCTGGTCGCGGTACGGCGTGCGCAGGTAGAACAGGCGCGGTTCCAGGGTATGCAGGAAGCGGGTATCGCCGATTTTGGTCTCGCGATCGAAGAACAGGCCGGCGTCGATGGTGCCGATCGGCAGGCTGCGGCTTGGCGAAGTATTGCCGCGTAGCTGGTCCGGGGTGGCCACCGCCAACTGTTCCGGGGTCAACTGGCTGCGGCGGATACTGTCGGCCAGACCGCGCTCCAGGTCGTACCCGGTGTAGCGGTAGGCCAGGGTCGGGGTGACGTACCAGGCCGCGCCACTGAAGGGCATGGACACATACGGCTTCACGTCCAGGCGCGAGCCGCCGTCCATGCTGCGTGACACGCCGGTGCGCTCGTACTCCTGGTCGGCGCCGAACTTCTCATGCACATCCAGGTGCGTGAAGTTGACGGCTTCGGCGTACACGCCGGTTTCCAGCCAGGGCAGCAGCGGCTTGTCCCAGTTGACGAACAGGCGCGGCTGGCGGGCGTAGGGCAGGGACGCTTCGGTCAGGGTGTAATCGGTGAGCTGCCAGTAATCGGCCATCAGGCCGCCGGTCCAGTTCTCGCCGGTGCCGTAGATGCCGATCTGGCTCTGCAGGTTGGAGGTGGTCACGCCGAGCAGCCGGTTGGAGAAATCCTCCAGATAGCGCTCATCGCTGACCCAGGCCAGGCTGGCACGGGCCTGCCAGTTGGCGTTGATGTTGTGATACCCGCTGAACTCCACGCGGCCGCGATCCTTGTCGCGCAGCTTGTCGTTGGGCAGGTAGGCGGTCAGCAGTTCGCCGCGGCCACCGTCGTAGAGGTAGCGGAATTCGTTGTCGAGCATGAAGCCGCGCTTGCTCATGTAGCGCGGCATCAGGGTGTCGTCGAAGTTCGGCGCCAGGTTCAGATAGATCGGCTGGGTGTAATCGAAGCCGTTGCGCCCGGACAGGCCAACCTGCGGATAGAGGAGGCCGGTCTGGCGGCGATCATCGATCGGGAACTTGAAGTAGGGCGCCCACAGCACCGGCACCTTGCCGATCCGCAGCACCGCGTTGCGTGCGGTGCCGAAACCGGCGTCGTTATCGACCTCGATCTGCGGTGCCGACAGCTTCCATACCGGCTGCGAGGGATCGCAGGTGGTGTAGGTGGAGCGGTGCATCTGGCCGACCGCACCCTGCAGGTCGATCGACTCGGCGCCACCATTGCCGCGGCGGGACACCAGCTGATACTGGATATCGCTGATCTTGTGGGTGTCGCTTTCCTGGTTGCCCTCGGCGCGACGGGCCTTCATCCGGATCGAGGAGTCCTGGTAACGGACATTGCCCTCGGCGATGTAGTTGCCGCTTTCGGTATCGAAGCTCAGGTTGTCGGTGCCCAGGAACTGGTCGCCGCGCTTGAGCGCGACATTGCCCTGGTAGTTGGGCACCACGGAGGTACCGGTCAGTTGGTCGCCTTCGATGTCCGTCGGCTGCTGGTCACGCGTCGCGGCCGCGGCTTTGTCGGCCTTGGGCGCGTCGTCGAACACGGGCAGCACGTCGGTCACCGGGCACAGGCCCCAGTTCACCGGCTTGTCGTCGGCCAGGGCCGGCAGGCAGATGGCGATACTGAGGGGGAGGGGCAGCAGGCGGAGGGCTCGGCGCACGCGGTATCGGATTCGGACGAAAACGGATCGTAGCTTGCCCCATCCCTTGCATAGGGGCAATGAAGGTCCGGCCCAGGCAGGGGGCCGGGTTCATTCGCCGGGCGGCCCCGCGCGGCTCAGCGCAGCTGGCCGACGTGGGCCACGCTGCACTCGGCCAGGGCCTGCAGGTCGTAACCGCCCTCGAGCATGGAGACGATCCGGCCGGCCCCGTGGCGCCGGGCCAGGCCGCGCAGCTCGGTGGTGATCCAGGCGAAATCCTCGGTTTCCAGCATCAGGTCGGCCTGCGGATCGCGCATGTGCGCATCGAAGCCGGCCGAGATCAGCAGCAGTTGCGGGCGGAAATCATCGATGGCCGGCAGCATCTCATCGGCCCAGGTGTTGCGGAAGCGGAAGCCGCCGCTGCCCGGCGGCAGCAGGATGTTCATCAGGTTGCCGGCCCCGCGGTCGCGGCGCAGGCCGGAGTTGGGGAACAGCCCGGCCTGGTGGGTGCTGTAGTAGGCCACGCCGGGATCGGCGATGAAGATGTCCTGGGTGCCGTTGCCGTGGTGCACGTCGAAATCGACGATGGCGATCCGCTCCAGCCCATAGCGGTCACGCGCATAGGCCGCGGCGATGGCGATGTTGTTGAACAGACAGAAGCCCATGGCGGTGCTGGCGCTGGCGTGGTGGCCGGGCGGGCGCACCGCGCAGAAGGCGACCGGGTCGTCGCCGAGCATCACCGCATCCACCGCGGCGACGCCGGCACCGGCTGCATGCAGGGCCGCGCTGGCCGAGCCGGGCGAGGTCATGGTGTCCATGTCGATCAGGCGCAACGGCTCGGTCTGCGGCTTGAGCACCAGGTCGATCAGTTCGCTGTCGTGGACCCGGGCCAGCTCGCCGAGCTTGGCGGGCGGTGCTTCGCGCCAGTCCAGCTGGTCCGGATAGGCCGCCTTCAGCGCATCGAGTACCCCCTGCAGGCGCGCCGGGCATTCGGGATGGCCGCGGCCGGGATCGTGTTGCAGACAGGCGGGGTGGGTGAAAACCAGCATGCGGGCAGGATATCCGGTGGGGCGGCGGGGCCGCTCAGGCGTGGCGGCGCTCGTGGCGCCAGAGCACCTCGCCGTGGCCGTCGGCACGGGCCAGTACGCGCGCGAGCACGAACAGCAGGTCCGACAGGCGGTTGAGGTAATGCAGCGCTTCCGGGCGGACCGTCTCCCGGCGCGCCAGGGTGACGGTCTCGCGCTCGGCGCGGCGCACGATGGTGCGGGCCAGGTGGCAGCGCGCGGCGGCTTCGCCACCGGCGGGCAGGATGAACTCCTTGAGGACCGGCAGATCGGCGTTGTAGTGATCCAGCTGCTGCTCCAGGGCCTGGATGTCGGCCGCGTGGATGGCGGCATGGCCGGGGATGCACAGCTCGCCGCCCAGATCGAACAGCTGATGCTGGATCACCGTCAGCAGGGTGCGCACATCGGCCGGCAGCGGCACCGCAAGCAGCACGCCCAGCGCCGAGTTGGCTTCATCGACGGTGCCGTAGGCGGCCACCCGGGCGTCGTCCTTGGCTACGCGGCTACCATCGCCCAGGCCGGTGCTGCCGTCGTCACCGGTGCGCGTATAGATGCGGGACAAGCGGTTGCCCACGGTCGCCTCCGGCCGCGGTCAGCGCAGCACGTCGCGGCGCGCCTGCAGCAGCTTGCCGACCTGTTCGGTCGCCAGCTGCAGGGCGGCGGCCAGACCGACGTAGACCGCGGCGGTACGCAGGTAGGGCAGGAACCAGTCGCCGTAGTTCTTCGCCCAGCCGCTGAAGGTGGGCGTGGCGACGTTGTCGCTGGTCCAGTAGAAACCGCCCTGGGCGAACAGGTGGCAGACCGCCACCGCCGCGACCAGCAGCAGCGCGCCCTTGCCCAGTGCGGCCCAGCTGGCGCCGTGATAGCCGGCGCGCAGGAGCATGCCGCCGCCCCACATGGCGAAATAGGCCGGCAGCAGCATCCAGTAGCCCGGTGACACGCAGTAGTGCTGCCAGAAGTCCAGGCCGCTGCGGCGGATGACGATCCAGTCCACCAGCACCGCCACCGCCATCAGCAGCGGAAACGCGCCGCGGGTCCACGCGCGCAGGTAGAAGCCGCCGATGAAGAACACCGCCCAGGACGCATCCGGAATCGCCGCGAAATGGTTGACCCGCGTGGCCGCCATCAGCAGCACGAGCACGGACAGGACGAAGGCGCGGTGGGCAGTGGAGGTCATGGCGGTGACGGGTGGGGGCAGGCATTCATTCTAGCGCCTGCTGCGGCACCCCGCCGCACGCCGCCCGAACGGGCGAACCCTTATCATGGCGGGCATGAGTGAACGACATGATGTAGTGATCGTAGGCGGCGGGCTGGTCGGTGCCAGCCTGGCCATCGCCCTGGACCGTGCCGGCCGTGATGTCGGCCTGGTCGAGGCTTCGCCGCTGGGCACGCTGCCGGCAGTGTTCGACCAGCGCAACCTCAGCTTCGCGGCCGCCACCGTCAACGCGCTGACCGCACTGGGCGTGATGCAGAAGCTGGCTACTGCGCCCGGCCCGATCACCCGCATCCATGTCAGCCGCGCAGGCGATTTCGGCCGGGTGCAGATGGCGGCCGCGCAGTACCAGCGCCCGTGGTTCGGCCAGGTCGTGGTCGCCCGCGATTTCGGCCAGGCGCTGGAGGCGCGGCTGGACACGCTGGCCCACCTGACCCGCTATCGCCCGGCCCGGTTCGTGCGCCTGGGCGCCACGGTGGACGGGTATCGCCAGGTCTTCATCGCCGATGACAGCGGTGAGCGCTGCCTGCTGGCGCGCCTGGTGGTCGGTGCCGACGGCACCCGCAGCGGCGTGCGCGAGGCGCTGGGGATCGAGGTGGACGAGCATGATTTCGAGCAGACCCTGTTCGTTTCGCGGGTGCGCGCCGCCCGGGCGCCGGACGGCACCGCGTACGAGCGCTTCACCGACACCGGCCCGACCGCGTTGCTGCCGCGTGGCGACCGCCACTTCGGTGCGGTGCACGGTGTTGCCCGCGACCAGGCCGAAGCGGTGATGGCGCTGGACGATGCCGCCTGGGTGAGCCGGCTGCAGGGGGCCATCGGCTGGCGTGCCGGCCGCCTGCTGGAGAGTGGGCCACGCAGCGCGTACCCCTTGATCCAGGTGCTGTCGCGCGCGCTGGTCGGTGAGCGCACGGTCCTGCTGGGCAATGCCGCGCAGACCATCCATCCGCTGGGCGCACAGGGCTTCAACCTGGGCCTGCGCGATGCGCTGACCCTGGCCGAACTCGTGGCCGACGCCGACGATGCCGGCAGCGATGCGCTGCTGCGCGAACACGTGGCACGGCGTCTTGAAGACCGCGAGCAGACCATCGCCTTCTCCGGTGGGCTGGCGCGCCTGACCAGCAACCCGGCGCCGCTGATGCGGCCGCTGCGGTCGCTCGGCCTGCTGGCGGCACAGGCGACGCCGATGCAGTCGATGCTGGTGGGTGGAGCGATGGGCTTCCGCGGTCAGGTGCCGGCGCTGTGCCGCGGAGCCGGCCTGTGAGCCGGCGCCCGCAGGACGTGGTGGTGGTCGGCGGCGGCGTGGTCGGTGCGGCCTGCGCCCTGGCCTTGGCCGAGGCCGGATTGACGGTGACGCTGGTCGAAGGCCGCGAGCCCGCCGCGTGGCAACCGCAGCAGCCGGACCTGCGCGTGTATGCGTTCGCGCCGGACAATGCGCAGCTGCTGGCCGCGCTCGGCGTGTGGCCGGCGGTGAGCACGGCGCGGGCGTGTGCCTACCGCCGGATGCGGGTCTGGGATGCGGCCGGTGGCGATGAACTGCGCTTCGATGCCGACACGCTCGGCCGTGAACAACTGGGCTGGATCGTGGAGAACGATCTGCTGGTGGACCGCCTGTGGGCGGCGCTGCCGGCGGCCGGCGTGCAGCTGTGCTGCCCGGCGCGGGTGGAAGCCCTGGAGCAGGACGCCAACGGAGTGCGCCTGCGCCTGGATGACGGCCGCAGGCTCGAGGCGTCGCTGGCGATTGCCGCCGACGGGGCCGAATCCACCCTGCGCCGGCTGGCCGGGCTGGAGGTCACGCGCCAGGAGTACGGCCAGCGTGGCGTGGTCGCCTACGTGGATACCGAAAAAGCCAACGAAGCCACAGCGTGGCAGCGCTTCCTGGTGACCGGCCCGCTGGCGGTGCTGCCGATCGGCACGCACCGCAGCTCGATCGTGTGGACCCTGCCCGACGCCGAGGCCGAGCGCGTGCTGGCGCTGGATGATGCGGCGTTCGGTCGCGAGCTGACCAACGCCTTTGCCGGCCGCCTGGGCGCGATGACGCTGGCCTCCAGGCGCGCGGCCTTCCCGCTGCGCCGACAGCTGGCGACCGGTTACGTGGCCGGCCGCGTGCTCGCGCTGGGGGATGCGGCCCACGTGGTGCATCCGCTGGCCGGGCAGGGCGTCAATCTCGGCCTGCGTGATGTGGCTGCGTTGCGGGCAATGGTGCTGGCCGCGCAGCAGCGCCGCCAGGACTGGATGTCACCGCACCGCCTGCAGCGCTGGGCGCGCGAGCGCCGCAGCGAGAACACCGTCGCTGCGTACAGCTTCGATGCGATCAATACGGTGTTCTCCAACGATGAAATGCACCTGACCCTGGCGCGCGGGCGCGCGCTGGGCTGCGCCGGCAAGCTGCCGCCGCTGGTGTCGATGTTCTGGAAGCGCGCCGCGGGGCTGTGACCCGCGCGCTCAGTCGATCAGCCAGCCGGCCAGATCGGCGCGGTCCAGCTTGCCGCGCCGCTTCACGTCCAGCGCGTTGAACTCATCGGCCAGGGTCGGGTTGGCCTGCGCTTCGGCGCGGCTGATGAAGCCGTCGCCGTCGACATCCAGCGCCGCGAACGCGATCCGGTACTGACCGACCACGCTCACCGGCTGCACCGAACGCACCGTTACCGCAGCTTCGCCGGCCGGCGCGGCCAGGGTGACCTGATGGGTCACCTCGCCCTGCGAGAGCGGCTGTGCGCGCACGCTCGCGGGGACCTCGCGCAGCGGTTCGCTGACCGCCGGTGACGGCGGGCGGACCTGGGCCAGGGCAAGCGTGGGCAGCAGCGTCAGCAGCAGGATGAGGTTTGATCGGCGTCGCATGGAATCTCCGTTCGTGACGTGGGGGCGCCGGGCGGCCGGCGCGTGCTTCGATCATTGCCGCGCGTTGCGCGGCCAGCCGGGCCTGGCCCGGCTCTACCGGCGGTGCGCGAGGGTCAGCGCAGCGGCGAGGCCAGCACCGTGATTTCTTCGCGGTCGTGGTACAGCTGCTTGGCGCGTAGATGCAGCGGCTTGCCGGCCTGTTCCTGGAACAGCTCCAGGCACATGCGGGTTTCATCCCAGCGCTTTTTCATCGGCAGCTTGAGGTTGAAGATCGCATGCTTGCACCAGCCCTCGCGGAACCAGGTGGCCATGCGTTCGGCCACGCGGCGGGGCTGTTCGACCATGTCGCAGACCATCCAGTCCAGCGGGGTCTCCGGCTGCCAATGGAAGCCATCGGCGCGCAGATGCTCAACCAGCCCGGTCTCCAACACGTGCTCGCGCAGCGGGCCGTTGTCCACGCTGATCACCTTCAGGTGCTGGCGGGTCAATACCCAGGTCCAGCCGCCCGGTGCAGCGCCCAGGTCGGCCGCGCGCATGCCCGGCTTGACCAGCAGTTCGCGCTCTTCGGGCGTCATCAGGGTGAGCAGGGCTTCATCGAGCTTCAGCGCCGAGCGCGAGGGCGCGTCGGGCAGCAGCTTCAGGCGTGGAATGCCCAGCGGCCAGGGCGCGCTGTCGCGGGTGTCGGCCACGCACACGAAGGCATGACGGCCATCCACGAACACGATGTGCAGGCGCGGCAGGCCGGTGTTCGGCTTGTCGGTCAGCAGGCCGGCCTTGCGCAGCGCCGGGCGCAGCGCATTGCCGAACGCGCGGGCCAGGCCGGCCAGCGGCTTGCCTTCGTCCGAGTCCGGATGTTCGACCCACATGTCGCCGAAGCGTTGCTGCCCCTGCAGGGCGGCGAGGATCGGGGTGATGCGGTCGGCAGCATCCAGCTGCGGCAGTTCGGCCAGCACCTGCAGCTTCTGCCGGGCGAAGATCAGCGAGCGCCAGGACAGGGCCTTGGACAGCGCCGCACCTTCGTCGGTGACGAACACCACGTAACCGTCATTGCGCTGGGTGCGCGCATAGCCGGCCACGTTGGCATAGGCCGCACGCTCGGACAGCTCGGCGGCCAGTTCCGGTTCAAACCCTTGGCGGCACAAACACAGCAGGCCGCTCATCGCATCGCGCCCGAAGCGCGGATATCAGTAATGGGCACCGTTGATCTCTCCGTACTGGCGCAGCACCGCGCGCGCGGCGTCGCGCTCGATGTCGCGCACGACCTCGATGCCACGCTTGTTGAGTTCGCCGATCCAGTCCGCCGGCAGCGGGCCTTCATCGAAGGGGGTCAGTTCTTCCACGTCCTGTGCGCTGGCACCGATCAGCAGCCGATCGATGCCGGCCCAGATGGTGGCGCCGTAGCACTGGCAGCATGGCTGCGAGGAGGTGGCCAGGGTGATCGGTGACAGCACATCGTTCAGGCGCGGGGTCTGCAGGCGCTGCTGCGCCAGCATGTAGGCCATGTTTTCGGCATGCGCCAGCGAGGTCGTATGCGGCACCACGCGGTTCACGCCGGCGGCGATCACGCGATGATCCGGCCCAAACACCACGGCGCCGAACGGGCCGCCGCTCTGTGCCTCGACATTCAGGCGCGACAGTTCAATCGCCAGCGCGACCTTGTCGGCGTCCTCGGGATAGACACGGCCCAGATCGATCTGGTCGTGGATCCAGGCGGGCAGGGTGAGATGGACTTGCGCGTACAGCATCGGGACATGAACCTCTTCAAAGATGGAGCAGCGGCAGTGTATCGGGCCGCGCCCGGGGATGCCGTGCCCGCGCTGAACGCGGCCACGCGCACGCCGGCGCGGGGCGCGCCGGTCGCAGGGAATCTGGAGCGCAGGCCCTGCCGATGCAGGGCCGCGCCGGGGTCACGCGGTGGCCGGTGCCTGGCACCGGCCGGGTGCAGCTTACGCCGACCAGGTATCGCGCAGGGTCACGCTGCGGTTGAACACCGGCTTGGCGGCGGTGTGGTCGCGGCGGTCGGCCACGAAGTAGCCGGTACGCTCGAACTGGAACGACTGTTCCGGCGCGGCGCTGGCCGCGGCCGGCTCGACATAGCCGGTGACGGTGCGGCGCGAGTCCGGATTGAGGTAATCGCGGTAGGTCTTGCCGTCGGTTTCGTCGTCCGGGTTCGGCACCGAGAACAGACGGTCGTACAGGCGGATCTCGGCCGGCACCGCATGCACGGCGCTGACCCAATGGATGGTGCCCTTGACCTTGCGGTTGGCGCCTTCCATGCCCGGGCGCGATTCCGGATCCAGCCAGCCGCGCAGTTCGGTGATGGTGCCGTCGGCGTCCTTGATCACCTCATCGCAGCGGATGATGCCGGCACCGCGCAGGCGCACTTCGCCACCCGGCACCAGGCGCTTCCATCCCTTGGGCGGAACCTCGGCGAAATCCTCGCGCTCGATCCACAGCTCGCGGGCGAACGGCACCTCGCGGGTACCGAAGGCCTCATCCTTGGGATGGTTGGAGAAGGTCAGGGTTTCTTCGTGGCCATCGGGCAGGTTGGTCAGCACCAGCTTGACCGGATCGACCACCGCCATGCGGCGCGCGGCGGCGCTGTCGAGGTCTTCGCGCAGCGCGCCTTCGAGCACGCTGAAATCGATCAGCGAATTCTGCTTGCTGATGCCCACGCGCTCGGCGAACAGGCGCATCGCCGCCGGGGTATAGCCACGGCGACGCAGGCCCTGCAGAGTCGGCATGCGCGGGTCTTCCCAGCCATCCACCAGCTGCTCGGTGACCAGCGCCATCAGCTTGCGCTTGCTCATCACCGTGTAGTTGATGTTCAAACGCGAGAACTCGATCTGGCGCGGCTTGGCCGCCTCACGCGGCAGGCCGCGATCGACCAGCGGCTGGGTCAGCGCGTCGTTGTGGGCGAAATCGACGTTGTCCACGCACCAGTCGTACAGCGGGCGGTGGTCTTCGAACTCCAGCGTGCACAGCGAGTGGGTGATGCCCTCGATGGAATCGCCCAGTGCATGCGCGAAGTCGTACATCGGGTAGATCGGCCATGCATTGCCGGTGTTCTGGTGTTCAACGTGCTTGATCCGGTACAGGGCCGGGTCGCGCAGGTTGATGTTGCCGCTGGCCATGTCGATCTTGGCCCGTACGGTGCGCGCACCATCCGGGAACTCGCCCGCGCGCATGCGGCCGAACAGGTCCAGGTTTTCCTCGACGCTGCGGTCGCGGAACGGCGACGGGCGACCCGGTTCGGTCAGGGTGCCGCGGTAGGCACGCACTTCCTCGGCCGAGAGGTCGCACACGTACGCCTTGCCGTCGCGGATCAGCTTTTCGGCGGCCAGGTAGTACGCATCGAAATAATCCGAGGCATGGCGCAGCTCGTTCCACTCAAAGCCCAGCCAGCGCACATCGTCCTGGATCGCGGCCACGTACTCCGGGTCTTCCTTGGCCGGATTGGTGTCGTCGAAACGCAGGTTGCACACGCCGTTGAACTCGCCGGCGATGCCGAAGTTCAGGCAGATCGACTTGGCGTGGCCGATGTGCAGGTAGCCGTTGGGCTCGGGCGGGAAGCGCGTCTTGATCGCGGCATGCTTGCCGCCGGCCAGGTCCTCACGGACGATCTGACGGATGAAATCCCGTTTTTCCTGGGTTTCCGGAAGGGCGTCGGTGGGGGCGGCGGTAGACTCGGACATGATGCGCGGTCGCAGTTAAAAGGTAGAAAGACCAACAGTTTAGCCTGTCGGGGGACGCGCCACCGCATTCGCGCTGTCGCCCCACGTTTTGCTGCGCAAACCGCGGGCCCCATCTCACCATCACCCAGACCCCGCGCCTTCGGCGCCGCCCCCTGACTCAGGGGGCTTCCCCGCCAGATGCAGTCGGTAGTGCCGGCCGCTGGCCGGCTCCCCATGACCCGCGAAACAAAAGGTAGTGCCGGCCGCTGGCCGGCGCTGCACATTGCCGGCGATATCGGGAGCCGACCAGCGGCCGGCACGACCGGATCCGGCTCCGCCTGGAAGATGACCGCCGTGGGTCGGCACACCTTCAGCCCCCGGGCGTATGCTGGCCCCATGCCCTCCGGAGCCCGCCCATGCACGTGATCTACCAGGCCGACAACCTGTTCGACGCCCATCTGGTCAAACACGCCCTGGAGGATGCGGGAATCCCCGCCTTCGTCTTCGGCGAATCGCTGCTGGGCGGCATGGGCGAACTCCCGTTGTTCGGCGTCCTGCGCGTGTGCGTCCCCGACCTGGCCCGTCCCGAAGCCGAAGACATCGTCGCCCAGCTGGACTTGGGCGCGGCCCCGGACGCCCCCATGTTCGATGGAGACGAAAGCGCCGGCCTGTTGCCGGCCTAGGAGAACGCCATGTTGGGTATTGGAAACGGTCTGTTGGGCATCGGTGCCTTCAAGCAGCGCCTGCCGCGCCCGGAAGAGGCGTTGCCGGGCCGGGAGCACCCGCTGCCACTGCTGCACAACCAGCATTACGTCAACAGCCACCCGCTGAAAGACAGCTTCACCGGCCTGGAGCGCATCCGCTTCGCCATGGGCTGCTTCTGGGGCGCTGAACGCAAATTCTGGACGATCCCCGGCGTCTACTCGACCTCGGTCGGCTACGCCGGCGGCGTCACCCCGAACCCCACCTACGAAGAAGTCTGCTCCGGCCTTACCGGGCACACCGAAATCGTCGAGGTCGTCTACGACCCGGCCATCGTCCCGCTCGAGCGCCTGCTCCAGGTCTTCTGGGAAAGTCACGATCCCACCCAGGGCATGCGCCAGGGCAACGATACCGGCACCCAGTACCGCTCCGCGCTCCACGCCACCACCCAGGCCCAGCTCGACGCCGCCCTGGCCAGCCGTGATGCCTACCAGCAGCGCCTGAACGACAGCGGCTACGGCGCGATCACCACCGATATCGTCTTCCCGGCGCCCGAGTACTACTACGCCGAGGATGACCACCAGCAGTACCTCGCCAAGAACCCCAACGGCTACTGCGGCATCGGTGGCACCGGCGTCAGTTGCCCGATCGGTGTGGGTGCCTGATACCCCAGAGCCGACCAATGGTCGGCTCTACCCGGTCCAATGGACGGCCTTGGGTTCACTGCTGTGCTGCCCACCCGGAAGCACCCGCCATGTGTCGACGGCGCGTCCAGCAATCACGCCCACATCGCGCCAACCCCGACGAAAGTGAGCGGTTGCGGTTGCGGTCGCAGTCGCAGTTGCAGTTGCCGCAAGCGCCAAAAACGAAAGGCCCCGCAGTGCGGGGCCTTTTGCATAGCGAGCCAACGGCCAGCGCTTACAGGCGCTCGCGGATCGTCTGGCGCAACGCCTCCAGATCCTTGGCGAACGCATCGATACCGCTTGCCAGCTTCTCCGTCGCCATCGGGTCGGCCGCCAGATCCGCCGCGAAGCGCGCCGCATCGATCGGTGTCACCTGCACCGACTCGGCCGCACCGGCTACCAGCTTGCGCGGCAGCTCGCCATGATCGGCGTCCAGCTTCTCCAGCAGGTCCGGCGAAATCGTCAGGCGATCGCAGCCGGCCAGCGCCTCGATCTGCGCCGTCGAACGGAAGGAGGCACCCATCACCACCGTCGGCGAACCACGGCGCTTGAACTCGGCATACACGCCGCGCACGAACACCACGCCCGGGTCTTCATCGATGCTTGCCGGCGCCTGCCCGTTGGCCACATACCAATCCAGGATGCGGCCCACGAACGGCGAAATCAGGAACGCACCGGCCTCACTGCAGGCCAGCGCCTGGGTGGGATTGAAGATCAACGTCAGGTTGCAGTCGATCCCTTCGGCCTGCAGCTGGCGCGCTGCCTCCACGCCTGCCCAGGTTGCTGCGATCTTGATCAGCACCTTGCTGCGCGGCACGCCGGCCGCCTCGTACATGGCGATGAACTGGCGCGCTTTGGCGACCGTCGCTGCGGTGTCGTGCGCCTGGTCGGCGTCGACCTCGGTCGAGACCCGGCCCGGCACCAGGGTGCTGAGCAGGGTGCCCACGCCCACGGTCAGGCGATCGGCCACCGCTTGGACAACCGCCTCGCGCTCGCCACCCTGCTCGCGGCCCCAGGCCAGCGCGCTCTCGATGAGCTCGGCGTACACCGGCAGGTCCAGCGCTTTCTTCACCAGGGTGGGATTGGTCGTGCAGTCGACCGGCTTCAAGCGCTTGATCGCCTCGTAATCGCCGGTATCGGCAACCACCACGGACAGATCACGCAGCTGGGAGAGTTTGGACAGCGAAACGGTGCTCATTGCAACTCCTGGGACGAAACGGTGGAACCTGCGCGACGACGCAGCAGGCGGGGTCAGGCGTGGGGCTGGTGGTGGACGGCGGTCACCCGCAGGCGCAGCTTGCGGCCGCCCGGTGCCACCCAATCCATGGTCTGGCCGATCGACAGGCCCAGCAGGGCGGTGCCCACCGGTGCGAGGATCGATACCTTGCCCTGTTCAACATCGGCCTCGCGCGGATAGACCAGCGTCAGAACGTGCTTTTCGTTCTGCAGCTCATCTTCGCACTCCACGCGCGAATGCATCATGACGGTGCCCTCGGGAACCTGGTCCGGCGCCACAACGGTCGCCCGGTTGAGTTCTTCGGCCAGGGCGATCCCGGCGGGGGTCTGGCTGACAGCGGGAGACTCGAGCATGGCGTCCAGGCGGTCCATGTCGTGGCTTGAAACAATGATGGAAGGGGGCAGTCCGCTGGAAGTGGACATGGTGTAGCTCCTTGCGTTTGTGGAAGACCCATGCAAAAAGGCGGCGCCTGCTGGCACCGCCTCGTCCTATTGTGCTGACAATCGTAGACGGATGCGACCCGTCCGGCGTATCGGCCCCGCCGGCCGGTTCAGCCAGGCTCAGCCAGCGCGTTGCAGCGGCGTGGCCGTGGCACCCGGAACGTCGGTGGACTCCAGCGCGAGCAGGCCCTGCGGCAGCCGTTTGAACTGCTGGGCCAGCTGTTCCAGGAACCCGGTCATCGCCGAACTGCGGCGCCAGGCCATCGCGATGCGGCGGCTGGGGCGGTCATCGCCGCTGAAGTCCAGCAGGCGGATGTTGTCCGAGCGCGGCACCGGGGGCTTGACCGACAGCGTCGGCAGCAGGGTGATGCCCACATCGGCAGCCACCATCTGCCGCAGCGTCTCCAGGCTGGTGGCGCGGAACTCCGATTTCTCGTTGGCGCCAAACAACCGGCAGACGGCCAGCGCCTGGTCGCGCAGGCAGTGCCCATCCTCGAGCAGCAGCAGCTTCTGCGACGACAGCTCCTGCACGTCCAGATGCTGGCGGCGGGCCAGCGGGTGCTGCTGGGAAACCGCCAGCAGGAAGGGCTCTTCGAACAGGAACTCGGCGTGCAGCTGGTCATCGTCCAGCGGCAGTGCCAGCAGGGCGGCATCGAGCTTGCCCTCGCGCAGCCGGGTCAGCAGCTCATCGCTCTTTTCCTCGACCAGCAGCAGTTCCAGCTGCGGGAAACGCTCGCGGATGTTGGGGATCACATGCGGCAGCAGATACGGGCCCAGCGTCGGGAAGATGCCGAGCCGGACGGTGCCGGCTTCGGGATCGCGGCTGCGCCGCGCGGCTTCCTTCATCTGCTCCACCTCGGCCACGATGGTGCGCGCGCGCGCGGCCGCTTCCACCCCGGCCGGGGTGAGCATGACCTTGCGCGGGGCACGTTCCACCAACGGCAACCCCAGCTCGTCCTCGAGCTTGCGGATCTGGGTGGACAGGGTGGGCTGGCTGACGAAGCAGGCGGCGGCCGCCTTGCCGAAATGGCGGTGGTCGGCCAGCGCCACCAGATACTTCAAATCACGTAGGTTCATTTCCTTGGACCTCTTGCGGCAATGGACCGGGTGATGGCGTGGCTACCCAGCAGACAGACAAGGTTCCCGGCGAACCGGGAACCGAAACGTTTCAGGCAGCTTCGGCGACAGCGCCGCTGCTCTTGGGAACGGAGGTGCGGATCAGGTGATCAAAGGCGCTCAGTGCCGCAGTGGAACCGGCGCCCATCGCGATGACGATCTGCTTGTACGGAACGGTCGTGCAATCGCCTGCGGCGAAGACACCCGGCACGCTGGTCTGGCCGCGGTCGTCGATCAGGATCTCGCCACGCGGTGACAGCGCCACCGTGTCCTTCAACCATTCGGTATTGGGCAGAAGACCGATCTGCACGAAGATGCCTTCCAGTTCCACCCGGTGCGAATCGCCACCGACGCGGTCCTGGTAGACCAGGCCCGTCACCTTCTGGCCATCGCCCAGCACTTCCTGGGTGAGGGCGCTGGTGATGATGGTGACGTTGCCCAGGCTGCGAAGCTTCTTCTGCAGTACTTCATCGGCGCGCAGTTTGTCATCAAATTCCAGAAGGGTCACATGCGTCACAAGGCCCGCCAGATCGATCGCTGCTTCCACGCCGGAGTTGCCGCCACCGATCACCGCCACGCGCTTGCCCTTGAACAACGGACCGTCGCAATGCGGGCAGTACGCCACGCCCTTGTTGCGGTACTGATCTTCGCCGGGCACGTTCATCTGGCGCCAGCGTGCACCGGTGGAAAGGATCACCGAACGCGATTTCAGCGATGCACCGTTTTCCAGTTTGATTTCGACCAGGCCATCATCGCCGGCGGGCACCAGGGCGGTGGCGCGCTGCAGGTTCATGATGTCCACCTCGTACTCGCGCACGTGCTGTTCCAGCGCGGCGGCCAGCTTCGGACCTTCGGTTTCCTTGACCGAGATGAAGTTCTCGATCGCCATGGTGTCCAGCACCTGGCCACCGAAGCGTTCGGCGGCCACGCCGGTGCGGATGCCCTTGCGTGCGGCGTAGATCGCTGCCGCTGCGCCGGCCGGACCACCCCCCACCACCAGCACGTCGAACGGTGCCTTGGTGCTGAGCTTTTCGGCATCGCGCTTGGCCGCGCCGGTATCGAGCTTGGCCACGATCTGTTCCAGCGTCATGCGGCCCTGGTCGAACACTTCGCCGTTGAGGTACACGGTCGGCACGGACATGATCTGGCGCGCTTCCACCTCGGCCGGGAACAGGCCGCCATCGATCGCCACGTGCTGGATGCGCGGATTCAGCACCGCCGCCAGGTTCAATGCCTGCACCACGTCCGGGCAGTTCTGGCAGGACAGCGAGAAGTAGGTTTCGAAGCGGTACTCGCCTTCCAGGTTGCGCACCTGCTCGATCAGCTCGGCCGTGGCCTTGGACGGGTGGCCGCCGACCTGCAGCAGGGCGAGCACCAGCGAGGTGAACTCATGGCCCATCGGCAGGCCCGCGAACGCCAGATGGATGTCCTGGCCGGGCGTGGTCAGCGCGAAGGAGGGCGTGCGCTCGCTGCTGTCGCGACGCACGTCCAGGCTGATCTGCGCCGACAGCGTGGTCAGCGTGTTCAGCAGCTCGAGCATCTCCTGCGACTTGGCGCCGTCATCCACGTGCGCCGTGATCTGGATCGGACGGGTGACACGTTCCAGATAGGTCTTCAGCTGGGACTGGAGGTTGGCATCCAACATCGAAAAACTCCTTGATTCAGGCAAGGGAACAGCGTCGACGAACCCCGCGGGTGCATCTGCGCGACATGGGGGTGAACCGAAACCGGCGCGTGGGGCACCGGCTTGGGTTCACCCCCATCCCCGGCGGGCGGGGATGGGGATGGGATACGGCTTAGATCTTGCCGACCAGGTCCAGCGACGGGGTCAGGGTCTTCTCGCCTTCCTTCCACTTGGCCGGGCAGACCTGGTTCGGGTTGGCGGCGGTGAACTGGGCAGCCTTCAGCTTGCGCAGGGTCTCGGAGACGTCACGGGCGATCTCGTTGGAGTGGATCTCCAGAGTCTTGATCACGCCTTCCGGGTTGATGATGAAGGTGCCGCGCAGGGCCAGGCCTTCTTCTTCGATGTGCACGCCGAAGGCGCGGGTCAGCTGGTGGGTCGGATCGCCGACCAGCGGGAACTGGGCCTTGCCGACGGCCGGCGAGGTTTCGTGCCACACCTTGTGCGAGAAGTGCGTGTCGGTGGTGACGATGTAGACCTCGGCGCCAGCCTTCTGGAACTCGGCGTAATGGTCGGCGGCGTCTTCAATCTCGGTCGGGCAGTTGAAGGTGAACGCGGCCGGCATGAAGATCAGCACGGACCAGTGACCCTTCAGGGTGCTGTCGGAGACCTTGATGAACTCGCCGTTCTGGTAGGCGTTGGCTTCGAACGGCTGGATCTGGGTGTTGATGAGCGACATCGTTGTTCCTCTTGGTGAAGGGGGGGTGAAGCGACCAACACAGGTTAGCGGCTCCGTTCCCATAAGGACAATCCATTGATTGCATCTATGCGATAGTTATAGGCTATCAAAAAGGTCTGATCCTGCGATGAATGTTGATGGCCATGGCCGTCAAAAGCGTTGCAGCGCAATGACCAGCGGGCGGTGGCGAATGATCGCTTCAATAGCTTCTGCATATGCGCCGCGGTGGGAACCTGAACGGTGCGGGGCGCCGCGGTGCCGGAACGCCCGGTTTTTCGACGGAACTCGATAGCGCCTACGAATCTATATATGTAGTGGCGATGCGTAGTTTCAATCGCGTTGCTGCCGCCGAAGGCCCTTGGCGCACGCCTGGCCGACCGCTGCCGGTGCACTACACTGCGCGCCCCGACGTTGCTCCGATCCGCCATGACTGCCGCCCCGCCAGACGTCCGCCAGCTGCTCGCCGATGCCGCCACCCGCCTGCCGGGTGTGGAAGGCCGGCATGAAGCCGAACTGCTGATGCTGCAGGTGCTGGAGCGTGAGCGCAGCTGGTTGTTCGCCCACGCCACCGATCCGGTCGCGCCCGCGCAGGTGGCCGCGTTCGAGGCCCTGCTCGCCAAGCGCCTGGCCGGCGAACCGGTGGCCTACCTGCTGGGCCGCCGCGGCTTCTGGACCCTGGACCTGGAGGTCAGCCCGGCCACCCTGATCCCGCGCCCGGAGACCGAACTGCTGGTCGAGCTGGCGCTGGCGCGGTTGCCCGCGGATACCCCGCTGCGGGTCGCGGATCTGGGCACCGGCAGCGGCGCGATCGCGCTGGCCCTGGCCAGCGAGCGGCCGTTGGCGCAGGTGATCGCGACCGACCTCAGTGAGGCGGCCCTGGCCGTGGCAGCGCGCAACGCGCAGCGCCACGCACTGGACAATGTCAGCTTCCGGCAGGGGGCGTGGTACGCGCCGCTGGCGGGCGAGCGCGTCGAGCTGATCGCCACCAACCCGCCGTACATCGCCAGCGACGACCCGCACCTGGCGCAGGGCGACCTGCGTTTCGAACCGGCCACCGCGCTGGCCTCCGGCCCCGATGGGCTGGACGACATCCGCCTGATCATCGACGGTGCGGCAGCGCACCTGCTTCCCGGCGGCTGGCTGCTGATCGAACACGGCTGGGACCAGGGCGAGGCGATCCGCGCGTTGTTGCAGCAGGCCGGTTTCCAGTCGGTCGGCACCGAGCGCGACCTGGAGCAGCGCGACCGGGTGAGCCTGGGCTGTCTGGCGGCCTGACCGCGTGCCGGCCCCGCGCCGACCCCGGGGCTAGAATGACCTGTCCACCGGGCCGCCGCGCAGCGTGATGCGGCGACTGTCATTCCACATGGAGTTCCTGTCATGCGTACGCTGTATCCCGCCATCACCCCTTACGACGTCGGCACCCTGAAGGTCGATGACCGCCACACGCTGTATTTCGAGCAGTGCGGCAATCCCGATGGCAAGCCGGTGGTGATGCTGCACGGTGGCCCGGGCGGCGGCTGCAGCGACAAGATGCGCCAGTTCCACGACCCGGCCAAGTACCGGATCATCCTGTTCGACCAGCGCGGTGCCGGCCGTTCCACGCCGCATGCGGACCTGGTCGACAACACCACCTGGGACCTGGTGGCCGACATCGAGACGCTGCGCGAGCACCTCAAGGTGGATCGCTGGCAGGTGTTCGGCGGCAGTTGGGGCTCGACCCTGGCACTGGCCTACGCGCAGACCCACCCGCAGCGCGTGACCGAACTGGTCCTGCGCGGCATCTTCATGCTGCGCCGCTGGGAGCTGGAATGGTTCTACCAGGAAGGCGCCAACCGCCTGTTCCCGGATGCGTGGGAGCACTACCTCGAGCCCATCCCGGCGGTGGAGCGCCACGACCTGATCTCGGCCTTCCATCGCCGCCTGACCAGCGATGACGAGGCCACCCGCCTGGCGGCGGCCAAGGCGTGGAGCGTGTGGGAAGGCGCAACCAGCTTCCTGCACGTGGACGACGACTTCGTGAACAGCCACCAGGACCCGCAGTTCGCGCTGGCCTTCGCCCGCATCGAGAACCACTACTTCGTCAACGGCGGTTTCTTCGAGGTGGAAGACCAGCTGCTGCGCGACGCGCACCGCATCGCCGATATTCCCGGCGTGATCGTGCACGGCCGCTACGACGTGGTCTGCCCGCTGCAGAGTGCGTGGGAACTGCACAAGGCGTGGCCGAAATCGACGCTCGAGATCAGCCCGGCCTCGGGTCATTCCGCGTTTGAAGCGGAGAATGTCGACGCACTGGTGCGTGCGACCGATCGCTTCGCGGGTTGATGGAGACGTGCCGACCAACGGTCGGCACCTGCCGGGTCACCCCCAGACGTCGCGCGGTGGATCACGACCGTTGGTCGTGATCGCCATCGCCCCGTGCACCATGCGGTAGATCACGACCGTTGGTCGTGATGCGGCGGGTTACCAATCACCACCCAACAACGCTTCGGCCAACACCTGCAGCTTCGGTGAGGCCTGCCGCGAGGGTGGATAGACCAGCGACAGGGCCCGGCTGCGGCCCTCGAACGGCTGCAGCACCCGCTGCAGCCGGCCGTCTGCGAGTGCATCGGCTACCGCGAAATCCATCACCTGCACGATGCCGATCCCGGCCAGGGCGCCCTCGACCAGCGGGTCGCCGCTGTCGAACACCATCCGCGCCGGCGGGGTGAACTCGCGCAGCTGGCCCTCGGCCTCGCGGAACTGCCAGTCCACCAGCCGCCCGCTGCGCAGATTGCGCACTGCCAGGCAGGCGTGATCGTGCAGCGCATCCACGGTGGCCGGTTCCCCGTGCTGCGCGAGGTAGGCGGGGGAGGCGACGGTGACCCAGTTCAACGGCCGCAGGGGGCGCGCCACCATGCGCACATCGCTGATCGGCCCGGTGCGCAATGCGGCGTCGAAGCCTTCCTCGACCAGATCGACCAGCCGGTCGTTGAGCACCAGCTCGAACTGCAGTTGCGGGTGTGCCGCCATCAACTGCCCGGCCAGCGGCACCAGCACCTTGCGCCCGAACATCGACGGCGCCGTCAGCTTCAGCACGCCCGACGGCGTGGAGGGGCGATCACCCAGCCGACGCTCGGCATCCTCCAGCCCACTCAGCAGCGGCGCGCAGTGCTCGACGAACTGGCGGCCATCCGGGGTCAGGCTGACGTTGCGGGTGTTGCGGTGAAGCAGGCGCACGCCAAGCGCGCTCTCCAGCCGTCCGATCGCGCGCGACAACCCGGATTGACTGATCCCCAGCTGACCGGCGGCGAGGGTGAAACTGCGCGCCTCCGCCACCTGCACCAGCATGCGCACGGCGTTGAGATCCATGACGTCCTCCGATTCATGCGGATATGCATGACAGATATCGAAGTATCCGGGTTTATTTATGAAGCGTCATCAATGAGACTGCCCACCTTCTTACGCAGTACCGAGTCGGCATGACCTCCCCCCTGTCTCCCGCTGGCGCGCCGGCGCCCGCATTTCCACGCCTCGCCCTGGCTTTGCTGGCGATGGCCCAGCTGATCATCGCGCTGGATTCCACGATCATCTTCGTCGCGCTGCACGAGATGGGCACGCAGCTGCAGATCAATGCCCAGCAGCTGCAGTGGATCGTCAGTGGCTATACGGTGGCCTTCGGCGGCTGCCTGCTGCTTGGCGGCCGCGCGGCCGATCTGCTGGGCCGACGCCGTATCTATCGGCTTGGCATGGCGCTGTTCGCGCTGGCCTCGCTGGTGGGTGGGTTCAGCAGCAGTGCGTGGCTGCTGATCGCCGCCCGCGCGGTGCAGGGCATCGGCGCGGCGCTGCTGTTCCCGGCCACGCTGGCGCTGATCAACACGATCTACGCCGAAGGCGCGCCGCGCAACCGCGCGCTGGCGATCTGGTCGATGGCCAGCGCCGGCGGCCTGGCCTTGGGCACCCTGCTCGGTGGCGTGCTCACCCAGAGCTTCGGGTGGGCCTCGGTACTGCTGGTGATCGTCCCGTTCGCCGGTGGCTGCGCGCTGCTGGGCGGCTGGTGGCTGCCGCGCGATCCCGCGCCGCTGGCGGGCCGCTCGTTCGATCTGGCCGGCTGTGTCACGGTGACCCTCGGCGGCAGCCTGCTGGTGACCACGCTGGTACAGGGCCCGGAGTGGGGCTGGCTGGCGCCGCGCACGCTGATCTGTCTGGTGGTATCGGCGGTGATGCTGGCCGCCTTCGTGCAGATCGAACGCCGCAGCCGCGACCCGCTGATGCAGTTCTCGCTGCTGCGCCTGCGCAGCCTGCGTGCGGCGATGCTGCTGACCATGCTGTTCATGAGCAGCTACGGCGTGCAGTACTACTTCCTGGCGCTGTATTACCAGGATGGCTACGGCTGGAGTGCGCTGCAGGCTGGCCTGGCGTTTCTGCCCCCCACCCTGGTGTGCACCTTCGGCATCCGCATCGCCGAGCGCATGCTCGCGCAGCGTTCGCCGCGCCAGGTGCTGGCGGTGGGCATGCTGGCCGGTGCGATCGGCATCGCCGCGGTCGCCGTTGCGTTGCCGTATGGCGCGACCTACTGGGCGCTGCTGCCGGGCATCGTGGTGCTCAGCCTCGGCCAGGGCATCACCTGGACCTCGATGTGGATCGTGGCCGGCCAAGGCGTGCCGGCCGCGCAGCAGGGCGTGGCCTCGGGCATGGCCGCCACCGCGCAGCAGATCGGCGGTGCGCTGGGCTTGGCGCTGCTGGTGATGGTGGCCAATGCCGGTCGTGGCAGCGCCGGTGCCAGCAGCGACGCGGCCCTGCAGGGCATGATCCACGCGCAGTACGGTGCGGCACTGTTCGCGTTGCTGGGCGTGGGCGTGGCGCTGTGGCTGCGGCCGCAGCAGGACCGTGCAGCGCCCACGCCGGTGTGCGCGGGCGAAGGCTGAATCGATCACCAAGCCTTACGCAGGCGGCAGTGCGTCCAGTTGCGGCTGCAGGGCGGTGAAGATCCGCGCCAGGCGCTGTGCCCACGCCTGCTGGCCAGCGGCATCGGCAATCAGGTCCTGGCGGATCTCCAGCTCCACGTGCACCAGCCCGCGGCCTTCGCCATGCACCGGCACGGCGTAGTCGCTGGTGCTGCTGACGGCGTAGGGCTGGTTGTCGCCCACCACCAGGTCGCCTTCATCGCGCAGCGCCTGCAGCAGGGGAAGCGCGAATCGCGTGTCGCGGTGGTACAGCACCCCGGCATGCCAAGGCCGCGCAGCGTCATTCATCACCGGGGTGAAGCTGTGCATCATCACCAGCACCGTCGGCCGGGCCTGCGCGTGGCGGGTATCGAGCTCGGCATCGATGCGCGCATGGTAGGGCGCGTGGATCGCGTCGATGCGCTGCTGTCGCTGCGCCGCTGTCAGGCGCTGATTGCCGGGAACGACGGTAAGGTCACTGACCGCCGGCATCAGCGTGGGCGAAGCCAACGGCCGGTTGCAGTCGATCACCAGCCGCGAATATGTCTGCGTGATCGCCCAGGCATCCAGCAGCCGTGCCAGTTCCACGGTGACCCCGGCGATGCCGATGTCCCAGCCGATGTGGCGGTCCAGCTCGGCCTGCGGCAGGCCGAGCTCGTCCAATGCGGCCGGCACCTGCTGACCGGCGTGGTCGGCGATCAGCACGAAGGACGAACGGCCCTGCGCCTGATGCACGGTGAACGGCGCCGGGTCGGCCGGCCCGAGCAGTGATGCGCCGGTCTGTGGATGGAACAGCGAATCAGCCACGCGGGGTCCCGTCCAGGTGGTGTTCGATCATCCACAGCCCGGCCCACAGCTTGGCATCCAGCTCGTAGCCCTGGCCCATCTTTTCGACCAGCCACGCCGCGGCGCGGGCGCGGGGAATCTCGTGCACGGTGATGTCTTCGCTGGCATCGCCGCCGCCTTCACCGACCTTGCGCAGGCCGGTGGCACGCACGAAGGCGATCTTCTCGCTGCTGGCACCGGAGGAGGTCGGGCCGATCATCAGCACTTCAGCGTGGTCGGCGGTCCAGCCGGTTTCTTCCTCCAGCTCGCGCACCGCCGAGACTTCGATGGATTCACCGGCATCGATGTCGCCGACCAGGCCGGCGGGCATTTCGATGGTCCTGGCCTGCAGCGGTATGCGGAACTGCTCGACGAACAGCACGGTATCTTCGGGGGTGACCGCAATGATGATCGCGGCCAGGCCACCGGCGTGGGTACGCTCGCTGTACTCCCACGTGCCGCGCACGACCATGCGCTGGTACTTGCCTTCAAAAACGACCTTGGGGGCTTGCGTATCGGGGCTCATGCGAACTCGCTGGCAACGGAAGAGGAATCGGACAGGCCGGCGGCGGCGAACAGGCGGCGCCGGGTCAACGGGCCGAAACGCAGCGCATCGCACAGGCCCTGCAGCATCTGTGCATCGGCCACGCCCCGGCTGAAATCGGCAGCGGCGCCCTCCAGCGGCGCATCCAGCGCGATGGTGGTCAGCTGACGCCACAGCAGCGCATGCTCGCGTTGTTCGCGCAGGCGTACGGCCATCTGCGCGGCACCGCGCAGGCGCAGGAACGGCACTTCATCCAGGCGCTCATACAGCACGTCCAGGCTGCCGAAGTGGGCCAGCAGCACGGCGGCGGACTTGGCACCCACGCCGGTCACGCCGGGGATGTTGTCGACCGCATCGCCGCACAGCGCCAGGTAGTCGGCGATCTGGTGCGCATGCACGCCGTGGCGCGCCTTGACCCCGGCCATGCCCCAGCGCTGGTTGCGTGCGTAGTCCCACTGTTCGTCATGCTCGAACAGCAGCTGCGAAAGATCCTTGTCGGCGGAGATGATCACCCCGCGCATGCCGGCGTCGCGGCGTGCGTGCAGGGCGCTGCCGATCAGGTCATCGGCCTCGTATTCGTGGTGGGCCAGCACCGCCAGGCCCAGCGCGGTGCACAGCGCCTTGCAGTGCGCGAACTGGCGGCGCAGCGCATCGGGGGCGGGATCGCGGTTGGCTTTGTAGGCAGCGTAGATCCGGTGGCGGAAACAGCTGTCCAACGCTTCATCGAAGGCGATGGCGATGTTGGCCGGGCGCTCGCGTTCGAGCAGGTCGAGCAGGAAGCGCGCGAAGCCGTGCACGGCATTGGTCGGCCAGCCCTGCTGGTCCTGGAATTCGTCGGGCATCGAGTGCCACGCGCGGAACACATACAGGCTGGCATCGACCAGATACAGCGGCGCACGCAGCGGCGGCGGGGGCATGCCCGGGCCGGCGGGAAGGGCGGACATCTCAGCCCTCCCAGTCCTGCAGCAGCGCGGCCGGGTCCGGACGCTCACGCTCGGGTACCTCGGTTTTCGGGGTGCCGATATGGATGAAGCCGGCGATCTGCTCGCCCTCGGCCAGGCCCAGGCGGGCATGCACGGCCGGGTCGAACGCCATCCACGCGGTCAGCCACTGCGCCCCGAAGCCCAGCGCCTGGGCGGCCTGCAGCAAGGCAAAGCAGACGCAGCCGGCGGTCATCAGCTGCTCTGCCTCGGGCACCTTGGGGCTCGGGCGCGGGCTGGCGATGACGGTGATGATCAGCGGGGCATGGGAGAAACGCTGGCGATCCTTGTCCAGCTGGGCCGGCGAGACCTGGGGGTCGCGCTGGACGGCGCGCTCGGCCAGGAACGCACCCAGACTGTGACGCGCATCGCCGGCGATCCGCAGGAAGCGGTAAGGCACCAGCTTGCCGTGGTCGGGCACCCGCACGGCCGAGGTCAGCATCCGCAGCAGGGTGGCCGGGTCGGGGCCGGGTTCACCCAGTTGCTTGGCGGGGACCGAACGGCGTGCATCCAGGGCGTGCAGGGCGGAGGGGACGGACATGGGTTCTCAATCAGACTTAACGATGCCCCGATTATAGTCGCGACCGTTTGTGACACGGCCTCGGACGATCTCGGTGCAATTTGCGACAAAACGTGATGAACATCACCTAATCAGCGGACTTCCTTCACGTGGCTGTACTCGCTTCCACGGCCTGCTGCGCTTACGATACAAAGCCTGCCGGGCCACCGGTGATGAGGTTTAAAGTGTCGACTGCTTCACTGTCTTTGATCGGTCGGCCGGCCTACCATCCGAGCGTGGGCGCATGGGGTGCGCCGGCGTTCGTTGTATCCATGTTGTACTCAGTGCCTGCGAGGGTGGGGAGCCTTTTCGCATGATCGCCACGCCCAATGTAGGGGGGCACCCGGGCCGTGACCCGGCGTTGTTGAAGATGGCCCGCGAGGCCGTGCTGCCAGGGCTGGTCGAGTCGTTCTCGACGGTGCTGGCGCGCTTTGACGATGTGTTGTTCGATCGTGCCGGTGACGCCGGCGCGTCGCAGTTGCTGTTCCTGGATGGCATGCGCGAGCTGCGCCGCCGCCGGGACGACATCGTGGCCGGCTTCAGCACCCACCTGGCCCAGGCCTGGGAAGCGCTGGAGCGGGGTGAACCGCTGTCGGCCGAGGCCACCCTGGCCGGGCAGGTCGAGGACGGGCTGAGCCTGGTGCCCGAGCATGTCCTGGAATCCCGGTTGGCGGTGCGCAACTTCGCCACCGTGCTGCTGCGTGACTTCAAGCCGGTGCTGTCGCGGCTGGACCGCCGCCTCGGCCTGATCGCCGGCGCGCTGGAGCTGCAGGCCGATACCAATCCGATCAGCCCCGAGCATCTGGGCGTTGCCATCCATGAGGCCTTCGCCGACTGTGAACTGGCCCCGGAAGTGCGCCTGGTGTTGATCAAGCTGTGCGAGCGCGATCTGCATCAGCCGATCGGCAAGCGTTACGAGTACCTGGATGAACAACTGGCCGCTGCGGGCGTGATGCCGCAGATGGCCGCGCGCCGGCCGGCGCCGCGTGCACCCTCGCCGCCGCCGCGCGACGAGCGCGATGCATTTGATGGGTTCCAAGCCGAGGCCGGCATGGGATCGGCGGGCGAAGAAAGCCAGGCACCGGCCTGGGCGCGTCGCTTCGCCGACCGCTGGGCCGAGAGCCGGGGCCGCCTCCAGGGCGGCGGACAGGCCGGGTACGAAGGGCCGGGCGAGGGCGGTGACAGCCTCGGCGGCAACCAGGGCATGCTGCTTGATGCCCTGCACGAACTGCTGCAGCAGACCCGCCATGTGCGCGAGGACGCCACCTCGGCGGCCAGCGTCGCGGTGGGCCAGCAGCGCCCGTTGAGCCAGCGCGAGATGATGTCGGTGCTGTCGCTGCTGCAGGCCACGCCGAGCGCGACCCTGCGTGCGGCGATCGGCGAAGACGGCGAATCGCTGGCGCAGCGCCTGAAAAGTGAAGTGCTGTCCGGTGCGACCCGGCTGGGGGTCGACCCCGCGCAGGCCCGGCTGGACCCGCAGGACGAGGACGCGATCGATCTGGTCGGCATGCTGTTCGATGTGATGCTCGACGAGCGCGACCTGGAGGGCCGCTCGCGCGAGCTGATCGGCCGGCTGGTGGTGCCCTTCGTCAAGGTCGCCATGCTCGATCGCCGCATGTTCGTGCAGAAGACCCACCCGGCGCGCAAGCTGCTCAACTCGCTGGCCGAAGCCTGCGAGGGCAATACCGGCGAGAGCCAGGCCGAGCGCGTGCTGATGGGCAAGGTCGAAGAAATCATCGAGCGGCTGGTGGCCGAGTTCAATGAGAACCTGGCGATCTTCCTGACCCTTGAAGAAGAATTCCGCGAGTTCCTGACCCAGCATCGTCGCCGGATCGAGATCGCCGAGCGCCGGGCCGCCGAGACCCAGCGCGGCCAGGAAAAGCTGGAGATGGCGCGCCAGCGCGCCACTACCGAACTGGACCGCCGTATTGGCGATACCACGTTGCCGCAGGCCATCGGCGAGTTCCTGCGCCAGCCCTGGCAGCACCACCTGACCCTGACCGTGCTGCGCGAAGGCGAAGACGGGGCGTCGGTCGGTGAGGCGCTGAGCCTGGCCGATGGCATGCTGGAGGAAGTGGCCGAGGCCCGCCGCCATATCGTCGGCAAGCCGTGGCTGCAGGCCTGGCATCCCGCGCTGCGCAAGGTGTTCGCCAGCGTGGGGGTGCACGCCGATGCAGCCACCAGTGCCATCGACGCGCTGCACGACACCCTGCAGGGCATCGCCGAATCGCGCCCGGAGCTTGAGCGCGCGCTGCCCGAACTGCCGCAGGTCGCGCTGCCCTCGCCACCGGCCCAGGAATCGCCATCGGTGGAGCTGGGCAGCAAGGTGGATGTCAGCGATTTCGACAATGCCGATGCCGACCGCTTCCGCGGCCTGGAGATCGGCAGCTGGCTGGATTTCGTCGACAAGGACGGCAAGGTCCAGGCCGGCAAGCTGTCCTGGGTGAGCCCTATTTCCCAGCGCCTGCTGTTCGTCAACCGGCGCGGGGTGCGTTTCTGCGTCGCCTCGCCGGAAGAACTTGCCGTGATGGTGCGCTTGGGTCGCCTGCGGGCGCATATCGACGATGGCGCCTTCGACAGTGCCATGCAGGGCGTGATCGATCGGCTGGATACCAGGAACGCCACCGTGCATTGAGCCCGGAGGGCCACCTTGGCCTGACGATCAGGTTACGATCAGCCCACAATCCGCTGATCGTCGGGGACAGGCATGGCTGTCGAGGTGTTGGTGGTAAAGGAGCACGCGCCGGGGGAACGGCGCGTGGCGATGACGCCGGAAACGGCGCGCAAGCTGATCGCGCTCGGCGCAGCCGTGTCATTCGAACCGGGTGCCGGATTGGCGGCCGGCTTCCCCGATGCGCTGTATCAGGAGGTGGGCGCGCAGCCCGCCGATGACACCCGCCTGGCCCAGGCCGACCTCGTGCTGTGCGTGCAGCCACCCGCCAATGACCGCCTTGCCCGGTTGAAACCGGGCGCCAGCCTGATCGGGATGCTGCATCCGCAGGCCGATGCCGAGCGCGCCGGGCTGATCCAGTCGCGCGGCCTGCAGGCGTTTCCGCTGGAGCGCTTGCCGCGTACCACGCGGGCCCAGTCCATGGACGTGCTCAGTTCGCAGGCCGGCATGGCGGGCTACAAAGCCACCCTCATCGCGGCGCAGCGCGCGCCGCGCTTCTTCCCGATGCTGACCACCGCTGCGGGCACGATCCGCCCCTCGAAGGTACTGGTGGTCGGCGCCGGCGTGGCCGGCCTGCAGGCCATCGCGACCGCCCGCCGTCTCGGCGCGCAGGTGGAAGGTTTCGATGTGCGTCCGGAAACCCGCGAGCAGATCGAATCGCTGGGCGGCAAATTCCTTGATCTGGGTGTGAGCGCGGTCGGCGAAGGTGGTTACGCGCGGCCGCTGACCGATGAGGAACGTGCCGAGCAGCAGCGCCGCCTGGGCGAGCACCTGCGCACGGTGGACGTGGTGATCTGTACCGCCGCCGTGCCCGGCCGGCCCGCGCCGAAAATCGTCAGCACCGCGATGTCGCGTGGCATGAAACCAGGCAGCGTGATCGTCGATCTGGCCGCGGAAACCGGCGGCAACTGCGAAGCCACCCAACCGGGCGAGGTGGTGGACCTGGACGGCGTGCTCATCGACGGCCCGCTCAACCTGGCCAGCCAGGGCGCGGTGCATGCCAGCGAGATGTACGCCCGCAACGTCTACAACTTCGTCGCGCTGTTCCTGAAAGACGGCGCCGTCACCTTCGACTGGGACGACGAACTGCTCGCGAAAACCCGCTGGGTCGCCGCCTGAAAAAACGGGGACGGGGATAGTTGATAACTACCCCCGTCCCCGTTGTTGGTCGTTGCTTCAGTGCTTCAGTGCTTCGGCGCTTCAGCGCTTGGACGGCGGCGCAGCAGGGGCGGGGTTGGCCTTCAGCCACGCCTTGCGTTCGTCCGGCGTCATCCGCGCCCAGCGGTCGCGCAGCTCCTGCCGTTGCGCCGGGCTCATGCTGCGCATCTGACCGAACAATGCGCGCGCCTGCTCGCGCTGCTCCGGCGTCATGTTCTCGAAACGGTGGCGGCCGCGGTGCGCCTGCGCGCGCTGCTCCGGGGTCATGGTCAGCCAGCGCTGGCCGTGCTGCAGCATGCGCTCGCGCTGCGGGGCAGGCGCGTCGTTCCAGCGGTCACGCACGGGCGCGATCAACGCCTCGCGCTGCTGCGGGCTGAGCGCGTCCCAGTCCGGCAGCGGGGCGGTCTGCGCCCAGCCCGCCGCACTCAAGGTCAGCCATACCAGCCCCAGGGACAGTCGCAGTTTCATCATCACTCCATTGCCAGGTCGGTGCCGCCCAGCCACAAATACAGATCGGGATTCTCGTCGAGGACATCGCTGCTGTCATCGGTGGCGCTCGCCATCACCGGTGCCGGCGGGGCGCTCGATTCGCCCAGGAGGAAACTGTAGCCCAAGGCGAGGGCGACCACCGCCGAACAGGCCGTCGCCATCCACCACGACGGCGCATGCCGCTTGGCCGGTGAGGCCGCATGGCGCGCGCTGCGCAGCCGCGCCAGCGTGGTCGGCGAGAGCGTATCCAGCGCCTGCGCATGCAGCTGCCGCAGGGCGGCATCGTCAGGCATCGAAGGGGGCAGGGGGCGGTTCACAGGGCGATCTCCAGAGACTGCTGCAGCGCCTGGCGGGCGCGCGAAAGATGGGTTTTGACCGCGCCTTCGCTGCAGCCCATGGCCTTGGCCGTGGTGGCGCCATCCAGGTCCTGCAGCACGCGCAGGGTGAAGGCCTCACGCTGGCGCGCGGGCAGCTCCCGCAGCGCCTGCACCAGCTGCGCGTACTGGTCGCGCTGCTCATGGGCCTGGGCCGGACCGGGGGCGCTGTCGGCCCAGTCGATATCGTGGTCGCTGCCGGCCTCGTCGCTGCTGCGCCAGAACTTCAGGCGGAAGCCACGGCGGCGCTGCAGGTCGACCACGCGGCGGCGCAGGATGCTCCAGAACAACGGCGCCCATTCGGCGGCGGGTTTGTCGCGATAGCCGAGCATCTTCAACATGCTGTCCTGCACCGCATCCAGCGCGTCCTCGCGCTGGCGCAGGCCCGCTTCGGCGAAGCGGAACGCGCGCGGGCCGATGCCGGCCAGGAAGGCGTCCAGCGACACCGGCAGCGCCACCTCGGGCGTGGCGGGCAGGTCGGCATCCGTCGACGGTAGGGGAGAGCTCACCAGCACAGGGTAGCGTTCCGGCAGGGGGATACCGTGAGAACGCCCCAGGGCGGGCGCGGTTGACCGGCCTGCCCGATTGGTTCAGCGCATGGTTATGATGCAGGGGACGGGATGACCGCCTGGGAGAGTGACTGCAATGAGCGACGGGTTCGTGGCGTTGTATATCTTCATGCTGGCCGCCATTGCCGGCCACGTGATCATTTCGCGGGTGCCGGTGATCCTGCATACCCCCCTGATGTCCGGGTCCAACTTCATCCACGGCATCGTGCTGATCGGCGCGATGGTGGTGCTGGGGCACGCGCAGACGCCGCTGGAGAAGATCATCGGGTTCATCGCGGTGGTCCTGGGCGCCGGCAACGCAGCCGGCGGCTACGTGGTGACCGAACGCATGCTGGACATGTTCAAGCCCAGCGCCAAGCGCGACGCCGGGGAGAAGGCGCCTTGAACGTGACCACCGCGCAGCTGCTGCAATGGCTGGTCCAGGTGAGCTACCTGGTCGCCGCGACCCTGTTCCTGCTTGGCCTGCAGCGCATGGCCTCGCCGATGACCGCGCGCAGCGGCATCCGCTGGGCCGGGCTGGGCATGCTGATCGCCACGGTAGCCACGTTCTTCCTGCCCGAGCTGCACAACATTCCGCTGATCCTGGCGGCGGTGGCGATCGGCACCGGCGTGGCCTGGTGGTCGGCCAAGCGCGTGGCGATCACCGACATGCCGCAGATGGTGGCCCTCTACAACGGCATGGGCGGCGGTTCGGCGGCAGCGATCGGTGCGGTCGAACTGCTGCGTTTCTCCTTCCTGGCCAACCGCGATACCACCCATTGGAGTGAACAGGCGCTGGCCGATCTGGCCGCGCGCCAGCCGTCGGCAACGGTGCTGGCGCTGGCCGTGATCGGCTCGGCGATCGGTGCGGTGTCGCTGTCCGGCTCGATCATCGCCTGGGCCAAGCTCGACGGGCGATTGGACCGCCGCGTCACCTTCCCGGGGCAGCAGGTGTTCAACCTGCTGGTCGCGCTGGCGATGGTGGTGCTGGGCATCTGGGCGGCGGTCACGCTGAGCCCGGTGGCGATCATCAGCTTCTTCGTGGTCGCACTCGCACTGGGCGTGCTGATGACGCTGCCGATCGGCGGCGCCGACATGCCGGTGGTGATCTCGCTGTACAACGCGTTTACCGGCCTGGCGGTGGCGTTCGAAGGGTATGTGCTCGGCAACGAGGCGCTGATCATCGCCGGCATGATGGTTGGCGCGGCGGGCATCCTGCTGACGCGGTTGATGGCCAAGGCGATGAACCGGCCGATCAGCGGCGTGCTGTTCTCCAATTTCGGGGGCGGCGGCGTGGCGCAGGAAATCAGCGGCGCGCAGAAGCCCATCGAGGCCAGCGATGTCGCCGCGATGCTGGCCTTCGCCGAGCGCGTGGTGATCGTGCCCGGCTACGGCATGGCCGTGGCCCAGGCCCAGCACAAGGTGTGGGAACTGGCGCAGCGCCTGATCGATCGCGGCATCAAGGTGAAGTTCGCGATCCACCCGGTGGCCGGGCGCATGCCGGGGCACATGAACGTGCTGCTGGCCGAAGCGGGCGTGCCGTACGACCTGATCGCCGACATGGACGACATCAACCCCGAGTTCCCGAACACCGACGTGGTGCTGGTGATCGGCGCCAACGACGTGGTCAACCCGGTCGCGCGCACGGATCCGGCCAGCCCGATCTACGGCATGCCGATCCTGGACGTGGTCAACGCCCGCAACGTGGTGGTGATCAAGCGCGGCAAGGGCACCGGCTTTGCCGGCATCGAGAATGCGCTGTTCTATGCCGACAACGCCCGGATGCTGTACGGCGATGGCGCCGGTGCGGCGAGCGCGCTGGTCAGCGAACTGAAGGCCCTCGACGGCGGGTAAACGTCATCGCATGCGCGCTGACGTCCCACGTTCTGCTGCGCAAAACGCGGCCCGGTCTCATCAGCACCCAGACCCCCGCGCCTTCGGCGCCGCCCCCTGACTCAGGGGGCTCTCTTTCAGCTGCATTCGGACAGCGTGCAGGGTGCCTTACTTGGCCACCCACCAACCCACGACCAGCGCCACGCCCAGCCACAGCCATTCCACCGCGCCGTTGGCCAGGCCGCTCAGGGTCCAGGCCAGATAGGGCCCCATGCGCAACGCTGATTCCCACGGGGTGAGCCCCATCGAGCCGCCCAGGTAGGCCGAGGCGATCCCCCAGTTGGCCGCCAGCGCCACCAGCACGGTGGCCAGCACGGTCAGCACCACCCGGGGGGCACCGGCGCGCAGGGTGCCCAGGCGCAGCATGAACGCGATCTCCAGCGCGGCTACAACCGCCATCCAGCTGGCCTGGCGGCCGGTGAGCAGGGCGATGAACAACCAGGCCAGCGTGGCCGTGACAACACCAAGCAGAAACAGCGGGGGCCAGAGCCAGTGGCGGCTCCGGACAGGCACGGACGTGGGCGACATGCAATCTTCCTGTAAGTCCCCACAGGATACCGGCTTGCGGGGTGACCGGCGCGTGGGCGGCCACTGGGCTAAAATGGTCGCCTTGCGGGAATTGGCCGCGACCCCCATATCGATCCACATGTATTCCCGTAGCAGTGAACCTGTCCACTTCGAACGCGACTGCGAGGCCGTCATGGTCCCGCAGGGCGAAACGGTCACGCTGCCCGCTGGCAGCTATGGCTATATCACCCAGGCCCTGGGTGGCAGCTATACCGTCTTTGTCGAAGGCAATCTGTTCCGCATCGCCGGCAAGGATGGCGACGCCATCGGCAAGGAAGCGCCCCCGGCGCTGGAACTGCCCGCCGATGCCTCCGACGAGGAGGTCGAAAAACTGGTGTGGCAGCAGCTGCGCACCTGCTTCGATCCGGAGATCCCCTTCAACATCGTCGATCTGGGGCTGGTCTATGAAGTGGACCTCAAGCACCTGGACGATGGCCAGCGCGAGGTCGACATCAAGATGACCCTCACTGCGCCCGGCTGCGGCATGGGCGAGATCCTCGTCGATGACGTGCGCAGCAAGCTGGAAATGATCCCGACGGTGGCCGAGGCCGACGTCGAGCTGGTGTTCGACCCGCCGTGGGGCCGTCACATGATGTCCGAGGCCGCCCGGCTCGAAACCGGCATGCTGTAACCGCCCATCGCCAGCCGGCGTCACGGCGTTCCCCGTAACCAGAACAGGAAATATCCGGTGTCCCAGTCTTCCGTGAGCTTCAACACCACCCGTTCCGCCCAGCCGCGCAGCAGCGAGGAGCGTGAGCGCATCCTGGCCGCCCCCGGTTTTGGTCTGCACTTCACCGACCACATGGTGGAAGTGCGCTGGGACAAGGACACCGGCTGGCACGATGCCGTGGTGCGCCCGTATGGCCCGCTGCAGCTGGACCCGGCCGCCGCGGTGCTGCATTACGGTCAGGAAATCTTCGAGGGCATCAAGGCCTACCGCCACGCCGACGGCTCGATCTGGACCTTCCGCCCGGAGGCCAACGGCCGCCGTCTGCAGCGTTCGGCCCAGCGCCTGGCGCTGCCGGAACTGCCGGTGGAGATCTTCGTCGAATCGCTCAAGCAGCTGATCGCCGTGGACGCGTCGTGGGTGCCCTCGGCCGACGAATCCAGCCTGTACTTCCGTCCCTTCATGATCGGCGATGAAGCCTTCCTCGGCGTGCGCGGCGCGCACAAGGCCGGCTACTACGTCATCGCCAGCCCGGCCGGCCCGTACTTCGCCAAGGGCGTGGCGCCGGTCGCGATCTGGCTGTCCACCGAGTACGCGCGCGCAGGCAAGGGCGGCACCGGCGCGGCCAAGTGCGGTGGCAACTACGCCGCCTCGCTGCTGCCGCAGCAGAAGGCGCAGGCACAGGGCTGCTCGCAGGTCCTGTTCCTGGACCCGGTCGAGGGCAAGTACCTGGAAGAACTGGGCGGCATGAACGTGTTCCTGGTCTACAAGGACGGCACCCTGGTGACCCCGGCGCTGTCGGGCAGCATCCTGGAAGGCATCACCCGTGAAAGCATCCTGCAGCTGGCCCGCGACCGCGGCATGAAGGTCGAAGAGCGCAAGGTCACCCTGGAGGAGTGGAAGGATGGCGTGACCTCCGGCGAGATCGTGGAAGCGTTCGCCTGCGGTACCGCTGCGGTGGTCACCCCGATCGGCCAGCTCAAGGGCGAAGGCTTCTCGGTGGGTGACATCAACGCCCCGGCCGGCGAAGTGACGATGTCGCTGCGCAAGGAACTGACCGACATCCAGTACGGCCGCCTGCCGGACCGTCACGGCTGGCTGGTCCGCCTGGACGCCTGAGTCCTCGGGGTCTGAGCGCAAGCATCGAAAACCCGCCTGGCGACAGGCGGGTTTTTTGTTGCCCGTTCGCCACCGCGCCGGTGGTGCTCCCCCCAAGACAGGCCGCGCAGCGTTCGACATCGGTAGTGCCGGCCGCTGGCCGGCTATGCAGCATTCCGCGGAGCCGGCCGGCGGCCGGCACTACGGGCTGGTCGGGGCCGGCCAGCGGCCGGCACTACTGTCCTGCGGTGGCAGTGGCGTAAGTGATTGATGCGCAAGTGTTGTCCCGGATTTGTCGGCCGCGACAGCCATTTCAGACAATCCGTGGCGCAATCGGCCCACCCGAAAGGCCGATTGCGCCTTCACTTTCACAAACCCTCGACCCGGAAAGTCTCAGATCCGACATTTCATGTCACTGAAGTGCAGCTGAAACATTGTTGATCGACCAGTCAGCCACTAGCGTCGCGATGGGCGGTTTGATTCAGGGGAACCGATCCACTCACCGGGCCGATCCGCGCCATCGATTGCAGCAGCGCCCGGATCGGACCTGGATTCTCAGCCGCGACGACGGCATTCACTGTCTGAAAGGGAAATCCGATGTCTCATGTCTCGCAACACCGTTTGCGTCAGCGTGCATTGGTTGTATTGGGCGCGTCCGTTCTGTCGACCCTGCTGCTGGCCACCCCGGCCTTCGCTGGCGATGTGCAGTTGAGCGGCCTGTCCTCGGCGCCGACCCATCAGCGCTTCATCGTGAAGTACAAGGATGGCAGCACCGAGGTCGCCACCCCGACTGCACTGGCCAGCTCGCTCAAGGCCGCCGCGGCGGCGGTACCGGCCGCCCAGGGCCGCGCGCTGGGGCTGCAGAAGCTGCGCCAGCTGGCGATCGGCCCGACCGTGGTCAAGGCCGACCGGCCGCTGGACCGTGCCGAAGCCGAGCTCCTGATGCGCCGCCTGGCCGCCGATCCGAGCGTGGAATACGTCGAGGTCGATCAGCTGATGCAGGCCACCCTGGTGCCCAATGACACCCGGTTCTCCGAACAGTGGGGCTTTGGCACCAGCAATGCCTCGATCAACGTACGCCCGGCCTGGGACAAGGCCACCGGCGCCGGCGTGGTGGTGGCGGTGATCGACACCGGCATCACCAACCACCCCGATCTGAACGCCAACCTCCTGCCCGGCTACGACTTCATCAGCGACGCGGCGATGGCACGCGACGGCGGTGGCCGCGACAACAACCCCAACGACGAAGGCGACTGGTACGCCGCCAACGAATGCGGCTCGGGCATTCCGGCCTCCAATTCGAGCTGGCACGGGACCCACGTGGCCGGCACCGTCGCGGCGGTGACCAACAACAGCACCGGCGTGGCGGGCACGGCCTTCAATGCCAAGGTCGTGCCGGTGCGCGTGCTCGGCAAGTGCGGCGGCTACACCTCCGACATCGCCGACGCCATCGTCTGGGCCTCCGGCGGCACCGTCAGCGGCGTCCCGGCCAACGCCAACCCGGCCGAAGTGATCAACATGTCCCTCGGTGGCGGTGGCAGCTGCTCCACCACCTACCAGACCGCGATCAACGGCGCCGTCTCGCGCGGCACCACGGTGGTCGTGGCGGCCGGCAACAGCAACACCAACGTCTCCTCCTCGGTACCGGCCAACTGCGCCAACGTCATCGCGGTGGCCGCGACCACCTCGGCCGGCGCCCGCGCCAGCTTCTCCAACTACGGAACCGGCATCGACATCTCCGCGCCGGGGCAGGGCATCCTCTCCACCCTCAACAGCGGCACCACGGTACCGGGCAGTGCGTCCTACGCCTCCTACAACGGCACCTCGATGGCGGCACCGCACGTGGCCGGCGTGGTCGCGCTGATCCAGTCCGTCGCGCCCACCGCGCTGAGCCCGGCCGCCATCGAAAGCCTGCTCAAGAGCACCGCACGGCCGTTGCCGGGCGCCTGCTCCGGCGGTTGCGGCGCGGGGATCGTGGACGCCGATGCGGCGGTGACCGCCGCGCTCAACGGCACCGGCCCGGGCCCGGGTACCGGCACCGTGCTGCAGAACAATGTGCCGGTCACGGGCCTGGGCGCTGCCAGCGGTGCCTCGCTGGCCTACACCGTGGCCGTGCCCTCGGGCAGCAGCCAGTTGAAGGTCACCATCGCCGGCGGCAGTGGCGATGCCGATCTGTATGTCCGCAACGGAAGCGCGCCGACCGATACCGTCTACACCTGCCGCCCGTACCTGAGCGGCAACAACGAAACCTGCACGATCAGCGCCCCCGCAGCCGGCACCTGGCATGTGCGGGTGAAGGCCTACTCGACCTTCTCCGGGGTCACCCTGACCGCGCAATACTGATCGCTTTCCCATCGCACCAACGCAGAACGCCCCGGCATGCCGGGGCGTTCGTTCGATCAACACGCTGCCCCAGGGATTACGCCGCTTCGAACCGGTTCGCGGCGACGTTCTTGCGCACCTGCTCCGGATTCCAGATCCGGCCGTTCATCGCGATGTACACACCGCTCGGCAGCGACTGCACCGCACCGATCGCGCAGCCGATGTTGAACTCCGCATCCGAACCGCGGAACCGTGCCGGGCTCAGCGCGCCGGTCATGACGATGGTCTTGTCGGTAATCGACTTCAGCACCTGGCCCGTCTGCACCATCGAGTCGGTGCCGTGGGTCACCAGCACATGCCGGGTCGGCTGCGCGGCGATCGTCGCCCGGATCAGCTCGCGGTCCTCGTCGGTGATGTGCAGCGAATCCTTGCGCAGGATCGGAATCACGTTGAAACGGAAGGTCACGCCCAGCTCGCGCAGGATCATCCCGATCTGCGGATCACCGATCTGATAGTCCGACTTGTCGTCGAAGTAGATCTTGTCGATCGTGCCACCGGTGGTGATGATCAGTAGTTCTTCCATTGCAAGCATCCTGGGTACCAGACAGAAGGGCACGGAACCGCCGCGCCGACCGGTAGATGATACGGCTGACGCCCGCCCGATGCAGGCTTGCGACGCCACACGGTCAGCCGGTTGTGGTCTTCCGCCCGAAGCGCCGCCGCAGCCCCGGCGTGCTCGCCACCCCGATCACCGCCAGCGCCAGCGCCAGCTCGAGCCACCCCCACAACGCGACCTCCGGGTGGCTCCAGGCGCTCATCACCCCGTGGCTGAACCAGAACAGCGCCAGCACCCCGGCCCAGAACATCGCCTTGCCCCGCCGCACCAGCACACCCAGCGCCAGCAGCAGCGGCGGCAGGGTGAAGACCAGCTGGGTGGCCAGCCAATGCTTGTCCTGCGCGAACCAGACCGCGAACAGCACCGCCAACGCCACCAGCAGCAGGGCCAGCACGATCTCCTGCGCCCGGGTGCTCACGCCAGCCGCCGTGCGATATCGGCCACCCGCCGCCCCAGCGCCCGCGCCAGGATGCTTTCATCCTCGCTCGGCACCGGGTTGTCGTCCGCCCCGGCCACATGGCTGGCGCCATACGGCGTGCCCCCGGTCGTGGTGTGGCTCAGTGCCGGCTCGGTGAAGGGGATGCCCACGATCAGGCAGCCGTGGTGCAGCAGCGGTACCTGCATCGACAGCAGGGTCGACTCCTGCCCACCGTGCAGCGAGGCCGTGGAGGTGAACACCCCGGCCGGCTTGCCGGCCAGGGTGCCGTTGACCCATTCCGCACCCAGCCCGTCCAGGAAGTGCTTCACCGGCGCGGCCATGTTGCCGAACCGGGTCGGGCTGCCCAGCAGCAGCCCCGTGCACTCGGCCAGATCGGCCACGCTCACATACGGCGCACCGTCTTCGGGCACCGGGGGCAGGGCCGTCTGTGTCACCGCGGCCACCGGCGGCACCGTGCGCAGCCGCGCGCTCATGCCCGGCACCTCGCCGATGCCGCGCGCAATCTGGCGGGCAAGCCGTGCCACTGAACCGCCACGGCTGTAATACAGCACCAGGATCTCCGCCATTTCGCTTTCATCTCGTTGCGTCCGATGCAGGCAGTATGGCAACGCAGCCCGCTCAGGGCGAGGTCCGTGGCGGGCCGGCCGCCGTGAGCAGGCGTGCATGCCGCACACCCGTCATCGGGTACCCTTGCGCCGATGGAACCTCTCGATACGATCAACCTGTGGATCGAACGCGTCCGGGACCGCGCGCGCACGATCAGCTTCGGCCGCTTCCTGTGGCGCCGTTTCCTTGATGACCGTCTGTTCCAGGCGGCCGCCTCGCTGGCCTACACCACGGTGTTCGCGCTGGTACCGCTGGCCATCGTGGTGTTCGGGGTGCTCTCCGCGTTCCCGGTGTTCGACCGCTGGAGCGACACCCTCAGCGACTACGTGTTCTCCAACTTCGTGCCCAACGCCGCGCGCGCCGCCGAAGGCTACCTGCGCCAGTTCTCGGCCAGCGCCGGGCAGCTCACTGCCGCCGGCTTCATCGCGCTGGTGGTGTCGCTGCTGATCACCCTCAACAGCGTGGAGGAAACCTTCAACCAGATCTGGCGGGTGAGTTCGACCCGACCGAAGCTGACCCGCTTCCTGGTCTACTGGACCGTGCTCACCCTCGGCGCCATGCTGGCGGCGGCGTCGCTGGCGGTCTCGGCGCGGGTGTTCGCGTTGCCGCTGTTCGGCACCAGCGAAGGCCGCTGGCTGGCCAACGTGTCACTGACCGTCGCCCCGATCCTGATCGAATTCCTCTGCATCATGCTGGTCTACCGCGTGGTGCCGCACCACACGGTCAAATGGCGGCATGCCATTCCCGGCGCGATCCTGGCCGCGATCATGCTCGAGCTGGTGAAGTGGGGCATGGGCGCCTACCTGGGCAGCTTCCAGTCCTACCAGAAGCTCTACGGCACGGTCGCCTTCGTGCCGATCCTGCTGCTGTGGATCTACCTGTGCTGGGTCTCGGTGCTGCTCGGCGCCTCGCTGGCCTCCTCGATCGCCGCGTTCCGCTACCAGCCGGCCGACCTGCGCCTGCCGGTGGGCTACGAGATCTACGGCCTGCTGCGGCTGATCGGCCGCTTCCACCAGGCGCGCGCCGATGGCCGCAGCCTGGATGACGACGAGATCCTGCGGCTGGAGCCGATGCTGACCGACTCGCTGCTGCAGACGCTGCTCTGCGATCTGGAAGCGATCCGCGTGGTCCGCCGCGACGAGCAGGGCGAGTGGCTGCTGGCGCGCGACCTGGACAAACTCACCCTGGCCGACCTGTACGAGACCACGCAGATGCGGATCCCGATCAAGGAAGCCTACCTGCCGTATCGCGACGACAGCCTGGGCACGGCCTCGGTGGCCGCACTGGACACGCTGCGCCTGCCGCTGCGCGAACTGCTCAAACGCCGCGTCAGCGATATCTATTCGACCCCCGGAGACAAACCATGACCGCCAAGCCCCTGCTGCTGGCCCTGGGCCTGCTGACGCTGGCCGCCTGCAACAAGCCCGCTGCACAGAGCGAGGCCACTGCGCCCGCCGCCCCGGCCCCGATCGATGAACCGGCTGTGCCGCCGACGGACGCGGTGCCAGCCACCGAGCGCAGGACCGTCGAACAGCCCACGCTCAAGGCCAAGGCGCTGGATGGCACCGACTACGATCTGGCCGCGCACCGTGGCAAGTGGGTGGTGGTGAACTTCTGGGCGACCTGGTGCGCGCCGTGCCGCAAGGAAATGCCCGAGCTCTCGGCGCTGCACGCGATGCGCAATGAGATTGAAGTGGTCGGGCTGGCCTTCGAGGACATCGAGCCGGCCGAGATGAAGGCCTTCCTGGAGAAGCGGCCGGTCACCTACCCGATCGTGATCGTGGACACCTACAACCCGCCGGAAGACTTCGCGATCCCGCGCGGCCTGCCGATGACCTACCTGATCGCGCCGGACGGCAAGGTCGCCAAGGAATTCCTCGGCCCGGTCACCGCGCATGACATCGAGGCGCGGATCAAGGAAGGCTGAGCCTGACGGGCGTGCCGGTGGATGGTCGGCACGCCTTTGCCCCGTTGCGCGCGGTTGACCCAAAAGCATCCACGCATGGCGTGGATCTACGTGGTGACGAAGGGTTCGATTGGCTTAAGCACCTCGAAGTGCTCCTTGTGCAGCTTGCCCTTCAACGGTGGCAGCGCCAGCACCGGTTCGTCCACGCGGGTATCGGGCAGGCGGTCGAGCAGGTTGCGGATCAGACCCAGCCGCCCGCGCTTCTGGTCATTGAAGTCCACCAGCGTCCACGGCGCATCGTCGTTGTGGGTGGCGCGCAGCATCGCTTCGCGGCTCTCGGTGTAGGCGCTGTACTTGCTGCGCGATTCCAGGTCCACCGGTGAGAGCTTCCAGCCCTTGAGCGGATCGAGGTGGCGTTCGGCGAAACGCTTTTCCTGCTGCGCCTGGTCCACGCTGAGCCAGTATTTGAACAGCACGATGCCGTCATCGATCAGCAGCTTTTCGAACACCGGCGCCTGCGCCAGGAAGCTGCGGTACTGCGCCTCGGTGCAATAGCCCATCACATGCTCGACCCCGGCACGGTTGTACCAGCTGCGGTCCATCAGCACGATCTCACCGGCCGCCGGCAGGTGCGAGACGTAGCGTTGGAAATACCATTGCGTGCTCTCGCGGTCGGTCGGCTTGGGCAGCGCGACCACCTTGCACTGGCGCGGATTGAGATGCTCGGCGATGGCCTGGATCGCGCCGCCCTTGCCGGCGGTGTCGCGGCCTTCGAACAGCACCAGCACGCGCTGCCCGGTGTGCTGCACCCAGCGCGCCATCGCCGCCAGTTCCAGTTGCATCGGTTCCAGCAGGGCCTGGTAGTCCTTGCGCTTGAGCTTGCCCATCAGCGTGCCTCGGTCATCCACAGGAGGCCCGAGCCTAGCGCAGCCGATGCTCAGGCGATGTGTGGGCCCTGCCAACCACGCTCACGTGCGAGCGCCTCGACCACCGCACTGAAATCGCGCGCGAAGCCGGCCATGTCGAACAGCCCGCTGTCCTCACGACGCTGGGCCAGCGTGGCGCGCGCGGCCTGCAGCGCGGCCGGGTCATTGCCCAGGCGCACTGCGGTGGCCACGAACGCGGCATCATCGGCGACGTTGAAATCGTGCATGCCCAGGTGATGATTCAGGCTGCCGGCCACGCGCGAGGCGAACGTCGTGCCGGGGCAGGTCAGTACCGGGCAGCCGGCCCACAGCGCATCCGATGCGGTGGTGTGGGCGTTGTAGGGATGGGTGTCCAGGAACAGGTCGGCGTGCTGATAGCGCGCCAGGTAGTGCGGGTGGGGCAGGCGCGGCATGAACACCAGCCGCGCCGGATCCAGCTGCGCCTGGCGTGCCGCGCTGCGCAGCCGCGCGTCGGCATTGCCCGGGCCGGAGAGCAGCCACAGCACGCTGCCCGGTATGCCCTGCAGCACCGCCAACAGCCGCTGCATGCTGCGCGGGTTGAGCTTGTAGCTGTTGTTGAAGCAGCACAGCACCATGCCCTGCGCCGGCAGGCCGCAGTCCTCGCGCGACGGTGCCGGTTCCAGCACGCGGGTGTTGTCCGAGGGCTGGAACGCGCGCGGCAGGCGCCGCACGTTCTCACTGAAGGCCGGCGCCAGCGCGTCGGGCAGCACGAAGGCATCGGCCAGCACATGATCGATCCACGGCGCGCCGGAGGTGCCCGGGTAGGCGAGCCAGTTGACCTGCACGGGCGCCGGCCGCATCGCCAGCACCTGCGGCGTTCCGCCACCGCCCCAGCCGCGCAGATCGAACAACACATCGATGCCCGCCTCGCGGATGCGTCGGGCGATGTGCTGATGCGGCTGCGCGCTGACATCGTGCAACGTGTTTGCCGCCTGCTGCAGGCGCTGGCGGATGGGGCTGCCGTCGTCCCCGGTGAGCGCGAACAGATGCAGCTCGAGCATGCTCTGCGCGCGCAGCTGTTCGAACAGCGCCACGGTCAACAGGCCGGTGGGATGTGCGCCGAAGCCGTTGGAAAGAAAGCCGACCCGCAACCTGCCCGCGTGGCGCACCCCGGAAGGCGGCAACCGCGCGATTCCCTCGGCCAGCGCCGCCGCACGCTGCCGCGCACAGGCAAGCTGCTCGGCGGCGCTGCTGTCTTCGCTGAGGAAGGCGAACGGCTCGACCACGGCCTGGCCCTGGGCGACGGCCTGGCGCACCCGCGCCGACAGCCGATCCAGGTCGCGCCAGTCGCACAGGCGGCGTTGCCAGTTGAGCAGCTGCGCGGTGATGTAGGGCTCGCTGGGCAGCAGACGGTGCGCATGGCGATACGCATCGGCGGCCGCTTCGGGCTGACCGGCGTCTTCCAGTGCGTGGCCAAGCCACAGCGTGATCCCGGGGTGCTGCGGCGCGCGATCGGCGGCCTGGCGCAGCAGGGTGGCCGCCTCATCATGGCGACCCTGCATCCAACGTGCGCGACCGAGCCGGGCCAGTGCCTCGGGATGGTCGCCGCGCAGCTGCAGCGCGCGCGCTGCAGCCTGCTCGCCGGCACGCACGTCGCCGGCCTCCAGCTCGGCGTCGGCCAGCATCACCCAGGCAATGAAATCCGTCGGTTGGCGCTGGACGGCCTGACGCAGCTGCAGACGCTGCGGATCGGCACTCATCGTGGCCGCTCCGCGGCGGGCATGCTCAGCTGCCTTCCGCGAGCCGGGCCAGCTCGTCGGCCTGGTGTTCGTGGGTCAGGCGGCTGACCAGTGCATCCAGATCGCCGGTCAGGATGTTGGGCAGGTCGTACAGGGTCAGCCCTTCCACGCGGTGGTCGGTGATCCGGCCCTGCGGGAAGCTGTAGGTCCGGATGCGCTGGCTGCGGTCGCCACTGCCGACCTGCAGCCGGCGGCTTTCGGCCTGGGCGGCGGCCTGCTTGCTGCGTTCGGTGTCCAGCAACTGCGCTTTCAGGCGCTTCATCGCCTTGTCGCGGTTGGCGTGCTGGCTGCGCTCGGTCTGGCACTCCACCACCACGCCGGTCGGCAGGTGGGTGATGCGGATCGCCGATTCGGTCTTGTTGACGTGCTGGCCGCCGGCGCCGGAGGAGCGGTAGGTGTCTACGCGCAGGTCGGCCGGGTTGATCACCACGTCCTCCACGTCGTCTGCCTCCGGGATGATCGCCACGGTCGCCGCGGAGGTATGGATGCGCCCCTGCGACTCGGTCGCCGGCACGCGCTGCACGCGGTGCGTGCCCGATTCGAACTTCAGCCGCGAGAATGCCCCCCGGCCGACCACGCGCGCCACGACTTCCTTGTAGCCGCCATGTTCGCCGGGGTTGTCCGATTCGATCTCGACCTTCCAGCCCTGGCGCTCGGCGTAGCGGGCGTACATGCGGAACAGATCGCCGGCGAAGATCGCCGCCTCGTCACCGCCGGTACCGGCGCGCACTTCCAGGAACAGGTTGCCGTCGTCGCGCGGATCGCGCGGGACCAGCAGCAGGGCCAGTTCCTCGTCCAGCTGCTGCAGGCGCTGCTGGGCGGCCGTGATTTCCTCGTCGGCCAGCTCGCGCAGGTCCGGGTCTTCGCGCATCGCTTCGGCGGCGGCGAGATCGGCCTTGGCACGGGCTTCGTCGGCCAGCGCGTTGGCGACCGGCTCCAGCTGCGAAAACTCGCGCGAGAGCGTGCGGAAGCGGTCGTTGTCGCCGACCACGGCCGGGTCGGACAACAGGCGTTCCAGTTCTTCGCGGCGCTCGGCCAGCGCTTCCAGCTTACGGCGCAGGGTCGGCGTCATCATTCCTCGCTACATCGGTACGCACGGCAGGGTGCTGGTAACCCGGCTTGGCCGGGAACAGGCGCTCGGCGGCGCGGGTGAGTTCAGTATCGCCGCTGAGCGCGGCCGCGCGCAGGGCGGCGGTCGGCGGGTGCAGCAGGCGGTTGGTCAGGCCGTGCGCGAGCAGTTCGAGCACTTCCTCGGGTGATTTGCCATGGGCCAGGTGCTGGCGGGCTTTCTCCAGCATCTCCACGCGGGTCGCTTCGCCGTAGGCGCGCAGCTGCCGCAGCGGGGCCTGGTGCACGCTGGCCTGCAGGGTTTCCACGAACCGGGCGACCTGCAGCTCGATGATCGCTTCGGCCTCGGCCGCGGCTTCCCGGCGGCTGCGGCGGTTGTCTTCGACCGCCCGCTCCAGATCGTCCACGGTGTACAGGAAGGCATCGGCCAGTTCACCCACGCCGGCCTCGATATCGCGCGGCACGGCCAGATCGAACAGCAGCATCGGCTTGTGCTTGCGCGTCTTCAACGCGGCAGCGACGTGCGCACGGGTGATCACCGGCTCGCGCGCGGCGGTGGCCGAGAACACCACGTCGGCCTCGCCCAGGTGGCGGTCCAGTTCGCTCAATGGCAGGGCGACGCCGCCATGCCGGCTGGCCAGCTCCTGCGCATGGGCGAGGGTACGGTTGGCGATCAGCAGCCGGCGCACGCGCCCTTCGCTGAGATGGCGTGCGGCCAGTTCGATGGTCTCGCCGGCGCCGACCAGCAGCACGGTGGAATCTTCCAGCCGTGCGAACGAGTTCTGCGCCAACCGCACCGCGGTGGAGGCCACCGAGACCGGGTTGGCACCGACGCGGGTATCGGTGCGGGCGCGCTTGGCCACCGAGAAGGTCTGCTGGAACAGCCGGTCCAGGCGCTGGCCGAGCAGGCCGTGGTCGCGGGCGAGCGCCCAGGCGTCCTTCACCTGGCCCAGGATCTGCGGCTCGCCCAGCACCATGGAATCCAGCCCGGTGGCCACCCGGAACAGGTGGCGCACCGCATCGGCGTCGGCGTGCTGGTAGAGATACCCATGCAAGGTGCCGGCGTGCGACTCCAGCCACTGCGCCAGTGCATCACCGGATTCGGCCACCGCATACAGCTCGGTGCGGTTGCAGGTGGAGAGCAGGACCGCCTCGGCCACCTGCGGGGTATCGCGCAGCGACGCCAATGCCTGGGGCAGGGCGTCGCCGCCAAAGGACGCGCGTTCGCGCAGTTCCACCGGCGCGGTCTGGTGATTCAGTCCGAGCACCCACAGGGTCATTGTTCAGTTGCTTGCGATAAGCTGCTGGCCATTCAAGTCGTCATTTTAAGGCTCAGATGCCCCCGATGCCCGCATTGATTCGCATCTCCAGCGTTCTGCTGCTGTCTTTGTTCACCGCCAACGCCCTGGCCGCCCCCCCGGCAGCCCCGGCCAAAGGCAAGGACAGCACGGCCGAGGCGGTCCCCCTGGCCCCGGTCATGGCGGGCGAATTCGCCCTGCAGGCAGGCAAACTGGGCGACGCCGCGCGCTGGTACCTGCAGGCGGCCGAGGCCAGTGAAGGCGATGCCGGCCTGGCCGAGCGCGCCTCCCGGATCGCCATGCTGGCCAACGATGACAAGCGCGCCGCCCGCGCGCTGGCCCTGTGGGAGCAGCGTGCGCCGCGCTCACTGGCCATGCGCAGCAGCACCGCCGCGCTGGACATGCGCCAGAACAAGGTGAAGGCGGCCCGCACCGAACTGCAGGCCCTGCTCAAGGATCCCGATCCCACCGCCTGGAAGTTCGCGATCGGCGCCCTGATCAGCGGCGGCAGCGATCCCAAGGTGCCGGCCCAGGTGCTGGGCGAGCTGGTCGATGCCAACGCGATCCCCGACCGCCTGGAGGTCTGGCAGGAATTCGGCCGGCTGGCGATGCGCATGGAGCAGCCCGAGCTGGCCCGGCGCATGGTCGACGAGGTGGTCAAGCGCTTCCCCGATGAACCACGCGTGGCCCTGCTGCATGCCAGCCAGCTCAACCAGGCCGGCAAGACCGATGAGGCCCTGGCCCTGCTGAAGGGCGTGGAGCCCAGGACCACCCAGGACCCGGAGCTGCGCAATGCGGTCGCGATCTCCTACGACCTGATGGGCCAGCCCGCCGCCGCTGAGCGCGTGCTGGCGGTCGGCCCGCAGGACGTGCAGACCTACGGCATGCGTGCGTCGCTGCTGGCCAAGCAGAAGGACGACCCGGGCCTGCTGGCCCTGTATACCGACATCTCCCGGCAGGCGACCAAGCCGGACCCGGCCCAGCGCCTGCTGCTGGGCAAGATCGCCGAGTACCTCAAGCGCTACGAGGAAGCGGTCAACTGGTACCACAGCGTGCCCGGTGGCCCGGAGCGCGATGAGTCGCGGCTGCGGGCGGCCAATGCGCAGAACGAACTGGGCCGCACCGACAAGGCGCTGGCCGAAGTGCACGCGATCCAGTCCGATGCCACCGTCGATGACGATGCCCGCCGCGATGCCTATCTGCTCGAGGCCGAGCTGCGCCAGCGCGGCAACGACGATGCCGGTGAACTGGACGCGCTGGCCCGTGGCCTGGCCGCGTATCCGGACGAGAACGCGCTGCTGTATGCCCGCGCCCTGGCCTGGGAGCGTCGCGACGACATCCCGCGCGCCGAGGCCGACCTGCGCAAGGTGCTGATCACCGATCCGGAGAACATCGCCGCGCTCAACGCGCTCGGCTATACCTTGGCCGACCGCACGCAGCGTTATCAGGAAGCCTTGGAACTGATTGACCGCGCGCGCGTGGCCGAGCCGGACAACGCCGCCATCGTCGACAGTTACGGCTGGGTGCTGTATCGCCTGGGCCGCAACGAAGAAGCACTGGTGCAGCTGCGCCGCGCCTGGACGCTGGCCAAGGATGCGGAGATCGCCGCGCATGTGGGCGAAGTGCTGTGGGTGTTGAACAAGAAGGACGAGGCGCGCCATTTCTTTGAAGAGGCGCGCAAGCTGGACCCGGACAACCGCGCCCTGCAGCGCGTGATCGAGAAATACGGCGTATGAATCTGCTGTCCCTGAAAGCCGCGTTTGCCGCGGCCGCGGCGTTGTCGCTCTCCGCCTGTGTATCGCTGGACGAGCGCAAGGCGCCCTCCGCCCCGACCGTGGTCACCACTGTTTCGCCCGCTGCGCAGCAGGCCGAGGCCGAGCGCGTCGCCGCCGTGCGCGCCTCGCCGGCCTGGTCGTTCCAGGGCCGGGTGGCGATCAGCAAGGGCAAGAACGGTGGCAACGGCCGCATCGACTGGCAGCAGCAGGCCCAGGGGTACGTGGTCGAACTCAGTGCCCCGGTCACCCGGCAGAGCTGGAAGCTGACCGGCGACAGCCAGCACCAGGGCGGGCGCCTGGAAGGTCTGGAGGGCGGCACGCGTGAAGGCGAAGACGCCCAGCAGGTTCTGCTGGAGGCCACCGGCTGGGATATCCCGGTCAACCAGCTGCCCGAGTGGGTGCGCGGCCTGGTGGCCGACGCCGCGCCGGCGGGGCTGATCGAGCGCGACGGCGAAGGTCGTCCGCGCCGTGTGCGGCAGCTCGGGTGGGAGATCCAGTATCTGGACTGGTACCCGGCCGACGCCGGTCGTCCGGTGCTGCCGCGGCGCATCGAAGCGGTCAATGGCGACGCCAAGGTCCGTCTGGTGGTCGACAGCTGGGTGCTGGCCAGCCCATGAGTACGTTGGATGCGCGCGAGGGTTGGTCGAACTGGCCAGCCCCGGCCAAGCTGAACCTGTTCCTGCACATCACCGGCCGCCGCCCGGACGGTTACCACGCGCTGCAGACCGTGTTCCGCCTGCTCGACTGGGGTGACCGGATCCGGCTGCGGGTCCGCGATGACGGCCGGATCCGCCGCGAAGGCACCTCGGTGTCGGGGGTGGCCGAAGCCGATGATCTCGCCGTGCGCGCGGGGCTGTTGTTGCAACGTGTCGCGAACGTCGCCCAAGGTGCTGATATCGGCATCGAAAAGCATGTGCCTGCCGGCGGTGGTTTCGGGGGAGGGTCGTCCGATGCCGCCACCGTCCTGGTCGCCTTGAACCGTCTCTGGAACGCCGGCCTGGACGTGGATGCGCTGGTCGCGCTGGGTCTCCAGCTGGGCGCGGACGTGCCGGTCTTCGTGCGCGGGCACAACGCCTGGGCCGAAGGCGTGGGCGAACTGCTCACCCCCATCGCGCTGCCGCCGGCCTGGTTCGTGCTGGTCCACCCGGGCGTTCACGTGCCGACTCCCGCACTTTTCGCATCACCGGATTTGACGCGGGATGCCCCAGTGGCGAAAATAGCGGACTTCGCTTCCGGGTCTTTGCTCGGGAATGCGTTCGAGCCGGTACTGCGCCGCCGCGAGCCTGCCGTAGAGGCAGCGCTTGCAGCGTTGAGCAGTATCGGCCGGGCACGACTCACCGGGTCGGGAAGCGGTTGTTTCGTCGAATTCGCCACGCGCGCTGCTGCAGAGCAGGGCCTGGCGCAATTGCCGAAGGAACTGCAGGCATGGGTGGCTGCGGGCATGGAGCGCTCGCCACTGCTTGATGTACTCGAGCGTTACTGATTTTGATGCAGGGGCGTCGCCAAGAGGCCCAAGGCACCAGGTTTTGATCCTGGCATTCGGAGGTTCGAATCCTCCCGCCCCTGCCACTAGCGGATATCTGCCGCGACTCCATGCGCATGTCTGCGCGGGCGCGGTGCATACGCCGCGGTGTTGTCACCGCAGACACCTCCGGGTGCCAGCGGCCCAGTTCTCCGCCAATCGCTCCCGCCCGAGACCGTCATGATGCAAGAACACCCCAACCTGCTGGTATTTTCCGGCAACGCCAACAAGCGCCTTGCGCAGAGCATCTGCAAGGAACTGGGGGTGCGGCCTGGCAAGGCGTTGGTGTCGCGCTTCTCCGATGGTGAAGTGCAGGTCGAGATCGAGGAAAACGTCCGCAAGCAGGACGTGTTCGTGATCCAGCCGACCTGCGCGCCCAGCGCAGAGAACCTGATGGAACTGCTGGTCCTGATCGATGCGCTCAAGCGCGCCTCGGTCAACAGTGTCACCGCCGTGGTGCCGTATTTCGGCTACTCGCGCCAGGATCGCCGCATGCGTTCCTCGCGCGTGCCGATCACCGCCAAGGTGGCGGCAAAGATGTTCAGCGCTGTCGGGGCTGACCGGGTACTGACGGTGGATCTGCATGCCGACCAGATCCAGGGCTTCTTCGACATGCCGGTGGACAATGTGTACGCCTCGCCGCTGCTGCTCGCCGATATCTGGCGCGCCTACGGCACGGAGAACCTGATCGTGGTGTCCCCGGACGTCGGTGGTGTGGTGCGTGCGCGCGCCGTCGCCAAGCGCCTGGATGATGCCGATCTGGCGATCATCGACAAGCGCCGGCCGCGCGCCAACGTCTCCACCGTGATGAACATCATCGGTGACGTCGAAGGCAAGACCTGTGTGATGGTCGATGACATCGTCGATACCGCCGGCACCCTGTGTGCGGCTGCCGCGGCGCTGAAGGCGCGTGGCGCCCTCAAGGTTGCCGCGTACTGCACCCACGCCGTGCTCTCGGGCCCGGCAGTGGACAACATCAACAACTCCCAGCTCGATGAGCTGGTGGTGACCGACACCATCCCGCTGCGTGAAGAGGCGCGGGTGTGCAGCAAGATCCGCCAGCTCAGCGTGGCGGAAATGCTGGCCGAGACGATGCGCCGCATCGCCTTCGGTGAGTCGGTCAGCTCGCTGTACGTGGATTGATTTTTTCCGCCCGCCGGCAACGGTGGGTGGTTTCCCGGGGGCATCTGGTCGCGGATGTCTCCTCACCGCTTCGCCGCAGGGCGATGCATCAACTGGTAGTAAAACAATGTCCAAGACTCATGAAATCAAGGTCACCGCTCGTGACGTGCAGGGCAAGGGTGCGAGCCGCCGCCTGCGTCACGCCGGCGTGATCCCGGCCGTCGTGTACGGCGGCGACGTCGCTCCGATCAACATCAACCTGGACCACAACCAGATCTGGCTGGCGCAGCAGAACGAGTGGTTCTACTCGTCCATCCTGGACCTGAACCTGGACGGCCAGGTCACCAAGGTGCTGCTGCGTGACATGCAGCGCCACCCGTTCAAGCAGCTGATCATCCACCTGGATTTCCTGCGCGTGAACGAGAACGAAGCACTGACCGCCAGCGTGCCGCTGCACTTCATCAATGAAGACACCTCGGCTGCCGGCAAGGCTGCCGACGTCGTGGTCACCCACGAACTGAAGGAAGTGACCATCACCTGCCTGCCGAAGGACCTGCCGGAATCGATCGACGTCGACCTGGCCGACCTGAAGGCCGGTGACGTGATCTACCTGTCGGACATCAAGCTGCCGAAGGGCGTCGAGATCCCGGCCCTGGCCCAGGGCAAGGACCATGACGACGCGATCGTCACCGCCAAGCTCGGCAAGGAAGAAGCTGCCGACGAAGCGCCGGCTGCAGAGTAAGTGATTGCGGCGCCTGTCCTTCGGGGCAGGCGCCGTTTCTGTATGTACCGGCACAGGGCGGGTACCGACGAAGAAGAGTGATGACAGGATTGCGATTGATCGTTGGCCTGGGCAACCCCGGACCCGAGCACGCCCAGACCCGGCACAATGCCGGGTTTCGTTTCATTGACGCCCTGGTGGAACAGGCCGGCGCGCGCTGGAGCGTGGACAGCAAGTTGTTCGGCGAGACCGCCAAGGTCGACATCGCCGGCCAGCCGGTGTGGCTGCTCAAGCCCGCCACCTTCATGAACCTCAGTGGCAAATCGGTCACCGCCGCGCAGCGCTTCTGGAAGATCGAACCGGAACAAACCCTGCTGGCGCACGACGAGCTGGACCTGCCGCCCGGCGTGGCGCGGCTCAAGTTCGATGGCGGCCACGGCGGCCAGAATGGCCTGCGCGACACCATCCGCCTGCTCGGCCATGGCAGATTCCATCGCCTGCGCATCGGCATCGGCCATCCCGGCCACAAGGACCGCGTGGTCCCGTGGGTACTGGGCCGTGCCGGCAAAGACGATGATGTGCTGATCGGTCGTGCCATCGAAGATGCGATCGACGTGCTGCCGCTGGCGGTATCCGGCGATTACAGTGAGGCGATGAAGCGCCTCCACACCCCGAAATAACCACGGTGTACCGACCAACGGTCGGTACCTACCACCCCCAGAGGTTGTCAAAGATGGGTATCAAATGCGGCATCGTCGGTCTGCCCAATGTCGGCAAATCGACCCTGTTCAATGCGCTGACCAAGGCGGGCATCGCGGCGGCCAACTTCCCGTTCTGCACGATCGAACCGAACGTCGGCATCGTGCCGGTGCCCGATCCCCGTCTGAACGAGCTGGCCGCGATCATCAACCCGCAGAAGGTCATCCCGACCGCAGTGGAGTTCGTGGACATCGCCGGCCTCGTCGCCGGCGCGGCCAGCGGTGAAGGCCTGGGCAACAAGTTCCTGGCCCACATCCGCGAAGTCGATGCGATCACCCATGTGGTGCGCTGCTTCGAGAACGCCGACGTCATCCACGTCAACAACAAGGTCGACCCGCTTTCGGACATCGACACCATCGATACCGAACTGGCCCTGGCCGATCTGGACAGCGTCGAGAAGGCACTGAACCGCGCCGAGCGCGCCGCCAAGGGCGGCGACAAGGATGCGGCCGCCCGCAAGCCGGTGCTGGCCAAGCTGCAGGCCGCACTGGCCGATGGCAAGGCAGGCCGCACCGCCGGCCTGGACGAGGAAGAGAAGGCGCTGGTCCGTGACCTGTTCCTGCTGACCCTCAAGCCGGTGATGTACATCGCCAACGTGCTGGAAGACGGCTTCGAGAACAACCCGCACCTGGATGCCGTGCGCGCCCGTGCCGCCGAAGAAGGTGCGCAGGTGGTGCCGGTGTCGGCGGCGATCGAAGAAGAGCTGTCGCAGCTGGATGACGAAGACCGCGATACCTTCCTGGCCGATCTCGGCCTGACCGAGCCGGGTCTGAACCGCGTGATCAATGCGGCCTACAGCCTGCTCGGCCTGCAGACCTACTTCACTGCCGGTGTGAAGGAAGTCCGCGCATGGACCGTACGCAAGGGCGCCACCGCCCCGCAGGCCGCTGCCGTGATCCACACCGACTTCGAGAAGGGCTTCATCCGCGCCGAAACCATCGCGTATGACGACTTCATCAAGTACAAGGGCGAAGCCGGTGCCAAGGAAGCCGGTCGCCTGCGCCTGGAAGGCAAAGAATACCGCGTCCAGGAAGGCGACATCCTGCACTTCCGCTTCAACGTCTGAGTCGCTCGCACGTTGATGCCCGCAACGCCCCGCCCCGCGCGGGGCGTTTGCGTTTCCGGCGCGCGTGATCCGCGCCTCTGGACGGGCTGGACAAAAAATGACCAGGCCTTGAAACGCTTGCCTGGTATGCCTCCGGCTCACTTGTCCACAACAAACTCCCACGCCTCTCCACGTACCGTGTGGAAAACCCCTGGGCGCTAGTGCCAGCCGCTGGCCGGCACCCCGTCAGACCCGCCCGCAAGCGATGTGGACAATTTCTGACCACCACTGAAAACCGTTGCAGTGCATCGCTCACCCGGGGTTGTCCACAGCAAACCCCCATCGCTTTCCACGGTGTGTGTGGAAAACCGCGATCCGCGGCTGGACAAAATATCGCCACGCTCTGAAGGCGTTGCGCGGCATGGCTCGCATGCACTTGTCCACACCAAACCCCCATGGGTTTCCACGGGGTGTGTGGAGAACACGAAGGGCGTCCCGCAGAAACCGGGCTTACAGCGCCGTACCACCAAACTTGTGCGTGTACTGCAGGTTGATCGTGCGGCCCACCGTGTCGAACCAGGAGACGTCGTAGTACGGATACGGCGTATAGGTCGCGTCCTTCGGCGGCGTCTTGTTGGCGATGTTGACCACCGACAGCGACAGGCGCGAATGATCATCGAAGCGGTACTGCAGCGACACGTTGTAACGGTACGTGGCGCCGATCCACGGGCTGTCGCCGCTGTCCGGATCGAAGCTCTGGTCGTAGCTGTCGTAAGTCGGCAGCCTGCCCAGGCGCGAGCCATACAGCGTGGCCGACCACGCCGCGTTCTCCCAGGTCACGCTCGCGCTGGTCTTGGTGCGCGGGATATCGAAACCGCTGTTGACCGCGAACTGGTCTTCGACCACATCGCCCTCGAACTGCTGGAAATCGTGCGTCTTCACCCAGGTGTGGTTGCCGCTGAAGATGAAGTCGCCGATCCCGGTGCCCAGGCGGTAGCGCAGGCCCACATCGATGCCGCGCGTGGTTTCGCGCGCGATGTTGATCGGGCTCACATGCACGCCGTAGAGGCGGCCATCGCTGGTGCGGGTGACCCGGCTGATCGCATCCACGCAGGTCGGCGATGCCGCATCGGCGCCGCCCAGGCGGCAGGCCGCCTCATCGCGCAGGATCGTGCTCACGTCCATGTCCTGCACCTGGTCGCGCATGTCGATGTCGAACCAGTCCACCGACAGGTCCAGCCCCAGTGCAGGCGACCACACAACGCCGGCACTCCACGAGGTGCTGGTTTCCGGATCCAGCCTGCGGTTGCCCTCGCGCGTGCGGATCAGGTTCTCTTCGTAGTCCGAGCAGTCATCGCCACCGTCCACCGCGCAGGTGTAATAGTCGTTGGCACTGGTTTCGTCGTTGCCCGGGCCGGCATACACGTAATGCAGGTCCGGCGCGCGGAAGGCGGTGCCGTAGGAGCCGCGCACCAGCAGGGTCTCGATCGGGCGCCATTCCAGGCCACCGCTCCAGGTCGCCTTGCCGATCGTGTTGCCCGAGTAGCGGTACTGGTCGAAGCGGCCGGCCACGCTGAGGTTGAACGTGTCGTGCAGCGGCAGGCGCAGCTCGGTCGCGGTCGCCCAGCGGTTGCGGCTGCCGTGGCCGTCCGAGTCCTTCCAGCTGTAGTAGTAGTACTGCGTCGCCAGCGGGTCCGGATTCAGCGCGTAGGACTGGTTGCCGAACTCGGCCGTCGCCGCGAAGCCGGCCTTGCCGCCCGGCAGCTCGAACAGCTCGCCGTTGGTCAGGGTCAGCGCGGCGGTATCGGTGCGCGACTTCGGCGTATAGGTGGTGCGCGCGGCGATCGAGTCGTACTCGCTGCGGCTCAGCGGCCGGTACAGGCGCGCCGGGTCGGCGTTGAACACCGGGAACACGTTGTCATCGTCATCGGTGTACTCGCCCAGCTGCTCGCCCAGGAACAGGGCATTGGCCCTGGCGGCGATGATCTGCGGCCAGCGGATGCGGGACTGGTACTGCGAGTGGCTCAACGAGGCCTCGTATTCCCAGTCCGCGCCGAGCGCGCCCTTGAAGCCAGTGGTCACGCTGAAGGTCTTCTGCGTGCTGCGCACCATGCCGTTGTTGAGCCCGCCCATTTCTTCCGGGGAGAACTGGCGCTGCCAGAACTCCACCTGGTCGGTGGCCTGGTTGTAGAAGTAGCCGTCCTCGTTGCCATCGGCAGCCATGCGGCCCCACTGGGTCACATCGCGCATCAGCGCCAGGTCGTGGTAGCCCATCTGCACATCGGCGAACCATTCGGCGCCATTGTCGAAGGCATAGCGCAGCGAGGCGTAGCCGTTGGCGCCGCGGCGCTTGCTGAGGATCGTGCCGTAGCCGATCGACCGGTCGCTGCCGCAGTAGAAGCCGTAGCGCGCACGCTCGGCGTACCGGGTGCTGCCGTTGTTCTGGCCGGCCAGCGCATCGCAGGTGGCCTGGCCCGGATCGAGGTAGTCGTCGTTGTAGTCGGTGCGCAGGTAGGCGCGGCGCGCGGCGCGGGCGCTCTCGGTGGGCGCGTCGAGGGTGGAATCCTGCTGGCTGCGCTCATACGCCCACAACGGCGTCTGCGACTGCAGTTCCAGGCTGTAGACCGCGCTGAAACGGCCCGCATCGAAACCGCTGGCGATGCTCATGTCGAAGGACTCACCGCCACCTTCGCTGGTGGTGCCCATGCGCATGTCCACCGTGGTGCCATCGACCTGCTTCTTCAGGATGAAGTTGACCACCCCGGCGATCGCGTCCGAGCCGTAGATCGCCGAGGCGCTGCCGGTCAGCACTTCGATGCGCTCGATCATCCCGATCGGGATGTTGGAGACATCGGTGAAGTTGCTGCGGCCCTGGAACGGCATCGGGAAATCGGCGATGCGGCGGCCGTTGACCAGCACCAGCGTGTGGTTGGGGCCGAGGCCGCGCAGGTCGACCTGCTGCGCGCCGGGCGAGAAATCAGCGCCGCTGGAGGACTGCTGGCTCTGGGTCTCACCGCCGTTCTGGGTCATCGACCGCAGCACGTCGGGCACGCTGGTGAAGCCGCTGGCCTGGATCTGCTCGGCGGTGATGACGGTCACGGGCGCCGGCCCTTCTACCTGCGCGCGTGGAATGCGCGAGCCGGTGACCTGCACCGTATCCAGTTGCTGCACCCCGGGGGCGGGCGTCTGGGCACCCGCGGTCGCGGCCACACCCATCAACGCCAGCTGGATCGACCACGCCATCGCCTGTTTACGCATGAGAATTCTCGAGAAGAAAGTGTCGGCCTCGAGGGAGGCCTGTCCCCCATTCACATTTCGCGAATGGACGGCGCGCATTTAACGCCTTTTTTACGGGGTTGACCACTGCCAGTTTCTCTGGCAAAGAGTGGAAGCGCTTACACCCTCGTTTCATTCAGGGAGGTCAACGTGCACAAGGGTTTCCGGCCGCTCCACGCCTTCCTGTCGCTGCTGCTGGCAGCGCTCTCGATGCCCGGCCACGCGCAGGGGGTGCGCAGCCTGCAGGAGCCGGGCTATCGCTATTACGAGATAGGTGCGGTGGGCGCGCCCCGGGCAGCCCGCACCGAGCCGGCGATGATGCTGATGGGCGGCGGCGAGTGGGTGCCCGCCGCCTTCCAATGGTGGCTGGGGCGCGCCGGCCATGGCCGGGTGGTGATCCTGCGCGCTTCCGGCGCCGATGAGTTGCAGAACCGCCTGTACCGGGACGTCGGCGGGGCGGTCTCGGTCCAGACCCTGGTGTTCAACAGCCGGCGTGCAGCCGATGATCCCGCGGTGCTGGGCGTGATCGCCGCCGCCGATGCGATCTTCATCGCCGGCGGCGACCAGTCGCGCTATATCCGTTTCTGGAAAGGCACGGCGGTGAACGAGGCACTCAACGCACATGTACGTGCTGGCCGGCCGATCGCCGGCACCAGCGCCGGGCTCGCCATACTGGGCGGCTACAGCTATGGCGCGCTGGATGGTGGCAGCGTCACCTCCCGTCGTGCCCTGCGCGACCCCATGGGCAGCGCGGTGACCCTGGACAGTGATTTCCTGGCCATGCCGTACCTGGCCAACGTGGTCACCGATACCCATTTCGGCAAGCGCGACCGGCTCGGGCGCCTGATCGTGTTCGTGGCCCGGGCGGCACAGCGCAGCGGGCAGCAGGACATGGTCGGCCTGGGCGTGGACGAGGACACCGCGCTGTGCGTGGAGGCGGACGGCACCGGCCAGGTGTTCAGTCGGGACGGCGGCTACGCCTGGCTGGTGATGCCGCAGCGCGCCGCCGATCGCCTGCGCGGCGGCAGCCCGCTGGAGTTCCGCGCCATTCCGGTGACCGGGGTGGGGGAGGGCAGCCGCCTGCATCTGGATGGCTTCCGGGTGGACGATGCCGCCTTCCGGATGACGGCCGATATCCGGGAAGGCCGCCTGCAGTTGCACCCGTAGATCCACGCACGCCAGGGGCTGTGCGGGCGCTGTCGCGTGGGGGTCACGCGCGCGGGTGATCCGTGGCGCATGCCATGATGCAGGCACCTCCGATCCGAGTGCGTTGCCCATGTCCCGTCCACGCGCATTGCTGCTGTCCCTGTGTCTGCTGAGCCCGTTTGTCCATGCCGCCGAACCGGTGCTGGTCATCCATGGCGGCGCCGGCGTGGAGCGCAGGGATCTCTCGCCGGCCGAGGAAAAGGCGGCGCGCGCGGCCCTGCAGCACGCCCTGGTGAAGGGGCATGCCGCCCTGGCCGCCGGGAAGCCGGCGCTGGAGGCCGTGACCGCGGCGATCACCGTGCTCGAGGACGACCCCACCTTCAATGCAGGCAGGGGCGCGGTGTTCACCCACGATGGCCGCAACGAACTGGATGCCTCGCTGATGGATGGCGCCACCCTCAAGGCCGGCGCGGTGGCCGGCGTGCAGCGCGTGCGCAACCCGATCCTGCTGGCCGAGGCCGTGATGCAGCATTCCCCGCACGTGATGATGGTCGGGCAGGGCGCCGAAGCCTTCGCCACGGGCCAGGGCATTACCCTGGTGGACCCGTCGTACTTCCGCACCGACAAGCGCTGGCAGCAGCTGCAGAAGGCCCTCAAGGAAGAAGCCAGCGGCCAGGCCCATGCGGATCTGGAAACGGCGCGCCACTTCGGCACGGTGGGTGCGGTCGCACTCGACAAGGACGGCAGGCTCGCTGCAGGAACCTCCACCGGGGGCATGACGAACAAGCGCTACGGGCGTGTCGGCGATTCGCCGATCATCGGTGCCGGCACCTATGCCGATGCCGGTTGTGCGGTATCGGGCACGGGCTGGGGCGAGTACTACATCCGCACCGCGGCCGCGCACGATATCTGCGCGCGCATGCGCTACCTCAAGCAGGGCCCGGAGGAGGCGGGACGCGCGGTGATCAACGAGCGCATTCCCGCGCTCGGGGGCGATGGCGGTGCGATCGTGCTCGCGGCCGACGGCCGCGTGGCGACACCGTTCAACACGCAGGGCATGTATCGCGGCTGGATCGGCGCCGATGGCGTGCCGCATGTGGCGATCTTCGCCAGCGAAACCCTGCCGTTACCGGGCCAATAGCCTGTCCCGGCAAGGCAATTCGAAATTCGTGTGAAAAAATTCAAAAAGGTTGTTGACAGAACCCCCGTTTATCCCCAAAATTCACGGCTCTTCCACCCCACACCGAAAACGCTTCGGCGCCACGGGACAGGGTGGTAAGGAGGGATACCCAAGCGGCCAACGGGGGCAGACTGTAAATCTGCTGGCTTACGCCTTCGGTGGTTCGAATCCACCTCCCTCCACCAGTTTCATGTTGTGGCAAGAGCTTCCGATGCGGGAGTAGTTCAATGGTAGAACCTCAGCCTTCCAAGCTGATGGTGCGGGTTCGATCCCCGTCTCCCGCTCCATTGAATGAATTTGAATATATTCAAATTCGTGCCATAATACAAAACTCGCTCACGTAGCTCAGTCGGTAGAGCACCTCCTTGGTAAGGAGGAGGTCGAAGGTTCGATTCCTTTCGTGAGCACCATCTAAGTGCTACCAATTCAGACGATTTCGAGATAAGCAGCCATGGCCAAGGGTAAGTTCGAGCGCACCAAGCCGCACGTCAATGTCGGCACCATCGGTCACGTTGACCACGGCAAGACCACGCTGACCGCCGCACTGACCAAGATCGGTGCCGAGCGCTTTGGCGGTGAGTTCAAGGACTACTCCGCGATCGACGCCGCGCCGGAAGAAAAGGCGCGTGGCATCACGATCTCGACCGCGCACGTCGAATACGAATCCACCGTTCGTCACTACGCCCACGTCGATTGCCCGGGCCATGCTGACTACGTCAAGAACATGATCACCGGTGCTGCCCAGATGGATGGCGCGATCCTGGTCTGCTCCGCTGCTGACGGCCCGATGCCGCAGACCCGCGAGCACATCCTGCTGTCGCGTCAGGTCGGCGTGCCGTACATCGTCGTCTTCCTGAACAAGGCAGACATGGTCGATGACGCCGAGCTGCTGGAACTGGTTGAAATGGAAGTCCGCGAGCTGCTGAGCAAGTACGACTTCCCGGGCGACGACACCCCGATCATCTCGGGTTCGGCCCGCCTGGCGCTGGAAGGCGACCAGAGCGAGATCGGCGTGCCGGCCGTGATCAAGCTGGTCGAAGCTCTCGACAGCTGGATCCCGACCCCGGAGCGTGACGTCGACAAGCCCTTCCTGATGCCGGTGGAAGACGTGTTCTCGATCTCGGGCCGCGGCACCGTGGTGACCGGTCGTATCGAGCGCGGCGTGATCAAGGTCGGCGAAGAAATCGAAATCGTCGGTATCCGTCCGGTCCAGAAGACCACCGTGACCGGCGTGGAAATGTTCCGCAAGCTGCTGGACCAGGGTCAGGCAGGTGACAACGCCGGTCTGCTGCTGCGCGGCACCAAGCGTGACGACGTCGAGCGTGGCCAGGTCCTGGCCAAGCCGGGTTCGATCAAGCCGCACACCAAGTTCGACGCCGAAGTCTACGTCCTGTCCAAGGATGAAGGCGGCCGCCACACCCCGTTCTTCAAGGGCTACCGTCCGCAGTTCTACTTCCGTACCACCGACATCACCGGCGCTTGCGAACTGCCGGAAGGTGTGGAAATGGTGATGCCGGGCGACAACGTGAAGATGGTTGTCACCCTGATCAACCCGGTGGCAATGGACGAAGGCCTGCGCTTCGCCATCCGTGAAGGCGGTCGTACCGTCGGCGCCGGCGTGGTCTCCAAGATCCTCGAGTAACAGCGTTATACCGGCGGTTGCATTGCGCTGCCGGTCTCGCGAGTGGCGGGCCGGGAACCTCGGTCCGCCTTCGCCGTCTTAGGGAAGGCAAGTTTTTTCAGTACGCCAGTAGCTCAATTGGCAGAGCAGCGGTCTCCAAAACCGCAGGTTGGGGGTTCGAGTCCCTCCTGGCGTGCCACTTCTCCCTTCCAGCGGCTATGCCGCCACAGCAGCCAGAGCCGGATGAACAGCAAGATCGAGCATTCCAAAGACAACGCCTCCACTGGAGGTGACATCGTCAAGTACGCCGCCGCAGCGATCCTCGTGCTGGCGGGTCTTTTTGCTTGGTATTGGTTCGGTGCTCCTGAGCACGCCTCACAGAGTGCATGGGCCGGTCCGCTTCGCGGTCTGGCCGTTGTCGTTGGCCTGGTGGCCGGCCTCGGCGTGTTCCTGCTGACCGGCAAGGGTCGCGACACGCGGGAATTCCTTTCCGAATCGCGTTTCGAACTGCGCAAGGTGGTCTGGCCGACGCGCCAGGAAGCCATTCGCATGACCTGGGTGGTGATCGTCGTGGTGATCATCCTCAGCCTGCTGCTGGGCGGATTTGACTTCGTGATTCAGAAATTGACCCAGTGGTTCCTGGGTCGATAAGGAGAAACCAGTGAAGCGTTGGTACGTCGTTCACGCCTATTCGGGCTTCGAAAAGTCGGTGGCGCAGGCTCTGCGCGATCGCATCGTGCGTGACGAGATGCAGGAGCGCTTCGGTGACGTCCTGGTCCCGACCGAGGAAGTGGTTGAAATGCGCGCCGGCCAGAAGCGCCGTTCCGAGCGCAAGTTCTTCCCGGGTTACGTGCTGGTCCAGATCGAGACCCACGAAGAAAACGGCATTCCGCGCATCGACAACGAAAGCTGGCACCTTGTGAAGGATACGTCCAAGGTGATGGGCTTCATCGGCGGCACCGCCGACCGTCCGTTGCCGATCCGTGACGAGGAAGCTGCCGCCATCCTGGACCGCGTTCAGGAAGGTGTCGAAAAGCCGCGTCCGAAGGTGCTGTTCGAGCCGGGCCAGATGGTCCGCGTCACCGAAGGCCCGTTCAACGATTTCAACGGCGTGGTCGAGGAAGTCAACTACGAGAAGAGCCGTCTGCGCGTCTCGGTGCTGATCTTCGGTCGTGCCACCCCGGTCGAGCTCGAGTTCGGCCAGGTCGAAAAGGCCGTCTGAGCCTGAGGGCAGTGGGTTCCGGGCGGCCGCCCGGAACCTGAACAGCCCGGTACCCTCTGCCATGCGGCAGGGGAAGAAAAAACCTGATATAGTGCGCGGCTTCCTGCCAGGAAGCTGGCAAAAAGCAAGGGCCGCCGCAAGGTGGCCTTCTGCGTGAATTCAAAACGCGATGCCGGGACGCGTGATTCCCGGTCCGATGGGGAGCCTGTTGTCGCAAGGCGCTAGCACCCGGAGAGCATACTCATGGCAAAGAAAGTTGTCGGTTATATCAAGCTGCAGGTGAAGGCCGGTCAGGCCAACCCCTCGCCGCCGGTCGGTCCTGCGCTGGGTCAGCGTGGCCTGAACATCATGGAATTCTGCAAGGCCTTCAATGCCGCCACGCAGAAGCTGGAGCCGGGTCTGCCGGTGCCGGTCATCATCACGGCCTACTCGGACCGTACCTTCACCTTCATCACCAAGAGCACCCCGGCTGCCGTGCTGCTCAAGAAGGCTGCAGGCATCTCGTCGGGCTCCAAGCGTCCGAACACCGAGAAGGTGGGCAAGGTGACCCGCAAGCAGCTCGAAGAGATCGCCAAGACCAAGGAAGCAGACCTGACGGCTGCCGATCTGGATGCCGCGGTGCGCACCATCGCCGGTTCTGCCCGTTCCATGGGCCTCGTGGTAGAGGGTTAAGAAGATGGCACAGACCAAGCGTGAGAAGGCCATCAAGGCCGCCGTCGTCCCGGGCAAGGCATATGCCTTCGAGGACGCCATCAAGATCCTGAAGACCGCTACCAAGGCCAAGTTCGTCGAGTCCTTCGACGTTGCTGTGCGCCTGGGCGTGGACGCCAAGAAGTCCGACCAGCAGGTGCGCGGTTCCACCGTGCTGCCGGCCGGTACCGGCAAGAGCGTGCGCGTTGCCGTCTTCGCTCCGGCCGGTGCCAAGGCTGACGAAGCCCTGGCCGCTGGCGCCGAAGCCGTTGGTATGGACGATCTGGCCGAGAAGATGCAGGCCGGCGATCTGAACTACGACGTCGTCATCGCGACCCCGGATGCCATGCGCGTCGTGGGTAAGCTGGGCACCGTGCTCGGCCCGCGCGGCCTGATGCCGAACCCGAAGGTCGGCACCGTCTCGGCCAACCCGGGCGAAGCCGTCAAGAATGCCAAGTCGGGTCAGGTGCGTTACCGCACCGACAAGGCCGGCATCATCCATTGCACCATCGGCAAGGCCGACTTCGCCGAAGACGCGCTGAAGTCGAACCTGCAGGCGCTGCTGATGGACCTGATCAAGGCCAAGCCGGCCACCTCGAAGGGCACCTACCTGCAGAAGGTTTCGGTCAGCTCGACGATGGGCCCGGGCGTCACTGTCGACCAGTCGTCGCTGTCGCTGAAGTAATCGTTTCAAGCGGGTGCCGGGCTCCGGTCCGGTACCCGCGATATTTGAAGGCAATCCGAGTGGGGTCCGCCCCGCGGAGATAGCCGTCAAAGACCGCAGGCGCGGTCAGTACATACCGGCGACGGGCAGGGATGCTCGCATTGGCAGGGAGTCGCCGCCGGCGCAGTACCGAACGCTTAATCGATTCCCCCGGGAATCACCCTGCGTAGATGGTGCCCTTCTGGAGTTTTTCTGGTTTACGCACGTCTGGGTTCTCCCAGGTTGGCCATCCAGGTCTAGAACGGCCCACCCTTGGAACATCACCTGATGTTCCCGGCGTCCAGGACGGATGCCGCCCAGGACCGCACACGGCAGGAGCCGTAAGCGGAGTTCAATTGGAGGAGTGCAATGGCTCTCAATCTGTCCCAGAAGCAAGAAGTAGTCGCCGAGCTGGCAGACGTCGCCGCCAAGGCTCACTCCTTGATCGCAGCCGAATACGCTGGCACCACGGTCTCCCAGATGACCGCGATGCGCAAGCAGGCACGCGAAACCGGCGTTTTCTTGAAAGTTGTCAAGAACACGCTGGCGGCACGTGCAGTGGAAGGTACCGAATACGAATGCGCCAAAGACGCACTCGTCGGTCCGCTGCTGTACGCGTTCTCGCTCGAGGAGCCCGGCGCAGCCGGTCGCCTGATCAAGGATTTTGCCAAGACCAACGACAAGCTGCAGGCAAAAGTCGTGGCCATCGGCGGGGAACTGTTCCCGGCCGGTCATGTCGACGTGCTGGCCTCGCTGCCGACCCGTGATCAGGCCCTGGCCATGCTGGCCCGCGTCCTGTCCGAGCCGGCTGCCATGTTCGCCCGCGCCGTCAAGGCCGTGGCCGACAAGCAGGATGGCGGTGAAACCGCTGACGCTGCCGAGCCGGTCGCCGAAACCGCCTGAGTCGACGTTTCCGTGGTTCCGAACGGAACCTCAACCCAGAAAATTATCCAAAGGTAATCAAAATGTCCCTTACCAACGAACAGATCGTCGACGCCATCGCCGAGAAGTCCCTGATGGAAGTGATGGAGCTGGTCAAGGCCATCGAAGAGAAGTTCGGCGTCTCCGCCGCTGCTCCGGTCGCCGCAGCTGCTGCTGCTGGCCCGGCTGCCGCTGTTGAAGAGCAGACCGAATTCGACGTCATCCTGAAGTCGGCCGGCGACAAGAAGGTCGAAGTCATCAAGGCTGTCCGCGCCATCACCGGCCTGGGCCTGAAGGAAGCGAAGGATCTGGCAGAAGCCGGCGGCATGATCAAGGAAGCCGCTTCGAAGGACGACGCTGCCAAGTTCAAGAAGGACCTGGAAGCTGCTGGCGCGACTGTCGAAGTCAAGTAAGCAGTTCCTTGCCTCGCCATCGAAACACGGCGATGCAGCCAAGGCTGGGGGCGTAAGCCCCCGGCCTTTGGTCGTTTCACGCAACACCCGAAGTACGAGCCCAACACGGGCTGCGGTCATCCCCCGTCACAGCGGCGCACAAGCGCGCGGGCAGGGGAGTGGATGCAGACGAGTTGGCAGTTGGAAGTAGCGGGAGAAGGCGTGCTGGTGCCGGCAATACCAGCGACTTCCAACTGACAATTTCAGTTTCCCCTCGGGTCGTGGACGCACGATCCGCACAGCCAAGGTGATACCTCATGACGTCTTATTCGTTCACCGAAAAGAAGCGTATCCGCAAGGATTTCGGCAAGCAGCGCTCGATCCTCGAAGTGCCGTTCCTGCTTGCCATCCAGGTCGATTCCTACCGTGAATTCCTGCAGGAAAACGTCGATCCGGCCAAGCGCACGGACCACGGCCTGCATGCGGCCCTGAAGTCGGTGTTCCCGATTTCCAGCTACAGCGGCAATGCCGCCCTGGAATACGTCGGCTACAAGCTCGGCGACCCGGTGTTCGACGAGCGCGAGTGCCGCCAGCGTGGCATGAGCTACGGCGCGCCGCTGCGCGTGACCGTGCGCCTGGTGATCTACGACCGCGAGTCGTCGACCAAGGCCATCAAGTACGTGAAGGAGCAGGAAGTCTATCTCGGCGAAATCCCGCTGATGACCGACAACGGCACCTTCATCGTGAACGGTACCGAGCGCGTGATCGTCTCGCAGCTGCACCGTTCGCCGGGCGTGTTCTTCGACCACGACCGTGGCAAGACCCACAGCTCGGGCAAGCTGCTGTACAGCGCCCGCATCATCCCGTACCGCGGCTCCTGGCTGGACTTCGAGTTCGACCCGAAGGACGCCCTGTTCACCCGTATCGATCGTCGCCGCAAGCTGCCGGTGTCGATCCTGCTGCGTGCGCTGGGTTACAGCAACGAAGAGATGCTGGCCGAGTTCTTCGAGATCAACACGTTCCACATCAACCCCGATGAAGGCGTGCAGCTGGAGCTGGTCTCCGAGCGCCTGCGTGGCGAGACCCTGAACTTCGACCTGGCCGACGGTGACAAGGTCATCGTGGAAGCGGGCAAGCGCATCACCGCGCGCCACGTCAAGCAGCTGGAAGCCTCGGGCATCGCTGCCCTGGCCGTGCCGGACGAGTACATGGTCGGCCGCATCCTGTCGCACGACGTGGTCGATGCGAACACCGGCGAACTGCTGGCCCAGGCCAACGACGAAATCACCGACGAGCAGCTGCAGGCCTTCCGCAAGGCCGGCGTGGATGCCGTGGGCACCCTGTGGGTGAACGATCTGGATCGTGGCCCGTACCTGTCCAACACCCTGCGAATCGATCCGACCAAGACCCAGCTCGAAGCCCTGGTCGAGATCTACCGCATGATGCGTCCGGGCGAGCCGCCGACCAAGGACGCCGCGCAGAACCTGTTCCACAACCTGTTCTTCACCTTCGAGCGCTACGACCTGTCCACGGTCGGCCGCATGAAGTTCAACCGTCGTGTCGGCCGCAAGGAAGTCACCGGCGAAGCCGTGCTGTACGACCGCAAGTACTTCGGTGAGCGCAACGACGAAGAGTCCAAGCGCCTGGTCGCCGAGCACGCCGACACCTCCGACATCCTGGACGTGATCAAGGTCCTGACCGAGATCCGCAACGGTCGCGGCGTGGTCGATGACATCGATCACCTGGGCAACCGTCGCGTGCGTTCGGTCGGTGAAATGGCCGAGAACGTGTTCCGCGTGGGCCTGGTCCGCGTCGAGCGCGCGGTCAAGGAACGCCTGTCGATGGCCGAATCCGAAGGCCTGACCCCGCAGGAACTGATCAATGCCAAGCCGGTCGCTGCGGCCATCAAGGAGTTCTTCGGCTCCTCGCAGCTGTCCCAGTTCATGGATCAGAACAACCCGCTGTCGGAAGTGACGCACAAGCGTCGCGTCTCGGCCCTGGGCCCGGGCGGCCTGACCCGCGAACGCGCCGGCTTCGAAGTGCGCGACGTGCACCCGACCCATTACGGCCGCGTCTGCACCATCGAAACGCCGGAAGGCCCGAACATCGGCCTGATCAACTCGCTGGCCGTGTACGCCCGCACCAACCAGTACGGCTTCCTCGAGACCCCGTACCGCAAGGTGGCCGACGGCAAGGTCTCCGACGAGATCGAATTCCTGTCGGCCATCGAAGAAAACGAGTACGTCATCGCCCAGGCCAACGCCCTGACCGATGCCAAGAGCATGCTCACCGAGCAGTTCGTGCCGTGCCGCTTCCAGGGTGAGTCGCTGCTCAAGCCGCCGGCGGAAGTCCACTTCATGGACGTCTCGCCGATGCAGACCGTGTCGATCGCTGCCGCGCTCGTCCCGTTCCTGGAGCACGATGACGCCAACCGCGCACTGATGGGCGCCAACATGCAGCGTCAGGCCGTGCCGACCCTGCGTGCCCAGAAGCCGCTGGTGGGTACCGGTATCGAACGCGCCGTGGCCCGTGACTCGGGTGTGACCGTGAACGCCCGTCGTGGTGGCGAGATCGTGCAGATCGACGCCGGCCGCATCGTGGTCAAGGTCAACGAAGTGGAGATCACCGACGCGACCGACGCCGGCGTGGATATCTACAACCTGATCAAGTACACCCGCTCCAACCAGAACACCTGCATCAACCAGCGTCCGCTGGTGGAAGTGGGCAACGTGGTGGCGCGTGGCGACGTGCTGGCTGACGGTCCGTCCACCGACATCGGCGAACTGGCCCTGGGCCAGAACATGCTGATCGCCTTCATGCCGTGGAACGGCTACAACTTCGAAGACTCCATCCTGCTTTCCGAGCGCGTGGTGGAAGAGGATCGCTACACCACGATCCACATCGAAGAGCTGACCTGCGTTGCGCGTGACACCAAGCTGGGGCCGGAGGAAATCTCCGCCGACATCCCGAACGTCTCCGAGCAGGCCCTGAACCGCCTGGACGAGAGCGGCGTGGTGTACATCGGTGCCGAAGTCCGCGCCGGCGACATCATGGTCGGCAAGGTCACCCCGAAGGGCGAAAGCCAGCTGACCCCGGAAGAGAAGCTGCTGCGCGCGATCTTCGGCGAGAAGGCCTCGGACGTGAAGGACAGCTCGCTGCGCGTGCCGCCGGGCATGGACGGCACCGTCATCGACGTGCAGGTCTTCACCCGCGATGGCATCGAGAAGGACAAGCGCGCCCGTCAGATCGAAGAGTCTGAAATCAAGCGCGTCAAGAAGGACTTCGACGACCAGTTCCGCATCCTGGAAGGCGCCATCTACGCCCGTCTGCGTTCGCAGATCGTGGGCAAGGTGGTCAACGGCGGTGCCAACCTGAAGAAGGGCGACACCGTTACCGACGCCTACCTGGACGGCCTGAAGAAGGCTGACTGGTTCGTGCTGCGCATGAAGGACGAGGACGCCTCCGAAGCCATCGAACGCGCCCAGAAGCAGATCCAGGCGCACGAGAAGGAATTCGAGCGTCGCTTCGCCGACAAGCGCGGCAAGATCACCGCGGGCGACGATCTGGCCCCGGGCGTGCTGAAGATGGTCAAGGTGTTCCTGGCCGTGAAGCGTCGCATCCAGCCGGGTGACAAGATGGCAGGCCGCCACGGCAACAAGGGTGTGGTCTCCAACGTGGTGCCGGTCGAAGACATGCCGTACATGGCCTCGGGCGAAACCGTGGACATCGTGCTGAACCCGCTGGGCGTGCCGTCGCGTATGAACATCGGCCAGATTCTGGAAGTGCATCTGGGCTGGGCCGCCAAGGGCCTGGGTCGCAAGATCCAGGGCATGCTGGAAGCCCAGGCCGCGATCAACGACCTGCGCAAGTTCCTGGACGACGTCTACAACCACGACAAGACCCAGCACGCCAACCACGTCGACCTGACCCAGTTCAGCGACGAGGAGCTGCTGCGCCTGGCCACCAACCTGACCGACGGCGTGCCGATGGCAACGCCGGTGTTCGACGGTGCGACGGAAGCCGAGATCAAGCACATGCTTGCCCTGGCCGACCTGCCGCTGAGCGGCCAGACCCAGCTGTATGACGGCCGCACCGGTGAGGCATTCGATCGCCACACCACCGTGGGCTACATGCACTACCTGAAGCTGAACCACCTGGTCGACGACAAGATGCACGCCCGTTCGACCGGCCCGTACTCGCTCGTCACCCAGCAGCCGCTGGGCGGCAAGGCGCAGTTCGGTGGCCAGCGCTTCGGTGAAATGGAAGTCTGGGCGCTGGAAGCCTACGGCGCGGCCTACACCCTGCAGGAAATGCTGACGGTGAAGTCCGATGACGTGCAGGGCCGCAACCAGATGTACAAGAACATCGTCGACGGTGAGCACGAGATGGTCGCGGGCATGCCGGAATCCTTCAACGTGCTCGTGAAGGAAATCCGCTCGCTGGCCATCAACATGGAACTGGACGGCAACTGATCGCGCAGGCGCGGCTGCCCCGGCAGCCGCGCCGCCACATCTGAACCGACAGCCCCATCGACAAGATTTCCTCCTTTCGGAGAAACACCATGAAAGACTTGCTCAACCTCTTCAACCAGCAGCGTCAGACGCTGGACTTCGACGCGATCAAGATCGCGCTGGCCTCGCCGGACCTGATCCGTTCGTGGTCCTTCGGCGAAGTGAAGAAGCCGGAAACCATCAACTACCGTACGTTCAAGCCGGAACGTGACGGCCTGTTCTGCGCCGCCATCTTCGGACCGGTCAAGGACTACGAGTGCCTGTGCGGCAAGTACAAGCGCATGAAGCACCGCGGCGTGGTCTGCGAAAAGTGCGGCACCGAAGTCACCCTGGCCAAGGTGCGCCGCGAGCGCATGGGTCACATCGACCTGGCCTCGCCGGTCGCGCACATCTGGTTCCTCAAGTCGCTGCCGTCGCGCATCGGCCTGATGCTGGACATGACCCTGCGTGACATCGAGCGCGTGCTGTACTTCGAAGCCTACGTGGTGACCGAGCCGGGCCTGACCGCCCTGGAACGCCGCCAGCTGCTGACCGAAGAACAGTACCTGCAGGCCCGCCAGGAACACGGCGACGACTTCGATGCCGCCATGGGCGCCGAGGCCGTGTACGAACTGCTGCGCACCATCGACCTGCAGTCGGAAATGACCCGCCTGCGCGAAGAAATCGCCAGCACCGGTTCGGAAACCAAGCTCAAGCGACTGACCAAGCGCATCAAGCTGGTCGAGGCCTTCCTCGAGTCGGGCAACCGCCCGGAGTGGATGGTCATGACCGTGCTGCCGGTGCTGCCGCCGGACCTGCGTCCGCTGGTGCCGCTGGACGGTGGCCGCTTCGCGACCTCCGATCTGAACGATCTGTACCGCCGCGTCATCAACCGCAACAACCGCCTGCGCCGCCTGCTCGAGCTGAACGCGCCGGACATCATCGTGCGCAATGAAAAGCGCATGCTGCAGGAATCGGTCGATGCGCTGCTGGACAACGGCCGTCGCGGCCGTGCCATCACCGGCACCAACAAGCGCCCGCTGAAGTCGCTGGCCGACATGATCAAGGGCAAGCAGGGCCGCTTCCGCCAGAACCTGCTGGGCAAGCGCGTGGACTACTCGGGCCGTTCGGTCATCGTGGTCGGTCCGTACCTGCGCCTGCACCAGTGCGGCCTGCCGAAGAAGATGGCACTTGAGCTGTTCAAGCCGTTCGTCTTCGCCAAGCTGCAGCGTCGTGGCCTGGCCACCACCATCAAGGCCGCCAAGAAGCTGGTCGAGCGCGAAGAAGCCGAAGTCTGGGACATCCTGGAAGAGGTCATCCGCGAGCATCCGGTGATGCTGAACCGTGCGCCGACCCTGCACCGTCTGGGCATCCAGGCCTTCGAGCCGGTCCTGATCGAAGGCAAGGCCATCCAGCTGCACCCGCTGGTCTGCACCGCGTTCAACGCCGACTTCGACGGTGACCAGATGGCCGTCCACGTGCCGCTCTCGCTGGAAGCCCAGCTGGAAGCGCGTGCGCTGATGATGTCCACCAACAACATCCTGTCGCCGGCCAACGGCGAGCCGATCATCGTGCCGTCGCAGGACGTCGTGCTGGGTCTGTACTACATGACCCGCTCGCTGGTGAACAAGAAGGGCGAGGGCATGGCCTTCGCCAACATCGCCGAAGTCAAGCGCGCCTACGACAACCGCGTGGTGGAACTGCACGCACGCGTCAAGGTCCGCATCACCGAAGTGGTGACCGACGAGGAAGGCAACAAGCAGAACAAGACCTCGATCGTGGACACCACGATCGGTCGCGCCCTGCTGGCTGAAATCCTGCCGGAAGGCCTGCCGTTCGCGCTGGCCAACACCGAGCTGACCAAGAAGAACATCAGCCGCCTGATCAACTCCAGCTACCGTCAGCTGGGCTTGAAGGACACGGTCGTGTTCGCCGATAAGCTGATGTACACCGGCTTCGCCTACGCAACCCGCGCGGGCGTGTCGATCGGCATCGACGACATGCTGATCCCGGACGAGAAGCGCGGCATCCTCACCGAGGCCGAAGCCGAAGTGCTGGAAATCCAGGAGCAGTACCAGTCGGGCCTGGTCACCGCCGGCGAGCGCTACAACAAGGTGGTCGACATCTGGTCGCGCACCAATGAACGCATCGCCAAGGCGATGATGGACACCATCGGTACCGAGAAGGTGGTCAATGCCGAAGGCGAGACCATCGACCAGAAGTCGATGAACTCGCTGTACATCATGGCCGACTCCGGTGCGCGTGGTTCGCAGGCGCAGATCCGTCAGCTGGCCGGTATGCGCGGCCTGATGGCGCGTCCGGATGGCTCGATCATCGAAACGCCCATCAAGGCGAACTTCCGTGAAGGCCTGAACGTGCAGGAGTACTTCAACTCCACCCACGGTGCCCGTAAGGGTCTGGCCGATACCGCGCTGAAGACGGCGAACTCGGGTTACCTGACCCGCCGTCTGGTCGACGTGGCGCAGGACGTGGTCATCACCGAAGTGGATTGCGGTACCACCGAAGGCCTGACCATGACCCCGATCGTGGAAGGCGGCGACGTCGTGGAGCCGTTGAAGGACCGCGTGCTGGGTCGTGTCGTGGCCGAGGACGTGTTCCTGCCGGGCAACGACGAAGATCCGATCGTGACCCGCAACACCCTGCTCGACGAGCAGTGGGTGGCCAAGCTGGAAGACGCCTCGGTGCAGTCGGTCAAGGTCCGTTCGACCATCAGCTGCGCCTCGCCGTTCGGCGTCTGCGCACACTGCTACGGTCGCGATCTGGCCCGTGGCCACATCGTCAACATCGGCGAAGCGGTCGGCGTCATCGCCGCGCAGTCGATCGGTGAGCCGGGTACCCAGCTGACCATGCGTACGTTCCACATCGGTGGTGCGGCGTCGCGAGCTGCTGCGGTCGACAACATCACCGTCAAGACCACCGGTTCGGTGAAGTTCAACAACCTGAAGTCGGTCGAGCACGCCAGCGGTTCGCTGGTGGCGGTCTCGCGTTCGGGTGAAATGTCGGTGCTCGATGCCCACGGCCGTGAGCGTGAGCGTTACAAGCTGCCGTACGGTGCGACCATCACGTCCAAGGACGGCGATGCGGTCAAGGCTGGCCAGACCGTGGCCAACTGGGACCCGCATAACCACCCGATCGTGTCGGAAGTGGCCGGTTTCATCCGCTTCATCGACTTCATCGACGGCGTCACCGTCATCGAGAAGACCGACGAACTGACCGGCCTGGCATCGCGTGAAATCACCGATCCGAAGCGTCGTGGTTCGCAGGCCAAGGATCTGCGCCCGATCGTCCGCATCGTGGACAAGAACGGCAACGACCTGACCATTCCGAACACGGATCTGCCGGCCCAGTACCTGCTGCCGCCGCGCTCGATCGTCAACCTGCAGGACGGCGCCGCCGTCGGCGTGGGTGACGTGGTCGCCAAGATCCCGCAGGAAGCGTCCAAAACCCGTGACATCACCGGTGGTCTGCCGCGCGTGGCCGATCTGTTCGAAGCGCGCAAGCCGAAGGATCCGGCGATCCTGGCCGAGCGTTCGGGCATCATCAGCTTCGGCAAGGACACCAAGGGCAAGCAGCGCCTGATCATCAAGGACACCGATGGTTCGGAACACGAAGAGCTGATCCCGAAGTACCGTCAGGTGATCGTCTTCGAAGGCGAGCACGTGACCAAGGGCGAAACCATCGTGGACGGCGAGCCGAGCCCGCAGGACATCCTGCGTCTGCTGGGTGTCGAACCGCTGGCGGCCTACCTGGTCAAGGAAATCCAGGACGTGTACCGCCTGCAGGGCGTGAAGATCAACGACAAGCACATCGAGGTGATCACCCGCCAGATGCTGCGCAAGGTCGAGATCACCGACCAGGGCACCAGCAAGTTCCTGAATGGCGAGCAGGCCGAGCGCCAGCGCGTCATCGAGGAAAATGCCCGCCTGGCCGCCCGCAACGAGCTGCCGGCCCGTTTCGATCCGGTCCTGCTGGGTATCACCAAGGCCTCGCTGGCGACCGAATCGTTCATCTCGGCGGCGTCGTTCCAGGAAACCACCCGCGTGCTGACCGAAGCGGCCGTTCGCGGCACCTCGGACAACCTGCGCGGCCTGAAGGAAAACGTCATCGTCGGCCGTCTGATCCCGGCCGGTACGGGCCTGGCTTACCACGCCAACCGTCGTCGCAACGCCTCCGGGCTGACCGACTCGGAAATGCAGACCCTGTCCGGCAGCGCGCCGGCCGTGGCTGAGGTGGCCCCGGTGGCCGCCGTGGCGGTGGAATCGACCGACGCCGACCAGGCGCCGGGCAGCGACGAGTAATACGCAGGCCCGGCTCCGGCCGGGCCCGCGGCAGGGCAGGGCGCCGACTCCGGTCGGTGGCCCTCCCGGCAAATCAGCAGGCAGCGGCCACTGGTCGTCCGCCTGCCGATGAGGTAGGATGCCCGCCGGTCTTTCAACGGACCGGCTTGACAACCTGAACGGGGGGCATGGAAAAGGCTCCCCTGTAACGGCCCGGGATCAGGGCTGGCTTGGCGCGTGCGCATTTGACTGCGTTTTCGCCGGGTTGCTACAATCGTCTGTCTCAGCAGGCCGGTCTTTCGCCTGCTCGCACATTTCCGCATTCATGGCCAGTCTTTTCATTGGCCTCTCTCAGAAGAACATACTGATGGCGACGATCAATCAGCTTGTCCGCAAGCCGCGGCAGGCAACCACTTATAAGAGTGCCTCCCCGGCCCTCGATAAGTGCCCCCAGCGCCGTGGCGTCTGCACGCGCGTGTACACCACCACTCCGAAGAAGCCGAACTCGGCGCTTCGCAAGGTTGCCAAGGTTCGCCTGACCAACCAGGAAGAAGTGATTAGCTACATCGGCGGCGAAGGCCACAACCTGCAGGAGCACTCCGTGGTCCTGATCCGTGGCGGTCGCGTCAAGGATCTGCCGGGTGTGCGTTACCACACCGTGCGTGGCTCGCTGGACGCCTCCGGCGTTGCCAAGCGTCGCCAGGGCCGTTCCAAGTACGGCGCCAAGCGTCCGAAGAGCTAAGGGAAAGTACACATGTCTCGTAAAGGTAATACGCCGCAGCGCTCTGTCCTGCCGGATCCGAAGCACGGAAGTGAAACCATCGCTCGTTTCATCAACATGGTGATGCTGAGCGGCAAGAAGTCGGTCGCTGAAAAGATCGTCTACGGTGCCATGGACGTGATCGGCGAAAAGAACCCGAATTCCGTCGAGCTGGTTCAGAAGGCTCTGGAAAACGTGGCTCCGTCGGTCGAAGTCAAGTCCCGCCGCGTCGGTGGTGCCACCTACCAGGTGCCGGTCGAAGTGCGTTCCTCGCGCAAGATGGCACTGGCGATGCGTTGGCTGATCGACTCGGCGCGCAAGCGTGGTGAGAACACCATGCCGAAGAAGCTGGCTGCCGAACTGCTGGACGCCTCGGAAAATCGTGGTGGCGCCATCAAGAAGCGCGAAGAAACCCACCGCATGGCCGAAGCCAACAAGGCCTTCGCGCACTACCGCTGGTGAGTTTGACGGCCTTGCAAAACAGGCACGGCAGCACCATCTAGGTGCTGCCCCGCGGCACCTGGGGTGCCGCGCCAATCCGAAGGCCGCCGAAAGGCGGCGTTCGGCCATCCGAATTCCAAGAAATTGAGAGGCTCCCGTGGCCCGCACCACTCCCATCGAGCGTTACCGCAATTTCGGCATCATGGCCCACATCGATGCCGGCAAGACCACCACGTCCGAGCGCATCCTGTTCTACACCGGCAAGAGCCACAAGATCGGTGAAGTGCACGACGGCGCTGCCACCATGGACTGGATGGAGCAGGAGCAGGAGCGTGGCATCACGATCCAGTCCGCTGCCACCACCGCGTTCTGGAAGGGCATGGACAAGTCCCTGCCGGAGCACCGCTTCAACATCATCGACACCCCCGGGCACGTCGACTTCACCATCGAAGTGGAGCGCTCGCTGCGCGTGCTCGACGGTGCCGTCTTCGTGCTGTGCGCCGTCGGTGGCGTGCAGCCGCAGTCGGAAACCGTGTGGCGCCAGGCCAACCGTTACAAGGTGCCGCGCATCGCGTTCGTCAACAAGATGGACCGCACCGGCGCGAACTTCACCAAGGTCGTTGGCCAGCTGAAGGCCAAGCTGGGTGCTGTCGCCGTCCCGATGCAGCTGCCGATCGGCGCCGAAGACAACTTCAAGGGCGTGGTCGACCTCATCAAGATGAAGGCCATCCATTGGGATGAAGCCTCGCAGGGCATGAAGTTCGAGTACCTGGAGATCCCGGCGGACATGCAGGCGGAGGCCGAAGAGGCCCGCACCTACATGATCGAAGCTGCGGCTGAAGCCAGCGAAGAGCTGATGGAAAAGTACCTGGGCGGCGAAGAGCTGACCGAGGCCGAAATCGTCGAAGCCCTGCGCGTGCGCACCCTGGCCACCGACATCGTGCCGATGTACTGCGGCTCGGCGTTCAAGAACAAGGGCGTGCAGGCCATGCTGGACGGCGTGGTGCAGCTGCTGCCGTCGCCGATCGACGTGCCGGACGTGACCGGTACCGACGTCGACGATGAAACCGTTGCGCTGAGCCGCAAGTCCGATGACAAGGCGCCGTTCTCGGCCCTGGCCTTCAAGATCATCACCGACCCGTTCGTCGGCGCGCTGACCTTCTTCCGTGTCTACTCGGGCACGCTGAACGCCGGCGACCAGCTGCTGAACTCGGTGAAGGGCAAGAAGGAGCGCATCGGCCGCATCCTGCAGATGCACTCCAACGATCGCGAAGAAATCAAGGAAGTGCTGGCCGGTGACATCGCCGCGGCGGTGGGTCTGAAGGACACCACCACCGGCGACACCCTGTGCTCGCAGGACCATCCGATCATCCTGGAGCGCATGGTGTTCCCGGAGCCGGTGATCTCGATGGCCGTCGAACCGAAGACCAAGTCCGACCAGGAAAAGATGGGTCTGGCCCTGGGCCGTCTGGCGCAGGAAGATCCGTCGTTCCGCGTCAAGACCGACGAAGAATCCGGCCAGACCATCATCTCGGGCATGGGCGAGCTGCACCTGGACATCATCGTTGACCGCATGAAGCGCGAGTTCAACGTTGAAGCCAACGTCGGCAAGCCGCAGGTGGCCTACCGCGAAACCATCCAGGCCGCGGACGTCAAGTCGGACTACAAGCACGCCAAGCAGTCCGGTGGTAAGGGTCAGTACGGTCACGTCGTGATCGAGCTGTCGCCGATCACCGCCGAAGATCGCGCCGACCCGAAGATCGGGCCGCTGATCAAGGACGACTTCCTGTTCATCAACGACATCACCGGTGGCGTGATTCCGAAGGAATTCATTCCGTCGATCGAAAAGGGTCTGCGCGAAACCATCACCAGCGGTCCGCTGGCGGGCTTCCCGGTCGTGGACGTCAAGGTCAAGCTGGTGTTCGGCTCGTACCACGACGTCGACTCCTCGGAAATGGCGTTCAAGCTGGCCGCCTCGATGGCCTTCAAGCAGGGCTTCTCCAAGGCCAAGCCGGTCCTGCTGGAGCCGATCATGAAGGTCGAGATCGTGACCCCGAGCGATTACCAGGGTGACGTGATGGGCGACGTGAGCCGTCGTCGCGGCATGCTGCAGGGTTCGAGCGTGACCGGTGACGGTTCGGCTGAAATCATCAATGCGATGATTCCGCTGGGTGAAATGTTCGGCTACGCGACCTCGCTGCGTTCGCAGACCCAGGGTCGTGCAACGTTCACGATGGAATTCGACCATTACGAGCCGGCTCCGTCGAACATCGCCGAAGCCGTGGTCAAGAAGTCCTGAGCATAAGCTCAGGACTCCACCTCATTCTTTTCTGATATCCAAGGTATACAACAATGGCAAAGGGTAAGTTCGAGCGCACCAAGCCGCACGTCAACGTCGGCACCATCGGTCACGTCGATCACGGCAAGACCACGCTGACCGCTGCACTGACCAAGATCGGTGCCGAGCGCTTCGGTGGCGAATTCAAGGATTACTCCGCGATCGACGCCGCGCCGGAAGAAAAGGCACGTGGCATCACGATCTCGACCGCGCACGTCGAATACGAATCCACCGTTCGTCACTACGCCCACGTCGATTGCCCGGGCCATGCTGACTACGTCAAGAACATGATCACCGGTGCTGCCCAGATGGACGGCGCGATCCTGGTCTGCTCCGCTGCTGACGGCCCGATGCCGCAGACCCGCGAGCACATCCTGCTGTCGCGTCAGGTCGGCGTGCCGTACATCGTCGTCTTCCTGAACAAGGCAGACATGGTCGATGACGCCGAGCTGCTGGAACTGGTCGAAATGGAAGTCCGCGAGCTGCTGAGCAAGTACGACTTCCCGGGCGACGACACCCCGATCATCTCGGGTTCGGCCCGCCTGGCGCTGGAAGGCGACCAGAGCGAGATCGGCGTGCCGGCCGTGATCAAGCTGGTCGAAGCTCTCGACAGCTGGATCCCGACCCCGGAGCGTGACGTCGACAAGCCCTTCCTGATGCCGGTGGAAGACGTGTTCTCGATCTCGGGCCGCGGCACCGTGGTGACCGGTCGTATCGAGCGCGGCGTGATCAAGGTCGGCGAAGAAATCGAAATCGTCGGTATCCGTCCGGTCCAGAAGACCACCGTGACCGGCGTGGAAATGTTCCGCAAGCTGCTGGACCAGGGTCAGGCAGGTGACAACGCCGGTCTGCTGCTGCGCGGCACCAAGCGTGACGACGTCGAGCGTGGCCAGGTCCTGGCCAAGCCGGGTTCGATCAAGCCGCACACCAAGTTCGACGCCGAAGTCTACGTCCTGTCCAAGGACGAAGGCGGCCGCCACACCCCGTTCTTCAAGGGCTACCGTCCGCAGTTCTACTTCCGTACCACCGACATCACCGGCGCTTGCGAACTGCCGGAAGGTGTGGAAATGGTGATGCCGGGCGACAACGTGAAGATGGTTGTCACCCTGATCAACCCGGTGGCCATGGACGAAGGCCTGCGCTTCGCCATCCGTGAAGGCGGTCGTACCGTCGGCGCCGGCGTGGTCTCCAAGATCCTCGAGTAATCTGCTAGAATCTGCGCCCCGATGTTGCCTGGGTAGGGCATCGGGGCGTAATTAAATGGGAAAAGAGGCGCAGGATGCTCCTCGTGTTCCCCAGACCAGGAAGGGTCGCGCCATTCAGGCTTTGTCAACAGTGACCCTGTTGACTGCCAACTTGTATGCGCGCTATACTTTTTGTCTGGGCAGATCGGGAAACCGGTCTGCCTCGATTTTTGAGGTCTACGGAAAGATCTTGTCGCCGCGCAGGAATGTGCGGCGTCTGCATTCAGGATATTCATGGGACAAGGCAACCCAGAGGCCTTGTCCGTCGCTCTTTTAACGAAGGAACCCACCGTCATGGCGGACCAAAAGATCCGGATTCGGCTGAAGGCGTTCGATCATCGTTTGATCGACCGTTCGGCCAGCGAGATCGTAGAAACGGCAAAGCGGACCGGCGCGCAAGTGCGTGGCCCGATCCCCCTGCCGACCAAGATCGAGCGTTACACCATTCTCGTCTCCCCGCACGTCGACAAAGACGCGCGTGACCAGTACGAGACCCGCACGCACAAGCGCGTGCTCGATATCGTTGACCCGAACGACAAGACCGTGGACGCGCTGATGAAGCTCGAACTGGCTGCCGGCGTCGACGTTCAGATCAAGCTGACCTGAGGACTACGACCATGACGAAGAAATATTCGTTGGGCTTCGTGGGCCGCAAGGCTGGCATGAGCCGCGTGTTCACCGAAGATGGCCAGGCCATCCCGGTAACCCTGATTGAAGCCACCCCGAACCGCATCGCGCAGATCAAGACCGTCGAAGCTGACGGCTACAGCGCCGTGCAGGTGACCGTCGGCGCGCGTCGCGCTGCCCTGGTCAACAAGCCGGAAGCCGGTCACTTCGCCAAGGCGAAGGTCGACGCGGGCCGTGGCCTGTGGGAATTCCGCGTTGAAGACGCGCAGCTCGGCGATTTCGCCGTCGGCGGCGAAGTCAAGGCGGACATCTTTGAAGTTGGCCAGAAGGTCGACGTCCAGGGTGTCACCAAGGGTAAGGGCTTCCAGGGCACCATCAAGCGCTACAACTTCCGTATGGGCGATGCAACCCACGGTAACTCGCTGTCGCATCGCGCGCCGGGTTCCTTGGGCCAGCGCCAGACCCCGGGTCGCGTTTTCCCGGGTAAGAAGATGTCCGGCCACATGGGTTCGGTGCAGCAGAGCACCCAGAACCTGGAAGTGGTGAAGGTCGATGTCGAGCGTGGTCTGATCGCGATCCGTGGTGCCGTTCCGGGCGCAGCGGGTGGTGACGTGATCGTTCGTCCGGCTAGCAAGGCATAAGGAGAGATGACGATGGAACTCGTTATCACGGGTAGCAACAACAAGGTCTCGGTCTCCGATGCCGTGTTCGGTCGCGATTTCAGCGAAGATCTGGTTCACCAGGTCGTCGTTGCTTACCGCAACGCCGGTCGCGCCGGCACCAAGGCACAGAAGACTCGCTCTGAAGTGGCTGGTACCACCAAGAAGTCGAAGAAGCAGAAGGGCGGCGGCGCGCGTCATGGCGCACTGACGGCTCCGATCTTCATCGGCGGCGGTGTCACCTTCGCGGCCAAGCCGCGCAGCTTCGAGCAGAAGGTCAACCGTAAGCAGTACCGTGCAGCCATGTGCGCGATCCTGTCCGAGCTGAACCGCCAGGGCCGTCTGACGATCGTGGAGTCCTTCGATGTCGAAGCGACCAACACCAAGTCGTTGATCGCCAAGCTGGCCGGCCTGGAAGTGGGCAAGCGTCCGCTGATCGTCACCGAAGATGCTTCCGAGCACCTGTACCTGTCGGCCCGCAACATTCCCTACGTGGAAGTGCGTGACGTGCAGGGCCTGGACCCGGTGTCGCTGGTCGGTGCCGACACGGTCGTCATCACCGCTGATGCGGTCAAGAAGGTCGAGGAGTGGCTGGCATGAGCAGCAACGAAAAAGTCTTCAGCGTGCTGCGCGCTCCGCGAGTCTCCGAAAAGACCGCGCGCCTGCAGGAACATTCCAACCAGTATGTCTTCGAAGTTTCGAACGAAGCCACCAAGGCCGATGTAAAGGCCGCGGTCGAGCAGCTGTTCGACGTCAAGGTCGAGTCGGTCAACGTGCTGAACGTGAAGGGCAAGAACAAGTCCTTCCGTAACCGCACCGGCCGCCGCGGCGATTGGCGCAAGGCGTACGTGCGTCTCGCCGATGGCCAGTCCATCGATGTAACGGCCAAGGCCTGAGGTCCATCCCATGCCATTGATGAAATTCAAACCCACTTCTCCCGGCCGCCGTTCGGCCGTGCGCGTGGTCACGCCCGATCTGCACAAGGGCGCGCCGCATGCCGCGCTGCTGGAGCCGCAGAGCAAGTCCGGTGGTCGTAACCACCACGGCCGCATCACCACCCGTCACGTGGGTGGTGGTCACAAGCAGCACTACCGTGTCATCGACTTCAAGCGCAACAAGGAAGGCATTCCGGCGCGCGTGGAACGCATCGAATACGATCCGAACCGCACCGCCCATATCGCCCTGCTGTGCTACGTCGACGGCGAACGCCGCTACATCATCGCACCGAAGGGCCTGAAGGCCGGTGACCAGGTGATCGCGGGTTCGGATGCGCCGATCAAGACCGGCAACACCCTGCCGCTGCGCAACATCCCGGTCGGTACCACTGTCCACGGCATCGAACTGAAGCCGGGCAAGGGTGCACAGATCGCGCGTGCCGCCGGCGCTGCCGTGCAGCTCGTCGCTCGTGAAGGCATCTACGCCACCCTGCGCCTGCGCTCGGGTGAAATGCGCAAGGTGCCGGTCGAGTGCCGCGCCACCATCGGTGAAGTCGGTAACGACGAACACAACCTGGAAAAGCTGGGCAAGGCTGGCGCCAAGCGCTGGCGTGGTGTCCGCCCGACCGTTCGTGGTGCTGCCATGAACCCGGTTGACCATCCGCACGGTGGTGGTGAGGCGAAGGCCGGCCAGGGCAACCCGCATCCGGTCACCCCGTGGGGTGTCCCGACCAAGGGTTACAAGACGCGCCATAACAAGCGCACCCAGCAATTCATCGTCCGCGATCGTAGGGGCTAATCGACCATGGCACGTTCACTCAAGAAGGGCCCGTTTGTCGATCACCACCTCATCAAGAAGGTGGAAGCCGCTGCGGGTAGCAAGAAGCCGATCAAGACCTGGTCGCGCCGTTCGATGATCCTGCCGGAAATGGTAGGCGTCACCATCGCCGTTCATAACGGTAAGAACCACGTTCCGGTGCTCGTCAACGAGAACATGGTCGGCCACAAGCTCGGCGAATTTGCCATCACCCGGACCTTCAAGGGTCACGGTGGTGACAAGAAGTCGGGCAAGTAAGGAGAGATGACAATGGAAGCGAAAGCCATCCTGCGCTCCGCGCGCATCTCTGCGCAGAAAGCCCGCCTGGTCGCTGACCAGGTGCGTGGCCTGCCGGCCGAGCGTGCGGTCAACCTGCTGAAGTTCTCGGACAAGAAGGCTGCCCACCTGATCAAGAAGGTGGTGGAGTCGGCTATTGCAAACGCCGAGAACAACCAGGGCGCCGACGTCGACGAGCTGAAGGTACAGACCATCATGGTAGATGAAGGTCCGACCCTGAAGCGTTTCATGGCGCGGGCGAAAGGCCGCGGCACCCGCATCCTCAAGCGCACCAGCCACATCACTGTGGTTGTGGGCGCCGGCAAGTAAGCGGAAAGGAAAACACCATGGGTCATAAAGTTCATCCGATTGGTATCCGCCTCGGCATTTCCAAGGACTGGAACTCCAAGTGGTACGCCAACAAGGCCGAGTTCGCTGGTTATCTGGCAGCCGACCTGAAGGTGCGGGACATGCTGCGCAAGAAGCTTGCGCAGGCCGGCATCAGCAAGATCCTGATCGAGCGTCCGGCAAAGACCGCTCGCGTGACGATCCACACCGCCCGTCCGGGCGTGGTGATCGGCAAGCGCGGTGAGGACATCGAGAAGCTGCGCAAGGAAGTGAGCGAAATGATGGGCGTCCCGGCGCACATCAACGTCACCGAAGTGCGTAAACCCGAGCTGGACGCACAGCTGGTTGCCGAGTCGATCGCGCAGCAGCTGGAGCGTCGCATCATGTTCCGCCGCGCGATGAAGCGCTCGGTCGGCAACGCGATGCGCCTCGGTGCCCTGGGCATCAAGGTCAACGTCGGTGGCCGCTTGAACGGCGCGGAAATCGCCCGTTCGGAGTGGTACCGCGAAGGCCGCGTGCCGCTGCATACGCTGCGTGCCGACATCGACTATGGCTTCGCTGAAGCCAAGACGACCTACGGCATCATCGGCATCAAGGTCTGGATCTACAAGGGCGAAGTCTTCGATTTCTCCCAGGTTGGCCAGGAAAAGCAGGACGACTCCCCGCGCAACGATCGTAACGATCGCGGCGACCGCGGTGACCGTCCGTCGCGCCCGGCTCGTGAAGCGAGGTAACGACAATGTTGCAACCCAAGCGAACCAAATACCGCAAGGTACACAAGGGCCGTAACGATGGTCTGAGCTGGAGCGGCAACGCCGTCAGCTTCGGCGAGTACGGCCTGAAGGCAACCGCTCATGGTCAGCTGACCGCGCGTCAGATCGAAGCGGCCCGCCGCTCGATCAGCCGCTACGTCAAGCGCGGCGGCAAGATGTGGATCCGAGTGTTCCCCGACAAGCCGATCACCAAGAAGCCCATCGAAGTCCGAATGGGTTCTGGTAAGGGCAACGTGGAGTACTGGGTAGCCCAGATCCAGCCCGGCCGCATGATCTATGAAATCGAAGGCGTCGCGGAAGACGTGGCACGTGAGGCGTTCCGCCTGGCTGCCGCCAAGCTCTCCGTGACCACCACTTTCGTGACCCGGACGGTGCTCTGATGGATATCAAACAACTTCGCGAAAAGTCGGCTGACGACCTGAAGAGCCACCTGATCGACCTGCGTAAGGAGCAGTTCTCGCTCCGTATGCAGCAGGTCACTGGCCAGCTGCCGAAGACCCACGAAACCCGCCGGGTTCGTCGCGAGATCGCTCGCGTCAAGACCCTGCTCGGCAGCACCAAGTAAGGATGGCCGCGATGAGCGATAACAACGACAGCAAGACGCTGCGCACGGTCGAAGGCCGTGTCGTCAGCAACAAGATGGACAAGACGGTCACCGTGTTGGTGGAGCGCCTGGTCAAGCACGCCCTGTACGGCAAGTACATCAAGCGTTCGACCAAGCTGCACGCACACGACGCCGACAACACCTGCAACGAAGGTGATGTCGTGCGCGTGGCCGAGATTGCTCCGATGTCCAAGACCAAGAACTGGCGCGTGGTGGAAGTCATCACGCGTGCGGCTGAATAAGGAGATCTGAATCATGATCCAGATGCAGAGCTACCTCGACGCCGCGGACAACTCCGGTGCCAAGGAACTGATGTGCATCAAGGTGCTGGGTGGTTCCAAGCGCCGTTATGCCCACATCGGCGACATCATCAAGGTCACCGTGAAGGACGCAATCCCGCGCGGCAAAGTCAAGAAGGGTGAAGTGTATGACGCCGTCGTGGTGCGTACCCGCAAGGGTGTGCGTCGCGCCGACGGCTCGCTGATCCGTTTCGACGGCAACGCCGCGGTCCTGCTCAACAACAAGCAAGAGCCGATCGGCACCCGCATCTTCGGACCGGTGACCCGTGAACTTCGTTCCGAGAAGTTCATGAAGATCGTCTCGCTCGCTCCCGAAGTTCTGTGAGCGCCAGGAGATAATCATGGCTAACCGTATCAAGAAGGGCGACCAGGTCGTCGTCAACACCGGCAAGGACAAGGGCAAGCAGGGCGAAGTCGTCCGCGTCGACGGCGATCGTGTGATCGTCGCCAACGTGAACATCGTCAAGCGCCACACCAAGCCGAACCCGCAGGCAGGCGTTGCCGGCGGCGTGGTCGAGCGTGAAGCGTCGATCCATATCTCCAACGTGAATGTGCTGAACCCGGCTTCGGGCAAGGGCGAGCGCGTTGGCTTCAAGGTGCTGGAGGATGGACGCAAACTGCGTGTGTTCCGCTCCAGCGGTGAGGCGCTCGACGCCTGAGGAATGAGCTGATGAATTCCCGTCTCGAAAAGTTTTACAAGGAAGAAGTGGTGCCGGCGCTGATGAAGCAGTTCGGCTACACCAATCCGATGCAGGTTCCGAAGCTGGTCAAGGTCACCCTGAACATGGGTGTCGGCGAAGCAGCCACGAACAAGAAGATCCTGGAAAATGCCGTCGCCGATATGGCCAAGGTCTCCGGTCAGAAGCCGATCGTGACCAAGTCCCGCGTCTCGGTGGCATCGTTCAAGATCCGCGATGGTTGGCCGATCGGCTGCAAGACCACGCTGCGTCGTGAAAAGATGTACGAGTTCATGGACCGTCTGATCAACATCTCGTTGCCGCGCGTGCGCGACTTCCGTGGTGTCTCGGGTCGTTCCTTCGACGGTCGCGGCAACTTCAACATGGGTGTGAAGGAACAGATCATCTTCCCGGAAATCGACTTCGACGCTGTCGACGCGATCCGCGGCATGGATATCGCCATCACCACCACCGCCAAGACCGATGCGGAAGCGAAGGCGCTGCTCGCAGCGTTCAAGTTCCCGTTCCGTAACTGATACGTCGAGGAATCCGAAATGGCAAAGACCTCCATGGTCAACCGCGACCTCAAGCGTGCGAAGCTGGCCGTCAAGTACGCCGGCAAGCGTGAAGAGCTGAAGAAGATCATCTCCAGCACGACCGCGTCGTACGACGAAAAGGCCGAGGCCGTCATCAAGCTGCAGAAGCTGCCGCGCGACTCGTCGCCGAGCCGTCACCGCAACCGTTGCGAGCTCTCGGGCCGCCCGCGTGGCGTGTACAGCAAGTTCGGCCTGGGCCGTAACAAGCTGCGTGAAGCCACCATGCGTGGCGACGTGCCGGGCCTGCGCAAGGCCAGCTGGTAAGGGATTCGTCCCTTCCACTGCCGCGCGCCTTCACGGCACGGGGCAGGGGAGAGGGGTCGGTTTTCCGGCCCTGATCCCGGATTAAGGGAGCCCGACGCAAGTCGGGCTCTTTTTGCCGTATACTCCCGCGTCTTGCTCCGTCACGGGGGCTGGCGTAGAGCGGGCCGTTGGTCCGCTGAACAGGCAACAAGGGCCCTGGCCCATCCCAGGTAGACACAAGATTTTCGCGAAAGCGGATATCGGTGCACTCAAAGGTATCGACTATGAGCATGACTGATCCCATCGCCGATCTGCTGGTACGCATCAAGAATGCGGCCGCGGTTGGCAAGCAGACGGTGAAAGCACCGTCGTCCAAGATCAAGGTGGCAATCGCAGAGGTGTTGAAGGCCGAAGGCTACATCACCGATCTGCGCGTGACCAAGATCGAGAACAACAAGGCCGAGCTTGAAATCGTCCTGAAGTATTTCGAAGGCAAGCCGGTCATCGAGACCCTGAAGCGCTTCTCGCGTTCGGGTCTGCGCCAGTACCGTGGCAAGTCCGAGCTGCCGAAGGTCCTCAACGGCCTGGGTATCTCCATCATCTCCACCTCCAAAGGCATCATGACTGATGCGCAGGCGCGCCAGTTGGGCGTCGGCGGCGAAGTCCTGTGCTTCGTGGCCTAAGGCGAGAAGGAAACAACTATGTCCCGCGTAGCCAAGAAGCCAGTCAACCTGCCCAAGGGCGTTGAACTGAACATCCAGCCGGAATCCGTCAGCGTGAAGGGCCCGAAGGGCACCCTGTCGCTTACCAAGGTTGCTGGCGTTGAAATCACTGTCGACAACGGCGTTGCCACCCTGGCCGCCAACGATGCCTCGCTGGTCGCCCTCACCGGCACCGTGCGCGCCATCCTGGCCAACATGGTCCACGGCGTGACCGAAGGCTTCGAGCGCAAGCTCGAGCTGGTCGGCGTCGGTTACCGTGCCGCCATGCAGGGCAAGGACCTGAACCTGTCGCTCGGGTTCTCGCATCCGGTCCTGTTCGTGGCGCCGGAAGGCATCACCATTTCGACCCCGACCCAGACCGAAGTGCTGGTCCAGGGCACCGACAAGCAGCGCGTTGGCGAAGTTGCCGCCAAGATCCGTGGCTTCCGTCCGCCGGAGCCCTACAAGGGCAAGGGTGTGAAGTACGCCGGCGAAGTCATCATTCGTAAGGAAGCCAAGAAGGCGTAACTCACGCCCTCAGCTTTCAAGGAAAAAGATCATGAACAAGAACATCGCTCGTCTGCGTCGTGCCAAGTCGACCCGTGCCCACATCCGTGTGCTCGGCGTGCCGCGTCTGTCGGTGCTGCGCACCGGCCAGCACCTGTACGCCCAGGTCTTCACCGCCGACGGCTCCAAGGTGCTGGCAGCTGCCAACACCACCCAGGCCGACGTCAAGGAAGGCCTGAAGAACGGCAAGAACAGCGACGCCGCCGCCAAGGTTGGCAAGCTGGTCGCCGAGCGCGCCAAGGCTGCGGGCATCGAGAAGGTCGCTTTCGACCGCTCGGGCTACCGCTACCACGGCCGCATCAAGGCACTGGCTGATGCAGCCCGCGAAGGCGGCCTGCAGTTCTAAGGGATAAGGAAGCGGGGCTGGTCCCCGCTTCCGCCTGCCTGCCGGCGCGGGTTGCGCCGGGCGACGTCCTTCTTCTGCAGGGGCGCTCGAATCACCGCTCCATCTCACAGCTATAAGCGGCCCTGAGCCGTACATACTCAATCAATCAAGGAATCAACATGGCAGAAGAACGTCAGCAGCGGGGTCGCGATCGCGATCGCCGCGAAGAGAAAGTCGACGACGGCATGATCGAAAAGCTGGTCGCGGTCAACCGCGTCAGCAAGACCGTCAAGGGCGGCCGCCAGTTCACCTTCACCGCACTGACCGTGGTCGGTGACGGCGCAGGCAAGGTCGGCTTCGGTTACGGCAAGGCGCGTGAAGTGCCGGTCGCGATCCAGAAGTCGATGGAACAGGCTCGCAAGAACCTGGCCACCGTCGATCTGAACAACGGCACCCTGTGGCACCCGGTGAAGTCCGGCCACGGCGCAGCCCGCGTGTTCATGATGCCGGCCTCCGAAGGTACCGGTGTGATTGCCGGTGGTGCCATGCGCGCCGTCCTGGAAGCCGTTGGCGTCAAGAACGTGCTGGCCAAGGCCGTCGGTTCGCGTAACCCGATCAACCTGGTCCGCGCCACGCTGAAGGGTCTGACCGAAATGCAGTCGCCGGTCCGCATCGCGGCCAAGCGCGGCAAGAAGGTGGAGGATCTCAACCATGGCTAATGAAACCGTCAAGACCGTCAAGGTCCGCCTGGTGGCTGGCCTGCGTGGCACCCAGTCGCGTCACCGCCTGTCGGTGCGTGCCCTGGGCCTGAACAAGCTCAACGATGTGCGTGAACTGAAGGACAGCCCGCAGGTTCGCGGCCTGATCAACAAGGTCCACTACCTCGTCAAGGTTGAGGAATAATCCAATGACCATGCATCTGAATGAATTGAGCCCGGCACCGGGCGCTCGTAAAGAGCGCACCCGCGTCGGTCGTGGTATCGGCTCCGGCCTGGGCAAGACCTGCGGCCGCGGCCACAAGGGTTCGTTCGCCCGTAAGGGTGGCGGCAAGATCAAGGCAGGCTTCGAAGGCGGCCAGACCCCCATGCAGCGTCGTCTGCCGAAGGTCGGTTTCCGTTCCAAGATCGCCAAGGACACCGCTGAAGTGCTGTCCTACCAGCTGGAACGCCTGGAAGCCGGCGAGATCGACTTTGCCGCGCTGCGCGCTGCCAAGCTGGTCCCGAGCACCGCCAAGCGTGCCAAGATCGTCATGAAGGGTGACCTGACCAAGGCCTTCACCCTGAAGGGCGTCGCTGCAACGGCCAGTGCCAAGGCCGCGATCGAAGCTGCCGGCGGCAGCGTACAGGAGTAAGACATGGCGCAAGCTGGCATTGGTAACCTCGGCGGCGGGCTCGGCAAGTTCACGGAACTCCGCCAGCGCCTGCTGTTCGTCATCGGGGCATTGATCGTCTATCGCATCGGCTGTTATGTGCCGGTGCCTGGCGTCAATCCCGATGCCATGCTTGCGCTCATGCAGGCGCAGGGCGGCGGCATCGTGGACATGTTCAACATGTTCTCGGGCGGCGCCCTGCACCGTTTCAGCATTTTCGCGCTGAACGTGATGCCGTACATCTCGGCATCCATCGTGATGCAGCTGGCGGTCCACATCTTCCCGGCATTGAAATCGATGCAGAAGGAAGGTGAATCGGGTCGTCGCAAGATCACCCAATATTCCCGCATCGGCGCCGTGTTGCTGGCGGTGGTGCAGGGCGGCAGCATTGCGCTGGCGCTGCAGAACCAGGTCTCCCCGGGCGGTGCCCCGGTCGTCTACGCACCGGGCATGGGCTTCGTGCTCACCGCCATCGTCGCGCTGACCGCCGGTACCATCTTCCTGATGTGGGTCGGTGAGCAGGTCACCGAGCGCGGCATCGGCAACGGTGTGTCGCTGATCATCTTCGCCGGCATCGTGGCCGGCCTGCCGGGCGCGGTCATCCACACCGTGGAAGCCTACCGCGACGGCAACATGAGCTTCATCGCCCTGCTGCTGATCGTGCTGGTGGTGCTGGCCTTCACCTACTTCGTGGTGTTCGTCGAGCGCGGCCAACGCCGCATCACGGTGAACTACGCACGTCGCCAGGGCGGCCGCAACGCGTACATGAACCAGACCTCGTTCCTGCCGCTGAAGCTGAACATGGCGGGCGTGATCCCGGCCATCTTCGCCTCGAGCATCCTGGCGTTCCCGACGACGCTGGCGATGTGGTCCGGCCAGGCCAGCTCGGCCACGTGGCTGCAGAAGGTCGCCAACGCCCTCGGGCCGGGCGAGCCGCTGCACATGATCGTGTTCGCTGCGCTGATCAGTGGCTTTGCGTTCTTCTACACCGCGCTGGTGTTCAACTCGCAGGAAACCGCCGACAACCTGAAGAAGTCGGGCGCGCTGATTCCGGGCATCCGTCCGGGCAAGGCCACCGCCGACTACGTGGATGCCGTGCTGACCCGCCTGACGGCTGCCGGTTCGCTGTACCTGGTGATTGTCTGCCTGCTGCCGGAAATCCTGCGCACCCAGCTGGGCGCCTCGTTCTACTTCGGCGGCACCTCGCTGCTGATCGTGGTGGTGGTGGTGATGGACTTCATCGCCCAGATCCAGGCGCACCTGATGTCGCACCAGTATGAGAGCCTGTTGAAGAAGGCCAACCTGAAGGGCGGCAACCGCGGCGGTTTTGCCCGCGGCTGATTGACCTGTTACACTAGTCTTCTTGTTGTGAAGGCCCTCCGGTTCCCGGACTGGCCTTCCAAATCGAAGGGCGGCCCCTGCAGCGGTTTCGGGTGGGGGTGTGATGTGGTGGTCCCGCGCGGGAGTAGCGCGGGCGGCGGCGAGGGCAACCTCTGCAGTCAACGACATCCGGCGCCGGAGCATGGGCACACTCCCCACGCCGGGTCCATGGAACCTCAAGGTTCCACGGGCTTCCCAGTAAACCGAGACCTTGATAGAATCGCTAGTTCACTTTTTTGATCCATCCTGCCGGATTGGCGCGCCCATGGTGCGCTGTCGGCCATCACTCAGCTGGAGAACCGCGTCATGGCGCGTATTGCAGGCGTCAACCTGCCAGCCCAGAAGCACGTCTGGGTCGGGTTGCAAAGCATTTACGGCATCGGCCGTACCCGTTCGAAGAAGGTCTGCGACGCCGCAGGCGTGACCTCGACCACCAAGATCCGCGATCTGTCGGAGCCGGAAATCGAGCGTCTGCGTCTCGAAGTCGGCAAGTACATCGTGGAAGGCGATCTGCGCCGTGAAATCGGTATCGCGATCAAGCGCCTGATGGACCTGGGCTGCTACCGCGGTCTGCGTCACCGTCGCGGTCTGCCGCTTCGTGGCCAGCGCACCCGTACCAACGCCCGCACCCGCAAGGGCCCGCGCAAGGCGATCAGGAAGTAAGGGACCTAAGAAATGGCTAAGCCCGTCGCTAAGACCAAGAAGAAGATCAAGCGCGTCGTCACTGACGGCGTCGCCCACGTCCATGCTTCTTTCAACAACACCATCGTGACCATCACCGACCGTCAGGGCAACGCTCTGTCGTGGGCGACCTCCGGTGGCGCTGGCTTCCGCGGTTCGCGTAAGTCCACCCCGTTCGCTGCCCAGGTGGCTGCCGAGAAGGCCGGCCGTGCCGCGCTCGACTACGGCGTCAAGTCCCTGGAAGTCCGCATCAAGGGCCCGGGTCCGGGTCGTGAGTCGGCCGTGCGCTCGCTGAACAACGTGGGCTACAAGATCACCAACATCATCGACGTGACGCCAATCCCGCACAACGGGTGCCGTCCGCCGAAGAAGCGTCGCGTCTAAAGGAGCGATAAGAAATGGCTCGTTATATCGGTCCTACCTGTAAGCTCGCCCGCCGCGAAGGCGCCGACCTTTCCCTCAAGAGCCCGGCCCGTGCGCTGGACTCCAAGTGCAAGCTGGAGCAGAAGCCCGGCCAGCACGGCGCCACTGCCCGTAAGGGCAAGCTGTCCGACTACGCTACCCAGCTGCGCGAAAAGCAGAAGGTCAAGCGTATCTACGGTCTGCTGGAGCGTCAGTTCCGCAACTACTACAAGAAGGCCTCGACCAAGAAGGGCAACACCGGCGAGAACCTGCTGCAGTTGCTGGAAACCCGTCTGGACAACGTCGTCTATCGCATGGGCTTCGCTGTGACCCGTCCGGCTGCCCGTCAGCTGGTCTCGCACCGCGGCGTCACCGTGAACGGCAAGTCGGTCAACCTGGCTTCGTACCAGGTCAAGGCTGGCGACGCCGTCGCTCTGTCCGAGAAGGCTGCCAAGCAGCTGCGCGTTCAGGAAGCCCTGACCGTGTCTGCCACGCATGACCTGCGTCCGTCGTGGGTTGAAGTTGATTCCGGCAAGTTCGCCGGCATCTTCAAGGCCGTGCCGGATCGTTCGGACCTGCCTGCGGATATCAACGAAGCGCTGATCGTCGAGTTGTATTCGAAGTAATTCACATTGGAGAACCTCCGGGTCACACCGGAGGTTCGCAGGAGAACCCGCAACATGACGGTTACCGCCAACCAGGTTCTGCGTCCTCGCGGTCCGCAGATCGAACGCCTTACCGATACCCGCGCCAAGGTCGTCATCGAACCCTTGGAGCGTGGTTACGGGCATACGCTGGGCAACGCCCTGCGTCGCGTGCTGCTGTCGTCCATCCCGGGCTTCGCCATCACGGAAGTCGAAATCGATGGCGTACTGCACGAGTACACCACGCTCGAAGGCTTGCAGGAGGACGTGCTGGAAGTCCTGCTCAACCTGAAGGACGTGGCCATCCGCATGCATACCGGTGACAACGCTACGTTGTCGCTGTCCAAGCAGGGTCCGGGTGTCGTGACCGCTGCTGATATCAAGCTGGACCACAACGTCGAAGTCCTCAACAACGACCATATCATTTGCCACCTGACCAAGGACACGGCAATCAATATGCGTCTGAAGATCGAGCGTGGTTTCGGCTACCAGCCGGCGGCCGCGCGTCGTCGTCCGGATGAAGAGACCCGTGCCATCGGCCGTCTGGTCCTGGACGCCTCGTTCTCGCCGGTCCGTCGCGTCGCCTATTCGGTGGAAGCGGCCCGCGTTGAACAGCGTACCGATCTGGACAAGCTGGTGCTGGACATCGAAACCAACGGCACGATCGATGCCGAGGAAGCCGTGCGCACTGCCGCCGACATCCTCAGCGATCAGCTGTCGGTCTTCGGTGACTTCACCCACCGCGACCGCGGTGCGGCCAAGCCGGCCAACAATGGCGTGGATCCGGTGCTGCTGCGCCCGATCGACGACCTGGAACTGACCGTGCGTTCGGCCAACTGCCTCAAGGCAGAGAGCATCTATTACATCGGCGATCTGATCCAGAAGACCGAAGTGGAGCTGCTCAAGACCCCGAACCTCGGCAAGAAGTCGCTGACCGAGATCAAGGAAGTCCTCGCACAGCGCGGCCTTTCGCTCGGCATGAAGCTGGAGAACTGGCCGCCGGCCGGTGTCGCCCAGCACGGCATGCTCGGCTGATCCAGCGCTACGCAAGATGCTTTACCCCGCACCTTCGGGTGCGGGGGCTTCACCGGCAACACCCCGCACCGACAGGTCGATAGCCTGCGGTGACGGCCAGCCAGGACGGCTGGCACCGGACCATCCGCAGTCCAAGCAGCAACGCCAGGATGGCGACAGCGATACCCAACCGATCCAACATTCACTTCAGGAATCACCGTCATGCGTCATATGAAGTCCGGTCGCAAGTTCAACCGCACCAGCGCCCATCGCGAAGCAATGTTCAAGAACATGGCCGCGTCGCTGTTCAAGCACGAGCTGATCAAGACCACCCTGCCCAAGGCCAAGGAACTGCGCCGCGTTGCCGAGCCGCTGATCACCCTGGCCAAGGTCGACTCCGTCGCCAACCGTCGTCTGGCGTTCGCTCGCCTGCGCGACAACGAAGCCGTCGGCAATCTGTTCACCACCCTGGGCCCGCGTTACGCGAACCGTCCGGGCGGTTACCTGCGTCTGCTGAAGTGCGGTTTCCGCGCTGGCGACAATGCGCCGATGGCCTATGTTGAGCTGGTCGATCGTCCGGCTGCTGTGGCTGAAGCCGTCGAAGAGTAATCTTCGAGCTGTACCTGTTATTCGGTGAAGAACCCGGCCTTGTGCCGGGTTTTTCCGTTTCTGCGGGGTTGATAAGGGCCAAGGCCACGGCCAAGGCCACGGCCAAGGCCAAGGCCACGGCCACGGCCACGGCCACGGCAAGAGCATGGCGCTGCGGGCGAGGGTGGGGCGTCGGCGCGGGTGGGTTGGCGGGACACGCCGTAAATCCGTCCATGGAGGCTCATGTCGCGCCATCCATGGCGCTCATGGTCCCGACAACCCACCCGCGCCAACGCCTGCACACATGGTCGGTGCGCATGGGGTAAAGCGGGGGCTGTGCGCGGCGTAGGTAGAGCCGGCCGTTGGGCGGCTGCGTGGCGGCTGGTCGCGGCCCTGTTAATCTTGGCGCCTGGACTTTCACGAGTGTTGGCAATGAATCCATTGCGTTGGAGTTTCCGCGCCCAGTTCCTGTTGGGGTTTCTGGTCTGCGCGGCACTGTTGGGGTATGCGATCTTCCTGCAGTTGAAGATGGGGCTGGAGCCGTGTCCGTTGTGCATTTTCCAGCGGATTGCGTTCGCGGCGCTGGGGCTGTTGTTCCTGATCGGGGCGCTGCATGGTCCGCGGGATCCGGCCGGGCGGAAGACGTATGGGGTGCTGGCCTTCATCGCGGCGGCGGTGGGTATCGGCATTGCCGGTCGCCACGTGTATGTGCAGCTGCTGCCGCAGGACATGGGCTCGAGCTGTGGGCCGCCGCTGAGTTTCCTCAGTGAGACGATGGGGCCGTTCGAGGTGTTCCGCACCGTGCTGACCGGTACCGGCAACTGCGGCAACATCGATTGGCAGTTCCTGGGCCTGACGATGCCGATGTGGAGCCTGGTGTGGTTCGCGGCCTTGGCGGTGTGGGCGCTGGTGACGGCGTTCCGGGCGCGTCGTCGCCACTGAGGCCGGTTTCACGTCAGCTACCCGACCTGGCGCGCGTCTGGCGGCCAGGCCGGGTGCTGCGATCAGGCAGGGATGCTCCTGAGCTGATCAGACGGCAGGGCTTCCTCGCTCAGGTCAGAAGTCCTGCTGCAGGCTGAGGTAGGCGCCGCGGCGGGGACCCCACTGCGGGGCGAAGACGCCGATGCCGCCGCCGTCGCGCAGTTGGTAGCTGCGATCCAGGGCGTTGACCAGCGCGAGCTGTGCGTGCAGCGGGTGGCCGCTATCGGCGTTGAAGTCGTGGCCGGCGCTGAGGTTGAGCTGCAGGTAGGCCGGGAGTTCGCCGCCGTTGGGGATGCCGTCGGCATCCGAGCGCAGGCCGCTTCCGAAGACGTAGTCGGCGCCAAGACGGTTGTGGCCGGCGAAGGCGTAGCTAATACCGCCGGACGAGGTCAGTTTCTGATCGTGGTCCAGATGGATCCAGTTGTTCTGGACGTAGGCCAGTGCCTCGGGATCGAGGTTGTACTGGCCGGTGATGACCTGCTTGCCCATGGCCTTGTTGTAGGCCGCGTTGACGTAGGCGCTGAGCGGGCCATTGCTGTAGTCGGCGCTGAATTCCAACCCGTGGATATGCCCGTAGCGATAGTTGAAGGTCGAGTAGATGTAGGCGGCGCCGAACTGGCCTTCGTCCTGCAGCCGGTCGACCTTGCGGTCATAGGCGTCCAGGCCCAGGGTGAGGTGATCGCCGATCTGCTGGGAGACGCCGATGTCGAAGTAATCGCTGCGCTCGGACAGCGGGATCGTGCTGCCGCCGGCCGGTTGCTGGTTGGTGGTGCCCTCATAGAGGGCGATGTCGCTGCTGGCCACCAGTTCGCTGGCCGGCGGGGTGAAGTAGCGCGAGTAGCCGGCGTGCACGGTGGTGCTGTCGCTGGCGTTCCAGACCACGCCCAGGCGCGGGCTGAGCTGGCCCTCGGTGCCACCGAAGGCCTTGTAGCGGTCGCCGCGCAGGCCGTAGTTGATCGTCCAGTCGTCGCCCAGGCGCCATTCGTCCTGCAGGTAGACAGCCGTGGTGGTGGCGTTGAAGGCGTTGGCGTCGAGGATGCGCAGCGGCGTCGTGCTGGCCTGCTGGCCGTCGGCATCGACCGGGAAGACCCAGGTGTCGCTGCCGGCGCGGGCGCGCTCGGCGTTGACGTACAGGCCATAGCGTAGCGTGTGGTTCTCACCCAGCGGCGTGGAGAAATCGGCCTGCACGCTGTTGGCGCGATTGCTGCGCTCCACCTGCGAGGCCACGCCGTTGAAGATGAGGTCGCCGGCGAGGTCCGGGTCGAAGGACAGGTCGCTGTAGCGCTGGCCGGCCGAGACCTGGTAGGCGGTGTCGCCCACTGTTCCCTGCAGCACCAGCATGCCGAAGCGGGTGGTCTCGCGCTGGTTTTCGTCCAGCGCGGCCGAGTCGGCGTTCACCGTATCCAGGTAGCCGAACTGCGGGCTCTGGCCGGGGTTGACCGGAATCTGGAAGCGGTTGTTGGAGAAGCCGGCGAACAGGCTCAGGCGGGTGGCGTCATTGACCAGGTAGGTCAGGTCGGCGAACGCCTTGCCCTGGTGGGTGTCATCGTGGTCCGGCCGGCGCGAGGCGGTGGGATTTTCCATGCCGACCTGGTCCTGGTCGTAGTTGCCGGTCAGGTACCAGCTCCAGCGGCCCTGGCTGCCCCACCACGAGGCGTTGGGGTTGACCTTGCCGTAGGAGCCGGCGGTGAGGCCGGCGCTGCCGCCATTGCCCAGCTCGGCACCGCTGCGGGTGGTGATGTCGACCACGGCGGCGGTGCGCTCGCCAAACTGTGCCGGCAGGGCGCCATCCATCAGGCGGAGGCTCTTGATCGCGCGGGCGTCCAGGGTCTGGCCGAAGCCGGAGATCGATTCGGGCAGCAGGACGCCGTTGAGGCGGTACTGGAGGTTGGCGTGGTCGCCGCGCACGTGCACGCCGCCGTACGAGTCCTGGACCACGCCCGGTGCCTGCAGCAGCACCTGGTTCAACGGGGTGGAGGCACCCAGCGGCAGGTTCTGGATGTCTTCGGCGGTGATCTGGTACTGGCTGCTGCCGATATCCGGCGACAGGGCGTTGCGCGCCTGGTCGAGCTGGGCGCTGACGGTGACGGCATCCAGATCGGTCACGGCGGGGGTGGTGTTGGCAGGGGCGGCGGCGAGGGCGGGCAGGCCGGTCAAGGCCAGGGAAACAGCAATACCGGTAGCAAGCAGGGAGGGCTTCATGAGGATGGCTTGGCTGGGCAAAGGGGGAGGGGGCCGGCCTGGCAAGTGTTACTCCGTAACAAATCATGCGCCTGTCCGCGGCCGCTGGACCATGCGCGATCTGGCCGATCGCCGCGCCCGTTGACCGGTGTTCAGCCACGCAGGCCGGCCCAGCCCTTTGCGGCGGCGGCGCGCTCTGCGACCATGACCGGCCCCACACCCCGGAAGTCCGTGATGAGCCTGTCCGCCCCCCCGTAGCCGATCCCGCCGCGACCGCCGTCGACGCTGCCTGGTCGCCGGAGAGCTGGCGTGGCAAGCCGGCGCTGCAGATGCCGACCTACCCGGACCCGCTGGCGCTGGATGCCTCGCTGCACGAGCTCAAGCGGCTGCCGCCGCTGGTGACCTCCTGGGAGATCCTGGCGCTCAAGCAGCAGCTGGCCGATGCCCAGGAAGGCAAGCGCTTCCTGCTGCAGGGCGGTGACTGCGCGGAGAACTTCAGCGACTGCGAATCCACCACCATCTCCAACCGGCTCAAGGTGCTGCTGCAGATGAGCCTGGTGCTGGTACACGGCATGCGCAAGCCGGTGATCCGGGTCGGGCGTTTCGCCGGGCAGTACGCCAAGCCGCGCTCGGCCGATACCGAAACCCGCGACGGCGTGACCCTGCCCAGCTACCGCGGCGACGTGATCAATGCGCCGGAATTCACCGAAGCTGCCCGTCTGCCGGACCCGCGCCGGATGCTGCAGGCGCATGCGCATTCGGCGATGACGATGAACTTCGTGCGGGCGCTGATCGATGGCGGCTTCGCCGATCTGCACCACCCCGAGTACTGGAACCTGGAGTGGGTGCGGCATTCGCCGCTGGCCACCGATTACCAGAAGATGGTGTCCTCGATCGGCGACGCGGTGCGCTTCATGGAAACGCTGTCCGGCACGCAGGTGTACAACCTCAACCGGATCGACTTCTACACCTCGCACGAAGCGCTGCTGCTGCCCTACGAGCAGGCGCTGACCCGGCAGGTGCCGCGCCAGCAGGGTTGGTTGAACCTGAGCACGCACTACCCGTGGATCGGCATGCGCACCGCGGCGCTGGATGGCGCGCACGTGGAATACCTGCGTGGCGTGCGCAATCCGATCGCGATCAAGGTCGGCCCGTCGGTGCAGCCGGACCAGCTGCTGCGCCTGATCGATGTGCTCAACCCCGATGACGAACCGGGCCGCCTGAGCTTCATCCACCGGATGGGCGCGGCTCAGATCGCGCAGAAGCTGCCGCCGCTGTTGAATGCGGTCAAGCGCGATGGCCGGCGCGTGCTGTGGGTGTGCGATGCGATGCATGGCAATACCGAGAGCACCAGCAATGGCTACAAGACGCGCCGTTTCGACAACGTGCGTGGCGAGGTCGAGATGTCCTTCGATCTGCATGCCGCGGCCGGCACGCGGTTGGGCGGCGTGCACCTGGAGCTGACCGGGGAGGACGTGACCGAATGCACCGGCGGCGCCCGCGAGCTGACCGAACGCGACCTGGAGCGTGCCTACCGCTCCTCCGTCGATCCGCGCCTGAACTACGAGCAGTCGCTGGAGATCGCGATGGCGATCGTGCGCAAGCAGGCGCATTACGCCGACTGACCCGGGGGCGTGTCCTCGACACGCACCTTACATTCGTCTGATACCCCGGTCATGGTGGTACCGGTATCCTGTGGACTTCCTTGCGAAGAACACAGGAGCGTGCAGTGACCGTGGACTGGCAGCAGGCAGCGCTGTATCTATGGCCGATCTCGATCGCACTGGTGATCGGGATCACGGGCTGGTGGTTGCTGATGGCGTTGACGCGGCGCTTGAAAAACCGCGATTACCGCCGCGCCCGCATCGCGCGCGTGATCAGCCGGCCGCTGGCGTTCGCGCTGCCGCTGCTGCTGCTGATTCCCGCGCTGGAAGCCACGCCGCTGCACGGGCGTTGGCTGGACCAGTCACTGCGCCTGCTGCATATCGGCCTGACCGGCTGCTTCATCTGGCTGCTGGTGCGCGCGGTCGCTGCCGGCGAGCAGGCGATCCTGCGCGACCACCCGATGGAGGTGGCCGACAATCTCGAAGCGCGTCGCATCCAGACCCAGACCCGCGTGCTGAGCCGCGTGCTGATGGGCGCGATCATCCTGGTCGGCGTCTCGCTGATCCTGCTGACCTTCCCGATGGTGCGCCAGATCGGCACCGCGCTGCTGGCCTCGGCCGGCATCATCGGCCTGGTCGCCGGTATCGCGGCCAAGCCGGTGTTCGGCAACCTGATCGCCGGCCTGCAGATCGCCTTGACCCAGCCGATCCGGCTGGACGATGTGGTGATCGTGGAAGGTGAGTGGGGCCGGGTGGAGGAGATCAACAGCAGCTACGTGGTGGTGCGGATCTGGGATGCGCGGCGGATGGTGGTGCCCCTGACGTGGTTCATCGAGCACCCGTTCCAGAACTGGACACGGCGCAGTGCGGACCTGCTCGGCACTGCCTTCCTGTGGCTGGATTACACCGCGCCGATCCCGGCGATCCGCGCTGAACTGGAGCGGATCTGCAAAGGCGAGGCACTGTGGGACGGCCAGGTCTGCGTAACCCAGGTGACCGAAACCAGCGAGCACACCCTGCAGGTGCGCCTGCTGGTGAGCGCGCGCAACTCCGGCGATGCATTCGATCTGCGCTGCATCGTGCGCGAGCGGATGCTCGATTTCCTGGCGCGCGAGCATCCGCAGGCGCTGCCGCGCACCCGTGCCGAGCTCAACCAGGAAGTGACGCCCACGCGCCGGCCGCGCTCGCAGCCGGCCGAGGATGTGCGTTCGCCCGGGGCCGAGGATGGTGAGCCGGCGATCCTGCCGGACCCCGGCGATGCATCCCGGTAGTGCCGGCCGCCGGCCGGCAAACGCATGGACCCTGTGCCGGGCGTACGTTATCGGGTAGGTACCGACCGTTGCTCGGTACACGCCCGTCAGGGCGCGACGCCGTTCGTCAGCAGACTGTCGGTCTGGAAGCGTGGTGGGCGGCGCGCCCGCGTGCGCTGCTCGTAGGCGTAGCCCAGTTCGATCAGGCGCGGTTCGCTCCACGCGGTGCCCATGAACAGCAGGCCCAGCGGCAGGCCATTCACGTGCGCCATCGGAACGGTCAGGCTCGGGTAGCCGGCCACGGCGGCAGCGCTGTAGCTCTCGCCCGGGAAGTCATCGCCACTGCCCGGCCGGATCGGCCAGGCCACGCCGGTGGTCGGGGCCACCAGCGCATCCAGTTTCTGCTCGCGCAGCACCGCATCGATGCCCTCGGGGCCGGCCAGGCGGCGTGCGTCACTGCGTGCGCGGATGTACGCCGGGGTGCCCGGCCCGCCCATGGTGGCGGCGGTTTCCATCAGGTCCTGGTCGAACAGCGCCAGCTCCTTGCCCGCGTGCTGCCGGTTCCAGGCGATCACGTCCTCCAGGCTGCGCACCGGGGCCTGGTAGGTGGTGAAGTAGCGCTGCAGCCCCGCCTTGAACTCGTGCATCAGCACGATGCGTTCGGCGTCCTGCCACTGGCCCTGGGTCGGCAGCTGCACCGGTACCACGGTGGCGCCGGCGTCGCGCAGCACGGCCACGGCATGCTGCAGGGCCGGGGCGATGCCTGGCTTCTGCATCAGGTCGCCATACAGCACGCCGACCCGCGCGCCGCGCAGGCCATCGGCGTTCAGGCGGGAGGTGTAGTCGTAGACCGCGCGCCCGGGCATGGTCGCGGTGGCCGGGTCGGCCTCGTCGCGGCCGGCCATGGCGGTCAGCAGGGCCGCCGCATCGGCGACGCTGCGCGCCATCGGGCCGGCGGTGTCCTGGCTGAAGGAGATAGGGAGGATGCCTTCGCGGCTGACCAGGCCGACGGTCGGTTTCAGCCCGACCACGCCGTTGACGGCGGCCGGGCAGACGATGCTGCCATCGGTTTCCGTGCCGATCGCCGCCACCGCCAGATTGGCCGACACCGCCACCGCACTGCCGCTGCTGGAGCCGCAGGGGCTGTGGCTGAGTCGATACGGGTTGCGGGTCTGTCCGCCACGCGCGCTCCAGCCAGAGACCGATTGGCTGGAGCGGAAGTTGGCCCATTCGCTCAGGTTGGTCTTGCCCAGGATCAGCGCGCCGGCCGCGCGCAGCCGCTTGACCAGGAACGCATCGTCGGGGCGGAAGCCTTCCAGTGCGAGCGAGCCGGCAGTGGTACTCATGGGGCTGGCGCCGATGTTGTCCTTGAGCAGCACCGGGATGCCGTGCAGCGGGCCGCGGAGCTGGCCCCGGCGGCGCTCGGCGTCCAGTTGGGCGGCCTCGCGCAGTGCGTCCGGATTGAGCTCGATGACCGCGCGCAGGCGCGGGCCGGCGCGGTCGAGGCGGGCGATGCGGTCCAGGTAGGCGCGGGCCAGGGTGACGCTGTCCAGCTCGCCGCTGGCCATGCGCGCCTGCAGATCGGCGATGTCGGCTTCGGCGTAGGCGAAGGGAATCGGCGCGCTGGTGGGCGGTGCCGCGGCAGGCGACTCACGGGCGTGCAGGGGCGCCGGGCCCGGGCTGCAGCCGGCCAGTGCGATGAGCATCAGTGATGTCAGTGTCAGGCGCATGCCTGTCCCCCCGAACCGGCCGACAGGCTAACCAGCACGGACGGCGCTTGGCAACTCAAGCCGCGTTGGCGGCCTTGCCATGGCGTTTGCGGATATCGCGGGCGAGCACGCCGACCACGATCAGATTGATCACCAGCACCGACCACGAGGCCCAGCCCGGGTGACGGAGAATGGCGTAGATATCGAACGGCAGGTAGATGCCGGCGGTGACGCAGCCCAGCCAGGAGGCCCAGGCTTTGGCGCGCCAGAGGCCCCAGGCCTCGAAAAGGTGCAGGACGCCATAGGCGACCATCGCAGCAGCCGCCAGATGCACGGCATCGGGGCTGATCATGTTGAGCAACGAGGGCAGGGTGCCGTGATCCGGGTCCAGGCTGAACCGGCGGATCAGGGCATTGACCGCATCGCGCAGGGGCTGCGGGCCGAGCATTTCCAGCCCGGTCGCAGCCAACAGCGCCAAGACCGCCTTGCTGGCTTCCAGCAAGGCGATCAGGTGAAGCCCCGGATGCTTGTGAGGATCCGGGTTGTAGGGCTTGTCGGTCACGACAGGGTCCTATCAGCCGCCGCGCGATGCCTTCTTGCGGTCGCTTTCGGTCAGGCCCTTCTTGCGCAGGCGGATTTCCTTCGGGGTGATCTCGACCAGCTCGTCGTCTTCGATGAAGTCCAGGGCCTGCTCCAGCGAGTACTTGATCGCCGGGGTCAGCTGGATCGCATCGTCCTTGCCCGAAGCGCGCATGTTGGTCAGCGGCTTGGTCTTGATGGCGTTGACGGTCAGGTCGTTGTCCTTGGAGTGGATGCCGACCAGCTGGCCTTCATACACGTTGTCGCCTTCAGCAGCGAACAGCTTGCCGCGTTCCTGCAGCGGCCCCAGGGAGTACGCCGGGGTGGCACCCGGAGCGTTGGCGATCATCACGCCGTTCTGGCGCTTGGCGATGGCGCCCTGTTCCTTCGGACCGTAATGGTCGAACACGTGGAACAGCAGGCCCGAACCCTGGGTCAGGGTCTTGAATTCGTTCTGGAAACCGATCAGGCCACGGGCCGGGATCTGGTATTCCAGGCGCACGCGGCCCTTGCCGTCCGGCTCCATGTTCTTCAGCTGGCCCTTGCGGGTGCCCAGCTTTTCCATCACGCCGCCCTGGTGCTGCTCTTCGATGTCCACCACCAGCTGCTCGATCGGCTCCATGGCCTGGCCGTCGATCTGCTTGATGATCACTTCCGGGCGCGACACGGCCAGCTCGTAGCCTTCACGACGCATGTTCTCGATCAGCACCGACAGGTGCAGTTCGCCACGGCCGGAGACCAGGAACTTGTCGGCGTCTTCCAGCTGTTCCACCTTCAGGGCCACGTTGTGGACCTGTTCGCGGTCCAGGCGGTCCTTGATCTGGCGGCTGGTCAGGAACTTGCCACCGGACAGGTCCTTGTTGCCGGCGAACGGCGAGTTGTTGACCTGGAAGGTCATCGAGATCGTCGGCTCATCGACGGTCAGTGCCGGCAGCGCTTCCGGGGTATCCGGGTGGCACAGGGTGTCGGAGATGGTCAGCTCCGGGATGCCCGAGATGGCGATGATGTCACCGGCCTCGGCGGTATCCTGCTCGATGCGCTCCAGGCCCAGGAAGCCCAGCACCTGCGCGACCTTGCCGTTGCGCTTCTTGCCTTCGCGATCGATGACCGCGACCTGCATGTTCTTCTTCAGGGTGCCGCGCTGCACGCGACCGATGCCGATCACGCCCACGAAGTTGTTGTAGTCCAGCTGGCTGATGCGCATCTGGAAGGGACCTTCCGGGTCCACTTCCGGCTTCGGCGCGTGCTGCATGATCGCTTCGTACAGCGGGGTCATGTCGCCGTCGCGCACGGTGTCTTCCAGGCCGGCGTAGCCGTTCAGGGCCGAGGCGTAGACGATCGGGAAGTCCAGCTGCTCATTGGTGGCGCCGAGCTTGTCGAACAGGTCGAAGACCTGGTCGATCACCCAATCCGGACGCGAGCCCGGACGGTCGACCTTGTTGACCACGACGATCGGCTTGAAGCCCATCGCGAAGGCCTTCTGGGTCACGAAGCGGGTCTGCGGCATCGGGCCGTCCATCGCATCGACGAGGATCAGCACGGTGTCGACCATCGACAGCACGCGCTCCACTTCGCCGCCGAAGTCGGCGTGTCCCGGGGTGTCGACGATGTTGATCCGGTTCTTGATGCCGGTCTTCTTGTCTTCCCAGGTGATGGCCGTGTTCTTGGCCAGGATGGTGATGCCGCGTTCCTTTTCCTGGTCATTGCTGTCCATCACGCGCTCGGCGAGCACGGTGCGCTCGGAGAGGGTGCCGGACTGCTTGAGCAGCTGGTCGACGAGGGTGGTCTTACCGTGGTCGACGTGGGCGACGATGGCGATGTTGCGAAGATTTTCGATAGACATGCGAAAGGGGGCCAGTCGGCGCCGGATTTGGAAAAAGAAGTCCAACATTATACGGCCAAGATGACCAATCGCGAAAAGTGCCTCGCAAGCCTTGCCGGACGGGCATTCAGGTAGCGCCGGCCGCTGGCCGGCGACCCCATGAACCCCGGCAGGTTTTGCCTGGCTGCTGGCCAACGGCCGGCACGGCCGCCGCCCCTGAGGCATTCAGCAAAGCGTATCCGTGCCGGCCCGGAGGTCCCTTGGCGCGTGGCGACGCGTTTGTCCAACAGGCGCCCGTTGGTCAGGGGGCGCGGTGTATCCTATGGGGCTAACGACAAACCCCCGTACCCCAAGGATTTGCATGTCCCTCATCGCCACTTTCGACACCACCCAGGGCCCGATCAAGGTCGAGCTGTTCGCCGACAAGGCCCCGCTGACGGTCGCCAACTTCGTGAACCTGGTCAAGCACGGCTTCTATGACGGCCTGATCTTCCACCGCGTCATCCCCGACTTCATGATCCAGGGCGGCTGCCCGCAGGGTCGTGGCACCGGCGGCCCGGGCTACAAGTTCGAAGATGAAAAGAATGGCGTGAAGCATCAGGTCGGTTCGCTGTCGATGGCCAATGCCGGCCCGAACACCAACGGCAGCCAGTTCTTCATCACCCACATCAAGACCGATTGGCTGGACGGCAAGCACACCGTGTTCGGCCAGGTCCTGGACGGCCAGGCCATCGTGGACTCGGTCAAGCAGGGCGATGTGATCCATTCGATCACCCTGGAAGGCGACACCGACGCCGTGCTGGCCGCCCAGGCCGAGCGCGTGGCGGAGTGGAACAAGCTGATCCCCAGCGCCTGATCCGATCCCGACGGCCCCCTGTGAAGGGGGCCGTTTTTACGATTCTTAGCAGAGGAAATCCCCATGAAAGCACCTGTTCGTGTTGCCGTGACCGGCGCCGCCGGCCAGATCGGCTACGCCCTGCTGTTCCGCATCGCCTCCGGCGACATGCTGGGCAAGGACCAGCCGGTCATCCTGCAGCTGCTCGAGCTGCCGGTCGACAAGGCCCAGGCCGCCCTGCGCGGCGTGATGATGGAACTGGAAGACTGCGCCTTCCCGCTGCTGGCCGGCATGGTCGGTACCGACGACGCCGAAGTGGCCTTCAAGGATGCCGATATCGCCCTGCTGGTCGGCGCGCGTCCGCGCGGCCCGGGCATGGAGCGCAAGGATCTGCTGCTGGAAAACGCGAAGATCTTCACCGCCCAGGGCGCAGCGCTGAACAAGGTCGCCAAGCGTGACGTCAAGGTGCTGGTGGTCGGCAACCCGGCCAACACCAATGCCTACATCGCCATGAAGTCGGCACCGGATCTGAACCCGCGCAACTTCACCGCCATGCTGCGCCTGGACCACAACCGCGCGCTGAGCCAGCTGTCGACCAAGCTCGGCAAGCCGGTCGGTGGCATGGAAAAGCTGATCGTGTGGGGCAACCACAGCCCGACCATGTACCCGGACTACCGTTTCGCCACCGCCGATGGTGCTTCCATCGCCGAGGCGATCAACGACCAGGAATGGAACGCATCGACCTTCATCCCGACCGTGGGCAAGCGCGGCGCGGCGATCATCGAAGCGCGTGGTTCGTCCTCGGCGGCCTCGGCCGCCAATGCCGCCGTCGACCACATCCGTGACTGGGTGCTGGGCAGCAACGGCAAGTGGGTCACCATGGGCGTGCCGTCCGACGGCTCCTACGGCATTCCGGAAGGCGTGATCTTCGGCTTCGCGGTCACCACCGAGAACGGCGAGTACACCCTGGTCAAGGATCTGCCGGTCGACGACTTCAGCCAGAAGTACATCGACAAGACCCTGGCCGAGCTGGAAGAAGAGCGCGCCGGCGTCGCCCACCTGCTGGGCTGATCGCACGCCGCGACAGGTGCTGGCCGTTGGTCGGTGCCTGAGGGAAGAAACGCCGGGCATTGCCCGGCGTTTTTTTTTGGTTCTTCGCCCATCGGCGGTGCAGGTAGAGGCGCGTGCTGAGTCTTTTTCCTGCGCGGCGGTCGGTGGGTCGGGCGCTGGGCCCCCATACCCTTTCCGGCGAATGTCCCCCGGCGTCGGCCTGCGGCCGCCCCCTCCTCCTTTATTTCGCCTACAAGGGTATGGGGGCCCAGCGCCCGACCCACCGATCGGCCCTACGACCAAGGTCGGACGGCTCGCGGTTCACCATCGGACTATGCTCGATCCCATGACTTTGTCTGGGAGGGCTGTCATGCGTTACGAAGATGTCTATCGACGTTCGGTCGATGAACCCGAGGCGTTCTGGGGCGAAGAGGCCCAGCGCATCTACTGGCACACGCCGCCGCAGCAGATCCTCGATTACAGCAACCCGCCGTTCCGGCGCTGGTTCGTGGGCGGGGAAACCAACCTCTGCTACAACGCGGTGGACCGCCATCTGGTCGATCGCCCCGACCAGCTCGCGCTGGTCGCGGTCTCCAGTGAAACCGGCGTCACCCGCGAGATCACCTACCGCGAGCTGCACCGCGAAGTAAATGCCTTCGCCGCCGTGCTGCTGCGGCTGGACGTGCAGCGCGGCGATCGCGTGGTGATCTACATGCCGAACATGGCCGAGGCGGTCTTCGCGATGCTGGCCTGCGCGCGCATCGGTGCCATCCACTCGGTGGTGTTCGGTGGTTTCGCCGCGCACAACCTGGCACTGCGCATCGACGACGCCGAACCCAAGCTGCTGATCGCCGCCGATGCCGGCAAGCGCGGTGGCAAAGTGATTCCCTACAAGGCGATGGTCGATGCCGCCTGCGCCGAAGCCGCTTCGCCGCCGCCGCACGTGCTGATCGTCTCGCGCGGGCTGGACCCGGCCGAGCCGAAGGTGCCCGGCCGCGACGTGGACTACGCCACGTTGCGCGCCGAGGTGGGCGACCAGGATGTGCCGGTGGTGTGGCTGGAATCCAGCGAGCCCAGCTATCTGCTGTATACCTCCGGCACCACGGGCAAGCCCAAGGGCGTGCAGCGCGACGTCGGCGGCTACGCGGTGGCAATGGCGCAGTCGATGGAGACCGTGTTCGATTGCAAACCCGGCCAGGTGATGTTCTCCACCTCGGATGTGGGCTGGGCGGTCGGGCACTCCTACAACGTGTACGGCCCGCTGATCGGCGGTTGCACCTCGCTGCTGTACGAAGGGCTGCCGACCAGTCCCGATCCGGGCATCTGGTGGGCGCTGTGCGAACAGTACGGCGTGCGCACGCTGTTCTCCTCGCCCACGGCGATCCGCGTGCTCAAGAAGCACGATGCCGACTTCATCCGCCGCCACGATCTGGCCTCGCTGAAGTACGTCTTCCTTGCCGGTGAACCGCTCGATGAACCCACCGCGCACTGGATCAACGACGCACTCGGCAAGCCGATCATCGACAACTACTGGCAGACCGAAACCGGCTGGCCCGCGTTGACCCTGCTGCCGGGCGTGGACATGAAGCCGGTCCGCTTCGGTTCGCCTGGTTTCCCGAATCTCGGCTACCGCATGAAGGTCATCGACGAGAACACCGGTGACACCGTCGCGCCGGGGCAGAAGGGCGTGCTGGTGATGATCCCGCCGCTGCCGCCGGGCTGCATGACCACCGTGTGGAAGGACGACGCGCGCTTCATCCAGAGCTACTTCAGCCACTTCAAGGAACTGCTCTACAGCTCGCTCGACTGGGCGATCCAGGACGAGGATGGCTACACCTTCATCCTTGGCCGCACCGACGACGTCATCAACGTGGCCGGCCATCGCCTGGGCACGCGTGAGATCGAAGAGTGCATCGCCGGGCATCCGCTGGTGGCCGAGGCTGCCGTGATCGGGGTCAAGGACGAACTCAAGGGCCAGGTACCGCTGGTGTTCGTCACCCTCAAGCAGGCCCTTCAAGGCGACGGCAGTGCCGTGGTGGCCGAGATGATGCAGCGGGTGAGCGGCACGCTGGGCGCGGTCGCACGGCCGGCGCACATCCATATCGTCAACGCGCTGCCCAAGACGCGCTCGGGCAAGCTGCTGCGGCGCTCGCTGCAGGCACTGGCCGAGGAACGTGACCCGGGCGATCTGTCGACCCTGGACGACCCGGCGGCCCTGGACGAGATCCGGCGCGCGCTGGGCAACTGACCGGCCGTCGTCCTGGCGTGCCCCACGCGTCCCCACGGCCCGCCTTCCCCCGAGGGCGGGCCTTCAACGCCTGCCGTGCCACCGCCCAGGACCATGCTGCAGCGCATTACCGGCAAGCGGAGCGCTCCGGTAAGCTGCGCAGGCGATCGTTGCAGGCCTCACCGGCCCGACGCCGCGCGCTGGGGACACGGCGCGCCACGCGCGGCCCGTGATGCGCATCGGCCTGGAAGATCGCAAGGGGCGCGTACGCATCGGCCAATGGCCGGTGCCACGTGCGGTGATGCACCACGTGAGGGGGAACACATGGCGTATATCCATGCCAAGACGGCCGCTGGCCGTCAGGAAATCGAGGACCGTGCACGGCGCCTGCCGCCGTCGCTGCGCTCCATTCTGCTGATGGTGGATGGTCAGCGCGATGACACCGCGCTGACCGCTCTGTTGCCCGGCCTGCGTGCACCGGAGGACGCGCTCGCGCAGTTGTCCGCGCAGGGCCTGATCGAGATCGTCGGCGGCAGTGTCGCGCCGGTCGTCGCTGCGGCCCTGACCGCCGGGCGCGAGCAGGATCCGGACCTGTACAAGCGACTGTACGACTGGATGAGCGAATCGGTGCGCAGGCATCTCGGTCTGAAGGGCTGTTTCATGCAGTTGAAAGTGGAGCGCTGTACCGATGCCGGCAGCCTCGAGAAGCTGTGGCCGGACATGGCCGCCGCGATCAGCAAGGCGAAAAGCCCGGCGTTGGCCAACCGTTGGCTCGACGAAACGCGCGCGCTGGTGCAGGCCGATCCCGTGGTCGCCTGAGCCGAGGCCTCCACGGCAGTCAGCCAGCGCGGTGTTTAGAATGCGCGCTGATTCTGTGGCTGGAGAGCGGTGATGGTGGACGAGATCGAGGACGACGGCGCGCCTGGCTGGGAGGCCATCGATGCCGCGTTGAAGGCGGTGTATCCCGTGCAGGCGCCACAGCATTACGGTCCCGTGCTGCGCTCGCTGCTGGGCGGTGAGGACCCGTTGGACGGCATCAGCGCGTACTGGAACGATGCGCCGCTGCCGCACTGGCACTTCGTCAGCTACGGCTTCTCCGAACTGTATGAAAAAGAGAGCGATGATCCGGCCACCAGTGGCTACGGGTTCGAGCTGAGCTTCCGGGTGGCCGCCGCAGCGGGCAGCGAACCACCCGCGTGGGCGATGAACTTCCTGCAGAACCTGGCGCGCTACGTGTTCGCCAACGGCAAGGTGTTCCAGCAGGGCCACTACCTCAACGCGGGCGGGCCGATCGCCGCCGATACCGATACGCTGCTGCGGCACGTCGCCTTCATGCGCGACCCGCAGCTGCCCCCGCGCGAGACGCCCAACGGTTCGCTGGAGTTCCTGCAGGTGATCGGGCTGACCGATGACGAGATGGAGGCGGTGAAGCGCTGGTCGACCACCGGCGTGCTCGAGACGCTGCTGCCCAGGATGCCGCTGTGGATCACCGATATCGCGCGTGGCTCGCTGCTGGGCGACCCGGCACTGGCTGCCGCCGTGGCAGAGGGGGCGGCACGCGAGGGCTCGCAGACGGCCTATCTGTTCCTGGAAAAGCTGGCCTGGTCGGTGCAGGGCGAGGGCGCTGGGCAGCAGTTGACCCTGACGCTGGGCGCGCGCCAGGTGGAATCGCTGCTCGCGCTGCTGCCAGCGCGGTTGCTGTTCGGGCAGCCGTTGACGCTGGTCGGCAATGACCGGCAGATCACGCTGTCGCCAGCGGCGGTCAATGCGCTGGTGATCGACGCCGATGCGCTGGACTGCCAGTTGGCCCCGGCCACGGTGCAGGCGCTGGTTGCCACGGTCATGCCACGCCGCGGGACCTATGCGATCCCGGGCTGGCCGGCGCTGCAGGTGGTGGTGGAGCCGAGCGAACTGCGCGATGCCGAGGGCACTGTGGTACGTACGATCGGGTAGAGCCACGCCATGCGTGGCTCCTTGTCCGGCCGGACGCGTCTGTTCTGGCCGGACCGGCTGCAGCCACCCATGGGGTGGCCCTACAGGAGGCCCTCGGCCTTCAGCACCGCCTGCACGCCGGTATCAGCCTCCATGCGCTGCTTGAAGGCGGCGAGGTTGTCCAGGCCGCTCAGGTCGATCTTCGCGCCCGCGGCCCAGCGCAGGGTGATGTAGAAGTAGGGGTCGGCGAAGCTGCGGAACCCGGCCAGCCAGGGGCGATCGGCCAGCTGCGCATCGGCGCGCTCGAACAGGCCACGCAGCCGCTTGCGGGCGGCGGCGCGGAGCGCGTCGTACTGGGTGTCGTCTTCGATGAAGGCGCCCGGCGCGAACAGCGGCTTGAACGCCGGGTGCAGGTCGGAGTTGACGAAGGACAGCCAGCGGGTGGCTTCGGCGCGCTGCTTGGGGCTGCCATCACCGGTCAGGCCGGCCTGCGGGTGGGTATCGGCGATATAGCCCATGATCGCTGCGTTCTGGGTCAGCACGAAATCGCCATCGACCACCACCGGGACCGAACCGGCCGGATTGAGGGCCAGGAACGGCGGTGCCTTCAGGGTGTCCTTGTCGAGCAGTTCCACCTCGAACGGCTGGCCGGTCCACTGCAGGGCGATGTGGTCGGCGGTGGAGCAGGCTCCGGGCTTGCTGTACAGCTTCATGGGAACTCCGTTGCGGATCGGTGGAAGGTGAGCCGCCCACTATTCCAGAGCTGGCCCTTCATCCTCAACGGTATGGCCGTAACAGATCGTTACGACGCGCGCGGCTTGAGTTTCTGCACGCGGTAGAAGGTGTGGTCGCCGATGGTGGCCACCTGGTAGGCGTTGCGCCAGCTCGGGTTGGCGATCGCCATGGCGGCGAAGTGGCTCGCGCCGGGCACGATCTCCTTGCGCTCACCGGCGGGCAGGGCCCAGTTGCGCTCGGCATCGAAGGCCACGGTCATCGCTTCCTGCCAGGCATCGGCGTTGCCGAGCTGGGTGCCGGGCGCGACGATGGTCGGGGCGAACTGCTTGCGCGCGGTCACCACCTGGCACATCGAGTCGCCCCAGAGGCCGCTGTCCAGCCGGCGCAGGGCCACTTCCGCGACGGCTTGCTGGCCGCGCAGGGTCTGGTCACGCGCTTCGAGGTAGACGGTCGTGCTCAGGCACAACGAATCGGCGGCAGGCTGCGGCAACAACTGTGACAGCCAGAGAATCCAGGCCAGTTTCATAAATCTCCTTGCTCCGTGTGGGCCGCACCTGGCTGTTCCATCCGATCGTGCGGACGGGGCGTGGGATACGACTTGGCGTCATGGGGAGGCGGCCATCGGGGCCGCCCGGGGGCGGACCCGAACAAGACGAGGGGTCCGCGCGCTCACTCGAACTGGGTGGTGAGCGGGAAAGTTGGCGCACGATAGGGGGGGATTTCCCAATACATCCTGAACCCGAAAGCTTGACATTCAGGTTGGGAGGTGGGGCTGAATCGGCGGTTCAGCCCCGTATTCAGGTCCGCTTGGACCGGCATCAGACCCTGATCCAATCCCGGCTCAGAGTGCAGCGGCGACCCGGCTGCCCTGATTGATCGCGCGCTTGGCATCGAGTTCGGCGGCGACATCGGCACCGCCGATCAACTGCGCGGTGATGCCGGCGGCCTGCAGCGCGGCGTGCAGATCACGGCGCGGTTCCTGCCCGGCGCAGACCACCACATGGCTCACCGGCAGCAGCTGTTCTTCGCCCTCCACGCGGATACGCAGGCCGCTGTCGTCCACGCCCAGGTACTCCACGCCGCCGAGCATGCTCACGCCCTTGGCCTTGAGCGTGGCCCGGTGGATCCAGCCGGTGGTCTTGCCCAGGCGGGCGCCGGGCTTGCCCGGGCTGCGCTGCAGCAGCCACACCTTGCGCGCGGGGGGCTCCGGCGCCGGCCTGGCCAGCGCGCCACGGCCCTCGAAGCTGGGGTCCACGCCCCATTCGGCCATCCAGCGTGCCGGGTCCAGCGCCGAGGAGGGGCCCTCGTGGACTAGGAACTCGCCGACATCGAAGCCGATCCCGCCGGCGCCGATGATCGCGACCTGCTCGCCCACCCGGACCCGGCCGAGCAGCACGTCCAGGTAGGTGACCACCTTGGGATGGTCGGCGCCGGGGAAATCGACCCGGCGCGGGGTGATGCCGGTGGCGATGACCACCTCGTCGAAGTTGGCCAGCGCGGCCACGTCGGCCACGGTGTCCAGCTTCACATCGACACCGGTCTCGTCCAGTTTGTGGCGGAAGTAGCGCAGCGTCTCGTGGAATTCTTCCTTGCCCGGGATGCGCTTGGCGACGTTGAACTGCCCGCCGATCTCGCTGCCGGCATCGAACAGCGTGACCGCGTGGCCGCGCTCGGCAGCCACGGTCGCGCAGGCCAGCCCGGCCGGGCCGGCACCGACCACGGCAATCCGGCGCGGCGCGGTGGTGGGGCGGTAGACCAGCTCGGTCTCGTGCACGGCGCGCGGGTTGACCAGGCAGCTGGCGGTCTTGTTCTCGAACACGTGGTCCAGGCAGGCCTGGTTGCAGGCGATGCAGGTGTTGATCGCCTCCGGCCGGCCGGCGCGCGACTTGTTGGCCCACTGCGGGTCGGCCAGCAGCGGCCGCGCCAGCGAAACCATGTCGGCACCGCCCGCGGCGAGGATGCGCTCGGCCACGTCGGGCATGTTGATGCGGTTGGTGGCGATCACCGGCACGCGCACATGCGGCTTGAGCTTGGCGGTGACCCCGGCAAAGGCGCCGCGCGGCACCGAGGTGGCGATGGTGGGGATGCGCGCCTCGTGCCAGCCGATGCCGGAGTTGATCAGGGTCGCGCCCACCGCCTCGATGGCCTGGGCCTGCTGCACGATCTCGGCCCAGTTGCTGCCGTCGGGCACCAGGTCCACCAGCGAGAGCCGGTAGATGATGATGAAGTCCGGCCCGCAGGCCTCGCGGATGCGGCGCACGATTTCCACCGCAAAGCGCATGCGCTGCGCCGCGTCGCCGCCCCAGCGGTCGTTGCGCTGGTTCGTGCGTGGCGCGATGAATTCGTTGATCAGATAGCCTTCCGAGCCCATCACCTCGACGCCGTCGTAGCCGGCCTCGCGGGCCAGCCGCGCGCTGCGCGCGTAATCGGCGATGTGCCGGTCCACGCCACGCGCGGACAGCGCCCGCGGGGTGAAGGGATTGATCGGGGCCTTGAGCCTGGAAGGCGCCACCGACAGGGGGTGGTAGGCGTAGCGGCCGGCATGCAGCAGCTGCAGGCAGATCCTGCTGCCGTTGTCGTGCACGGCCCGGGTGACCTGGCGATGCGGTCGCACCTCCCACGGCCAGGAGAGCTTGCCGCCGAACGGCTTGAGCCAGCCGACCACGTTGGGCGCGAAGCCGCCGGTGACGATCAAGCCGACGCCGCCGGCCGCCCGCTCGGCGAAATACGCCGCCAGGCGCGGGAAATCGCGCGCGCGGTCTTCCAGACCGGTGTGCATGGACCCCATCAGGACCCGGTTGCGCAGCTGGGTGAAACCCAGGTCGAGCGGGGCGAACAGATGCGGATAGGCGGCGGATTCAGCGGCTGGCGACATGTGGATACGCTTGCGTACGGAAGCCCGCAGGGTGCCGCGAAAGCCCCTGAAGAGCAAGCGCATGTGTCCTGCCACGTACCGACCGCCGGTCGGTGCGGAGGCCCGTTATGGAGTGACGGTTGCCGGGGCGGGCTTGCGGATGCCGAACAGCGGCAGGGTGATGCCGCACAGCGGGCCGATCAGCAGGGCGAAGGCGAGGGTACCGACACCGACATTGCCGCCCAGCCACCAGCCGATCAGCAGCACGGTGCCTTCGATCGCGCTGCGCACGATCCAGATCGGCCAGCCGGTGCGGGCGTGCAGGCCGGTCATCAGGCCATCGCGCGGGCCCGGGCCGAAGCGCGCGCCGATGTACAGGCCGGTGGCCAGCGCGACCAGCAGCAGGCCACACAGGAACATGGGGATCTGCCAGGCCAGGCCGTGCACCTCCGGCAGCAGCCACAGCCCGAACTGCGCGCTGGGGCCTATCAGCAGCACGTTGAGCACGGTGCCCAGGCCCGGCTTCTGCCGGATCGGCCACCACAGCAGCAGCACCAGCGCGCCGATCACATTGGTGGCCACGCCGAAGGAGAGCGGTGTCTGCAGCGCGATGCCCTGCGAAAGCACATCCCAGGGCGCCACGCCGATCGCGGCGCGGATCATCACCGCCGCGCCGAAGCCATACAGGAACAGACCAAGCAGGAGTTGCAGCAGGCGCAGGGGCAGGGAAGTGGGCATGGCGATGTCACCGGAAGGGCCACTGACTGTAGGCGGCGCCGGGCCGCGCCGACAGATACAGATGACCGCGAATGTGCGCTGACACGTTGCCGCGCCGGTTACGCCCAGCCCGACAGCACCAGCTTGCCGATCACCCCGCCGCCTTCCAGCCGCCGGTGCGCCTCGCGCAGGTTCGCCGCATTGATCGTACCCAGGTGCGTGTGCGCGGTGGTGCGCAGCTCACCGGCGTCGATCAGGCTGGCGGCGCGGCCCAGGATGCAGTGCTGCTCGATCATGTCGGCGGTCTGGAAGCGCGAGCGCGCGAACATGAATTCCCAATGGATGCCAATGCACTTGGCTTTGTAGGGATCGCCGATCCGCAGGGGTCCACGGGGTTCGACGATCAGCCCCACATGCCCCTGCGGGGCCAGCAGTTCGCCCAGCGCGTCCCAGTAGTGGTCGGTGTCGGCCAGGTTCAGCGCGACCTGCACCTGCGTGATGCCCAGCGCCTGCAGCTGCGCCGCCAATGGCTGGCGATGATCGATCACGTGGTCGGCGCCCATCTGCACGCACCACGCACGGCTCTGCTCGCGCGACGCGGTGGCGATCACGGTGAAGCCTGCATGGCGCGCGAGCTGGATCGCCACCGAACCGACGCCGCCGGCACCGCCGATGATCAACAGATGCTGGCCGCGATGGCGGCGATCTTCGAACTGCAGCGGCATGCGCTGGAACAGCAGCTCCCAGGCGGTCAGCGTGGTCAATGGCAACGCCGCGGCTTCGGCGAAATCCAGCGTGGTGGGTTTGCGCCCGACCAGGCGCTCATCCACCCACTGGTACTGCGCATTGCAACCGGGGCGGGTGACATCGCCTGCGTAATACACCTCATCGCCGGGCGCGAAAGCGCTGACTTCCGGGCCGACGGCTTCCACGACACCGGCCGCGTCGTAGCCCAGGATCCGCGGTGGGTTTTCGTGCTGCGCGCGCGGTGCGCGCTGTTTGGTATCCACGGGATTGACGGAAACAGCGTGTACCCGCACCAGCAGGTCGCGCCCCTCTGGCGCGCCGGGGGGCGCCACATTCACGTCCTGCAGCGCGGCGGGGTCTTCAATCGGCAGATACTGGGTCAATCCCACGGCTTTCATGTCGGCTCCGGAAACGGGGGAATCCTCCCCATCATACGGATCAGGCCGTCCCTGTTTTTGCGCTGAATCAAGGCGCCATCGCGATTTGAACCCTAACGTGAAAAATGTGTCGCGACGTCGCCTGAATTAGGCAAAACCCTTGTCATTGCTGGGTCTTGCGGAATTTCATCAACCTGTATAGGGTGCCACCAGCTGGACCCGGTAGAGGTCTGGCGGTCGTCTTCACATGTTACGTGACTGTTAACATCACCTTCACTCGCCTGAGCATAATGTTCGCGGCGGTGGCGTGCTGAATCGGCAGTCTGAAAACGACGCAGTAGTGCTGGCCCATGCCTCTACCGGTTTCATACCCCCGAAATAGGAGCTGTACTCAATGAACAAGAAGATCCTCACTGCCGCGCTGCTGGGCGGTCTGGCTTTCGCCCAGGCTGCATCGGCGCAGGATTTTGACGACCGCTGGTACCTGACCGGTTCGGCCGGCTTCAACTTCCAGGATAGCGACCGTCTGACCAACGACGCTCCGTTCGTTACCCTGGGCCTCGGTAAGTTCATCAGCCCCAACTGGTCGCTGGACGGCGAGCTGAACTACCAGAACCCGAACTTCGATGCCAACCAGGATCTGAACTGGAGCCAGTACGGCGCCTCGCTCGACCTGCGTCGCCACTTCATCCAGGAAGGCCGCGGCTGGAACCCGTACCTGCTGTTCGGCCTGGGCTACCAGAAGTCGGAAGAAGAGTACGCAGCGCTGAACACCAACGGTCCGCGTGAGCGCAAGGACGGCAACTTCGCCGCCAAGCTCGGCGTCGGTCTGCAGACCACCTTCGAAAAGCGCGTCGCCGTGCGTGCCGAAGTGGCCTACCGCGCTGACTTCGACGACCAGAGCGTTGCTGCTCCGAGCGAAGACTGGTTCGGCGACGTGCTGGCTTCGGTCGGCGTCGTGATCCCGCTGGGCCCGGCCCCGGTTGCTGCCGTGCCGGCTCCGGCTCCGGTTGCCCCGAGCTGCGCCGACCTGGATGACGACGGTGACGGCGTCAACAACTGCGACGACAAGTGCCCGAACTCGCAGCCTGGCCAGACCATCGGTCCGGACGGTTGCCCGGTCCCGGTGTCGATCGATCTGAAGGGCGTGAACTTCGACTTCGACAAGTCGAACCTGCGTCCGGACGCGGTTGCGATCCTGAGCGAAGCTTCGGAAATCCTGAAGCGTTACCCGGATCTGCGCGTTGAAGTGGCCGGTCACACCGATTCCAAGGGTACCGACGCTTACAACCAGAAGCTGTCCGAGCGTCGTGCCACCTCGGTGTACAACTACCTGACCCAGAACGGCGTTGACGCTTCGCGTCTGGTCGGTCCGATCGGTTACGGCGAGAGCCGCCCGATTGCGCCGAACACCAACCCGGATGGTTCGGATAACCCGGAAGGTCGCGCCAAGAACCGTCGTACCGAGCTGAACGTCCAGAACTAATCCTTCTGGCAGTACAGTCTCATCAGCAGGGCCCGGCATTGCCGGGCCCTGTTTTTTTTTGCCTCTGGTCGGCCAGAAACAGAGAAATCAACAATAAATCCAACAAGTTGCCGTATTCATTGAAGGTGGCGCTTGAAAGACGTTGTGGCGCTGTTAAACTCGCCGCGTCGACCCCTTCCTGGATGCATCCCATGCAGCGTTTTGCACTGGCCGCCGCGCTTGGCCTGGCCCTGGTTCCCACCGCCCACGCTGCCGTGGACTGTTCGGCACCTGTCAGCGCATCACCGCTGCCGCTGCCGGCCACCGCGATCGCACCGGTGGCCGAAGAGCTGTACATCCGCAACGTGCAGCTGGGCATGCCTGCCGGCGTGCTGACCTCCAACTTCGACCAGGAACAGTCGCTGGACCGCGTGCTGCAGCGCCTGCGCATCGACGGCTGCCAGAACATCGCCAAGGCGATCCCCAGCGCACCGGTGATCAACCCGAACGATCCGGCCGCCTACAAGCCGCAGACCGAGTTCGACAACACGCCGTGGCGCTTTGACATGAGCCAGAACGGCAAGCGCATGACCGCCGAAGAGTTCGACGCCTGGATGAAGGCGCGCGGTGTGCGCGTGGTCAAGGCGCGCCCGGTACCGGCTGCCGTCCCGGCCGCCGCCACCGAAGCCCCGGCTGAGACCAAGCCGGCGGACAAGAAGTAAGCCGCCTGAGCGGAGCACGATGACGACACGCCGGCCACCCGCCGCGAACGCGTCCCGACCACGCCGCCCCGAGCGGCGTGCGAGCCCCGCAACAGGCAGCCGCAGCACCGCCTCCAGCGCCACCCCGACCGCACCGCGCCATGGCCTGGCGCGGGTACTGTCCAAAGCCGGGCTGTGCTCGCGCACGGAAGCGGCGCGCTGGATCGCCGAGGGCCGGGTCACGGTCGATGGCCGTGTCATCAACAACCCCGAATTTCCGATCATCGACGGCCGCCACCAGGTGCGCGTGGATGGTCAGCCGCTGGACGCCCCCAAGCGCGTGTACCTGCTGTTGAACAAGCCGCGCGGCCTGGTCACCACCGCGCAGGACGAGCGCGGCCGCGACACCGTCTACCGCTGCTTCGACGATGCCGGGCTGCCGTGGATTGCGCCGGTCGGGCGCCTGGACAAGGCCAGCGAAGGCCTGCTGCTCTTCAGCAATGATCCGCAGTGGGCCGCGCGCCTGACCGATCCGGCCACCGGTCCGGACAAGACCTATCACGTCCAGATCGATGCCATCCCCGACGCCGCGCAGCTGCAGGCGTTGTGCGCCGGCATCGAGGACGAAGGCGAATGGCTGCGCGCGCGCCGCGCCACGCTGCTGCGCAGCGGAGACAAGACCGCCTGGCTGGAAATCGTGCTGGAGGAGGGCCGCAACCGGCATATCCGCCGGTTGCTGGCCGCCTTGGACATCACCGTGCTGCGCTTGGTACGCGTGGCGATCGGCCAGCTGCCGTTGGGCGAGCTGGGCAAAGGCGCCTGGCGCGAGCTCAGCCAACACGATCTGGATCTGCTTCATGCCGTGGCCGACAGCGCCGCGGCGACACCGTGACCTTGTGGCCTGCCGGCAGGTGGCAGGCCAGTCGACCCGGGCAATGGATGGCCTTCGAAGGGACGTTCCGTTCAACACCGGGAGTAAGACCATGCACGTCAGTACCCTCAACCGTTCCCTGTTCCGTGGCGCCTGCCTGCTGTTGCCGGCCGCGCTGCTGACCGCCTGCGGCGGCCACAAACAGATCGCCAAGCAGGATCCGCCGGTGACCGACAAGGTGGTGGAGATCAAGATTCCCGAGCTCGATGGCCGCGGCAGCTACCGCTTCCTGATGAGCGATGGCGACAAGCGCATGAGCGCCGACGAGTTCGATGCGTGGATGAAGGCCAACGGTATCCGTGTGGCCAAGGGCAACGGCCAGGATGGCCCGGTCGCGGCACCGGTGGTGGTGGCCAGCAAGGAAGAGGCCAAGGACCAGAAGAAAAAGAAGAAGTAACCCGCCGCGCGCGTCACCCCAACGGTAGAGCCGACCGTTGGTCGGCTGGGCACGCAAGGCGAGCCCCCGCATCCGATGTCCACACCCCCCAGCGGTAGAGCCGACCGTTGGTCGGCTGGAGCACGCAAAGCGTGCCCCCATGCCGGAGGTTCATGACCTGCGACGAGAGGCAGCCGACCAACGGTCGGCTCTACCTCCGCAATGCGCGGGTGCTACGGCCGTGCCGACCGGTGGTCGGCTGCGGCCCTCAGCCCTTGATCACGCCCAGCTCGACGCCGATGCGGGTGAACGCATCGATGGCGCGGTCCAGGTGCGCACGCGTGTGCGCGGCGCTGATCTGGGTGCGGATGCGGGCCTGGCCCTTGGGCACCACCGGGAAGAAGAAGCCGATCGCGTAAATGCCTTCTTCCAGCAGGCGCTCGGCAAACTTCTGCGCGAGCGGCGCGTCGTACAGCATCACCGGGCTGATCGGGTGCACGCCCGGCTTCACGTCGAAGCCGGCAGCCGTCATCTTCTCGCGGAAGTAGGCGGTGTTCTCGGCCAGCGTGCTGCGCAGGTCGTCGGCGGCGGCCAGCATTTCAAAGGCCTTGATGCCGGCGGCGACCACGTGCGGCGGCAGCGAGTTGGAGAACAGGTACGGGCGCGAGCGCTGGCGCAGCAGCTCGATCACTTCGGCGCTGGCGCAGGTGAAACCGCCCAGTGCGCCGCCCATGGCCTTGCCCAGGGTGCCGGTGATGATGTCGATCTTCTCCAGCACGCCCTTGACCTCGGCCGAGCCGCGGCCGGTCGCGCCGAGGAAGCCGGTGGCATGGCATTCGTCGATGTGCACCAGCGCGTTGTACTTCTTCGCCAGTGCGGTGATCTCATCCAGCGGGGCGATGAAGCCGTCCATCGAGAACACGCCGTCGGTGGTGATCAGCTTGGTCCTGCAGCCGGCCGCATCGGCGGCCTGCAGCTGGGCTTCCAGATCGGCCATGTCGCAGTTGGCGTAGCGGAAGCGCTTGGCCTTGCACAGGCGCACGCCGTCGATGATCGAGGCGTGGTTGAGCGAATCGGAAATGATCGCATCGTGCTCGCCCAGCAGCGGCTCGAACAGGCCCCCGTTGGCATCGAAGCAGGCCGCGTACAGGATGGTGTCCTGCTTGCCGAAGAACCCGGCGATCTGCTTTTCCAGCTGCTTGTGCAGGTCCTGGGTACCGCAGATGAAGCGCACCGAGGCCATGCCGAAGCCGTGGGTATCCAGCGCGTCCTTGGCCGCCTGGATCAGGTCCGGATGGTCGGCCAGGCCCAGGTAGTTGTTGGCGCAGAAGTTGAGCACGGTGCGGCCGTCGTCGAGGGTGATCTCGGCCGACTGCGGGCTGGTGATGATGCGTTCGGACTTGAACAGGCCCTGGGCGCGGATCGCCTCGAGTTCTTCAACGTAGTGCTGGGTCAGCGAGGCGGTGGTGGCGTCGGTCATGGCAGGCAGTCTTCGGCACGGGAAACCCGGGATTTTACCTGTCGCAGGCGGCCGCCGGGTTGCATGTCCGGTCGATCGCGCCGGGGCCGGCGGGGAACCGTTGCAGACGTGATTGTTGCATCGCAATATCAATCAGGTTAAAAAACTGTAAACCGCACCGTTCCGCCCACCCCCACGTCTGGAGAGACCCCGCATGAACCACGCCACGCGCTGTACCGCCGCCGTTGTGCTCTGCGCCGCCCTGCTTGCCCCGTTTGCCGCCAGTGCCCAGGACGAGGCCGCCTCTCCCTTCAGCTGGAACGTGACGGGCGTATCGGACTACGTGTTCCGCGGTGTCTCCCAGACCGATGAAGATCCGACGATCCAGGCCGGTTTCACCTATACCTCGCCGGTCGGCCTGTACGCCGGTGTCTGGGGCTCGGGCGTGGACTTTGGCGATGGCGGCCCGGACGCCGAGGTCGACTACCTGATCGGCTACGCCTTCGACGTGTCCGACACCGTCAACCTGGACCTGCTGCTGAACCGCTACACCTACCCGGGCTCCAGCGAACTGGCGTACAACGAGTTCATCACCAAGACCACCTTCGCCAAGCAGTACAGCCTGACCGTGACCTACACCAACGACGTGTTCAATTCGGGCACCGATGCGTGGTACTACGCCGTGGGTGGCGAGTGGGCGCTGCCGCAGGACTTCACGCTGAGCGCCAACGTCGGCCGCAGCACCTTCGAAGAAGGCATCTCCAAGGATTACACCGACTGGAACGTCGGCGTCAGCCGCCAGTTCGGCCTGTTCAATCTCGGCCTGGGCTACTACGGCACCGACGGCAACGGCCGCGACAACTCCGGCAAGCTGGCCGACAGCCGCGTGGTGTTCACGGTCGGCATCGGGCAGTAACCGGCGCCCGACACCGCCGACCACCTCGCGAACCAGAAAAGGCGCCCGGATGGGCGCCTTTTCTCTGTGGGTCTCACACCATAACCCCTGCTGGAGCGCCGCCCCCTTCCTGTTCAAGGGGGCGCGCCAACGGCGCGGGAATACGGTGGATTGGACCATTGATCATCTGTGCCGAAGGCGCAGGTGATCAATTCCAGCTCAACACCACCTTGCCGGCCTTGCCCTGTTCCATCAGGTCGAAGCCCTTCTGGAACTCATCGATCGGCAGCTGGTGGGTCATCACCTTGCCCAGCGGGAAGCCGGACAGCACCAGCTGGGTCATCTTGTACCAGGTCTCGTACATCTTGCGGCCGTAGATGCCCTGCACGGTCAGGCCCTTGAAGATGATCTTGTCCCAGTCGCAGCCCGCGCCCTTGGGCATGATGCCGAGCATGGCGATCTTGCCGCCGTGGTACATGCAGTCGAGCATGTCGTTGAACGCGCGCGGGTTGCCGCTCATTTCCAGGCCCACGTCGAAGCCCTCCATGTGCAGCTCCTTCATCACGTCCTTGAGCGAGGTGTTGGATACGTTGACCACGCGGGTGGCGCCCATGTCGGCGGCCAGCTTCAGGCGGAAATCGTTGACGTCGGTGACCACCACGTTGCGCGCGCCGATGTGCTTGCAGATGCCCGCGGCGATGATGCCGATCGGGCCGGCGCCGGTGATCAGCACGTCCTCGCCGATCACGTTGAACTCCAGCGCGCAGTGCGCGGCGTTGCCGTACGGATCGAAGAAGGCGGCCAGCTCGGACGGGATCTGGTCCGGGATCGGCCACAGGTTGCTGGCCGGCATCACCATGTATTCGGCGAAGGCGCCGTTGACGTTGACGCCGATGCCCACGGTGTTCGGGCACAGGTGCTGGCGGCCGCCGCGGCAGTTGCGGCAATGGCCGCAGACGATGTGGCCTTCGGCCGAGACGCGCTGGCCGATTTCATAACCGGTCACGCCCGGGCCGATCTCGGCGATGCGGCCGACGAACTCGTGGCCGATGGTCAGGCCCGGCTTGATCGTGCGCTGGCTCCACTCGTCCCACAGGTAGATGTGCAGGTCGGTGCCGCAGATGGCGGTCTTTTCCAGCTTGATCAGGACCTGGTTCGGGCCGGGGGTGGGGACCGGAACCTCTTCCAGCCAGATGCCCTTGGCGGCTTCGCGTTTGACCAGGGCCTTCATTGTTTGCTGCGCCATCGGGGTGGAACTCATCTGGGGGAAAACGCGGATTATAAAGGGCTGCGCGGAATTCCCATGTTGCGCTGCGGGTGCGCTGGCGGAACGAAAGGCGGGGGTGCATGGGCGTTTCGAACGGCGCCGCTGCGCTCGCCGGGCCATGCCCGGCGGACGGCGGCATGGCCCAGCCCATGACTTCCGGGGATCGGGCCGGGGCAGGGGGCTGGGCTACACTCGGCGGTTCTTTCACCAGGGGCTGCTCAATGCGCTCGAACCTGCTTGCCTTCTCCGTCGTCGCCAGCCTTGGGCTGGTCCAGGTCGCCCATGCCGCTGAAGGCATGTGGGTGCCGCAGCAGCTGCCGGAAATCGCCGGCCCGCTCAAGCAGGCCGGCCTGAAGCTGTCCCCGGAGCAGATCTCCAACCTGACCGGCGACCCGATGGGCGCGGTCGTGGCATTGGGCGGCTGCACCGCCAGCTTCGTCTCCCCGCAGGGCCTGGTGGTCACCAACCACCACTGCGCCTACGGTGCGATCCAGCTGAATTCGACGGCCGAGAAGAACCTGATCAAGGACGGCTTCAACGCCCCGACCCTGAAGGACGAACTGAGCGCCGGCCCGAACGCCCGCGTGTTCGTGCTGGACCAGATCACCGACGTCACCGACCAGGCCAAGGCCGCCATCGCCGCCGCCGGCAAGAACCCGCTGGCCCGCACCCGCGCGCTGGAGGCCTTCGACAAGGCCCAGACCGCCGCCTGTGAAGCCGATGCCGGCTTCCGCTGCCGCCTGTACAGCTTCTCCGGCGGCAACACCTACCGCCTGTTCCGCAATATGGAAATCAAGGACGTGCGCCTGGTCTACGCGCCCCCGGGCAGCGTCGGCAAGTTCGGCGGCGACATCGACAACTGGATGTGGCCGCGCCACACCGGCGATTTCTCGTTCTACCGCGCCTACGTGGGCAAGGACGGCAAGCCGGCCGCCTTCTCGGCCGACAACGTGCCTTACCAGCCCAAGCACTTCCTGAAGTTCGCCGACCAGCCGCTGGGCGCCGACGACTTCGTGATGGTGGCCGGCTACCCGGGGCGCACCAACCGCTACGCCCTGGCCGGCGAGTTCAATGAAACCGCCAGCTGGACCTACCCGACCATCGCGCGCCACTACAACGCGGTGCTGAAGATGATCGACGAGGCCGGCAAGGCCGACCCGGACGTCAAGGTGAAGTACGCCGCCACCGCGGCCAGCATGAACAACGTGGCCAAGAACTACGCGGGCCAGTTGGAAGGCTTCAAGCGCATCGACGCGGCCGGCCAGAAGCAGGCCGAAGAAGCCGCCGTGCTGGCCTGGCTGAAGAAGCGCGGTGCCGCCGGCAAGCCGGCCCTGGCCGCACATGCGCAGCTGATCCAGCACCTGGACACCAGCAAGGCCACGCGTGAGCGCGACCTGTTCGTCAGCCAGTTCAACAGCACCTCCGCAGTGGGCTCGGCGATCACCCTGTACCGCCTGTCGATTGAACGCAGCAAGGCCGATGCCGAGCGTGAGGTCGGCTACCAGGAACGTGACCTGCCCTCGATCGAAGGCGGCCTGAAGCAGATGGACCGCCGTTACGTGCCGCGCATGGACCAGCAGCTGCAGACCTACTGGCTGAGCCAGTACGTGGCCCTGCCGGCCGCGCAGCGCAGCAACGAGGTGCTCAACCAGTGGCTGGCCGGCAGCGACAAGGCCGCCGTGGATGGCCTGGTCGGCAAGCTCTCGGGCACCAAGCTGGGCAGCCTGGATGAGCGCCTGAAGTGGTTCAAGGCCGACCGCGCTGCCTTCGAAGCCAGCACCGACCCGGCGATCCAGTACGCGGTGGCGGTGATGCCGGCGCTGCTGCAGCAGGAAGAGCAGAAGAAGACCCGCGAAGGCGAGTCGCTGGTATCGCGCCCGCTGTACCTGCAGGCCGTGGCCGACTACAAGAAGAGCAAGGGCGAGTTCGTCTATCCGGACGCCAACCTGTCGCTGCGCATCACCTTCGGCAACGTCATGGGCTACGGCAAGGACGGCGTGAACTACACCCCGTTCACCACCCTGGAAGGCGTGGCGGCGAAGGAAACCGGCGAAGACCCGTTCGATTCGCCCAAGGCGCTGCTGGAAGCGGTCAAGGCCAAGCGCTATGGCGGGCTGGAAGACAAGCGCATCGGCTCGGTGCCGGTGAACTTCCTGTCCAACCTGGACATCACCGGTGGCAACTCCGGTTCGCCGGTGCTCGATGCCAACGGCAAGCTGGTCGGCCTGGCCTTCGACGGCAACTGGGAATCGGTGAGCTCGAACTGGGTGTTCGATCCGGTGATGACCCGCATGATTGCCGTGGACAGCCGTTACATGCAGTGGATCATGCAGGAAGTGGCGCCGGCGCCGCAGCTGCTGAAGGAACTGAACCTCAGCAAGTAAGCCGACACGTCGGTTTCGATGACCCCGCAGCGAAATCTGCGGGGTTTTTTTTATGTGCGACGTACAGTCAAGCCCGCGGCGCCTTGTTTTCCCCCGTGGGGGCGCGCCGGCCTGGGCCGGGCAAGGGAGGCCAGCAAGCCAGCATGCCCGCAAGCAACGAAGCGCAAAGCGCCGCACAGCTTCACCGCCGCGACCGGGTATGATCCCTGTTCGGTGTGGTTTCACAGGATGTGAACGAAACGCCGCAACCTCCTCCCCCAAGGACCCCTTGTCCGCATGCGCATCCTGCTTGCCCGTCACGGCGAAACGCCGTGGAATGCCGAAGGCCGCTACCAAGGCCAGATCGATATCCCGTTGTCGCCGATCGGCGAAGCCCAGGCCAAGGCCTTGGGGGAACGCCTCAACTCGGTCGACATCACCCGCGCCGTCGCCTCACCGCTCGTGCGTGCCCAGCTGACCGCCCAGCTCGCCCTCGGCGCCGAGCGTGCCCCGATGCTGCTGACCGAGCCGGACCTGCAGGAAATCGCCCACGGCGAATGGGAAGGCCTGCTGGCCAGCGAAATCCACGAGAAGGATCCCTCCCGCCTGCGCGCCTGGCGCGAAGAGCCGGATACCGTGCTGATGCCCGGCGGCGAATCGCTGCGCCTGGTGCTAGAGCGCAGCTGGCGCGGCCTGGCCCGTGCCGCCGAAGGCCTCGGCGAGCATGACACCCTGCTGGTGGTCGCCCACGACGCCGTCAACCGCGTGATCCTGTGCCGCATCCTCGGCCTGCCGATCTCGCGGCTGTGGACCTTCCGCCAGGCACCGACCACCCTCAACCTGCTCGAAGGGCCCGACCTGGACCAGCTGGAAGTGGTCCGCCTCAACGATTGTGCCCACCACACGCCGTTCTTCGGCGAAGCCAAGCACCGCGCGCTGTAACGCACTGCGTCCCATCCTGCCGTCCGCCCCAACGATTTCGATCCAACGACCATGACCTCCACCGCCCGCCCGCAGACCCTCTCCGACTGGCTCGGCTACATCGAGCAGCAGCACCCCGCCACCATCGACATGGGGCTGGACCGGGTGCGTACCGTGGCGCAGGCGATGGGGCTGGGCGCACCGGCCGAGCGCAGCATCGTGGTCGGGGGCACCAACGGCAAGGGCTCCACGGTTGCCTTCATCGAGGCGATCGCCCGTGCGGCCGGCTGGAAGGTCGGCGCGTACACCTCGCCGCACCTGCTGCGCTACAACGAGCGTGTGCGCATCGATGGGCAGGACGCCAGCGATGACGAACTGATGGCCGCCTTCAACGCCATCGAAGACGCGCGCGGCGATACCACGCTCACCTATTTCGAGTACGGCACCCTGGCCGCGCTGCATCTGTTCGCACAGGCCGGGCTGGATCTGGCCGTGCTTGAAGTCGGCCTCGGCGGGCGCCTGGATGCGGTGAACATCGTCGATGGCGACGTGGCGGTGATCACCACCGTGGACATCGATCACAGCGATTGGCTGGGCGAGGACCGCGAAGCGATCGGCACCGAGAAGGCCGGCATCATCCGGGGCTGGAAGCCGGTCATCCTGGGCGAAATCGATCCGCCCTCGAGCGTGCTCGCGCGTGCCTACCTGCTCGGGGCCAATGCCATCCGCGGCGGCAGCGACTTCTTCGCCGAGGCCATCGATGGCGAACGCTGGCGCTGGCGTGATGTCGGCTTCCGGCTTGAACTGCCGCACCCGGCCCTGCGTGGTCCGATCCAGCGCGCCAATGCCGCCACCGCGATTGCCGCGCTGCGTGCCCTGGATCGCCCGCTGCCGCGCACCGCCTTCATCGAGGGCGTGGCGGCCGCGCGCATCCGTGGCCGCCTGCAATCCTTCGATCGTGATGGTGTGGAGGTGCTGGTCGATGTCGGCCACAACCCGCAGGCTGCCCGTGAGCTGGCGGCGGCGCTGAAGGCCAGTCCCGTCACCGGCAGCACCATCGCCGTGTTCGCTGCCCTGCAGGACAAGGATGCTGCCGGTGTCGTGGATGCCTTGGCCGATCAGGTCCAGCAGTGGCATCTGGCCGGCCTGGAGGGCGCGCGTGCGCAGAGTGCCGCGGAACTGCAGGCACGCCTGGCGGGTACGGCTGCGGCCGCCGCAACGCCGCACGCGACCGTCGTGGAGGCCCTGCAGCATGCCGTGACGCAGGCCAACGCCGGCGACCGCGTGCTGGTGTTCGGCTCCTTCCATACCGCCGCACAGGCGCTGCAGACGCTCGACCCCGGCGCCTGAGGGCGCTTTGCGGTGCCGTTCAGCCGCATCAGCCGCCGCACACGCGCGCACCCGTATAATCGCCGTGGCATTCCGCCGCGCCGCCTGCCTGCCTTCACGTGGATACTCCTCTGAAACAGCGACTGATTGGTGCCATCGTCCTGGTGGCGTTGGCCGTGATTTTCCTGCCCATGCTGGTCAAGGGTCCCGCACCTGACAGTGGTGTCGCCAACGTGCCGATCAGCGCACCGGCCGCGCCATCGGATGGCCAGTTCGAAACCCGCGAGCTGCCGCTGGTCGCCCCCACCGGTGGCGCCACCGGCCTGCAGAGCGGGGCATCGACCACCCAGCCGCTGGCCGACAGCGCTGCCGTCGCCGCCGATCCGGCCCCGGCCGATACCTCGCCGGCCGTGGCCGCCGGCAACTACGCCGTGAGCTTTGGCGCCTACGCCAGCGAAGCCGATGCCGACCGCGTCATCGCCTCGCTGAAGAGTGCCCAGCTGGCGGGCTTCCGCGAGCCGGCCACCATCAACGGCCGCCAGGCCTGGCGCGTGCGTGTCGGCCCCTACGCCGATCGTGCGCTGGCCGAAGCGGGCCGCCTGCAGGCGGTGAAGGTGCGCAACGACGTCAAGGCCGAGGTGATCACCCTCGATGCGCGCGCCGACACCGCGGTTGCCGCGACCCCGGCCGCCACCGCACCGATTCCCTCGGCTGCACCGCCGGCCTCCAGCGCCGCCGCCGCGCCATCGGGCAACACGGTGAAAACCGAATCCCTGCCGGCCGAACCGGTCGCGGCCGCCAAGCCGGAACCGAAGCCGGCCGCGCCCAAGCCCGAACCCAAGCCGGCACCGGCACCCAAGCCCGAAGCTACCGCTGCGGCGCCTGCTGCCCCGGTGGCCCCGGCGGCCAGCAGCGTCGGCTTCGCCGTGCAGCTGGGTGCCTTTGGCCAGGCCACCGAAGCCAACGCGCTGCGCGACAAAGTCCGCGCCGCCGGCTTCAGCGCCTTCGTGGAGCAGGTCCGTACCGACAAGGGCACCCTCAACCGGGTCCGCGTCGGGCCGGTCGCCAACCGCGCCGATGCCGAGAACCTCAAGGCCCAGGTCGCCGCCAAGGTCGGCGTGGCCGGCATGGTCCGCCCGCATCCCTGATGCCTGACCTGCGCCGCCCCGCATCTGCTGGACGGCGCCTGCCGCGCGGCCTGACGGCATGATCGACATCGTCCTGCTGGTCCTGATCGGCGCCTCGGTCCTGCTGGGGCTGATGCGCGGCTTCGTCGGGATCGTGGTTGGCACGCTGTCCTGGCTGCTGGCCGGTTGGGCCGCATTCCTGTTCGGTAACGACGCGGCGCACGGGTGGGCCGCCCCCCTGGAACCGGGCACCGGCCACTATGTTGCCGGCTATCTGGGGGTCTTCCTGATCGTCATGATCGCGGTGGGCCTGATCGGCATGCTGATCAAGGCCGCCGTGAAGGTCACCTGCCTGACGGGCGCCGACCGCATGCTGGGCGGCGCGCTGGGCCTGGTCCGGGGCGCCTTCCTGGGCTGCGTGCTGCTGATGCTGGCCGCCTTCACACCGTTGCCGCAGGAGCCGGCCTGGCAGACCTCGCAGGTGCGTCCGCTGCTGCAGCCGGGCGTGCGCTGGATGCAGGCGCAGCTGCCCGAGATGGCGTTGCCGGAGGTGAATCTGCCGCAACTGCCGACGATGGATTTGGGCAAGCCGCTCGCGACAGGCGATAATGGCGTCCTTGGCGAGGTAGTGGCAGGGCGCGGATGGCCGCGTCCCGTTGACGAGGGGAGGGAGACGGCACCTGCCGACGCTGCGGCGCGCGGGCCGGCTTCCACACTGCCAGTCAATATCGAGCCGGCGCACCCGCGTCCGGACGACACCGCTCCGGCACGGAACGGTACCCCCGGCCAGGCACGGCCACCTTCACTGTAGATGGGCGCAGCCCAGCGGAGAACTCGCACCATGTGTGGCATCGTCGGAATCGTCGGCAACCAGAACGTCGCCGGGCAGTTGTATGACGGCCTGACCGTCCTCCAGCATCGTGGCCAGGACGCGGCCGGCATCGCCACCGCCGATGGCACCCGCCTGCGCGTGCAGAAGGCCAATGGCCTGGTGCGTGATGTGTTCGATGCCAAGCGGATGTCCACGCTGGAAGGCCGCGTCGGCATCGCGCACGTGCGCTATCCCACCGCCGGTTCGGAAGGCATGGACGAGGCGCAGCCGTTCTACGTGAACTCGCCGTACGGCATCGCACTGGCCCACAACGGCAACCTGATCAATACCGAAGCCCTGCGCCAGCAGGTGTTCGAGCAGGACCGCCGCAACGTCAACACCGATTCGGACAGCGAAGTGCTGCTGAACGTGTTCGCCTTCGAACTGGACGCGCAGCGCCAGCTGACCCCGGAAGCGGCGATCCGCGCCGTGGCCGCCGTGCACCGCCGGGTCAAGGGTGGCTATGCAGTAATCAGCGTGGTGCTGGGCCTGGGCCTGGTCGCCTTCCGCGATCCGCATGGCATCCGCCCGCTGGTACTGGGCAAGCGCGCCCACGCCGAAGGCGATGAATACATCGTGGCCTCCGAATCGGCCGCACTGGACGTGCTCGGCTTCCAGCGCGTGCGCGACGTGCGCCCGGGTGAAGCGCTGGTCATCACCGCGCGCGGCGAGCTGTTCTCCGAAGTCTGCGCCGAGCCGGTCGAGCACAGCCCGTGCATCTTCGAGTACGTGTACTTCGCGCGCCCGGATTCGATGATCGACAACGTGTCGGTGCACAAGGCGCGCATGCGCATGGGCATCAAGCTGGGCGAGAAGATCCTGCGCCTGCGCCCGGACCACGACATCGACACCATCATCCCGATCCCGGATACCTCGCGCGATGCCGCGCTGGAGATCTCCAACACCCTCGGGGTGAAGTACCGCGAAGGCTTCATCAAGAACCGCTACATCGGCCGCACCTTCATCATGCCGGGCCAGGGTGAGCGCGTGAAGTCGGTGCGCCGCAAGCTCAACCCGATCCACCTGGAGTTCCGCAACCGCGTGGTGCTGCTGGTGGATGACTCGATCGTGCGCGGCACCACCAGCCAGCAGATCGTGCAGATGGCGCGCGACGCCGGTGCCCGCAAGGTCTACCTGGCCAGCGCCGCGCCGCCGGTGCGCTACCCCAACATCTACGGCATCGACATGCCGGCGGCCGAAGAGCTGGTCGCGCACAATCGCAGCATCGAGGAAATCGAGAAGCACCTGGGCTGCGACTGGCTGATCTACCAGGACATCGAGGACATGGAAGCGGCGGTCAGCGAAGGCAATCCGGAGTTGAAGTCGTTCGATTCCTCATGCTTCAACGGCGTCTACCCGACCGGGATCGAGCCGGGCTACTTCGAGCGCATCCAGCAGCTGCGTTCAGACGATGCCAAGCACAAGCGTCGCGCCTGAGGGCAGGGCATGAATGAGGTGTTGGACAGCGCGGCCGGCGATCTGCTGCAGGCCGCGCAGCAGTGCCTGGCCGAGCCGGATCCGCTGCGCAAGGTCGCATTGACCCAGCACTACGCCGCGCAGTTCCGGGCCGGTCGCCTCAAGGCACCGGCCGATGCGCCGCCACCGGCGCCTATCCGGATGCCGGGGCGCCCGGCCAGGCCGACCCTGGTCCACCCGCGCGATCTGCCGCGGCGTGGCCTGGGCAGCGTGGAGGGGCGTGCCGCGTTCGTGCATGCCATCGCGCATATCGAACTCAATGCGATCGACCTGGCCTGGGATGCGGTGTACCGATTCCGCGGCCTGCCGACGTCGTTCCATGCCGACTGGGTCAGTGTGGCCGATGACGAATCGCGCCACTTCATGCTGCTGCACGATCGGCTGCAGGCCAATGGCTATGCGTACGGCGATTTCGACGCACACAACGGCCTGTGGGAAATGTGCGAGAAGACCGCGCACGACGGGCTGGCGCGCATGGCGCTGGTGCCGCGCGTGCTCGAAGCGCGCGGGCTGGATGTCACCCCGGGGATGATCGTGAAACTGCGTGCCGGGGGCGACCATGCCACCGCCGATGTGCTGGAGATCATCCTGCGCGAAGAAGTGGCGCACGTGGCCGCCGGCTCGCGTTGGTATCGGTGGTACTGCACGCGTGAGAACGTCGAGCCGCGCCCGCGTTTCATGGCGCTGCTGAAGGAATACGCCGGCGGCTTCCTCTATGGCCCGTTCAATCTCGAAGCGCGCCTGCTGGCTGGCTTTGATGAGGAAGAACTGGCCGAGCTGATCGAACAGACCGAGCTGCGCGGTCAGGTGTTGGCCAGCACCACGCGCTGACCGCTCGCGGTCGGCCGGTTGACGTAGAACAGGCCCGGCCCGGGTCGATACGGCAACTCCCGGGTGCCTTCATCGGCGGCGTAGAGCAGCGCGGTATCGCCCAATGCATCGAAGTTCCAATGTGCTGACTGCATCAGGTAGCGCTTGCGCAGCAGCAGCTCCTGCGCGGCGTCCAGCGGCTGGCCGGCCAGCAGTCGCGCTGCGATCGGTTGCAGCTCCATCGGCAACGCCAGCGCAGGCAGTTGGTCGGGCGAGGTCGTCCACGCCACGCCCGCCGCAGCGGCGCGCTGGTGCAGCAGCCGCAACGCGATGAACTGGTAGCGCGCATCGATCTCGCGGCGCAGGACGACCGCCGCGTACCCACGCAGGGTGAGTTGCGGCAGCACGCTGCGGCTGCCGGCGATGCGCTGCTGCTGCCACTGGTGCCAGACATCGACCCAGATCGCGCCATCGCCCAGGCCGAGCGTGCGCTGCCAGCGGCGGCAGGTTGCCTGCGCGGTGCGGTAGACCGTGCTCGCGCGCAGCAGTGCCAGCGGCGGCACCGCGCCTGGCGCCAGCCCGGTACCCCGCAGCAGCTGCCCCTGCGGGCGGCTCAGCAGTTTGGGCCCTTCGATACGCTGGTCGTAGCCGCCGCCAATGTTGGCGTGCACGCCCGGCAGGGCGATCTCTTCGTGCTCGGGTGCCACGCTGGTAAGCGCGAAATGTTCGCGGTGTTCATCGCGGGCGACCAGCTGCACCACCTTGTCCGCACAGCCGGGGCGCAGCGCGAGCGCCGGCATCTCATCGCGGTGCTGGCGGCCGATCGCCACCACGGTATCGAGCAGCCCCACGAAGCGTACCGGCCGCGCGGTGGCGGGGAATCCCGGCGCCAGCGCCCAGCCCGAGCGCACCAGCTGTTCGCGCAGCCACGCGGCACCGGCGGGCGCATTGAGCACGTTCACCACGTCGCGTGCACTGGCCGCGCCACGCGAATAACCGAACAGATCCACCCGCACGCTGCCCAGGGTATGACCGGGCTGCGCGCGGGCCAGCTGGCGCAGCGCCTCCGGCAGCAGCTGCTCCAGCGCGCGCCGTCGTTTGGCGCGTACGCCGGTGCGTCCGATGCCGAACGCCAGCCCCATCAGGTCGTCTTCCTCGCCGGTACGCGTGCCCACGCCTTCGATGTAGATCGACAGCGCGAGGGTGCTTCCGGCCGGCGGCAGCTGCCGATGGTCCGGGTACAAGGCGTGCAGCCGCGCGATGTTGGTCAGGCCGTTGCTGTAACTGCTGGTCAAGCGGCTCTGGTACGGCGAGGCATCATCGGCGACCACCGCAGGTGGGCGCGGCGCAGGCGTGGTGGCACCGGGCGGGCGCGAGGCGCGCTGCAGGTTGTCGGCGTTGTTGCGGGTGCCGTCGAAGAACAGGCCGATGTGCAGCGACACCGTCGGCGCCGTCGTCGGTTGGATAGCTGCCACCGCCATATCGTCCCTGTTCCCCGAGGATGCCCGGCTAAGGTAGCGCGGAAGCCCCGCGCCGGAACAGCACGGCAGGCAGGGCCGCTGCCGGCGTCAGCTCGCCAGCGAATCCAGGGTCCAGCCGTCCGGGGTGACGCGCAGCACCGAGCCCTGTTCGTACCAGTCGCCCAGCACGATGCGCGTGCAATCGCGGCCCCCGGCCTGCAGGGCATGGATGGCGGGGCGGTGGGTATGGCCGTGGATCATGGTGTCCACGCCGTAGCGGCCGAAGGTGGCGTCCACTTCCGCCGGCGCGACATCGGTGACGGTCTCGAACTGGGCACGGTCACCCTGTTTCATTTCCGACTGGCGCGCCTGGCTGGCATCGCGGGCCTTCTGCGCGAAGGCAATGCGCGCGGCCAGCGGCTGCGACAGGAACTGCGCCTGGAACACCGGGTCGCGGGTCTGTGCGCGGAACTGCTGGTAAGCGGTGTCGTCGGTGCACAGCAGGTCGCCATGCTGCAGCAGCACCGGGCGGCCGTACAGATCGATCACACTCGGGTCGGGCAGGATCGTGAATCCCGCGCGGCGCGCATAGTCCTCGCCGACCAGGAAATCGCGGTTGCCACGGATGAAGTACACCGGCACGCCGGCGTCGGCCACGGCATGCAGCGCGACCGCGACCGCATCGGCGGCCGGGGAGGGCGTGTCATCGCCGATCCAGGCTTCGAACAGATCGCCCAGGATGTACAGGGCATCGGCCTGCATCGCTTCATCGCGCAGGAACGCCAGGAACAGGTCGGTGATGGCTGGACGACTCGGGTCCAGGTGCAGATCGGAGATGAACAGCGTGGTCATGCCCGCATTGTAAAACGGGATCACGGGCGAGGCATCGCTGCAGGGTGAAGCGCCTGGCTGCGTCAACGCAGCACGGCCATGGCCGCTACAGCGGCAGCCACTGCAGGCTGGCCGCCGCCAGCAGGGCGGCAATCCCGGTCGCGGCCAGCACATCGCTGGGGTAATGCAGCCCCAGCACGACCCGCGACAGCCCGATCAGCATCGTAAAGGGCACCAGCACCGGGGCCAGCCACGGGTAATAGGCCAGTGCCACGATCGTGAAGGACACCGCGTGCAGGGTGTGCCCGGACGGGAAACTGAACTCGTCCAGCGGCGCCACCCAGGCGCGGATGCGCAGGTCGGCCGCGTAGGGCCGCGGGCGTCGCGTCCAGCGTTTGAGGCCTTTGTACAGCAGCAGGGCCATCAAGCCGGTGGCGGCCATGTGCAGCGAGGCACGCAGGCCGTCCAAGCCATCCAGCAGCACCAGCGCCCCCATCAGTGCGTACCAGAAGGCGCCATCGCCCAGGCGGCTGATCACCGCGAAGGCATGGCGGATCCGGCGGTGCCGGCAATAGTGGTTGGCGCGGCGGCACCAGCGCGTTTCGCGGCCACGCAGGGCGTCAAGCGGCGTGGTCGGCATGTGCCCTCCGGGCGTGGGCCAGTTCAGCGAGCAGCGCATCGAACTCGGCGACCACGTGCTGCGGATGCAGGCGCTTCATCGCCGTGGCGGCGTTACGGCCGAGCCGGTGGCGTAACGTATCGTCGCCGGCCAGCTGCACGGCGGCGGTCACAAACTCGCTGTCGTCATTCACGGCGATGCCGTTCTCATCGGTACGCAGGTATTCGCGGGCGGCGCCGTAGTCGAAGGCGACCGTGGCCAGTCCGCTGGCCATGGCTTCAAGGGTCACGTTGCCGAAGGTCTCGCTGCGGCTGGGGAACAGGAACAGATCGCCGCTGGCGAAATGCCGCGCCAGCGCATCGCCGCGCTGCACGCCGCAGAAGATGAAGTCCGGGTTGTCGTGGGCCAGCCTGGCGCGCGCTGGGCCATCGCCGACGAAGATGAAGCGCGCCTTCGGGCGTACCTGCTGCAGGCGGCGGAACGCTTTGACCGCCAGCCCGAGATTCTTCTCCGGGGCGATGCGGCCGACATGGATCGCCGCGAATCCGTTGCCGTCGATACCCCATTCCTCGCGCAGCGCCGGGTCGCGCCGCTCGGGTTCGAACTGGCTGCTGTCCACCGCGCGCGCCAGCAGACGGACGCGGTCGAAGCCCTGCTCGCCGAGGAACTGCTGCAGCTCCTGGGTCGGCACCAGCGTCGCATCGGCCTGGTTGTGGAAGCGGCGCATCCAGCGCAGCGCGGCGGCCTGCAGCCAGGCCACGCCGTAGTCGGGCAGGTATTCGTCAAAGCGGGTATGGAAGCCGGTCGCGACCGGAATGCCGAGGCGTCGCGCGGTGCGCAGTGCCGACCAGCCCAGTGGGCCTTCCGTGGCGATGTAGATCGCGTCCGGCCGCTGCTGCTGCCACTGGCGGCTCAAACGGGCGGGCGCGGGCAGGCCGAAGCGCAGGCCGGGGTAGCGGGGCAGGTTGGCGCCGGTGACCAGGACGGTGCCTTCGGCGTTGTCCACATCGGACGGTTGCCGGGGCCGGACCAGATCCACCTGGTGGCCGGCGGCACGCAGCCCCAGTTCCAGGCCCTGCACGGTCAGGGCGACGCCGTTGACTTCCGGGGGATAGGTTTCGGTGACGATGGCATAGCGCATGGCGGGCCTCCGGTATGCCACGCATGCTGGGGCCGGGCGATGTAGCCGACATGACCGCCGTATGACGCCGGCATGACGCGCACGCCGGCAGAAAAACACCACGGCCCCGAAGGGCCGTGGTGATCGAGCGAGGTTACCGGGCGGCGATCAGAAACGCTGCTGGTACTTCATGTACAGGAAGCGGCCGATGTCGTAACCGCCGTAGTACGAGAACGTCGAGTTCGGCTGGGTGTACATGATCGGGCCGTACTTCTCGAACACGTTGTTGGCACCGACCGAGACGGTGGCGTCCCACGGCAGGGAGTAGCGGAACTGCACGTCGTGGAAGGTGACCGAGCCGCGCTCGTTGTAGTCACGCGAGCCGGCATACCACGGGGCCTGCACGCCGGGGTCGGAGCACTCGTCCGGTCGGGCTCGTGCGTTGATGCAGCGTTCCTTGACGCCGGAGTAGTAGCGGGCGGTCCAGCTGGCGCCGAAGTTGCCCACGTCCCAGCCCAGGGTCAGGTTGGAGCGCACGCGGAAGCCGCTGCCGATGCCGTTTTTCGTTTCGGGCACCACATCAGCGTCGTTGGTGGTGCGCTCGAGGTAGGAACTGACATAGGTCGTCGTCCACCCGGTGCTCAACTTGCCATGGCGGGTATCCAGGTGGTGGCTCAGCTCCAGGTCGTAACCTTCGGTTTCCAGGAAACCGGAGTTGCGCCTGCCGTACGTCAACTGGTCCACGATGCCGGTGACCGGATCGCGGGTGAAGCCGCTGCAGCGCGAGGTGATGCCCTGCTCATAGCAGTCGCGCAGCATGTCGTTGGGGTGATCGTTGACGATGGTGTTGTCGATGCGGACCTTCCACCAGTCCAGCGCCACGTTGAGGTGGGGCACGAAGGACGGGCTCCAGACCAGGCCCAGCGTGCGGCTGGTCGAGGTTTCCGGCTGCAGGTCGGGGTTGGAGCCGTTGGTGAACGGCACCGGGGTCTGGTCGCTACTGCTGGTGATCGGCACGCCGCCCTGGCGCAGCTGGCGGTAGGCGTCGGCATTGGCGATGTCGGCGGCGCACCGGGCACGCACCTCGGCACTGCTGGCCGAGGCCCCGTAGACGGTGTCGCAGGGGTCACGGTAGCCGGTGGTGAAGGTTTCCGAACCGCCGCCATACAGATCGGAGATGGTCGGCGCGCGGAAGCCCTGCGCCCATGTGCCGCGCACCAGCAACTGCTCGATCGGCTTCCACTTGAAGCCGAACTTGCTGTTGAGGGTGGTGCCGAAGGTGCTGTAGTCCGAGTGGCGGGTGGCGGCGCTCAGGCTCAGCTCGCGCGCACCCGGCAGGTCGGCCAGGATCGGCACGCTCAGCTCCAGGTAGGCCTCATTGACCTTGTAGCCGCCCCCGGTCGGGCCGGCGGCCAGGTTGGTGGTGGCACCGCTCTGGGCCAGCGCATCGGGGATGAACTCACCGGCCTCCTTGCGCGTTTCCACGCCGAAGGCGAAGCCCAGATCACCGGCCGGCAGGGTCATCACCGTACCGGCGATGCTGGCGAACGCATTGCGGGTGGTGGTCTTGCCGCGCGTGATTTCCGGCGGGAACAGATGGTCGATCAGGGCCTGGTTGCCGCTCAGCCCATTGGGGTCGTTGCTGCCATACGGCGCCAGCGGGTTCCACGGCATGCAGCCCGCGATCGGTGCGCCCGGGACGCCACATTCCACCTTGCCGGTGGCCTCGTTGTAATACGACGGGCCGACCGCGTTCTTGACCCGTTCCTTGTGCAGATTGCCGGTCGACCGCTGCAGCAGTTCGCTGCGGTTGTACTGGTAGCCCACTTCCCAATCGAAGTAGCGCTCGCCCACCTCGAAGCTGCCTTCCAGCGCGGCCACGGCGCGCCAGGTGGTCAGCTCGCTGGTGCTGACCCGCGGAACCTCCCAGGCGCGGCGGTTCCAGGCGATGTCGGTGGGGGTGTCATAGCCGTGGTGGTTGCCGAACGGATTGAACCAGCTGTCGGCCGACATCCGCCCGATACCGGCGGTGGCGGACTGCAGCGGATAGCCGGCCACCTGGCGCGTGGAGGTGCGCTCGTTGTAGCCCAGCTGGGTGGTCAGGCGAATGTCATCGGTCAGGTCCAGGCGGCCATCGAGGAACAGCGAATCGCGCTTGAGCGGCGAGATCAGGTGCATCTGCTCCTGTGCGTTGCTGACATCACCGGTGAACGGGGTCAGATCGCTGAGATGGTAGTTGGCCGGGTTGGTCGGGTCGGCGCCGCGATCCAGCGAATAATTGCAGCCCGCCGCGGCGGTGCAGCCCGGGCCCCTCAGGCCAGTGATCTGGCCCCACTGGCTGAGGTGGGTCCAGTTGTCGCCGGGGTGGCGGGTGGTGTTCGGGAATTCGCTGAACCAGCGGTTGCGTGCCCAGACGCCCTTCTCTTCGGTGTGCTCGGCCGAGAAGGTCAGCGAGGCACGGTCGTTGGACCAGCCGGCCACCACATCGACACTGGTGCGCGCGCCATCACCTTGGCTGTACTGGCCCTGGTAGACGTTGGCGGTCACGCCGCTGACGTTGCTGCGGGTGATGATGTTGATCACGCCGGCCATCGCGTCCGAGCCATAGATCGCCGAGGCGCCATCCTTCAGCACCTCCATGCGTTCGATCGCCGAGACCGGCACGCTGGAGATGTCCTGGTAGCCGCCGGTATTGATGCCCAGACGCTTGCCGTTGATCAGCACCAGAGTGCGTTGTGCGCCCAGGTTGCGCATGTCGATGTAGGTGCCGCCGGCGTTTTCGCCGGCAGCGAGCACGTTGGAGCGGCTCAGCGCCGGGCTGCCGACCGCGGTCAGGTTCTGCAGGATGTCGGCAACTGAACTGAAGCCCTGCCGCTCGATGTCGGCGCGGCTGATCGCGAGCACCGGCTGGGCGGACTCGACATCGACCTGGCGGATGCGCGAGCCGGTGATCTCGATGCGGTCCAGGGTGGTCGGGGTAGCGTCCTGGGCGAGGACGGCGGTGGATGCCAGGCCAGCAGTGCCGGCGACCAGGGCCAGGCGGATCGCCTGCCCCAGCGGGGTAGTGGATGAAGACATGATCGACTCTCTCTCTAATCGGAACGACGTCCAAGAAGTCGGCGGACCCAAGTACCGCCTTCTTCAAAAATCCAGCCCAATGAAGGCCGGTGTTCCGAGAGTAGATCGATTCGTTAAGCGTTCATGAAGGACATGTGAGGTCGTTCTCACAAATACGTCATGGGCCGTGCGTTCTGCGAATTCGGTCCACGAATTGCTGCAGACGCACGTTTGGAAGCGGGTGGAAAGCGTCAGGCGACAAAGGGGCGGAACTGCACACCGAGCCCGGCCATGCCTTCGGTTTCCCCGATCAGGTCCGCGCGCAGCAGCGGACGCGCATCGATGTACGCCTGCGGCAGGATCAACGACAGGCGCGCGTCCTCGGCGGTCAGTTCCAGCTTCGGCATCGGCGTGTCTTCGTGCGCGCGGTTGAGCAGCACCGCCAGGCGCAGCAGGGCGGTCATGCGCCGTGCCGGTTGCAGCAGACGCTCGGGCAGCGCATCGAAGGCGGACTTGGAAATATTGCGGCGATGGCTGCGCACGAGCGCGGCGAGCAGCTGCTGTTCCTGCCGCGAGAAGCCGGCGATGTCCGAGTTCTCCAGCACGTAGCTTCCATGCACGTGGTAACCGCTGTGCGCGATCATCAGGCCAAGCTCGTGCAGGCGCGCGGACCAGCCGAGCATGCGCGCATCGTCCGGGTCCAGCTGCCAGCTTTCCTCGACCTGGGCCAGCAGGTTCATCGCGGTGTTCTCCACGCGATCGGCCTGGACGGTATCGATGCCGTAGCGCTGGGTCAGGGCTGCGACCGACTCGTCGCGCAGGTCGTTCTCGCTGGCGCGGCCGAGGATGTCGTACAGGATGCCTTCGCGCATCGCCGCCTTGCTCACCAGCAGCTTCTGCAGCCCCAGCGCCTGGAAGGCCGCCTCGAGCACCAGGATGCCGCCGGCGATGATCGGGCGGCGATCGGCGGACAGCCCCGGCAGATTGATGTCTTCGATGCGTTTGGCCTTGAGCAGCTCATCGCGCAGCTGCGGCAAGGCCTCGGCGGTGATCGCGCCCTTGCTGAGCTTCATGGTGGCGCAGATTTCGCTGATCGCCTTGTGCGTGCCCGACGAGCCCAGCGCTTCGTGCCAGCCGAGCGCGCGGTACTTGTTGGCGAACTGCTGGAACTCCGCGCCGATCTCGGTCAGTGCGTCCTTCCAGCGCTTCTTGCTCAGCTTGCCGCCGGGGAAGAAGCGCCGCGTGCTGGCGATGCAGCCGGCCTGCAGACTTTCGCGCTCCAGGGTCTGCATGCCCTGGCCGATGATGAACTCCGTGGAGCCGCCACCGATGTCGATCACCAGCCGGCGCTGGTCCGGCTTGGGCGGCTGCGCATGGGCCACGCCCAGGTAGATCAGGCGCGCCTCCTCGCGGCCGCTGACCACTTCGATGGCATGCCCGAGCGCGGTTTCGGCCGGCATCAGGAAGGCCTGCGGCGAGCGCAGCTGGCGGACCGTATTGGTGGCCAGGGCGCGGACCCGCACCGAGGGGATCGCGCGGATGCGCTGGCCGAACCGGGCCAGGCATTCCAGCGCGCGCTGGCGGGCTTCGGCGGACAGGCCGCCCTTGCCATCCAGGCCGTCGGCCATCCGCACGGTCTCGCGCAGGCGGTCGACCACCCGCAACTGCCCGAGGGTGTATCGCGCGATGACCATGTGGAAGCTGTTGGATCCCAGGTCGATGGCGGCGAGCAGGTCGCCATCCTGCAGAGCGGGCGGTGTCGTGGAGGTATGCGGCATTTGCGAATGTTAGCCGAACGGTGGGTCGCGAAGTCACCGCGCGCCCTTCACATGGGCAGGCTGCGACGACCGGTCGCATCGAAGGGGCAGGCAATGACCGCGTACCGACCAGCGGTCGGTACCTACAGACCCTGCAGCAGGGCCATCTGCGCCGCATGCGGCGGCTCGTCATGGCCCGGTGTGCACTTGATGTAGCTGCCGTCGGCCTGCAGCTCCCAGGCGTTGAGGTTGTCGTCGAGGTAGTTCTGCAGCACATCGCGGTAGACCTTGCGCGCCAGCTCCGGGTCCAGGATCGGGAAACAGGTCTCGACCCGGCGCAGCAGGTTGCGTTCCAGCCAGTCCGCGCTGGCGCAGAACAGCTCCGAGGCGCCGTCATTGCCAAACCAGTAGACCCGGCTGTGCTCCAGGAAACGGCCGACGATCGAGCGCACCCGGATGTTGTCCGAGACGCCCGGCACCCCGGGGCGCAGGGTGCAGGCGCCGCGCACGATCAGGTCGATCTGCACGCCGGCCTGCGAAGCGGCATACAGCGCGCGGATCATCTGCGGTTCGTTGAGGGCGTTCATCTTGGCGATGATCCGCCCGGGGCGCCCGCTGGCCGCCAGGCGCGTTTCGCGCTCGATCCGCTGCAGCAGGCCCGGGTGCAGGGTGAAGGGCGACTGCAGCAGGCGCTTGAGCTTCATCCGCGGGGCCAGCCCGGACAGCTGCTGGAACAGCAGGTGCACATCGTTGCCGATATCCGCATCGGCGGTGATCAGGCTCAGGTCGGTATACGCGCGTGCGGTGCCGCTGTGGTAGTTGCCGGTGCCCAGGTGGACATAGCGGCGCAGCTTGCGGCCTTCGCGGCGCACGATCAGCAGCATCTTGGCGTGGGTCTTGAACCCGACCACGCCGTAGACGACCTGCACGCCGGCTTCCTGCAGACGGTCGGCGAGGCCGAGGTTGGCCTCCTCATCGAAGCGCGCGCGCAGCTCGACCACCACGGTGACGTCCTTGCCGTTGCGGGCGGCCTGGATCAGCGCGTCCACGATCAGCGAGTCCTTGCCGGTGCGGTACAGGGTCTGCTTGATCGCCAGCACGTTGGGGTCGACGGCGGCCTGCTTGATCACATCCAGCACCGCGGTGAACGCATCGAAGGGATGGTGCAGCAGCACGTCCCGGCGCGCGACGATCTCGAAGATCCCGTCGCTGTCGCGCAGCGTGCGCGGGCTCAGGGCGGGGTACTTCAGTTCCGGCCGCTGGATCACGTCGTACAGCTGGATCACGCGGTTGAGGTTGACCGGGCCGTCGATACGGTAGACCGCGTTTTCGGTCAGCCCGAAGTTCTGCAGCAGGGTGCGCACGATGTCGCGCGGGCAGTCCTGCGCGATCTCCAGCCGGACCGCCGGGCGGTAGCCACGGTCGACCAGTTCATCGCGCAACGCCAGGGCGAGGTTCTCGACCTCTTCCTCGTCCACCACCAGCTCGGAATTACGGGTCACGCGGAACTGGTAGGCCCCCTGGACTTCCATGCCCGGGAACATCTCATCGACGAAGGTCGACAGCACCGAGGACAGGAACACGAAGGTCTGCGGGCCGCCGAGTTGCTCCGGCAGCTGGATGATGCGCGGCAGCGAGCGCGGTGCACGCACGATCGCCAGGTGCCCGGCGCGGCCAAACGCGTCGGTGCCCTTGAGCACCACCACGATGTTCAGCGATTTGTTGAGGATCTTCGGGAACGGGTGCGAGGGATCCAGGCCGAGCGGAGACAGCACCGGCATGATCTCGTTGCGGAAATACGCGCGCAGCCAGCGCTTCTGGCGGTGGTTCCAGGAGTGCCGGCCGAGCACGTCGATGCCCGCCTCGTGCAGCGCCGGGCGCAGCGTTTCGTTCCAGCAGCGGTACTGCTGGTCCACCAGCTGTGCGGCGCGGTCGTGGATCGCATTGAGGATCGCCTGCGGCGTCATGCCGTCCGGCGCCGGCGGCAGGCCGAACTCCTGCGCATGGCGCACGGCGGCGGCGCGGATCTCGAAGAATTCGTCCAGGTTGGTGCAGGAGATGCACATGAAGCGCAGGCGCTCCAGCAGCGGCACCTGCGGGTCCATGGCCTGGGCCAGCACGCGGAAATTGAAATCCAGCTGCGACAGTTCACGGTTGATGTACAGCGCCGGGTCGCGCAGCGGATCGCCGTCCACGGGTACGGCGACGGGAACAGGAGTACTCATGCGGAAAAGTCTTCGGCGGAAGGAAGGGAGGCGACCTCGGTGCGCGCACGCACCTGGTCGGCATCGAAATGGCAGGAGAACGTGCTGCCCTTGCCGACTTCGCTCTGGATGTCCAGGCGGGCATGGTGCAGCCCCAGGATGTGTTTGACGATCGACAGCCCCAGGCCGGTGCCGCCGCTCTCGCGCGAGCGGCTGCTGGACACCCGGTAGAAGCGTTCGGTCAGGCGCGGCAGATGGTTGGCCGGGATGCCGTAGCCGGTGTCACGCACCGACAGCACTACGCCATCTGCTTCGCGGGCGAATTCCACTTCCACGCGGCCACCGGCCGGCGTGTAGCGCACGGCATTGGTGACCAGGTTGGAGAACGCGCTGTGCAGTTCCTTGTTGGAGCCCTGCAGGTCCACCCCAGCCGTATCGATGATGCTGATCTGGTGGCGGCCCTGGCTGTGCGCTTCGGCTTCACGGCGCAGCGTGGCCAGCATCGGCGTCATCGCCACGGCCTCAGCTTCGGTGTGCTCCTGCGATTCCAGCCGCGACAGGGTGAGCAGGTCTTCGACCAGCTGCGCCATGCGCTGGGACTGCTTGCGCATTTCCTCCAGCATCGGGCCGGTGCCGGGGAAGTCCTCCGGGTCCATCATGTCCAGATAGCCGTGCACCACGGTCAGTGGCGTGCGCAGTTCATGCGAAACGTTGGCGACAAAATCGCGGCGGACCTGTTCCAGCCGAAGCAGCTTGCTGACGTCTCGCGCGATCAGCAGCCAGTAGTCCGGCGAGTAGGGAATCAGGCGCAGGTTGAGGCGGATCGCCGGATCGACCGGCGAGGGCACGTCCAGGATGGGTTCGGCATTGCGGCCACCGGCCAGCCAGTGGGCCAGCGGCATCGGCTGCAGGCGTTCGACCAGCGCCTCGCCGAGATCGCCTGGATGATGCAGGCCGAGCAGCGAGGTGGCCGCTTCGTTGAACCACTGCACGCGCTGGCTGTTGCGGTCCACCACCACCACGGCATCGGGCAGTGCCGCGGCGGCGGCGCGATAACTGCGCAGCATGTCGAGCAGGCGGCGCTTGCGTGTGCGCATTTCCCACTGATTGCGGTAGAGCAGGCGGTCCAGCTCGTTCCACACGCCGGTGCCGTCGCCCATGTCCCAGCGATGGCGCGCGGTGAGCCCACGCAGCACCCGGCGCAGACGCCAGTAATGCCAGGCCAGCGCGCCGATGGAGGCCAGCGCGATGCACATCCACACATGTCCCACTGCCAGGCCCAGCAAGCCGGCCGCGAGCAGCAGGGCGGCGAGGGTGGCCAGCGTTTTCAACCAGGCAGAACGGATGTGGCGCGGCATTGCGGTCTCGCAGAAGGTGCGGTCCTCGGACTCGATCCAAGGTTATAGCAGGAGTGGCCGGAACCAGGCATGCGCGCCAGGTTCCGGCCCGACGAGACTCAGGTCGAGGTCGAGAACCGGTAGCCGGCGCCGCGCACGGTCTGCACCATGTTCTCCGCGCCGAACGGCTCCAGCGTCTTGCGCAGGCGGCGGATGTGCACATCGATGGTGCGCTCCTCCACGTACACGCTGCCGCCCCACACGTGATCCAGCAGCTGGGCACGGGTGTACACGCGCTCAGGGTGGGTCATGAAGAAATGCAGCAGCCGGTATTCGGTCGGACCGATCGGCACCGGCTGGTCGCCGGCGAAGACGCGGTGCGCGGCGCCGTCGATGCGGATCGTGCCGACCGCCACGCTGCCGTCTTCGTCATCGTCGCGGGCACGGCGCATGACCGCACGGATGCGGGCCAGCAGTTCGCGCGCCGAGAACGGCTTGACCACGTAGTCGTCGACACCGGCCTCCAGGCCACCGACGCGGTCGTTCTCTTCCCCGCGCGCGGTCAGCATGATGATCGGCACCTCGCGGGTAAGGGCTTCTTTGCGCCAGCGCCGGGCCAGGTCCAGGCCGCTGGTGCCCGGAAGCATCCAGTCCAGCAGGATCAGGTCCGGAACGCGGTCGGCGATGGCGGTCTGCGCCTCGCGGGCGTCGCCGGCATGGATCGGGTCATAGTCGCCCTTGCGCAGGGCAAAGGCGACCATCTCGCGGATCGCGGGTTCGTCATCGACGATCAGGATGCGTTTCTGCACGTGCCCACCGTATTGCTCATCAGATCGGGATTGAGCCCAGTAGACTACGGTTTCATGACAGGTTTGTGACGAGGGGGCCGTTCCCGTCGTTGACCGCCATCCAGCCGTCATCCCGACCCCTTGAACGGCGCCTCAGCGGCGGTCCAGTTCCGGGTCGTCGATGCCTTGGCGGCGCATTTCCAGCACGGTCGGGGTGATGCTCTCGATCCGGGCATCGACCCGGGCCCGGCCCACGTAGTCCAGGTCCGGTTGCCGCTTCAGGGCCTGCAGCTGGATCAGGGCCTGCTCCGGCCGGCCGCTGAGGAAGGCCGCCTCGGCATAGGCCTCGCTGGCCCGGGTGGTATCCCCGGCCAATTCGCTGGCGCGGGCGAAGCGCTGCTGGAAGACCGGATCATTGCCGCTTTGCGACAGCATCGGGCGCAGCATCGCCTGCGCGCGCTGGCCGGCCTCGCGCCCGCCCTGTTCATTGAGGATGGTGGCGTAGGTCAACGCGACCGGGCGGCTGCCGGGGTGCTGGCGCATCAGGGTCTCGAAACGGGCGTTGGCCTGGGCCTGCTGGCCGCTGCGCGACTCCGCCTCGCCCAGCGCCAGTGCCACCCAGACGTTGTCCGGGTGGTCGCGCAGCAGCTCGGCCAGGTCGCGGCTGGCCTGCGCGGCGGCACTGTTGCGCAGCCGGCCCAGGGCCAGCCCGTAGCGCTGTGGTTCGGTCAGCCCGTTCTTCTGCGCGCGCTGCAGGCTCTCGTATTCGCGGATGACATCGCCCGGGGTGTCGGCGCTGAGCACCCGCAGCCGCTCGCGCGCCCATTCGAACTGACCGGTGCTGCCGCGGCTGAGCGAGTTGACCGAAATCTGCATCGAGGCCGGCAGCAACGGGTTGCTCCGCCGCACCAGCGGATCGGACAACGCCGGGTCGGACGGGTTCACCCGTTCCTGGCGGACGCCGCCGGGCACCTCGGTGGTCAGCAGCACCGTGTCTTTCTTCATCTGTTCGGCGCGGGCCTTGGCCTCGCTGATGCGGGTGGTGGTGACCGGGTGGGTCTGCAGGAAGTCCGGGACGCTGTAGCCCCCCTGGTTGCCACGCATCGAGGCGGACATGCGCTCGAAGAAGCCGGCCATGGCATCCACGTCATAGCCGCTGCGGGCCAGGGTGCGGATGCCCAGGCGGTCGGCCTCGGATTCGTTGGAGCGGGTGTAATTGATCTGGCGCTGCTGCATCAGCCCCATGCCCGAGGTGATCGCGGCCATGGTGGCGTCACCGGAGGAGTTGCCGCCGGCCTGCTGCGCGGCCACGATCGCGGCAAGCATGCCGAGCAGGATCGGGATCTGGTCGCGCTGTGCGCGCTCGACGCCGCGCAGCACGTGCTGCTGGGTGACGTGGGCGATTTCGTGGGACAGCACCGCGGCGACCTCGTCTTCGCGCTCGGCGGTCAGTACCAGGCCCGCATTGACCCCGATGTAGCCGCCCAGAGTCGCGAAGGCATTGATCTGCCGGTCCTTGAGCATGAAGAAGGTGTAGGACTGGCGTGGCTGGGCGCTGTTGGAGCCCAGCCGGGCACCCATGGTCTGCAGCCAGTCATCGACCAGCGGGTCATCGAGCAGGTACCCGTAGTTGCGCAGTTCGCGCAGCATCATCCCGCCGTACTCGGCCTGCCGTGCCGGGGTCAGCAGCTCGCCGGCCGAAGAACCGATGTCCGGCAGCTTGCTTTCCTGGGCCCCGGCCAGCGGTACGGCCAGGGCCAGGGTCAAGGCGGCAGAGAGCAGCAGAGGGCGCAAACGGAGCTCCTGGGGGAAGGCGGACGACAGCGTGACAGGGCCAGTGCAACCTGCAGTTAAACCACAGTGTTGCGACGGTGACGTGGAAAATCCAGCGGACCGCTACCATATACAGACCAACGTTCCGCTGTGGAGTTTCCCGTGAGCCAAGATGCTGTTTCCACCCCCGGTGGCGCTCCCGCCATCACCATCTACTCGACCGCGGTGTGCCCGTACTGCGTGGCCGCCAAGAACTTCCTGAAGAGCAAGGGCCGCGACTGGACCGAGGTCCGGATCGACCTGGACCCGGTCGAGCGCGAGAAGATGATGGCCAAGACCCGCCGCACCAGCGTGCCGCAGATCTTCGTCGGCGAGGTCCATGTGGGCGGCTACGACGACATGATGGCGCTGCACCGTGCTGGCAAGCTGGAGCCGTTGCTGGCCGGGCAGGACCCGGCATGAGCGCGGCCGACGACGGCAGCAAGGACCGCATCGCCGAATTCACCGAGTTCCGCCAGCGCATGAACCAGCGCATCCTGGGCGAACCCAACCAGGTCGTGCGCCGCTTCTTCGCGCTGGACACCCAGACCTACCAGGCCGGCGCGCTGGACGTGAAGACCAAGGAGCTGCTGGGCCTGGTCGCCTCGATGGTGCTGCGCTGCGATGACTGCATCAGCTACCACGTGGCCCAGTGCAAGGACGCCGGCGTGACCCGTGAGGAGTTCTTCGAGACCTTCTCGGTCGGCCTGGTGGTCGGCGGCTCGATCGTGATCCCGCACCTGCGCCGCGCGGTCGATTTCCTGGACCAGCTCGAAGGCGGCGCCGAAGCGCCGGCCGTTCACGAGCATTGAGGTCGGGGCCGACCCGGCCCCACCGAGGTAGAGCCGACCGTTGGTCGGCTTCGTTGGTCCCCAGCGCTCTCGGTGCTGCAACGGTCTCCCGTTCATGTTCTGGACTACGTTTCCACCGACCAACGGTCGGTGGCTACCCATCGTTCAGCCCACCCTGGTTGCCGGCCAGCGGCCGGCACTACCGATCGCGTGTCTGGAGCACGGCCCCTTCTGTTGAAGGCGGCGCGCCAACGGCGCGGGGAGAGGGGGAATGCGCGGGCAATGCTGCCTTGCCCGCCTAAGACCAATGGCCCATTTGGGGTCCATCGGGCGGGTAAGGCATAATTGCCGATGAAACTTCCCTTGCGCCCGCGCTTCGCGCACCTCACGGATGGCGCTCCCCCTCGGTTCGGAATACACATCAATGACGCAGAAAATCACGGTCATCCGCGGTGACGGCATCGGCCCGGAGATCATGGACGCTACCCTGTTCGTGCTCGGCAAGCTGGACACCGGCTTTGAATATGAAGACGCCGACGCGGGCCTGGTCGCGCTGGAGAAGCACGGCGATCTGATGCCGGCGGCCACGCTGGAGTCGATCGCACGCAACAAGATCGCGCTGAAGAGCCCGCTGACCACGCCGGTCGGTGGTGGCTTCACCTCGATCAACGTCAGCCTGCGCCGCCACTTCGACCTGTACGCCAACGTGCGTCCGGCGGTGTCCTTCCCGAACACCAAGTCGCGTTTCGGCGACGGCGTGGACCTGATCACCGTCCGTGAGAACACCGAAGGCGCGTACCTGGCCGAAGGCCAGGAAGTGTCGGCCGATGGCGAGACCGCCTTCTCCGGCACCCGCATCACCCGCAAGGGCTCCGAGCGCATCGTGCGCTACGCCTTCGAGCTGGCCCGCAGCACCGGCCGCAAGAAGGTCACCGCCGTGCACAAGGCCAACATCATCAAGTCGACCTCGGGCCTGTTCCTGGCCGTGGCGCGTGAAGTGGCCGCCAAGTACCCGGACATCGAGTTCCAGGAAATGATCGTCGACAACTGCTGCATGCAGCTGGTGATGCGTCCGGAACAGTTCGATGTGATCGTGACCACCAACCTGTTCGGCGACATCATCTCCGACCTGTGTGCCGGTCTGGTCGGCGGCCTGGGCCTGGCCCCGGGCGCCAACATCGGTGAGAACGCGGCGATCTTCGAAGCCGTGCACGGCACCGCGCCGGACATCGCCGGCCAGGGCAAGGCCAATCCGTGCGCGCTGCTGCTGGCCGCGGCACAGATGCTGGACCATGTCGGCCAGGTCGAAAACGCCGAGCGCCTGCGCAAGGCCATCGTGGCCACGCTGGAAGCCAAGGATTCGCTGACCGGCGACCTGGGTGGCACCGGCAACACCATGGGCTTCGCCCAGGCCATCGCCAGCCGCCTGTAAGCGGCCGGCGCTCTTGCTGGATGCTGTCCCAGGCGGTATCCAGGCAACGCTGCGCATTGTTGAAGACGGGCCGTCCTTGTACGGCCCGTCTGCGTTTTCACGTGTGGCTTTTCACCGACAGGGTTTTTGCAGATGCCTGATTCGGCTGTGGGGGTGGTGGCGGCTGTTGCCGTCTATTCGATCGGCGTAGGCATCTACTTTGTCTTCTGCTGGCCCTGGTCCCGTTCCCAGCGCGCGTTGCGTCGCCTGCGCAAGCACGGGGTCTGCATCCGCAACCTGCGGCACAGCGAAGCGCGCGCGCTGCAGTTGATCGAATGTCCGGCGGGGGCGCCGGTGTACCGGCTGGAGGGCGCCTGCGCGGAGTTCATCATCAGGGGCAAGAATGGGGCAGAGCATGTGCAGACCCTCGCAGGGGTGCCGGTGCAGTACCCGGCGGGCCTGGAACGTGCCGTGCGCGCTGGCAGCAACGCTGCCGAAGTGGTGCCCGGGCGAAAGGACGCGGTGATCGTGCGGCTCAATGGCGTCACGCTGGCGTCGTCGAGTCGAACCCTGCGCGGCTGATCGTTTACGGGCGCCCGAACGAAAAGCAGTCGCGCCTGGCGCGACTCCACACGATCGGTCTGTTCGAAATCTGCACAGATCGTGTGTCAATCCATGGCTGGTTCGTGCGCCATCCGACTCGCATCCTGTGCCCACTTTCCATCGCACAGGAGTCGTCCCATGAACCTCACGGCCTTCGGCCTGGCCAGCCTGATCGGCATGGCTGCCACCGCCCCGGTGGTTGCCACTGAACCGTCCCATCCCACCATCCGCCACATGGCGGGTGCCCCGGTGCCCGCCTCGCTCGACGCAGCGAAGACCGCGGTGCTGGTGATCGACTTCCAGAACGAATACTTCGATGCCGGTGCCGCGCCAGGTTTCGCCGGCGGCCGCATGGTCATTCCCGACGGCATCGCCGCACTGCGCCAGACCCGCCGCGTGGTCGACTTCGCCGATGCCCACGGCATCCGCGTCATCCACGTGCAGCATGTGTTGCCGGCGGGCGCGCCGCTGTTCGCGCAGGGGAGTGTCAACGTCGCCTTCCATCGCGACATGCAGCCGCGCAGTGGCGAAACCGTCATCCAGAAGGACAACGTCAGCGTGTTCGCCGGCGCCTCGGCTGCGGCGCTGGACACGGTGCTCAAGCAGGCCGGCATCGACACGTTGATCATCACCGGCCTGCAGACCCATGCCTGCGTCGTCGGGGCCGCCCGCGACGCGGCGGCCGCGCCGCGCGGCTACCGTGTCCTCGTGGCGTCCGATGCCAGCGCCAGTCGCGACCTCGACCTGGCCGACGGCACGCGCATCGGCCACCGCGCACTGCACGAGGCGTCCCTGGCGCAGATCGAGGATGCGTTCGGCGATGTCATGGCCACCGACGCGATCCTGGCCCTGCCGGTCCGCGAGGCGGGCGAGGGCGCTTGATAAGCTGGGCAGGCCCGCATCCGGCGGGTCCTGCCACTCGCCTGGAGCTGACTGCCGATGGATCACTTCGCCGCCCTGCGCGCGCTGCGCGCCATCGTCGAGGCCGGCAGCTTCAGTGCGGCCGCAGAGCGGCAGGGAACCACCCACTCCTCCCTGTCGCGGCAGCTGCGGCAGCTGGAAGAGCACCTGCAGGTCCGGTTGCTCGATCGCACCACCCGGCGGCTGTCGCTGACCGAGGCCGGGCGCGACTATTACCGCGATGCCGTAGCCCTGCTTGAGCGGCTGGAGCTGGCCGACGACCGCGCCCGCGCGGGCCAGGCAGCGCCGAGCGGGCGCCTGCGCATCAGCGTGCCGCAGGTGGTGGCCAGCCAGGAATTGCCGCAGTGGCTGCCGGGGTTCCTGGCCCGCTATCCGCAGGTAAGCCTGGATCTGTCGGCCAACGACCAGCTGGTGGACGTGGTCGGGGGTGGTTTCGACATGGCGCTTCGCATTGCCGCCAGCCTGCCCGACAGCCAATTGGTGGCCCGCGAGCTGGCGTGCTGCCCGCGCATCCTGGTGGCCGCGCCGGCTTACCTGGCCCGGCACGGCCTGCCGCGCCAGGTGGCGGACCTTCCGGCGCACACGCTGCTGGCGTTCCAGCCCGGCGCGGCCAGTACCGCTTGGCACCTGCAGGGCCCGCGGGGCGCGCAGGCCAGCGTGGAGGCCGGCCAACGGCTGCGCGTGGACGCCACGCCCGCCCTCTATGCCGCAGTGCGGGCCGGCATGGGTATCAGCCTGTTCACCGCGTTGACCGTGCAGGACGATCTGCGCGCCGGTCGCCTGATCCATGTGTTGCCCGGCTGGCATGCCGGGCAGCGCCGCTACTTCGCGCTGTATCCGCACGCACGTTCGCTGGCGCCAAAGGTGCGCGCGCTGGTGGAGCATCTGGCCGCGCATTACGCAGGGCAAGCCGGCGCGGCGGCCTAGTACCCTGCCAGGCGCTCCGGCCGGGGCTTGCCGGGGCGCCATGCGGGCGCATGAAAAAGGGCGCCCGAAGGCGCCCCTGATGCTTGCCTGGCCAGTGGCTCAGCGCTGCTGGATCTTGGAGAGCAGGCGCAGGAATTCCACGTACAACCACACCAGCGTGACCATCAGGCCGAACGCGCCGTACCACTCCATGTACTTCGGGGCGTGTGCGGCGGCACCGGTTTCGATGAAGTCGAAATCCAGCACCAGGTTCAGCGCGGCCACCGCCACCACGAACAGGCTGAAGGCGATGCCCAGCAGGCTGGCATCGTGGATCACCGGCACGTTGATGTTGAAGAAGCTCAGCACGAAGGAGGCCAGGTACACCAGCGCGATGCCACCGGTGGCGGCGAAGACGCCCATCTTGAACTTCTCGGTGACCTTGATCACGCCACTGCGGTACAGCATCAGCAGCGCGAACAGGGTGCCGAAGGTCAGCAGCACCGCCTGGAACACGATGCCTGGGAACTTCATGTTGAACACGGCCGAGATCGCACCGAGGAAGAAGCCTTCCACCAGGGCATACATCGGCGCAGTGACGGGCGACCATTCCTTCTTGAACACGGTGACGAGTGCCAGGATCAGCCCGCCCACCGCGCCGCCGATGGTGTACATCATCGCGCTGGAGGACACCTGCCCATAGGCATCGACCGATTGGCTCCACGCGAACGCGGCCGTCAGCACGGTGAGCAGCAACAGGATGCCGGTCTTGTTGACGGTGCCGTTGATGGTCATCGCCTGGTCGGGGCGGGCCACGACCGAGCCGCTGGCCAGGTCGAGGAAGGTCGACTCGGAAAGTGCGGGATTGCCGCTGCGCATTGCCAATCTCCTTGATGGGGTAGGGGGCTGGCCATCCGGCCACTGACCCGAGCATAGCCGAAGCGACCCTCGCCAATGGCGACAGGTGAATTGATGTGTGAAAACCGTTGACAGATGCCACGCCGATTCCCACAATAGGCGGCTCTTTCGGGGGGAACCCCGGAGGGAAACAAACCGCCGGGGTATAGCGCAGTCTGGTAGCGCGCCTGCTTTGGGAGCAGGATGTCGGGGGTTCGAATCCCTCTACCCCGACCAAGCCCGCTGCTCAAACCGGGATTGGAATGCGACAATCCGGATCGAGCGCCCGTAGCTCAACTGGATAGAGCACCGGCCTTCTAAGCCGGCGGTTACAGGTTCGATTCCTGTCGGGCGCGCCATTCGGTGCAAGCGGTAGGAAGCAAAGTTTTCAGTGGTGGCTGTAGCTCAGTTGGTTAGAGTTCCGGATTGTGATTCCGGTGGTCGGGGGTTCGAGTCCCCTCAGCCACCCCACTGATTCAAACTGGTTCATCGAAAGTGAACCAGGGTTGCAAAAGGCAGCACACACGCTACAATGTGCGCCTGAGTTTTTCAGGGCTGTTAGCTCAGTTGGTAGAGCAGTTGACTCTTAATCAATAGGTCCAAGGTTCGAATCCTTGACAGCCCACCAAGACAGAAGCCATCGGGTCCGCCCGGTGGCTTTTTTCTTGTTCGCGACACGTTGAACCGGTAGCGCATTGGCGGTCCACTGCCGCCATTGGCCATCCTTTCAAATAAAACGCTTGCGTCGCGCGCAGGAAACCCTGCATAATTCGCCTCCCGATTTTCGGGCTGTTAGCTCAGTTGGTAGAGCAGTTGACTCTTAATCAATAGGTCCAAGGTTCGAATCCTTGACAGCCCACCAAGACAGAAGCCGCCTGGTCCGCCAGGCGGCTTTTTTCTTTTCCGGGCCTGCATATCTGAAAGCCTCCTGAAACCGGGGTCGAACGCGACACGCATCGTTTCCAAGCTGCGCGACAGCGCACGGATCGCAACCGGCAATCAGGTTCCACTCGACCGACCGCGCTTAGGCGCCCATCGAGGTACTCCCATCATGACTCTCAGGATCCTTGCCGCCGTGGCGTTGACCGCCTGCGCGGCCACGGCCGCCACGGCTGCCGAAACGCCCGCCCACGCATCGTTCGACCCGGTCCTGGCCGGTTATGCCACGACCGTAATCCGCAACACTGTTCCCCCTGGCGGTTTCCAAACGGCCAAGCCACTGGCCCGTGCCTCCATGCAGGGCGCGCCCCAGCGCGAGGAACGCCAGGCGCTGGCGAAAGCGCCACTGCTTCCCGGCGTGGCGCTGCCGGCGCGATAGCCGCCGATCCGCGGGGTGGGGCACGCGCTTCACCCCGTTAAGCGACATGACGACCTTCCGCTTTCCGGCCCCGCCTGCAACAATGTGCGCCTGGGCTTTCAGGCTCGCGAAAGTGGCGGAATTGGTAGACGCCCTGGATTTAGGTTCCAGTGCCGCAAGGCGTGGGGGTTCGAGTCCCCCCTTTCGCACCAGTGCAGGGCGTTTTCGCCGGCACCATGACCATGGGCACGTCCCGGATCGGGGAGACGGCCACATGCTGGGCCCTTGGCGGCCCCCGGACGTTCTCGGCCCGCGCTGGCGGCGCTGGCGTTTATCGGCGAAACTACAGGGCTGCGGCGGGCATGCGCGTCCACGACCCCGCGTCCAAAACCCGTTTCATCCATCACATCGTGCCGGGGCCCATGCCGCCGGTGGCAGGAGTCAACATGCAAGCTTCGATCGAATCCACTGGCAATCTGGAACGCCGCCTGACCTTCTCGCTGCCGGAAGACCGCCTGCAGACGCATATCAGCGGCCGTCTGGGCGAAATCGCCCGTACCACGCGCATCAAGGGCTTCCGCCCGGGCAAGGTGCCGGCCAAGGTGATCGAGCAGCGTTTCGGCCAGCAGGTCCGCAGCGAAGCCGTCGATGGCCTGCTGCGTGAGACCTTCGATGCCGCCCTGCGCGAGCATGAGCTGCGCATCGCCGGCACCCCGCGCATCGACAAGGGCGAGGGTGAGCTGTCCTTCGTGGCCACCGTCGAGCTGGTGCCGGACTTCGGCGACGTGGATGTCAGCAAGCTGACCGTGGTCCGCCACACCGCTGAAATCAACGACGCCGACATCGACCAGATGATCACCAACCTGCGCGAACAGCGCCGCAGCTGGAGCCCGGTCACCCGTGGCGCCCAGGACGGCGATCTGGTCGCGCTGGAAACCTGGTCGCAGGCCGGCGATGAGCGCCTGCCGGCCGAAGGCACCGAAAAGGGCAGCGTGATCGTGGGCCAGGGCATGATGTTCGAGCAGATCGAGCAGGGCCTGGTCGGTCTGACCGCCGGTGAAGAAAAGACCCTGGATGTCGAGTTCCCGGCCGATTGGCGCGTCCCGGCACTGGCCGGCAAGCAGGTCAAGGTCACCGTCAAGGCGGTGGACGTGTCCGCGCCGGTGCTGCCGGAGGTGGATGCCGAGTTCATCAAGAGCTTCGGTGTGAAGGGCGGCGACGTGGAGCAGTTCCGCAAGGACATCCGCGCCAACCTGGAGCGCGAGCTCAAGGGCGCCCTGATGAACCGCCTGCGCCGCGAAGTCGGTGAGCAGCTGATCGCCGCCTACGCCTCGGTGGAAATGCCGCCGCGCCTGGTCGAGAACGAAGCCCGCGCCATGCTGGACCAGCAGCTCGAGCAGATCCGCCGCAGTGGCCGCAACCCGGGTGACGTCCCGGCCGACGCCCACGAAGGCTTCAAGGACGCCGCCGCCAAGCGCGTGCTGGTCGGCCTGCTGGTCGGTGAAGTGGCCCGCAAGAACGACCTGCGCCTGGATCCCAAGCGCCTGAATGAAACCATGCGCCTGATCGCCTCGACCTACGAAGAGCCGGAGCAGGTCATTGAGATGTACCGCAACGACCCCCAGCTGATGAGTGGGCTGCAGAATCGTGTGATGGAAGAGCAGGTGATCGACTGGATCGCCGAGCGCGCCCAGCACACCGAAGAGAAGCTGTCGTTCCAGGACGCGATCCGCCAGTAAGCGGTCGTGTTTTACGCCCCGCGCCCTGGCGCGGGGTCGTTCCCCCCAAAATAGGTGCCTCACTAATGGACAACCGAACCACAGCCCTGAACATGGTTCCGATGGTGGTCGAACAGACCAGCCGCGGCGAGCGCGCCTATGACATCTATTCGCGCCTGTTGAAGGAGCGCCTGATCTTCCTCGTGGGCCCGATCGACGACCACATGGCCAACGTGGTGGTGGCGCAGCTGCTGTTCCTGGAAGCGGACAACCCGGAAAAGGACATCAGCATCTACATCAACTCGCCCGGTGGCGTAGTCACCGCCGGCATGGCGATCTACGACACCATGCAGTACATCAAGCCGGACGTGAGCACCATCTGCGTCGGCCAGGCGGCCTCCATGGGCGCCCTGCTGCTGGCGTCCGGCGCGGCCGGCAAGCGTTACGCGCTGCCGAATTCGCGCGTGATGATCCACCAGCCGCTGGGCGGCTTCCAGGGCCAGGCCACGGACATCGACATTCATGCCCGTGAAATCCTGACCCTGCGTTCGCGCCTGAACGAAGTGCTGGCCAAGCACACCGGCCAGTCGCTGGAGACCATCGCCCGGGATACCGAGCGTGACAACTTCAAGAGCGCGGCCGATGCGGTGGCCTACGGCCTGGTCGACCAGGTCCTGGAGCGTCGTCCGGAAGAGTCGATCCAGCCGGCATAACGTAGTACCAGGCCGGGAAACCGGCCTGTTTCCACCGGGTCGGGCGGGACTGGCGTCCTCCTGACCCTGTGCTATTCTCGAATCGAACCCCCGTTCAGTCGGGTGGGGTAACTGGGTAAGCGAAGCATGAGCGAAGACCGCCAAGGTCGTTCCACGGACACCGGCAAGATCCTCTACTGCTCTTTCTGCGGAAAGAGCCAGCATGAGGTGCGCAAGCTGATTGCGGGTCCGAGCGTGTTCATCTGCGATGAATGCGTCGAGCTGTGCAACGACATCATCCGTGAGGAGCTGGAGGAGAAGGCGCAGTCGGCCCGCAGTTCGCTGCCCAAGCCGCGCGAGATCCTCGAGGTCCTGGACCAGTACGTGATCGGGCAGAACCGCGCCAAGCGGACCCTGGCCGTGGCCGTATACAACCACTACAAGCGCATCGAGAGCCGCCAGAAGAACGACGAGGTCGAACTGGCGAAGTCGAACATCCTGCTGGTCGGTCCGACCGGTTCGGGCAAGACGCTGCTGGCCGAAACCCTGGCCCGCCTGCTCAACGTGCCGTTCACCATGGCCGACGCCACCACGCTGACCGAAGCCGGTTACGTGGGCGAGGACGTGGAGAACATCATCCAGAAGCTGCTGCAGAAGTGCGACTACGACGTCGAAAAGGCACAGCAGGGCATCGTCTACATCGATGAAATCGACAAGATCTCGCGCAAGAGCGAGAACCCGTCGATCACCCGCGATGTGTCCGGCGAAGGCGTCCAGCAGGCCCTGCTGAAGCTGATCGAAGGCACCGTGGCCAGCGTGCCGCCGCAGGGCGGTCGCAAGCATCCGCAGCAGGAATTCCTGCAGGTGGACACCAAGAACATCCTGTTCATCTGTGGCGGTGCGTTTGCCGGCCTGGACAAGGTGATCCAGCAGCGTTCCAACGATTCGGGCGGCATCGGGTTCGGTGCCAAGGTGAAGAGTTCCGAGCGCAAGCAGGAAGTGGGCAAGATCCTGGCCGAAGTCGAGCCGGAAGATCTGATCAAGTTCGGCCTGATTCCGGAGTTCGTCGGCCGCCTGCCGGTCGTGGCGACCCTGGAAGAGCTGGACGAGGCCGCCCTGGTGCGCATCCTCACCGAGCCGAAGAACGCCATCACCAAGCAGTTCAAGAAGCTGTTCGAGATGGAGCACGTCGAGCTGGAGTTCCGTCCGGACGCGCTGGCCGCCATTGCCCGCAAGGCGCTCAAGCGCAAGACCGGTGCCCGCGGCCTGCGTACGATCGTCGAATCGGTCCTGCTGGACACCATGTATGACCTGCCCTCGGCAGAGAATGTCAGCAAGGTGGTGGTGGACGAATCGGTGATCGAACACAAGTCCGAACCGTACCTGATCTACCAGACGCCACCGGCGCCTGAACAGAAGGCGGCTGGCGCTGAATAATCAGTTCAAGTAATTGAATTGAAAGAAATTTTTCAGAACAGCTTGCATCTAGAAGCTGATGGCCCCATAACGAGGCCATCGGCTTTTTTTGTATCCGGGCGAGGCGCCCGGAGGCCATCCCCACTGTTCCACTGGAGCCCACATGGCCCGTTCCCCAACTGAGACTCTCGACCTGCCGGTACTGCCGCTGCGTGACGTGGTGGTGTTCCCGCACATGGTCATTCCGCTGTTCGTCGGCCGTGACAAGTCCATGCATGCGCTGGAGCAGGCGATGGAAGCGGACAAGCGCATCCTGCTGCTCGCGCAGAAGTCCGCCGAGACGGATGATCCGTCCGCCGCCGATCTGTACCAGGTCGGCACGCTCGCCCAGGTCCTGCAGCTGCTGAAGCTGCCCGACGGCACCATCAAGGTGCTGGTCGAAGGCCTGTCGCGCGTCAACGTCACCGACGTGACCGAGCGTGATGGCTCGCTGCACGGCGTGGGCATGGAAATCGAATCGGACGAATCGCGCGAGCCGCGCGAGATCGAGGCGATCGCCCGCTCGCTGATGTCGCTGTTCGAGCAGTACGTCAAAACCAATCGCAAGCTGCCGCCGGAGCTGCTGCAGACCCTGGCCGGCATCGACGAGCCGGCGCGCCTGGCCGATACCATCGCCGCGCATATCAGCGTGCGGCTGGCCGACAAGCAGCGCCTGCTGGAAACGCTGCAGATCGGCGACCGCCTGGAAATGCTGGTCGGCCTGGTCGATGGCGAGATCGACGTGCAGCAGATGGAAAAGCGCATCCGCGGCCGCGTGAAGTCGCAGATGGAAAAGAGCCAGCGCGAGTACTACCTCAACGAGCAGATGAAGGCCATCCAGAAAGAACTGGGTGACCTGGATGACGCGCCCGGCGAGATGGACGAGCTGGCGCGCAAGATCGCCGAGGCGGGCATGCCCAAGCCGGTGGAGACCAAGGCCAAGGCCGAGCTCAACAAGCTCAAGCAGATGTCGCCGATGTCCGCCGAAGCGGCGGTCGTGCGCAATTACCTGGAGTGGCTGCTGGGCGTGCCGTGGAAGAAGCGCACCAAGGTCCGCAAGGATCTCAAGGCCGCGCAGGACACGCTGGACGCCGATCACTTCGGGCTGGACAAGGTCAAGGACCGCATCCTGGAATACCTGGCGGTGCAGTCGCGCGTGAAGCAGATGAAGGGCCCGATCCTGTGCCTGGTCGGCCCGCCCGGCGTGGGCAAGACCTCGCTGGGCCAGTCCATCGCCAAGGCGACCAACCGCAAGTTCGTGCGCATGAGCCTGGGTGGCGTGCGCGACGAGGCCGAGATCCGTGGCCATCGCCGCACCTACGTCGGCTCGATGCCGGGCCGCATCGTGCAAAACCTCAACAAGGTGGGCAGCAAGAACGCGCTGTTCGTGCTCGATGAGATCGACAAGATGTCGATGGACTTTCGTGGCGATCCGTCCTCGGCGCTGCTGGAAGTGCTCGACCCGGAGCAGAACAACGCCTTCAACGATCACTACCTGGAAGTGGACCTGGACCTGTCCGAAGTGATGTTCGTGGCGACGTCCAACTCGCTCAACATTCCCGGCCCACTGCTGGACCGCATGGAAGTGATCCGCATCCCCGGCTACACCGAGGATGAGAAGCTCAACATCGCCATGCGCTACCTGGTGCCTAAGCAGATCAAGGCCAACGGCCTGAAGCCGGAAGAGCTGGAGATCGAGGCCGATGCGATCCAGGACATCGTGCGTTACTACACGCGCGAATCCGGCGTGCGCAACCTCGAGCGCGAAGTGGCCAAGATCTGCCGCAAGGTGGTCAAGGAAATCGCGCTTGCCGGTCCGGTAGCGCCCACCAAGGCGGCCAAGCCGGCCAAGGCCGGCAAGAAGCCCAGCGCGAAGAAGAAGGCGCTGGTGGTGGTCAACGGCAAGAACCTGGACAAGTACCTGGGGGTTCGCCGCGTCGATTTCGGGCGTGCCGAAGAGCAGAACGAAGTGGGCCTGGTCACCGGCCTGGCCTGGACCGAAGTGGGCGGCGATCTGCTGCAGATCGAATCCACCCTGGTGCCGGGCAAGGGCCAGCTGATCCTCACCGGCCAGCTGGGCAACGTGATGAAGGAATCCGCCTCGGCGGCCCTGTCGGTGGTGCGCTCGCGTGCCGAGCGGCTGGGCATCGACAACGAGTTCCTGCAGAAGCACGACGTGCACGTCCACGTGCCCGATGGCGCCACCCCCAAGGATGGCCCGAGTGCGGGTATCGCCATGGTCACCTCGCTGGTGTCCACGCTGACCAAGGTGCCGATCCGGGCCGAAGTGGCGATGACCGGCGAGATCACCCTGCGTGGCCGCGTCACCGCCATCGGCGGCCTCAAGGAGAAGCTGCTGGCGGCGCTGCGCGGCGGCATCACCACGGTCATCATTCCCGAGGAGAACCGCAAGGATCTGGCCGATATCCCCGCCAATGTCACCCGCGATCTGAAGATCGTGCCGGTGAAGTGGATCGAGGAAGTGCTCGACCTGGCCCTGGAGGCCCCGCTGACCGCACCGAAGCCCAAGAAAGATGGGCAACGTGTCACGGTACGCGGCAAGTCCAAGACAGCTTCCACAACGCGCGTCAAGCACTGACGCGTCCTGTGGAAATGCCCGAAACCCGCGTCGTTATTGGCTTTTCAGCTTGCGCGGGTAGGGGGGCACTGGTATAAAAGCACCACTCGCGAGTCAGCGTAAATCTGAATTCGGCGAACAGAGAACTTCACTGGCATCCGACGGCGTATCGTCATCGGGTGTCTCAATGTTGAATCCGCGGAATCCCCGCCAAAGGAGCTGTAGAGAATGAACAAGACCGAATTGATCGACGCCGTTGCTGAAGCTGCCGACCTGACCAAGGCCGAGTCCAGCCGCGCCGTTGATGCCGTCATCGCTTCCGTCACCAAGGCCCTGAAGGGCGGTGACGCGGTGACGCTGGTGGGCTTCGGCACGTTCCAGGTCCGCGACCGCGCTGCCCGTACCGGCCGCAACCCGAAGACCGGCGACACCATCAAGATCGCTGCGTCGAAGAATCCGTCGTTCAAGGCTGGCAAAGCCCTGAAGGATGCCGTAAACTAAGCGGCTTGCTGGGGTGCTTAGCTCAGCGGTAGAGCGTCTCCTTTACACGGAGAGGGTCGGGGGTTCGAAACCCTCAGCACCCACCAGGCACTGCCAGTAAAAGTTTTGAAATGTGGAGCGGTAGTTCAGCTGGTTAGAATGCTGGCCTGTCACGCCGGAGGTCGCGGGTTCAAGTCCCGTCCGCTCCGCCAGTTTCAAGAAGGCCCCTGAGCAATCGGGGGCCTTGTTTTCTCCGCCGACGCAGGTCGCGGTGAAGGCGGTAGAGCCGACCGTTGGTCGGCTGAAAAACTTAAAACATGGAGCGGTAGTTCAGCTGGTTAGAATGCTGGCCTGTCACGCCGGAGGTCGCGGGTTCAAGTCCCGTCCGCTCCGCCAGTTTTAAAAAAACCTCGAAAAAAGCAGCACTTCGGGGTGGGCAATCTGAATATCTTCGGATAGAATGAGCGCCTGCAAAGTTTCAAGTGCGGAGCGGTAGTTCAGCTGGTTAGAATGCTGGCCTGTCACGCCGGAGGTCGCGGGTTCAAGTCCCGTCCGCTCCGCCAATCTTTGAAGAGCCCTTGGTGAAAACCAAGGGCTTTTTTTTGTTTCCAATCCAGCAGATTGCTCGGCAGCGCGGCGCACACCGTTTGCCCGCCGCGATCGGTGGTGCGGCACCGGGCAGATCGCGCGCAGGGGCCGGCGCGGGCACTTTTGGAGCCTGCCGCGAAGCGGGTTACACTGCCGGGCTCGCCAATCAGGCCTTGATTTTTCCCATGCTGCAGAAACTTCGCGACAAGACCTCGGGCTGGATCGTTACCGTGATCCTGGGGCTGCTGATGATTCCGTTCCTGTTCGTGATCGACTCCAGCTACCTCGGTGGCGTCGGCTCGCAGAACGTGGCCAAAGTGGCCGCACCGCCGACCTGGTGGAAGTCCGCCCCGTCGTGGTGGCCGGTCTCGTTCCTGTGGCAGCACCATGAGATCAGCTCCAACGATTTCCGCGTGCGCTTCGAGCAGGCGCGCCAGCAGGCACGCCAGGAGCAGGGCGAGGACTTCGATCCGCGCCAGTTCGAAAGCACGGAGAGCAAGCTGGCCGTGCTCGATCAGATGATCGATGAGCAGGTCGTGCGCCTGGCCGGCGAACAGTCCGGCATCGTGATCGGCGATGCCGCCGTGCGCGAGTACATCGCCTCGATCCCGGCCTTCCTCGGTGCCGACGGCAAGTTCAACCAGGACAACTACCGCATCGCGCTGGCCAGCGGCAATCCGCCGCGCACGCCGACGCAGTTCGAAGCGCTGGTGCGCGAGAGCATCCAGCAGTCGATCATTCCGTCGGCCCTGCAGCGTTCCGGGTTCACCACCCAGAGCGAAGCCGAGCGCCTGATGAAGCTGCTCGGTGAAACGCGTGACGTCGAACTGGCCGCGCTGCCGGAAACCCCGGCCGACACCGCCGAAGTGACCGACGCACAGATCAAGCAGTGGTATGACAGCCACACCAAGGATTTCCGCCAGCCGGAAACCGTGTCGCTGGAATACGTCGAAATCAACGGCGCGAACCTGCCTGCGCCGGCGGCCGCCGACGAAGCCACGCTGCGCAAGCGCTATGACGATGAGAAGGCGCGCTTTGCCACGCCGGAACAGCGTCTGGCCTCGCATATCCTGATCACCGCCGATGGCAGCGATCCGGCCAAGCTCAAGGCGGCTGAAGAGAAGGCAACCCGCCTGGCTGCCGAAGCCAAGGCACCGGGTGCCGACTTCGCCGCACTGGCCAAGGCCAACTCCGAAGATCCCGGTTCCAAGGACACTGGTGGTGACCTGGGCTGGGTGGAACGCGGCGCGATGGTCAAGCCGTTCGAAGATGCCCTGTTCGCCATGAAGGCGGGCGAGGTGACCGGTCCGGTCAAGACCGACTTCGGTTTCCACGTGCTCAAGCTGCGCGAGACCAAGGGCGGCGAAGGCCGTTCCTTCGACGAGGTGCGTGACCAGCTGGCTGCCGAGCAGCTCAAGGCCGACACCGACCGCGTGTTCACCGAGCTGAGCGGCCGCCTGGTCGATCTGGTCTACAAGAACCCGACCTCGCTGGAAGGCCCGGCCAAGGACATGAGCCTGCCGGTGCAGACCATCGGTCCGTTCACCCGCACCACCGCCAGTGGCATCGCCGCCAACCCGGCCGTGCTGCGCGCGGCGTTCTCCGACATCCTGACCCAGGACGGCACGGTCAGCGACCCGATCGAGCTGGGTCCGAACCACAACGTGATGATCCGCGTGACCGAGCACAGCCCGGAACAGGCGCTGCCGCTGGACAAGGCCCGTGAGCAGGTCATCGCCGCGATCCATGCCGACCGCACCCGCCAGGCGTCGGAGAAGGCCGTGGATGCCGTGCTGGCCAAGCTGAAGGCCGGTCAGACCCTGCAGGCGCTGGCGACCAGCGAGAAGCTGCAGATCAGCCCGCTGCCGGGCCTGCCGCGCACCCAGCCGGTGCCGACCCCGGAGATCAACCGTGCCGTGTTCAGCGCGCCGCTGCCCGCCGAAGGCAAGCCGAGCTACGGCAAGGTCGCCGTGCAGGGCCGCTACGTGATCTACGCGGTGACCAAGGTCACCCCGGGCAACGTTGCTGAAGTGGACGCCGCCCAGCAGCAGCAGCTCAAGGAGCAGCTGAGCCAGATCGACGGCATGGCCGCCGCCAAGGCCTACGTGGAAGCGATGCGCAAGCACTTCAAGGTGCAGACCGAAGAAGCCAACCTCTAACCGGGGCGGCTTCTGCTGGACAACAAAAAGCCCGGCGATGCCGGGCTTTTTGCGTTGGGGGTGGGCGCTGCTCAGTCTTCGACGCGCAACACCGCTCCCGGCTTGAGCACACTGCTGCCACTGAGGCCATTGAGCGACAGCAGGGCCTTCAACGGCATCCCGTAACGGCGGGCGATGGTCCAGGGCGATTCGCCATCGCGCACGGTGTGGCGGCGGCTGCGCGGACGATCCGCGCTGGCCACCGTGCGGGTGGCGGCCGGCGCAGGCGCCGTACGGGCGGCCGGGCTATCCACTGGTGCGCTGGGAGCCACCGCAATGGCGGCCACGCTGGCGCTGGCATCCACCGGCGCATGCGCGGTCGGGGCCAGAACCGTCACCTGGCCGGCCGGGCGGCCCTTGCCGCTGGCCAGGGCCGGGTTGAGCCGGGCGATCCGGGCCGGATCCAGGTCGCGCTGCTGGGCCCACTGCTGGACGCTGGTGCCCGCCGGCAGGGTATGCCCCTTCAGCACGGGCACGGTGCGGTCCAGCGAGGCCATCACCGCTGGCTCGGTTTCTGCGTCTTCCAGCACGCAGGCCAGGGCGTGCAGCTTCTCGACATAGGCATAGGTGACCGGCGACAGGCCGGGCAACTCGGCCGGACGCGCGTTCTGCGCGTTCATGCCGGCCTTGCGCAGCGATTGCAGGACCCGGTACTCGCCGGCGTTGTAGGCCATGGTGGCCAGGCGCCAGTCGCCGCCGAACATGCCGTGCAGGGTCTTGAGGTAACGCACCGCGGCCTGGGTGGAATCCACCGCCGAGAGGCGGCCGTCGTAGCCCGGGGTCATCTGCACGCGGTGGTTCTTGGCGGTGGTGGCGATGAACTGCCACAGGCCGGCCGGGCCGCCGCCGTTGCGGGCGTTGGGCCGGTAGCCGCTTTCCACGAAGGGAATCAGCGCAAATTCGGTCGGCAGGTCGGATCTGCGCAGCTCTTCCACCACATAGCCGAACAGCACCAGGGCGTCATCGTCCTGGTTGGCCAGGCGCGAGGGGGCATGCGCGAACTGCTTCTGCCAGCGCGGGCTGGTCGCCTCGGCGTCGCAGGTGGGTTCAGCCAGGCCATCGCGGAAGCTGGCGAAGATGTCCTGCCCGTTGCGCACCGAGGCCGGCGGCAGCGCCGCAGCGGTCAGGGGGAGGGAGGACAGGCCGGCCACGTTCTGCGACATGCCGGCGGTCAACGACTGGGCGCCCGCGCTGCCGGCCACGGCGATCGCCAGGCCCAGCGCGAGCGGCAACAATCGCCGACTCATGTTCGGAATCCGTCTTTCCAGTGTCGCAGCCCTGCGACAACATCGACTTCATCGGTAACGGGACGCCCGAGATGGGCGCTGACGGCCGCCTGGATGGCGGGGGTACTGGTACGCAGGAACGGATTGCATTCCAGCTCGCTTGCCAGTGAAACCGGCAGCGTGGGCAGGTCATCGCGGCGCATGGCCAAGGCCTCCTCATGGCGCTGCGACAGCGCAGCGTTGGTGGGGTCTACATGCCGCGCGAAGACGGCATTGGACAGGGTGTACTCGTGGGCGCAACAGACCATCAGTTGCGCTGGCAGGGACGCCAGCTTCCGCAGGGATGCCAGAAGCTGGGGAGGCGTACCTTCGAACATGCGCCCACAGCCCAGGCTGAACAACGCATCGCCACTGAAAAGGTGTTCAGCGGTGTGAAACGCGATATGGCTCCGGGTGTGCCCGGGCACGGATACTACGTGGAACCCCAGCCCCAATGCCTGAACGCATTCACCTTCAGCGACCCGATGGGCGGCCACCTGGATGCGCGGTTCTTCTGGCGCGTAAACCTCCACCGCCGGAAAACGCGCCTGCAGTTCTGCCACGCCGCCGATGTGATCATCGTGGTGATGGGTCAGCAGAATGCTGTGCGGAACCCATCCCTGCTGCGCTGCGGCAGCCAGAACGGGGGCGGCCTGGCCGGGGTCGATGACCACGGCGCGGCCGTCGTCGGCGACCAGCGCCCAGATGTAATTGTCCGCAAACGCGGGTAGGGCGGTCAGTCGCATAGAATTGGACCATGCCCCCCGCGCCGAGCCCCCGTCAAGCGACAGTCGCATCCTGGTTTGATACTGAACCGGCACACGCCTTGTGCCGTCTGGAATCCGAGCGGTTGCGCAGCCTGCTCGCCGAGCGCCCGGTGAACCCCTGGCTGTGGGTGGCACCGACGCCCGGCTGGCTGGAGCGTGTCGAACTGCCCGGTCGCGGCCTGCGGCTGTTCCGCGACGGAGCGAGCTACGCCGGGGACGTGCACTGCGGGCTGCCGTTGCCGCTGCCGGACGAGAGCGTCAACGCGATCATCCTGCAGCACGTCACCGCGCGCGATGCCGAGCAGCTGATCGACGAGTGCGCGCGGGTGCTGATGCCGGGCGGCCGCCTGTGGTTGTCCACGCTCAACCCGTTCAGCCCGTACCGCCGGCAGTGGCGCCACCACGGGCTGGTGGTGCGCAGCCCGCAGCGGCTGCGCCATACCCTCACGCAGGCCGGTCTGAGCTGCGAAGACCTGCACTACCTCGGCCCGATGTGGCGCGACCGCTCGCCGGCCCGGCGCGACCTCGCTCCACTACGCGCGGCCTGCCTGTTCACCGCTGAAAAACGCACTCTGGCCCTGCCGGGACCGACGCCCGTGGCCCTGCCACGCTGGCACGGGACCGTGGCCACCTGATCTGGAATGGAATGAAGACGATAGAAATCCACACCGACGGTTCCTGCCTCGGCAATCCCGGCCCGGGCGGCTGGGCGGCGTTGCTGCGCTACAACGCGCACGAGCGTGAGCTGAGCGGTGGTGAAGCGCATACCACCAACAACCGCATGGAACTGATGGCGGCCATCTCGGGGCTGGAAGCGCTCACCGAGCCATGCAACATCGTGCTGTACACCGATTCGCAGTACGTACGCCAAGGCCTGACCGAGTGGATGCCCGGCTGGATCCGCAAGAACTGGAAAACCGCGGGCGGCTCGCCGGTCAAGAACCGCGAGCTGTGGGAGCGCCTGCACGCGGCCACGCTCAAGCACACCATCGACTGGCGCTGGGTCAAGGGGCATTCCGGCGATCCGGACAATGAGCGCGTGGACCAGCTGGCGCGCGACGCCGCGATCCGGATCCGTGCCGCCGGCCCGGTACACTGAGCCCATGCGTCAGATCATCCTTGATACCGAAACCACCGGCCTGGAGTGGCGGAAGGGCAACCGCATCGTCGAAATCGGCTGTGTGGAACTGCTCGAGCGCCGCCCCAGTGGCAACAACTACCACCAGTACCTCAAGCCGGACTGCGAGTTCGAGCAGGGCGCGCAGGAAGTCACCGGCCTGACCCTGGAATTCCTGGCCGACAAGCCGGACTTCGGCCAGGTCGTCGACGAGTTCCTGGCCTACATCGACGGCGCCGAGCTGATCATCCACAACGCGGCGTTCGATCTGGGCTTCCTGGACAACGAACTGTCGCTGCTTGGCGACCACTACGGCAAGATCACCGACCGCTGCACGGTGATCGATACGCTGAAGATGGCGCGTGAGCGCTTTCCCGGCCAGCGCAACTCGCTGGACGCGCTGTGCCGACGCCTGGGCGTGGACAACGCCCACCGCCAGCTGCACGGCGGCCTGCTCGATGCCCAGATCCTGGGCGATGTGTACATCGCGCTGACCTCGGGCCAGGAAGAAATCGGCTTCGGCGCGGCCGACGACCGCAAATCCGGCAGCGCCCGCGTGCAGACCTTCGACACCTCGCGCCTGCTGCCACGCCCGCGCGTGGTCGCCACCGCCTCGGAGCTGGAAGCACACGAAGCGCGCCTGGCCAAGCTGCGCAAGAAGGCCGGCCGCGCGATCTGGGATGGTGAGCCTGAAGCGGTGGAAGCGGTCAGCGCCTGATGGCCCGACCCCGGCGGTAGATCCCGACCGTTGGTCGGGATGCCTGCCTCAATGGCACCGCACCAGGATCACGGTGATGTTGTCCGAGCCGCCGCCATCCAGCGCGGCGGCGACCAGGGTATCCACGCATTCCTGCGCACTGGCATCGTCGAAGGCGAGGGTACGGGCAATGCCCTTGTCCTCGACCTCCTCGGTGAGCCCATCACTGCACAGCAGCAACTGCATGCCCGGGCGCAGCTCACCGGTGGTGGTCGCCACATTCAGGTGCGCCGGATCGGTCACGCCCAGCGCCTGGGTCACCACATTGCGGTGCGGGTGCGCACGCGCCTGTTCGGCGGTCAGATTGCCCTGCGCGACCAGTTCCTGGACCACGCTGTGATCCTGACTCAACTGGGCCAGCTTGCCGTCGCGCCACAGGTACGCGCGGCTGTCGCCCACCCACGCCACCTCGTAGCGATTGCCCTGGACCCGCGCGGCCACCACCGTCGTGCCCATCGGCAGGCTGTCATTGCGGCGGCGCGAGGTGCGGATGATTTCCTCATCGGCGATCCGGATCGCATGCGCCAGCGTCGCCCCGCGGCGGATCTCGCGCACGATGGTCTCGCGCGCCAGCGCACTGGCCACCTCGCCACAGGCGTGCCCGCCCATGCCATCGGCGACCAGCCACAGCGCCAGTTCGCCATCGCCGTAATACGTATCCTCATTGAGGTCACGGCGCAGGCCGGGGTGGGTCAGGTGTCCGAATTCGATCATGAAGGCGCGTGCCGGTAAGGATTGCGGGGGATAACGGCATGATCGCGGCCCGCCGGACATCCGGCAAGGCATCCATACAGAAGAAATTCACTTCTTTGCCCGCAATGACTTGTCGCCAGCGCGTCCTACCCGTATCATTCGCGTCCCGGTTCGCCGGGACCATCTGGAGAGGTGGCAGAGCGGTTGAATGTACCTGACTCGAAATCAGGCAGGCGTTTATAGCGCCTCGGGGGTTCGAATCCCCCCCTCTCCGCCAGATAATTGAACTAAGCCCTTGAGTTTCAAGGGCTTTTTTCATTTCTGGCTTAGCTAGTATGCCATCTGGTATGCCATGGGAAGCTGGCTGCTGCTGGACCATTCTGGACATCTTGGAGCCTATAAGCGGCGCGCATCGGCCTTGCTGGTCAAAGCGTTCGCATGCCAGTGCTTATGGCAGCTAATCTTGATACCTGTTGTGGCCTGATGGCCGCTAGTCGAGCTTATTCAGGTAGAGATGGGCTTCGAAGGAAGATGGTTATCAAAATGCAACCCTTGTGCGATCATCATGCTAGTGTCCGGGTAGTTGCTGATGGATAGCAGGCTTTCACCGATGGATCCACAAGGAATTGCTGACCCGGATGTGCGATCTTTCCGGGTGCACACGGATGATGAACGAACGCTTCACAGATTTGACCCAGCCACAGCGCGATCGTCTCGCGTTCGTGGAATTGCGCGTGCGCTTCATCGGGGAGATACGCCGTCAGGACTTGGTCACGCGGTTTGGCATCCAGTCCGCCGCCGCATCCAGGGACTTGGCGCTGTACAAGGAGTTGGCCTCGGGCAACATCGACTACGACTCCAAGGTCAAGTCCTACGTATTGGGGCCGGACTTCCAGCCCATCTTCGACTTCCCTCCGGAGCGGGTGCTGTCGTGGTTGACCCAGGGCTTTGGCGACGGTGAGCCTATGCGGCTCAAGGCATGGGTGATGAGCGAGAGCCCGTCACGGCTCGCGCATCCGGATCTGGACGTGCTAGCGAGCGTGACCCGGGCGATCCACCAGGAGTGTCCGCTCGGCATTGAGTACTGCTCCATCTCCAGTGGTCGCACCGAGCGGGAGATCGTCCCGTTCGCGTTGATCGACAACGGCTTGCGCTGGCTCGTCCGCGCCTTCGACCGCAAATCGCAGGAATTCCGGGATTTCGTCATTAACCGGATCAAGTGCCCCGTGGCGCTTAAGGCGCAGCTAGTGGCGCCCCACGAGATGAGTGATCAGGACATCCAGTGGACCAGGATCGTGGAACTGGAGTTGGTGCCGCACCCCAATCAACCCCGTCCCGAGATCGCGGAGATGGATTACGGCATGACTGGCGGCATGGTGAAGATGAAGCTTCGGGCAGCGACTGCCGGCTACATCCTGCGCAAGTGGAGCGTCGACTGCACCGCAGACCACAGCCTTCGTGGGCCGGAGTACAGACTATGGCTGAAGGACCACTTGGCCTTGTACGGCGTCAAGAACGCCGTGCTGGCACCAGGGTATGCACCCTTGGATGCGGCCCGAGCAGGAGCGGAATGTGACTGAACAATAGCTACCACTGCCGGCGCCGGTCGCGTCGGTAGAACAAACGAATGACGAGAATTGAGATGAAAGAATCCTACCTACCGACATTGCTGCAGATGAGGATGCTTGTCGGCTTCCTTGGCGAGCGTGCTCAGTACGCCTGGTGGCCAACGGCGTTCTATGAGGCATCAAACAAGCTCTTCCTGGAGCCGGTCTTCTCGAAAACGTCTCGCCTCGCTCAGTACCACGGTGTGCTGGAAGCAGCCAGACGATTGCACGACGAGCATTTGAGCGTGGGTAGCTACCACCTGTTCCGGTTGCCCGAAGAGGTCGAGCAAGACCTGCACGCGACCGTGCAAAGTAGCGTGGGAGAAGAACTCGCCAGCCAGGCGCCACAAAGCAAAGAGGCTGCGCTTGATGCGTTGAAGCGATTGGCTGCCACGGGCGGCACTTCCAGCGTGGGTCCAACGGCGGTCGGGGGCATCAAGGATCTCGATTCCACCGACACACTGAAGGCTATCGCTGCGGCCTATCTATCGGCGTTCACACAGAACGCCAAAACTTATCCGTATCTGGTGGGGTGATCGTGGCCGACAACACGCCCTACACGACTCAGTTGCAAGCAGGCCTTGGGCTCGTCAACGAAACCAAGACGCTGCTCGACCTGTGGTCGCCTGGCATGTCGGCGAACCAGTTGCATCAGGTCGCACTGGAATCGGGTCGATTCCCCACCGTTACCGCGCGCCGACTTCGCAACATCGTCGTCGAATGCTTCGCTCCACGCTATCTCGTGGCAGGTGGTGCACCAGCAGCACATCTCAAGCGGCTGTCCGCAACGATATCCACGGCTGACCTGACGCAGCTCATGCTCGTTTTTACGAGTCGGGCCAACCCGATCCTTGGCGACTTCGTGCGCCATGTTTACTGGGCTCGATACGCCGGTGGATACACACAGATCACCAATGAAGACGCGCGGACCTTTGTCGAGCGCGGCATTGATGACGGCAAGACCATCAAGCGCTGGTCGGAAACCACTGTACGGCGTGTCTCCGCCTATCTGACCGGATGCTGCGCCGACTACGGAATGCTCGAACGTGGACTGCGCTCAAGCCGTCGCATCCTGCCGTTCCGTATTTCGCCAGCCGTGGCCGCGTACTTGGCCTACGAACTGCATTTTTCCTGTGTCGGTGATAACGCCCTGCTGACTCACGAAGACTGGCAGTTATTTGGCTTGGCGCGCGAAGACGTGCTGGAAGAAATCAAACGACTCTCGCTGAAGGGTTTGCTCATCGTCCAGGCTGCTGGCGACGTGATCCGCATCAGCTGGAAACAACAAGACATGGAGGCGCTCTGCGATGTCCTCACTCAAGGCTGATTTCGACGAGTTGCGCGAGCGCATCCGGCACGGGCGCGAGCTTGGCCATGCGAGCTTCGAGCCGATTTATTACCTTGTCTTCCCACCAGAGCAGATCCTCGAGGTGAAGCGGCAAACGCCCGCTTGGGTGGCCAAGCTGCACCAGGAAGGCTGGGACGTGCACACGTTCTCCATCGCTGAACAGATCTGGGCCCTACTGAAAGACGACCCGTTCTGGTCGCTGTGCGTGATGGAGGACAAGTCAGCGCCCTTGGATTGGCCACGTACCAACAAGGCGCTGGCGGACATCCTGACGGCGGATAACGGCCTGCTGAAGCGGCTGGAGGATGCCCTGCAGCCGCTCGAAGCCCAGCAGAACGCGCTGCTGTTGGTAACGGATCTTGAGGCACTGCATCCGTTTATGCGCATCGGCGCCATCGAAAGCCAGCTCCAGGGCAAGTTTCACGTACCGACGATTTTTCTGTACCCCGGCGTGCGAACCGGCAAGACACGCCTGAAGTTTCTCGGCTTCTACCCGGAAGACGGCAATTACCGCTCCGTCCACGTCGGCGGCTGAACAGACAAAAGAACCCTGGGACAAACCTATGACCATTCGCTCACTCTTCGATCCAAGCAAGGACATCTACCGGACCATCGAAAAGGTCATCACCTATGGCGCCTCGCAAGAAGGCCGCCTCAAGGCTGAGATCTCTGAATACGTGGTCACCGAGAGTATTGAGGAGCAGTTCCGCAAGCTCCTCGATCGCATGCAGCTTGCGATGGAGTCCGGTGGCGAAAATGAGGTGGGCGTCTGGGTCTCTGGCTTCTACGGCTCCGGTAAGAGCTCGTTCACCAAGTATCTCGGCTTGGCGTTTGATGATCAGCGCACCATCGACGGCACGCCGTTCATCAACTACCTGCAAGACCGCCTGCACAAGCCACAGACCAAGGCGCTCCTCAGCACTGTAGCGAAGCGCTTCCCGGCTGCAGTGGTCATGCTGGACCTCGCCAGTGAAATGCTCGCCGGCGCCACGATGGAAGACGTCTCCACCGTCCTCTACTTCAAGGTACTGCAGTGGGCTGGCTACTCGCGCAACCTGAAGGTTGCCGCTTTTGAGCGCATGGTCGAGAAGGACGGCCGCACGCCCGAACTCCATGAGCGTATCGCCCAGGCGCTGCCAGGTGCCACCTGGGCTCGCGTGCAGAACAACCCACTGGCCATCGACGGCTTGATCCCGAAAATCGCCCATGAGATGTACCCGGCACTCTTCCCGGAGGCCAAGTCATTCTCGTCCAGCACCGAAGGCTTCTTCCAGTTCGAAGACCAGCGCGTGCAAGAGATGATCGACATCGTCCGCGAGAAGAGTGGTAAGCAGAACATCATCTTCATCGTCGACGAAGTCGGCCAGTACGTGGCCTCACGCGACAACCTGATCCTCAACCTTGATGGCCTGGCGAAGAACCTCAAGAGGCTGGGCGACGGCAAGGCCTGGATCATCTCTACCGCGCAGCAGACGCTGACGGAAGACGACCCGCGCGCCGCGCTGAACTCCGACAAGCTCTACAAGCTGAAAGACCGCTTCCCGATTCAGATCGACCTTGAATCGAGCGACATCAAAGAGATTTGCTACCGTCGTCTGCTCGGTAAATCGCCAGCGGGCGAGACCGAGCTTGGCAAGCTTTTCGATGCCCATGGTCAGGCGCTGCGACACAACACCAAGCTGCAGGACGCTAAGTACTACGACGCAGACTTCAGCAAAGAGAGTTTCACCAATCTCTACCCGTTCCTGCCGGCGCACTTCGACATCCTGCTGCACCTACTCGGCGCGCTCGCAAAGTCCACCGGCGGCATCGGTCTACGCTCTGCGATCAAGGTAATTCAGGATGTCCTGAAAGGTGAAGGCGGTTCCAAGGCCATGGCCGATCAGCCCGTGGGCTGGCTGGCCACCACGGTGACGCTGTACGACGAACTGGAAAAGGACATTCGCCGTGCCTTCACGTCCATCCACCAGGCGGTCGGCAAAGTGCAGATTCGCTTCCCGGATTCACAGCTACATCAGGACATCGCCAAGTCCGTCGCCGTGTTGCAGATCCTCGGCAACTTGCCAGTCTCGGTGCAGAACGTCGCCAGCCTGATGCATCCCTCCGTCACGGCACCTTCGCAGCTCGACACGGTCAAGAAAGCCGTCGAAGAGATGCTGAACGATGTGCATGTGCCGCTCGGCGAGAAAGATGGCAACCTCGTGTTCCTCAGCGAGAAGCTGCGGGATATCGAGCAGGAGCGAGGCGCGATTGCGTTGCGCACCGTGGATGTGAAGCGCATTTTCAACGATGCGCTGCGCGAGTCCTTCGATCCGCTGCCTCGCGTCAGCCTCCACGGCACGATGGCCGTCGCAACGGGCCTGAAGGTCCAGGCCGGCAGCGCCATCACCAGCCTGGCCGGTGATCAGAGCACCATCCAAACCGTTGTTGAGTTGGTGCCAGCCAGTGACTACGACACCGCCAAGAACCGGATGCTGGATGATTCCCGCAGCCGGGCGGGTCGAAACGTCATCGGGCTCTTGGCTCGCGCAAATTCCGAACTCGACGATCTGGCGAACGAAATCTATCGCTGTCAGCGCATTGCCGAGCTGCACCGCAACGAGCCCGACCAAGAGGTAAAGGACTACTGCACCGGCCAGCTCGACCGTGCTGCCAAGCTGGCGACCCAGCTCCAGAGCAAGATCAAACAAACTCTGCAAGCCGGCTCGTTTGTGTTCCGCGGCCAGGCCACGGCGGTGTCGGCACTGGATGCTGATTTGCTGGAGGCCGCCAAGAAGCTGCTCTCCGACGTTGCTGACCAGGTGTTCGACCGGTACGTAGAAGCCCCAGTACGTGCCGGAACCGACACCGCCGAGAAATTCCTGAAGGTCGCCAACCCCGCGGCCATCAGCAGCGCGCTGGACCCGCTCGGTTTGGTGCAAACCGTGGCCGGTCGTGCCTCGTTCAAAACCGACCATAAAGCGATGATCAGCATCCGCGACTACATCGACAAGCGCGGCACGGTCGATGGCAAGCGCCTGCTCGACGACTTCAGCAGCGCCCCGTTCGGCTGGTCGCCGGACACCACGCGCTACATCGTCGCGGCCATGCTTATGGCTGGAGAGATCAAGCTCAAGGTCTCGGGACGCGAAGTCACGGCCGCTGGGCAACAGGCCATCGATGCCCTGAAGACCAACAACTCCTTCAAGCAGATCGGCGTGGCCCTGCGCGACGAGCGCCCGTCCATCGAAACGCTCGGTCGGGCGGCAGAGCGGCTCACTGAACTGGTCGGTGACATGGTGATCCCGCTTGAGCAAGAGATCAGCAAGGCGGCGGCCAAGCACTTCACGCGCTTCCAGCACGATTACGGCTCCTTGGCTGAAAAGCTCAGCGGCCTTGGGCTGGCGGGTAGCGAACGCATCCGTACTTTGAACCAGGACATTGCCGATGTTCTGTTTACAGATGCGTCAGATGCTCCACAGCGTCTGGGTGCCGAAACCTCCGCCATTTACGACAATCTCAAGTGGGCGCTGGAAGTGAAGCGAGCGTTCGACAATGGGCTCGACGCTACCTTGCGTGACTTGCAAGCTCATCGTCGCGACATCGAAGCCTTGCCGGACACTGGCGTGCCAGGAGAGCTGCGCCGCGAACTTGCCGAAGACTTGGGAACCCTGTCAGAGCGCTTGGGCAAAGAAGACTTCTACAAACACACCACCGACTTCAATTCGCAGCTAACCCATCTGAAGGGCCGTTTGCGCGATGCGGTCATCACGCTCTCCGATCAGCAAAAGCTGCGTTTGAAGGAAGGGGTCGAGGATCTGCAGCGCATCACTGAGTGGGAAGAACTCACCCAGGAGGAGCGCGGCAACGCCGTGAACCGGTTGGATGGGCTTGCTCTGTCAGCCACCCAGGATCTGGCCGGACTTAAGAAACTGCTGGCTCGCGACTACGACATCAACAGCACCCTCGACGATCTTAAGCGGTCGATCCAGCGGCAGGGCCAGGAACGTCTGCGCCAGCGCATGGAGGAAGAACGCGTCAAAAACGGAGAAGAAGGTCCGGCCAAGCTGACAAAGTCGATCGCGATTCCCGTGACGATGACGTCGGCTGCGGACATTGATGCGCTGATCCAACAGCTACAGGAAATCAAGGCACAGCTTGGCCTTTATGTAGAGGCGGAAATCAACTTTGTGATGCATGGTCAGGGCGCGTGAGCTGCATGGAAATACAATTGACCGGAGAGCAGTCCGCCGCGCTGGATGCCATTAGAACCTTTCTTCTTGATGACACTCGAGATGCTTTTGTCCTGCGTGGCAGTGCAGGCACTGGTAAGACCACACTTGTTGCCCAACTGGTCAAAACTCTAGAGGAGATGAACCTTTCCTGCAGCCTCCTGGCACCGACAGGCCGGGCAGCCCGAATTCTGGGCAACAAGATCAAGCAAATCACTGGAAACTCTGGATACGAAGGGTCGACTATCCATCGGGCGATTTACATGCTTACCAATTTGGAGGTGAATGAAGGGGCCGAGACGGCTAACGACCCGGGGATGCGGATGATCTTCCCGTTGAAGGAGGAAGAACCGGTTGTTTCCTTGTTTGTGATCGACGAATCGTCAATGGTTGGAGATAAGGAGAATCACGGTGATTTCATGCAGTTCGGTTCAGGCCGATTGCTCCTGGATATCGTGACCTTTGCCCGAATGAACAGATCAGGTCGCACAAAGAATCACCTTACCAAGCTGCTTTTCGTCGGCGATCCTGCGCAGCTACCTCCGGTTGGAGAAAATGCGTCACCGGCCTTGTCAGATGCGTATCTGAGTGAGCAATTCAAGTTGAAGGTGGATTCGTTCGATTTGAAAAATGTCATGCGTCAGGCGCAGGGCAGTGCCATTCTCGACCGCGCGACGGAGTTGCGCGACGCGATGCTGGCCGAGCGGTTCAATAAATTTTCACTGCAGCCCAATGGACAGGATATTGAACAGGTAGATGCCCAAAGAGCCGTCGATCTGGTCGTTCAATGGTTGCAGACAAAAACTTCTAACGTCGCAGTCGTGCACTCTAACGCCAATGCGCTGGACTACAACCGTAACATCAGAGATCGTCGTTGGGGCGATGCCAGTCTGCCTATCCAGGTGGGCGAAACGCTGTTAATAAACAAAAACTCAACAACGCACGAACTCAGCAATGGCGATCTGGTCAAGGTCATAGAGGTGGGAGCAGACGCACAACGTGTGCCAGTAAATCTCAAGGGAGGCCACCATGTTGAGTTGTGGTTCCGCAATATCACCGTTGCTTTTCGTGATGCGGATGGCAGCGTCATCCAGACAAACTGCCTGGTACTAGAGAACTTGCTAGATTCGCCTAACCGTGAATTGACCCCGTTGGAGCAGCGGGCGCTTTTGGTAGATTTTCGAAAGCGCCACCCTGACCTGCATCCAAAGTCGGCTGAATTCCGGAAAGTTATCCGTGACGACCCGTACTTCAACGCGCTCCAGGTCAAGTACGGCTATGCCATGACCTGTCACAAGGCGCAGGGCGGGGAATGGAATACTGTCCTTGTTGACTTCGGGTCCGGCAGGGGCTCTCGCAATGCATCGTTCTTTCGTTGGGCTTATACGGCCATCACGCGAGCAGCCAAGAAACTGATCATCGTGAATCCCCCTGACTTCACACCCACCGGTGACATCGCCTGGACTGGCTCATCAGGCGCGTCTGAAAAACCTGAAAAGGCTGGACTTCAGGAGCTCATGACTGATCCAGACTGGCAGAGGCTTTCGTTCACACCCGCTATTGCCCCCTTGATGAAAACCCATCAGCAGTTACGCCTGGTGTGGGGGGCTCAAGGCATCGAAATTGAACAGTTGCAGCACTTGCAGTATTGCGAGCGCTACACCCTTTCGCGCAATGGCAAACGCGCCGTAGTTCAGTATTACTACAATGGCAAATTACAGGTCAGTCGCTCTGGATCTGTTCCTGGCGCCTTATCAGATAGTCAATTGGCGGAGGATGCGCTCACATCGCTTGGTGTGCTGGCTGCCAAATCCAGCACGGAGCAGCCAAGCCAGTTCATACAAGAGTTTCTGGATGGTCTGGATAAAGCTATTGCCGAATCGGGAATTCAACGTATCGGTCAAAAGTCGATGCCGTATCGGCTGCGATTGAGCTTTGCTGATGCTTGTCGCAAAGGTGAGATTGATTTCACTTACGACGGCGCCTTTACTTGGACGGCTGCTCAGGAAGTCGGCGGCCCAGGCAGTAGCCACGGCCTCTATGAGGAAGTACAGCGCTTGATGACGGCGCAAAAAGAGGAAAACCAGTGAGCTCCAGTGAAATCTTTGCACTTCGCAAGCAAAAACGGCATGCAGAAGCCCTGGATTTGGCCAGGTCGGAGTACCCCCAAAACAATGCTGACGTATGGTTTCTTCGAGCATACGCATGGGCGCTGTATGACCATGTAAAAGAAATCGTCGATCGTTACGAGACAAAGCAGCTATCTCCTGCGGCGTTATCTGGCCAACTGTCACCGGACATGCGCGAGTTCTCGCACATGGCTGACGCACTGCGTGGCGATAGTGCTTTTTCACAATTTCTTCGCCTTGCGGGGAAGGCATCCAAGGATTGGTCTGAATTTCTTCTTTTTGCCCGCTGGGTGGGAAACGAAAGTTTTTCAGAAGAGGACAAGAAGCCTTTCGTCAATGAGGCAGGAAAGACTGTAGATAGTTTGTATAAACGCTTCATACGTGCCGTCTGTCGTGAGACAGTGGCTAAGGCTGTCGATCCTCAGTCGGATCCGACGCTGAATGAGTGGGGTCTTGGCGTTTTGGAACAAGCGCTAAAGAATGAGCCAAACGACCAATGGCTCAACTACTACCAGAGCAAACTGCACCTGGCCAACGGCGAGCCAGACCTTGCGATCAAGCGATTGACGCCAGTGTTACGTCGACAGTCGCGCGCGGCTTGGCCATGGGCGCTACTAGGCGAGATCCTGGAAGTTGAGCACCCACAGGATGCGTTGACTTGTTATGCCCATGCAACCCAGCTGGCTCGGGAGGAGCAGGAAGTCGCAAGGGTTCGAATCCATTTGGCACAGCGCCTCGCGCTTGCGGGCCGTTTCAATGAGGCAGCACTACAGGCGAACCTGGCACTGCAGTACAGGGAAAAGCACGCCTATAAGGTGCCCCAGGAACTGCATCAACTGCTTACCAGTGACTGGTATCAAGACGCACTCGCCAATAACTCTCTACAGCCGCTGCCGAAAGCTGAGTCCAGTGCACGTGCATTGCTTCAACAACTGGACCGACAAAACCTTACCTACACTCGCGGTGTCATTGACCACATCAATGCAGAAAAGGGGCTCAGCTATATAGCGACCGGCGCCGCTACCGGCCTCGGGCTTTTGCATAAAAAGTTTCCCACAGTGGCAAGCTTGTTGCCAGGTACTGTAGTGGAGATTGGGCGTGCAGAGGTTGAAGGCCAAGCTCTGGATTGGCGAATATCAGAGGTTCAAACCATTCCTGGCCTGTTTGAAATTTTTAGCGGCACTTTGAATAGGCAGGAGGGAAAAACATTTGCATTCATCAGCACCAGCCGAGATGACGTCTTCGTCGCCCCAGAGATGGCAGAGACCTTTACTCCTGAGGTGCAATACGACGTCACCTGTCAGGCCATTCGGCGTACCAACAAGCAGGGTAAGACCGGCTGGCGTGCTGTGAAATTCATCGAGAAAAAAGAGCAGCAGCTCTCCGCTGACTTCTAAGAGACAGGCATACATGGCCTTCGACCAAACAACAAGAAACCGCCTCCAGCGCTTCGTCAACGATGCGCGCCGGGTGCTGGAAGAGGAATTCACCCGCCAGCTGCAGAACGACTATGGCATGGACCCGAACGCGGGCACCGTGGCGGAGCTAGCCAGCTTGCGCCATATCAACGACGCCCAGCGCGAATCCGCCCGCATCCTGCGCGACACCCTGGCCCACTACACCGCTAGTGGCGACATGAATGCTACCCAGGGGCTGGACCGCATCGTCCGCGAGCAAGCCTTTACCGTGCTCAACCGCCTGGCGGCGCTGCGCATGGCGGAGGCGCGTGGCCTACTGGTTGAGTCGGTCGGCAACGGCTTCCAGGCCAAGGGCTTTCAGCTCTACGCCCGGCTGGCTGGCATCGGCCTGGGCGAAACCGGCGATGCCTATCGCACCTACCTGTTCAGTGTGTTCGATGAGCTGAGCCAGGACTTGCCTGGATTATTCGACCGCTACTCACCGCAGGGTCGCCTGTTCCCGCGCGAAGCCGCGCTGCTGCAGGTGCTCAACCTGATCAACGATGCCGACATCGCCCCGCTATGGAGCGAGGACGAAACCATCGGCTGGATCTACCAGTACTTCAACTCCAAAGAAGAGCGCAAGGCGATGCGCGATGCGTCGCAGGCGCCGCGTAACAGCCGCGAGCTGGCGGTACGCAACCAGTTCTTCACGCCGCGCTACGTGGTCGAGTTCCTGGTGGACAACACCTTGGGTCGGCTGTGGTTCAACGCCACGGGAGGCGATACCGATCTGCGCGAGCATTGTCAGTACCTGCTGGTCAAGCCCGACGAAATGCGCCAGGCCGCTACCAAGCTGCGCGATCCGCGCACGCTGAAGCTGCTGGACCCGGCCTGCGGCTCCATGCACTTTGGTCTGTATGCATTTGACCTGTTCGCTGAGATCTATCGCGAGGCCTGGGCCTGGGAGCAGCAGCACGGCCCCGGCTCGCTGGATGTTTCGACCCAACCCCAGGCTGCACTCAAGCCAATGAGCCAGACCTACGAAGATGAGGCTGCATTTCTGCGAGATGTGCCGCGCCTGATCATCGAACACAACATCTATGGCGTGGATATCGACCCGCGTGCCGCGCAAATCGCTTCATTGGCGTTATGGCTGCGGGCACAGCGTGCTTGGCACGATGCCGGTGTCAAAGCCAAAGACCGCCCGCTGATCGGGCGGGGGCATGTGGTGGCCGCGATTGCACCGCCGGCAGAGCGTGAGTTGCGCCAGCAGTTCGTGACCAACCTCGATCAGCGCGACGCCGAGCTGTTCGAGAAGACCCTGCGACTGCTCAAGGGCCTGCCGGAGCTCGGAGTGCTGCTCCAGGTCGAGCGCGAGTTGCCGCATTTGATTCGGCAGGTCTATGTGGGCAAAGGCACCGGCCTGTTTGCTGTGCAGGAGCAGGAGAACTGGCAGCAAGCGGAGGAGCGACTACGCGAGGCGCTTACTGAGTTTGCCCAGGCGGCAAAGTCGACGTACCAAGGGCGCCTATTTGCGCAGGATGCGCTACAGGGCTTGCGGCTCATCGATCTGTGCCGAGAAGTGTTTGATGTGGTGGTGATGAATCCACCGTTTGGCGCGCTGGCTGCCAAGACCAAGGATCAACTCGCCAAAGCCTATCCGCGCAGCAAGAACGATTTGCTGGCCATTATGGTGGAGCGTGGCCTGGAACTGCTGCGCCCCGGCGGTCGCATCGGCGCCATCACCTCGCGCACTTGTTTCTTCCTCTCCAGTTTCCAGAAGTGGCGTGAGCAGGTGGCCTTGGGTATTGCCAAGCCAGTAGTCATGGCCGACCTGGGGCATGGCGTGATGGACGACGCGATGGTCGAAGCCGCCGCTTACGTATTGGAGAAAGCCGCGTGACGATCTTCTTGAGATTATTGGCAAGCTCTGAAAAGGAGCAAGAGTTGGCCTCAGTAGTCCGGGCAGTGAGAGCTGGCGGCCTAGATGCTAGGGTTTATGTCCGTGACACATCTGTATTCTCGATGGTTCCGAGTTCTCCATTTTCGTATTGGGAGGCTCAGTGTTTCCTAGAGGCATTCGGCCAAACCCCTCCTTTCGAGTCGAATGGTCGGAGAATATTCAAAGGGGCAGCCACTAGCGACAACTTCAGATTTGTCCGTACTTCGTGGGAGTGTAGTGCTGATCAGAGACTCTGGTTTCCCTACGCTAAAGGCGGTGGGTACTCTCCCGTTTACTCGGACGTCCCGCTTCTCGTGAATTGGGCCAATAACGCCGCTGAAATGGAAGCGGAAGTCCTCAAGAAATACCCATATTTGAACGGTGATGCGGACTGGGTTCTTCACCGAGAATCCTATTACTTACAGCCAGGCATTACTTGGCCGGCTCGAACAACAAGTCAACTCGGTATGCGGGCTATGCCTGCTGGTGCTGTTTTCGGTCATAAGGGACCGGCTGCATTCTTGGAAGAGCATAATGACGATGATCTGTTGAGTTTGCTTTCTGTCTGTATATCTGCCCCTTTCTTGCGATTGATAGGTTTGCAGCTTGCAGCGGGGGATGCGGCTGCACGTTCGTACGAAATCGGGACAGTCCAGCGGACGCCGATACCCGATATCTCAACGGATTCGAAGCACTTATTGGCTGTATTGGGGAGGGAGTATTGGCGCTTAAAGCGCACCCTGGACACCATCGAAGAGACGTCTCACGCGTTTGCGCTGCCCGGTGCACTGCGCGCTCGCCTGGGCGATTACGACCCACCAGCCATTGAAGCCGAGCTGGCTCGCATTCAGTCAGAGATCGACGCCATTGCCTTTGATCTCTATGGCTTTAGCGAAGCCGACCGCACTACCGTGCAGGGAAGCCACGTCGAAGCCAACCAGGGCGATGTAGAAGCCAGCAGAGACGAGGAGAGCGAGGACGATGACAGCGCTACGCCAATCGACCAAACGGCTGGCTTACTGAGCTGGGCCGTCGGCGTGGCCTTTGGCCGCTTCGACTGGCGCCTGGCTACGGGTGAGCGCGCTACGCCTGCTGAGCCAGAACCATTCGAACCACTACCGGCGAAAAGCCCCGGCATGCTCCCCGACGGTACCGCACCTTTTCATGCGTATGCGGGCATCCTGGTTGACGACCGAGGGCACCCGCATGACCTCGCGCGCTTGATTGAGGAAATTCTTGTTCGCGTCGAGGTGCCCGTACCGGAAGACGTGCGCCGTTGGCTGCAACGGGATTTTTTCGCCTTTCATCTACAGCGCTACTCCAAGAGTCGCCGCAAAGCGCCCATCTATTGGCCGCTGTCCACGACGTCCGGCAGTTACACCCTGTGGGTCTATTACCCCAGCCTTACCAGCCAGACGCTGTACACCGCCATCAATGACTTCGTTGAGCCCAAGCTCAAACAAGTCGGTGGCGACGTGACGGTGCTGCGCAATATGGGTTCTGCCCGCACTCGTGACGACGAGAAGCAGTTCGAGGCGCTGCAAGCCTTCGAGTTGGAACTGATCGAGCTGCGCGACACCCTGCTCAAGCTGGCGCCCACCTACAACCCCAACCACGACGACGGCGTGCAGATCAGCGCCGCACCGCTGTGGCCGCTGTTCCGGCACAAGCCATGGCAGAAGGTGCTCAAGGACACCTGGGCCAAGCTAGAGAAAGGCGACTACGACTGGGCGCACCTCGCCATGAACTACTGGCCCGATCGTGTTCGAGAGAAGTGCAAGACTGACAAGTCTCTGGCTATCGCGCATGGGCTGGAGGATCTCTACATCGAGCCCGAGGCCAAACCCAAGAAGGCGCGCGGCAAGAAGAAGGCCGGGGGTGATGAATGATTCAGGATGTCAAAGCGCTGCCGGTCAGCTTCTACTTCAGCCCCGATGGGACCACGTCGTTCTTCATTCCCAAGTACCAACGCGAGTATGTATGGGGCGGCAAGAACTGGGACGCGCTGTTCAACGACCTGGAGGAGTCGCCCAGTGGGCACTTTCTGGGCTCCATCATCTGCGTGAACACCCAGCAAGATGGCATGGCCGGCGGCCGACTTGAGCTGATCGACGGCCAGCAGCGGTTTACCACCATCAGCCTGTTGTTCTGTGCGTTCTACGACAAGCTGAATGCCATTCCGAATCCGGATCGCCGTCTGCTGGTGGAGCTGGACAACCTGGAAAGCCGCATCTTCGTCCGCACTTCTGGCCAGTGGCGTCTGGAGCCCAGCGAGCAAGCGCAGAACAAGACAGATTTCCAGAAGGTGCTGAGCGATCTGTTTCCCAAGCAGGTGAAAGCGCCGAAGGGCTTGAGCAATTTCGGAAACCGCCGCATTGCGCGCGCCTACCGCTACTTCTGTGAGCGACTGGAAGGGCTCAGCCAGGACAGCGCACTGGCCCTGCTGGAAAAGCTCAAAGCGGCCATGCTGGTCAAGATCGAGGTGCGTAGCCATTCCGACGCATTCATGTTGTTCGAGTCGATCAACAACCGGGGCATCCCGCTCTCGGCCATCGACATCATCAAGAACAACCTGCTGGCCGAGTTGGACAAGCGCCCGGACTACGGCATTGACCGAGCGTTTGACGAGTGGAAAGACCTGATCGACCAGTTGCCCGACCCGGCGGTGCAGGAGCGCTTTTTGCGTCAGCTGTACAACATGTTCAAGTACCTCAAGCGGGTCGAGGTCAAAGGCTGCACCCGCGCCACGCGCTCGAACCTGATCACCATCTACGACACCCTGCTGCGCAAGCGCCCGGTCTGGCTGTTCGGCGCGCTGCAAGCCAAGGGCAAAACCTACTCGGCACTGCTCAACCCCGCCGTGGCGCGTGCGGAATGGGGCGACGCTGCCGCAGCGGCCTTGCAAGACTTGCAGCGCCTGGGAGCCGCGCCGGCTTACGCATTTTTGCTGTGGGCCAGCCAGGTGGCGCAGAGCCAGAAATGGACTGAGGGTGATGCGGTGAGCCGTCTGGCCGCTTTGCTCACCAAGTGGTTCTTTTGGCGCAACCTCACCGATATGCCGCCCACTCGCGAACTCGACCCGATGTTCATGGAACTGGTCAGCCACTTGCTGACGCAGATTCGCGGTGGCGAGATCACGGCGCTGGACGGCTTCATCCAGCAGAGCAGTAATTGGTTGCTGGGACGGGCAGCCCCACAAGATGTTTGCGAGTCGCGCCTCAAGGGCGATGTGTACCTGGAGAATTACGACGCCACGCGGTTCATGCTCTGCAAGCTGGAAGAGACACACCAAACCCGTGAAAACAAACGCGACCTGTGGGTGCATGACGCCAATGATCGCCCCGTTTTTACCGTCGAACACATCCTGCCGAAGACCGAAAACTTGGGGCCGGGCTGGGTGACGATGCTCGAAGGGAACCAGAAAGGCACTGCGGCTGCCATTCGCGAGCGCTGTGCGCACCAGCTCGGCAACCTGACCCTGAGTGGCTACAACTCCAAGCTCGGCACGATGGAATTCTTGAAGAAGCGCGATCGCAAGAACGATCAGGGTGATTTCATTGGCTACCGCAACGGCTTGTACCTGAATGCCGACTTGGCCAGCCGAGATGATTGGAACGAGGCCGCCATTACGGCGCGAACAGACAAGATGCTCAAGGAGGTGATGTCCATCCTGAGCCTGCGGGAGAACAAATGACGATTGCAGAATTCATTCGAGAAAGCGTGCTGCGGCCGCGCCTTAAGCAAGCGGGTGCCTTGGTGGTGTATGACGCCGACAAGCGCTACCGCGAGCAGTGCTTCGACCTAGCAGCCGAGAAGGTTCGGGTCATCGATGCATCTGAAAGCAGCATCGAAAGTCGCGAGGCTGCGCTGCTGGCACTGCGCGAGGTGGGGCAACCCAAGGCGCCACTGGAAGGTGTGTTGATCTATGTGCCCACCAAGCGCCCAGAAACCGACGAGCAGAAGCAAGCTGATCCATTCGCCGTATACGCAGAATGCGGCGCGGTGTTCCCGCAAGATGATGGGGACGAGTATCTGAGCCTGTGCCTGCGTGCTAAGCCAGATTACGCGACAGAAATTCGAAGCCTATTTGTGCGCGAACCACGACCGCAGTATGCGGTGATTGACGCCATTGGCGGCGGTGTGAGTTGGCCCCAGTTGCGAGCCACATTGCGGGTGGAGTCGGGCCGCGAGATTCTGGCCGCACTGCTGGCCCCGAGTGCCAGTCAATCCGAGGCACTCAAGGGGCAGGAGGGCTGGGTGCAAGAGGCGCTTGATTTCCTCCGAGCCACTCTGGGCCTGAGCGTGAAAACGCGCGGCAAGACCTGGTCCGCCCTGGCGGATGAGCTGTGGCGCTACGTACTGTTCAGCGAGTTCGTGTTTGATTTGCCGGTGGCGTTGCCGGACACCTTGAAGGGGGTGCCGCACGCACCGATGGAAGCCAAACCCATCGTCGAGGATGTGTGCGACCGTCTGCGCAGCGACCCGAAGTCACGCGCGATATACATCGAGCGCGCCGAGACCACCGAGGCGGAGCTCAACCTGACCGATCTGTGCGGTGCGATTGAAGACCTGGGCGAGCGCGACACCTTCCCCTTCGAAGAGCGGACCTTCCTGCGCACTGCGATCAAGGGCATTGTCAGCGGTGACACCGATGCCACGCGCCGTGTGCTGACCCGCCACAAGAGTTCGGTATGGCTCGGCAAGGGCGAAAGCCAGGCCCAGTGGGAGCTGGTGCGGTCTGGCTTGAGCCTGGTTGAGGCCTGCGACGATTTTGAGCGCCAGCTACCGGATCACGCCCGCTCGCAAGCGGAGCTGATTGACTTCTACCTGGGCAGTCTGCGTGAAGCAGATCGCTTGCAGCGCGAGTTTGAGCAAGCCGCAGGCGACTTCCTCGACCAGCACGGCTTGATGCATGAAGTGATCAGCCAGGCTCGAGCGCGCTATCGGCGCCTGGCCGAAAAGGTCCAGGGCGTGTTCGTGAAGCACGTCGAGACTACGGGATGGCCGCCGACTGGGCGCCTGGCCAATGCCGATGCCTTTGATCGGCTGGTAGCTGATCGACTCAAGGAAAGCGGACGCAAAGTGGCCTACCTGATGGTGGACGCCCTGCGTTACGAGTTGGGCGTGGCCCTCGAAAAGCTGCTGGCGGAAGACGGTCCCGTCGAGTTGCAAGCGGCCTACGCACAGCTGCCGACCATCACCCTAGTGGGCATGGCGAGCTTGCTGCCGGGCGCTCGCACGGGTTTGACCCTGGCGCTGGAGAGCGACTCACTCCTGCCCAAGCTGGCGGGGGCGCCGGTGGGCAACGTCCCGCAGCGCATGAATGTGCTGGCCAAGCGGTATGGAGATCGCTTCGCGGAAATGCCGCTTAATGATTTTGTCCGTGGTAAGCCGAAGATCGCGGAGACCGTCGATCTGCTGGTGCTTCGCTCCACGGAAATCGACAGCCAACTGGAAAGCAACCCAGAGACAACGCTCGGGCTGATCCCTGGCACGCTGAAGCTGATCCGCGTGGCACTGCATAAGCTGCGTGGCATGGGCTTCAAAGAGGCGGTCATCGTCACCGACCACGGCTTCTTCCTGAACGCGCAAGCAGAAGCTGGCGATGTGTGCGTGAAACCGCAAGGCAAGTGGCCGGTGAATGCCCATGACCGCATGATGCTGGGCGACGGCACAGCGGATGGTCACAGCTTGGTTGTCAGTGCAGAGAAGGTCGGCATTCGCGGTGATTTCACCCAAGTGGCACTACCGCGCAGCATGGCGCCTTATCGCTCAGGGCACCTGTATTTCCACGGCGGAGCATCCCTGGCCGAGGCCGTTGTGCCGGTGTTGGTGGCCAGGTTGGATACCGCTGCTCATGCGGAACTGCGCAAGGTGGTGGTGGAGTTGAGCTACAAGAACGGCGCCAAACGAATAACTACGCGATTGCCGGTCATCGAAGTGATACTGGTGGCCGACGACATGTTCTCGCAAGACATGAGCGTGGAGATCTTGCTGGAAGCGCAAGACAGCAAGGGCAATGTGGTGGGAGAGCCGCGCCCAGGTGGCGATGTGAACCCCGCGACCAGAACTTTGACCCTGATGCCAGGCCAGCGCAAGCAGATTGCGCTGCGAATGGATGATGAGTTCAGAGGCAAGTTCTCGGTCAAAGCGCTGAACCCAACGACTCTGGCTGCCTACAGCAATCTGGCGCTTGAAACCGACTATACGGAATGAGCCCTATGGACGAACTCGACCAAAAACTAAACGCCACATTCGACGGCAAGGTGCTTCGCAAAGACCTGCTGCATCGAATCAAAAAAGGCACCAACGTCCCGACGTTCGTCCTGGAGTTCCTCCTTGCCAAGTATTGCGCCAGCAATGACCAGGCAGAGATGGATGCTGGCATGGAGGCCGTGCTGTCGTCACTGCAGGAGAACTACGTTAGGCCGGACGAGGCCAACGCCGCGCAGTCCAAGGTCGCCACCAAGGGCAAGCATCGCTTCATCGACAAGGTCCATGTCCGTTACGTCGAAAAAGAAAAGCGCCACTGGGCATCGCTGGAGAACTTCAACTCGCAACGCATCGCGATTGGTGAAAAATTCTACCGCGACAACGACAGGTTGCTGGAAGGTGGCATTTGGGCGGAGGTGACCCTGGCGCACAACGACATAGATGAAGACGACTATGCGTTTTCCATTGAGGATCTGCGGCCGATCCAGCTGACTCGTTTTGACTTCGACCGTTATGCAGAGGGGCGCGGGGCATTCACGCGTGATGAGTGGCTCGCGGCGGTGTTACGCTCTGTGGGACTGGAACCCAGCAAGCTCTCGAAGCGCGTGCAGATGCACTTCATCGCCAGGTTGGCTGCGCTGGTTGAGCCCAACTACAACTACATCGAGCTGGGACCACGCGGCACCGGCAAGTCCTATTTCTTCAGTGAATTCTCGCCCTACGCCACCTTGATCTCGGGCGGCCAAGCGACCAAGGCAACGCTGTTCTACAACAACGCGCGCCGCAAGGTGGGCTTGGTTGGCTTCTGGGACACGGTTGCCTTTGACGAGGTTGGCGGGATCAAAGTGCGCGATCCGGACACCATCCAGATCATGAAGGACTTCATGGCCAACGGGCGCTTTTCGCGCGGGGCTGAGGTTATTGCTGATGCCAGTTTGAGCTTCGTTGGCAACATCGACGTGTCCGTGCAGCAGGTGGTCAACTCTAACGAGCACGATCTTTTCCAGCCGTTGCCGCCAGAGCTCGACTTGGCCGTGATGGACCGTTTCGCCGCGTACATTCCAGGCTGGGAGATGCCGAAGAACAGCAGCGAGTTCCTGACCAGCAACTACGGCTTCATCACTGATTATTTGGCCGAGGCCTTCCACTACCAGTTCAAGCACACGAATCGGTATGAGGAAGTGAGCAAGCGCATTCGGCTCGGTAAATCAATCGAGGGGCGCGACGAGAAAGGTATCAAGAAGACCGTCTGTGCATTCTTGAAGGTGCTGCACCCCAACGGGCCGCCGACGGATGAGGAGTTCGAGGAATACGTGGCCTATGCCACGGAGTGCCGCCGCCGCGTCAAGGAGCAGATGAACAAGCGCAAACCGGATGACGAGTTTGCCCGGATCAATCTGTCTTACTTCAAGGCCAGCGGTGAGGAGGTGGTGGTCTTCTGCCCTGAGTCCAAAGATGCATCGGCAACACAGGAGCCAGCTCGCCGTCGCTTGAATCAGGCGGATGGGCAGCCGACTGAGGCAGTCGAAGTGCAACCCACTGCACAAGCGGCACCTGCTGCACTGGAGACTCCAGCGGGCCCGACCCCGGTATCACCGGCCCCGGCTTCGATTGCGGTTGGGCCGTCACCGATCGAGCTCAAGGAACAGCACTTCACCATCCTCTATGGCGACACCGGGTACAGCTATGAGTCGATCCTCGGCCCCTACCTCCAAGGCGCGAAGTCTGTCGTGATCGAAGATCCGTACATTCGTCTGCAACACCAGATTCAGAATTTCGTGCGCTTCTGCGAAACGGTGCTGAAGGCTGGAACCGTGAAGAAGATCAGCCTGATCACCGGCTACGACGATAAGACCCAGTTGGCCGACATCGCTGAGAAGCTCGATGAGTTGGAGCAGAGCCTGCTGGAATTGGATGTCGAGCTGGAAGTGAAGTTGAACCCGAACATGCACGACCGAGAGATTCGTATCGACAACGGCTGGGTGATCAAGATTGGCCGGGGGTTGGACTTCTTCCAAAAGCCCGGAGGGTGGTTCGAGGTAGGCGTAAATGATCTCAGTTTGCGTAAATGTCTTGAGACCAAGGTTGATATATTCAGGGTTGGAATAAATATTTGACCTGATTTTCCATAAAAGAAATTCAGTTTAATTTTATTAATATGATTGTAAAAAATCTCAAGCACATATCATTTTGATGAGGCTGGCGGCTGCTGGCTTCGCGTGTAGATGCTCCGCGATGATGCATCTGCTTTGGATATGGCTGTATGAAAGAAAGATCCGATTGTCTGTACTGTGTTTTGGTCGTCGCAGCATCCATCATCGCTGCGGTTGCTCGATGTGCTCTGTCTTCGGGCAGTGAAGACATCGACCCTTTTAATTGATACTGCATTGGCATACGCACAAGGCCCGGCATCGTCCGGGCCTTGTGCGTTTGTGCCGTAAGAAGCGAGGAAAATACGATGCATCTGGTTGAAACAATGGCCTATGCCGGTGCTAAGCCGTGGCACGGTCTGGGCAATAAGCTTGAACAGCAACAGCCCATTGAGGTCTGGAAGCGTCAGGCAGGCATGGATTGGCAGATCGAGGACTCCGAGGTCCGCTTCATCACGGGTAGCAATGCCATCGGTGCCATCCACTCCTTCCCGGAGCAGAAAGTGCTCTATCGCTCCGATACCAGGGAGCCGTTGGCAGTCGTCTCCAAGCGGTTCAAGGTGGTCCAGCCGGGAGAGATCCTGGAGTTCTACCGTAATCTGACGCAGCACAGTGGCTTTGAACTGGAGACGGCGGGTGTGCTCAAGGGTGGCAAGAAGTTCTGGGCCATGGCTCGTACGGGCCAGAGCACGTCGCTGAAGGGGCGTGACCGGGTGGATGGCTATCTTTTGCTTGCTACTGCCTGTGACGGCACGTTGGCCACCACGGCGCAGTTCACCTCGGTGCGGGTGGTGTGCAACAACACCTTACAGATCGCTCTGGGAGACAGCAGCGGAGCCATCAAGGTCCCGCACCGCAGTCAGTTCGACCCGGATGCTGTGAAGCGCCAGTTGGGGATCACCGTCTCGACCTGGGACAACTTCGTGTCTCGCATGAAAGCCATCTGTGACCGTCCAGTTGACCCCGATACGGTCGATGGTCTGTTGCGACGGGTGCTTACCTACCAAGGCCAGGGCACCACCGCTGAGGTCGTCAACGAGCAGGCGCTGGCCAGTGTCCGTGCCCTGTATGAGGGCGGCGGTCGAGGCGCGTTGTTGTCTTCCAGCCGTGCAACGGCCTGGGGCGTACTCAACAGCGTCACGGAGTACGTTGACCACCACCGACGAGCTCGTAGCGATGATCACCGCCGTGATGCGGCATGGTTCGGTGCTGGAGCTCAGCTCAAGCAGCGCGCGTGGGATGAAGTGATGAAGTTGGTGGCCTGATGGAAGCGCAGGCCTATCACATGACCACATTAGGGGCCGGATCCAATGAGGAGGAGAGCAGGATCCGGGTACGTGAGGACAGGACGATTGCGAGGGCGCTGCAGATCCTGCAGAAACGGGCATCGTTGCCAGGGGAGGTGCTGGGAGGAGCAACCCAGGGTGCATTGTTCTTCCGGCTACGTCTGGGAGGCGAAAACCGCGAGCATTTCGAGGTTGCCTTTCTCAACACGCAGTTCCAGCTCATCGCAGTTGAGCGGCTTTTCTCAGGGACGATTGATGCAGCCGAGGTCCATCCTCGGATCGTGGTTCAGAGGGCACTTGCCCACAATGCATCGGCGGTACTCATGGCTCACAACCATCCAAGCGGTAGCTTGCAGCCCTCTGCGTCAGATCGGGCAGTCACGGCGCGGCTGAAGGCTGCCTTGGACACCGTGGACGTGAGGCTGTTGGACCATTTCGTTGTCACCAGCCATGAGGTGGTCTCGATGGCCTCTCAAGGCATGGTCTGACAGAGCTGCAGCGATCAGTGCTGTCGCTTCGCCCATTCATCTTGCCCACATCGATAGCTTGAAATGAAAGACCTGACCAAGGCCGCCCATCAAGGCGGCCTTTTCTATTCCGGAGATTGCCAATGAGCAAGCACACCGCGTTGCGTTTGGTTGATACGCGTTCACTGGATCGCCAGCAGTGGCTGGAGGTCCGCAATGGCGGCATCGGTAGTTCGGATGCTGCCACCGCCGTCGGGTTGAACCCCTACAAGAGCCAGCTGGAGCTGTGGCAGGAGAAGACGGGCCGCAAGCCAATGGAAGAGATCCCCCCTGGACAAGAGGATCCCCGCTACTGGGGAACCCTGCTCGAACCCATGGTGGCCACGGCCTACCAGGAGCGCACGGGGAACCGGGTACGTCGGGTCAACGCCGTTCTGCAGCACCCGACCTTTCCGCACATGCTGGCCAACCTCGATCGAGAGGTAATTGGTTCCCCGGGGGTCCAAATCCTTGAGTGCAAGACAGCAGGGGAGTTCGGCTCTCGGTTGTGGAAAGACGGGGTTCCCGAGTACGTGCAGCTGCAGGTACAGCATCAGTTGGCAGTGACGGGGAAGCAGGCAGCAGATGTGGCAGTGCTGCTGTGTGGCCAGGCGCTGAGGATCCACCGCATTGAGCGAGACGAAGAGATCATCAGCCGCTTGGTGGTATTGGAGGTCCGGTTCTGGGAGCACGTCATCAATGACATCGAGCCACCAGCCGATGGCTCGGAGTCAGCGGCCAGGGCGTTGCGGAGCTTGTACCCAGGCAAGGACACCGTTGTCGATTTCAGTCAGGACCCGGAATTGGTCGAGACCTTCACCAACCTTGTCTCGTTCACTGAGGCAGTTGCAGAGCAGGAACAGCAGGTAGAACTGCTCAAGCAGACACTGCAGCAAGCCATGGGGGACGCTTCCATTGCCCGGTTCGGCTCACTGGGAGAAGTCATCTACCGCCGTAGTAAGGATGGCACGTCACTGGATACCAAGCGGCTCGCAGCCGAGCACCCGGAGATCGCTGCGGCCTACACGGCAGTCCGTCCGGGGTCGCGCCGATTCCGGATCAACACCACGATCAAAGAGGTCACATCATGCTGAAGGGACTGGCCATAACGCCGCCCGTGATTGGGCGTATTTCCATCGGCCGGGTAGTAGAGCGCAATGGCAAGCGGCTGCCCGAAAAGGACGACCAGTTCACCCTCACCAGCCAGGTACAGAACCGTGATGGCTGGGTGCTGCACCCGCTGGATGAAGAGCTGCGGAAGGCATCGGAGGGTAACAAGCTGCGATCCATCCCGGTGCGCCTGCTCTTCGACGATCCAACCCTGAACCTCCGGGCTGACTATTCGCTGTTCAATCGCGAGAACGGAAGACCGCTGTGTGTAGGCAATGGAGACACCTGCCGGTGTCGTTTTCAGAAGACGACCGCACCATCTGACTGGATGTAACGCCTGGTGTGCATACGGCTCCTGACAGCCCAATATCAGGAGTCGTCTGCACCAATCTCGACTATGCTCAATACTCGTGTGCACCAAAGCGAGGTTTGGGCATGACATCAGACACTCCACCGATGATGGTGCGCTTGTCGCGTTTCAACGCCGCCTCTTCCCGGCGTTCGGCGCGCCGGAACATCTGTCCGATCAGTCGTTCGAACATTACCACGGCATCGTCGGTCAGGGCCACCTGCGTTTCGATGACGGTGGCGATCAGAACAGCCCGACGACGGATCGGGTTCAGGACGGAAAGATGTTGCGCGGTAAGCCGGACGCCCTGCTGGTTGAGACGGCGCAGCCGCTCGGGATGGACCGGAGCCACGACTTCAGGGGCCAAGCCGATTGCGCGGAGTGCGGACAACCGCTCAAGAATCGCCGCGAAGGAACGGCGCCCAGGCCTGCCGGGCGGTTGGCGAATCCACGCAAGAGTGATGATCCGGCCTTCATCGTGCTGCAGCAACAGCGAATCCAGCAGGCCGCATTGTGCCGAGGTCAGATGGACCGTCAGCAAATCGCCCACTTTCCGCTCGGCGTCGAGCAGGGCCTTGCTCACCATACGTTCCAGGGATGTGATGCCGGGCACGATTATCCGCCGTCTCCGGAATTCCTCGATCAAGATCCGCGCCAGATCGATTCCGCCGGTCATGGTGAGGGCGATCGGCAGGAGCCAGGCCTGCAGTTCAGCCTGGATCGGACGGCTCAATTGGCGAAAACCGAATACCTCGCGCAGCGTGTCGAGTTGCTCGTACCGGGTGGGGCCGCGCGTGGCATAGTCCGCAAGTAGGTCCGGCGCGATGCCGAGCTGATCCCCGACGAACCTGAGAGGAGCATCGGGGATGAATTCGCCGGGCTTCAGCAGCCGGCCGGGATAGCGCAAGGCACAGAGCTGTAGCGCAAAACCGAGACGGTTGTGGGGACGCCTTCGGCTCGTGATGGCGCGCAGATCGTCGACACCGAGCGTCCAGTACCGCACCAGGTCGGCTTCGTTTTCGGGCAAGGCGAACAATTCGGCATGTTGCGCCTCGGTCAGGACAGAACGGCGGGGCATCTAGTTAGGCCTTGGCTGGCCCCGTCCAGCCAATCCGATCGAGCGTGCCGATGAGGGTCGATCGGGGCACCTTGAAGGACCGGCACACTGACGCTTTGCTTGCACCAGCATTGAGTGCGTCCGTGATCTGCTCGATCGTCTCCGCGTCGATGCTCGGCGGTCGACCGCCGCGTCTGCCCCGGCGCTTTGCCGCCGCCAGTCCCGCCATCACCCGCTCGCGCGTAAGCGCGCGTTCATATTGAGCAAGCGCGCCGAAAAGCGAAAACAACAATTCTCCGTGGGGCGTGGTTGTGTCCATCTGCTCCGTCAGCGATTGAAAAGCCACGCCCCGGACTTTCAGGTCGGTGATAATGGTCAGCAGGTTGGCCAAGGATCGCCCAAGGCGGTCGAGCTTCCAAACGATCAGGGTGTCGCCTTCCTTCAGGTATTCCAGACACGTCTTCAGGCCGGAGCGATCATCCCGGGCGCCCGATGCCTTATCGGAATAGAGATGGCGTTCATCGACGCCGGCGGCGAGCAGAGCATCGCGCTGGAGGTCGACCGACTGGCGGTCGTCGACCGATGAGACACGCATGTACCCGATGAGCATGTACGACAAACCCCTGGATCAATGTTGTCGCACAGTAGGTCAAAGCGACAGGGTTTGTCGCGCATAATCAGCCGCGATCATGGAGCTTCAATCCGTTTGCGTCGTCCCCTGTCGGGAAACATGCGGTTTCCGACATGGCAGCATTGCGCCCCAGTTGGTCGCTCCGGACCTAATCCAACCGCTCTAACATGACGAATGGACCACCGCAGTCTATGCCAGTCAGCGGCCGGAGGCGACAGATGGCGATCGGGAAACCCCTCAGAATCTCAAGCTGGTGTAGGCGCCGAAGTAGTTCCCGTATTTGCCGCCAACGCTTTCCAGCGACTTGCTCGGCATGAAATAGCTGTTGGCCACGCCGAATTGCAGGCGCTTGGTGGCCTGCCATGATATGTCGATTTCCATGGCGGTACCGATCCGCCGAGCGGAAGCGGACGCAAACGATGCACCGGCAGGCCCGACGTAAGCGCCGTCTGCAATGCGATGGCGCCAGTAAAGTTGGGCCCCGGTCACAATCGTCACCGATCGCGCCGGCTTCAGCGTAAGCGTTGGGTTGAGGTTCATCAAATTTGAGTAGTTGAACAAAACACCGGCATTGAGCATCTGATAACGAGGCGCAGGCGCGACAAAGGTACCCAGCGTGTCATTACCGGCGTTGCCGTCGCCGCTAAATACATTGGCTCTGAGCCCCAGGCGCGGCTGAAGGGCAACCTTGGGGAAGGTATAACCACCATCCATCATCATCGCCCATGCGCTGATGTCCTTGGTTCCAAAGCGACCGGACTGGTAGGTACCTTCCACGTCGAGATCCCAGGTCGCAGTGCGCTGCCACAGCCTCGCACCCCAGCTGCTACGGTTCTCGGAGGCCCTGCCCTGAGCGTTCAATGCAGTGTCACGCTTCACCTGGAACCAGTACCCGTCGACGCCAAAGCCAGCCACCACGTGCGGAGCGCTGACGTAAACGCCGTGGAATGACTGTGTGTGGTTAGGGGCATTGTTGAATTCGCCGTCCTTAATGTTTACGGGGCGAACGGCGAACGTGTCGACAGAGATCTTGCCGGGAAGGGCATAGGTCGCGCGCAGGCCCTGATAGAGCACACGCTGATTGACACCGTCCCGCAGCGTGACAAGCTTGCCGTTGCCAAGCGGCATTTCGAACCGACCAGGACGCAACGTCAACTTTCCAGCTTTGCCGAGCGGCACCGTCACATCGAGGAACGCCTGCTCGACGTCGAAGGGCCCCCGGTTCGGCGGAGTGACCAGGCTGGAACCGTACTCACGATTGTCGCCCAGTTCCACAAAGGCCCGGACGTGCGGCCCCATGTGCAGATCGGCCAGCAGTCGCAAGCGACGCTGCACCGGGTCATTGGCGTCATTCGCAGTGCGCCCGGCATTCTGATGATCCCAGGCGGTGTAGTATGCGCGCGCCTCACCGCCGAGGGAGAGGTATATGTCATCCGAGCCGATCGGGATGTGCTTGATCCTGTCGATCAATGGCGCATCCTTGCTGACGGGCTGCGACCAGTCCTCCGTCCAGCGGATCGCCTGGGGAAGGTTCGGCGTTCCCGTCTGCCCGCCGGGGACCGCCACGGCAGCGCGGGGCTGCGATCGTGGGGGGCGAACACCGGGTTGCGCCTGGCTGCCCATCGGGCCACCTGCGGACTCGTCCTCGGTGCTGGCCGGAGGCACCGATTGCGCCAGGGCGACAGTCGACCCGGTCATGATCGCTGCTCCCAGCAGACAGCCGCACACGATCGTCTTGGAACCTTTCAACACAGCCTTCTCCCAGACGACGCCCCTGTCTGCCGCAGTCCAGCAGCCCCACAAGCGAGGTCGTTCACATCATTTTGAAGTTCTGTCAATGCCGGGGTAAAATTGTGCAAGATTCCGGTGTAAGAGTGTACCAGTTGGATTGAACAAAAAGCCTCTTGTCGAGGCGGTGCTTTCACGTCGTCTCTCCGGCCGTGAGTACTCGCGTCGAACACGACGTGCGTACCGCGCTCTCCGCCATGCAGGTAGACCTAGATGTGTCCATTCGGTCGACATCGGTCGGGTTCATGCGCGAGTTGTTGCTAACGGGAAATTTCATCTCGGCGATGCCGAAGGTCCTTGTTGCGGGCGACCTGGAAAGAGGGCTGCTTCGCCTCATCCCGATACCGCTTCCGGCCCCGCCGCGCCGCGCGGGCATCATTTACCGCGAAGGTTTGAGCGACGCAGGCAAATTACTTGTAGCGGCCATCGGTCGCGAGGTTGAGCGACTGGCGGCTAGTGGGATCATTGATGCGTTTAACGAGGATTGAGCCGGTCGGCCGGCTGCACAACATAAATGCCTGATTCGGAAGGTCCTAAGGTGTAGCAATACCTCGCAGCTCTGCGGGTGAGCATGCGGATGGATGCGATGGTCGCCGATGCGTTTGATGGTGCAATAGTGGTTTCCCGGTCCTTCGCGATGCGGCGGCATAGGCCAAGCCATGCGAAGATACGTTCGACAGCCCATCGTCGAGAGTACCGAGCCTTTTGATACGTTCAGCATCCAGTTCTAGATCCCCACGTGCTGACGGTTCGCTTCGCTCAATGGCCAGATCGTCAAACTCTGGCGGGATTTTTGCTATTTGCCATGCGGCTCAGCATCACCATCACCCGGCCACCTTCCGCCTCCTCTTGGCTTACCTGACGGCGCTTGTGGTAGAACTTCGCGCATCAGGGGCAAACTTGTTCGTCGTCTTGCTCATCGTAGACCCTCACTCTCAGGAGTTGCGGCCTCGGGCAATCCCGGGGCGGTCCATACCGGTGTTCAGCGTGTTGTAGAACGACCGCAAAATCGTAGGCCACGCATTGGCCGTAGTGTACGAAAAACAGGTGTTTTTCGACACCTGACACCCTTACCGTATATCTGTGCCCGTTTAATGTGACGCCCCCTTGTTGGAACCAGGGGTTGCGCACCAGCCAGCGATTGTTGCGCGGGCTAGGGTGAGGCAGGGGGAACGCTTGCGGCCAGTGCTCGCGCCAGGCTTCGACCACCCGGGTGAGCGGCGTCTTGCCAGTACCGAGGTGGTAGTCCATGGCGTAGCTGCCCAGCACGATGACCAGCGACAGGCGCTCGAAACGCTGCATGAAGGCTTCGCGCCAGGCGGGGGCGCACTCCGGGCGTAGCGGCAGGTCACCGCTTTTGCCGGTGCCCGGATAACAGAAGCCCATGGGCAGAATGGCGATGCGGGTAGGGTCGTAGAAGGTGTCGCGGTCCACGCCCAGCCAGGCGCGCAGACGCGCGCCGCTGGCGTCGTCGAAGGGCACGCCTGAGGCATGGACCCGGGCCCCCGGTGCTTGGCCGGCGATGAGGATGGGCGCACTCGGGTGAAACTGGAAGACCGGCTGCACGCCGTGTGGCAGATGCGGTGCGCAGCGCGTGCAGGCGCGGACGTCGGTCAGAAAGGCGTCGAGTGTCGGCATGGCGCGCTTCGGAAAGGGTGGCTCGCGCAGGACGGAGGTGCCATCCTGCGCGAAGCGTAACCCGGCAGCAAGTCAGTGCTGGGTCAGTGTCGGATAGCCCTGGATGAATACGCGGTCGGTCTTGGCCGCCGGCACATGGCAGCCCATGCAGTCGGCTTCGTAGCTGACGGCGACATTCTTGGCGGGGGCGTCGGCCTTGAACAGCGCCCAGCCCCAGCCGTCGCCCCACAAGGGGTTGCTGGCGAAACGGCCTTTGGCGTCCTTGACCATCACGAACCACACGGCCGCATCGGAACCCCAGACCACAGGGTTGCCAGTGGTCATGGCGCTGGTTTCGAGCTTGCGGATCTCTTTCACCAGCGTGGCGCCGTCCAAGAACTTGCCGGTCTTGCGGTAGTGCTCGGCCGAGGCCTTTAGTCGCCGGCCGTGACGGCCAGTGGCAGGACGAGGGCGCTGGCGAGCAGAGCGCCGGTGAGTGCGATTTTCATCGTGTTCTCCTTATATGCCTATGGAGATCAGACGGCGACCACGGGGAAATCCACCGTGGGGTCGGCGATGTGGTTGGTGTAGTTGGTGAGCGTGTTCAGCGCGACGTTGGCGATCACTTCCAGTATCAGGCCGTCGTCGAGCCCCGCGCGGCGGTAGTTGGCCATGGCGTCGGCCGACACCACGCCGCGTTGCTCGACCAGCGCGCGGGCAAAGCCGGCGATTGCATCGTCAAGTGCGTTGGCCGCCTGGCCGGTGCGGGCCGCGGCGATGGCCTCTGCCGACAGTCCGGCACCTTTGCCGATCAGGGTGTGTGCGCTCAGGCAATACTGGCAGCGATTGGCTTGACCGGCAGCGAGCGCAACGATCTCGCGCTGGGAGGCATTCAGGCGGCCGGTGCCCAGCGTTTCGGACAAGCCGAGGTAGCCATTGAGCGCCGCCGGCGCGTGGGCCAGCGTGGCGAACAGGTTCGGCACCATGCCAAGCTTGGCTTTGACGGCCTTGAGTGTGGCAGCGGTAGCGGCGTCAGCGGTGTCGATGGTCAGGGGGGCGATTTGGGTCATGTCTATCTCCGTAGTGGGTGAGGTGCAAGAGCACGTGGGCATGATCGCCCTTTGTTTGGTACGATATGGCACGTAAAGTATCAAATACGTAACCTATCGTCTTATATGGAGAGTGGAATGGCGGATCGACTGGCCGGCTTGCTCCGGCACTACTCGCTTTCGGCGCGCGTTTTTCACAGCGGCGCCTTCTGTGGGCAGCATCATTACGCGGCGCCGCATGGCTATATCCATCTGGTGCGGCGCGGCCCGATTACGGCGCGTTCGCCCGTGCATGAAGATCTGCTGGTTACCGAGCCGAGCCTGCTGTTTTATCCGCGCGTGGCGTCGCATCGTTTTGTCGCCGCCCCCGGCGATACCGCTGAGCAGTTGTGTGCGGAGGTCGACCTGGGCGCTTCGACGGGCAATCCGTTGGCCATGGCCTTGCCGTCGATGCTGCTGATTCCGTTGGCGGACTTGCCCGGCCTCGGGCCGACGCTAGAGTTGCTGTTTGCCGAAGCCGAGCGCGACCAGTGCGGTCGGCAGGCCGCCATCGACCGCTTGTGCGAGTTGCTACTGATCCAGTTGCTGCGTTATCTGATGGATGGGCGGCTTGGCGCCACCGGACTGCTGGCGGGCCTGGCCGACCCGAAACTCGCGCGCGCCATAACCGCCATGCACGATGCGCCGCAGACCGCGTGGTCGCTCGAGGCGCTGGCGGCGAAGGCGGGCATGTCACGCGCGCGCTTCGCCGCCGCGTTCAAGGACGCGGTGGGCGTCACGCCGGGCGACTATCTGGCCGACTGGCGGATGAACGTCAGTTGCACCCTGCTCAAGCAGGGGCGGCCGGTGGCGGTGGTGGCCGACCGCGTCGGCTACGGCAGCCCGAACGCTCTGGCGCGCGCCTTCCGCGTGCGCATGGGCTGCGCCCCGCGCGACTGGCTGGCGCAGCAGCGCGGTGACGCGGCGCTCAGCGGTTCGTGAGTTTGAGTTCGATTCGCCGGTTCTTGGCGTAGGCGGCGCCGGTGTTGCGCTCGTCGAGCGGGTGAAATTCGCATCACGCCGGAACAACTGGCGGAACTCCAGGTGGCGATCCGTCAACGGCTGGTCAGTCTGTTCGTGCGGCGCGGCCGGCTGGACAAGGCTGAGTCAGTGGCGCAGGTAGCTGGATGACGCTGTCCCGCCCTGAGCCGACGCTCACAGGCGGGGATTTCCAGTGTCGTCATTGTCGGCTATTGGCCGGCAGCAGCCCGTCGTTGCCTGATGGATCCAACCCCTCCGCTGCTATAGTGCAGTCGGCTTCTGACGTTCAGTGCAGCCGTCTTCTGAAAACGACAGCCGGCGTGCTGGGCCTGAAGGCATGGAGACGTTGCCTTGTCCTGGTCCGGATGGGTGTCAGTTTGCCAGTGGGGGCTGCAAAGCCTATGCCCGCTTGAATGTGGTCATTGGGGACGGGGCGGGGGATGTGATGGGTAGCTTTGTTCTGCGCACCACCTCCTACAACACCATCCGCACACTGGCAGCACGGCTGCACTACCTCAGTGCAGTGTCGGGCGGAAGGCTGTCTTGTCTGCCGCTCGAGCTGAAGCTGCGGGGCAAGTCCACGACGATGAGCTACCGATCAGCGATCTACTACGTCGATCTGGTGGTTCGGAGCGGGCTGACGCTCGAACAGGCTGTCGCAGAGGCGGTTGAGCGACACGCAACAAGAGCTGCAGCGGGGATCGACCAAGCTGCACTGGATGAGGCGGCGAGACAGGGCTTCGCTAACGGGGCCTTCGAGGACCTGGACGAAGACGTGCCGGCCGTGGTCGAGGAGTTCTATCCATCAGGCCAGGGTGAAGTTGTGCAGGTATCAGCGAACGGAAGTCTCAAGGACAGACTGAAAGCGCAAGCGTCTCGGTTGGTGTCGTAGGAGAGCCGTACCGGTACGGATCTGTATCAGGTACGGACAAGAGGCAGTTCAGGTCCTGAGCGGACATCGGATGGAACGGACCGGTTTGTGGGCGCAAAGGACGAGACATGCCAGGGAGCGAAAGCTCCCTGGTATGTAAGTGTTTGATTTTTCTTTGATCTGGTCGGTTGTGCGCGTCCCTGGAAAAAACCTGGATTTTTTTTCCCTGTACCCCCAACAGCAGCATATCGACACTGATCACGTCGGAGGCCAATCACCTTCGATAGGAAACCGGCCGGATTCCTTCCTGAAACGTTCAACACAACGAAGGAATCAACAAATGAAGCACATGACGTCCAGTCTGCGCCAGGGCGTAGACAAAAGCATGACTTTGGCCGAAGAGAACAACAGTGCTGGGAAAGCAGGTTGGCCGGATAGTCCGACGCTGCGTCTGAAGGAGCTGATCAAGCTGCTCCGCGTCAGCAGGAGCAAGGCATACGAGCTGATGAAGACCGATCCGGACTTCCCGAAGGGCATTCCGCTCTATGACAGCGAACTGTCCCCGAAGTTCTACTGGACGCATGAGGCAATGGCATGGGTAGAAGGCCGTGCAGTGAAGTTCCGTCGTGCGAAGGAGGAGAAGTGATGATGGCTAATTTTGCAGTCCACTCTTCGCCGCTTGACGCGCTCACGCACGCTTTGAGTGAACAGTCGACCAAGGGGAAGGGCAAGCTGGAGCAGGACTTCAGGCAGGCCTATCCGATCCTGGAACAGCACATCGCAAAGAAGATGAGCAAGAAGATCTTGGTAGAGCAGTTCAATGCTGCGTACAAGCATGATCTGAACCTGATTCAGTTCCGCAAGCTGCTCAAGGAGGAGCGTTTTCGTCGCCATGCGGAGGGCGATGCTGCTCGGTGCCAGAGCTGTGGCCATCTGTTGGTTGAGGTTGAAGAACAGACCGCGGTTGGCTCGACAGAGGAGGATGCATGATGTCAACCAATTGGCAGCGTTATGCCCCCAAATATCCCCTGGAAACCTTTCACCATGTTGCTCGTGAGGCAGGCCTTGAGCTCCTTCGCAACGTTCAAGTTCCCGACGCCATGGTTGGCATGGGTCTTATCAATGCCATTTCGATGGCGTGCCAAGGTCTGATTGATGTCAAGTTGCCGACCGGACAGATCAAGCCTGTAACCCAGAACTTGATGCTTGTGGCTGAGTCTGGTGAGCGCAAGTCCACGGTGTTCGAGCTACTGCAGGCGCCTTTCCGCGATGCAGACACGAAGGAGATGGCTGCGTTCAAGCAGCAGACTGAGGCTTATGAGATCGACTATGGACTCTGGACGGCCAAGATGAAGGGGCTGAGGAGCGCGATCAGTAAAGCAGTTGCTGCTGGCAAGTCTGTCGAAGCACTCGAGGCACAGCTGAAGGAGTTTTCAGAAAAGAAACCTCTGCAGCCCCGCCTGCGTTGCTTCCTGAGGCAGGACATCACGGCCAAGGCCATCATGGAGGCCGTTCAGGGTGATGGTGAGTCCATCGCCATCACGACTGACGAAGGTCATATGCTGTTCAAGAGCGAGGCAATGGCGAATGTGGGCCTGCTCAATCGTCTCTGGGATTCGCCAGGAATGATGCCGTTGGATCGTGCGGAGAACGAGCATCTGATTGCGATGAATCCGCGCGTTTCTGTGAGCATCATGACCCAGTACGAACCGTTCAAGCAGTTCCTCAATAGGCGAGGCTCTGTTGCAAAGGGGAGTGGACACTGGGCACGCTATTTGGTTGCGTGGCCTCGCTCCATGATGGGCTACCGGCGAATCGAGGACGTAGAACCGGTGTGGGAGCATTTGCCGGCATTCCATGAGCGAATCGCGGAGCTGTTGTTCAAGTACAAGGAGCGGTCAGCCTCGGGCGCCATTGCTCGTGAAGTGGTGTCCTTCTCCATCGATGCCAGGGCACGCTGGGTAGAGTTGGCATCAGAAACTGAGTCTTTGCTGCGCGACGGGGAGTACTTGAGTGATATCAATGACTTCGCGGCAAAGATCATGGAGATCGTGGCACGACTCGCTGCATCGATGCAGTACTTCAGTGGAGAGGGAGGTGACATCACCCTCGATACGATCAATCGTGCCTTCGACATCGTTCGGTGGCATGTTGATGAGTACAAGCATCTGTTCTCACCAGCGTTCGTGGTATCGCAGGATCAGGTCGATGCTCAAGCTTTGGATCGGTATCTGTATGCCAAGTGGTGGAAAGGGATTTATTCGGATACGTACGTTCCCAAGAACCAGGTTTTGCGCTATGGACCTGTACGTGACCGAGCAAGGCTGAATGCAGCTATCTCGATTCTTGAAGGTCAGGGAGCAATTCAGGTCTGCAGTGGGTACCGGGACAAGAGGATGTATCTGCGCTTGATGAATCACTACTTTGACCGGAGGGCACTGTAAGTGGTCTTGATGCCAAGGGGGCCCCGGCGATATGCCGGGGCTTTTCTGCTGTGGTCAGTAGGTGCCATTGCGATTCTGCGACTTTGTCGCAGAATCGCTGGGTTAGGCACTTACCTCTCTCAGATTTTTAACTGATGAAGCTGCCTTCACGGCTTTACGACATTGTGCATACTGCGACTTCTCTGCATCTGCCATCTCCTTGACGAAGCGTTGGCCGAGGTGGCGCTCTGGGGGCCTGGCAATGCCTTGATCACGCAAGCTGCGGTGGTCTACGCGGGTTGAATAACCGTTTTCTTCAAGGAACTGATTCTGGGTGTCCGCTACAAGTTTTCGCTGTGCAGTCACCTGCTGCTTCAACTCCATTGGGCTCTTTCCGCCACTATCCTTGCGGCATCCGCCTGCGGAAGGATTCTTGGCGTTGTAGCGGGCGAAGGTCTGTTCAGGTGTACGGGGGATGCCATCAGGCAGTCTGTCCGAGCACATCAGATGGATGTGCGGGTTGGGATCCCCACCGAGTTTTCCTTCAGGTGCATGGAGCGCGTACTGGTAGGGTTTGATCCCTGCGAGATTCTTTGCAAGCCGGTCGGCAAGTTCGACCTGCTGTTCAGTACTGAGCTCACTCGGAAGAGTGATTTCGTGTTCTCGGTACACTGCTCCGTTGGCACGCTCATGCTTGTCAGCAACGCTCCAGAACCGTTTCGGATCATCTCCTGCCCATTCGGGCATGTTCCCATGTCCTGTTTGGATAAGGTCCTTCTTGTCACTATGAGATCCTTTACGATCGATATAGTTGGCGTGCCTGCGTGCGCTGCCTTTCTTTCCACTTTTGATGCTGTAATGGAAGCTTGCCATTGCTGTATCACCCTTTCTCTAAGGAGAATAAAAAAGCCGACAAGAGTGATTCTTGTCGGCTACCGGTAGATACTCATGATCGAAGAGTGTTGTGATTAGATAGAAAGGGTAAGTGCGCGTACCACACCCTGCCTGTAATCTATCGTCAGTTCTATTTGATTTCTATTTCCTTCGATGCCTTTCGTTCTTCGTGTTGCTGCTTCGAAGGACGTGAGTGAGTTTCTACATATGTATAAGGGTGATGCAAGTTAAAAATTACACTGAATGCGAAGTGGCTTGATCTTCGATGTATTGAATAAGGTCTTCGCAAAAAATGTTGATCTTTGTCTCGTATTCGTTGCCTGCTTCAAGATCGAAATGAGAGTGAGCTATGGTCATGTGCTTCAGATATGAGATCTGGAATCTCATAAATGCTTCCATGCGGTTGCTGCGCCCGAAAAGTAATGCGTAGGCGATGCAATATCGATGATAGAGGGTGAGCATCGCACCTTGCGGGATGTAATCCTCTTCATATAGCTCTTCGATGTCTCTTGATGTGTCCAGGTGACTCAGTAGGCGAGATACAGCTTTCTCGCTTGAGCTCTGCCCTTTCCAGTAGGGCGTGTACTTCGTTTTGATCTTCTTTTGTATCTTAATGGCTGAAAGGGCTGCAACGCAGTCGGCCATTGAAATGTTGACGACGTCATGATCTGTTCTGTGCCATTCGTGGAAGACATAGGCATGCAGAACCTTCTGCGTTTCGTCGGCTATGTTTGTGATCTCGCTGGATATCAACTCATAACCAGTGGCTTGGTGAACCAAGCGTGCCAGCTCATTTGCATTGGTTTGCAGGAAGGAGTGAATAGCTGCGAGAGATGTGACAGGTCGCAATAGGGCATCGCACTCCGTCGGTGAGGAGATGGCGTGAGCGAAGAGTGGCTCTATCTTGTATTTGCTCAACTCGTCGTTTTCTGATTCGACAACCTGCTGACACTCTCCAACGAAGTGCAGGAATGGGAGAGTCAGCAAATAGATGTATAGCCTTTCGTGTACGGGGGCGCCTTCTTTGCTGGGTAAGGCATTTGAGGGTTGATAGCTTTCTATTTGATGTGCGCCAAACATAAAGGCGCTTGCAATGGCTTCATCATTGCCGACGAAAGCCATGTAGATAGGTTCTATAAGCTCCTTTATGTGTCTGGCGTAGTATTCAAGGAGTTTCGATGGTGTGAGTCTGTTGATGTGGATGTGCTTAAGTATCTCCTCGTCGATCTCAAGCTCAAGCGTGGACATGAGATAGGAGGCTGCTTTTATGGTCTTTTCATTTCTTGGGGTGTTGCGTTCTGTCCAGTGCTCGAAAGTGGCCTTGATGGTTCCTGGTTTCGAGATTCTTTGGAGTAACTGAGTGTCGCTGGAGTCGTTCTTGAGGTAAAGGAGCTTGATTGTTTTTAGGGTGGAGATTGGAAGTGTGCAGTTCCCGGTAGGAATCTCTTGTCCCAATGTGGAGTTGATGAAGTCAATGACTCCATTAAGTTCCTTGCGGGTTATTGTTTTTCCTGAGGCATTGGAGTGTTCGGCTTCTTTGCCATTTTCTGTGCGCGCCATCTCGTAATTGAGCTCTTGCAAAAGCTCATTGATGGTTCCAGTCTCGGAACGATCTTTGTTGTGATCTTTATCGAAATCGAAGCGCGGTTTGTACTTTCCTGATTCGATGTTGCTTTCTTCCATCTTCAACCGCCATCCTTTTGGTTGTGTATAGTGTTTGATGTTTGCTATTTCAAAGATCTTTGTCAGCGTGCCTGCAGAAGGCTGCTCCACTTCCTTGTATAGCTTGGTGACAAATAATGCAATTTTGCTCGCCATTGGGCGTTGCCATGCACCATGGAGCCTCTCCCCCGGCCTTGCTCCACCAACCCGCCAGCCCGCGCTGTCTACTCCCACAGTGCCTCTGCCGAATTTCGTGTTGATCTGGTCCAGTACGGCCATGGCCCGTTCTGCGTTCTCAACGGACCTGATGCTCTGGTACAAAGAGAGTACATAGGGGGGAAGTGAGCATGATCCGAACAATCACAATCCATCGTCACAAGAGCTTTCATCCCACCAACGCGCATTCGGTCCAGATCCCGAACAAACCTGCGACTTACGTCTACGGTCTCAACGGAGCAGGAAAGTCTTCTATCGGTGAAGTGGTCGACGGGCTGGCACGCAACGATCCCGCCTTTGCGCACTGCAGGATCGAGACAACCGACAATGCGCGCTACCGATACTTGGTCTACAACCACCACTACGTTGAACGCCTGATCGGCCAGCCCATCCAGGGCATCTTCACTGTCGGCGAAGTCGACACTGTCCGCCAGCAACGTATCCAGGACATCGAGACCCGAAACGGCGAGTTGGACGTTCTGATCGCCGACGCCACCACAAGTGTCAAGGCAGCCGAAAGCAACCTTGCCATGGAGCTGGTGCGGGCCAAAGACGAGATCTGGAAGGCCCACGACTGGGGCAAGAAGACGGCACTGGCTTCCTTGCTTGAGGGCTACGGCCGGAACAAGGAAAAATTCTTCACCGACCTGCGCACACATGCCCTGCCCGAGAATGGGCAGCTGGACACGATCGAGCGACTTGAAAGGCGCTGGGCCGATGTCTCTGGCATCGAAAGTGAGCGTGCATTGGTGTCCCTGGATACCAGTGTGCTGAGTCGGATCGAGAATGACCCTATTTGGGGTGAGGTCGTGGAGGTGTCGACCTCGAGTCGCCTAGCACCATTCGTTGCCGAACTGGGCAACGCGGACTGGGTCGCGCGTGGACAGGCTTACACGCATAAGGATCGATGTCCGTTTTGCCAGCAGGGGTTGCCCCACGATTTCCGCGAAGAGTTGGCGAGACTCCTGGAAGGCGAGCGCAAGGCGAAGGTCGACAGGATCTCGCTGCTGGTTCAGAGCTACGCCGTCCAGCTCGACGCGTTAGAGCAGCGTACCCAGGCCATTTTGACCGACCCCGACGCAAGAGAGGCAGGGGTGGAGCTTGCCTGGACCCAAGCTCGGGGGGCATTCCACGACACACTGACGGCGTTGCGTCGGAAAGAAGCGCAGCCGGGGGAGGCGGTGTCCATCTCCCCTGTCAATGTAGACGCATTGGTCGAAGCATTGGCCAAGCTCAACGCTCTGATCGCTGACTTCAATGCGCGCATCCGGGATCGCAGGGGCGAGCGTGAGCGGATCAAGGCCATGTTTTTCCAGGTCATGCATGTCGAGCGTATGGACGCCTACGCGCACCATGATGCGTTACTCGGACCGCTGCAGCAAGCCGAAACACAGGCAAAGGCAGGCCTGCAAGCGAAGAGGCAGGAGCGAGATGGCCTCAACACCGAATTACGTGAGCTGCGCCGGCTTCAGAAAGGCGTTGATGCCTCAATCGATGCGATCAACGATCGACTCCGCAGCTTGGGGATCACGGCGTTTAGCATCGATCGGAAGGTAGACGAGGATCGCGTGTACTGCCTGGCGCGCCCAGGGGTAGCCAGCAGCGAGACCAAGTCATTGAGCGAGGGTGAGAAAACGCTGATCGCGTTTCTCTACTTCATGGAGTCGCTCAAGGGGTCGCAAGATGAAAACGAGAATGTGGATCCTCGCCGCACTATCGCCGTCATCGACGATCCGATCTCCAGCCTGTCCCAGAATTATGTGTATGACATCGCCACGATGATCCACCGCGAGCTGGCCAAGCCAGACGGACGGCCCCAGCTCGTGAAGCAGGTGATCGTCCTGACGCACAACCTGTACTTCTTCCATGAGCTGCTCCGTCAGCACAAGGTGAGTCTGCCCAAGGCGCACAACCACTGCGGATTGCTGCGCGTGGTCAAGAACGTGTATTCGGAAGTCGAAGCGCTGGATCCCACCAAGCTATTAAATGATTACGACGTGTGGTGGCAGATCCTCAGGGATGCCAAGGACGGGAAGATCCCGACCCAGATCGTGCCCAACGCCATGCGTAACATTCTGGAGCAATTCTTCACCTTCACCACCGGGTCTTCTGACTTCCCCGTGGCAGTCCAGCAATTGGCCGACGCAGATACATCCAGTAAGTACGCAGCGCTGGATCGTTTCGTCGATCGAGGTTCCCACCGAGATGCAATCAATGGTCCGCCAATTGACTGGACCGAATACGACGTGTCCTATCTATTGGGCAAGTTCCGCGCGATGTTCAATGCCATCGGCCAAGAGCCACACTACATCATGAAGATAGGTGAGGATGCCTTGGAGCCAGTACATGCCTGATGCACGACTAGCGACGCTTTCCGAGTACTTGGCGATAACGGAGCACAGCTTCACCCATGCTGAGCTTTGAGCCTGGTGAAGCTGGGCAGTCTCACCAGCGCAACTTCCACCTGTGAACTTTCAGGGCTTAATCGGAGCGCGTTAACGTTCAAGCTTTCCTTGCCCCGTGTGGGGGCTAACAAGGAGAGGAACATGGCAAAGGTTAACGGCGGATCGGCTGGGAAGGCAGGTGGTGGCTCGAAGGGCGGCTCGACTGCTGGCGGCGCTCGAGGCCCCGCTGGGTGGCCGTCGACCAAGCCTGGGATGCCGTCTGGCGGCAACCGCACCAACGCCCCTGCGAAGCGCTGATTACGGATCGATCAGCCAAGCTGGGGGCAGTGGGCCTGTCGACGGGGCCTGGGGTGGGTAGCGGTGTCTATGCCGCTCCCACCATCCCAGATATGCCTCCCGCCAGCCCGTGCGGTCCATGTGGCCCGCGGTGGTTGGGTGGTCTGGCAGGAGCAGGCTCAACAAGAGTGCGGCCACCAGGTAGGTTTCAAGCAGGTCCGCTTGGCCATCGAGATCAGACGCCTTCGCTTTGGGGGTCCAGAGTTGGGTGTGGACCAGTGTTCTGAATGACTTTCGAGTTAGCCGGGCCTTGCCACTTCTCAAGCCGCGAACGAACCGATTGCCCTCGCCAAGCCGTGTCCCTGATAGATCTGCCTGGGTGCCCATGTCCGCGATAGGGAGCGGGCGCTGAGGCCAGCTGCCCTCTCGCAAGTAGTGGCCGACGGCGCCGATGAAATCTACGAGGCGCGGGGTAGGGTCAGCCGGGGTATGGCGGTGCCGATTAGTAGGCCCAGGTGGTGCCAGCAGCACGGCAAATCTTGGGAGGCCTGCAAAGGCATCTGGTACCCCGGTCCGTCCAATCCAATGCCCAATTTCGTGATCTACGGCTGCCAAGAATGACAGCGCCATGTTGGCACGGCGGTTTAGGGCAAGATTGATGGCGGTGCGCTCCGGTTCGGTCAGTTCCAGCTTCAGCTCCAGCGAGGGATCTCTAATGTCTGCCACCGTCAGGGGGGTGCAGTAGGCTGGCCCCAGTTGGGACCGTGGCCCGATCTCGTCGAGAAAGCCGTATACGTCAGTGTCTGAAAGCTTACAAAGTCGTTTGTCTGACGCATCGAACATGGCGACCAGTTCTCTGGTTGCTGGGGACGTGTGCTCGTTGAGCAAACCTAGCCCATAGAGCATGATCGCCGAATGTCCTTGGGGGATATCCTCTTTGAATCCTCGAAATTCGGCGTCTGGGATGCCTCGTTTCTGGAGCATGCGCAGGAGTAGTGAATCCGAATGCGCTTCGACTTGCTCACGCTTGGCCATGAGAGCTGTATAGCCGCGGCCTCGTCGATAGTTCATGTGGCTCAGCCCCGTCGCGTATTCGAAGAACGCTGCGGGGGCCATGCCAACGAGTTTGTGAGCAACTTCGATGTGGAGTGCGAAGAGCATTGCCTATCTCATGCTGTTGCTGGAAGGACGAAATCAGCCCACGCCTGCATCATGGGGCGTCGCTGCTCCAGCAGATCCGTACGGTGATAGGCAGCTTCGACCTTGTTTTTGACAGTGTGGGCCAGCGCGCGTTCAGCAAGATCCCGGGCATAGCCTTCCTCGCTGCACCAGTCGCGAAAGCTTGACCGGAAGCCGTGCGCGGTGGCTATCCGCTTATCGCTATCGCTGTGGGCCTTCAAGCGGCGCAATAGTGCAGTTAGGGTCATGTCCGAGAGGACTGTTCGGGATTGGATCGATGGGAAGACCAGATGATCGTGCTTGCCTGCCTGTACCTGCAGCAAAGTGATGGCTTGCTCAGAGAGTGGGACTCGATGGGTCTGGCTGGCTTTCATGCGATCGGCAGGAATGATCCAGACTTTGTTGCGCAAATTGACCTCATCCCAAGTCATTCCCCTGACTTCGCCAGAGCGCGCGGCGGTCAAGATCAAAAACAGCAGCGCACGTTTGGTGACATCTAGCTCGTTTGTATCCACCAGTCTGGTTTTGACAAATGCGGGGATGTCGGTCCACGGCATGGCCGGTTGATGCTCTTGTCTGACCGTCTTGCTGGGTTGTACCGGCAACAGATGTGTGACTACATCCACGGGGTTGGCTTGGTTGAACCCGTGTGCCCAGCCCCAGGCCATCACGGCATGCAAACGCTGCTTTACCCTGGAAGCGGTCTCCGCTTTTTCCAGCCAGATCGGGCGCAAGACATCGGCCATATGACGAGGCTGAAGTTGATCCATCGGTAGGGAGCCGATCTTGGGGAAAACGTATTCGGTAAGTGTGTTGATCCACTGCTGCGCGTGCTTGGCGTTCTTCCAGCCTGGCTTCAGTTCGGCGTGTACCTGTTTTGCTGCCTCTTGGAAGGATGGCATCACCGGCGCGGCTACAGGTGTCTCCTTGATCTCCAGGGGGTCTTGCCCCAATGCAATCTCTTCGCGCATCTCGCGAGCCAGCTTGCCGGCAAGAGCGACGCCCACGTGCGGGTAGCTGCCTAGGCCGGCGTTGCGCCGCTTGCCAGTGACAGGGCTTACGTAGCGCAAGACCCACTTGCCTTGGCCCTTCTTTGTGCGTGAAGGAAGCAGACTCAGGCCAGTAACTCCGCCGTGTGGCAGTGCTGCGCTTCCGGGAGTGATGCTTCGAGCTTTGATGTCGGTTAGCAGTGCCATGCGTGCCTGGTATGCCATCTGGTATGCCATCTAGTATGCCATCTGGTATGCCATTTCGCGTTGGGTGATGATGGGTGTTGCTGGACAGTGCTGGATATGTTTCATGCAAGTCATTGAAAGTAAACGGCAAATATATGAACTTATCGATTCCCCTGGATTTCCTTGGACGGATCTATGGCAGTCCCCCTCTCCGCCAGATACATGAAAAAGGCCGCCCATTGGGCGGCCTTTTTCATGACCGAGATCGGGCGTTTTCCGACCGCTGCGAAATGACCGGCGCCCAATTGCGGGGGGATGAGAACCCCCGACGGGGGTTCGACGGATTCGCCAGGAGCGAATCCGGACAGACGAACGTCTGGCCCTGGAGCGCGCAAGCGCGGAAGGGCTGGGTGCATGGATGCACCCAGCAATCCCAATGAAGCGGCCACCCTGCTCCCGGAGCCCCAAGCGTCATCACCGACATACCCGGGCGCGTGGCGACGCGTTCATCGCCAACGGCGTCTCCAGCTCCGGGAGGCGCGGCCCTGGAGCGCGCAGCGCGGAAGGGCTGGGTGCATGGATGCACCCAGCAATCCCAATGAAGCGGCCACCCTGTCTCCGAAGCCACAGCGTCATCACCGACATACCCGGGCGCGTGGCGACGCGTTCATCGCCAACGGCGTCTCCAGCTCCGGGAGGCGCGGCCCTGGAGCGCGCAGCGCGGAAGGGCTGGGTGCATGGATGCACCCAGCAATCCCGGCAATGAAGCGGCCATCGCGCAGCCACGCATGGCGTGGCTGTACCCGGGGGCCCGCACCCCCACCCCACACCCCGCCAACGTGCGCTCCGCTAAACTGCCCACCTCACGTAACGGATCTCCCCCATGACCGCTGAAATCCTCGTCCCCGTGTCCTTCGGTGAACTGCTCGACAAGATCTCGATCCTGCAGATCAAGTCCGAGCGCATCAGCGACGAGGCCAAGCTGGCCAACATCCGCACCGAACTGAGCGCGCTGGAAAAGACCTGGATGGCGCACCCGGCCGGGGTCAAGGACATCGCGCGCCTGCGTGCCGAGCTCAAGGCGGTCAACGAGCGCCTGTGGGACATCGAAGACAACATCCGCCTGCAGGACAAGGCGCAGGCCTTCGACGACCATTTCGTCGAGCTGGCGCGCAGCGTCTACCAGCAGAACGATGAGCGCGCCCGCATCAAGAAGGACATCAACCTGGCGCTGGGCTCGCTCTACGTGGAAGAGAAGTCGTACAAGGATTACGCGCCGCGCGGCGCGTAATCGGCGACATACCGTTCGAAGGCGGCGATGCCGTCCTCGACGGTGATCAACTGCATCACGTCGTCGAACTCGACCTTCGCGCCCCACTTCAGTTCGCTGGCCGGCTTGCCCAGGAACTTGCGCGCGGCATCGTCGTAGCGGTCCACGCAGTAGCGGCGGTCGGAGTAGGGGCCACTGCGGTGAGGGTTGCTGGCTGCATGCAGGCCGAGCACTTTGGTGCCCATCGCGTTGGCGATATGCATCGGGCCCGAGTCGGGCGTCATCACCAGCGCGGCGCGCGCCAACAGCGCCGGCAGCTGCTTGAGCGTGTCCTTGCCGACCAGATCCAGCGCCGGCGTGGCCAGCTGGGCCTGGATCGCATCGGCCATGCCGCGCTCCAGGTCGCTGCGCCCACCGCACAGCACCACCCGCCAGCCACGTGAGGTGGCGTGGTTGGCCACGGCCGCATAGCGGTCGGCATACCAGTTGCGGCGCACATGGCTGGAGCAGGGCGAGATCATCAGCACCGGGCGGCCATCGTCGGTCCACTGGGCGTTGGCCCACTCGACGGCGGCAGGCGGCACGGCCAAGTCCCAGCTGACCTCGGTCTGCTTCAGGCCGAGCGGTTCGCAGAAGCTGCCGATCGCATCCAGCACATGGATGCCGGGCCGGTCGGGGATGCGTTCATTGATGAAAAGCCCGTGAAGATCCTTGGAGCGGGCCTTGTCATAGCCGATGCGGCGCTTGGCCGGCACGAAGGCGGACAGCACGTTGGCGCGGAAAGCCACCTGCATCTGCAGCAGCGCATCGAAGCGCCCGGCGGGAAGGCTGTCGCGCAGGGCGCGCATGCCGGCCAGGCCGGTCTTCTTGTCGTAGCTGTGGAAAGTCACGCCGGGCAGGCCATCGAGCAGCTTGTGGCCGGCCTTGTCGATGATCCAGTGCAGCGACGCCCCGGGATCGGCCTGCTGCAGGGTGCGTACCAGCGGCACCACATGGGTCACGTCCCCCAGCGCGGACAAACGCAAAAGACACAAGGAAGAGGACGTTGGTGCCATGGTGTTGTTAGACTCGAAGGAATGGTCGCATTCGACGCCACTGAAGCGCTGACGCCCTGCCGCGATGGACGCGGTATCGGTGCCATTCTGTTCGACCGCGAAGCCTTGCGGCAAGCCGAGATGAGCCTGTTCGCACCGGCCCACTGGGGCGAGCGGGCACGGCCGGTCGGCGATGGCGGCCGTGGTGGCGCCTGGTTCGTCGATGCCCCCTTCGGTCATGCCGTGCTGCGCCAGTACCTGCGTGGCGGCCTGGCGGCCAAGCTCAGCCGGGACCACTACATCTGGCGTGGGGCCAACCGCACCCGCAGTTTCGCCGAGTTCCGGCTGATGCGTGCCCTGCGCGCGCAGAAGCTGCCGGTGCCGCGACCGATCGCCGCGTTCTACATGCGCGAAGGCCTGCGCTACAAGGCGGCGATCCTGATGGAGCGCCTGGAGGGCGTGCGTTCGCTGGCCGACCGCGCGCTGGTCGCCGGGCGCGGCGCGCCCTGGGAAGAAACCGGCCGGCTGATCGCGCGGTTCCATCGCGTCGGGCTGGACCACGCCGATCTCAACGCCCACAACATTCTGTTCGACGCCAACGGCCACGGCTGGCTGATCGATTTCGATCGCGGCGTGCTGCGCATCCCGGCCACCCGCTGGCGCGAGCGCAATCTCAAGCGGCTGCTGCGCTCGCTGATCAAGCTGCGCGGTGAGCGCAGCCAGGATGACGTCGAGAAGGACTATGCACGGCTGCGCCGCGCCTACGATCTGGCCTGGAACCGGGGTTACTGATGGACTGGGCACTGCGTTTCATGGGGGTCGGCAATGCGTCGGCCGTGCAGCTCGGTTCGCCGATGGCGGTGATCGAACGCGATGGACGCCCGTGGCTGACCATCGATTGCGGCGGGGAAGGGCTCACTGCGTTCCAGGCGCACTACGGCCATGTGCCGCAGGCATTGTTCGTCACCCATGTGCACCTGGACCACGTCGCCGGTTTCGAACGCCTGTTCGTCGATGCGTATTTCTCGCCGCAGCGTCGTGGGCGAATTCGCGTGTACGTGCCGGCGACGGTCGTGCCGCTGCTGCACAAACGCGTGGCCGATTACCCGAACGTGCTGGCCGAGGGCGGTGCGAATTTCTGGGATGCGTTCCAGCTGATCGTGGTCGGCGATGCGTTCTGGCATGACGGCGTGCGCCTGGAAGTGTTTCCGGTCCGGCATCACTGGCCGGAAACCGCCTATGGCCTGCGCCTGAAGGGTGCGGTCACCTGGAGTGGCGATACCCGGCCGATTCCGGAAATGCTGGCGCGCTACGCCGACGACAACGAACTGATCGCCCACGATTGCGGCCTGCATGGCAACCCGTCGCACACCGGTGTGGATGACCTGGAGCGTGAATACACGGCCGGGTTGCAGGCGCGGATGATGCTCTACCACTACGCCAGCGAGGCTGACGGCGAGGCGCTGCGCCAGCGGGGTCACCGTGTGGCCGTGCCCGGCGAACGTGTGGCGCTGGCGTCTCCCACCGCCATGCACGTGCTGGCGCAGGATCCTCCCTGAGCATGGACGACGCGCTGGCCGCTCATCTGCAGGCGCTCGAACGCGCGTTGCACGAGCCTGCGGTCCGTGGCGATGTCGCGCAGCTGGCGGCGTTGTTGGATGACGACTTCAGTGAGATCGGCAGCTCGGGTGCGTGTTTCGATCGGGCTGCTGCACTGGCGGAGATTCCGCACGAGCGCGCGCAGGTCGAGATCGTGTCCACCGACTACCGGGTCGTGTTGTTGGCGCCCACCTTGGCACAGGTGCGCTATCGCAGCTGGTATGTGGTCGGAGGCGAGCGCCAGAGCGAGGTGTTGCGCAGTTCGCTGTGGCGGCTGCACGGCGAGGCATGGCGGGTGGTGTTCCATCAGGGCACGCCTGCGGTGCCTTGAGCGGCAGCGTGGTTGGGGAAAACCGTGCGCCCAAAAAGGTGGCGGCCCCGCCGGCTGACCTCGGCGCCCGCGTCGATCGATACCGTTGCTGCCTTCCGGCCCTGGCGGGATTTTCGACCTAGCGTCGCGAGGGGCCGACGGGGCCACCATAGAGACGTTCCGGCTGCAGGGCGATCGAGGATCAGCCGGCCGCAGGCGGAAGGTGCAACGCAGGAACAGGTCCGGCAGTGCAGTCGCGCATTCTAGCGCATGCACGGCCTGCAGTGCCAGACGCGGAGGCTGAATCCCGTGTAGCCCGGTGCCGCCGGAATCGGCCATCCGGCGAGTGGGTTGCTAAAATGCGTGGCACAGGAGGAACGGCCTCCCCCATTTCGGGAACCACTGACCAGGACGGCCTGGCCCCCATCAAGGAGGGCCGCATGGCCTGGATCTATCTGTTGGCAGCCGGTGTACTGGAAATCGTCTGGGCGTTCTCGATGAAGCAGTCCGAGGGGTTCAGCAGGCTCACCCCCTCGATCATCACCCTCGTCACCATGATTGCCAGCTTCTGGCTGCTGTCGCTGGCGATGCGCACGTTGCCGCTGGGCACCGCGTACACGATCTGGACCGGCATCGGCGCGGTCGGCGCGTTCGTGATCGGCATTACCTTCCTCGGCGAGCAGGTCAGCGCGATGCGGATTGCTGCAGCGGTGTTGATCGTGAGCGGGTTGGTGTTGATGAAGTTGAGCAGCAGCTGAGGCGTTCAAAACGCACGCTGCGCGCTCGGGCGTAGAGCCACGCCATGCGTGGCTGACGCAACCCTGACGCACTCCAATCACTGGCGCCGCTCAACGCGGCGCCAGTTCGAGCACCATCTCCACTGCATCCAGTCCGGGGCCGTGCCCATCGGGGGTGATGTGGGTGACGGCGAAGCCGAGTCCGGCGTAGAAGTCCTGCGTGTGCTGGCTGGTGCTGAGCGTGACGCGCTGGGCGCCTAGCGCTTTTGCGTGGGCGAGGCGTGCGTGGGAGAGCTGCTTGCCCAGGCCTTGGCGATGTTGGGCGTTATCGACCATGCCCCAGCAGAAGGCCGCCGTGTGCTCGTTGTCCAGGGCGAGGCCGCCGCAGGCGACGACGTGGCCGTTGTGTTCGATGACCAGATAGTCGTGGGCCCGGTCTGGGTGAAGTAGATAGTTGGCGAAGTCGTGGCGTTCGTGTGGGCCGAAGTAACGCGGCACGTTGGTGTCGAACAGTGCCAGGCAGGCGGGGGCGTCTGGTGGGGTGTAGGGGCGCAGGGTGGGCATGGGGGGACTTTGGCATGCTCCGCGTTGGGGTGGTCGGCTTCGGATGCAGGCTGGCCGCTTCATTGGGATTGCTGGGTGCATCCATGCACCCAGCCCTTCCGCTCTTGCGCGCTCCAGGGCCGCGCCTTCTGGAGTTGGATGCGCCATTGAGATGAACGCGTCGCCACGCGCCCGGGAATGTCGGTGAGGCGCTTGGGCTTCGATAGCAGGGTGGCCGCTTCATTGGGATTGCTGGGGGCATCCATGCACCCAGCCCTTCCGCGCTGGCGCGCTCCAGGGACAGCCATTCGGCTGTCCGGATTCGCTCCTGGCGAATCCGTCGAACCCGTTGGGGTTCTCGGCTCCCCATGCTTTCCGGAAGACAAATAAAAAGGCCGCCCCTGGGGGCGGCCTTTTTATTTGTCTGGCGGAGAGAGGGGGATTCGAACCCCCGAAGCGCGGTTTAGACGCTTACACACTTTCCAGGCGTGCTCCTTCAACCACTCGGACACCTCTCCGGACCTGCCGCACACAACCCGCTGCAGGGGCGCAGATTCTAGCGGGGGAATCGGAATCGCACAAGCGGTTCGTCACGGGGGGCAGGGGGGCTGGACAGGCGTGGCACAATGGTCGTCCCGATGAAGACGGTGGCCTGATGTCCTATCTCGTCCTTGCCCGCAAGTGGCGTCCGAAGCGTTTTGCCGAGCTGGTGGGCCAGGAACACGTGGTCCGTGCGCTCAGCAATGCGCTGGACAGCGGCCGGGTGCACCATGCGTTCCTGTTTACCGGCACCCGCGGGGTCGGCAAGACCACCATTGCCCGTATTTTCGCCAAGTCGCTGAACTGCGAGCAGGGCACCAGCGCCGATCCATGCGGCCAGTGCCCGGCCTGCCTGGATATCGACTCCGGCCGTTACATCGATCTGCTCGAGATCGATGCCGCGTCCAATACCGGTGTGGATGATGTCCGCGAGGTGATCGAGAACGCCCAGTACATGCCCTCCCGGGGCAAGTACAAGGTCTATCTGATCGACGAAGTGCACATGCTGTCCAAGGCGGCGTTCAATGCGCTGCTCAAGACGCTGGAAGAGCCGCCGGAGCACGTGAAGTTCCTGCTGGCCACCACCGATCCGCAGAAGCTGCCGGTGACGGTCCTTTCGCGCTGCCTGCAGTTCAACCTGAAGCGGTTGGACGAGGAACAGATCCAGGGCCAGATGACCAAGATCCTGGCCGCCGAGGAGATCGAGTCCGATCCGACTGCGATCGTGCAGCTGGCCAAGGCGGCCGATGGCAGCCTGCGTGACGGCCTGTCGCTGCTGGACCAGGCGATTGCCTATGCCGGCGGCGCGCTGCGCGAGGATGTGGTGCGCGCGATGCTGGGCACGGTCGACCGCACCCAGGTCGCCGCGATGCTGGATGCGCTGGCCGATGGCGATGGTCCGCGCCTGCTGCAGACCGTGGCCCTGCTGGCCGAGTTCTCGCCGGACTGGAGCGGGGTGCTCGACGCCCTGGCCGAAGCCCTGCACCGGATCCAGGTGCAGCAGCTGGTGCCGGGCGCCGCGACGGCGGGCGAGGGGATCGATGCCGAGGCCTTCGCCCAGCGCCTGCGCCCGGAAGTGGTGCAGCTCTGGTATCAGATGGCCCTGGGCGGTCGCCGTGACCTGCACCTGGCCCCAAGCCCGCGCGCGGGATTCGAGATGGCGGTGCTGCGCATGCTGGCGTTCCGCCCGGCATCGGCCGTCCCGCCCGTGCCCCGCGATCCGGGCACCGGTACCGAAGTGAACAGTGGCGGCCAGGCCAGTGGCCAGGGCGCCGGCATGGCCGCTGCGGCAGCGGCTTCGGCTCCGGCTCCGTCCGTGGCGCCTGCCAAGGCCAGCGCGCCCGTCGCTCAGGCAGCCCCGGTGGCGCCTGAGGCGCCCGTCGCCGCCCCGGTCGTCGCGCCCCCCGAGGCCGCAGCCCCGCCGCTGAAACAGGTTGCTCCCGCCCCGACAGCCGCCGAGCCGGTCCAACCGACCAAGCCGGCCAGGCCGAACGCGCCTGCCCCCGCTGCCGACGACGATCTGCCGCCGTGGCATCAGGAGAACGATGCGGCCGATCGCGACGAAGCGCTGGCTGCTGAAATGGCCACCCCGGATGCGGCCATGGTCGCTCCATGGGAAGCGCCGCCCGAGCGGACCGTGGCACCGGCTGCTCCCGCGCCTGTGCGGGAAGCCCCCGCCCCGGTGGCTCGCCCGGAGGGTATCGCCATCGCACCCTCAGTGGCCGACGCCGCGCCGTCAGGGGCGAGCGCTGAGCTGACCGCCGATGCCTGGCTGGAACTGGTCGCCGGCAGCCAGCTCAATGGCCCGTCCAAGCAGCTGGCGGCCCACTCGGCGTTCATCAGCTACCAGCACGGTGTCTTGAAACTGGCGATTTCGCCCGGATTTGAGTACTTGAGTTCGGACCGCTCGCAGGCGGCGCTGATCGCGGCATTGACTGGCCCCCTGGGGCAGGCTCCGCGTCTGGTGATCGATACCGGCGCGGCCGGTGCCGAGACCCTGCATCAGCGCGCTGACCGCCAGCGAGGCGAACGCCAAACGGCGGCGGAAGCCGCTTTCATGGCCGACCCGTCGGTGCAGTTGCTGATCCAGCAACACGGTGCCCGGGTCGTGGCCGATTCCATTCGTCCTTTTGAAGAGTAAAGAACCATGCGCGGCAATATCGCCCAACTGATGCAGCAGGCCCAGAAGATGCGGGAAAACCTGCAGAAGGCCCAGGAAGACCTCGCCAAGCTGGAAGTCACCGGCAGCGCCGGCGGCGGCATGGTCAGCGTGACCCTGACCGGCACCAAGGAATGCCGCAAGGTGCGCATCGATCCGTCGGTGCTCTCCGATGCGGAAATGACCGAAGACCTGGTGGCCGCAGCGTTCAACGATGCCTCCAACAAGATCGATGCCGAGTCGAAGAACCGCATGGGTTCGGCGACCGCTGGCATGCAGCTGCCCCGGGCATGAAGCTGCCGTTCTGAGCCACGTCTGCGCCGGGTCGAGGCCTGGCGACGGTGGTGACCGCGCCGCGAAGCCTCCGGGCTTCGCGCGCTTGTTTCTGAGATGAGCGATCCGCCATGAGCCTGCCCCTGCTCGAACAATTGATCGAGGCCTTCCGCGTGTTGCCGGGCGTGGGCCAGAAGACCGCCCAGCGCATGGCCTACCACGTGCTCGAACGTGAGCGCGAGGGCGGCCAGAAGCTGGCCGAGGTGCTGGCCAAGGCGATCGAGCGGATCGGGCATTGCGCGCAGTGCCGGGATTTCAGCGAGACCGAGGTCTGTGCGGTCTGCGCCAACGGCAGCCGCGAGCGCCAGCAGCTGTGTGCGGTGGAATCACCGGCCGATCGCCTGGCGATCGAGACGGCTACCGGCTACCGCGGCGTCTACTTCGTGCTGCAGGGGCGGCTGTCACCGCTGGACGGCATCGGTCCGCGCGAGCTGGGCCTGGATCAGCTGGAAGCCCGCCTGAAGCAAGGCGAAGTGACCGAGTTGATCATCGCCACCAGTGCCACCGTGGAAGGCGAAGCGACCGCGCATTATCTGGCCCAGATGGCGCGCAGCCACAAGGTCCGCCCGAGCCGGTTGGCGCAGGGCCTGCCGCTGGGCGGTGAGCTGGAATACGTGGATCGCGGCACGCTGTCGCACGCCTTCGGTACGCGTACCGAAGTGCAGGAATGATCCCGCGCAACCCGCGCCGGTGATCGAAACCGGGCGTGCATCCGCGCTACTCTCCAAGGCCCTGTTACACGAGGTGCCCTCATGAGCCACGACACCCTGTTCGGCAAGATCATCCGCCGCGAAATTCCCGCCACCATCGTCTACGAAGACGAGGAGGTGCTCGGCTTCAAGGACATCGCGCCGCAGGCGCCGGTGCACGTGTTGTTCATTCCCAAGCACGAAGCGATCCCGACCCTGGATGACGTGCGACCGGACCAGGCGCACCTGATCGGCAAGCTGGCGATGGCCGCCGCCGAGTACGCCCGCCGCGAAGGGTTCGCGCAGGACGGCTACCGTATCGTCATGAACTGCCGCGAGCACGCCGGGCAGACCGTGTTCCATATCCACCTGCACCTGCTGGCCGGCGCGCAGCTGGGTCACTTCGGCACGCCGAACGGCTGAGCGGGCCGGGGCAACAAAAAACGCCGCCCGAAGGCGGCGTTTTTTTCAGCGCGTCCGCATCAGCGACGGGGACGCGCCACCTCCGGGCTTACCACCAGCCCCAGCCGCGGTAGCCCCAGCCGGGACCCCAGCCCGGGCCCCACGGGCCGTACGGGTAGGCGGGCACCACGTCGACCTGGCGCTGTTCCGGCCACAGGTAGATCACATCGGCGTCCAGCTTCGGCAGGCGATAGTCGTACTCGCCGATACGGGTGTTCTCGTAGCCGCCGATCTTGCCGATGAAGGTCACGTCCCGGCCCGGTTCGAACACCGCCGGATCGTAGAAGCCGGCGCGGCACGCGATGAAGCGGCCGTCACTGGCGTCGGCCGAGGTGGTGCTCGGGCGGCCACTGCCGTTGAGCGGACGCGAAATCATCTGGAAGCAGGTCTGGCCCTGGCCCGGGTTGGTTTCGATGATGCGACCACCCCAACGCACCGGGGTGCCCACCTGCTGGGTGGGAACCGCGTCACGCGGGCTGACCATACTGAACTGCCCCTGCAGCGGCTTGGGCGCGGTGGCGCAGGCAGCCAATGCCAGAGAGGCAGCAAGGGGAAGCAGGATTTGAATCTTCATGGGGATGCTCCGGAGGTCGGGCGATGCCTGCGCAGGTCGCGCAATAATGAAGTGAGGTCGACGTCAGCGCCAGCGTAGCGCGCCTGGACGAAACGCGCGCTGAGCGACAACAACGCCGGATCGGGCCGTTGCCGGTCCACCCGGCGGGCCCACTCGCTGGCCGGTTCGGCGCTGGCGCGTTCCAGCCCATGGCGTGCATAGCGGCGTCCCAGCCGGTGCCAGGCCCGCAGCAGCGGGTCGCGTTCGCGTTCGCCCCGGGCCAGCAGCCACGCCATCCACCCTAGCGCGGCCAGCGCGAAGACAGTGAAAATTCCCACCAGTCGGGTCGGATCCAGGCGCTCGAAACCAAACGGTTCAAGAAGCCGTTGCTGGCGGTTGGCATCGAAGGACAGGATCAGGTCGTTCCAGCCCCGGCGCAGCCAGTCCCCCATCTGCCCGAACGGCAGCCAACGGCTGTTGAGCATCGCACCGGCGTCGCCCGCCGCCAGCCGGTCGTCGATCGTGTCGTAGATGCGTTCGGGGGCGACGGCCGCGGTCGGGTCGACACGCACCCAGCCGCGCCCGGGCAGCCAGACCTCGGCCCAGGCATGGGCATCCATCCGGCGCAGCACCCAGTAGTCACCATAGGGATTGTGGACGCCACCGGCGAAGCCGGTCACGACCCGCGCCGGGATGCCGGCGTTGCGCATCAACACAACGAACGATGAGCTGAAGTGCTGGCAGAAGCCGGCCTGCTGGTCGAACAGGAACTCGTCCACGCCATCTCGGCCCGGCTCGGGCGTGTCCAGGGTGTAGACGAAGCGCGCACGTACCCACTCGAGTGCGCGCTGCACGATCGCCGCATCGTTGCTGCCAGCCTCCTGCCGCCACTGCCGCGCCAGCACCGCCGTGCGCGGGTTCACGCCGTCGGGCAGCTGCAGCGCAAGGCGACGCTCGTAAGGCGTCAATGGGTCGGTGTAGGCCACGGCCGGGGCGGAACGCAGTCGCCAGCGGGTCAGGGCATTGAGTGCTGCGTGGCTGCGCAGGCTGTGGTTGGCATCCAGATCGCTGCCGGCAGGGGCCTGCAACGGCAGATCCAGCGCGACCAGCTGGCGGCGGTCGGTCGGCTCATAGTCGATCTGGTACTCCCACTGTGTGCTGGCGTGGGTCACCGCGGCGGGCGCGCGCTCGATCAGATGCCTGTCCTGTTCCCAGCGTTTGCCGTCGAACAGGCTGAGCACCGGGCCGCGCCAGTAGCGCTGCTGCGGTTCCGGAACCGCGCCAGAAAACTGCACGCGCAGCGCCGGGGTGTCATCGGCCATCAGATCCAGCCACTGCCCGGGCTCCATCGTGTCGGACAGGCCGGGCTTGCCGACCGCGCGATCGGGGATGCCCCACAGGGGTTCACTCAACCGCGGGAACAGCCAGAAACCGGCCAGCGCTAATGGCAGGCCGAGCATGACCAGCCGGCCGATTCCGCGCATCTGGCGTTTGAGCGGCGCCGGCGGTGCCTGGCCCTCCAGGTGCGCCAGCCGCTGCAACGCGAGCAATGCGACCAGGCCGGCCAGTACCGCCAATGTCATCGTCAGCGGCCCTTGGTCGAGCAGGAACGCCGCGAACGGGCCGAACAACCCGAAGCCGACCAGGCTGCGGGCATCGCGCAGGCTGCGCAGCTCGCTGGATTTCAACGCGAGCATCGCCGCCAGCAGCGCGCAGCCGGTATCGCGGCCCGGGCGCGGGCCCATCTGCCAGTAGATGGCGCCCAGCATGGCGAGCACCAGCAGCAGGCGCAGTGCCCCCGGCAGCAGGCGCTGCCGCGAAGCCAGGGCGGTCAGTAGTGCAACGCCGGCGATGACGGCCGCCAGCACGGTGGGCAGCTGCAGCAGCAGCGGCAACAGGCCCAGGGCCGCACTGGCCAGGGTCCAGTAGCGCGCACTGGGACTGAGCGGGGCGACGGCGCGGTCAGTCATGGGGCAACAGCGCCAACGCGCGCTGGCACAGATGGTGATGGGCACTGCCATTGCCGGGGCCGAGCACCGGCTGGCCGGGCAGCGTGAGGGTGTAGCGGCGCCCTTCGCGTTCGGCCAGGTCGACCCAGCGCGCCAGGCGCGCGATCCGCGCCTCGGTGCCCAGCGGGGCCAGGCGCCACCAGTCCAGCACGACCTCCACGCCGATCGGCTTTTCGTACTCGCGCACCAGCAGGGTGTCGCGCCGCGCAGAGTGCTTCCACGCGATGCTGCGCGTCGGGTCGCCGGGGCGATACGGACGCAGCTGATGCAGCTCGTCGCCGCTGGCATGCACACGGGTATGCAGCGGATCGCCGCCGCTCTCGGGCAATGCAGGGGCGTGCGCTTCCGGTGCGGCATAGACCAGCAAGGGTGTCTCCGGCCACACCCACGACCAGGCGCGTACCAGGCCCAGTGGCTGTGTGGTGGCGATGCGGATCCGGGAGAGGTCGAACCAGCCGCGCTGATGCGTGGGCAGGTCGAGATCCACTTCGATCTGGTCGCTGTCCACCAGGTGCCCGAACGCTGCCACGCCGTCGTGCTCCACGTGCAGGCCGCGACGTGCGCGGGTATCGGTGCGCGACAGGCTGATGCGCAGCCGCAGCGGCGCGCCTGCGGTGACCGGTTCGGCGGACACCGCATCCACCTGCAACGCGGACAACTGCAGGTGGGCGCTGATCGCACTGGCGATGCTGACCGTGGCCAGCAGCAGCGCCAACAACAGGGCAGGGTTGTTGTTGTAGTTCAATGCACCGAGCAGCATCGCCGAGAGCAGCGCGGCGACGAACAGACCGAAGCGCGTCGGCAGCACATAGATGCGGCGCCGGTCGAACCGGCTGGGCAGGTGCTCCGGTCGGCGCGGTCGCGCCAGATGCTGCAGGTGCTGCCAGCGGGCTCCCCAGCCGCGGCGCATCTCAGTCGACCTGCACGGTCTGGAGGATGGCGCGGGCCAATGCCGGCCCATTGCCGGCTTCTGCCTCCGGCACCAGCCGATGCCCGGCCACCGCAACGAACAGCGTCTGCACGTCTTCAGGCACGACATGTGCGCGGCCCAACAGCAGCGCATGCGCCTTGGCGGCGCGCAGCAATGCCAGGCCCGCGCGCGGTGACAGGCCTACGCGCACCCCGGCGTGCTGGCGGCTGCGGGCCAGCAGCGCCTGCACGTAGGTGATCAAGGCTTCACTGGCGTGCACCTGGCCGACCGCCTCGCGCAGCGTCCGCACCTCCACCTCGCTCAGCCGCGCGGTGGCCTGCGCGATCAGGTGGCGGCGATCAGTGCCGCGCAGCAGCTCGCGCTCGGATTCGGGATTGGGGTAGCCCAGCGCCAACCGCAGCAGGAAGCGGTCCAGCTGCGAGTCCGGCAACGGGAAGGTACCGGACAGGTCGACCGGGTTCTGGGTGGCGATGACGAAGAACGGATCCGGCAGCGGGTGGGTCACGCCATCCAGGGTCACCTGCTGCTCGGCCATCGCCTCCAGCAGCGCACTCTGGGTACGCGGCGGGGCGCGGTTGATCTCATCGGCAAGCAGCACATGGGTGAAGACCGGGCCGGGGTGGAACTGGAACTGACGGCTGCCGGCATCGTAAACAGAGACGCCGAGTACATCGGCAGGCAGCAGGTCGGAGGTGAACTGCACCCGCTGGAAGCCCAGCCCGAGGCTGGAGGCCATGGCGTGGGCAAGGGTGGTCTTGCCCAGGCCGGGCAGATCCTCGATCAGCAGATGGCCGCCGGAGAGCAGCGCCACGAAGGCCAGTCGTACCTCCTGGGCCTTGCCCAGGACCAGCCCGTTGACCTGATCCTGGGCGGCGCGGAGAGACTGTCGCAGTACATCGGTTAGCATGGCTGGCACGGGGGGCGAATGATCCATGTCCGTCTCGTATCGATGATTCCACTGATTCTATAGAGCAATGCAGGGCGAACAACGCGCACGCACCATATTCCTGTTGTTGTGGACGCTGGTCACCGCCGTCAAGCTGGTGGTGGCCGCACGTCTGCCCTTGTTCGTGGACGAAGCTTTTTACTGGCAGGAAGGCCAGCACCTGGCGGCGGCCTATTCGGACCTGCCCGGGCTGACCGCATGGCTGGCACGCCTGGGCGTGGAAGTGGGCGGCAACCATGTGCTCGCGCTGCGGCTGCCGTTCCTGGCGATCGGTGCGTGGCTGCCATGGCTGGTCTCGCGGATCGCCACGCGCTGGTTCGGCGCGGTGGCCGGTTGGCAGGCCGGCAGCCTGACCCTGCTGATGCCGCTGTCGGCCACGCTGGGCATGCTGGCCGTGCCGGATGTGCCGATGGCGCTGGCCGCGGTGCTGTGCCTGGACGCCGGTGCACGCCTGCTGCGCAACGTGGATGCGGCGGCGGCGGTGAAGCTGGCCGCAGGCCTGGCGATCGGCGCACTCAGCCATTACCGCTTCATCGGGGTGATCGTGGTCGGCTTCATCGCGCTGCTGGTGCTGCCGCAGGGCCGGCGCATGCTGCGCGATCCGCGCGTATGGGTGGCCCTGACGGTCGGTGTGGTGGCGTGGCTGCCGCTGCTGTCGTGGAATGCCGACAACCATGATGCCGGCCTGAAATTCCAGGTGGTCGAGCGCCACCCGTGGGCGTTCGAGTGGAGCGGGCTGTGGTTCCTGGTGATCCAGCCGATGCTGGTCACCCCGATCCTGTGCATCGCGATGTGGAAGGTGGCCCTGGCCGGTACCCGCTCCGGTGGAGGCGCACGCGCCCAGTGGCGGTATTTCGGTCTGATCGGCGCGGTATCGACCCTGTCCATCTTCGCCCTGGGCTTCTTCACCGATGTGGAGCGCATCAGTTTCCACTGGCCGTTGCCGGGCTATCTCGCACTGCTCATCGCGGTGCCGGTCGTGCTCAATGGCTGGCCGCGCTGGCTGCGCCGCACCGGCTGGTGGCTGGCCGGTGCCGGGTTGGCACTGGCCTTCGGCTATTACCTGATGGCGTCCGTGCCGAGCGTGCGCGAGCAGCTGGCCGGCTACAAGTATTACCCGCGCAACTTCGCCGGCTGGGAGCCCCTGGCAGGCGCCGTGCGCGAAGAATTGAAGGGCATGCCACCGGGCACGCGCGTGCTGGCCGGCAACTTCAAGGTCGGCGCGGAACTGGGCTTCCAGTTGCGTGATCCCTCGATCGAGGTGCTGCGCCATCCGTTGAACGACAAACACGGCCGCAGTGCGCAGCTGGGGCTGTGGGGGTTGCTGCACGATGGTCAGCGCGACACACCGATGCTGCTGGTGCTGTCCCCCAGCGACCAGCGCTATCGCGATCTGCTGGAGCGCTATCACGCGGTCTGCGACCAGGTGGGTCCGCTGCCGCCGCCGCGCGTGGTCAGCAACGATCATGGCTATCAGCGCTTCCTGCTGTTCAAGCTGCCTGCCGGGCGGGTGGACGGGCCCTGCGTCACCCCGGCGATGGCCTGGGTGGATGCGCCGCAGCCGGATGCCAAGGTGGGCGACACGCTGGATGTGCGCGGCTGGGCCTTCAAGGACGGTGCCGGCATCGAACGCGTCCAGCTGTTTGTCGATGGGAAGCCGGTCGGCGATGCGGTCTACGGGCGCGCCTACGACATCACCAGCGCCTGGAAGATCTCCACCGATCCGCAGCATCCCAACGTGGCCTTCGATGCCACGCTGAACACCGCTCACCTCGCGCCCGGTCGCCATTGGCTGGGCATGACGCTGTACGGCAAGGACGGCAGCGTGGAGCAGTGGCAGGAACAGGCCTTCACCGTCCCCGCGCGCTGAGTGCGCGTGTTTTTTCATGGATGACACCCTCATGCGCAATGCCTCGCCGGAAACGGCTTCCGTGCCGGTGTCCCGTCCGGTCTCCGCGCCGGTGCCGCCCGCGCTGACGCGCCTGCTGTGGCTGGCGGTGGCTGCGGTCGTCGCGGTGGGCGTGGCGGCGATGCTGTGGCTCGCGCCGCGGGTGCTGTACGCCGATCCGTGGCGCTTCACCCAGAAGCTGCTGGAGATGCCGTGGCCATCGAACGTGCTGGTCTCGGACAACGGCCACCGCGAAATCCTGCCGAACCTGGTGCGCCATGCCGAGCTGTCCTGGCTGCATGGCAACCAGTGGCTGCAGATCGGCACGGGCGTGCTGCTGGCCCTGGCCACGGTGTGGCTGCTGGCCCGGATCATCAAGGCCGATGCGCTGGCGCCGCCGGTACGCGCGGCCGCGACCCTGATCGGGGCGCTGTCGATCTTCTGGCTCGGCAGCCAGCGCGCGCTCACCCATGGCAACGAGTCGGTGCATGCGTATCTGATCACCGCGGCGCTGATGGCCGGGGTGGCTGTGCTGCTGCGTGGGGATCGCCGCGGTGCGGTGCTGGCGGCGCTGTGCGGTGTCGCGGCGACGTTCTCGTTCGGCAGCGGCGTAGCGGTGTTCGTCGGGCTGGCGGCGGTGCTGGTGGTGCGCCGTGCGCCGCTGTCGCACTGGGTGCCGTTGATGCTGGGGCTGTTGGTGGCGGTCGGCCTGCACCTGGGCATGGGCCGCACCGGCATGCCCTCGCAGATGGCGCTTGCGCCATTGGCGCAGCTGGACGTGCTGCTGCGCTGGCTGGCCTCGCCCTTCATCTACCTGGCCTGGCCTGCGCTGGATCCGGCGGCGGCACAGCAACTGCCGTTCGCGCCCGTGCGCAATGCGGTCCATTCGGTGGCGAGCGGGTACCAGTGGCTGTTCGGCCCGGTGATGACCTCGCGCTGGCCGCATCTGCTGGTGGGCGCGGTTGGGCTGGGCGGAGTGCTCGGAATGACCCGTTGCAGCTGGCAACGCGGGCGCAGCGCCGGCGCCGGGGAGTCGGTGGCGTTGGCGATGGCGTGGTTCGGGCTGGCCGTGGGCGGGCTGGTCGCGCTCAGCCGCTGGACCTATTTCGCCGATTACCCCACGCAGCTGGCCGCACCGCGGTATGTGCCGTGGTCGTGGCTGTTCTGGTGCGGCCTGCTGCTGTGGGCGACGGTCCGCGTGGGTCTGCGCCGCCCCCGGCCGGTGGTCTGGGGGGCGCTCCTGCTGGCCCTGGTGGCCGTGCCGAGCACCGCCTGGATGGCCTACCTCGGCGCCAGCATGCAGCGCGTGGCCAACATGACGGCCACCGCAGCCGCGGCGGGCGTGATCGATCCGGACCAGACCCATGGCGAGAGCGTACCTGGCGAAGTGCAGGCGGCACTGCCAAGCCTGCGCGCGCACGGGAGCGCGATGTTCGCCTGGCCGGAAACGCGCTATCTGCAGGGCGAACGCACGGCGGCCACCGCCTCGGCGGTGCCGCTCAGTGCGGTTTCGGTGGTCGCCGTGCGCAACCTGCTGGGCGGGCCCGCGTGGCGCGTGGAGTTCGCTGCCCGGAGCCCGGCGCCGCGGCTGGTCCTGCAGTGCGCGGGACGCCCGGTGGGCCTGGCGATGCCGCTGGCTGGGCACTGGGTCGGCTGGGCCACCGGGCCGCTGGATGCCGGCTGCCTGGAAGCGCTGCAGCTGCGTTGAGGCTCAGGGCAGGGTGTAGCCGGCCTGGCGCAGCAGCTGGCTCACCGCGATCAGCGGCAGGCCGATCAGAGCGGTCGGGTCGCGGTTCTCGATCGCCTCGAACAAGGTGATGCCCAGCCCCTCGCATTTGAAACTGCCGGCGCAGTCCAGCGGCTGCTCGGCGGCCACGTAGCGGACGATTTCGGCATGATCCAGCGTGCGGAAATGGACCCGGGTCCGGTCGCACGCGGCCAGGACCTCGCCGTCGCGCACCAGGCTCACCGCCGTGTGGAAGTCGACCACCTGGCCGGACATCGCCGCCAGCTGCGCCTGCGCACCCTCGACCGTGCCGGGCTTGCCCAGCGCGGCGCCGTTCAGTTCCGCCACCTGGTCCGAGCCGATCACCCACTGGCCCGGGTGCAGGCGGGCCACGGCCTCCGCCTTGGCCTGCGCCAACCGCACGGCCACGGCCCGTGGGGCCTCGCCGGGGGCGGGGGTCTCATCCACCTCGGGGCGGGCGGTCTGCAGGGGCAGGCCAAGCCGTTCCAGCAGTTCGCGGCGGTAGCGGGAGGTGGAGGCAAGCAGCAGTGGGGTCATGCGACAATACCGGGCACGGAAGGGCGGCAGTCTGGCCCTCGGGGCGGGGATCGGCAACCTGACTGCGCAGGCATTTGACAGCAGCCCGGGCGATCCTTAACATTCAGCGGCTTATGTCCGCAAACGTGCCCGAAATGCTGGATGCTTGGCGGATGGTCGCAGCGCGCAGGCGCTTCGATGGCCAGGTGGATCTAGCGAAATTGACCCGCCTGCAAGGCCTTGTTGCCGATACCGAAGGTCAGTGCACCTATGCACTGGAATTCGCGCACGACGACATCCTGCGGGTATCCTATGTTGAACTGTCCATCGACACCGCGCTGCCGCTGATCTGTCAGCGCAGCCTGCAGCGTTTCCTGTTGCCGGTTTCGATGGTGCAGCGGCTCGGTCTGATCCGCAGCGAAGAGGAAGAATCCTCGCTGCCGGAGGGGTGGGAGCCGTGGCTGGTGCCCGAAGACGGCATGCTGCGACCGCTGGAACTGGTCGAGGACGAACTCGTCCTGGCCGTGCCCGTCGTGCCGTTGTCTCCCGATGGCGAGGCAGTGGACAAGGACTGGGCACCGACCGAAGAAGAAATCAGCAAGGCCAATCCGTTCGCGGCGTTGGCGGCACTGAAAAAACAATAGCAGCCGGATTGTCGTCGGCGGCTGCGGCGAAAGCGAAAACTGTGCTGGGCGCTGGCGTCCTGCGCGACGATACGACGAAGCAAAACGAACCGAGTTTGGAGCAATCCCATGGCTGTGCAGAAATCCCGTGTCACCCCGTCCCGCCGCGGTATGCGCCGTGCGCATGACGCCCTGAGCGCCAAGCAGCTGTCCACCGATCCGACCACCGGTGAAGTGCACCTGCGTCACCACATCACCGCTGACGGTTTCTACCGCGGCAAGAAGGTGATCACGACCAAGTCAAACTCGGCCGTCGAAGAAGATTGATTTGTGAAGGCCGCTGCCCGGTCGGGCGGCGGCCTTTACCCCATTCTTCCCGATCACCACGTTTGGTGATCGTGCTACAGGACATGCAATGAGCAAGCGGATCTACTCGAGGATCGCGGGCACCGGTAGTTATTTGCCCGAAAAAGTGTTGACCAACCAGGATCTGGAGAAAATGGTCGACACCAGCGATGAGTGGATTCAATCGCGCACTGGTATCCGCGAACGGCACATTGCGGCCGAAGGCGAGACCACCAGCGACCTCGGCTACCACGCCGCGGTACGTGCGCTTGAAGCGGCCGGTATCGACGCTTCGCAGCTCGACATGATCGTGGTGGGTACCACCACGCCTGACCTGATTTTCCCGTCCACCGCTTGCCTGATCCAGGCCAAGCTCGGTGCGAGCGGTTGCCCCGCCTTCGACGTCAACGCCGCCTGTTCGGGCTTCGTGTTCGCGTTGAGCGTGGCCGACAAATTCATCCGTTCCGGTGATGCACGCCATGTGCTGGTCATCGGTGCGGAAACCCTGACCCGTATCGTCGACTGGACCGAGCGCACCACCTGCGTGCTGTTCGGCGATGGCGCGGGCGCCGTCGTGCTCAAGGCCGACGAAGACACCGGCATCCTCAGCACCCACCTGCATTCGGATGGCAGCAAGAAAGAACTGCTGTGGAACCCGGTGGGCGTCTCGGCCGGCTTCGGCGAGGGCGACAATGCCCGCGGCGCGATCCTGATGAAGGGCAACGACGTGTTCAAGTACGCCGTCAAGGCGCTGGACTCGGTCGTCGATGAAACCCTGGAAGCCAATGCGCTGACCAAGGCCGACCTGGATTGGCTGATCCCGCACCAGGCCAACCTGCGCATCATCGAAGCCACCGCCAAGCGCCTGGAGATGTCCATGGACCAGGTGGTGGTGACGGTCGACAAGCACGGCAATACGTCCTCTGCCTCCGTGCCGATGGCGCTGGACCACGCGGTCCGCTCCGGCCGTGTGGAGCGCGGCCAGCTGCTGCTGCTGGAAGCCTTCGGCGGCGGCTTCACGTGGGGTTCTGCTCTGCTGCGCTATTGATAGCCGCAGTTACGACAACGTGACGCTGTCGTTACGGCCCCATTACGGGGCCGTAAGCATTTCAGGAGAACTGTCATGGTTGAGCCCATCGTCATCGAAGGGCAGCGCGCCTGGCTGAAGCAGTACGGCGAAGGAAGCCGCGTGGTCGCGCTGGGGCTGCTGAACTTCATCGCCCGCCGCTTCCAGCTTGATGCCCTGCGCCCACCGCCGCACCGCGGCGGCGATGCCGCCCGCGAAACCGAAGCCCGGCGCCTGGCCGAACTGCAGGCCCAGGGCGTCAACGTCCCCAGCGTGATCGGCAGCGGCCACGCCGCCCTCGTGCTGGGCGACAACGGCTCCTCGTTCAACACCTGCCTGCGCGAAGCCGACGATGCCGGCCGCGACCGCCTGGTGTCCGCAGCGATGAACGCCATCGCCCAGGCTCACCGCAAGGGCGCTTATTTCGGCCAGCCACTGCCGCGCAACCTGACCTGGGACGGCAACGAGATCGGCTTCATCGATTTCGAAGAAGACCCCCTGGAAGTCATGGACCTCGCCCAGGCCCAGGCCCGCGACTGGCTGATGTTCGGCTACGGCGTGGCCAAGTACTACGAAGATCGGCCGCAGCAGCTGCAGAGCCTGATGGCGCAGGCCATGGACGGCGCCGAAGCGCCGGTCCTCGCCCATGCCCACGATGTCACCGGTCGCCTCCAGGGGCTGGCCCGTTACAGCATGAAAATGGGCCGCTCGGCCCGCGCGCTGGCCCACTCGATCCTGATCGTCCACGGCGCCACGACCCTGGGCGTGCTGATGCTGGCCGTGATCTGCATCGACTTCTTCAGCGACGGCGACCTCGACATCCTCCAGCTGTTCACCTGAGCCCACATACGCGGCAGTACAGACGAAGGGCGACGTTCCCCTTTATCATTCGCCGTTCGATTTTTGCAGGCGGATGATCGCGTGACCGATACCAATCTCGCATTCGTGTTCCCGGGCCAGGGCTCGCAGTCGCTGGGCATGCTGGCCGAACTGGCCGAGCTGCGCCCGCAGATCCGCGAGGCTTTCACCGAGGCCTCCGACGGCGCCGGTGTCGACCTCTGGGCCCTTTCCCAGGGCGGCCCGGAGGAGATGCTCAACCGCACCGAGTACACCCAGCCGGCCCTGCTGGCGGCCAGCATCGGCGTCTGGCGCGCCTGGAACGCCGTTGGCGGCGCCAAGCCGGCCGTCCTGGCCGGCCACAGCCTGGGCGAGTACACCGCCCTGGTCGCCGCCGGCGCCCTGTCGCTGCGTGACGGCGCCCATCTGGTGCGCCTGCGCGGCCAGTTGATGCAGGAAGCCGCCCCGACCGGCGTGGGGGCCATGGCCGCCGTCCTCGGCGCGGAAGACGCCCTCGTCGTGGAGGTCTGCGAACAGGCCGCCGGCAGCCAGGTGGTGGTCCCGGCCAACTACAACTCGCCCGGCCAGATCGTCATCGGTGGCGACGCCGCCGCCGTGGACCGCGCGCTGGCCCTGTTGGCCGAGAAGGGCGTCCGCAAGGCCGTCAAGCTCGCCGTCAGCGTGCCCTCGCACACCCCGCTGATGCGCGAAGCCGCCAACCGCCTGGCTGAAACCATGGCTGGCCTGGACTGGCGCGCCCCGGCCCTGCCGGTGGTGCAGAACGTCGATGCCCGCGTGCATGACGGCGTGGACGCCATCCGCCAGGCGCTGGTCCAGCAGCTGTACCTGCCTGTCCAGTGGACCGGCTGCGTGCAGGCGCTGGCCGCCCGCGGCGTCACCCGGGTGGCCGAATGTGGCCCGGGCAAGGTGCTGAGCGGATTGATCAAACGCATCGACAAATCGCTGGACGCGCGCACACTGTCCACGCCCGCCGATTTCGAGACGGCCCGCGAGACCTGGGCCGCCTGATGTCTTCCGATCGTGCCCGCGCTGGACTGGCCTCGCGCCAGACCGGCCAGGCCGATCCCGTTCGAGGAAATGAGATGAGCAAGCCCCTTCAGGGTGAAATCGCACTGGTCACCGGCGCCAGCCGGGGTATCGGTGCCGCGATCGCCGACGCACTGGCCGCGCAGGGCGCGACCGTCATCGGCACCGCCACCACCGACGCCGGTGCCGCCGCCATTGGTGAGCGCCTGGCTGCCGTGGGTGGCCACGGCCGCGCGCTGAACGTCACCGACGCTGCTGCGCTGGAGGCCGTGCTGGACGGTATCGCCAAGGAATTCGGCGCCATCAGCATCCTGGTCAACAACGCCGGCATCACCCGCGACAATCTGTTGCTGCGGATGAAGGAAGAAGACTGGCAGGCGATCCTGGACACCAACCTGACCAGCGTCTTCCGCACCTCCAAGGCCGTCATGCGCGGCATGATGAAGGCGCGCAAGGGCCGCATCATCAACATCGCCTCGGTGATCGGCGTGACCGGCAATGCCGGCCAGGCCAACTACGCCGCGGCCAAGGCCGGCATCATTGCCTTCTCCAAGTCGCTGGCCAAGGAAATCGGCTCGCGCGGGATCACGGTGAACGTGGTCGCGCCGGGCTTCATCGACACCGACATGACCAAGGCCCTGCCGGAAGAGCAGCGCACCGGCCTGGTCAAGTCGATCGCCCTGGAGCGGCTCGGCGAGCCGTCCGATATCGCCAACGCGGTGGCGTTCCTGGCCGGTCCTTCGGCCAGCTACATCACCGGCGAAACCCTCCATGTGAACGGCGGCATGTACATGCCGTAAGCATGTGGCGCAAGGAGTGCGCCGCAAGTGGTTGATCCGTTTGATGTTTTGCTGCAATGCAAGGTGTCGCTGGTTTCCACTACACTATCCCACGGTCATCCCTCACCGGATGGCGTCATTTTTGAACCACTACTCCATCTGGAGCGATATCCAATGAGCACCATCGAAGAACGCGTCAAGAAAATCGTCGTCGAACAGCTTGGCGTCAAGGAAGAGGAAGTCACCAACAGCGCATCGTTCGTCGATGACCTGGGCGCTGACTCGCTGGACACCGTTGAACTGGTGATGGCGCTGGAAGAAGAGTTCGAGTGCGAAATCCCGGACGAAGAAGCCGAAAAGATCAGCACCGTGCAGGCTGCGATCGACTACATCAACGCCCACGTCAAGGCTTGATGTCAGGCGGCTCGCGCGCGGCCGTGGCGATTGCTGCGACCGCGTGCGGCAAACCCATGGGGCCGCGCTTGCGGCCCTGTGCTTTTGAGCGTTATACCGCGTGATACCCGCAACACCCGGGTCAGGAGAATCTGCAATGAAGCGTCGCGTCGTCGTTACCGGCATGGGCATGGTCTCGCCATTGGGCAATGATATGGCCAGCAGTTGGAAGGGCATCACCGAAGGCCGTTCCGGCATCGGTCCGCTGACCAACGTTTCGCAGTCCTACCTGGACCGTTTCACCACCAAGATCGCAGGTGAGGTCAGGGACTTCGACATCACCGCCGACAACGAACAGTTCGGCAAATTCCGGGTCACTGGCAAGGATGCCAAGAAGATGGACCCGTTCATTCATTACGGCCTCGGTGCCGCCTTCATGGCCTTGAACGATTCCGGCCTGGAGATCACCGACGGCAACGCCGAGCGCGTCGGCGCCATCGTGGGCGCGGGCATCGGCGGCCTGCTGGGCATCGAAGAGCAGACCATCGATTTCCACGAGGGCAAGAAGATCTCGCCCTTCTACGTGCCCAAGACCATCATCAACATGCTCCCGGGCCAGCTGAGCATCATCACCGGCCTGAAGGGTCCGTCGTTCTCGGCGGTCTCCGCCTGCGCGACCTCCAACCACTCCATCGGCACCGCGATGCGCATGATCCAGTACGGCGATGCGGACGTGATGGTGGTCGGTGGTGCCGAGCGCGGCTCCTCGCCGACCGCCCTGGGCGGCTTCTGCGCGATGAAGGCGATGAGCACCCGCAACGATGCACCGGCGGAAGCCTCGCGCCCGTGGGACAAGGAACGCGACGGCTTCGTGCTGGGCGACGGCGCCGGCATCCTGATCCTGGAAGAGTACGAGCACGCCAAGGCACGTGGCGCGCGCATCTATGCCGAGCTGGCCGGTTTCGGCGCCAGCTCGGACGCGTACCACATGACCGCCCCGAGCGAGAACGGCGAAGGCGCGGCACGCTGCATGACCATGGCGCTGAAGGACGCCGGCGTGACCCCGGAGCAGGTCGGTTACCTCAATGCGCACGGCACCTCCACGCCGCTGGGCGACCTGGGCGAAACCATGGCCATGAAGACCGCCTTCGGTGACCACGCCTACAAGATGATGGTCAGCTCCACCAAGTCGATGACCGGCCACCTGCTCGGCGCGGCCGGCGGCGTGGAGGCGATCTTCTCGGTGCTGGCGCTGCGCGACAACATCATTCCGCCGACCATCAACCTGCATGAAGCGGGCGAGGGCTGCGACCTGGATTACGTGCCCAACACCGCACGCGAGGCCAAGGTCGATGTGGTGATGTCCAACGGCTTCGGCTTCGGCGGCACCAACGGCACGCTGGTGTTCAAGCGCGTCTGACCGCCCGTTCCGTGCACTCCCACCCGGGCCGCCATCATGGCGGCCTTGGTGTATCTGGCCCCCGCGCACGCTGCGCGCCCTTCCGGTGTCCTGTCATGTTCCAGACGCTTCCGCTGCCCGCCACCACCGACCTGCTGGCCCTGCAGCGCCTGGCCCCGCAGCGCTACCCGCTGCTGATGGAGTCCACCGCCTCGGGCACCGCGCAGGGGCGCTGGGACCTGCTGCTGATGGGCAGCGGCGAAGCGCTCGCGCTGCACGCCGACGGCGTGGTGCGTGATGCCGATGGCGTGGCGCAGGACGGCCGCTTCCTGGACGTGCTCGACGCGCACTGGGCCGCCCTGCGGTTGCCGCGCGAGGAGACGACACTGCCGTTCCGCGGTGGCTGGGCACTGATGCTGGATTACGAACTGGCCGGGCAGATCGAAGACGTGCTGGCCTTGCCGGCGCGCGCCGATGGCCTGCCGTCCGCGCTGGCGCTGCGCTGCCCGGCGGCGGTGCTGCACGACCGCGTGCTCGGCCAGTTCCATGCGGTGTGCGAGAGCGGCCAGGCCGCGCTGCTGCAGACCCTGCAGGACGACCTTGCCGCGGCCGCCGCGCTGGCCCCGTTGCCGACCTGGCAGCCCCCGGTCGTGATCGGCGAAGACGCGCCACAGCGCTTCACCGACGGCGTCGGCAAGGTGATCGATTACCTGCGCGCGGGTGACGTGTTCCAGGTGAACCTGTCCCGCCGCTGGAGCGCGCAGTTCACCGAGGCGCTCTCGCCGCAGGCGCTGTACGCGCAGCTGCGCGTGGCCAACCCGGCGCCGTTCGCCGGGCTGTTCATGGCGCAGGGCAGGGCGGTGGTCAGCTCCTCGCCCGAGCGGCTGGTCTCGGTGCATGGCGATGACGTGCAGACCCGCCCGATCGCCGGCACCCGCCCGCGTTTCGCTGGCGACGACGATGCCGCGCGGATCCAGGAACTGGTCGGCCATCCCAAGGAGCGCGCCGAGCACGTGATGCTGATCGACCTGGAGCGCAATGACCTCGGCCGCATCTGCGCACCGGGCAGCGTGGAGGTGGATGAACTGATGACCGTGGAGAGCTACGCCCACGTGCACCACATCGTCAGCAACGTGCGTGGCCGCCTGCGCGAGGACGTCAGCCCCGGCCAGGTGATTGCCGCGACCTTCCCCGGCGGCACCATCACCGGCTGCCCCAAGGTGCGCTGCATGCAGATCATCGCCGAGCTGGAGCAGACCGCGCGCGGCGCCTACACCGGCGCGTTCGGCTGGCTGAACCGCGATGGCGACCTGGACCTGAACATCCTGATCCGCACCGCCGAAGTGGCCGGCGATACCGCCAGCTTCCGCACCGGGGCCGGGATCGTGGTCGATTCGGTGGCCGACAAGGAACTGGACGAAACCCGCGCCAAGGCCCGTGGCCTGCTGCGGGCGCTGGGCAGCGATGCCTGAGCCGTTTGGCGGTGTGCAGTACCCGCGCGGTATGCTGCGCGGCGAAGAATTTGATTCGAGGTGACCATGGCGGGTGCGAAACGGGGATGTCTGGCCGTACTGGCCGTGTTGCTGGTGCTGGCCCTGCTGGTCGCGGCCGCAGGCGCATGGTTCTGGCATCGCCAGGGCGCGTTCGCCGATGCACCGGTCACCCCCAGTGCGGAGAGCGTGGTGATCGCCTCGGGGGACGGCTTCAGCACCGTGCTCGGCAAGCTGCGCCAGGCCGGCGTGGACGAAGGCAGCGACACCCAGTGGCAGCTGCTGGCGCGCCAGCTCGATGCCGCTGGCAAGCTCAAGGTGGGCGAATACGCGCTCGATCCGGCGCTGACCCCACGCGAGCTGCTGACCCGCATGCGCCAGGGCCGCGTCCTGCAGCACCGCGTCACCATCGTGGAAGGCTGGAACATCCGTCAGCTTCGCGCCGCGCTCAAGCGTGCCGATCCGCTGGTTCATACCACCGATGCGCTGGACGATGCCGCCCTCATGAAGGCGGTCGGCTTCCCCGGCGAACACCCGGAAGGCCGTTTCCTGCCCGAGACCTACGTCTACCAGCGCGGTGACAGCGACATCGACGTGCTCAAGCGCGCGCATGCCGCGATGGAAAAAGAACTCACCGCCGCGTGGGACAGCCGCGTGGACGATCTGCCGCTCAACTCGCCGTACGAGCTGCTGATCCTCGCCTCGATCATCGAGAAGGAAACCGCACTGCCCAGCGAGCGCCCGCAGATCGCCGGGGTGTTCATGCGCCGCCTGAAGATCGGCATGCGCCTGCAGACCGACCCCACCGTGATCTACGGCATCGGCAGCAGCTACGACGGCAACATCCGCAAGCGCGACCTCACCACCGATACGCCGTACAACACGTACACGCGCGCCGGCCTGACCCCGACCCCGATCGCCATGCCCGGGCGTGACGCGCTGCATGCCGCCGCGCAGCCGGCCAAGGGGGACGCGCTGTACTTCGTGGCCGTGGGCGATGGCAGTGGCGCGCACATCTTCTCGGCCAACTACACCGACCACAACGCCGCCGTTGCCCGCTACCTGCAGCAACTGCGCAGCAAACGCACCAACGAGGCCGCCCCCCAATGAGTCCCGCGCTGCACCGGCACCCGCATTTCGTCAGCCTGGAAGGGGGCGAGGGCGCCGGCAAGACCACCGCCATCAACGCGATCCGCGAGGCCCTTCACGCCCGTGGCCATGAGGTGGTGCTGACCCGCGAGCCCGGCGGCACCGCGCTGGCCGAGCGCATCCGCGCGCTGGTGCTCAAGCCGGACGCGGAGATCGCCGCCGAGCCGCTCTCGGCCGAAGCCGAGCTGCTGCTGGTGTTCGCCGCCCGCGCCCAGCACGTGCGCCAGGTGATCGCCCCGGCGCTGCAGCGCGGCGCCTATGTGCTGTGCGACCGCTTCACCGATTCCAGCTACGCCTACCAGGGCGGTGGCCGCGGCCTGGACCCGGCGTGGATCGCCGATCTGGAGCGCCGCGCCGTCGGGCTGCTGCCCGGCCTGACCCTGCTGCTGGATGTGGACGTAGCGGTCGGCCGTGCGCGCGCCAACGGCCGCGACCTGTGGCCGGACCGCATTGAAAGCGAGCACGATGATTTCTTCCAGCGGGTGCGCGCGGTGTTCCGCCAGCGTGCCAGCGAAGACCCCGCACGTTACCGCCTGATCGACGCCAGCCAGGACCAGGCCGGCGTCGCCAGCGCGGTGGTGGCGGCCGTGGCGGCATGGTTGGCACAGGAGCCGGAACGTGGCTGAACCCTTTTCCCCCTGGCAGCAGCGCGCCTATGACCAGACCGTGGCCGCGCTCGACGCCGGTCGCCTCGGCCATGGCCTGCTGTTCTGCGGCCCGGCCGGCCTGGGCAAGCTGGGCGTCGCGCTGCGGCTGGCCGAGCACGTGCTGGGGCAGGGCGAGCCTGCCGCGGCCAAGCGCAGCGCCCAGCTGCTGGCCGCGGGCACCCACCCGGACCTGCAGCGGATCTCGTTCATTCCCAACAAATCCGGCGACAAGCTGCGCACCGAAATCGTGATCGAGCAGATCCGCGAGGTCTCGCAGAAGCTCTCGCTGACCCCCCAGTACGGCGTGGCCCAGGTGGTGATCGTCGATCCTGCCGACGCCATCAACCGCGCCGCCTGCAACGCCCTGCTCAAAACCCTGGAAGAGCCGCAGCCCGGCCGCTACCTGTGGCTGATCAGCGCCGACCCCGCGCGCCTGCCGGCCACCATCCGCAGCCGCTGCCAGCGCCTGGAGTTCAAGCTGCCGCCGCGCGAGGAAGCGCTCGCCTGGCTGCAGACCCTGGGCCACAGCGAGGCCAGCGCCCGCGAAGCGCTGGACGCCGCCCGCGGCCATCCCGGCCTGGCCGACCAGTGGCTGCGCGAGGACGGCCTGGCCCTGCGCCGCCAGGTCGCCGCCGACCTGGAAGCCCTCGTCGCCGGGCGCGCCGGCGCGGTGGAACTGGCCCAGCGCTGGACCGCCGACGACAACGCCGCCCTGCGCCTGCGCCACGCCGCCGATCTCGCCCTGGCCCAGGCCACCGGCGGTGGCTTGACCGATCCCGATCGATTGCACAAGCTGGCCGCCTGGTTCGATGCGGCCAACCGCACCCGCGACCTGCTGCGCACCACGGTGCGCGCCGATCTTGCGGTGGTGGAGCTGCTGCTGGCCTGGGGAAAGGTCAACGAACGGCACGCCAAGGGGAATAGAGCATGAGCGCCACCAACGCCCGACAGGGCATCCTGTCCCTTGCCGTCAAGGACAAGGCCGCGCTGTACAGCGCCTACATGCCGTTCGTGAAGAACGGCGGCATCTTCGTGCCCACGCCCAAGCGCTACTTCCTGGGCGATGAGGTGTTCCTGCTGCTCACCCTGCCGGACTCCGGCGAGCGCCTGCCGGTGGCCGGCAAGGTGATCTGGGTGACCCCGGCCGGGGCCCAGGGCAACCGCGCGGCAGGCATCGGCGTACAGCTGGCCGACGGCGCCGAAGGGGAGACCGTCCGCCACCGGATCGAGACCCTGCTGGCCGGCATCCTGACCGCGGACAAGCCCACGCACACGATGTGAAGAAATTTCGGCGAAACCGTTGACGTCGAAATTTGCCGCCCTATAATGAGCGGCTCAGCAGCATCGGGCGGTTAGCTCAGCGGTAGAGCATTGCCTTCACACGGCAAGGGTCACAAGTTCGAACCTTGTACCGCCCACCATGATTCAGTCGAAAAAGCCTCCGGAAACGGGGGCTTTTTTGTTGGTTGTGCGCCCCACCTGCCGCTTATCGCGGAGCTGATCGTCAATGCGTTGGCTGCCAGCGCTCTCCGCTATGAGCGCTATTCCCCCGCACCATCGGCCAGGCTGTCCCAGATGCGCCCGTCACGTTGCGCTTCCGTGGTGACGTTGACCACCGCCTGTTCGCCCAGACGATCACGCAACTGCTGCAGATACAGGCTGCGAGGTGTCACCACCTGGCCCATCGACTGCACGATCCCCGCTGGCTCCTCCGGCGGGAATTTCCCGGGTGCAATAGCGCCCACCTGTCCCACGCTCCAGTTCATCGCGAAGGGCGGCGCCTGGACCACGTAGATGTCGTGCTCGGTGTTCCAGAACATCTGCTGTGCGCCTGCCCACCCGTGCCCCGTGCCGCTGTACCGGCGGTTCTGCGCTCGCAGCATGTATCCCTTGGTGTTGTCGTACAGCGTGCCGGTGGACCAGCGGTGATGGGGGCCGCTGTCGTTGCTGTCGCCCACGGCCAGGCAGTCCAGAAACACGTTGGGGCCGGGCACCCGTGCACCGATGACGAAGGTATGCCGGCCGCCCTGGTTGTAGCAGCGCTGGATCAGATTGAAGGCGGCGTTGCCCTCGTACAGGAACACATAGCGGCGGGCGCCCTGGGTCTCGCCATACCTCGGGTCGAGATAGGCGATGTCCTGCAGGGTATTGAACTGCGCGCCATTACGGGTCACGAAGCCATGCGATACATAACGCACGGTTACATCGCGAACCCATGAGTTGTAGGTTGCACCCAGGCGGAGTGCGGTAAAGGGGCCGGCATCGGCGGTGCCGTTGACCGTACCGGTCTCGGGGTCACCTTCAAGGCGGAGGTCTTCGATGCCAACCTGCGAGATGCGGATCGGATCCGTGCGATAGACGCTGCCGCCACCGAACCGGGCCTCGATGGCATCCATGACGGGGGCATCGAGAGTGATCGTGTCACGGTCTATCGCGGTGACGACGCGTTCGCTGTACATGGCGTAGTCGCTGGCCGTCCACCGGTATCGCGCGGTATCGATGCCCTCTGGGCCGACCCAGCGCGCGTTGGGTTCCCTCGCGATCGACACCGTATCGCCCACGCGATAGCCGGCTGCGGACGTTAACTTGATCCGCATCGCCCCCACCGGGACGTAGTCCATGTTGATTGCGGTACGGCGTGCGTCCAACGCTGCGCGGGGGACCGCGGATTCGCTGCTGCCCACGTCAAGAATTCTGCCCTGTCGCTCGCTGATTTCGGAGCGGATCACCGTGCCGTCTGCACCTCGCCCTTCACCGCGCAGCACTACGCCGCCTGCACGGATGGTCAGCGTCCTGCTCACCCTGTAGTGGCCGCGACGGAGCAGGACCGCGCCGCGCAGGCCCCGGCTGTCCGTGGCACGTAGGGAGACCGCATCGATCGCTGCCTGGATGCGGGGATAGTCATCCTCCGCGCTGGATGGCTCAAGGATCTCGATGACAGGAATGCTGGAGCGGATGGGCAGGCTGACGCCGCCTCCCTGGTACCCGGCGCGGGAGAAGTCCGGGACGATGTTGCGGGCCTGATCGCCACCGCGCTCGGTATACACGCCATAGCGAAGCAATCCATCGCTGCCCAGGCTTGCCAACGGGGCGTCTTTGGCACGGTTGATGGGGTGGATGAAGGCGCTGGTCTGAGAAACAGGCTCCGCCGCTGACAAGGTAGCGAACGGGCAGACTGGCAATGCCACGAGCGTCAGCGCTGCGACTCGGCGAAACGCCGGGAGGAAAGGCATGCGGGCGACGTCCTTCCAAGGAGGAGTGGCTTGCAATGTTAGCAACTGCTTCCAACGATGCAGTCCGTGCTGAAGAGTCAGGCTGGTCTGCTTATCCGGTCGATCGCGGACTTTCCGGACAATAGAAAGGCGCCAATCGCTGACAGTGTCCGTTTCTGGGCGGACGCCGAGATGCGCCTCCTTTGCCGCGCTGAGCAATCGCGAATGCCCGGCGCGCCCAGCTCGCTGCCCGCTTACGAGCTCGCCTTGTTGTATCGCTCGACGATGTGCACCTGCTGGCCACTGCCATGCCGTAGATGTGGAATATATACCCCCCATGCATGAGTGATATGCGCGTGCGCGCTTCTTCCAACATGGCCCCGACGGTAGATTCCCCTGACAATCTGTCACGGAGTGACCCATGCAGACACGCACCCGCCTTCGCACTCTGCTGCCCGGCTTTCCCTCCACACTGATCTGGATGGTGGTTTCACTCTGTTCCACGACCGCCATGGCCAACGAGCCACTGCAGATCGAGGCGCAGGGGAGTTTCCTCGCAGGTGGCATGGAAAAGACGGAACCTGGCACGTTCGATCCGTTGAAACCGTCCAATCCGGAGGGCCAGAGCTACCACGGTGATCACGTCTATGCCTTCTACCAGAAGCCGGTGAATGCGCGTCCGCTGTCGATCGTGATGTGGCACGGTGCGGGCCAGTCGTCCAAGAGTTGGGAAACGACGGCCGATGGGCGCGAGGGCTTCCAGAACCTGTTCCTGCGTCGTCGCTTCACTACCTACCTGATCGACCAGCCACGGCGAGGCAAAGCGGGCCGAAGCATGGTCGAGTCCACGCTGAAGCCTGTCGCAGACGATCAGATGTGGTTCAACCAGTTCCGAATCGGCCTCTGGCCGACGTACTTCGGCGGCAGTCAATTCCCGACAGGGGAGGCCACGCTGGACCAGTTTTTCCGTTCGGTCACGCCGAACACGGGGCCGTTCGACCTCGAGGTAGTCTCTGACGGAGTAGCTGCCGTGCTGCAGAAAACAGGGCCCGCGATCTTGTTTACCCATTCGCAGGCGGGCGGTCCTGGCTGGATGACGGCCATAAAAAGCTCCAACGTCCGCGCGATCGTCGCGTTCGAGCCTGGCAGCAGCTTCGTGTTCGCAAAGGACGATGCGCCGGCACCGATTCCCAGCGCGTTCGATACCGTCGCTCCCGCGCTGGTTTCGCCCGCGGAATTCAAGGCGCTGACCCGGATCCCGATTCTGGTGCTGTATGGCGACAACATCCCTGACAAGCCCGTTGACCTGCCGGCGCAGGACAGTTGGCGGGCGCGGTTGGAAATGGCCCGCGCCTGGCGCGACGCGGTCAATCGGCAGGGTGGGGACGTGACCTTGATCCATTTGCCGGACATAGGAATCCGTGGCAACAGCCACTTCCTGTTCTCGGACCTCAACAACGTTCAGATCGCCGATCTGGTGAGTGAGTTTCTGGCGAAGAAGAATCTGGATCATTGAGCCGGAATGCGTCGTGCAGTGATTGCGCCATCAAAGGCATGTGGCGCGCCGGTGCTGCGACGCTTGCCGATCCACAATTCATATCATCCATGCATGAGTGATATCCGGCTGATGCTCTGTTTCCAGGAGTGCACGGGCGTTAGGTTTATTCCTGAACCCCGCCAACGTCGACCCGCAACACGCGCCGTCAGGGGTAACGTACAAACCCGGAGCACTTGAATGAAGCACATCGTGCACGCCACGCTGTTGGCGATGTCTCTCGGCTTGGCAGCAGGCAATGCCTCCGCTGCCGACTACACACTCAACCCCTTCCAACTGGCCTACGAAGGTGCGATCACGCGCAATGTGCCCAGTGAGGTCAACATTCACTCGGTGTCCTATCCGCTGAATGGAATCGAGATCGCGGCAAACTTTTACACGCCCGCCAATTTTGATGCCTCGCGGAAGTACCCGACCATCGTGGTTGCCCACCCCAATGGCGGGGTCAAAGAGCAGGTGGCCGGCCTGTACGCGCAACGCCTGGCCCAGCAGGGCTACATCGCCATTGCCGCCGATGCGGCCTATCAGGGGGCAAGCGGCGGCCAGCCGCGCAGCGTGGACATGCCTTCCCACCGCATCGAGGACATCCACGGCATGGCGGACTTCATCAGTCGATTCCCCTGGGTGGACACCTCGCGCCTGGGCTTGCTCGGCATCTGTGGTGGCGGCGGCTACTCGCTGGCGGCCGCGCAGACCGACAAGCGCTTCAAGGCCGTAGCCACGATCAGCATGTTCAACTCTGGCCGAGTGCGCCGCAACGGTTATGCCGACTCGCAGCTGGACACCCTCCAGCAGCGCCTGCAGCAGGCTTCGCAGGCGCGCGCACAGCAGGCCGCCGGCGGCGAAGTGCTGTACTCCGGCGACGCCAACCTCAGCGACGAGCAGATCGCCAAGCTCCCCTTCGATCTGTATCGGCAGGGCTATGAGTATTACTGGAAGACGCATGCCCATCCCAATTCCACCTTCCGCTACACGACCAGCAGCCTGCTGGACCTGATGCGCTGGGACGCCACCAACCAGATCGAGCTGATCAACCAACCACTGCTGATGATTGCCGGCAGCAAGGCGGACAGTCTGTACATGACCCAGGATGCCTTCGCCAAAGCAACCGGCACCATCGACAAGCAGCTGGTGCTGCTGGAGGGGGCCACGCACATCGAGACCTACTGGGTGCCGAAGTACGTGGATGCTGCCGTCGCCTCGCTCACCACGTTCTACACCCGGACGCTTGCACCATGACCACGCCTCGTAAATCACCCGCGCAGACGGCGCTGCTGGGCGCTGCATTGAGCGTGGCGGCACCGTTCGCCGGCGCCGGCGAAATGCCCATCCAGCAGATCACCCGGTCGGGAACACAATCGTCCGTTGCCGGTCCAGCAGAGACCTTCGTTGGCAAACTGCGCGTGGATCCGCTGTTCCCAGCGGACAAGGACGTGCAGGTCTCATCCGCATACGTCAGCTTTGAGCCGGGCGCGCGTTCGGCCTGGCACACCCATCCCGCCGGGCAGCGATTGGTGGTTACCTCTGGCGTTGGGCTGACCCAGGAATGGGGCAAGCCGGCGCAGCAGATACACGCCGGGGATGTGGTGGTGTGTCCGGCCGGGGTCAAGCATTGGCACGGCGCCGCGCCGCACAGCGCGATGACCCATCTCGCGGTAACCGGTGTGGCAGAGGGAAAATCGGTGGCCTGGCTGGAGCAGGTGAGTGATGACCAGTACCGCCAAGCGTCAGCAGGCATCGAGGCGCCCGTTGCCGGCCCGCTTTCGCCGAGGCAGCAGGCTATCCCGCTGATTGCAGCCGCTGCGGCCAGCAGCGACATGCCGCAGCTCACTGCCGCGTTGCGCCGGGGACTGGATGCAGGCCTGACGCTGAGCGAGACAAAGGAAGTGCTCGTGCAGCTGTATGCCTATGCGGGGTTCCCGAAGAGCCTCAACGCCTTGGGCGAGCTGATGAACGTGGTGCGCGCACGTGAGGCGCAGGGCATCGCCACCGCGCCCGGTCAGTCGCCCACCGGGGAGATTCCCGTGGGCGACGCACTGCGCGCGGTGGGCACCGCCAATCAGACCCGGATCTCCGGCGCCCCGGTGGCCGGGCCAATCATGGACTTCGCCCCCATCATCAACCAGTACCTGCAGACGCACCTGTTCGGCGACATCTTCGAGCGCGACAACCTGGACTGGCAAAGCCGTGAACTGGCGACGGTGGGTGCACTGGCAGTGATGCCCGGCGTGGAGGCGCAGCTGCGCTCGCACATGGCGGCGAGCCAGCGCGTGGGTCTCAGCCGCGCACAGCTGCACCACCTGGCCCAGTTGCTGGCCCATAGCGGTTACGCGGCCGCATCCGCCCGTGCAGTGCAGGCGCTGGAACAGACCCCGCCGCCTTCGCGCTGACCATGCCGTTCATGGAGACCGCAATGAGCACACTGCCCAACAACCCGCAACGCCGCTCCATCCTGACGGGCGCGGCTGCGCTGGCGGCGCTGCCGCTGACAGGCGCGCTGGCTACGTCCACGGCCAACGCATCCCCCGCAGCTGCAGCGCGAAAAATGGACGGCCGCCGCATGCTGGGAACGCTGCAGGTCTCCAGCATCGGGCTGGGCGTGCAGAACATGAGCCGCACCTACCAGACCACCATCCCCTCGCGCATCGAGATGCACCGCATCATCCGTGCCGCGTTCGATCGCGGGATGACGTTCTACGACGCAGCCGAGGCCTATGGCCCGCATGAAGTGGAACGAATCCTTGGAGAAGGCGTTGCCTCTTTCCGCGACGAAGTAGTGATCGCCACCAAGTTCGGCTGGAACATCGACCTGGAAACCGGCGCGCGTGGCCCGGGCCTGATCAGCAGGCCCGCGCATATCAAGCGGGCGGTTGAGGGCATGCTCACGCGGCTGCGTACCGACCGCATCGACCTGCTGTACCAGCATCGCGTGGACCCGCAGGTGCCGATCGAGGACGTGGCCGGTGCGATCCACGACCTGATGACCGAGGGCAAGGTGCTGCATTGGGGCCTGTGCGAGATGGGCCTGAAGACGCTTCGCCGTGCGCACGCTGCGCTGCCGGTGACCGCTGTGCAGAGCGAGTACTCGATGCTCTGGCGAGGACCGGAACAGAAGGTGCTCGCTGCGTGCGCCGAGCTGGGCATCGGATTCGTGCCATGGAGCCCACTGGGCGTAGGCTTCCTGACCGGTGCGATCGACGCCAGGACACGCTTTGCCGAAGGTGACATTCGCGGCATCGAAACGCGCTTCACCCCGCAGAACATCGAACACAACCTGGCCTTGGTGCGCCTGCTCAGGGACTGGGCCGCGCGAAAGCAGGCCACGCCGGCACGGGTCGCATTGGCCTGGCTGATGGCACAGCAACCTTGGATTGTGCCGATTCCCGGTACCACGCAGATGGAACATCTGCTGGACAACCTGGGTGCAGGCGAGGTGATCTTCAGCGCAGGTGAGCTGCGGGAGCTCAACGCCGCAGTTGCCGCGGTGGCAGTGCAGGGCGAGCGCCTTCCGCCAGCGGTGCAGGCTTACAGCGACGTGGAGGCGCCTGTGCGCTAACGCTCACTCCCGGTAGCGCAATGCATCACGCAGCACGGTGAACGCCGGTGACGACTGCCTGCGACTGGGGTAGTACAGGTGGTAGCCGGGGAAGGAGGGGCACCAGTCCTGCAGAACATGGACCAGGGTGCCTGCCTGCACGTGGGCGCGCACCAGATCCTCGGGCATGTAGGCAAGCCCCAGTCCTTCCAGCGCGGCGCCCAGGCGCAGGGCGATGTTGTTGAACACCAGCTGGCCTTCCACCCGCACCTTCAGCTCCTGGTCCTTTTTTTCGAACTCCCACGCGAAAATGCCACCGTGGGTCGGCAGGCGGATGGTGATGCAGTTGTGCCGGGTAAGGTCGTGCGGCGATTTCGGTTTCGGGTGGCGCTGGAAATAGGCAGGCGATCCGACCACTGCCATGCGCAGGTCCGGCCCCACGCGCACGGCGATCATATCCTTGGCCACCTGCTCACCCATGCGGATACCGGCGTCGAAGCCCTCGGCCACGATGTCGGTCAGTCCGTAGTCGACGATCACCTCGATGTTCAGGTCGGGGTTGGCCGGCAGCAGCTTGCCCAGTACCGGCTGCATCACGGTGAGCGCGGCATGCTCACCCGCGGTGATGCGGAGGCGACCGGCGGGCTTGTCGCGGTAAGCGTTGAGCTGGGCCAACTCCGTGTCGATTTCCTCGAAGCGCGGTGAAATCACCCGCAGCAGCTGCTCTCCGGCCTCGGTGGGCGAAACGCTGCGCGTGGTCCGGGCAAGCAGGCGCACACCCAGGCGCTCTTCCAGCTGACGCATCGATCGGCTCAGGGCAGGCTGGGACATGCCCAGCTGGGCGGCAGCACGGGTAAAACTGCGCTCCCGCGCCACCAGGACGAACATGGCCAGCTGGTCGTAATTCTCTACGCTCATTGATGCGCACCGGATATAAGCGATATCCGATTATGCCTCTGCAAGAATGTGTTTGGGGGGCGTAGATTGGCGTCATGACAAAGCCAACCGCCAATCACGGTCGCCGGGCAGTCGTTGCCGCCCTGGCCTCGCTGCCGCTGGGATGCTCCGCCGCGGCGCCGCAGGAGGGCGCGGCCGCGGGTCGATCAAACGCGCGGACACTGGTTGCCTGGTTCTCGCGCTCGGGCAACACCCGGGTCGTTGCTGGCCTCATTCATCGCAGCATGCCCAGCGACCTGTTCGAGATACAGCCTGCCATGGACTACCCGGCGGACTATCTGGAAACGGTGGCAAAGGCGCGGCAGGAGCGCGACGGCGGGGTAGAACCGGCGCTGCGCGCCCGCATTGCCGGCATTGATCGCTATGACACCGTCTACCTGGGCTTTCCGATCTGGGGCGAGACCGCGCCGCCGATCATTCGTTCGCTGTTGTCGCGGCACGACATGAGGGGCAAGACAATCGTGCCGTTCATCACCCATGGCGGCTTCGGCGTGGGCAGCAGCCTGCGCGTCCTGGCCAGCCATGCACCCAACGCCCGCATCCTGGAGGCATTCGTGATGCAGGCCGACCAGGAACGCAACACCATGGAGAGCGTCAACGCCTGGTTGGCCACTCCGCACACGGCACGATGAGGATTCGACCATGAAGACCCGTACCCTTGGACAAGGCCTTGAAGTTTCCGCGCTCGGCTTGGGCTGCATGGGCATGAGCGCGGCGTATGGCCCGGCCGCAGACAAGCAGGACATGATTGCGCTGATCCGCGCGGCGGTGGAGCGTGGCATCACCCACTTCGACACCGCCGAAGCCTACGGCCCCTTTGCCAACGAAGAACTGGTGGGCGAGGCACTGGCGCCCGTTCGTGACCAGGTGGTGATCGCCACCAAGTTCGGCTTTGACATCGACCCGGTGACGGGTGCCCGCGGCACAGGTACCAACAGTCAGCCCGCACACATCCGCGCTGCCGTAGAGGCCAGTCTGAAGCGGCTTCGCACCGAGCGCATCGACCTTCTTTACCAGCATCGTGTTGACCCGGCGGTGCCGATCGAGGATGTTGCCGACACGGTGAAGGCGCTCATTGCAGAGGGCAAGGTTGCGCATTTCGGTTTGTCCGAAGCGGGTGTGCAGACAATCCGCAAGGCGCATGCGGTGCAGCCGCTGACGGCGGTGCAGAGCGAGTACTCGCTGTTCTGGCGTGAACCGGAGAAGGTGCTTCTTCCTTTGCTTGAAGAGCTGAGCATTGGCTTCGTACCCTTCAGCCCGCTGGGCGCAGGGTTTCTGACCGGGAAGATCGACGAGAACACGCAGTTCGATCCAGCGGATTTTCGTAATGCGGTGCCGCGGTTCTCCGCTGAAGCGCGTCGGGCCAACATGGTATTGGTCGCAGTGGTGAAGGCAGTGGCGGCAGAGAAGGGTGCCACGCCTGCTCAGGTGGCCCTGGCTTGGCTGCTGGCCCAGCGATCATGGATCGCGCCGATCCCCGGTACAACCAAGCTTCACCGGTTGGATGAGAATCAGGGTGCGGTGGATCTGATGCTGGATGCGGCCGACCTGGCGCGTATCGATGCGGACGTGGCCCGGATCACTATCAGCGGCGCGCGCTTGCCGGCAGCTGCTTTGAAGATGACCGGCAAGTGAGCGGGCTCGGTGGAAAGCGCTTAGATCGCCCCTAGCTCTCCACGCACTTCCTCAACGAACGCCCGCCCCACCGGCACCTCTGCCCCATCATTCAACACCAACCAGTAACGGCTGCCCGACGCAGCATGCAGCGTCCGCACATGCGTCAGATTGACCAGATACGACCGATGGCAACGCACAAAGTCCGGCGGTAGCACGGCAGTAAGGCTCGCCAGCGATTTGTCATGCAGCTCACTCCGCCCATCGCGCGTACGTACTTCGCTGTAGTCCCCATCAGCACGAATCCAAAGCACATTGGCGAGCTCCACCATCGCCGTCCCCTGCGCATGCCAGATGCCGAGGTAACGCGCCGCCCCGGACCGATACCGCCCAACATCCAGCAGCCGCTCCAGCGCCTGCCCCAGCCGCTCGCGTGAGAAGGGCTTCGGCACGAAGTCCAACACCCCATGCTCAAATGCCTGCAGCGCCCGCTCCCGATGTGCGGAGACCACCACGCAGTGGTATCGGCCAGCCACCACGCGCTTCAGCAGGTCGAAACCATCCTCCCCACCCAGATTCAGATCCAGCAGCAGGCCGTCATACACGCCGCGCTGCAGCCGGTCACCCGCGGCGTCCAGGTCGGCCACGGCATCGAATCGGGCGCGGCTGCCAGCCAGTTCGGTGCACAACCGCATCAGCCGCTGGCGGACCAGCAGTTCATCCTCGACGATCAGGATGCGCATGTCAGCTCCATGCGGCCGTACCAGTCATTGCCATCGGGACCTTGTTCAAAGCGCCAGCCATCCGGGCTGGTGGCGGCCAGGCTTGCCTCGATGTAGCGGGTGCCCGTGCCTTGCCCGCGATGCGGCGCGGTACCACGTGCGCTGCGCAGTTCCAGCATCCAACCGTTGCCGTCGCGCTGGATACGCAGGCGGAACGGATGCCCGGCACACGCCACCGCCCCCGCATGGGTAAGCGCATTCTCGACCTGCGCATGCAGCACGCCGGGAGGCAGCCAGAGGTCGCTGTGTTCGCCCTCGACCTCAAGACCGATGTGGCGATCCAGCGCCAGGCCGACGATGTCCAGGTGGTTGCGGCACAGCGCCAGCTCTTCTTCCAGCGGTACGCTGGGGCGGGTGCTGCTTTCACGCAGGCGGTCGAACTGCTCAGCCAACGATTCGACCAGGCGGCTGGCGCGCATCGGTGCCTGTTCGATCAGTTCCTGCAGGCCGGTGAGGGTGTTCATCAGCCAATGCGGGTGAATCCCTCGCTGCAGCAACTGCAGCGAGAGGCGAGTGCGCTCTTCCCGTAAAAGCGCGTTGTGATGGTCCAAGGCGCGCAGCTGGGCGGCGTGACGGATCAGCAGAAAGCCCATCAGCACGGCCAGGAACAGGAAGTAGGGACCATCCAGGAAGATGCCGCGGGCGAAGGGCACGGCCAGCGCGCCTGCCACGACCAATGTGAGGATCGGCCAGCGTTCGTCAGGCTCGCTATGGGCGCGCAGCAGCACGCAGGCGGAGGTCAGCAGGCTCAGCAGCAGCAGCGCGGCACCGCGGCCGTCGAAGCTGGGCACGAAGGCGGCCAGCGCCAGCAGGGTGGCGAGATAGGCGACGCGGGCGGGCTTCGGCACCGCGACGCCGAAACGACGCGCCAGGTAAGCCGGCAGCAGGATCGCAGCGGCGAGGTGCAGCACAAGCAGCATCAGCAGGCGTGGACCGTGCCACGGGTAGGCATACCCGACCAGCGGCCGCCATGCTTCGACCACGGGTAGCACAAGGCCGACCACACCCAGCGCCAGCAACAGGCGCGCACCGGGCACACGCGGCCGGCCGCGCTGTGCGGCGAGGAAGTACAGGCACGCCGCGCCGAGTGCACCGGTGGCGAGGGCGGCGATCAACCACGCTCCGATGCCGTGGCCGTAGATCGAGGCGGCCGGCCCGACCGCAACGAAGGCATCCGCACCGCGCGGCGTGAGCCACTGATGATGGCTGGAGGCGAGCAGCACCACCTCATCGGTGCCGCTGCGCGAGGAGGGCGGCAGCACACGGATGATGTCCACCTGTCCGGGCTGCTCTTCGTCTGCGCTGCGGCCGACGATGCCGTTTGCGGCCAACGGCTGGCCATTCCAGAAGGGCCGGCTGGCGGCGCGCACCGAGACGCGCAGTGCGCGGTCGGCCGCGTCCTGGTTTGCCGGCGCGGGCAGGCGCCAGCGCAGCCAGTAAGGACCGCGCCACTGCACCAGTTCGCGTTGGTTGGCCGGTTGCCAGGCCAGTGTCTTCGGCGGCGCGGTTGGCAGTGCGCCATCCGCCCCCAGCGTAGCGAGCGCCATCTCCTGGGCTTCGTAGTAGCGCACCCCCGGTGCGGGCGCGACCAACAGCAGCCACGCGGCGATTGCGATGAGCAGGACGGCGAGGGCGGCCAGGGTGCGTGGGATCTGCATGGGCCCATCGTATCGGTTGCATGGAGCTGCTGGACCCCCGTCTGGAGCTGTTCGGCGGACGGGCCGTCCTCGGCTGGTGTGGGGAAGGTGATGCTGGCGGCGTGGTGCATGCGCCGTCACTCGGCGCTCGATTCCCTTACCTCCCACCCGGAGTCCGTCATGTCCAACGTCCCGATGTCCCTGTTCCGTTCTCCTGCCCCCGGCCTGTGCCTTCGGGTCACGCGGTGGGCAGCGCTCTGCCTGACCCTGGTCGGTGCGTCACCCGTGCTGGCAGCCGATGCGCCGGCGCCGCTGGTGTTCACTCCCTATGCGTTCGAGACACAGAAGCACGGAACCATCGCGGCCGAGGCGGGCTACCTGGAAGTGCCGCGTCGGCATGCAGACCCCAACGGACCGCGCATGCGCCTGCGGGTAGTGCGCCTGCCGGCGACCGGCGGCGAGGGTCGCGCGGCACCGGTGGTGTACCTGGCCGGCGGCCCGGGTGGCTCGGGAATCGGGACCGGGCGCGGTCCGCGCTGGCCGGTATTCGATCAGGTCCGGCGCGAGACCGACGTGCTGCTGCTCGACCAGCGCGGGGCGGGCGAGTCCGAACCGCCGCCGCCGTGCCCGCACCAGCACACGTTCGACGATGCACAGCCGCTGCAGCACGACGCCGCGCTCGCCGCGCTGCGCGAGGTGGCCGCCCGCTGCGTGGCGTACTGGCGGGAGGCCGGCGTGGATCTGGGGGCCTACACCACCGCCGAGAGTGCCGCTGACCTGGAGGACCTGCGGCGGGCGTTGAAGGTGCCGAAGATCAGCCTGTGGGGCATGAGCTACGGCACCCATCTGGCGCTGGCCACGGTGCGCCTGCACGGTGCTGGTCTCGACCGGGTAGTGCTGATGGGCACGGAGGGGCCCGATGACACATTGAAGTTGCCGCTGTCGGCCGATGCGCTGCTGGCGGAGTTGAGCGGGCTGGCCAAGGAGGCGGGCTTCGATGACCTGACCGGCTCGGCCATGCGGGTGCTGGCAGCACTGCGTGAGCAGCCGCGCCAGGGGCGCAGTGTCATGCATGGCGGCAAGCCGGTGATGATCGGCGAGTACGACGCGCAGCTTGCGATCAGTGCCAGCCTGGGACGCCGCATGACGCAGCAGTGGCTGCCGCTGATCCTGCGCGATGCCGAAAATGGCGACTACGATCTGCTCGCGGCAATGGTGCTGCTGCTGCGCAGTGAGTACGGCAGCTACGGCGCGATGTCGCTGGCGATGGACGTGGCCTCAGGGCAGAGCCCGCAGCGCCGGGCCCTGGCCGAAGCGCAGGCCCGCGAGAGCCTGTTCGGCGATGCGCTGAACTTCCCGTTCCCGGCGCTCGGCGATGGCCTGGGGCTGGTCGATCTCGGCGACGCCTTCCGTGGGCCGCTGCGCAGCAACGTGCCGGTGCTGTTCATCAGTGGCACGTTGGATGGACGTACGCCGCCGGCCAACGCCGCAGCGCTGCGGCCGGGTTTCCGAGACAGCCGCACGCTGTTGGCACGCGGCGCCAGTCATGACAACGAGATGTGGCTGGGAAATCCGGCCATCGCCGCGGGCATCGCCGATTTCCTGGCCGGACGAGCGGTGGGTGATGCCGAGCTCGACGTAGGCGCACCGGTGTTCGCGCGGAGCAAGCGCGATCTGGTCGATCCGCGGGGTCGCTGAGGGCCGCCGGACGTACCGCGGTGTGCAGGCGCCTGGGACCGGCCGAGGTGTATGGTTTCGGCTGACCCTGGCGCTTGCGCCCACACAGGAGGACGCGATGACCGATTCAGCGGTGGCATCCGTGCACGGCACGCCCGACGATTACGGCGACACGCTGTACCGGGTGTATTTCGAAGTGGGCGAGTGGGAGGGCATCGCGCGCGATGCAATCACCACGTTCCTGGTCGAGCGCGCCAGCGACCACCCTGCCTTCGATTTCGACGCCTCGCTGCTGCACGCGCGTCCACACGGGTACGAAGTGGACCTGCCGATGCAGCTGATTCCCGAGGTGGTGCGGGCGCTGGCCGAGCAGAATGTGGCGGTATACCAGGTGGTCAGGCTCGGTGGCGTCTAGGGGGGCACTGGAAGGTCACCCGGCATCGCATCCGCGTTCTGCTTGGCGCTATCCTTCGGCCAGCTCCAGCCGCACCGTGCGCGCTGGCCGGATCGATACTCTCACCCTGGATAGAGGCAGCAATGGCGGATCCTTACAACAGCGGTGGCCGCGCAGGCCCCGCAACCCGGCTCGACGATGCGATGGTGACCACGGCGATGGAACTGCCCGGTTTCCGCGTGGTGCGCAGCCTGGGCGTGGTGCGTGGCATCACCGTGCGTTCGCGTTCAATCGTGGGCAATTTCCTCGGCGGGCTGCAGACCATCTTCGGCGGCAACATCACCATCTACACGCAGCTGTGCGAGCAGGCGCGCGAAGAGACCTATCGGGACATGTCCAATCATGCGCGGATGTTGGGCGCCAACGCGATCATCGCCATGCGCTATGACGCCACCGACGTGATGACCGGCCTGACCGAAGTGCTGTGCTACGGCACGGCGGTGATCGTCGAGCCCACGCACGTCTAGGCATCCTGCGTGCGATATGCCCTGAGTATCGCAGCAAGCTGTCATCGGTATTGGCATCCGCGCTGCGCAAGGCGGATGCTGTCTGCATGACGATCAACGACACACTTTCTTTTGCCGGGCAGGTTGCCCTGGTCACCGGTGCCGCTGGCGGACTGGGACTCGCTTACAGCCGCTTGCTGGCACAGCGCGGTGCACACGTGGTAATGCAGGATGTGGGCGCCGCCCTGGACGGCACCGGCACCGATCCGCGGCGGATCGATCAGGCGGTGGCGCGCCTGCATGCACAGAGCCTTTCTGTCGAGGCCAGCCACCATGGTATCGATACCCGCAGCGGGGCGGCAGCGCTGGTCGCCGATATCCTGCAGCGGCACGGCCGCCTGGATGCGATCGTGCACAACGCCGGCTGGGTCGAGTACCAGCGTATCGATGCGGTGGACGAGGATCGCTTCGATCACATGATGGCGGTTGCGGCCAAGACGCCGTTGTGGCTGGCGCAGGCCGCATGGCCGGCCATGCAGGCGCAGGGCCACGGCCGCATCGTGCTCACCACCTCCGACCGCGCGCTGTATCCGCAGTACGTGCAGCACGGGCTGGCGGCGTATGCGGCGGCGAAGTCGGCCGCGGTCGGGATCGTCAACGTACTGGCAGCCGAGGGCGCGGCGCATGGCATCGTGGTCAATGCGGTATCGCCGGTGGCCAAGACCCGCATGTGGGGCGTGGAGGGCGAACCGGATGAACTGCATCCAGAGGGCGTGGCGCCGGGTGTCGTGTTCCTGGCTTCACGTGCCTGCATCGAGGGCGGCTGGATCCTGCGGGCCAGCAACGGGCAGTTCCATGCGACCCGACTGACCGAGGCCGAGGGCGTGCGTTACCCGCGTGATCTGCGGGCAGTTTCCGCCCGCAGTGTCGAGGATGTCGCCGCGCAGTGGCAGGACATGGCAAGGCCGACCGTCGAGCCGCGCTGACGCCACGCACGTGGCTGCTTGAGCGCTTGGCGCGGCACCGTGGTGCCGTCGCATGAGGGCAGCCGGAAACACATCAGTGCGCCAGCACCGCCTCCAGCGCCGCCATGGCATCGCGCGCCACCTCATGGGGATCACGGGCCTTCAGCGCGTCGTTGAACACCTCCAGCCCGATCGGCCCGCTGTAACCCATCTCGGCCAGCGCATCGATCAGCGTCTCCAGCGGCCAGAGGCCGTCACCCGGCAGACAACGGTGATGCCGCGCCTGCGTGGTCACCTGCCCGGGCAACGGCTGAGCCAGTACATCCGACAGCTGCACCAGCGCGATGCGCTCCACCGGGATATCGCGCAGGTCATCGGCGGTGCGCCCGGCGGCGAACAGGTGGAAGGCATCGACCACGATGTCCAGGTTCGGCGCCCCGACCTGCTCGATCTGCTGCCACGCCGAGGGCAGGGTGGAGTGCAGGCGACTCCAGGCCATGCCTTCGTAGGCGATACGCAGGCCGTGCTCAGCGGCACGCAGGCACAGCCAGCGCAGGTCGTCGGCAACCCGCTCGGGCGCGTAGTCGGTTGCCGTGCAGGCAGGCACCAGCACAGTGCCTGCACCGACGTCGTTTGCCAGCGCGAGCAACGACATCGCCTCGGCACGCTTGCTCAGGCGAGTGGCGGCTGAAGCGCCATCAAAATCCAGCAGCACCTGCACGTCGGTGAGCTGCAGGCCGGTGTGCGCCAGGGCTGTACGCACGTCGGCGACGGATGAGGACGCCACATCCTCACGCCACAGTTCGACCTGCGCGAATCCTGACGCGGCGGCGGCCTCGAGTTTGTCGACCGTGTCGCCGCCAAGCAGGATCGTGTTGAGGAAGCGGGGGCCGGGCAATCGGTTCATCGGGACAACGCCTTTGCACGCAGTGGATCTCGCGCTCCATGCTATCGACCCGGGCATCGGCGTCCTGTGCAGATGTGCCCGCGTCGCGTCAGCGCGTGCGTTTCACCCACGCACGCACCACCAGCGCGATCAACGCGGTGAACACGAGCCAGGAGATGAGGTCCAACAGCCCGTCGCCGATCAGCGCGCTGACCAGGCCGACCACACTGGCCAGTGCAAGCCACGCCGGGGCGATGAAGGGGCTGCGCGGTGGTTTCACCGGTGCGCTCATGCGGCACCCCCATGCTGCGCGGCGCGCTCGATCTCGGTGACGCGTGCGTCGGTACTGCCACGCTTCACCCACAGATACAGGCCGCTGATCAGCACCGCGATGGTGAGCAGGTCCAGCAGGGCCCACAGCACCTTCAGCGGCAGCTTGCCGTAGTCGCCGAAGTGCAGCGGCTGGCTCAGCAGCAACACGCTCATGTAGGCCGGCAACTGCGGTTGCGCGGTGAGCTCGCCGGTCTTGGCATCGATCAGCACCGGGCGGTACAGGCGCTCGGTGAGGGCGGTGTTGCCCTGCATGAACACGCCATAGTGGTGGTCACCGCTGTAGCCGGTACCGGGGAAGCTGACGAAGGCCGGGCGCATGCCGGGCTCGGCGGCACGTGCGGTGTCCACGGCGGCCTGCAGCGAGGCCAGCGTGGCCGGCCGTGGCTGGCCAGCATAGCGGGCCGCGAACTCGCCGAGCTGCTCGCTCTGCCAGGCTTGCTCCAGCGGCTTGGCGATGGTGTTGATGGCGCCGGTGACGCCCACCACCAGTGCCCAGCCGAGGGTGACCACGCCCAGCACGTTGTGCAGGTCGAGCCAGGCCAGCCGGCGGTTGCGGCCGGTGCGCAGCGTGCCGAAGCGCTGCTTGCGCATGAACGGGGCATACAACACCAGGCCGGAGATGATCGCCACCGCGAACAGCAGCCCCATCGCGCCCATGAACAACATGCCGGGCAGGCCGAGGAACAGATCGGTGTGCAGGCGGTACAGGAAGTACATCACGCCTTCGTTGAACTGCGCGGCTGGCAGCACCTCGCCGGTGGTCGCGTGCAGCAGAGCGGTGTGCATCTGCGGTGGCGGGGTGTCCGGGCGTGCACCGGTGTTGACGTACACGGTGGGTGCATCCGGATCCCAGCCGACGAACAGCGGCACATCGCCGGGATACTGCGCCAGTGCGGTGCGCACCTGCGCGTCCAGATCACGCGGCGTGGCATCGGCCGCCGTGGTGGCCACCTCCGGCTCGCTGAGGTGGGCGATCTCCTCGCCGAACACCAGCGGCAGGCCGGTCAGGCACAGCAGCAACAGGAACAGGGTACAGACCAGGCTGGTCCACTTGTGGATCAGGAACCAGGCTTTGACGGTGGCACGTTGCATGAAGGCTCTCGGGCGATGGCTGGAGGCACGCGGTGCTGCGACCGGCGGGCAGGTCGCGATGGATTATCCGGATGCCGGTTGGGAATACAAAAGAGTCTCCCAACGGCCAGACCGGGCAGACGCGATGCGCCCTCGTTCAGCGAAGGCCCTCGGCCGCACAGCGGATGCTCAACCACGCCCCGCCCCCGGGGGCATCCCCGGCGCGGACCCTGAAGCCGTGCAGGCCGGCAATCGCGGCCACGATCGACAGCCCCAACCCGAACCCCTCGGTGGACTCGCCGCCACTGCCGCCGCGGAAGAAGCGCTTGTAGATCAGGGTGCGGTCCTGCGGCGGAATGCCCGGTCCGTTGTCGATCACATCGATCCGCGGTGTGCCGCGGTCGTCCACCGCGCGCAGCACGATCCGGCCCTGGGTGGGGGTGAAGTGCAGCGCGTTGGAGAGCAGGTTGGCCAATGCTTCGAACAGCAGCTCGCGGTCGCCCCACAACGTGCCCGCCTGCGGGTCGATCTCCAGCAGCAGCTGCTGGTCCTTCTCCTCGGCCAGTGGCAGGTAGAACGCATGCAGCTCCCGCAGCAGCTCGCCCGCATCCAGTTCGACGAAGGCGGAGCGGCGCTGGTGGCTTTCCAGTTCAGAAATGCGCAGCAGCGCCCCGAAGCGCGCCATCAGCCGGTCGGTTTCGTCCAGCGCCTTGTCCAGCTGCGCCGCGCGCGGGTCATCTTCCTCCAGCCCGACACGGGTGCGGTACAGATGCGCGCGCAGGCGGGTGAGCGGGGTGCGCAGATCGTGCGCGATGCTGTCGCACACGCCTTTGACTTCGGTCATCAGCTGCTCGATGCGTTCGAGCATGGCGTTGACGATGCTCGACAGGCGGTCGATCTCATCCGGGCGCCCGGACACCGGCAGGCGCTGGCCGAGATCGCCGGCGATGATCCGCTTGGTCGCGGCTTCTATCTCCTGGATCCGCTTCAGCGGGCGCCGGCGCAGGATGTGCCAGCCGGCCAGGCCGGGAATGTTGGTCAGCGAAACGCCCCACAGCAGCGCATCGAGGATGATGCTGTTGACCGCGGTGAGCTTGCCGCTCTGGCGCACGAACACCAGCAGCCGGCCATCCTGGGTTTCCACCCCGAGCGCGCGCCCGGGGGCATTGATCGGGCCGCTGCGCAATGACCAGCTATCCACTGCCTGGGCATGTCCATCCATGCGCAGGTCGCCGGGAATCGCCAGCAGCGGGCCGGCCAGCGGCTCCCCGGCGCGGCTGAAGATGCCATAGGCATACGCCCCGTGCAGGTCGTAGCGCAGGCTGTCGCGCAGCGCATCGTCCAGCGCCTGGCCGTTGAACTTCTCGAACAGGTGGGCGCGCTGCTGCAGGCCGGATTCGGCGAGGTCGTTGAGATAGTCCGAGACGCGCCAGTACATCACGCCCAGCAGCACGCTGGACCAGGCGACGAACAGCACGCAGTACAGCCCAAGCAGCCGGCTGCTGGAGGAACGCCATTGATCAGACATGGTCGTCCAGGACATACCCGGTGCCACGCACGGTACGGATCGGCTGGGCACGGCCTGGCTGGTCGATGCGCTTGCGCAGGCGGCCGATGTGGACATCGATCAGGTTGGTGCCGGGATCGAAGTGATAGCCCCACACCTCCTGGAACAACATGGTACGGGTGACCACCTGGCCGGCGTTGCGCACGAGGAACTCCAGCAGTTTGAACTCGGTGGGCAGCAGGGGGATCTCCTCGCCGGCCCGGCGCGCGGTGCGGGTCATCAGGTCCAGCTCCAGCTCGCCGGCGCGCAGCTGGTTGCCGGTCACGGCAGGCTGCCCGTGGCGGCGGATCAGCACCTCCACGCGGGCCGCCATTTCGTCCGAGGCAAAGGGTTTGGTCAGGTAGTCATCGCCGCCGGCGCGCAGGCCACGGACCCGCTCATCCACGTCGGAAAGGGCACTGATCATCAGTACCGGGGTGGTGATGCCCTGGCGGCGCAGGGCGGTGACCAGGGCCAGGCCATCGATGCCCGGCAGCATGCGGTCCAGGGTGATCACGGCGTAGTCCCCGCGGGCGGCCATCGCCAGGCCGTCCTCGCCGTTGCCCACCCGGTCCACCTCGAAGCCGTGGCTGCGCAGTTCCGTGGCGATTTCCTCGGCGGTGACGAGGTCGTCCTCGATAGTGAGTACGCGCGGCATGGGCCACTTTGACGATTGGGACGGGTGCATCGTCGCAACCCCCTGTGGGGACTGCAAATGAAAAATGTTTCATGCGGTTTTCGCCGGATCCTCGCCCCGGTTCTCCTATATTCGCCCCGAGCAGTGGCCCTGCCATCCGGGCCGCCTGCCCCGTTCTCGCCTGGAAGCCCGCCCCCCATGACCGACCCGCTCCCGTCCCCCCGGCTTCTGGCCCGTTGCCCGGCCCCTGGCGTCTGCCGCTGCTGGGGTTGGCGGCGGCGTTGGCGCTGGGCGCCTGCAGTAAGCAGACGCCCAAGGCGCCCGGCGCGGCGCCGGAGGTGACGGTGCTGAACCTGCAGGCCCAATCGCTGGCGCTGGCCCAGGAGCTTCCCGGTCGCACCGTGGCGTCGCAGGAATCGGAGGTGCGCCCGCAGGTTTCCGGGGTGTTGCAGGCCCGGTTGTTCGAGCAGGGCGAGAGGGTGAAGGCCGGGCAGCCGCTGTTCCAGATCGAACCGGCGCTGTACCAGGCCGCGGTGAACGAAGCGCAGGCCAACGTGCGCACCGCGCAGGCCACTGCGGTGGCGGCACGGCTGCGTGCCCAGCGCATGCAGCAGCTGGGCGCGGGCCAGCTGGCAGCGCAGCAGGATGTGGATGACGCGGTGGCCACCCACCAGCAGGCGGCGGCGGCGGTGCAGGCGGCGCAGGCAGTGCTCGATACCGCACGTACCAACCTGGGCTTCGCCCGGGTGACCGCGCCGATCAGCGGGCGGATCGGCCGCGCGCTGTTCACCCCGGGCGCGCTGGTGACCAATGGCCAGGCCGACCCGCTGGCGCGGATCCAGCAGGTGGACCCGATGAACGTGGATATCACCCAGTCCAGCAACGAATACCTGGCGCTGCGCCGGGCGATCGCCGACGGTGGTGTGGAGGCGACCCGCGCGCCGGTGCAGCTCAAGCTCTCCGATGGCACCGCCTACCCGCTGGCCGGCACGCTGGAATTCGCCGACATCGATGTCGATCAGGAAACCGGCAGCATCACCCTGCGTGCGCAGTTCCCGAATCCACAGGGACAGCTGCTGCCCGGCATGTACGTGCGCGCCCAGGTCGGGCAGGGCACGCGCCAGCAGGCCTTGCTGGTACCGCAGGCAGCAGTGGACCGCAGCCCGAAGGGCGAGGCGCTGGCGTGGGTGGTGGGGGCGGATGGCCGCGTGCATCAACGCACCTTCACCACGGCGCGCGCGGTGGGAGATCAGTGGCTGGTGCTCGAAGGCCTGCGTGCCGGTGAGCAGGTCGTACTCAGTGGCCGCCAGGGGCTGAGCGAAGGCGCCACGGTACGGATCAAGCCCGCCACCGCAGCCGCACCGGCCGCGGCGCCTGCCGCCGCGCCGGCCGGCGAAGGCTGAGCGGCCGATGCTGCCGCGCTTTTTCATCCACCGCCCGGTCTTCGCCTGGGTCCTGGCCATCTGCATCATGGCGCTGGGCACCATCGCGGTGACCCAGTTGCCGGTGGAGCAGTACCCGGACATCGCGCCACCGCAGGTCAACATCACCGCCAACTACACCGGCGCCTCGGCACAGACGGTGGAAGACAGCGTCACCCAGGTGATCGAGCAGCAGATCAAGGGCATCGACCACCTGCTGTATTTCTCCTCCACCAGCTCGTCCTCGGGCCAGGCGCGGATCACGGTCACCTTCGACCAGCGCGCCAACCCGGACATTGCCCAGGTGCAGGTGCAGAACAGCGTCAACCAGGCGATCAACCGGCTGCCGCAGGAAGTGCAGCAGCAGGGCGTGACCGTGGCCAAATCGCAGGGCGATTCGCTGATGGTGGTGTCGCTGTATGACACCCACCGGCGCATGGAACGGGTGGACGTCTCCGATTTCCTGGTCAGCAATGTGCAGGACCCGATCAGCCGCATCCCCGGCGTGGGCGAAATCAACGTGTTCGGCTCGCCCTATGCGATGCGCATCTGGCTGGACCCGCACAAGCTGCGCGCGTTCGATCTGATGCCCTCGGATGTGCGTGCCGCGATCCAGGCGCAGAACACCCAGGTCACCGCCGGTGAACTGGGCGCGTTGCCGACCGGGCCGGAGCAGGCGCTCAACGCGACCGTGACCGCACAGTCGCGGTTGCAGACCGCCGAGCAGTTCCGCGCGATCATCCTGCGCACCCTGCCCAGCGGCGCGGCCGTGCACCTGGGCGATGTGGCGCGGGTGGAGATCGGCGCGGAAAACTACCAGACCAGCAGCTTCCTCAATGGCTATCCCGCGGCCGGTTTCTCGGTGACGCTGGCCTCCGGCGCCAACGCGCTGGAAACCGCCGATGCGGTGCGCGCGGAGATCGAGCGCCTGCGTCCCAGCTTCCCGCCGGGCCTGGAAGTGGCCTACCCGCGCGACAGCACGCCCTTCGTGCGGGTCTCCATCGAAGGCGTCATCCACACCCTGATCGAAGCGATCGTGCTGGTCGTGGTGGTGATGTTCCTGTTCCTGCAGAACCTGCGCGCCACCCTGATCCCGGCGATTACCGTACCGGTGGTCCTGCTGGGCACGTTCGGCGTGCTGGCGGTGGCCGGGTTCACCATCAACACCTTGACCCTGTTCGCGATGGTGCTGGCGATCGGCCTGCTGGTGGACGATGCGATCGTGGTGGTGGAGAACGTCGAACGGATCATCCACGAGGAGCACCTGCCGCCGCGCGAGGCAACCGAGAAATCGATGGGCGAGATCACCGGTGCGCTGGTCGGCATCACCGTGGTGCTCGGCGCGGTGTTCCTGCCGATGGCCTTGTTCGGCGGTTCCACCGGCATCATCTATCGGCAGTTCTCGATCACGATCGCCTCGGCGATGGCGCTGTCGGCACTGGTCGCGCTGACGCTGACCCCGGCGCTGTGCGCGACCCTGCTCAAACCATCCAGCGCGCAGAAGCCGCCGGGCCGTTTCTTTGCCTGGTTCAACCGCGGCGTGGAGCGCAGCCAGAACGGGTATCGCGGCAAGCTGGGCGGGATCGTGGCGCATCCGCGGCGCTGGATGGCCTTCTATGTGCTGCTGGTGATCGGTGTGGTCGCGTTGTACGCGCGCATGCCGACCGGGTTCCTGCCGGTGGAAGACCAGGGCCAGGTGACGTTCCAGTTCTCCACGCCCGAAGGCACGCCGATGGCGCGCACCGAGGCGCTGGGCGAGCAGATCAGCCGGTATTTCATGGAGCATGAAAAAGACAGCCTGGACGTGGTGTTCGTAGTGGTCGGCCGCAACAACGCCGGCACCGGCCAGAACGCGGGGCAGGGGTTCATGGCGCTCAAGCCGTGGTCCGAGCGCGATGCCGAGCACAGCGCCGGGGCCATCATTGCCCGTGCCAACGCGCACTTCCGCAACCTGCCCGATGCGAAGGTCAACGTGCTGGCGCCACCGGCGGTGCGTGGGCTGGGGCAGTCCAGCGGGTTCGAGTTGTGGCTGCAGGACAACAGCGCGGCCGGGCGTCCGGCGCTGCAGGCGGCGCAGGAAAAGGTGGTGCAGGCCGCCAGCGATGACGACCGGCTCACCTCGGTGCGGTTGAATGGCCTTGGCGACAAGGCCGAGCTGCATCTGGACATCGACCAGGCGCAGGCCAGTGCGCTGGGCCTGGCCCAGGCGGACATCAATTCAACGCTGTCTTCGGCGTGGGGCGGCACCTACGTCAACGACTTCCTCGACCGCGGCCGGGTCAAGCGCGTGTACGTGCAGGGCGACCAGCCCTACCGCAGCGTGCCCGATGACATCGGCCAATGGTACGTACGCGGCAGCAACGGGCAGATGGCCTCGTTCGCCAGTTTCGCCAGCAGCCACTGGTCGCGCGGGCCGCAGCTGCAGCAGCGCTTCAACGGCCTGCCAGCGATGCAGATCCAGGGCAGTGCCGCCGAAGGGCGCAGCTCGGGCGAGGCGATGCAGACCATGCAGTCCCTGGTGGCCGATCAGCCCGGGTTCGCGTTGCAGTGGAGCGGGCTGTCCTACCAGGAACAGCTCTCCAGCAACCAGACGTTGTGGCTGTATGCGGCCTCCGTCGCCTTCATCTTCCTGTGCCTGGCCGCGCTCTACGAGAGCTGGACGGTGCCGGTGGCGGTGATGCTGGTGATTCCGCTGGGCGTGATCGGTACGGTGATCGCCACCACCGCGGCGGGCTTCGTCAACGACATCTACTTCCAGGTGGGACTGCTGACCACGATCGGTCTGTCGGCCAAGAACGCGATCCTGATCGTGGAATTCGCCGAGGCCGAGTACCGCGCGGGCAGTTCAGCGGTGGATGCGGCGCTGAAGGGCGCCCGCCTGCGCCTGCGGCCGATCGTGATGACCTCGCTGGCGTTCGTGGCCGGCGTGATCCCGCTGGCCCTGGCCACCGGCGCTGGCGCCGTGAGCCGGCGCGAGATCGGCGTCAGCGTGATCGGCGGGATGCTCTCCGGCACGCTGCTGGCGATCGTGCTGGTACCGCTGTTCTTCGTGCTGGTGCGGCGGCTGGGCAAGGCCCGCCCGGATCGGGCGGCAGAACACTGAACGGCGGGGCGCCACGGACCCCGGATTTCATCTTCTTGACCCATTCCGTTCACGGTCTCCATGCCGGCGGGCCATTAGCGTAGATCGTCCCCACACCGCTTGGAGACATGCCATGAATCCCCTGCAGACGGTCGCTCGGACCATGCGAAACGGGTTGGAAGAAGTGGCGGCCCTGCTGGTCGGCCAGCGCGCCGAGTCGCTGCGCCAGGACGATACCGCCGCGCCCGGGGTGGGCATCCCGATGCCGCGCCGGATGCCGCTCAAGCGCCCGCTGCTGCATGGGCGCAAGGGCATGGCCCCGTGGCAGAAGATCGGCCCGGGCCGTCGCTAAACGCGGTTGGCATCGGCGGGGTGGTTGACCCCGTCATTCACCGGCACCTGTCCGATATCGAACGGATTGACGCCATCCAGGCAGCCGACGTTGTAGCCATATTCATCCGGTGAGGAACGTCGCTGATGGTGCGTGTAGATGCCGCACACGCTGCAGAAGTGGTGGCGGGCGACGCGCGTGTTGAACTGATACAGCCGCAGTTCGTCATGGCCCTGCACGATCTCCAGATCCGCCAGTTTCACCGAGGCGACGATCGCGCCGCGGCGCCTGCACATCGAACAATCGCAGCGGCGGGGCGAGACCACGCCGTCCGGCAGGTGCAGGCGCAGCACGACCGCCCCGCAATGGCAGCGCAGCAGATGGTGGCGCTGGATGGGCACCCCCCGATGGTGGTCAGTCCCTGCATGGGTGGTGCGTCCCTGGTAGCCATGAGTGGCCCCAGTATGCGATCGCGCGGGGCGGCCATGCCAGGCCCTGACGGCGTCGGGGGTGAACGCCGGGTCGAAGCTGAACAGGCTCGACATGCGGCGAACACAGGGGTTATGGCTAACTAGCGCCCCGGACAGACGACGGATCGATGCGTGAAGAAGGCAGGACGATGGGGGCTGGCGCTGCTGATGCTGCTGGCAGCGCTGTGGATCACTGGTTTGCTGGCCTATCAGCTGCCGGGTCCGGGCTGGTTGCGGTATCTGCTGGTCGGCCTGTGGGCGGTGTTCGCCGTCACCGGTGCGGTTGGCGTCGCGCGCGCGCGCGCCGGGCGCTGGCCGGGCGTGCTGTACGGCGTGGCACTGGTTGCCTCGGGCATCTGGTGGCTGCTGCTCACCCCGCGCCAGGACCGGATCTGGGCCGACGATGTCGCCCAGCGCCTGAAGGTGGTCGAGGTGGATGGCCCACGTGTGGTGCTCGACAACGTCCGTGACTTCACCTGGCGCAGCGAGACCGACTACGACGCGCGCTGGGTGCGCCGCGAGTACAACCTGGACCAGCTGCGCTCGGCCGATCTGATCCTGTCCTACTGGATGGGGCCGGCCATCGCGCACACGCTGATCTCCTTCGGTTTCGACGATGGCCGCTACCTGGTGTTCTCGCTGGAGATCCGCAAGGAGCGCGGCGAGTCGTTCTCCGCGCTGGGCGGGTTCTTCCGCAAATTCGAGATGACCCTGGTCGCCTCGGAGGAAACCGACATCGTGCGCACGCGTACCAACGCGCGTGGCGAAGACGTCTATCTGTACCGCCTGCACGGCATGACCCAGGCGCAGCTCAAGGCCCTGTTCGTCTCCTACCTTGGCGAGGCGCGCAAGCTCGACGCCGCGCCGGCGTTCTACAACACGCTGACCAGCAACTGCACGACCATCGTGTACGAACTGGCCAAGCAGATCGCGCCGGGCCTGCCGATGGATTACCGGCTGCTGGCCTCGGGTTACTTCGCCGAGTACGCGCGCGATCTGGGCGTGCTCACGCCGGGCGTACCGTTCGAAACGCTGAAGGCACGTGGCCGGATTACCGACCGTGCGCGGGCGAGCCATGCAGACGATGATTTTTCACAGGTGATCCGCCGGGGCGTCCCGGGGACAGGGCAGGGAAGCGTTCCATGAGTTCCGCATTGAAGCTGTTGCCGCACCGCGCGTTGCCGATACTGGCCGTGGTGCTCTCGCTGCTGCTCTCCAGCGGCTGCGCGATGGTCACCATGAAACAGGTGGCCCCGACCGAGTACCTGGCCAACAAGCGCGGCGACGTGCTGACCTCAGGCAAGCTCAGTGCCGCTTCGCAGGAAACGCTGAGCGTGATCGGCATGGACGTGGCGCAGTGCGAAAAGGACGTGGCCACCTGCCAGAAGACGTTGGAAGACACCGATGTGCTGCCCGAAGAACAGCGGCTGTCCGCACAGTCCGAGCTGTGGGTGAAGACCGCGCTGGCGCTGACCCCCAAGCCCAAGGACCGCGAGAAGACGCCGATGTCCGATGCGGCGCTGGATGCATGGCTGGAAGCTGCGCGCTATGCCTACGCCTACCTGTTCTTCAGCGGCCGAACGCCGTCGGACCGCGCCTTCGAGGATCGCCAGACCCAGGTTCGCGATTACTACAACTACGCTGCCGAGCAGACTGCCTCGGTGGTGTTCAAGCGCAGCCGCGAGAGCGCGCTGGAAGGCGAGGACTACAACGCCGCGGTGGCCGGTGAGCGCTGGACGCTGACCTCCGATTTCGATGAGCTGCGCATGCAGAGCATCCCGACCCGGATGGTGTCCGCCTCGGCGGTGAGTTTCGCCGGCCTGCGCAGCACCTATCGCCGCGATGGCTTCGGCGCCGAGCTGGTGGTGATCATGGACCCGCCCAAGCTGGTGGCCCCGGCCGATGGCGAGAAAGCGGAGATTCCGCAGTACAGCGAGATGTCGGCGATCAACGCCACCGCCCTGCTGCGCTTCAAGGGCGACAACCTGCAGCAGGTGCTCGATACCACCCAGGTGCTGTTCGACGTGTACTCGCCCGAGTCCACCGAGAGCGTGGACCTGCACGGTGAGAAAGTGCCGCTTGCGGGCAACTTCACCGCGGCCTACGGCTTGTGGCTGGCCCAGTCCGGCTTCGCCACGCAGTCGCTGCGCACTCTGTTCGGCATGAGCGAGGGCATCGGTGCGCCGCACATGTACCTGATGCAGCCGTGGGACCCCAACCGCCGCATCATCTTCATGCTGCACGGCCTGGGCAGCAGCCCGGAAGCCTGGGTGAACGTGGCCAACGAGATCATGGGCGATCCCGAGCTGCGCCGTCATTTCCAGGTCTGGCAGGTCTATTACCCGACCAACGCGCCCATCGCGCTGAACCGCTACGAGATCAACCAGGCCTTCAACAACACCCTCAAGCACTTCGACCCGACCGGCAGCACACCGGCGGCCAAGGACATGGTGTTCATCGGCCACAGCATGGGTGGCGTGCTTGCGCGCCTGTTGGTGACCTCCTCCGGCGATGTGCTGTGGAACGACCTGCTGGCCAACTACGACCTCAAGGGCGAGCGCCTGAAGCGGGTGGAAGCCAAGCTCGGCCCCCTGCTGCATTTCACCGCCGAGCCGAACGTGGAGCGGGTGATCTTCATCGCGGCCCCGCACAAGGGCACCGACATCGCGGGCAATCGGCTGGGGCGCCTGATCGGCCGGCTGGTGCGCCTGCCGATCACGATCCTGGGCAAGTTCGAGGATGTGTTCCTGACCCTGCAGGAATCCGAATCGGCCAACAGCACGACCAAGCTGCAGATTCCCAACAGCATCGACAACCTCAAGGCCAGCGATCCGTTCGTGAAGGCCGCTGGCGCGCTGCCGATCACGCCGGGGCTGAAGTACCACTCGATCATCGCCCAGCGCAAACCGGAGGTGCCGTTGCAGCAGTCCGATGATGGCCTGGTGCCGTACTGGAGCGCGCACCTGGATGGCGCCGTGTCGGAGAAGGTCATCATCTCCGGGCATAGCGTGCAGGAGACCCCGCAGGCCGTGCTGGAGATCCGCCGCATCCTGCGCGAGGATCTCAAAGAGGTAGGCGACACGCATCCGTGAGGCTGCGTGGCATCTCCTGCTTCAAATGCGCCGCGCCACCACCACGCTGAGCATCGCCATCACCAGCATGATCGTGAAGGTGAGCAGGTAGCCCAGCGTCTCCCGGCCCTCCAGGAACAGCGCGAACAGCGAGCCGGAGACGGCCAACGTGGTCGCCACGCCGAGGGCCTCGCTGAGCTGCAGGGCGGAGGTGTTGGCGCCCTGCTGCGCCGGCGGGGAGAGTGACAGGGTCAGCACCGACAGGCTGGGATAGATCAGCCCCATGCCCAGCCCGGTCAGCACCCAGCCGGCCATGGCCGTCCACAGCGGAACGCCGGGCTGGATCGCCAGCGAGGTGGCCAGGATGCCCGTGCACATCAACAAGGCACCGGCCTGCAGCAGTTGCCGGCGCGACCAGCCACGCTGCTGGTGGCCCTGCAGCCATGAGCCGGAGAACCAGCCCAGCGCCCCCAGGCTCAGTGCCACGCCGGCCACGACTGGCTTCAACCCGCGCTCGCGCTGCAGCAGCAGCGGCAGGAACGCTTCGCAGCCGAAGAAGGCCGAGGCCGCGATCCCGCGCAGGGCGATCACGCTGGGCAGGCCGCGGCGCAGGCGCAGCGTGCCGGTCGGCAGCAGCTTCCAGCTGCACAGGGCGAGCAGGGCGAGGGCGGGCGCCAGCAGCGCCACGGCGAGCCATCCCTGCTGCTGGCCGCCGATGTACAGCGCCAGCGCGCCGAAGGCGGCCCCTACCGCCCAGGGCACCACGTTGCGGCTGCTGGTGCCGGTGGCGACCGTGCCCACCTGGCGCAGGGCCGGGCGCAGCAGCAGTGCTGCCGGGATGGCCAGCAGCGGCACGATCAGGAACACCCAGCGCCAGCCCAGGTGCTGCACGATCAGGCCGCTGATGCTGGGGCCGACCAGCGAGGGCACCACCCAGCCGGCCGAGAAGGCGGCGAACACGCGCGGCCGCATCGGTTCGGGGAACGAACGCCCGACCAGCACATACAGCGCTACGGAGATCGCGCCGGCCCCCAGGCCCTGCATCAGCCGCCCGAGCACCAGCACCGGCATGTGCTGGGCGAAGCCGGCCACCAGCAGGCCGGCAACGAAGCAGGCCAGGCCCAGCCACAGCGGCCGTGCCGGGCCACGCTGGTCGCTCCAGCGGCCGGACAGCGTCATCCCGATCACGCTGGTGGCCAGGGTGCCGCCGAACGCCAGCGCGTACAGGCGCAGACCGTCCAGGTCATGGGCAACGGTCGGCATCGCCGCGGCCACTGCCAGCGCTTCGAAGGCATGCAGCGAGACCAGCGCGACCATGCCGATGGTGGTCGCCCGGTAGGCCGGCGACAGGATCGAGGGGATCGGGGCATCCTCCACCGGAGCGGTGGCGGGCGGAGTGGAGGCGTCAGCGGACATGCGGATTCCAGACATCGGGGGGAGGGCCGGGGTTGCAGTGCACTCCGGCGGCGCGCAGGATGCCACCTGAACCAAGGTTGAGGTCAAGCAGTGATCGCGCAGGAACTGAGTGTAGGCGAAGTCGCCAAACGGAGCGGCGTGGCCGTCTCGGCGTTGCATTTCTACGAGCGCAAGGGCCTGATCCGCAGCCTGCGCACCGCCGGCAACCAGCGCCGCTTCGCGCGCGACGTGCTGCGCCGGCTGGCAGTGATCCGGGTCGCCCAGCGGGTCGGGATGCCGCTGGAGGCGGTGGCGACCGCTTTTGCCGCCCTGCCGGAGAACAAAACGCCGACCAAGGCCGAGTGGGCCAGGATGTCGGCGCTGTGGCGCAGTGAGCTGGACCAGCGCATCGAGCAGTTGCTGCTGCTGCGCGACCAGCTCACCGACTGCATCGGCTGCGGCTGCCTCTCGTTGAAGCGTTGCCGCCTGACCAATCCCGGCGACACGCTGGGCGATCAGGGCGACGGCCCGCGCCGCTGGGAGTAGAGCCGGCCAGCGGCCGGCGGGGCGCCGCTTGCCATCCGTAGTGCCGGCCGCTGGCCGGCTGCCCTCACCAGACGGTGAACACCTGCCCGCTCTGGATGCCTTCCACGCTGCGCTGGTAGGCCAGCGACGCGCGCTGCGCCGTCACCGGTTCAAAGCCCGGGAAGTAGGCGCCGTAGTCGTCCATCGATTCGGCCAGCACGTTCGGGCTGACTGCATTGATGCGCAGCCCACGCGGCAGCAGCTCGCAGGCTGCGGCGCGCACGAAACCTTCGAGCGCGGCGTTGGCTGCCGTGGCGTTGGCGCCGTCGCGGATCGGCTGGGCGCTGATGATGCCGCTGGTCAGGGTGATCGAGCCGCCGGTGTTGAGGTGATGCTGGGCGGCCAGGCTCAGCCGCACCTGGCCCAGCAGTTTGTCCTGCAGCCCCAGGTTGAAGTCGGCCGGCCGCATCTGCGCCAGCGGACCGAAGTGGACCTGGCCGGTGGTGGCGATCACCGCGTCGACCTTGCCCACCTTCTCGAACAGCGCCTGCACGCTGGCGTCGTCGGTGAGATCCACCTGCACGTCGCCGCCGTGGCGGCCGGCGCGGATCAGTTCGTGGTGCACGCCGAGCGTACTGGCAACCGCCTGGCCCAAGGTGCCGCTGGCACCGACAAGCAGGATCTTCATGTGCATGTCTCCCGTAAACGTAGGGGTAGAGCCACGCCACGCGTGGCTGCTTCTTGTTCCCGCATCGCGGGCCAGCCACCCACGGGGTGGCTCTACCCGGTCAGGGGGCGGCCAAGGTAACGCCACGCCATGCGTGGCGACGCTTGGTCCTCAGTCATTCGCCGCCGACAATGCCTTCCCGCGCGTGGTCGCCGCGTCGATCGCGCGCGCCACGATCGCCTCGAAGCCATCGCCTTGGAAACTTTCGATCGCCGCCTGGGTCGTGCCGTTCGGCGAGGTCACCCGGCGACGCAGTTCGGCCGGCGCTTCGCCGGATTCATCCAACATGCGCGAGGCACCGAGCAGGGTCTGCACCACCAGCGTGCGGGCCGCCTCGGCCGGCAGGCCTTGCGCGATCCCAGCCGCCTCCATCGCTTCGGCCAGCAGGAACACGTACGCCGGGCCGCTGCCGGAGACCGCGGTGACGGCATCCATGCGCGCTTCGTCGTCGATCCACACGGTGCGCCCTGCCGTGGCCAGCACGGTATCGGCCTGGGCGCGTTGCGCGGCGCTGACCGTGGCAGTGGCGAACAGGCCGGTGACACCGGCGCCGAGCAGGGCGGGCGTGTTGGGCATCGCACGGACCACGGCGTGGCCGCCGCCCATCCAACGGTCCAGCTGACTGCTGGTGATGCCAGCGGCGATGGAGACCACCAGCGGTTGCTTGCCGTGGGCGATGGCGGTGAGCGAGGCGCAGACATCGCGCAGCACCTGCGGCTTGACCGCCAGCACCCACACGGTGCCCTGTGCGGCAGCTTCGGTCGCGCTGGCGTAGGTCCTGACGCCGAATTCGGCCGTGAGCGCGTCACGCAGCTCGGTCACCGGCTCGGCGACATGGATGCTGGCCGGGGCCACGCCCTGGCGGACCAGGCCGGCGATCAGGCTGCGGGCCATGTTGCCGCCGCCGATGAAGGTGATGGGGGACGTACTCATGAACTCTCCTTGGAACGGGCGGGGCGCTCAGGCCGGTCGCGGGCGTGCACCGAACAGCGCGGTGCCGACGCGGACCAGGGTGGCGCCATGGGCGATGGCCTCAGGGTAATCGCTGCTCATGCCCATCGACAGCGTATCCACCTGCGGGTGCGCTGCCGCCAGCTTGGCAAACAACGTGGCCATGCGGGTGAAAGCGGCCTGCCGGCGTTCAGCGTCAGGCCACGGGGCCGGGATCGCCATCAGCCCGCGCAGGCGCAACTGCGGCGCGGCAGCGATGGCGGTGGCGAGGTCATCGATGTCCTCCGGCGCGCAGCCGTGCTTGCTGTCTTCGTCGTCGATGTTGACCTGGATCAGCACGTTCAGCGGCGGCTGGCCGGCCGGGCGATGCGCGGCCAATGCGGTGACCAGCTTGAGGCGGTCCACGCTCTGCACCCAGTCGAAATGGCGGGCGGCGAGCTCGGCCTTGTTCGACTGCAGGTGACCGATCAGGTGCCACTCCAGGCCCAGCGATGCCAGTGCCTCGATCTTGGCGACCGCCTCCTGCACGTAGTTCTCGCCGAAAGCGCGCTGGCCCTGCGCGGCCAGGACCTGCACGGCCTCGGCCGGCTGGGTCTTGGAGACCGCCAGCAGGACCGGATCTGGCCGCCCGGCGGCCGCGGCCGCGTTGTGCAGGTTCGTCAGGAGGGTGGGCAGAGGCTGGAGGGTCACGGCGGGTCCGGTGGATCAGGGGCTGGCGCGTATTGTGCCCATCTCGCTCTATACTGCCGCCCGGGGAAAGAACCTTCCAGTCGCAGCAGTCATGGGGAGTAGCAGCGCATGGATATCGCCGAACTGTTGGCGTTTTCCGTAAAGAACAAAGCGTCGGATCTTCATCTGTCGGCCGGCCTGCCGCCGATGATCCGCGTTGACGGCGATGTCCGTCGCATCAATATTCCGGCCCTGGACCACAAGCAGGTCCACGCGCTGGTGTACGACATCATGTCGGACAAGCAGCGTCGCGATTACGAAGAGTTCCTCGAGGTCGATTTCTCGTTCGAGATTCCCTCGCTGGCGCGCTTCCGTGTCAACGCCTTCAACCAGAACCGCGGTGCGGGTGCGGTGTTCCGTACCATTCCCTCCGAGGTGCTCACCCTGGAAGACCTGGCCTGCCCGCCGATCTTCCGCGAGCTGATCGATCAGCCGCAAGGGCTGATCCTGGTCACCGGCCCGACCGGTTCGGGCAAGTCGACCACGCTGGCGGCGATGATCGACCACATCAACAAGAACGAATACGGCCACATCCTTACCGTCGAGGACCCGATCGAATTCGTGCACACCTCGCAGAAGTGCCTGATCAACCAGCGCGAAGTGCATCGCGATACGCACGGCTTCAATGAAGCGCTGCGCTCGGCACTGCGTGAGGATCCGGACATCATCCTGGTCGGCGAACTGCGCGATCTGGAAACCATCCGCCTGGCGCTGACCGCCGCGGAAACGGGCCACCTGGTATTCGGCACGCTGCACACCAGCTCGGCCGCCAAGACCATCGACCGCATCATCGACGTGTTCCCCGCCGGCGAAAAGCCGATGGTGCGCTCGATGCTGTCCGAGTCGCTGCGCGCGGTGATCTCCCAGGCCCTGCTGAAGAAGGTCGGTGGTGGGCGTACGGCTGCGTGGGAAATCATGGTCGGCACGCCGGCCATCCGCAACCTGATCCGCGAAGACAAGGTCGCGCAGATGTACTCGGCGATCCAGACCGGCCAGCAGATGGGCATGATGACCCTGGACCAGCACCTGCAGGACCTGGTCAAGCGCAGCCTGATCACCCGCAACCAGGCACGCGAGTACGCCAAGGACAAGCGGATTTTCGAATAGTGGTAGTGCCGGCCGCTGGCCGGCTCCTGAAAACCTCCGGAGTACACCGCGATGAGCACCACCACCATCGACTTCACCTCGTTCCTCAAGCTGATGGCGCACCAGAAGGCCTCGGACCTGTTCATCACCGCGGGCATGCCGCCGGCGATCAAGGTCAACGGCAAGATCTCGCCGATCACCCAGACACCGTTGACGCCGCAGCAGAGCCGCGACCTGGTGTTGAACGTGATGACGCCGGCGCAGCGCGAAGAGTTCGAAAAGACCCACGAATGCAACTTCGCCATCGGCCTGTCCGGTGTCGGCCGCTTCCGCGTGAGCTGCTTCTACCAGCGCAACCAGGTCGGCATGGTGCTGCGCCGGATCGAAACGCGCATTCCCACCGTGGAAGAGCTGAGCCTGCCGCCGATCGTCAAGACGCTGGCGATGACCAAGCGCGGCATCATCCTGTTCGTCGGCGCGACCGGTACCGGTAAATCGACCTCGCTGGCGGCGATGATCGGCTACCGCAACCACAACTCGACCGGCCACATCATCACCATCGAAGACCCGATCGAATTCGTGCACAAGCACGAAGGCTGCATCATCACCCAGCGCGAAGTCGGCATCGATACCGACAGCTGGGAGGCGGCGCTGAAGAACACCCTGCGCCAGGCCCCGGACGTGATCATGATCGGCGAGGTGCGCACCCGCGAGGGCATGGACCACGCCATCGCTTTTGCTGAGACCGGCCACCTGGTGCTGTGCACCCTGCACGCCAACAACGCCAACCAGGCGATGGACCGCATCATCAACTTCTTCCCGGAAGACCGTCGCAACCAGCTGCTGATGGATCTCTCGCTGAACCTCAAGGGCGTGGTCGCCCAGCAGCTGATCCCCTCGCCGGATGGCAAGACGCGCAAGGTCGCGATGGAAATCATGCTGGGTACGCCGCTGGTGCAGGATTACATCCGCGACGGTGAGATCCACAAGCTCAAGGAAGTGATGAAGGACTCGGTCCAGCTGGGCATGCGCACCTTCGACCAGAGCCTGTTCGAGCTGTACCAGGCCGGCGAGATCAGCTACGAAGACGCCCTGCGCTACGCCGATTCGCAGAATGAAGTACGCCTGCGCATCAAGCTCTCGCAGGGCGGCGACGCACGCACGCTGTCGCAGGGGCTGGACGGGGTGGAGATCTCCGAGATCCGCTGAGCGGGGGCTGTAAAAGCCGGCGCGGCTCTGCGATAGTCTCGCCGTCGCGGGCCACCGCGATGCAGGGGGCGCCGGCACCTCGCCGGTATCAACGTATCAGGTGATGGGCATATGGACATGCACGATCCGTACCGCGCGCCGGCGGCGTCTTCCGCACTGCCGGCGGCGACTTTCGCCACCAACGGCGTCGCAACGTACTACGCACCACCTACGCTGAAGATCGCGGCGTTGTCGCTGGCCACGCTGGGTCTCTATCCGGTGTACTGGTTCTGGCGCAACTGGCGCGCGATCAAGCGCGAAACCGGTGGAGATCAGTGGCCGTGGGCGCGCGCGTGGTTCTCACCGCTCTGGTCGTTCCTGTGCTTCAGCGACCTGCGCGATGTGGCCGCCAATCGCCGCCGCACGCTGGCGATCGCACCGGGTCTGCTGGGCGTGGCCTACTTCCTGCTGTATGTGGCCAGCCGACTGCCCGATCCCATGTGGCTGGTCGCGCTGTTCACCTTCGTCCCGCTGTTGCCGGTCAACAGCCTCCTGCGGCGCTACCATCGCGACGAAGGCATGGACACGCGGGCGCTGGACCGCTTCGGGGTGTGGCACATCCTTGCGGTGGTCGTGGGCGGTCTCTTCCTGCTGCTCACGGTGGTTGCCACCCTGCGCGGCGATGGCGTTTCCTGAGGGCTGGATAATGGTGGCAGTGCGCAACTGATCCTGATCGACGACGAGCACGTGCAGCTGAAGACCTTGGATCCAACAGCTGCAGCAGCGCCGATGCATCACGATCAAGGCTGAAAAGATCACCTGCACGCTACCGGGATGATGCGTATCTGCCTCGTGCATGGATTGATTAGCCACGCTCATGACCGACAGCGCTCCACACCCTCCAATCTTGGCAGCCGGCAGGGCTATGGTGGCATTCCCCCATGACGCCGGTCCCACCGGCAGGAGTACCACCATGCAGACACGTGAACTGGGCCGCAGCGGCCTGCGGGTTTCGGCCCTCGGGCTCGGCTGCATGGGGCTGAGCTACGGCTATGGCCCGGCCACCGACCGTACCGAGGCGATCGCCTTGCTGCGCGCGGCGGTCGAGCAGGGGGTCACCTTCTTTGATACGGCCGAAGCCTATGGGCCGTTCCTCAACGAGGAACTGCTGGGCGAAGCGCTGGCGCCGTTCCGTGACCAGCTGGTGATCGCCACCAAGTTCGGCTTCAAGGATGGCCACGCCGACGCCGGCCTGGACAGCCGCCCCGAGCGCATCCGCGCGGTGGCCGAGGCCAGCCTGTCGCGTTTGAAGACCGACCGCATCGACCTGTTCTACCAGCACCGGGTCGATCCGAATGTGCCGATCGAGGACGTGGCCGGTACGGTCAAGGACCTGATCGCCGAGGGCAAGGTGAAGCACTTCGGGTTGTCCGAGGCCGGCGTCGATGCCATCCGCCGGGCGCACGCCGTGCAGCCGGTGGCGGCGCTGCAGAGCGAATACTCCCTGTGGTGGCGCGAGCCGGAACAGGCCGTGCTGCCGGTGCTGGAAGAACTGGGTATCGGCTTCGTGCCGTTCAGCCCGCTTGGCAAGGGCTTCCTGACCGGGGCGATCAACGTAGGCCGCAGTTCGCGGCCGATGACTTCCGCAACAGCGTGCCGCGGTTTGCGGCCGAAGCCCGCCAGGCCAATCAGGTGCTGGTGGACCGCATCAGCGCGATAGCCGCCGACAAGCGGGCCACGCCGGCCCAGATCGCCTTGGCCTGGCTGCTGGCGCGCAAACCGTGGATCGTGCCGATTCCCGGCACGACCAGGCTGCATCGCCTGACCGAGAATCTGGGCGCGGCTGCGGTGGTGCTGAGTGAGGCCGACCTGCAGCAGATAAGTGCGGCGCTGGACAGCATCGCCATCGTCGGGGATCGCTACAACGCCGAGCGGCAGAAGCTGGTCGCGCGCTGAGCGGGGCGCTGGGCGCACGACACCGGCCAACGCAGCCAGGATCGGCACGCGCGATACCGTCCCACACATTCGGGTAGGTGCCGACCGTTGGTCGGCACACAGCTCACCCGCGAATGAACGCCAACAGATCCGCGTTGATCACGTCCGCATGGGTGGTGCACATGCCATGTGGGTAGCCTTTGTAGACCTTCAGCGTGCCGTGCCTGAGCAGCTTGATGGCCAGCTCCGCCGAATCGGCGATCGGCACGATCTGGTCGTCGTCGCCGTGCATCACCAGCACCGGCACGTCGATCTTTTTCAGGTCGTCGGTGAAGTCGGTTTCCGAGAAGGCCTTGATGCAGTCGTAGTGCGCGTTGATCGCGCCCATCATCCCCTGCCGCCACCAGTTGTCGACGATGCCCTGTTGCGGCGGCGTGCCCTCGCGGTTGAACCCGTAGAACGGAATCGGCACGTCGCGGTAGAACGCCGCACGACCCGCGACCAGTGCCTGGCGGAAGCCGTCGAAGACCTCCTTCGGCGTGCCGCCGGGGTTGGCCTCGCTCTTGACCATGATCGGTGGCACCGCACCGATCAGCACCGCCTTGGCCACGCGCCCGGGCTTGGCCTGCGCGACGTAGTGCGCGACTTCGCCACCGCCGGTGGAATGCCCGATGTGGATCGCATCGCGCAGGTCCAGGTGATCGGCCAGCGCATTGACGTCGGCAGCGTAGGTGTCCATCTCATGCCCGCCGCTGGTCTGCGAGGAGCGGCCATGGCCGCGGCGGTCGTGCGCGATCACGCGATAGCCCTGCAGCAGGAAGAACTGCAGCTGGCTATCCCAGTCATCGGCGCTGAGCGGCCAGCCGTGATGGAACACAAGGGGCTGACCCTTGCCCCAGTCCTTGTAGAAGATCTCGGTGTTGTCGGCGGTGGTGACGTAGGGCATGGCACGGAACTCCTGAGGGAGGGGAGGGCACAGCGGGGTACCCGCACATGCTGCGGCTGGGGGGTGTTCAGTGGAGATGAACGGCGGATGTCGGTCCGGCGTCGGTGGCCCGGCACCTCCGCCGGCGGCGGCTGAATCAATTTCACCAGCAACTGTCACGCCGATCGTGTCTAATACCGCTCCCCACGCCACACCCCCACCCCCATGTCCCTTGAATCCCATGGCCCCGCGCCGTGCGACGACGCTGACGGCCACCTGGTCACCGCAGGCCCGCTGACCCCGCCCCCGACAGCGCCGGCACCGTGGCCGACGAGAAAGCCCTGCGCCATTCCGTGGCCGAGGACGTGCAGGGCATGATCCTGGCGACGCTGGTGGCGTCGCTGGGCCTGGCCATCTTCGCCAAGGGCGGGCTGATGATCGGCGGCATGGCCGGGCTGGCCTTCCTGGCCCACTACGCCTTCGGCTGGAACTTCGGCCTGGTGTTCGTGCTGGTCAACCTCCCTTTCTACTGGGTGGCCGTGCGGCGCATGGGCTGGGAATTCACCCTGAAGACCTTCGCGGCGGTAACCGCCTGCGGCGTGCTGACCGACCTGCTGCCGCGCTGGGCCGATTTCGCCCACATGAGCTCGCTGTATTCGGCGATCGTCGGCGGCGCCCTGGCCGGGCTGGGCATCCTGTTCTACATCCGCCACCGGGCCAGCCTGGGGGGCATCGGCATCCTGGCGGTGTACCTGCAGCGCACGCGGGGCTGGAGCGCCGGCAAGGTGCAGATGTCGTTCGACACGCTGCTGATGTGCGTGGCGTTCTCGGTACTGTCCCCCTCCAAGGTGATGTACTCGGCGATCGGTGCGGTGGTGCTCAGCCTGGTGCTGATGTTCAACCACCGCCCGGGCCGCTACATGGGCGTCTGACGCCGGTTACTCACCCTGCGGCGGCACCGGCACGACGGTCACGCCGGAGACCCAGCGGCGGCTGCGCAGGTCCAGCGTCGCCGCCGACGTGTGCGACGCCGTCACCATCGATGGTCAGGGCGGCCAACAGCTGGTCGATGTGCGTGAGCAGGCGCCGGTCCGCTGCGATCGCCGCGGCATCGGCATCCAGCGGTTCGCCATCGACATGCATCACCGGGTCGGCCAGCCAGTGCTCGCGGCCGTAGCGCACCTGCAACTGCACCGCCGGGCTGCGCTCGCGCGGGTCAACCGACAGCGGCCGGTTCAGCAGCAGGGTGTCGCCGTAGTAGTCGCCATCGCGTTAGGCGCTCCAGCACGGTGTCCAGGTCGCTTGCGGCCGCCAGCGGGGGCAGGCTCAGGGCAGCGAGCAGCACAGCCCGCACGACGGGGTGCGTCACGCCTGGCGCCAGGCCGGCTTGAGCGTGTCGATGCGCTTGAACACCGGACAGTCCGGGCTGTGCGCGCCGGGCAGGTAGCCCAGGCTCATCAGGAACTCGCCGGTGATCTCCCCGCCGGTGAAGCGGAACGTCTTCTTGAACAGCTTCACCCAGGCCGCCTTGTCCAGCGGATGGTGGGCATCCAGCCACCCGGCGAAGCTGCCGTGGCTGGCCCGCAGCTGCTGGATCACCTGGGCATTGTGGACGGCCGCGTGCACCTTGAGCCGGTTGCGGATGATCCGGGCATCGTTGAGCAGGCGCTCGATATCGCGCTCGCCATAGGCGGCCACGGTGTCCACGTCGAAGCCGTCATAAGCGGCGCGGAAGCCCTCGCGCTTCTTCAGGATGGTCTCCCAGCTCAGGCCGGCCTGGTTGATCTCCAGGATCAGGCGCTCGAACAGCTCGCGCTCTTCGCGCTGCGGGAAGCCGTACTCGTGGTCATGGTAGTGGCCGTGGACCGGATGGCCGGGGGCGATGAGGCAATAACCGGACACGTGCAGCTCCTTGCGATGGCGGATCAGGCGCGCGGGCCGGGGGCACGCGCGCAGGCCTGCATTATGTCAGCGCGAAAGCGCACATCACGGCCAGCGGCTAGAATGGGGCCATGTCTGAACTGTCCACTTCGCTTGCCCACCACCTGCTGGTCGCGCTGCCGTCGCTGACCGACCCCACCTTTGCCCGTACCGTGGCGCTGATCTGCCAGCACGACGAGAACGGCGCGATGGGCGTGCTGGTCAACCAGCCCTCCGAGTACACCCTCGGCGAGGTGCTGGCCCAGATGGAGATCACGACCACCAGTGACACCCTGCGTGGCCAGGTCGTGCTCAACGGCGGCCCGGTGCACCCGGAGCGTGGCTTCGTGATCCACGATGATGCGCGCAGCTGGGATTCCAGCCTGGCCGTGGGCGAGGGCGTCTTCCTCACCACCTCGCGCGACATCCTCGAAGCCATGGCGCGCGGCGAAGGCCCGCGCAATGCGCTGGTCACCCTGGGCTGTGCCGGCTGGAGCGAAGGCCAGCTGGAAACGGAAATCGCCGAAAACAGCTGGCTGGCCGTGCCGGCCGATGCCGAACTGCTGTTCAGCACGCCGCTGGACGAGCGCTGGCAGGGCGCGGCCGCGCGCATCGGCGTGGACCTGTTCCGCCTCACCGATTACAGCGGCCATGTCTGAGCCGGCCACGCCAGCGCCCGCCGCGGCCGCACCGCCGACGATCCGCCGTGATGGCACGGTGCTCGGTTTCGATGTCGGCTCGCGCCGGATCGGCGTGGCCATCGGCAGCTCGTTCGGCACCCATGCGCGTGCGATCGCGGTGGTCGATGTGCATGGCAACGGGCCGGACTGGACCGCCGTGGAGCGCCTGATCAAAGAGTGGCGGCCGGATGGCCTGGTGGTGGGCGATCCGCTCACCCTGGATGGCCAGGACCAGCCCAACCGCAAGCGCGCGCAGGGCTTTGCCCGCCAGCTGCGGGAACGTTTCAAACTGCCGGTGGTGCTGGTCGACGAGCGCTCCAGCTCGGTCGAGGCCGCGCGCCGGTTCGCGGTCGAGCGCGCCGAAGGCCGCAAACGCCGCCGCGACGCCGCCGCCCTGGATGCAGTGGCTGCGGCGGTGATCATCGAACGCTGGCTCTCCTGCCCGGATGACGCCACCCCCGTTTCCTGACCCTCAGACCCTGCCCATGACCGCCTCGCAACTCGATTCCGATGGACGCCTGCGCCACCTGCTGACCCTGGAAGGTCTGCCCCGCGAAACCCTGCTGCAGCTGCTCGACCGCGCCGGCCAGATCCGCGATGCGGCCGTCGGGCGGGTGGGCAACAAGCGCCACGTGCTCGGCGGCTCGGCGGTCTGCACGCTGTTCTTCGAACCCTCCACGCGCACCCGCAGCTCGTTCCAGCTGGCCGCGCAGCGGCTGGGCGCGGACGTGCTGAACTTCGATGCCTCCACCTCGTCCACCCGCAAGGGCGAGACCGCCTGCGACACGCTCAAGAACCTGGAAGCGATGGGCGTGCGCGGCTTCGTGGTGCGTCATCCCGATGATGGTGCGGTGGCGGCGCTGGCCGCCGCGGCGGGCGAGGGCACGGCCCTGGTCAACGCCGGTGACGGCCGCAGCTCGCACCCGACCCAGGGCCTGCTGGACATGCTGACCCTGCGCCAGGCCAAGGGCAGCGATTTCTCGAAGATGAAGGTCATCATCGTGGGTGACGTGAAGCACTCGCGCGTGGCCCGCACCGACCTGCACGCCCTGCGCACGCTGGGCGTCGGCGAGATCCGCGTATGCGGCCCGCAGTCGCTGCTGCCGGACGATGACACCCTGAAGGGCTGCATCGTCGGCGACGATTTCGACGCGATGCTGGAAGGCGCCGATGCGCTGATGATGCTGCGCCTGCAGCGCGAGCGCATGGAAGAAGGCCTGGTGCCCTCGCTGGAGCAGTATCACGCGCAGTACGGCCTGGATGCGACGCGCCTCAAGCGCGCCGGCACCGATGCCGCCGTGTTGCACCCGGGCCCGATCAACCGCGGCGTGGAGGTCACCGACGAGGTGGCCGATGGTCCGCAGTCGTGGGTGCTGCGCCAGGTCGCCAACGGCGTGGCCGTGCGCATGGCGGTGCTGGAAACGTTGTTGGGGTAAGCGGCCGGCACTACCGAAAATGCCATTACCGCTTCTGCGCGAACAGCCATTCCCACATCGCCGCATCGGCATAGGTGGCGTCCCAGGCGTTGTGGTTGCCGTCGGGGTACTCGGTGTAACGCACATCCTTCGCGCCGGCCTGCTGGAACGCGGCGTGCAGCTTGCGGTCGTCCTCCGGCGGCACCACGTCGTCCAGCGCGCCATGGAACATCCAGATCGGGACGTTGCGCAGGCGCTGGGCGATGGCCGCGTACGGATCGGCTTCGTGGGCGACGTCCTCCACGAACAGGGTGGGGCGCACTGCACGCGGCGCAAGCACCGCGCCGCAGACCGGCACGATGGCGGCGAAGCGGGTCGGTTCGGCCAGCGCGATGTTCCAGCTGCCGTAGCCGCCCATCGACATCCCGGTCAGGTACTGGCGCTGTGGATCCGCACCGAATTCGGCGATGGCGGCATCCAGTGCAGCCAGCGCGATGCGGTTGTTCTCGCCCGACCACTCCTGGTCATCCGGCGTCTGCGGCAACACCACCAGCGCGGGGAAGGTGGAGGCGTGCTGGCGCAGGTATGGCCCGAGCCCGGCCTGGGTCTGGCGGCGGCCGTCGCGGCCCCGTTCGCCGGAGCCGTGCAGGAACAGCACCACCGGCAGTTCGCCGCGTGAGGCCGCTGCGTTGCGCGGCACGAACACCTGGTAATACGCGGTCTGCCCGTCCACTTTGACCGCGCGGCCGACGAACTGGCCGCCGGAGGCGGCCGGCGTGCTCGCGCATCCGGCCACCGTCATCATCGCCACCGCCCACAGCAGCCAGCTTCCCCAACGTCGCGCCATTGTCGTGCCTTGTCTGAAATCGATTTCAGTCTAGGCCCGGTAGCGTGTCGGAGCATCTTGCAGTGCATCAGTCCGGGCGCGGCGCCGCGGCGAGGATGTCCAGCTGTTCGATGGCTTCAGGGTGGCCTTCGGCGGCTGCCGCCTGCACCTGGGCCAGGCTGGGGTGGACCACCAGCAGGATCGGGTTCTCGCACTGCGGGCAGTCGAACTGGGCTTCGTCTTCGTGCAGTTCCATCGGCATCTGCCGCGCGCTGCCCTGCCATTCGCAGGCAGCGCAGGTATACGTCGCGTCACGCCAACCGGGGACGAAATAATTGTCGAGGGTCACGGCCATGCGGGGTCCAGGGTCAGTGCAGCAGGATCAGGGTGGCCAGGCCGAGGAAGCTGAAGAAGCCCATGACGTCGGTGACGGCGGTGACCACCACGGTGCCGGCCACGGCCGGGTCGACGTTCATGCGCTTGAGCAGCAGCGGCAGCAGCACGCCGGCCAGGGCCGCGGCGCAGAAGTTGATGATCAGCGCCAGGGTGATCACCAGCGACAGCAGGAAGCTGTGGAACCAGAGGTAGGCGATGATGCCGACCACGGTGCCGATCAGGGTGCCGTTGATCAGCGCGACGCGCGATTCCTTCCACAGCAGGATGCGCGCATTGCTCTGGCCGACCTGGCCCAGGGCGATGCCGCGCACCATCAGGGTCAGCACCTGCACGGCCGCATTGCCGCCGACTCCGGCGACGATCGGCATCAGCACGGCCAGCGCCACCACCTTCTGCAGGGTCAGCTCGAACTGGCCGATCACGCTGGCTGCCAGGAACGCGGTGCACAGGTTGATGCCCAGCCAGACCACTCGGCCGCGCACGGCGCGCTTGATCGGCGAGAACAGATCTTCTTCTTCGTCCAGACCGGCGGCGCCCAGCGCCTGGTGCTCGGCCTGCGACCGGATGATGTCGACCACGTCATCGATGGTGATGCGGCCGAGCAGGATGTTGTTGTCGTCCACCACCGGGGCGGAGACCCAGTCATGATCGGAGAACTGGCGCGCGACTTCATCGGCGCTCTCGCCGACGTCGATCGCCGGCTGTTCGTCATCGATCAAGCGGTTGATCGGGGTGTTGTCCTCATGCGTCACCAGCGCGGCCAGCGAGAGGCGGCCCAGGTACTGATGGCGGCGGCTGACCACGAACAGGTGATCGGTGTGGTCGGGCAGTTCGCCACGCAGGCGCAGGTAGCGCAGCACCACGTCGACGTTGACGTCGGCGCGCACGGTCACCACGTCCGGGTTCATCAGGCGACCGGCGCTGTCCTCGGGATAGGACAGCACCTGCTCGAGCCGCTCACGGTTCTCGCGGTCCATAGACTTGAGGACTTCGTCGATGACCGTGTCCGGCAGATCCTCGACCAGGTCGGCAAGGTCATCGATGTCCAGGTCTTCGACCGCGGCGATGATTTCGTCCGGGTCCATGTCGGCCAGCAGGCTTTCGCGGACTTCCTCGCCGACGTGGACCAGCACCTCGCCATCGTCTTCCGGATCGACCAGGCCCCAGACAATCTCGCGCTTGCCCGGGGGCAGCGATTCGAGCAGGTTGCCGATTTCCGCCGGCGCCAGGGTATTGACCAACCGACGGACCGGCCCCAACCGCCCGCTGTCCAGTGCATCGGACAACAGCCGCAGCTGGCGCGCCGTCTTGTCGTGGCGTACGGCTTCGGCCATGCGCAGCTCCTGCGGAAAAAGAAAAAGGCCGCTATCCGGTGGAGGATGCGGCATGGGCGGTGGTCACCGCGTCATTATCGCGTGCTTGTGTGTCAATCGGGTAGCGCGCGACCGTTGGCCGTGCCGCACATGCGACGTCGCGCGGTCAAGCGCGTATCGACCAACGGTCGATACCTACCGATGCAGGCCGGCCTTTTCGATCCAGCGTTCGATGCCACGCCGGTCGCGCGCCTGCAGCAGCTTGGGCGCCATCGCCTGCAGCACGGACAGGTCGCTGTCGCGCACCGCGCGGCGCACTTCCAGCAGGGTGCCCGGGTGCAGGCTGAATTCCGTCAGCCCCAGCGCCAGCAGCAGACGCGTCATCAGCGGGTCGCCGGCGATCTCGCCGCACACCGCCACCGGGATGTTGTAGGCCTGGCCGGTGCGCAGGATATGCGCCAGCAGGCGCACCACCGCCGGGTGCAGCGGTGAATACAGCTCGCCGACCGCCTCGTTGTTGCGATCGGCGGCAAGCAGGTACTGGACCAGATCGTTGGTGCCGATCGAGAGGAAGTCGACCAGATCGATGAAGCTCTCCAGCGCGATCGCCGCTGCCGGGACTTCGATCATCGCGCCGAACGGAATGTGTTCGGCCACCTCGTGGCCTTCGGCGCGCAGCAGCTCGGCCTGCTTGGCCAGGCGCCGGCGCACGGCGAGGATCTCCTCGCGGGTGCTGACCATCGGGATCAGGATGCGCAGCTTGCCGTAGGCCGAGGCGCGCAGGATCGCGCGCAGCTGGGTGTCGGCCACCTTCGGCCGCGCCAGCGACAGGCGCACGCCGCGCAGGCCCAGCGCCGGGTTCTCTTCATTGCTCAGGGTCAGCCCGGTGCGGTCGGCCTTGTCCGCGCCCAGGTCCAGGGTGCGGATGGTGACCGGCCGTCCGCTCATGCCCAACGCGGCATCGCGGTAGGTCTCGAACTGCTCCTGCTCGTCAGGCAGCTCGTTGCGCTGCAGGAACAGGAATTCGGTGCGGTACAGGCCCAGCCCGTGCGCGCCCAGCGCATGGGCCTGGGTAACGTCTTCGCTGGATTCAGCGTTGGCCAGCAGCGCGATGTCGACGTTGTCGCGGGTGCGGCTGGGCTTGGCGCGCAGGCGCCCGAGTTCGCGCTGTTCGCGCGCATGCTCGCGCAGCCGCACGCGGTAATCGCGCAGGTCCGGTGCCTGCGGGTTGATGGTCACCGTGCCGTCGCTGCCATCCATGATCAGCACGTCGCCATCGGCGACCTTCTGCAGCACGTTCGGCACGTTGACGATCAACGGCAGGTGCAGGCTGCGCGCCAGGATCGCGCTGTGCGACAGCGCGCTGCCGCCGGCGGTGATGATGCCGACCACCCCGTGGGCCTGCAGCTGGGCCAGCTCGGACGGGGCGATGTTGTCGCAGATCAGGATTTCGCCGGCCATGCCTTTGACGTCCGGCGGGCGCTTCTGCAGGAAGGCATGGATGCGCCCGATCACATGGTCCAGATCGTCCATGCGGCTCTTCAGGTAGGCATCGTCCATGCCATCGAAGACCTTGGCCAGGCGGTCACGCTGCACGCGCAGCGCGTAGCCGGCGCTGTAGGGGCCACTGCGGATCAGCTCGTCCAGGCCGAACAGCAGTTCGGGGTCATCCAGCAGCAGCGCATGCAGGTCGAGGAACTCGCCGACTTCCTGGTTGAGCGCGCCATGCAGGCGCTGGCGCAGATCGTGCATTTCGCCGCGAGCCGCTTCCACGGCCACGTGCAGGCGCTCCAGTTCGGCCTCGACCTTGGCTGGCGGAATGCGCTGCTCGGCCACTTCCAGGGCGTGCGGCAAGCGCACCCGGGCGCGGCCCAGGGCGTTGCCGCGCGAGGCACCGTGGCCGGACAACAGCATCGCCCCGGACGCGGTCCGGGCCGGTGCGGAGGATCCCGGTCGCGGTTGCCCCCCCATGCTCAGTTGTCCTCGTCGAAACGCCGTTCGAACAGGGCCACCACCGCGTCCATCGCGGCGGCTTCATCCTCGCCGTCGATGCGCACGGTGACCGGGGTGCCCTGGCCGGCGGCCAGCAGCATGACGCCCATGATGCTCTTGGCGTTGATCTCACGGCCCTTGGCGGCCATGGTCACGTTGCAGCGGAAAGGCGCCAGCTCCTGCACCAGCTTGGCAGTGGCGCGGGCATGCAGGCCCAGGCGGTTGGAAACAGTGAGTTCACGTTCAAGCATCGTCGACAATCGCTCCATTGCGAGTGCCTGCCGCGGCTGTGGCAGGCAGTTGATCCAGTCCCTGTTCCGGATAATTCATCACCCGCATCAACATCGGCAGGCTCAGCGCCGAAACCCGGCGTGCCGGGGTGCCCAGACGAGCCAGTTGCCCGGCCAGATTGCTGGGGCTGGCGCCGTACAGGTCGGTCAGGATCAGCACGCCCTGGCCACTGTCCACCCGGCGCAAGGCGGCCGAGGCGAGCGGGAGCAGGACGTCCATATCTGCGTCGAACGGTACTTCGAAAGCTTCGGTCTTCAGCGGCAGGTGCCGCAGCAGACGGGTCGCCACGTCCAGCAGGGCCGTGCCGACACCGGGATGAGTTACGAGGAGAATGCCACAGGTCATTGCCGAACGTTAACAGGTCAACATGAATTGGCGATAGCACGCGTGAAAGACTGCTGTGTTCCGCGGTTCAGCGTGTCGATGACCTGTCCCGGGTCGGCGCAGGACAGGGCGATGGGGAGACGCCGCGTCGAGGGTCGGCCAGGCATGTCGCCACGCCCGGCCCCGGTACTTGCCGGCGGCCGCCGGCGATGCCGTTTTCAGTCAAGTTCGCGATGGAACGTGGCCACTTCCGGCCAGCCCTGGTCGCGGGCATGGCGGGCCATGCGCTCGGCCATGTAGACCGAGCGGTGCTTGCCGCCGGTGCAGCCGAAGGCGACCGTGACATAGCTGCGGGTGTCATTGCCCAGCCGTGGCAGCCAGGTGTCGAGGAAATCGACCAGCTGGCCGGCGTAGCGCTGTACGTCGGGCTGCTCGTCCAGGTGCTCGCGCACGCCGGCATCGCGGCCGGAGAGCGGGCGCAGCTCCGGGTCCCAATGCGGATTGGGCAGGACACGCACGTCGAACACGAAGTCGGCCTCGGCGGGGACGCCGCGCTTGTAGGCGAACGATTCAAACAGCAGCGACAGCTTGTTGCCGTGGGCGAGCGCGAATTCGGTGACCACCTTGCGGCGCAGCTGGTGCACGTTGAGGCTGCTGGTGTCGATCACCGCATCGGCGGCACGGCGCAGCGGCGCGGTGAGTTCACGCTCGCGGGCGATCGCTTCGGGCAGCGACAGCCCCAGCTGGCTCAGCGGATGGCGGCGCCGGGTGTCGGCGTAGCGCTTGAGCAGGGTCTCATCGGTGGCATCGAAAAACAGCAGCTGCGCATCCAGGCCGGCGGCCTTGGCGTCTTCGCGCCAGTGCGAGAGCTGGGTCAAATCGCTCTGCGCGCGCACGTCGATGCCGACTGCCAGCCGGCGCGGCGCTTCGCGGCCCGGATCACCCAGCAGGCTGCGCACGAAATCCGGCAGCAGGTCGATCGGCAGGTTGTCCGAGCAGTAGTAATCCAGGTCTTCGAAGGTCTTCAGCGCGACCGTCTTGCCGGAACCGGACAGGCCACTGACGATGATCAGGGTGGCGGCGGTCGGGGCGGAGGCGGGGGCGGGGGTGGTCATGGCGTGCGGCGTTCCAACATGTTGCTGTGGCGGGCGATGAACATCGCGGCCGGGTCGATGCCCTTGGTCCGCAGGATGTGCAGGCGCGTGGCGGCTTCGGTCAGCACGGCCAGGTTGCGGCCGGGCATCACCGGCAGGGTAATCAGCGGCACATCCAGGTCCAGCACGTGGCGGGTACCCGAGTCGCCGGTCAGGCGTTCATAGCCGTAAGGGGTGGGCTCGGTCATCGGCTTGGTCAGGTGGACGATCAGCCGAAGGTACTTGTTCTTCTTTACCGCCGTGTCACCGAACATCTCGCGCACGTTGAGCACGCCCAGGCCGCGCACTTCCAGCAGGTCCTGCAGCAGCTCCGGGCAGGTGCCGTCGAGCACGTCGGGGGCGATCTGGGTGAATTCGGGGGCATCGTCGGCCACCAGGCGGTGGCCGCGGCTGAGCAGTTCCAGCGCCAGCTCGCTCTTGCCCGAGCCCGCTTCGCCGGTGATCAGCACGCCGATGGAGTAGATCTCCATGAATACGCCATGCAGGATCACCCGCGGCGCCAGCGTGCGCGCCAGGTGGTAGGACAGGTGGTTGAGCAGTTCGTGCCCACGCTTGGGCGAGATCCACAGCGGGGTCTGCGATTCGTCCGCAGCCGCGCGCAGGTCTTCCGGGCAGGACTGGTTGCGGGTGATCACCAGCGCCAGCGGATGGGACTGCATGATCCGCTCGATCGTTTCCCAGCGCTGGCGCGAGTCCAGCGAATCCAGCCAGGACAGCTCCTCGGTGCCGAGGATCTGCACCTTGTTGGGGTAGATCGCGTTGAGGTACCCGGCCAGCGAGGGGCGGCGGGAGACCTTGTTGCCGGCCTCCAGCTCACGGCGCTCGCCCTGCTGGCCGGCGACCCAGCGCAGGCTCAGGCGGTCGTGCTGCTGTTCGAACAGTTCGCGCGCGGTGATGCTGGTATTCATGCGGCACTCGCCGGCGGGGGGAATTCGATAACCCGACGCAGCGCGTCGCCGTCGCGCGCTTCGCGCAGCGCCTGGCGGATGGCCGGCTCGGAGAACAGCTCGGCCAGCTCGGACAGCAGCATCAGGTGTTGATGGGTGTAGTGCGCGGGCACGGCAATCGCGAAGACCAGATCGACCGGCTCATCGCCGCCGAACTCCACCGGCGATTCCAGTCGCAGCAGCGCGCCGCGGGGGCGTTCAAGCAGCGGGGCACGGCCGTGCGGGATGGCGATGCCGTGGCCGATCGCGGTGCTGCCCAGCGTCTCGCGCTGGCACAGGTTCTGGTACAGCAGCTCGGCGTTGGCTTCGCGGCAGGCCAGCAGGCGGGCTGCGGCCATCAGCACGCTGTCGCGATCGGCGGCCGGCAGCACTTGCGTGCGGACGGCCGCCAGAAGATCAGTCAGAGGCATGTCGGGGTGGAAACGAGGGCATCAGCCCTCATTGTCGCCCACCGGCAGCGGTTGCGGTGCGTGCTGCTGCTTTTTCTCTTTGTGCTTGATGACCAGGCGGTCGAGCTTGTCGGCCAGGATGTCGATTGCCGCATACATGGTGGGGCCGCTGGCGTCCGCGTGCAGAGTCTGCCCGGGAACATTCACACTCGCATCGGCATGGTGCTCCGGCTTGCGGATCGACAGTTGCACGCGGACCTCGCAGTGCTGGTCGAAATGCTTCCTCAGCCGTTCCAGCTTGGTCTCCACGTACTCGTTCAGAGCCGGGGTGATCTCAAGGTGGTCCTTGCCAAACGTCTCGATGTGCATCGGGTTTCTCCTTTGTTCGGATGTGCCAATGAACCTTCCCGCCGGGCGCGGTGGAGCGTCAGACGATTCGTACCCTTTCGTGCGAGGCGGAAATGTTCATGGCTTCACGATACTTCGCCACGGTGCGTCGCGCCACCGGTATTCCCGAGGTTTTGAGCAGGTCAGCCAGCTTGGCGTCAGAAAGCGGCTTGCGCGGGTTCTCGTCATCGATCAGGCGGCGCAGCATGGCCTGGATGGCGGTGCTGGAGGCTTCGCCACCGCTGTCGGTGTCGATGCCGGAGGCGAAGAACGCGCGCAGCGGCAGCGTGCCGCGCGGGGTGCGCACGTACTTGCGGGCGATCGCCCGGGAAATGGTGGATTCGTGCAGGCCGAGCTCGCCGGCCACTTCCCGCAGGGTCAGCGGGCGCAGGGCCTGTTCGCCGAACTCCAGGAAGGCGGCCTGCTGGTCGAGCAGGCAGCGCATCACCCGCAGCAGGGTCTCGCCGCGGGCCTCCAGGCCCTTGAGCAGCCAGCGCGCCTCCTGCAGATGGGCGCGCATGTAACCGGCGTCGGCCTCCCCGCAGCGGCGGATCAACTGTTCGTAGCCGCGGTGGATGACCACCCGCGGCCCAGCGTGGCCGGCCAGGGCCGCGCGCCAGACGCCGTTCTGGCGCCAGACCACGCAGTCGGGCACCACGTAGCTGTCGTGGGAGAGCTCGCCGATCTGGGTGCCCGGGCGCGGGTCCAGCGAGCGCAGCAGCTGCACCGCCACCTCGACCTCGGCCAGCGGCTCGCGAAGCTCGTGGGCGATGCCGGCCACGCCGCTGCGCGGCAGGCGCTCCAGCGGCCCATCGGCGATGCGCCGGGCCAGGGCCAGGCCGGGGGTATCGGCGGGCAGTACCAGCAGCTGCAGGTCCAGGCACTCGCCCAGGCTGCGCGCACCCACCCCGACCGGGTCGAAGCGCTGTATCTGGTGCAGGACGGTCAGGATTTCGGCCTCGTCGGCCTGGATGGCCGGGCGCAGGGTCTCGGCGATGGCCGTGAGCGGCTCGCGCAGGTAGCCGTCCTCTTCGAAAGCGTCGATCAGGGCCGCGCCGATGCTGCGGTCGCGGACCGACAGGTGCGACAGGTGCAGCTGCCAGAGCAGGTGGTCGGCCAGCGATTCGGTCTCGGCCACGCGTTCGGCGGCACTGCCGTTGTCGTCATCGTCGAAGGAGCCGCCACTGCTGCCGCTGGTCCAGTCGCCTTCGCCGGGCGACCACTCGTCGCCGGCGGAGACCTGGTGCTCGCCATCGGCATGGGTATCGGCGGGGGCGGGCGGGGGACTGTCCTCGCCGGGGCTGGCCTCGAGCGCCGGTTCAGCGTTCTCGGCCCAGTCCAGCAGCGGGTTGGTTTCTACCGCCTCGTTGATTTCCAGCTCCAGCTCGGCGCTGGACATCTGCAACAGCTTGATCGCCTGACGCAGCTGCGGCGTCATGACCAGGTGTTGCCCCATCGATGTCTGCAGCCGTGCTTTCATGCCTGTGCCGAACGGAAGGAAGGCGTTGCGGCGGCCGCTGGATCAGAGCTTGAAGGTATCCCCAAGGTAGACGCGGCGGACGTCGGCGTTGGCCAGGATCTCGTCCGGCGCGCCCTGTGCCAGCACGCTGCCCTCGTTGAGGATATACGCGCGGTCGCAGATTCCCAAGGTTTCGCGGACATTGTGGTCGGTGATCAGCACCCCGATCCCGCGCTGCTTGAGATGGGTGACGATGCGCTGGATTTCACCGACCGAGATCGGGTCGACGCCGGCGAACGGCTCATCGAGCAGGATCAGGCGCGGTTTGGCCGCCAGCGCGCGGGCGATTTCACAGCGGCGGCGCTCACCGCCGGAGAGGCTGGCCCCGAGCTGGTCGGCCACGTGGTTGATCTGCAGTTCGTCCAGCAGGCTGGCCAGTTCCTTTTCGCGGCCGGCCTTGTCCAGGTCCTCGCGCAGTTCCAGCACCAGGCGCAGGTTGTCGGCCACGGTCAGCTTGCGGAACACCGAGGGTTCCTGCGGCAGGTAGCCCACGCCCTGCTTGGCGCGGGTGTACATCGGGTCGCTGGTGATGTCCTTGCCGTCCAGCACGATGCTGCCGGCATCGGTCTCGACCAGCCCCACGATCATGTAGAAGCAGGTGGTCTTGCCGGCACCGTTGGGGCCGAGCAGGCCGACCACTTCACCGGCCTCCAGGGTCAGCCCGAAATCCTTGACGACTTCACGCTGCTTGTAGCGCTTGCGCAGGCCTTTGGCGACGAGCATTACTTCTTGCTCCCGGCGGCGGGCGGGGTGGCGGGCTTGGCCGCGGGCGTGGCCGGCTTGGCCGCCGGGGCGGCCGGTGCGGCGCCCTTGTTCTTGGGCTGGATCACGGTGCGCACGCGGGTGCCGTCGCCACCGCTCTGCATGTTGCCGGTGCGCGTGTTGTAGGTCATTTTCTGGCCGCTGTTGGTGCCGCGCGGCGACTCGACCTTGTAGTTGCCGGTGAGGATGATCACTTCGCTGTTGACGTTGTAATCCATGTTGTCGGCCCAGGCCTTCATCTTGGAGCCGTCATCCATTTCCTGCTCCAGCGTGGCCTGCTTGCCGGTCAGCACGACGCGTTCGATATCGCCGTTCTTGCGGAACAGATCGGCGTTGGCCGCATGGATCACCAGGGTGCCCTGGGTGATCACCACGTTGCCGGTGAACGTGCACTTGCCCGCATCGTCGGTCAGGTTGCAGTCGTTGCTGTTGGATTCCAGGTTCATCGGCTGGTTGCGGTCGGACGACTTGGCCAGCGCCACGCCGGGCAGCAGCAGGGCGAGCAGCGCGAGCTTAGCGGGCAGCGTTCGGTTCATAGCGGGTCTTGACCTGTGAAAGGAGTTTGTACTGCCGGGTTTTCATGTCGGCTTCAAAGCCGACGCCTGTCTGTGACAGGCCCGGGCGGGTCATGGTGACCCGGGCATCGGTCCTGGCGCGGTTCTCGTTCGGGAACACGTCCAGATGATCGGTGCGGAAGGTGGTGGGCACAACGCCGGGGACCTTGGGGCTGTCGCCGCTGACGTTGCCGATGAGCTTGAGCTGGTCGCCCTTGGCGCTGACCCAGCCGCTGTCCCCGCGCATCTCCCAGTGATTGCCGTCCTGGTCGGGCAGCAGGAACACCGGGGTGGTCAGGGTCATGGTTTCATCGCTGCGCGCACGCTCCAGCAGCGGGGCGCGCAGGGTGGTGGATTCCTTGCCCTGTTCGTCCAGCGCCACGATCTGGAAATCGTGCAGCACGTAATCCTTGGTGGCATCCTCGCCCTCGGCCACGGGGGCCTTGTCGCGATGGTGCAGGGCCAGCCAGCCGGTCAGCAGTGCGGCGACCAGGAGCAGGCCGCCGATGGCGGTACGCACGTTCATGCGCCGAACCTCGCCAGCACGGCGTCCACATGGCCCTGTGCGGCCAGCAGGACATCGCACAGCTCACGCGCGGCACCCTGGCCACCGTCGCTGCGGGTCTGCCAGTGCACGCGTTCGGCGATCCACGGGTGGGCATTGGCCGGCGCGACCGCCAGGCCGACCGCGCACAGCGGGCCGAGATCGGGCAGGTCGTCGCCCATGAAGGCCACCTGGTCCAGGCCGATGCCGTGCTGCCCGCACAGCGCCTTGACGCTGGCCAGCTTGTCGCCGACTGCGATCTGGGTATCGATGCCCAGGTCCGCGCCGCGCTTGAGCGCGGATTGGCTGTTGCGCGCGGTGATCAGCACCGGGTGGATACCGTGGTGTTGCAGCAGTTTCAGGCCGAGTCCGTCCTGCACGTAGTACGCCTTGCTCTCGTTGCCGTCCTTGTCATAGTAAAGCCGACCGTCGGTGAGCGTGCCGTCCACGTCGAAGCACGCCAGCCGGATACGGCCGGCGACGGCGTGCAGGTGGGACGGGAAACCGGGCAACGGGGAGTAGGGCATCGTCTGGGGGCAGCTCAGCTGAATGGAGGAAGGCAACTGTGGTTTAAACCACCCGGGCCCGCAACAGGTCATGAATGTTGAGCGCGCCGACCAGATGGCCGTCGGCATCGACCACCATCAAACCGTTGATCTTGTGGGCTTCCATCAACTGCGCGGCCTCGGCCGCCAGCTGGTCGGCACCGATGGTGCGCGGGCCGCGGGTCATCACATCGGCGATCTTCGCGCTGCGCACGTCCAGGTCGGTATCCAGCGCACGGCGCAGGTCGCCGTCGGTGAACAGGCCGATCAGGTGGTTGTCCGCGTCCACTACGGCAGTCATGCCCAGGCGCTTGCGGCTCATCTCCACCAAGGCCTCGCTGAGGCTGGCGCCGATGTCCACGCGCGGCAGTTCATCCCCGCTGTGCATGACGTCGGTGATGTGCAGCAGCAGGCGGCGGCCGAGGCTGCCGGCCGGGTGCGAGCGGGCGAAATCATCGGCCGTGAAGCCACGCGCATCGAGCAGGGCCACGGCCAGTGCATCGCCCATGGCCAGCGAGGCGGTGGTACTGGAGGTCGGGGCCAGGGCCAGCGGGCAGGCCTCGGCCGGTACGCTGACATCCAGGTGAACGTCGGCGGCGCTGGCCAGGCTGGACTGCGGCCGGCCGGTCATCGCGATCAGGCGGTTGCCCTGGCGCTTGAGCACCGGCAGCAGCATCAGCAGTTCGTCGGACTCGCCCGAATAGGACAGCGCCAGCACCACATCGGCCTCGGTGATCATGCCCAGGTCGCCGTGACCGGCTTCACCGGGGTGCACATAGAAGGCCGGGGTGCCGGTCGAGGCCAGGGTAGCGGCGATCTTGCGGGCCACATGGCCAGACTTGCCCATGCCGGTGGCGACCACGCGGCCCTTGCCCTGCAGGACCAGTTGGCAGGCCTGGCTGAACGCCTCGCCCAGCCGCTCGGCGACCGCGCCCAGCGCATCGCGCTCGATCTCGAACACGCGGCGGCCGCTGGCGACCAGTGCCGCAGCGTCGGCCGGATGGGGGAGTTGGGGCGAGACAGCCATGCGAGCGCCACGTGGAAGAGTAGAATGAGCGCTCATTTTATTAGGAAAGCCCGTTGGACGCCGAGACCATCCGCAATCTGATCGAAACCGGCCTGCCTGGCGCCCGCGCGGACGTGCAGGGTGACGACGGCGTGCACTTCGAGGCCACCGTGGTCTGCGACGCCTTTGCCGGCAAAATGCCGCTGGCCCGCCACCGCATGGTCTACGCGACCCTGGGCGATCTGATGGGCGGGGCGATCCACGCGCTGGCGCTGAAGACGGTCACCCCGGCCGAAGCGGGCGGTTGATTCCGGGGTACCCCTCACGGTTATCGTTTCAGCCGACCCACGGTCGGCTACCCAGACCATTCAGCCGACCCACGGTCGGCTCTACCTCATTCCAAGTAGATTCCATGGCCAAGATCGTAGTGACCGGCGGCAAGCCGCTGCACGGTGAAGTGAACATTTCCGGCGCCAAGAACGCTGTCCTCCCCATCCTGTGCGCGACCCTGCTGGCCGATGCGCCGGTGGAGATCACCAACGTGCCGCACCTGCACGATGTGGTCACCACCGTGAAGCTGCTCGGCGAGCTGGGTGCCAAGGTCACCATCGACCAGGGCACCCTGTCGCGCGGCAGCGCGATCGTGGTCGACCCGCGCTCGGTGGACCAGCACGTGGCGCCGTATGAGCTGGTCAAGACCATGCGCGCCTCGATCCTGGTGCTCGGCCCGCTGCTGGCCCGCTTCGGCGCGGCCGAAGTGTCGCTGCCCGGCGGCTGCGCGATCGGCTCGCGTCCGGTCGACCAGCACATCAAGGGCCTGCAGGCCCTGGGTGCGGAAATCACCGTCGAGAACGGCTTCATCAAGGCCCAGGCCAAGCGTCTGAAGGGCGCCCACTTCACCTTCGACATGGTCAGCGTCACCGGTACCGAAAACGTGCTGATGGCCGCCGTGCTGGCCGAAGGCACCACCGTGCTGGACAACGCGGCGATGGAGCCGGAAGTCACCGACCTGGCGCACTGCCTGATCGCGCTCGGCGCGAAGATCGAAGGCCTGGGCACCGCCCGCCTGACCATCGAAGGCGTCGAGAAGCTCTCCGGTGGCCGTCATGAAGTGCTGCCCGACCGTATCGAAACCGGCACCTTCCTGGTCGCCGCGGCGATGACCGGCGGCAAGGTCACGGTCAACCGTGCCCGCCCGAACACCATGGACGCGGTGCTGGCCAAGCTGGTGGAGGCCGGTGCGCACATCGAGACCACCGAGGACAGCATCACCCTGGACATGGGCGGCAAGCGCCCGCGTGCGGTCAACCTGACCACCGCGCCGTATCCGGCGTTCCCGACCGACATGCAGGCGCAGTTCATGGCGCTCAACTGCGTGGCCGACGGCGTGGGCGTGATCAACGAAACGATCTTCGAAAACCGCTTCATGCACGTCAACGAACTGCTGCGCCTGGGCGCGGACATCCAGGTGGAAGGCCACACCGCGATCGTGCGGGGTGCCGAGCAGCTCAGCGGCGCGCCGGTGATGGCCACCGATCTGCGCGCCTCGGCCTCGCTGATCCTGGCCGGCCTGATGGCCGAGGGTGATACCACCATCGACCGCATCTACCACCTGGACCGCGGCTACGAGAACATCGAAGAGAAGCTGTCCTCGCTGGGCGCCACCATCCGGCGCGTCGCGGCATGATCCTGCGCGGCCGGTTCACCCGCCGCCGCAAGGCGCTGCTGGTCCTGGTGCTGATCGTGCTGGCATGGCTGGGCTACGCCTGGTATGCCGGCATCGCGATCACCCAGGGCATCCAGCAGGAAGACATGGACTGGAACGCCGACGGCACGGTCAGCCGTACCGAGGTGTTCCAGTCGTTCTATGCGGTCGGCGTGGACAAGAGTGTCGACGGCAACCGCCACTGCAGCACCTACTACTGGCGCGATACGCGGCAGCAGATCCGGGTGGACTGCAGGACGGTCTTCGGCGAGGCCAAGCCGGAATGAAAAAACGCCCGCGCAAGCGGGCGTTTTTCTGGGTCAGTTCATGCCTTTGATCGTCAGGTCCAGCGCATCCTTGCCGCTCTCACGCTGCAGCAGGCGCGCCGGCACCGGGAACTCCGGCACGATCCAGGCGATCAGTTCCTTGTTGCCGTCCACGCGCGAGACCTTCGTCGCGTCGTAGGACTTGCCGGCCACGGTGATCTTTTCCTTGCCGACCACCTTGTAGGACATCGGCTTGATCCGGCCTTCGTCGACCATGCGGTAGTTCAGCGGCTTGCCGGCGGCCAGATCCCGCGCGATCGCCAGGTTGATCAGCAGGGCGTCCATGTCGCCGGCCTTGAGCGCGACCGGGCCGCGACGGTCCGGCTTGACGTCGCCGGTCCAGGTCGCCTGGTTGCTGGTCCAGTTGTAGTTGGCGTCCACGTTGCGTTTCTTGACCAGCAGCACCGAGCGGTCGTTGCTGCTCAGCGGGCGCAGGCGGCCGTTGGCTTCCTCGAAGACGGTGTTCTGGCTGAGATCGGCCAGCTGGTTCTTGACGTTGAGGCTGTAGCGCCACTTGTTGGCGCCTTCGCTGGTGAGGGTCATGGTGCCATTGGCCTGCATGCCCATGTAGCTGGCCTGGTAATCGGCCTTGAACGGCTGCAGCGCCATGGCGGGCAGGCTCACGACAGCCAGGGCGCCAGCGGCGATCCAGGTCAGCGGACGGTTCAGTGTGGTCATGCTCAGACTCCTTGGTATTCGATCAGGCGCAGATCAATCCGATCTTCGCCATCTTCGCGTTGCAGGATGCGCACCGGCGTGGGAACACCGTTGGCGATCCAGAGGATGGTTTCATCGTTGCCGCCGTTGGTGCGGTACACCCGCAGCGCGTTGTAGGACAGGTCGCCCACCGGCACGTTCTCCGTGTCCGGCGCGGCCTGGTAGTCGTGCTGGCGGACGCGGCCCACGTCCACATAGCGGTAGTGCATCTGCCCGCCGGGGCGGGCGTCGCGCATGATCGCCAGATTCAGCAGCAGCGCGCTCTGGTCGCCGGGCTGCAGCGGGATCGGCTGGCGGCGTTCCTTCTTCAGATCGCCCAGCCACTGCGCGGTGCCGGCCTTCCAGTCATAGGTGCCGGTCACTTTCTTGCCCAGGAACAGGCCTTTGCGGACAGTGCTCTGGCTCAACGGCACGTAGGTGCCGTTGCGGTTCTCGAACACCGTGCTCTGCTCCAGGTTCAGGCCGAGCACGCTGGCAAAGCCGCTGCGGCCCACCACCTGCATGTCCACCCGCCACTGGTCGCCACCGGTGTGGGTGACGCGCATGGTCGCATCCCCGGCCTGCTTGCCCTTGTAGAGGGCCTGGTAGGTGGCGGTGAATGGCTGCAGCGGCGGCGCCTCCCAGTCCATTGCAGGCAGGGCGGGCAACGGGGGTGTCGCCGTCTCCTGCGCGTGGGCAAGGGCGGCGGTGCACAACAGGGAGGCCATCAGCAGCACGGGCTTGAACAAAGGCGTTCTCATGCGGGCCGGTCGGTGGGGGAAGGGGAAGAATGCCAGCGCCGGGATCAGCGGCGTGTGTGCGCGGCGCTTATCGGTTCAGCTGTCCGGCGCAATCTAGGCGCAGCGGGCTAAACAGGGGGTGACCGTCGAGCTGGAGCTGACCTGCCTGTTCAGTTACGCGGCCGCTGACCAGCAGCCCGAGGCTGGCGATGAGCAGCGGATGCTCCACGGCCAACACCCGCAGGGCCAGCGCTTCGGCGGTGTCACCGGCCTGGACCGGCACGCGGGCCTGTGCCAGCACGGTGCCGGCATCCAGTTCGGGCACCACGAAGTGCACGCTGGCGCCGTGCTCGGCATCACCGGCTTCCAACGCGCGCGCATGCGTGTGCAGCCCCTTGTACAGCGGCAGCAGCGAGGGATGGATGTTGACCAGGCGGCCATCGAACCGCGCCACGAAGGCCGGGCCGAGGATGCGCATGTAACCGGCGCAGACGATCCAGTCCGGGGCGAACGCGTCCAGCGCATCGGCCATCGCCGCATCGAAGGCGGCGCGGTCCGGGAAGTCCCTGGGCGAGCGCGCCCAGCGCTGGGCCGGGCCGACCTTGAGCAGGGCCGAGGCCTCGGGTTTGTCCGAGAGCACGGCCACGACCTGCGCATCCAGCCGCTGCGCGGCGATGGCGTCGAGGATGGCCTGCAGATTGCTGCCCCGGCCGGAGGCGAGTACGGCGATACGGCTGCTCATGCGGTTTCGAAGGCCGCCTTGACTGCCGGGCGCGACAGCACCACCAGGGTGAACACGCCCAGGGCGGTACCGAACGGCATGAAGATGCAGGCGATACCGGCCACCACCATGCACAGCAGGTAACGCCGGCGCTGCGCCAGGCAACGCCCGGCATAGGCCATGTACCCGGCCAGCACCAGCCCGGCAGCGCAGCCCAGCCCACCGATCAGCACGAACACCCACCCAAGCAGGCGCGGATCGAACGGCGGCGGCGCCTCGCCCGGCGCCAACGGCGGTGGTGCGGCGAAGATGACGGCCACGCCCATCAACAGATAGATCAGCGGGAACAGCGAGAACAGCGCGGTCAGGCCGGCCAGTACATAGTGGAAGACCGACAGCAGTTGCAGCTGCGAGGTATCAACCGCGGTGCCCGGCACGGCCGGCGCCGCTGCGGCGGGCAGCGACGGCGGTTGGGCAGCGGCCTCCAGGCGGGGCTCCATGACCGGGCTCAGCCGATCTTGACGCGTTCGGTGCCATCGGCGGGGGTCACGGCACCGATGGTCCAGTGGTCCAGCCCCTGCGCGGTGACGGCGGCAGCGACCGAGGCCACCTGGTCGGCGGCCACGATCAGCACGAAGCCGATGCCGCAGTTGAAGGTGCGCCACATCTCGCTGTCGGCCACGGCGCCTTCCTTCTGCAGCCACTGGAACACCGGCGGCAGGGTCCAGGCGTCGGCCTTGATGTCCAGGCCCAGGCCGTCGGGCACCACGCGGATGATGTTCTCGGTCAGGCCGCCACCGGTGATGTGGGCCATGCCGTGGATCGCCGCGCCGTGGGTCTTGAGCAGCGCCAGGATCGGCTTGACGTACAGGCGGGTCGGCGCCATCAGCGCATCGACCAGCTTGACCCCGCCGTCCAGCTCCAGATCGGCCGGCTGACCGGCGCGGTCATAGATGCGGCGCACCAGCGAGTAGCCGTTGGAATGCGGGCCGGAGGAGGCGATGCCGATCAGCACGTCGCCGGCGGCCACGCTGGCGCCGTCCTTCATTTCGCTCTTCTCGACGCCGGCGACGGTGAAGCCGGCCAGGTCGTACTCGCCCGGGGCATACATGTCGGGCATTTCAGCGGTCTCACCGCCGATCAGCGCGCAACCGGCCTCGGTGCAGCCGTTGGCGATGCCGCCCACGACCGCCGCAGCGGTGTCGATGTCCAGCTTGCCGGTGGCGAAATAATCCAGGAAGAACAGCGGCTCGGCACCCTGGACCAACACGTCGTTCACGCACATCGCGACCAGATCGATGCCGATCGTGTCGTGGCGGCCCAGCTGTTGTGCGAGCTTCAGCTTGGTGCCCACGCCGTCCGTGCCCGAGACCAGGACCGGCTCGCGGTACTTGTTGGAGAGGTCGAACAGGGCGCCGAAGCCACCCAGTCCGCCCATGACTTCCGGGCGGAAACTGCGCTTCACCAGCGGCTTGATGCGCTCGACCAGCTCATTGCCCGCGTCGATATCGACACCGGCGTCGCGGTAGGTCAGGGGAGAGGGATTGGACGGGGAATTGGTCACGGGCGTCGGCGCTGCGCTGGGGTGAAAGCGCGATTTTAACAGGCCACGTTGGCGCGCAGGCCCTATTCGGGCAACAATTCCCCCCGGATACGCTCAATGGAAGTCCTGATGCGCCGCAGCCTCTTTTTCATGATGTTCCTCGCGTTGTGCCTGCCGGTGGCCTCGATGGCCCAGAGCGGCCTGCGCACCGAAGGCGATGTGGCCAGTGCCAGTGGCGCTTACGAGGCCGAGGTCCCGGTCAACAGCCAGGCCGATTCGGACCGCAACGGTGCCCTGGCCAGGGCGCTGGGCAATGTGCTGGCCAAACTCTCGGGCGACCGCAGCGTGATGAGCCGCCCCGGCGTGATGCAGGCCCTGCGCAATGCCAAGGATTACGTGGCCAGCTATGACTACCGCCAGGACCAGAGCACCTCGGCCGGTGGCGCGCCGAGCTACCGCACCATCCTGGTGGCGCGCTTCCGCGAGGATGACGTCGATGGGCTGATCTCTGCCCTCGGGCTGCCGCTGTGGCCGCAGCCCCGCCCGAAGCCGGTGATCTGGCTGGCCATCGATGATGGCTCCGGCCCGCGCCTGGTGACCGTCCAGCAGGCCAATGCGGCCCGCCCGCTGCTCAACCGCGCCATCGAGCGCGGCTACAAGCTGGGCCTGCCCTCGGGCAGCGCCGCCGAGCAGGCACTGGTCGGCGCGATCTGGCGCCAGGACACGGCCGCCGTGGCGCGGGCCTCCGCGCGCTATGCCCCACCGATGCAGCTGATCGGCAAGCTCTACCGCGATGGCAGCGGCTGGGTGGCGGACTGGGTGTTCGTTGATGGCGGCAAAGAACTGAACAAGTGGACCACCAAGGACAGCGACGCCCGCCGTGCGATGGCCAGCGGTGCCGACGGCGCCGCGGATGCGCTGGTGCGCCGCTACGCCAAGGCCGGGGCCGCCACCGGTGCCGCCGGGACCTACACGATCGTGGTGCTGGGCCTGAACAGTGCCGAGGACTACATGCGCCTGGCTGCCGGCCTGCGCGAGACCGCGGTGGTGCGCAACGTCACCCCGGTGCGCGCCTCGGGCGACCGCCTGGAGCTGTCGCTGGAGCTGACCACCGGCCTGCCCGGCCTGAACCGCATGCTGGGCGACAACGGCGTGATCGCGCCGACCGCACCGCTGGCCCTGCCGGTGCCGATCGATGAAACCAACCCCTCGGCCCTGCCGCCGCCTGCCAGCAACGAGTACCGCCTGCGATGATCCTTACCCCCGAAGCGGAAATCGCGCAGTTCCTCAGGCGGTTGAAGTATGTGCTGGTGGCGCTTGCCGCCGGCTGGGTGATCTGGCTGCTCGGCCCGATCCTGACCCCCTTCGTGCTGGCCCTGGCGCTGGCCTGGCTGGGCGACCCGCTGGTTGACCGGATCGAGGCCACCGGCCGCTCGCGCAACACCGGCGTGGTGCTGGTGTTCGTCGCGATGATCCTGCTGATCACCGCCGCGCTGCTGATCCTGGTGCCGATGATCGAGCGCCAGGTCGCCACGCTGGTGGCGGCGATTCCGCAGGCACAGCAATGGCTGATGGAAAAAGGCATCCCGTGGTTCGAGCAGAAGACCGGGCTGGAGGTCATGCAGTGGATGGACCCGGACCGGCTGATCGAATGGGTGCGCAGCCACTGGCAGCAGGCCGGCGGCTTCGCCAAGACCTTCTTCGGTTACGTGCAGCGGTCGGGCTTCACGATGGTCACCTGGGTGGTCAACATCCTGCTGCTGCCGATCCTGGCGTTCTACTTCCTGCGCGACTGGGACAAGCTGGTCGAGCGCGTGGCCTCGATGATTCCGCGCAACCACGTCGGCACCATCACCAACCTGGCGCGTGAATCGGACGAGGTGCTGGGGGCGTTCATCCGCGGCCAGTTCCTGGTGATGATCGCGCTGGGCGTGGTGTACGCCGCCGGCCTGTCGCTGGTCGGCCTGAAGCTGGGCCTGTTGATCGGGCTGGTGGCCGGCCTGATCAGCTTCATTCCCTACCTGGGCGCGACCACCGGCATCGTGATGGCCGTGGTGGCCGCGCTGGTGCAGGCGCAGGGCTTCGATCTGAAACTGCTGATCCTGGTCGGCGTGGTGTTCACCGTGGGCCAGCTGCTGGAAAGCTACGTGCTGACCCCGCGCATCGTCGGCGACAAGATCGGCCTGCACCCGGTGGCGGTGATCTTCGCGGTGATGGCCGGTGGGCAGCTGTTCGGCTTCCTGGGCATGCTGCTGGCGCTGCCGGTGGCGGCGGTCAGCAACGTGCTGCTGCGCTATGCGCACCAGCGCTATCGCCAGAGTGATCTGTATGCCGGTGAGAAGTCGGCGATCGTGCTCGATGCCTACGTCGACAAGCCCGAGATCGTGATCGTAGGCACCCCGAAGGGGCCGGACGCGCAGTGAGTGTCGTGCCGCAGTTGCCGCTTGCCCTGCGCTACCCGCAGGACGAGCGGCTGGAGACCTTCATCGGCGCGCCGGATGGCGCACTGGCGCAGCTGCGCGCCATCGCCGTGGGCGCGGCGCACGACTGGGTCTACCTCGAAGGCGCGCCGGGCACCGGCAAGACCCACCAGGCGCTGGCGATGTGTTCGCTGGCCGAACAGGCCGGCCGCCAGCCGACGTACCTGCCGCTGAAGGCGGTGGTCGGACGCACCCGCGCCGCGCTGGAATCGCTGGAGGGGCGCGACCTGGTCGCGCTGGACGGGCTCGACGCCGTAGCCGGGCAGCGCGAAGATGAAGTGGCGTTGTTTGATTTCCACAACCGTGCGCGCGCCGCGGGGATCACCCTGCTGTACACCGCGCAGCACGCCCCGGACCAGCTGGGGCTGGTGCTGCCGGACCTGCGCTCACGCCTGCAGCAGTGCGTGCGCGTGGTGCTGCAGCCGCTGGACGACGAAGGCCGTGCGGCGGTTTTGCGCGAACGCGCGGCGCGACGTGGCCTGGCCATCGACGAGGCCGCCATCGAATGGTTGCTGACCCGTACCGGCCGCGAGCTGGGCAGCCTGGTCAGCCTGCTGGACTGGCTGGACCGCGAATCGCTGGCGGCGCAGCGCCGCATCACCGTACCCTTCCTGCGCCAGGTCCTGGAAGACGGCCCACACCTGTTGTAGAGCCGACCGTTGGTCGGCTGCTCAGGAGACGGCCCCACCGTGTAGAGCCGACCGTTGGTCGGCTGCTCAGGAGAGGGCCCCACCGTGTAGAGCCGACCGTTGGTCGGCTGCTCAGATGGGCTCGGTCGGAGAGCAGCCGACCAACGGTCGGCTCTACCATCGGGCGGAGAGCAGCCGACCAACGGTCGGCTCTACCATCGGGCGGAGAGCAGCCGACCAACGGTCGGCTCTACCACCGGGTCGCCCAAAGGGGGGCGCGGTGTTTTACCCGTGCGGGGATTGCAACTGGGCGTCCAGCTGCGCCAGACGCTCCGGCGTGCCTACGTCGGTCCATCGGCCGCGATGGTGCTGGCCGGTCACACGGCCCTGCGCCATCGCGTGGCGCAGGAGGGGGACGAGGCTGAACTGCGGCGGTGTCGCGCCGGCCCCGGTGGTGTCGCCGATCACCGCCCGCCAGCCGTCGAGGATCGCCGGGCGGTACACGCCGATACCGGCATAGGTGAGCCGCGCGCTGTCGCCGTCATCGCTGACGCGACCATCGGCGTGCAGGATGAAATCACCGCGCGGGTGCTGCGCGGGATTGTCGACCAGCACCAGATGCGCATCGCCGGCAGGCGTGCGCGGCAACGTGGCGACCTCCATATCCGTCCACACATCGCCGTTGATCACCAGGAACGGTGCCTCGCCGAGAATCGGCAGGGCATTGAGGATGCCGCCACCGGTTTCCAGCGGCACGGCGCCCTCATCGATGAAGTGCAGGCGCAGCCCCCAGCGCGCACCGTCGCCCAGCGCGGGTGCGAACTGGTCACCCAGCCAGGCGGTGTTGATCACCACCTCATCGATGCCGGCGGCAGCGAGCCGTTCCAGGTGCCACACGATCAGCGGCTTGCCCCCGGCCACCAGCAGTGGCTTGGGCGTGTGCAGGGTCAGCGGGCGCATGCGCTCGCCCTTGCCGGCCGAGAAGATCATGGCCTTCATGGGCGCGCCTGCACCGGTTCGGCGATGCGGGCCAGGGCCGGTTTGATGCGCAGCTCGAACAGGTCGTGCAGTGGGGCCAGCTCGGGATGGCGCGGCAGCACTTCATCCAGATAGCGGATGAAACGGGGTGCATCCTCGAAGTAGTGACCCTTGCCGTCGCGGTCGCGCAGGCGCACGAACAGGCCGAGAATCTTCAGGTGGCGCTGCACGCCCATCCAGTCGGCGTCGCGCAGGAACTGCGGCCACGGCCGCACCGGCAGGCCGGCGGCCAGGGCGAGCGCGTGATAGCGCGCCAACCACGCGTCGACGCGTTCGATCGGCCAGCTCAGGAACGCATCCTTGAACAGGCTGACCGGGTCGTAGGCGATCGGCCCGCGCACCAGATCCTGGAAATCCAGCACGGCCGGCCCGCCGTCGATCGGCATCAGGTTGCGCGGCATGAAATCGCGGTGGGTCAGCACCTGCGGCTGCTGCAGGGCGTTGTCCATCAGCAGGCGGTGCATGCGCTGCAGGTGCTCGATCTCGCCGCAGTCCAGTTCCAGGCCGAGGTGACGTTGCAGGAACCATTCGTCGAACAGCCCGGCATCACGCTGCAGCAGCGCCTCGCCGAAGCTGCCCATGCCCTCGGGCACCGGGATGGACTGCAGCCGGATCAGTTGCGCGAAGGCGGCATCGAACCAGGCATCGGCGTTGTCGGTGTCGATATGGCGGGCCAGCGTCGGGCCGCCCAGGTCTTCCAGCAGCAGGAAGCCGTTGTCTTCATCGCGCGCCAGTACCTGCGGCACGCGCACGCCGTTGGGCTCGAGCAGGTCGTGCATGCGCAGCCACGGGCGCACATCCTCCAGCCCGGGCGGGGAATCCATCACGATGTGGCTGCCGCGCGCGCTGGTGGCGCGCCAGTAGCTGCGGAAACCGGCATCGACCGACGCACGGTCAAGCGCGGTGGCCGGGTCGCCGAGGGCGGCGCAGGTCCACTGCCGGCGGTGTTCGGCGCGCAGCGGATCGGAAGCGGGATCGTTCATGGACGGGTACGTCGAAGCGGCGCCGGACGGCGCGCGGGAAGAAAGAAGAGGGCGATGCTCAGCGCTTGCTGCTGAACAGCCGCAGCACGGCCAGGACCGCGACCGCACCCAGGATCGCGCCGATGAAACCGGCCGGCTCGCCGCGGGCATACCAGCCCATGTACTGGCCGAACCAGCCGGCCAGCAGCGCGCCGACGATGCCGAGCACGATGGTCAGCAGGCAGCCCATGCGGTTGTTGCCCGGCATGAAGAAACGCCCGAGCAGACCGACGACGAAGCCGACCAGGATGATGTAGAGCCAGCTGGTGCTGCCAAACAGTCCGTTCATGCCAAATGCGTCAGTAGAGGTGGACGCAGCCTAGCAAGGCCGGGCTGCGTCCGCCAACGTCAGCAGCAGCCGTGGCCGCCGTGACGGGTACCGCTGTCGGCGGCGACCGGCGAACCGCTGGTCTCGCCACGCAGGCTGGCCGCGTAATGCTCGCTGATCACCTTGGACACGCACGAGGTCACGCGCTTGCCCATCGGGATGTGCAGGAACTCGTTCGGGCCGTGTGCGTTGGAGTGCGGGCCGAGCACGCCGGTGATCATGAACTGCGCGCCCGGGAACTTCTCGCCGAGCATGCCCATGAACGGGATCGAGCCGCCTTCGCCCATGTACATCGCCGGCTTGCTGAAGAAGGTCTGGCTGGCATCGTCGATCGCCTGGGTCAGCCACGGCGCCATGGCCGGGGCGTTCCAGCCGCTGGAGGCCTTCTCCAGGTCCAGCTTCACTTCGGCGCCGTTCGGCGGATCGCGCAGCAGCGCTTCCTTGAGCAGCTCGCCGCAGGCCTTGCCGTCGGCGGTCGGGGGCAGGCGCAGCGACAGCTTCACCGCGGTATGCGGGCGCAGCACGTTGCCGGCCGAGGCGAGCGGCGGCAGGCCGTCCACACCGGTGACCGACAGCGCCGGGCGCCAGGTGCGGTTGAGCACCAGTTCGGCCAGGTCATCGTTCATCGGGCGCAGGCCGTCGACCATCGGGAATTTCTCGAAGATGGCGGTGTCCACCACTTCAGCGGCGCGCTTGGCCTGTTCCTGGCGCTCGGCCGGGATCTCGACATTCATGCCGTCGATCAGGATGCGGCCGGTGTTCTCGTCCTCGATGCGCGAGATCAGCTGGCGCAGCAGGCGGAAGCTGGACGGGATTACGCCGGAGGCATCGCCGGAATGCACGCCTTCGTTGAGCACCTTGACCGAGAAGTTGCCGCCGGTCAGGCCACGCAGCGAGGTGGTGCACCACAGCTGGTCGTAGTTGGCGCAGCCCGAATCCAGGCACACCACCAGCGACGGCTTGCCGATGCGCTCGGCCAGGTGATCAACGTAGGCGGGCAGGTCGTAGCTGCCGGATTCTTCGCAGGCTTCGATCAGGATCACGCAGCGCGCGTGCGGCAGGCCCTGTTCCTGCAGCGCCAGCACGGCGGCCAGCGAACCGAACATCGCGTAGCCGTCATCGGCGCCGCCGCGGCCGTACAGTTTGTCGCCGCGCAGGACCGGGATCCACGGGCCCAGGTCATCGTCCCAGCCGGTCATTTCCGGCTGCTTGTCCAGATGGCCGTACAGCAGGATGGTGTCGTCGCCGGTCTCGGCGCCGGAGGCCGGAATTTCCAGCAGCAGCAGCGGGGTGCGGCCTTCCAGGCGCACGACCTCGACGGTCAGGCCGGGCAGATTCTGGGCCTTGGCCCAGGTTTCCATCAGGGTGACGGCCTGTTCCATGTAGCCGTTGGCGACCCAATCGGCGTCGAACATCGGCGATTTGTTGGGGATACGGATGTAATCGACCAATTGCGGGACGATCTCGTTGTCCCACTTTTCACTGACGAATTGGCCGAGCTTGGCGCTGTCCATCTGAACTCCGGAGTGCTTTTGACAAGTTCGTCCATTCTACGCCTGCGCTGGGGTAGGTATTTCCCTACATCACGTCGGGTGTTAGGCCTGCTGTGTGAAGGCGCCGTGGACGATAGGCTGTGTGTATGTGGCGAGGGACGCTGGAACCTTCGACAGGATTGCCGGCAGGGGCCGGTTCCGAGCCACAAGGAGCTACACAGTGGGACCTTGGTTTTCGTGCAGGGCGCTGGTGCTGGGACTGCTGTTGAGCGGAATGGCCTTCGCGGCCGATCGGATCAACATCAATACGGCGGATGCGTCGACGCTGCAGCAGGGATTGGCGAACGTGGGCCCGATGAAGGCCGAAGCGATCGTCGCGTACCGGCGACAACACGGCCCCTTCGAACACGTCGAGGATCTGGCGCGGGTGAAGGGGATAGGGACAGCTACCGTCGAACGGAATCGACAACGGATGACCACCGGGGCCAGGCAGGCGCCGGTCCAGGCACCGCCCAGGAGGGCAGCGCCGGCCACCGTACCAAGGCGCTGAACAACAGGACACGTCGGGACGGGCAGGATGCCGGTCACTGGCTGCCACGGCAGGATGCCGCGGTGGCACCGACCGCTGCAGGGAGGCGGCACGCACGGAGGCGGCGCGGACCCACCAGGACGGTGGCATCCAGACCCCGGGAAGGGCTGAGATGGCGGAAGCATATACGGCCGAGTGCATGGAGCATGGCCGGCACCCAGACTGCGCAGGACGCACAGGGGGAAGGCGGGATGCCGACAAGGATGTATCGATTGCCCGGTCTGCACACGGAGGTGTGGCCGGGCAATTACTGTTTGGGGCGAACGAAATACGACGCGTGGCCGCCCGTGGTTTTCGCGAACGCATGGCGGCACTTCGTGTAGCGTGGCGGCATCTCTTCGAATGGATGCACGACATGGCAGTACGCAGCACGCTGTTGAGTCTGGCGCTCGGGACGCTGTTGGCGACCGGGATGCTTCCCGCCACCGCCGCCAACACTGCGCCGACGGCCAACAAGACGACCGAGGCCCCGCGTGGCCCGACCGATCTCAAGCCCGGCGAGTTCCTCTGGCATCCGGAGATCTCCCCGTCCGGCCCGATCGTGCTGGTGGTCAGCCTCGATGAGCAGCGTGCCTACGTGTACCGCAACGGCATCGCGATCGGCATGAGCACGATCAGCTCGGGCAAAGCCGGGCACGAAACCCCGACCGGTGTGTTCACGATCCTGCAGAAGGACAAGGACCACAAATCCAACCTCTACAACAGCGCGCCGATGCCGTACATGCAGCGCCTGACCTGGGACGGCATCGCGCTGCACGGCGGCAGCCTGCCCGGGCATCCGGCCTCGCACGGCTGCGTGCGGTTGCCGCAGGCGTTCGCGCAGAAGCTGTTCGGCGAGACCCATCGCGGCGATACCGTGGTGGTGGCCGATGCCAAGAGCGCGCCGATGACGCTGGCCTATCCGGCCGTGCTGGCCCCGGTCAGCAGCACCGGCAAGCCGCTGGTGGAGAGCACCGACGCACCCGCGCACTACTGGAACGATGCGGCCGCACCGGCCGGCCAGGTCGGCATCCTCGTCAGCCTGCACGACCAGCGCCTGTACGTGCTGCGCGATGGCGTGCTGATCGGCGAGTCGCGGCTGGAAGCCAAGGCGCTGCCGGCCTTCGAGGGGACCACCCTGTTCGTGATGGGCCAGGGCTACCAGGACAACCCCAGCCCGCTGGACCCGCACCGCCCGCTGCACCGCTGGACCGCGTATCCGCTGCTGGGCCAGACCGCCGCCAATGCGACGCCGGACCTGCTCGCCACGCCGAGCCTGCCGATGGCGCTGCCGCCGGAATTCGCCGAACAGCTGTACAGCGTGCTGGTGCCAGGCACCACGCTGCTGGTGACCAGCCTGCCGGCGGTACGCCCGGTGGCCGATGAACAGAACCTGCAGCCTGTCTTGGAATCCGACGCCGGTGGGTCCACTTTGTAAGGGTTGCCTCCGCCTGGTGAGCTGCCCATGCCCGTTGTGAAATTGCTGCCTGCTGCGTTCTGTGGCCTGATCGCGTCCGCCACGGCGGGCGCGGCCAGCCCTGCGCCGGCGCCGACCGGCAGCCCGGTGCAGATGGCCGAGATGCTGGCCAAGGCCGCCCCTGCGGCGGACAAGCACGTCCTGCAGCTGGCGGCGCGCGCGATGCGCTGTGCGTTGCGCCGGCCGGAGCTCGGCGTCGACCCGGGCAAGTTGAGCGTGATCGATTACTCGCGGCCGTCGACCGAACCGCGCATGTGGATTTTCGATCTGACCCGCCAGCGGCTGCTGTTCGAGGAGTGGGTTGCGCATGGGCGCAACAGCGGTGACAACCGCACCCAGCATTTCTCCAACAAGGACGGCAGCTTCATGTCCAGCCTCGGCGCGTTCACGGCCAAGGAAACCTATATGGGCGGCAACGGCTATTCGCTGCGGCTGGAAGGGCTGGAACCCGGCTTCAACGACCATGCCCGCGACCGCGCGATCGTCATCCACGGCGCGCCGTACGTGAACCCGGCGATCGCACGGCTGCAGGGTCGCCTGGGCCGCAGCCTGGGCTGCCCGGCGGTGCGGTTGTCGGTGGCGCGGCCGCTGATCGACAGCCTGCGCGGCGGCACGATGGTGTTCGCGTACTACCCGGACAAGGACTGGCTGGCGCGTTCGCGGCTGCTGGAACCCGATTGCGGCGGCATGTCCTGACAGGACTGCCCACCTCGGCTCAGGCACACTAGGGCCATGTCCACCGATACCGTCCTGAGCGCGGCCAGCCGCGTCATTCCCGCTTTCGAGTACCGCCGCGAACGCTGGCGCAATGGCCTGGGCTGGACCCGCGAAATCCTGCGCGTGCCCGACACCGACGATTGGCAGGTGCGCCTGTCGATCGCCGAGATCGAGCAGGACGCCGCGTTCTCGGCGTTTCCGGGCATCGAGCGCGAACTGGTGCTGCTGCGTGGCGAGGGCCTGCGCTTGCGTTTCGACGATGGCGCGCTGCACACGCTGATGCCGCCGCACGACCGGCTGCGGTTTGCCGGCGAAGCGCAGGTGATCGGCGAACTGGTGGACGGGGTGACCCACGATTTCAATCTGATGTGGCGGCGCGATGCGGTCCAGGCCGAGCTGCTGCATCGGCCATTGGTCGGCAGCATGTTCTTTTTCACCGAACCCGAGGCGGCCTGGGCGATCCATCTGCTTGCCGGCCAGGCCGAATTTGAAGGGGAGCCGTTGTTGGCACCGCTGGCCGCCGGTGATACCGCGTGGTTGGCGGCCGGCGAGCGCCGCCGCTTCGCGTTGCACGGCGGCGGGGAGTTGTTGGCTATCCGCGTGAGTGCGGGTGGCAGCAAGACCTGATCGGCCGTAGGTAACCCTCAGTACACGTCGCGCCGGTAGCGCCCGGCCACGATCAGCGCTTCTTTGCCGTCGCGGCCCAGCGCCTGCTCGATCACCGCATCCACCGCCGGCGCCATGCCCTGCAGGCTGCCGCAGACCAGGATCGTGGCACCGTCGTGCACCCACTGCTGCAGCGTGTGGATCTGCGCCTGCAGCCGGTCCTGCACGTAGTGATGCTCACCACCGTCGCGACTGAACACTGTATCCAGACGTGCGATCCAGCCGTCGCGCTGCCAGGCGCGCAGGTCGTCGCCGAAGAAGAAATCGTGCGCGGCCGTACGCTCGCCGAACAGCAGCCAGTTGCGGCGCGCGCCGGCGCTGATCCGCTCGCGCAGGTGCGCGCGCAGGCCGGCGATGCCGGTGCCGTTGCCGATCAGGATCAGCGGCGTTGCCGCCGCCACACCATGGAAGTTCGGGTTGCTGCGGAAGCGCAGATCGATGCGCCCGTCGAGCGCAGCGTGATCGCACAGCCAGCCACTGCCCAGGCCCGGCGTGCCATCGGGCCGCAGCTGGCGGCGCAGCAGCAGCTGCACCTGGCCTTCGGCGGGCAGGGTGGCGATGGAGTATTCCCGGTGCGGCAGGGGACGCAACGCGGCGACCACGGCATCTGGGTCGGCAAGCGCCGCCATCTCCTCTGCACCGGGCAGATGCGCGCGCGAAAGATGCGCACGCAGCGTCTGCCCATCGATGAACGTGTCGCCCGCCCAGGGCGTCTTGCGCAGCCAGGCTTCGACGTCCGCCGGTGCATGCTGCGGCCCGATCTCGACCACGTCGCCGGCCTGCCAGACCGGCAGGGTGCCATCGGCAGGCACCAGGGTGATCCGGTAGGTCGGTGCGCCCGGGCTGCCCGGATTTTCCAGATGCCGCGCCTGCAGTTGCCAGGGCAGATACTCGGCCGGCGTCCAGTCCGGCAGCTCGGTGGCCTCGCCGCCAAGCTGGCCGAGCAGCTGCTGCCAGTGGCGCAGCGCACCGGGATCGGCATTGTCCACTTCAACCGTATCGAACAGCGGGTGCGCACCACGCTGGCGCAGCCACGCGTCGAGCTGGTGGCCGAAGGCGCAGAAATGGCCATAGCTGCGATCGCCCAGGGCCAGCACGCCGTACTGCAGGTGGGGCAGTGCGGGCGCCTGCGGCATCACCTTGCGCAGGAAGGGCAGGGCATGATCCGGTGCATCGCCCTCGCCGGTGGTGCTGACCACGAACAGCACCTGCGCGCTGCGCTGCAGAAGCTCGGCCGTCACCGCATGCAGCGCACGGATGCGCACTGGCAGCCCGGCAGCGCGCAATGCCTCTGCGCTGCGGTCGCACAGCTGCTGTGCGAAGCCGGTCTGGCTGGCCCAGACCAGCAGGATCGGTGCGGGCCCGTTGTCGGCCACGCGCGCCTGGCGGGGTCGTCCACGCCACCAGATGAGGGTGCAGAACGCGGCATAGAGCACCAGGCTCCCCGCTGCCCAGCGCCAATGCGCGGCCAACGGTGCGGCTGGCCACCAGGCGTCGCCCAGATGCAGGCGCAGCAGCGCCCAGGCAATGACGCCCAGCAGCACCATCACCATCAGGTTGCCCAGCCACGCACGCGAGGGGCGCAGGCTCATGCCGCGCCCACGCGGTCGTCGGCAAGCAACTGCTCGAATGCAGGACTCATGGATTCCTCGCTACCGTGCGCGCCACGGCCGACAAAGCGTGCGGCCAGCGCATGGGTGCGCGCAAATGCCATGCCCTCGTCCCTGCCCATCACTGTCAGCGCCGTGGCCCAGGCGTCGGCCTGCATGGCGCTGTCGGCAACCACGGTGACGGCCGCCGCAGCGCGCGTGACCGGCGCACCGATGCGCGGATCCAGCGTGTGGCTGAACTGCTCGCCGCCCTGCTCGAAGTGGTGCCAGCGATCACCGGAGGTGGCGACCGCGCGGTCCGTCAGTGCCAGCACGCGCGGCGGATAGGTGGCCTGCGCGTCTTCCTCCGGTGCCGATTCCACCAGCACGCGCCACGGCTGGCCATCGGGCTTGTGACCAAACCCGTGCAGCTCGCCGCCAACCTCCACCAATGCGGCGTGTACCCCGTTCTGGCGCAGCCACGCACTGACCTGATCGACCCCAAAGCCCTTGGCGATCGCCGACAGATCCAGTGCCAGTCCGCCGGGTTGCAGCAGGCGACCGGGCTGCCACTGCAGGCGTTCCCAGCCACAGCGCGCGCGCGTTGCCGCCAGCGTGTCGGCATCGGGAATCCGCCGGGCCTGCGCCTGCGCCCCGAACCCCCACAGCGCCACCAGCGGGCCTACGGTGGGATCGAAGGCGCCGCCGCTGCGCTGCGCGATCTCCAGCGCACACTGCATCACCGTATCGAACAACGGCGGCAGCACCTGCCATTCACCGGCGGAGGCACGGTTGAAGCGCGCGATATCGCTGTCGGCTTCCCACGTGCTCATCTGCGCCACGATGGCATCGAGCTGCGCCTGGATGCCGGCATGCAACGGGTGCAGGTCGCGGGTGCGCGCCACGGCCAGTTTTACCTGCCAGGTGGTGCCCATGGTGTGGCCACCGAGGTGGGCGATGTCGAAATCCGGGTTGGTCATGGGGGTGGGCAGGTCGGGCCTTGGTAAGCCCGATGGCCGGAATGCGTCGGGTGAAAAGCCCCCGTCAGGTCGGCGGGGGCGGGTGGGGAGGACGGCGCGCGCACAGCACGCCGGATGCCGTTACTCCGGCAGCACTTCCAGCGTGGCCACGTAGCTCAGGCGACGCTTCTTGGCTTCCTTGATCGAGGTCTTGCTGTCCTCGGTGCCGGTTTCCAGCCAGTACATGCCCGCTTCCGGCCAGGTGACGGCGAACTCGCCCTTGGCATCGGTGCTGACCTTGATCTCCTCCTGCGCGTTGCGGTACCGGGTGCCGCCGCGCGTGATCTCGAATTCAAGGCCGGCGGTCGGCTTGCCATCGACCAGCACGCGGAAACTTGCGGCCTCACCGGCGACCAGATCGTTCGGATGGGCGAGCGCGATCATCTCGATGCCCTGGTTGGTCGGCTTCAGCGCGGTGTCGTTCGGGCTACCGTTGGTGACGAAGGTTTCCACGCGACCGACCGACTGCGAGACCTGCAGGTTCCTCGCGTTTTTCGGGACTTCGGTGGCGAAGGTGGCCGGGGTGCCGCGCCAGCGCTTGGGCTTGCCGTCTTCTTCCCAGCTGGCCGACAGGCCGTTGTTGATCGTGGCCAGGCGGTAGGTGCCCTGCTGAATCAGCTCGACATCGAACACACTGCGGAACTTGCCGGTCGCCGCGTTCTGCGGCTGCACGGTGCTGCCGTCGGGCGCGGTGATGACCAGGTTGTCCAGGCGCAGCGGCACATGGTTGAAGTAGAACAGGTCGTTGGAGACCGCCGCATCGACGGTGATCCACGGGTTGGTACCCGCGGTCACGGTCTGCGAAGGCTGCAGCCAGGCTTTGTGGGCCAGGGCGGAGAACGGAAGTGCGGCGGCCATGGCGGCGGCGAGGACGAGCGTGCGCTTCATCGAAAAACTCCAGGTGGATGGGGGGTCAGGGCTTGGCGGTCAGGGTGACCAGGCCGAGTTCGGTCGCACCCTGCGCCTTGCCCGACTGTGCGGAGGTGACCGGCCAGGTGAAGGGGATCTTGAGCAGTTCGCGGCCGCCGACTTCGCGCACCGCTTCCACCACGAGGGTGTAGTTGCCCGGTGCCAGCGCCTTGAGCGCGGGCTGCTTGTCGTTGAACGAGAGCGCGTGCTTGCCGACCGGACGCGTCGGGCCGGTCACGCCGTCCACCGGCACCTCCAGCGTGCGGCCGCTCTTGCGCCACCACTGGCGCAGGTCGGGCAACCACTTGGTGCCATGGCCTTCGGCGTTGCCGGTCTGCTGGTACCAGACCGAAAGGTTGGCGGCGACCTTCTGGTCGGCGCCTTCCAGCCACACGGCCACATACGGGCGGTGATACTCGGCCACGTTGAGCTTGGGCACCTCGACGTTGATGTCCAGGGTGGTGGCATAGGCCGGCGAGGTGGCCAGCAGGCCGCTCAGGGCGATGGTCAGGGTGACGCGCATGGTGCGGCTCCGGAAGGGGACGGTCAGTGGATGAGGATCAGGGCGATCAGCAGCGGGATCAGCAGGCCCAGGCCGACCAGCGGCCAGGTCATGCGGCGCTGGCGGGCATGCAGGTGCAGCAGGAACAGGCCGGTGATGCAGAACACCAGGCAGGCCACGGCGAAGATATCCAGGAACCAGCCCCAGGCAGGCCCGGCATTGCGCCCTTTGTGCAGATCGTTGAAATAGGAGACCCAGCCGCGGGCGGTGGATTCGTACTCCACCTCGCCCGTTTCACGGTCGATGCTCAGCCATGCGTCCGCGCCTGGGCTGGGCATGGAGAGATAGATTTCGCCATCGGACCATTCGGCCGGGCGACGCCCGATCGAGATGCCGAGCTGTGCATCCAGCCAGCGGCTGGCCACGCGGGGGATCGGTGCCTTGCCATCGGTGCGGTTGCCCAGCTTGCCGAGCAGGTCGGCAGGCAGTTCCAGCTGGCGGCTGACCACCTCCGGCGTGGCTTCGATCCGGGAGGCGTGGTTCAAGGTGATGCCGGTCGCGGCGAACAGCAGCATGCCGATCAGGCACACCGCCGAGCTGATCCAGTGCCACTGGTGCAGCGTGCGCAGCCAGAAGCCGCGGCGTTGTTGTTGCACGCTGGAAGAGGGAGCGCTGGTGGCCACGGTCGGAAGAGAGAGTACTGAGGGGCGAATTACACCATTGATGAGAATGATTCGCAATTTGTAGACAAAGAAGGCAGCGGTCCCTTGCCGGACCGCTGCCCGAGGTCAAGACCGGGCGCGGCGTCACTACGGACGCCGCGCCGGTGTGCCTCAGAACTTGGCGTTCAACGAGATCCAGTAACTGCGCCGCTGGTCCTTGGTGGAATAGTCATCCACGCAGTCGTATTCGCTGTCGCTGATCAGCACGCAGGACTGCGACACGAAGTCCTTGTCGAACAGGTTGTTGACCCGCGCGTTGACGGTCAGCCAGTTGTTGATGTCCCAGCTGCCGCCGAGGTGGAAGATCGTGTAGTCCTCGTAATAGCGGGTCTGCGAGCTGCTGACGCCGCCGACATTGCTGACCAGCGTGTCGCGGTAGCGGTCGTAGCGGCCTTCGCCGATCAGCGACAGGCTCACCGCCTCGCTGATCTGCCAGTTCAGGCTGGCATTGGCCATGTGCCTGGCCGGGTTGCCGGTGATCGGCAGGCCCTTGCCGGTGCCGCTGGTCTGCTCGCTCTTGGTCCAGGTGTAGTTGCCGCGCAACTGCAGGTTGTCCAGCAGATCTACCTGGGCCGCCGCTTCGACGCCGCGGGTTTCGGCCTTGTCGATGTTCACGCTCTGCCCGAAGGTGCTGTAGCCCAGCTCGGCCCAGCCCGGGCCGATGTCCACGCAATAGCTGCCATCGTTGGGGGCCACTTCGCAGTTGGCGAAGGTGCCGCCGCTGGCGATCTTGTCATCGAACTTGTTGAGGAAGCCGGTGACGTTGAAGCCCCAGCGATCGCCTTCGTAGTACGCGGCGATTTCGTAGTTGGTGCTGGTCTCCGGCTTCAGGTTGGGCGAGCCGACCAGCGGGGTCACGCCCTGGCCACCGAAGCCGACGATGCCGGGGAACAACTGGTCCGGGCGGGGTGTCTTGTAGCCGGTGCTGACGCCGCCCTTGAGGGTCCAGGCATCGTTGGCGTTCCACACCAGGTAAGCGCGCGGGCTGACGTGGCTGCCGAAGATGTTGTGGTCGTCATAGCGCACGCCGACGGTCGCGGTCAGGCTGTCGGTCAGCGACCAGTTGTCCTCGGCGAACAGCGCCCACATGCGGTGCTGCTGCTTCACGTTGTCTTTGTAGCCGGCGCCATCCATGCCGAACACGCCGTCGACCATGTCGGTGTCGTTGTACTGGCCGCCCACGGTCAGCTTGTGCGCACCGAAGGTGAGGTCGAGCATCGTGTCCAGCACGTTGCCCTTCAGCTCCATGGTGCGCAGCGGGCGTGGCAGGAAGGCCTGCAGGCGCGCCATCTCGGCCGGGTTGAGCGCGCCCAGTCCGTTGCGTGCACCGGCCGCGCAGTTGGCGGCGGCGCCGGTGCGGCGGCAGACATCATTCCACAGCGTCTGCAGATCGGCGCGTTCGTCCAGCGTCAGCGGCAGCGAGCGGCCGAGGTTGTTGCTGGTGATGTGGGTCAGGGTGGTCTGCCAGGTACCGAATTCATAACGGCCCTGATGGGTCAGCGCCAGCTGGTCGCGCTCGTAACGCTGGTAGGCGGTGTAGCCCACGCGCGGCTGCACCACGCGGCGGGTGACGTTGCCGGGGCCGTTCGGGTTGGGGATCGTGGCATTGCCCACGCGCCACAGGCTGGCCAGGCTGTCCAGGGTGCCGGTCTGGCCTTCACTGTTGTCGTACTTCTGGCGCGACACGTCGTAATCCAGCCACAGCTCGTGGTCGTCATTGACGATGAAGTTCAGGCGCATGCCCGCGTTCCAGTTCGTGTTGGCCACCGCCTTGCCACCGGCACCGAAGCCAATGCTGCGCGACCACATCGTGCCGTCCGGCAGCGGCAGGTCATCCCATTCCGGGTTGGAGGCCTTGGCGTCGTAATAGCTGCCGCGCACTGACATGCCCAGACGGTCCTTGACCAGCGGGCCGCTGAGGTAGACATCGGTGCTGCGCGCGTCACCGAACTGGTCGTCCTGCTGCACCGTAAAGCCCTGGGTGACCGCGCCATGCCACTCGGTCTGGTTGCGACGGGTGATGATGTTGATCACCCCGCCCATGGCATCGGAGCCATACAGCGTGGACATCGGGCCGCGCACCACTTCAATGCGTTCGATCGCATCCAGCGGCGGCATGTACGAGAACTGGCCACCGCCGAAGTTGTTCGGGTACAGGTTGCCGGCGTTGCTCTGGCGGCGACCGTCGATCAGCACCAGGGTGTAGTCCGAGGGCATGCCGCGCATGGAGATGGTGGCGCGGCCGTTCTTGTCGGTCGGTTCCATGCCCACGTCGATGCCTTCCACGTCGCGCAGCGCATCCACCAGGCTGGTGTAGGGGCGCTTGCTCAACTCTTCGCGGCTGATCACGCTGATGCTGGCCGGGGCATCGGCGATCTTCTGTTCGAAGCCGGCGGCGGTGACCACTACCTTGTCCAGCGTGGTCGGAGCGGCGGCGTCGCCGTGGGCGAAGGCCGGGGCGCTCAGCGCACCGAGCAGGGCGAGGGACAGGGTGCAGCGGGACAGGGACGTGCGACGACGATGGCGCTGGGCCATGGGGGCAACCTCGGAAAGGAGAAAACGGACGCGACGTGGCAGGCCGCAGGGCGGCAGCACGCGCAGGAATCAGGAACGCCCGGGGCGGGCGGAACGCGCAGGACCGGAGGCGGGCACGGTGGCGCCGCCGAAGGTCGGCATCAGCCCTGCGGTGGGGCTTGGCCGCGCTGGACGCGCAGGCCGGGTGCGGCAGGCAGCGGCGTGGCCGGTGCCGAGTCAATGGCCGGTACGACCCGCGGCGGCTGTGCCACCAGTGTGGCCATCAGCGAATCCAGCGATTCCACCACCGGCGGCAATGCGGGCGGCAGCGGTGGCGCCGGGGCAGGGCGCACGCTGGCCACTCGGCGTGGCTTGGCGGGGGCTTCTTCCTGTGCGGTCTCACCACCGCCGGCCGGGTGCTCGCCCATTGGCATCTGCAGGACCATCACGGTGCTGCCCGGGGCGGCCCGTTCCAGCACGGGCAGGCCGGCCAGCAGCAGCGACAGCAGGCCAAGCCACGCCAGCACGCTCGACAACGCCTGCTGCCGCCCGCGCATGGCGGGAGCAAAGCTGCGGTGGCGGTGTGGATGGCGCAAGGCGGGCCCCTGTGAACGGCCAGTCGATCAGCCGACCAGCAACGCGGCGGGATTGTAGGTGAGATTCGTTAGCGGACGCAAATGAGAATGATTAATGATTTCGGTCCCTGCGCGCCCCGAACGCAGGAATCAGCTGGCCAGTGCCCGGATCGCGGGATGCGGAGAGGCCGCCAAGCTGGGGCGCACGTGAGCCAGAAACGACGCGCTCCCGTGCGCAAGCGCGCGCCGTAGCCAGTCCGCCGCACCGTCGATATCACCGGCGGCGAGCAACAGGGAGGCATGGCTGGCCTGCCCGCGGAAGTCACCGGCCTCGGCCGAACGCCGATACCAGGCCGGTGCCGCACCCGGATCGGCCGGCACACCGATGCCGTCTTCCAGACAGCGGCCGACCAGGTTCATCGATTTGGCATGGCCCAGCCGTGCCGCGCGCAGGTACAGCGCGAATGCGGCGGCGTCATCGCGCGGCACGCCGCGGCCGGTGCCGAGCAGGTTGGCCAGGTTGTACAGGCCCCAGTCCAACTCGGCATCCGCTGCCTTGCGGTACCAGACCGCGGCCAGTGCCAGGTTGATCGGCGTCCCGGTGCCGAGTTCGTGGCAGCGGCCGAGCATGTTCATGGCGAGGGGTAGACCACCGTTGGCGGCGCGCTCGAACCAGAGCACGGCCGCCGCCGCATCGGGCGCGATCCCGCGCCCTTCCATCCGGGCCTGCCCGAGCAGGAACTGCGCCTGTGGGTCGCCGCGCTGCGCGGTCGCTTCCAGCGCGGCGAGCGCGGCGGCCGGATCGTGCTGCAACTGGTCGGCCAGTGCTGCCACGTCGAACGCGGGCGGGGCCGGCTCAGACATCGGCCCACTGCCGCAGCAGGTTGTGATACACGCCGGTGAGATTCACCAGCGCAGGGTGTTCGGGGTGGTCATGGGTGAGGCGGCGGATCGAGACATCCAGGTCCCACATCAGGCGCCGCTGGCCGTCATCACGCAGCATGCTCTGGATCCAGAAGAACGAGGCCAGTCGCGTGCCGGCGGTGACGGGGGTGACCTGGTGCAGGCTGGTGCCCGGGTACAGCACCATGTGGCCCGCCGGCAGTTTCACCCGCTGGTTGCCGTAGGTGTCTTCGATCACCAGCTCGCCACCCTCGTACTCATCCGGGTCGCTCAGGAACAACGTGGCCGACAGGTCGGTGCGCACCGGCTGCGGCTGGCCGGGGGCGGTGTAGTCGTAGCGCACGGCGTTGTCCACATGGAACCCGAAGGTCTGCCCCGGCTGATAGCAGTTGAACAGCGGCGGGAAAATGCGACGCGGCAGCGCCGCCGAGAAGAACGTGCTGTTGCGGCCGAGTGCATCGAGGATGGCCGAGCCGACCGCACGCGCGGCCGGATCGGACTCGGGCAACTGCAGGTTGTGCTTGGCCTGCGCGGACTGGTAACCCGCGGTCAGGCGGCCGTCGGTCCAGCCGGCCGTGGCCAGCTGCTGGCGGGCCTGGGTGACCTGCTCGGCGGTGAGGACGTCGAGAATGTGCAGCAGCATGGTGGGCTCCAGCCCCTCCCGCACGAGCGCGCGGGAGGGGGCGTATCGCTTAGAACTTGAAATTGAAGGCCAACGTGGCCGAGCGGCCCGGCGCGATGGCGGCGTAATGCGAAGCGTACGCCTTGGTGAAGTAGGTTTTGTTGGTCAGGTTCTGCACGTTCAACTGCAGGCTGTAGCGCTCGCTGAAGGCATAGCCGGCCATCGCATCCCAACGGGTGTAGGACGGCACCCACTTGGTGTTGTTGACGTTGCCGTAGACCTTGTCCACGTAGTTGGCACCGGCGCCCAGGCTCAGGCCCGGCACGAACGACGGCGCCCACGTGGTCCACAGGCTGGCGCTGTGCTTGGCGGTGTTGGGGAACGCGTTGCCGTTGAACGGCGATGGCACGTAGACCCCGTTCACCAGCGCAAAGCCGTTGTCCTCGACCACGGCATCCAGGTAGGTGTAACCACCGAAGACCTGCCACCCCTCCATGATCGTGCCGCTGAAGCCGAGTTCGGCGCCCTTGACCTTCTTGGTGCCGGCGTTCTGCGTGGTGCCCGCATCGCTGGTCACGCGCGCGTTGCTCATCTCGGTCTGGAAGATCGCACCGGTCAGCGACAGGCGGGCATCGAACAGGTCCCACTTGGTGCCCAGCTCGATGTTGCGGCTGCGCTGCGGCTTGAGATCCTGGATGGTCGCGCTGATGCCGTCGGCGCCATCACCGCCGTCCACGCCGACCGGGGTGGAGGAGGTACCCCAGGAGACGTAGATGCTGCCGTTCTCCATCGGCTTGAACACCAGGCCGGCCTGGCCGTTCCAGAACGAGGTGTCGTTGCGCAGATGCTGCACGTTCGCCGCGGCCGTCGGGTTGAACTGATGGGTGTTGTAGTCGTCGAAGCGCGCGCCCAGGTTCAGCATCCACTGCTCGCTGAAGCTGATCGTGTCGAACACGTAGGCCGACTTGGTGCGCGTGGTCTGGCGCACGTCGCGGGCCGGGTCGCTGCGGGTGACCGTGTGCGTGGCCGACCACGGATCGTGCGGGTTCGGGTTGGTGAGGTCGGTGCAGTTGTAGCCGGTGGCCGCGCCGGTGGTCGGGCAGCTCTGGTTGCCGGTCAGCGGGTTGTTGGTGCCTGCGGTGGTCTGGCCATTGGGGCGGCGCACATCGGCGATCGCGTAGGTGCCACGCACGGTCTTTTCGCTGCTGTATTCCACGCCGGCGTTGAAACTGTGGCGCAGCGGACCAGTCTCCAGTTCACCCGTCACACTGGTCTGGTTGACGAAGCTGTCGGTCTGCGTGGCGCGCGCGTTGGTGCGGCGCCAGACGGTGCCGAACAGGTTCGGATTGCCCTTGCTGTCGTCCGGCTGGGTCCACAGGTAATCGTTGCTGGTGTCCCCGTAGCGGGTGATGTTGCGCAGGACGATGCCGCCGAAATCATGCGACAGGTTCAAGGTGGTGATGTCCGCCTTGGTCTTCTGGAAATCGCGGTCGACCAGGCCGTAGAACGCGTCGCGGTTGGTCACGATCGGGCTGCCGTCGCCATTGAGCGCCAGGTTGGGGCCGCTGGTGAACGGGTTGTTGTACGGGAAGCCGCCGGCATCGGGCAGGTCGTCGGTTTCCATGTGGTAGTGGCTGATCACCGCCTGGGTCGGGCCGTTCAGACCGAACGCCAGCGACGGCGCGATACCCCAGCGGCTGCTGTTCACTTCATCGCGCCCGGCCACGTCGGCCTCGTGCTTCATGATGTTCACGCGGGCGGCGATGCCGTCGCCGATCACCTGGTTGGCATCGAGCGTGCCGCGGTAGTAGCTGTCCGTGCCGGCGGCCAGGGTGCCGGCCACGAAGTTCTCCAGCTTGGGCGTCTTGCTGACCAGGCTGATGGTGCCGCCGGCTGAACCGCGGCCGGAGTAGGCCGAGCTCGGGCCTTTGACCACGTCGATCTGCTCGATGGCGAACACTTCACGGGTCTGGCTGCCGGCGTCGCGGATGCCATCGACGTAGATGTCCGAGGCCGAATCGAAGCCGCGGATGAAGGGACGGTCACCGGTCGGGTTGCCGCCTTCGCCGGCGCCGAAGGTGATGCCCGGCACGGTGCGCAGTGCATCGAGCAAGGTGGTGGCGGCGGTCTGTTCGATCACCTGCTGGGAGATCACGCTGACCGACTTGGGCGTATCCAGCAGCGGCGCGGTGAATTTGGACGATTGCGCACGCACGCGCTCGCCGTGGACGTCGACGCCATCCAGTTCGGTGGCGCGCTGCGGATCGGCAGCGTCGGCCTCGGCATGGGCGATGGCGGGGGCGGCGATGGCCAGCAGCAGGGCGGACGACAACGGAGTCGGGCGGACGGTCATGGTGATTCCTGGCAGGACGGACGAAGGCCGGACAGCGTGTGGCGGTCACGGCGGAGCGGAGGCAGGTGGGGAAAACGGGCAGACGGCCCACGGCGGCGCGATGGCGCGGGCGTGGGCGGGCAGCGACGCGCAGCGTCGCCGCCGGAATCAGGCGTGGGGCGGGGCGTGGCCGGGGTTGAGCCGCAGCGAAGGTTCCAGCCGCTGCCAGCGCAGCGCGTCGGACGGCCACAGCGGGACGACCGCGACCCAGGGCGTGCGGCGCAGCTGGGTCAGTACCGCCGGCGGGCTGGGCTCGGGGTCGGCACCGGTCTCCGCCGCCAGGGTCGGCTCGGCAGGAAGCTCCGGTGCAGGCGTGGACGGCGCCGATGCCTGGCGCGCGCTGTCGGCGCCCAGCAGGCCCGCGGTGTGCGCCGCCGCCGGCGCCGGCCCGGCGTTACCGGCGCCGCCGGCCGTCAGCCAGCCGCAGGCCAGCAGCACCACGCAGAACGTGGCCCACAGGGCGGCGAGACCAAGGGCGGAGCGGTTGGCGGACACGGCTTACCGGGCAGAAGCGGCCGGGTGGCCGCAATGCCTATGGTAATAGGAACAATTCGCGTTTTCAAAACGCCCGCGTTCAGGCCGGCTCAGTCGCGGTCGTCGCGGGCCCAGACGGCGTCGTGTTCCCGCTTGACCGGGAACTTCGCTACCGGCGAATAGGCCGGCGCGCAGAGGGCAGCGCCGTCACGCACGTCGAAACGGGCCCCGTGCAGGACGCACTCGATGCTGCCCTCGCCGGTATCGAAGGTGCCCGAGGACAGTTCGAACTCATCGTGGGTGCACTGGTCTTCGAGTGCGTACAGTTCCCCGTCCAGGTTGAACACCACGATCGGCGTCCCGGTCACTTCGTCGAAGGTGCTCTTCATCTCGCCGGGGAGCAGCTCGGCGCTGGCGCAGACGAAGGTCCAGGTCTCGCTCATGCCGGCACCGCCAGCGGTTTTTCCAGGATCTCGAAGCGCAGATCGTCGCGCTTGGGAATGCCGAAACGCTCATCCCCATACGGGAAGGGCTTCTTGATGCCGGTGCGCTGGTAGCCGCGGCGCTCGTAGAAGGCGATCAGCTCGTCGCGGACGTCGATCACCGTCATCTGCATGACCGGCACGCCCCACTCGCGCGCCGCGTGGGCCTCGGCGGCGAGCATCAGCTGCTTGCCGATGCCGCCGCCCTGCTGGGACGGGTCGACCGAGAACATGCCGAAGTAGCCCTTGCCGTGGTCATCGGCCACGTGCGCGCAGGCCAGCAGCTGGCCATCGCGCTCGGCCAGCAGGATGGTCGAGCGTGGCTTGGCGAGGTCGGCCTGCAGGCCGTCGGCATCGATGCGGGCGCCGTCCAGCAGGTCGGCCTCGGTGGTCCAGCCGGCCCGGCTGGCATCGCCACGGTAGGCGGAGGTGACCAGGGCGATCAGGGCGGGGATGTCGGCGGCAGTGGCCGCGCGGAAGGTCAGGGTGCTCATGCCGCCATTTTAGGCCCGCAGGGGGCGCTACGGAAATGTGCGGGGCGCGCCATGAAAAACGCCGTGGCAGGCCACGGCGTTCGAGTGGGGCGCAGTCTGGCGCGGGCTCAGCCCAGCAGCCTGCGCACCTTGTTGAGCGCCACGATGAAGCGCTCGATTTCCTCATGCGTGTTGTAGAACGCCAGCGAGGCACGGCAGGTGGCGGCGACGCCGTAGTACTGCAGCAGCGGGTGCGCGCAGTGCTGGCCCGAGCGGACCGCGACGCCTTCCAGGTCGAGCAGGGTGGCCAGATCGTGCGAGTGCGCGCCGTCCACCAGGAAGGAGACCACCGCCGCCTTGTCCGGCGTGGTGCCGAAGATGCGCAGGCCGTCGATCCTGTTCAGCTCTTCGGTGAAGTGCGCCAGCAGTTCGCTTTCGCGGGCTTCCACGTGCTCCAGGCCCAGCGACTCGAGGTAATCCACCGCCACGCCCAGGCCGATGAAGCCGGCGATGTTCGGGGTGCCGGCTTCGAACTTGTGCGGGGCGTCGTTGAACACGGTGCCTTCGAAGCTCACTTCCTTGATCATCTCGCCCCCGCCGAGGAACGGCGGCATGGCATCAAGGTGTTCGCGCCTGGCCCACAGGGCGCCGGTGCCGGTCGGGCCGCACATCTTGTGGCCGGTGATGGCGTAGAAGTCGCAGCCGATCGCGGGGATGTCGACCTTGCGGTGCGGCACGGCCTGCGAGCCGTCCACCACGGTGATGATGCCGCGCTTGCGGGCCTCGCGGCAGATTTCGCGGACCGGGTTGACCGTGCCCAGCACGTTGGAGACATGGGCGACGGCGAGCAGCTTGACCTCGGGGGTCATCGCCGCGCGCAGCGCGTCCAGGTCCAATGCGCCCTCCGGGGTGATCTCGGCCACGCGGATCGTCGCGCCCGTGCGCTGGGCGACCAGCTGCCACGGCACGATGTTGGCATGGTGCTCCATGCGCGAGACGAGGATGACATCACCGGCCTTGAGCCGCGGCAACGCCCACGAATACGCGACCAGATTGATCGCGAAGGTGGTGCCACTGCACAGCACCAGCTCGCTGGCACGGACGTTGAGAAAACGCGCCAGCTTGCTGCGTGCGCCCTCGTAGGCATCGGTGGCCTCGGTGCCGAGCGCATGCACCGCGCGGCTGACGTTGGCGTTGTAGCGGCGGTAGAACTCGTCCACCGCGCCGATCACCTGCACCGGCTTCTGGCCGGTGTTGGCGTTGTCGAAGTACACCAGCGGCTTGCCGTGCACTTCGCGCATCAACAGCGGGAAGTCCAGGCGCACGCGATCCCAGTCGGGCGCGGTGCCGGTATCGGCGGCCGGGCGCGGCGTGGACAGGTTCATGCCACGCCCGCCACGGCCAGCGCACGGCTGAGCTGGGCGGTGAGCTGCTCGGTCAGGCGTGCGTCGAGGACGTTCAACGGTTCATGGCAGAACGCGGCGCTCAGCAGTTGCTGCGCGCGATCGGCCGGCAAGCCGCGCGAGCGCAGGTAGAACAGCGCGTTGGCGTCGAGCTGGCCAACCGTGGCGCCATGTGCCGCCTTTACTTCGTCGGCATCGATCACCAGCGTGGGCTGGGTATCGATCTCGGCATCGGCCGACAGCAGCAGGTTCTTGTTGGAGAGGTTGGCGTCGGTGCCATCGGCGCCTTCGCGGATGTGGATGCCGCCGTGGAAGACCACGCGGCTGCGGTTGGCGGCGACGCCACGCCAGACCATTTCCGAGGCGGTATCGCGCGCGATGTGCTCGATGCCCAGGCGCGTATCGACATGGCGGCGGCCATTGCCGAGCAGCACACCGTTGGCGGTCAGCTGGGCGTTGTCGCCTTCCAGGCGGACGTTGAGCTCATGGCGGCTCAGCGCCCCACCCAGCTCCAGGTCCACGCGGCGGTACTGCGCGTTGCGGGCCAGCATGGCGTCGGTGCGCAGCAGCGAGGTGGCGCGGGTGGCATCGGCCTGCACGCGGGCGTGCGAGAGCACGGCATCCTGCGCGAGGTGGACGTGCACCAGGGTGTTGTCCAGGTGCGCGGCATCACCGACATGCAGGTGATGCTCGACCACGCCCAGCGCGGCACCGCTGCGCAGTTCGATCAGGTGGCGATGGTGCCAGGACAGATCGGTCTCGCCGGCCACGCTGATGAAGACCAGCTGCAGCGGCGCCTCGACCTGCACGCCTTCTCCCACGCGCAGCAGCACGCCTTCATCGGCGAGTGCAGCGTTGAGACGGGCGAATACTTCCTCGCTGCGCTCGAAGCGACGGCCAAGGAAACGGCCGGCTTCATCGCCGGCGGCCAGCGCCGAGGACAGCGTGGCCAGCTGCACACCGGCCGGCACCGCCGCGACATCGCTGAGCGCGCCAGACGGGCGGCCATTGACGAACACCAGCCGCGGCGACGGGATGTCGGCCAGCAGGGCGGCATCGACCACGGCCGGGGCGAGCGGGGCGGGCTGGAAGCTGCGACGCTCCAGCTGGCGCAGCGACGTGTATTTCCAGGCTTCGGTACGCGGGCCGGGCAGACCGGCCTGCAGCGCGGCATCCAGCTCGGCGCGACGTGCATCGCTGCCGCAGAAGCCGCTGGCGAGGGAATCGAGCAGGGCGCTCATCAGACCGCTGCCTCCGGCACCACGCGGTCCTTCAGGAAGTGGTAGCCGTGGGCTTCCAGTTCCAGGGCCAGTTCCGGGCCGCCGCTCTGCACGATCCTGCCATCGGCCAGCACGTGCACCACGTCCGGCTTGATGTAATCGAGCAGGCGCTGGTAATGGGTGATCACGATGAAGGAACGGTCCGGCGAACGCAGCGCGTTGACGCCGTCGGCCACGCTCTTGAGCGCATCGATGTCCAGGCCGGAGTCGGTTTCATCCAGGATCGCCAGCTTCGGCTCGAGCACGGCCAGCTGGAAGATCTCGTTGCGCTTCTTCTCGCCACCGGAGAAGCCTTCGTTGACGCCGCGGTGCAGCAGTTCGTCCTTCAGGTGCAGCACGGCCAGCTTCTGGCGCACCAGCTTGAGGAACTGCATCGAATCCAGTTCTTCCTCGCCGCGCGCCTTGCGCTGGGCGTTGAGCGCGGCGCGCAGGAAGTAGGTGTTGTTCACGCCCGGGATTTCCACCGGGTACTGGAAAGCAAGGAACAGGCCGGCGGCCGCGCGTTCTTCCGGCGCCAGCTCGAGCAGGTCACGGCCTTCGAACTGCACGCTGCCTTCGCTCACGTCATAGCCGTCGCGGCCGGCCAGGACATTGCCCAGGGTGGACTTGCCGGCGCCGTTGGGGCCCATGATGGCGTGCACCTGGCCGGGCTTCACGTCGAGCGAGAGGCCCTTGAGAATCTCTTTTTCGCCGATGCGTGCGTGGAGGTTGTCGATCTTCAACATGTCGATAATCGTCTTGTCAGATAAGGGAACTGGAGGCAGCGCGACTCAGAGGTCGTATTCGCTGCGCTCGAGGAATTCTTTGCGCAGGTAATCGGTGCGGGTTTGAGTCAATGCAGTCTTGGCCCCGGAATAGAGCATCGGGTACATCGAGCCGTACAGCATGCGCGGGTCTTCATCCTTGCCAACCGGGTACTGCGCTTCCAGATCGGCATCGCGCAGCTGCACCCACAGGCGCTGGGCGGCTTTGAGGTTGGCCAGCGCCACCGGTGCATCGGCCAGCTTGCCCACTACCTGCCGATACACCGCGTTCAACGCGGCGTCGGCTTCTTCGAACCCTTCGTTGGCGCACTCATTCATCTGCATCTGCGTGCTCAGGTCATCGCAGGCCGATTCGGCAGACGCCGGCGCCGCAGCCCCAAGCAGCAGGGCCAAGGTCAGCACGCTCTTCATCCGACCGAGCCTTCCAGGCTGACTTCCAGCAGCTTCTTGGCTTCCACCGCGAACTCCATCGGCAGCTCGCGGAAGACCTGCTTGCAGAAGCCGTCGACGATCATCGAGACCGCGTTTTCCTGGTCGATGCCGCGGGCGCGGCAATAGAACAGCTGGTCGTCGGAGATCTTGGAGGTGGTCGCTTCGTGCTCGACCGTCGCGCTGGGATTCTTCACCTCGATATAGGGGAAGGTGTGCGCGCCGGACTTCTTGCCGATCAGCAGCGAATCGCACTGGGTGTAGTTGCGCGCACCCTCGGCGCCACGGTCCATCTTCACCAGGCCGCGGTAGGTGTTCTGGCCGTGGCCGGCGCTGATGCCCTTGCTGACGATCTTGCTCTTGGTGCGCTTGCCGATGTGGATCATCTTGGTGCCGGTGTCGGCCTGCTGGCGATGGTGGGTCAGCGCGACGGAGTGGAACTCGCCGACCGAATCATCGCCAAGCAGCACGCACGACGGGTACTTCCAGGTGATCGCCGAGCCGGTCTCGACCTGGGTCCAGGTGACCTTGCTGCGCGCACCACGGCACTCGGCACGCTTGGTGACGAAGTTGTAGATGCCGCCCACGCCGTTCTCGTCACCCGGGTACCAGTTCTGCACCGTGGAGTACTTGATCTCGGCATCTTCCAGCGCGACCAGCTCGACCACTGCGGCGTGCAGCTGGTTCTCATCGCGCATCGGCGCGGTGCAGCCTTCCAGGTAGGACACGTACGCCTTGTCTTCGCAGATGATCAGCGTGCGCTCGAACTGGCCGGTGTGGCCGGCGTTGATGCGGAAGTAGGTGCTCAGCTCCATCGGGCAACGCACGCCCTTGGGGATGAACACGAAGCTGCCATCGGAGAACACCGCCGAGTTGAGTGCGGCGAAGTAGTTGTCGCCGACCGGCACCACGGTGCCCAGGTACTGTTTGACCAGCGCCGGGTGCTCCTTGATCGCTTCGGACATGGAGCAGAAGATCACGCCCTTCTCGGCCAGTTCCTTGCGGAACGTGGTGCCGACGGAGACCGAATCGAACACCGCATCCACGGCCACGCCGGCCAGCTTGGCGCGCTCATGCAGCGGCACGCCGAGCTTGTCGTAGGTATCCAGCAGTTCCTTGGGCACGTCGTCCAGCGAGGCGTACTTCGGGCCCTTCGGCGCGGAGTAGTAGCTCAGCGCCTGCAGGTCGATCTGTGCGATCTGCAGCTTGGCCCAGTCCGGCATCGGCATGGTCAGGAAGTGGCGGTAGGCGTCCAGGCGCCACTGCGTCATCCACTCCGGCTCGTCCTTCTTGGCCGACAGGGCACGGATGGTGTCCTCGTCCAGGCCGGGCGGCAACGAGTCCGATTCGATGTCCGTGATGAAGCCGGCCGAATACTTGCGGCCGAGCTGCTCATGGATCTCGCGGTTGGGGGTATCGCCGGTGGCGACGGTATCGAGGGTATCGGTGGCCATGGGGGCTGCCTGATCAGGAGACGACATCCGCCGCGATCGCGCGGCGGTGGGCGTCAACAAGGGGAAGAGGGGGCAGGATCTGCGCCAGGGTGACCGCGCGCAGCGCTTCGGACACCACGTCGTTGATCATCCGCCAGCTGCTGCGGGCGCCGCACTGCAGCTCGCGGCCGCACTGGCTGTGGTCGTGGGCGCATTCGGTCAGGCCCAGCGGCCCTTCCATGGCTTCCACGATCTCGAACAGCGTGATCTGGTCCGCCGCGCGGGTCAGCCGATAGCCGCCGCGCACGCCGCGCAGGCCTTCCACCAGCCCGGCCTGGGCCAGAGGCTTGAGCAGCTTGCTGACGGTCGGCGGTTCCAGACGGGCGAACTCGGCCAGTTCGGTCGCACTGAGCACCTCGCCCGGGCGGGCGGCGAGTACGGTCAGCACGACGGTGGCGTAATCGGTAAGCTTGGTGACGCGGAGCATGGTGGGGGCAGAACCATAAAGCGGACTGAAATTGTACGCTTTTCTCCGCCGGCATCCAACCCGCCCGTTCAGGCGCCCGCAGGGCGGCCTTTGAGGCGTATTGAACCGCATCGCTTTGGCAATCACAAAGATTAAGCGAGAATCGGGGCTTCCCACCGCAACGGTCAGCCAGATGCCCAAGAAGATCCAGGCCCGCAAGTCCACCATCCATGGCAATGGCGTGTTCGCGCTGGCGCCGATCAAGAAAGGTGAGCGGGTCATCCAGTACAAGGGTCTGCTGCGCAGCCACGCCGACGTGGATGCCGACGACACCGGGGATGTGGAGAGTGGTCATACCTTCCTGTTCACCCTCAATGACGACTACGTCATCGATGCGAACTACAAGGGCAATGACGCGCGCTGGCTCAACCACAGCTGCGAGCCCAACTGCGAAGCGGTGATCGAGGAAGCCGAGGGCGACAACCGCCGCGAGGACAAGGTCTTCATCGAGGCGATCAAGGACATCCAGCCGGGCGACGAGCTGACCTACAACTACGGCATCACCCTGGCCGAGCGTCACACCGCGCGCCTGAAGAAGATCTGGGAATGCCGCTGCGGCTCTAAAAAGTGCACCGGCACCATGCTCCAGCCCAAGCGCTGACCCCGCCGGCGGTCATCGGCCACGTGCGCCGGTGACTGCGCCGACACGCTGTGCACATCCTGGTCACTGTCGCCCAATGCGTGCCTGGCCACACTGAAGGCTCCTACTTACTGGAGCCGCTCAATGGCACATGCACTCAACGGCAAGCACATCGCGATCCTCGCCACCGATGGTTTCGAACAGTCCGAGCTGCAGGAACCCAAGCGACTGCTGGAGTCCTGGGGCGCCTCGGTGAAGGTGATCGCCCCGGGTGACGCCAGCCAGATCCGCGGCTGGAAAGACAAGGACTGGGGCGAGAACGTGAAGGTCGATGCCCCCCTGAAGGGCGCCAAGGCCGACGACTACGACGCGCTGGTCCTCCCCGGCGGCGTGATCAATCCCGACAAGCTGCGCATTGATACCGACGCGGTGGCCCTGATCAAGGCCTTCGGCGCCGCGGGCAAGCCGGTTGCTGCGATCTGCCACGGGCCGTGGCTGCTGGTCGAGTCCGGCCTGGCCAAGGGCCGCAAGGTGACCTCGTGGCCGTCGCTGAAAACCGACCTGGGCAATGCCGGCGCCGAGTGGACCGATGCCGAGGTGGTGGTGGATGGTGGCCTGATCACCAGCCGCAAGCCGGGTGACATCCCGGCGTTCGCCGATGCCGTGGCCAAGGCGCTGGCCGCTTGATGGATGCAGGCACCGACCGTGGGTCGGTGCCATTTCCGGTTACTTGCTCAGCAAGCCTGCCGGCACCAACGCACCGAGGTCCTGGTTGAAGGTGACCACCAGCTTGCCGTTCTCTACCTGCGCCGACTGCACCTGCAGCGTGCCCAGCACCGCCGCGACCGTCGGGTCGATCTTGTAGATCGGCTCGCGCCGGGCGTAATCGACCAGCCAGGCGTTGAGCAGGCCACGCGTGCGCGAATCGAGCTTGCCGCCATTGTTGGCCGGCGTGAAGTCATCGACCGTCGGCTCCTGCAGGTGGAAGCCCTGGGTCTGCGCGTCATAACGCAGGCCACTGCTCAGCTTGACCTTGCCCAGCGGGGCCGGGTTGCCGCCGGCAGTGGCCATGGCGATGTCGAAACCCAGATCCAGGCGGTTGCCTTGCGGCAGGGTGAGCTGGGGATGGCTCATGGTCATCGCGATCAGGCCGCCCAGCGCGTCCTGCGTGCGCGGGAAACTGCCATCGAGGTACTGCTGCACATCGGTGGCGCCCACCGACAACTGACGGCCGGAAATGCTGGGCGCGGCCTGCGCGCCGATGGCGGCGGCCAGCAGCACGGTGCAGGCGGCGAGGCGGGACAACAGCGGGCGAACGTTCATGACGGCAGGCCGTGCGGGAATGAGACGCCAACAATAACGCGCGCGGCTGAATCCAGCTTTGACGGGTGCGGGTGGTGGGCTCAGGGCGCGCCCTGGATCGATTCCAGCGCGGCCAGCACCTCGTCCAGCTGCGGCTGCAGCACGGTCAGCGGGTGGCTGGGTTCATCGGCGTGGCGCTGGGCGAGATCGCGCAGCAGCTGGGTGGCGACGATCGCCGCGGCCCGTTCGTCTCCGCTGAGGCCGGTGTTGCGCCGTGCGATTTCCAGCAGGCGCATCCAGTCCTGCTGCGCGCGATGCTCCAGCTCGATGGTGCAGCGCCCGCTGCACTGCAGGCCGTCCTTTTCGATCGGGGTGACGGTGATGCGGTAACGCTGGGAAGAAGAGCTGGCCATGGCTGCCTGCGCGCGGTGGGGGACAAGGCCACCATAGGCTGCGATCCGCACCGCGACGACAGGCGCGGTCGCACGCAGTGTTCCACCCTGTGCGTTCCGGCCGGTCCTGCCATCGCGTGGATCACGGCAGGACAGGCATCTGCGCGGGAAGGGCGCGCCGTTGATAGCTTTGGAAACGCTGTGTTTCGCCAGCGCCGGACCCACCCGCCGCCTCGATGGGATGGCAGAACCTCCAAAAAAAACGGGACGGCGTGAGCCGTCCCGTCGGGTGCTGCAGGAAGCGCGCAGATCAGAGCGCGGCGTCCTTGAGCTTCTTGAGCGGACGCACCTTCAGCTTGGTCGACGCCGGCTTGGCGGCAAACCACTGCTCTTCCTTCGTGAACGGGTTGATGCCCTTGCGCTTCGGCTTGGCCGGCACGCTGACGGTGGAGATCTTCAGCAGGCCCGGCAGGGTGAAGCTGCCAGCGCCCTTCTTGTGCACCGAAGCGGCGACGGCGCCTTCCAGCGAGGCGAGCACGGCGCGCACGTCCTTGGCGACAACGCCGGACGCTTCAACGATGTGTGCAACCAGACCAGACTTGCTCAGCACTTCCTTGATCGGCTTGGGAGCGGCCGGCTTCGCGGCTGCCTTCGTAGCGACTTTCTTTACTGCCTTCTTCGGGGCAGCCTTCTTAGCGGTCTTTGCCATGGTTTCCTGTTCCGTGAACGGTTGGTTGTTTGGTCGCGCCGAACCCCGTCGGCAAGCGAAATGTAGGGCAACTATGGGGCGCCGCCAATAGGCAGACGCATAAAAATTCGTGATTTCCACGCCCTTCGTTACCGCAGTGCATCAGGTCATAGCCAAAAAACAGGGTCCGCCCTCGCGGCGGGTGCCATCGGTCATGGACCGTCGCACCCCGACTGTCGCACGAAAACCACTTGAAAACAGCATCCATCCTGATCGCCGATTCAGCTGGGGGCGACACCCGGCGGCAGGCTGACGGCGGCCAGACACGGTGCTAACGCGGACCGGTCTAGGCTGGCCTGGCCATTCATCCCGCAGGAGATCAACGATGGGTATTTCGCGTCATGCCACCGCGCATTGGGAAGGTGACCTCAAGACAGGCAAGGGACAATTGAGCACGCCCCAGAGCGGCTTGATGGACAAAACCCGCTATGCCTTCAGCAGCCGCTTTGGCGATGAGAAGGGCACCAACCCGGAAGAACTGATCGCCGCCGCACACGCCGGCTGCTTCACCATGGCGCTGTCGGCCAAGCTCACCGAAGCCGGTTTCGTGCCGACCTCGCTGGATACCGAAGCCAAGGTCGACCTCTCGATGGAAGGTGGCCCGCAGCTGTCGCAGATCACGTTGAAGGTGAAGGCCGTGGTGCCGAACATCGAGGCCACCCAGTTCCGTGCCATCGCCGATGACGCCAAGCAGAACTGCCCGGTCTCCAAGGCGCTCAGTGCGGTGCCGATCACGCTGGAAGCCGAACTGGCCAGTTGATCGGCGCGCGATTGGTGCACAGCAGATTGTGATGGGAAAGCGGCGGCCGCATAGTCGCCGCTTTCCTTTTGTGGGGTGTCTGCATGCGTCCGACTGCTCTCGCTGCCCTGATGGCCTGCCTGCTGGCCGGCACCGCGCAGGCCGATGTCCGCCTGTTGACCGCCGCCACCATCCACACCGGCGATCCGGACGCGCCGACCGCCACCGCGCTGGCATGGGAGACCGAGACCGGGCGCGTGCTCGCCGTCGGTGACCGGCAGGCGATGCTCGAGCTGTATCCACTGGCGGCGCTGACCGACGTCGGCCAGGCGACCGTGATTCCGGGCCTGATCGACGCGCACGCGCACCTGATGTTCCTCGGCGGCACCCTGATGCAGGCCGACCTGACGGGCGCGACCAGCACTGCCGACATCGTCGCGCGCCTGCAGCGCTTTGCAGCGGAGAACCCCGAGGGCTGGCTGCTGGGCAGCGGCTGGGACCAGAACCGCTGGGCGGGCAGACAGTTTCCGACCGTGGCCGATCTCGACGCTGCATTCCCGGACCGCCCGGTCTGGTTGGGCCGCATCGACGGCCACGCCGGCTGGGGCAACAGCGCGGCACTGCGCGCGGTCGCCCAGCGCCCCGGGCAACGCACGCTGAAGGGCAACTGGCAGCCTGCAGGCGGGCGCATCGTGCGCGATGCCAAGGGCCAGCCGAGCGGGGTGTTCATCGATGAAGCGATGACCCTGGTGCAGGCGGCGATACCGTCCCCGGGCGAGGCCGCACGCGAGCAGATGCTGACCCGCGCGCTCGACAAAGCAGTCAGCCAGGGCCTGACCGGCGTGCACGACATGGGCGTATCGCGCGCCGATCTGGCCCTGATGCGCCGCTTCGCCGACGCCGGCAGGTTGCCGCTGCGCATCGATGCCTATGCCGATGGCAACAGCGACGCATTGGCCGATCTGTGCGCGAACGGGGCCTACCAGCACGCCGGCGGCCGGCTGGAAATGCGCGGGGTCAAGCTGTTCATGGATGGCGCGCTGGGCAGCCGCGGTGCGGCGCTGTTGGCCGATTACAGCGATGACCCGCACAACCGCGGCTTGCTGGTCACCTCACCTGAGGACTTCGAGACCGCCGTGCGCAACGCCGATGCCTGCCATGTACAGGTCGCCACGCATGCGATCGGCGACCGCGGCAACCGGATCGCGCTGGATACCTATGCACGGGTGCTCGGCGAGCGCCGCAGCGGCGACCATCGCTGGCGCATCGAACATGCGCAGGTGGTCGCGCTGGAGGACATTCCGCGTTTCGCCCAGCTCGGCGTGATCGCCTCGATGCAGCCTACCCACGCCACCTCGGACATGGGCTGGGCGCAGGATCGGGTCGGGCCCGAGCGCATCCTCGGTGCCTATGCCTGGCGGCGGATGCTGGCCTCCGGTGCCCGGCTCGCGCTGGGCTCGGACTTCCCGGTCGAGCAGGTCGACCCGCGGCTGGGCCTGCATGCGGCGGTCACCCGCCAGGACCGTGCCGGCCGACCGCCCGGCGGCTGGCAGCCTGATCAGCGGCTGACCGCAGCCGAAGCGCTGCGCGGGTTCACCGCCGATGCGGCCTGGGCGGGTCATGACGACAGCCAGGTCGGGCGGTTGCAGCCGGGCCTGCGCGCGGACTTCGTGGTGCTTGATCGCGACCCGCTCAGCGTGCCGCCCGCCGGGCTGGCCGACCTGCAGGTGCGCTCGACCTGGGTCGATGGCGCACCGGTGTATGACGCGGCGCGCTGAGTCGCCGCCGCAGGATCACCAGTCCAGCGTGCCGCGGATGACGGTCTGCACCTGGCCGCCGGACCAGACATCGCCGTGGTCATCGATGCGCAGGGTCAGGCGCGCGTCGTGGCCGACTTCGCGGCCCTGGCTGACCACGTAGCCGTGCGCGGTGCCGGGCAGGGCATCGCGGCTGTCCAGCCAGGCAGCGAGCACGGCATTGGCCGCACCGGAGGCAGCGTCTTCAAAGCGACGGCCATTGCCGACGAAGGCGCGTACCGCGAGATCCCAGGCCTGGCCCTGGCTGCGCGCATAGGCGAACACGCCCATGGTGTCGGTCGCTTCGGCCAGGGTGGCAACGGCATCCCAGTCCGGGGTGAGTGCGCGCAGGGCCGCTTCGTCTGCCAGTTCAACCACCCACCAGCTGCGGCCACCGGCCATGCGCGCCGGCGGCAGGCTGCCCAAGGGCCAACCGGCCAGCGCGGCCTGCATGCGCGGATCGTTGGCGGTCGTCACTTCGGCCACCGCTGCACGCGGCGTGCGGATCGCAATGGTGCGGGTAGCGCCGCTGCCGTCCACGCGCAGGGGCAACGCCCCGGCGATGCCGTCCTGGACCAGCACGCCCTCGACCGGCGCGGCCACGCCCAGTTCCAGCACGGCATGGGCGGTGCCCACGCTGGGGTGGCCGGCGAACGGGACTTCCTTCTGCGGGCTGAACATGCGGATGCCGTAGCTGGCACCCGGGGCCTGCGGCGGGAACACGAAGGTGGTTTCCGGCAGCCGCGTCCAGCGGGCAATGGCCTGCATCGCCGCCGCGTCCAGCCCCTGTGCATCGAGCACGACGGCCAGCGGGTTGCCGGCGCCGGGGTAGGGCGAGAACACATCCAGCTGCAGGAAACGACGGGAGGTCATGGCAGATCGCTCAACGAAAAACGGGCGGGCAGCTTACCAATCGGGGCTGCGTTCCGGGCCGTGACCGGCGCCCCGCGCACCGGCGACCGGCCAAATCCGCCCGGCCTGGGCCGCCCGGGCCCTGCAACGGCCAGGCTTGGCATAGAATCGGGGGTTCGGCCCGGCGTGCCGGGCGATTCCCCTCACTACCCAAACCTCCACCTCCATGTCAGCTTCCCCCCTTGTCGATCGCTGGATCGTACTGAAGTTCGGCGGCACCTCCGTGTCGCGTCGTCACCGCTGGGACACCATCGGCAAACTGGCGAAAAAACGGGCGGAAGAAACGGGCTCGCGCGTGCTGGTGGTGGTGTCGGCGCTGTCCGGGGTGACCAATGAACTCACCGCGATCGCCGATGGCGCCGCCGACAGCCGCGACCGCGTCGCGGCGCTGGTCGCGCGCCACCGCGCGTTCCTGACCGAGCTGGAGCTGGATGCCACCGCGCTGGACGTCCGTCTGGATGCGCTGGCCGGGCTGCTCGATGATCCCCGTGCCGCCGGGCGGCCGCTGGAATGGCAGGCCGAGGTGCTGGGCCAGGGCGAACTGCTGTCCTCGACCGTTGGTGCGGCCTATCTGCGCGCCAGCGGTCTGGATTTCGGCTGGATGGACGCGCGCGAGTGGCTCGATGCGCTGCCGCCGCAGCCCAGCCAGAGCGAGTGGTCGCAGCGCCTGTCGGTGAACTGCCAGTGGCGTGCCGAGGCCGATTGGGCCACGCGTTTCCGCGCCCAGCCGACCCGCATGCTGATCACCCAGGGCTTCATCTCCCGCCACGCCGATGGCGGCACCGCCATCCTCGGCCGTGGCGGTTCGGATACCTCGGCGGCGTACTTCGGTGCGCTGCTCGGTGCCAGCCGCGTGGAGATCTGGACCGACGTGCCGGGCATGTTCAGTGCCAACCCGAAGGACGTGCCGGACGCGCGCCTGCTGACCCGCCTGGACTATTACGAGGCGCAGGAAATCGCGACGACCGGCGCCAAGGTGCTGCACCCGCGTTCGATCAAGCCGTGCCGCGACGCCGGGGTGCCGATGGCGATCCTGGATACCGAGCGCCCCGAGCTGCCGGGCACCAGCATCGACGGCAATGCCGCAGCGGTGCCGGGCGTGAAGGCGATCAGCCGCCGCAACGGGATCGTGCTGGTCTCGATGGAAGGCATCGGCATGTGGCAGCAGGTCGGCTTCCTGGCCGACGTGTTCGGGCTGTTCAAGAAGCATGGCCTGTCCGTTGACCTGATCGGTTCGGCCGAGACCAACGTGACCGTTTCGCTGGATCCCTCCGAGAACCTGGTCAGCACCGACGTGCTGGCCGCGCTGTCGGCCGACCTCTCGCAGATCTGCAAGGTCAAGATCATCGTGCCGTGCGCGGCGATCACCCTGGTCGGCCGCGGCATGCGCTCGCTGCTGCACAAGCTCTCGGACGTGTGGGCCACCTTCGGCCGCGAACGCGTGCACATGATTTCGCAGTCGTCCAACGACTTGAACCTGACCTTCGTGATCGACGAGGCGGATGCGGACGGCCTGCTGCCGATCCTGCACGCCGAGCTGATCGACAGCGGCGCGATGCCGGTGGAAGAGGGCGAAGTCTTCGGCCCGCGCTGGCGCGAGATCGCCGGCACCATCCGCCCGCGCGAAACCGCCTGGTGGCGGGGCCAGCGCGAGCACCTGCTGACGCTCGCCCAGGCCGGTACGCCGCGTTACGTGTACAACCTGCCGACGGTGCGGGCGCGTGCGCGCGCGCTGAACGCGATCAAGGCGATCGACCAGCGTTACTACGCGATCAAGGCCAACTCGCACCCGGCCATCCTGGAAGTGCTGGAGCAGGAAGGCTTCGGCCTGGAGTGCGTCTCGCACGGCGAGCTCAAGCACGTGTTCAACACGCTGCCGACGCTGTCGCCCAAGCGCGTGCTGTTCACCCCGAGCTTTGCGCCGCACGCCGAATACGATGCCGCGTTCGCGCTGGGCGTCACCGTCACCCTGGACAACGTGGAAGCGCTGCAGCGCTGGCCGGAACTGTTCAGCAACCGCGAGCTGTGGCTGCGCGTGGACCTGGGCCGTGGCGAAGGCCACCATGCCAAGGTCCGCACCGGTGGCAAGGACTCCAAGTTCGGCCTGCCGATCGCGCGCGTGGATGAGTTCGTGCGCATCGCCGGCGAGCTGGGCACCCGCGTGGTCGGCCTGCATGCCCACCTGGGCAGCGGCGTGGAAACCGCGCAGCACTGGCGCCTGATGTGCGATGAGTTGGCCGGGTTCGCCCGCCGCATCGGCAGCGTCGAGACCATCGATATCGGCGGTGGCCTGCCGATCCCGTACAGCGCCGACGACGAGCCCTTCGATCTGGACGCGTGGGCCGCCGGCCTGGCCGAAGTGAAGGCCGTGCACCCGGCGTTCCGGCTGGCGATCGAGCCGGGCCGCTATCTGGTGGCCGAGTCCGGCGTGCTGCTGGCCCGGGCCACCCAGGTGGTGGAGAAGGACGGCATCCGCCGCGTCGGTCTGGATGCGGGCATGAATACGCTGATGCGCCCGGCCCTGTACGACGCCTGGCATGACATCGAGAACCTCAGCCGCCTCAGCGGCTACTCCGAAGCGATGTTCGATGTGGTCGGGCCGATCTGCGAATCCAGCGATGTGTTCGGCAAGCGTCGCCGCCTGCCGGCCTCGACCGCGCCGGACGATGTGATGCTGATCGCCGACGCCGGCGCGTATGGCTACGTCATGGCCAACACTTACAACCAGCGCGAGCTGCCGCGCGAGGACGTCATCGATGATGGCCCGTGACCGCTGCCTGCCGCCTTTCAAACCGGATACACCATGACTGCTTTTGATAAACACCAGGTTGCCGTTTTCCGCTTCGTCCGCTGCGCGTTCGCCGCGGACACCGGCGTGGCGCAGCTGGTCTACGCCTTCGATGACGGCCCGGAACTGATCGAGACGGTCACCATCCCCGGTGCGCCGTTCGTGCTCGAGGGCGACCGCGCCGAAGCGGTGCAGCGCGCCCTGCGCCTGCTGCACCTGATCGCCGGTGTGAGCTATTACAAGGCGGGCGTTCCCGAGCAGGTGCGCATCGACAGCTACGCCATCGATGCGGCCACCGCCGCGCTGGTCGAGACGGTGTACCTCAACGGCCTGGGCGAGTTCGCCTACCGCAATGGCCTGAACCTGCGTGGCCGGTTCCGCCTGCCGGTGGAGGGCGAGGCCTTCGCCGCGCCGGCACTGGGCCTGCGCGAACACGCGCTGGTCGCCATCGGCGGCGGCAAGGATTCACTGGTCAGCATCGAAGCGCTGCGCCACCTGGGCATCGCCGAGACCGTCACCTGGATCGGTGGCTCGCAGCTGATCCGCGCCTGCGCCGAGCGCACCGGCCTGCCGATCCTCAACATCGGCCGCACGCTGGCCCCGGAGCTGTTCGAGCTCAATCGCCAGGGCGCCTGGAACGGGCATATCCCGGTCACCGCGGTGAACTCGGCGATCATGGTGCTGGCCGCGCTGCTGCAGGGCGTGGACCAGGTGGTGTTCTCCAACGAACGCTCGGCCAGCTATGGCAGCCAGATTCCCGGCACCGGCGAGGTCAACCACCAGTGGTCGAAGGGCTGGGCGTTCGAGCAGGCCTTCGGCGAGCACCTGGAGCGGCACGTCGCGGCGGACCTGCACTATTACTCGCTGCTGCGCCCGCTGTCGGAGCTGGCGGTGGCGCGTCAGTTCGCCAAGAGCGATTTCTACGACGCGCATTTCTCCAGCTGCAACCGCAACTTCCACATCCTGGGCGAGCGCCCGGTGAACCGCTGGTGCGGTGTCTGCCCGAAGTGTCACTTCGTGTTCCTGGCGCTGGCTCCGTTCATGCCGAAGATGCGCCTGGTCGGGATCTTCGGCCGCAATCTGCTCGACGATATCGAGCAGGCCCCCGGCTTCGATGCGCTGCTGGAATTCCAGGACCACAAGCCGTTCGAGTGCGTCGGCGAAGGCCGCGAATCGCGTGCGGCGATGGCGACCCTGGCCGCGCGCCCGGAGTGGAATGAAGACGCGCTGGTGAAGCGTTTCGTCCACGAGATCCGCCCGCAGCTGGAGGCCACCGAACTGCAGATCGAACCGCTGCTGGTACTGGAAGGCGAACACCGCATTCCGCCGGCGATCTGGGAGCGCCTGCGTGCGAATTTCGCAGCTTGAGGGCAAGCGCGTTGCCCTGTGGGGATGGGGACGCGAGGGGCGCGCTGCGTTCGGCGTCCTGCAACAGCGGCTGCCATCGCTGCCGCTGACCCTGTTCTGCCCGGAGACCGAGGCCGCCGCAGCGCGCGAGGAAACCGGCGCTGCGCTGACGGTGCGATCGGCGGTCACCGGCGAGGCGCTCGCGGCGTTCGACGTGGTGATCAAATCACCGGGCATCAGCCCGTATGGCGAGGCGGCACTGCACGCCGGGGCGCAGGGCACGCAGTTCATCGGCGGTACCTCGCTGTGGTTCGCCGAGCAGGCCGCCGCCGACGGCATCGTGCACGACACCGTGTGCGTGACCGGCACCAAGGGCAAGAGCACCACCACCGCGCTGCTGGCGCACCTGCTGCGTGCCTCCGGCGCGCGCACCGGGCTGATCGGCAACATCGGCCTGCCGCTGCTGGAAGTGCTGGCGCCGCAGCCCGCGCCGCAGTACTGGGCGGTGGAACTCTCCAGCTACCAGACCGGCGAGGTCGCGCGCAGTGGCGCGCACCCACAGGTCGCCATCGTGCTGAACCTGTTCCCCGAACACCTGGACTGGCACGGCAGCGAAGCGCGCTACATCGAAGACAAGCTGCAGCTGGTCACCGGGGCCGCGCCGCGGATCGCGGTGCTCAACGCAGCCGATCCGCACCTGGCCGGGCTGTCGCTGCCCCGCAGCGAGATCATCTGGTTCAACCAGCCGCTGGGTTGGCACATGCGCGGCGATGTCGTGCATCGCGGTGAGCAGCCGGTGTTCGATACCTCGCATACCCCGCTGCCCGGCCGTCACAACCGCGGCAACCTGTGTGCGGTGCTGGCGGCGATCGAAGCGCTGGGCCTGGACGCAGTGGCGCTCGCGCCGAGGGTGCAGGACTTCCGCCCGCTGCCCAACCGCCTGCAGACGATCGGGACGCGCGAGGGGATCACCTACGTCAACGATTCGATCAGCACCACGCCGCACGCGAGCCTGGCGGCGCTGGAATGTTTCGCCGGGCACCGCATCGCGCTGCTGGTGGGCGGGCATGATCGGGGTCTGGACTGGCACGACTTCGTCGCGCACATGGCGCACGACGTACCGCCGGTGGAGATCGTCACGATGGGCGCCAACGGCCCGCGCATCCACGCACTGCTGCAGCCGCTGGCCGATGCCGGCCGTTTCGGTCTGCATGCGGCCGCCGATCTGCCCGAGGCCATGCAGCTGGCGCAGGCCGCGCTCGGCGGGCAGGGCGGGGTGGTGCTGTTGTCGCCGGGCGCGCCCAGCTATGGCGTGTACCGCGACTACGTCGCCCGTGGCCGCCACTTCGCCGAACTGGCCGGCTTCGATCCCGATGCGATCACGGCGATCCCGGGCATCGGGATCGCCTGATAGGTCGCTGTAGAGCCGACCGTTGGTCGGCTGCCTGGGATCCTGCGATCAGGCGTCTTCTTCATCGATGAACGCGTAGTCCCCATCGATAAGCTGCTGCAGGTATGCGTCGAAGCTCGGCGCGATCACCCGGTAGCTGTCCGGGTCGTGCAGGTAGCGCACCACCTGGCCGACGGTGCCGCCCGGCGCGGGATCGAAATCCAGGTACAGCACCGAAGTGCCACCGTTGTTCATGCAGTGCGAGAAGCACAGGCGCTTGCCCATCGGCAGGTCGGCATCGATGCCGTCGCCGAGAATCTCCGGGTCTTCCTCCAGCCATTCCTCGTAGATCGAGCGGATGCTGTCATCCCACTGCGCGCTGTCCTCGAAGACCTGGTCCACCGAACGCAGGTAGTAGGGGTAATGCCCCTCTTCGACGTCCGAGCCCAGCATCAGCACCACCACCTCGCCGCCCGGGTAGGCGCGGAAATGCGTGCCATCCACCCGCGCCAGCAACGCGACCAGGCTCTCGGGCACCCGCGGCCAGCGCTCACGCAGGCGCTGCAGATCGGCCGTGCTGGCGCCCTCGACCCACGCCCACATCCTCGCATCGTCGTCGGGCAGGCGCGGCACCAGGCCGGAGAGGAAGCGGTCGACAAGGCTCATGGGGTATTCCGTACACGGGGCCGGCCAGCCTGCCATAACAGGGACGGAGGGAGTTAATCCAACAACAGGGACGGCGGTGATCAATCCAGATGAGGTCGGGCGTGGCCGGCCTGCCGGATCACGGGGGGCCGTCGACCCGGCGCTTCTACACGGTGCCGTCAACCGGCCGTCATACACTCGGGGCTCTTTCTGTCGGGAGCAGACGCATGAACAGGCAATGGCGGTGGGGTGCGGCGGTGCTGTTGGGCATGACGGCGTTGCCCGCGCTGGCGGCAATGCAGGCCAAGCCGGTGGAGTGGACCCAGGATGGCACCACGTTCAGTGGGGTGCTGGTCTACGACGACAGTGACAATGACAAGCGCCCCGGCCTGGTGATGGTGCCGAACTGGAAGGGCGTGAACGACTCGGCCATCGCCAAGGCCAAGCAGCTGGCCGGCGATGACTACGTGGTGCTGGTGGCTGATGTGTACGGCAAGGGCGTGCGACCGACGACCGACGCCGAGGCCGGTCCGGTGGCGACCAAGCTGCGCAACGACCGCCCCGTGCTGCGCGCCCGTGCGCTCAAGGCGATCGAGGTGCTCAAGGCCCAGGCCGGCAAGGCGCCGCTGGATGCCAGCCGGATCGGCGCGGTCGGGTTCTGCTTCGGCGGGACCACGGTGCTGGAGATGGCGCGCGCCGGCGCACCGCTGGCTGGGGTGGTCAGCCTGCACGGTGGCCTGGGCTCACCGCTGCCGGCCAAGGCCGGCGGGACGCATCCCTCCGTGCTGGTGCTCAATGGCGCCGACGACAAGAGCGTGAGCAAGGACGACATCGCCAGCTTCGAGCAGGAAATGAACGCGGCGAAGGTCGACTGGGAGTTCACCAACTACAGCGGCGCGGTGCACTGCTTCGCCGAAGCCGATGCCAACAGCCCGCCGGGATGCCTGTACAACGAGCGCGCGGCCAAGCGTGCCTGGAAGGCACTGGATGAATTCTTCGAGGAGCGGTTCGAGACCAGAGCCCGGTGAGGAGCAGTTCGAGACCACCCCCCGGTAGAGCCGAGCGTTGGTCGGCTGCACCGCGCATGGCGTGGTGCGTTCATCGGTGATCGTGGTGCGGGGAGGACGAGCAGCCGACCAACGGTCGGCTCTACCGGTGAGGGATTCACATTGAGCGCGGGCGCGGGCCATCAGCCGTTACGCCCTCGGTCAATGCGAACGCTGCACCGCGTAACGGGCCAGCCCGCGCAGGGCGGCCACGGCATCGTTGTCGGCCAGGCCGTCGAGCGCACGCTCGGCGGCGTCGGCATACTCCTCGGCGCGCGCGCGGCTGTAGTCCAGCCCGCCGGTGGCGTGGATGGCCGCCAGCACTTCCGGCATCGCCTCGGCGTCACCGTTCTGCACGATCTCGCGCAGGCGCTCGCGGGTGGTCGCATCCGAATGCGCCATCGCGTGGATCAACGGGAGGGTGGCCTTGCCCTCGGCGAGGTCGTCGCCCAGGTTCTTGCCCAGCTCATCGGCGTTGGCCGAGTAGTCCAGCACATCGTCGGCAATCTGGAAGGCGTAGCCCAGGTGCATGCCGTAGTCGTACAGCGCCTGCTGGGTGGCCTCATCGACACCACTGGCCAGCGCGCCCAGACGGGTGCCGGCGGCGAACAGCACCGCGGTCTTGCGCTCGATCACACGCAGGTAGGCGGCCTCGTCGGTATCCGGGTTATGCACGTGCAGCAGCTGCAGCACCTCCCCCTCGGCGATCCGGTTGGTGGTGTCGGCCAGGATCCGCATGACCGGCATGCGGTCCAGTTCGACCATCAGCTGGAAGCTGCGCGAGTACAGGAAATCGCCGACCAGCACGCTCGGGGCGTTGCCCCACAGCGCATTGGCGGTGCTGCGGCCACGCCGCAGGCTGGATTCGTCCACCACGTCGTCGTGCAGCAGGGTGGAGGTATGGATGAACTCGATGATCGCGGCCAGCTGGTGGTGTTCCGGACCGGCCTGGCCGACCGCGCGGCCAGCCAGCATCACCAGCATCGGGCGCAGGCGCTTGCCGCCGGCCGAGATGATGTGGTCGGCGATCTGGTTGATCAGCACGACATCCGAGGACAGTCGGCGACGAATCAGCGCATCGACGGCGTCCATGTCGGGCGCAGCGAGCGACTGGATCTGGGGCAGGCCCAGCGCGGGGCGGGTGTCTTCGGTGATGGTCATGCGGTCTGACTTTCAGGCTTGGCCGGAATTATAGGCGGTGCCGTCGTATTCCGCCTGCGAAGACGCGCCTGTGGCCCGGCCAAGGTGCGCGGCAGACGCGGGGCGGGGGCCGGACCCTGCCTATCCTGGGCGCCGCCACCGATGCGCCATGCCCGGTTGGCTGCCGCCCGGCCGGGCGCCGGCAATGCGCCGCACACCGCCATCTGGCGTGAATACGTATGCATCCGACCCCACCGCTGGAGGCGCCCCGCTAAGCTTGTCGGGTTCGTTTCTGGCCCCCTCGCGGGTGCCGTGGAAGCCCGAAGGGGGGCCTCAATGTCGCAGTCTCCATGGTGGCGCGGTGCCGTCATCTATCAGATCTACCCGCGCAGTTTCCTGGATGCCAATGGCGATGGCGTGGGCGACCTGCCCGGCATCATCGAACGCCTGGACTACGTGGCCGCGCTGGGCGTCGACGCGATCTGGGTCTCGCCGTTCTTCAAATCGCCCATGGCCGACTTCGGCTATGACATCGCCGACCACCGCGATGTCGATCCGATGTTCGGCACGCTGGCCGACTTCGACCAGCTGCTGGCCAAGGCGCATGCGCTGGGCCTGAAGGTGATGATCGACCAGGTGTTCAGCCATACCTCGATCGAGCATGCCTGGTTCCAGGAGAGCCGCCAGGACCGCACCAATTCCAAGGCGGACTGGTACGTATGGGCCGACCCGCGCGAGGACGGCACCCCGCCCAACAACTGGATGTCGATCTTCGGCGGCGTGGCCTGGCAGTGGGAGCCGCGCCGCGAGCAGTACTTCCTGCACAACTTCCTGGCCGACCAGCCCGACCTGAACTTCCACAACCCGGCGGTGCAGCAGGCCACGCTGGATTACGTGCGGTTCTGGCTGGATCGCGGCGTGGACGGCTTCCGCCTGGATTCGATCAACTTCTGCTTCCACGATGCACAGCTGCGCGACAACCCGGCCAAGCCGCTGGAGAAGCGCCTGGGCCGTGGCTTCAGCGCGGACAACCCGTACGCCTACCAGTACCACTACTACAACAACACCCAGCCGGAGAACATCGGTTTCATCGAGCGGCTGCGCGTGCTGCTGGACGAGTACCCCGGCTCGGTCAGCCTGGGCGAGATCTCCGCGGAAGATTCGCTGGCCACCACGGCCGAGTACACCGCGCCGGGCCGGCTGCACATGGGCTACAGCTTCGAGCTGCTGGTGAAGGATTTCAGCGCCGGTTACATCCGCGATACGGTGTCGCGGCTGGAAGCGACGATGACCGAAGGCTGGCCGTGCTGGGCGATCTCCAACCACGATGTGGAGCGCGCGGTGACGCGCTGGGGCGGCCATCCGGCCCAACCGCGGTTGGCGCGGATGCTGGTGGCGATGCTGTGTTCGCTGCGGGGTTCGATCTGCCTGTACCAGGGCGAGGAGCTAGGGCTGGGCGAAGCGGATGTGCCGTTCGAGGCGCTGCAGGATCCGTATGGCATCACCTTCTGGCCGAACTTCAAGGGCCGCGATGGCTGCCGCACGCCGATGCCGTGGCTCGATGCGCCGAAGGCGGGGTTCACGACCGGTGAGCCGTGGTTGCCGATTCCCGCCGAGCATCAGGCCGCCTCGGTAGCGACGCAGGAACATGATCCGCATTCGGTGTTGAATGCGTTCCGTCAGTTCCTGGCGTGGCGGCGCACGATGCCGACGCTGTTGGTGGGCGATATCCGTTTTCTTGCGTGCGCCGAGCCGGTGTTGATGTTCGAGCGGGTGCACGGGGAGGAGACGCTGCTGTTGGCGTTCAATCTGTCGGCGGATCCGGTGCGGGTGTCGCTGCCGGTGGGAGACTGGCAGGTGGTGCAGGTGCCGGGTCCGGACGCGGGCGAGGTTGTTGGGAGTGAGCTGGTGTTGCCGGCGCAGTCGATGTATTGCGCGCGACGCGGCTGATCAGGTTTTCCGGTGGTATTGAGAGGGCGGGGCCAGGTGCCTCGCCCTTTTTTTGTCTTGCGTTTGTGCGTTGAGTACAGCCACAGCCACAGCCACAGCGCTCAGGGCTGCGGTCGTGCTGGTTTGGGCGGGCAGGGGTGGGTCAGCGGGACCCGCTGCAAGTACGTCCATGTAAGCTCGTATGCCGCCATCCATGGCGGCATACGGTCCCGCCAACCCACCCCTGCCCACCCTTTCACAGTGTGTCGGTGTGCAAGGGAAAGGCGATGCCGGGCAGGCACGACATCGCACCGGCGAGGCTGATGTTGACCGGAATTCGAAAGGCTTGAGCTGACGCGCTGGTCTCAGGCGTTGAAGCAGTTGAAACAGTTGAAACAGTTGAAACAGTTGAAGCATTCACAACGGTCGTATCGGCCAGTGCGGTCGAGATGATCGGTGTGATCGGAACGGTCCAGGCGGTCACGGCAATCGGGGCGTTCGACGTAGTCGGCACGGTCAAAAGTGTCGAGGCGGCCGAACTGCTCGAGCTGGTCCTAACCGCAGATACCTCGTTCGATCTCCCTTTGCTCTGCTCTGGTTTGCGTTGCAGTGCACTGCACTGCACTCCCACGGCCACCAACCAACTGTCGAAGGGCGGGGGTGTGTGGGTTGGCGGGACCGTTGTGCCGCATGGATGCGGCTCACGAGCCCCCATGGATGGGTTTACGGCGCGTCCCGCGAACCCACACACCCCCGACCAGGCCACGGACAGTCGGCACTGACGCTTTTGAGAGGGCAGAGGGAAACCAACAAAAAACCCGCTGCAAAGGCAGCGGGTTCTTCAAACGCTTGATGCTGGCACTACGTCGCTGAAGCAAGCTCAATCAGAACTTGTAGTTCACGCCCAGCATGTAGGTGCGGCCCCACTCCACGTACTCCAGCGGGCGATCCTTGGTGCCGGCATAGGTCCGATACGGCTCGTTGGTCAGGTTGCTTCCCTGCAGCAGCAGCGTCAGCCCATGCAGGCTGCTGCTGTCGGCGAAGGTGTAGCTGACCTGCGCATCCGTCACGTTCTCGCCGACCACGTATCGCAGGGTGCGGTTGCCGTTGAAATTGCCGATCTCGCCGATGAAGTCCGAGCGACGGCGCTGGCTCACGCGTGCCTCGAACCCACTGCGCTCGTAGTACGCGGTGAAGTTGTACACGCGCTCGGACAGGCCCGGCAGGCTGATCGGATCGCTGCCCACGCTGGAGGCGCTTTCCGGGTCCAGGATCTTGATGTCGCTGTCGTTGAACGTCGCACTGGCCTGCACGCCGAAGCCGCGCAGGCTCTCGGTCAGCATCTCCAGCGGGAACGAGGCGGTAAGCTCCAGGCCCTTCAGCTTGCCACCCTGGCCGTTCTGCGGGGCCGAGAAGGTGCCGGTCGGCAGCACCGGCACGATCATGCCCGGCTGCGGTACGTAGCTGGCCAGCAGGTCGCTGAAGTCGTAGTCATCGCGCGACTGCGTATAGACGTAGGACTTCAGGTCCTTGAAGAACACCGCGGCGGCCACGTAGGCCTTCTCGCCGAAGTACTTTTCGTACGAGAGGTCGATGGCGTTGGCGCGCCATGGATCCAGCAGCGGGTTGCCACCGCTGCCGCCGGGCTTGCCGGTGGCGGTGTCCACGCCGAACTCCAGGCCGGCACGCATCTGGTCCACGCGCGGGCGTGCCACCTGCTTGGCCACGGCGAAGCGCAGCGTCTGCTGGTGCGGGAACATGAAGGCCAGGTTCAAGCTGGGCAGCCAATCGGTATAGGTCTTGCCGTCATCGATCGGCAGGATGTTCTGGCCGTCCGGACGTGAGCGGTCGAAGTAGTTGGACTGCGAGCTCTGGTCGGTTCGCACCATCTGTACGCCGATGTTGCCGCGCAGGCCCACCTCGCCCAGGTCGGTATTGATGTTGGCGCGGATCCACGCGGTGCTGGTCTTTTCCTGCACCGTCCAGGCCTTGGGAATCAGATAGTCCAGGTTGGTGACCGGGTTGAAGACCATGTAGCGGTCCACCGCGGCCGGGACGTTCCAGGCGGGGATGTAGCCGATACCGGCGAAGCCCAGATTGACCGGTGCGTACTGCAGGTCACTGGCGATGTTGGCATCGCCCTGGTCGCCCAGCAGGATGTTGCCCTCGGCCTGGGTCTTGTCCTTGCGGCGGTCGGCGTAGTTCACGCCCACGTCCACATCGGAGAACCACGGCAGCGAATCGGGCATCGCAAAGGTGGCCTGCAGGCGGGCGCCCTTCAGGCGGTCTTCGACCATCGGCACCTTGCCGTAGCCGGAGCCGTAGATGGTGTTGGTCAGGAACAGCGCGTCCGGGTTGGAATAGTCCAGGCCCGGGCTGATCTGTGAGAAACCATCCGGTTTGACCACCACGCCGACCGAATCCAGCTGCGGCATCGGCGTGAGCTGCAGGTTGTTTTCCAGATTCAGTTCGTTGCGCGTGGCCTTGGAGTAGTTCACATCGGCGACAACCTTGACCCGCTCGAAGTTGAACTCGTTGTTCCAGCCGAACGCGTCGATCTTGTCCTTGCGCTTGTTGTACATGCCGCGCACCAGCGGGTACACGCCGGTCGCCACGCCACCGGCGAAGGTACCGTCGGCGTTGATCTGCGGGTTGGTGATCAGCAGGCCCGGGGTATAGCCGCCGTTGTAGTTGCTGAGGTTGACCTCGAACTGGTTGGCAGTGTCGATCTGCTCGGCTTCGGTGTGGAAGGCATCCAGCGTGCTGGTCCACACGTTCGACGGACGGAACTGCACGGTGGCCATCACGCCGTCGCGCTCGTTGTTGCCGGTGCGGCGCAGGGCCTTGATGCCATCGGAGAACACGGTGCCCGGCGCCAGGCCGGGCCTGTTGCCCTGGTCGGTCTGCTCGGTGGTCCATGGCTCGTACAGGCCGACCTGGTTTTCCTGGATGGGCATGTCGCTGTGCGCGTAGCCGATCGAGATGCCCAGGGTGTTGTCCAGGAACTGGTCGATGTAGCTGGCGCTGAAACGATTGCCGTACGGGTCGACGTTGGCGGCCTTGCCCAGCGAGCTCCTCTGGTAGCGGCCGCTGATGGCGATCACGCGCTCGGCGAAGCTCAACGGACGCACGGTCTGCATGTCGATGGTGCCCGACAGGCCCTGGCCGACCAGGGCGGCGTCCGGGGTCTTGTAGACAGTCACGCCGTTGACCAGTTCCGAGGGGTACTGGTCGAACTCGACGCTGCGGTTGTCGCCGGTGCTGACCACTTCGCGGCCGTTGAGCAGGGTGGTGGCGAAATCCGGCGACAGGCCGCGCACGCTGATGACCTGGGCGCGGCCGGCCACGCGCTGGGCGGCCAGGCCGGGCAGGCGGCCCAGCGATTCGGCGATGCTCACGTCAGGCAATTTGCCGATGTCCTCGGCCGAGATCGCTTCGACCACCGAGGTGGCGTCCTGCTTGATCGCGATCGCGTTCTCGATGCCACGGCGGATGCCGGTGACCTGGACGGTGTCCAGGTTGGTTGCCGTATTTCCGGTCGGTGGGGTGGTGGTACTGGATTCGGCGGTCTGCGCCGACGCCATCAACGGCGTCAGGGCGACGGCCAGCGCGAGACTCAGCGCGCTGCGCTTGCGGTTCAACATTTTCCCCTCCCAGGCAATGTTGCCAATCGATTTTGTGGTTGCCCGGAGGACCCGGGAGCGTCACGGCGCGGTGGCCGTTGACTGCGTGGCTATGGTAGGCAGCGCGCCTGCCGCGGGAATCACCCTGCATACGTATTCAATGACGTTTGCCGTGTTGGAAGCGATTACAGGTGCGTTGGCGCATGCGCGCCACCGCGCCACCGCGCCACGGTTTGCCGTGCAAACGTCATGGGCCTGCGTCGAGACCTCTGATCAGGTCTACAGCGGGGTAAAGCGGATCGCCTGGCCGCCGCCCGGCGCAAGCACCAGCGTCAGCGCGTCGGCGCTGGTGACCTCGCGGGTCTCGCGCACGAAAGCGAAGGGGTTGCTGCGGAAATCGGCGCCGTCCCCATCGCGATAGATTTCCGCCCGGTAACGTACGCCCGGCTCCAGGAAGCCCAGCGGGATGGGCAGCACGCGGCCATGTTCGTCGGTGATGCTGCCCAGGAACCAGTCGCGGCTGTGGCGGTCCCTGCGCACGATGGTCACGAAGTCGCCCACCTCGCCGTTGAGCACGCGGGTGTCCTCCCAGTCCACCGCCACATCTTCGATGAAGCGGAAGGCCTCACGGTGCTGCTCATAGTGCTCGGGCAGGTCGGCGGCCATCTGGATCGGGCTGTAGATCGTCACGTACAGGGCGAGCTGGCGCGCCAGCGTGCTGGGGATCGCCTGGCCGCCACGGCCCTTCAGGCTGAGGATGCCGGGGGTGTAATCCATCGGCCCGGACAGCATCCGGGTGAACACCAGGTTGACCTCGTGCTCAGGCGGATTCGGCGGCTGTCCCCAGGCGTTGTACTCCATCCCACGTGCACCTTCGCGGGTGATCCAGTTCGGGTAGGTGCGGCGCAGGCCGGTGTCCTTGATCGGCTCGTGCGGGTTCACCGCGATATGCCGTCTGGCCGCCTCCTGCACCACCTTGAGGTGATGGCGGGCCATGAACTGGCCATCGTGCCACTCGCGCCACAGTGGCCCACCCGCCGGGTTGCGCCGATCCACCTGGCCGTCATCGCACACATAGCCGCTCTTGAACGAGTCCACGCCCAGCCGCGCGTAGAGATCCAGCGCCGCGCCGAGCTGATCCTCGTAGTGTTCGATGGCGCAGCCGGTTTCATGGTGGCCGATCAGGTGTACGCCCTTCGTCGCGCCGTAGGTCGACAGCGCCTCGATGTCGAAGTCCGCAGTGGGCCGGGTGAAATCGAACGCGTAGCCGTTGCCGACCCAGTCGCCGTTCCAGCCAGGGTTCCAGCCTTCCACCAGCACGCTGCGGAAGCCATGCCGGGCAGCGAAGTCGATCACGCGTTGGGTCTTGGCCGTGGTGGCAGCATGTCGCGGGCCGGTGGCCCAGCTTTCCTTGTCCAGATGCATCGACCACCACACACCCAGGTACTTGGAGGGCTTCACCCAGCTCACGTCACCCAGCACATTGGGTTCGTTGAGGTTGAGGATCAGGCTGGATTCGACCAGCCCGCCGGCGGTGTCGCTGATCTGCAGCGTGCGCCACGGCGTATCGAAGGGCAGGCTGCGCCGCACTTTCCAGCCTTCGGCCGAGGGTGACAGCTGCGCCCGCAGGCGCTGGCCTTCGGTGCGGCGCAGCCACATGCCGGCGTAGTCCACCAGGGCCGCTTCATGGATGGAGACATGCAGTCCATCGCGGCTGCGCAGCGTCATCGGCGTGTGCGCAAGCGGCACCTGGTCCAGCGGCGTACGCTGGTAAAGATATTCGTAGTGGATCGGCTCGCCGGCCGGAATCCACCAGGCGGTGGCGGTCGGTGCGATCGCGAACTCGGTCAGCTCATCATCGATGATCGCCTCGCGCATCCCCGGCTGCTGCGGGAAGCGATAGCGAAAGCCCAGGCCGTCGTCGTAGACCCGGAACACCACATCGATGCGCCGCTTGGTGCCGCTGCGCTCGACCAGCTGCACCACCACTTCGTTGAAGTGGTTGCGGGTCAGCCGGCGCTCGCCCCAGGGCTGCTCCCAGGTCTCATCGACGCTGCGCGACTGCTGGCCGACCACGGCAAGGTCGCGGTCCAGGCGGCCATCGCGCAGTTGGAAGCCGAGCTTGGAGTTGTCCACCACCGTTTCGCCGAAACGGTCCACCCGGTAGCTGGGGTTGCCACCATCCAGTTGCAGCGACACGCGCAGTACCTTGCCGGGCGACTCGACACTGGCGACAGTGACCGGCTGGGCGAAGGCGGTGGCGCTGAATGCGCAGAGGATCCAGCCCAGCAGGGGCAGGCGACGACGTGCGAAATGCCCGTTTGTTGGATGCGACAGTGACGGCATTTCCCCTCCCAAGGCGGCCGAAAACACCCCCGGACTATAGCGAGGCGGTCACGATTGCCGACCGCCCTGGCCATGAATACGTATGCAGCTCGATGCAGGCTGCGGCGTGCCGTCTACCATGGGCCCAAGGCACCCTGGGAGGGGGCCGCGAGCGCATCGCCGCGAGGCGGTGCGGACCTACAACGCGAGCAAAGGGGAGGGAGGCAACAGGCGCGAGCCGGTTCGCCACTTCGATGCTGAAGATGATCTGCCTGACCGTTGCCCTCGGGGCAGCGATGGGGTCCACCGCACGTGCGGCCGACCTGGACTTCGATGGCCGCCATGCGCGTGCCGAGACCGCCGTTGAAGGTGGCTACCGTCTGCACGCACCGCAGGGCGAGGTGCGCGTCAACGCGCAGCCGATGCGCAGCGAAACCGGCAGTGTGCTGTTCGATGCGCTGTTCGGGCTGGCCCAGCAGGAGATGGATGCCGACCGCGTGGAGGCGATCCGCGACCCGGCCTTCAATCACGGCCGCCCGGTTCCCTGCGCATGCTTCCAGACCGGCGAGCGCTGGCCCTATGTGTGGACCCGCGATGTGAGCTTCGCCGCGGATCTGGCGCTGTCGCGTCTGGATCCGGTACGCACGCGCCAGTCGCTGCAGTTCAAGCTGTCCACCGCACGCGATGGGCATACGCCAGGCCTGTTCGTCGCCCAGGACACCGGCTCCGGTGGCAGCTGGCCGATCAGCAGCGACCGCGTGGTGTGGTTCCTGGCCGCACGCGGGCTGCTGGATGACGCGGCCTTTGCCGACCAGGTCTGGCAGGCACTGCAGGCCACCCTGGCGCAGGATCGTGCAGCGGTGTTCGATGCACGGATCGGCCTGTATCGCGGCGAGACTTCGTTCCTGGATTGGCGTGAGCAGACCTACCCGGATTGGACCCGCGAAGACGTGCGCTTCATCGGCGAGTCCTTCGCGCTGTCCACCAACGTGCTCCACTACCAGGCCCTGCGGCTGGCCGGGCAGCTGGCACGCCAGCACGGCGATGCGCGGGCTGCCACGTACGGTCAATGGGCCGACGCGCTGGCCCGCCAGATCGACGCGCGCTTCTGGCGCGAGGATGCCGGGCAGTACATGAGCTACATCGGTGAAGCCGCGCACCCGGTGCCGTATGCCAAGTACGACCTGCTCGCGCTCTCGCTGGGCGTGCTGGCCGATGTGTTTCCGGCCGATCGCGCGCGGCGTGCCCTGTCGAACTACCCGGCCGTGGCCGGTGGCAGTCCGGTCGTCTGGCCGCAGGAAGCCCAACAGCCGATTTACCACAACCGCGGCATCTGGCCCTTCGTCAGCGCGTACTCGCTGCGCGCGGCGCGCCGGCTGGACGATGCCCCGCGCATCGCCATGGAGATCGAGTCGCTGATGCGCGGCACTGCGCTGGCCGGTTCCAACATGGAGAACTACGAGATGCGCACGCTGGCGGTGCATGTCGATGAAGGTGCCCTCAGCGGCCCGGTGGTCAATTCGCCACGCCAGCTGTGGTCGGTGGCCGGCTATCTCTCGATGGTGCTGGAAGGTGTGTTCGGCGTGGAGGACGACGGTCGTATCGCGCCGAAGCTGCCGGCATCGCTGGTGCCGACGCTGTTCGGTGCGCAGGACCGCATCCGCCTGGACGATGGCGAACAGCGTTACGTGCTGGTGCGACCGAAGCAGCTTGCCGGCGAGCTGTTGGTGGCGGGTGATATCCAGCGCGACGGCACGACCACCACGGTGCAGCTGGTGCCGTTGCATGCCACGGGCGCGACGCCATCACCGGCCATCCTGCGTCCCTCGGCGGTGTTCGCCCCGGCCACCCCCGCCGCCCCGGTGCCGCGTGAAACGAAGGCTGGCTGGCAGATCACGGTGCCTGCCGGGCACGTGCTGTGGCGCGACGGCCAGCAAGTAGTGACCGTGCAGGGTGTCGCCACGCTGGTCAAGGACGGTGCCAGCCACTGCCTGAGCCTGACCCGCCGTGCAGGCGCGCTGGAATCGCTGCACAGCCCGATGACCTGCATCGGCCCGCAGCAGGTGCTGGCCGGCGACACGCAGTGGGAGTGGACCGCACCGACCGCCGGCCGCTGGCGTGCACGCCTGCGATACAACAACCCCAACGGCCCGATCAACACCGGTGTGACCGCGGCGGTGAAGACGCTGGTGCTGCAGTGTGCGGGCCAGCCCGAGCAGCGCCGCCCCATCGTGATGCCGCACAGCGTGGGCGAACAGGATTCAACAGCCGTAGAGTTCGAGACGCCGGCAGGGGCCTGCCGCCTCTCGCTGGAGGAGGGCTTCAACATGAGCGCGCTGACCCACTTCGCGCAGTACAACGGCGGCAAGGGCGGCAGCGCGGGCGTGCTCAACCAGGCGCGCGTATCCGCACTGACCCTGATGCCGGTGGCGGCCTCGACGGAGCCGCGCCGATGAGCCGTTCGCCCAAGCCGACGCTGTCGTTCTGGCAGATCTGGAACATGTGCTTCGGCTTCCTCGGCATCCAGTTCGGCTTCGCGCTGCAGAACGCGAATGCCAGCCGCATCTTCGAGACGCTCGGCGCCCCGATGGATGCGGTGCCCGGGCTGTGGATCGCCGCGCCACTGACCGGCCTGCTGGTGCAGCCGGTGATCGGCTACCTGTCGGACCGCACCTGGACGCGCTGGGGTCGCCGTCGCCCGTTTTTCATGATCGGTGCGGTACTGACCACGCTCGCCCTGCTGGTGATGCCGAATTCGCCGACGCTGTGGATTGCGGCCGGCACGCTCTGGGTGCTGGATGCTTCGATCAACGTATCGATGGAGCCGTTCCGCGCGTTCGTCGGCGATCAGCTGGCCCCGCGGCAGCGGCCGACCGGCTTTGCGATGCAGAGCTTCTTCATCGGCATCGGCGCCATCGTCGCCAGCTTCCTGCCTTTCATCCTGGCCCACTTCGGCGTGGCCAATACGGCCGCAGCGGGGCAGGTGCCCGATACCGTGCGCTACGCGTTCTACTTCGGCGCGGCGGTGTTGCTGGCGGCGATCACCTGGACGGTGGTCAGCACCCGGGAGTACTCGCCTGCCGAACTGGCCCGCTTCGACGATGCCGAGCCGGCCGCCGTGCACCACAGTGCGCGCGTGGCCGTACCGCCACCCTGGGCGCAGATCGGTGGCTGGGTGGCGGCCGGTCTCGTGCTTGCCGCCGCCATCGCGTCGCAGCAGGGTGACCGCATGCTGTATGTGCTCGCCGGCCTTTGCGTCGCCTATGGCGTGCTGCTCGGTGTGGCGCGCTGCGTGCCCGGCGCGAACATGCTGGCCACCATCGTCGACGACCTGCGTGCGATGCCACGCACCATGCGTCGCCTGGCGTGGGTGCAGTTCTTCTCGTGGTTCGCGCTGTTCGCGATGTGGATATACACCACGGCCGCCGTCGCCGGTACGCACTTCGGCTCGACCGATACCGCCTCGGCCGCCTACAACGAAGGTGCCAACTGGGTTGGCGTGCTGTTCGGTGCCTACAACGGCTTCGCCGCACTGGCGGCCTTGCTGATCCCGTTGATGGTGCGCGCACTGGGCCTGCGCTGGAGTCACCTGGTCAACCTGTGGCTGGGCGGCCTGGGGCTGATCTCGATGCTGTTCATCCGAGATCCGCACTGGCTGCTGCTGTCCATGGTCGGCGTCGGCTTCGCCTGGGCCTCGATCCTGTCGCTGCCGTATGCGCTGCTGTCCGACAGCGTGCCGGCGGCCAAGATGGGGATCTACATGGGCCTGTTCAATTTCTTCATCGTGATCCCGCAGCTGGTCGCGGCCAGTGCGCTCGGCTTCCTGCTGCGCACGTGGCTGGGCGGTGACCCGATGCACGTGCTCGCACTTGGGGGCGGTAGCCTGCTGCTGGCCGGCCTGTGCGTGCTGTATGTGCCATCCCAACAGGAGCGTGTCTGATGTCCCGGTATTCGTCGTTGTCGCTGGCCCTTTCATTCGTGCTGTCCGCCAGTCCCGCCCTGGCCGTCGAGCGCCCGGACTATGTCGGCACGCGTGAGCCGTTCGCCAGCCAGGCGGTCTACTTCGTGGTCACCGACCGCTTCGTCAATGGCGACCCGTCCAACGATCACCGCGACCAGGGCGGTGCACACCCCACCTTCGACATCCCGGTGCCGTGCCCGGACAAGGTGGACGGCAACATCGGCTATCTGGGCGGTGACTTCAAGGGGGTGCTCGACAACGCCGCGTACATCCGCAATCTGGGCTTCGGCGCGGTGTGGATCACCCCGATCATCGACAACCCGGACCAGGCCTTCACCGGCAGCAAGCCGATCAGCTGCACCAGCACGCTGACCGACCGCGGCAAGACCGGCTACCACGGCTACTGGGGCGTCAACTTCTACACGCTCGACGAACATCTGCCGAGCAAGGACCTGGACTTCGCCGATTTCACCCGTGGCCTGCACGCGGCCGATCTGAAGGTGGTGCTGGATATCGTGGGCAACCATGGCTCGCCCGCGTGGACGATGCCGGTGGCGCAGCTGCAGTTCGGGCAGATCTTCGACAAGGACGGCCGGCTGATCGCCGACCATCAGAACCTCCCGCCGCAGCAGCTGGACCCGGTCCACAACCCGTTGCACGCGTTCTACAACAACATCGGCCCGGTGGACGGGAAGAGCGGCTCGATCTTCGATGGCAACCTGGCCGAACTCTCCGATTTCAACGAGCACAATCCGGCGGTGATGGACTACCTGGTGGGCGCGTACCTGCAGTGGACCGCGCAGGGCGTGGATGCGTTGCGCATCGACACCATCGGCTGGCTGCCACACCCGTGGTGGCATGCCTTCGTCAACCGCATCCGCGCGGAGCATCCGGGCATGTTCATGTTCGGCGAAGCGTTCGACTACGACGCCAGCAAGATCGCCGAGCACACCTGGCCGGCCAATGCGAACGTCTCCGTGCTGGACTTCCCGCTGCGTGGCGCACTGTCGTCCGTGTTCGGCAAAGAACAGAAGGGCTTTGAGACGCTGGCCGAACCGCTGCACCTGCTCCATGGGCCATATGCGAATCCGTACGAGCTGATGAGCTTCTACGACAACCACGACATGGCGCGCTTGGACGCAACCGATGCCGGGTTCATCGACGCCCACAACTGGCTGTTCACCGCGCGTGGCATCCCGGTGATCTACTACGGCTCGGAAACCGGCTTCATGCGCAGCCGCGCCGAGCATGCCGGCAACCGTGCCTACTTCGGCCAGAAGCGCGTCGATGAGGCGCCGAAGAGCCCGATCTACGCGCCGCTGCAACGCATCGCCAAACTGCGTGAGGCCACCCCCGCCCTGCAGCGCGGGCTGCAGGTCAACGAGCGCCTGCACGGCGATGAAGCGGTGTTCTTCCGCGTGCTGCAGCAGGGCGATACCGCCCAGACCGCGCTGGTCCTGCTCAACAAGGGTGACACCGCCCGCACCCTTGAGGTCCGCCGCTATCTACAGGCCGGTACCTGGCGCGACGCACTGGGCGGTGCCAGCCAGACGGTGAAGGGGTCGCTGACTGCCGAGGTACCCGCACACGGCGTGCGCGTGTTCGTGCTGGATGCACCGGTCGACCAGACGGCGCTGCAGCAGCAGTTGAAGGCAGCGGTCGACGACCAGCGTGCGCGCACGAAGCGCCTGGCGAAGTAGCCGGGCGATGCCCAGTCTGCCGTTTGCGGTGGGCCGGGCCTTACAATCGGGCTCGCGACCGCGCAGTGCGGTCTTCCCGAGTAAGGTGTCCATGTCACGCCTGTCCCTGCGCCACGCAACGTCCGGCGACGCCGAGCGCCTGTTCCATCTGATGCAGTTCTACTACTTCGAGGCCTCGGCCTGGAGCGGGGAAGAGGTACGTCCCGACGGCCTGTTCGACTGTGACCGGCGCGACGTCGAGGCCTCGCTGCGCGATGACCCGCAGTGGGCACGGCTGCTGTTCGTCGACGAAGCACTCGCCGGCTTCGTGCTGGTGGACCGGGTGGAACGGGACGGGCACCACTATCCCGAACTGGCCGACCTCTTCGTGCTCCCCAAGTACCGGCGGCAAGGCCTGGCCGCTTATGTGGTCAGCACACTGCTGCGCCCCGGCGAGGGGCAATGGCTGCTCGCAGTGTTCCGCGGCGATCTGGCGGCGCATGCCTACTGGCTGCGGGCCCTGCCGCGGCTCGGTCTCCCGCATGTCGCGCTGGCCGAGGAAGACCCGACGTTCCACCTCTACCTCGTCGGCGATCCGGCCAGCCCGTAGTGCCGGCCGCTGGCCGGCTCCCGGCACCCCCGGCGGTACACTAGCGGCCCCACCCCTACCCCCGCATTCCATGAACGACGCTGCCCCCCAGACCCCGATCGAAACGCTGCTCAAGACGGCAATGGACGGCCAGCTGCCGATCGGCCTGTTCATGAAGGCCTTCGTGGCGTCCGAGGTGGTGCTGCTCACCGGCAGCCTGGTGACCCCGGACGGCAGCGGTTTCGACCCGCTGCTGTTCGACAAGCAGGGCGTGCTGCACGTGTCCGTGTTCACCGATATGAGCCGGGTCGGTTTCCACAGCCAGCAGGCCCCGCACACCCTCCGCATGCTGATGCTGGACGTGCTCAAGCGCGTTCCCGGCGGCTACGGCGTGGTGATCAATCCCGGCACGCCGCTGGGATTTGAGATCTCGCCATCGGGCGTCGGCGAAATCCTGAAGGACTTCGCCAACGGCCCACGCTGACGCTGCGTTCTACTGCAGCGTCACCTTGCGCCGGTTGTCCGAGGAGACCCGATCGATCAGCTTGTTGTAGGGATCGAAGCCCGCTTCATCCGGCTTGCCGTCCACCGTCACGGTGATCGACGGGTTGGCCTCGGAGACGTGGTGGCGCTGCAGGTACAGCACCTTCTGGTCGCGCTCCTTGCCCGACGCAGCGTTGGCGAACACGCCGAGCTCGATCCAGTCGTCCATGGCGCCAGCGGTCTCCTTGCCGTCACCGTCGGCATAGCGCTTTTCGGCATGCAGCTTCAGCGTGACGTCGTACTTGCCGTCCGCCCGCTTGCGCGCGGTCGCGGCCAGCACGCGGTTGTCGTAGAAGCTGATCTTCTCGAACAGATCGGTCACCAGTTGCTGGCGGTCGGCCGGCGTCTCCGCCCGGATGTAGCCCAGCAGTTCGGTCGAGGTGGTGTAGGGCGGTTGCTGGAAGCCCTTGTCCTGCAGGAAACGCTTGAGCGCACGGTTGAGTGCGGCCTCGCCGATCTCTTCGCGCAGGCGGTAGAACGCCAGTGAGCCCTTTTCGTAGTGGATGTACTGCTGGTTCTCCACCCGTGCCAGCGGCAGCTCCTCGATGCCCTCGCTGCCACGCCCGGACAGGTAACCATCCAGTTCCGTCTTCAGGAACTGGCGCATCTGCTGCCGCCCGTACTCCTTCTCCATCACCATCAGCGCCGAGTACTGGGAAAGCGATTCGGACAACATCGTCGCGCCCTGCACGTTGGCACCGATCACCTGGTGCGCCCACCACTGGTGCGCGACCTCGTGGGCGGTCACGTAGAACACGTAGTCCACCTTGTCACGATTGCGCAGGTCGGCGATGAAGCCGATCGATTCAGAGTAGGGGATGGTGTTGGCGAACGACTGGGCGAAACGCGCGTAGCCCGGGAACTCGATGATGCGCACCTGCCGGTGCTGGTACGGCGTGAAGTTGGCCTCGTAATACGCCAGCGACTTCTGAACCGCCTCGATCATGCGGTCCACGTTGTAGCCGTGCCGCGCATCGTAGTACACCTCGATCGGGATGCCCTTGTATGCCGCGCGCTTCACTTCCCAACGCGCCGAGAGGTAGGCATAGAAGTTGAGCATCGGCCGGTCCATGGCGTAGCTGAAGCAGCGCCGCCCGTTGACGGTCGCTTCGTGCTGCAGGTAGCCCGGCGCCAGCGCGATCTGGTCCGGTGCGGTGCAGATCGTGCTGCGGAAGGCCAGCCAGTCGGCATCGTCGGTCACGTAGTTGTTCGCGCGGGCGGCCTGGTCCTCCAGCCTAGGCATGCGGCTCGGCTCGCCGAGGCCGCGCTTGCGGCGTTCGTTGCGGTCGGTGATCTGCACGCCCTGGTTGTACCCGAACGAGGGCAGCAGCCGGCTGTTGAAGAAACTGCCGTTCTCCACCAGGTCGGTGGGCGCCTGATCGGAGGTGATGCCGGTCGGATGCTGGTTGACGCGGAAGTGGATGCGGCGTTCCTCCCCTGGCTGCAGCGGGGCGGTCAGCTGGTAGATGCGATAGCCCAGCTCGGCGTCATGCATCGCCAGCGTCTGGCCGCCCAGGTCGACCGCGGTCAGCTGCTTGTCGTCGTTCATCGCCACGTGCAGCTGCGCGATGGGGGTGGTGTGGGTGTTGCGCACCGTCCAGTACGCATCGATCACCACCGACTGGGTTTCCGGGTGCAGGTCGATCCGGTTGTCCACCGCGACGATGCGCGGTTGCGGCAGGTCGCGGTAGCGCGACAGTTCACGCTCGTAGCGGGCCTGCAGGTCCACTGCTGGTCCGGTGAGAGGAATTCGTTGCGGATGTTGGTGCTCCAGTACAGCCAGCCGCCCAGCCCGATGAAGGCCAGCGTTGCGACGGCGGCGCCCAGCCCGGCCGGGCCGCGCAGGCGACGGCCCGCCAGCACCAGGCGCTGGCGCAGGCTGGTGCCGACACCACGGACCCAGAACGCCGAGGCGACACACAGCAGCGCCAGCAGGAACAGCGCCCAGTAGCCCTGGAAAGCCAGTTGCCCCGGCAGGAAATGGCCGTAGCCGTTCATGTTCGAGTACGGCGCGATCGGCCAGCTGCCGAAGTTGTACAGGTTCTGGGTGTAGTCGAGCATGCCCAGCACCGCCTGGCCGATCATCACCACGATCAGCAGCGCGTAGCCGATGAACTTGTTGTTGGTCAGTACCTGCAGCACCAGCGCCAGGCCGCCCATCAACAGGTAGACGACCGAGTCCAGTGCCAGGGTCTTGAGATACACCAGTGGCTCGATCTGCGTGTAGCCCTTGCTCAGCTGTACCGCGATCGCGGCCAGCGCACCGATCGCCTGGAAGCAGGCGATCACCGCCACCAGCGTGGCGAACTTGGCCAGCAGCGGGACCCAGTTGGGGACGGGCATCGCATCGGTGACTTCATTGATCCGGGCCGCGCGCTCTTTCCAGACCAGTTCGCCGGCGAAGAACAGCACGATGATGATCAGCAGCCAGCTGTAGGCGCCCTGCAGGGCGGTCAGCATCTCCGAGGTGACCGGCCAGATCGGCGTGCCGTACAGGGTCTGGCGGAACAGCGCGCCGGGCAGGAAGTTGCACAGCCCCAGTATCAGCAGCACCAGGAACGGCACGCTGCGCAGCACGCCGCTGGTGTCGAAGCGGACCTGGTGCAGGAATTGCCTCCACGCGGTGCCGGCGCCGTGGCCCGGCACCACGCGGGGCACTACGACCTGGCTCGGCCGCTGTGCGGGCGCGGTCGTCACGAGGGCGCTCTTGCGTCCCCAGCGACGTCCGGCGCTGCCGCTGCGTTCGGTGCGGAACAAGGCGAACGTGGCGGCGTACAGTACGGCCGCCACGCCCAGCCACAGCGCGCGGTTGGCCAGCAGCTGACCGGCCACGGCGGGCAGGCCGCTGTTGCGCTCGGCCACCGACCAGTAGCGGATGGTCCGTGACAGCGCGCGCAGGCCGAGCGGCTCGCTCAACACGGCCACCCAGGTGTTGTCGATGTCGCTGAGCAGGGCGGCGCTGACGCCGTACAGCACGAAGTAACCGATCACGCCGATGTAGACCCACAGGATCGAGCGCGTGGTGGCCGCGAGCAACGCCAGCAGCGCCGTGGTGAAGACCAGGTTCGGGATCACGATCACCCCGAAGGCCCACACATAGCTGTACAGCGAGACCGGGCCCATGCGGGCCGGATCCACCCAGGGCATGAACGGCCCCAGCGCCAGGCCCAGGGCGATGATCACGTAGACCAGCAGCCCGCTGACCAGGGCCGCACCGATGCGCCCGGCCAGATAGTCGCGGCGTTTGATCGGGCTGGCGAAGATCAGCTCGGCGGTGCCCAGATCGAAGTCGCGCAGCAACGCGTTGCTGACGAACAGCGTGGAGACCAGTATGCCCAGCAGGGTAAACATGCCCAGCACCGTGGCGATCACGATGGGTGCATTGCTGTGCACGTTGCCGGTGCCACCGCCGATCTGTATCGCGTCGGTGGACGCGGCACCGAAGGCCATCAGCGCGAACAGGCCCGCCAGCAGCCACAGCAGCGGGGAACGGAGCTGCTCGCGCAGCTCGAAGCGGAAGAAGGCAGCGATCATCGGCGGGCTCCGGTCAGGCGGCCCGCGACTGCAGGCGCAGTCGCTGGAAATAGACGTCTTCCAGATCGGGAGCAACGGCGGCGAAGCCGTCGCCGGGGTCGGTCGCGCTGTGCACGTGGATCACCGGCCTGCCACCGACCAGGCGGGTGGACAGCACCACATGGTTGGCTTCGTAGGCGGGCAGTTCGGCAACGTCCACCTGCTTGCGCCAGACCTGGTGCTGCAGCGCGTCGATCGCATCGCTGGGCTTGCCGGTCAGCAGCACCTGCCCCTTGTTCATGATGGCCATGCTCGGGCACAGGTCGGTGACATCCTCGACGATGTGCGTGGACAGGATCACCGCCACGTTCTCGCCGATCGCGGCAAGCAGGTTGAGGAAGCGGTTGCGCTCTTCCGGGTCGAGCCCGGCGGTAGGTTCATCGACGATCACCAGGCGTGGGTCGCCGAGCAGCGCCTGGGCGATGCCGAAGCGCTGGCGCATGCCGCCGGAGTACGTGCCCAGCTTGCGCTTGCGCGCTCCCCACAGATTGACCTGCTGCAGCAGCGCGTCCACCACTTCGCGGCGCTGGGCCTTGTGGGTGAGGCCCTTGAGCACTGCGAAATGCTCAAGCAGATCCAGTGCGCTGACCTTCGGGTACACGCCGAAGTCCTGCGGCAGATACCCCAGCCGCCGGCGCACCGCATCCTTGTCACGCAGCACATCAATGCTCGCCTCGCCCGGAATCGACAACGTGGCGGTGCCGCTGTCCGCTTCCTGCAGCGTGGCCAGGGTGCGCATCAGCGAGGACTTGCCGGCGCCGTTCGGGCCGAGCAGCCCGAACATGCCGCGGGGAATATCGAGGGTGACACCGGCAAGGGCGTGGACCCCATTGGCGTACGTCTTGGACAGCGCGCGGATCTCAAGCATGCGGACAGCTTCCCCTGGGCGATGGATCGGTTATCCGCCCTATTCAGATAGCCTGCATCCGCCGTAAGTCATGGGTGCTTCCGGCCGGACGCCCGCCAACGGGCCGCCAGCCACGACAGCGCCACGCAGGCTGCGCCAGCCAGCAGCCACCCGGTCGCCGCGCTGCCCGCGGCGTGCTCGATCGCGCGCCACCATGCCGGGCCGAACAGCGAAACCAACGCCAGCACCGCGACCGCCAGCACCCCCAGCAGGGCCCGGGAGACCCAGCGTTCGATCCCGGCGTCATGCCGGGCGATGTGCGCGGCGACATCGCGGGCGAAGCGCATCGGCGGCCCGCTCTGCGGCGCAGAGGCGATCGCCTGGGCAATACGCAGGTAATCGGGGGCGTCCGGTCCGGCGCGTTGGCCGCTCAGCGCCGCGCGCAGCCCGCGTTCCTGGGCGTGCCATTCGTCGGGGTCGATCCGGGAATCGTCTGTGCTGCTCATGCGGGCACTCCAATGCGGGATTCGAGCAGTTCGCGCAGCCGCTTGCGGCTGCGGAACAGGTGGCTCTTGATGGTGCCTTCGGCCAGGTCGGTGAGGGTGGCGATCTCGGCGATGGAGATCTCTTCCAGATGATAGAGCGTGAGCAGGGTGCGCTGCAGGGGCGGCAGGGCGTCGATCGCCGCATGCAGGTGCGCGTTGATGTCCTGCTCGCTGGTACGTGCTTCCAGATCGATGCCATCGCCGATCTGTTCGATCAATGCGGTGCCGTCCTCGCCCATGGTGTTCTCCACCAGCGGGATGCGTCGCCGTTCCAGGTGCCGCTTGGCAATCGAATAGGCAACCTGCGCGACCCACGATTTCAGTGCGCTCTCGCCGCGGTATTGATGCAACGTCTGATGGATGCGCAGGAAGGCTTCCTGACACAGCTCGCGGGTGTCGTCGGGGTGGCGGACCATGCGATCGACCACGCGCCAGCAAAGGCCTTGATACTCCCGCACCAGCTGCTCGAACGCCCCGGGCTGGCGCGACAGAATGGCGTCGACCAGTTTCCGGTCGGCATCGAGACAGTCGGCAGGAGGGGGCGGCGACGTGCGCATGTTCCATAGAGATACGTCGAGTGCCTCTCCGGTTGCAACCGTGTTCCGTGCAACCGATCCCGCCGTGGCCGTATCTCAGTGGACAAGCCCCTCCTCAACGGAACGAACGCACCATGGATTACAACCTGATTCTGCCCGTCGTCCTGATCCTCGGCATCGTGTATGCCATCAAGAGCGTGGTCGATGGCCACACGCGCCGCCGTATCGTCGAAGCCCGCGGCTCGGAAGAGCTGGTGCGTTCGCTGCTGGCCGGCGATACCACCAAGCGCCGGCTGGCCGCGCTGCATTGGGGCTGCGTGATGTTGACCCTGGCCCTGGCCTTCGGGCTGGTCGATCTGCTCGGCATCGACCGGGTCACGCCGGGTGCGATCGCGCTGCTGCTCGGGGCGACCGGTCTGGGCAACGTGGTGTACTTCGTGCTGGATCGCCGCTTGAAGTAAGCCAGCGTACGGCCCCCCGACCGATCGCCCGCCGGTTGTCCGCCGCGGCCTGACCGTCGGTATCCGGCGCAGGCCGCGGATGCGGCCGCCCACCCCAGCCGGCAGGTCCGCTGTCGGCTGCTCTGCAACAGGACCCTCGAATGAAACGCATCCTGGCACTCTGTGCCGGCCTTGCCGTGGCCGTGCTGTCTCCGGTCGGCGCCGCCACGCCGCTCGATTTCGCCCCGCTGTCCGCCCTCATCGAACAGACCAAGGCCGCGACCGGCTTGCCGTCCGGTACCGCCGTCGTGGTGGTGAAGGACGGCAAAGTGATCCATGAGGGCTACTACGGTTTGGCGGACATTGCCGCCGGTACGCCGGTCACGGCCGACACCGTCTTCTACATCGCCTCGGCGACCAAGCCGTTCTTCGCGCTGAACGCCCTGCAGAGGGAGGCCGCCGGTGAGCTCGACATGGCGATGTCGCTCCAGCAGATGTTTCCGCAGATGCGCCTGGAAGGTATCGATGCCGAGGCGGTCATCGTGCGTGATCTGCTCACCCATACCGCAGGCGTGGACAACCCCGCCTTGGTCTGGGCCACTGCTTTCAGCGGCGTGCATGACGCTGCCTCGCGGCTGGCGCTGGTGGGCGCGACCCGGCGCGACCCGGACGCGCCCCACGGCACCTTCGGCTACACCAATCTCGGCTACAACCTGCTGAGTATCTGGATGGACCAGCACGACGCGCTGCCGTGGCAGGACCAGTTGCAGCGCGCGGTGTTCGATCCGCTGGGCATGCGCCATACCAGCACCCGGATCAGCCGTGCCCAAACGGCGGGCTGGCCCCTGGCCAAGCCGTACTCACTGGGCAGCGCGCAACCGACCACGGCCCTGTATCTGCGCAAAGCGGACGGGACGATGCAGGCGGCCGGTGGCATGGTCGCCAGCGCACCGGACCTGGCCCGGTTCCTGATTGCGCAGTTCCCGTGCGCGGGCACCCCGGCCTTCGCACCGCAGGTGATCAGCCGTTCGCAGCAGCGGCAGGTCGCGCTGAGCGCGCGCTATCTGGACTTTGCGCGCGATGGTTATGCCTGGGGCTGGTACACCGGGCAGTACAAAGGCCACCGGCTGCTGCACCACTTCGGCGGATTCGCCGGCTTCCACGCGCACCTGTCCTTCATGCCTGATCAGAACATCGCACTGGTGGTGCTCAACAACGAGGACCTGCTGGGCGCACCGCTGACCAATCTCATCGCCGATCACGTGTATGGCGTGCTGCTCCATGAGCAGGGGATCGCAGCGAGCTCCGCCGCCCGCTTCCTGGCCCTGCAGGCAACGGCGGCCCAGGCGCAGCGGAACATGGCGCGTCAGCGCCAGGCGATCCAGGCACGCCCGTGGCTGCGAACGTTGCCGCGCGATGGCTACGTGGGCAGATACGTGCACCCGCTGCTCGGCGAGATGAACGTCGAAGCGGCCGGTGACCAGGCACTGCGGCTGCGTTGGGGGCAGCTGGACGCGGTGGCCACCGCGGGCGAACACCTTGACCAGGTCCGGGTCGAGTTCGTCCCCAACAGCGGCAACTGGCTGACCTTCCACGTGGCCGATGGCCAGGCGCGGTCCCTCAGCTTCGAGAGCCTGAGCTTCCAGCGGGTGCCCTGAACGGACTCAGCGGCGCAGCGAGGATTCCCGCAGCACCTGCTTCACCGCGATGCTCTGGCCTTCCACCGGCTGGCCGTCGATCAGCGCCAACAGCTTTTCCACCAGCAGGTGCCCGGCCTGCTTGGTGTCCTGCTGCACCGTGGACAGCGGCGGGGACACCGAGGCGGCCAGCGGGATGTCATCGAAGCCGGTGACCGCCACGTCCTCCGGCACGCGCAGGCCATGCTCGCGCAGGGCGCGCATCGCACCGATCGCGATCAGGTCGCTGGCCGCGCACAGCCCATCGATACGCTCACCGCGCGCCAGCAGCGCCTGGCAGGCATCGAAGCCGGACTGCTCGGTGGTGATCGCATCGTGCTGCAGCGAGGGCTCGGCGGTGAGGCCTCGCGCCCGCATTGCTTCGACGTGGCCGCGATAGCGCTGCTCGAACTCGGGATAGTGGCTGGAGGCATGGCCGACGAACGCGATCCGGCGGCAGCCCTGGTCGAGCAGGTGGGCGGTGATGTCGAAACCGCCCTGGAAGTTGTCGCTGCCGATCGAGACACCGGGCTGGTCGGGCAGGGAAGCGCCCCAGCGCACGAAGTGGGTGCCTTGCTCGACCAGCCGCTGCAGCCGCTCGCGCGACTCGTGGTAATCGCCATAGCCGAGCAGGATGATGCCGTCGGCCTTGTTGCTGTCCTCGTAATCGGCCTGCCAGTCGGTGGACAGCTGCTGGAAGGAGACCAGCAGGTCATAACCGCGCAGCGCGCAGGCCCGCGTGATCGAGCCGAGCATCGCGTGGAAGAAGGGGTTGATCAGCGAATCGTCATTGGTCGGGTCCTCGAAGAACAGCAGGGCCAGTGTGCCGGCATTGCGCAGGCGCAGGCTGGAGGCGTTCTTGTCGACCTTGTAGTTCAGCTCCCGGGCGATGGCCAGGATCCGCTGCCGGGTTTCGGCGTTGACCATCGGGCTGCCGCGCAGCGCCCGCGACACCGTGGGCTGGGAGACGCCGGCCAGGTGGGCGATATCGAGGGAGGTGGCTTTACCGCGGATGGTCATTTCAGCAGGCGGGGAGACGGTGAAGCGACATCATGCCATGCACCGTGATGGCGGGGCCGGGAGGTCCCTCGGGCTGGCGGCCAGCGGCCTGCGGCGCAGGGACTGAACCGCCGTCACCGTTGCGGCATATGGCTCGAGCAGGTTTCCGGTCGTTCCCGGCCGGAATTCCGACAGGGTCGGGGACGGCGGCGATGATAAGATGGTGCAATCTGGATCCCCCCCAATTCTCCCAAGGGCGGCCCGGCAGATCTGCACCCCGCCCGGGGCTGTGATATGACTGCGGCCTGCCCTCGGACAACGGAAGAGCAACCCTATGGCGCGCGGCATCAATAAAGTCATCCTGGTCGGCAACCTCGGCAACGACCCGGACGTGAAGTACACCCAGGGCGGTATGGCGATCACCCGCATCAGCCTGGCCACCACCAGCGTCCGCAAGGACAAGGATGGCAACCAGCAGGAGCGTACCGAATGGCACCGCGTGGTGTTCTTCGGCAAGCTCGGCGAGATCGCTGGTGAGTACCTGCGCAAGGGCAGCTCGGTCTACGTCGAAGGCAGCCTGCGTTACGACAAGTACACCGGTCAGGATGGCGTGGAGAAGTATTCCACCGACATCATCGCCGATGAAATGCAGATGCTCGGCGGCCGTGAAGGCGGTGGTGGCGGTGGCGGTGGCGGCGAACGTCCGCAGCGCCAGCAGGCCCCGCGCCAGGAGTACGGCGGTGGCGGCGGCGGCGGTGGTGGTCAGCGTGGCGGTGGTGGTGGTGGCTACGGCCAGCAGCGCCCGCAGCAGCAGGCTCCGCAGCAGTCGGCGCCGCCGATGGACGACTTCGCTGATGACGATATTCCGTTCTGATTTCTGATTTTTACGGATGCAAACAGAAACCCCGGTAAGCCGCTGTGCTTGCTGGGGTTTTTCTTTCGTGCACGGGGAAGCTCTGCTTCCTGCCGGTTTGACGCCTGTCTTCTGCCCGTAGCCATGGCACGATGGGTCACAACTCAAGGGAGAAGCTGCGCCAGGCGACGACTTGCCGGCGATAAGCGGATCCCGCTGCGCGGCGGCACTGTCCCCCCGCAGCCCCGTGAACGCGATTGCGTGGCATGCCGCTCTCCCTTCGCACGCACAAGGCGACAGGCATCACGCGCGTTGTGCCCTGCAGCATGCATTTTCGTGCACCGCGTCTTGCAAAAAAACGATCTCCTCCTCTATGGTGCAATCGATTGCATTGCAGCGGATCGTCAGCGTTTGACACCGGTTGGGAGGCCGGAAGACGGATGTCCATCCATTCGATCAGGGCGGCATCGGGGCCGGCCGGGGGTCTCACGCGGCGCGATGCGCTGCGCATGGCGGCCGCTGCGAGCCTTGCCTTGGGCGCTGCGGCCGTGCTGCCTGCATCCGCCGGCACCGCGCCACTCAAGGGCAACCTGAAGCATTCCGTCGCCCGCTGGACCTTCCCGCAGCAATCGGTGGCCCAGCTTTGCACGACGGTGAAGGACATCGGGTTCGCCGCCATCGATCTGGTCGGCCCGGAAGACTGGCCCACGCTGAAGGCCCATGGCGTCTACAGCTCGATGTGCAACGGCGCGGAGCTGGGCCTCACCAAGGGCTTTGCCGGCCGTGCGTTCCACGACCAGCTGGTGGAGCGCTACACGCGGCACATCGATCTGGTCGCCGATGCCGGCTATCGCAATCTCATCTGCTTTTCCGGCAACCGCAACGGCATGGACCCGCAGGAGGGCATGGCCAATGCCGAGGCCGGCCTCAAGCGCATCCTCGGGCATGCCGAGAAGCGTGGCGTGGTGCTGGTGATGGAGCTGCTGAACTCCAGGGTCGATCATCGCGACTACCTGTGCGACCACTCTGCCTGGGGCGTGGAACTGTGCCAGCGGCTCGGCTCGGACAACTTCGGCCTGCTGTACGACATCTATCACATGCAGATCATGGAGGGCGACATCATCGCCACCATCGGCAGGCATCACGCCTGTTTCAAGCATTACCACACCGCGGGCGTGCCGGGCCGGCACGAGATCGGGGACCAGCAGGAACTCAATTACCCCGCCATCTGTCGCGCGATCCGCGACACCGGTTTCGATGGGTATCTGGCGCAGGAATTCATGCCTGCGGCACCGGATCCCGTCGGTTCGCTGCGCGAGGCCATCCGCCTCTGCGACGTCTGAAACGATATCCACCAGGTGAGAGATCCATGGCAGACAATCATTACGACGCCATCGTTGTTGGCTCGGGAATCAGTGGCGGTTGGGCGGCGAAGGAATTGACCGAGAAAGGCCTCAAGGTCCTGATGCTGGAACGCGGACGCAACATCGAGCACGTCAAGGACTACGTCAACGCGATCAAGGAGCCGTGGGACTTCCCGCATCGCAACCGGCCTACACAGGCGATGAAGGCCGCCTTCCCCGTGCTGATGCGCGACTACGCGCTGGCCGAGAACCTGCAGGGCATGTGGGCCGACGAACAGGAATCGCCGTACATCGAGACCAAACGGTTCGACTGGTTTCGCGGCTACCATGTCGGCGGGCGTTCGCTGATGTGGGGCCGACAGAGCTATCGCTTCTCCGACCTGGATTTTGAGGCGAACCTCAAGGACGGCATCGCCACCGACTGGCCGATCCGCTACGCCGACATCGCGCCGTGGTACGACCATGTGGAGAAATTCGCCGGCATCGCCGGTACGCGCGAAGGGCTGGACGTGCTGCCGGACGGCGAGTTCCTGCCGCCGATCCCGTTGAACATCGTCGAAAAGGACGTGGCCGCCCGGATCCGGAAGGCCTTCGGCGGCACCCGGCACATGATCCACTCTCGCACGGCGAACATCACCAAGCCGATGCCCGAGCAGGGCCGCGTCAACTGCCAGTACCGCAACAAGTGCATCCTCGGCTGTCCCTTCGGTGCCTATTTCTCCACCCAGGCGGCGACGCTGCCGGCGGCGATGAAGACCGGCAACCTGACCCTGCGACCGTTCTCCATCGTCAAGGAGGTGCTCTACGACAAGGACCGCAAGCGTGCGCGCGGTGTGGAGGTCATCGATGCGGAGACCGGCCAGACCTACCACTACACGGCCAAGGTCATCTTCCTCAACGCCTCCTCCTTCAACTCGACCTGGCTGCTGATGAACTCGGCCACCGATGTGTGGGAGGGGGGGCTGGGCGCTTCGTCCGGTGAGCTGGGGCACAACGTGATGGACCATCACTTCGGCGCAGGGGCCTCCGGTCGGGTCGAGGGTTTTGAGGACAAGTACTACTTCGGCCGTCGTCCCTGCGGCTTCTACATTCCCCGCTTCCGCAACGTGGCCGCTGACAGGCGCGGCTACCTGCGCGGCTTCGGCTACCAGGGCGGTGCCAGCCGCACGGGGTGGTCGCGCGAGATCGCCGAGCTGAATATCGGTGCCGACCTGAAGGAGGCGCTGACCGTGCCCGGTGACTGGCGCATCGGCATGACCGGCTTCGGCGAAATGCTGCCGCACCACGACAACACGATCCGTCTGGACCGGGACCGCAAGGACAAGTGGGGACTGCCGGTGCTGGCGATGGACGTCGCCATGCGCGCCAACGAACTGGCCATGCGCAAGGACATGGCGGCCGACGCCGCCGAGATGCTGGAGGCCGCCGGCGTCAAGGACGTGGAGATGCACGACAACGACTACGCCCCGGGCAAGGGCATCCATGAGATGGGGACCGCGCGCATGGGCCGTGACCGCAGGACATCGGTTCTGAACCAGCACAACCAGGTCTGGGATGCGCCCAACGTCTATGTGACCGACGGTGCCTGCATGACCTCCAGCGCGTGCGTGAATCCATCACTGACCTACATGGCACTGACCGCGCGGGCTGCCGACCATGCCGTGCGCGAACTGAAAGCGGGGAACCTGTGATGGACCGCCGCGAACTGCTGAAAATGATCGTCGCCGCCACCGGTGCGGCGATGGTCGGTCTGCCTGCGCTCGGTCAGGCACAGGCGCCTGCCGCAGGGGCGAAGACGCGCTTCTCCGATGCGGATGTTGGCACGCTGGACGAGATTGCCGAGACCATCCTGCCACGGACGAAAACGCCGGGGGCGAAGGACGCGGGCGCCGGCGCGTTCATGGCGACGTTCGTCAGCGACTGCTACACCGCCCGGCAGCAGGCGACGTTCCGTGCCGGCCTGGCCGATATCGACAAACGCGCCGGCGGCCGCTTCGTTTCACTTGCGCCGCAGGCGCGCACCGAACTGCTGCGCGCGCTGGATGCAGAGGCCAGGAAACACGCAGTGGAGGTGACCGAAACCGGCACCGCCGAGGCAGGAGAACCGATGCCGCACTACTTCACGATGTTCAAGCAGCTCACCATCTTCGGTTTCTTCACCTCCAAGGTCGGCGCGACCGAAGTACTGAAGTACGTCGCAGTGCCGGGTCGCTATGACGGCGATCTTGCCTATGTGCCCGGCACGCCCGCATGGGGGACCAGCTGATGGATCACGCCATGAAGATCACGCCGCTATTGATCGCCGCCGGCGTGTTCGTCGCTGCACCGGCGTTCGCGCAGGCCAACACCGATCCCGCGCGCGACCCGGCGAAGACCGAGGTGTGGACCCCCGTGCCTGCAACCGTGGCCACGCCGCCGGGCAAGGCGCCGTCCGACGCCATCGTGCTCTTCGACGGCAAGGATGCCTCCGCCTGGGAGGCGGAGCAGGGCGGGCGCGTGCCCTGGACCGTCGCCGATGGCGCGCTCACGGTGGTTCCGGGCAGTAAGGGCATCCGCACCCGGCAGTACTTCTGCGACGTCCAACTGCATGTCGAGTGGCGTACACCCGTCGAAACCAAGGGGTTCGACGGACAGAGCCGGGGCAACAGTGGCATCTTCCTGCAGGAACGCTACGAGCTGCAGGTGCTGGACAGCTACAACAACCCAACCTATGCCAACGGCCAGGCAGGCTCCATCTACAAGCAGGCCATGCCGCTGGTGAATGCTTCGCGTGCACCGGGGCAGTGGCAGGCCTACGACATCCTCTGGAAGGCACCGCGCTTCTCACCGGGCGGTGGGCTTGTGTCGCCTGCGCGCATCACCGTCCTGCACAACGGCGTGCTGGTGCAGGACGAGGCCGTGCTGGCGGGCAGGACCGAGTACATCGGTGCGCCTTCGTACGCACCTCACGGGTGCGCGCCGATCTACCTGCAGGAACATGATTCCAAGGTCAGCTACCGCAATATCTGGGTGCGCGAGCTGTAGCGGCACACGGCCAGCGTGATCGCCGGCCGCTTACTTCGCCAGGTAGCTGGCGATGTCATCTATTTCCTGCTGCGACAGCTGGGGGAAGGGCGGCATCAGCCCGCCGCCCTTGCTGATCTTTTCCTTGATCTGCGCGGGTGCCATGCGCTTGCCGATATCGGTGAGCGCCGGGAATGCGCCGGGCATGCCGGCACGATCGGCACCGTGGCAGGCCGTGCAGTTGGCGGTGTAGAGCTTCGCACCGGCGGCCGGGTCATCCTTGCACCATGCGGCTGTCGCAACGCTCATGCTGCCCAGGGCCACGGCCATTGCCAGGATCGTCTTCATGTGGGGCCTCCTTCAGGCGTCAGTGCTGCGCACGGGCGGACGCGTTGGCGGGCAGGTGTTCACGCAGGTAGTCCGCGCCGGTCTGGATGACCTGGGCCGGGTCGCGTGGCTGGTCGTGCTCGAGGATGTACCAGTGCACGCCGGCCGCTGCGGCGGCTGGCAGGATCGCGCGCCAGTCCAGCACACCCTGGCCGACGGCAGCGAAGCCGCCCTCGTCTTCGGCCTGGCCGTTGGGTGCATTGTCCTTGGCGTGTACCGCAAAGAGGCGGCCGCGGAATTTGCCGAGCATCACCGCCGGGTCCAGTCCTGCATGCGCGACCCAGGCCAGGTCCAGTTCCGTCTGCAGGTCCGGCCCGGCCGCTGCGAACAGGAGTTCCAGGCCGGTCCGGCCAGTGAAGTCGACCAGTTCGAAGTCATGGTTGTGGTAGGCCAGGCGCATGCCCTTGGCCCGTACCTGCTTGGCGATCGCGCCCAGTTCCTTGCCCAGCGCTGTCCAGCCTGCGGCATCGGTCGGCCGATCCTTCGCGTCCAGGTAAGGCACCACCAGGGTGGTGTTGCCGATCGACCGGTTGAAGGCCACCATGCCGTCCAGGTCCTTGCGCAGCTCGGCCAGTGGCACGTGCGAGGAAATCGCCCTGATCGAATACCGGTCCAGCAACTGCTTGAGTTCGCTGGCGCTGACGCCCTGCGTGCCCACCGTTTCCACCGCATCCACGCCAGCGTCATGGACGATCTTCAACTGCTGGTCGAGCGGGCCGGCGTTGCGCAGTGTGTACATCTGCACGGCGATGGGCTTGTGCGGGCTGGCGGCTTCGTTTGCGAAGACGGGCAGGGCAGCGAGCAGCAGCACGGCGAGGGTGGCGGTTCTGCGAACGGACGTGTTCATCAAGGGATACTCCCGGGATTCAACCGATGGTGGTCCAGGCGCGCGTCCTGGCCGAGGTGATGACGCGGTCGACGATCAGCGCCGAGCGCACACCGTCTTCAAAGGTGGGCAGGCCATCCGGTCGCTCGCCTTCGATGGCGCGGTAGGTGTCGGCGACAAATGCTTCGAAGCAGTGGCCGTAGCCCTGTGCGTGCCCGGCCGGCAACACCGACAGCCGGCGCTGTTCGGGACTACCGGCGCCTGGCCCACGCACGAAGACTTCCTCGCGCTGGTCGGGCTGGCCGATCCACAGCCGCTCGGCGTCTTCCTGATTGAAGGCCACGCTGGCCCTGGCACCATCGATCTCGAACCAGAGGCGGTTGTGGCGTCCGGCCGATACCTGGCTGACCGTCAACGATGCCAGCGTACCGGCGCTGGTGCGGAACATCGCCGCCGCCACGTCCTCGCTGGTGACCGCCTGCATCGCGCCACCGGCTGCCGCGGTGGTGAAGCTCTGCCCGGTGTCGGTGCTGCGTTCGGCGATCACCGTATCGAATGCCGCGCTGACCTCGGTGAAGCGCTCGCCGCTGACCCATTCCACCAGGTCGCACCAGTGCGAGCCGATGTCGGCGAACACGCGCGAGGCGCCGCCCAGTGCCGGGTCCACGCGCCAGTTGTTGCTGGCCGGGTCCAGCAGCCAGTCCTGCAGGTAGCTGCCGTGGATCAGGTGCAACGGCCCGAGTTCGCCGTGGGCGATGCGTGCGCGCGCCTCGCGGACCACCGGGTGGTAGCGGTAGACGAAGGGCACCGTGGCGACCAGCGCGTTGGCGGCAGCCAACGCCGCCAGCGCCCGGGCGTCTTCCAGCGTCGTGGCCAGCGGCTTCTCGCAGACCACGTGCTTGCCCGCTTCCAGCGCGGCCTGTGCCATGGGACGGTGCAGATGGTTGGGCGTGCACACGTGCACGACCTGTACCTGTGGATCGGCGACCACCTCCTCGATGTCCCGATAGGCACGCGGGACATTCCATGCCTGCGCTATGTCGCGTGCGCGTTGCGGAGACGAGGCGGCCACGCCGCGGATCTCGGCACCGGCCATCAGCGCCGCGCGACGATGCACCGCGCCGATCATGCCGGTGCCGATGATGGCGATTCCAAGCGTTGGCATAAGGTGCGGTCCTCAGGGCGTGGAAGGTGCGGCCGCAACCACCGGCCGGTCGCGGAACAGCAACAGGAAGGCGATCAGCACGACCACCGCGACGCCTGCCGGGAACAGCCAGATCTGTTGCCAATCCGGACCGGCTGCAGTGGTGAAGTGCTCCACCACCGCGCCGGACAGGAACGTACCGATCAGCATGCCCACGCCATACGTGGCCAGCGTGATGAATCCCTGCGCGCTGCTGCGCGCGGCCGGGCCGGCATGCGCATCGGTGTAGATCTGGCCGGTGACGAAGAAGAAGTCGTAGCAGATGCCGTGCAGCACGATGCCGATCACCAGCAGGGAGAAGCCGCTGCCTGCATCGCCGAAGGCGAACATCGCATAGCGCACGACCCACGCCGCCATGCCCACCGCCAGCATCGTCTTCACCCCCAGCCGCACGAACAGGAACGGCATGGCCAGCATCAGCAGGACTTCGGAGACCTGTCCCAGCGACTGCAGGCCCGCCGCGCCGCGCACGCCCAGGTCATTGAGATACGGGTTGGTGAAGTTGTAGTAGAACGCCAGCGGGATGCAGATGGCGATGGAGGCCAGGAAGAACACCAGGTAGGAGCGCGACTTCAGCAGCCGCAGCGAATCCAGCCCCAGGACCTGTCCCAGCCCGGCATCGCGCTGCTGTGCCAGCGGCGGGGTGTGCGGCAGGGTGAACGCATACAGGCCCAGCGCCAACGAGGCCATCGCTGCCATCTGGAACGTCAGCTCCAGCCGGTGTGCCTGCTCCCAGCCCAGCCAGCCGATCAGTACACCCGCCACGATCCAGCCGACGCTGCCAGCCACCCGCACCAGTGGGAACTGTTTCTCAGGCGATTGCATGTGCCGCATCGCCACGCTGTTGGCCAATGCCAGCGTCGGCATGAACAGCAGCATGTAGCCCATGACGCAGGCGGAGAACATGCTGAAGCTGGTTGCGGTGGACGCCAGCCACATCAGCACCGCGCCGGCCAGGTGCAGCACCGCGAGGATGCGCTGCGCCGCGAAGTAGCGGTCCGCGATCAGGCCAACCAGGAAGGGCGCGACGATGGCACCGATGGACTGGCTGAGGAAGGCCGTCGCCACCTGGCTGGCGCTGGCCTGCAGCGGGCCCTGCACCAGGTAGGTTCCCAGGGTGACGAACCACGCTCCCCAGATGAAGAACTGCAGAAACATCATCGCGCCCAAGCGCGACATGGTGTGCGTCATGGCTTGCCCTCCCAGGCAGTGATGGCTCAGATCCCCAGCATGCGGCGCAGTGATTCCGGATCGGTGCCGCTGTCGGCGAAGTCGTCGAAGGCACGCCCGGTCACGTGGATGATGTGGTTGCGGATGAAGGCGGCCCCCTCGCGCGCGCCATCTTCGGGGTGCTTCAGGCAGCACTCCCATTCCAGCACCGCCCAGCCGGGGAAGTCGTACTGCGCGAATTTCGAGAAGATCGCCTTGAAGTCGATCTGCCCATCGCCGAGCGAGCGGAACCGGCCCGGGCGATCGATCCAGTCCTGGTAGCCGCCATACACGCCACTGCTGGCACTGGGGTGATATTCCGCGTCCTTGACGTGGAAGATGCCGATGCGATCGTGGTAACGGTCGATGAAGCCGAGGTAGTCCATCTGCTGCAGCAGCAGGTGGCTGGGGTCGTACAGGATTTTCGCGCGGGGATGGTGGTCCACCACGTCGAGGAAGCGCTCGAAGGTCGCGCCGTCATGCAGATCCTCGCCCGGGTGGATTTCGAAGCACAGGTCCACGCCGCAGGCGTCGAATGCATCCAGGATGGGGCGCCAGCGGCGGCCGAGTTCGGCGAAGGCTTCCTCCACCAGACCGGGTGGGCGCTGCGGCCAGGGATAGAAGTAAGGCCAGGCCAGTGCGCCGGAGAACGTGGCATGCGCGGTCAGCCCCAGGCGCTGGCTGGCCTTGGCGGCCAGCAGCAGCTGCTCCACCGCCCAGGCCTGGCGGGCGGCCGGATCGCCACGCTTGTCCGGCGGCGCGAATCCGTCGAACAGGCTGTCATAGGCGGGATGGACGGCGACCAGCTGCCCCTGCAGGTGGGTGGACAGCTCGGTGATCTGCAGGCCATGCCCATCCAGCATGCCGATGACATCGTCGCAGTACGCCTGGCTGCGCGCAGCTTCGGCCAGATCGAACAGCCCGGGCGCGCTGGTCGGCACTTGTACGCCAGAATAGGCCAGCCCCGCGGCCCATCCGGCCAGGGTGTCCAGCCGATCGAAGGGAGGTGTGTCGCCGATGAACTGCGCCAGGAACAGCGCTGGACCCTTGAGCGTTTTCAAGAGGATTCGCCCTCGATGCAATCGATTGCATTATCCTAGCAGGGGCATTCGAAAGTCCTGTTGTGCACTGCACAGCGGAAGGAAGAGGTAGCGCCATGGCCACCATCTACGACATTGCAAAGCACGTCGGCGTCTCGGCCGGCACGGTGTCGCGGGCGCTGTCCCGGCCGGACAAAGTGCTGCCGGCTACACGCGCGCGCATCGAGCAGGCCGCTGCAGCGCTGGGCTACGTGCCCAACACGGTGGCCCGGACACTCAAGACCCAGCGCAGCGGCAAGATCCTCGTCACCGTGCCGGATATCGCCAACCCGTTCTTTGCGCAGATCCTGCAGGGCGCGGAGGACGCGGCGCAGGCGGTTGGCTACGCTGTCCTGCTGGGCGATACCCAGAACCTGCCCGAGCGCGAAGAGCGCTACGCGCAGATGCTCCGGCGCAACGAGGCCGACGGCCTGATCGTGCTGGGGCACCGCCTGCCGCCGACGGCGCGCGACATCGTCCAGCAGCGGGGCGCCGCCGCGCCGGTGGTCAACGGATGCGAATTCGACCCCGCGCTGGGCATTCCCAGCGTCCACATCGACAACGCGGCTGCCGCGCGCGCGGTTATGGAGCACCTGTACGGGCTGGGGCACGAGCGGATCGCCGTGGTGGGCGGGCCGCCGGACAATCCCCTGCATCAGCAACGGCTGGAGGGGGTCCGGGCCGCCGGCAAGGCGCGTGGCCGCCTGCGTCAGTTGAGCGTGGTGCCGGGCGACTTCACCGTCGAATCCGGACATGCGGCCGGGATGTCGCTGTTGGCGCGCGCGCCCGTGCCGACGGCGGTGTTCTGTTTCAGCGACCAGATGGCGCTGGGCATATTGGCGGCCTGCCGGGATCTGGGCATCCGGGTACCGGGTGATCTGTCCGTCGTCGGCTTCGACGATCTGGCATCGTCGCGTTACCTCACGCCGCCGCTGACGACCATCCGGCAACCGATGCGGGAGATCGGTGCCCGTGCAGTCAACCTGCTGCTTGCGATCATCGAACGTGTCGATGTGCCGCTTCAGCAGACGCTGGATTTCAGTTTGATGGTGCGAGGGTCGACGGCGCCACCCACACCACATCCACTACCATGGGCCACCCGTCAGGATGCCCCCGCATGTCCATTGTGATTCCCACGCTGCCCAAGCCACCCACCGCCCGCATCGCGGCCTGGCTGCTGATGCTGCTGGGCATGTGGCTGACCTTGAAGCTGGGCCTGGTGGTGACCCTGCTCTCAGGCCTGCTGGTGTTCCACCTGACCCACCTGCTGGCCTCCACCGTCGAGGGCAGGCTGCCGCCCGGACGTGCGCGCGCCTATTCGGTGATCGTGCTGTCGGCGCTGATCATCGGCGCGCTGACCCTGGCCGCGATCGGCATCGCCTCGTTCTTCCGCAATGAAACCGGGGGCCCGGATGCGCTGCTGATGCGCCTGATGGACATCCTCAACACCTCCCGCCACCAGGTGCCGGACCTGTTGCAGCCGTACATCCCGGAAGATCTGCAGGCCTTGCGCACGGCCATGAACGACTGGGCCGCCACCCACCGCCAGCAGCTCGGCATCGCCGGCACCTCGGCCGTGCAGATCAGCGTGCGGATCCTGATCGGCATGGTGCTGGGTGCGATGATCGCGCTGTACGACGAGCTGCCGCTGCCGAAGCTGGGGCCGCTGGCGCGCGAGCTGATCGGCCGCACCAGTCGCCTGGCCACGGCCTTTCGGCAGGTGGTGTTCGCGCAGGTGAAGATCTCCCTGCTCAACACCCTGTTCACCGCCATCTTCCTGCTCGGGGTGCTGCCGCTGTTCGGGGTGCATGTGCCGCTGTCCAAGACACTGGTGCTGATCACCTTCCTGGCCGGCCTGCTGCCGGTAGTGGGCAACATCATCTCCAACACGGTCATCACCATCGTCGCGCTGTCGGTCTCGTTCTACGTGGCCGTGGTCGCGCTGCTGTACCTGGTGGTCATCCACAAGCTGGAGTACTTCCTCAACGCACGCATCGTCGGTGGCGAGATCCAGGCACGCGCCTGGGAACTGCTGCTGGCGATGCTGGTGATGGAAGCGGCGTTCGGTCTGCCAGGGCTGGTCGCCGCGCCGGTGTTCTATGCCTACATCAAGCGCGAACTGCTGGACCAGCGCTGGATCTGAGGGCCGGGCCGCGCTAGAGCTTCAGGTTCAACGAGACATACGCCGAGCGCCCGGGGGCCGGTGAGAACATCGGCTGATCGTCGCCGCCCCAGAAGAAGTTGTCATACCACGCATACGCGTAGTCGCGGCCGGTCAGATTCTTCACCTGCACGTCCACGCTCAGCCGCTCGGAAAGCTGATACGACGCGCTGGCATCGAGCACCGCGAAGGCGCCGAACCTGCCCTGCGTGTTGCGCTCTTCAATGTAGTAGTCGCCCTGCATCCGGCCCTGCAGGCCGAAGGTCCAGCGCTCGTTGCCGCGGTAGTCCACGCCGATGTTGCTGATGTAGCGCGGCGTGGCGATCACCTCGTTGCCGGCCAGGGCGGTGCCATCGGTGGTGAACGCGCGCACCACCTTGGCCTGCTGGATCGCATGCGAGCCCCACAGCGTCCAGTGGTCGCCCAGGCGCGAGGTGAACTGCAGGTCGACCCCTTCGCGACGGGTCTGGCCCAGGCCGACCGAGGTGCCGGTGGCCGGCATGTTCGCGACTTCATCCGTCGCGTCCTGGCGCCACACCGCGATGCGCGCGTCGGTGCCGACGGCCGGGGTGAACTTGATGCCCAGCTCCTTGCCGGTGTTGATCGAGGGCCGGAAAGTCTCCTGGCCGGCGGTGAGGTAAGCCGGTGCGGTGGAACCGGTCAGTACCTGGAAGGTCCTGCCCCAGTTGGCATAGATGTTGAGTACCGGAGTGATTGCGTAGACCACGCTCAGCTTGGGCTGCCCGATGGTGCCGTAGCGTTGCAGCGGCGCGGTGATGCCACCGGGCAGGTGGGTGCTGCCGGAGAAGCGGTCCACACGGTAGGCCGGCACGATCTTCAGCGCGGAGGTGGGCTGATACACGGCCTGCGCATAGGCACCGAGGTTGTCCAGGGTGTAGCGGTCGTCGTTCTGGATCCGCGCCGGGGTGGAGAAGTCGGTCGGGATGGCGTGGCTGTAGCGCAGCCGGCGGTACGTATTGTCCTGATGCTCGGCGTTGAATCCACCCTCGACCGTCAGCGCAGGCGTGGCGGCCCAGGTCAGCGTGCTGAGCAGGCCGGTCTGTTTCTCATCCCACTGACGACGCTGGCGCGGCGCGTTGCCGGGCACGTACGCGGTGAAGGTCACCTGCCGGTCGTCCTCGTAACGGTTGTAGTACAGCTTGTTGCTGACATGCACGGCATCGCTGAGCTGCAGATCCAGATGGGTGCTGAGATGGCGCATGTCGCGGTCGTCGACGTCGTTGGCATTCTTGAGCGCGGATCCGCGACGATCGGCTGCCAACTCTGCGGCGGTCATGAAGCCGGGCTCGTCGGCTTCGTGGTGGTACACGCGCGCGATCAGACCGAGATTGAACAGGTCATCGTCGCCGCTGTAGAACCACTTGCCGCCCAGCGAGTATTTCTTCGATCGGTCATGATCGCGGTAGCCGTCGGATGCCTGCGACGCCAGAAAATAGTTCTGGGCGACACCGTTGGCGTCGCGACCGATCGCCACCTGCGCTTCGCGGGTGTTGTAGCTGCCATAGGTGAGCCGCGCATCGGTATAGCTGCCGCCCTGGCGGGTGCCGAGGTTGATGTTGCCCCCGATGTTGTGCAGGCCATAGCGCGGGTCGTTGGTACCGCGCACGACTTCGATGTAGTCGATGTCCAGCGGGAACACCATGTCGACGAAGCGCTGGTTGCCACTGTTGACGTTGCTGGGAATGCCATCGATCAGGATCTTGATCCCGTTGAGGTAGCCCTCGCCATTGAATGCACGGAAGGTCGCCTTGCCGGACTCTGCGCCCTGGCGGGTTTCGGTCAGCTGCATGCCCGGCATCTGGCCGAGCAGCTCCCAGCTGTTGGACACGTTCTTCTCATGGACCTGGTCGCCGCCCATCACATCCACCGAGGTCAGCACCCGGTGGGCGGCCAGGGGACGGTTCGCGCCTTCCCGCACGTGCACGCTGCCGAGGGTGATCGCAGCATCGGCGGATTGGGCGCGCGCTTCGCCGGCGCACAGGGCCGCCAGTACGGCGGACACCATTGCCTTGGTTCTCATCTCTTCGTGCCTCAGGAGCAGGTAGGACAGGGCGTGGACCAGCAGACACCGGACGTCTGCTGTTCTGACCTGAAAAAGAAATAATATAACATTGCAACCAAGCGTCGTTCCATCCCGTAGGCCGCTCGCGCGCCTGTGGCTTGAAGCCCCTTTCGATCGGGTCTATAACGCGCACGAAGGGCGCCGGCCGGGCCGCCCATGGTGATCGGTGTCCCCATGATCCAGCCCAATGCCCGTTCAACGCCGCGCGCCGCAACGGCCAGCGAGCCGTCCGCGTCGCAACAGATCGATGCCCGCATCCAGTCGTTGGAGGATTGGCGCGGCGAGGCGCTGTCCCGGATCCGCGCCTTGATCCACCAGGTCGATCCGGACGTGGTGGAGACATGGAAGTGGCGGGGTGTTCCAGTGTGGGAGCACCACGGCATCCTGTGCACCGGGGAGACCTACAAGGCGGCCGTGAAGTTGACCTTCGCCAAGGGCGCCTCGCTTCCCGATCCCAACGGGCTGTTCAATGCGAGTCTGGAAGGCAACACCCGCCGCGCCATCGATCTGCACGAAGGCGATACGATCAACGCCACCGCGTTCAAGGCGTTGATCCGCGCGGCGATGGCGCTGAACCGGGCGGCCAGAATCGCTGCTCCGGCGCCACGCCGGAAGGCCCCCCGGCGCTCAGCCTGAATCGTCACGACCTCCTGCACTGGAACCGGCGGGCCGAATCGGGAACGATGGGGGGCTGACTCCCCATCGATATTCCAGGATGTGCCTGTGCTGAGTGTGATCGGCTGTTTGCTTGCGTTGTATCTGGTGTGGCGCCTGATCTGGCCATTGCGGCTGCCGCGCCCGGTCCGGATCGCGCTGGGCCTGTTGGTGGTGGCCCTGGCGCTGCACCACCGGATCGTGGCGCAGTTTGCCGGGACCATGGCGTCGCCGGAAATTCCCACGGCGATGATCGCCGTGCTCGCCACCGGCTTCACCACGCTGCTGCTGAGCGCGGTATTCGTGCTGCTGCTGGACGCGCTGCTGCTGATCGCGTGGCTGGTCCGCGCGCGGCGCGTGCTGCCGATGCTGCGTGCGACATGGCTGCGTCCGGCGGCCGGCGCACTGGCGCTGCTGCTGTCTGCCTACGGCATCTGGCAGGGCATGGCCGTGCCCAAGCCGCGTCAGATCGAGGTCGCCATCGACGGCCTGCCGGCCGCGTTCGACGGTTATCGCGTGCTGCAGGTCACCGATATCCACGCCAGCCGCCTGCTCACCGGTGCCTGGGTGGAGAAGGTGGTCGCCGAAAGCAATGCGCTCCATCCGGATCTGGTGGTGATCACCGGCGATCTGATCGACGGCAGCGTCAGCGCCCGTGCCAACGACTTCGCGCCCCTGGCCAGGCTGCACGCGCCGGATGGCGTCATCGCGATCACCGGCAACCACGAGTACTACGCGCAGTACGCCGAATGGATGCAGGCCTTCCGCGGGCAGGGCATGCAGGTGCTGGAGAACACCCATACCCGGGTGCAGCGCGACGGGGCGACGTTGACCATCGCCGGCGTGACCGATCCAGTGGCGGCACGCTATGGCCTGCCCATGCCGGACCTCGGCGCTGCCCTGGCCGGGGCGGACCCGCAGGCGCCGGTGATCCTGCTTGACCACCGTCCGGTCGAAGCCCGCGCCAACGCCGCGCACGGCGTGGCCCTGCAGCTGTCCGGGCACACGCATGGCGGGCATATTCTGGGTATGGACCAGCTGGTCAAGCGCGCCAACGGTGGCTATGTCTCCGGGCGCTACCAGGTGGACGCGATGACGCTATACGTCAGCAACGGTGCCGGGCTGTGGCCGGGCTTCGCCGCGCGGATCGGCGTGCCCTCGGAGATCACCCTGATCACGCTGCGGGCGCGCTGATGGCGTCCGGATGTGCGATGCCCGGGGTGGTGTTGCCGGACACCGAAGCCTGGACCGTCCGCGACCCGGTGGGCCGGGACTACCCGATCTGGGTGTCCCTGCCGGCCGGGTATGCGCGGGACACGCACCTGCGCTACCCGGTGCTGTATGTCACCGACGCGCTGTACAGCTTCCCGCTCGCGCGCAGCGTGCGCAACATGGTGGGGCAGGGCGGTGCGCACCTGTCGCCCTTCATCCTGGTCGGGCTGCCGCCGCAGCAGGGGCTGAGCTCGCAGCAGAGCCGCTCGCGTGACTACACCCCGACCCAACCCAGCCGCAGCCCGGGCGACGATTACACCGATGGCATCACCTACGGCGGCGCTGCGCACTACCGCGATTTCCTGGCCGACCATGTGCTGCCACAGGTCGAGGCGCGCTACCGCACCGACCCGGCGCAGCGTGCGTTTGCCGGCCATTCCTACGGTGGGCTGTTCGGTGCGTACGTGCTGCTGACCCGCCCGGCGATGTTCCAGCGTTACATCCTTTCCAGCCCATCGCTCTGGTTCGACCAGCACGTGATCAACCGGATCGAGGCGGAGTACGCCGACGCCCATGCCGATCTGAACGCGCGCGTGCTGCTGTCTATCGGCGCACACGAAACCCCGGCGTCGGACGCACCGTTTGCTGCGCGCAACGACATGGTCGCGCATACACGAGCGTTTGCCGAGTGTCTGCGCGGCCGTGGTTATCCAGGCCTCTGGCTCGAGACACGCGTGGTTGCCGATGAGGATCACCTGACGGTCTACCCGGCGATGCTCACCCGCGCGCTGCTGGCCCTGTTCCCCAGCCGGAGCACCGCCCTGGCCGTGTGAAATTTTCGCCAGTGGGCGTGCACGCCTCGGTCACCGCGCAGCGCGGAGGCTGGACGCACACGCCACGCCCACCCGGAGAGCCCATGACCACGCTGACCCTGCCCGAACTGGCCAAGAAGATGGCCGGCATCGATTTCGCCATGCTGCAGACCCATACCGCCAGCGGCGAGATCGCCGGCCGGCCGATGAGCAACAACGGTGACGTGGACTACGACGGCGACAGTTATTTCTTCGCCTTCGACAGTGCCGACATGGTGGGCGAGATCGAACGCGACCCGAAGGTCGCGCTGTCCTTCACCGGCAGCAAGTCACTGCTGGGAAAGCCCCCGCTGTTCGTGGCCGTGGAAGGCCATGCCACCCTGAGCCGCGACCGCGCGACCCTGCAGGCACATTGGGTTCCGGACCTGGAACGCTGGTTCGAACAGGGCGTGGATACCCCGGGCATCGTGCTGATCCAGGTCAAGGCGACCCGTATCCACTACTGGTCCGGCGAAGACGACGGTGAGATCCGGCTGTAAGCGATGCCGGCCGCCCCCGTCAGGATCGGATGCGCAGGCTGGTCCATTCCCGGCAGATACGCGGCGTTGACCGGTGAGGGCGAGAGCATGCTGGCGCGCTATGCGACGCGGTTTTCGGCGGTGGAGATCAACTCCTCGTTCTACCGGCCACACCAGCAGCGTACCTATGAACGCTGGGCGGCGAGCGTGCCGGCTGGCTTTCGCTTTTCGGTGAAGCTGCCCAAGGCGGTGTCGCATGACGCCGCGCTGCGCGGTTGCGGCCCGGCGCTGGATCGGTTCCTTGAAGAGACCGCCGGCCTGGGCCGCAGGCTGGGCGGATTGCTGCTGCAGCTGCCGCCCAGCCATGCATTCGATGCACGGGTGGCGGCGGGTTTCTTTGGCCTGCTGCGCCGTCGCACGGATACGCCAGTGGTCTGCGAACCGCGGCATGCCAGCTGGTTCACGCCACAGGCCGAGGCGTTGCTGGGGCGGCACTCGGTAGCGCGCGTCGCGGCCGATCCTGCGCGGGTTGCCGGGGCGGCCCGCCCCGGGGGTGACGCCGCGTGGCGCTACTGGCGTTGGCATGGCGCGCCGCGGATGTATTACAGCGAGTACGACGAGGCGGCGCTCCAGTCCCTGGCGCGTGATGTCGCGGCGCACGCCGGCAGCACGCGCTGGGTGATCTTCGACAATACCGCCCATGGGTTCGCCATCGCCAACGCGGCACGGCTGCAGGACATCCTTGGCGGCGCATCCCACCCGGGGGCCGCCCATGCCTGAAGGTCCTTCCATCGTCATCCTGCGCGAGGCGGCGGCGAAGTTCCGTGGCAAGACCGTGCGCCTGGCGACCGGCAACAGCTCACTCGACCTGACCCGCATGGAAGGCCGTCGCGTGGTCGCCCTGCGCAGCTGGGGCAAGCATTTCCTGATCGAGTTCCGAGGCTTCAGCCTGCGCGTGCACATGCTGATGTTCGGCAGCTACCGCATCGATGAGCGCAAGCCTTCCCCGCCGCGGGTATCGCTGCAGTTCGACAACGGCGAGCTCAACATCTATGCCTCGTCGGTGAAGTACATCGAAGGCGCGCTGGAGGACACCTACGACTGGCGCGGCGACGTGATGGACCCCTCGTGGGATCCCAGGCTGGCGCGCAGGAAACTGAAGGAACACCTGGACACCTTGATCTGCGACGCGCTGCTGGACCAGGACATCTTTGCCGGCGTGGGCAACATCATCAAGAACGAGGTGCTGTTCCGCACGCGCGTGCATCCTGAATCCACGGTCGGCGCGCTGCCATCGCGCAAGCTGGGCGAGGTCATCAAACAGGCGCGGCAGTACAGCTTCGATTTCCTGGACTGGAAGCGGCAGTTCGTCCTGCGCCAGCACTGGTTGGTGCATACCAAGCGCACCTGCCCCCACTGCGGTGGCCCACTCAGCAAGACCTACCCGGGGACGACCCGGAGGCGGACGTTCTTCTGCCCTGTATGCCAGCTGCGCTACGGTACGGCGCCGGCCGTACGCAAGGCCGCAGGCAAGGCAGTCCGCAAGGTCGCAAAGGCCACCCCTGGAAAGGCCCCAAGGCGTTCAGCCAGCGCCACCCACATGGCGTAGGATGGGTTGTCACACGCACGTACGCGCGTCCTGCGCGATCGACGTCCGATCGCCCTCGCTCCTTCCTCCGAGTCCTTCATGCCGCCCCGGGATGAAGACTCCCGTGTCCCACGGAGCGCTCATGCCGGGCTATACCACCCGCATCCTCACCATTCCGGTCGGCGGTCACGACTTCCGTATCCGTGCGCTCAGCGATCTGCAGCAGTTCTCCGATCCTACCGGCCGCGCCGCGCGTGCCGGCATCCACTCCTCGCTGTGGAGCCTGTTCGGCCAGATCTGGCCGGCCGGCCGCGCGCTGGCCGATACCATGAGCCACTTCGACGTGGCCGGTAAGCGCATCCTGGAACTGGGCTGCGGGCTGGGCCTGTCCAGCCTGGTGCTGGCACATCGGGGCGCGGATGTCGTCGCGACGGATCACCATCCGTTGGCCGAATCCTTCCTGGCCTACAACGCAGGGCTCAACAACCTGCCGGCGGTGACCTACCGCGACCTGCCCTGGGAAGTTCCGGATGGCTCGCTGGGCCGCTTCGACCTGATCATCGGCAGTGACATCCTTTACGAACGCGGCCACGCCCACCAGATCGCCGCGATGATGCTGCGGCATGCCAAGCCCGATGCCGAACTGCTGATCACCGATCCCGGGCGCGGCAACGTCGGCGCGTTTTCGCGCGGCATGGCCCTGCAGGGCTTCGATGTGACCGAGGAACTGGGCCTGTTCGAGGATGAGGGCGATGCGCCAGGCCATGGGCGGCTGCTGAGTTATCGGCGCGGCGCCGTCCGCCCGGCGGCCCTCGCCTGAGCGCGGGCCGGGCGCGTTGCGGCGACGGCGTTCCTCCGTGACACGGCGTGCAGATCCGCTGGCGTAGGCTGTCGCCGTCCAGATGCGGCCCAGGCGGCCGGGAGAGCTCCGATGCGATGTCGTCCCCTGTCCAGCCGCGATGGCCTGCCTGTCAGCAGGACGCACGCTTGAGTACGGCCAGCGCCGCGCCGGATGCGCGACCTCAGACCCGCTCGATGATCATCGCTGGGCTGTCCACCGTGGTGGAGTGGTACGACTTCACGCTCTATCTGTATCTGGCCACGGTGTTGTCGCGGGTGTTCTTCGGCGGCGGCGAGAACGCGCTGCTGGCCACGCTGGCCGGGTTCGCGGTGTCGTATCTGATGCGTCCCCTGGGCGCGCTGGTGTTCGGCCATCTCGGCGATCGCTTCGGCCGACGCTACATGCTGCTGGCCTCGATGCTGCTGATGACGCTGGCCATGCTTGCTACCGCGCTGCTGCCCACCTTCGAGAGCATCGGCGCCACCGCCGGTGTGCTGTTGTTGCTGTTGCGCTGCCTGATGGCTTTTTCGGTCGGCGGCGAATACACCGGCGTGGTGGCGTACCTGCTGGAAACCGCGCCCCTGCGGCGGCGCGGCCTGGTCACCTCGCTGGCGTCGGCCGCGAGCGAGGTGGGGGCCCTGTTGGCAGTGGCGCTGTCGGCGCTGACGGTGGCGCTGCTGAGCACGGCCCAGCTGGATGGCTGGGGCTGGCGCATTCCCTTCTTTGTCGGCGCGGCGCTGGCCGGCGCGATCCTGCTGGCGCGCTCGACCATGCATGAGTCGCCCGAGTTCGAGCGGCAGCAGGCCGAAGGCACCGTGCCGGAGTCGCCGATCCGCGACACCTGGCGGCACCACAAGGCCGCGATCGCCCGCACCTTCGCGATCTCCGCACTGGGTTCGATCACCTATTACGTCGGCATTACCTATGTGCCCGCATTCCTCGGTTCGGTGGGGCAGGTGAGTGAATCCGAAGCGCTGTGGCTCTCCACGATCGCGGCGGTGGCGGTGATCGTGGTGACGCCGCTGGCCGGCGCGTTGTCGGACCGGGTCGGTCGCCGGCCGGTGTTGATCGCGTTGGCCGCCCTGTCGGCGTTGCTGCCGTTGACGATGTTCTCGGTGATGGCCGGTGGCAGCCCGCTGGCGATCGGGCTGGCCGCGGTGGTGTTGGCGTGCCTGGCCGGTGGCGTGAGTGCGGTGGCGGCACCGGCGACGGCCGAGCAGTTTCCCGGCGAGGGGCGGCTCAGCGGGCTGGCATTGGGCGTCACCATGGCGACGGCCTTCTTTGGTGGCGCCACGCCGTTGCTGGCCGAAGTGCTGGTGCGCCACACCGGATGGTCATCGGCCCCAGGCGCGATGATCGCCGGGGTCGCCGTGCTGGTGCTGCCGGTGATGTGGACGCTGCGCGAGACGCGGCCCCGGTAGCACCGGCCGCTGGCCGGCTCCACGCAATCTCGGGTCTTCGAGGAGCCGGCCAGCGGCCGGCACTACCTGTGTACGGTGCGTCGCCACCAAAAAAACGGGCCGCCCGAAGGCGACCCGTTCGTTCAACACAGCGATGTCGTCAGGCCTCAGTATTTCCAGCGCAGGCTCAACGCGACGAAACGCGGCTCGCCATAGTTGTTGTAATCCAGGTTGGCCCAGTAGGTCTTGTCCAGCGCGTTGCGCACGCTCAGGGTCGCCGTCCAGCTGTCGCTGAGGCGGTAGTTGGCGTTGAACTGCACCAGTGCGTACGCCGGCTGGTTCACCGTCACCGTGCCGCCGAGCGGATAAGGCACGTTGTAGCCCTGCACCTTGCTCTGCCACTGCACGCCCGCACCCACGCTCAGGCGTTCGAGCGCGCCGCGCAGCCGCACCTGGGTGTTGAGCTGCAGCAGGTCCTCGGCCGGGTTGGCGTACAGCAGATCAGTGGCGGCTCGGGTCACCTTGACGTGGGTGAAGCCGGCATTGACCGTCCAGCCCGGCAGGATTTCGCCGTTCACGTCCAGTTCCCAGCCGCGTGCCTTGGTCCCGTTGATGCCGATGTAGGCCGAGCTGCCATCGCTGAGCGAGCGCTCCGGCACGCTCGTGTCCAGCACCGCGTAGTTGTCCTGCTTGGCCTCGAACACAGCCGCATTGGCGGTCAGGCGACCGTCGAACCACTGCGACTTGATGCCCGCTTCCAGGTTCGAGCCCTCCACCGGCGCCAGCAGGTTTTCGTTGCGGTCCTTGAAGTTCTGCGGGTTGAAGATCTCGGTGTAGCTGGCATACGCCGCGACCTGCGGGGTGATGTCGTAGACCAGGCCCACATAGGGCGTTACTTCATCCGTCACCTTGTAGGCGCCGCTGGTGCCGGTGTAGGCCCCGGTCGTGCCGTAGGCGCGGGTCAGCGTCTCCCAGCGGCTCAGCCGCGCGCCGGCGATCAGTGCCAGCGGGTCGGCCAGGCGCAGGCGGGTGGCCACGTAGAAACCGCTCTGCGTGGTCTTGGCGACCCGGCGTGCACCGGTACGCGAATAGGTCACTTCGGAGATGTCGCCATCCCAGGTGCGGATGTCCGGGATGTAGTAGCAGCGCTCGGTGCCGCACCGCGCCCAGTCGGTCGGGTAGCGCAGGGCGATGGTGTTGGTGGTGCCTTCCAGGTCCGCCCACTGGCCGCCCACGGTCAGGTCGTGTTCGCGGCCGAACAGCGAGAACGTGCCGCTCAGGTAGGCATCGACGTTGCGCCGGGTGTCTTCCGAATCACCGGCGGCAGTGCGCAGGAAGATGCCCGCGCCGGTGGCCGGATCGGGGTAGCCGCTGCCGTAGACGCGCACGTTCTGCACGTTGCCCCGGGTGTAGGCGGTGTTGATCTTCAGCAGCCAGTTCTCGCCGAAACGCTGCTCCAGGTTGGCGAACGCCGTGCTCGTCTCGCGCTGCCAGTAGCTCCACTTCGGGGCGACGTTGGTCGAGCGCGGCAGGTGCGCGAAGTCGCCCTGGCTGTTGAAGAACGGCACGGTGCCCCAGGTCGAGCCGACCGGGTTGTTGTCCTGGGTCTGGTAGCCGACGGTCACGGTGGTGCTGTCGGTCAGGTCACCTTCCAGCACGGCCATGCCGGCCATCTTGTTCTCGTGGTAGCGGTCGTAATACAGATCGCGGTCGGTGTAGGCGGCGACCACTCGGCTGCGGAAACGGCCATCGGCGGTCAGCGGCGCGGTCACGTCGGCCTCCATGCGCTGGTAGTCCCAGCTGCCGGCGCTCACTGCGAAGGAGGCATCGAATTCCTTGCCCGGGCGCTTGCGCAGCAGGTTGACCGTCGCCGATGGCACGCCGGCGCCGCTCAGCAGGCCGTTGGCACCGCGGATCACTTCGACGCGATCGTAGAAGGCGGTGTCGTACTCCTGGTTGGTCGAGCCGCTGTAGGTGGGGATGCCATCGACCTGGAAATCAGTGATGGGAAAGCCGCGGGCGTAATAGAGCGGACGCTGGGTGTCGTAGAAGGAGACGCTCACGCCGGTGACGTTGCGCATCACGTCGTTGATGCTGAACAGCGATTCGTCCTGCAGGCGCTGGAGCCCGATCGAGGTCGCCGACTGCGGGGTTTCCTGCAGGCTGATCGGCAGGCGGGTGGTGCTGGATGGCATCGCGCGCGCACCGACCACGCTGACCTTGTCCAGGGTCTTCGCATCGGCAGTGCTGCTGGCGTCCGCCAGCGCATCGGCGAAGGCCTGCGGGGCGGTCAGCGAAAGGGCGGAAAGCAGAGCCAGGGCCAGCGGGGCACGGCGGGAGCGGAACGGGTGGGCGCGGAGCGACATGGGGGTCTCTGGACGGGAAGTAGGGAAGAAAGGCAACAGGCAGGCAACGCCGGCGCGCAGGCGCCAGGCACGGTAGGTCCATCCTGGGAAAGCAGGTTGCCGGGCAGCTGCGGGGAGACGGCAGTCCGTTGAGACCGTCCAGTACCCGTAGCGACAACCCTGCGATGCGCAAATGTAAATCGTTCTCAGTCGCTTTACAATTCTTGAACAATCGGGCGCGTCCGCGTAAACGTCCGGGCCGCAACGTCACCGGACCTGAAACGCAACCGGCCACCGCAAGGGTGGCCGGAGGGAAAACCGTGGCCAGGCCCGCAGGCCCGCCGGGGCAGGCTTACAGCGCCTGCAGTTCTTCGTTGGCGTTGCGCTTGGCCTCGGCCGGCTGGGTGCCCGGCGGCGGGGTCAGCATCACGGCCGGGCTGGTCTCGCCCGGCACGTCCAGATACGGCAGCTTCAGCGTATCGCTGGTCAGGCGGCGGATCTCGTTGGTCAACGCCGGGCTGTCGTTGAGCTTGCGCCCATACGAGGGCACGATCTCCTTCAGGCGCGCTTCCCAGCCGGCGGCCATCTGCTCGGGGAAGGCCTTCTTGAGCAGGTCCAGCATGATCGGCGGCGACGTTGATGCACCCGGCGAAGCGCCGAGCAGGGCGGCCAGGGTGTGGTCCTGGTCGGTCACGATCTCGGTGCCGAACTGCAGGATCGAGCCCTTTTCCGGGTCCTTCTTGATGATCTGCACGCGCTGGCCGGCGGTGACCAGCGTCCAGTCCTCGCGCTTGGCGTTGGGGTAGTACTTGACCAGCTCGGCCTGGCGGTCGTCATCGTTCAGGCGTGCCTGACCCATCAGGTACTTCACCAGGTCCAGGTTCTCCAGGCCCACGCCCATCATCCCGGCCACGTTGTTGTGGTTCACCGAGGAATACAGGTCGAACCACGAGCCGTGCTTGAGGAACTTGGTGCTGTACAGCGCGAACGGCCCGAACAGCACGACCGGCTTGCCATCCAGCTTGCGTGCGTCCAGATGCGGGACCGACATCGGCGGCGAACCGGTTTCGGCCATGCCGTAGGCCTTGACCGAATGGCGGCCGGCCACCTGCGGCGACTGGAAGGCCAGGAACTGGCCACCGACCGGGAAGCCGGCGTAGTTCTTCGATTCCGGGATGCCCGACAGCTGCAGCAGCTTGAGCGCCGCGCCGCCGGCACCGATGAACACGAAGCGCGACTTGACGGTGGATTCGTTGTCGGACTTCAGGTCCTTGACGGTCACGTTCCAGCTCTTGTCGTCGTTCTGGCGCAGGGCACGCACTTCATGGTTGAGGTGCAGGCTGAAGTTCGGGCTGCGCTGCAGGCCAGCGGTCAGCTGGCGGGTGATCACGCCGAAGTTGACGTCGGTACCCAGCGGCATCCAGGTCGCGGCGACCTTCTGCTTCGGGTCGCGGCCTTCCATCAGCAGCGGGGCCCACTGCTTGATCTGCGCGGCGTCCTCGGAATACTGCATGCCATAGAACAGCGGGTTCTTGACCAGTGCCTGCTGGCGCTTGTGCAGGTAGGCGATGTTCTCATCGCCCCAGACGAAGCTCATGTGCGGGGTCGGGTTGATGAAATCGCTGGGCTGGCTCAGGCGCCCTTCGCGCACCTGGTGGGACCAGAACTGGCGTGAGATCTCGAACTGCTCGGCGATGCCGACCGCGCGCTTGGTCTCGATGCTGCCGTCGGGCAGTTCCGGGGTGTAGTTCAGTTCGGCGAACGCGGAGTGGCCGGTGCCGGCGTTGTTCCAGCCGTCCGAACTTTCCAGGGCAACCCCGTCCAGGCGCTCATAGACCTGGATGTTCCAGTCCGGTTGCAGCTCCTGCAGGAACGTGGCGAGCGTGATGCTCATGATGCCGCCGCCGACCAGGACGACGTCGACCGGCTTGTCGTTGCCGGCGGCCGGGACCGAGCGCTGATGCAGCGGCCAGTACAGGAACAGGGCCGCTGCCAACAGCAACAGCACGAGCAGGCCGAGGACGACCTTCGCTAGTTTTTTCATGGGGATCTCAGGTAGGGAGACATGGGAAGGATGCCGCCGCTGCCGGGAACGCCCGTGAAGACGGGCGTCACAGCGGTACCTTGATCGCAATTTTAGCCCGTTCTGGTACGGATTTGGTGCAACGCAGCATCCGGTGGCTGTGCCGGACCGGCTCAGTCACTGGCGAGAGTGAAGTACTCCAGGAGGAAATAGCTGGCTTGATAGGCTAGTGCTATCAGAGCCAATACCAGATGCGCACGCCGCTGGCGCAGGGCGAAGCCCAGCCCGGCGATCCCCAGCATCACCACGGTATGCACCCAGTAAGCGTCTCCCAGCATCTGCCAGCGGCTGTGGCCCTTGATGGCGGTATCCACCAGATCCAGCAGCGTGACCAGCGCCAACATCCCGAAGAAGCCGCCGCGCCGCTGCAGCAGGTAGTTCTCATAGCTGCCGAACTCGCGCACGTCGTCCGGAAACAGCAGCACGCAGAGCAGGTACCACGACGCGCAGTAGGCGATCACGAACAGATACAGCTCGAAGGTCCACTGGCGGACCTCGCCCAGCCGGAACTCCCACCACCAGAAGGTCACCACCGAAATCAGCGCCCAGACCACCCAGCACAGGTGGATCAGCGAGCAGCCGCGTCGTCTGGGGTGCTCGATGATGCCCGCCAGCCCGCGCAGCAGGGTGGTGATGCTCAGGCCGAGGATGATGCTGAGCACCACGCGGATGTGCAGGTAGACCGGATCGGTGTCCATCGACGTGCCCGCGGCTGGGATGCGGCGATGCTGCATCGGGGCGGGTCATCGGATCGTGTAGGACGGCGTGCGGCCCCGGTACGACAGCCGACCAGCGGTCGGCGCTACCGGTCCGGGGTTATCGCTTCTTGCGCACCAGCGTCGCCGAGGCCGCCAGCACCGCCCGGGTCAGCAGCGCCATCGTCTGTACATCGCCCTTCCAGTGCTGCCAGTACAGCGGCACGTCTTCCCACGCGCGCTGCTTCATGTGCACCAGGCGCCCGGCATCCAGGTGGCGTTTGACCAGCGGCAGCGGGTTCATGGTCCAGCCCAGCCCGCCCAGGTTCGCCTGCACGAACGCGCGGGTGGAGGGAATCCACCAGGTCGGTGCGGTCAGCGGCAGGTCGTTGCCCGCCAGGCGCCGGGCGAAGCGGGCCTGCATGTCGTCCTTGCGGTTGAACACCAGCACCGGCGCCTGGGCCAGCGACTGCGCATTGACCCCCTTGGCGAAGTACTGCTCATGGAAGGCCGGGGTGCAGGTGGCAGCGTAGCGGATGCTGCCCAGCGCGTGGATCTGGCAGCCCTGCACCGGCTCGTCCAGGGTGGTCACCGCGCCCAGCACGGCCCCCTGGCGCAGCAGGGCCACGGTGTGGTCCTGGTCTTCCGAGCGCAGGTCCAGGGTGGTGCCGGTCTGCCGCGCGAACTGCAGGGCGGCCTCGGGGAACCAGGTCTCCAGGCTGTCATGGTTCACCGCCACGGGGATGCTGGCGTGCGGCAGGTCCTCATCGGCGATGCCCATGCGGTGCAGCGCATCGTGCTCGAGCAAGGCGGTCTGTTCGGCCAGCTGCACCAGCACCTGGCCCTCGGTGGTGGCGACCGCCGGGGAGGAGCGTTTGACCAGCAGGCGGCCGACCCGGTCCTCCAGCGCCTTGACCCGCTGGGAGACGGCCGAGGCGGTGACATTGAGCGACTGCGCGGCCCGTTCGAAGCTGCCTTCGCGGATCACCGCCGCCAGGGCACGGAGCTGGGCATGGTCGATGCGCATGATCTTAAGTTCCGCTAAAGATGGTTAAGTAAGTTTAGCTCTACTTTTTCATGTTGCGGCGCGACAATATGCGCCATCCGGTGCTGTACGCCTTGGCGAGGCACCGCCCCCCAGCACGACACAGGTGGTATCCCATGTTTTCGATCATTTCCGGCGGCGCCGGGCTGAGCGCGTGGCTCAGTGGTGCCGCAACCGGCATCGGCCTGTTTGCGGTGGTCGGCGCGCAGAGCGCGTTCATCCTGCGCCAGGGCATCCTGCGCAAGCACATCATTCCGGTGGTGGCGACGTGTGCCGCCATCGATGGCATCTTCATCTTCGCCAGCGTGGCCGGCCTGCGCACGCTGACCCAGGCGCTGCCGTGGCTCACCACCGTGGTGCTGTGGGGCGGCGTCGCCTTCCTGGCCTGGTACGCCTGGCAGTCGGCGCGGCGCGCGCTGGCCGGCGGTGGCGGCATGCACGTGGACGAGGGCGACAGCACCTCGCGCCGCGCGGTGCTGATCTCGGCGGTCGGTTTCTCGCTGATCAATCCGCATTTCTGGCTGGACATGATGGTGATCGGCGGTATCGCCGAGAACTTCGGCAATGCGCGCATGGCCTTCGCCGCCGGCGTGTTCACCGCCAGCTGCCTGTGGCTGACCGCCCAGGGCCTGGGGGCACGCCTGCTGGCGCCACTGTTCACCAAGCCCAAGACCTGGCGCATCCTCGACGGCACCATCGCGGTGATCCTGTCGATCCTGGCGCTCAGCCTCGCGTTCCGCGGCATGCATTGAACTCTCTCCTCGATGCAGGTCCTGGAAATGGCACCGTTCGCGGTGCCATTTTTTTTTTGCACCAACAGGAACATCCCTCTGGTTGGCGGCTCGATCTTCCGCCTAGAATCGCGATCCCGGACATGAGGTCCGATGCAGCAGGGGGAAAGGATGAAGCACGTACAAAGGTTGGGATTGCTGGTATTGCTGGCCATTACGGGCCAGGCCGGCGCGGTGGATCTGGAGCGCTACCTGCGCCGGGATGCCTTCACCGATATCAAGATTTCGCCGAACGGCGACTATTACGCGGCCACCGTGCCGATGGAAGATCGCACCGCCCTGGCGATTCTGCGCAGGAACGGGGGCGAGGTGGTGGGCTCGTTCGTGCCGCCCAGGAACAATCACGCCAATCATTTCGACTGGGTCAGCGCAGAACGTGTGCTGATCGGCCTGGCCGAGAAGCAGGGCTCGCTGGACCAGCCGCGCATGACTGGCGAGCTGTATGCCATGAACGCCAACGGCGGGCGCGGCGAGCTGCTGGTCGGCTACCGCGCGCAGGACAACGGCCCGGGTACCCGCATCCAGCAGAAAAAAGTGGAGGCCGTGGCCGCGTTCCTCGCCGATGACCTGCCCGCGGACGAGCGCAACGTGCTGGTCACGATCTGGCCATTCAACGATGACCCGTTCACCCGTGCCGACCGGATGGATGTCACCACCGGCCGTCGCCAGACCGTGGCGCGCTCGCCCGTACGCCGCGCCGATTTCGTCACCGACAACCAGGGCCAGGTGCGTTTCGCCCATGGCGCGGGAACCGACAACGTCAACAAGCTGTACTACCGGGAAGGGTCGGGCACGACCTGGAAGCTCGTCAACGATGAAGCCCTGAACGGGCGGATCGAAACGGCGATCGGGTTCTCCGAAGACGGTCGGCTGGCGTATTTCAACACCGAGATGCCGCAGGGCCCCGACGCCATCGTGTCCTGGGATCCGGTGACCGAAGAGCGCAGGCTCGTGCTGCGTGATCCCGTGGTGGACGTGCACAAATACATCTACCGGCCCGGCACCTCGATCCCGGTGGGCGCGCTGTACCTGGGTGACACGCCACGCACCCGCTTCTTCGACGAACAGGGCCCCGATGCGCGGTTGTATCGCAGCCTGGAAGCGGCGTTCGGGGGCGATGCGGTCTTCGTCACGTCCAGTACCCGCGACGGCCGGCAGCTGATGGTGGAGGCGTGGTCCGGGCGCAACCCGGGCGATTTCTACATCTTCGACAACGTGGCCAAGAAAGCGGACCACGTCATCAGCCGCAGCAACTGGATCGACCCGGCCGCCACCGCAGAGGTACGCCCGGTGGCCCTGAAGGCACGTGACGGGCTGCCGCTGCACGGCTACCTGACCGTGCCCGCCAAGGCCGCTGCCAAGTCGCTTCCGATGGTGGTGATACCGCACGGCGGGCCTTACGGTCCGTTCGATACCGGCGGGTACGACGCGGAAAGCCAGATGCTTGCCGATGCCGGGTACGCTGTCCTGCAGGTCAACTTCCGCGGCTCGGGCAATTACGGGCGCGCCCATCGGTCCGCGGGTGCCCGCCAGTGGGGCGGCACCATGCAGGACGATCTGACCGATGCAACCCGCTGGGCGATCCGGGAGGGCATTGCCGACGCCTCGCGGATCTGCATCTATGGCGCCAGCTATGGCGGTTATGCGGCGATGATGGGGGCGGCGAAGGAGCCAGGGCTGTACCGGTGCGCCGCCGGCTATGTAGGTGTCTACGACCTGCCGATCATGTTCACCAGTGGCGATATCCAGCGCCGCGGCTCGGGCGAGACCTACCTCAAGGAATGGATTGGCGAGCGCGCCCAGTTGGCGGCGGTATCGCCGGTCAACCTGGCCGACCGCATCAAGGTGCCGGTGTTCCTTGCCGCCGGTGGCGAAGACGAGCGCGCCCCGATCCAGCACACCAGGCGGATGGAGGCGGCGCTGAGAAAGGCCGGCGTGCCCGTGGAGGCGTTGTACTACCCGACCGAAGGCCACGGTTTCTACACCGATCCGCACCGCCGCGAGTACTACACCAAGCTGCTGGCGTTCCTGTCCAACAGCCTGGGCGGAGAGACGGCCTCGGCGTCCGCGCAGCCTTGATCGCTTCATTCGGCGAAAGAACAACGACGGCACCTTGAGGTGCCGTCGTTGTTTGTGAAGGGATTGCTGGGCGCGACAGAATGCAAGTTGTTGCATGGTCCCCGGCGCGACCCCGGGGGATGCTGGCGAGCTCTCCCCTTCTGTGTTTCCCAGCATGTGGCGCAACCTCTCCTCGCCGTCCCGCCTGCGGTCTTTCCTGTGCCTTTCAGCGCCTTTGCTGCTTGTGCTGTTCTCCAGTCCCTCCCGTGCGGCAGACATCGATGACGGTCTGCAATTGACGGTGGAGCAGGCGCTCAAGATCGCAGCGCTCAGCGGCGAGGTGGACGAGTGGTCGATCCGGTTGCACAAATTGATGCGGGGAGGAGAGCCTACGGCGCCATTGAGCGAGCCCGACACCGCGGTACTTCATGACACCGTCCAGTTGCTGACAATGGGCAAGCTGGTGACCGAAAATGTTGTCGCAGTGGCGTACGGCAACCGGCTTGAGGGCACAGGGGCAGGTCGTCTACTGGCGGCATCGCAAGCATGGGGATTTGCCGGCGACGGCGCTCGTTGCCTGGCACAGGACGTCCGGCGCGAGCCGGTTGATGGCGCACCTCCCGCCGCCGCACCCACCGATAGGGTGGGCTATCGCGTCCAGTACGTTTGCATCGCACCACATATGCACAAAAGCCGTGCGCTGACACAGCTGATGACGGCTGTCGTGCAGGGACAGGCCGCACCGTCGGTAGATGCACTGGAGCAGTCGATGTTGGCCGGCGAGCGCCGCGACGAGGCCCGGCCCCGGTCGATGAACGGCAGCCTCCATTTGTCCAGCGATGCACACGGCCGTAACTGGACGAGCAGCGGTGCCATTGTGAGCGAACAACTGCTGGCGGAAACAAAGGTGCCGCCCACTGTGTGGGTGCCGGCGCCGGTGTCGCAGGCTGAATCGGTGCACATGGCGGTGCAGGAACTGATGCAGCGCATGCAGGTTGCGGGGGAAGTGTCGGCGGACCTGCAGGATGCGATCGCCGCGCACCTCCTGCTGCGCTTTCCGGAAGTGTTGTGGGATGCCGTGCGCGAGGACGTCACCGGGTTCGCGCGCGCAGCTGTCCGCCGCGCAGCGACGGCGGAATGCCGGGTGCAGGAGGTGCAGCAGGGGGAGGACAGGTATGAAGCACGCACCGTTCGCCTGGCGCAGGCAGCCTTGACATGCACGTTGCCCGCGCTGGAGTGGACCCTTGCACCTCTGGACGGCCATGATCGTGATGCGACCGCCTTGGCGGCACGCTATCGCCAGTTCCTTCAGCGCGCGACGGAAACGATCGCCACGTCACCTGCACATGCGGCCGCAACCGCAGTGGATTTTCAGGAGGTGTCCGGACCGAATGGCGACGCATGGCACGCCGAGTCAGGTGCTGTGCCCAAGCTGCTGCTGGAGGGCATCCTGCCCGCACCGTTGGTGAAAGAACTCGGCGGCCTGGCCCTGAACGCAGATGCGCTCCATCCGGATATGCGTTTCGAGCATCTTGACGGGCGCAATCTGGACGAGTCTCGACGCGTGCTTGTGCGCCGCTTCCTGCAGGAACTGCGCGCGGCCAGACAGGTGGAATGACGTGACACTGGCGGGGCGCTGATTGCCCGGGGTTTCCCTACTTCACCCCGTGCATCATTCGCTTCAGCAGCGGCGAACAGATCAGTGCGAGTGCCGCGCACCCCAGGCCGATCCACATCAGCAGCCAGAACAGGTGTTCGTAGCTGGCGGCGGCGCTGGCGATGTTCATGGTTTCGCCTTCCGGCACCTCGATCGCGGCGAGCTTGCCGAACAGCGCGGCCAGCGTTTCCGAAAACGCGGTGGCCAGGAACCAGGTGCCCATCATCAGGCTGACCACCCGCGGCGCGGCCAGCTGAGTAACGGCGGACAGACCGACCGGTGACAGGCACATTTCGCCGATCTCCAGGATCAGGTAGGCCAGTACCAGCCACCACACGCTGGCCATCTGCCCGGTCGCGCCCACTTGCTGCGCCGCCAGTGCCAGCGGCACGAACGACAGTGCGGCGAAGATCAGCCCGATCGAGGATTTGACCGGCTTGGACGGGTCCATGCGGCGACGGTCCAGCCACGCCCACAGCATGGCGAACAGCGGCGCGAGCACCACCAGGAACAGGCCGCCCAGGTAAGTCAGCGAGCCGGCGGTCTGCGGAATCACCAGGCAGTCGCGGATCAGCATGACCAGCATCGCCGCGACGATCACGATGAACAATGTGCGTGGCGCGGACGAGCCCGGGCGGCGCTCGGACAGACGCGCGGCCACCACGAAGCCCAGCGGCGCCAGCAGCAGCGAGGCGATCGACCACGGCAGCGGGGTGCCACCCTGGATCACCAGCGACGGCACCAGGTCCTTGGTGAGCAGGCGGTCGGTGAAGGTCACCCAGGAGCCATAGGTCTGCTCGTACAGGGTGAAGAACACCAGCGCCATGAAGATCAGCGCCATCAGCGCGATCATCTGCTGGCGCTGCACCGGCGTGCAGCGGGTGCCGGTGAACCAGGCGAACCAGACCAGCACGCCAGCGAGCACCACGATCATCAGCATCAGCGCCAGGCTGAGTTCACCACCGAGCGCGAACGCACCATTGGCGGCGGCCCACATCAGCGCCGCGACCGGAATCACGCCCAGCACGGCCACGGCATAGATCAGCCATTCGCGGCGGATGCCGAGCACGCGTTGGCGCAGCGCGGGCAGATCGGACGGTTCGGCGTGGCCCTGCAGATACTTCTGGCCCCACAGGAACATGGCCAGTCCGATCACCATGCCGATGCCGGCCGCACCGAAGCCGTACTTCCAGCCATAGGCTTCGCCGAGGAAGCCGCACACCAGCGAGGCGAACAGCGCGCCGAGGTTGATGCCGGCGTAGAACAACGAAAAGCCCGAGTCGCGGCGCGGATCGTTTTCCGGGTACAGCTTGCCGACGATGGTGGAGATGTTCGGCTTGAGGAAGCCCACGCCCATGATGATCAGGGCCAGCGAGAGGTAGGTGATGCCCAGCGCGGCATCATCGCGGACCACCGCGCCATCGACGCGGACCGCTGCGTGACCTTCGAAAGCCATGCCCAGGTGGCCGAGCACCAGCAGCACGCCGCCGAACACCACCGCCTTGCGCATGCCCAGCCAGCGGTCGGCGAGCAGGCCGCCGAAGACCGGGATGCAGTAGACCAGGCCGCCATAGGCACCGAGCAGATCCAGGCCGGCCTTGTCGCCGAACAGGTGGTATTTGGTGAGGTAGAGCAGCAGCAGCGCCTTCATCCCGTAGAACGAGAACCGCTCCCACATCTCGGTGAAGAAGCAGATGTAGACGCCCTTGGGATGGCCAAGGAAGTCGTCGGTCGCGGTGGAGGTCGAGGCGGCGGGCAGGACGGCTGCGGTCATCGAGGGCTGGGGCAGGGCGGACAAGGGGGCGAGTATAGGCCCGGGGCGAAGGGTCAGCCGTGCCGTGTCTGGCCGCTCCGCCGTCGTGCTGCCGGCCATGCGCGCTTACAGATAGCGAAGCCAGGCCAGATCCCGCCGCCGCGCCTTGAACCGCGCGAATGCCCGTGTCGGCCAATACAGCGCCACTGCCAGCACCGCGGTGATCACCCACAGGCTCGCCACGTGATCGACCGCGAAGTACCCGCCATGGGTCTGGCCCCAGCGGGCTTCGGCCAGCACGTACAGCAGCTTCAGCACATACAGGTGCAGCAGGTAGAAGAACATCGGCGCCGCGCCGATGTCGGCCAATGGCGCCAGCGCCCGGGCCACGCGCGGCTGTTCGTACAGGCGCAGCAACAGCAGGCCGATGCCCAGGGTCAGCAGCAGGAACAGCAGCGAGGGCGGGTACTTGGTCACGTTGAAAAAGCTCATCAGCGTATTGCCCAACGTGGCCAAGGACTGCCACGGGCTGTCGCCGTAAACGTTGATCGCCCGCAGCAGCACGAAGGCGAGCAGCGCACCGGCACCGGCCATCCACAGGCGGCGCTGGCGCAGGAGGGCATCGCCGCCGCGTGCGAACCACGGGCCGATCACCCAGCCCAGTGCAATCACGCCGATCCACGGCAGCACCGGATACGAGGTCCGCAGGCGCAGCCCGTCGGTCACCGTGATCCAGTCGCGCTGGTGCAGCACTTTCCACAACACGGCCAGCGCCCCGTCACCCTGCACGCGGATGCCATCGAGCAGGTTGTGCCCGGCGATCACGGCCAGCGCCAGCACCGCCAGCGCGCCGCGCGGGAGCCAGAGCAGCCCGGCCAGCGCGATCATGCTGATCCCGATTGCCCAGATCACCTGCAGGTAGACGACGCTCGGTGGGAACTGCAGCGTCCAGGCGAAATTGACCACCAGCAGTTCCAGCACCACCAGGAACAGGCCGCGCTTGAGCAGGAAGGCCGAGGCGGCCCGGCGCCCATCCGGTTTGCCGCTGGCGTACAGCCAGGCCGACAGGCCGGTCAGCAGCACGAACACCGGGGCACACAGATGCGCCAACAGCCGGCTGACGAACAGGGCCGGCTCCACCTGGTCCACCACCATCGGGTCGGCCACCTGGGCATGCAGGTAGAAGGTTTCGCGCACGTGGTCGAGCAGCATCAGCACGATCACGGTGCCGCGCAGCTGGTCGATGGAGGTCAGGCGGGAGGTGGGGGAATGCGTCACAGCGGCGCCGGTTACTCGGTGCGATAGGATATAACATAACTAAAGTGGACGGGCCCGGCCTGGGACGTTGCCGAGTCCGGGGTGTGGCCACTCCGGTGGCACGCGCAGGTCAACAGGCGCCTCGATCGGGCGGTGAAGCGTTGCCGGCCAGCGGCCGGCACTACTGGACTTGCCCGTACATGAACGCTAGCGTGGCAGGGATTTTTTGCCAGCAGGGGCTTCCATGAACAACGACGCTGCGCCACGCCAGCTCACTTTCCGTGCGGTGGTGCTTGCCATCGTGCTGGCGGTGATTCTGTCGGCCGCCAACGCCTACCTGGGTCTGTTCGCAGGCCTGACCATCGCCACCGCCATTCCCGCCGCGGTCATTTCCATGGGGGTGCTGCGCCTGCTCGGCGGTGGCACGATCCTGGAAAACAACATCGTCCAGACCGGTGCTTCGGCCGGTTCGTCGATCGCCGCCGGTGTGATCTTCACCATCCCCGCGCTGGTGATCATGGGGTACTGGCCGGACTTCAAGTACTGGTGGGTGCTGGGCATCGCCGGTCTGGGTGGCCTGCTGGGCGTGCTGTTCTCGGTGCCGCTGCGGCGTTCGATGATCGTGGAAGATCCGCTTCCGTTCCCGGAAGGCAAGGCCGCCGCCGAAGTGCTCAAGGCCGGTGAAAACCCGGGCCCGGGCCTGAAGATCCTGGCCGTGTCGGCGGTGATCGGCGCCTTCGTGAAGCTGGCCGCCGAAAGCGGCCTGCGCCTGATCCCGGATGCCTGGGCCACCTCGGCCTACGTCGGTACCTCGAAGATCACCGCCTTCATCGGCACCAACCTGTCCCCGGCGCTGCTGGGCGTGGGCTACATCGTCGGCCTGAATGTCGGCATCGTGGTGGTGTCCGGCTCGATCCTGACCTGGCATATCGCCATTCCGCTGTACCAGGCGTTCTTCATGAACACCGATCCGGCGCTGGCGGCCTCGATCGCCACGGCCAGTTCGACGGAAGCGGCCTTCGCCATCTGGGGCGCGAAGATGCGTTACCTGGGCGTGGGCGCGATGCTGATCGGCGGCGTCTGGACCCTGATCTCGCTGCGCAAGTCGCTGCTCAACGGCGTCAAGAGTGGCTTTGCCGCGGCCCGCAAGAGCGGTGGCCCGGCGCTGGCGCACACCGAACGCGACCTGCCGATGAAGTGGATGCTGGTGGCCCTGGTGGTGTTCACCCTGCCGCTGCTGGCGCTGTACCAGGCCATCGTGGGCCAGTGGCACGTGTCGATCCCGATGACCCTGATCATGATCGTGGCCGGCTTCCTGTTCGTCTCGGTCTCGGCCTACCTGGCCGGCCTGATCGGCTCGTCCAACAACCCGGTCTCGGGCATCACCATCTCCACCATCCTGTTCGCCTCGGCGGTACTGGTGCTGCTGCTCGGCAAGGATGGCCTGACCCCGGTCGGCATTGGCGGTGCGCCGCTGGGCGCGGTGGCCGCGATCATGATCGGCGCGGTGGTGTGCTGCGCGGCCGCGGTCGGCGGTGACAACCTGCAGGATCTCAAGGCCGGCTACATCGTCGGCGCCACCCCGTGGAAGCAGCAGCTGATGCTGGGTATCGGCGCGTTCTCGTGCGCGCTGATCATGGCCCCGGTGCTGAACCTGCTGGCCACCGCCTACGGCATCGGCGTGAAGTCCGAGCTGCATCCCAACGCGCTGGCGGCGCCGCAGGCCAACCTCATGGCCTCGGTGGCCAAGGGCCTGTTTGGCGGCGAGCTGCCGTGGACCTTCATCGGTATCGGTGCGGTGGTCGGTGCGGCGATCATCGCCTTCGACAGCTGGCTGAAGTCGCGCAATGCCCGCTTCCGCGTGCCGGTGCTGGCCGCGGCGATCGGCATCTACCTGCCGCTGGAACTGATGGTCCCGATCTTCCTGGGTGGCCTGATCGCCTACCTGGTGGAGCGCTTCCACAAGATCCGTGGCGATGATGAAGAAGGCCGTGACCGCGTGCACAAGCCGGGCGTGCTGTTCGCCGCCGGCCTGATCACCGGTGAAGCCCTGATGGGCATCGCCATCGCCATCCCGATCGTGGTCAGCAGCCGCGCCGATGTGCTGGCGCTGCCGTTCCACCTGCCGGGCGCGCAGTGGATCGGCCTGGCCGTGCTGTTCCTGGTCGGTTGGCTGATCTACCGCACCGGCAAGCGCGCGGTGGGTTCGGTCTAAGCAACAACGACTCCGATCCGGGTCATGACACACCCCGCTGCGGCGGGGTGTGTCGTTTCTGCGTTCAGCCAATGCGCCGGCATGACCGATGGCCTTTGCATGTGCGGCCCTTGCGGCCCTAACATCGGCGTTTTGCCGTTCCGCGGAGACCCCGATGAAACTTCGTTACGCCCTGCTGCCGTTGTGCCTGCTGACCGCGATGCCCTCGCTGGCGGCCACGCGTGGCCTGGATGTGCGCGACATGATCGCGCTGGATCGGGTCTCCAGCCCGCTGCTCACCGCCGATGGCGGCAACGTCATCTTCGCCAAGCGCGTGGTCGGCACCGACAGCAAGGCCAGCACCGGCCTGTACATCCGCAACCTGCGCACGCGCGACCTGGCCCCGCCCAAGCCGCTGACCCCGGCCGGCTGGAACGTCAATTCCGCCGCGCTGTCGGCCGATGGCCAGACCGTGTATTTCCTGAGCGCCAGGAACGGCAGCCAGCAGCTCTACGCGCAGCCGGCCACCGGCGGCACGCCGCGCCAGCTGACCGATTTCCCGGTCGATGTGGACAGCTTCCACGTCTCCCCGCAGGGCGACCGCGTGGCCTTCAGCAGCGGCGTGTTCCAGGACTGCGGTTCGGACCTGGCCTGCACCAGCAAGAAGCTGGACGCGCACAAGGCGCGCAAGAACACCGGCGAGGTGTTCGACAACCTGTTCGTGCGCCATTGGGACACCTGGGCCGACGGCCGCCGCAACACGCTGTTCGTGGCGCCGCTGCCGGCCGCCAAGGCCGCGGCGGTGAAGGGCGCCTCGGCGATCAGCGCAACGCTGGCCGGCGATGCACCGTCCAAGCCGTTCGGTGGCAATGACGACTTCACCTGGTCGCCGGATGGCAAGAGCGTGGTCGCCGCGATCCGCGTGGCCGGCAAGCAGGAGCCGTGGTCGACCAACTTCGACCTGTACCGCCTGGATGCCGAGGGCAAGCAGGCGCCGGTCAACCTGACCGCGTCCAACCCGGCCTGGGATGCCGGCCCGGTGTTCAGTGCCGACGGCAAGACCCTGTACTACCGTGCCATGAAGCGCCCGGGCTTCGAAGCGGACCGCTTCGGCCTGATGGCGATGGACGTGGCGACCGGCAAGACCCGCGAGATCGCCCCCAAGTGGGATCGTTCGGCCGGCGAGATCGTGCTGTCCGGTGACGGCAGCCTGATCTACACCAGCGCCGACGACATGGGCGAGCACCGCCTGTTCGCCGTGGACATCGCCACCGGCAAGGCCGAAGTGGTGGTGGACGGCGGCAGCATCGGCTCGCCGGTGATCGCCGGCACTACCCTGGCGTATACGAAGAACAGCCTGAAGAGCGGCGACCAGATCGTCGTGGCCGCCTTCGACGGCGCCAACCCGCGCGAGATCACCCCGAGCGCCGGCGAGATGCTGCCCGATGTCGCCTTCGGCGATTACGAGCAGTTCCAGTTCAAGGGCTGGAACAACGAGACCGTGCACGGTTACGTGGTCAAGCCGTACAACTACCAGGAAGGCAAGCGCTACCCGGTCGCGTTCCTGATCCACGGCGGCCCGCAGGGCAGCTTCGGCAATGGGTGGAGCTATCGCTGGAACCCGCAGACCTACGCCGGCCAGGGCTACGCAGTGGTCATGATCGACTTCCACGGCTCCACCGGTTACGGCCAGGCCTTCACCGACGCGATCAGCCAGCACTGGGGCGACCGCCCGCTGGAAGATCTGCAGAAGGGCTGGGCCGCGGCACAGAAGCAGTACCCGTTCCTCAACGGCGACAAGGCATGCGCGCTGGGCGCGAGCTACGGCGGCTTCATGGTCAACTGGATCGCCGGCAACTGGAACGAGCCGTGGAAGTGCCTGGTCAACCATGACGGCGTGTTCGATCAGCGCATGATGGGCTACGCCACCGAAGAACTGTGGTTCACCGAGTGGGAGCAGGGCGGCACGCCGTATGAGAAGGCCGCCAACTACGAGAAGTTCAACCCGGTCAACCACGTCTCGGACTGGAAGAAGCCGATCCTGATCGTGCACGGCCAGCTCGACTACCGCATTCCGGTGGAGCAGGGCCTGGCGGCGTTCACCGCCGCGCAGCGCCAGGGCATCGAGTCCAAGTTCCTGTATTTCCCGGACGAGAACCACTGGGTGCTCAAGCCGCAGAACAGCGTGCAGTGGCATGACACCGTCAACGGCTGGCTGAAGCAGCACATCGGCGAGTAACCCGGTTCGAAGCGCCGCCCCCAGGGGCGGCGCTTGTTCATGGCACCGGGTCTCGTTGGCCGTGGTGTCACCGGCGATCGGTGGTGTTGTAACCGACCATTGTCGGCGGTGTGACCGGCTATTGCCGGCGTTGTAACCGACCATCGTCGGTGGCGTAACCGGTAGAGCCGACCGTTGGTCGGCTGCTCTTTTACGGCAGCCGACCAACGGTCGGCTCTACCCGTGATTGTTTCCCGAAACGTGCCGAATCGCACGCCCATCGTCCAGGCACTCCACACCCGTGAAAGCACCCGCCCTGATCCAGAACGACATCGTCGTCTTCGGCCTGATCGCCGCCACCCTCGGCGCCGTGTTCTGGACTGCCTCGCGCGAGCAGGGGCCGTGGAAGCGTTTCTACACCTACGTGCCAGCCCTGTTGCTGTGCTACCTGATTCCCGGGGTGTACAACACCGTCGGCCTGATCGATGGCCAGAACACCCATCTCTACAACCCGGTCGCCCGCGACATCCTGCTGCCCGCCGCGCTGGTACTGCTCACCCTGGCCGTGGATATCAAGGGCATCCTGCGGCTGGGACCGAAACTGATCGTGATGTACCTGGGCGCCTCGCTGAGCATCATGGTCGGCGCGGTGGTCGCGTTCCAGCTGATGAAGTGGCTGCACCCGGCAACCGTGGCCGGCGATACCTGGGCCGGCATGGCCGCGCTGGCCGGCAGCTGGATCGGCGGCGGTGCCAACATGCTGGCGATGCGCGAAGTGTTCGATGTCAACGCGACCACCTTCGGGCAGTTCGCGGTGGTCGATGTGGGTGTCGGTTACGTGTGGATGGCGGTGCTGATCTTCATGGCCGGGCGTTCGGCGAAGATCGATGCGCGCAGTGGGGCCGATACCTCGGGCATCGATGCGCTCAAGCTGCGCATCCAGGCCTTCCAGGCGCAGCACGAGCGCGTGGCCAGCCTGACCGACCTGATGCTGATCGTCGCCGTTGCCTTCGGCGTGGTGGGGCTGTCGCATGCGATCGCCGGTCCGGTCTCGGCGTGGTTCAAGGGCCATGTCGCCTGGGCCTCGCAGTTCAGCCTGGACGCGCCCTTCGTATGGGTGGTGGTGATCTCCACCACCTGCGGCCTGGCGCTGAGCTTCACCCGTGCGCGCAACCTGGAAGGCGCCGGTGCCTCCAAGCTGGGTTCGCTGCTGCTTTACTTCCTGATCGCCTGCATCGGCATGCAGATGGATCTGCTGGCGTTGCTGGACCGCCCTTGGCTGTTCCTGCTTGGCCTGATCTGGATCGCGGTGCACATCGTGCTGCTGTGGGCGCTGGCGCGCGCGCTGAAGGTGCCGTTCTTCTACTTTGCGATCGGCTCGCAATCCAACATCGGCGGGCCGGCCTCGGCGCCCGTGGTCGCGGCGGCGTTCCACCCCTCGTTGGCACCGGTCGGCGTGCTGCTGGGCACGATGGGCTACGCGACGGGCACGTACCTGGCCTATATCGTGGGCATCACCCTGCGCGCGATGGCAGGGTAGAGCCGACCGTTGGTCGGCTGCTGTAACGTCGCGTCACAGCGCACGACAGCCGACCAACGGTCGGCTCTACGGCAGAAGCAACCTGCGCTAAATCAACCAGGCAAGTGCATCTTCACCGTCCTGTTCGCACCGCGCCGAGTGAACCCCCAGGCGCCGATGTGATTGGCGCGTCGCCACGCGCCCGGCGTTACCGCACATGCGGATTTACGCAGGAAGAAGGCCGCGTTCGAGTAACCACGCTCTGGCATCTTCCGCATCCTGCTCGAACCACGCCTTCGTAGACCCCAACCGATACGTATACCCCCACGCATCCATGTCGGCCATCAGGCGCGCGCTGCCTACCCCCGGCAGTTGCCCGGCCAGCACGATCTGCAGGTAGCAGGTGGCGTCTTCTTCGGGTACCGAATCGGTGGCATCGGTGTGCACCAGCGCACGCCGCTCCGGCGGCAGCACGATCAGGTGGCAGGCTTCGTGCAGCATCGAGTGCACGGGCGTGTCATCGCGGACATAGACGTCGCTGCCGATGATGCCGGCTTCGGGTTCGCCCCAATAGCTGCCCGGAATCGGCGCGCCATCGGCCACACGATGCAGGCGCAGATCGTGGGCGGCGAGCAGGGCGTGGGCGTCGTCGAAACGGATATCGCCGAGGCGGGTGACCTGCGGTTCGGCGGTGGGGGCAGCGTCGTTCATGGGTCACCGCTCAACCGCCCCTTCCGAGGCGGAAGGGGCGATGTCGATCAGGGCTGCTGCGGGCCTTCCGGCAAGGCGACGGAAATATCGAGCACATCGTGCTCGCCGTCCTTGACCAGGTCGACCTTGACCGCATCAGCGTCGATGTTGACGTACTTCTTGATCACTTCCAGCAGCTCGCGCTGCAGCAGGGGCAGGTAATCCGGGCCGCCGCGGTGGCTGCGTTCCTGCGCGATGATGATCTGCAGGCGGTTCTTGGCCGTTTCGGCAGTGGTCTTCTTTCGGTTCAGGAAATCGAACAGTCCCATGCTTACCCTCCGAACAGCTTGCTGAAGAAGCCTTTCTTCTCCACGGTGGTGAAGCGCATCGGACGCTCTTCGCCAAGGATGCGGCCAACCGCATCTTCGTATGCCTGGCCCGCCGCCGATTCGGGGTCCAGAATGACCGGTTCACCCTTGTTGGACGCATTGAGCACGTCGCCCGACTCGGGCACCACGCCAATGGCCTTCAGGCCCAGCACTTCTTCGACGTCGGTGATGCTGAGCATCTCCCCGCTTTCCACCCGCACCGGGCTGTAGCGCGTGAGCAGCAGGAAGGCCGGCACGTTCTTGCCGGATTCGGCCTTGTGGGTCTTCGAGTCGAGCAGGCCGATGATGCGGTCCGAGTCGCGCACCGAAGACACTTCCGGGTTCACCACCACGACCGCACGGTCGGCGTAGTACATCGCCAGGAACGCGCCCTTCTCGATGCCGGCCGGGGAGTCGCAGATGATGTATTCGAAGCCGTCGGCGACCAGGTCGTCGAGCACCTTGCGCACGCCTTCCTGGGTCAGCGCGTCCTTGTCGCGGGTCTGCGAGGCAGCCAGCACGTACAGGTTGTCGAAGCGCTTGTCCTTGATCAGGGCCTGCTTGAGGGTCGCTTCGCCGTGCACGACATTGACGAAGTCGTACACCACGCGGCGCTCGCAGCCCATGATCAGGTCGAGGTTGCGCAGGCCGACGTCGAAGTCGATCACGGCCACCTTCTTGCCACGACGTGCCAGCCCGCAGGCCAGGCTGGCGCTGCTGGTGGTCTTGCCGACGCCGCCCTTGCCGGAGGTGACTACGATGATTTCAGCCAAAGGATTTCTCCTGATTCTTCTGTTTGGGGGCTGCGTCAGTCCAGCGCAGCGATCTTGATCTGGTCCTGTTCCAGCCACACCTGCACGGCCTTGCCGCGCAGGGAGTCCGGAACATCGTCCAGTACCTTGTAATGGCCGGCGATGGCGACCAGTTCAGCGTGGAATTCACGGCAGAAAATACGCGCCGTGGTGTTGCCCTGGGCACCTGCCAGGGCACGGCCCCGCAGCGTACCGTAGATGTGGATGCTGCCGTCGGCGATCACTTCGGCGCCGGCGCCGACGGTGGCCATGACGGTCAGGTCGCAGTTCTCCGCGTACAGCTGCTGGCCCGAGCGGACATTGACGGTCTGCATGCGGCCCGGCTTGGGTGCGCCACCGGTGGCCACGGCATTCGGGGCAGGCGCCGCGGGTACGGCGGCAGCGGCACGCGGACGGCGCGGCGGCTCGGCCACCGGCGCACGGGCAGGCGCGGGGGCCGGCTCGGCTTCGGCACGCTCGTACTGGGCGCGGAACTTGGCCAGCAGCGGCAGGCCGAGCTGCTGGGAGAGCAGGTCGGTTTCGGTGGTGCCATAGGCCAGCGCGACCGGCAGCACGCCGGCCCTGCGCAGGCCATCCAGCAGTGCCTTGGCGGTGGCCACGTCCGGTATTTTGCTGAGTCCGCCGAAATCCAGGATCACTGCGGCACGCCCGAACAGCTTCGGCGCACGCGCGACACGTTCCTGCATTTCCCGGGTAAGGCGTTCGACATCGAGGGTGCGGATGCGCAGATTGGCGATGCCGACCTGGCCGATCTTCAGTTCACCGGCCTGTTCAAAATCCATGTTCGCTGCCACCGATCAGGTCCCCGTCTGCTGCTGCGCGCGCAGCGGCTCGCGGCGATGGCCCACCCAGGGCACATCCGGCAGCTGGTCGCCGTAGGTGTCGTGCACCCACTGGTAACTGCACAGGTCCTTGAGCAGCATGCTGGCACGCACATCCACGTGGGCCATGTTGTTCTGCCCGACTTCGCGGAAGCCGAAGCTGCCGTGGAAGAGCAGGGCGGCATCGGCGCCGTGGTCCAGGAAGACTTCGCAGGTGAGCTGGGGATAGCGCAGCTCGGCGTAGCTCTGGGCGTCGGCATAGAACGCACGGCCGACACCACCGCCGCGACGGCGGCTGGCGACCACGATGCGGTCGATGTAGAAGAATTTGGTATCCAGCTGCTGCTTGAACCAGGCGAAGTTGCTGCTGTCGTGCTGGCTGTCGCTGCCGAAGCCGATCAGGAAACCGGCCAGGTTGCCGTCGCGCTCGGCGACGCGGAAATACTCAGCGCTTTCATAGAACAGACGCAGGCGGGCGGCATCCAACGGCAGGATGGCCAGGCCGGCATTGTTGTTCAGGGCCAGGACGGAATCGAGCTCGTGCTCGCGCACGTCGCGGATGACAATCGACATTGTGACTCCGTGGGGTAACGCGGTTGGCCCATCGAGGGGCCCTCGGTCCGATTATTGCATGGGTGGCTTCCCCCCGCGAGCCGACAGGCATGACTTCTGTGGGAGTGCAGGGGAACAGGTTCAGCCTACTATGCGTCCATGTTGGGATACCTCAGCCACACCCGAGTACTGCGACTGGCCGGCCTGTTCACCTGGGTCATGGTCGGACTTCCTCTGGTTTACTCGCAGTACGAAGCGCTGTTGCGCCGCGGCGGTGGCGTCGATGCGTGGGCGCTGTGGCTGTTCGCCGCGTACCTGGCCTTCGGTGCCGGCTACTTCTGGCTGACCCGCGGGCTGCGCAACGGCGGCCACTCGCGCTGGTACGACCGGGTCATGCTGGTGCTGCTCACTGCCTCGGCGCTGGGCGTGAGCTACCTGAGCGGTTCGGGCCTGGGCAGCATCCTGATGATGGTCGCTGCCGGGGTCATTCCCTGGATGCTGCCGGTGCGCGGCGGGGTGATCTGGCTGTTGTTGAGCCAGCTGGCGGTCCTGCCGGTCTACTACCTGATCCTGAATTTCTCGCTGTTCGAGGCGGTGATGCAGTCGCTGCTGTATGGCGGCTTCTCCATGTTCATCTTCGTGACCAGCCTGGTGGCCCGGCAGCAGACCGATGCCCGCGAGGAACAGCGCCGGCTCAATACCGAGCTGCGCGCGACCCGCGTGCTGCTGGCCGAAAGCGCCCGGGTCAATGAACGCACCCGCATCTCCCGCGAGCTGCACGACCTGCTGGGCCACCACCTCACCGCCCTCAGCCTCAACCTGGAGGTGGCCGGCCACATCACCGAGGGCCAGGCCCAGGAGCATGTGCACCAGGCCCACACCCTGGCCAAGCTGCTGCTGACCGACGTGCGCGAGGCGGTGAGCCAGCTGCGCGACAGCGGCGCGATCGACCTGGCCGCGGCCCTGCGCCCGCTGACCGAGCAGGTCCCCTCGCTGGACATCCACCTGGATATCGACGAGCCGCTGAGCGTGGAAGACCCCGAGCGGGCCCACGTACTGCTGCGCTGCACCCAGGAAATCATCACCAATGCGGTGCGCCACGCCGGCGCGCGCAACCTGTGGATCAAGGTCCGGCGCGAGCCACCGGGCATCGTGGTGCTGGAAGCGCATGATGACGGGGTGGGGGCCGACGGCATCGTGGTCGGCAACGGGTTGCGCGGGATGCGCGAGCGCCTGCAACAATGCGGTGGTGAGCTGCAGATCGAAACCCGCCGGGGCCAGGGCTTCCGCCTTCGTGCCTCGGTACCCGGCGTGCCAGTATTGATGCTGAGCGCTGTCATTGAAGGAGTGCGTTGATGATTCGCGTCTGCCTGGTCGACGACCAAACCCTGGTGCGGCAGGGGATCCGCTCGCTGCTGGCGCTCGATGACGGCATCGAGGTGGTCGCCGAGGCCGCCGATGGCCGCCAGGCAGTCGAGGTGGTCCCGCAGGTCCGCCCGGACGTGGTCCTGATGGACATGCGCATGCCGGTGATGTCCGGCCTGGAGGCGCTGCAGATGCTGTCGCGGCTGAACCAGCTGCCGCCGACCATCATCCTGACCACCTTCGATGACGACCAGCTGGTGCTGGCCGGGCTCAAGGCCGGCGCCAAGGGCTATCTGCTCAAGGATGTGACCCTGGACCAGCTGGTGGGGGCGATCCGGACCGTGGCCGATGGCGGCTCGCTGGTCCAGCCGGCGGTCACCCAGCGGCTGCTGTCCGGGCTGGAGCACATGCGCAACGAGTTCGTGAGCCTGGACCGGCCCGACCCGCTGACCGACCGCGAGACCGAGATCCTGCGGCTGATGGCCAGCGGCTTCTCCAACAAGGAGATCGCCAATTCATTGGGTGTGGCCGAGGGCACCATCAAGAACCACGTGTCCAACATCCTCTCCAAGCTGGGCGTGCGCGACCGCACCCGGGCCGTGCTCAAGGCCTTCGAACTGCAGCTGGTCTGAGCCGGGCGGACCGGCGGAGGCCATCGTGCAGCCGCCGGTCCCGACGTATTTGCCGAATTTCGTGAAACCCTTGCGGCGCAAGCGATGCGGGGGTGTTTTCGGGCCTGACGGCCGAATCCGGCAAAGAAATATTGTCCATCCGCTACGTGCTGACACGCGCGATGCGTTATCTTTCCGCTCCTTGTCTATGCAAAACCGCTGCCGACATGGAAACCGGTGTGCCAACCCTGATCAACAACACCGGCGAAGCCTGCTAGGATTGGCGCTTCGCTTCAATCAACCCGGCCGTGGGATCGGCCCCGGAGACTCCTGAATGACCCGTATTATCGAGTTCCTGATCGCCTTGGGGATCGTGGCTGGCCTGTTCGTCATCATTGGCGTATGTCTGCCGGGCGAGCGCCATATTTCCGAAAGCATCGAGACCAACCGCAAGATGACGATCGTGTTCGACACGGTCAACAGCCTGCGCCGCTTCAAGGACTGGAACCCGCTCTTGCTGCGCGATCCCGCCGTTGAACTGAAGCACTCCGGCCCCGCTGCCGGCGTCGGCGCACGCCTGGACTACACCTCCAAGGAAGGTTCCTTGGGCCAGGGTAGCTGGGTGATCACCGAGTCCGAGCAGAACAAGCACGTTGCCATCGCCATCGAGGACGAGAGCAAGGGCCACGACAAGGTGACCAACTTCACCCTCGAGCCGACCGGCAAGGGTGGCCGCAACGTCAAGATCACGCAGGACTACAACGTCAAGTACGGTTTCAACCTGTTCGGTCGTTACGCTGGCCTGTACGTCAGCCGTCACGCCGGCGACGACCTGAAGCTGGGTCTGTCGCGCATGGCCAACATGCTGGCCACCGTGCCGAACGTGGACTACCGCACCGCCGAAGCCCCGCTGACCGATCTGGCCATCGTGGACGTCCCGGCCGAGGACCTGCTGGTCGTCACCGCCGGCAACGTGGACCGCGGCCAGGAGACCATCACCAAGTCCATCAAGGACAACCAGGAGTGGATCAAGCGCGTCATGGAGGCCAACAACCTCGAAGCCGCCGGTCCGTTCCGCATCATCACCACCGATTTCGGCGCCGAGAAGTACGCCTTCGACGTGGCCCAGCCGGTCAAGAAGAAGGGTGCTGAAGGCGCGACTGCCGAAGCCCTGACGGTGAAGATCGACGGTGGTGCCCCGGTCAAGTACGTGCATGTCGCTCCGCACCGTTCGGCCCACGCGGCCTACACCGGCCACATGGCTGGCCTGGACATCGCCCGCAACGCCCTGCGTGCGTGGTCGGTGACCGGCGGCAACGAAGTGATCGATCGTCCGTACGAGTCCTGGAAGGACGGCGTGGACAAGTCGTTCACTCCGGAAGGCACGTACGACATCTACTGGGCCGTCAAGTAAACCGACGGTTGCCGTGATGTAACGCACGACCTGAAACGCGCCGCTTCCTGCGGCGCGTTTTTTTTTGGCTCCGCCAGCGGGGCACTGTCTGAAGGACGCAAGCATGCTCAACCTGGAACGACGCACGCGCAAACCCTCCCTGCTGGCCGGCCTGGGCGGCCTGCTGGCGGCCACCGCGGTCGGGCTGTCGGCCTATGCTTCGCACGGCATCGCCGACCCGCTGGCGCAGTCGCACGTGACCACGGCGGCGCTGTACGCGTTCGGGCACGGCGTGGCGCTGGCGGTGCTGGGCCCCACGCAGCAGAACACGCTGGGCCGCCTGGCGCTGTATGTCCTGCTGATCGGCACGCTGCTGTTCTCCGGCAGCCTGGTGGCTGGCGCGCTGTGGAAGCTCAGCACCCAGCTGGCGCCGGTCGGTGGCACCGCGCTGATGGTGGGCTGGCTGGCCTACGGCCTGAATGCGCTGAGGCGCTGACATGCCCCGGTACCGCCGCGGCTTCGATGTTGATGAAGCGCATGACTGGTTGAGTCGGCGCGACCGGCGGCTGGGCACCTGGATGAAGCGGCTCGGCCCCATCCAGGCGCAGCCCGGCTGGGCGAAGACCTTCGACCCGGTCGATGCGCTCGCGCGCGCGATCCTGTTCCAGCAGCTCAGCGGAAAGGCGGCCTCGACCATCGTCGGGCGCGTGGAGACCGCCATCGGCAGTCCCCGTCTGCACGCCGATACGCTGTCGCGCATCGACGATGCGGGCCTGCGGGTGTGCGGGGTATCGGGCAACAAGACACTGGCGCTGCGCGACCTTGCGCGGCGCGAGGCGGCCGGCGAGATTCCCGACCTGCGCCGGATGTCGGTGATGGACCACGACGCCATCATCGATGCGCTGGTGCCGATCCGCGGCATCGGCCGCTGGACGGTGGAGATGATGCTGATGTTCCGGCTCGGCCGCCCGGACATCCTGCCGGTGGACGACCTGGGAGTCCGCAAGGGCGCCCAGCGCGTGGACAAGGCCGAGCGGATGCCCAGCCCGAAAGAGCTGCTCGCCCGCGGCGAGAAATGGGGGCCGTTCCGGACCTACGCCAGCCTGTACCTGTGGCGGATCGCCGATTTCACGGTGGATCCGAAGGCGACGACCGATCGGTCGCAGGGGTGAGGCTACGCGGCCGGCGGCTTCGGCGCCCCGGTCAGGGTGTGGCGGCGCGCCAGCACCAGTGCCACGGTTCGTAGACGATCCCGTGCGGGTTGTCGCGCGGGTAGCTCAGCTGGAACCCGAAGCGCCCGGCATGCTCGCCCAGCCACGCGAACGCGGCAGTCGACTCGAACGATTCTTCCGCCGGCGGTTCGCCCGGGGTGCCGATATCCAACGCGTAGCCGCTGTGGTGTTCGCTGTACCCGGGCGCGGCGTTGACCGTGAGGATGTCCTCCACGCTCAGCCCACGGCCGCGCTTGCGCGCGAAAATGCCGAGCTGGTAATCGTGGCTGCGGTAACCGGAGATCGCATCCAGTGCGATGCCATCGGCGGACGCCTGCTGGCGCAGGCGTTGCCAGCCCCGGGCGGCCTCACGGCGCAGCCAGAGGGGGCGACGGTAGCGGTCGAACCCGGCCAGGTGCAGCTGCGCCGGTTCGGCCTCCAGTGCCAGTCCGGTCGCGGCCTCGTAGGCATCGGCATCAATCCCGAGGGTTTCGAGGCGATGCTGCAGTCCACTCAGGGGCAGCACCGCATCGGGCGCGCCGCCACGGCGGTGCTCCAGCAGCTGGCGGTCCAACGCATCCAGCGCCTCCTCGATGCCCGGCTCGCGCATCAGGCGCGGCACCAGCGGCAGCACGCCGTGGGCGGTAGCGACGGCGAGGTAGCGCCCATCGCGCTTGCGCCGCAGTACCCACTGGGCGCGGGCCAGGGCGCGCGCGTCGGCAGAGCCGCGTGCACGCAGCAGGCCGCCGGGCCACAGTTCGATCTCGGCGGTGTTGATCAGCAGGGCGGGAGATCGGCGCATGCGGTCAGCTTAGTGCGCGCGCGGCGGTCCGGCCAGCGCCTGCAGCGCATCGAGCAGTGCCCGTGGGCGCTCCGGGCTGACCAGCACGGCGCTGCCATCGCGCAGCGGCAGGTGCAGCACACGGCTGCTGTCGGTGATCAGGCAGAACGCCTTGCTGCGGTCGGCCATCCGGTAATGACCGGACTGGAACCCGGGCATGCCGTAGCCGTTGGTCTTGATCGTGGGCTTGTAGCGGCCATGCTCGGCGAAATCGACGATGCGCGCCTCATCCAGGCGCATGGCGCTCACCGGCACGCGCTTGCGGTAGAAGGTCGACTGCACCTCCAGCGTGTCCTGGTGCAGCACGATGCTGCGCCGGGTGTACGCCCAGGTCAGCGCCGCGGCCAGCACCGCCAGGAACGGCAGGGTGATGAACAGTTCGGTGTGCGAGCGCTCCGGTGCATCCAGCGCGGTGCCCACCATCACGCCAGCGACCAGCAGCAGCGGAATCCACAACCACAGCAACCGCCAGGCCGGCGATGGGGCGACGTCGAAGCGGTGAAGTGCACTCACCTCATGCCTCCTTCTTGAAGAGCAGCACCGTCGTTGTGAACGGAGGTGCCGACACCAGGCTGATCGCGTTGACCAGCTCCCAGCCCAGTTGGCCCTGCCTGGTCAGTTCCTGCTGGATCTGCTCGGCGTTGACGATTCCCATCAGATTTGGCTTCACTTCAATGGTCAGGTAGTTCCAGCGCTTGCTCATGACTTGCTCTCCTTGTCGGTGGTAGGTCTGGGAAGGCGTCCGGCCTTGCGCAGCGCATCGCGCAGCACGTATTCGATCTGCGCGTTGAGGCTGCGCAGCTCGTCGTCGGCCCAGCGCTGCGCCGCCGCCAGGACGTCGGCATTGATACGCAGCGGGTACGCTTTCTTTTCGGTCATGCGGGGTCCTTTATCCACACCCCGTGCCGTCCCCTCGGCGCCGGGCTGCGTTGGTAAGTGCCGACCCTGGGTCGGCACGTGGGTGCATCAATACAGCGAACCGGCGTTGACCACCGGCTGGGTGCCACGGTCCGAACACAGCACGGTCAGCAGGTTGCTCACCATGTGCGCCTTGCGCTCTTCATCGAGCTGCACCACGCCGTTCTTCTGCAGTTCGGCCAGGGCCATCTCAACCATGCCGACCGCACCGGCCACGATCCGCGTGCGCGCAGCAATGACCGCGTTGGCCTGCTGGCGCTGCAGCATCGCCTGGGCGATTTCCGGCGCGTAGGCGAGGTGGCTGATGCGCGCATCGATCACCTGCACCCCGGCATCAGCCAGGCGCTCGGCCAGTTCGTCCTTGAGGTGCTGGGAGATCTCGGCGGCATGGCTGCGCAGCGACAACTGGCCCTCCTCGTGCTGGTCATACGGGTAGCTGGTGGCCATCGCACGCAGCGCCGATTCGGACTGGATGTGCACGAAGCTTTCGTAGTCGTCCACGTTGTAGACGGCCTCGGAGGCGTCCACCACCTGCCACACGATCACCGCGGCAATCTCGATCGGGCTGCCGTCCAGCTCGTTGACCTTCAGCTTGCCGCTTTCGAAGTTGCGCACGCGCTGGCTCACCTTGACCTTGGTGAAGAACGGGTTGTTCCAGCGCAGGCCGTTCTCCTTCACGGTGCCGACGTACTTGCCGAACAGGCTGACCACCACCGCCTGGTTGGGCTGCACGGTATACAGCCCGACCAGGCTGACCAGGGCGGTGGTGGCCAGCAGCAGGCCTGCCACGATCAGCGCCGGGTTGCGGTTGCCACGCTCCACGCCGGCCACGAACAGCCAGGCCGCCAGCCCGGTCAGGGCCAGGACCAGCAGCAGGAAGGGCAGGCCGGACAGCGAGCGGATCGACTTCTCTTTCATGGCAGGGCGTCCTTGGGTAGTTGATAGGACGATATCAAATTGATATCAGTCCGCAAGTGCCGGGCCAGCCGGCCATGGGGCGGCCGCAGCGGCTAGAATGCCCTCCCGTCTCTGTTGCCCGGAACACCGCCATGTCCACGCTCGGTACGCCGCTGTCTCCTTCCGCCACCCGTGTGCTGCTGCTGGGATCCGGTGAACTTGGCAAGGAGGTCGCCATCGAACTGCAGCGGCTGGGGGTGGAGGTGATCGCCGCCGACCGTTATGCCGATGCCCCGGCGATGCAGGTGGCGCACCGCTCGTACGTGATCGACATGCTCGACGCGATGGCGCTGCGCGCGCTGATCGCGCAGGAGAAGCCGCACCTGGTGGTGCCGGAGATCGAGGCGATCCACACCGAGACGCTGGTCCAGCTGGAACAGGAGCAGGGCCTGCGGGTCGTGCCAACCGCGCGTGCCGCGCGCCTGACCATGGACCGCGAGGGCATCCGCCGTCTGGCCGCCGAGACGCTGGGCCTGCCGACCTCGCCGTACCGCTTCGTGGATACCGAAGCCGAGTACCGTGCCGCCGTGGCGGCGATCGGGCTGCCGTGCGTGGTCAAGCCGGTGATGTCCTCCTCGGGCAAGGGCCAGAGCACGCTGCGCAGCGAGGCGGACATCGCCCCGGCCTGGGAGTACGCGCAGACCGGCGGCCGTGCCGGGGCCGGGCGCTGCATCGTGGAAGGGTTCATCGACTTCGAGTACGAGATCACGCTGCTGACCGTGCGCCATGCCGGTGGCACGTCGTTCTGTGCCCCGATCGGCCATTGGCAGAAGGACGGGGATTACCGCGAGAGCTGGCAGCCGCAGCCGATGTCGCCGCGTGCGCTGGCACGGGCGGAGGAGATCTCGCAGGCGATCACCGATGAGCTGGGCGGCTGGGGTCTGTTCGGGGTCGAGTTGTTCGTGAAGGGCGACGAGGTGTGGTTCAGCGAGGTGTCGCCGCGTCCGCATGACACCGGTCTGGTGACGTTGGCTTCGCAGGAGCTCAGTGAGTTCGCGCTGCATGCGCGCGCGATCCTGGGGCTGCCGATTCCGGTGATCCGCCAGAGCGGTCCGTCGGCCTCGTGCGCGCTGTTGGCACACGGCGAGGGTGTCCCGTTCTTCAGCAACGTGGCCGCGGCGCTGGTGCATCCGGATTCGGCACTGCGTCTGTTCGGCAAGCCGAGCGTGCATGGGCATCGCCGGGTCGGGGTGACGCTGGCGCGTGGCGGGGACATCGATGAGGCGCGGAAGATCGCGCGTGAGGCGGCTGAGGCGATCGGGATCGAGTTGCGGTCGTGAGGCAGGGCGCCTTGGGTGCTGCCGGTGTGAGGTGATCGGTCTGCCCGATCACCTCCTCGTGGAAGGTCGGTTGCGCGGTTCGAACAGCGGAGCAAACGAAAAACGGCGAGCCTTGGCTCGCCGTTTTTTTGTTAAGAGCGACGCGGGCCTTACTTCAGGTCGACCCACACGAGGTGGTGGTCGCTGCCGTCGGCGATTTTTGCTTCCGGGCTGTCATTGGACGGCCAGAACACGCCGCTGCCGAGGTAGCTGAAGCCGACCGAGGGCAGGACGTAATCCAGGCGCATGGTGCCGGAATTGGGGCCGAAGTCGCCGGTGGCGTGGAAGGGGGCGCCCTTGCGGACGATGCCTTTTTCGGCGTAGGCCAGGCTGGTCTGCTCTGCGCCGACGCTGCGTGGGGTGGGGTAGCGCAGGACACGCGGGTTTTCGATCAGTTCGACGATGGCTTCGTGGCGGCCGTCGCCGTCGATCGGGTCGTTGTTGAGGTCGCCGAGGATGACGAAGCGCGCATCCTGCGGAAGGCCGCCACAGTGGCCACGGTCATCGCACAGCCAGGACGTGTCGCGGTCCTTGAGGTAGTCCTGCCACAGGCGCAGTTCGTCGTGGTTGCGGGCGGCGTTGCGCTTTTCCGGGCCGTCGAAGACCGGCGGGGTGGGGTGCGAGACCAGGGCGTGCACGGTGCCGTTCGGGGTGTTCACCGGCACGTCCCAATGCGACTTGGAGGACAGGCGCAGCTGCGACCAGACGTGGTCGTTGTAGAAGGATTTACCGGTGCGCGGATCGATCGGGCGCAGCGCGCCGGGCATGGTGCTCCACTTCAGCAGCTGGAAGCTGCGGACCTTGGCCTCGTCGATCGGGTAGCGCGACAGCACCAGCATGCCGTACTGGCCCGGGTGCAGGCCGTAGCCCCAGGCATCGTTGCCACGGGCGCGGCCTTCGCCGCCGATCTCGCCGTTGTTGTCCAGGTCCAGGCCGCTCTGCACGCCGGTGTTGACCGGGGCGAGGTAGCGGTAAGCGTAGTGCAGCGGCTCGCCGCCGCCGGGCTGGGCGGTTTCCAGGTAGCGCTGCTGGAACAGGTCGGCGGCGCGGTGGGCATCGTCGTAGTCGAACTCGTTGAGCAGCACCAGATCCGGACGGACCTGCTGCAGGACGGCGGCGATCTTGCGCGCGTGTTCGCTGTCGCCTTCGAGCTCGGCGATCAGGCCGCCGGTCTCGTCGCTGTACAGGGAGGTGTTGTAGGTGGCGATCCGCAGCGGTGCGGAAGCAGTCTCCGGCATGGCGGCGGTCTTGGCAGGGGTCTGTGCGCAGGCGCCGCAGAGCAGGGCCAGGGCAAGGATCAGGGGATGGGCTTTCATCCGCCTATTTTGCACCCGGCACGGTGTCAGTGTTGCGTCAGCGGCCGTCCCGTTCGTCATCGAAGGCGTGCCAGCGGCGCCCATCGTAGGCCTCCAGCGGGCGGAACCGTCGCTTGTAGTCCATTTTGCGGTGGTCGCGGATCCAGTAACCCAGGTACAGGTGCGGCAGCTGCTCGCGCTGGGCCCAGGCGATCTGCTGCAGGATCGCGAAGGTGCCCAGGCCGCGATGGGCCTGGTCAGGGTCGAAGAAGGTATAGACCGCCGAGAGCCCCTGCGGGGTCACATCGGTCACGGCGACCGCGAGCAGGGGGCCGCGGTGGCCGTCCGCGGCCGGGCCGCGGATCTCGATGAAGCGGCCCTGCGACCAGCGCCCGATCAGGAACTGGTCGAACTCGTGCGGGCCGTGCTCGTCCATGCCGCCCTGCGCGTGGCGGTGGGTGAGGTAGCGGTGGTACAGCGCGAACTGCTCGTCGGTCTGCTCGGCCGCGACGATGCGCACTTCCAGGTCCGCACTGCGGGCCAGGCAGCGGCGCTGGCTGCGGTCCGGCGCGAAGCGGGCCACGGGGATGCGCACGGCCACGCAGGCGTGGCAGTCGGCGCAGTGCGGGCGGTAGACCAGATCGCCGGAGCGGCGGAAGCCCCAGCCCAGCGCCATCGGGTACAGCGTGCCCAGCCGCGGATCGTTGGGATCGAGCACCAGATCGCGTGCGGCCCGTTCCGGCCAGTAGCCACAGGGGTGGTCGCCGGTCTGGAACAGTCGCAGCTCGTCGTCGCGGTCGCCGTGTATTGCCATGCCCACAGCATAGCCCCGTGCCGTCGCAGCCGGCGCGACTGTCTGCCAAATGAACGTGGCCGGCCGGGCCGTCAACGCTGCTGGCGCCCACGCGTTGTTACCGGTGTGGGTGCCATGCACCACACGCAGAATCCCTTACGAACCGGAGTTACCCATGCGCAACCGCAAATCCCTCCTGCTGCTGGCCCTGCTGCTGTCCACCGGTGCTGCCGGCCTGGCGGTCGCCGCCGATACCCCCGTCGCCGGCGACAAGCCTGCCCGCGCCAAGCTGGATACCAATGGCGATGGCTTCATCGACCGCGCCGAAGCGGCGAAGGCCCCGCGCCTGGCCGCGCAGTTCGACACCCTGGACACCAACAAGGACGGCAAGCTCTCCCGCGAGGAACTGCCGCGCGGGCACGGCAAGCGCCACGGGCGTGGCCCGGGTGGCCATGGCGACTGGATGGCCAAGCTGGACACCAACAAGGATGGCCGCATCAGCCGTGAGGAAGCCAAGGCCGATCCGCGCCTGGCCGCGCGCTTCGATGAGATGGACGTCAACAAGGATGGCTACCTGGACAAGGCCGACCGCGAGCTGCGCATGAAGCAGCATCGTGACGCCTGGTTCGCCGCGGCCGACACCAACAAGGACGGCCAGCTGAGCAAGGCCGAGTTCGATGCAGCCAAGGGCCCGTTCGCTGGCCCGCGTGGCGATCATCGCGATGGCAAGCACCGCGACGGCAAGCCGCCGATGGCGCCGAAGGCACCGGCGGCGAAGTAAGCATCCCGCTGGAGCTGCAGGACGAAAGCGCCGGTCATCGACCGGCGCTTTTCTGTGTCAGATCCGGCCGTTCCTGTACATCGCCCAGACGATGGTGCCGACCACGAACAGGTTCATCACCCACAGCGCCTTGCGGCCGTACAGCGACTCGTATTTCCAGTTCGGGCCGGTGCGTCCATGGCGCGCCGCATCGCGCGCGATCATCGGGGCCATGATCCGCTGCAGCGGAACGAGACACTGATAGTTGATCAGGCCAAGCCCGATCGCCAACGCCACCACGGGCCAGTACCAGGCCAGCGGCAGGAAGCTCAGGGCGAAGACGGCGACGCACGTCAGCATGGCAGTGAACGTGCTGTAGTGCACGAACCCGCGGATGGCGGCTCGCTCACTCTCGTTCTCGGCGTAGGAGAGCAGGTAACGGCCCCCCAGGTAGCTGCCCAGTACGCCCCCGACCACGCTGCTGGCGATCGCGCCCCAGGCGAAATCCGGCGGCAGCACGTGGCTCTGGCTGGCCGCCGCACTCAGTGAACCCAGGGCGGCACCGCCGGAAACACTGGCACCGCCCAGCCCGAGCTTGCTGGTACCCAGCCCGGTGCCGAGCAGGATCGCGGCACTGGCCGTACCGGGCGCGGCGACCAGCACCATCGAGACCACCGTCGTGGCGAACGCGGCACTCGGCGCGCTGCTGCGCGCGAACTCGCTGAAGCGGCGCATCATCTCGTCGCGCACGGTGGCGCGAGCGCGCGAGAGGCGCTTGCGCACGGCGGCATCGCTGAGGCCGAGCAGATCGGCGACCTGCTGCGAGCTCTGGCCTTCGCGGTAATACAGCAGCAGGGTCTCGCGGCTGTCTTCGGGCAGCGCCGAGATGATCTCTTCGGCCGCCAGTTCCTCTTCCACCCGCTGCAGGTGCTCCGGGGCGCTCGGGCTGGGGTCGGCGGCCATGTTGATGGCGATTTCGGCGGCTTCGCCGGAGAGCGGACGGCCGCGGTTGGCGCGCAGCCAGTCGCGGGCCAGGTTGCGGGTGATCTGGCGCAGCCATGGCAGGAAGCTGGCATGGCTGTGCAACTGGTTGAGCTGCTGCCAGGCCTTGATGAAGGCCTCCTGCGCGATGTCCTCACTGGCGTGCACGTCGCGGGTGATCGCCAGCGCGATCGCGGTGACCGTGTTCTGGCAGGCCAGCACGATGCGGCCGTAGGACTGCTGGCAGCCACCGGCGGCGGCGGGCAGCTCGCGTTCGAGCGTGGTGGTCAGCGGATGCGGCGTCATGGTGTCCTCCCCCGGGGATGGTCCCATCATGACGCGTGCCGGGCCCGGATGTGACCGGGTCGTGCCAGCGGCCGGCACGACCTGTTATTCGGTGGGCTGGATCCGGACCCGCACTTCCTCTTCTTCCGGCGGCGTGGCGGCCGGTGCGGTTGGCGTCGAGGCCGGCTGGGTCACCGGTACCGGGGCGGGCGCCACGACCGGTGCGCCGCGGTGGCGCATGACCACCACCATCGCCACGGCAGCGATCACCAGCAGCAGGCCGATGCGGATGCGCCAGGCCCAGTTGCGCGGGGCGTCGGCCTGGGCGACCTCGTCGCGGAACGCGAACTGCGCGGTCGGGTGGTCGCGGCGGGTGGTTTCCAGCAGGCGCGCATCGCGCAGGATCTCGCGGGCGCGCGGCTGGTCGTCGGCATGCACCACCCACAGGGTCGGGTGGGTAGTGGCCTTTTCCTTGTCCAGATAGCTGAACTGGCTGCCGCGCTTGCTGTGGTACGAGCGCCCGTTGGTGATGCGCACTTCGATGCCGGCGTCGCGCAGCAGCTGGGCCACGCCTTCGACGGTTTCCACGCGCTGGCTGTTGAAGATCTGTCTCATGTCAGTCCTTGGCCGGTACGGCGGCGGCCGCAGCACTGTCCTCGACCACCCGGATCAGGCCTTCCTGTGCGGTGCTGGCGACCAGGATGCCGTTGCGGGTGAAGAACTGGCCACGCGCCAGTCCGCGCGAATCCTGCGCGCTGGGGCTGTCGAGCGAGTACAGCAGCCAATCGTCGGCGCGGAACGGGCGGTGGAACCAGATCGCGTGGTCCAGCGAGGCCATCTGCACGTGCGGCTGGTAGTAGCTGATGCCGTGCGGGAAGGTCGCGGTGCCGAGCAGATGGAAATCCGAGGCGTAGGCGAGCAGCGCCTGGTGCAGCTCAGGGGCATCGCCAACGGTCTCGTTCAGGCGCAGCCACACCTGGTGGTACGGCGGACGCTTGGGCGGATTGAGTTCATCGCGCGGGTACACGTGGCGGAACTCGAACGGGCCGCCCCGCGAGAGCCAGCGCTGCACCTTGATCGGCAGGCGATCCAGGACCGCCTGCGGCAGCGGCTGGTTCGGCTCGATGTCTTCGGGCTGCGGCACTTCCGGCATCTTGTGCTGGTGCTCGGCGCCGGTCTCGGCCTGCTGGAACGAGGCCGCGCAGAAGAAGATCACCTTGCCGTGCTGGATTGCGGTGACCCGGCGCACGGAGAAGCTGCCGCCATCGCGGGTGCGGTCCACGTCATAGACGATGGGATGGTCGATGTTGCCCGCGCGCAGGAAGTAGGCGTGCAGCGAGTGCACGTGGCGGCCGTTCTCGACGGTCTTCTGGGCGGCCGACAGCGCCTGGCCCAGCACCTGGCCGCCAAAGACGTACTTGGTGCCGATATCGCGGCTCTGGCCGCGGAACAGATTGTCTTCCAGGCGTTCGAGCGAGAGCAGGTCGATCAGCTCGGAAACGACGGGTTCGTGCGTGGCGGACAAGGGAAGCAACCTGGGGTGGGCGAACGCAAATTATAGGGTAGTGCCGGCCCATGGCCGGCAACCACGCACCACTTCGATCATTCATTGCCTGGTTGCCGGCCAGCGGCCGGCACTACCGGTGTGCGCGGGTGCGTCAGCCGTGGCGGGTCATCCCTTGCCCAGCCGGGCCACCAGCCCCTGCAGCGCCTGCTGGGCGTCCGGGGCGTACCAGGCCTCGACGAAGCGGTCGAGCTGGATCAGATCGGCGTGCAGGGCCTCGTGCAGGTCGGCGCGGGCGATGGTGCGGGTCAGCAGCATCGGCTGCCGCGGCAGCTTGAGCAGGGCCTGCAGCCAGACCACGGCGCGGGCGACGACCAGGTCGGCATCGACCACCTCATCAACCAGCCCGATCTCCAGCGCACGCTCGGCCGGCACCATCTCGCCGCCGACCAGCAGGGTAGTGGCCCGGTGATGCCCGACGACGCGGCGCATCAGGCGCTGGATCCCTTCCGGCGCAACCAGCCCGACCTGGACCTCGTTCAGGCCGATCACGGTGGGATGGGCGGCATCGGGGCTGCGCGCGATGATCCGGTAGTCGCAGCACAGGGCGAGCACGCAGCCACCGGCCGGGGCGTGCCCGGTCAGGGCGGCCACTACCGGTACGCGGCATTCGGCCAGCGTGCGCACTGCGCCGAAGAAGGCCTGCCAGCTGTCCAGCAGCTTGTGCTTGTCCTCGCCGTGGCTGAGCAGGTGCGGCACGTCCATGCCAGCGCTGAAGATGCGCTCGCTGCCCGAGAGCACGATGCCGTGCACGTCATCGGCCATGGCCTGGTTGATCGCCTGGATCAGGTGCCGGCACAGCTCGGTGTCCAACGCATTGACCGGGGGACGCGCCAGCCGCAGTTCGCGGATGGGGCCATGGTTGATCACCTCGATGAGCGTCGTCATGCTGCAGTCTCGTTGCGGACAGGGAACGAAGCCGATGATAACCAAACCATTCGTGTGCGTATTGTTGGGGGTGTGTGCGTTCGCAGCATCGGCGGTGGCCATGGCGGCGGAGCCCGCCTGCGTGTCGCTGCGCGATGGTTGGCTTCGCCTGCCTCCGGGCGCGATGCCGATGGCGGCCGGCTACGGCCAGATCCGCAATGACTGTCGCGCCCCGGTGGTGGTGGTCGCTGCCGGCAGCAAAGCGTTCGGCGATGTGTCGCTGCACGAAACCACGCTGGTGGACGGGGTCAGCCGCATGCGCGCGGTGGAGCGCCTGCCCATCGCGGCGGGCGCGACGGTCGAGCTGAAACCCGGTGGCCTGCACCTGATGTTGATGCAGCCGGAGGTGGCGCTGAAAGCGGGGGCGCAGCTGCCGTTGCGGCTGAGCCTGGAAGACGGGCGCAAGGTGGATGGAACGTTGCAGGTGCGCAGCGCGCTACCGTAAACCTTCATGGGGCGTCGAAGGGTAGTGCCGGCCGATGGCCGGCACTACCTTTCAGTTCGGCGCGGCGGAACCTGTCAGCTTGACGCGGCGGAACCCTTCAGCTCGATGCCGTACGGATCGCCTCGGGCAACGGCGCGCTCTTGCCGGTCTGCGTGTCCATCCAGACCACCACCACGTTGCCGTCCGAATACAGCGTGCTGTCGTTCTTCTCGTCCACGATGCGGTGGCCGATGGTCACGCTGCTGTTGCCGAGGCGCTCGACGAACAGCTCCACCACGATGTCGTTGGGCCACACGATCGGCAGGCGGTAGTTGACGTTGGTCGCCGCCACTACCGGTGCGATGCGGTCGGTCATCGAAACGCCCTCCACCCCCAGCATCCAGCGCACGCGCGCTTCTTCCAGGTAGGAGATGTACTTGGCATTGTTGACGTGGCCCATGCTGTCCATGTCGCGCCAGCGGACGCTGATCGGTACGCGGGCGAGGATCTTGTGTTCGCTGCTCATTACTTCTTCTTCGCCTTCGTGGTCTTGGCAGGGCTGGTTTTGCTGGGGGTTGCCGCACGCGTGGCGGCAACCGCCTTCTTGGCCACCTTGGCCGGCTTTTCCGGCTTGGCCTTGCGCGGCGGGCGGGCGTCGGGCTTGTTGGCCACGGCGGCCGGCTGTTCCGGGCGCGCGCTGGTGGAAGGCAGCATCTTGGCCAGGAACTGGCCGGTGTACGAGGTCGGGCACGCCGCCACGTCTTCGGGCGTACCGGTGACCAGGATGGTGCCGCCGCGATGGCCGCCTTCCGGACCCAGATCGACGATCCAGTCGGCGGTCTTGATCACATCCAGGTTGTGCTCGATCACCACCACCGTGTTGCCTTCGTCGCGCAGCTTGTGCAGCACGCCGAGCAGCGCCTCGATATCGTGGAAGTGCAGGCCGGTGGTCGGCTCATCCAGGATGTACAGCGTGCGCCCGGTATCGCGGCGCGACAGTTCCTTGGAGAGCTTCACGCGCTGCGCTTCACCACCGGACAACGTCGTCGCGCTCTGGCCCAGCTTGATGTAGCTCAGGCCCACGTCGACCAGTGTTTCCAGCTTGCGCGCGATGCTCGGCACCGGTTCGAACAGCTTCAGCGCATCTTCGACGGTCATCTGCAGCACGTCGTTGATGTTGTAGCCCTTGTAGAGGATCTCCAGCGTTTCGCGGTTGTAGCGCTTGCCATGGCAGACATCGCAGGGCACGTACACGTCCGGCAGGAAGTGCATTTCCACCTTGATCAGGCCATCGCCCTGGCACGCTTCGCAGCGGCCGCCGCGCACGTTGAAGCTGAAACGCCCCGGCGAATAGCCGCGCGCACGCGCTTCGGGCACCTGCGCGTACAGCTCGCGCAGCGGCGTGAACAGACCGGTGTAGGTGGCCGGGTTCGAGCGCGGGGTGCGGCCGATCGGCGACTGGTCGATGTCCACCACCTTGTCGAACAGATCCAGCCCGTCCACTTCCTTGTAGGGGGCGATCGGGTGCGATGAGCCGTTGATCTCGTTGGCCGCCAGCGAGAACAGGGTGTCGTTGATCAGGGTCGACTTGCCCGAGCCGGACACGCCGGTGATGCAGGTCAGCAGGCCCGACGGAATATCCAGGTCCACGCCCTTGAGGTTGTTGCCGCTGGCACCGCGCAGGTGCAGCGTCATCTTCGGGTTCGGCTTGTGCCGGCGCGCCGGGATCTCGATGGCGCGCTTGCCCGACAGGTACTGGCCGGTCAGCGAACGCGGTGCATCCAGGATGTCCTGCAGGGTGCCCTGGCCGACGATCTCGCCGCCATGCACGCCCGCGCCCGGACCGATATCCAGCACGTAGTCGGCCAGGCGGATCGCGTCTTCGTCATGCTCGACCACGATCACCGTATTGCCCAGGTCGCGCAGGCGGGTGAGGGTGCCGAGCAGGCGTTCGTTGTCGCGCTGGTGCAGGCCGATGGACGGCTCATCCAGCACGTACATGACGCCGACCAGGCCGGCACCGATCTGCGAGGCCAGGCGGATGCGCTGGGCTTCGCCACCGGAGAGGGTGTCGGCCTTGCGCTCCAGGGTGAGGTAATCCAGCCCGACATCGACCAGGAAGCCGAGGCGTTCACCGATCTCCTTGACGATCTTGCCGGCGATCTCGCCGCGCCAGCCGGGCAGGGTCATGCCGCTGAAGAACTTCAGCGCGTCGTCGATCGGCATCACCACCAGTTCGGGCAGCGCACGGTCGGCCACGAACACGTTGCGCGCAGCCTTGTTCAGGCGCTGGCCGTTGCACTCCGGGCAGTTGCGTTCGCTGATGTACTTGGCCAGCTCTTCGCGCACCGCGGCCGATTCGGTTTCTTTGTAGCGGCGCTCGAGGTTGGGAATGATGCCCTCGAAGCGATGCTTGCGCTGGGTGCGGCCACCGGCTTCGGTGAAGTAGGTGAAGGTGATGGTTTCATCGCCGCTGCCGTACAGCACGGCCTGGCGCACATCCGCGGGCAGGCTCTGCCAGGGGGCGTCGGTGTCGAACTTGTAGTGCTTGGCCAGCGAGGCGATCAGCTGGAAGTAGTACGCATTGCGGCGGTCCCAGCCGCGCACGGCACCGGCCGAGAGCGACAGCTCCGGGTGCACCACCACGCGCGAGGGATCGAAGAACTCGGCCATGCCCAAGCCATCGCAGCCCGGGCAGGCGCCGACCGGCGAGTTGAACGAGAACAGGCGCGGTTCCAGCTCCGGCAGCGAGTAATCGCAGACCGGGCAGCTGTACTTGGACGAGAACAGATGCGCAGGCGCATCCTCCACATCCAGCGACTGCACCGAGACCATGCCGTCGCCCAGCTTCAGCGCGGTTTCAAAGCTCTCGGCCAGGCGCTGCTTGATGTCCTCGCGCGGGCGGAAGCGGTCGATCACCGCTTCGATGGTGTGCTTCTGGCGCAGCGCCAGCGGCGGCACCGCATCGATTTCATGCAGCTGGCCATCCACGCGCACGCGCACATACCCCTGCGCGCGCAGCTGGTCGAAGACCTGGGCGTGCTCGCCCTTGCGCTCGCGGATCACCGGGGCCAGCAGCATGTAGCGCTGCTCGGCATCCAGGGTCAGCACGTGGTCGACCATCTGGCTGACCGTCTGCGCCTCCAGCGGGTAGCCGTGGTCCGGGCAGCGCGGGCTGCCGACGCGGGCGTACAGCAGGCGCAGGTAGTCGTAGATCTCGGTGATCGTGCCGACGGTCGAGCGCGGGTTGTGCGAGGTCGACTTCTGCTCGATCGAGATCGCCGGGGACAGGCCCTCGATGTGGTCCAGGTCCGGCTTTTCCATCACGCTGAGGAACTGGCGGGCATAGGCCGACAGCGACTCCACGTAACGACGCTGGCCTTCGGCGTAAATGGTGTCGAACGCCAACGACGACTTGCCCGAGCCGGACAGGCCGGTGATGACAATGAGCTTGTCGCGGGGCAGGTCGAGATCGATGTTCTTGAGATTGTGCGTCCGCGCGCCGCGGATGCGGATGAAATCCATCGCCATGGGGGATCCGTTGTGGGGCTTCGGCTCAGGGAGCCGGCAAGCGGGTGGGGCAATCGGAAACGGCAATCGGTCAGCCTACCGAGCTTGGGATTTGGGGGCAATCGCGGACTTTGCCACCCCCATGTCTCATTCCCTGAGACCCCGCCAGCCGGTTTCCTGAACCGTATTCAGCCAAATCCGGGTCAGAGCAGGGGGTGGGTTGACCCGAAGTGGTTGAAGTCATTAAAATTCCGCTTCTGTCCGCCCTCGATGGCGGCAGTCCATAGACCACAATAACTACAGAGGAAGTCTGGTCATGTACGCAGTACTGGTAACCGGCGGTAAGCAATACCGCGTGGCGCAGGGCGAAACGCTCCGCGTTGAAAAGCTCGAAGTCGAAGTCGGCAACGAGATCAAGTTCGACAACATCCTGATGCTGGGCGACAGCGATGGCATCAAGCTGGGCGACGCGCTGAGCGGCGCTTCGGTCACCGCCAAGGTCGTGTCCCAGGGTCGTGCCGACAAGGTCCGGATCATCAAGTTCCGTCGCCGTAAGCACCACATGAAGCGCCAGGGTCACCGTCAGTACTACACCGAAATCGAGATCACCGGCATTGCCGGTGGCAGCAAGTAATAAGGAGAAGCAGTCATGGCACATAAGAAGGGCGTAGGCTCATCGCGCAACGGTCGCGACTCCAACCCGAAATACCTCGGCGTCAAGATCTTCGGTGGCCAGGCCATCGACGCCGGCAACATCATCGTGCGTCAGCGCGGCACCCAGTTCCACCCGGGTACCGGCGTTGGCCTCGGCCGTGACCACACCCTGTTCGCGCTCGTCGACGGCAAGGTGGAGTTCTCGGTCAAGGGCCCGAAGAAGCGTCGTACCGTCAGCGTCGTCGCCGAAGCCTGATCTTCAGCGGTACGCAGGCGCCCACGCCACGGCGTGGGGTCGCTGACGAAAGCCCCGCTTCGGCGGGGTTTTTCGTTGGTATCGAATATCGGGCGGGACATTTCCCGCCGCCGGCCCTGGATCGTACCGGGGCCGTTAGACTCTGCGGTGGGGTGCACCTCGCGCCCGCCGCCTCCAGATTGGCATCCAGAATCATGAAACTTGTAGACGAAGCAGAAATCCAGGTGATCGCCGGCAATGGCGGCAACGGCTGCATCGGTTTCCGTCGCGAGAAGTTCATTCCGCTGGGCGGGCCGGACGGTGGCGACGGCGGTAATGGCGGCAGCGTGTGGATCCGCGCCGACGAGAACCTCAACACCCTGGTCGACTTCCGCCATGACCGCATCTTCAAGGCGCAGCGCGGCGAGAACGGCATGGGCCGCCAGGCCTATGGCAAGGGCGGCGAAGACCTGGTCATCACCGTGCCGGTCGGCACCGTGATCATGAACGTCAGCACCGATGAAGTGATCGGCGACCTGACCGGTCACGGCGACCGCCTGCTGGTTGCCAAGGGCGGCCGTGGTGGCCTGGGCAACATGCACTTCAAGAGCTCCACCAACCGCTCGCCGCGCCAGGCGCTGCCGGGCGAAGAGGGTGAAGAGCGCCTGCTCAAGCTCGAGCTGAAGCTGCTGGCCGACGTGGGCCTGCTGGGCTTCCCGAACGCCGGCAAGAGCACGCTGATCCGCGCCGTGTCCGCTGCGACGCCGAAGGTTGCGGATTACCCGTTCACCACGCTGTACCCCAATCTGGGCGTCGTGCGCGTGGAGAACTACCGCAGCTTCGTGATCGCCGATATTCCCGGCCTGATCGAAGGCGCGGCCGATGGTGCCGGCCTGGGCGCGCAGTTCCTGCGCCACCTGCAGCGCACCCGCCTGCTGCTGCACCTCGTGGACATCTCCCCGATGGAAGGTGGCGTGGAAGGTGTCTCGCCGATCGAGCAGGTCCGGGCGATCGAGCGCGAGCTGGAAAAGCACGACCCGGAGCTGCTGAACAAGCCGCGCTGGCTGGTGCTGAACAAGGCCGACCTGATGTTCGAGGACGAGGCCAAGGCCGCCGCCGAGAAGATCATCGCCGAGCTGGGCTGGACCCAGCCGTGGTACCTGGTCTCGGCCCTGGGCCGTGAAGGCACCTGGCCGATCATGAACAACATCATGGCCTTCTTCGATCGCCAGAAGGAAGACGAGGCGCAAGCGCGCGATGCGTACTGAGCGCACCCGCGCGCCCCTGAGAAACCCGGCTCCGGCCGGGTTTTTCTGTGGTGCCGCCGTCGCCGCCAGCCGGGCTGGACGTCGCAGATCGCAGGCAACAAAAAACCCGGCCGGGGCCGGGCTTTTCTCTGCGGCTGGATCGAAGCCACGCGTGGCGTGGCTCTACGACACCCGCAGCGCCGTATCAGGCGGCCTTGATGGCCTTGATGCGCGCGGTCAGGCGGCTCTTGTGGCGAGCAGCCTTGTTCTTGTGGATCAGACCACGCGAGCTGAAACGGTCGAGGATCGGCTGGGCAACAGCGAAGGCTGCCTCGGCGCCGGCGGCGTCATTGGCATCCAGAGCCTTGATCACCTTCTTGACAGCGGTGCGCAGCATCGAACGCTGAGCCGTATTGCGCGCGTTGCGCACGACGGTCTGCTTGGCGCGCTTCTTGGCGGACTTGATATTGGCCACAGTGGTGGTTTCCTGAAAAATCGGTGTAATGGGAACAGCAAGCTGGAAAGTATGATGGCTCGAAAAATGTACGTCAAGTCAATTGTCAAGAGGGAACACGGGTGAGTTCACCAAGGATGTTGCGGGGCCTGCTGTCTTTCAGCAGCATGACCATGATTTCGCGGGTGTTGGGGCTGGTTCGCGACCTGGTCATCACCACCACGTTCGGCACCAATGCGGTGACCGACGCCTTCTGGGTCGCCTTCCGGGTGCCCAATTTCCTGCGCCGCCTGTTCGCCGAGGGCTCGTTCGCCACCGCGTTCGTTCCGGTGTTCACGGAGGTGAAGGAAACCCGCTCCCACGCCGAACTACGCGAGCTGATGTCGCGGGTGGCCGGCACCCTGGGCGGGGTCCTGCTGCTGGTCACCGCGCTGGCGCTGATCTTCGCGCCCCAGCTGGCGACCCTGTTCTCCAGCGGGGTGGATACCGACCCGGCCAAGCATGGCCTGCTGGTGGACCTGTTCCGGCTGACCTTCCCGTTCCTGCTGTTCGTCTCGCTGACCGCCCTGGCGGGCGGGGCGCTCAACAGTTTCCAGAAGTTCGCGATGCCGGCGCTGACCCCGGTCATCCTCAACCTGTGCATGATCGCCGGTGCGCTGTGGCTGGCCCCGCGGCTGGGCGGTACGCCGGAGAAGCAGATCCTGGCGCTGGGCTGGGCGGTGCTGGCGGCCGGGCTGCTGCAGCTGCTGTTCCAGCTGCCCTCGCTGAAGGGCATCAACCTGCTGACCCTGCCGCGCTGGGGCTGGCGGCATCCGGGCGTGCGCAAGGTGCTGACCCTGATGGTGCCGACCCTGTTCGGTTCTTCGATCGCGCAGATCAACCTGCTGCTCGATACCGTGATCGCCGCCAAGCTGACCGACGGCTCGCAGTCCTGGCTGTCGCTGGCTGATCGCTTCCTGGAGCTGCCGCTGGGCGTGTTCGGGGTGGCGCTGGGCACGGTGATCCTGCCGGCGCTGGCCCGCCACCATGTCAGCACCGACAAGGCCGGCTTCTCCAGCGCGCTGGACTGGGGCCTGCGCACGACCCTGCTGATCGCCGTTCCGGCCATGCTGGGCCTGCTGCTGCTGGCCGAGCCGCTGATCGCCACGGTCTTCCAGTACGGGCGTTTCACCGCCTTCGATACCCGGATGACCGCGCTGTCGGTGTACGGCCTGAGCTTCGCGCTGCCGGCGTTCGCGCTGCTCAAGGTGGTCCTGCCGGCCTTCTACGCCCGCCAGGACACCCGTACCCCGGTCCGCGCCGGCGTGGCCGCGCTGGTGGCCAACATGGTGTTCAACTTCATTCTGCTGGCCGTGCTGTACCAGGTGATGGTGCCCGACGCGCTCAAGGCGCAGGGCGTGTGGGTCGCGCTGGGCAAGCAGCCGGGCCTGCACCTGGCGCTGGGCATTGCCAGCGCGCTGTCCAGTTATCTGAACCTGGGCCTGCTCTGGTACTGGCTGGGCAAGACCGACGTGTATCAGCCCAAGCCGGGTTGGGGCGGCTATGTCACCAAGCTGGGGCTGGCCTGCGTGGCCATGGTGGCGGTGCTGCTGGCCCTGCGTTACGGGATGGCGGACTTCACCGGCATGGACAAATGGCACCGGATCGGCCACCTCGCGCTGCTGGTCGGCGGCGGTGGCCTGACCTATCTGGTGGCCCTGATCGCGCTGGGCTTCCGCCCGCGCCACCTGCGGGAGCATTGATCCGGGGGCAGCCCGGCTATACTTCATGGCTATCTCTTGCAAAGCATCGGCCCTGGTGGGCCGCATTCCACGTAGATGAGCAGGCTGTTTAGAAGCGTCGAAGGCGGGCAGTTGTTCCCGCACGGAAGCGTGGTCTGCATCGGCGCATTCGACGGCCTGCACCTGGGTCATCGTGCGTTGGTGCGCCACGCCGTTTCGCGCGCGCGCGCATTGGGCGTGGCCGCCGTGGCAGTGGCCTTCGAGCCGCTGCCGCGCGAGTACTTCGCCCAGGGCGAGCCGCCGCCGCGGTTGACCCTGGCCCGCGACAAGGTCGCGATGCTGCGCGAGCTCGGCGTGGACGCGATCGGCCTGCTGCGGTTCGACGCGCGCATGGCCGCGATGCAGGCCGAGGATTTCGTCGAGCAGCTGCTGGTGCACCGGCTGAGCGCGCGCGAGGTGTGGATCGGGCCGGAGTTCTGCTTCGGCAACCGCCGCCGCGGCGATCTGGCCCTGCTGCAGGCGATGGGCCGCGAGCGTGGCTTCAGTGCCGACGAGATCGAGCCGGTGGATCTGCACGGTGAGCGCATCTCCAGCACCCGCATCCGCCAGTTGCTGCGCGCCGGTGATTTCAGCCACGCCGGCGATCTGCTGGGCAGGCCGTATACGATTGGGGGCAGGGTAGTGCGCGGCCGCCAGTTGGGCCGTACGCTGGGGTTCCCGACCGCCAACCTGCGCTTCCCGAAGACGCCGGCGCTGTCGGGGATCTATGCCACCTGGGTCCACGGCGTGTTCGACCAGCCGTGGCCCTCGGTCTCCAGCTTCGGGACGCGTCCCACCGTGGATGGCGTGGAGCCGCTGCTGGAGGCGCACCTGTTTGATTTCCAGGGTGACCTGTACGGTCGCCACATCGATGTCGAATTCGTCGCCAAGTTGCGCGACGAAGAAAAGTTCCACGATCTGGCCGCGTTGACCGACCAGATGCACCGTGACGCCGAACAGGCCCGTCACATCCTTTCCGAACACAGATTGCGAGCCACTGCGTGAGCCAGGACTACAAAGCCACCCTTCATCTGCCGGCAACCGAATTCCCGATGCGCGGCGACCTGCCCAAGCGCGAGCCGGGCATTCTGTCGCGCTGGGAGGACGAGGGCCTTTACGCCCGCCTGCGCGACAACGCGCAGGGCCGCCCGCTGTTCGTGCTGCACGACGGCCCGCCCTACGCCAACGGCCAGATCCACCTGGGCCACGCGGTCAACAAGATCCTCAAGGACATCATCGTCAAGTCGCGCTACCTGGCCGGCTTCGATGCGCCCTACGTGCCGGGCTGGGATTGCCACGGCCTGCCGATCGAGATCGCGGTCGAGAAGAAGTGGGGCAAGGTCGGCGTCAAGCTTGATGCGGTCGCGTTCCGCCAGAAGTGCCGCGAGTTCGCCGAAGAGCAGATCGAACTCCAGCGCCGCGACTTCAAGCGCCTGGGCGTGATCGGCGATTGGGACAACCCGTACAAGACGCTGAGCTTCGATTTCGAAGCCGATGAGATCCGCGCGCTCTCCAAGGTGTTCGCCAACGGTCACATCGTGCGCGGCGCCAAGCCGGTGCACTGGTGCTTCGACTGTGGCTCGGCGCTGGCCGAGGCGGAAATCGAATACCAGGACAAGACCTCGCCGGCGATCGACGTGGCCTACGTGTCGCGTGATTCGCAGCAGCTGGCCGCGCGCTTCGGCGCGACCCTGCCGGTCGATGTCGAGGTTGCGGTGCCGATCTGGACCACCACCCCGTGGACGCTGCCGGCCTCGCTGGCGGTGTCGCTCGGTGCGGAGATCGAGTACGTGCTGGCCGAAGGCCCGGCCCTCCACGGCAAGCGCCGTTGGCTGGTGCTGGCCGCCGCGCTGGCCGAGCGTTCGCTGCAGCGCTATGGCGTGGACGGCCTGGTCGTGCACGGTCGTGCCACCGGCGCCGCGCTGGAAAACCTGCTGCTGGCCCATCCGTTCTACCCGCAGCGCGACATCCCGCTGCTCAACGGCGAGCACGTCTCCGACGAAGACGGTACCGGCGCGGTGCATACCGCCCCCGGCCACGGCCAGGAAGACTTCGTGGTCAGCCAGCAGTACGGGCTGATGGAGAAGTACAACGCCGGCCAGATCAATCCGGTCGACGGCCGCGGCGTGTACCTGTCCTCGACCCCGCCGGCCGGCGATGTCGAGCTGGCCGGCGTGCACCTGTGGAAGGCGCAGCCGCTGATCGTCGATGTGCTGCGCGCGTCCGGTGCGCTGCTGGCGTATGTCGAGATCGTGCACAGCTACCCGCACTGCTGGCGCCACAAGACCCCGGTCGTGTTCCGTGCCACCCCGCAGTGGTTCATCTCGATGGACAAGGCCAACCTGCGCAGCGATGCGATGGCCGCGATCGACAACGTCGGCTGGTTCCCGAGCTGGGGCAAGGCGCGCATCGGCTCGATGGTCGATGGCCGTCCGGACTGGTGCATCAGCCGCCAGCGCACCTGGGGTGTGCCGATCGCGCTGTTCACCCATCGCGAAACCGGTGAGCCGCACCCGCGTACCGTCGAGCTGATGCAGCAGGTCGCCGACCGCGTGCAGGCCGAGGGCATCGACGTGTGGTACTCCCTGGACAGCGCCGAGCTGCTGGGCGATGAAGCGCCGCACTACGAGAAGGTCACCGACATCCTCGATGTCTGGTTCGACTCGGGCGTGACCCATGAAGGCGTGCTGCTGGCGCGTGGCTTCGGCAAGCCGGCCGATCTGTACCTGGAAGGCTCGGACCAGCACCGCGGCTGGTTCCAGTCCTCGCTGCTGACCGGCGTGGCCATCGACAAGCAGGCCCCGTACAAGCAGTGCCTCACCCACGGCTTCACCGTGGATGAGAAGGGCCGCAAGATGTCCAAGTCACTGGGCAACGGCATCGAGCCGCAGGACATCATGAAGACCCTGGGCGCGGACATCCTGCGCCTGTGGATCGCCTCGGCCGATTACAGCAACGAAATGTCGCTGTCGCAGGAAATCCTCAAGCGCAACGCGGATGCCTACCGGCGCCTGCGCAATACCGCGCGCTTCCTGCTCGGCAACCTGGACGGCTTCGACCCGGCCCAGCATCGGGTGGCCCCGGCCGACATGGTCGCGCTGGACCGCTGGATCGTGCATCGCGCCTTCGAGGTGCAGGAGAAGATCAAGGCGGCGTACACCGGCTACAACATGGCCGAGATCGTGCAGCTGCTGCTGAACTTCTGCAGCGTGGATCTGGGCTCGGTGTATCTGGATGTCACCAAGGACCGCCTGTACACCATGCCGGTGGACTCGCGCGGCCGCCGCTCGGCGCAGACCGCGATGTACCACATCGCCGAAGCGTTCACGCGCTGGATCGCGCCGATCCTGAGCTTCACCGCCGATGAGCTGTGGGGGTACCTGCCGGGCGAGCGCAAGGAGAACGTGCTGTTCGCCACGTGGTACGAGGGCCTGGCTCCGTTGCCGGCCGATGCACCGCTCAGCGCGGCCGATTTCGACCAGCTGCTGGCCCTGCGCGAGCAGGTCGCCAAGGTGCTTGAGCCGATGCGCGCCAATGGTGCGATCGGTGCGGCGCTGGAAGCGGAGATCACCGTCGCCGCCAACGAAGAAACCGCCGCGCGCTGGCAGCCGCTGGCCGAAGAGCTGCGCTTCCTGCTGATCAGCGGTGACGTGCAGGTACGCCCGGCGACCACCGATGAGGTGTTCGTCAGCGCCCAGCCGACCGGCAAGCAGAAGTGCGTGCGCTGCTGGCATTACCGCGCCGATGTGGGCTCGGTCGCTGCGCATCCGGAACTGTGTGGCCGCTGCGTGACCAACATCGACGGGGCCGGCGAAGACCGGCGGTGGTTCTGATGGCCGCCGCCCGTCCGCGTCCGAACGCGCTGATCTGGCTGCTGCTCTCGGCGGCGATCATCATCGCCGACCAGTGGAGCAAGGCCTGGGTGCTGTCCAGCCTGCCCGAGTACGAGCCGGTGGTGGTCATCGAGGGCTTCTGGAACTGGTTCCGCACCTATAACACCGGTGCGGCATTCAGCTTCCTGAGCGATGCCGGTGGCTGGCAGCTGTGGTTCTTCACCGCACTGGCAGTAGGCATCAGCGGCCTGATGGCCTACTGGATGTGGGGCACCGCTCGCGGCGCCTGGCGCAGCGCCGTGCCTTACGCGCTGGTGATCGGCGGGGCGATCGGCAACGTGATCGACCGCCTCATGCACGGTCACGTGGTCGATTTCATCCAGTGGCATATCGGGGACCATTACTGGCCCTCGTTCAATATCGCTGATTCGGCGATCGTGGTCGGCGCGGTGGGTATCGCCCTGTTCGGCCTGTTCGACGGCAAGGCTGCCAAAAAAGCGGGATAATTCCCTCCTGTATCCGTAACAACCCGGCTCACGCCGGCCGGAGTATCTGACCGATGGATGTGTTGCTCGCCAATCCGCGTGGTTTCTGTGCCGGTGTCGATCGTGCGATCGAGATCGTCAAGCGCGCGATCGAGACCCTGGGTGCGCCGATCTACGTGCGCCACGAGGTCGTGCACAACCGGTTCGTGGTCGATGACCTCAAGGCCCGCGGCGCGATCTTCGTCGAGGAGCTCGACGAAGTGCCGGACGACAACACGGTGATCTTCAGTGCCCACGGCGTTTCCCAGGCCGTGCGCCAGGAAGCCGACCGACGTGGCCTGAAGGTGTTCGACGCGACCTGCCCGCTGGTCACCAAGGTGCACCTGGAAGTGGCCCGCCACTGTCGCGCCGGCCGCGACGTGGTGCTGATCGGCCACGCCGGGCACCCGGAAGTGGAAGGCACGATGGGGCAGTGGAGCCGCGAGCGCGGCACCGGCCAGATCTACCTGGTGGAAGATGTGGAGGACGTCGCCACGCTGGTCATCGACCAGCCGGAGAACTTCGCCTACACCACCCAGACCACGCTCTCGGTGGATGACACCCGCGGCATCATCGAAGCCCTGCGCACCCGCTTCCCGGCGATGCAGGGCCCGAAGAACGACGACATCTGCTACGCCACGCAGAACCGTCAGGACGCCGTGCGCGACCTGGCCAAGCGTTGCGATCTGGTGCTGGTGGTCGGCTCGCCGAACAGCTCCAACTCCAACCGCCTGAGTGAACTGGCGCGCCGTGATGGCGTGGAGTCCTATCTGATCGACGGTGCCGACGAGATCGATCCGGCGTGGGTCGCCGGCAAGAAGCACATCGGCCTGACCGCCGGTGCCTCGGCCCCGCAGGTGCTGGTGGATGGCGTGATCGCGCGGCTGAAGGAACTCGGTGCCACCGGCGTCGGCGAACTGGACGGTGAGCCGGAATCGATGGTGTTCGCGCTGCCGAAGGAACTGCGGCTGCGACTGGTCGACTGACCAGGCATCGCGACGCCACGCATGCCGTGGCGCTGCCCCGGTAGTGCCGGCCGCTGGCCGGCAGCGCACCCCGGTTGGCCCTGATCCCATCCGGCAGACAGAACATCACCGCGCGCCGCTGTGCCAATCATGGCCGCAACGCGACGCATGACCTTTGGCCATGGGGCAGGGCAGTGACGCAGGGCTAGGATCGAGGCTTCCCCCGCTGGAGCCTGCCTGATGAAGATGCGTGCCATTGCCCTGTCCGTGTTGCTGGCCGTGTCCGCCACCGGCGTGCAGGCGCAGACACCGCCGCCGCAGGACGTGGCCTTCCCCGGCCTGCTGCGCATCGACGTGGACGCACGTGACATCGGCCGACGGATCTTCAAGGTCAAGGCCACGGTGCCGGCCAGACCCGGCCCACTGACCCTGCTGTACCCGCAGTGGCTGCCCGGGGCACATTCACCGAGTGGCCCGATCGACAAGCTCGCCGGCCTGGTCGTCACCGCCAACGGCAAGCCACTGCAGTGGACGCGTGATCAGTACGACGTCTATGCCTTCACCGTGGAGGTGCCGCAGGGCGCCAGCGAAGTGGTGGCCGAGTTCAAGTTCCTCTCTTCGCAGGGCAACCAGGGCCGCGTGGTGATGACCCCGGACATGCTCAATCTGCAGTGGAATGCCAATTCGCTGTATCCGGCCGGGGTGATCACCCGCAACATCCAGGCGCAGGCCACCGTCACTCTGCCGCCGGGCTGGTCATATGCCACCGCGCTGGATACCGAGCGCCGCGAGGGTGACACGGTGGTGTTCAAGCCGATCAGCTACGACCACCTGGTCGACTCGCCGCTGTTCGCCGGGCGCCACTTCCAGCGCTTCGACCTGGACCCCGGCGCGAAGGTGCCGGTGCACCTGAACGTCTTTGCCGATGAGGCCAGATCGCTGGCGGCCAAGCCCGAGCAGATCCAGGCGCACCGCGCGCTCGTGCAGCAGATGTACAAGCTCTACGGCGCACGCCACTTCGACCGCTACGAGTTCCTGCTGGCGCTGACCGACAAGCTCGGTGGCATCGGCCTGGAGCACCAGCGCTCCAGCGAGAACAGCGGTGACACGGGTTACTTCACCGAGTGGGACAAGACCTGGCTGGGCCGCGATCTGCTGCCGCACGAGTTCAACCACTCCTGGAACGGCAAGTACCGTCGTGGCGCCGATCTGACCACCGCCAACTTCAACGTGCCCATGGGCGACAGCCTGCTGTGGTTGTATGAAGGCCAGACCCAGTTCTGGGGTCAGGTGCTGGCCGCGCGTTCCGGGCTGTGGAGCCAGCAGCAGACCCGTGACGTGCTGGCCAATGTGGCGGGCACCTACGATCGTGGTCGCCCGGGCCTGGCCTGGCGCAACCTGCAGGACACCACCAACGACCCGACCATCGCCCAGCGCCGCGCATTGGCCTTCCGCAACTACCAGATGAGCGAGGACTACTACTCCGGAGGCCAGATGGTCTGGCTGGAGGTGGAGGGCAAGCTGCGCGCGCTGACGGGTAACAAGCGCGGGCTGGACGACTTCGCCAAGGCGTTCTTCGGCATGAACGACGGCGACTGGAATGTAAATCCCTACACCTTCGACGAGGTGGTGAGCACGCTCAACGGCGTGGCGCCGTTCGACTGGGCCAGCTTCCTGCGCGAGCGCCTGGACGGGCATGGTCCGCTCACCGGGGGCCTGGAAGCGGCTGGCTGGAAACTGGTGTACACCGATACACCGAACGAGGCGTTCAAGGCACAGGAAACCCGCGGCAAGAACAGCAACCTGCTCTACTCCATCGGAATGTCGGTCAGCGAATCCGGCTACATCGGCGATGTGCTGTGGGACAGCCCGGCCTTCAATGCCGGCCTGACCCCCGGCATGAGCGTGGTCGCGCTCAATGGCCGCGTGTTCAAGGCCGAGCAGTTGAAGGAGGCGATCACCGCGGCCAGGACCGACAAGGCACCGCTGACGCTGCTGGTGAAAAACGTCGATCGCATCGACACGGTGACGCTGGATTACCACGACGGGCTGAAGTACCCGGCGCTGGAGCGCATCGCCGGCAAGCCGGATCGGTTGGCGGAATTGTGGAAGGCGCGCTGATCCCGCGCCGCGGCGGCCGCTGGATCAGTCCGCGGCCTCCACATCCTGCGCGCTGTCGCAGACGCGCTTCGGCGCACACAGCCGATCCAGCAGCGCCAACGTGACCCCGTTGCTCCAGCCGAACCCATCCTGCAGCGGGTATTCGCCGCCACCGCCGCCCGTGGCCGAGCCGTCGACCGCATACTTCTCCACCAGCTTGCCCTCGCGCTCATACACGACCTGCACGGTGTGCAGGAAGCGCACGCCGATCCGGCGGGCGAGGGTGTCCTGCCCATGGCGCTGCAGCCCGTCCACGGCGACCCACTGCAGCGGCGCCCAGCCGTTGGGGGCATCCCATTGCTGGCCGGTTGCCACGGTGGTGGTCAGCAGGCCGCCGTCGCGCAGCAACTGTGTCTCCACCGCCTGGGCGGTACGGCGCGCCTGCGCGCGATCCGCCACGTCCAGCCACAAGGGGAACAGCGCCGCCGCGGTCAGGGCAGGGCGGGTCTGCCCCCGCTCCAGATCGCGGTCGACGTACCAGCCCTGGTCGTCATCCCAGAGCAGCGCGTTGATGGCGTGCCGGCGTGCCTTCGCCTGACGGGTGAAGGCGCGTGCCGCCGTGCGGTCACCGGCCGCCTTGCTGGCGCGGGCCAGCGTGGTTTCCAGATGGAACAGCAGGCTGTTCAGATCCACCGGCACGATCGCCGTCGTGTGGATGCTCGCCAATGCCGACGGCTCGGCGAGCCAGCGTGAGCTGAAATCCCAGCCCGATTCCGCACCGGCGCGCAGGTCGCGATACACCTGCGAAGGGGCGCGCTGCGGCGCCAGGGCGGCGGTGGCCAGATCATCCATCCAGGACTCGGTGCGCGGCACCGCGCGGCCGTCCCAATAGCGGTTGAGCAGTTGCCCGTCCGCCAGCCGCACGACGCGTTCGCGTGCCTCGCCCGCTGCCAGCGTTTCCGCGCCGCGCATCCAGAACGCATGCTCGATGCGCAGCTGCGGCAGGTAACGGCGGTAGGCATCATCGCCTTCGTGGGTGGCGAGTAGATCCACCATCAGGCTGAAGAAGGGCGGCTGCGAGCGGCTGAGGTAGTAGCTGCGGTTGCCGTTGGGGATATGGCCGTAGCTGTCGAGCTGGAACGCGAAGTTGTCCACCATGTCGCGCACCTGCTGCCAGCGACCACTGGAGGCCAGCCCGAGCAGGGTGAAATAGCTGTCCCAGTAGTACACCTCGCGGAAGCGCCCGCCGGGCACAACGTAGGGCTTGGGCAGCGGCAGCAGCGAGCCGTTCGGATCCACCGTGTCGGTGGTGCGGGTCAGCACGGGCCACAGCCCCTCGATGTGCGCGCGCAGCGTCTCGCCGGCAGGTGGCACATACGGCGGGGCGTCGCCCGGCACGGTGAAGTGCTCGGAGACGAACCCGGCGAGGTCGAACCCGGGTTGCGTCCTGGCGCGCTGCCACTGGGTCAGGACGGTCGCCGCCGGCTGGCGGGGTACCGCATCGGCGAAGGTCTTCTGGTCCTTGAACAGGTGCGCGCCCTGGACCTGCTGGAACAGGGGTTGCCACTGCTGGTCCGGTGTCTGCGGCGTCGGTGTCGTGTCGCGTGCCAGCGCAGTGGCACTCAGCAGAAGGGACGAGAGCAGCAGGCCGGCCAGGCGGGGACAGGGGCGCATGGGATGCCTCCGGAAGTGGGGGATTCACTGTAGAGGCTGGTGCGTCAAGGGCTGGTGCGGCAGGAGCAGGTCTTGCCGGGCCATTGGGCGCGCGGGCCGTTCCACGGTGAGCGCTTCCCTGATTGACCAAAGTGGCCCAGACCCCCTAGAATTCACGACCTCGCCGGAATAGCTCAGTTGGTAGAGCGGCGCATTCGTAATGCGTAGGTCGTAGGTTCGATTCCTATTTCCGGCACCAGTTTCAGCAAAAGCCCCGGCCCTGGTCGGGGCTTTTTGTTTGTGGCGATACGGCCGTTGGTAGCGCCGGCCGCTGGCCGGCCATCCAGTAGTGCCAGCCCATGGCTGGCACCCCAGAATTTCCGAGCCGCGCGACCTACGCGCCCCAGCGGCTTCCCAGACGCTTAGGTCCTGGCACCGTTCCTGACCTGGAAACTGCAGCCGCCCAGTCCTGTGCTATGAATCCCCGGCCTTGTTGATCCGGTGGCGGCGTATGAACAGCCCGTGGGGCAGTTCATTCGATATCGTTATGCCAACGGGAATCCTTACAATTTCAAGGATCCGGACGGGAGGCAGAGCCTGCCGCGTTCGGTCTATGAGACGGATTGGACCAAGCCTGAAACGAGGCAGGCATTCCGCGATGCTGCCTCGATGGTTGCAGATTTCACCCCCATCGTTGGCGACGCGAAAGGTGCCATTGAGGCAGTCCGCAACGTGGTCGCGGCTACCACCGGTCTCGTTCCGATCATTGGAGATGCCGGAAAATCGGTCCTTAAGCACGGGGACGAGGCCGCACAACTGGGTAAGAAGTTGGCAAGCGAGCAGCAGATGGCTGAGTTGGCGGGTGGGGGGCACAGTGACGTACGGTCCGACTACGAAGCAGCCACTGCGACAGAGTGAGCGTCTTGCTGCCCAGCACGGAGGTGAAGCCGTCAGATATCAGAAAGTCTGCAGTTCGTCCTATAAAGCTGCAGATGGCGGGCATGTGGAAACGCATGCGTTCCGCAATTCTGAGACTGGTCATGGCATCGAGCCAAAAACTGTGATCAATCCATAGGTGAGTGTCGTAAGAAAGTACGGGCGTTGAGAATCGGCATGGATGTGTCGCCTTCGTTCGGTACAGATCGGCGGAGGGAATTCCCGATCAACGTTGGGCATGAGTACCTTGTGTGCACGGTTGCCTGCATCTTCAAGAAGGGTGAATACCATGGCTTGACTCTCTACGGAGTCGAAGATGAGTTCGGACGATTGATTCCTGTCCGTTCAGGGTTGTTCGAAATCACCGTTCCCAGAGCTTCACGCTTTTGGGTGGTCACCAGTGAAAGGATCGTTCTATATGCGGCCACGTGAGTTTGTATGCAACGTGTATCTTGCAGACGACATCCATGAGGATCTCCCTGGAGCACGAGCGACGCTTCAGGAGATCAAGGCTCGCCTTGAGGCCGAAAGCTTCGAATAGTTGATGCAGGTCCGGACTTCCTCATTGCGTAGTCGTAGGTTCGATTCCTATTTCCGGCACCGGATACAGCAGAAAGTCCCGGCCTTGGTCGGGGCTTTTTGTTTGGGCATTGACTCGGGTGGGGGTAGGGCAGGCCCGGGCTCCGCAGAATTATCGGATTAATCTGATTCACATTCAGGCCGGAGCCTGCTATCAAGGGGGCGGGTGCGAAGGGGAATTCGTACCGGCTCCAACGACTGCACTGTCGTCTTTGGTCAAATGTCAGGGACGGGTGAAGGTGTGTCCGGAATCGAGGTTCCAGATCGCCAACGGACGGAGGATTCTTCAATCATTGCGCGCCTCCCGCTCTTGGGGGCATACGTAGGGAGGGGGAAACATGCAGGAAAGACGGGTGCCTGGGACTGCCAGCACGTACAACTCTCGTAAAAGAGGTGCCTTAAAGGCGCGTGTCCGCAGCTGGATCCTCCTTGTCTCAGCTACCTGTGGCATGACCGCCTTTCACGCACAAGGGCAGGAGGTTCCCAGTTATGCCGAGTCGATCAAGGTTGGAAGTACGGTTGCCCCTCTTGACCAGAATGCCTTCGGCGAGCGCTTGGACAAATACAAGGGGGACCTGTCCTTTCATCAGACCGATCTGGTTCTAAAAGGCACCGGGCCGGATATCGTCATTGGCAGAACCTATGAGCTGGGACGCTATCGAAAAGGCGATGGCCCCCTGGGTTTTGCGGACTGGTCGCCGTCCATACCCCACATGCTCACAAGGGGAAGCGCGGAAAAGCCCTGGCGTGTGGTCCAGCAGGACGCGTTGAAGCGCTGCACTTTCTTCTCTGCAAGTGGGCCGGTCATTCCCATCCCTGTGAGGGAATGGTGGGAAGGATACGAACTCGTGGACGAGCTGGGGCGAGTGCAGATGCCGATGCGCCGGGATCCCAACAATCCGGTGGCGCCCTCAAACAATCCGGCAGGCCATCCCGTTGTGACCCAGTCGGGCTGGCAGGCGAGTTGCCTGTCGCAGACATCAAATGGGCAGGAGGGTGAGGGTTTCAGCTTCTTGTCTCCAGCGGGTAACCGCTATCGGTTGGATCGTCTCCTGGTCTCCCGCCGATCGCAGGTCTACATCCTCGAGAGAGATCCGGCGCCGCCTGTACGCGCACGCGTAAGCACGCTCGCCATGGTTGCCAGTCGAATCGAAGATCGCTTCGGGAATTTTGTCGACTACAACTATGACGGCGACAGACTGATCTCGATAAGCGGCAGCGATGGACGTCTGGTCACGTTCGAATGGAAGGACGATGTCATAACTGCGATGAATGCCAATGGTCGTGTGTGGACCTACAGCTATGCCATCGAGGGGACATCTACCATCTCCCAGTTCAAGACCCTGAAATCGGTGACCCAGCCGGATGGAAGCCGTTACAGCTTCGATCTGGGCTCGTTCTACTCCCTGGTTGCGCCGCCGCCACCCACGGAATGCGCACCCCCTGATACTTCGGCCATCAATCGGCCCGTACAGGCATCGATGGCCGGACCCTCGGGCCTGTCCGCGACGTATCTGCTGAATGTTGCCCGTCGTGGGCGGTCCAACGTCCCCTACGAATGTGTTCCCGCAAGCGCGATGAGCGAAGAGCACGTGGTGACCCCTTCCGCCTATGACGTGTATGCGCTGAGTTCAAGAAGGTATTCCGGTCCGGGTGTGAACCAGACGTGGCAATACGCCTATGGAGCTCCCAATCCCAGCTGGACTCATCAGTGCGCTGGGGGCTGTATCCGAACTGTGCAGACGACCGAAACGCTGCCGGGCGGCCGCTGGGTGCGCAGCACCTTCAGTAACGAATGGGGAGCGTACGAGGGCAAGCTGGTGGCGGTCGAGGACGGAGGCGCTGGGGCCACGCTTCCCACCAGAACGACTCGGTACCATTACGCTCCGTCCAGCGGAAATGCTTATCCTGCGGTGCTCGGCGCTGTGCCTGCCAGCTCCCCGTGGGCGTCAAATTTCGCTCCGCTGAGCAGCCTTACGCCGGTTCACCAGGTAGACATCGAACTGGATGGTGATTGGTACCGTTCCACTTTCGGGGGCTACAACGTGTTTGCGCAGCCCTCGTTCCGGTCCGATCTGGATTCCACAGGCGGAGGGCGCACTCTGGATTTCGCGCCCGTGAACAACGTGCAGCACTGGGTGCTGGATCTGCCGGGAAGAACATCTCTGGCTGGGAGCGCGGTTGCTTCCGAGCAGGTGACCTACGACGACAAGGCCCGTCCCGTATCGGTAAGCATCTTTGGCCGCATCGACCGCACCGCCGAGTATTGGCCCGACGGAAATCTGCGCAGAGTCGTGGACGGCAGGGGCAATGCGACACTCCTTTCGGAGTGGTACCGGGGAGCGCCGCGCCAAACCGTCTTCGCCGACGGTACCTCCCAGCGTGCCGACGTCGATGCTAATGGCTGGATCACCTCTGTGGTCGATGAGGCCAGCAACAAGACATGCTACGCATTTGATCGCATGGGCCGGATAAGTGGCATCACTTTTCCGGCCGCCACGGCAGGGCTTTGCGACGGCAGCATCAGCAATCCGGTGGCAGTGGTATTCGGACCGGTTGGTAGCGCGGAGCATGGACTTGCTGCAGGGCATTGGCGAAGGACGGAGACACGAGGCAATGCAGTCAACGAACAGTTCTTCGATGCCTTGTGGCAGCCGGTTCTTTCTACCCGGCGCGACAATGGGCGTGCGGACTCTGTTGCCTGGATTCGGCGCAGTTATGACGAAGCGGGAAGAACTACGTTCGAGTCCTATCCCACGCGAACGCCGGACGGCACGACGTCAGGTGTATGGACCGAATTTGACGCGGTGGGACGCGTGAGTTCGACATCCCAGGACAGTGAACTTGGACTGCTGACCACAGTCACGACCTACCAGGCCGGCAACTCGGCGCTGACACGGCTCCCTGATGGGCAGGTCACAGCCTATCGATTCGACGGTTACGGTGCTCCGGTGAAAGAGCTTCCTGCCGTCATTGATCGTCCCGAATCCGCCAGGACGTCCATCCAGCGCGACGCGTGGGGCAAGCCCTTGAGCATTGAAAGGAGCCAGCGATGAGCCCTACTGGACCGATTCGGCAATCGTGCTTCGTCTGGCGCCGGGGGCTGCGTGCTGCGGTACTCGTGGTATCGCTTTTGTTGTGCGTATCAGCATTCGCCGCCCCGCCACGATGTGAGGATGGGAGCCGGCCACATCCAACGAAAGGTTGCCCAGAAGACTACGAGCCGCTACCAGGGGCCCGCCCCCGACAGTCGGAATATGCCTCGATGTCGGTGCCCACGCAGATGGTGGTCGGGCAGCTTTATGCAGTCAGTGTCACTTACAAGAACATTGGCAAGGACACATGGACGAATGAACAAAATTTCAGGCTGGGCTCCTGGTATCCCCCTGACAATCTGACCTGGGGTACTTCCCGGGCCAACCTGCCGGGGCCCGTCGCACCCAACGAGACGGTGACTATCCCCTTTGCCGTGCGGGCCCCTACACAGCCCGGTCAGCACAGGTTCCAGTGGCGGATGGTGCAGGATGGGGTGGAGTGGTTCGGCGGTGAAACGCCCGCGCCGAGGGTCAACGTCGTTGCGTCCAACGTTACGGGCTACATCGACGGAATCTCTGGAGCCCACCTGGTGGGATGGGCCTGCTCGACGGGAATCGAAACTCCGATTGACGTCCATCTCTATGTGGGGGGCGCTGCTGGGCAAGGGGTTGGTGTCTCCTCGACCCGAGCAGATCTGCCTGCCGGTGCCGGTGTAGCGTCTGCTTGCGGGACGCAGGGTGATGCACACGGTTTCCGCATTCCCATTGATGGCGGGCTGATCGCAGCGCATCAGGGGAAGCCGATCCATGTGCACGGCATTTCGCCCGTTGGAGCAGCCAACTACGCGATAGTGCAGTCAGGCGTATTCGTGGTGCCGGCCAATCAGCAGCCCGTCGTAGCGCTGGTATCTCCGGCGCATGGCGCCGTGTACTCAGAAGGCACGGTCATTCGTCTCTCTGCAACGGCCAGCGATGCGGACGACGGCGTTGCATCGGTGAGCTTCGTCGTGGACGGCGCCACGATCGGCGTGACGTCCCCGCCCAATCACTTCGTTGACTGGGTGGCATCACCGGGCAGCCATACGGTGCAGGCATCTGTACGCGATACGCGTGGAGCCGTGGCGTTGAGCGACTCCAGGACCGTACATGCATCAAAGGTCTCAGGTGCAATCACGGGTCTGCGGGACGGTAATATCGTCGGCTGGGCCTGCTCGACGCATGTGCCTGGGCCGATCAAAGTGCGTGTGTTCATTGGAGGGCCTGAGGGCGCAGGACTGTCTGCTGGAGAGTATCTCGCCGACCGGGCAAGTCCGGCTGAAAGGGCGGCCCAGTGCGCAACAGGGAGCGCGCATGACTTCCTGATCACTCCTTCGGCTGAGGTGCTGCAGGCTGGCTTGGGAAAGGCCATTCACGCTTATGGTGTTTCCGCGCTGACCGGACAGCCGGTTGCGCTCAACGGCTCGGGGCATCACGCACTTTCAGCGAACCAAGCGCCAGTCGTCCGCATTACCGCCCCGCAAGCGACGACTGCGCTGACCTCCCCTGCGACCACGCTCTTCAGTGCCTCGGCGAGCGACGCCGACGGCGTTGTCAGTGATGTCAGGCTTTACCGGGACGGAGTGCTTGTCGCGGAATTGTCCTCGGCTCCCTATCAGGTGCAGCTGACTGGGCTGGGCGAAGGGCCGCACACGCTGCGCGCCGTTGCCCGCGACTCCAGTGGAGCATCGGGTAGCGACGAGATCACGATCAGCGTGAGCGCGCCGCAGTCACCCGCCAGTGCGGTCCGCCGATACGTGTATGACGCCCAGCAGCGACTATGCAAGGTGATCGAGCCGGAAACCGGTGCGACCGTGATGGAGTATGACGGAGCTGGCAATCTGACCTGGTCTGCTGCGGGCATCGCACTGCCGGATGCCGGGCGCTGTGATCGCGAATCGGCCTGGTCTTCTGGACGTCGGGTCGATCGCGTCTACGATGCGCGAAATCGCCTTGTGGAACTGCGCTTTCCCGACGGCAGGGGCAATCAGCGCTGGGAGTACACGCCGGACGGGCTTCCCTTGAAGGTGATCACCAGCAACGATGGGCAGAACGCCGCGGTCGTCAACAGCTATCGATACTCACCAAGCCGGCAGCTCATATGGGAAGAGTCGACCCTCGATGGCGGCAGCCCGCTTTCAATAGGCTATGGCCACGATAGAAATGGGAACCTGTTCAGCGAGACGCGACCAGGAGGGCTGATACTGAGCTATGAGCCCGACGCCCTCGGCCAGCCCAGACGAATCTCTGACAGTGCTGGAGCGCTCTATGCCGAGAACATCGCCTGGCATCCCAATGGCGCGCTCGCTGGCATGCGCTATGGCAATGGCATCGAGCATCAGGGCGTGCTCAATGCGCGGATGCTTCCGTCGCAATTAAAGGATGGCACTGCCAGCGAGCTTCTGTATCAGTACGGCGCCAATGGTGATGTTTCGGCAATCATCGATCGGCAGCAGGGAACTGCGCATGACATCCGCATGGGTTACGACGGCCAGGGCAGGCTGACGCTTGCGCAGTCGACTTCCTTCGGGGGCGATGGCGCATTCCGCTACACATATGACGTGCAGGACAATCTACTGAGCGTGCAGCTGGGTGGCGTGCGCAGCCAGCAGTTCTGGTACGACGGGCGCAACCAGCTGACCAATGTCCGCGATGATGCTGGCGCGACGGTGACCGGATTGGCCTGGGATGTTCAAGGCAATCTCTTGCTGCGCAACGGACGCAAGTACGACTTCGACTTTGGCAACAGGCTGCGCGAAGTGCAGGAAGCGGAGCGCTATGCCTACGATGCCTATGGGCGGCGTGCCGTGGCGTACGATGACCAGGGGCAAGGCCTGCGCGCGTTATATTCGTTGGCCGGGAAGGTGGTGCATGAAGATCGGCGAGGGAAGGGCGCCTCGGAGTACATCTATGTAGGTGGTCGACTGCTGGCCACCCGCGGCCCGACAGGGGTTACCTGGACGCATGTGGATGCGCTGGGCAGCCCGGTCGCTGTCACGGATGGCACAGGCAGTGTTGTCGAGCGCCGCCGGTTTGAACCGTACGGTGCCGAGCTGGGCGGGCAGGTCAAGGATGGGCCGGGCTACACCGGGCATGTGAGCGATTCGGCCACAGGGCTGAGTTACATGCAGCAGAGGTACATGGATCCGCAGTTGGGTGTGTTCCTGTCTGTGGATCCGGTGACGGCGTATGAGCAGCCTGTTGGGCAGTTCAATCGGTATCGGTATGCGAACGGGAATCCGTACAAGTTCACGGATCCGGATGGGCGCTCTGGAAAGCCGATCCTTCCGTTCATGGATCGGGTCGAAGTTAGATCGGAGCTCTCCGCGGGGGCCATCAAGGTGGAACGTATGCCTCAGTCGGACATGGGGCCGACAGTGGCTCAAGGGACAGTAGTTTTGCTGCCGCAACGCTCAATGCAGGGTGAGCCAGCCAGTGTCGGGACGGCTGTATTGGATAGCTTGCTGAACTTCAGTCAGTCAGAAGGTAAGTCTGTGGAAGTGACAAGCGGTCAAAGAACCGTGCAGCAGAACTCAGACGTTGGAGGAGCTCAGAAGAGTCAGCACCTGCAGAATAATGCGGCTGATATAAGAATATCGGGTTACACAAAAACGCAGACTGCCGACGCAGCGCATGCATCCGGGAACTTCAATCGAGTGAACGAGTATCCTGATAACCGGGGTGTACATGTGGATCTAAAGTCGGGCGGTAATCAAGGGCGGTTCAATAACTGGAAGCCTCAGCGTGAAAAATAACTTTCTAGTTTTGCTGGCTATCGTTCTTTCAGGTTGCGGCGCAAGCGGGTCACAAGAGTCAGCGGGAAGCAGGGCGCCGCGTACAGAAGAGTCCTCGACGCAACCTTCTGATTGGATGGTGGATCCAGTCAGTGGATCTTTTGGACTGCTTCACGTCGGGATGTCCAAGGAGAGAATTATTTCGCTCGATCTTCCCCTCAAGTGGGGGGAAGACCAGCAGGAGGGGCTGACGTATGAAGTAGTAACCGTGAGTGCGCCGGGCGACATCGCGATTGAATGCGTCCTCAGTGACGATATTGTGTATAGGTGTTCGAGTGAGTCGAAAAGGCTGCGTGATCCAGCGGGGGAGGGGGTTGGTTCATCTCTCCGTGAGCTGAAGCGTGCCCACCCGCAGGGGCGCCTTCTAGTTAGCTATGAGAATGGTAAGAATGCGAATTTCGTCTTGGGTGGGCGAATGATGTTCGCGATGGATGTTCGTTTGATCAAGGAGGAGTGTTTCGAGTTGGAGCAATGCGTTTTCGACGAGGATGCTCTCCGCGTCGTACGTATTGTAATAACGGATGTCTGACGCAGGCACAGACGAGTCCTTGTGGATCCCGCATGACGGGTGCTTCGCAAATGAGTGGCTGGATCAACGCCCCTTCGCGAGCCTGAGGACGTGCGCGACGCAGTGCACTGGTGGATGATCGATTACAACGAGACCCGTCCATGTGACTCCCATTGCGGCGTGAGCCCCGTCGAGTACTGTGCCGCTCACGTCAGAAGCTCTACTTTAGACATGTCTGCTTGACCGGGGGGGAGCTTACGACTCCGCACCACTCCCCGCCGGATGCGACGACCGCCGCCGGAACTTCCGCGACAGCCAATCCCCCGCATCATCCACCACGGTGAAGGCCGCCGGAATCACGATCAGGCTCAACAGCGTGGAGGTGATCAGGCCACCGATCACGGCGATCGCCATCGGTGCACGGAAGCTGGAATCGCCGGCAAAGCCCAGCGCGATCGGCATCATGCCTGCGCCCATCGCCAGCGTGGTCATGATGATCGGCTGTGCACGTTTGCGGCAGGCATCGATCAGTGCGTCGTGCTGGCTCATGCCGTGTTCGTCTTCGGCCATCACCGCGTAGTCCACCAGCAGGATGGAGTTCTTGGTGGCGATGCCGATCAGCATCAGCAGCCCGATCAGCGCCGGTAGCGAGAGCATGTTCTGGGTGATCAGCAGCGCGCCGAACGCGCCACCGGCACACAGCGGCACCGCGGCGAGGATGGTGATCGGCATCAGCGCATGGTTGAACAGCAGCAACAGCACCATGTAGATGCAGATCAACCCGGCCGCCATGGCCAGCATGAAACCGATGAACAGCTCGACGAACACTTCCGCATCGCCGGTGTTGAGGAAGGTGACGCCCGGCGGCAACTGCTTGACGCCCGGCAGGGCCTGCACTTCGGTCATCACATCGCCCAGTGGGCGGCCGTTGAGTTCGGCGGTGAGGGTCACGTTGCGCTGGCGCTGGTAGCGTGAGATCTGCGAAGGGCCACTGCCTTGCTGGATGTCAGCCACGGCCGCCAGCGGGACCGGGCCATTGCGGCCGGGCACGCGCAGCTGGCTGATCAGGCCCGGGTTGGCGAGCGTGGCTTCGGCGAAGCCGACCCGGATCGGCACCTGGCGGTCGGGCAGGTTGAGCTTGGCCAGGCGCTGTTCGTAATCGCCCGCCGTGGCGATGCGGGCGGCCTCGGCGATATCGGCCGTCGCCACGCCCAGGTCGGCAGCGCGGGCGGGGTTCGGCACGATCTGGAGTTCCGGGCGCAGCAGCGAGGCCGTGGAGGTGACGCTGCCCAGGCCCTGGATACCGCGCAGGTCGCGCTCCAGCGCAGTGGCGGCATCCTGCAGGCGCTGCGGGTCGTCACCGGAGAGCACCAGCTGCAGCAGGTTGCCGGGCTCGGAGCTGACATAGCTGACCCGCACGCCGGGCAGGTCGGCCAGGCGCTCGCGGGCCTCACGCTCCAGCACGCGCTGGTCGCGGTCCCGTCCGTCGGCGTTGCCCCAATCAAGGACCAGGGTGGCCTTGCGCGGTTCGCCGATGCCGGTCGCGCCGGGGTCGCCCAGGTCCAGCACGCTGCCGACGGCGGTGTAGACCTGCTTGAGCTCGGGCATGTCCTTGAGCAGGCCGCGCGCATGCTCGGCGACCGCCACGGTCTCCTGCAGGCGGGTGCCCGGCGGCAGTTCGAGGTTGAGGTTGCTGCGGCCCAGATCGGACTGTGGAATGAAGGTGGCCGGGATGAAGGGCACCAGCGCCAGCGAGGCCACGAACAGGCCGGTGGCGATCCACAGGGTGCGGCCACGATGGCGCAGTGCGGCGTCCACCCAGCCCAGGTACCACGTCATCAGCTTGGATTCCGGCTTCTCCTCGCCATGTGGCTTGAGCAGGTAGGCGGCCATCATCGGGGTGAGCAGGCGGGCCACCAGCAGCGAGAACAGCACGGCGGTGGCGGCGGTCCAGCCGAATTCGCGGAAGAACTTGCCCGCGATGCCCGGCATGAAGGCGACCGGCACGAACACGGCAGCCAGGGTCAGCGAGGTGGCGATCACCGCGTTGCCGATTTCACCCGCGGCCTCGCGCGCAGCTTCGAGCGGCGGCTTGCCCATGCGCAGGTGGCGCACGATGTTCTCGATCTCCACGATCGCATCGTCCACCAGGATGCCGACCACGACGGAGAGCGCCAGCAGCGTGATGATGTTGAGGGTGAACCCGAAGAAGTACATCACCGCGAACGTCGGGATGATCGACAGCGGCAGCGCCAGCGCCGACACCCAGGTCGCGCGCCAGTCGCGCAGGAACAGCCACACCACCAGCAGGGCCAGCAGCGCGCCTTCCCAGAGCATGGTCATCGAGGAATCGTAGGAGCGGTGGGTCTCGTCGATCGCCGTGGTCACCAGGCGGAAGTCGATGCCGGGATGCTCGGCCTTGATCTTGTCCAGCGCGTCATGCACGCCGGCTTCCACCTTGACCTCGCTGGAGCCGCGCGTACGCGACATCGAGAAGGCCACCACGCCCTTGCCATCCAGCAGGGCGGCCTCGGTGGGGTCAGCGGCGCCGTCGGTCACCGTGGCCAGCGTGGAGAGCCGCACCGCGCGCCCGTCCGGCAGCGCAATGGAGTAGTCACGCAACGCCTGCGCGTCACCGACAGTACCCAGCGTGCGGATGGTCTGCTGCGCGCCTTCAACCTCGGTCTTGCCGCCGGCCCGCTCGACCTGGATGCGGGCCAATTGTTGGGAGACGTCGCCGGCGGTGATGCCCATCGCGATCAGCGCATTGGGATCCAGATCCACCCGGACCTGGCGCTGCACGCCGCCCACGCGGGTGACGCGCGCGACACCGGGCACGCCGTACATCGCACGCGAGATATCACGGTCGACGAACCAACTGGCCTCATCGGTGGTCATGTGCGGGGCGACCAGCGCATAGGTCATCAGCGAACCGCCGATATCGACCTTGGAGATCACCGGCTCCTGGATGTCCTGCGGCAGATCGGTGCGGATGCGGGTGACCGCGTCGCGGGTGTCGTCCAGCGCGGTGGCCAGATCGGCTTCCAGCTGGAACTCGATGGTGGTGGTGCTGACGCCTTCGCTGACCGAAGACATCACGCGCTTGACGTTGTTGACCGTCGCCACCGAGTCCTCGACCTTGCGGGTCACCTCGGCCTCCAGCTGGCTGGGCGAGGCGCCGGGCTGGGTGACGGTGACGGTGGTCATCGGGAAGGCGATGTCCGGGAAGCGCGCCACCGGCAACTGATGGAAACCCCACAGGCCGGCCACGCACAGCACGAAGAAGATCAGCAGCGCAGGCAACGGGCGTTTGATCGCCCAGGCGGAGATGTTCATCGTGCGGCGGCCTTGGTCGCAGCGACCACACGCACGCGGTCGCCCTCACCGAGGAAGCCGGCGCCATCCACCACGACCTGGTCACCGGCCTTCAGGCCTTCAAGGATCGCAGTGCGGCCCTGCACGGCCTGGCCGGTGCTGACGCGGTGGCGGGTGGCCTGCTGCTTGTCGTTCACGGTGAACACATAGTTGTGGCCGTCGCGCTGCACGATCGCCGCGGTCGGGATGGTCAGCACCGGGCCGTCGCCGGTGACGATGCGGCCATCCACGTAGATGCCCTGCTTGAGCGGGCCGGGGGCTGGCAGGTCGGCATAGATCGTGCCGGTGCGGGTCTGTCCATCGACACCCGGGGTGACCGCGCGGATGCGGCCACTGACCACCTGGCCCGCATACGGCAGCTCAACCGTGTTGCCAACGGCGACATCGGCCAGCTGGTTTTCCGGCAGCTCCGCACGCCACTCCAGGCGGCCATCGCGGATCAGGCGCAGCAGCTCGGTACCGGCGGAGACCACCTGGCCCGGCTGCACCAGGCGCTTGGAAATCAGGCCGTCGGCGGGTGCGCGCAGGTCGGCGAAGTCGCGGCGCAGCTTGGCCGCGTCGCGCGCGGCACGTGCGGTGGAGGTCTGCGCTTCGGCATTGATGCGTGAGGCGCGCAGCTCATCCAGGCTGCTTTCGCTGATCAGTTGCTGGGCGGCCAGCTTGGCGCTGCGCTCGTAGTTCATGCGGGCCAGTTCCTGCGAGGCCTGCGCCTGTCGCAACGAGGCATCGGCCTGCGCCAGCTCGCTGTCCAGGGTGCGGTGGTCCACCTGCAGCAGCACCTGACCCTGCTTGACCCATTGCCCCACGTCCACCAGCAACGCGGTCACGCGCTGGCCACTGATCTCCACGCCCAGCTGCATTTCTTCATAGGCGGTTACCGGCCCGGAGACCAGCACCGTGCGGGCCATGGTCTGCTGCTGCGCAGGCGCCAGCGAGACCGGCAGCGCGGAGCTGGCGGCCGTGGCGTCGGCCGAGGCCTTGTCGTCCTTGCCGCCGCAGGCGGACAGCAGCGCGACAGCCAGGATCAGGGAGAAACTGCGGAGGTAGGGTGCGCGCATCGAGGGGCTTTCCGGTCGGAACAGCGGGAAAAAGAAAGGCATCGGGATATCAGGATTCGCGGGACAGGCGGAGTTCGATGCCATCGAGCATCAGGCCCAGCCCCTGCTCGAAGCGGGCGTCGAAATCGACCTCGCTCCATGCATCACGGGCCTGCCAGCAATGGGGGAAGCGCGCCTCGGCCAGCGCCATGAAGGCCTCACCCAGCGCTTCCATGCTGCCGTCGCCGGGCCAGGACTGCTCCTCGATCACGAAGCCCATCGTGTAGTACACCAGGTCCATCGCCGCGGTCGCGGCAAAGCGTGCCGGCGCGCCGGCGCCCATCAGCGCGGCGATGCTGGCCTCACCTACCCGCAGCACGTTCTCGGTGGCCAGGAAGGTGCCCGCATACACCCGCGCACCATCGCGGCGCGCTTTGAACGCCAGGCGGAACTCACGCCCGATCTGCAGCAGCGTCTGCCGCCATGGCTGTCCGTCGGGAATCAAGCGAGCCACGTCGCAGATCATGGCGTCGGCCATGGCGTCGATCAGCGCCTGTTTGCTCTTGAAGTGCCAGTACAACGACGGCGCCCGGATGCCCAGCGAGCAGGCCACTTTGCGCAGGGTAATGCCCTCCAGGCCGGCCTCGTCGAGGATCCGGAAGGCCGCCTTGACGATGTCTTCCCGCGCGATGGGTTGGCGCACTGTGCTCTGGCCTAACGTTGTTAGGGGGCGAATCTAACAGTGTTAGGTTGGCGCCGACAAGTGCCCGTGCACAGACCCCCAATGGGCCCGCGGGACGTGGCTGATGGGTTAAGGCGCGCCCAGGGGGGCGGGGGGCCCAGAGGCGCCCGGTTGGCTCAGAGGTCGATCAGGTCAGGCTGCAGGACCGCCATCCGGACCCGGTTACGCCCGCTGGTCTTGGCGTCATACAGCGCCTCATCCGCCCGGGCGATCAGCGCCTCCAGCAGCCGCTGGTCGCCACCGGGCAACGCCTCGCCGATCGCGCCCCCGACGCTGACGGAGACGGCAACGCGCTCGCTGCCCACGAGGATCGGCTCAGCGGCCACCGCACTGCGCAGTCGCTCGGCGGCGGCGGGAATCTCATCGACGGCGGACGCCGCCAGCAGGGCGATGAACTCTTCGCCGCCGAAGCGGGCGAACAGATCGCGCTCCCGCAGGGCGTCGCGGCAGCGCTTGGCGACTACTTTGAGGACTTCATCGCCGACCGGATGGCCGTAGGTATCGTTGATCTTCTTGAAGTGGTCCACGTCCACCATCAGCACCGCCACCGCGCGGCCGTTGGCTTCGCGGGCGGCGATGATCTGGGCCGAGCATTCTTCGAAATGGCGTCGATTGGGGACGCCGGTCAACGGATCCGAGGACGCCAGGCGGCGCAGCTCGGCGGCCATCAGCAGGTCCGCGGTGACATCGGTGAACAGCCAGATGCGCCCGTGTGCGCCGTTGCCGCGTACCGGATGGGTGTCCACTTCGAAGGTGCGTTCGCCCAGGGTCCAGTTCTGCTTGGCGGCGAACTGATCGTTGTTCATCTGGGCGCTGTAGGCCAGTTCCAGCTCGGCGTGGTTGTCGCAGCGTTGGCGCAGGGCGCGCATCGGGCCGGCCAGATCCGCCGCCCGGTGATTGCCTGCCGTGCAGCCCAGCAGCTCCGCGGCGTGCTCGTTGACCGCCGCGCCGACGCCATCGCCGTCGATCAGCACGATGCCCGCCGGCACGCTTTCAAACAGATCCAGGAACTGATTGCGGACGATCGTGCCGCGCGCGGCTTCGCGCCGTGCGGACAGCAGCCGGGCCACGCTCGTGGCCAGCAGTGGCACCTGTGCCGTCAAGGTTGCCGGGGCAGGGACGCTTCGCCAGAGCAGCAGCAGGCCACTCAGCGGCGCGCCGTGGGAGGGGGCCGGAACGAACAGCAGGCGGGCGGGGCGGCCTTCCAGGGCATGGATGATCGCCGTCGGCAGCCGGAAGTCCGCTGCGTCCATGGCCTCGCCGCTCCAGCGCGCCTCGAGGATGCCGCTGCGCGCCAGGTTGAAGCTCGACGAGGGCAGGGCCGGGGCCGAGACAGCCCAGGTCGCCCTCCCGCCGGCGTCCACCTCCACTGCCATCACCAGGTCGGCGTGGGAGGCGAGACGGGCGAACTGGCACAGCGCGGCAAGCGCTTCACTGTCGGAGGTCGTCACCGCGTGGGGCCTGCCAAACGCTGTTCGAGAATGCGCATGACGTCATCGGGTGCCGTCATGTGCGGGAGGTGACCGGAAGCATCGATCACATCCAGGGTGGCGCCATCGATCGCGTTGGCCAGCCACTGGCCGACGGCGACCGGTACCGCCACGTCGTGCGCGGTCTGGATCAGGTGGACCGGCGTGGAAACCCGCGCAGCCAGGCTGCGCAGATCTGAGGTGAAGATCGTGCGCGAGGTATTGAGCGCGATGTCCGGGCGCATCTGGAACAGGGTGTTGGAGAAATCGGCAACGACCGCGCTGTCTTCCACGCCGACGACCATCGGGGCGAAGCCGGCGATCCAGGCCTGGTAGTTGGCGCGCATGCTCTCGAACAGTTGCTCCAGGTCCTGCGGTTTGAAACCGCCGGTGTAGCCGTCATCGTCGAGATAACGCGGCGACGCACCGATGATGACCAGCCGCTCGAACAGCTCCGGCCGTGCCACCGCAGCGGCCGCGCCGATCATCCCGCTCATCGAATGGCCGACGTAGGTGCAGTTGTGCACGTCGAGCTCATCCAGGATGTCGAGCAGATCGTCGGCGTAGCCGAACAGCGAACCATGGCGTTCGAAATCGTAAGTCTGCGCACCTTGCGGGCCACAGCCGGCAAGATCGAAGGAGATCACGTCATAGCGCGCTTCAAACCACGGGCGCAATGCATTCCATGCGGTCTGATCGGTACCAAAGCCGTGTGACAGGATCGCGACCACCTTGCCCTCACCACTACGGCGCCCGTTGAACCGCTCGAAACTTTCCACGCACATCCACCCATGGCGTCTTGCAAGGGCCGAATACTAGGTCACGGGCGCGCGTGGGTCCAACGCGTGGCCATGGCGAATACCAGCTGCCGCAGATAGCCGCCGATGAAACTGGCGATGGCACCGGCGAGGGTACCCAGCAGCAAACGCAGGGTGATGCGCGCGATACGACGGGCATGCAGCCGCACCCATGGCAGCAGTGCCATCGCCTGCGCACCCATGAGCAGCACCAGGACATCCAGCCCCAGCGCATCCACCACGGGCAGCAAGGGCGCCAGCAATGGATTGCAGGCCATCACGATCACGGCCGCGCACGTGAGCACGAACAGGCCGCGCCGGGCCATCGGCGTGGCGGTCCAGCGGAGAAGGCGGGCAGTCAGGGACACGGCAGGCTCCAGGCAGTTGGCCGGAGTGTACTGCGGTATCGTGATGCTCGAACTCCCGGGGATCGCCTCATGAAGATCGCAGTGTTCAGCGCCCGCCCGTACGACCAGCAGTTTCTCGATGAGGCCAAGCAACGCCGCGGGGCAGGGACGTCCCTCGAGTTCCTGTATTTCGATGCCGCGCTGGAGGTACATACCGCGGCACTGGCGCAGGACTGCGAGGCGGTCTGTGTGTTCGTGAACGACCGGTTGGACGCCCCGGTACTGCAGGCGCTGCATGCACAGGGGGTGCGCGCGATCCTGCTGCGCTGTGCGGGCTTCAACAATGTCGACCTGGCCGCGGCGGAGCAGTTGGGCCTGTTCGTGGCACGCGTGCCGGCTTACTCCCCCGAAGCCGTGGCGGAGCATGCCCTGGCCATGGTGATGACGCTCAACCGGCAGACCCACCGCGCCTACAACCGGGTGCGCGAGGGCAACTTCATGCTCGATGGGTTGCTCGGCCGCACCCTGCACGGCAAGACCGTGGGCATCGTCGGCACCGGCCAGATCGGCCTGGCCACCGCCCGCATCTTCAAGGGCATGGGCTGTGCCGTGCTGGGCCACGATCCGTATCCATCGCCCGGGTTCGCCGCCGTTGGCGCATCGGTCGCGCTGGAGGACCTGCTGGCCCGATCAGACATCGTCTCGCTGCACTGCCCGCTGACGCCGGACACCCATCACCTGATCGATGACGCCTCACTGGCCGCAATGAAGCCCGGGGCGATGCTGGTCAATACCTCGCGCGGCGGGCTGGTGGATACCCATGCGGTGATCCGCGCGCTGAAATCGCGCCGCCTCGGCCACCTGGCCATCGATGTCTACGAGCAGGAGAGTGGGCTGTTCTTCCAGGACCGGTCCGGCGAGATCATCGACGATGACGCGTTCCAGCGCCTGATGACCTTCCCCAACGTGCTCGTGACGGGGCACCAGGGCTTCTTCACGGTCGAGGCGCTGCAGGAGATTTCCGACATCACGCTGCGCAACCTGGCGGACTTCGCCAGTGGGGCGGCGTGCGCGAATCGGGTGCGGGCGGCCTGAACGGCGCCGCGGGTGACGTGGGGCGTCGGTGCGTGTACCGTGGCCGCCCGCCGGCCGTTGCGCAGCACGCGCCGGGACACTGCAACCGGGGCCGCGCTGGCCAGCTCCGGAACTGACCCGTTCATGTCTATACAAGGGCCGGAATGTTGCCGAATCGGGTCATTGCCCGGCACTGCGACAACGTGTCGCAGCCCAAAACAGGCCTTTCCTGCGCTGGATCATTGTCAATGCCTTTCTTAAATGATGCGTGACGGCCTAAAATTGGAAGGCTGACATGATCGTCCTCCGTGCCTGTCCCCTTGGACCGGCACCACCGGCTTTGGCTGGGACGGAGGCGGGCTTGAACTGGCATTCCCTACGCAATTGGATCGACCGATGATTCCGTTGAAACCCCTTGGACGCTTCCTGCGTCCGGGCCTGCTGTTTGCGTTGTCCGTGTTCCTGACGGGCTGCAACTCGGCCATCCTCAACCCCAAGGGCCAGATCGGCCACGACGAGAAGACCCTGCTCATCACGGCGACCGTGCTGATGCTGCTGGTTGTCGTGCCGGTCATCATCATGACCCTCACCTTCGCGTGGAAGTACCGTGCGACCAATACCAAGGCCCGTTATGAGCCGAAGTGGTCGCACTCCACGGCCATCGAAGTGGTGGTCTGGTCGATCCCGTGCATGATCGTGCTGGTGCTGGCCGTGCTGACCTGGCGTTCCTCGCACGCGCTGGATCCGTACCGTCCGCTGGACTCGGACAAGAAGCCGGTGGTGATCGAAGCCATCTCGCTGGACTGGAAGTGGCTCTTCATCTATCCCGAAGAGAACATCGCCACCGTCAACGAGATCACCTTCCCGGTCGATACCCCGCTGAACTTCAAGATCACGTCCGATTCGGTGATGAATGCGTTCTTCATCCCGCACCTGGGCAGCATGATCTACTCGATGACGGCCATGGAGACCAAGCTCCACCTGATCGCCAACGAGACCGGTGAGTTCCCGGGCATGTCCTCGCACTACAGCGGCGCGGGCTTCAGCAAGATGCATTTCTCCGCGCACTCGGTGACCGAGGCGGAGTACCAGCAGTGGCTGACCAAGGTGCGTGCCCAAAGCGCGACCCTGGACAAGACCGCCTTCGCTGCGCTGGTTGCCGAGAAGAACCACGACTGGCACCCGGTGACCTATTACGGCACCACCGAGGCCGGCCTGTTCGACTGGGTCATCGCCAAGCACATGGGCGACAACCAGCACTACGGCATGAAGCACGACCACAAGGCCATGAAGCATGACGGCGCCGAGGGCGAAAGCCATGAAGGCCACGACATGCAGGCCATGAGCGGAGCCCACGACGAAGCGAAGCTGCCGGTCCATGCCGACCAGCCCGCTGCCGCGGACGCCGCACACACTGCAGACGAGCACGCCGCAGCCGGTCACGCCGGTCACGACGGCTCGGGAGAATGACCATGAATCTGTTGGGTAAACTGACCTTTGCCGACATCCCGCACGACCCGATCATCATCACCACGCTGATCGGCGCGGGGATCGGTGGCCTGCTCGTGCTGGCCCTGATCACCAAGTTCAAGCTGTGGGGCTATCTCTGGAAAGAGTGGTTCACCTCGGTAGACCACAAGAAGATCGGCGTGATGTACCTCATCGTCGCCTTCGTCATGCTGCTGCGCGGCTTCGCCGACGCGATCATGATGCGCGTCCAGCAGGCCATGGCCGCTGGCGGCAACGAGGGCGTCCTGCCTCCCCATCACTACGACCAGATCTTCACCGCCCACGGCGTGATCATGATCTTCTTCGTGGCGATGCCGCTGATCACCGGCCTGATGAACGTTGTCGTGCCGCTGCAGATCGGCGCACGCGACGTGGCCTTCCCGTTCGTCAACTCGCTCAGCTTCTGGCTGTTCGTGGCGGGCGCGGGCCTGGTGATGATCTCGCTGGGTGTTGGTGAGTTCGCGCAGACCGGCTGGCTGGCCTTCCCGCCGTTGTCAGGCAAGGAATACAGTCCAGGGGTAGGTGTCGATTACTACATCTGGGGCCTGCAGGTAGCAGGCCTGGGTACCACACTGAGCGGCATCAACTTCTTCATTACCATCCTGAAGATGCGTACCCCCGGCATGAAGCTGATGCAGATGCCGGTGTTCACCTGGACCGCGCTGGTCACCAACGTGCTGATCATCGCCGCCTTCCCGGTGCTGACCATCACCCTGGTGCTGCTGACCCTGGACCGTTACCTGGGCACGCACTTCTTCACCAACGATGGTGGCGGCAACGCCATGCTGTACATCAACCTGATCTGGATCTGGGGTCACCCGGAAGTCTATATCCTGGTCCTGCCGGCCTTCGGCGTGTTCTCCGAGGTCATCGCCACGTTCTCGCGCAAGGCGCTGTTCGGCTACAAGGGCATGGTCTACGCCACCGCCTGCATCGGCGTGCTGTCGTTCATCGTGTGGCTGCACCACTTCTTCACCATGGGCTCGGGTGCCAACGTCAATGCCTTCTTCGGCATCACGACGATGATCATCTCGATCCCGACCGGCGTGAAGATCTTCAACTGGCTGTTCACCATGTTCCGCGGTCGCGTGCAGTTCACGACCCCGGTGCTGTGGACGATCGGCTTCATGGTCACCTTCACCATCGGCGGCATGACCGGCGTGATGCTGGCGATCCCGGCCATCGATTTCGTGCTGCACAACAGCCTGTTCCTGATCGCCCACTTCCACAACGTCATCATCGGCGGCGTGGTGTTCGGCATGTTCGCCGGCATCACCTACTGGTGGCCGAAGATGTTCGGCTTCCGCCTCAATGAAACCTGGGGCAAGCGCGCGTTCTGGTGCTGGTTCATCGGCTTCTATGTCGCGTTCATGCCGCTGTACATCCTGGGCTTCATGGGCATGACCCGCCGCATGCAGAGCTACCCGAACATGGAATACCAGCCGCTGCTGATCATCGCCATGTGCGGTGCCTTCATCATCGGTGCCGGCATCCTGTGCCAGATCATCCAGATCGCCGTGTCGATCCGCGACCGCAAGAAGACCGCCGACCTGACCGGCGATCCGTGGGACGCCCGTACGCTGGAGTGGGAAACCTCTTCGCCGCCGTCGTTCTACAACTTCGGCTCGCTGCCGCGCGTCACCGAACTGGACGAGTTCTGGGAGCGCAAGCAGCGTGGTGAGGCGTGGGAACGCCCGGCCAAGTACACCGACATCCACATGCCGCGCAACACCGGCACCGGTGTGGTGATCGGCGCCTTCAGCCTGGTGTTCGGCTTTGCGATGATCTGGCACATCTGGTGGCTGGCCATCGTGGGTCTGGTCGGCATGATCGGCACCTTCATCTGGCGCACCTTCGACAAGGACGTGGATTACTACGTGCCGGCCGCGGAAGTGGAGCGGATCGAAAATGAGCACCGTCGCCACCTCGTGGCGCAGGGCCTGGTGAAATCGGAGCTGAAGGCATGAGCACCACTATCCCCAACACCATGAACCATGGGCACGCCGCGCACGCGGCGGCCCACGGCCATGACGACCACGAGCACCACGACACCGGCGGCAATACCGTCTTCGGTTTCTGGGTGTACCTGATGAGCGATTGCCTCATCTTCGCCACCCTGTTTGCGACCTACATCGTGCTGTCCGGCGGCACCGACGGTGGCCCCGGCCCGAAGGACCTGTTCGAACTGTCCTTCGTCGCCTGGGAAACCACGCTGCTGCTGGTCTCCTCGCTGACCTTCGGCCTGGGCATGATCGCCATGCACAAGCAGAAGGTGGGCCAGATGTATGCATGGCTGGCCCTGACCTGGCTGCTGGGCTTTGGCTTCATGTGCATGGAAGTGTGGGAGTTCAACCACCTGATCCATCAGGGCTATGGTCCGGACCACAGTGCGTTCCTGTCGGCGTTCTTCGCGCTGGTCGGTACCCACGGTCTGCACGTGACCGCGGGTCTGCTGTGGCTGCTGATCATGTTCATCCAGATCAAGCAGAACGGCCTGACCCAGACCAACAAGACCCGCATGGCGTGCCTGAGCCTGTTCTGGCACTTCCTGGATCTGATCTGGATCGGCGTGTTCTCCGTCGTCTATCTGAATGGAGCGCTGTAATGGCCGCACATGACAATCACGCACACGATCATGGCCACGGTGCCGCCGGCGAAAGCCACGGCAGCGTCAAGTCCTACCTGATCGGCTTCCTGCTGGCCGCGGTGCTGACCATCATCCCGTTCTGGGCGGTCATGCATGGCGACCTGCCGCGCTTCACCACCGGCGTCATCATCGTCGTTGCGGCGGTGCTGCAGATCCTGGTGCACCTGGTGTTCTTCCTGCACCTGGACCGCTCCTCGGAACAGCGCTGGAACGTCAGCGCGGCGGCCTTCACCGTCGTGGTGATCGGCATCATCGTCGCCGGTTCGCTGTGGGTCATGCACAACATGAACGTGCACATGATGCACTGACGTCTTCGCGACGTTGCCACACACGGAAAGGCCGCCCTCGGGCGGCCTTTCTGTTTGGCGCGCATGGCGACGCAGCGAACGTTGTTCAGTGGGGTGGCCGTTCCACACGCGGCCGATGGGGAGGGTCGAGCGCTGGGCCACGCTGCGCTTGCCGGCGAATGTCCCCCGGCGGCGGCCTGCGGCCGCCACCTCCTCCTTTATTTCGCCCACAAGCGCAGCGCGGCCCAGCGTGTCCAGACTACTGGCGCCCTACGGCAACGGGCTGCTCTCCGCGCGTTACGCCACTTTCGCCAGCCGCATGAACTCGGCGGCGTCGACCGGCCGCCCGAGGTGATACCCCTGCAGCTGGTCGCAGCCCATGTCGCTCAGGTACTGGCGTTGCCCGGCCGTTTCCACGCCCTCGGCGACGATCTGCAGCTGCAGGGACCGGCCCAATGCGATGATCGAGGAAACGATCGCCGCGTCTTCGGCGTTGTCTTCCAGGTCGTGCACGAAGGCGCGGTCGATCTTCAGCTCGGTGGCCGGCATGCGCTTGAGATACAGCAGGCTGGAGTAGCCGGTGCCGAAGTCGTCGATGGAGATGTTCACGCCCATCGCGGTCAGCCCGTGCAGGATCAGCAGGCTGGCTTCCACATCGCGCATCGCGGTGGTCTCGGTGACCTCCAGGGTCAGCCGCTTCGGGTCCAGCCCGTGTTTGTCCAGCGTGCGGCGCACGGTCTCCAGCAGCGTGCTCGACCCGAACTGCAGCGGTGAGAGGTTCACCGCCATGGTCCAGTCGGGGTGGCCGGCGTCGTGCCAGTGGCGCAGCTGCGCGCAGGCCTGGTCCAGCACCCAGTCACCGATGGAGAGGATCAGGCCGCTGCGTTCGGCGATCGGAATGAACGCGTCCGGTGACAACAGGCCCAGCTCGGGATGTTGCCAGCGCACCAGCGCCTCGGCCCCGATCGGCGATGTCCCGCTGGCCTGGAACTTGGGCTGGTAATGCAGTACCAGCTCGCTGCGGCTGACCGCCTTGCGCAGTTCCTGCAGCAGTTTCAGCTGGCGGTTCGCGCTCACGTTGAGCGACTGGGTGAAGAAGGTATAGCCGTTCCGGCCCGAATCCTTGGTGTGGTACATCGCGGCATCGGCGTGGGCCATCAGGTCGCGTTCGGTGGTGGCGTCGGCCGGGTACAGCGCGATGCCCAGGCTGGCACTGACCTGCAGTTCCAAGGCATCGATCTCGAACGGCTCGGCCACGCTGGCGATGATCCGTTCGGCGACCACGGCCGCATCTTCCGGATCCTCCACCTGGAACACGATGACGAACTCATCGCCCCCCAGTCGCGCGAAGGTGTCCTGTGCACGCAGCAGCGCGGTGATCCGCTTGCTGACCTGGATCAGCAGTTGGTCACCAAGCTGGTGACCGTAGGCATCGTTGATTGCCTTGAAGCCGTCCAGGTCGCAGAACATCACCGCGAAGCTGAACTGCCGGCGCTGCGCCTTCTCGATCGCCTGCTCGATGCGGTCCTGCAGCAGCATCCGGTTGGGCAGCTGGGTCAGCGGATCATGCAGGGCGGCCTGCATCAGCTTCTCGTTGGCCTGGGCCAGCGAATCGGCGAGCAGGCCGGTGCGGGTGCGCATCTGGCGGTCGAACACCGATGCGATCAGTGCGATCCCCAGGGTCGCCAGCGTCGTGACGATCACTAGCACCGCCAGCCACTTGGTCTCGATGCCCTCGCCATACGCCGCGCCACACATCGCGCCCTCGGGGAAGTGGGCCGCGGCCATGCCGGTGTAGTGCATGCCAACGATCGCCAGGCCCATCACCAGCGAGGCCAGCCCGCGCAGCACGAACGGGCGGCGCTGTTCCAGGCGCAGGCGGAAGGCGATCCACAGCGCCGCACCGGCCGCGCCGATGGCGATCAGGACCGAGGCGGCAAACCACAGCGGGTCGTAGTCGATGCCCGGCTGCATCTCCAGCGCGGCCATGCCCAGGTAATGCATGGCTGCGATCCCCAGGCCCATCAGCACCGCGCCGGCGCACAACCTCGACCACGGCAGCTCCGCGCGTGAGACCAGCCACAGCGCATAGGCCGAAGCCCCGACCGAGACGGCCAGCGAATACAGGGTAATGGCCAGGTCGTAGCCGACCGGGATCGGCAGGTGGAAGGCGAGCATGCCGATGAAGTGCATCGACCAGATGCCCAGCCCCATCGCACCGGCACCACCGGCCAGCCACCAGCGTGCCACCCGGCCGCGGGTGGTGGCCAGGCGGCCGGCCATGTCCAGCGCGGTGTACGAGGCGAGGATGGCAACCAGCAGCGAGAACACGACAAGACTCTGGCTGTAGGTGCCGGTCATGGAAAAGCCTGGAAAAATGGAAAGGAGGGGCAGTGGCCCGCCGGAGTATCGGCCTCGTGGCCGGAAACTTGAGCCCGCCCGCCCGGCGTCTCGGTTGCTGCGACGCGGCTCGGCTATCCTGCCTGACAATTGATGATGTGGAAGTAGACATGGCCAAGCGACTCACCGCTTACGTCTGCAGCGAATGCGGCGCCGAATACAGCAAGTGGCAGGGCCAGTGCACCGAGTGCGGCGTCTGGAACACGCTGAGCGAGATCACGCTGGAAAGCGCCACGCCCACCAAGGCGTCGCCGGCGTCGCGGCGTTCCGGCTGGGCCGGCAAGGTCGATGCGCCGAAGATCATGGCGCTCAAGGACGTGCAGCAGACCGAACACCTGCGGGTGAGCACGGGCATCGGTGAGTTCGACCGCGTGCTCGGCGGTGGCCTGGTCGAAGGTGCGGTGGTGCTGGTCGGTGGCGATCCGGGTATCGGCAAGTCCACCCTGCTGTTGCAGGCCGTGGCGAAGATGGCCGCGTCGCTGCCGGTGCTGTACATCACCGGTGAGGAATCGCTGTCGCAGGTGGCCGGCCGTGCAGTGCGTCTGGACCTGCCGCTGGATAACGTCAACGCGCTGGCCGAAACCCAGGTGGAGGCGATCCTCCAGCATGCCAGCGTGGCCAAGCCGCGGCTGATCGTGGCCGACTCGGTACAGACGCTGTGGACCGAATCGCTCACCGCCGCGCCCGGCTCGGTCAGCCAGGTGCGCGAGAGCGCCGCACGGCTGGTGCGCTTCGCCAAGGAAACCGGCACCGCCGTGTTCCTGGTCGGTCACGTGACCAAGGAAGGCGGCATCGCCGGCCCGCGCGTGCTCGAGCATATGGTCGATGCGGTGCTGTACTTCGAAGGCGAGAGCGGCAGCCGGTTCCGCCTGCTGCGCGCCTTCAAGAACCGCTTCGGCGCGGTCAACGAACTGGGCGTGTTCGCCATGGGCGAGAAGGGCCTGAAAGAGGTCTCCAATCCCTCGGCGATCTTCCTCTCCGGCGGCAGCACCCAGCAGCCGGGCAGCTGCGTGATGGTCACCCGCGAGGGCACGCGCCCGCTGCTGGTGGAAGTGCAGGCACTGGTGGACGCCTCGCCGCTGTCCAACCCACGCCGCGTCGCGGTGGGTCTGGAGCAGAACCGCCTGGCCATGCTGCTGGCGGTGCTGCACCGTCATGGCGGCGTGCTCGTGGGCGACCAGGACGTGTTCGTCAACGTGGTGGGCGGCATCCGCGTGCAGGAGACTGCGGCCGATCTGCCCGTGCTGCTGGCGGTGCTGTCTTCGTTGCAGGACCGGCCATTGGCAGAGAAGACGATCGCCTTCGGCGAGGTGGGACTGTCCGGCGAGATCCGCCCGGTGCCCAACGGTGAGGATCGCCTGCGCGAGGCAGCTACGCATGGCTTCAAGCGCGCCATCGTGCCCAAGGCGAACGCGCCGAAGACCGGCAGCGTGAAGGGGATGGAAGTGATCGCGGTGGAGCGGCTGTCCGAGGCGATCGACGCGCTGTAAGCGGGGCCGGGCCGGCGCGGGATGCCGCGGGAAAGTGCGTCTGCGCTCAGCCGGCCTGTGCTAGTTTTCCCGGCTCGACGAAGGCGCCCTCCGGCGCTTTCCGTGGCAAGGAGTAACCGATTACATGCAGGACCCGATGTTCAGCGCCCCCGCCGCCGAAATCCGCCGCGCCGGGGTCGATCTCAATGGATTGATGACGGTGCTGGGCAAGCACCTGTATTCCACCCCGATGGTGGCGCTGCGCGAACTGGTGCAGAACGCGCACGATTCGATCATCCGTCGCCGTATCGAGCAGCCCGGCAGCCCGGGTCTGTCGCGCATCGACGTGCAGGTGGATGCCGCCGCCGGCGTACTGCGCATCACCGATACCGGTGCCGGCCTGACCCGGCAGGAAATCCACGATTACCTGGCCACGGTGGGGTGGGTTACACCCGGGGCTGCGCCAGGATGGCGAGGACAATGACGGCCTGATCGGCATGTTCGGCCTGGGGTTCCTGTCGGCCTTTGTATTGGCGCGCCGCGTCAGCGTGCGCACTACTTCCTACCAGGCACCGGAACTGGGCCACCTGTACGTGTCCAGCAACGCCGAGCAGTACACCGTCAGCGACGTGCCGGCGCGCGCGATCGGCACCGAGGTCGAGCTGGAGCTGCATCCGGACTTCCTGCCGCTGGCCAACGAAGCGCGCCTGCACGAGGTGCTGGGCCGCTACTGCGCGCTGCTGTCCGAGCCGATCTTCATCGGTGCGGCGACCGCCGCGATCAATCCCGAACCGCCGCCGTGGCGCGGGCAGGGCGACGTCGCGCTGCATCCGGTGCAGGCGCGCCGCCAGGCGCTGCAGTTCGCGGCCCGTTTCGAACACGATTTCGAGCCCATCGTGACGATGCCGCTGCAGTCAGATGGCAGCAGCGACGCCCTCGGCATGCTCTGGGTGCAGGACGGTGCCACCTATGGCACCAGCGACAACCGCAACCTGTCGGTGTTCGTGCGCGGCATGCTGCTGGACGACGATGCACGCGACCTGCTGCCGCCGTGGGCCGGTTTCATCGGCGGGGTGATCGAATCGTCGAAGCTGACCCCGACCGCCAGCCGCGAGGACCTGCAGCGCGATGACCACTATCGCGCCGTGCAGCACGCCCTGCTGGAAGCGCTGATCGATGGCCTCGCCGATGTCGCGCGGCAGCAGCCGGAAGCCTGGCGCCGCGTGCTCAGCCGCCACAACGAGGCCCTGCTGGGCGCGGCGCTGTGCGATGAGCGCCTGTTCGACCTGCTGATGGAACACGTGCGCGTGCCGACCTCGCAGGGTGACCTGCCGGCCAGCGCGCTGCCGGCCCGCGGCGCAGTGCATGTGATCCTCGACAACGGTGGTGGCTTCGAGGAAATGCTGTTCCGCGCGATGGGCGTGCCGGTCGCGCATGGTCATCGCTATGCAGTAGTGCCGTTCCTGCGGCGCTGGGCCCAGGCCAAGGGCCTGCGCCTGGTCGAACTGGGTACCGAGCAGGGCAACCGCGCCCTGTTCCGCACCGACGACAGCCTTGACGATACGCAGTTGGCCTGGCTGCGCGAGCACCTGGGCGATGGCGAGCAGCTGCTGCCGGCGCGGTTCAGCCCCGAGGCACTCCCGGTGGTGGTGGTCCCCGACCGCGAAGCCGAACTGAAGCAGCGCCTGGAAGACGACGAGAACGACAAGCGCGTATCGATGGCCGCATTGCGACTGGCCCGCCAGTTCACCGCGCGCATCGAGGCACGTGCGCCGTCGCGGCTGTACCTCAACCTGGACAATCCAGCGGTGCAGGCGTTGCTGCAGGCCCAGCGCGAGGGCCACCCGCAGGCCGGGGCGGCCGCGCGCCTGCTGCGCTCACTGAAGATCATCGTGTCCGCGCAGGGCCGGCCGTTGCAGCGGAGCACCGCGACGCCAGGCCCCGATCTCAACGGTGCATTTACCGATATTGCCGGTGCCCTGCAGCAGATGCTGCGCTGAGTACCGCCCCTCTCTCATCAAGCCTTCGCTAGACAGGAGCCTCAACCCCCATGGATATCTGGAACTGGGTCGAAAAACTGCAGGAAGACCTGCGCCAGGCAGGCCAGGCACAGAACGCCCACCTGCTGACCCGCCTTGCCGATGACGTCAGTGAACTGCAGGTCGACCGCGTCGATGCACTGCTGCCTGAAGCGCGCGCGCTGGGCAAGGCATTGGACAACCCCTGGGTCGACGTCTATGTCGGCCACTGGGCCCTGCGCAACCGCGTCGGCAACCGCATGGAAGGTGAAAGCGCGCTGGGCGAGTCGGTGGCGCTGTTCGAGCGCGCACACCGCGCCGATACCCTGGACTGCCCGCAGTCGATCTGCGTCACCCAGGATCTTGCCGCCTGCTATGGCAACATCGATGGTCCGGGCTGGGTGCCCGAACGCATCGAGGTCTGCGACGAGACGCTGGGCCGCATCGACCCGAGCTGGGCCTGCTTCCAGTGCCTGAGCTGCGAGAAGGCCGACGCGCTGCTGGACGACGGCCGCGGCCAGGACGCGCTGGAGTACCTGCAGGTGCAGGCGGCGGCGATCCAGGCGCGCGGCAAGGAAGTGTTCGACAGCTTCCCTGAAATGCAGATCAAGATCCTGCTGGCCAGCGGCCGTGCGCAGGAGGCGCTGGCGCTGATCGAGACGCGCGAAGCCGAGGTGGCCGCTGCGGGCGAATACGAACCTGCCAACTGCACGGTGCCGCGCCGGCTGTCCAAGGCCTGGGCACTGGCCCAGCTGGGGCGCGATGAAGAGGCGCTGCAGCAGCTGGTGCCCTGGAGCGAGCTGACGCCGAATCACTGGCGGCTGTGGGCCAATACCGCTTCGACGCTGTGCAGCCGTGATGGTGCACGCAATACCTGGGATCTGGGGACGCGCTTCAACACGATCATCGAGCACTTCGCCGCTGTCGGCGCGCATCGCCTGGTGATCGAGATCGCCGCGTTGAGCCTTGAACTGGCCCTGCAGCGTGGTGCGCGCTGGGTGGCGCAGCGCCAGCTTGGACTGGCCCGTACCCACCTGGCGCAGCTGCGGCAGGATCGTGGCGCTGCCGCGCTGGTGAGTGGATTGGCGGCGCGGATCGAGGCGCTGCCGGAGATGGCACCCTTGCCGGTGCCGGCCGATGAACTGCTGGCGTGGCTGCAGGCCCAAGGCGAACAGCACCAGTCGCGCGATCCCGAGCGTGAAGCGCAGTGGCTGCTGCAGGCGCACGCCGAGCGGCCGGACGACGGCGCACTGGCCGAAGTTGCCGCCTCGGCGTTGCATGCCTGTGGCGCGAAGATCGAAGCGCAGGCGCTGCTGTGGGACTTCGTGCGCGCCCACGCGCAGGAAGACGGCGCGGCAGCCTATACGCTGATGCGTTGGCTGGCCGAGCAGGGCGATGATGACGGCCTGCGCAGGCTGGCCGCGACCTACCGCGACAGCGTTCCGGTGTTCGCGCACTGGTGCGAGGTGCAGCGTGCCCGGCGCGCGTCCGACTGGCCGGCGCTGGAACAGGCCGCGCAGGCGTTGCTGGCCTTGTCGCCAGGCTCGAACGGCGCACGCGGGACGCTTGCCAGGATGTACATGGAGACCGGCCGCTTCAGCGACGCGCAGGCCTGCTATGCGCAGCTGGTGGAGACGCTGGATGAGCCCAACGCCGCGCACTGGGACCACATGAGTGCGGCCAGCGCGGCGCGCGACTGGGAGGCGGTGCGCCGCTCGGCGGCGGCGATCGGCATGGAACTGTCCAGTCAGCAGGGCGTGGTCGAAGAGTCCTGGGGCTGGGTGATCATCCGCAGCGAAGAAGGCGGCGAGCCGATGGAGTACTACGGCCGCCGCACCGGACCGGTGACCGCGCGCATCGTCGAGAACGCACCGGCCAACCGCGCGCAGCAGGTGGGGGACTGGGTGGTGTTTGACGCCGGCCTGGTACACCCCGCGCCGGAGGACGAAGCGGAGCGCGAGCACTTCATTCCGACCTATGCGCAGGTGCATGTGCTGGAGCGGGGCGGTTTCGCACGCAGCTGGCTGGTCGACGGCGCGCACCCGGGCGAGGAGGCGTGGAACGCTCTGGTAGCAGCGGCAGAGGCACAGGGCTGGAAGGTGTGGGCGCACAGCCGGCCGGACTACACGGTGACCGATCCGGATGAGGAAGGCGGGACGCTGCCGGGCCTGCTGTTCACTATCGCCCAGCCACAGGATCACGCGCCGCTGGCACTGCATCGCTTCCTGCAGCAGGTGACGGCGCAGTGGGCGCACCCGCACTGCTGGCTGCGCCTGGCCGAGGCCTGCGACCAGGACCGTCAGCCGCATCTGGACGCGATCGAACGGTACGGGTTGTGATCAACGGATAGCGGATTGGTGCCCGCCAGCGGCCCGCCGGCCAACAGTCGGCAGCTCCCCTTGGGAGGTTCGGGCAGGTGCTGCGAGGTTCGGGCAGGTGCCGACCGTTGGTCGGCACACCTCTATCGCGTGCGGCCGAACACCAATTCGATCACGAACTGGCTGCCGAAGAACGCCAGCAGCAGCAGCGCCATCGCGGTCAGGGTCCAGTGCACCGCCTTCGCGCCGCGCCAGCCGTAGCGGCGGCGGCCGATCAGCAGGGTGCCGAATACGATCCAGGACAGGATGCTGAGCACAGTCTTGTGGACCAGCTTCTGTGCCAGCAGGTCATCGACGAACAGCACGCCGGTCACCAGGGTGAGCGTCAACAGTGCAAAGCCGACCGCGATCACGCGGAACAGCAGGGCTTCAAGATCCGCCAGCGGGGGCAGGGCGCGCAGCCACGGCCGGAAATCGCGGCGGCGCAGGGCGCGTTCCTGCAGCCACAGCATGATGGCCAGCAGGGCGGCCACGCTCAGGGTGGCGTAGGCAAGCAGCGCCATCCACGCGTGGGTGGCCAGCTGCCAGCCCAGCGGCCTGCTCGGCTCGTGGCCGTAGGCGTGATAGATCCACAACACCGCGGCGGCCATCGGGAACACCAGCACGCCAAGTGCTGCCATGCGCCCGCGCGCGGCGACCAGCGAGGTCAGCCACGCCATGCCCAGGCCGACCAGCGACAGGGCCGCGAAAAAGTGCATGTCCGGGCCGCCGCTGGTGCGCATCGCCACCAGCACGTGATAGCCGCCGTGCAGCAGCATCGCCGGGAGCGCCGGCCACAGCCAGGCCGGGGAGGTCACCGCATCATCGCGGACAACCGCGCGCACCAGCAGGCCGGTGGCGGTCAGGTACAGCAGGGTCGCGATGAGAACGATTGTCATCGTGTCAGTTTCGCATACCCCCGGGGTGCTGGCGATGCCCGGCGGGCGGCAGCTTGCGGTCGGTCCGGGAGCCGGGGCGGAACCGTTATACTGGCGGTCTCATTGTCTTTTGTTCTGAACAGGTCGCTTCCATGTTCGAGTCCCTGACCCAGCGCCTCTCCGGCACCATCGAGCGGCTGCGCGGCCGCGGTCGCCTGACCGAGGAAAACATCCGCGAGGCCACCCGCGAAGTCCGCATCGCGCTGCTCGAGGCCGATGTCGCGCTGCCCGTGGTGCAGGCGCTGGTCGAGCGCATCAAGGTGCGCGCGGTCGGCCAGGAAGTGCTCAAGTCGCTGACCCCGGGCCAGGCGCTGATCAAGGTCGTGCGTGACGAGCTGACCGCGGTCATGGGCTCGGCCGCCTCGGACCTGAACCTCAACGTGCCGGCCCCGGCGATCATCCTGATGGCCGGCCTGCAGGGTGCGGGCAAGACCACCACCGTGGGCAAGCTGGCCAAGCACCTGAAGGAAAAGCGCAAGAAGAAGGTGATGGTGGTCTCGGCCGACGTCTACCGTCCGGCTGCGATCGAGCAGCTCAAGACCCTGGCCGACCAGGTCGGCGTGCTGTTCTTCCCGTCCACCGCCGACCAGAAGCCGGAAGCCATCGTCCGCGCTGCGATCGATGACGCGCGCAAGTCGTTCGTGGATGTGCTGATCGTCGATACCGCCGGTCGCCTGGCCATCGACGAAGCGATGATGGCCGAGATCAAGGCGCTGCACGCCGCGGTCAACCCGGCCGAAACGCTGTTCGTGGTCGACGCCATGACCGGCCAGGATGCCGCCAATACCGCCAAGGCCTTCGGCGATGCGCTGCCGCTGACCGGCGTGGTGCTGACCAAGACCGACGGTGACGCCCGCGGTGGTGCCGCGCTGAGCGTGCGCTACATCACCGGCAAGCCGATCAAGTTCGTCGGTGTGAGCGAAAAGCCCGACGGCCTGGATGTGTTCCACCCGGACCGTATCGCCAGCCGCATCCTGGACATGGGCGACGTGCTGTCGCTGGTGGAGCAGGTCGAGCAGCAGGTCGACAAGGACAAGGCCCAGAAGCTGGCCGAGAAGGTCGCCAAGGGCAAGAAGTTCGATCTGAACGACATGCGTGACCAGCTCGAGCAGATGCAGAACATGGGCGGCATCGGCGGCCTGATGGACAAGCTGCCGGGCCTGGGCCAGATTCCCGAGCACCTCAAGCAGCAGGTCAGCCAGGGCAAGGAAGTGCCGCGCATGATCGCGATCATCAACTCGATGACCAAGAAAGAGCGCCGCAACCCGGGCCTGCTCAACGGCTCGCGTCGCGCCCGCATCGCGCGTGGTTCCGGCCTGACCCCGGCCGACGTCAACAAGCTCATGAAGCAGTTCCAGCAGATGGAAAAGATGATGAGCAAGATGGCCGGCGGCGGCATGAAGGGCATGATGCGCAGCATGAAGGGGATGATGGGCGCCATGGGCGGTCGCGGCGGCATGCCGTTCCGCTGAGTCCTGCGCGCATGCATTCCGGGCGGGGGCGGTGCGGCGTATGCTGGCACCGTCTCCTTCCCCAGGTGCGCCGCGCGTGAATGGTTCCCCGCTTCTCGAACGCGCCGACAGCTTCTGTCGGCGTTTTGCATTGCAGGCCCCGATACTGCTGGCGCCGATGGCCGGCGCCTGCCCGGTGCCGCTGTCGGCCGCGCTGGCCAACGCCGGCAGCATGGGCGCGATGGGCGCGGTGTTGTCCCAGCCGCAGGACATCGTGGCGTGGATGACCGATTTCCGCGCGCAGTCCGCAGGGCCGGCGCAGGTCAATGTCTGGATTCCTGATCCGTTGCCCAGGCGCGATGCCGATGCGGAAGCCGCGACGCGTCGCTTCCTGGCGCAGTGGGGGCCGGAGGTGCCGGCCAGTGCGGCCGATGCAGGACCGGCCGATTTCGATGCACAGTTCGAGGCCCTGATCGAGGCGCGCCCGGCAGTGGCCTCGACCATCATGGGCGTGTTCTCCGCGGCACAGGTGCAGCGCCTCAAAGACGTGGGCATTGCCTGGATCGCCTGTGCCACGACCTTGGCCGAAGCGCGTGCCGCACAGGCTGCCGGCGCCGACGCGGTGGTTGCGCAGGGGTTTGAAGCCGGCGGGCATCGGGGCGCGTTCGATCCGGATGCGGCCGAGCGCCAGCTGGTCGGGTTGTTCGCGCTGCTGCCGCGGCTGGCCGATCATCTGGATATTCCGGTGATCGCGGCCGGTGGCATCGCCGATGGGCGCGGCATCGCCGCGGCGCTGACGCTGGGCGCGAGTGCAGTGCAGGTGGGCACCGCGTTCCTGCGTACCCCCGAGTGTCATTTGAATCCGGCGTGGTCGCAGGCATTGGCCGAGGCCGAACCCGAAGATACCTGGCCGACCCGCGCCTTCAGTGGTCGCCTCGGCCGTGGCCTGGCGACCGCGTATGTACGTGCCGCCGCGTCTGCCGATGCGCCGCCGCCGCGCCCGTATCCGCTGCAGCGTGGCCTGACCGCACCGATGCGCACGCAGGCGGGCCGCGACAGCAACCTCGATGCGATGCAGGCCTGGGCCGGGCAATCCGCGTGGATGGCGCCGGCACGCCCCGCCGCCGAGGTGTTGCAGCAGATGTGGTCCGACGCCAAGGCGTTGCTGGGATGACGCCGTACTGCAATGGCCGGCCGGCCACGGTCGATGATCTTGCCGGGGCGCTGACCAACTACGGCCATTTCACCTCGTTGCAGGTGCGCGGCGGTGCGGTGCAGGGCCTGGACCTGCATCTGCAGCGCCTGCAGGAGGGCACGGCCGAGCTGTTCGGCACCGCACTGGATCCGCAGCAGGTGCGGGCCTGGATGCACGGCGCGCTGCAGGCCGAGGGCGTGGTCGATGCGTCGCTGCGGGTGACTGTGTTCTCGCGCCAGTTCGATTTCCGGCGGCCGCTGCAACCGGTGGCCGTCGATGTGCTGGTCGCCGTGGCGCCGCCGGTCGATCTACCGGCGATATCACGGCGGCTGCGGACGGTGCGCTATCAGCGCGAGCTGCCGCACGTGAAGCATGTCGGGACGTTCGCGCTGTTCCAGCATCGTCGCGAGGCACTGCAGGCTGGCGTGGACGACGCGCTGTTCGTTGGCGACGACGGGCATATCAGCGAAGGCACCACCTGGAACATCGCCTTCGCCAGCGGTGGCACGCTGGTCTGGCCGCAGGCCCCCGCGCTGCGCGGCACCCACGAACGCCTGCTGCAGGCAGGGTGGGGAAGCGATCAGCAGGTGCGGCCGGTCGCGCTGGGGGACCTGGCCGGGTTCGACGCCGCCATCGCCTGCAATGCCGCCGGCATCTGGCCGATCGCGAGGGTCGATGGCGTCGCACTGGGGAACTCGGAAGCCCTGTGCGCCAACGCCCGGCGGGTGCTCGCCGGGACACCCTGGCAGCCCTTGTCGTCGTGAACGCGCCGATCAATGAGCCCTGTTCAGCTTTCCTGGCCTTCCCAGGCTTGGAATGGCGGGAGGCCGCCGCTATAATCGCCGGCTTACCGCGCCATCCTGGCGACTGGGCAATTGAGGAAACAACACCATGGTCAAGATTCGACTGACCCGCGGCGGCGCCAAGAAGCGTCCGTTCTACCACATCATCGTGACCGACTCGCGCAGCGCCCGTGATGGCCGCAACATCGAGCGCGTCGGTTACTACAACCCGGTTGCCCAGGGTGCCGAGTCCCGCATCGTGCTGGACCTGCCGCTGGTCGACAAGTGGGTCGCCAACGGCGCCCAGATGACCGACAAGGTCCGCAACCTGTACAAGGAAGCGACCAAGGCCCAGGCCTCCGCGGCCTGATCCTGAAGGGCCGCGCCTGCCGCGGCCCATTCGGTCTATTCAGATGAAAGATACCGAGCGCCGGATCCTGCTGGGCAGGATTGTCGGCGCTTTTGGTGTGCGAGGCGAGATCAAGCTCGAGTCCTGGACCGAGCCGCGTACCGCCATTTTCCACTATCAGCCCTGGATCCTGCGGACCCCCGCCGGCCAGGAGAGCACGCTCACCGGTGCGCGCGGACGTCAGTCCGGCAAGCATCTGGTCGCCGTGTTTCCCGGCATCACCGACCGCGACGTGGTCGAGGCGATGTACGGGACCGAAGTCTATGTCGCGCGCAGCGCACTGCCGCCGCCGAAGCCCGATGAATATTACTGGGTGGATCTGGAGGGCCTGCAGGTGCGTACCGTCGATGGCGTCGAACTTGGGCGGGCATCCCACCTGTTCTCGACCGGCTCCAACGATGTGCTCGTGGTGCAGGGTGACCGTGAGCGGATGATTCCGTTCGTGCAGCCCGAATTCGTGGTCTCGGTGGATTTCGAGGCCAACCTGATCGTGGTCGACTGGGATCCGGAGTTCTAGGCCGGATGCGTATCGACGTCGTCACGTTGTTCCCCGAGTTCATGGCGCAGTCGGCCGCGCTGGGCGTGGTCGGCCGTGCTGCTGAGCGCGGTCTGCTGGACCTGCACGGCTGGAATCCGCGTGACTATGCCGAAGGCAACTACCGCCGGGTGGACGACCGTCCGTTCGGGGGTGGCCCGGGCATGGTCATGCTGATCGAGCCGCTGCGGGCCTGCCTGGCTGCGGCCAAGGCGGCGGACCCGGCGCCTGCGCCGGTGATCTACCTCAGCCCGCAGGGCAGGCCGCTGACCCAGGCCAAGGTCCGGGAACTGGCGGCATTGCCGCGCATGATCCTGCTCTGCGGCCGCTATGAAGGCATCGACGAGCGCTTCCTCGAGGCCGAGGTCACCGAGGAGATCTCGCTGGGCGACTACGTCCTGTCCGGCGGTGAGCTGGGCGCGGCGGTGATCGTCGATGCGGTGACCCGCCTGCAGGACGGGGCCCTCGGCGATGCCGAATCGGCCGCCCAGGACAGTTTCGAAGGCCCGCAGGGGCTGCTGGACTGCCCGCACTACAGTCATCCCGCGCAGCATGAATGGGGCACTGTCCCGGACGTGCTGCGCTCGGGCAACCATGCCGCCATCGCCCGCTGGCGACGGCAGCAGTCGCTGCTGCGTACCGCGCTGCGGCGGCCGGATCTGCTCGATGAAAGCCAGTTGCCCAAGGCCGACCGCCTCCTGCTGGAGCAGGCACGGCAGGCCCTTGCCAAGGATCCAACCCCCTAGCGCGGGGGCGGGATCTTGTTTACAATTCGGGATTGCCATCGGCCTTTTGGGCGCGGTGGCAGGAATCCCTACAAAAAAACGTGCAGCACAGTCCGGTGACTGCATGAGCCCACGTTGTCGAACGACACGACCACCCGAACACTATCGGTGCACCCATGAGCAAGCTGAACAAATCCATCCTCTCGGACTTCGAATCCGCCCAGATCACCCGCGAGCTGCCGAAGTTCAGCCAGGGTGACACCGTCGTCGTCAACGTGAAGGTGAAGGAAGGCAACCGTGAGCGCGTGCAGGCTTACGAAGGCGTCGTCATCGGCACCAAGAACGCCGGCCTGAACTCCGCGTTCACCGTCCGCAAGATCTCGCACGGCTACGGCGTCGAGCGCGTCTTCCAGACCCACAGCGCCATCATCGACTCGGTCGAAGTGAAGCGTCGTGGCAAGGTCCGCGCCGGCAAGCTGTACTACCTGCGTGGCCTGGAAGGCAAGGCTGCCCGCATCAAGGAAGATCTGGCTGCTGCTGCGCAGGCCAAGGCCGCGCGCCTGGCTGCCAAGGCTGCCCAGTAATTCCCGGCCGGCAACTTCGGTTGTCGCCTCAAACGGCCACCTTCGGGTGGCCGTTTGCGTTTGTGGCCTCGTGATGGAGAAGCACATGGACCGTTATCCCGCCGACGTACGTCTTGCCCTGCAGGCCATGGCCGACGCCAGGGTGCCCGCCGGCATGCGCGCACCGCCGATGCATCGACTGCTGTGGCGCATGGGGCTGCGCGTGCCGCCCCCGCTGCTAGCCAGCTTCAGTAGCAACCTGTTCGTGATGGGCGGACTGTTCGGGGTGCTGTGGGGCGTGCTGTGGCGCCTGTTGATGGGGCTGGTGCTTGACCTTGGTTCGCTCACGCTGGGCATCACCGTGGGCAGCGCTGTCATGGCCGGGCTGTTGTTCGGCCTGCTGATGGCGCTGCTCATGCGCTACCAGCGCCGGCGCTACAGGCTGCCGGCCTGGAAGACCCTGCTGCAGGGTCGCGTGGCCTAATCCGGCCGTGCGCTGCCCGCCGCGGCGGGCTGCAGCGTGGTGGGATTCGGGTCCGCCACGGGTGACGGCGGCGACGCCGGGATCTCGGCCGGGGCTGCCAGCTCTTGATGATGGCTGGGCAGCATGCGGGCCTTGCGCCAGCCGCCCCAGCGGTAATACGCCAGCGACATCAGCATCGCGCAGAACGAGCTGACCGGGAAACTCCACCACACCGCGTCGGCGCCCCAGCGGTCCTGCAGCAGCTCGGCGAACGGCACGCGGATGCCCCACAGCGAAGCGGCCAGGATCAGCAGCGGCGGGATCACCGCGCCGGTGGAGCGCACCACGCCGGAGATCACGAAGTTCACGCCGAAGAACAGGAACGACCACACCGCGATGTGGTTGAGGTGGCGGGCCACTTCCAGCGCCTGGCTGCCCTCGGGAAGGAACAGGGCGAGCGTGTAACGATCAAGCAGGATCAGCGGCAGGATCAGCACGCCGGTCAGCAGGAAGTTGTAGAGCACACCGCTGCGGGCGGTGCCACGGACGCGGTCCCATCGCTGCGCGCCGACGTTCTGTGCCGCCATGGTCGAGCACGCCGCGCCGATCGCCATCGCCGGCATCTGCACATAGGTCCACAGCTGCAGCGAGGCACCATACGCGGCCGCGGTATCGGTGCCGTAGCCGTTGACCATGGTCATCATCAGGATCATCGACAGCGAGATCAGCACCATCTGCAGGCCCATCGGCACGCCCTTGACCACCAGGGCGCGCAGGATCTCCCCATCGATCTTGAACAGCGCCATGTCCTTGCGCCCCAGCCAGAGCACATGGCGCTTGTTGCGCATGTACCAGAGCAGGCCGAGCAGCGAGAGGGTCTGCGCGATCAGCGTGGCCCACGCCGCGCCGGCGATGCCCAGCTGCGGGAACGGGCCGATGCCGAAGATCAGCAGCGGGTTGAAGCCGATGTCCAGCAGCACCGAGAGCAGCAGGAAGCGGAACGGCGTGCGTGAATCGCCCACGCCGCGCAGCGCCGAGCTCAGGAAGGCGAAGGCATACAGCGTGGGCATCGCCAGGAAGATGATGCGCAGGTAGGCCTCGGCCAGCGGCAGGGACTCGGCCGGTGTACCCATCGCCGCCAGCAGCGGGTGTGAGAGCCACCAGCCGGCAATCGCGATCACCACCGACAGGCCGATGAAGAAGGTCGCGCTGGTGCCCATGACGCGGCGCGCCTGCGGCAGGTCACGCGCGCCCATCGACTGGCCGATCAGGATCGAGGCGGCCATGCCGATCCCGAACACCGAGCCGATCAGGAAGAACATGATGTTGTTGGCGTTCGCGGTGGCGGTGAGCGCCGCTTCGCCGAGGAAGCGGCCGACCCAGATCGCGTTCACCGAGCCGTTCAGCGACTGGGCGATGTTGCCGGCCAGGATCGGCAGGGCGAACAGGAACAGATTGCGCCCGATCGGGCCGGTGGTCAGGTCAAGCGGCGCTTTGGCCATGTGCGCTGGAGATCATGCTCAGAGAGCGGCACACTAGCACCAAGCCCATCAAGGGGATATCGCGATGCGCACTTCCGCGTCTCAACGCACGTCAGCCGCTCCCCCGGCAGTGCCGGCCGTTGGCCGGCTGCCGATCCTCCCGGCTGACCGGTTCATCCCCGCTGCGCTGGCCCTCTTGATTGGCGCCTCGCTGGCCGCATGTTCGAGTACGGACGACCGCCTGCGCGATGCACAGGTAAGGCCCATGGACCGACCGGAATGCCAGGTCGGCAGCCAGCGCCGTGATCTGGATGCCGGAGTGCCGGCGCTGATCGGTGGCACGGGGTGCCGCGGTAATCCGGACGCGACGCAACCGCTGAATCGACAACCGGCCAACGCCGTGGAGCTGGGTAGAACGCATGACTGAAGCAACACCGGTAGCCGCCGTGCGGCTGGACGTGTGGCTGTGGGCCGCACGGTTTTTCCGGACCCGCAGCCTGGCCAAACAGGCGGTGGAAACCGGCAAGGTGGACGTGGCGGGGCAGCGTCCGAAATCCTCGCGCGCGGTGCGCGTGGGCGAAGCCCTGCAGATCAGCCGGGGCGATGAAGTGTTCGAGATCGAGGTCCGTGGCCTGAGCGACATGCGCGGCCCGGCACCGGTGGCGCAGCAGTTGTATGTCGAAAGTGACGCGTCGCTGGCTCGCCGCGCGGAGGTGCGCCTGCAGCGTGCGGCGGCGAAGAACGGTTACCTGCCGCCGGAGCACAAGCCGGACAAGCGTGCGCGTCGATTGATCCGTGCGCTGGGCGATCTGGACGCGCTGTGAGGGGCGCCCTGCAGAAATGAAAAGACCGGGCCAGTGGGCCCGGTCTTCGTGTGTGCCAGCGACGGGGGATCAGCGCAGGTCGTAGCGGTCCAGCTCCATCACCCGCGCCCAGGCAGCGACGAAGTCGCGAACGAACTTCTTCTCGCCGTCCGCGCTGGCATAGACCTCGGCCAGTGCACGCAACACCGAGTTCGAGCCGAACACCAGGTCCACGCGGCTGCCGCTCCAGCGCTGCGCGCCGGTGCTGCGGTCGCGGCCGCTGTAGCTATCGCCGTTGGCCACCCACTGCGTGCGCATGTCGAGCAGGTTGACGAAGAAGTCGTTGCTCAACGTGCCGACGCGATCGGTGAACACGCCGTCCTGGCTGCCGCCGACGTTGGTGCCGATCACGCGCAGGCCACCGACCAGTGCGGTCATTTCCGGGGCGGTCAGCGTGAGCAGCTGTGCGCGGTCGATCAGCAGCGCCTCGGCAGGCACGGTGTAACGGCCCTTGACGTAGTTACGGAACCCATCGGCGTACGGTTCCAGCACCGCGAACGAGTCCACATCGGTCTGCGCCTGGCTGGCATCGGTGCGGCCCGGGTTGAACGGCACGCTGACCTCATGGCCACCGGCCTTGGCCGCCTGCTCGACGCCGACATTGCCGGCCAGCACGATCAGATCGGCCAGCGACACCTGCGCACCGCCATCGCCCTTGAAGCCGCTCTGGACCTTCTCCAGCGCGGCCAGCACCTTGCCCAGCTGCTGCGGCTGGTTGACCGCCCAGTCCTTCTGCGGGGCCAGGCGCACGCGCGCACCATTGGCGCCGCCGCGCTTGTCCGAGCCGCGGAAGGTCGACGCCGACGCCCACGCGGTGGAGACCAGCTCTCCGACGCTGAGCCCGGCCGCAGCAATCTGCTGTTTCAGCGAGGCGATGTCCTGCGCGCTGATCGTGGCCTGGGGGGCTGCCGGCACCGGATCCTGCCAGACGAATTCTTCGGCCGGAATCTCAGGGCCGAGATAGCGTGCGCGCGGGCCCATGTCGCGATGGGTCAACTTGAACCACGCACGGGCGAAGGCATCGGCGAAAGCCTGCGGCTCGGCCAGGAAGCGACGCGAGATCTTCTCGTACGCCGGATCGACGCGCAGCGACAGATCGGTGGTGAGCATGGTCGGGCGATGCTTCTTCGACGGATCGTGCGCATCGGGAATGATCGCCTCGCTGTCCTTGGCTACCCACTGGTGCGCACCGGCCGGGCTCTTGGTCAGCTCCCACTCGTGGCCGAACAGGATCTCGAAGAAGTCATGGCTCCACTGCGCCGGTGTGCGCGTCCAGGTCACTTCCAGGCCACTGGTAATGGTGTCGCCGCCCTTGCCGGTGCCAAACCGGTTGGCCCAGCCCAGGCCCTGGCTTTCCAGCCCGGCCGCTTCCGGTTCGACGTCGACATTGTCGGCCGGGCCGGCGCCGTGGGTCTTGCCGAAGCTGTGCCCACCGGCGATCAGGGCGACGGTTTCCTCGTCGTCCATGGCCATGCGGCCGAAGGTATCGCGGATGTCGAATGCTGCCTTGAGCGGATCGGGGTTGCCGTCCGGGCCTTCCGGATTGACGTAGATCAGGCCCATCTGCACGGCGGCCAGCGGGTTCTCGAGATCGCGCGAGTGGATGTCGCCGTCCGCGTCGTCATCGGAGACCAGCACGCCGTGGTCTTCCTGCACGCCTTCAGAGCCGTGCGCATACCGCACGTCGCCGCCCAGCCAAGTGGTTTCACGGCCCCAGTACACGTCCTGGTCCGGTTCCCAGGTATCGGGGCGGCCGCCGGCGAAGCCCAGCGTCTTGAAGCCCATCGATTCCAGCGCGACGTTGCCGGTCAGCACCAGCAGGTCGGCCCAGGAGATCGCCTGGCCATACTTCTGCTTGATCGGCCACAGCAGGCGGCGGGCCTTGTCCAGGCTGACATTGTCCGGCCAGCTGTTGAGCGGTGCGAAGCGCTGCTGGCCGCGGCCGGCGCCACCCCGGCCATCGCCGATGCGGTAGGTGCCGGCGCTGTGCCAGGCCATGCGCACGAACAGGCCGCCGTAATGGCCGAAGTCGGCTGGCCACCAGTCCTGCGAGTCGGTCATCAAAGCCTTGAGGTCGGCCTTGAGCGCGGCGTAATCCAGGCCCTTGAAGGCCTTGGCGTAATCGAAGGTGTCATCCAGCGGATGCGAGCGGCTCGAGTGCTGGTTGAGCAGATCCACCCGCAGTTGCTTGGGCCACCAGTCCCGGTTGGTGGTGGCATCGCCCACGAGGGCGTGGTTGAACGGACACTTGGCTTCGCTTTTCATGGGTATCTACCTGTGGACTGGCGAACGTGGAGACCACCGGCGCGGGGGAGGCGATGGCGACGTCGGGTAACGTGGCACCTGCACGTGCGGCGCGTGGGGCGGCGCGATGTGAAGGCATACGTCCACGTTAGGCACTGCCGTTCATTCAGTAAATTCGAATGAATCAACCGATGTGATAGGCGCAGGCTATTTCGCGTCTCGCCCTCAGCGCTTGCCGAACAGCCCGCCACCGAGCTTGAGCAGATCGCCGACGCCCAGCTGGCCGTCGCCGTCCTGGTCCAGCACGGAGGTCAGCAGGCCACCGGTGTTGGCGCTCTGCGCCTCCTGGCCGAGGGCCTGGCTGAGCTGACCCGGGCTGGCGTTGCCGCCGCTGGCGAAGCGCTGGGCCAGATAGGACATGACGATGGGGGCGAGGATGGCGAGCAGCTGGCTGGTCTTGCTGCTGTCCAGCCCGGTGGCCTGGCTCAGGCCTTGGGTGGCGCGGTCGGTATTGCCACCGAAGACGTGGCCAAGGATGCCGGCGCCGTTGGTCGCATTGCCGCCGCCACCGCCGAGCACGCTGCCGAGCAGCCCGCCCAGATCGAAGCCGCCGCCGCTGGCCGGCGCGTGGTCGCGCTGCAGGGCGCCGAGCAGGGCCTGCGCGCCCTGGGGTTCCTGGGCATTGCGGCCCATTGCGCCCAGCAACAGCGGCAGCGCCGCCCCGATGGCGCCACTGGCCTGGTTCTGATCGATGCCCAACTGCTGGGATACCTGCTGCAGGCCTTGGCCCTGCTGCAGTTGCTGGAACAGGGACGCGGCAAGCGATTCGGTATTCACGGCGGACTCCAGGGCAGGGATGGGGACCGCCCGAGCATAGCGCCGCGTTCACTACGGGAATGCGAAGAATTCACGCGGGCCCGCGCGCGCACCCGACCAACGGTCGGGTGCTACCGGCTCTGCGGGGAGCCGGCCAGCGGCCGGCACTACCGGATCGTTAGAGCAGTGTCTTCAACCGGTACAGCGCTTCCAGTGCCTGCTTCGGGGTCAGCTCGTCCGGATCGATCGCGGCCAGCGCGTCCTGGGCAGCGGTGTTGGGCGCGTTGAACAGCCCGAACTGCTGCGGTGCATCCAGCGCCTGCGCGGCGACCACGGCGGACTGTGTCTCATGGCTGCGCTGCTCCAGCTCGGCCAAGCGACGTCGCGCCTGGGCGACGGTCGATTTCGGCAGGCCAGCCAGCGCGGCCACCTGCAGGCCGAAGCTGCGGTTGGCCGGGCCATCCTTCACGGCGTGCATGAACACCAGCGCGTCGCCGTGCTCCACCGCATCCAGGTGCACGTTGGCGATGCCGCTGGCGCCGCCTTGGTGCTGTTCGTCGGCCAGCGCGGTCAGTTCGAAATAGTGCGTGGCGAACAGCGTGTAGCAGCGGTTCTGGTAAGCCAGATGGCGTGCGACCGCATCAGCCAGCGCCAGGCCGTCGTACGTGGACGTGCCGCGGCCGATCTCGTCCATCAGCACCAGCGACTGTGCGCTGGCGTGGTGCAGGATGTAGCTGGTCTCGGCCATCTCGACCATGAAGGTCGATTGCCCGCGGGCCAGATCGTCGCCGGCGCCAATACGGGTCAGGATGCGGTCGATCGGGCCGATCACCGCGCGGCTGGCCGGCACGAAGCTGCCGATGTGGGCCAGCAGCACGATCAGTGCGTTCTGGCGCATGTAGGTGGATTTACCGCCCATGTTCGGGCCGGTGATCACCAGCATGCGGCGGTCCGGATGCAGGTCCAGGTCGTTCGGTTCAAACGGCTGTTCCCGCACCGCCTCGACCACCGGGTGACGCCCACGCTCGATCTTCAGGCAGGGCGCGGTCTCCAGTTCCGGGCGCGCCCAGTCCAGCGCCTGCGCACGCTCGGCGAAACCGGCCAGCACGTCCAGTTCGCTCAATGCCGCCGCGCACTGCTTGAGCGGCTCCAGCCCGCTGGCGAGGATGTCCAGCAACTGCTCGTACAGGAACTTCTCGCGGCTCAGCGAGCGCTCGCGCGCGGACAGCACCTTGTCCTCGAAGGACTTCAGTTCCTCGGTGATGTAACGCTCGGCATTGGTCAGCGTCTGGCGGCGCGTGTAATGCACCGGTGCCTTCTCCGACTGGCCCTTGCTGATTTCGATGTAATAGCCGTGCACGCGGTTGTAGCCGACCTTGAGCGTGGCGATGCCGCTGCTGATGCGCTCGCGCTGTTCCAGGTCGATCAGGAACTGGTCCGCATGCGTGGAGAGGCGGCGCAGCTCATCGAGCTCGGCGTCGTACCCTTCGGCGATGACGCCGCCATCGCTGAGCTTCAGCGGCGGGGTCGGGGCGATCGCGCTGGCCAGCAGGTGCGCGCATTCGTCATGCGAGCCCAGCGCATCGTGCAGGGCGATCAGGCGCGGCGAATCCAGCGGGGCGAGCACCGCGCGCACGTCCGGCAGCAGGCCCAGGCCATCACGCAACGTGGAGAAATCGCGCGGGCGCGCCGAGCGCAGGGCCACCCGGGTAAGAATGCGTTCCAGATCGCCCAGGGCGCGGAAGGCATCGCGTACGTCGCTGTCGGCACCGCGGTCGATCAGCGTGGCGACCGCATCGTGGCGATGCACCAGCACCTCGCGCAGGCGCAGCGGGCGATGCAGCCAGCGCCGCAGCAGGCGACCGCCCATCGGCGTCACGGTGGTGTCGAGCACACCGAGCAGGGTGTTGCGGGTATCGCCATCCACGCGCGTGTCCAGTTCCAGATGGCGGCGCGTGGCCGCGTTCATGGCGATGGCTTCGCTCGCGGTTTCGGTGGCGATCGCAGTCAGGTGCGGCAGGCGCTGTTTCTGGGTTTCTTCGACATAGCCGAGCAGGGCACCGGCGGCAGCGGTGGCGCGCGGCTTGTCGTCGATGCCGAACCCGGTCAGGTCGTGCAGCTTGAAGAAATTCAGCAGCTGGCGGCGGCCGCTGTCGGCATCGAACAACCAGGGCGCACGGCGCCGGATGCCGCTGCGGTACTGCAGGAAGGCCGGCCAGTTTTCTTCATCGGGCACCAGCAGCTCGGCCGGTTCCAATCGCGCGAGCTCGGCTTCCAGCGCATCGTCCGAATCGACTTCGTTGACCAGGAACCGACCGCCGGCCAGATCGGCCCAAGCCAGGCCGTAGCCGTGCTTGCCGCGCGACAGCGCCATCAGCAGCGTATCGCGGCGCTCGTCCAGCAGCGCTTCGTCGGTCACGGTGCCGGGGGTGACGATGCGCACCACCTTGCGTTCCACCAGGCCCTTGGCCAGCGCCGGGTCGCCGATCTGCTCGCAGATCGCCACCGACTCGCCCAGGGCGACCAGACGCGCCAGATAGCCTTCGTAGGCATGCACCGGGACGCCGGCCATCGGGATCGGCGCGCCGCCGGAGCTGCCGCGCTGGGTCAGGGTGATGTCCAGCAGCCGCGCCGCCTTGCGGGCGTCGTCGTAGAACAGCTCATAGAAGTCGCCCATCCGGAAGAAGAGCAGCAGGTCCGGGTAATCGGACTTGGCGGCGAAGAACTGCTTCATCAGCGGGGTGTGTTCGGGCGAGGCCTTGGTGCTGCTGTTCTTTTGTTTTGAATCAGTGGCTTGCAATGGAGTGCGTCTCGGTCGGTGAACGCGGGTTGCCGTCGAAGGCGGCAAATAACGGGATTTTTGTTGCGATGGTGCTGCGACGGCTCGTCGGGAGCCAAAGATCGTGTTGCGACGCCAATCGGGACGCGGACGATGATGCCAAAAAATGGTGCGACGGGCCGCGCCACACGGCGCGAGGTCACCAAGTTTAGTCTGACCCGCCAGCAGGTGATGGAGCTTTCGGTACGTCGTATCCCTGTCCATGGGGCGCAGCCAAGCGCGCCAGGGTCGTGGAAGGTGCGGTGGACAAGGGAGGCAAGGATTATGGCGTGCTGATCGGGAGCCAAGGCGCCGCGTGAGGGCGGGCTGGTGGGCAGTGTTCAAGGGAGAAGGGGCCCGCGCCCAATCATTTCTCCCATCCGTGTCAATACGCTATCGTCTGAGCGCCGCCACGACGTCGGCTCGCCAAGGAATGCTCATGCGCTGGACTTCGTTTGCTTTTGCCTCCCTGCTCGCCGTGGCCGGCTCCGCTTCTGCCGCGCAAGGAGAGGTTTGCCTCGCCACCGAACAAGTCACACCGGCCGGGGTCATGACCCCCTTCAGTGACAGCACCGTCTTCCAATGCAAGTCGGTTGGCCAAGTGACCGTTCCGCAGCTGTATGCGAAAGGGTGGAAGGTTGTGTCGGTGTTCCCGCAGAGCACCATGGATCCAGCCAAGCCCGGAATGGTCACCGTACTCTGGACCATGGTCGTCGAAAAAGACTGATCTGCCGGTGCCGGCAGCTTGGCGTGTGCCGGGGGCGCCGTAAGGGATTTCGGTCCCAGTATCCGGACCCATGACCCTCACGTCCGACTGGCGAGCAGGGCTACAACTACCCGTCGGCTCGATGGGGGCATCGCGCAGCCGGTCAGTCCGTGCGCAGCTGCAAGGTGGGATGGGCGGCGAATACCTCCATGATGATGTCGAAATAGGTCTGGCCGACGCCGCGTTCCAGCGCGTCCAGCTGGGTGGCGATTCCTGCGGCATTGAACATGCCGGGGCGCGCCTGTTTTTCCTGCAGCCAGGCACGGGTGGCCGCCACCCCGAGCGCGGCGCGGCTGTGGGCGATGTGCGTCCAGTGCACGGTGGCGGATGCGTGCCCGGCCAGTGCGCCATAACCGCCGTAGAGCAGGTCATCCAACGCATCCAGGCTGGGGCCGAGTTCCCAGTCCTCGTTGGCCATGAACACGCGGTTGACCTCGGCGTAGAAGCCGGCGATGTCGTCGATGGCGCTTCCGTCCAGCACCAGGGTGGGTCCGGTCATGCCCGGGTCCGCGCGTGCAGGGGCTGCGTGCCCCGGGTGATGGTTGTCGAGCGCAGGGCGGTGTCATGCATCGGCAGCAGTCCTCATGATGCGTTGGGTGGGTGATCGTCCGGGACGCGACATCGTCGGTCACCCTGGCGGGGTCCAGTGATCGATTGTGTGCGCAGCAGGGTGAGGCACGGCGCTTTGCCATCCAATGAATGCCCGGGTATCCACTTCGGCGTCCCGTTCGATGCGTTAGACGACCTGCACACGGCAGCAAGCTCCGTCAGGTGGATGGCTGCGGCCTGAACGCCCCCACGGGCCTTGACGCAGTGTCGACGCGAATTCACCCTCGCTTGCCGCGGGCAGGCAGACACTCGGCTCATGTTCCATAAACAGGGATCGACCATGAAGACGAGCATCCGCGTGTTGTGCCTGGGCAGTTTGCTGGCGGTGTCGGCAGTGGCTGGCGCACAGACCTACGGCCCCAAGGACGAAGGACGCCGCTTCAACGACGGCAGTAAGGTCGTCTGTCACAACGTCGAGGTCCAGCGTAATTCCAAGGATCCCAATCGCATCACCGGTACGGCGACCGGCGCGGTGGTCGGTGGTCTGCTTGGCAACCAGGTGGGCGGCGGCAACGGCAAGAAGCTGGCCACCGTTGCCGGTGCCGTGGCAGGCGGCGCGGCCGGGCGCCAGATCCAGGGCAACCAGCAGTCCAAGAACGGTGACCGCGTGGTCGAGCGTCGCTGTGAGCGTCAGTACCGTTGATCGATCGCTGTCGCGGCAGCCTTGGCTGTCGCGCCCGTGGTGATGAAATCAGATGGCGGCCTCCGGGCCGCCATTTTCATGGGCCGTGATACGGCGCAGCGCTGAATGCCTGGGTTCGCACGGCCGTTCAAGGGCGTGATCACCGCAGCGGCGGACTGCCTGCCAATGTGCGCGCGCCGGTGATGATCATCCGCAGCATCTGGGTCAGCTGCTCGATCAGTTCCGGATCTTTCTCCGGCGGCAGGTCGACCGCCGTCGCGCCCATCGCAAACACCAGCCGGGTGATCGCCTTGGAGGCCAGCGCCGGTTCGTGCAGGCGCGCGCCGTCGGCGGCGGCCAGGCGGATCAGATCCACCCGCAACTCGTCTTCGAAGTAGTTCAGTTCGCGGTCGACCGCGTGTTTGAACGCATCCGAACCCGCGGTGCCCTCGCGCAGCAGCACGTGCAGCAGCCGATCATCGGCGCGCAGCTGTTCCATGAAGGTCTCCACCGAGAGGCGGATCACGCTGCGGTCGGAGGAGGCTGCCCGCTGGCGGGCCTCGCCGATGATCGTGCGCAGCGAGCGCCCGGCCAGGTCGATCAGGGCCACGGTCAACTCGTCCATGTCGCGGAACTGGCGGTAGAACGAGTTCGGGGCGATCCCGGCTTCACGCGCGACCTCGCGCAGGCTCAGCGTGGAGACGCTGCGGTGCGGCCCGATCAGGGCCAACGCGGCGGCCAGCAGATCCTCGCGCGAGATCGAGGCTTTGCGCGCGGGATGGGCGTCGTCGGAGGCGGGCAGGGGCAGGTCAGGGGAGGTCATCAGGGGCAGCGCGGTCAAGTCCCTGAATCATAGCCCGTCCCGGCAATATACAACTGTATACACAGTCGTATGCTCGGCCGTATAGTGCACAGCATGAGCACCGTCCCGCGCATTGCCGTCCGCCGTCACGCCGCCAGCCCCCGTCGCTGGGTCTCCGAGGAGCTGTTCGACTTCTGGGGAACCCGCCTGCATCCGCTGTGGACCTTGCGCCGCCCGTTGGCCCGGCTGGTGTCGCGCACGGCCGAGAGCGCGGATGCGGTGACCCTGGTGCTCACGCCCAACCGCCATTTCCGCGGCCTGCTGCCGGGCCAGCACGTGACCCTCGGCGTGGAGGTCGACGGGCGCCGCCTGTCGCGCAGCTACAGCCCGACCGTGTTGGCCGATGGGCGGCTGGCCATTACCGTCAAGGCGATTGCCGGCGGCGCGGTCAGCCAGCATCTGGCCGGTGCCGCGGCGATCGGTGAGGTGTTCGAACTCGGCCAGGCGTTTGGTGAGATGACCTTGCCGACGCCTTCCAGCGAACGCCTGCTGCTGTTGGCCGCTGGCAGCGGCATCACCCCGATGCGCGCGCTGCTGCGCCAGCTTGATGGTGCCGGCATGCCCGGCCAGGTGGACCTGGTGTACTGGGCACGCCGCCGCGAGGAACTGTGTTTTGCCGATGAGCTGGCCGCCCTCGCGGCACGCCATCCCTCGTTCACGCTGCACATTGCGTTGACCCGCGATCCGGCGTCGCCCGCTTCGCGTGTCGATGCGTTCGCGTTCGAGGCACTGGGCGATCTGAGCAGCGCCCGTGCGCTGGTATGCGGCCCCGGCGGCTTCGTCGATGCAGCGCAGGCGCGCCTGCAGGGCCAGGTCGCCTCGCTGCAGTCCGAAGCGTTTACCCCGCCGGTCCTGCCCGAGGCCGAGAGCGGCACGGTGCAGGTCGAGCTGCGCCGCAGCGGGCGCACGCTCTCCTTGCCGCGCGGCACCTCGCTGCTGCAGGCGCTGGAAGCCGAAGGGCTGCGCCCGGCCAGTGGCTGCCGGATGGGCATCTGCAATACCTGCGTCTGCGGCAAGGTGTCCGGCGTCACCCGCCACACCCTCACCGGTGAACACGCGGCCGAACCGGCCACGCAAGTGAAGCTGTGCGTGAACAGCGCCAGCACCGACCTGATCCTGGAGCTGTGACCATGTCTTCCGTGCACAACCGCGCGCTGTCCCCGGCCGAACTGCAGGCCTTCGGCGATGAACTCGATGCCCTGCGGGCGCGCCATCTGGCCACGCTGGGTGCGCGCGATGCGCGCTATATCCGCCGCGTCGTGGCGGCGGTGCGCTGGACCGGCGTGGCGGGCCGCGCGCTGCTGTTCCTGGGGGCGTTCGTACACAGCGTGCTGATTCCGGCATGGATCGCCGGCGTGGTGATGCTGGCACTGTCCAAGATCCTGGAAAACATGGAGCTGGCGCACAACGTCATCCATGGCCAGTACGACTGGATGGGCGATCCGCAGCTGCAGGGCAGCACCTATGAGTGGGACATCGTCGGCACCGCCGACAACTGGCGCAAGACCCACAACTTCCGCCACCACACCTACACCAACGTGCGCGGGCTGGACGACGATATCGGCTACGGCCTGCTGCGGATCTTCCCCGAGCAGCGCTGGCGCCCGTTCTACCTGATGCAGCCGGTGGTGGCGGTCGTGTTCGCGCTGCTGTTCGAATGGGGCATCGCGATACAGGACCTGCGCCTGGGTCGCGTGTTCGCCGGCAAGATGACGCTGCGTCAGCTGGGCGCGCAGTTCCGGCCAGTCGGCCGCAAGATGGGCAAGCAGATGTTCAAGGACTACCTGCTGTTCCCGGCGCTGGCCGGCCCGTTCTTCCTGCCGGTGCTGCTGGGCAACGTGGTGGCCAACCTGATCCGCAACGTGTGGACCTACGTGATCATCTTCTGCGGCCACTTCACCGCCGACGCGGAGACCTTCCCGAAGGAATGCGTGCGCGATGAAAGCCGCGGCCACTGGTACCTGCGCCAGCTGCGCGGCTCGTCCAACCTGACCGGCGGCAAGCTGATGAATGTCATGTCGGGCAACCTCAGCCACCAGATCGAGCACCACTTCTACCCGGACATCCCGGCCAACCGCTATGCCGCGATCGCCGTGGACGTGAAGGACATCTGCGCGCGCTACGGCCAGCACTACAACACCGGTTCGCTGCCGCGGCAGTTCGGCCAGGTGATGTGGCGGATCGTGCGCCATGCCTTCCCGAGCAAGCCCGGCCGCGCACGGGCACTGCCGACGGTGGGTGAGGCCAGCCGACAGCCCGGCTGAGCCGGGCTAGAGCGGCACTTCCAGCTGAAGGCGCAGCAGTGGCGATGCCCTGCGCTGGCGCCGCAGCTGCTCGGTACCGTCTTCGCTGACCCGCTCCTGCCCGGTGTGCAGCGCCCGGTGCAGCGCGTTGTTGAGGCTCAGCCGCAGCTTGCTGCCTGCGCGCAGCGACCACAGCGAGTACAGGTCCATCTCGCGCCCGTACGCACTGATCTCGAACTGGCCGGGGCTGACCTGCACCGTGCCGCCGGTGCGGTAGGTGTAACTGCCGCCGACCGTCCAGCCGGTGCGGATCTCGTAGTCCGCGCCCAGGGTGCCGCTGAAGCGCACCTGCTCATCAAGCCGGTTGTCCGGACCGCGCACATCATCCACGCGCGAATCGTTGGCGGTCGCATTGAAACGCACCGCCACGGCCGGCGCGCCTGCGATCAACTGCGGCAGACGGAATGCCGTATCCATCTCCAGCCCCCAGGTCATCGCAGTGCCGCCGTTGACCGGCGTGGCCACCCAGCGACCGTCCTGCAGATGTGTTTCGGTGCGGATCACCTCACTGATCCGGCGCGCATAACCGCCGATGCTGAGCTGCGCGCCGTCCTTGCCGTAGGTTTCGTAGGAGAGGTCCACGCCGGTCGCCAGTTCGGGCCGCAGCGCCGGGTTGCCGCGTTCGTCGGGGTTGAGCGGGCGGTTGTTGGTCGAGGTGTACGGGCGCGGGATCAGCGAGGCCAGCGTAGGCGATCGATAGGTGCGGGTCAGCGCGACGCGCAGCTGGTCGCCCCGGGTGCCGGGCATTTTCCAGAGTGACTGCAACACCGGTGAGAGCACCTGGTCACGGCGCTGGATGCCGCTGAAGCTGCTGCCGTCACTGCGGGTATCGATCTGTTCCCAGCGTGCGCCGGCATAGAGGGACCAGCGCTCGCTCAGCGAGATGTCATCCTGCACGTACAGCGCCAGGCGACGGATGCGCGCGTCGAAAGCCAGGTCGCTGATCGCCACCACGCCGCCCTCGTGGACAGGCAACAGCTGCTGCACGCGTGCTTCATCGCGGCGATCCTCGCTGCCCTCCCAGCCGAGCTGCAGCGCATGCCGCCCGCGGGCGGGCAGCGTGTACTTGCCACTGCTGTTCAGATCGCCCACGGTCAACCGCGCGTCGGTGTGGTCCTCCAGGTTCTGTCGCCCGTCCGCCGCCTGGCCCTGTTCCCGATAGGTGTAGCGCTCGCGGTTGCCGCCCAGGCGCAGTTTGGTGGTGAACGTGCCGCCCCGTTCGAATGTCCGCGTCCACGTCATGCTGCCATTGGCCTGCGCCACGTCGATGCGCGTGCGTTGTTGATAGCGGGTGGTCTGCAGTGGGGCGCCGAGCGTGGTGGCCCAGTCGATGTCGGTGATGCGGTTGAACCGGCTCGCATCGGCGAAGCCCTGCAGCGCGAAGGTATCCCCGTTCTCCAGCGTCGCTTCAAGGCTGGGGGCCAGTGAAAGCACATCGCGGTTTCCGCTGGCGCGCAGGGAGGTGTCACGCAGGGTGGTCGGTATTCCCTGCCGATTCCATGCACGCTCGGTACCGGTTTCCTCGACCAGGAACTCGCGGCGCGATGCGGTTGCCGTGATCGCGCTGCTGCGGTGGTCGGCGCGCCGGTTGCGCTGCCAGCTGACCGAGGGCGTGTTCCGGCCGTTGCTGTTGCCCCAGGCCACCGACAGCTGCCCGCTGTCCTTTCGCGCGCCTGCGGCCAGCACGATGTTGATCGAGCCGGCGATCGCTTCGGCGCGCTGGTCGGCGGTGGGTGCGCGGATGATCTCCACGCGCTCGACCATCTCCGGCGTGAGCGAGTCCAGGTCGAACCCGGCGGGCGCTTTCTGGCCGTTGAGCAGGATCTGGGTATAGCCAGCACCCAACCCCCGCAGTGACAGCGTGCCGCTGCGGCCGGGCGCACCCGTGCCGACGGTAATGCCGGGCAGGCGTTTGAGCGCATCCACCAGGCCGATGTCGCCGTACTGGCGCAGCGCTTCAGCGCCGACCACGATCCGGGTGGCGGTGTCCTCGCGGCGTGCGTCGTACACGGTGCCCTGCACCTGCACGGTCTCCAGCTCGGTGGGTGGCGGCGCCTGCGGTGCGGGCAGTGACTGTGCAGCGCTGGAGAACGCGGCACACAGCGGGGTCAGGGCAAGTACGGTGCGGAACGTCGGTGACATGGGGCGGTCCGTGCAGGAGGGCAGGGGCATTTCGCGGGGCAACACGCGCCCCTCCTGTGGCCAGGAAAACGAAATGCAGCGGAGGGGCGGATGTGTGGGGGGAGCGGTCAGCCGGTCATGGCAGATGCGCCTGCGGGTCGACGCGCTCGCCGTTGCGGAGCATTTCCAGGTGCAGGTGCGGACCGGTCACGCGTCCGGTGCTGCCGACGCGGGCGATCTGCTCGCCGGCCTGCACCTGCTGCCCGACCACGACATCGGTGCCCTGCAGGTGCGCATACAGCGTCTGCCAGCCTTGGCCGTGATCGATCACCACCACCGTGCCGTACTGGGGACCGTCCGGGTAGGCAGTCGTGGCCGCGACGACGCGCCCGTCGGCGGGGGCCAGCACGGGCGTGCCGGAGCGTGCACCGAAATCGGTTCCGCGGTGCGGCCGCTGCCGGATGCTGCCGGTGTCGCCGAAGTGACCGGTGACCCGCGGTGTCGCCAGCGGCGCCTGGAAACGTATTTCGCTGGAGCGCTGGCGCACCGGTGGCAATGGCAGGGGCAGCACGGCATGCGTCATCGAGGCCGCAGGCGGCGCATTGCCGGCGTCAGGATCCGGCAGCGGCCGCGCCGTACTCGCCTGCATCACCATCAGCAGACTCCCGACCAGCAGCGCGCTGCCCAGCAGCATCACACGCCGTGATCGTGCCAGCGGCCGCGCGGCATCGCCATGCAGCATGTGGCGGATGCGGATTTCATGGCCGGCCAGATCGCGGTGGGTCAGTGCCTGGGCAGGCGTGCGGGCGGCGGCAGACAGGCGCAGCGTGCGCACATAGGCGGTGGCGAACTCGCGCCCGCCCTGGGCATCTTCGGCGAGTGCCCGCGCATCGCAGCGCAGTTCTGCCGCCAGCTGCACGCGTGCGGTGAGGCGGGGCAGGAACGGGTTGAACCACAGCAGGGCGTTGATCACCGCCATCAAACCCGCGCGCTGCGGATCGCGGCGCACCAGGTGCGCTGCTTCATGGCCGAGGATCAGGCTCAACGCACGGTCCTCCAGGTGTGCGAGGGCCGACCGGGGCAGCACGATCATCGGTCGTGGCCAGCGCACAGCGAACGGGCTCACCGGCATTGCGCTGAGGCGACAGACAACGCCGGCCGACATCAGCCGCTGCGCGCAGGCACGGCTGCGAGGTCCCGGCCAGTCTGCGGGCGTGATCGCGGTCGTGGCGCGGCACAGCCGGGCCGTGGCCCGCATGCCGTAGGCCACGCGCAGCAAGGCGATGCCCAGGCCGGCGAAATACAGCGCCGCCAGCAGCATGGCGGTGGAAGGACGCATCCAAGGGGAGGTCGCCGCAACGCCGCCGGCGCTGCCGGCGTCTCCCAGGTCCAACGCAACCGGCAGCGGCATCGTCAGCACGGGCGGCAGCGCGACAAGCGGTGCGGGCACCCACAGCGCCACCAGCGTCGACAGCAGCACGGGCATCACCGCCAGCAACCACAGCCCCAGCCAGTAGCCATAGGCCGCGTGGGACAGGCCCAGGTGGCGGTGGAGGCGTTGGCCGGCAACCCAGGCCAGCCCGCCAGCGGCGAGGGCGCACACGGCCTGCACCGCCCAGAATCCCAGCGTCAGGCTCATGCCTGGTCGTCCTTGGCAGGTGCACGCAGCAGCGCGTCGAGCTGCCGCAGCTCCTGTTCGCTGAGCAGGCGGCTGTCGGCGAACGCCTGGGCCGGCAACGCGCCATCGATTTCCAGCACCCGGCGCGCGAAGTCGGTGCTGAGGGCGGCCAGCGTGGCGACCTTGCCGACCCGGGCGCGGTACATGTTCAACCCGTGCTCGACGGTTTCTTCGACCAGTCCCTTGTCGACCATCCGTTCCAGCGTCTTGCGCGTGGAGGAATAGGACCAGTCGAGCGCGGCCACGGCGCCGTTGTGCACTTCGCGCGCGCTGCAGGCGCCCTGGCGCCACAGTGCCTTGAGCAGTTCGAGCTCGGCGTTGGAGGGGGTTGGCAGCGCGGACATGGGAATCCCGGTTTGGCGGAGTGTCGCAAGTGTGCGACATCTGTCGCATCGAATGCAACCGCAAGGAGATTGATGCGGATCAATGCCGTCACAGGTGGGGTGCGTACCATCGCGGTGTGCAGCGCGGTGCCGGGAGGGGGCCGCGAGCGGTAGGGAAGCCGTGCTGCCGGGCGCCGGGTCATCCGGTGCCTCCCGTGGGTCCATCGAATAAGGAGTGGAGATATGGCTGCCGAGGAAAAGAACGTGCGCCGCGCGACGGTGATCGACAAGGAGCCCGACGCAACGGGTGGTTACTGGTCCAACCGGCCGGAGAACACGCTGCCGCCGCCGGACATGATGGGCGCCTACATGCGCAACCGCCCGGTGGCACCGGAGGGGGTGGCGACACGCAAGGCGTGGATCATCGGCACCGGCATCGCCGGCCTGGCCGCCGCGTTCTACCTCATCCGCGATGGCGGCATGCCCGCAGGCAACATCACCCTGATCGACAGCCTGGACATCGAAGGCGGCTCGCTCGATGGCGCCGGCGACCCCGGGCAGGGTTATCTCGTTCGCGGCGGGCGCGAAATGAACTGGAACTACGACAACTTCTGGGATCTGTTCCAGGATGTGCCCGCGCTGGAGCTGCCCGCCGGCTACAGCGTGCTCGACGAGTACCGGGCGGTGAACGACAACGACCCGAACTACTCCAAGGCCCGGCTGATGCACCAGCAGGGGGAGATCCAGGACTTCTCCACGTTCGGGCTGAGCAAGCCGCAGCAGTGGGAACTGGTCAAGCTCATGCTCAAGCGCAAGGAAGACCTCGACGATGTGACCATCGAGGACTACTTCAGCGACGGCTTCCTGCAGAGCAATTTCTGGTTCTTCTGGCGCTCGATGTTCGCCTTCGAGAACTGGCAGAGTCTGCTGGAGATGAAGCTCTACATGCACCGGTTCCTGGATGCCATCGACGGATTGAACGACATGTCCGCGCTGGTGTTCCCGAAGTACAACCAGTACGAAAGCTTCGTCAAACCGCTGGTGAAGATGCTGCGCGAGCAGGGTGTGCAGGTCACCTTCGGCACCCGGGTGTATGACCTGGACATGCGCGTGGAGGGGGAGACGCGTACCGTCACCGGCCTGCGCTGCCGCGTGGAGGGCAACGACACCCTGTTGCCGGTTGCGCAGGGCGATCTGGTGTTCGCGCTGACCGGCTCGATGACCGAGGGCACCGCCTACGGCGACATGGACACGGTGCCGGTGCTGAAGCGCCCCCGCGAAACACCCGGGCAGGACAGTGACTGGGCGCTGTGGCACAACCTCGCCGCGCAGTCGCCGATCTTCGGCAAGCCGGCGAAATTCCATGGCGATATCGACCGCTCGATGTGGGAGTCGGCCACGCTGACCTGCCGGCCCTCGCCGCTGGTGGACAAGATCAAGGCGCTCTCGGTCAACGACCCATACTCGGGCAGGACCGTGACCGGTGGGGTGATCACCTTCACCGACTCCAACTGGGTGCTGAGCTTCACCGTGAACCGGCAGCCGCACTTCGTCGATCAGCCCAAGGACGTGCTGGTGGTGTGGGTGTACGCGCTGCTGATGGACCAGAACGGCAACCACGTGGCCAAGCCGATGCCGGCCTGTACCGGCCGCGAGATCCTGGCCGAGCTGTGCTACCACCTGGGCATCGTCGACCAGCTTGACGAGATCGCTGCCAACACCAAGGTGCGCACCTCGCTGATGCCGTACATCACCGCGCAGTTCATGCCGCGCGCTGCCGGCGATCGCCCACACGTCGTGCCCAGGGGCTGCACCAACCTGGGCCTGCTCGGCCAGTTCGTGGAGACCCGCAACGATGTGGTGTTCACCATGGAAAGCTCGGTGCGTACCGCGCGCGTGGCGGTGTATACGCTGCTGGACCTGCCCAAGCAGGTGCCGGACCTGAGTCCGACCCAGTACGACATCCGCAACCTGGTCAAGGCCGCGCGTGCGCTCAACAACAACGAGCCCTTCCCCGGTGAGCGGCTGCTCCGGCGCGTGCTGGACAAGACCTACTTCGCGCACATCCTGCCGCCGCTGCCGGACACCGAACGCAGCCGTAGCGGTTTCGTCGAAGAGGAAATGTCCTGGCTGGTCGGCAAGGGCAGCAGCGCGCTGAAGGATCTCTCCACGCGGCTGGAAACGCTGCGCGAGACTCTGTCCAAGCGCGGGAAGTAGGCCGGTTCCGGTGCCGCGGTGACCGGGGATCACCGCGGCCCCCTCTGCATGCGGAGGGGGATCGGCGATACTGCAGGCTGATCGCCTGCTGTGATGCACGGACCCGCCCCACATGCCTTTTGATGCGACACCGCCTGCGGCCGAACGCCAGGATGTCACCCGCCTGCTGCGCCGCTGGAGCGAGCAGCAGGACATCGCCGCCCGCGATCAGCTGCTTGCACTGCTGTATACGCAGCTGCGTGGCATGGCCGTGGCGCGCCTGGGCACGCCCCAGGATGGCCTGCTGCAGCCGACGGTGCTGGTGCACGAAGCGCTGATGCGGATGATCGATGGCGAGGTCGGTTACCGCGACCGTGTCCACTTCCTTTCCCTGGCGGCCCTGAAGATGCGCAGCGTCCTGGTCGACCACGCGCGCGCGATGGCCGCCTCCAAACGCGGCGGTGGCGTGGTCAACCTGACCCTGTCCCATGTCGATCGGGAAGCCAGCACGGACCATGACGCCTTGGAGGTGTTGGCGCTCAATCGCGCGCTGGAAGCACTCGCACGACTGGATGAACGTGCCGCCCGTACGGTGGAATGGATGTATTTCGGCGGGATGGGCCGCGAAGAGATCGCCCTGGCGCTGGATGTCTCGGTACCCACGGTCGATCGCGACCTGCGGTTCGCCAAGGCGTGGTTGAACCGCCACCTGGCCGGACCGGCCACGCGCGCATGAGTGAGGCCGGTCACTGGCAGTGCGTGCGCGGGCTGTTCGACGCGGTCTGTGACCTGCCCGAGGCGCGTTGGCGTCCGGCCCTGCATGAGCTCTGTGACGACCCGGCCACGATCGACGAAACCCTGCAGCTGCTGCGTGCGCAGACGGCAGACCTGGGCGGTATCGAGCAGGCGCTGGCGGCGGTGATGGCCGCGATGGACGATCCGGCCGCACTGGTCGGGCAGCGGCTGGGGCCGTGGCGGTTGAGCCGCCTGCTCGCCGTCGGCGGGATGGGCGTGGTGTTCCTGGCCGAGCGCGCCGATGCGCTGTACCGGCGCGAAGTGGCGATCAAGTTGATGCGCCGGGCCTACGATCCGCTGTTGGCCACCCGGCTGGCCAGTGAAAGCCAGATCCTGGCCGATCTGCAGCATCCGCATATCGCCCGGCTCTACGACGTTGGCGTGGCCGAGGGCGGGCAGCCTTTTCTGGTGATGGAATACGTACCGGGCGAGCCGCTGGACCGGGCCTGCGGCTCGCTGGACCTGGCCGCCCGCCTGCGGCTGTTCGTGCAGATCTGCCGCGCGGTGCAGGCCGCGCATTCGCAATCGGTGGTGCACTGCGACCTCAAGCCCGGCAATGTGCTGGTGCGGGCCGACGGCCAGCCGGTGTTGCTGGATTTCGGCATCGCGCATCTGCTGGGTGACGCCGAAGATACCGCGCCATTCCTTACTCCGGCCTATGCCAGCCCCGAGCGGCTGGCGGGGCGCCCGGCCAGCGTGGTGGGCGATGTCTACAGTCTTGGCGTGATGCTGGAGCAGCTGCTGCAGCCCACACCGCCACCGGTGCGCAGGGTGCCTGCTGACCTGCTGGCGGTGGCCACCAAGGCCCGTGCCACGGATCCGGCCGAACGTTATGCCTCCGCCGAAGCGCTGGCCGAGGATGTTGAACGGCATCTGGCCCATCGGCCGGTGCGTGCGCGGCGGCCAGGCCGCTGGCATCGCGCGCGCCTGCTGCTGCGGCGGCAATGGCGCGCCAGTGTGATCGTCGCGCTGGTGGCGGTGATGGTGCTGGCCTTCGTGCTGCGGCTGAGCGAGGCGCGCCACCAGGCCGAACAGAATGCGGCCGCCGCGGCAGGCATCGCCGATGTGCTGGTGGCCGCGTTCGACGCAGCCGATCCGGGCCTGCGCAACGGCACGCCGATGACCGCGCGCGAGGTTCTCGATCTGGGTGCACGCCGGCTCGCGCATGACCGAACCGTGTCGCCTGCGCTGCGCGCACGCATGCAGGCCGCGCTGGGGCGCGCCTACCAGAATCTTGGTCAACCCCTCGATGCGCAGACCCTGCTGCGCGACAGTGTCGATGGCCTGGTGCGCACCGGCGCCGCGCCGCACGAGATCGCCGACGCGCGCGCCAGCCTGGCTGTGCAGCTGCTCAGCGCGGGGCAGGAAAAGGAGGCGCTGGCCAGTGCCGGGCACGCACTGGCGGTGCTGGAGCAGGACGATGATCCGGTGGTACGACTGAAGGCCTTGAACGCCCGCGGCCAGGCCCAGGCGCGGCTGGAGCAGCCGGCTGCCGCAGAGCAGTCCTTCCGCGCCGCGCTGGCGTTGAGCCGGGGCGGCAACCGTGCACCGCTGCAGCGTGGCGCCCTGGCTACGATGGCCAACCTGGGCGATCTGTACCGCAGCCAGGGCGAGCTGGACAAGGCCGAAGCAATCCTGCGCCAGGCCATGGCCGAGGCATCCCGCGAACAGGGTGTGCAGGGGGCGGAGTACCAGCGGGTCCTCCGCGCGCTGTCCTCGACCCTGCTCAACCAGGGTCGTATCGATGAAGCGCTGGCACTGGCCGAGCGCGGCTTCGCGCTGACCCGGCAGATGTTCGGCGCAGGCAGCAGCTACACCGCCTCGGCCGAAGCCGCGCTGGCGGGCCAGTACCTGGACCTGGGCCGTTACCAGGCCGCTGATCAGCACTTCCGCAACAGCCTGCAGACCAGCGCCGCCGTCGATGGCGTGGACAGCCGTGCCTACGCGGTCAAGCAGTACGCGCATGGGCTGATGGAGGAAGCGCGCGGCGACTATGCGCGGGCCGAGCAGAACTACCGCGCCGCGCTGGCGCGCTATCGGGCGCTGCTCGGGCCCGGGCACGCCGACACACTCGACGTGGAGATGGTGCTGGCCCGGTTGCTGTTGCGCACCGATCGCACGGCCGAGGCGCAGGCACCGCTGCAGCAGGTGGCCGCCCTGTGGCGACGCGAGCTGCCGCCCGAGTCGCCCCAGCTGCTGGTACTGCGCCTGGTCGAGATCGAATGGCTGACCCGTGCCGGGCAACTGGCCGAGGCCGCCCGTGCCCTTGCCGCATTCGGCCAGGACCATCCCGGCCTGCCACCGTGGCTGCAACTGCGCCTGCAGATGCAGCAGGCGCTGCTGGCCCAGCGCCGTGGCGATCCTGCCGCGGTACCGCTGTCGGCGCAACTCGTCGAGACGTTCACCGGCTTCTACGGCGCCGATTCCACGGCCACCGCCAAATGGCGCATCCCGCTGGCCGAGGCCATGTACGCCAACGGCGATGCCGCCGGGGCCCGCGCCCAGATCGCCCGGGCCCGGCCGCACCTGCAGGAACTGGCGCCGACGTCGGAGTTCCTCGGCCGCATCACCGTGCTGGAACAGCGCCTCGATGGCGGCCATGCGCGGGAGCTGGCCGGGACGCGATAGGTTTGTGATGGTTTTCACGGTTTATCGATCAGGAGGCCGATTCCGGGCCTCGTTGATCGAAGGGAAGCCATGTCAGACCATCTCCATCCCGATGCCAGCCGCACTGCCGCGCCTCCGCCGGCAGCCCCGGCCGACGCCATGGACCTCCATGACGCCGAGCTGGACATCACGCAGGCACGCGGCCCGTTCCGTGCGTTCCGCAAGGCCTATGGCAAAGCGCGCGACTGGCATTGTTCGCGGGGGCGCGCCGCGGTGGTCGCGCTTCGCTTCGCCCTGACCGGCGACAGCGGCCGCTTCCGCAGCCACGGTGGCTGGATGGTCTCGCGCATCTACAAGCCGCGCTGACGCGGACGGGCTGACCGGCAGGCAACGCCCGGTCAGTCGCTCTCGCCCATCCTGCCTTCGGCCAGCGGCACCCGCGAGCCATCGAGCAGGCCGCGGCTCAGCGTACCGTTCTCGATGAACAGCAGTTCGCCGTTCTCACCGTTCTTGATGCTGCTGTCGATGGCGATGATGCGGTCGCCGTGGAAGCTGCTGACATGCGGCATCGAGGTGTGGCCGACCACGATGCGGGTGAGATCGAGCTGTTTGAGCAGGGCCTCGACCTGGGCGGTGTCCATGCGGCCATCGAAGTAGCCGCGGTACCAGATCGGGCTGGTCTTGCCATCAAACAGGCGAGCGGTGTCCGGTGCAGCCTTGACCTGCTCCTTCGGCAGACCGACCGCCGCCTGGTAGCCGGCATTGGTGGCCTCCATGTTGCGCACCAGGTCCAGGTTCTCCGGGGCGATGCCGCCGTGCAGGAACAGGGTATCGCCGATGCGCAGCAGCACCGGGCGGGTACGCAGCCACTGGCCGATGGTTGAATCCGGCCCATACAGCGCGGGATAGGAACGGCCCAGCAGCTGCGCGCTCTTGAGGTACTTCGGATTGACATAGCGCAGGTCGTTGTAGAGCACCATCGTCTCGTGGTTGCCGAGCACGAAGTGCACCGCACCGCCGGCCGCTGCGGCCTGCTGCTGCAGGCTGTACAGCAGCCAGAACGCCTCGGTGACCTGCGGGCCGCGATCGAAGACATCCCCGGCCACCACCAGCGTGGCATCACCCAGCGACCAGCGGTCGTCGTTGTCGATCACGTGATGGGCCCGCAGCAGTTTCACCAGCAGGCCGTACTGGCCATGGATGTCCGACAGCGCGACGATCCGCGGCGTGGCCGGGAAGCGCGCGACCTCCGCCGTGCGTGGTGGCAGCACGCTCAGCGGGTGCGGATAGCCGCATTCGGGCGCGACCATCGTGGCCTGTTCGCCCGCCGGCAGCTCGCGGCGGATCACATGGTCCTTGCACACCCAGGCTGCCTCCAGCCCCGTGGCGGTACGGAACACATAGGGACCATCGGCATCGACGTGCTCGGCTGGCGCCGCCACCTCGCGTGCGGTGGCCAGCATCGGTGTGATCAGCAGCGCCGACTGGAGCAGCAGCAGAGCAGGGCGGGTCAGGGCGCGGCGGATCGACATCGGGAGGTTCCTGTAGCGGACGGCAGTACCGCGATGCTACGCCGCACCGGGCACGCCAGACATGCGCCATTGGTCAGCCACTGTTGCCGCAACAGGCGGATGAGGGGGCGGCATCCGCCCCGGCGGGATCACCCGCGCTGCAGGGCCTGCCGGCCCGGGGCGTCGGGCAGTGCGTCGGTGGCCAGTACCACCTGGTCACGGCCCCGCTTCTTGGCCTGGTACATCGCTGCATCGGCGCGTGCCATCAGCCGCTCGTAATCGGGGTGGCCATCGTGTGCGGCCACGCCGATGCTGGTGGTCAACGACAAGCTGTGGCCGTTGGCCAGCTGCACCGGGCTCTGCGCGATGTGCTTGCGCAGGTTCTCGGCGATCACCTCGGCCTGCGCGGCAGTCGCGGCGACCAGCACCACCACGAACTCCTCCCCGCCATAACGGAACAGGTAGTCGCTGCCGCGGGTGAGCTGGCCGAGCAGGGCGGCCACGTGCTGCAGGGCGCGGTCGCCCCCATCGTGTCCGTGCGCGTCGTTGATCGCCTTGAAGTGATCCAGATCCAGCAGCAACACCGAGAACGGTGTCTGCGTGGAGTTGGCCAGTTCGATCTCCCGGCGCAGCACGGTTGGCAGGAAGCGGCGGTTGAGCAGGTTGGTCAGTGCATCGCTGCCGGCATCGAGCTCACCGATCCGTTCGAACAACATGCCCATCAGCGTGCGGATCTGCGCCAGCCGCTCGCGGATCCCCTGCAATGCGCCGAAGCGCGCCGCGAAATCAGCATGCGCCAAGGCTTCCTGCAGCTGTGTATCGACCGCGGCCACCAGCGCGCCGACCTGGCCGGTTTCGCTGCTTTCGCCGAAGCTGGGAATGCCCTTGTGGGTAAACCACAGGCCGAACTCGGACTGGGCCAGCCCGGTGAGCTCGGCCTCGGCATTCTGGCTGGCCATCGCATAGAGCAGGGCGTTTTCCCAATCCAGCAGCAGGGCACGCTGCCGTTCGCGCTCGGTGCTGACGTTCTGCACCAGCGAGAACAGGCGGTAAGCCGCATCCGTCCGCGAGGAACGCTCGCGTGCGTGCGTATACGCCAGCGTCATGCCTTCCAGCGCGATGTCCATCGAGGCGCTGAGGCAGTGGATCGCCGCGAAGGCGGTCGCACTTTCGTCGGCCTGCGCGATGATGCGGTCGAACAGGCGATGCTTGAGTACACGCGCACCGCGGGCCACCAGATCCACCGGAATGCCCACGCGGGCATGCACGTCACCGATCACGCGCTGGGCGGCGACCAGCGCGTTGATGCTGTCCGGGGTAGCGGTGAGAATCTGCTGCAGCCAGCGCTGCATCGCCGGTTTCAGGCGCAGCCGCACCTGGTCGTGCGAGAGGAAGCGGCTGGCGCGCGGGTCTTCGAGCAGCACGTCGTAGAAATGGTGGGCCAGCCCGGGCGGGCTCTCCGCCGACAGGCCAGCCAGCAGTGTCGCCGCCGCCGCCGGCGTCCGCGCCAGCGTATCGGCCCAGGCCAGCGCCAGCGGTTGGCTGGCCTCATCAAGATTTGGAACGTTATGCACGATTGTCTTCCCGCCACACAGGCCGTCGAGAGGTAGCGGCCGGGCGCTGCTGTTATTGAATTGCAAACTGAACGCTGCGGTAAGTGTAATAGTCTCCGCGCGAGGCGCTGCTTAACCTGCCGGCATTGTCCAGGAGAGCTTTCATGGGTCACGACCACGACCATCTGCCCAGCGAGATCCGCCACGAGAAGCCGCTGTGGTGGGCGCTGGGCCTGACCACCACCTTCCTGCTGGTGGAGGTGGCCGGCGCGTTCTGGACCAACAGCCTGGCCCTGCTGTCCGATGCCGCGCACATGGCCACCGACACCCTTGCGCTGATGATCGCGCTGGTCGCGGTCCGGCTCAGCCGACGCCCGCCCGATGCCAAGCGCACCTATGGCTATGCGCGGCTGGAGGCCATCGGCGCGATGATCAACGGCGGCATGCTGTTCGTGGTCGCTGGCTACATTCTCTGGGAGGCGGTGCAGCGTTTCCGCGCGCCGCAGGAGATCGCCTCCACCGGCATGCTGGTGATCGCGGTATTCGGGCTGGTCATCAACCTGATTTCGATGCGCCTGCTGCGTGCTGGCAGCGGCGAGAGCCTCAACGTCAAGGGGGCCTACCTGGAAGTCTGGGCGGACATGCTGGGCTCGGTCGCAGTGATTCTCGGCGCGCTGCTCATCCGCTGGACCGGCTGGAAACCGATCGATCCGATCCTGGCCGTGCTGATCGGCCTGTGGGTGCTGCCGCGCACCTGGGTGTTGATGCGCGAGGCGATCAACGTGCTGCTCGAAGGCGTGCCCAAGGGCATGGATGTCGCTGAGGTGCGCAGCACCCTGTGTACGCACGATGGGGTGGTGGATGTGCACGACCTGCACGTCTGGGCGCTGGCCTCCAGTACCCCGGCACTGACCGCGCACGTGGTGATGGGGGCCGGTGTGGATGCGGACCGTCTGCGCCGCGAGCTGGGCACCCGGTTGCACGAGCAGCACGGCATCGACCACGTGACCCTGCAGATCGAGACGGACCACTGCGGCGACCCCTGCAGCGTCGGCACCCCGCGTGACCCGCATGCCGATGACCATGCCGGGCATGACCACGCCACGCACGATCATGCCGGCCATGCACACGGCAGCCACGCACACGGCGGCAACGACAGCCGGCGCGCCGCACCGGACGCGCAGGGCCACCACGGGCATCCGCATCCCTGAGCCCCACGGGCGGCCCGGCGGCGGACGGGCACGGCAGGGTTGCCGCTACAATGCGGGTCTGCCTTGCCATCTGTCGGAGATACTGCAGTGACCCGGAAACTCGTACTATTGCGCCACGGCCAGAGCCAGTGGAACCTGGACAACCGCTTCACCGGCTGGGTGGACGTGGAACTGACTGAACAGGGCCGCCGCGAGGCTGCCGCCGCCGGCCGCCTGATGCGTGAAGAAGGCCTGCAGTTCGATGTCGCGCACACCTCGGTGCTCAAGCGCGCCATCCACACCCTGCAGGGCGCCCTGGCCGAGCTGGACCAGGACTGGCTGCCGGTCAGCAAGAGCTGGCGCTTGAACGAGCGCCATTACGGCGGCCTGCAGGGCCTGGACAAGGCCGAGACCGCGGCCAAGCACGGCGAGGACCAGGTCAAGATCTGGCGCCGTTCCTATGACATCCCGCCGCCGGCGATGGACATCGAAGACCCGGGTCACCCGATCCATGACCGTCGTTATGCCGGCCTGGACCGCAACGCGCTGCCCGGCACCGAATCGCTGGCCACCACGCTGGACCGCGTGCTGCCGTACTGGTTCGATTCCATCGCCCCGCAGCTGAAGGATGGCAAGACCGTACTGGTCACCGCCCACGGCAATTCGCTGCGCGCGCTGTACAAGTACCTCAACAACGTCTCGCAGGAAGCCATCCTGGAGCTCAACATCCCGACCGGCATCCCGCTGCTGTTCGAACTCAACGACGACCTGACCGTGCAGTCGTTCCGCTACCTGGGCGACCCGGAAGCGGCGCGCAAGGCCGCTGAGGCCGTGGCGAACCAGGGCAAGGCGAAATAACAACGAAAGGCCGGCGCAAGCCGGCCTTTCTTTACCCCCGCGGGCAGGGCCACCCCATGGGGGGGCTGCACCCGACGCCGGCGTCCTGCAGCCACCCATGGGGTGGCTACCGCTGCGCGATGGTGTGACCTTTGGCCGGTCCGTCCCGGCCCCTCCCGCGCTACGCTGCCCGATTGCCCGTGATCCGGGCGATGCATCCATCTGTAGCCGGAGAGTCGAATGAAGTTTTCCAAGCTGGTCCCGCTGGGCCTGACCGCCGCCATCGCCGTGTCGCTGGCGTCCTGTGGCAAGACCGATACCGCGCCTGCCGCCACTGCCGATGCCAAGCCGGCATTCGATCAGTCGCAGATCAAGACCGCGCTGATCTCGCTCAACAATGCCGATCTGGACACCGCCATCGCCGCCTGTACCGACCTCAACGGGTTCGTGAACAGCAAGTGGCTCAAGGCCAACCCGGTCCCGAACGACCAGACCACCTGGGGCAGCTTCGAAATCCTGCGCGAGCGCTCGCTGGAAGTGCAGCACGCGCTGGTCCAGCAGGCTGCCGCCAGCCAGGCCAAGGCCGGCACGGTGGAAGCCAAGATCGGTGACATCTGGAAGACCGGTTCGGACGAAGCCAAGATCGAGGCCGCCGGCATCACCCCGTTGCAGCCGCAGCTGGACAAGATCGCCGCGCTGAACGACACCGCCGCCATCACCCAGTACCTGCGCGACAGCCAGGCGGTGGGCCAGGGCGTGCTGTTCTCGCTGTTCGCCAACGCCGATTACAAGGACTCGGCCAACGTCATCGCCTATGTCGGCCAGGGCGGCCTCGGCCTGCCGGAGAAGGGCTATTACTTCGACGATTCGCAGGCCAAGATCCGCGATGCGTACGTTGCCTACATCGCCCAGGTGCTGACCCTGTCCGGCGTCGATGCCGAGCAGGCCAAGACCCAGGCCAAGGCCGTGATGGACTTCGAGACGCGCCTGGCCAAGGCCTCGATGTCGCGCATCGAAATGCGTGACCCGGCCAAGCGCTACAACCCGGTCAGCGCCGCGGACGCGGACAAGCTGACCCCGAACTTCAGCTGGACCGCGCTGTTCGACACCCTGAAGGTGCCGGCCGCGCAGAAGTTCTCGATGGCCCAGCCGGGCTTCTTCGGTGAAGTGGACAAGATGCTGGCCGACGTGCCGGCGGCCACCTGGCAGGCGTACCTGCGCTTCCACACCATCGATGACGCTGCGCCGTACCTGAGCAGCGCCTTCGAAAAGGCCAACTTCGATTTCTACAGCACCACCCTGCGTGGCCAGAAGGAAATGCAGCCGCGCTGGAAGCGCGTGCTGGAGTCGGTCAATGGCGCCATCGGCGAAGGCCTGGGCCAGATGTATGTCGACGCCGTGTTCCCGGCCGACTCCAAGGTGCAGATGCAGCACCTGGTGGAGAACCTCTCGGTGGCGCTGAAGGCGCGCCTGGAGAAGCTGGAGTGGATGAGCGAAGACACCCGCAAGAAGGCGCTGGAGAAGTGGGCCAGCTTCACCCCGAAGATCGGCTACCCGGACAAGTGGCGTGACTGGTCGGGCCTGGAAACCAACGGCGACAGCTACCTGGGCAACATGCAGGCCGCGCGCACGTTCAACTACCGCTACATGCTCAACAAGATCGGCAAGCCGGTGGACAAGACCGAGTGGGGCATGACCCCGCAGACCGTCAACGCCTACTACAACGCCACCAAGAACGAGATCGTGTTCCCGGCGGCGATCCTGCAGGCGCCGTTCTTCGACGCCAAGGCCGATCCGGCGCTGAACTACGGCGGCATCGGTGCGGTCATCGGCCACGAGATGATGCACGGCTACGACGATTCGGGCAGCCAGTTCGCCGCCAACGGCAACTTCGACAACTGGTGGACCGACAGCGACCGTGCCGCCTTCACCCAGCGCACCGACCAGTTGGTCGCGCAGTTCGACGGCTATGAGTCGCTGCCGGGCGTGAACGTGAAGGGCAAGCTGACCCTGGGCGAGAACATCGGCGACCTGGGTGGCCTGACCGTGGCGTACGACGCGCTGCAGATGGCGCTGAAGGAAGATCCCAAGGCCAACGTCGAGGTCGACGGCTATTCGCAGGACCAGCGCTTCTTCATGAACTGGGCCACCGTGTGGCGCCGCAACTTCAATGAAGGCGAACTGCGCGTGCGCCTGAACACCGATCCGCACGCCCCGGCCAACTTCCGTGCCAACGGTGCGCCGTCGAACATGCCGGCGTACGCGCAGGCGTTCGAGTGCAAGGCCGGCGATGCGATGGTGCGGGCCGACGACAAGCGCGTTGTGATCTGGTGATCGCACGCGGTTGAGTGAGACATGAAAAACCCGGCGAAAGCCGGGTTTTTCTTTTCCCGCACGCTCGCGCCAAACCCAGGCGGAGACTACGTAGTGGCGGCCATCATCCGGGTGAACAGGCCGAACACTTCCGGGTCGATCAGACCGCCCTGCTGGTCGGCAAGAATGCCCATCGCCTTGGCATGCGGCATCGGCCCGCGATACGGGCGGGCGCTGGTCATCGCGTCGTAGCCATCGACGATGGTCAGCACGCGTGCACCCAGCGGGATCGCGCTGCCTTTGAGCCCATCCGGATACCCGCCGCCGTCGAAGGCCTCGTGGTGTGCGCGGATCAGCCGCGCCACCTCGGCCGCGTCGCTGCGCCCGGTCGCGGCGAAGATGCGTTCACCGCGCTCGGGGTGGGTGCGCATGATCGCGCGCTGTTCGTCATCCAGCCGGGCCGGGTGCAGCAGCACATTGTCCGGAATGCCGATCTTGCCGATGTCGTGGAAGCGCGCAGCCAGGGCCAGGTGTGCGCGCTGCGCGTCATCCAGATCGCACAGGCGGCCGAGCTGCTCGCCGAGCAGGCCGACGCGGTCGCAATGGAATCGGGTGTACTGGTCGCGCATCTGCAGTGACATCGACAGGGCATCGATGGAACACGCCTGCGGATGGACAGCGTCGAACCGGGGGGAGTCGAACATGGGGGCGTCCGGTGGTGGGCGGCCGGAAGACCGCCATCCTGGCAGGACGGCATGCCGCCCGTGCCGGTGGAAAGATACCGCCTGGCGACCGGCGCCAGGCGTGAAATCAGCGCGGGGACAGGGTCAGCAGCAATGCCTTGGCGGCACTGAAGCGGTCTTCAGGCAGCGGCAACGGGTGCTTGATGCGCAGCTTGTCCGGCCCATCCATCGTATACAGCTTGGGCTGCTTCTGGATCAGCTGGATCACCGCCATCGGGTCGATCTCCGGCTTGGGATTGAACACGATGCGGCCACCGTTCTCGCCCAGTTCCAGCTTGCGGATACCCAGCACGTTGGCCTGCAGCTTGAGTTCGGCGATGGCGAAAAGGTGCTTGGCCGGGTCCGGCAGCAGGCCGAAGCGGTCGATCATCTCCACCTGCAGTTCGCGCAGCTCACCGTTGTCGCGCGCGCTGCTGATGCGCTTGTACAGGGTCAGTCGGGTGTGCACGTCGGGCAGGTAGTCGTCCGGGATCAACGCCGGCACATGCAGTTCGACCTCGGCACCGCGCGCTTCTTCGCCCGCATCCAGGTCCGGCAGTTTGCCCAGGCGGATGCTGCGCACCGCCCGTTCGAGCAGTTCGGTGTACAGGCTGAAACCGACCTCGGCCATCTGCCCGCTCTGGTCTTCGCCGAGCAGTTCGCCCGCACCGCGGATCTCAAGATCGTGGGTGGCCAGGGTAAAGCCGGCGCCAAGTTCGTCCATCGAGGCGATCGCCTCCAGGCGCTTTTCGGCATCGGGCGTCATCGCGCGCTTGTCCGGCACCACCAGGTAGGCGTAGGCACGGTGGTGCGAACGCCCGACACGGCCGCGCAGCTGGTGCAGCTGGGCCAGGCCGAAGCGGTCGGCGCGGTTGATGATGATGGTGTTGGCGTTGGGGATGTCGATGCCCGATTCGATGATCGTGGTCGACAGCAGCACGTTGAAGCGCTGCTTCTGGAAGTCGAGCATCACCCGCTCCAGCTCGCGCTCGGGCATCTGCCCGTGCGCGATGCCGATGCGGGCCTCGGGCACCAGCTCGGCCAGCTCGCGCTGCATGCGGCCGATGCTCTCCACGTCGTTGTGCAGGAAGTACAGCTGGCCACCACGGGCCAGCTCGCGCTGGAACGCCTCGCGCAGCAGCGCGTTGTCCCAGGCGGTGATGAAGGTCTTGACCGCCAGGCGGTTCGGCGGCGGCGTGGCGATGATGGACAGATCGCGCAGCCCGGCCATGGCCATGTTGAGCGTGCGCGGGATCGGCGTGGCGGTCAGCGTGAGCAGGTGCACGTTGGCGCGCATCGCTTTGAGCGCTTCCTTCTGGCGCACACCGAAGCGCTGCTCTTCATCGACGATGACCAGGCCCAGATCCTTGAACTTCACGTCCGGCTGCAGCAGCCGGTGCGTACCGACGATCACATCGATGGTGCCGGCCGCGACCTTCTCCAGTTCGGCCTTGATCTCCTTGGTGGATTTGAAGCGCGACAGCACCTCCACCTTGAGCGGCCAATCGGCGAAACGATCGCGGAAGTTGCGGTAATGCTGTTCGGCCAGCAGCGTGGTCGGCACCAGCACGGCCACCTGCTTGCCTGCACTGGCCGCGGCGAACGCGGCGCGTACGGCGACTTCGGTCTTGCCGAAGCCGACGTCGCCGCAGACCACGCGGTCCATCGGCTGGCTGCTGGCCAGATCGCGCAGCGTCGCGTCGATCGCGGCGAGCTGGTCGGGCGTCTCCTCGAACGGGAACCCGGCCGCGAACGGCTCGTACATCGCGCGGTCCACGTGCAGCGCCAGGCCGGCACGGGCACGGCGACGTGCCTGGATTTCCAGCAGTTCGGCGGCGACGTCGCGGACCTTTTCGGCCGCCTTGCGCTTGGCCTTGGTCCACTGCTCGCCACCGAGCGAATGCAGCGGAGCGGTTTCCGGCGAGGCACCGGAATAGCGGCTGATCAGGTGCAGCTGGGCGACCGGCACGTACAGGCGGTCGCCCTTGGCGTATTCGATTTCCAGGAACTCGCCGGGCATGCCGCCGGCATCGAGCACGATCAGGCCGCGGTAACGGCCGACACCGTGGTCTTCATGCACGATCGGCGAGCCTTCGCTCAGCTCGCCGAGGTCGCGGATGATCGCCTCGGGCTCGCGCCCGGCGCGGCGGCTGCGGCGCTGCTGGCCGGCCCGTTCCGGGAACAGCTGGCGCTCGGTGAGCACCGCGATCGGCGGGTTCTCCAGCGCGAAGCCGTCTTCAAGCGGCGCCACGGTGATGCCGAAGCGCACGCTGTCATCGGCCAGGAAGCCGGGCAGGTCGGCGACCACCGGCGGCTTCAGCTCCGCGGCGAGCAGTACTTCCAGCAGCGCCTCGCGGCGGCCGGCGGAATCGGCGGCGATCAGCACCCGGCCCGGGTAATGCCCGATGAAGGATTTGAGCGCTTCTCCGGCCGGCGCATCACGCGCGGCGACCGGCAGCGGAGGCAGCGGCTGGTCGCCCAGCGGCTGCGCATCGGCGATGCGGTCGTGATCCGGCGGCCAGACCTCCACCCGGGCCAGCCCGTTGAGCGTGGCGCGCAGTTGTTCCGGGCTGGCGTACAGCTCTTCCGGGGCCAGCAGCGGGCGCTCCACATCATGGCGGCGCTGTTCGTAGCGGTTCTGGGTCTGCGCCCAGAAAGCGGCAGCGGCCTCGAACACGTTGGGCGCGAGCACCGGCAGCACGTTGGGCTGCAGGTAATCGAGCAGGGTCGCGGTCTGGTCGAAGAACAGCGGCAGGTAATACTCGATGCCGGCAGGTGCGATGCCGGCCTTGAGATCCTGGTACAGCGCGCTGCGGCGGGTGTCCACGTCGAAGCGTTCGCGCAGCGTAGCAAGCACCCGCGAGACGCTGAGATCGTCCAGCGGCACTTCGCGGCCGGGCAGCATGTGCACGGCCTCGACCTTGTCCAGCGAACGCTGCGATTCCGGATCGAAGGCGCGGATCGAATCGATGTCTTCGTCCAGCAGTTCCACCCGCAGCGGCGCATCGGCACCCATCGGATAGACATCCAGCAGGCCGCCACGCACGGCGAAATCACCCGGGTCCATCACCTGCGGCACGTTGCGGTAGCCGGCCGATTCCAGACGGCGCTTTTCCGCATCCAGATCCAGCCGCTGCCCAACCGTCAGGTCGAAGCTGCCGCCGATGACGTACTTGAGCGGGGCCAACTGCTGCAGCAGCGTCTGCACAGGCACCACGACGATGCCGCGCTTGAGCGCGGGCAGGGCGTGCAGCGCCGCCAGGCGCTGGGAAATGATGTCCGGGTGCGGGCTGAAGGCGTCGTAGGGCAGGGTTTCCCAGTCCGGGAAGGCCACGATCGGCACATCGCCAGCACTGCCCAGCAGGGTGTGCAGGTCGGCTTCGATCTGGTTCGCGCCATGGTTGTCGCGCGCGACCACCAGCAACGGCCCGTCGTGCGACTGTGCCGCGCGGGCGATGTACCACGCCAGCGCTGTCGCCGAAGCGGGAGCGCGCCACCAGGCGCGGAGCTGTCCAGGACGTGGCAGCGGCGGAGCGGGATAGGAGGTGCGTGACATGAACCGTCGATTTTAGCAGACCGCAACGTGGCGGCCGCGTCATCCAGCGGCGGCAAGCGCAGGGACGATCCGTTGCCGGCCGTGCTGATAGTGCCGGCCGTGCCGGTCGTGCCGGTCGTGCTGGTAGTACCGGTAGTACCGGTAGTACCGGTAGTACCGGTCGTGCCGGTAGTGCGGTAGTGCCGGCCGCTGGCCGGCTCCAGGCGATGCATGATGTCCGCGAGCCGGCCAGCGGCCGGCTCTACCGATCAGGATCAGGAGCAGGATCAGGGCGCGGACACGCGCCCCCGTTTCAGCTGTCCAGTTCCAGCACCATGCGCACCAGGCCCGGGGTGCCGTTCGGGTGGGGGATCGGCTGGAAGCCCAGCGAGGCGGCCAGCTGCTTCATCGGCTCGTTCTCTTCGGCGACATCGCCGTACAGGCGATCCAGGTACTTGCCGCGCGCCCATTTGACCAGTTTGCGCATCAGCTGGCGGCCCAGGCCCTGGCCGACCAGGAAGCGGCTGACCAGGATCGCGTACTCGGCTTCGCGGGTGCCGGGAATGATCGAGGCGCGCGCAACCGCACCCACCACGGCTTCACCGGCGGGCAGGGACTCGGCCGCGACCAGGGTGATTTCGCTCTTGGGATTCGGATGGGTCAGGCGCTGCGTCGTTTCCGGCGACAGTTCGGTCACCGACTGCAGGAAACGGTCGCGGATCTCTTCGGGACCGAACAGACTGAACGCGGCATGCAGCGGCGGGCCGTCTTCGGGCCGGATGGGGCGGATCAGCAGCTCGTGGCCACTGGGTGCCTTGAAAATCTCGTGCCAGGGCGGCATGCGGTTACGGGTAGCCATACCGGTGATTCCTTGGTGGTCTTCGGATTCTCGCATCCCGGGGGCAGCGTTCCGTGAACGGATCACTCACGCCGTGTCGGCCGGGAGGCGCCGGCCAGGCCGGGGTGCCGGCCTGGGATTCAGGGGGTCATTCGGCCTGCTTGAGCCACTGCAGGCGGGTCGAGGCGCCTGCCTCGCCCAGGTGCTGCTTGAGCGCCGGCATCGCCGGGGCCAGCACCTGGTCGAACTGCCACGGCGGGTTGAGCAGCAGCATGCCGCTGCCGTTGAGCCGCAGCGGGGAGTCGTCCGGGCGGATCAGCAGCTCGGCGGTCAGCACCGATTTCACCGGCAGGGCGCAGGCCTTGCGCAGGAAATGCAGGATCGTCCGGCGCTGCTTGATCGGGAACCAGATCGCGAAGCTGGCCTGCGGCCAGCGCCCCAGGATCTCGGTCACCGAGGCCAGGATGGCCTGGTACTCGGCGTCCTGCCCTTCGTAAGGCGGGTCGATCAGGACCAGCCCGCGGCCGATCTTCACACCGTTGGCCTTGGGCGGCAGCAGTTTCTTGTTCTGGGCATAGCCATCGGCGTGGTACACGCCGACCCGGCTGTCATGGGCGAACAGTGCCTTCAGCGCCGCGGCCTCCGCATCCTGCACTTCGCAGACGGCCATGCGGTCCTGCTCGCGCAGGGTCTGGGCGGTCAACAGGGGCGAGCCGGGATAGCTGATCATCGCCCCGACCGGGTTGTCGGCCTGGACTGCCTTGAGGTAGCGCTCGACCACGGCCGGCAGCTGGGGCTGGGCCATCAGGCGCATCACGCCGTCTTCGGCCTCCAGCGTCTTGCGGCTTTCCTCGCTGGCCAGCAGGTAGCGGCCAGCGCCGCCGTGGGTGTCCAGCACGAAGAACGGGCTGTCCTTGCGCTTGAAGGTGTCGAGCAGGGCAAGCTGCACGATGTGCTTGAGCACATCGGCATGGTTGCCGGCATGGAAGGCGTGGCGGTAATTCATCGGCGCAGTGTACGGGGCGGCGGGCCCAGCGGCTATGCTGCGCGCATGAGCCACCCCCTGCACAACGTCCTGGTGGTCGAGGACGAAACCGCCATCGCCGACACCGTCCTGTATGCGCTGCGCAGCGAAGGCTACGGCGCCGAGCACTGCCTGCTCGGCGGGCAGGCGCTGGCCCGCCTGCGCCAGCACGCCTTCGACGTGGTGGTGCTGGATGTCGGCCTGCCGGACATGAGTGGCTTCGAGGTCTGCCGCACCCTGCGTACCTTCAGCGAGGTGCCGGTGATCTTCCTGACCGCCCGCAACGACGAGTTCGATCGCGTGCTCGGCCTGGAACTGGGTGCGGATGACTACATGGCCAAGCCCTTCTCGCCACGTGAGCTGGTGGCACGGGTGCGCGCGCGCCTGCGCCGTGCCGTGGCCCCCGCCGAGACGTCGGGCTGGCAGCAGCACGGCCGCTTTGCGATCGACCGCGAGGGCAGCCGGATCCGGTTCGGCGACCAGCCGCTGGACCTGACCCGCTACGAATACGCGCTGATGGCCGCCCTGCTGCAGCGACCCGGCGCGATCCTCAGCCGCGCCCAGTTGATGGACCGTGGCTGGGACAGCGACGCCGACAGTGCCGACCGGACCGTCGATACCCACGTCAAGACCCTGCGCGCCAAGCTGCGTGCCGCCGGTGCCGAGACCGACCCGATCCGCACCCACCGTGGCCTGGGCTACGCACTGGAGGTGTAGGCATGCGGCTGGGCCTGAAACTGTTCCTGGGCTTCTTCCTGATCGTGGGCATCGCCGCGTTCTTCGTGATGCGCATCTTCGTCAACGAAGTGAAGCCGGGCGTGCGCCAGGCGATGGAGTCGACCCTGGTCGATGCGGCCAACGTGCTGGCGGAAATGGCGGCGGCCGATCTCAAGGCCGGGCACATCCGCGACGGCCGCTTCGTCGCCGACCTGGCGCGTGCGCAGCGACGCGACCCCAAGGCGATGGTATGGCGCTTTCCCAAGCGCACGCTGGATTACCAGGTCACCATCACCGATGCCAAGGGCATCGTGGTGTATGACTCGACCGGCCGCGATGTCGGCCGCGACAACTCGCGCTGGAACGATGTCTATCGCACCCTGCGCGGCGAGTACGGTGCGCGGTCCAGCCCGGAAACCCCCGGCGACGATACCCACTCGGTGATGCACGTGGCCGCGCCGATCTTCGATCCCGCCGATGGCCGCCGCTTGATCGGCGTCCTCAGCCTGGCCCAGCCAAACCGCAGCATCGATCCCTTCATCGCGGCCAGCCAGCGCGCCATCATGAAGCGTGGTGCATGGTTGATCGGCTTGTCAGCGCTGATCGGCCTGCTGATGACGGCGTGGCTGATGCACGGGGTGAACCGGCTCAACCGCTATGCCAAGGCCGTCAGCGCCGGGGAACCGGTCCCGCCGCCGAAGCCGCGCCGCGATGAGATCGGCGATCTGGGCCAGGCCCTGGAAACCATGCGCCGCAAGCTGGAGGGCAAGGCCTACGTCGAGCAGTACGTGCAGTCGCTGACGCATGAGATGAAGAGCCCGCTGGCGGCCATCCGCGGCGCGGCCGAGCTGCTGCAGGAGCCGCTGCCGGATGCCGACCGCGCGCATTTCGCCCGCAGCATCGAAAGCCAGGCGCAGCGCCTCACCGAAACCATCGACAAGCTGCTGGCGCTGGCCGAGGTGGAGCAGTACGGCTGGCTGCAGAAGCGTGAGCGCCTTGCGTTGGCGCCCTTGCTGCAGGCCGCGGCCGATGCGGTGGCGGTGCGTGCGCAGGCGGCCGGCGTAGCGATCCGGGTGGAAGCCGGGGCCGAAAGCATCCAGGGCGATGGCTATCTGCTGCGCCAGGCACTGAACAATCTGCTGGAGAACGCGGTGGCCTTCTCACCGGCCGGCACGGTCATCACGGTTGGCGCCCATGCAGAAGACGATGGCCTCGCCCTGACCGTGGCCGACCACGGCAGTGGCGTGCCCGACTATGCGCTCGACCGCGTGTTCGAGCGCTTCTATTCGCTGGCGCGCCCGGGCACCGGCCAGCGCAGCTCCGGCCTCGGGCTGTCCTTCGTGCAGGAAGTGGCGCGCCTGCACGGCGGGCGCATCAGCCTGCGCAACCGCGAGCAGGGCGGCGCGCAGGCGGTGCTGTGGCTGCCGTCGCGGCTGCCCTCGGTACCGCCGCGGCGCTGACCGCGCCACTTCACACAGACTTCAACGTCGGCACAAACCCCGCACACCGGCGCGCGGGAAGCTGGCCCCCTCCCAACCGAGGACGGGTCATGAAATCCCTGAAGATGCTGTTGCGGTTCGCCATCGTGGGCGGACTGATCCTGTTGCTGCTGATTCCGCTGAGCCTGATCAAGGGCGTGATCCGCGAGCGCGAGGCCTACCGCGACGAGGCTTACCAGCGCGTGGCGCAGAGCCGTGCCGGCGCGCAGATCCTGACCGGCCCGATCCGGGTGGTGCCGTGGACCGAAACCCGCGAGGTCGAGGTGGTGGATGCGGCAGGCACCAAGAAGAAGGAGAAACAGGTCGAGCAGGGGCAGTGGCTGCAGATGCCGGCCACGCTCAAGGTGGACGGCGTGATGCAGCCGGACGAGCGCCGCGTCGGCCTGTTCCGCGTGCCGGTCTACAGCTGGAAGGCGACGATCAGCGCCGAGTTCGCCGATGACGACTATCCCGTGAAGGCCGGCCGCGTGTATGGCGCCCCGTTCCTGACCGTGGGCATCGCCGACGTGCGCGGTCTGGTCGGCTCGCCGAACCTGCGTGTGGATGGCTCGGCCTTGGCGCTGCTGCCCGACGCTGGCGGCGTCAGTGGCATCGGCACTGGCCTGCACGTCGGCCTGCCGGGCCTGGAGGATGAGCGCGGTGGCGTGCTCAAGGGCAGCAAGGTCGAGCTGGAGCTGGTGCTGGATGGCACGCGCTCGCTGTCGGTGGTGCCGGTGGGCGATGACAGCCGCATCGCGCTGCGCTCGCCGTGGCCGCATCCGCTCTTCGGTGGCAGCTTCCTGCCCAACGAGCGCAAGGTGGATGCACAGGGCTTCGATGCACAGTGGGCGGTGTCCTCGCTGGCGTCGCGCGCCCAGCACCAGCTGCGCAACCGCCCGGACATCGATGCCGAGGCCGTAAGCGTGGAGCTGGTCAATCCGGTCGACGTGTATACCCAGGCTGATCGTGCCAGCAAGTACGGCATCCTCTTCATCCTGCTCACCTTCGTCGGCTTCATCCTGTTCGAGCTGATCAAGCAGCTGCGCATCCACCCGCTGCAGTACCTGATGGTGGGCCTGGCGCTGGCGATCTTCTTCCTGCTGCTGCTCAGCCTCTCCGAGCACATCGCGTTCTGGCAGGCCTACGCGCTCTCGGCTCTGGCATGCATCGGCATCCAGACCGTGTATCTGTCCGGCGTACTGAAGAGCTGGCAACGCGGCCTGGGGTTTGCGGTGATGCTCAGCGCCCTGTACGGCGCGCTGTATGGCCTGCTGATCTCGGAGAACAACGCGCTGCTGATGGGCTCGCTGCTGTTGTTCGGCGTGCTGGCCGCGGTGATGTGGGTGACCCGCCGGGTGGATTGGTACGAACTCGGCGCACGCCTGAGCTGAGCAACGATGATGAGCCTGCATCGCTGTCTGCACGAACGTGTGCGCCGGGCGCTCCCCGCCCGGCTGGAGGTGGCCTCGCTCCTGGAGGGGGAGGCTTCGGGCTGGCCCTCACCGTTGATGGCGCTGCCCGGCGTGCAGGGAGCGCCGGGGCTGGTGCGCTTCGGCCTGGCGCCGGCCACCTGCGCGGCCATCGCCGCATACGGGCTTGGCTTCCTGGAACAGGCACGGCAGGCGCGTGGGCGCCTGCCGATCCCGCACTGGTGTGGCGCGTACCGGCCGTGGCGCGAAGGCGCGCAGGCCCTGCGCGAGATCGGCATCCGCGGGCTGCCGGATGACTGGCCGTTGCATGCGCCGGTCTACGCCAGCGCCTCGGTGGACCGCAGCCGCTGGCTGCTGGTGCTGCCCACCCGCAGCCAGCTCTGGTACGGCTGGATGGAATGACCATGACTCTTGGCCCGGGGGCACCGGGCCGGTGCTCGATAGACTCGGGGATTGTTCGTGGTCTGGCCGAGAGGCGGGGGTAATCGTGTTCAAGTGGGGCATGTTGAGCGTGGCATTGGCACTGAGCGGCGTCGCCGGTGCACAGACGAAGGAAACGGTGGACCTGGACATGGTCAGCCGCATCCGCCAGGAAGCCTTCCACCGGTCGCAGGTGATGGCGACCTTCAGCCATCTGACCGAGCAGATCGGTCCGCGCCTGACCAATTCCCCGGCCATGGGCGAGGCCAATACCTGGACCCGCAGCAAGTTCAACGAGTGGGGCCTGGTCAATGTGCATGACGAGGCCTTCGATGCATTCGGCCGCGGCTGGGAGTTCAGCAACGCCAGCGTGGAACTGCTGAGCCCGCGCGTGGCGCCGCTGTATGCGCTGCCGAAGGCCTGGACCCCGGGCACCAACGGCCCCGTGGAAGGCGAGGTGATCAAGGTCGAGATCAAGAAGCTGGCCGACCTGGATCAGTACAAGGGCAAGCTCGCCGGCAAGATCCTGCTGCTCAACGATGCACGCGATTACGAGCGGGCCACCACGTCCGATTCGCACCGCCACGACGACGCCGGCCTGGCCGAGCTGCAGGTCTTCGCGGTGCCCAAGGACGTCGCCGATGCCAAGGCCGACCGTGCCAAGAAGGCCAAGGAATACCTTGAAAAGCAGGAGCTGACCCGCGCCACCAATGCGTTCTTCGCCGAGCAGGGCGTGCTGGCCACGATCAGCATCAGCGGCTGGGACAACGGCATCATCCGTGTCGGTGGCGGCGGCTCGCGCAAGGCCGGTGAACCGGTCGGTGTGCCCGAGCTGGCGATGATGGCCGAGCACTACAACCAGCTGGTGCGCGCGGTGGACCAGAAGCAGGCGGTCAAGCTGCGGGTGAATGTCGAGGCCCGCTTTACCGACGAGCAGGACAAGCCCGGCTACAACACGCTGGCCGAAATCCGCGGCAGCGGCAAGGCGGACGAGATCGTCATGTTGGGCGCGCACATGGATTCCTGGCACACCGGCACCGGCGCAGCCGACAATGCCGCCGGCGTGGCGGTGATGATGGAAGCCATGCGCATCCTCAAGGCGGTGGGTGCCAAGCCCAAGCGCACCATCCGCGTGGCGCTGTGGAGTGGCGAGGAGCAGGGCCTGATCGGCTCGCAGGATTACGTGTCCAGGCACTTCGCGCGCTACCCCGAACCGACCGACCCGGCGCAGCTCAAGCTGCCGGCCTCGATGCGTGAGCCGACCGGTGCCCTGCAGCGCCAGCGCGATTACGACAAGTTCTCGGCGTACTTCAACATGGACAACGGCTCGGGCCGCTTCCGCGGCATCTACGCGCAGGAGAACCTGGCCGCGGTGCCGATCTTCGAAGCGTGGCTGGCCCCGTTCCATGACGTGGGCGCGACTACCGTGGCGACCCGCAACACCGGCAGCACCGACCACATCGCATTCGACCGCGTGGGCCTGCCCGGATTCCAGTTCATCCAGGACCGGCTGGACTACTTCACCAACGTCCACCACAGCAACCTGGATACCTGGGACCACGCCGAGCCGGAAGACCTGAAGCAGGCCGCCGCCATCGTGGCTTCGTTCGTCTACAACGCGGCGATGCGCGATGAAAAGCTGCCGCGCAAGCCGTTGCTGACCCCCTGAGGCACGGTCTACCGGGCCGTCGACGGCCCGGTGCGGGGCGTGGGATCGAGCGAGAAGGCGAGGCGGTAGCCTGTGGGCCCGCCTTCTGCGGCCAGAATGCTGCGCACCATCGCCTCGTTGACCGGCAACTGACGGCCTACCGCATCACGGGGGGCGCCAAACAGCACGGACGGATTCTCCAGCGTGCCGGTGATCTCGCCGAGACAATGGGAAATGCCGCAGTGAAGGCGGCTCAGCCGCGGCGCGTCCGGGCCGGTGCCCAGCCGTTGCTGCAAGGCATGCTGATAGCTGCTGCGAACGTCCTGCGCGTCCCTATCGGTGGCGTAGGCGCGGTCCAGTGCCGCCATGGCCTGGTCGAAGCGCGGGCCGTCAATAAGCAACTGCCGCAGCTCATCCGAAGCCAAGCCATCAGCCAGGCCGAGCGCCCGTTCCGTGTCGCCGGCTGCCGTCGAGGCGTTGACGGCTGGCGTCTGCATGCCAGCGAGCGTCCCCGAAGGGGCCGTGCCGGGTGGCCGCGTGGACGCGCTGGACCCGACGTCCGCCGGTACCGCTTGCTGGGCGGGTGGGGTCGTGGCCACTGAGGCAGCCACCGCGCCATCGGTGCCCGGTGCAGAACACGCGCCCAGCGCAGCGAGCAGGATCAGGGCGGTGACAGCGCGTGTGGCGGTGTGGTGCAGGGAAGGCGGCTCAAGGCGGGAGATTGTCACGGTCGATTGATGAAAAGCGGGCAACCCCGCCATCAGAGCATGTCCACGCCCAGTAGGCAGTAGGGATTATCCGATTTAGGCAGGGTCCGGCCCGGACAGGTAAAATTGCCGGGATTCCGTTTCCCGCCCTGAGCCCCCCATGACCTGCCGCACCCGTTTTGCCCCCAGTCCCACCGGCTACCTGCACATCGGTGGCGCCCGCACTGCGCTGTACTGCTGGCTGGAGGCCCGTCACCGTGGCGGCGAATTCGTGCTGCGCATCGAAGACACTGACCGCGAGCGCAGCACCCAGGGCGCGATCGACGCGATCCTGGAGGCGATGGAATGGCTGGGCCTGGGCTACGACGAAGGCCCGATCTACCAGACCCAGCGCGTGGCCCGTTACCAGGAAGTGGCCGAGCAGCTGGTCGCGCAGGGCAAGGCGTATTACGCCTACGAGACCAGGGAAGAACTGGACGCGATGCGCGAGGCCGCCATGGCCAAGCAGGAAAAGCCGCGTTACAACGGCGCCGCGCGCGATCTGGGCCTGCCGTACAAGGACGACCCGAACCGCGTGATCCGCTTCAAGAATCCGCTGGAGGGCACGGTGGTGTTCGACGACCTGATCAAGGGCCGTATCGAGATCGCCAACAGCGAACTGGACGACATGGTGATCTTCCGTCCGGACGGGTTCCCCACCTACAACTTCGCGGTGGTGGTGGATGATTGGGACATGCGCATCAGCGAAGTCATCCGCGGCGACGACCACATCAACAACACCCCCGCCAGATCAATCTGTACGAGGGCATTGGTGCGCCCGTGCCGAAGTTCGGCCATATGCCGATGATCCTGGACGAGCAGGGCGCCAAGCTGTCCAAGCGCACCGGTGCGGCCGATGTAATGCAGTACAAGGACGCCGGCTACCTGCCCGACGCGCTGCTGAGCTATCTGGCCCGGCTGGGCTGGTCGCACGGTGACCAGGAGCTGTTCAGCCGCCAGGAGCTGATCGATCTGTTCGACGTGACCAACTGCAATTCCAAGGCCGCGCGCCTGGACATGGCCAAGCTGGGCTGGGTCAACCAGCACTTCCTGAAGACCGAAACGCCGGAGAGCATTGCCCCGCACCTGGTCTACCAGCTGAACAAGCTGGGCCTGGACCTGAACGCTGGTCCCGCGCCGGCGGATGTGGTGGTGGCGCTGCGCGACCGCGTGCAGACGCTGAAGGAAATGGCCGAGAAGGCGGTGGTCTGGTATCAGCCGCTGACCGAGTACGACGAAGCGGCGGTGGCCAAGCACTTCAAGCCGGGTGCGGAACTGGCGCTGGGCAAGGCCCGCGAGCTGTTGGGCGCGGCCGGCGAGTGGACGGTGGAGAGCGTTTCGGCGGCACTGCACGACGTCGCCACGGCGCTGGAGATCGGCATGGGCAAGGTGGCCCAGCCGCTGCGCGTGGCCATCACCGGCACCCAGGTCAGCCCCGACATTTCGCAGACGGTGTTCCTGGCCGGGCGTGAAGAGGCCTTGAAACGCATCGAGGTCGCACTCACTAAAGTACCGACGGCCTGACCACAGGAGACCGCGCATGTCCGCCAAGACCGCTTGTACCGCTCCGCACCATCACGTTCACGACGCCTCCGACTTCGTGAAGGTGGTCGAACGCGTGTGCTCGGAACGCGGGCTGCGGCTGACGCCGATCCGCGCGAACGTGCTGCGCCTGATCGCCGAGGCCGGGAAACCGGTCAAGGCGTATGAGTTGCTGGAGTGGGTGCGCAATGGCAAGGGCGTCGGTGCCGACGCCCCGCCGACGGTGTACCGCGCGCTGGATTTCCTGATGGCCAATGGCTTCGTGCACAAGCTGGAATCGGTGAATGCCTTCGTGGCCTGCCACCATCCGAGCAGTGCCCAGCATTCGGTGCCGTTCCTGATCTGCAACAGCTGCCACAGCGCGGTGGAGCTGGAGGACAAGGAAATCGTCAGTCAGCTGGAAAAGCGGGCCAAGGAGCTCGGGTTCCAGCCGCAGGCGCAGACGCTGGAAGTGCATGGCCTGTGCGCGCGGTGTGCGGGGTAAGGCAGGTACCGACCGCAGGGTGCTGCATCCGCCGGTAGGTACCGACCGTTGGTCGGTACGCTGTTGATGTTGAAACGCCGCGCATCTGCGCGGCGTTTTCGTTTCTGCACGAGAGCGGATGTAACGCAGCCTGGGGCGAGGAAAGGCTGCAAGCACATCACCGCTTCGCACCGGCCGGCTCATGCACTTCCGCGGCGGTATCCACCTTGACGATCACCGACATGCCCGGGCGCAGGCGCGGGGCCAGCGGTTGGTCGGGGTCGATGGCGATGCGGATCGGCAGGCGCTGGACCACCTTGGTGAAGTTGCCGCTGGCGTTGTCCGGACGCAGGACGCTGAACTCCGAGCCCGTCGCCGGGGCGATCTGTTCGATGTGGCCATGCAGTTTCTGACCGTCGAAGGCATCCACGGAGAAGGTGGCCGGTTGCCCGATGCGCATCTTCCAGGTCTGGCCTTCCTTGAAGTTGGCCACCACCCACAGGGCGTCGGGGACCAGGAACAGCAGCTGCGAGCCGGCCGTGACGTACTGGCCCAGGCGCACCGAGGCCTCGCTGACCTGGCCGTCGCGCGGCGCCTGGATCACGGTGTTGGCGAGGTCGATCTTCGCCAGCTCCAGCTGGGCCTGGGCGGTTTCGACGCGGGCTTCCAGGCCTTTGCGGGCAACCTGGGTGGAGGTCAGGGTTTCTTCGGCGATGCGGATCTGCGCCTGCGACTGCAGCACGCTGGCCTGCGCGGACTGGGTGGTGGTGCGGAACTTGTCGCGGTCGTTGAGGGCGACCAGCTGCTGGGCGGCAAGCTCTTCGTAGCGCTTGAGTTCGGTGCGCGAGCGCGAGAGCTCGGCCTGGCCGGCGGAAAGGTTGGCCTGCGCCGCCTGGATCTGCGCGCGGTTCTGCGCCTGCGACTGATCGGAGTTGGCCAGTGCTGCCTTGGCGCTGTCCAGATCGGCTTCGGCCTGGACGACTTTCTCGCGGTAGATGCGGTCGTCGATGCGCAGCAGCGGTTCGCCTTGTTTGACGTGCTGGAAGTCCTTCACCAGCACCTCGGTGACGTAGCCGCTGACCTGTGGTGCCAGCACGGTGATCTGGCCGCGCACATAGGCGTTGTCGGTGGTCACCCGCGAGGTTTCGAACGGCCACAGCGACCACGCGCGCAGGATCAGTGCGATGCCGATCAGCGCGATCACGATCATGATGATGACACTCCGCAGGCTCGGCTTGAGGTACTTGGGCACGCCGGAGGGCGCGGCCGCCGGTGGCGGCGCGGGAGCGGGCGCGGCGTCGGTCGGTGGCGGCGGATTGACGTTTTCCGGGGCGTTATCGTCGTGCGGAGGTTGGGTCGACATGGGCGGGCTCATCGGGGCGCGACGCTGCCAGGCGTCGGCGCGGAAAGGGGAGGTGTCGGCGCGTGGCGTTTGCGCCATTGCTTGAGCACGGCGGTGCGGACCGCCAGCAGCAGCAACCAGCCCAGGAAGACCAGCGCGACGCGGCCGCTGAGCGCGAACACGTCATTGAACGCGCGCACGTTGGCTTCGCGGCGGGTGATCTGGGCCAGCTGCGCGGTGCCCTGGGCGCTGCGCTGGACCGGATCGGTGATCAGCCTGGCGTACATCTGCTGTTGCTGTTTCAGGCGTTGGGCGACCACGCTGTCGGCCGGATCCAGCTGGCTCACCAGCGCGCCGGAGTACACCTGCTCGCGGTGCAGTTGATAGGTGCCCAGCACGGCCGAGCCAGCCAGACCACCCAAGGTCTGGGTGATGGAGAGCGTGACCAGGAAGGTGATCATGTGGTCCACGCCCTGCTTCAACGCTTGGGTGATCCCGAGCATGATCAGCGGCCCCATGAACATGCCGGCACCGACCGAGGCCAGAAACTGACTGGCGAAGAAGTCGTGCGGGCGATCCAGGCTGGTACGGCTCTGGTCGAGCAGGGCCGCGCTGCCGAGCAGCAGGATGGCCATCAACAACTGCGGAATCAGCCGCTTCGGCCCGAAGGTCAGCGAGCTGGCCGCGATGCCGGTGATGACGCCGGCCAGGATCACCGCGAACAACGGCCGCATCTGGTCCGGCCCCATCCCCAGCGTACGCATCAGGCCGACCACGCCGTACGACTGTTCGGTGGTCAGGAAGCGGATCAGGAAGGCGCCGATGATGAAATGGATCACCGGCAGGCTGGCCAGCCACCGCGTCTGCAGCAACGGGTTGCGGCGGTAGTGCTCGATGATGAAGGCGGTGGTGGCCAGTGCGATGGAGGCGACCAGCGCCCAGCCCAGCCATGGCGTATCCAGCCACCAGCGGGTGTAGCCTTGCGCGAGCACCACCACGAGCAAGCCGACCGCGGGGGCAAGCAGGGCAAAGGTGAGGAAGTCCAGCGGCTCGAAGGCCTTGATCTGTGCACCGGGCGGCAGCTTGAGCACCACCACGGCAGCGAACGCACACAGCGCCAGACCGGCTTCGAACAGATACAGGTTGTGCCACTGGCCGGTGTCGACAAGACCGGGCGAGACCAGCCAGGCGATCGGCACCGCGAGCTGCGAGATACCCACGCCGATCACCAGCAGGTTGCCGGTGTATTTGCGTGGCAGCGACTGCAGCATGTACAGCGTGCCGAGCGTGGTGCAGGCCGCACCGGCAAAGCCGCTGGCCGCGCGCATCAGCACGGTGGTTTCAAACGTGCCCACGAACAGATGCAGCACCGCCAGTGCGGCATACAGGCCCAGACCGATCTCGGCGAACAGGCGGATGCCGTACTGCTGGCGGAACTTGAAGGCGAGCAGATTGGCGGTGACGTTGACCATCGCATAGGCGGCCACCAGCCAGCTGCCCTGCGCCGGGGTCAGCCCGAGCTGGCCCTGCAGGAACGGCAGGTTGGCGCTGACCAGCGCATTGCCCAGGCCACCGGTGATGCCGACCAGCAAGGCGACCAGCGCATAGGCGAGGCGGCGGTGCGGGGGATGCCACGGCATCGAAGCCGAGCCCGGGAGGGTCGGTTTTTCGTGCTCCTCCCAGTCCGGAACCGGCTTGAGGTACTGCGGCATCATCCCTCCCCGTCGGCAGGCCCCCGCAATCCGCCACGCAGCAATTGCAGGGCGCGCGTGGCCAGCCGGGCGCGTTCGTCACGCGTCTTGCCACGCAGCGCGGCTCCCAGCATGCCTGAGATGAGTGAAATGTCCGTCGTTTCCAGGTCCGGGCGGCACAGGCCGGCGGCGACCGCGCGGGCGATCGGTTCGCGCAGCAGTTCGTAGATGGTCTCGCGCGCGGTCCGGATCGGGATCTGATCTGGATCCACCGCGCGCCAGTAGTCCGACAGCGCGGGCGACTGGACGATTCGGTTGGCCATGCCTTCGAGCACCTCGAACAGCGCGTCGTCGCGATCGCCCAGGCTCTGTACCTGGCGCGCGATGCGGTTGACGGTGCGCTGGAGCAGCGCCTCGACCAGTGCGGTGCGGTCGGGGAAGTTGCGGTACAGCGTGGCCCGGCCGACCTGGGCGCGTTCGACCACCAGGTCCAGCGGTGCGTTCACGCCATGCTGGCCGAACACGGCATCGGCAGCGTCGAGGATCTGGGCGCGGCGGGCCGCCGCATCGGCACGTTGGGTGGTCATGGCTTCATTTTCGGACACAAATGTCCGGATGGCGAGAGACAGATGGCGACGGGATTGTCCGCTTGTTGTCGTACGTACATCTTTGTGACTGATGCGTGAATTTCTGCAGCCGTCGCGAAACGGTAGGTTCAGGCTATGTGCGAATGAACCACCTCGAGAGCTGTTACTTATTCCGTCAAGGGTTCGGCTGCCTCCAGGAGCCAAGAAACGAGCGCAGCTGAAGGGTTCAAGCGCATCGCCCGGCGGGTGTTGCCCGCATCTGGTGGCACAACCTCGACGTTGACCAGCACTTTCTCGCGCGCTGCGCCAGTTCCAAAGAGCCCCTCTGCATTCACTGCGTGTAGGGCGCCTTCCATCGCGCCAAGGCGAAGTTCATGCTCGTGGTCCCATTCTGCTTCCGATATGGCGCTCATGTCTGGGCGTCTCGCAAAAAGCGCGCGGACGGGCTCAAATGCATCCCTGCCGACATCGAAGTAGGGCGCATCCGCGTAACTCCATTTGAGGTCGAGCACGTTCTCAGACGAGATCGCAGCAACCGCAGCTCTTTGCAGCGCCTCGACCGACCAGGCACACAGGATGGGGGCAAGCCCTTCCCCTGTGGTGATGAGCACGACGTAGTAGAAATGCTCCCCCGTTGATTGCAGCTCGGCGACTGCTGCCCGGACAGCTGGGATCAAGGCATCGCGCAGCAGGGCTTGCGATGTAGCTGTCGGTGGTATGACTTGCATGGTCTTGATCTGCAAAGCGAATAGCGGTGGCGCGCAGTGTGCCCCACATACAAAACGGGGGCCAGTTGGCCCCCGGGACAGAACGACAGGAAACGTGGCTAGGAAGTTGGTCCTCGCGCTGCGCGAGCGGCATGGGGTTAGGGGACAGCGCCTTTCCTGCGGAAAGGATCCGCCCCCGGTGCGCCTCATCAGAAGTACGCGCGGATGCCGAACGCGACGCCGCGGCCCGGCAGCGGCGAATAGTCGCGCAGCAGGGAGGTATGCGGGCGGACCTCGCGGTTGGTCAGGTTGCTGCCATCCAGGAAGACTTCGTAGCTGTTGCTGCCGGTACGGTCCCAACGGTAGGCGACGTGCGCGTCGACCAGGGTGTAGCCGTTGCTCGGTTCCTCGTTCTGGGCCACGTCCTTCTGGCTGCTGTAACGCACGGCACCGACCGAGGCACGCCAGCCATCCCTGGACCAGCGCAGGTCGGCGCCGACACGGCCCGGGGCGATCCGCGGGAGGTAACCGGTGTTGGCCAGGTCCACGGTGTAGTTGTGGTTGTGGTCACCGTGCGGGACGGCGATGTCGACGCTGCGGCTGCCGCTGCCATCCAGTTCGGCTTTCACGTAATCGTCGAACACGCGCAGGTCCCAGTCGCCGCCGTTGCCTTCGAAGAGGTGGAACAGGGCTTCGGCTTCGGCCCCCTTGAAGGTGGCGTCCTGCTGGGTCCACAGGCGGACCGGCAGCGATTCGACCACGCCGGTGTCGGCCAGGTGGATGAAGTCCGTGAATTTGGTCTGGTAGTCGCAGAGAAGTCCAGGCGCTCGCTGTGGAGGCGGATGCCAAGTTCCACGCGCTGGGCGCTTATCCTGTCTTCTTTCTGCTCTTGATAAAATCGATGAACTCCTTCTTATGGCCCTCAAAGACGCGACGGCCGTACTTCCGATACTGAGGCTCGAACAGGGCGAAGGCCGCATCCAGGTTTCCCGATTCGAACTCGATGGTGGCGGCAAGCTCATCCATGTACTCGGTCGAGGCTTCGCCTTCTCCATAAGTGTTTCTGGCCATCGCTGCCCACTCCTTGGCCTTCTCAAACTGGGCGGTGTCGCTATAGAAGACCGCAATGCCATACGATGACATCTGCCCGTAGTCATACGCAGATTTCGGCTCAGGGATCATTCCCCAGCCTTCAAGGAAATGATGCTCCGCCTCAGCAATATCTCCCGTCAGCCACGCGGTTCTCCCGCGCTTGGCTATGGCAAGGAAGCGCTCTTCCAGATCCGCGCCGAGGCTCAGAGCCATGTGGATGTCTCCTACAGTTGAACATTGAATCGCATTCTGGATAAGTCTAGCTGAGGCGCCGATGGGGATCTGGTGGAGGCGCACCACTCCTTTGAAGTTCGTGCCATTTGCGACAAAAGGAGGGGCCATTCGGCCCCCCTTTAGCGATACAGAAATCCCGCAAGTCGATCAGAAGTACGCGCGGATGCCGAAGGCGACGCCGCGGCCCGGCAGGGGGGAGTAGTCGCGCAGCAGCGAGGTGTGCGGGCGCACTTCCTGGTTGGTCAGGTTGCTGCCGTCCAGGAAGATCTCGTAACTATTGCTGTCGTTGCGGTCCCAGCGGTAGGCCAGGTGTGCGTCCACCAGCGTGTAGCCCTTGCTCGGATCCTCGTTCTGCGCCACATCCTTCTGGCTGCTGTAACGCACCGCGCCCACCGATGCCCGCCAGCCGTCACGCGACCAGCGCAGGTCCGCGCCGACCCGGCCCGGCGCGATCCGCGGCAGGTAACCGGTGTTGGCCAACTCCACGCTGTAATTGTGGTTGTGGTCGCCGTGCGGCACGGCGATGTCCACGTTGCGGCTGCCACTGCCGTCCAGCTCCGCCTTCACATAGTCGCCGAACACCCGCAGATCCCAGTCGCCTGCGTTGCCCTCGAACAGATGGAACAGCGCTTCGGCTTCGGCACCCTTGAAGGTGGCGTCCTGCTGGGTCCACAGGCGGACCGGCAGCGATTCGACCACGCCGGTGTCGGCCAGGTAGATGAAGTCCTTGAACCTGGTCTGGTAGATCGAGGCGGAGAAGTCGACGCGGTCGCTGTGGGTGTGGATGCCCAGCTCGACGCGCTGGCCGCGCTCGGTCTTCAGGTTGGCATCGCCGATTTCCAGCGAACGGGTGGCGATGTGCGCACCTGCGGCGTACAGCTCTTCGTTGGTCGGGGCGCGCTCGGAACTGTCGATGCCGAAGCGCAGGTCGACGGCATCGTTGAGCGTCCAGATGCCGGCCGCGGAGAGGTTGGTGGCGTCGAACCTGCGGGCGCGGTAATCACCGGTCGGGTCCAGCTTGACCTGGTCGTGGCGGCCGCCCAGTTCCAGCTTGAACGGGCCGAACTGCTTTTCCTGCAGGACGAACAGGCCGATGTTCTTCGTGCCGGTATCCGGAACGAACGCCTCTTCACCCTTGGCGCCGAAATCACTGTTGCCGAACTGCAGTCCGAACGCGCCATCCCAGCCGCCGATCTGCTCCTGCACGGCTTCCAGGCGGCCTTCGATGCCCCGGTTGGTGAAGCGGGTGGCCGGGGTGCCGGCCTCCAGCTCCACGTGTTCGTAATCGGTATAGGCCACGCGTGCGTTGATGTTCTTCAGGAACGAGACCGGGTTGTAAATGCCGGCCTTGGTCTCGAAGCGGTTCTGCACCATGTCGATGCGGACGTCATGCTCGTCACCTTCTTCCTCGTCGCCATGGTCGTGATCATGATCGTGGTCATGACCGTGGTCGTCCTCGGCATGCACGTGCGCGCCGTTGGGAATGCCGTAGTTGGTGCGGTAGGTGCTGGCCGAGACGCCGAAGTAGCCGTCATCGCCCAGCCACGTGGCACCGACGCCGCCGGCGCGGGTGCGGACCGAGCTGTTGTCCAGGCGGCCGCGGCGCGGCTCGTCCGAATCGCCTTCCTCGTGGTCGTGGCCGCTGTGGTCTTCCAGGCCATCGATCACGGCATAGCCGGGAATCCGGTAGTCATCGCCATTGCGGACCAGGCCATCGACATGCAGCACGACGTTGCCACTGACACCATCCAGCCGGAACATCCCGCTGCGCTCGTCGTTGACCGAGTTGCCACGCAGTTCGGCGCGGCCGCTGAGCGGACGGTCCGGCAATTCGCGGGCGATGCGGCCATCGACCACGTTCACCGCACCACCGATTGCGCCGCTGCCGAACAGCAGGGTGGCCGGGCCTTTGAGCACTTCGATCTGATCGGCCAGGAACGGTTCGATGCTGGTGGCATGGTCGGCGCTGACGGTGGAGGCATCCATGTTGCCCATGCCATTGGACAGCACCGCCACGCGCGGGCCTTCCTGGCCGCGGATGATCGGGCGGCCGACACCGGGACCGAAGAAGGTGCTCTGCACGCCGGGCAGCTTGGCCACGGTGTCGCCAAGGGTGCCGGCCTTCTGCTCGTCCAGGCGCTCACCGGCCAGCACGTCGACCGGGCGGGCCAGCGATTCGGCATCGCCCTGCAGCGGCGAGGCGGTGACCTTCACGGTGGACAGTTCGGTCAGGTGACGGTCGCGGTGGCTGCTGGCGTCATCGGCGGCGAGCGCCAGCGAAGGCAGCATCGCCGCGGCAAGGGCCAGGGAGAGGGCATGGGGTTTGAGCAGGAGGGAGCTGGAGCGCATAGGGCAAGGGCCTTCGGTCAATTGTTACAATATATCAATGGTGGGGCGCGCGAATCCCGTCATGGGACGGGTAAAGGGCAAGTCAGGGGGAGGCAGGGTGCGCGTCGGGATTGATGTTATATTATTCCATAACGCTTCGCCGACCCTGCTGGAAGTCATGCCCCTGTTCGCTCGAGTTCGCCATCTGCTGGATCGTTTCGGTGCCACCGGCTCGCTGTTGTGTGCCGTGCACTGCGCTGTGCTTCCGGTGCTGCTGGCCGCTGCGCCATCGCTGGGCCTGTCCGTGTGGATGAGCGACGGGGTGGAGCTTGCCCTGGTCAGCTTCGTGACCCTGTTGGGCCTGTTCAGCCTGGTCTGGGGCTGGCGCCGTCATGGCGCATTGCGCGCGCTGGGCTTCCTGATTCCAGGCCTGAGCGCTCTCTGGGCGGGGCTGTTGTACGACCCGCTGCACCACTCGGCGGTGCCGCATGCGGTGGTGATGACCCTGGGCGGCGTGCTGGTCGGTGTGGCCCATCTGGTAAATCTGCGGCTGAACCACGGCCACGTCCACGACGCCAGCTGTGCTCATTGAGAGCGCGCATGGTAGGCTTTCCGATCGTGCGCGGGGGCGCCTGAGAGGGCGGCCCCGCCGAACCCGTGTCAGTACGGGGTAATCAGATTTCGCAGCATTCAGACTAAGGAGTTACGACATGGGTAAGGGTGACCGCAAGACCGCCAAGGGCAAGCGCTTCAATGCCAGCTACGGCAATTCGCGTTCGCACGTCGTGAGCAAGGCGGCCGTGGGCGCAGCTGCGCCGGTTGCCAAGAAGACCGTGACGAAGGCGCCGGCCAAGAAGGCCGTTGCCAAGAAAGCGGTGGCCAAGGCCGGCTGATCCAGCCAGGCGGGTCCATGAAAAACGCGGCGCTTGCGCCGCGTTTTTTTTTGCCTGCGCGCCGGAATCGCCTCAGCGCAGGGCGGGCAGCAGGCGCTCGGGATCGCCATCGTTGGGGGCGGCCGGGACACCCAGCAGACGCGTCAGCAGCGGATAGACATCCACGTTGTCGAACCCGGGCAGGGTCTTGCCCTGCTGGAACGACGGACCACGGGCGATGAACACCGCGCGCATCGAGGGCAGGGCATTGTCGTAACCGTGCGAACCGCGGTTGCCGGGTTTGCGCGTGGCGATGCGCTCGCGGGTCAACGCATCCCAGCCTTCGTGCATCTGGCACAGGATCGGCGGAATGCGCGGATGGCTGCCGTACGCCCAGCGCGGCGGCAGGGCGTCGCGACGCCAGCAGTCGTAGTGTGCGTGCGCACCGAGCAGGATGTTCTCGGCCTGGCGTTGCTTGCCCGGCAACGGCGCAAAGCCGACCGACTGGCCCACCGATACGTCCTTGGCGATGGACGGGTCGACCATGTCTTCGGTGGCGATGACCTGGCCTTCGGGCACGCTGGCCATGCCGTGGTCGGAGACGACGATCAGATTGGTGCTGTCGGCCAGGCCGCGTGCCTGCAGCCCGTCCAGCAGGCGGCCCATGGCGGTGTCGACCTCACCGATGGCGGCGGCGTACTCGGGCGACTCCGGGCCGTGGCCGTGGCCGGCGTGATCGACCTGTTCCATGTACAGCGTGACCAGGCGCGGGGCCTGCGGGTCGGTCTGGCCGAGCCAGCTCAACACCTGATCGACACGGTCGGGCAGGCGCATCGTGCTGTCGTACTCCCGCCATTGACTGGGGCGCACGCCCTGGATGGCGGCTTCGCTGCCCGGCCACGACAGCGTCGCGGTCCGCACGCCGGCCTTCTCCGCGCCGACCCAGATCGGCTCGCCGCCCCACCAGCGCGCATCGGTGACGGCCTCGCGCAGGTTCAGGCGGAAACTGCCCAGCTCCGCTTCTTCCATGCTGTTGTGGATGATGCCGTGGTGGTCCGGGCGCAGCCCGGTGACGATCGTGTAGTGGTTGGGGAAGGTCAGTGCCGGATACGACGGCGTCATCCATCGTGCGCGCACGCCGCTGTCGATGATCCGCGACAGGTTGGGGCTGAGGCCACGGTCGAGCATGTCCGCACGCAGCCCGTCGATGGAGACCAGCAGCAGTTTGGGCGCGGTGGCCGACGGTGCCGGGACGGCGGTCGCCGCGGCGGCGCGGGGCGGGGCGGCAGGTGGGGTCGCGCAGGCGGCCAGCGAAAGTGCGGCGGCGAGCGCCAGAGAAAGGCGGACGGAAATCATCGCACCATGATAGTGCGCGGCGGTGACGCGCCAAAGACAACCGTTGGCACGTTCGCCCTCAAAACGCCGTGACCGGCTACGCGAACAGTGCGTCCCGCCGGGCTTCCAACTGCAGCAGGGCCGCCTTGGTGGCCAGCCCGCCGCCGAATCCGGTGAGTGCCCCGCTGCTGCCGATCACGCGGTGGCAGGGCAGCACGATCGGCAGCGGATTGCGGCCATTTGCGGCACCGACTGCGCGGCTGGCGCTGGGGTGATCGATGTGACGCGCCAGTTCGACGTAGCTCCAGGTCTGGCCGAAGGGAATATCGGCCAGCGCTTTCCACACGCGCAGCTGGAACGGCGTTCCGTGCGGGGCGAGTGGCAGATCGAAGCGCATGCGTTCGCCGCGCAGGTACTCCAGCAGCTGCCCGCGTGCGCCGCGCAGTGCGTGTGCGTCGCGCTGCCAGTGCTCGCGGCCTTTGGCGTCGTAGCGGTTGTTCTCGAACAGGATGTGGTGGATGCCCTGGCTGTCGCCGGCCACGGTGAGGGCGCCGATCGGGCTGTCGAAGGTGTCGTAGAGCAGGGTCATGAGGGAACTCCCGGAGCAGGGGTGGCCAGGTGCCACAGGTGCAGAACGGCGTAGGCGCGCCAGGGGCGCCACGGTTGCGAACGTGCCTCGGTAGCGCGCTCGCTCAAGCGCGTGCCATCGCCGAGCACCTGTTGCAGGACCAGATCGCCGGCGGGGAACGCATCGGGCAGGGCCAAGGCGCGCAGCGCGATGTAGTGCGCGGTCCATGGGCCGATCCCGGGCAGGGCGACGCAGCGTTCGACGAAGCCGGCCAACGACTGGCCGGCGCCAAAATCGAGCCGGCCCTCGACCACCGCCTGGGCCACACCGCGCACGGTGGCGGCCCGGGTACGCGGCAGGCCGATCGTTTCCAGCGGCGCCTGGGCCAGCACCGCGGGCGAGGGGAACTGGCGGTCCAGTCCTGCCGGCATGCCTTCCAGGGTGGCCCCGAAGCGGTCCACCACGCGGCGTGCCAGCGTCGCGGCGGCGGCCACGCTGACCTGTTGGCCGAGCACGGCGCGCACGGCCACTTCAAAGCCATCCCAACCGCCGGGCACGCGCAGCCCCGGGCGCTGCGCGATGCCCGCAGCGAGCAGCGGCTCCTGCATCAGCGTGGCGTGCACCCTGAGCAGATCCGCGTCCAGATCGAAGATGCGCCGCACGCGCCGGACGATGCCCGGAATAGCGCGCGGATCGACCTGGCCCAGCCGCAGCAGCAGTTCGGGGCGCCGTGGATCGGCGGTCACGCTCAGCAGTGAGGGACGCTCGGGCGGCCCGATCACGCGCTGGTAGCTGTCCGTGCCGATCTGCTCGATGCCGGGAATCGCGCGGCGGCGCAGGAAACCGAGCATCGCGGTGAAATCGAACGGCGGCCGATAGCCCAGGCGCAGCGTGAGCGCGCCATCGGTCAGCGCGCCACGCTGGCGGCGGATCGCGGTCGGGGGCATGCCGCAGCCATCCAGGAAGGCCGCGTTGAAACGGCGCAGGCTGTTGTAGCCCGAGGCCATCGCGACATCGGTCACGGGGAGCGCGGTCTCGGTCAGCAATTGCTTGGCCAGCAGCAGCCGCCGCGTGGCGTGGATCTGCGCTGGCGCGGCGCCGAGGCGGGCGACGAACAGGCGCTGCAGCTGGCGGGCACTCAGGCCGACGTGCGCGGCCAGATCGGCGACCGGTTGATCCTGCAGATAACCCTCATGGATCAACGCCAACGCGCGCTGCAGGGTTTCATTGTCCAGCGCGTCCTGGGCCTCGGGCGCCAACTCGGGACGGCAGCGCAGGCAGGGGCGGTAACCGGCTGCCGCTGCGGCGGCCGCGGTCGGGTAGTAGGTGACATTGGAAGGCTTCGGCGCCGGTGCCGGGCAGACCGGACGGCAGTAGATGCCGGTACTGCGCACGGCGGTGAAGAACACCCCGTCAAAGCGCGCGTCGCGGGCCAGGCGGGCACGTTCGCAGGCGGTGTGGTCCAGGGGCAGGGCGGTCTCCATGGGGGCCAGTCTATGCCCGCCGCCCGGGCCTGGCTCGCCATTTTCGGACAGCAATGCCATGCCGGGGTCGCCCGGTTCAGGGCAGGTTGCCGCGATGCGCCGGACGCGCACTAGACTGTGCGTGCGCGCTCATTTTGCCGCGCATTCCCCCCTTGCAAGGATTCCGGGTTGTCCATGTTGCTCAAGTCGTGGTGGTTGCCGTTGTTGTACCTGGGCCTGGCCGGTTGCAGCCAGCTGGAGAACCCGGGCAATGTCACCGCCGCCGACAAGGCCGTGCGGGCGCAGACGGCCGATGGCGATCACATGGTGTCCATCAATGCAGCCGATGCGCCGCCCCCGCCGCCACCCGCGCCCAAGCGGGGCGATCTGAGCTGGCCGCAGGCCGCGTTGGAAAACGGCAAGGCGTGGATCAGCTGCGATACCGACTACGCCGGGGAGGCCGGCGATGGCGCCCCGTTGGAGGCGCTGGACCGGGCCAGCATCGAGGCCGCGCTGCAGCCCTGCGCCGAGCGCGGCCTGCTGCGCGTGCGCTATGTGGGCAAGATCAATCCGGGCTTCTCCGAGCTGGTCGCCCGGCTGGCGGTGGTCGCCGATGCGCAGCGGATTTCGCGGCGCATCCTGGATTTGGATTCCAGTGGTGGCCAGGTCGAAGCCGCCATCGTGGCCGGCGACCGCATCGGTGAATCCAACTGGACGATCTGGGTGCGCGAAGGCTCGGTCTGCCACAGTGCCTGCGTGTTCGTGCTCGCGGCTGGCGACAACCGACTGGTCTCGGGCAAGGTCGGCATCCATCGCATGATGCGGATCAGTTCCAAGGCGACCTCGCGTGCTGAACTCAACCGCGAACTCCACGAGGTCTATGACAACGTGAAGGATTACCTGCAGCGCAACGGCGTGGCGGTGGGCGTGGCCGACTTGATGATGACCGTGCCCAACCGCAGCCTGCGCCTGTTGACCGCCGAGGAGCTGCGTCAGTTCGGGCTGGACGGCACCAACGCCGTGCAGGACGACCTGGAGCGGATCAAGCAGATGCGCAAATGCGGCGATGCGTTCGTGCGCCGCAAGGATGCCTTCCTGGTCGCCTTCGATCAGGAGTGCAAGCGCGAGGGCAGCGAGCTGGAGGCCGTCAACAGCTGCGGGCAGGCGCTGAAGCAGCGCTTCGGTTTCCCCGACGAGACGTGTCCGGACGAGAGTCCGCTGTCGGAAATCGATGTCTCCACCCTGCTGCCGACCACCGTGGCCCCGGACCAGCCGGAGACCGCCGAGCGGACCCTCGGCGACGCCCGTCCGGCATCGGCCGAGGCCGCCGAACGCAACTGACGGAGGACTCACGTCCTTCCCGTAGACTGGGCCCGTTCCTTCCAGCCAACGGTGTCCTGATGCGTGTTCCGCTGCTGCTGTTGTCCGCTCTGCTGCCTTTCGCCACGCTGGCCCAGACGCCGCCGGCCACCCCTGCACCCGCGCCGGCGCGCCCCGCGCCTGCGGCCACGCCCGCAGCGCGTCCGGCACTGAGCCCGGCGCAGCAGGCGCAGGTGCAGAAGCAGGATGCGGAAATGACCGCCGCCGCGTTGCAGGTGGCCAAGCTGGTCGATGCCAACCGCGCCGGCGAGGCGTGGAAAGGCGCTTCGGCCGTGGCGAAGAAGTCGGTGACCGAGCAGGCGTTCGTCAGCCAGCTCACCGCTGATCGCCAACGTCTTGGCGCGCTGGCCTCGCGCGGCCAACCGGTGGTGACCCGGGTCAAGTACGCCGCCGGGGCAACCGTTCCCGAAGGGCTCTACATCAACGTCAGTTTCCCCACGCGCTTTGCCAACAGTGCCCAGCCGGTGCGCGAACTGGTCTCCTTCCGGTTCGACGAAGACCGCATCTGGCGCCTGGCCGGTTACAGCGTGCGTGCCGCCACCCCCTGATTGCCGGAGCCTGCGCAGATGAGTATCGAGATCCAGATGCTGGTGTGGTCGATGGTGCTCGGCCTGGTGCACGTGTTCGCGCCCTCCACGCTGATCACCCGCGAGCGCGGCATCGGCTGGAACGCCTCCGCGCGCGATCAGCCGATGCCACCGCCGGGCCCGCTGGCCGGCCGCCTGCAGCGCGCGCAGAGCAACTTCATGGAAACCTTCCCGTTCTTTGCGGCCGCGGTGCTGGCGGTGGTACTGACCCAGCGCCAGGATGGGATGACCGCCGTGGCGGTGCAGCTGTATTTCTGGGCGCGCCTGATCTACCTGCCGCTGTACGCCGCCGGCGTGCCTTATGTGCGCAGCCTGGTGTGGCTGGTCTCGCTGCTGGGCATCGTGATGCTGCTGTGGGCGTTGCTGTGAACGGGTGCTGGCGCGGCTGATCCAGATCAAGGACGCCACTGGGGGTGCGGCGCTAAGCTGCACCTCACACGTAACGGCAGGATGGGATCATGCAGTCTGTGGATGTGGTGGTGGTGGGTGCCGGCCCGACCGGGCTGTGCTTCGCGCGCGCGCTGGCCGATACCGGCCTGAGCGTGACGCTGATCGAACAGCAGCCGCGCGCGGCGCTGGCCGATCCGGCCTTCGATGGCCGCGAGATCGCGCTGACCCACGCCTCGCGCCAGATCCTGGAATCGTTGGGCCTGTGGGAGCGGCTGGACCCGGCCGAGATTTCCCCGCTGCGCGATGCCAAGGTGATGGACGGCGGCTCGCCGTTCGCGCTGACCTTCGCTGCGCACGAGCGTACCGGCGATGACCTGGGCTGGCTGGTGCCCAATCATCTGATCCGCCGCGCCGCGTGGCAGAGCGTGCAGGCCCAGGCCGGGCTGGACATCGTGGACCAGGCCAGCGTGACGGCCGTCGCCCCCGACCCCACCCGCAGCACGCTCACCCTGGCCGATGGCCGCCAGTTGGCCGCGCGCCTGGTGGTCGCCGCGGACAGCCGCTTCTCCGCGACCCGGCGCCTGCTGGGGATCGGGGCGCAGATGCGCGACTTCGGCAAATCGATGCTGGTGTGCCGGATGCAGATCGAGGTGCCGCACCGGCACACGGCCTGGGAGTGGTTCGGCTATGGCCGCACGATGGCGCTGCTGCCGCTCAACGGCGACCAGGCCTCGGCGGTGATCACCCTGCCGCCGCGCCAGATCGCAGGCCTGATCGCCCAGGACGAAGGCGACTTCGGCCGCAGCATCAGCGCGTTCTTCGAGCATCGACTGGGCGCGATGCGGCCGCTGGCCAGGCCGGTCGCGTATCCGCTGGTGGGCGTTTACGCGCACGCGTTCGCTGGCGACCGCTGCGCGTTGATCGGCGATGCCGCGGTCGGCATGCATCCGGTGACGGCCCATGGCTTCAATCTGGGCCTGCAGAGCCAGCATCGGCTGGCCGGGATCGTGCGCAGGGCGGCGGGGCAGGGGCGCGACATCGCCGCGCCGTCCGGGCTGGCCGCGTACGAGCGCGGCCACCGGTTGGCCTCGCGGCCGCTCTACGAGGCGACCAATGCGATCGCCTCGCTGTATACCGATGACCGCCTGCCGGCGCGGCTTCTGCGCCGGGCCGGGCTGCGGCTGGCGCACGGCGTGGCCCCGTTTCGCCAGTTGATCGCCGCCCACCTCACCGGCAGGTGACGACCGTTGGTCGTCACACAGGGTCAGGGCGCGTCGCTGTCGGCGATCACGTGGATGACGGTGTCGGCGAACTGCACCTGCTGGCCCGCGCGGATCTTGCAGGCCTTGCGCAGCTCCACTTCACCATCCACCAGAACCTGGCCGTCGCCGATCACGGTCTTGGCTTCGCCCCCGCTGGTGACCAGGTCGGCCAGCTTGAGCAGCTGCTTGAGCTCGACGTAGTCGCGGTCCAGTTCAAATTCGAGGGTCGGCATGAAAACGGGTATCCTGGGAAGGGGCGCGGGCGTTGGGCCCGGCCGGGAGAGGGCGCGTATTGTGCGCCAGCACGCGGCAGAACGGCATCCACGTGGCAATCTGTACACGTTGTTCAGGAACGATGCGGTATCATCGCCCCCTGAGTGAGTGAATTCTCCTCCGACCGAGCAGCGCCAGGGCACGCGATAAGAAAGGGCGCCCAAAGCGCGGACCATCCCCCTTTTTTATCTCACTGCCGCGTAAAACGGCGGTGTTTCGGAGTTCCCCATGTCCCAAGATTCCACCACGCCGCTGCGGTTTGCAGACCTCGGCCTGTCCGACGCCGTCATGCAGGCGGTCGCCACCGTCGGCTATGAAACCCCCTCGCCGATCCAGGCCGCCACCATTCCCGCCATGCTGGAAGGGCGCGACGTGCTGGGCCAGGCCCAGACCGGTACCGGCAAGACCGCCGCGTTCGCGCTGCCGGTGCTGTCCAACCTCGATTTCAACCAGACCAAGCCGCAGGTGCTGGTGCTGGCACCGACCCGCGAACTGGCCATCCAGGTCGCCGAGGCGTTCCAGACCTATTCCTCCGGCATTCCGGGCTTCCGCGTGCTGCCGGTGTACGGCGGCCAGCCGTATGGCCAGCAGCTGCAGGCCCTGCGCCGTGGCGTGCACGTCATCGTCGGTACCCCGGGCCGTGTGATCGATCACCTCGAGCGCGGCACCCTGGACCTGTCCGAGCTGAAGACGCTGGTGCTGGACGAAGCCGATGAAATGCTGCGCATGGGCTTCATCGACGACGTCGAAGCGGTGCTGAAGAAGCTGCCGGAGACCCGCCAGGTCGCCCTGTTCTCGGCCACCATGCCGTCGCAGATCCGCCGCATCGCGCAGACCTACCTGAAGAACCCGGCTGAAGTCACCATCGTCAGCAAGACGACGACCTCGGCCAACATCCGCCAGCGCTACTGGTGGGTGAGCGGCATGCACAAGCTGGACGCGCTGACCCGCATCCTGGAAGTGGAACCCTTCGACGCGATGATCATCTTCTCGCGTACCAAGGCGGCCACCGAAGAGCTGGCCGAGAAGCTGCAGGCACGTGGCCTGGCTGCGGCCGCCATCAACGGCGACATGCAGCAGGCCCAGCGCGAACGCACCATCGGCATGCTCAAGGAAGGCAAGCTGGACATCCTGGTGGCCACCGACGTGGCCGCCCGTGGCCTGGACGTGGAGCGCATCAGCCACGTGCTGAACTACGACATCCCGTACGACACCGAAAGCTATGTGCACCGCATCGGCCGTACCGGTCGTGCCGGCCGCACCGGTGACGCGATCCTGTTCGCCACCCCGCGCGAAAAGGGCATGCTGCGTGCGATCGAGCGCGCCACCCGCCAGCCGATCGAAGAAATGCAGCTGCCGAGCGTGGACGCGGTCAACGATACCCGCATCACCAAGTTCATGAGCCGCATCAGCGATGCCCTGGATGCCGGTGGTACCGAGTTCTACCGCGACCTGCTGCAGAAGCTGGAAGGCGAGAAGAACGTGCCGGCGATCGACATCGCCGCCGCACTGGCCAAGCTGCTGCAGGGCGATTCGCCGTTCCTGCTGACCCCGCCGGTGCGTGGTGCCCGTGAAGAGCGCGCGCCGCACCAGCGCAACGAGCGCAGCAACGACCGTGGCGAGCGCCCGGCCCGTTTCGAACCGCGCTTCGAGCGTGGCCCGCGTCGTGAAGACGACCGCGGCCCGCGCCCGCCGCGTCCGGAAGGCGACTTCGGCAGCAGCGAGGGCGGCTTCGAGCGTGCCCCGCGCCGTGACATCGCCCCGCGCGGTGCCGCCGAGCCGGGCATGGAAACCTTCCGCATCGAAGTGGGCCACGTGCACGGCGTGAAGCCGGGCAACATCGTCGGCGCGATCGCCAACGAAGCCGGTCTGGAAAGCCGCTTCATCGGCCGCATCGACATCCACGACGACTTCTCGGTGCTGGACCTGCCGGCCGAAATGCCGCAGGACCTGCTGACCCACCTGAAGAAGGTGTGGGTCTCGGGCCAGCAGCTTCAGATGCGCAAGGTCGAGCCGGGTGAAGACCTGACCCCGTCCCCGCGTCCGGCGTTCAAGCCGAAGTTCGGCCAGGGCAAGCCGCGTGGTCCGGGTGGCCCGCGCAGCGGCCCCGGCGGCAACGACCGTCCGCCGCGCCGTGATGGCTTCAAGCCGCGCGGTCCGCGCAACTTCTGATCCCCCTCGGGTGATCGACGCGACGCCAGCCTCCGGGCTGGCGTCGTCGTTTCCGGCCCCCGCGTCCCTGGGCGCCGGTTTCGCGCCGTCTCAACAACACTGGCCCTAGCCTGCGGGTTGGACCATGCTCCAATGGAATGAGTTTCCACATCCGCAGCCCCGGGGGGATCGGCGATGTATGGAGGTCGCAGGGAGAGTGGCGGCACCGCGATACCGTATTCCATGCGGGGCCTGACCCTGCGCTTCGTGCTGTTGACCGGCATGGCCATCGGCCTGGTCGGCATTTCCGCCCTGATCCAGGAGCTGCAGGCGGCCTCCACCGCATGGATCATGGGCCAGAGCCACTGGTCGCGCGGCCAGCAGCAGGCCACCCACGCGCTGTCGCGGTACATCACCTCGGCCGATCCAGCCGATCTTGCGCTGACCCGGCAGGCGCTGCGGGTGCCGCTGGGCGACCTGACCGCCCGCCGTGCACTGGAACAGGCCGCCCCGGACATCGCTGCCGCACGCCGGGGCTTCATCGAAGGCGGCAACGCCCGCGGCGACATCAACCGGTTGATCCTGTCGTATCGCTACCTGCGCGATCAGCCGTATTTCCGCGACGCAGTGCGCCTGTGGCGCGACACCGACGACGATCTGCTGCAGCTGGTGGCCATCACCGACCGGGTCCAGGCCGGACATGCGGCCGGCAGCCTGACCCCGGCGGTACAGCAGGCACTGCTGCGCCGGGTGCAGGCGCTGGACGTGGACATGCAGAACCAGGCGCGGGCGTTCTCCAGCGCGTTGCTGCATACCGCGGCGATGGTGCGCATGACCACCTTCATCGTCGGGGGGCTGTCGGTGCTGGCGATCACGCTGATCGCGGTGCTGCTCGCGCGGCGCGTGCGCAACGACCTGACCGAGCAGGAAAGCCGGTTCCGCGCGGCGTTCTACCAGGCCACGGTCGGCATGCTCAAGCTGGACGAGGAGGGCGGCATCATGGAGGCCAACCAGGCCATGGCCGATATCCTCGACCATCGCCGTGAGGCGCTGCTCAGCCTGTCGCTGGCCGATCTGCTGGTGGAGGGGGAGCTGGTCCTGGACGAGCGCGGGCGGATCGACTGGCCACGCCAGCTGCGCCCGGGCGAGCTGCGCTTCCTGCGCGCCGATGGCAGCCTGATGTGGGGGCGCTGGAGCGGGACGGTGGTGCATACCCGGGGGCGCGCGCCGGCGGTGTTCGCGCTGGTGGAGGATGTCTCGCAGAACCATGCGCTGGCGCGGGAGGTGGAACACCACGCCAGTCATGACCCGCTGACCGGGCTGATCAACCGCCGCGAGATCGAGCGGCTGCTCGATCAGGCGCTGGTGGCGGTACGCGCCGAGGGCGGGATCCACTCGCTGTGCTACATCGATCTGGATTACTTCAAGCTGGTCAACGACGGGCTCGGCCATGCCGCGGGCGACCAGCTGCTGCGCAGTTTCGCCGATTACCTGGTCGGCGCCGTGCGCGATGGCGACTGGGTGGGCCGCCTGGGCGGGGACGAGTTTGCCCTGTTCCTGGCCAACGCCGGCCAGGACGAGGCCAAGCAGGTGCTGCAACGGGTGATCCGCACGCTGGGCCAGGTCAGCCTGCATCACGGCGACGGCGCCCCCCGGGTGAGCTGCAGCGTCGGCGTGGTGGAAGTGACTGCCGAGGCACCGGATGTGAACTGGCTGATGAGCGCGGCCGACAGCGCCTGCTATGCCGCCAAGGAGGCCGGTCGCAACCGTGTGCATTGCTACAACGAAAGCCGCATGGCGCTGGACGAACGTCGGCGCGAAGCCGAGCGCTTGGCCAATGTCTCCAGCGCGATGGCCGAGAACCGCATGCTGCTGTATGCCCAGCGCATCGAGCGGGTCGGCGATCCGGAGTTCCTGCACTACGAAGTGCTGGTGCGCATGCGCAGCCCGGAGGGTGCCCTGCAGGGGCCGGCCGAGTTCATGGGCGCGGTGGAACGTTACGGCATGGGCATGGCGCTGGACCGGCACGTGTTGTCGCTGTTGTTCCGGCACCTGCAGGTGTGCCCGAGCCACGTGCAGCAGCTGGGCCTGTGCAACGTCAACGTGTCGGCGCAGTCGATCGCCGAGCCCAGCTTCCTGGCCTTCGTCACCGATCTGCTGGAACGCAACCGCGGCCTGGCCCGCAAGCTCTGCTTTGAAATCACCGAAACCGCCGCGGTCAGCAACCTGGCCCAGGCGCGTGCCTTCATCGACGCGGTCAAGGCGCGTGGCTGCCGCATGGCGCTGGATGATTTCGGCTCCGGGTTGTCCTCGTTCGGCTATCTGCGCCAGTTGCCGGCAGACATGCTCAAGATCGATGGCGTGTTCGTGCGCGACATGAACGTGGATCCGGTCAACCGCGCCGCCGTGCGCGCGATCACCGAGGTGGGCCGCGAGCTGCACATGATGGTCGTTGCCGAGTGGGTCGAATCGGCGGTGGTGGCCGACCAGCTGGCGCAGATGGGCGTGGAGGGTTTGCAGGGGTATGCGATCGAGCGCCCGATCCCGCTGGAGCGGATGACCCAGCTGGCGATACGGCCGGTGCGCGCGGGCCTGTCCTCCGACGCCTGGCGGGGCATGCCATGATGCGATAATCGCCGCCGACGGTTCCGGACACGGTGTGCGCGGACGAACACGGGCGGGCAGGACGCAGGTGTGAGCAACGGGGGCGGTTATTCAATCGGGTGGATGGCGTTCGCGCTGGTGCTGCTGTGGCTGTTGCCCTGGAGCCTGCAGGCGGCGCCGCGCGTGGGGCAGGACTTCCTGTTGCTGGGCGGGGCCACCGATGAGGTGACGCCGCAGCGCGCCTGCGCGCCGGATGTACTGGCACGCCACCAGGAAGTGCTCTCGATCCCGGCGCCCGCCGCCGGCTGGTCGGGCAAGCCACAGGCCGTGGACGTATTCGGGGTCCTCACCGGCGAGGTCCGCATCAGCCATGGCGACCGCGAGATCTGCGGCAGCATGCACGACGCCCGCACGCGCGATTCGCGCTTCCGGGCCGGGGTCGGGTTGGTGGTGGTGCCCAAGGCCGGCGATCACGAGCCGATCGTGGTGTCCTGGACCCGGCCGCTGAAGCCGCGCTGGGTACCGACCATCCAGCTTGGCGCGCCCAGTCCGGTGCAGCAGAACGACACCGCCCGGCTGCTGGTGCGCGCAGCCTGTATCGCCGTGGCGATCGCCCTGGCGCTGTCTGCGCTGATGGGCTGGGCCACCACCCGCGACCGGTCTTTCCTGGTGTATGTCGGCGCCTGCGTTGTGTTCGTGCTCTGGCAGGCGGTGCTTGGCGGGCTGAGCGGCTATCCCGAGCCGTGGTTGCCGGTGCACGACCGCGCCTCCTGGTGGCTGATCGCACTCACCGCGTTCAGCCAGGCCTTGCTGCTGCCGATCCTGTGGCGCCTCACCGGCGGTGACCGGCGCTGGCCGCGCTCGCGTCCGGCCCAGCACCTCGTGCTGTGGGGCCTGATCGCGCTCGGGCTGAGCGTGCCGCTCTGGGGGCTGGACGGGCTGAGCGCCGGGGCGGCAGCGCTGGAAGGCAGCTTCCTGGTCGTCTGCACGCTGTGTCTCGGTGCGGGCCTGTGGGGGCTGTGGCGGGGCGATGCGCATGCACTGCCGGGGCTGGCCGCGCTGGCCCCTTGGTGGATCATGATCGGGGCCGACGCGCTGGACGCGCGCTGGCTGGTGGCCTATCGGATCGAAGCGCTGCAGTTGTCGGCCACCTGGTTCTTGATGATGGCCGCCTACGCCCTGAATCTCCGGCTGGGCAGGCTGCGCCGCCAGCGCGATGAAATGCGCCAGCTGGCCGACACCGACGTGCTCACCGGCCTGCCCAACCGTCGCGCCGGCCTGCGCCTGCTCGCGCAATACCTGGAACGGGCGCGCCAGCAGCCGCATGCGCTGGCGATCGGCTTCCTGGACATCGATCTGTTCAAGGACATCAACGACCAGTTCGGGCATGAGGTGGGCGACCAGGTGCTGGTCGCGGTGGCGCGCGCGCTGCGCGGCTCGGTGCGCAACCATGACGATGTGATCCGGATGGGCGGTGAGGAATTCCTGGTGCTGCTGCCCGGTGCCGGCCATGCCGCAGCCGTGGCCCGGCTGGAGACGGTCCGTCAGCAGGTGGCGGCGGTGACCCAGACGCTGGGCATCCCGGGCCTGACCGTCTCGGCCAGCATCGGCCTGGCGGTACTCCAGCCGGGCAGCGACGATCTGGCCGGGTTGCTGCGCCGGGCCGACCACGCCATGTACTGCGCCAAGCGCAACGGCCGCAACCAGATCCACGATGGCGAACGCACCACGACCGCCGGCGATCCATTGCCGGCCTGAACCACCGGCACGCGGAAAAACGCAGCGGCGGCCACCTTTTGCCCGATAATGGGCCGATGACAACCCGACTCAACAAGCATATCGCCGATACCGGCTTCTGTTCCCGCCGCGAAGCCGACCGCCTGATCGGCGAGCGCCGCGTCACCGTCAACGGCCATCCGGCCGGTACCGGTGCGGTGGTGGGCGAACAGGACGTGGTGCTGGTCGACGGCCAGCCGCTGCGCGCCCGTGAAGCAAAGAAGGCCGGTGGCCGCAAGCACGTCTACATCGCGCTGAACAAGCCGGTGGGGATCACCTGCACCACCGAAAGCTCGGTCAAGGGCAACATCGTGGAGTTCGTCGGCCACGAGCAGCGCATCTTCCCGATCGGCCGCCTGGACAAGGATTCCGAAGGCCTGATCCTGCTCACCAGCAACGGCAACATCGTCAACCAGATCCTGCGCGCCGAGAACGGCCACCAGAAGGAATACATGGTCGCGGTCAACAAGGCCGTCACCGATGAGTTCCTGCGTGGCATGGCCCGCGGCGTGCGCATCCGTGACGAAGTCACGCTGCCGTGCCGGACCAGCAAGCTGGCCAAGTTCGGGTTCCGGATCACCCTGCAGCAGGGCCTGAACCGCCAGATCCGCTTGATGGCGGCTGCGTTCGGCTTCCGGGTCACCCAGCTGCGCCGCGTGCGCATCGACAACATCAAGCTCGGTGCGCTCAAGCCGGGCCAGTGGCGCAACCTCACCGACGCCGAGCTCAAGGGGCTGCTGCCCAAGCAGCTGGACTGGTGATGCTGTGCGTCACGTGATGGCGCGATACTCGGGCTAGACTGCGCGGGCACACGCTACTGCCTGCCACGATGATCAAGCCGTCCAAGCCGGACAACGAAGCGCAGCGCCTGCTGGCGCTGCAGCGCTACCAGATCCTGGATTCCCCCCGCGAGCGGTCGTTCGACGATCTGGTCACGATCGCCACGGCGTTGTGCGGCACGCGCATGGGCGCGGTCACCCTGGTCGACCAGGACCGCCAGTGGTTCAAAGCGCGCCAGCTGCTGGAGGGCGCCGAAACCAGTCGCGACATCTCCTTCTGCGGCCACGCCATCCTGCAGCCGGACCAGGTGATGGTGGTCGAGGATGCGCGCAACGATCCGCGCTTCTTCGACAACCCGGTGGTGGTCGATGACCCGCACGTCCGCTTCTACGCCGGTGCGCCGCTGCTGAGCAGCGAGGGGCTGCCACTTGGCACTCTGTGCGTGTTCGATGCGGCGCCCCGGCAGCTCAGCCCGGGCCAGCGCGATGCCTTGTCCGCGTTGTCCCGGCAGGTCTCGCTGGTGATGGAGCTGCGCCGCTACGCGCACGAGATACAGCAGCACATGACCGACCGCGCCTGGTACGAGCAGCGCCTGGCCGAGTACAACGAACTGCTGGAACAGCAGAACGCCGACCTGGCCGAACAGAGCCGCACCGACCCGCTCACCGGCCTGCCGAACCGCCGTGCGATGAGCACTGCGCTGGAAGCGGCGGTGGTGGACGCCGACGGCCAGCCACGCGCCACGGCCGTCGCCCTGCTGGACATCGATCACTTCAAGACCGTCAACGATCTTTACGGCCATGCCACCGGCGATCACGTGCTGGCCGAACTGGCCCGGCTGCTGCGTGCGCATTTCGCCGGGCACGGCCTGGCCGCGCGGTACGGTGGCGAAGAATTCGTGGTGCTGATGCCCGATACGCCGCTGGCTACCGCTGAGCTGCAGTGTGATTTCCTGCGCATGGCGGTGGCCGACCTGCCACTGGGCCTGCCGTTGACGATCAGCATCGGGGTGGCCGCGCACCGCCACGGCGATGCGATCGAGCAGACCCTCGCACGGGCCGACGCGGCGTTGTACCGGGCCAAGGGCGAGGGCCGCAACCGGGTCCTGCGCGCCGACTGAAGCGCACGGCCTATCCCTGGCGTGCCGGGTGTTGGCCGGTACGCGCGCTCAATCGGCGATGTTGCGCGCTTCCGAGGTTGCCAGGATTTCCGGGTGCTGCACCTTCCGGCGGCGGTTGAGCAGCGGGTGCAGGAACACCGCCCCGACGATGATCGCCACGCCGGCATAGAACAGCGGCGTCAGCTCACGCTGCTCGCTGAGCAGCACCATCGCCAGCAGGATGGCGTAGACCGGTTCCAGATTGGTCACCAGCTGGGAGGTGTAGGCGCTGATGTGGCGCAGCGCGACCAGGGCCAGCGCAAACGGCAGCAGCGTGCAGAGACCGGCCAGGGCCAACAGCAGCAGGCCATCGTGCAGGTCCGGGATCACCCACAGGTCGCTGGCCAGCGCCGGCAGCAGGAAGGGCAGCACCGGCGCCAGCAGGGTCAGGGTGAGCGTGCCCGCGCCGAGTTCCAGCGCGGTCACGGTGAGCGGGTCGGCATGGCTGACCAGGCGCTTGTTGAGCGAGCCGAAGACGGCCACCAGCAATGCCGACAGTGCGCCGATCAGCACGCCCAGGCGCATGCCATCGGGAACGCCCCCCACCACCAGTGCGACGCCGGGCAGCACCAGGATGCCGAAGGCCAGCTCGCGGAACTGGAAGGGTCGCTTGGCCACCCACGGTTCGATCACCGCCGTGAACACCGGCGCCAGCGCGATGCAGGTCGCGGCCACCGAGGCATTGGCCAGTTTCACCGCGCCATAGAAGGTGAGCCAATGCAGCGCGACCAGCGCACCGACGCCGCAGTACCCGGCGACCAATCGCGGCGAGAGTTGCCGCAGCCCGCGCCACACCCGTGGCACCAGCGCCAGCATGGCCACCACCAGCAGCATGCGCCACCACACCAGGGGCAGGGCGGGCAGGGTGATCAGCTTGCCGAGGATGGCGGTGACGCCCCACAGCAGCACACAGAAATGGATTTGCAGCAGGGCTCTGCGGGTATCGGTCATCGGCATCGGCGTATTGTGCGACAAGCCGCGACGTGGCGGACGCCTTCCACGTGATCTTTTCCAGGCCGTGGCATCCTGCGCCCATGACACCTCTGCACAGCGATTCCCTTGCCCCCACAACGCCACCCGCGCTGCGCGCGTGGGCCGGCCTCACCGCCGTGGTCGCAGTGGCCTCGCTGCTGCTGCAGTACCACCTGCTGCTGCGCATCCCCGGCCAGGGTGCAGCGGAGGCGACGCTGCGCTACCTGGGCTACTTCACCATCCTCAGCAACATCGGGGTGGCCGTGGTCTGCGTTGCCCTGGCCTGCGGCCGTCGCACTGGCCTGGCCGCGCCGGTCCCGCGCGTGGCAGTGGCGCTGTTCATCGGCATCACCGGGTTGATCTACGTGATCATCCTGCGTCCGCTGTGGCACCCGCAGGGCGCGCAATGGTGGGCCGATGCCGGCCTGCATTACGCGGTGCCCGTGATGTATCTGCTGGGCTGGCTGGCCGGGCCGCACGGCCGGCTGCCTCGGCGCGGGCTGGCCGGCGTTCTGGCGATTCCGATCGTTTACCTGGGCTGGGCGCTGCTGGTCGGGCGGCTCAGCGGGCAGTACCCGTACCCCTTCCTGGACCTGGGCGCGCTGGGCATCGGCTTGGTCGCGCGCAATGTGCTGGCCGTGGCGGTGGTGTTCATTGTGGCCGGTGCCCTGCTGTGGTGGCTGGATGCGGCGCTCGCGGCGCGCCGCCGGCAGCGGTGAACGGTCAGCCGCCGCCGAGCTGCCGCAGCTGGTCGCGCAGGGCCATCGCCGCGCCGGGATTGCGCTGCTTGGCGGCGCCAATGAACAGCACATACACCTCGCGCGGCGACTGCGCGGGCACGTCGGCGGCGAGGTGGGGCAGGTCTGCATTGTCCTCGCCGCGCGCCCAGCGCATCGCACGCAGGCACCACTGCTCCATCGCCCGCGCTGGATAGCCGGCACGCAGGTTGGCGCGTGAGCGCATCAGCCGCGCATAGATGAAGTCCGCGGTCGGGTCGGCGAAGCTGGGGTAATCGTCCGCGCCGCTGAACACCAGCGCGGCGCCGTGGGCCCGGGCAGCAGCCAGCAGGTCCGGTGTCCAGGCAGCCGGGTTGCGCACCTCCAGCGCGTGCTGCAGGCGCTCGCCGCCAACCTTGCGCGGAAGCATGCCCAGGAACGCATCGAACTCGGCCGCGGCGGCCGGATGGTTCTCACCGAACTGCCAGATCAGCGGCCCCAGCCGGTCCTCCAGCGCGCTGATGCCCTCGATGAAGCGCTCGGCACGTTCGCCGACGGTGGTCAGGTCATGGGTCTGGGTGATCGTGCGCGGCGCCTTGGCCGAGAAGCGGAAACCCTCGGGCGTCTGCTCGCGCCACTGTGCATAGATGGCCGGCTTCTGCGCGCGGTAGAAGGTGCTGTTGATTTCAATGCAGCCGAGCTGCTCGCTGGCATAGGCCAGCTCTTCGCGCTGCGGCATCCCGGCCGGATAGAAGGTGCCACCACGCCACGCCGGGAAGACCCAGCCGCCGATACCGGTGCGGATGATGCCGGGCGGTGCGCTCATGCGCCGCCCGCGTGGCCGGCCCACGGGTCGTAGCTGCCGAACCACCACAGGTAGCCCTCCGGATCGCGGCAGGCATAGCCACGGCCGCCATAGGGCTGGTCGGCGATGTCGATCACGATCCGGGCGCCGGCGGCAACCGCGCGCGCATGATGCGCATCCAGATCGGCCACGATCACGCAGGCCGTCTGGGTCTGGCGGCCGCCGACCTCATCGGGGTGCACGTTGTAGCGGCCCCATTCGCTGGCGTTGTCGACCGAGCCGAGCATGATCATGCCGTGGCCATACACCAGCTGGGCGTGGTGGACGATATCGCCCTCGCCGTACAACGTCTGTTGCTGGAACCCGAACGCGCGCTGCAGCCAGGCAATGGCGGCGTGTGCATCGCGATAGCGCAGGCAGGGAATGATCGTAGCGGTGGTCTGCGCGGGCGCGGTCATGGCGGGCCTCCTTCTGGCACAGGCGAGCCTGATCCGGCCCGCGTTACCATCGTGCGAAACCGGGGCATCGGCATCTTCGACGCCCCCGCCACACGCAACCGGAGACACTGCTTGAACACATCCTGGATCGGAGGCGCCGTGCTGCTCGCATGCGCACCCTTGGCATCGGCCGCCGTGCCGGCCGAACTGCAGCGGCTGGACGCCACCATCGAACGGGCCCGCGCCGAGTTCGACATCCCCGGCGTCGCCGTGGCGGTGGTCAAGGACGGCAAGGTCGTGATGGAACGCGGTTACGGTGTGCGCGAGCTGGGCAAGCCGGCGCCGGTCCAGGCCGACACGCTGTTCGCGATTGCCTCCAACACCAAGGCGTTCACCGCGACCTCGCTGAACCTGCTGGCCGAGCAGGGCAAGCTGAAGATGGACGATCGCGTGATCGATCATCTGCCGGGCTTCCGCATGTCCGATCCGTATGTGACCGGTGAAATGCGGATCCGCGATCTGCTCTCGCATCGCAGTGGCTTGAGCCTGGGCGCGGGCGACCTGCTGTTCTGGCCGACCACCTCCTACAGCAACAAAGAGGTGGTGCAGCGTCTGGGCAAGGTGCCGCTCAAGGCCGGGTTCCGTGATCGCTACGCCTACGACAACATTCTCTACGCGGTCGCCCAGCAGGTGATCGAACAGGTGTCCGGGCAGACCTATGCGGACTTTCTGCAGCAGCACATCTTCACCCCGGTGGGGATGCGCGGCACGCGTTACAACGCCGATCACCTCCAGCCCGGCGACAACGCCGCGGTCGGTCATGCCAAGTACGATTTCAGCCAGCTGCGCACCGTCGCACCGCTGACCTGGTCCAACAATGCCGGCGCCGGCGGCATCTATTCCAGCGTGCATGACATGGCGCGCTGGATGAACGTGCAATTGGCCCAGGGCACGCTGGAGAACGGCCAGCCGCTGTTCACCGCCAAGACCCAGCAGGCGATGTGGCAGATGATCACCCCGCAGGTCGTGCCCGAGCCGAGCGTGCCGCAGCTTGCGGCGGCACGGCCGAATTTCGCCGGTTATGGCGAGGGCTGGAGCCTGAGTGATTACCGTGGCCAGAAGCTGGTCTGGCACACCGGCGGCTGGCCGGGCATGGTCTCGCGCGTGACCCTGGTGCCGGAGCACAAGCTCGGCATCGTGGTGCTGACCAATCAGGAAGTGGGTGCCGCCTTCAACGCAATCACCATGGAAGCGCTGGATGCCTACCTGCAGGCGCCGGCCACCGACTGGGTCGCCGCCTATGCGGCCGCCGTGGCCAAGTCGCAGGAGAAGGCGGACGAGGGCTGGGCCAGGCACCAGGCGGCGCGCGATGCGAAGTCCACGCCGTCGCTGCCGCTGGCACGCTACGCGGGCGGTTACCGCGACGCGTGGTACGGCGACGTATTCGTTGAACAGCAGGGCGGCAAACTGCGCCTGCGCTTCGGCAGGACCGCGCAGTTGATCGGCACGCTGGAACATTGGCAGCACGACACCTTCCTGGTGCGCTGGGACGACCGTTCGCTCAATGCCGATGCCTTCGTGAATTTCAGCCTGGATCCGGACGGCAAGGTCCGCGAAGTGCGCATGCAGGCGGTGTCGTCGCTGACCGATTTCAGCTTCGATTTCCAGGACCTGCTGCTGACCCCGATCGCGCCGGACACCAAGGGCTGAACCCAGTCGCCGGCGTGTGATGGAGGTGAGAGTAAAAGGGCAGGCCGCGGTGGGATAATCGCGGCCTGTTTTGTTTTCGGTGCACTGCGATGTTCCGCTGGTTCGAATCGCTGATTCCGGTTTTCCCGCCGATCGATGGGCGCATGCCGCCGCGCAAGGTGGTGCCGTTCTACATCCACTATCTGCGTCCGGTGTGGCCGGTGCTGCTGGCCACGTTGATCGCCGGGCTGCTGCTGGCGCTGGTGGAAGTGGCGATGTTCGATTTCCTGGGCCGCATCGTCGACATGGTCGCCGAGCAGCCCGGCAGCGACTTCTTCGCCCGGCATGCCAACACGCTGATGTGGATGGCCGGCATCACCCTGATTGCGCGGCCGCTGCTGGTCTCGCTGCACAGCCTGCTGGTCAACCAGGCGATCGTGCCGGGGTTGAGCAACCGCTCGCGCTGGCTGATGCACAACTACGTGGTGCGGCAGAGCCTGAGCTTCTTCCAGAATGATTTCGCCGGCAGCATGGCCAACCGGGTCATGCAGACCGGTACCTCGCTGCGCGAATCGGCCGTGCAGATGGTCGATTCGCTCTGGTACATCATCGTCTACACCGGCACCGCGCTGTACCTGTTCGCGCAGGCCGACTGGCGGCTGATGATTCCGCTGGGGCTGTGGATGGCCGGCTATGCGGTGATCATGTGGTACTTCGTGCCGCGGGCCAAAGAGCGCGCGTGGATCGCCTCGGAGGCGCGCTCCAAGGCGATGGGCCGCATCGTGGATGGCTACACCAACGTGCCCACGCTGAAGCTGTTCGCCCATGGCGGCCGCGAGCAGGCCTACGTGGCCGAGGCGATCGACGAACTGGCGGTCAAGCACCGCGGCCAGACCCGGGTCACCACCGGGCTGGAAGTCACCATCGCCATCGTCAACGGCTTCCTCATCGTGGGCACCTGCGGCCTGGCGCTGTGGCTGTGGAACGGCGGGCACATCACGGTCGGCGCGATCACCCTGGCCACCGGCCTGGTGATCCGCATCCACAACATGTCCGGCTGGATCATGTGGACGATCAACGGCATCTTCGAGGATATCGGCACGGTGCAGGACGGCATCACCACCATCTCCCAGCCGCTCACCGTGCAGGACCGCGCCGATGCCGTGCCGCTGGTGGTCAGCCAGGGCGCCGTGCATTTCGATCACATCCACTTCCACTACGGCAAAAGCGGTGGCGTGATCGCCGGGCTGGACCTGCAGGTGAAGCCCGGTGAAAAGATCGGTCTGGTCGGCCCCTCCGGTGCCGGCAAGTCGACCCTGGTCAACGTGCTGCTGCGGCTGTACGACCTGGAGAGCGGGCAGATCCGCATCGACGGCCAGGACATCGCCGGCGTGACCCAGGAAAGCCTGCGCCGGCAGATCGGCGTGGTCACCCAGGACACCTCGCTGCTGCACCGCTCGATCCGCGACAACCTGCTTTACGGCCGCCCGGACGCCACCGAGGAACAGCTGCATGCCGCGGTGGCCAAGGCACGGGCGTCGGCCTTCATCGACACCCTGCGTGATGGCGAAGGACGGCAGGGTTACGATGCGCACGTCGGCGAGCGCGGGGTGAAGCTGTCCGGTGGCCAGCGCCAGCGCATCGCGATCGCGCGGGTGCTGCTCAAGGACGCGCCGATTCTTGTGCTGGACGAGGCGACCTCGGCGCTGGATTCGGAAGTGGAAGCGGCGATCCAGGACAACCTGGACGAACTGATGACCGGCAAGACAGTGATCGCGATCGCGCACCGGTTGTCCACGATCGCGCGCATGGACCGGCTGGTGGTGATGGACCAGGGCCGCATCGTGGAGACCGGCACGCACACCGAACTGATCGCGGCGGGCGGCTTGTATGCCCGCCTGTGGGCGCGGCAGACCGGTGGATTCGTGGCCGCCGACGCGTAACCCTCGATTCACCCACGTCGCACTCGCCCCACGTGCCTGTTACCTGCATCCACGGGCGCTGTGCAGATAAAGAAACGGCCCGGGTCACCCCGGGCCGTTTGCCTGTCTGACGAGGAACCAGGCAGTACTTATTCGATCGGCTGGTCCAGCATCAGCTGGCGCGCGAAACGCACCGGCGGCGCGCCATAGGACAGCATCTGGTCGTGGTAGGCCTTCAGGTTGAACTTGGCCCCCTGCTTGTCCTGCACGGCCTTGCGCGTGTCGAAGTGCTCCTGCGCACCCACGAAGTAGGTCGGCAGCTGCGCGGAGGTCAGCTGCGCACGCACCCACTTGCCCGAGGCTTCGCTTTCCTGCTGGAAGGCGTCGTGGGTCATCAGGTGCATCGCCTGCTCGCGCGTCCAGTTGTCCACGTGCACGCCCTGGTCCAGGATCGCGTTGGAGATGGTGCGCAGGTAGAACTTCAGCTGCACCAGGTGGAACAGCGGATCGTTGTCCAGGTAACCCTGCTCCTGCATCATCCGCTCGGTGTAGACCGCCCAGCCTTCGGCAAACAGGCCCGAACGCAGCACCGCGCGCAGCGTGGAGGGGAACTTGCCCGAGTGCCAGCCTTCCAGGTAGTGGCCCGGGGTGCCCTCGTGGATGCTCAGCAGGTGGATCATGCGGCTGTTGTATTCGCGCAGGAACGAATCGACCTGTTTGTCGGTCCAGTCGTCGGGAATCGGCGAGACCGCGTAGAAGGTCTTCAAGTTCTTGTCGAGCGGGCCCGGCGAATCGCAGTAGGCCACGGCCACGCCGCGCTGGAATTCCGGCATCAGGATGATGTCCACCGGTGAATCCGGCAGCGTCATCAGGTCATGCTTGCGCACGAATTCGGTGGACTGTTCCAGCGCGGCCTTGGCGTCGTCGACGACCTTGTCGCGGGCCGGCTTGTCGGCATAGGCCAGCTCCAGCGCGGCTTCGATCGCCGCCTGCTGCTGCTCGTCACTCGGGTTGGCCGGCAGCGCCGGGGCGCCCGGCTTGTCCTTGAGCACGGTCTGCGCGATGCCGTACATGTCCTGGCGCACGCGCTTGAGTTCGGCACGCGCGCGCTCGCCGATCTCGGCACGCGACAGCGAGGAGTTCAGCGCGAACTTGAGCTTCTGGTCATACAGGTCCGCGCCGATGCGGAAGTCGCCCTTGGCATTCGGCACCAGGGTCTTGTCCAGCCAGGTCTGCTGCTCCTCGACGGCCTTCTTCAGGCCCTCGATCGCCGCCTGCAGGCGCTTCTGGTCCTCGGCGGGGAGTTCGCCGATGTGCGGGGTGATGAAGGTATCGACGATGCTCAGGATGCCGCGGTTCTGCTTGGCCACGGTTTCGGCATGGATCTTCGGCACGCGGGCCGGGTCCAGGTTCTCACGGGCCTGGGCGAAGATCTGCGGCAGCTTCTCCATGCGCGCGGTGGCCGACTTCAGGCGCTCGGGCAGCGGCGCGAACTCACGCGCCATCAGGCCGTACAGCGCGCTGCCGGCCATGCCGTTGTACATCTGCGGGTCCCATTTCGGCGACTGCAGCACTTCGGCGGTCCACACTTCGGACTGCAGCTGGTTGCGCAGGATCGCCGCGTCCACCTGGTTCTCGCGCGAGAGCTTGCTCACGTCGATCCTGTCCAGGTCGGCGAGCAGGGCCTTGTACGCGGTCAGCACTTTCTGCTGGCCGGCGGCGCTCAGGTCATCGATCTCGCTGTCATAGCGGTGGTCGCCGATCTGCGTGGCGCTGATCGGGGACAGCTGCATCCATGTGTCCAGGGCGCGCTTGGACAGATCGGCGAAGGCCGTATCGACCGCGGCATCGCCGGCGGGGGCAGCCGCTTCGGTGCCGGTGGCGGGCGCAGGGGAGTCGGCCTGCTGGCAGCCACCAAGGGCGGCGATCAGGGCGAGGGCAAGCAGATGCTGGCGCATCGGTGTTCCTGTACTGGGGACAATCCCCGAGCATAGGGCCGATGGCCCCCGTTGTCCCCGTGCCATTGGATTACCATGCGCCGTGAAGATCACCGCATTGACTGGAGCTGCACTGTGACTGGATGGACACGACGGGCCCGCGCCGGGCTGGCAGGGATGCTGTTGTTGGGCCTGGTGGCCTGTGGCCGCGGCGGACAGGATTACGCGGCCGATGCGGCCGCCGGGGCGGTCGCCTCGCCGGAGGGTGCGTTCCTGGCCTATGAACATGACCTCCGCATCCAGCTCGATGCCAAGCGCATCAGCGAGCGGGTCAAGGCCGTGTCCGAGGCGTGCCAGAGCAACCGGTTCGGCGACTGCGCCGTGCTGCAGGTGGGCGAAGAGGGCGGTGAGACCCGCTCCGGCTCGATCCGCGTGCGCATCGCGCCCAAGGGTGTCGAGCCGATCATCGCCCTGGCCGGTGAAGGCGGCGATGTGGCCTCGCGCAATACCCATGCCGAAGATCTTGCCCAGCAGGTGGCCGATACCGCGCTGACCCAGGCGCGGCTGCAGAAGGAGCATGCCCAGTTGCAGGCGTACCAGCAGCGCAGCGACATGAAGGTTGCCGATCTGTTGGCGGTCTCACAGCGCATGGCCGAGATTGAAGCGGGGCTGGAGCAGGCCAACAAGGACGCCGCGCAGCAGCGTCGCCGGATCGATACCCAACTGGTTACGATGCGCTTCGAAGGCCCGGCCGGGCAGCGCAGCCGCAGCGAGATCGGCAAGGCGGTCAGTGAGTTCGGCTCGATCGTCACCACCAGCATCGCGTTCGTGATCCGCGCGGTTGCCGCGCTGCTGCCGGTTGGCGTGGTGGCCTGGGCAGTCGGTGCCGTGGTCGTGGCGCTGTGGCGTCGCCGCAAGCGACGCAAGGCTGCGGCGGCCGCACGCTGAGCCTGCCTGTCGTGCCGCGCGTGACAGCGCGGCACGACGGTCGAGTCAGCCTTCGTCCTGCTCGTATTCCACGAAGACGTCCAGCTCCAGCGCCAGTTCCTGCACGGCGTCGCGCACGCGCTGGGCGCCGAGCGCATTGCCGACTTCCACTTCCAGTTCGTGGGTGCCCGGGCCGATGTCATCGGACAGGCCGGCCGAGCTGGAATCGTCGTCGTCCATGTGCGGCATCAGGTCGTCGGTTTCTTCGACGTGTTCGATCCCCTCGATGCTCTGCAGCAGGTCGGTGATGGCACGTGCATCGTCTTCGGTGCCGGTGATTCGCAGTCGCAACAGGGCCATGGGGTGAGCCTCGGGGAAAGGGACTCCAGCCTAGCCAGCGGTCGGAAAAGGTCGGGTGAGGATGCGCGCTGGGCCGTGGTGTCCGGTTCAGTCGCGCCTCGGGTCGGCGGGTGGCAGGCCCAACAGTTCGTCAGGCAGGGCCGGCAGCGGGGTGCGCTCATCCAGCGCTTCGCGCTTGAGCCAATCCATGAAGGCCTGCGCGGTCGGGCTGAGCGCTCGGTGGTCGGCGTGCACCACGTAGTACGCGTAGCGTGCCTTGAGCGCAGGGCCAGGCAGGCGCACCAGTTCGTAACGCTGCAGATAGGGTTGCGCGATGTGCTTGCGCGCCAGCACCGCGCCGATGCCGTACACCGCCGCGCGCATCGCATCGGTGCTGTCGCTGAAGGTGTGCAGCGAGGGCAGGTCCAGGCCGCGGACACCGGCAGCGCGGAACCAGTCGCGCCAGCCTTGCGGGGACATGTCGCTGAGCAGGGGCAGCGCGGCGATCTGCGCGGCGTCGCGCAGTGCCGAAACCCCCGCCAATGCCGGCGAGGCGACCGGGCAGAGTTCGTCGTCCATCAGGTGGTGCGCGGTCATGCCCGGCCACTGGCCCAGGCCGTAACGGATGCCCAGCTCCGGGCCGCTCTCGTCGAAGCGCACCAGCTCCGTGCTGGTCTGCAGCTCGATGCGCATGCGTGGATGCTGTCGGGTGAAGCGCGGCAACCGCGGGATCAGCCAGCAGTACGACAGCGAGCGGATGGTGGTGACCCGCAGCGGCACGATGTCCGCCTGCGGGTGGAGGTTGCCGGCCACGGCATTGAGATCGCTCAGCGCGGCGGCCGCCGCATCGGCCAATTGGCGTCCCTCGGCGGTCAGCCGCACGCCGCGCGCGTGGCGCTGGAACAGGACCGTGCCCAGCAGCTCTTCCAGCCGGCGCACATGGTGGCTGACCGCGCTGGCGGTCAGGTGCAGCTCCTGGGCGGCATGGGCGAAATTCTGATGGCGTGCAGCCACCGCGAACACCCCCAGCGCGGGCAGCAGGGCAGGGCGAAGGATCATGGTCGAGACCCAAATCATATTTGTGGCTTGCACGGATACTACGCGCTTGTGGGCGCGCGATGGCAGGCGGATGCTGTCGCCCTTCCTCTCCGGATCCACGCGCATGTTGCCGTCCTTTACCGCTACCCCAGCGTGTCAGCGTCCTTGCGGAGACCCGGCGTGAGCGGGACGCCGCTCGCCGCGGGCAGCGTGGATCGTGATTGGCGCACGCCGCTGGAGTTGACCGTGCTCGGCGCGATCTGGGGCTGCTCGTTCCTGTTCATGCGCGTGGCCGTGCCCGCCTTCGGGCCCTACGCGCTGGTGGAGGTACGGCTGCTGCTTGGCGCCTTGGTGCTGCTGCCGTTCCTGTGGCAGGCGCGGGCGCAGTTCCCGGCGCGGCGCTGGTTGTGGTTGGCGCCCATCGGGGTGATCAACTCGGCCATTCCGTTCGTGCTGTTCGCCTGGGCCGCACAACGCGCCCCGGCCGCGATCGGGGCGATCTGCAACGCGATGACGGTGCTGTTTGCCGCCCTGATCGCCTTCCTGTTCTTCGGCGAAAAGATCGGCGTGCGCCGCGCGATCGCCCTGCTGGTCGGCTTTGCCGGCGTGGTCGTGCTGGCCACGGCCAAGGTCGCCGGGCTGAGCATCGGCGCAGCGGTGGTCGCCGGTGCGCTGGCCGCGTTGCTGTACGGGCTGGGCGTCAACCTGGTGAAGCGCCACATGACCGGCCTGCCGCCGGCCGCCTCTGCCGGTGCCACGCTGGGCTGCGCGGCGATCCTGCTGCTGCCGATGGCGCTGACCCACTGGCCGGCCGCACCGATCCCGATGCTGTCCTGGGCCTGCGCGATCGCGCTGGGCGTGGTCTGCACCGGTCTGGCGTTCCTGATGTTCTACCGCCTGATCGCCCGCATCGGCCCGGCCCGCGCTTCGACCGTGACCTACCTGGTGCCGATGTTCGGCGCCCTGTTCGCCTGGCTGTTCCTGGGCGAACCGGTGACCGGCGCGATGGTCATCGCGGGCGTGTTGATTCTTGGGAGCGTGGCGGTGTCGCAGCGATAGGCCGTCGGGGCCGCGTGCAGCCACCCATGGGGTGGCTCCACCGAGGCATCCGGACGCTGACGCGTCGGTTATCTCATCCTCAGCGCACCGGCACCGGGATGTTGCACAGGTCGATGTGGCCGGCCGGGCGCTTGTAGAAATCGTCGACGCGGTTGCGGCGCGCTTCGGTCGCCTCGGCGAAGGTCCTGGAGTCGGTGCGCAGCACCTGCAGTCTGGGTCGCTGCGCAGCCGGGACATCGCTGGCGCGCTGGATCGACTGGATCGCGGTGCGCTGCGCCGGGTCGGTGTAGAAGCCCATCGGTGCCGGTCCACGCGGCAGCGCGCTGAGCAGCTCCATGCCCTGCAGCACGCGGCCGACCAGGGTGATGTTGCGGTCCAGCTGGCGCGGTGACTGCCCGGTCACGACGTACAGCTCGGCACCGATGCTGCTGTCTTCCTCGTTGTTGCGACCAGCGCCCAGCGCGCCATAGCAATGCGCCAGCCAGGTCTTGCCGTCCTTGCGGTCCTGTCCCACCGGGAAGCCATCGACAAAGCCGGTCTGGTCGGCCCAGCCGTCACGGTCGGGAAGGAGGCTGACCGTGAGCCCCTTGCTGTCGCGCTGGAACTCGGCCGGGAGCTTGCGTTTGGCGCTGCCGAGCGGCTTTGCCTTGGCGGCATCATCAGCGTCGGCATCGCCGAACTGCACCACGAAGTTGTCCTGCGCGCGGTAGATGCTTTCGCCATCCCAGAAGTGCTCGTGGGCCATCGTCTGGATGTTGGCCACGTGCTGCGGCGCGAATGCCGGGGCCAGCTCGATGATGACCCGGCCAGTGGGCAGGTTCATGTACAGCAGGTTGGCCGGGTCCGGTGTGCGCCAGTCGCTGTCCGGCGAGGCGTCCAGAATCTGCTGCGGGCTGCGGTAGGGCGTGGCCGCACTGGCCAGGGGGGGCAGCAGGCAGGCCAGGGCGAGGGCGGTCAGGGCAAGGCGGCAATGCTGTGGCATGGGATCCCCGGAACATGAACGAGGTCCTGATTCTGCGCGAGAGTGCGCGCCTGCGCCACGGTGGCGTGCTGGCCCGATCGATGCGTATGCGGCAAGATGGTCATCCTCCCCATGAAAGCGCGCGATGTGATGTCGCACCTGGAAGCGCCTGAAGCCGCACTGCGCGTGATGATCGACCCGATCCTGAAGGGGGTCGTCGAAGAAGCTGTAGACCGCGTGTGCTGGCTGCAGGCGTTGCCGCCACGGGGCCTGTTCGATCTTGATGAGCGTCGACGCAGTTGGTGGGCCCCCAACGATGATGGACTGCTCGCTTGCCTGCAGGCTTGTCCGGATGCGCCGGTTGAAGTACAGGCGGTGGCACTGTTCCTGGCGGGCTCCGATGGCAATGGTCACACGCGCGAGGCTGCGCTCCGGAAGATGCGTTCGGTGCCCGGCCATCTGACCCTGTCCTGTGCCTTGCTCCGCTGCAATGACTGGGTGGACGAGGTGCGTTTCGTAGCACAGGAGGTGGTGATGACTCTCCTCGGGAAGTGCTCGGTGCAGCACGTGCTGGCGGCCTGGCCGATTGCAGTCCGCTTGCGGGATGCGCAGCGCGTGCAGCGGGACTGGCTTGAGGGAACCCTGTTCGCCTGGCTGTCATCGCCCTCTGCTCAGGTCGTACTGGAAGGACTCTTGGGCCATACCGATGCACGAACCCGGCTGGCGGCCTACGCCATCGCTCTGGAGATCCATCCGGACCAGGCGAAACTGCGCGCACGCGCGCTACTGGACAGTGATCCACATGTTTCGCATCTGGCGCTTGACCACCTTCTGAAACACGGCGAGCCCGCACAGGTGGAAGCGCAATGCGTCCTCGCATTGTCCGCCCCCTCGAGCAGGGTGCGTGGCGCGGCACTGCGCGCGCTGGTCGAACGCGAAGTGCCTGGCCTCGATGCGTACATCGACGCTGCTGTGTTCGACGGTTCGCGCAGCGTGCGCAGGTTGGCGGCGTGGTTGCTTCAACAGCGTCAGGCTACCCCTGCAATCCAATTGTGGCGCGACGAGCTCAAGCACCGTACTCGCGGGCGCTGGCGCGAGGCACTGGAGGCTCTTGGCGATCATGCCGAGGCTGGCGATGTGCATGAATTGCGCACCCTGCTGCCCCAAGTATCGGCGCGTCATCAACGCAACTGTCTGCGCGGCTGGCTACGGGCCGATGGCGGCGCCAGTCTCGCGTTCTTGCGTGTGGCGCTGGAAGCGCCAGGACGGACGGTGAACCAGCTGTTGGCGGGCGCGACAGCACTGTGGGCAATCGAGCTGGATCCGGCGCGGCTCCTGGCGTTCTGTCACGACGGTCCTTCGCCCGTGGCGCAGTCTGGCCTGCTCGGACAGTTGCCGATGCTGCCCTTGTGGCAGCACCTCGATCTGCTGCTGGACGCAGTACCGCAGCGCCCCGAGGAGCGTGCCTGGCACCTGCAACTGGTGGAAAACTGGCTTCGGGTGAGCCGGCGCTACTCGCCACTGGGGGCCGCTCGTCGGCAGGCGTTGGTCAGCCGCCTTGAAGAGGGCAGCCACGCCCTGGCGGATCCGGCCGCCGCGCAGGTGCTCGCTGCAATACGCCAGGCTTGAAACCCGCTCGCTGTTGCTGACGAAGGCAGCGCTGAACTCCCAGAGCAACAGCGAGGTGGGCGAGGGCAGACAGGAGAGGGATTCGCTTTCCAGAGATGCAAGCCGGTTGGCGGAGAGCTGTGCCGGGCAGGCAGGTGGCCGACGGACTCCCAACCGGCACGGTGACTAACGACACATCCGCTATAGCGAACTTCGGACTAGTGTGGACTCCACGCTAGCGGAGACCGCCATGAGCGACCACGAGATCCATCTCAAGAAGTTCCAGAAAGAGCTCAGCTCCGGCACGGTCTCCCTGGCCTTGCTGGCGGTGCTGGCCAGGGCGGGCGAGCCGCTGTACGGCTACCTGATCGCCAAGGAGCTGGAGCGGGTCGGCGAGGGGGTGCTGAGCGGCAAGCAGAGCGCGCTGTACCCGGTGCTGCGCAACCTGGAAGGGGCCGGGTTGCTGGAAAGCCATGTTGAACCGTCGGTGGCCGGTCCGCCGCGTCGCTATTACCGCATCAATGACACGGGGCGCGAAGTGCTCAGGCACTGGACCGCCGCGTGGCGTGCCACCCGTGATTCCGTCGATTCCGTCCTGGAAGGGGTAACCGAATGAACATCGAATCCGTGGCCGGTCGGGCCTTGCCGACCACCATTCCCGCGTATCTGGCGCAGCTGCGTGCGGCACTGCACGACGCCGATCCGGCGATGGTGCAGGACGCGCTCTACGACGCCGAGGAATACCTGCGCTCGGAACTGGCCGCGCAGCCGGGCCGCAGCGAGGCCGAGGTGATCGCCGATGTCGCCGGCAGCTACGGCGCGCCGGAAGAGGTGGCCGAGATCTACCGCGAAACCGAGATCACGGTGAACCGCGCGCTGCGCACGCCGAGCGCCGGCGCGGCACCGCTGCGCCAGGCCGCGCCCAGCGGCCCCGGCATGGGCGCCGTGCCGCCCCCGCATGCCCCGCCCAGGCCGCGCTCTGCGCTGGCCAGCTTCTTCGGTGTCGCACTGGAGGCCCGCACCTACGGCGCGCTGTTCTACATGCTGCTGTCGCTGGCCACCGGCACGTTCTTCTTCACCTGGGTGGTGACCGGGCTGTCGCTGTCGCTGGGCCTGATGGTGCTGATCATCGGCATCCCGGTGGCGGTGTTGTTCTTCGGTTCGGTGCGCGGGCTGTCACTGCTGGAAGGGCGGCTGGTGGAAGCGCTGCTGGGCGAGCGCATGCCGCGCCGGCCGACGTACTCCGACCGCAGCCGCACTTGGCTGCAGCGCATCGGCGACATGTTCACCGACGGGCGGACCTGGCTGACCCTGCTGTACTTCGTGCTGATGCTGCCGCTGGGCATCGTCTACTTCACGATCGCCACCACGCTGCTGTCGACCTCGATCGGCTTCATCTGGGCGCCGGTGGCGGCGCTGTTCTCCAGCGACTACGTGGGCATCCACATCGACGGCATCCAGATGCTGCCGGTCTGGGTCACGCCCCTGCTGGCCGTAGTCGGCGTGCTGCTGCTGTTCGCCACGCTGCACCTGGCCCGCGGCATCGGCCGCCTGCACGGGATGATGGCCAAGCATCTGCTGGTGCGGTTGTAAACGGGACACGAGGATGGCGAGGGTGACGACCAACGGTCGCCACCTACCGGCGCTGCAGAACCCGAGGATCCGGTAGTGCCGGCCAGCGGCCGGCACTACCGCATATTGCGTTGGCGTCAGCCGGCTTTACGCCGCAGCGGCGTGACGTTGCTCGCGATCTTCGCGGCCTTCTTCGGCTTGCTGGCCACGGTCTGCGCATGGGCGGCGAAGAAATCACGCACCTTCGGGTAGACGGTTTCGCGCCAGCGGCGGCCGCTGAAAATGCCGTAATGGCCGGCGCCTTCCACGATGAAATGCTCGCGGTGCGCAGCCGGAATGCCGGTGCACAGTTCCTGCGCCGCTTCGGTCTGGCCAAGGCCGGCGATATCGTCCAGCTCGCCTTCGATGCTCAGCAGCGCGGTGCCGGTGATCGCGCTGGGATCCACGCGTTCCCCCTGCACGTACCACTCGCCGCGCGGCAGCAGGAACTCCTGGAAGACCACGCGGATGGTGTCGAGGTAATACTTGGCCGGCATGTCGAGCACAGCGTTGTACTCGTCGTAGAAACGCCGGTGCGCGTCGGCATCTTCCATGTCGCCCTTGACCAGGTCGGCATAGAAATCCCAGTGCGAACTGAAATGGCGGCTCGGGTTCATCGACAGGAAACCGGCATGCTGCAGGAAGCCGGGATACACGCGGCGGCCTGCACCCGGGAAGGTGGCCGGCACGGTGTGGATGACGTTGTTTTCGAACCACGACATCGGGTTCTGCGTGGCCAGGTTGTTGACCGCGGTCGGGCTGCAGCGCGCATCGATCGGGCCGCCCATCATCACCAGCGAACGCGGCGTGGCTTCACCACGGCTGGCCATCAGCGAGACGGCGGCGAGCACCGGCACGGTCGGCTGGCAGACGCTGACCACGTGCAGCTTCTCCGCGCCGAGGTGGCGGATGAATTCCTGCACATAGGCGATGTAATCCTCCAGCCCGAACTCGCCTTCGCTGCCGGGCACCATGCGCGCATCGACCCAGTCGGTCACGTACACGCGGTGGTCGCGCAGCAGGGTGCGCACGGTATCGCGCAACAGCGTGGCGTGGTGGCCGGACAACGGCGCCACCACCAGCACGAACGGCTGGTTGAGCATGGTGTGCAGCTGGTCGGCTTCGTTGCTGTGGCGCTTGAAGCGCAGCAGCTTGCAGAACGGCTTGCTGACCTCTTCGTGGACGACGATCGGCACGCGCTCGCCCTCGACATCGATCTCGTTGATGCCCCATTCGGGCTTCTCGTAATCCTTGCCGATGCGGTGGAACAGCTCGTTCACAGCGGCCAGGCGATCCGCGCCGGGCATCTGCGACCACCAATGACCTTGATTGGCGAAGAACTTCGCGTTGGCCTGGGCCTGGTGCACCCACGGGGCGAGCAGGTTGCGGGTCAACTCATGCAGCTGATATAGCATGACGTCCGATATGTATGGTCTTATGTTGCCGCGCAGCATAGCGCACCCGTCGCGCGGGCGCGTTAATGCGGGGGCTGTCTCAATTGTTATCGAGACTCAAGGCGCGCCGCGTTCCAGTGCCGCCGCCTGTCCGGACAGTGCGGGCGACAACCAGCAATGCGAGCCCAACGCGGTGAATCCGACCCGCTTGAGCTGGCTGCGGTACCAGCGCGCCGGACGTGCCTGGAAGCCTTCATGGTCGCCATCGAAGTCATCCTCGGCGGTGAACGCCTCCAGGAACGCGACGCCGGCGGTGAGTTCGGCGAAGCCTTCCAAGGCCGGGCGCAGTTCGCGGCTGGGCACGTAGTGCATCACATCCGAACAGATCAGCAGATCGACCGGTGCGCACGGGCGCAGCCAGGCGAAATCGCCGACCCTGGCCGGGTGCAGGTTGCGGCTGCGGCCGTAGCGGCAAACCGCGTAATCGCTGCTGTCGAACCCCAGGTACTGCACGCGCGGGCGCAGCTTGAGCAGCGGCGCACGCCAGGCGCCTTCGCCGCAGCCGATATCGAGCACGCTGCGGATCGGGCGTTCCAGGTAGTACTCGGCACTGGCCACGGCGAGTGCCACCTTGCGCGCCAGGCGCGCGGCGCCACCGGTCTGGTCAGGCTGGTACCAGCGCTGGAAGTAGGCGGCGTCGTAGGTTTTGTCCATGAAGATCTGCACGTGGGCGAAAGCGGCGCCTATCGTACGGTGTGGCGCGCGCGGATGCGCAGCCGGGGTGCGGCGAAGGGTCGCGTCGGCCACCCGTGGGGCGGCGCAACCGGGCATGCGAGAATGGCGGCCAACCTACGCCAGCCGCGGGAGCAAGCGCATGCAGTCCTATTACTGGGTCAAGACCTTCCACCTGCTGTTCGTGGTGGCATGGATGGCGGCGGTGTTCTATCTGCCCCGGATCCTGGTCAACCTCAGCGAGACCGCCGGCCAGCTGCCGGTGACCGAGCGGCTGCAGCTGATGGGCCTGCGCCTGTACAGGTTCGGCCACATGATGTTCGGCCTTGCGCTGATCCTGGGCGTGGTGCTGTGGCTGGGCTATCGCGTGATTCCGGACTTCCCGACCATGGTCGCCCCCGGTGCGGCAGGCTGGCTGCATGCCAAGCTCGGCCTGGTGGTGCTGCTGCTGGTGTACTACTCGTGGACCGGCCGGCTGTTGAAAGGCGCGGTGAAGGGCAGGGTGCTGCCGTCCTCGCGCGCGCTGCGCTGGTTCAACGAGCTGCCGCTGGTGCTGTTCATCGGCGTGGTGTGGCTGGTGATCGCCAAGCCGTTCTAAGCGATCCGCAGCGGTGGTGCCGGCCGCAGGCCAACTGCCTCGGACCCGCGTGCGAAACCGGGTAGTGCCGGCCGCTGGCCGGCTCACGGGGATGCCGGGGATGCCGGATAACGGAGGCGCCGGCCAGCGGCCGGCACGACCGCCGAGCCAGCCCGTCGGCGTGCAGCACAAAAAAAGCCGGGCGCTCGCGCGTCCGGCTTTTTCGTTTCCGCCGCAGCCCGGTCAGGCTACTTCGTAGGTTCCGTAGCTGCGCAGGCGCTCGTAACGCTTCTGCAGCAGCTCATCGACCGGCAGCTTCTCCAGCACGTCCAGCTCGTTGAGCAGCACGGCCTTCAGGCGTTTGGCCATCTGGTTCGGGTTGCGGTGGGCGCCGCCGGTGGGCTCACGCACGACCTTGTCCACCAGGCCCAGGCTCTTCAGGCGCGGGGCGGTCAGGCCGAGCTGTTCGGCGGCATCCTTGGCCTTGGCCGGGTCCTTCCACAGGATCGAGGCGCAGCCTTCCGGGCTGATGGTCGAATAGACGCTGTATTCCAGCATCACGGTGCGGTCGCCCACGCCCAGCGCCAGTGCGCCACCGGAGCCGCCTTCACCGATGACGGTGCAGACCACCGGCACCTTCAGTTCGGCCATTTCCATCAGGTTGCGTGCGATCGCTTCGGACTGGCCGCGCGATTCGGCGTCGATGCCCGGCCAGGCACCGGCGGTGTCGATCAGGGTCAGCACCGGCAGGCCGAAGCGTTCGGCCATCTTCATCAGGCGCAGCGCCTTGCGGTAGCCCTCCGGCTTGGGCATGCCGAAGTTGCGCTTGATCTTTTCCTTGGTGTCGCGGCCCTTCTGATGGCCGATCAGCATCACCGAGCGGCCACCGATACGGGCCAGGCCGCCGATGATCGCCTTGTCGTCGGCGAAGGCGCGATCGCCGGCCAGTTCCTGGAACTCATCGCAGATGATGCGGATGTAGTCCTCGGTGTACGGGCGGGACGGATGCCGGGCCAGCTGCAGGACCTGCCAGGAGGTCAGGTTGCGGAAGATCTGCGCGGTGCGCACCCGCAGCTTGTCCTGCAGGGCATTGACCTCGGCCTCGACATTGACCGCAGGTCCGGCGCTGGCGCTGCGCAGTTCCTGGATCTTCGCCTCCAGATCAGCGATGGGTTGCTCGAAGTCGAGGTAGTTCGGATTCATCGGAAACCGTCGTGAAGAAAAGAGGGAAAGTGTAGCCGAATGCGCCGAAAAGCCCCGTACGCCGTCGTCTGGAAACCGACGGTAGCGCAGCGGGGCCAAGGGCGCCAGTCAGGTCAGGGCACGACCAGCGCCGCGCTGCCCATCAGCCTGCTGCGGGTCTGCACGAAGGTGTTGTAGCCCTCGTTGGCCTCCTTGGGCAGGCCCGAGCCAAGCGTGGCGGTCGCGGCGGTGAAGGCCATCTGCGCCTGGAAGGCCTCCTGCTGGAGCTGCAGCTGCGCATCGGCGGTGGTGGCATGCAGGTAGCGGGTGTACAGCTCGCGCAGCGGGCCGGCATGGGCCTCGAAGGCCGGGTCCAGCGCAGGCAGGGCGGTCGGAGCGGCTTCCAGCGTGTAGGTGGGCGCCACATAGCCCTTGGGCTGGTGGCGCGCATAGACGCCGGGGTCGCCCAGGTTGTCTTGGACATAGTCGATGAAGGCCGGGGCCGTGAAGATCTTGGCGTTGATCCGGCCGCCGCTGGCGTCCACGTGCATCACGGTCTGCTCTTCGGGGAACGGCTCGTGGACGCCGAAGGTCCACGTCTTGTCGATGAACAGCGCGTGGGTACTCTGGTACGGCCCCTCGAAGTTGACGCCGCCCAGCTCGATCTGGTTGTTCAGGTCGCCGAAGTTCTTCAGCTTGTCTTCGCCGGTGACGTAGATCTCGTTGGCGATCACGTACTCGGCCAGGGTCGGGTTGATCAGGCCACCCTTGCCCTTGGCGTAGACGATGAAGCGCACGTCGCCGAGGCGTTCGGTCTGCAGATGATGTTCACCGGGCTTGAGCTTGACCGGGCGCGAGGCGTGCGCGGCGATCGGCAGTTCGTTGCCATCGATGCGCAGGGTCAGCGGGGTATCGCCCGGGTTGTCGATCTCGAACGTCTGGGCGGGGCTGGAACAGCCGGTGAGGGCAGCGGCTGCGATCAGCAGCCCGGTAAAACGCTTGATCAAAACAAAACACCTGTGTTGCAACAGAAAAAAAGAATCAGTTCGCCCAGGGCGGGCTGTAGCGCACTTTCACCGTGCGTACCGCAGGGTCGGCACGCAGCGCATCGACCAGCTGGCTGTCCACGCGCACGGCGATCTCACCGGCCACATCGAGCATGCCGGCCACCGGGCCCTGCGCCGAGCCGAGCAGCAGGTCCAGGCGCAGCGGCGTGCGGCCCGGGCGGTGGCGGTCGAGCAGGGCGTTGATGCGGTTCCACACGGCGCCGTCCTGGCGCAGGTCCAGCCGCAGCGACAGGCGCGTGGCGTAGTTGGCGCAGATGTCTTCGTAATCCCAGACCTGGCGGATGCGCAGCGCGTAGCCACCGTTGAACTCGTCTTCGCGCAGGCCGCCCTTGACCACCAGGATGCGGTCCTTGGTCATCAGGTGGCCGAACTCGGCCAGGCCATCGGTGAAGGCGCTGCACTCCACGCGGCCCTTGCCGTCTTCGAGCTGCATGAAGATCTGGCTCTCGCCCTTGCGGCGCACCCCGACCACCAGGCCGGCGAGGATCACCGGGGTTTCCTGGCGCCAGGCACGCTTCTCGCCATCCTTGCTCGGGCGTGCCGGCGGGATCAGCTTCTCGAGCATGCCCAGGTCGGTGCCGACCAGATCCTTGACGTCATCGGCGTAGGGATCGAACGGGTGGCCGCTGAGGTAGAAACCCAGCGTTTCGCGTTCGCCTTCCAGCAGCTGGCCCAGCGCCCACTCTTTGGCCTCGGGCAGTTCCAGCTGCATCGCGGTGGTGACCGGATCGGGCGCCCCGAACAACGAGTTCTGGCCGGAGGCCTTCTCGCGTGCCATCTGGTCGGTGGCCTTGAGCACTTCGGGCAGCTGCAGCATCAGCGAAGCGCGGTTCTTGCCGAGCCCGTCCATCGCACCGCAGTTGATCATCGCTTCGAGCGTGCGGCGGTTGAGCTTGCCGGATTCGGCGCGCATGCAGAAATCCAGCAGCGATGCATAGCGGCCGCCACGCTGGCGTTCCTCCACGATCGCTTCGCAGGCACCTTGGCCGACGCCCTTGATCGCGCCCAGGCCATACACGATGGTGTCGGCGCTGGAGGCTTCGAACATGTAGGCCGATTCGTTCACGCGCGGCGGCAGCACGGTCAGGCCGAGGTTGCGCACTTCGGCGAGGAAGCCGACCACCTTGTCGGTGTTGTCCATGTCCGAGGACAGCGTCGCGGCCATGAACTCGGCCGGGTAATGGCGCTTGAGCCAGGCGGTCTGGTAGCTGACCAGCGCGTAGGCGGCGGCGTGCGACTTGTTGAAGCCGTAGCCGGCGAACTTCTCCATCAGGTCGAAGATCGCGTCGGCCTTGGCTTCGACGACGCCGTCCTTGGCCGCACCTTCGCGGAAGATCTCGCGGTGCTTGGCCATTTCGGCCGGCACCTTCTTGCCCATCGCGCGGCGCAGCAGGTCGGCGCCGCCGAGCGAGTAACCGCCCACGATCTGCGCCATCTGCATCACCTGCTCCTGGTACACCATGATGCCGTAGGTGTCTTTCAGGATCGCTTCGGTGCGCGGATCGGGGTAGATGATCTCTTCCTGCCCGTGCTTACGCGCGTTGAAGGAGGGAATCAGGTCCATCGGGCCGGGGCGGTACAGCGACACCAGCGCGATGAGGTCTTCGAAGCGGTCGGGGCGCGCGTCCTTCAGCAGGCGGCGCATGCCCGAGGATTCGAACTGGAATACCGCGCCGGTGTTGCCGTTGGCGAAGATGTCCTTGTAGGTCGGGACGTCATCCAGCGGCAGCGCGGTGATGTCCACCGGCGGAATGCCGGCGCGTTCGTGGCGCTTGTTGATCGCCTTGACCGCCCAGTCGATGATGGTCAGCGTGCGCAGGCCGAGGAAGTCGAACTTCACCAGGCCGATTTCTTCGACGTCGTTCTTGTCGAACTGGGTGACCGGGTTGCGGCCACGGCCGCCTTCGTCATGTTCGGCGAACAGCGGGCAGAATTCGGCCAGCGGCTCGGGCGCGATCACCACGCCGCCGGCGTGCTTGCCGGCGTTGCGGGTGAGGTCTTCGAGCTGGCGTGCCAGGTCGATCAGGTCGCGGACATCATCTTCGTTATGGTAGCGCTGGATCAGCTCCGGCGAGGCCATTTCCGAATCCTTGCCTTCGCCCATCGCATCCTTGAGCGAGATGCCCAGGATGTTCGGGATCAGCTTGGAAACGCCGTCGACCAGGCCGTACGGGAAGCCGAGCACGCGGCCGGAGTCGCGCACCACGGCCTTGGCCGCCATGGTGCCGTAGGTGATGATCTGGCTGACCCGGTCACGCCCGTATTTACGCGCGACGTAGTCGATGACCTCGTCGCGGCGGTCCATGCAGAAGTCGATGTCGAAGTCGGGCATCGACACGCGTTCGGGGTTGAGGAAGCGCTCGAACAGCAGGTTGTACGGGATCGGATCCAGATCGGTGATCTGCAGCGCCCAGGCGACCAGCGAGCCGGCACCGGAACCGCGGCCCGGGCCGATCGGAATGCCCTGGTTCTTTCCCCACTGGATGAAGTCGGCCACGATCAGGAAGTAGCCGGGGAAGCCCATCTTGATGATGGTGGCCAGTTCGAACTCGAGGCGCTCGAAATAATCGGCGCGGGTCTTGCCCGGCGCCAGCGGATTCTTTTCGAGGCGCGCTTCCAGGCCCTTGCGCGATTCGCTGCAGATCCAGCTGTCGAGGGTTTCGTCCTCGGGCACCGGGTAGTTGGGCAGGAAGTAGGTGCCCAGGCGCATTTCGATGTTGCAGCGCTCGGCCAGCGCAAGCGTGTTGTCGATCGCGTCGGGGATGTCGGCAAACAGCGCGCACATGTCCTCGGCGGACTTGAGGTACTGCTGGTCGCTGTAGTCGCGCGGGCGCTTGGGGTCGTCCAGCACGCGGCCGGAGGAGATGCACACGCGGGCTTCGTGGGCGTTGAAGTCTTCCGGCTGCAGGAAGCGCACATCGTTGCTGGCGATCACCGGCAGGCCGCGCTGGCCGGCGGCCTGCAGGGCGAACTGGTTGAAGGCTTCTTCGCCGTCGCGGCCGGTACGGGTCAGCTCCAGGTGCAGGCCATCGCCGAACACGCGCTGCCAGTCGGCCAGTTGCTGCTCGGCCAGGTCATGGCGGCCATCGCCGGCCAGGCGACCGGCAAGGCTGTCGCGGCCGGCCAGTGCAAACAGGTTGTGGCAGCCGGCTTTGAGCCACTCCGGGTGCACAGCGACGCCGCCTTCGGGGCGGTGGCCTTCCATCCAGGCGCGGGTGAGCAGCCTGGAGAGGCTGAGGTAGCCTTCGCGGTCGCGGCAGAGCAGGGTCATGCGCCAGGGCGTCATGCCTTCTTCGGCGATCATGATGTCCGCGCCGGCGATGGGCTTGATGCCCACGGTTTCGGCGGCTTTGTAGAACTTGACCAGCGCGAACAGGTTGTTGAGATCCGTCACTGCCAGTGCAGGCAGCTTCAGTTCGACCGCGCGGCTGAGCAGGTTGGCCTGCTTGGCTTTTTTCGGGTCAGCCTGATCCGGCTTCGCCGGGACACGGATGGTCGAATCCGCCAGCGAAAATTCGGTGTGGACGTGGAGATGTACGAAACGGGAAGTGGACATGCCGAACCAATGTGATGCCCGGTCAGGGTAGCGGTGGTGGTGGACGCTAACAAGGCTTGACAGGGGTGTTGCGGGGGCGCGGGCGGGCGCTGGGGTTCAGGTTTGCCGGGGCATCCGACGCCACCGCTGGCCGATGCACAGTGGCGGGCAACCTCCGTATGTCCAGCGCTGTGGTGCCGGGTGCCGTCCGGCCATGGCAGCGCTCAGGCGGGGAGGCTGCTGAGCGCAGGTTCCAGGCACGCGCGCACGGGGGCGAAGCTGCGCCGGTGCTGGGGCAGGGGCCGTGGTTGCGCAGGGCGGCGAGGTGGGCGGGGGTGCCGTAGCCCTTGTGCTGGTCGAAGCCGTATTCGGGATGGGCGTCGTGCAAGCGCTGCATGAAGCGGTCGCGGCTGACTTTGGCCAGGATCGAGGCGGCCATGATGGCGCGGTCCAGGGCATCGCCGCCGATCAAGGCCTGGGCCGGGCAGGGCAGGCCCTTGGGGACGACGTTGCCGTCGATGCGGGCGAACTGGGCGACGTGGGCGACGCCTTCGACGGCGCGGCGCATGCCGAGCATCGTGGCCTGGTAGATGTTGAGCGTGTCGATTTCGCTGACGTCCACCATCACCACGTGCCAGGCCAGGGCGCGGTCCAAGATCTTGTCGTAGAGCTGGTCGCGGCGGGCAGCGGTGAGCTGCTTGGAGTCGTCCAGGCCGTTCAGGCGTGGGCGGTCGGGGCAGAACACGACGGCGGCGACGGCGACCGGGCCGGCCAGGGGGCCGCGGCCGGCTTCATCCACGCCGGCCACGTAGCGCGGGGCCACGGTGGCAAGGGCGGCGCCGTCGAACAGGGCCAGCGAGGCGGCAGCGGCGTGGCGACGGCTCATGCGGCGCGACCGCCGTTGGGACCGCGTTCAAGCAGGTCGGTCACCGCGTCGGCGGCGCGTGCGGAGGCATCGCGGCGCAGTTGCAGGTGCAGGCGTTCGTAGGTGTCGTGCAGGTCGATCACGCGCTGGGGGTGGTCGAACCACTGCAGGATCGCGGCGGCCAGTTTGTCCGGCGTGCAGTCGTGCTGCATCAGTTCCGGGGCAAGGTCCTTGCCGGCCAGGATGTTGGGCAGGGCGAAGCGGTCGACCTTGAGCAGGCCCAGCGCTTTGACGATGCGGTAGGTGAGTTCGGCCACGCGGTAGCCGACCACCATCGGGCGCTTGACCAGCATCGTCTCCAGGGTGGCGGTACCGGACGCGAGCACGACCACGTCGGCGGCGATCATCGCGGTGCGCGCGTTGCCGTCGAGCAGGTGCGAATGGGCGACCGGCAGGGCCGAGGCGGAGAGCTGTTCGCTGATCAGCTGGCGGCAGGCGGCGTTGGCCGCCGGTACCACCACGTGCAGGCCCGGAATGCGTTCGGAGACCTGCCAGGCGGCTTCGAAGAACGGCTCGCCGAGCTTGCCGATCTCGCCCAGGCGGCTGCCCGGCAGGACCGCCAGCACCTTGGCATTGGAGGGCAGGCCGAGCTCGGCACGCGCCTGTTCGCGATCATTGTGCAGCGGGATGTCATCGGCCATCGGGTGGCCCACGAAGCGGGCGTCGATGCCGTGCTTGGCGTAGATCGGCGGTTCCATCGGGAACAGGCACAGCACCAGGTCGGCGCTGGCCCCGATCTTCTCGGCACGCTTCTCACGCCAGGCCCAGACGGAAGGGCTGACGTAATGAACGGTGCGGATGCCGCGGTCCTTCAGCCAGCGCTCGACGCCGAGGTTGAAGTCCGGTGCGTCGATGCCGATGAACACGTCCGGCTGCCACTCCAGCGCACGCGCGCGGAACTCGCGGCGCAGTTTGAGCAGACGCGGCAGGTGGCGCAGGATTTCGGTCAGCCCCATCACCGCCAGTTCGCTGGCATCGAACCAGGTCTGGCAGCCGGCGCTGCGCATGGCATCGCCGCCGATGCCGGCGAACTCGGCGTTCGGGAAGCGCAGGCGCAGCTCGCGGACCAGGCCGGCACCGAGCAGGTCGCCGGAGGCTTCGCCGGCCACCAGGGCGATCCGCACCGGGCGGTCGGAGGCGCGCACGGCCAGCGTCTGTTCGACGCTGGTCGCCAGCGCAGCGAGCGGAACGATCTCGGCGGTCGTGATGCCCGGGGTGTGCCCGCCTGGACCCGTCATCGCAGCAGGGGCCGCTCGGCGCTTTCGATGAAGTCCAGCAGGTCCTTCACATCGGCGCTGTGGCTGGCCTGTTCGGCCAGCTGCACCTTGGCTTCGGCCAGCGGCAGGCCGGCCACGTACAGCGTGCGGTAGGCGCGCTTGATGCTGGCGATGCGTTCGGCGTCGAAGCCACGGCGCTTGAGGCCTTCGCTGTTGATGCCGCGCGGGCGGCCCAGGCTGTCGCTGCCGACCATGGTGAAGGGCGGCACGTCGCCGTTGGTCAGCGCACCCATGCCGAGGAAGGCGTGGGCGCCGATGCGGCAGAACTGGTGGGCACCGGCGAAGCCGCTGATGATCACGTAGTCGCCCACGGTGACGTGGCCGGCCAGCGTGGTGTTGTTGGAGAACACGCAGTGGTTGCCTACGTGGCAGTCATGCGCCACGTGCGTATAGGCCAGCATCCAGTTGTCGTTGCCGACCGTGGTGATGCCGCCGCCACCGGCGGTGCCACGGTTGATGGTGACGAATTCGCGGATGACGTTGTCATCGCCGATCACCAGTTCGGTGCGCTCGCCTTTGTACTTCTTGTCCTGCGGCTCGCCACCGATCGCGGCATGGCCGATGAAGCGGTTGTTGCGGCCGATCCGGGTCGGGCCATGGATCGAGCAGTGCGGACCGATCTCGGTACCGGCACCGATCTCCACGTCCGCGCCGATCAGGCAGAACGCACCCACGCGCACATCCGCAGCCAGCGTCGCCGACGGGTCGATGACCGCGGTGGGGTGGATGAGAGGGGCGTTGTCACTCATTGCAGTTCTCCTGCCAGGATCATTCGCGGGTGCCGGCGCACAGCACTTCGGCGCAGGCGACGATCTCGCCATCGACCTTGGCCACGCAGTCGTACACCGCCATGTTGCGGATCACGCGCTTGATCTCCACGTGCATTTCCAGCACATCGCCGGGCACGACCTGCTTGCTGAAACGGGCCTTGTCCACCTTGACCATGTAGAACAGCTTGGACTGCGCATCGCGGCCCAGGGTGAGCTGGGTGAGCACGCCGCCGGCCTGGGCCATGGCTTCGATGATCAGCACGCCGGGCATGATCGGCTGGCCCGGGAAGTGGCCCTGGAAGAACGGCTCGTTGATGCTGACGTTCTTGGTGGCGACGATCTTCCGGTTCTCGAAATCGAGCGAGATCACCTTGTCCACCAGCAGGAACGGATAGCGGTGCGGGATCAACTGCTGGATCTGGTTGATGTCCGGCAGATTCTGGTTGTTGCTCATTCCTTCTCCTTGCTCACAGACAGGATGCGCCGGGCGAGCGCATCGAGCTGCTTGAAGCGCGCGGCATTCTTGCGCCACGTGCGGTTGTCGGTCAGTGGGGTGCCGGAGGAGTACTCGCCCGGCTCATGAATGGAGTTGCGCACCACCGATTTGCCGGTGATGACGACCTTGTCGCAGATTTCGAGGTGACCGACGACGCCGACGGCGCCGCCCAGCAGGCAGTAACGGCCGATCTTGGCGCTGCCGGCGATGCCGGTGCAGCCGGCGATGGCCGAGTGGGCGCCGATCTGGACGTTGTGGGCGATCTGGACGAGGTTGTCCAGGCGCACGTCGTTTTCCAGCACGGTGTCTTCCAGTGCTCCGCGGTCGACGCAGGTGTTGGCGCCGATCTCGCAGTCGTCGCCGATGCGTACGCCACCCAGCTGGGGCACCTTGATCCAGTGGCCGGCATCCATGGCCAGGCCGAAGCCGTCGGCACCGAGCACGGCGCCGGGATGGATGCGCACGCGCTTGCCGAGCTTCACGCGGGTGACCAGGGTCACGCGGGCGATCAGTTCGCAGCCGGTCTCCAGGGTGCAGTCTTCGCCGATGACGCTGCCGGGGCCGACGATGCAGTTCTCACCGACCACGCTGCGGGCACCGATGGTGACGAACGGGCCGATGTGGGCGCTGGCGGCGACCTGGGCGTCCGGATCGATACAGGCGCTGGGGTGGATGCCCGGCGCGCGCGGCGGTGCGATGTCGAACAGCGCGGCGATCTTGGCGAAGGTGGTGTACGGGTCCTTGGCGACCAGGGCGGCGCCGGGCGCGGCCTCGGCATCCTCGGCACGCAGCACGACGATGGCGGCCTGGCTATCGGCCAGCTGCGCGCGGTAGCGCGGGTTGGCCAGGAAGGTGAGCTGGCCGGGGCCGGCATGGGCGAGCGTAGCCACGCCATGGATGGCAGTGCTGCCATCACCATGGACCTGCAGGCCAAACTGCTCGGCGAGTTGCTGGGCGGTATAGGTAGGAGTGTTCACCGGGGGAGTTTACCGTGTGATGCCGAAACGGTCATGCGGGGCGGGGGTTCCGGGGTGTGTTGGGCGGTTTGTTGCGGCCCGGCGCATCCGGGGCGATCGCGCGGCGCCGTGGCGGGCAGCCACCACGGACCCCGATGGTTCAACCCGCGCGCGGCACGGTAGTGCCGGCCGCTGGCCGTCTCTCGTTCATCCCGGACGTTCGTGCCGACCAACGGTCGGCACCTACCCAGAGCGGCATCGAGCGATCGGCACCTACCCAGAGCGGCATCGAACGATCAATCCCAACCCAAAGCGGCGCCGACCCATGATTGGTTCGAACCCCAATCGGCACGGCGCCATGATCGCTCCCAGCGCCAAAACGAAAACGCCGGGCAAAGCCCGGCGAATGCGTACCGCGTCTGGTGGAGAGGCACCCTTCTGTCAAGGGGGCCGCGCCGACGGCGCGGGGGATAGGAGGAATCGTTGGGCCCCAAGGTTTGCTGCGCAAACCTTGGGCAATTTGCGTCAGGCGGTCAGAACTGACCGCCGAACGTGAATTGCAGACGCTCCACCTCGTCGCCGTCTTCCTTCTTGAGCGGGAAGGCGTAGCTGATCGAGATCGGGCCGACCGGGGCGCGCCACAGCAGGGCCACACCGGTGGAAACGCGCAGTTCGTTGGCCTTGAAGTTGTCCACGCCGTTGTAGACGTTGCCGAAGTCCACGAAGGCCGAGATGCGGGCCGAGGGGCTGTCGAACAGGCGCGGGAAGTAGGCTTCGACCGAACCGACGGTCTTCAGCGAGCCACCCAGCGGCTGGCCGCGGTTGTAGCTCAGGGTCGGTTCCGAACGCGGGCCGAGGGTGTTGTCCTCGAAGCCGCGCACCGAGTTGGTACCACCGGCGTAGAAGTTCTCGTAGAACGGCAGGCCCGAGGCGGTCACCACGCGGGTGCTGCCATCCGGGTTGGTGATCACGCGGGTGGTGTCATTGCCGTAGCTGTCGCCGTAGCCGACTTCGGCGCGGGTGTTGATGACCAGCTGCGGGATGATCGGCCAGTACTTGGAGAACTGGTAGTTCAGCTTGTAGTACTCAACGGTCGAGCCCGGCAGCGTGGTTTCCAGGCCCACGCGCTGGTAGGTACCGCGGGTCGGCATGAAGTAGTCGTTGCGGGTATCGCGCGCCCAGCCCAGCTCGGTGCGCCAGGAATGGAACGTGCGCTGGCCGATGGCGTCGATGTAATCGATGATCGCCTGCGGGGTCGAGCCCTGGTAGGTGGTGATCTGGTTGCTGTCGATGCCCACCATCAGCGAGACGGTGTCGTTCTCGGTGATCGGCACGCCGAACACCACCTGCGCGGCACCGTTGGTGCTGTTGTACTGCGCGGTGTTGAAGTCGGAGTAATCCAGTTCGCGCCAGGACAGGTTGTAGCCCAGCGAGACGCCGTCATCGGTGAAGTACGGGTTGGTGTAGCTGAAGCCGTAGCGCTGCAGGTAGCTGCTGCGCGAGGCTTCGACCGACACGCGGTTGCCGCCGCCGAGGAAGTTGTTCTGCGACAGCTGCACCGAGGTGGTCATGCCGTAGGACTGCGAATAGCCCAGGCCGAACACGAAGCTGCCCGAGGTGGTTTCCTTGACGTTGTAGACCACGTCGACCTGGTCGTTGCTGCCGGTGACCGGCGGCGTTTCCACGTCCACCGATTCGAAATAGCCCAGGCGCTGCAGGCGGATCTTGGAGCGGTCGATCGCAGCCTGGGAGTACCAGCTGTTCTCGAACTGGCGCATTTCACGACGCAGCACTTCGTCGGAGGTGCGGGTGTTGCCCTTGAAGGTGATGCGGCGCACCGACACGCGCGGGCCGGGAACGACCTGCATGTTGATGGCCACCGTGCGGTCGGCACGGTTGCTGGTCGGGATCGGGTTCACCTTGGCGAACGCGTAGCCGATGTTGGACAGAGAATTGGTGATCTGGTCCGAGCTGAATTCCAGCAGCGCACGCGAGAACGTGTCGCCGGACTTCTGGATCACCATGCGCTCGACATCTTCCTGCGGCAGGATGGTGTCGCCGGTGACCTTGATCTCGGAGATCTTGTACTGCTCACCCTCGGTCACGCCGGCGGTGATGAACATGTCGCGCTTGTCCGGGCTGATCGAGACCTGGGTGGAATCGATGCTGAAATCCACGTAGCCGCGGTCCAGGTACCAGCCGTTGAGCTTTTCCAGGTCGCCGGACAGCTTTTCCTTGGAGTACTGGTCATCGCGGCGGTACCACGAGGCCCAGTTGTGCTCCTTGGATTCCCAGGTTTCCAGGATGTCCTTGGCCGGGAACTTCTCGGTGCCGACCAGATTGACGTGCTGGATCTTGGCGGCCTTGCCTTCCTTGATCGCGATGGCGATGTCCACGCGGTTGCGGTCCAGCGGGCTCACCGTCGGGGTGATGTCCACGTTGTACTTGCCACGGTCGTTGTACTGGCGGCGCAGTTCCTGGGTCACGCGGTCCAGGCTGAGGCGGTCGAAGGTGCCGCCCTCGGTCAGGCCGATGTCGCTCAGGCCCTTGAGCAGCTGGTCGCTCTTGATGTCCTTGTTGCCGGTGACGGTCAACTTGTTGATCGCCGGGCGTTCCTTGACCGTGACCACGAGGATGTCGCCCTGGCGGTTGAGCTGGACGTCTTCGAAGAAGCCGGTCTTGTACAGCGCACGGATGGTTTCACCGACCTTGTTGTCGGTGATGGTGTCGCCACGTTCCACCGGCAGGTAGGTGAACACGGTACCGGAGGTGATGCGCTGCAGACCATCCACGCGGATGTCGCTGACGGTGAAGGGCTCGGCTGCCTGCGCCAGGGCGGGCGCGCCGAAACCGGCAACGAGTGCGAGGGCCAGCAGGCGGCGATTGGGGAGTCGCGTCATGTCACGTCCGGTTGGAGTCGATTTCAACATTGCGGGATGCCGGCGCATAAGACGACGACAAAAGGAAAAAAGTTCATCGCGGGACCAGGCCGAGGATGTCGTTGTAGAACGCCAATCCCATCAGCCCCGCCAGCAGCGCCAGGCCCACATACTGCCCGGCAGCCATGGCGCGCTCGCTCAGCGGGCTGCCCTTGACCAACTCGATAAGGTAATACAGCAGGTGCCCGCCGTCCAAGATGGGGATGGGCAACAGGTTGATGATGCACAGGCTCAGCGACAGCAGGGCCAGGAAATACAGGAACCAGTCCAGGCCACGTTTGGCCGAGACATTGGCGACCCGGGCAATGGTGACCGGGCCGGAGATGTTCTGCAGCGAGGCATTGCCGGTGACGATGCGGCGCATCATTCCCAGCGAATCCCCCGCCATCCGGGCGGTTTCACGCAGGGCGACCGGCACTGCCGCAAACGGCCCGAACTTGAGCTCAGCGTCGTATGCCAGGGCATGGGTCTCGGGGAAACCGATCCCGATCTGCCAGGTCGGCTGGCCGCGGCCGTCCACGCCCTGGCGGGGGGTGATCTCCAGCGCCAGCCGCTCGCCGCCGCGCAGGACGTCGATCATGCCGGGCCCACCGCGCTGGCCGAGCGCGGCAATCTGCGCCGGGACCTGGTCGGCACCTTCGATGCGCTGGCCGTCCACGGCCACGATCAGGTCGCCGGGCAGCAGCACGCCCTGGGCAGCCGCATCGGGCAGGACCTTGTCCACCAGCGCCGGCTGCAGCCAGAACTGCCAGCTCAGCCCGGTCAACTGGGGAACGCGGCGCTCATCGAAGCCGGCCGGTAGCTGGGACAGGGGCAGGGTGCGGGTGCGTACCTGGTCCAGGCCATCGAGGACCTCGACCTGGGCATCGTGACGATCCATCGCCGCGGTGGTCAGCGCCATGCTGGCCTCGCCGGCGGTGGCCACGCTGCGGCCATCGACCTTGACCACACGGTCCCCGGCCTGCAGCCCCGCGGTCTGGGCCATGCCGGTGGTGCGGCCGATGGTGGCCGAGTAATCCTGTTTGCCGATCACGAACATCGCCCACAGCAGGGCGATGCACAGGATCAGGTTGGCGGCCGGACCGGCGGCGACCACCGCGATCCGCTGCCACACCGTCTTGTGGTTGAAGGCCTGGCCGCGCTCGGCGGGATGTACTTCGACCTCGCGCTCGTCCAGCATCTTCACGTAGCCACCCAGTGGAATGGCGGCGATCGCGAATTCGGTGCCCGCGCGGTTGCGGCGCGACCACAGCGGCTTGCCGAAACCGACAGAAAAGCGCAGCACCTTGATCCCGCAGCGGCGGGCGACCCAGTAGTGACCGAACTCGTGGAACGTCACCAGCAGGCCAAGGCTGACGATCATCCACCAGACGGATCCGATGAAATCACCCATGGTGATCAGCACTGTAAGGGGGCGTGTGGGGCATTCAGGCGTGGTCGATGGCGGCTTGGGTGATCTGGCGGGCGCGCTGATCGGCGGTCAGCAGGCCCTCCAGTGTATCGGCGGACTCGCTGGACAGTGTTGACAGAGCGTTAGCGACCAGCGCTGGAATGGCAAGGAAAGCTGCCCGCCCCTGAAGAAACGCTGAAACCGCGACTTCGTTGGCGGCATTGAGGATCGCCGGGGCGGTCCCGCCGGCGGCCATGGCCTGCCAGGCGAGCTTCAGGCAGGGGAATGCCTCGGTGTCCGGGGCTTCGAAATCCAGCCGGCCCTGGGTCAGCAGGTCCAGCCCGCCGACCCCGGATTCAATGCGCTGCGGCCAGCCCAGGCCGACAGCCAGGGTGGTGCGCATGTCCGGCAGGCCCATCTGGGCCAGGGTCGAGCCGTCGACGAACTCGACCAGCGAATGCACCAGGCTCTGCGGGTGGACCAGGACGTCAATACGCTCGCCCGGCACGCCGAACAGGTGGTGGGCTTCGATGACTTCCAGCCCTTTGTTCATCAACGTCGCCGAATCGACCGAGATCTTCGGGCCCATCGACCACTTCGGGTGCGCCACGGCCTGGGCTGGGGTGACCTGGGCCAGCTGTTCGCGGGTACGGCCACGGAACGGGCCCCCGGAGGCGGTCAGGATGATCCGGCGCACGCCGGCACCGTCCAGGCTGGCATCGCGCGAACGCAGGCACTGGAAGATCGCGCTGTGCTCGCTGTCGATCGGGATGATCTCGGCCCCGGCGGCAGCGGCCTGGCGCATCAGCAGCTCGCCGGCCAGCACCAGCGATTCCTTGTTGGCCAGCAGGATCCGCTTGCCGGCCGCGGCGGCGGCCAGGGTCGAGGACAGTCCGGCCGCGCCGACGATCGCCGCGACCAGCGTGTCGCAGACATCGCTGGCGGCCAGCTGGTCCAGCGCCCCGGCGCCGGCATGGGCCTGGGTGGCCAGGCCGGCGTCACGCAGGCCGGCACGCAGGGCGGCGTACAGCGATTCATCGGCGATCACGGCATGGGCCGGGCGATGCACGGCGCACAGGGCAACCAGCGCATCGACCTGGCGGCCAGCGGCGAGCACGGTGACCTGGTAGCGGTCCGGATGGCGTGCGATCACGTCCAGCGCGGATGCGCCGATCGAACCGGTGGCGCCGAACACGGCGACCTGGCGGGGGGCGGAAGCGCTGGCCATGGTTAGAACCCGAAGATTTCCTTGCCGAGTGCGAACACCGGCAGGGCGGCGAGGACGCCGTCGATACGATCGAGCACGCCGCCATGGCCCGGGATGATGTGGCCCGAGTCCTTGGCACCGGCGTGGCGCTTGATCAGGCTTTCGTACAGGTCGCCCAGCACCGAGGCGAACACGGTCACCACGGCGGTGATGACCAGGCCGATCAGGTGGCCGCTGTCGATCCCGGCCAGCCAGCCGAAGCCCAGGGCCACGATCAGGCCGGCGACCATGCCGCCGCCGAGACCTTCCCAGGTCTTGTTGGGGCTGATCCGCGGGGCGAGCTTGGTGCGGCCGAAGGTGCGGCCGGCGAAATAGGCGCCCGAATCGGCGGCCCAGACCACGGCCAGCGCGGTCAGCAGCCACAGGTGGCCGCTCTCGCCACTGGCATGGATCAGCACCAGCGATGCCCAGGCGGGCACGATCGCCAGGGTGCCAGCGAGCAGCTTGAGGGCACGCGCCGGGCTGCTGGGGCTGGCGCCGAAGTTGAAGAAGCGCAGCCACAGCAGGGCCAGCAACCACCACCCGATGCCGACCAGCGCGGCGATCTGGTACAGCACCAGCGAGCCGGCATCGGCCCACACGATCAGCACCATCAGCACCAGGTTCAGCACCAGCAGGATGGTGCGGGCCAGGGTGTCTTCCACGTCGGCCAGCTTCAGCCATTCCCACAGGCCGATCAGGAACACCGCGGCAGCGGCAGCGGCCAGCCACTGGGTCGGCAGCATCAGGATGGCGAGGATGGCGACCGGCGCCATGATCAGCGCGGCGATGACTCGGGTCTTGGTCATGGGGAAGAGGTCTCGGTGGCCAAGGCGGCGATCTGGGCGCTGGTCAGGCCGAAACGGCGTTCACGCGAAGCATAGGCGTCGATCGCCTGCTGCAGGACGGCGGCGTCGAACTCGGGCCACAGTACGTCGGTGAACCACAGTTCGGTGTAAGCCAGCTGCCAGAGCAGGAAATTGCTGATGCGGGTGTCGCCACCGGTGCGGATGAACAGGTCCGGCGGCGGCAGGTCTGCCAGGGCCACGCGGCTGCTGAGCATCGCTTCGTCGATCTGCTCGGGCAGCAGGCGGCCAGCCGCGACCTCGGCGGCCAGTTCGCGAGCGGCGCGGGCGATGTCCTGGCGGCCACCATAGCTGGCGGCGATGCTCAGGGTCATCGCACGGTTGTCGGCGGTGCGTTGTTCGGCCAGCTGCATGCGGCTGACCAGCCCGGCGCCGAAGCGCTCGCGCTCGCCGATGAAACGCACGCGCACGCCACGGCGATGCAGCTCGTCCACTTCGCGGTCGAGCGCATTGAGGAACAGCTTCATCAACGCATCGACCTCATCGGTCGGCCGGCCCCAGTTTTCACTGGAGAAGGCGAACAGGGTCAATGCGGCGATGCCGTTGTCGAGGCAGAAATCGATGGTGCGGTTGACCGCGCGCGCGCCGGCACGATGGCCGATCACGCGCGGGCGACGACGCTTCTGTGCCCAACGCCCGTTGCCATCCATGATGATGGCGACGTGGCGCGGCATGGGCGCGGCAGTGCCGCTGGTCGGGGCCTGGGACATGGGGCTCAGACCGCCATCAGTTCCTTTTCTTTCTCGGCGACCACACTGTCGACGTCCTTGATGGACTTGTCGGTCAGCTTCTGGATGTCATCTTCGCCGCGCTTCTTGTCGTCTTCGCTGATCGCCTTGTCCTTGAGCAGGTTGGCGATCGCCTTGTTGGCGTCCTGGCGGATGTTGCGGATGGCGATCTTGGCGCCTTCGCCTTCCTTCTGGACCTGCTTGCCCAGCTCCTTGCGGCGCTCTTCGGTCGGCGGCGGCAGGTTCAGGCGGATGACGGTGCCGGCCACGTTCGGGGTCAGGCCCAGATCGGAGGCGTAGATCGCCTTCTCGACGTCCTTGATCATGCCCTTGTCGAACAGCGTGATGACCAGCGAGTGGCCCTCGGAAACGCTGATCGAGGCGACCTGGTTCAGGGGGGTGTCGGTGCCGTAGGCCTTGACGGTGATGCGGTCCAGCAGGGCCGGGGAAGCACGGCCGGTGCGGATGGAGGTGAGGGTGTGCTTCAGAGCATCGATGCTCTTTGCCATGCGCGTCTGCGCGTCCTGCTTGATTTCGTTGAGCATCGCCCGAATCCTGGATGTAACTGGGAATCGGGCGATTATAGGCGAATACCGACCCTTTCCGGGCCGTTCAGGGCGCCCGGCGTGGGGCGCCGCTCAGGCTCAGGCGTTGTCGCGGCCCTGGACCAGGGTACCGATGTTGTCGCCGTGCAGGATCTTGAGCAGCTCGCCCGGCTGGCCCATGTCGAACACGCGCAGCGGCAGGTCGCTGTCGCGGGCCAGCGCGAAGGCGGCGGTATCCATCACTTCCAGGCCCCGGCGGATCACTTCGTCGTAGGTCAGGCTGTCGAAACGGACCGCGTCGCTGTACTTGTTCGGGTCCTTGTCGTACACGCCGTCGACCTTGGTGGCCTTCAGCAGCAGGTCCGCGCCGATCTCGATCGCGCGCAGGGCGGCGCCGGAATCAGTGGTGAAGAACGGGCTGCCGACGCCGGCGGCGAAGATCACCAGGCGGCCCTTTTCCAGGTGGCGGATGGCACGGCGGCGGATGTAATCCTCGCAGACGTCGTTGATCTTGATCGCGCTCATCACGCGGGCCTTGGCGCCCAGCTTTTCCAGGGCGTCCTGCATGGCCAGCGCGTTGATCACGGTGGCGAGCATGCCCATCTGGTCGCCGGTGACCCGGTCCATGCCGCCTGCGGCCAGGCCGGCGCCGCGGAAGATGTTGCCGCCGCCGATCACCAGGGCCACTTCGGCGCCGGCCGCCTGGGCTTCCATCACCTCACGGGCGAGGCGGTGGATCACCTTGGGGTCGATGCCGTAGTCCTCGTCTCCCATCAGCGCCTCCCCGGAAACTTTCAACAGGATGCGGCGATAGGCGAGCTTTGACATGGCGATCTCTGGGTGCGTGGAAAACGCCCGGATTCTACTGGAAGCCGGGCCATCGGGCAGCATAAATTTGCTGCGGTGCGGCGCATGGGGGCGCTGTGGGGGCCGTGATGACGGCCCCGCGCGGGGGTAACGCTCAGGCCGGTGCGGTGCTGGGCGAGCGCGCGATGACCCGGTTGCGGCCCAGGTTCTTGGAGCGGTACAGCACGTCGTCGGCGGCCTTGAGCAGATCCTGGACATCGGCGAAACGCTCATAGCCCCCCTGGGTCGCCACGCCTGCCGAGAAGGTCACGAACAGCGGGCCGCTGGCGACTTCGGCCATCGGCGTGTTGACGATGCTGGCCAAGACCCGGCGCACCACTTCCAGGGCGACCGGCTCGGTGGTGTTGGGCAGCAGCGCGATGAATTCCTCGCCGCCGAAGCGGGCCACCGTGTCGCTGTTGCGCAGCTGCTCCTGCAGCTTGGTGGCGAACATGCGCAGCACCTGGTCACCCATCAGGTGGCCATGGGCGTCGTTGATCTTCTTGAAGTCGTCCAGGTCGATGAAGGCGACCGAAAGCGGCCAGCCATGCCGGGTGGCGCGCAGGAATTCCTGCTCGAGCACGGCTTCCAGCTGGCGGCGGTTGAGCACGCCGGTGAGGGCGTCACGGTGCGCCTGCTCGGCCAGCCGGTTGGCGCGCGCTTCGAATTCATCCGCCCGCTTGCGGGCCAGGGCGGCATCCTGCATCTCGCGCAGGTTGCGCAGGGTGGCCAGCTCCTGGGCATGGTCGATCAGCTGCTGCACGCGCGAGGGCGAGAACAGCGGGGTCTCGAACAGGGTGCTGATGTCCGGCAGCGATTCACCGATGCGGCCCAGAACCTGGTCGAACTGGGCGCTGTCCAGGCCGAGCGTGTCATGTACCTGCTGCAGGGCGTGCTCGCGCGCGGCATCGGCATCGGTGCCGAGCCAGATATCGGCCACCGCGCCGGACAGGGCGACGCAGTTCTGGAAATTGTCATCGCCGGTGGCGGGCGATTCGCTGTGCGCGATGCTGTCCACCAGGTAGCGCGGCAGGCCCCATTCCTCGGCGACCCACGCGCCGACGTCGGCGTGGCTGCACTGCAGGTGTTCGCGCTCTAGGGCGACCAGCGCGTCGTTGTCGGTGGCCTGGCGCAGCAGCGGCAGGTAGGTGTCCGGTTGCGCCTGGGCCAGGGCCAGCACGCCGATATCCTGCAGCAGGCCGGCCAGCATCAGCTCTTCGGCTTTGCGCAGGCCGCGCGCCTGCCCCAGCAGGCTGGCGGCCAGGGCGCTGAGGATGCTGCGGCGCCACGCGCGCTCGCGCAGGTCCTGGCCGTCACCGGCGGCGGTCAGGTTCTGGGTCACGGTGAAGCCGAGGGCCAGGCTGACCGTGGCATTCAGGCCGAGCATCGTCAGCGCCTGGCCGAGATTCTCGATCCGGCGGCGGCTGGCATACAGCGGCGAATTGGCGATGCGCAGCATGCGGGCACTCAACGCCATGTCGATGGCGATGATGTCGGCGGCGGTGGTGATGTCCGCTTCCGGATCCTGCGCCAGTTCGATGATGCGCAGGGCAATACCGGGCGGGGAGGGCAGGTTGCGGCAGAGCGCCAGGGCGGCTGTCAGCTCGGGAGGCATGGCGGGGTTGTCAGTATGTTGGGGCAAGAATACCTGAGGTGCATCACAGTTTCGTCCTTGATTTCTTGCGTTGACGCGGCAGATCGGTTTGGGAGTATTGCCCTGATCCGGCACACAAAGCAAAGCCAGTGGACAAAAAAAAGAAGCCGCGGAGTCCGCGGCTTCTTTCGTAACACATTCGAGCAGTGAAGATCAGGCCAGGCCGGCCTGCTTCATCACTTCGGCGGCGTAGTCTTCCACCACCTTCTCGATGCCTTCGCCGACCGCCAGACGCTGGAAGCCGACCACGTCGGCACCGGCGGCCTTGAGGACCTGCTCGACCGACTGGTTGGTGTCCAGCACGTACGGCTGGCCGTACAGGGTCACTTCGTTGACGATCTTGGCGATCTTGCCGCTGATGATCTTTTCCAGGATATCGGCCGGCTTGGACTTGTCCTTGTCGGACATCTTGGCCAGTTCGATTTCCTTTTCCTTGGCAACGAACTCGGTCGGCACATCGGCGGCCTTGTTGTGCGGCGGGTTCATGGCAGCCACGTGCATGGCCAGGCCACGGGCCAGCTCTTCGTTGCCACCGGCCAGCTCGACCAGCACGCCGATGCGGCCGCCGTGCACGTAGGCAGCGACGTTGTTGGTCGATTCCAGGCGCACGATGCGACGCACGTCGACCTTCTCGCCAACCTTGGCGATGACGGCGGCGCGGGCTTCTTCGATCGTCTCGCCGGACGGCAGCTTGGCGGCCTTCAGGGTGTCGATGTCGGCAGCGCCCGAGCTCAGTGCGGTGGCAGCAACAGCCTTGGTGAAGTCCAGGAAGTTGCTGTCCTTGGCGACGAAGTCGGTTTCCGAGTTGACTTCGACCAGCACGGCCTTGCCGCCGTCCTGGGCCGCCACGATGATGCCTTCGGCAGCCACGCGGTCAGCCTTCTTGTCGGCCTTGGCCAGGCCGGACTTGCGCAGCCATTCGGCCGAGGCGTCGATGTCGCCGCCGTTTTCGACGAGTGCCTTCTTGCACTCCATCATGCCGGCGCCAGTGCGCTCGCGCAGTTCCTTGACCAGGGAAGCAGTGATTTCCACGGGATTTCCTCACGAAAGAAAGGGGTTGGGCCGGCATGGTGGCCGGCCCGTATGACAGTGTCCTGTCGTCGCGCCATCGGCAGCGGACAGGAGCGGTGGGCGCGCTGCGCCCACCGCGGGCCTGGATCAGGCCTGGGCTTCGCCAGCAGCCGGCGCGTCGGCGGCCGGAGCAGCAGCCTTCTTGGCCGGAGCGCGGCGGGCCGGCTTGGCTTCTTCGCCAGCAGCGGCTTCGCTGAACTCTTCTTCACGCACGGTGGCGGCGTGCGGCGCAGCAGCCTTGCCTTCCAGCACGGCGTCGGCAGCGGCGCGGGCGTACAGCTGCACGGCACGGATGGCGTCGTCGTTGCCCGGGATCGCGTAGTCGACCAGTTCCGGGTTGTAGTTGGTATCGACCACAGCGATCACCGGGATGCCGAGCTTCTTGGCTTCCTTGATGGCGATGTCTTCGTGGCCGATATCGATGACGAAGATCGCGTCCGGCAGACGGTTCATGTCCTTGATGCCGCCCAGCGAGGCTTCCAGCTTGTCGCGCTCGCGACGCAGGCCCAGCACTTCGTGCTTGACCAGCTTGTCGAAGCTGCCGTCGGTCTCACCGGCTTCCAGTTCCTTCAGGCGGGCAACCGACTGCTTCACGGTACGGAAGTTGGTCAGGGTGCCGCCCAGCCAACGCTGGTTCATGAACGGCATGCCGCAACGCTCGGCTTCTTCACGGATCGACTCGCGGGCGCTGCGCTTGGTGCCCAGGAACAGGATGGTGCCGCGCTTCTGCGCAACGCTGGAAATGAAGTTCATCGCGTCATTGAAGAGCGGAACGGTCTTTTCCAGGTTGATGATGTGGATCTTGCCGCGGGCGCCGAAGATGTACTGGCCCATCTTGGGGTTCCAGTAACGGGTCTGGTGGCCGAAATGGACGCCGGCTTCCAGCATCTGACGCATGGTGACCTGGGGCATTGCAGTAACTCCTGATAGGGAACCGGCCGCCACGGGTAATAGTTGGGCGGTCCGCCGCAAGGCGGGTGGTTCCGGGGTTTGGCTTCCCTGTCGCTTCCGTGACCGAACTCCTTGCGGAGCACCCCGGCACGGATATGGGCGGCAGGTGTGGATTCACCGGTGACGTCCGGTGTTGACGTGTTCCCTGCTTCGATGAGGCAGGAGATCCGGTCGATTATAGCCCGGCCCCGGCCCGCGCCGCAATCTCGGCGGGCGGGGCGGCCAGGATTGCTTCGGCGGCATGGTCCAGGCGGGCAAGGAAACGGCCGTTGGCATAGCCGTCAGGGCGGGCCGGCAGGGCCCAGCTGCGGGTACTGTGCGGCAGGACGTACCCGGCCAGTCCATCGATCAGGGGCTGGCGTCGGCCGCGCGCATCCACATACACCAGATCGGCAAGGTGGGCATGGGCCGCGCCTTCATTATAGAGGCGCAACACCGGCGCGGCGGGGCTGCCGGCCGCCGCCACGCGCAGGCGCGAGCCGGTGGCAGGGATGCTGGGTTCGAGGAACACCGGCAGGGAATAGCGCGCGGCGCCGGCGGCGGCCTCCGGCCCGGGGCTGAGCACCAGCCGGTATCCCTGTTCAACGGCCGCCGGCGCCGTCCCCAGCCGGACCACGCGCACGCGCTGGCCGCCGCCCGGGGCGATGGCCAGATGGGTCGGGCTCACGGCCACGTCGTCGGCGGGGAGCAGGCGTTCCTGGTCGCCCGCCTGCTCCCATCGGTACAGCCGGGCCTGGCCGCGCCAGGCGGTGCTTCCGGGGTTGCCCAGCCACAGTTCGGCCTGTGCCGCATCGGCCGGCACCGAGACACGGACCGGACGGATTTCCAGTGCCTGCGCGGGCAGGGCGGTCACGGCGATCAGCAGGGCAACCGGCAGCCATTGCATCAGTAGGTCACGGTGACAGGCGCGGTGCGACCGGTATCCGCGATGGCCGGACTCAATGCGGCCACCTGCGCGGGCACCGGATGCAGCGCGTCGCCTCGCTGGCGCGCGGGCCGGCAGGTGGGCAGCGCCTCCGCCCCGGGGCTGCGGCAATCGGCAACGATCCTTACCGCCACCTGCAGCGTGGCCGCGCTGCCTGCGCCGGGCCGCGCGGCGGCCGGCACGGCGGCGTACACGGCCAGCAGCCAGGCGAGGACGAAGGAAGGGGGGCGCGCGGGCATCGTGCATCGCACTGCGGAGGGATGCGAGCGTTAGCGGCCGCGACGGCCACGGCTTGAGGGCCTGGCCGGCGCTGTTCAGTAGGTGATCGTGACCGTGATGACGTCGCTGTAGCTGCCCTGGGCGGGCACCGCGCCGACGCTCGGCGGGGCACGCCCATACACGGTGAGGGTCTGCGCGGCGCCAGTGCCGGTGCCGGCCAGGGTGTCGGTGTTGAGCGTGTTGCCCCAGCGCTGGGAGCGCCCAGCGTTCCGGTACAGCTCGTAGGGGATGTAGTAGACGCTGCCGTCCAGTGCAGTGAAGCGCATGCGGCGCACGTTGCCCGATGCGTTCTGCCCGTTGTTCAGGCCGACGCTGTAGGCGGTGCGGTTGATGCAGGTCAGGCCGATCGTCGAGGTGCGGTCAAGGTTGGCGGTGATCGCCCCCGCGTTGCTGCCGAAATCCATGTCGGTCGTGACGTAGGTACTGCACTGGGGCAGGACGTTGGCGCTGACCGTGAACGGGAAGGCGCCATCGGCTGTTTTGTGGCCGCTGACCCCGCTGGTGCTGGTGCACAGCGCCGGCGGCTGGGCGATGCCGATGATGCTCTCGTTGTAGGCGTACTCCAGGCTGACGTTGGCGGCGGTGAAGCTGCTGGCAAAGGCGCCGGCCGACAGCACCTGCGCGGCGGGCACCTGCCCGTAGAGCGTGACCGATTGGGCGCCGCTGCCGCCGGTGATCAATGGCACCCCGTAACTGAGGGTCACGATGGCTGCCGGCGGCGAACCGCCCGGCACCGCGCCCCACACCGTGGTGCGGCCACCGTTGGTATAGAGCTGGAATGCCATCGGATCGGCGGTGGTGTTGCTCATGCTGCGGCTCGGCAGCAGCGTGCTGCCGGTGCTGCCGGTGCCGATCTTCAGGCAGGCGCGCACGCTGGCGCTGCCCAGCACGCTCAGCGCGGTGGTGTTGCAGGTGATGGTGAAGCTGGTCATGGCATCGGTCGCGCTGGCCGCGCCATTGGTGATGGTGCCGAACGCCAATGCGCCTGGCGCCGTGGCCGTGCAGGTCGTATCCGCGCGTGCCCGGGGTGCCCAGCACAGGGCCATCAGCATCAGCACGATCATGAGCGTACGCGCGCCGGTCATGGTGGGGAGGTCGGCACGCAGCGCAGCGGCCCGACGCGGGGTACGCCGGGGGAGGTGGCGGTGACGGGCGGGTCCAGGCGTACGCTGCAGTGCCCTTCGGGCAACTCGACCTGCAACTGGGCCGGCAGCACGACATCTTCCAGATAGGTCTCCCCGTCGTAGCCCACCGAGGCAGTGCCGCCAGCGGGCAGGCGCACGCTGCTGCCGACCGGCAGCGGGGCCCCGGCGTCATCGTGCAGGATCACGCGCATGGCCCGGGTGCGGCGCAGGCCGAAGTCGACGCCCAGCCCGGCGCTCTGTCGCGGCGTCACCCAGGTGTCCACCCGGTCGGCGCGCATGTCCGCCGGCAGGTCCAGCGTATCGATGGAGATCCGGTTGCGCTGCCACGACAGCAGCGGGGTCACCAGCAGCAGGCCGTTCCTGTCGGTACTGCCGATCAGCCGGTTTTCCAGCCGCACCGGGATGCCCGGGTAGCCGTCGGTGGAGACCACGGCGAAGGCGTCGGGCACCTCGCGCGCGGCGAATACATGTCCGCCCATCCACACCACGCTGCCACTGGCGCTGGCGTAGCCGTAGTCAAGATCGCCCTGGCGCGCGTAGCCCATCGAGTAGCGCCCGACCCGGTTGAGCCAGCCGAGTTCGGCCAGGCCACCGCCGCCATCGTCGCCGCCGCGCGCCTGCACCCGCCACCCGTAGCCGCCCTGGCTGCCATCGCCGGGCACGGGCTGGGACAGATCGGCGACATAGGTCATCCGTTCGCCGTTGCGTTGTGCCGACAGGCTGCTCTGGCGGTTGCGTCCCAGCGCAGCGGAGACCGACAGATAGGCACTGCGGTCATCGCTGTCGGCCAGGTTCTGGTTGAACGAGAGATAGGCCGACCAGCGATCGCCGAAGCTGCGCGACCAGAACACGCTGGCGTAGCGGTTGTCGTCGCCGTCGGGGTAACGCAGCCGGAGGTAGCTGGCGCTGAGCGAGCCGGCGCGTTGCAGGTTGATGCCCAGGGTGGCCTGCTCGCTGATGTCCGGGGGCAGGGTGTCCTGCAGCGCGCCCAGGTCGCGGTAGTGGCCGTGGGTTCGCCGGGTCAGCAGGTTGACGTTGAACCGGCGGTTGTTCCAGCTGTAGCCCAGCGCGTATTGCCCTCCCTGGAAAGCGTCATGGCGGCTGCGTGCGTAGGCGGCGTTGACCACGCCGGCGCCGCCCAGCAGCCACCAGCCGCCAGCGCCGCCATTGACCACGCCGCCGCCCCCTTCCACGTGCGCTTCGGCCGTGAAGCGATCGCTGGCGCCGTAGCGCCAGGTGGCGCTGCCGATCACGGGCGTTTCATAGGCGAACGAACGGATGCCGTAGTCCTTCCGCATCCTGCCCACGCCGGCCGACCAGTCGGACAGGCCCTTGGCGAGCAGTTGCTGCGTGCCATAGAAGGCGAAGTCCAGGGTCTGCATCCGGCCGAACGCATCGGTGATCACGACCTGGGCATTGCCGGTTCCGTTGATGCCCGGCTGGGCGGCCAGTTGGAACGGCCCGACCGGGACCTCGCCGTTGTACTGGCGCAGGCCATCCACATACAGCTCCACGTTGGACGGAACCACCGCTTCCCCCAGGAACGTGGGGGTGGGGCTCAGCACACGATAGGGCTGGAGGCCATAGTTGCGGCCGATCTGCACACCGCCCATGCGCACCGGCCGGCTCCAGTCGACGAAGCCGCTGTAGAAATCGCCCACCGTCAGCGACACGGCCGCGTCCGGGAAGTCCAGGCGCCACGCCGTATCCAGCCGCACGCTTTCGCCCCGCCACCGACGATCGGCCGGATCCTGCCAGGTGCGCTGCAATGCACTGGTTTCCAGTACGCCGTGGCCCACCCCGAACAGGCGCAGTTCGGTAGTCAGGGCCAGGTTGCCGCCGCCCTCGTTGTGGCTGCCGTAAAGGTCGTAGTTGACCAGCATGCCAAGCGAGGACGCTGCAGGCGGCGCGGTATCGGCTGCACGCTCCAGCCGCGTGGTAGGCAACGACAGCTGTTCCAGCGGGACGTCCAGCGCCAGCGTCTGCAGCGCTGCGTCGTAGCGCACGGCAACCCCGCTGAGCTGGTCCAGCGCGACCTGCTCCTCGCCCCGTGCGGAAAACCCGAGCTGGCGCAGCGTCGCGCCCGAGGCCATCAGCCTGCCCTGCAGCTCGGTGAACGGCAGCAGGCCACGCGGTGCCTGGTTGAGGGTCACATCCAGGTACAGCGTCTGTGCGGCCGTCAACGGCGTCGGCGGCGGCAACAGGGTGTCGGCCGATGCGTCGATGCCCGCGTCGGCGTCCGCTGCCATCGCGGCGCACGGGGCCAGCGTCGCGGTAAGCAGCATCCGCAGGCAGGCCTCAGCGAGCCGGCGGCGCGGCGGGCAGTGGCGTCTGGGCCGACTCGCCATTGATCTTTGCCGAGACTGTGGCGCCCGCCAGGCGGACGGCCGGGACATCCAGTGGCCAGCGCATGGTCTGTCCACCGAGTACGTAACCGAGCAGGCCGGGATGGATGATCTGCGGTCGGTCGACGGGCCCGAGGCCGATGTCGGCCAGCTGCGCGTAACTGTTGCCGCTGTTGTGCACCTCCAGGGCCGGGCGCCCGTCATCCAGGCGTGTCAGGCGTACCTGCAGCGCGTGTCCGAGCGGGCCCTCCGCACCGGGCTGGACAAACACCGGCATCGAATAGCGCAACACGAACTGCATCCCGCTGCGACGCGGATCCACCGTGGGCAGTTCATCGACGATCACCCGGTAAGCGCGCTGCGATGAGGGTGCCTCAGCGTCGCTGCGCACCACGCGGATCAGCTGCTGCTGGCCGGCCGCCAACGACTGCATCGGCGGACTCACCAGCAGGTCGGTGGTGGGCAGGAGCTGGTCCTGGCCGGTGTCCTGGCGCCACTCGAAGACCCGCACCTGCACCTGCACCGGCGTCGTACCGCTGTTGGTCAGCCAGAGCGCATCGGCGTTCTGCCGTGGCGTCAGCTGCAATGAGGTGGGGGCGACCTGCAGGCTTGCGGCGGTGGCGCTCCCCATCAGCAGCCACAGCCAGCCCAGCACCGCGCACCCGAACCGCCCAGGGCGACGCCCTGCGGAAATCGGCATGGCGGACCTCAATAGGTGATGGTGGCGGTGATCGTGTCCTGATAGTTACCCGCAGCGGCGTTGTTGACGCTGGGGTTGGCGATCTGGCCGTAGACATTCAATGTCTGCGCCAGGCCAGTGCCGATGCCGGCCGTCGTATTGGTGCCGGTGGTCGCGCCCCACACATTGGTATGGGCGGCATCGCGATAGAGCTGGTAGCCGACGAAATTGTTCGCCGTCACGCTCGCATCGGTGTTCTTCATCCGGCGGGTGGTCACGTCATTGGCGGTTCCCGCGTTCGCACCGGCATTGAGGGCGACGGTGTACGGGGTCAATGCCGAGCACTGGGCGGTGATCGTGCCCTGGGCGTTGGACGGGGTGGTGGCCGTGGAGAGGGCCGAGCCGAAATCCACATCGGTGGCGGCCGCTGCGGTGATCGTGCAGGCCTTGGTGATGATGATCTTGACGTTGAAGGTCGTGGTATCGGCCGCCAGGGCGGGCGCAGCGAGGCTGGCAATGGCCAGGCTCAACAGGGCAGGACGGAGAAATCGCATGGGCATGCTCCTTGGACGCGGGTCCTTGCTGAACAACACGATGCTGCCGAACGGGTGGGGCGATGGAACGGTGTTGACCCGGTTATAGGTTTCGTCTTGTTGGGAGACCGTGAGATTTGACAGATTCAATGGCCGTTTTCGGCACAATCCCGCGTTCTGGGACGTGCATCGCAGTCATTCATGGACCTGACCGGCCCGGCCGCCCAAACCGCGGCTGTCAGCGTTCTACCCCATCCCGTTCAGATTGGCCCCGGATCGGCGATAATGGGCGCCATGAGCGTGAATCTGAAAACCCCCGAGGAAATCGAACTGATGCGCATCGCCGGCCGTCTGGCCAGCGAGGTGCTCGACATCGTCACCCCCCACGTCAAGCCGGGCGTGACGACCGAAGAGCTGGACCGCATCTGCCACGACCACATCATCAACGTGCAGAAAGCCACGCCGGCCAATGTCGGCTACCGCGGCTTCCCCAAGACGGTCTGCACGTCGGTCAACAACGTGATCTGCCACGGCATTCCCAGTGAAGCCAAGGTCCTCAAGGACGGCGACATCGTCAACATCGATGTCACCGTGATCAAGGATGGCTGGCACGGCGATACCAGCCGCATGTACTACGTGGGCACGCCGTCGGTCATGGCCAAGCGCCTGGTCGATGCGACCTACGAAGCCATGTGGCGCGGCATCCGCGCGGTCAAGCCGGGCGCGACGCTGGGCGATATCGGCCACGCGATCCAGAGCTATGCCGAATCCGAGCGTTTCAGCGTGGTGCGCGAGTACTGCGGCCATGGTATCGGCAAGGTCTACCACGACGAGCCGCAGGTGGTGCATTACGGTCGTCCGGGCCAGGGCCTGGTGCTGCAGCCGGGCATGACCTTCACCATCGAGCCGATGATCAACGAGGGCACCCGCTACAACAAGGTGCTGCCCGACGGCTGGACCGTGGTCACCAAGGACCGCAAGTTGTCGGCGCAGTGGGAGCACATGGTCGCGGTCACCGAGACCGGCGTCGACGTGCTGACCCTCTCGCCCGGCGAATCGCAGGTCTGAGCATGCTGCCGGCGAGCCCGATGCTGGACGCGCCGGCCGAATCCGTCGCCGACCCGGACTGGGCGGCGCTGGCGCGCCAGTCGCTGCAACAGACCGACGCACGGCTGTACCGCCGTTTCGACCAGGGCGACAACATCGAGCGCCTGCTCGCGTTGCGCGCCCGCGCGGCCGACCACCTGATCCGGTTGGCGTGGCATCGCTGCCTGCCGGCCGGGTCTGGACTGGCCTTGTTTGCCGTCGGTGGGTATGGGCGCGGTGAGTTGTTCCCGCGCTCGGATATCGACGTGTTGGTGCTGGGTACGCCGGAACAGCAGCGGCGGCACGAATCCGGGCTGGCGCGCTTTTTCGCGCTGCTGTGGGATTGCGGCCTGCCCGTGAGTCACGCGGTGCGTTCGCCGGCCGAGTGCACCCAGGCCAGCGCCGACCAGACCGTGCTGACCGCACTGATCGAATCGCGCCCGGTGGTTGCCGACGACAGCGCGCGCGCGGCCTTGAAGGCCGCGGTGAACGTGGACGGCCTGTGGCCGCCGCGCGAGTTTTTCCTCGCCAAGCGTGAAGAGCTGCTCGCCCGCCATCAGCGCTTTGGTGATACCGCCGACAACCTGGAACCGGACATCAAGGACGGCCCCGGCGGCCTGCGCGATCTCAATACCCTGGGCTGGATGGCGTTGCGTGCCTTCGGCGTGCGCGACCTGGAAGCACTGGTCGGCCTGGGCCACCTCGGCCCGGATGAAGCGGCCGCGCTCAAGCGCGAACGCTGCGCCCTGGCCCGGCTGCGCTTCGGTCTGCATCTGGTCGCCAACCGGCCCGAAGAGCGCCTGCGTTTCGATTACCAGAAGACACTGGCCGCCCGCCTGGGTTTCGAAGACGACATCGAAAGCCTGGCCGTGGAAAAAATGATGCAGGGCTTCTACCGCAGCGCCACCGTGGTGCGGCGGATCAGCGACCGCCTGCTGCAGCGCTTCGAGGAACAGTTCGATGGCGAGGCGGTGCCCGAGCCGGTCAGCGTGGGGTTCTCGCTGCGCCGTGGCTACCTGGCGGCCAACGATCCGGCTTGGCCCGAGGGCGACATCGAACAGGTGTTCGCGCTGTTCTCCAGCTGGGCCTACAACCCGGATGTGCGCGGCCTGCACTCGCTGACCGCCCGCGCGCTGGCCGAAGCGCTGCCGGACCTGGCCGCGTATACCGACGCCAGTCCGGCCGCACGCGAGCAGTTCCTGGCCCTGCTGCGCAGCCCGCGCGCGGTCGACACGCTGGCGCGGATGGCGCGCCTTGGCGTGCTCGGCCAGTGGATCCCCGCCTTCGCGCAGGTCTCCGGGCGCATGCAGTTCGATCTGTTCCACGTCTACACCGTGGACCAGCACACCCTGATGGTGCTGCGGAACATCGGCCTGTTCGCCAGCAGCCGCGCCGACGAGCGTTTCTCGATCGCGCATGAAGTCTGGCCGCGCCTGCGCAAACCGGAGCTGCTGCTGCTGGCCGGCCTGTTCCATGACATCGCCAAGGGCCGCGGCGGCGATCACTCCGAACTCGGTGCGGTGGATGCGCGCGAATTCTGCCAGGCGCTGGCGCTGAGCAGTTCCGATACGGAGCTGGTGGCCTGGCTGGTCGAGCAGCACCTGCGCATGTCGGTCACCGCGCAGAAGCAGGACATCTCCGATCCGGACGTGATCCACCGCTTCGCCACCCTGGTGGCCAGCCGCGACCGGCTCGATTACCTGTATCTGCTGACCTGCGCCGACATTGCCGGGACCAGCCCCAAGCTGTGGAATGCTTGGAAAGACCGCTTGCTGGCCGACCTGTATTTCGCGGCGCGGCGCGCGCTGCGCGACGGGCTGGAGAACCAGATGCCGGCCGCCGAGCGTGTTGCCGAAGCGCGCGAATCGGTGCGCCAGCTGGTGCGCGAGCGCGGCTACGACGACGCGACGATCGAGCGTCAGTTCACCGTGATGCCCGATGAGAGCTTCATCCGGCTGCGGCCCGAGCAGCTTGCCTGGCAGGCCGCCGCGCTGGTGCCGGTCAAGCAGGGCCAGACCCTGGTCAAGGTGCGCCGGATCACCCCGGACGACCACGCGCTGGAGGTGTTCGTACACTCGCCGGATCGCGATGGCCTGTTTGCCGCGATCGTGATGACGCTGGACCGCAAGGGCTACGGCATCCACCGCGCGCGTGTGCTGGACGGTCCGGTGGACACCATCTTCGATACGTTCGAAGTGACCCCGGCCGACAGCTTCGCCGATGGCGACGCGCTGCGCCTGGAGGCCGGCCTGCGTGAAGCGCTGTCCGGCGACCTGACCCGGCTGCGTCCGTCGCGGCGGGTCATTCCGCGCCAGCTGCGGCACTTCCGTTTCGCCCCGCGCATCGAGTTCCGCGATGTCACCGATGGCGAGACGACCAGCACCCGTTTCAGCCTGGTCGCGCCCGACCGCCCCGGCCTGCTGGCCGACGTGGCGTTCGTGCTGCGCAACCAGCGGCTGCGCGTGCATGATGCGCGCATCGCCACCTTCGGCGAACGCGCCGAAGACATGTTCGTGATCAGCGATGAGCATGATCACGCCCTCACCGAATCCGCCAGACAGCAGCTGCAAGACGCCATGCTCGCCTGCCTGGACCCTGATCGAAAAGCCGGAGACCCCCACTGATGGCCACCAAGCCTGCCAAGAAGACCGCCGCGAAGACCCCGGCGGCCAAGCCCCCTGCTGCCGCACCCGCGGTGAAGAAGACCACCGCCGCGGCAAAGAAGGCGGCGCCGGCAGTCAAGAAGGCCGCCGCGAAAAAGGCGCCGGCACGCAAGGTCGCCGCCACTTCGGCCGAGAGCGCGGCCAAGCGCAGCGCCAGCCGTGATGCCACCATTGCGCGCAAGTCGCTGCGCAAGCCGGCCACGCCGGGCGTGGAAGAACTCAAGTTCGGCATCGAAAGCGCCTTCGAGCGCCGCGCGACGCTGACCCTGCACGAGATCGAAGGCTCCACCAAGCCGCTGGTCGGCCGCGTCATCGACGGCCTGGAAACCGGCGAATTCCGCGTCGCCGAGCCCGATGGCCACGGTGGCTGGAAGGTCAACGAATGGTTGAAGAAGGCGGTGCTGCTGTACTTCCGCGTCAACGACATGGCCGTGGTCGACGCGCGTCCGGCGCCGTTCTGGGACAAGGTCGAATCGCGCTTTGCCGGCTTCGATGAAGCCAAATTCCGCCGCGCCGGCGTGCGCGTGGTGCCCGGCGCGATCGCGCGCCGCGGCAGCTACTTCGGCAAGGACGTGGTGCTGATGCCGAGCTTCACCAACATCGGCGCCTACGTGGGCGAGGGCACCATGGTCGACACCTGGGCCACGGTGGGTTCGTGCGCGCAGATCGGCAAGCACTGCCATCTGTCCGGCGGCGCCGGCATCGGCGGCGTGCTCGAGCCGCTGCAGGCCAGCCCGACCATCATCGAAGACCATTGCTTCATCGGTGCGCGTTCGGAAGTGGTGGAAGGCTTCGTGGTCGGCCACCACAGCGTGATCGGCATGGGCGTGTTCCTCGGCCAGAGCACCCGCGTCTACAACCGCGCCACCGGCGAAATCAGCTACGGCTCGGTGCCGCCGTACAGCGTGGTGGTGTCCGGCCAGCTGCCGTCCAAGGACGGCTCGCACTCGCTGTACTGCGCGGTGATCGTCAAGCAGGTCGATGCCAAGACCCGCAGCAAGACCAGCGTCAACGAGCTGCTGCGCGGCCTGGCCGACTGAGCACGCCGCAGCCCGCGCTGGCGCAGGCGGCGCGCTACCGGCACCCGTTCGCGGGGTGGCCGGGACGCGCGCTGCAGGGCCTGCTCGGCTGCTCGCACCTGACCGCCGCCCGGCGCGCGCTGACCCGCGTGCTGCCGGTACCGGCCTTGATCAGTGATGTGCGTGAGGTGGTGTACCTGAGCTGGTGGGTGGACGTGCGTCATGCACCGCCGCCCCCGCCGGGCCATCGCCTGTTCGTGCATGACGGGCGTACGCCCTATACGATCCTGACCTACCGTCACGGCCATTTCGGTCCGGCGCTGGCGGGGCCGTTGCGTCGCATTTTCCCTTCCCCTCTGCAGAGCAACTGGCGCTGGTATGTGGTGCCGGATCACGCGACCGGCATGTCAACCACGCCGCTTGTCGTCTTTGATCGCAATGTGATCGACAGCGTGATGCACGCGGCCGGTGCACGCCTGTGGAGCGACGCCATGCAACCGCATCTGGCCGGGCGTTTCGAGCATGCCGTGGATGCCGATGGCGGGCACACCGTGATCGAGCCGGGGCAGGGCAGCGCGCCCGCACTACAGGCGCAGGTGCGCCCGGCAACGGCCTTGGTGGCGGCGTGGGCGGCCGGGGCGTTCACCGATGCAGCGCAGGCCATGGCGTTCCTGGTCTGCCAGGAGGCCGCGTTCGCGGTCGCCGCGGATGGTCGGCTGGCCCTGACCCATATCGATCTGCCGATTGCCCTTTCGGACGTGCAGCCCCTGCAACTGGAGGGCCCGGTGTCCTGCCCGCACCTTGCCGCCATGGGCGTCGATCTGGCCGAGGCGTTCTGTTTCCGGGTGCCGCAGGTACCGTTCCGGGTCGTGTCCGAACGCCTGTTGTGACATCCTCACGACGTCCTTCCTGATCGATGCTGCACGCCGCGCCATGACCACCATTCTGTACGGATTGAAGAACTGCGACACCTGCAAGAAGGCCACCAAGTGGCTGGACCGATTCCAGGTGCCGTACACCTTCGTCGACTACCGCGACCACCCGCCGACGCCGGAGACCCTGATCGACTGGGCCGGTCAGGCCGGTGGCTTTCCTGCGCTGATCAATAGATCCTCCACCACGTGGCGGCAACTGCCGGAGAACCGCAAAGCGGCGGACTCCGAGGCCGAATGGAAGCTGCTGCTGCGCGAGTACCCGCAGCTGATCAAGCGCCCGGTGGTGGTTAGCGCCGATGGCGTGATGACCCAGGGTTTCTCGGACAACGGCTTCAAGCAGCGGTTCGGAGTGGGCGCGTGAACGACGTCGTTGCCTTGACCTGCGACCTGATCGCGCGCGCGTCGGTCACCCCCGAGGATGCCGGCTGCCAGGCACTGCTGGCTGGCCGTCTCGAGCGAGCGGGCTTCCACTGCGAACACCTGCGCCTGGGCGAGGTCGACAACCTGTGGGCCACACACGGGCAGGGCGCGCCGGTGCTGGTGCTGCTCGGGCATACCGATGTGGTGCCGACCGGCCCGGTCTCGGCCTGGACCAGCGATCCGTTCGATCCGCAGATCCGTGATGGCGTGCTGTACGGACGTGGCGCGGCCGATATGAAAGGCAGTGTGGCCGCCTTCGTGGTGGCCGCCGAGCAGTTCGTCGCCGCCCATCCGGACCATTCCGGCACCTTGGCCGTGCTGCTGACCAGTGACGAGGAAGGCGATGCCATCGACGGTGTGCGTCGCGTCGCCGATGTTTTCCGCGAGCGTGGCCAGACCATCGACTGGTGCATCACCGGTGAGCCCTCCTCCACGGCCGTGCTCGGCGATCTGTTGCGCGTCGGTCGGCGCGGCAGCCTCTCGGCAACGCTGACGGTGAAGGGCGTGCAGGGCCATGTCGCGTATCCCGACAAGGCGCGCAATCCGATCCATCTTGCCGCCGCCGCGCTCGCCGAACTGACCGCACGGCACTGGGATGACGGTTTCGAGAGCTTCCCGCCGACCAGTCTGCAGGTCTCCAACATCCATGCCGGGACCGGTGCCAACAACGTGATTCCCGGCGAGCTGCAGGTGCTGTTCAACCTGCGCTACAACCCGCACTGGAATGCGCCGGCGCTGGAGCAGGAGATCGCCGCGCTGCTGGACCGCCATGCGCTCGAGTACACGCTCAAGTGGCATCGCAGTGGCGAACCGTTCTACACCCCGGAAGGCACGCTGCGCCGCGTCGCGCGTGACGTGCTCGGCGAGTTTGCCGGGGCGCCGCCGGAAGAGAGCACCGGCGGTGGCACCTCCGATGCGCGCTTCATCGCGCCACTGGGTGCGCAGTGCATCGAAGTGGGGCCGGTCAATGCGAGCATCCACCAGGTCGACGAGAACGTGCGCGTCGCGGATCTGGAGGCGCTGCCGGCGTTGTACCAGCGCTTGATCGAGCGCCTGTTGGCCTGAGTCCCTGGGGCAGCGCTGCTGTCGGACCATCACGGTAGTGCCGGCCGCTGGCCGGCTCTCGCGAATGTCAGACGTGAAGGAGAGCCGGCCAGCGGCCGGCACTACCGGGTGTACGTGCTGCGCCGACCATCAGCCGGCCCCTACCGCGTCACTGACGAACGACCGCGCCATGTAGGAACCGATCGTTGGTCGGTTCGCCCTTACGCCACGATCAACCCGAACGACGCCAACGCGGCCGCCGCCTGGCGCTGCGAAATCACCGCCTTCTTGAACAGCTTGGCGTCCATCACGTTGAGCCCGCTGATGTCGGTGCCACGCAGGTCGGCACCTTCGAAGCGCGTCAACCGCGTCTGTGCATTGCGCAGGCTGCCGCCGTTGAACACCGCATCGCGGAAATCGCAGCCGGACAGCTCGGCCTCGGAAAAATCCATGCCCTCCAACTGCGCCTTGCGGAATGACATCCCGCGCAGGTCAGCGCTGACCAGCAGGCACTCGCGGAACTCCAGCGCCCAGCCGGTCACTTCCTGCAGATGCGCGCCGGTCAGCTTGCAGTCCTGGAACCGCACCGAGGACAGCGTCGCGCGTCGCCAATGACTGTTGTTGAGATCGCAGTGCGAGAAGCGTGCGTCGCTGAGCAGCGCCGAGCTGAAATCGCACTGGCTGCCGCGGCACTTCGTCCACTGGGTTTCTTCCAGCGAGGCGGCCAGCCAGGAGGCACCGGTGACCGAGCACTGGTGGAACTGGAACCCATCCATGTCCAGCCGCGAGAAGTCGCCGTGATCGAACGTGCAGTTCTCGAAGGCGGCCGCGCGCGGATGCGCGGCAATGATGGCCTGCATGCGCTCGCGGGTGAGGATTTCATCGCGGAAGGTGGCGGAGTTCATGCGGTCATTCTGGAGGATGGGGGGCGCAGGCGGCAGTCTTGAAGGCAGCGGCGGAGTGTGTACAGCGTCACCGGCGCGCATACGTGGTCCCCTCCGACGTAGAGCCGACCGTTGGTCGGCTGCCGTTGGCGCCGACACGTGGGGCGACACGTGCAGCCGACCAACGGTCGGCTCTACCCGGTTGGGGGGATACGTGCAGCCGACCAACGGTCGGCTCTACCGGGTGGTTATCCTGTCAGTCGAAGGTCCAGAACGGGGCTTTGATCCGGTCGCGCCAATACGTCTCCCCGGCCAGGTAGAACTTCTGCGCAGACGCCTTCGCGAACCAGCCGGCGGCTGCGTCCAGATCGCGCGTTACGCCGGCGCGGCCACGGCCCAGCAGCAGGCCGCTGAAATACTGCCCGTACACATTGCCCTGGTCGGCGGCCAGCCGGTACCAGCGCAGCGCTTCCACGCCATCGCGCGGCAGGCCCATGCCGAGTTCGTACATGGCGCCCAGATCCACCTGGGCGTCGGCTTCGCCGCGCTGCGCACGTCGCTGGATCTCGGCGACCAGCGGATGCACGGTGCCATCCGGCTGCGCTGCGATCGCCTGTGGCAGTCGCGAGGATTCGGACGGCATGTGATGGTAGATCGTTGCGCGCAGGTCCCAGCGCAGCGCGCTGGCCGCGTCACCGCGGTCGCGATGGAACTTGGCCAGCATCAGCATCGCCATCGGATTGCCGTGCTCCGCAGCGGCGCGATACCAGCGCTCTGCCTTGCGCGGTGAGGCGCGCAGGGCAGTGCCCTGGCGGATGTTCGGGCCGGTGCCATGCAGCAGCTCACCGTGGGTCCAGATCCTGCCCAGGGCCTCTTCGGCCTGCGGGTTGTGGAAGGTCCACGGGGTGACGGCTGCCGCACGCTCGTACCAGCCCACGGCACGCGGGTCGTTGAAGGTTTCAAAGGTCCTGGCTGCCTCCCAGGCACTGTCGAAGCTGCCATCGGCCGCCTTGGCCTCGACCGACTGCACGATGCTGGCAGGCGTCCGTGCAGGAGTGCTGCTGCAGGCAATCAGGGAAAGGGCCAGGGCGATGCCGCCCAGGCGTGTAGCGATGCGTCCAATGCGAGGGATCATGCCAGCCGGATGGTGCAGAAGGACCGTGATTATCGCGCGGCCCCGAAGCGCCGGGTTGTCCGCGGCGGCCGGTTTGGTTGCCATCGCAACAGTTGCGCCGCCGTCAAAACCCGGTTACGGTCGGTCCATGTCCTCGTTCCCGGCCACCGCTGTCAGCAATACCAACCGCAATAATCTGCGCGCGAATAATCGTGCGCGGCCGATGCGGGACTGCGACCAGGGCTAGTACAAGCAACACGCCCGGACCCCAGAAAACCCGCATCGACCGATGCGGGTTTTTTTGTGGCCCGGGTTTACCCCTTCCGGGCCTGGGTGGCCGGTCGAATGCCTGCAATACGTGTATTCCCCCATCATCAGGAGCTGTTCCCATGTGTTCGATCTTCGGTATTTTCGGCCTGCAGGCCGGCGACGACCTCACCGCATTGCGCCGCCATGCGCTGGACCTCTCGCAGCGCCAGCGCCATCGCGGCCCGGACTGGAGCGGGGTGTACGTCGATGACGGCGCCATCCTGGTCCACGAGCGCCTGGCCATCGTGGACCCGGCTGGCGGTTCGCAGCCGCTGCTCTCTGAAGACGGCGGCCTGGCGCTGGCGGTCAACGGCGAGATCTACAACCACCGCGAACTGAAGGCCGAGCTGGCCCAGCCCTATGCGTTCCAGACCGGCTCGGACTGCGAGGTGATCAACGCCCTGTACCGCGAAGACAGCCCGGCCTCGTTCCTGAACCGCCTCAACGGCATCTTCGCCTTCGCCTTGTGGGACCGGGCCGCACAGCGCGTGCTGATCGCCCGTGATCCGATCGGCGTGGTGCCGCTGTACTGGGGCCACGACAAGGATGGCCGGCTGGTGGTGGCCTCCGAACTGAAGTCGCTGGTGGACATCTGCGCCGATGCGGCGCAGTTCCCGCCGGGCCACTGGTACGACAGCGCCACCGACACCCTGACCCGTTACTACGAGCGCCCGTGGCGCGACTACGACGCGGTCGAAGGCGTCGAGGCCGACCGGGTCGAGCTGCGCGAGGCCTTCGAGCGCGCGGTACACCGCCAGCTGATGACCGATGTGCCCTATGGCGTGCTGCTCTCCGGCGGCCTGGATTCGTCGCTGGTGGCCGCGGTGGCCGCACGCTATGCCCGCCACCGCGTTGAGGATGGCGACCAGAGCGAAGCGTGGTGGCCGCGCCTGCATTCCTTCGCGATCGGCCTGAAGGGCTCACCCGACCTGGCCGCCGCGGCGATCGCGGCCGAAGCACTGGGCACCGTGCATCACGGCTTCGAGTACACCTTCGAAGAAGGCCTGGACGCACTGCCGGAAGTGATCCGCCACGTGGAAACCTATGACGTCACCACGATCCGCGCCTCCACCCCGATGTTCCTGCTGGCGCGGCGGATCAAGGCGATGGGAGTGAAGATGGTGCTGTCCGGCGAGGGCAGCGACGAGATCTTCGGTGGCTATCTGTACTTCCACAAAGCCCCCAACGCGCGTGAGTTCCATGAAGAACTGGTGCGCAAGCTGGATGCGCTCAACAACTACGACTGCCTGCGCGCCAACAAGTCGATGATGGCCTGGGGCGTGGAGCCGCGCGTGCCGTTCCTGGACCGCGAGTTCCTCGATGTGGCCATGCGCATCGATGCCAGGCACAAGATGGTCGGGCAGGGCCCCGCCGGTGCACGCCGGATCGAGAAGGCGGTGCTGCGCGAGGCCTTCGAAGGTTACCTGCCGGACTCGATCCTGTGGCGCCAGAAGGAACAGTTCAGCGATGGTGTCGGCTACGGCTGGATCGACGGACTCAAGGCGCATGCCGAAGCCCAGGTCAGTGACCGGGTGATGGCCGCGGCGGACAAGCGCTTCGTGCACAACCCGCCGCAGACCAAGGAAGCCTACTTCTACCGCCACGTGTTCGAGCAGTACTTCCCGACCCAGGCGGCGGCGGAAACGGTGCCGGGTGGCAAGTCGATCGCATGCTCCTCGCCGGCGGCCATTGCCTGGGATGCCAGCTTCGCGGCGATGGCCGATCCCTCCGGACGCGCCATCGCCGGCGTGCACGAGCAGGCGCTGGCCTGATCGAGGTGCCACGCCGCGGCGTCGATCGCGGTGGTGTGGCAGCGCGTGCAGCCCGTAGAATCGTCCCTTCAATCGATGGGGATCGATCATGGACTCTGACACCACCGGCATGCGCCGCAGCGGGCTGGCCTGGCGTTATCTGGGCTGGGTGGCGCTGCCCCTGTTGATCGGCCTGGGCCTGGCACGGTTTGCCGGTCCGGCCGTCTCGGCACGGGTGGCCCGTGCCGAGGCGTCGCTGGGCGCCGACTGGGCCGCGCACCTGCATGCGCCGCTCGGTCTGTTCCTGCTGCAGCTGCTGGTCCTGCTGCTGGTGGCCAAGGGTGCGGGGTGGCTGTTCCGCCGGCTGGGTCAACCCGGGGTGATCGGGGAAATGGCGGCCGGTCTGATGATGGGGCCGCTGGTGCTTGGAGCCGTGCTGCCCCAGGTGCATGGCGTGTTGTTCCCGGCCGCCTCCCTCGGCTCGCTCGGCCTGCTCAGCCAGCTTGGCGTGCTGATGTTCCTGCTGGTGGCGGGGGCGGAACTGGATCTGGGCGGATTGCGAGGGCGGCGTCGTTTCGCGTTCGTGGTCAGCCACGCCGGCATCGCCGTGCCCTTCGTGCTCGGCGTGCTGCTGGCGATCTGGCTGTATGGCGCGCACGCACCGCCCGGCGTGGGCTTCACCGGTTTCGCGCTGTTCGTCGGTATTTCATTGAGCATCACGGCCTTCCCGGTGCTGCTGCGCATCCTTGCCGACCGCGGCATGACCGGCACACCGCTGGGCCAGACCGCCATCGCCTGCGCCGCGCTCGGTGATGCCACCGCATGGTGCCTGCTGGCGCTGATCGTGGCCGCCGCGCAGTCGCAGGGCTGGGTGCCGGCCACGATCAACCTGGTCTGCGTGGTCGCCTTCGTCGCACTGATGCTGGGGGTGGTGCGGCCGTGGTTCTCGCGCCTGGTGATCGCACCGGGCCAGGAAGGACGCTGGCTGCTGATCATGTTGCTGATGGCGCTGGGCTGCGCGCTGGTCACCGAGATGCTGGGCATCCATGCGCTGTTCGGCGCGTTCGCGGCCGGCGTCGCGGTGTCCGGCAACGCGACGCTGCGGCACACCGTGGCCGAGCGCGTGGAGCCATTCGCCGTCACGCTGCTGCTGCCGTTGTTCTTCGCCATGACCGGCCTGCGCATGCGCGCCGACGCCCTGCAGGCCAGCGACCTGCTGCTGTGCCTGATCGTGATCGTGGTCGCCACGCTGGGCAAGCTGATCGGCACCTGGAGCGCAGCGCGCAGTGCCGGCATGGACAACCATGACGCGTGGAGACTGGGGGCGCTGATGAACACCCGTGGCCTGATGGAGCTGATCGTGCTCAACCTGGGCTACGAACTGGGCTTCCTGGGCGACCGCCTGTTCGCCGTGCTGGTGATCATGGCGCTGGTGACCACCGCCATGACCGGGCCGTTGTTGAACCTGATCGAGCGTTGCCGGCGCTGAGGCGGGCGGCATGCGGTGCCATCTCGCGTGTCACTCCTGCGCCGGCACCAGCCTGAGGGTATGCACCGTCGTGCCGGGGAGGAACGGCGTCGGCCTGCCGTTGACCCAGTCCTCGTGTCCCGCGCCCCAGAACGGTGACAGCGGGTGACCGCTCTGCCCACCGGGCATGTGGATCCATCCCTCGGCCTCGTGCCCGGGTGACACCACCATGCGCTGCGAGGCGCCAAACGCGGGGCCCTGCACGCGGGGCATGTCGCGGTCGCCGGGCAGGCGGTCGGCCGGCATGCACAGCCACGACCGGGCAAAGGCGGGCAGGGCGCGACTGACCGGGTGACAGATCGCGGCGGTATTGCGTTCGCCCCAGGTACGCGCGTCCAGCGGGCCTTGACTGCCCAGGTCTGCTTCCAGCGCCTTGGCGGTATCGACCAGCAGTGCATCCCAACTGGAATAGGGGGGCGGCAGCAGATGCGCGGGACGTTCGCTCACCAGCGGCCACAACACGCCCTCGAACTGCCCCAGTCGTGGCTCCAGATAGTCCTCCCCGAGCTGTGCTTTCGCCGGGGCGAGCAGGCCTTCGCCAACACGGTCGATCAGCATGCCGCGGAAACCCCGGGTAATCCGGTAGCTGACCGAATCCACGGACGCATGGCCGTCCCATCGCCGGGTCGCCACCTCAAGCCGCTGGAGGGCAGGGTCGTCGCTGGCGGTGACGACCTCGCGCAGCAGACGCCACCAGCGCGTGAGCAACAGGGCGCGATCGTCGAGCTGGATCGCCAGCAGGTCTGCCTCGGTGAAGCGCTCTTTCGCCAGCAGGCCATCGCGGATCTGCCGACCGCGTGCGCCCAGGTCGTAGCCACCGTTCCCGGCAATGGCCAGGGCGTCCCCATCGAGCACGCGGCCGTTGGCGGTCCACAGCCGATGCGTGGGGGGATCGATCAATGCGGGCGCGCCATCGCTGCGGATTGGCCACGGCGCACAGCGTGCAGGCGCGGTGGTGGTGTTGCCGTTCGGCGGGCAGTCCGCAGCGCGGTCAGGGCGTGTGCCGATCAAGCGCCAAGCGATGCGACCGCTGCGGTCGGCGAGCACCAGGTTCTGCGCGGGAATGCCGCTGCGGTCGGCCACCTCGAACGCCTCGTCAAGCGTCGCCGCGCGCGCCATCTCGGCGAAGTCCAGGCGCACCGCACCGGGGAGTTGTGCCGTCCAGCGCAGTGCCTCGCCACTGCCGTCCTGCCGCGTGTGCAGCACCGGCCCCCAGGCGGTCTCGCGCACGCGCAACGTCACCGGTGCCTGGCCGGCGACGCGGATACGCTCCTCATGCGTGGTGATGCCCGCCGCATTGGCGGGTACGCTGCGGAAATCGGCCGTGTCGATGTAACTGTTGGTGAAGCCCCAGGCCACGTGCCCGTTGCTGCCCACCACGATGGCCGGCAGGCCGGGCAGCGAGAAGCCACTGACATCGACGCGGCCGTCGGGAGCCTGTGCATCGGGATAGCGCAGCCGTACCCGGAACCAGAGATTGGGCGCGCGCAGTCCCAGGTGCATATCATCGGCGACGATAGCGCGACCGTCCGCGGTCAGTGCACCGGCCACGGCGAAGTTGTTGCTGCCCAGCACGTCGGGATCCAGATGACCTGCCGTGACGGCACCGGTGGTCCGCGCCGGATCGGCCCGCCGGAGATCGAGAGCGGCGGCCTCCGGTAACCGGGCGTTGCCGCGCGCTTCGCCAAACAGCGGCGCATCCCATTCGCTGCCATCGTGGCTGAGCAGGGCATACAGCGCCGGTGGCACCACCGCACGGATCCGCGCCATCGCCAGTTCGTTCTGATTGGTGGGGTCCTGCAGGTCGGCATACATCGCCAGCCCGGTCAGCACGCTGTCTTCGGCACGCCACGGTGCCGGCGCCTGGCGCAGCAGCAGATACGGCCAAGGACGTACCCGAAGCTCGGCGACGCCCTGGTTGATACCCTCCACATAGGCCTGCAGGGCGCCGGCACTGCTGCCCGTGGCAACCTCCAGGTGGGCCCTGGTGCGCGCCCGCAGCCGGTGCACACGCATGCGCTTGTCCATCTCGATCGCCGCCGGGCCGAACAGCTCGGCCAGCTCGCCAGCGGCGGTACGGCGCATCAGGTCCATCTCGAAATAGCGCTCCTGCGCATGCACCAGACCCAGCGCCCGCATCGCGTCGGCCTGGCTTGCCGCGTCGATGGTGACCACGCCCAAGGCATCCCGGGTGATGCTCACCGGCGCCTGCAGCCCGGCCATGGCCTGCTCGCCGCCCAGGGCGGGGAGACTGCCGCGCAGCAGCCACCACACCGCGCACACCGCCGCCAGGGCCAGGATCAGCACGCCCCAGAGCAACCGCTTCAGCCAGTGCCGCATCCTGCGCATCCCCGTGTAGGTAGGGCTTGATTGTAGGGGAGGCGTGAACGTCCTGTGCACGGCTACCGAAGCGCAACTGCAAGTGATTCCGATTAGACCACCGGATTTTCAGATAGGGCACCATGCGCGCATTGATTCATCAGGAGCACCCCCATGAAAGGCAACCCGGACGTCATCGCCTGCTTGAAGGAACTGCTGCGCGGCGAGCTGGCCGCGCGCGACCAGTACTTCATCCACTCGCGCCGCTACGAAGACCAGGGCCTGTTCGCGCTCTATGAGCGCCTCAACCACGAGATGGAAGAAGAGACCCAGCACGCCGATGCGCTGCTGCGTCGCATCCTCTTCCTCGGCGGCGATCCGGACATGCGCCCGCATGTGTTCGAGCCCGGCGTGACCGTGGAAGAGATGCTGCAGAAGGACCTGGATACCGAATACAGCGTCCGCGACAACCTGGCCGCCGGCATGAAGCTGTGCGAACAGCACCAGGACTATGTCAGCCGCGACATGCTGCTGGTGCAGTTGAAGGACACCGAAGAAGACCATGCCTGGTGGCTGGAGCAGCAGCTGGGCCTGATCAAGCGCATCGGGCTGGCGCTGTACCAGACCAGCAAGATGGATGCGAAGGGCACGGCCGCACACTGACGCGCATACGCGCATCAGCCCCACGATGTGCCGCGCACATCGCGGGCCCCGGCGTATCACCTTCCACATCCCCGCGCCTGTCGGCGCGCCCCCTTGGACTCCAAGGGGGCTGTTTCTCCAGACGGTGTCCTGGACGCGTGACGATCCACCGACCCGTCATCGGGTTCTGCTCGCCAGCCAGCTTTCGCCAGCACGCTGCAGAAGCCCTCGTCCGCCAGCCAGCATCCGCCAGCCAGCCGACGTTGCACCAAGCAGAAAGGCCGGGGAAACCCGGCCTTTTCTGTGGGCAAAAAAACGGCCGGGTTTCCCCGGCCGTTCCGATTCACGTCGACGCTGGAACCTTACTCCACCGCCAGCCCTTCCACCTTCTGCCAGCCACGCGGCAGCAGATGGCCACGGGTGGCGCGGGTGCCCAGGTAGGTGTCCAGATCCTTGAACGACAGGTTCATCGTGCGCTGGCCGCTGCGGACCAGCAGCGTGTTGCCCGGCGCCACCGAGACCACCGCGACCACGCGCTCGGTGGCGAGCTTGGCCTTGGGGATGTCGATGATCTTGTTGCCCTTGCCCTTGTCCAGTTCCGGCAGGTCGCTGGCGGCGATGGCCAGCAGGTTGCCCGAGCTGGTCACCGCTACGATGCGGTCGGTTTCCGGGTTGGCGACCACGGCCGGGGTCAGCACCTTGGAGCCGGAGGTCAGGTTGAGCATCGCCTTGCCGGCCTTGTTGCGGCCGGTGAGGTTCTCGAAGCGGGTCACGAAGCCATAGCCGTGCGTGGAAGCCAGCACGAAGCGGGTGTTGTTCTCGCCACTGGCCAGGGTCATGAAGGCGCTGCCCGGGGCCGGCGAGAAGCGACCGGTCAGCGGCTCGCCATTGCCGCGTGCCGAGGGCAGGGTGTGGATCAGGGTCGAATACGCGCGGCCCTCGCTGTCCAGGAACGCCACCTGCTGCGTGCTGCGGGCCCGCACCGAGCCCAGCAGCGCATCGCCATCGCGGTAGGACAGGGTCGATGGGTCCATGTCGTGGCCCTTGGCCGCACGGATCCAGCCCTTCTCCGACAGCACCACCGTCATCGGCTCGCTCGGCACCAGCTCGGTTTCGTCGATGGCCTGCGCTGCGCCACGCTGCACCAGCGGCGAGCGACGGTCATCGCCGAACTTCTTCGCGTCCGCCACCAGCTCATCGCGGATCAGCTTCTTCAGCTTGGCCTTGCTGTCCAGGATGGCCAGGATCTTGTCGCGTTCCTTGGCCAGCTCCTCCTGCTCGCCACGGATCTTCATCTCTTCCAGGCGCGCCAGCTGCTTCAGCTTGGTCTCCAGGATGTACTCGGTCTGCTCCTCGCTCAGCCCGAAGCGTGCGATCAGCGCCGGCTTGGGCTCATCCTCGGTGCGGATGATGTGGATCACTTCATCTAGGTTGAGGAAGGCCACCAGCAGGCCTTCCAACATGTGCAGGCGGCGCTCGACCTTCTGCAGGCGGTGGTTGAGGCGGCGGGTCACGGTGGTGCCACGGAACTGCAGCCACTCACTGAGCAGGGTCTTGAGGTTCTTGACCTGCGGGCGGCCATCCAGGCCGATCACGTTGAGGTTGACCCGGTAGCTGCGCTCCAGGTCGGTGGTGGCGAACAGGTGGCCCATCAGCTGTTCGGCGTCCACGCGGTTGGAGCGCGGCACCAGCACCACGCGCACCGGGTTGGCGTGGTCGGACTCATCGCGGATGTCCTCCAGCCACGGCAGCTTCTTGGCGCGCATCTGCGCGGCGATCTGCTCGATCACCTTCGAAGGCGACACCTGGAACGGCAGCGCGTTGACCACGATGTTGCCGTTCTCCTTCAGGAAGGTGGAACGCGCGCGCACGCTGCCGTAGCCGGTTTCGTACATGGTGCGCAGATCGGCGATCGGGGTGATGATCTCGGCGAAGCTCGGGTAATCCGGGCCCTTCACGTGCTCGCACAGCTCGGCGACCGTCGCATCCGGGTCGTCGAGCAGGTGCAGCAGCGCGCTGACGATCTCGTTGAGGTTGTGCGGCGGCACGTCGGTGGCCATGCCCACGGCGATGCCGGTGGTGCCGTTGAGCAGCAGGTGCGGCAGGCGCGCCGGCATCCAGGTCGGCTCTTCCAGCGTGCCGTCGAAGTTCGGGGTCCAGTCGGTGGTGCCCTGGTTGATCTCGCCCAGCAGCACTTCGGCGATCGGGGTCAGCTTGGACTCGGTATAGCGCATCGCCGCGAACGACTTGGGATCGTCGGTCGAACCAAAGTTGCCCTGGCCTTCGATCAGCGGGTAGCGGTACGAGAACGGCTGGGCCATCAGCACCAGCGCCTCGTAGCACGCGCTGTCGCCGTGCGGATGGTATTTACCGATCACGTCACCGACGGTACGCGCGGACTTCTTCGGCTTGGAGGCGGCATTCAGGCCCAGCTCGCTCATCGCATAGATGATGCGGCGCTGCACCGGCTTGAGACCGTCGCCGAGGAACGGCAATGCGCGGTCGAGCACCACGTACATCGAATAGTCCAGGTACGCCCGTTCGGCGTACTCGCGCAGGGGCAGCTGTTCAAAGCCGTGGAACGCGGGGCGGGCAAGATCGGTCATGCGGGATTGTTACCTGTGGCAAGGGACGGCGACGGCTGTCGCCCTCGCAGGCGGACGATTATCCGGATGCGGCCGGGGATGCCAAGCCGCGTGATGGGTTCAGGGGGTGTCCACTGCGTGCCAGATAGCGCCCGGGCGGGCTGCCGAAGTGGCGGCGGAACACGGTGACGAAGGCGCTGGGGCTGCTGAACCCCAGTTCGTGCGCGATATCGGACACGCTCCGGCCATCGGACAGGCGACGCAGGCCCTCGGCCAGCCTGGCCTGCTGACGCCACTGCGCGAAGCTGAGCGTGGTTTCATCGCGGAAGTGCCGGGTCAGTGTACGCGGCGAGAGGCCGGCCCACTGCGCCCATTGGTCGAGGCTGCGGCCATCGGCCGGGTTGGCGATCAGCTGCGAGGCGATGCGCAGCAGGCGGCGGTCCTGCGGCATCGGCAGGTGCATGCGCTGGCGCGGGGCATTGCGGATCTCGTCCAGCAGCACCTCGATCATGTGCTGCTGGCGCAGGCTGGGCTCGGCCGCCGGTACCCATTCGGTGACGCGCAGCGCGAGCGCCTGCAGCAGATCGGAGATGGCCACCACGCACGGCGCGTCGGGCAGGTCATGGGCCATCGCGGCGCTGACGATCACCCCCCAGCCGCGCAAGGGCCCGCAGATATCCACCGTGTGCGGCTCGCCCGGCGGCATCCAGCCGGCGCAGCCGGGCGGCAGCGACCAGGTGCCATGCCGGGTGCGGACGGTGAGCAGCCCGGCTTCCACGCAGATCAGCTGCGCACGCCGGTGCTGGTGCCAGTCGATCTCCCGGTCCAGCCCGCGGGCGCTTTCGATCCGGAAGCCGAGCACCCCCAGCCCGTCATCCCGCTCGAACCAGTCCAGCACCTGGTTGCGGATCATCTGGGTGGCGGCCGTCTCCCGCTCTGGCCTGAAAGTGTTATCCATTGTCCAGATTGTAATACCCGGCCAGTCCGAACCGCCATTAAGGTAGCCGCCTGCCCATTGTTCTGATTGCTGCAACACAGCATTTGGTTCCAAATTAAATATTTCTATTGAGAAATATATTTTTTGGAAGAGAATGCTCACCCATGATCTGCCCTGATGCCCATCCCCCCAGCTTCGGACTCCTGCTGCGCCAAGTGCGCGATGGACTGGTCCGTCAGCTAGACACGTCGATGGCCGAGGAAAACCTCGGCATTGGCTTCACCCACTACCTCGGCCTGAAGGTGCTCGCGGCGCGTGCCCCGTGTACCGCCAACGAGTTGGCCCAGGCCCTGGACCAGGTACCCAGCGCGGTCACCCGCCTGCTGGACAAGCTGGAAGCCCTGGACTGCGTGCGGCGCGAACCGCATGCCCAGGACCGGCGGGCACTGCAGATCGTGCTGACCGAGCCGGGTCGCCAGTTGTGGGCCCGCCTCAAACAGCGGGGCGACCAGACCATCGACGACGCCATGCGTGACCTGTCTTCGGACGAACGCGCACAGCTGCTTTCCCTCATGACCCGTGTACGCGACTCACTGGTAACGCCATGACTTCCATGTTTGAACGCTCTCATTCACTGCGCCCGCTGCGGCCGGTGCTGGTCTCCGCGCTGGCGCTTGCGCTGGCCGCGTGTGCCAGCAGCCGCGGCCTGGAGCCGCAGGGCCGCCTGCTCGACGCCGACAGCCTGCAGACCCAGCGCACCCTGGCCGCCAACGGCCTGAGCCAGCCCGGCTGGCCGGCCACCGACTGGTGGCGCGCGCTGGGCGACCCCCAGCTCGATGCGCTGATCGCCGAAGGCCTGCAGCGCAATCCTGGCCTGGAGGCGGCCGATGCGCGCCTGCGCCAGGCGCGTGCCCAGATCGGCACCGCGCGTGCCGCACGCCTGCCCAGCCTCTCTGCTTCCGGGGGCTACACCGGTGTGCGCCTGCCCGAATCGATGGTTGGCGATGAACTGGGTGGCAGCTATGGCGGCAGTGGCCAGGCCTACTTGAGCTTCAGCTACGGCATCGACCTGTGGGGCGGCAAGCGCGCCGCCTGGGAAGCGGCCGTGGACAGCGGCCATGCCGCCGAAGTGGACGCCCAGGCCGCGCGCCTGAACCTCTCTGCCGCCATCGCCGAGGCGTACGCGCAGTTGGGCTACGCGTGGAAGCTGCATGACGTGGCCAGCGAAGAACTGGCACGTTCGCAGAAGACCCTGGAGCTGACCCGCCAGCGTCGTGCTGCCGGCATCGACAGCGACCTGCAGACCCGCCAGGCCGAAGCGCGCATTCCAGCCGCGCAGCAGCAGCAGCAGGCTGCACAGCAGCAGATCGACGAGGCGCGCACCGCGCTCGCCGCGCTGGTCGGGCAGGGCCCGGACCGCGGGCTGCAGATCCAGCGCCCGCAGGTGTTGAACCCGCTGGCGCTGCAGCTGCCCGGCGTGCTGCCCAGCGAACTGCTGGGCCGCCGCCCGGACATCGTCGCCGCGCGCTGGCGCGTGGAAGCGGCCAACCGCCAGATCCATGCGGCCAAGGCCGAGTTCTATCCCAGCCTCAACCTGACCGCCCTTGGCGGTGTGGTCTCCAGTGAAGTGGACCAGCTGCTCAAGAGCGGCTCGACGTTCGCCTTCCTCGGCCCGGCGCTGAGCCTGCCGATCTTCGACGGTGGCCGCCTGCGCGCCAACCTGGGCAAGACCGACGCGCAGTACGACCTGGCCGTGGCCGACTACAACCAGTCGGTGGTCAACGCGCTGCGCGACGTCGCCGACCAGGTCAACGCGGTGCATTCGCTGGCCGACCAGGCCAGCGCCCAGGCCCAGGCTGTCAGCACCGCACGCGCCGCCCATGACCTGGCCGAGCAGCGCTACCGCGCCGGCATCGGCAGCTACCTGGACGTGCTCAGTGTCGAAGAGCAGCTGCTGGTCTCCCAGCAGCGGCTGGCCGACCTGCAGTCGCGCCAGATCCTTGTTTCGGTCCGCCTGAGCCAGGCGTTGGGCGGTGGTTTCACCCCGACCAGCGATGCCGCCACGGTCGCCGCCACCCCCGAATCCTCGCATTCCTGAGAGTCATCCCCATGAGTCAGACCTCCGCTCCTGCTGCCGAGAAGGCAGCTCCCTCCCGTCGCGGCAAGCTGCTGCGCGGCCTGCTGGTCATCGTGGTGCTGCTGTTGGCCGCGTTGGCCCTGTGGTACTTCATGTTCGGCCGCTGGTTCGAAGAAACCGACGATGCCTACGTGCAGGGCAACCAGGTCCAGATCACCCCGCTGATCAGCGGTACCGTGGTCGGGATCAACGCCGATGACGGCATGCGGGTCGAGCGCGGCCAGCTGCTGGTCCAGCTGGACCCGGCCGATACCGAAGTCGCCCTGCAGCAGGCCGAAGCCAACCTCGCCAAGACGGTCCGCCAGGTGCGCGGTCTGTACCGCAGCGTGGAAGGTGCGCAGGCCGAATTGAATGCACGCCAGGTGACCCTGAAGCGCGTGCGCGAAGACTTCAACCGCCGTAAGGATCTGGCCAGCACCGGCGCGATCTCCAACGAAGAACTGGCGCATGCCCGCACCGAACTGGCCGCTGCCGAAGCGGCCGTGGCCGGCTCGCGCGAAACCTTCGAGCGCAGCAATGCGCTGGTGGATGACACCGTGATCGCGACCCAGCCGGACGTGCAGGCCGCCGCCGCGCAGCTGCGCCAGGCGTACCTCAACAATGCCCGCGCCGGTATCGTCGCACCGGTCACTGGTTACGTGGCGCGTCGTTCGGTGCAGGTCGGCCAGCGCGTGCAGCCGGGCACTGCCCTGATGGCCGTGGTGCCGACCGAGCAGATGTGGGTGGAAGCGAACTTCAAGGAAACCCAGCTGCGTCACATGCGCCTGGGCCAGGAAGTGGAACTGCGTTCGGACCTGTACGGCGGCGACGTGACCTACAAGGGCCGCATCGACAGCCTGGGCCTGGGCACCGGCTCGGCGTTCTCGCTGCTGCCGGCGCAGAATGCCAGCGGCAACTGGATCAAGATCGTGCAGCGCGTGCCGGTGCGTATCGCCATCGACGCCAAGCAGCTGGCCGAGCATCCGCTGCGCATCGGCCTGTCGATCAAGGCCGAAGTGAGCCTGCGTGACCAGAAGGGCACCGTGCTGCCGACCGAAACCGCCAAGGGCCAGCTGTTCGATACCGACGTCTACGCCAAGCAACTGCACAGCGCCGACGACGTGATCCACCAGATCATCCAGAGCAACCTGCCGCAGCAGGCCAAGGCGAGCTGAGGCCACCATGTCCGCACAAGCTCCCGCCGCGCCGGGCGCCCCCGCGGCGCCAGGCATGGCCTTCCGGCCGGCCAACGTCGCCCTGTGTACCGCAGGGCTGGCGATGGCCTCGTTCATGCAGGTCCTGGACACCACCATCGCCAACGTCTCGTTGCCGACCATCGCCGGTAATCTCGGTGCCAGTTCGCAGCAGGCCACCTGGGTCATCACCTCGTTCGCGGTCAGCACCGCGATCGCGCTGCCGCTGACCGGTTACCTCAGCCGCCGTTTCGGCGAGACCAAGCTGTTCGTATGGGCCACGCTGGCCTTCACCCTGGCCTCGCTGCTGTGCGGCCTGGCCCAGAGCATGGGCATGCTGGTGGTGTCGCGTGCGATCCAGGGCTTCGTCGCCGGCCCGATGTACCCGATCACGCAGAGCCTTCTGGTTTCGCTGTACCCGCGTGAGAAACGCGGGCAGGCACTGGCGCTGCTGGCGATGATCACCGTGGTCGCGCCGATCGCCGGCCCGATCCTCGGGGGCTGGATCACCGACAACTACAGTTGGGAATGGATCTTCCTGATCAACGTGCCGCTGGGCATCTTCGCCGCGCTGGTGGTGGGCAACCAGCTCAAGGGACGCCCGGAGCACGTTGAAAAGCCGAAGATGGATTATGTCGGCCTGATCACCCTGGTGATCGGCGTGGGCGCGCTGCAGCTGGTGCTCGATCTGGGCAACGACGAAGACTGGTTCAGTTCGACCAAGATCATCGTGCTGGCCTGTGTGTCGGTGGTGGCATTGGCGGTGTTCCTGATCTGGGAACTGACCGACAAGGACCCGATCGTCGACCTGCGCCTGTTCCGGCATCGCAACTTCCGCGCCGGTACGCTGGCGATGGTGGTGGCGTATGCGGCGTTCTTCAGCGTGGCGCTGCTGATTCCGCAGTGGCTGCAGCGTGACATGGGCTACACCGCGATCTGGGCCGGTCTGGCGACCGCACCGATCGGCGTGCTGCCGGTGATCATGACGCCGTTCGTGGGCAAGTACGCCTCGCGCTTCGACATGCGCATGCTGGCCACGATCGCCTTCATCTTCCTGTCCTTCACCAGCTTCCTGCGCTCGGGGTTCAACCTGCAGGTGGACTTCGGCCACGTGGCCGGCATCCAGCTGATCATGGGTATCGGTGTGGCGCTGTTCTTCATGCCGGTACTGCAGATCCTGCTGTCGGATCTGGACGGTCGCGAGATCGCCGCGGGCTCCGGCCTGGCCACCTTCCTGCGCACGCTGGGCGGCAGCTTCGCCGCCTCGCTGACCACGTGGTTGTGGGCACGCCGTACCCAGGAACACCACGCGCATCTGACCGAACACATCTCCGGCTACACCCCGGGCATGCAGGACCAGGTGACCGCGATGGGGCAGGGCGACCTGCAGCATGGCGCGGCCGCGCTCAACAACATGATCAACCACCAGGCGTCGCAGATGGGCTTCAACGACATCTTCTTCCTGCTGGGCTGGATCTTCCTGGCCATCATCGCCTTCCTGTGGCTGGCCAAGCCGCCGTTCGGCGCAGGTGCGGGTGCTGCCTCGGCCGGTGGGCATTGAGGTGTTCGCGGTAAGCTGAAACGAAGAAACCCCGCTGAAAGGCGGGGTTTTTTTGTGGTTCCTGACCAGCGTGGAATGTGTTCCGTGCGGTTCCGGGCGCGGCGGCCAGAAACGAAAAAACCCGCTTGCGCGGGTTTGATCATTTTCCGAGTCATGGTGCCCAGGAGAGGACTCGAACCTCCACGAAGTTGCCCCCGCTAGCACCTGAAGCTAGTGCGTCTACCAATTCCGCCACCTGGGCGACTCAGGAGGAGAATTCTGCGGGAGAAGCGTGATTGTGTCAACAGGATCGGGTGGAAATTTTTTCGTGCCAGATCGTTCGTCGCGTCATCGCACGTTCGATGCGGCGACCATCGGGCGTCGCGCGTCGGCGCAGGTCAGGGCCGCGCATCGCCGACGCCCGGAAACGAAAAAACCCGCTTGCGCGGGTTTGATCATTTTCTGAGTCATGGTGCCCAGGAGAGGACTCGAACCTCCACGGAGTTGCCCCCGCTAGCACCTGAAGCTAGTGCGTCTACCAATTCCGCCACCTGGGCGACTCAGGAGGAGAATTCTGCGGGAGATCCGGAATTGTGTCAACAGGATTTCGCAGGAAATTTCATTTGCCACGCATTGCAGCGTCATCGCGGTCCATCCCGCGCGAATCGTGCGTGGCGCGGACGCCAGAAACGAAAAAACCCGCTTGCGCGGGTTTGATCATTTTCCGAGTCATGGTGCCCAGGAGAGGACTCGAACCTCCACGGAGTTGCCCCCGCTAGCACCTGAAGCTAGTGCGTCTACCAATTCCGCCACCTGGGCGACTCAGGGGGCGAATTCTGGGCATGTCCGTCAGGCTTGTCAACGGTTTTGTGAAATTTCTTCACAATCCTGCACAGGCAGTGCCGCTGACCGGTTCTGCACACCCGCAGCGGTTACTATTGAGGTCAATGAAACCAAAGAAACCGACCCAGGGCGCGAAAGCCCCCAAGTCCCCGGCGCCCAAGAAGGCAGCCGGTCCGTCGGGCAAGCCCCGCGCTGCCGCCAAGAAGGCCGGCAAGCTGCCACCCTGGATGCCCGAATCCCTGAACACTCCTGAGCCGCCGCGTGGCAACAAGCGGGGCCCCAAGCCCGCGCACGCCGGGCCCATCCCGACCCGCCGCCGCCCGCATCCCATCCCGCTGGACGGTGAAGTGCAGCTGGATCCCTTCGCCGCCCGCGAGGCCGAGCGCTATGCGCAGCCGATCGCCAGCCGCGAGGCGATCCTGCAGCTGCTCGACCGCTGCGATGGCCCGCAGACCGCCGAAGAGATCGCCATCCATCTCGGCCTGACCGAGCCGGACCGCGCCGATGCCCTGGGCAAGCGCCTGGGCGCGATGTGCCGTGACGGCCAGCTGGTGCAGAACCGCCGTGGCGGTTTCGCGCCGCTGCAGGCGGTCAACCTGATCACCGGCGTGGTGATCGCCAACCCGGAAGGGTTCGGCTTCCTGCGCCCGGTCGAAGGTGGCGACGATCTGTTCCTGCCGCCGTTTGAAATGCGCAAGGTGCTGCATGGCGACCGCGTGCTGGTCAACGTGACCGGCATCGATCGCCGTGGCCGCCGCGAGGCGAGCATTTCGCGTGTGCTCGAGCGCGGCATGAGCCGCCTGATCGGCCGCTTCAGCGTCGAATTCGGCATCAACTACGTGGTGCCCGACGACAAGCGCGTGCAGCGCAACGTACAGATCCCGCCCGACCAGACCGGCGATGCCCGGGATGGCCAGCTGGTGGTCTGTGAACTGACCCAGGCGCCGGATACCCGCCGCCCGCCGATCGGCCGCATCATCGCGGTGCTCGGCGACAAGCTGACCGCGTCGCTGGTGGTGGAAACCGCCATCCACGGCCATGAACTGCCGTTCGAGTTCCCGGCGGAAGTGCTGGCTGAAGCCACTGCAGTGCCGATGGTGGTCACCCCGGAACAGATCGGCCATCGTGAAGACCTGCGCAACACGCCGCTGGTCACCATCGATGGCGAGGATGCCAAGGACTTCGACGACGCCGTTTATTGCGAACCGAATGCCGAAGGCTTCCGCCTGGTCGTGGCGATCGCCGATGTTTCCAACTACGTGCGTCCTGGTACGCCGCTGGATGATGAAGCGCAGAAGCGCGCGACCTCGGTCTACTTCCCGGGCTTCGTGGTGCCGATGCTGCCGGAGACGCTGTCCAACGGCATCTGCTCGCTGATGCCCAAGGTCGACCGCATGTGCTTCGTCTGCGATATGCAGGTGAACCGCGAGGGCGAGGTCATCCACTCGCGGTTCTACGAAGCGGTGATGAACTCGCACGCGCGCCTGACCTACAACCAGGTCTGGGAAGCGGTGGGCGAGAACGACCCGGCCGCGCGCAAGGCGATCGGTCCGCTGATGCCGCAGGTGGATCGCCTGTACCAGCTGTATCACGTGCTGGCCAAGGCCCGTACCCGCCGCGGTGCGATCGAGTTTGAAACCTCCGAAGTGCGCTTCGTGCTGGACAACACCGGCGAAGTCACCCAGGCCGGGATGATGGTGCGCAACGATGCGCACAAGCTCATCGAAGAATGCATGATCGCCGCCAACGTGCAGGCTGCGCGCTACCTGCTGGCCAAGCACGTGCCGGCGCCGTTCCGTGACCATGAGCGCCCGCCGGAATCCAAGTACGCCGACCTGCTCGAGTTCCTGAAGGAATTCAAGCTGAGCCTGCCGCCGTGGTCGAAGGTGCAGCCGGCCGATTTCACCAAGCTGCTCAAGAAGGTGCGCGATCGCCCGGACGCGGCACTGCTGGAATCGGTGCTGCTGCGCAGCCAGAGCCTGGCGGTGTATTCGCCGGACAACTTGGGCCACTTCGGCCTGGCGCTGGACGCGTACGCACACTTCACCTCGCCGATCCGCCGCTACCCCGATCTGCTGGTGCACCGTGCGATCAAGCACGCGCTCAGCGGGGCCGCACCGGAGAAGTTCACCTACTCGCCGCGCGAGATGGCGGCGCTGGCGCTGCAGTGCTCCGAGCGTGCGCGTCGTGCCGATGAAGCCGAGCGCGAAGTGGACGAGCGTTACCGCGCCGCGTGGATGGAAAAGCACGTCGGTGGCCAGTTCGATGGCGTGATCAGTGGCGTGACCAGCTTCGGCCTGTTCGTGGAACTGGACGAATCCAAGGTCAACGGCCTGGTCCACGTGACCCAGCTGCCGCACGACTATTACCAGTTCGACGCGGTGCGCAAGACGCTCAACGGCGAGCGCCGCGGCAAGATCTACCGTCTGGGCGACCGGGTGCGGATCCTGGTGCTCAAGGCCAGCATGGAAGAGCGCAAGATCGACTTCCGCCTGGTCGAAGAGAAGGACGATTCGCTGCCCGAGCTGCCGCCGCGCGGCCAGCCGGCCAAGCGCCAGAAACAGAAGTATTGATCCACGCGTACCGGCCCACGGCCGGTACGCGGACCGTCCACCCGCCCCCGCGGGTGGCATGGTGTTTCCCACGGGCCCCGTCGGAGCGATCCCATGCCGTCCCTCCCCGAATACAGCGGCGGCTGCCAGTGCGGCGCGATCCGCTTCCATGTGGTCGGTGAGCTGACCCACAGCTCGATCTGCCATTGCCGGATGTGCCAGAAGGCGTTCGGCGCGTACTACGCCCCCCTGGTGTCGGTGCGTGGCAGCGAATTCCGCTGGACCCGCGGCGAGCCCCGGCGTTTCCAGTCCTCCAACATGGTCCAGCGCGGCTTCTGCGCCGACTGTGGCACCCCGTTGACCTACGAAGCCCCGGATGGGGTGGCAATCGCGGCGGGCGCCTTCGACGAGCCGGCCCGCCTGCCGCCGACGATCCAGTACGGGATCGAAGCCAAGCTGCCCTTCGTGGATGGCCTGGGCTCGCTTAGCGCGTTGCGCAGCGAGGAGGATGCCGAGGCCGGCGACTTCCTGCTGCATATCGTTTCCCACCAGCACCCCGACCACGACACCAGCGACTGGCCAGCCCGCTGAAGGCAGGCCGTGAACGCCCCCCGTGAACGCCCGGCAGGGCAGGGTGGGCCTTGATGCTCTACCATTACCAACCCCTTTACCGGTCCCGCCCCCCGCAATGAGCAAGCAAAGCCAGTGGATCGTCGGCGTCAACGCCGTCGCCTCTTCGATCGAGAATGATGCCGACAACGTCCGCGAGGTCCTCATCGAGGCCGGTGCGAAGAATCCGCGTCTGACCGAGATCGAGGAAAATGCACGCCGCAAGGGCATCGACGTGCGCAAGGTGAACACCCAGGCGCTGGACGGTGTGGGCGGTTCGGTGCGTCACCAGGGCGTGGCGGCGCGCTACCAGGCCGCGCGGACCTGGGGCGAGAACGAACTGGAAGGGCTGGTCGAAGCGGCCGAGGGCAAGGCCCTGCTGCTGATCCTTGATGAAGTGCAGGATCCGCACAATCTCGGCGCCTGCCTGCGCAGCGCAGCGGCCGCCGGTGCCACGGCGGTGATCATTCCCAAGGACAAGTCGGCCTCGGTCAACGCGACCGTGCGCAAGACCTCGGCCGGTGCAGCCGACCGTATTCCGGTCGTGCAGGTGACCAACCTCTCGCGCTGCCTGAAGGACCTGCAGAAGCTGGGCGTGTGGATCTACGGCCTGGCCGGTGAAGCCACCGAGTCGCTGTACGCGATCGACCTCAAGGGCAACGTGGCGCTGGTGCTGGGCGGCGAAGCCGACGGCCTGCGCCGCCTGACCCGTGAAAACTGCGATGGCCTGGTCAAGATTCCGATGCCGGGCGATATCGAGAGCCTGAACGTCTCCGTCGCCACCGGCGTGAGCCTGTTCGAGGCCGTCCGCCAGCGCGGCCTGTAATTCCCGCGCGCGGGGGTAGAGCCGACCGTTGGTCGGCTGCTCTACGCGGGCGGACGGCAGCCGACCAACGGTCGGCTCTACGTGGGTAGGTCGGCAGCCGACCAGCGGTCGGCTCTACGTGGGTAGGTCGGCAGCCGACCAACAGTCGGCTCTACCCCCCGCCGTCAGCCTGCGCTGCCGCCCAATGCCTTGAACAACGTCACATCGTTGATCAACTGGCGCTGCCTCACCGATGCCAGCGACAGCTCCGCATCACGCCGGGTCTGCTGCGCTTCCAGCCAGGTGCGCAGGTCGGTGGCGCCGACCCGGTAGCGCACTTCATACATCCGCTCGATCTCGACCGCTTCGTCGTAGGACGCCTGCGAGGCCGCCACCTGGGTGGCGAACTGCGTGCGCGCCGACAAGGCGTTGTCCACCTCCGACAGCGCGGTGTACAGCGTGCGGCGGAAGCCGTTGGCCGCGATCTGATAATCCGTGCCGGCCAGCCGGGTGTTCAACTGCGCCTGGCGCACGTTGAGGAACGGCAGCGACAGCCCGGCGCCGAGCGTGGCGACCGGATTCTTCAGCACGTCCGACAGCGAGGTAGCGCCCGTACCCACGCTGCCGGTAAGGCTCAGCGCCGGGTAGTACTGGGTCGCGGTCACCTTGATGGTCTTCAGGCTGTTGCGCAGCCGCAGCTCGGCCGCGCGCAGGTCGGGCCGGCGGCCGAGCAGATCGGCCGGCAGGCCTTCGGCGATCACCGGGCTGGCCACGCGCTGCAGCTGTTGCGGCTCGTCGGCCACGGCCAGCGGCTGCCCATCCAGCAGTACGGTCAGTGCATTGCGCGCGGCAACGCGTTGCTGCACCAGCGCACTCTGCGCGGCACGCTGTGCCTCCAGGCTCTGGGCGGCCTGGCGCACGTCCAGCCGCGAGACCGCACCGGCATCGAAGCGGGCCTGGACCAGTTCGCGGGTGCGCTGCAGGCGCTCCAGGTTGGCCTGCCCTGCGTTGATCGACTGGTTGAGGAAGGCCAGCGTCCAGTACTGCGTGGCCACGTCGCTGATCACCAGCAGGGCGGTGTTCTGCAGGTCCTCCTGGCTGGCCTGGGCTTCCCACTGGGCGATGTCGCGCTGGGTGCGCAGGCGCCCCCACAGGTCGATTTCCCACCCCAGTGACACGCCGGCCGAGCTGCCGCGGTTCCAGTCCGCGCTCTGGTCGATCGGGCGGTTGCCGCTGCTGCTGACACTGCCCGAGGGCTGCGGCCACAGTGCGTTGTCGGCCAGCCCGGCCTGCAGGCGCGCGCGCTGCACTGCCAGCCCGGCCGAGACGAGGTCGGTGTTGGCGGCCAGGGCGCGGTCGATCACACGGTCCAGGCCGGGGTCACCGAACTGGGTCCACCAGGCATCGGTGCGGACATCGGCCGATGTGGCGTGCGGCTGTTCGCTCACGGGCTCGGTGGGGGTGTTCAGGGTGGCATCGCCGCGGCCATAGGTGGCCGGTACTGCCGGCGCGTCGACCTGGTAGCGACCGGTGCTGACGCAGGCCGACAGGGCCAGTGCGGTCACGCAGGCCAGGGCCAGTGGACGCAGCGAAGCGGGGTGCAGCAGAGCAGGAGAAATCTTCATTCGCGCGCCAGCGCCTCCACGGGATCAAGTTGGGCGGCATTGCGGGCCGGCAGGAAACCAAACGCCACGCCGATCAGGCTGGAGCAGGCAAAGGCGGCCACGATGGACGCGGTCGAGAACAGCATCTGGAAGTCCGGCGCGAACTTGCCGAACAGCCAGCCGACCACCAGCGACAGGCCGACGCCGAGCAGGCCGCCGAGCAGGCACACCAGCACCGCCTCGATCAGGAACTGCTGGCGGATGTCGCTCTGCCGCGCGCCGACGGCCATGCGCACGCCGATTTCGCGGGTCCGTTCGGTCACCGAGACCAGCATGATGTTCATCACGCCGATGCCGCCGACCAGCAGCGCGATGGCGGCAATGGCACTGATCAGCAGCGTCATCGTGCGGGTCGTCTGTTCGATGGTCTGGCGGATCTCGGCGCTGTTGCTGAGGAAGAAGTCCTCGGTGCCGTGGCGCATGATCAGCAGCTTGGAAATCGCGGCCTGCGCGGCATCCATCGGGGTGGCATCGTCCACGCGCACGGTGATGCTGGACACATGGCTCTGGCCCAGCATCCGCGACATCACCGTGGTGTACGGCACCCACACGCTCAGGCTGGTGCTGCCGCCGAAACCGAAGCTCTGCCGCTGCGCCACGCCGACCACGCGCACCGGCACGTTGCCGAGCAGGATCACCTGGCCCACCGGGTCCTCGCCATTGGGGAAGAACTGGGTGCGGGTGTTTTCGTCGATGATCGCCACCTGGGCCAGGCTGCGCACCGCATCGGTATCGAAGAAGCTGCCGGCGACCAGGGTCACGCCCTTGACCCGGAAGAACTGCTCGCCCACGCCGTTGACCTGCGCGGTGGCCGACTGGTTGCGGTAGCGCGCGGTCACCGAGGAGGAGACGCTCGGCGTGGCACTGTCGATATAGCTCTGCCGGCCCAGTGCATCGGCGTCGCTGGCCTTGAGGGTCTGTACGCGGGCCGAGCGCATGTCGCCGAACCCGCGCCCGGGATACACATCGATCGTATTGGTGCCCAGTGCGCTGATGTTCTGCAGGATCTGCTGCTGGGAGCCATTGCCCATCGCCACCACCGAGACCACCGAAGCGATGCCGATGATGATGCCGAGCATGGTCAGGAAGGTGCGCAGGCGGTGGGCGTTCATCGCCAGCAGGGCCATGCGGAACGCTTCGGTGAAGCGGTCGCGCGCGGCCCGCCAGCTGTGGCCCTTGCCGGCGGCCACGGTGGGCTGGCGCTGCGCGCGGTAGCGCGGTGCATTCGGATTGGTGCGGTCGGCAATGATCTCGCCGTCGCGGATTTCGATGATGCGCTGGGCGTGTTCGGCCACGCTCATGTCGTGGGTCACGATGATGATGGTGTGGCCTTCGGCATGCAGCTCGCCGAGGATGCCCATCACTTCCTCGCCGGATCGGGTGTCCAGCGCGCCGGTCGGTTCATCGGCCAGGATAACCTCGCCACCGTTCATCAGCGCCCGTGCGATCGACACGCGCTGCTGCTGGCCACCAGACAACTGGCCGGGCTTGTGGTTCATGCGGTCGCCCAGGCCGAGCCGCTGCAGCAGCTGTTCGGCGCGTGCGGTGCGCACCGGGCCGGGGCTGCCGGCGTACACGGCCGGCACGGCGACATTGCCGCGCGCATCCAGATCGCCGAGCAGGTGGTAGCGCTGGAAGATGAAACCGAAATGTTCGCGGCGCAGTTCGGCCAGCTCGTCCGGCTCCATGCGGCCGGTCTCGCGGCCGGCGACCTGGTAACTGCCACGGGTCGGCCGATCCAGGCAGCCGAGGATGTTCATCAGCGTGGACTTGCCCGAACCGGACTGGCCAACGATGGCCACCATCTCGCCGGCGGCGATGTCCAGGTTGACGTCGCGCAGCACTGCGATGGTCTCATCGCCCGCCGGAAACTCGCGGCGCAGGTCGCGCAGCCGCAGCAGCGGCGTGCCCGTCGAGGCGCTGCTCATCGGCGCGGCCCGCCCATGCCGGGGCCGCCGATCCGCACCGTGCTGCCGCCGCGGTTGCCGCCACCGGTGCCCTGCAGGCCGCCGCCTTCGCCGACGATCACCTTGTCGCCCTCGGCCAGCCCGGACAGCACCTCGGCATTGGCGCCGTTGTTGATGCCGATCTTGACCTTGCGCGGCGCCGGCATGCCATCGGCATCGGCCACGCGCACCATGTACTGCCCGTCGCGGGTCTTGGGGCCGAGTGCAACGGCCGGGATGATCAGCACGTCCTTGGCCTGCTTGAGCATCACCGAGACCTGCGCGGTCATGTCGATGCGCAGCGTGCCGTCGGGATTTTCCACGTCGAACAGCGCGTTGTAGTACACCGCCGTGCTGGAGCTGGAACTGGACGAGCTGGAGCTGCTCGAGCTGTCGTTGGCGATCGAGGCCGGCGCCGGATTGATCTGGCGCAGCGTGGCGTGGAACTTGCGGTCCGGCTCACCCAGCGTGGTGAAGTACACCGGCATGCCGGCCTTGATCTTGACCACGTCCGCTTCGGAAACTTCGGCATTCACCGTGACCAGGTCCAGGCGGGCCAGCATCACGATCGTCGGCGCGGTCTGGTTGGCGTTGACGGTGCGGCCTTCTTCGGCGACCACGGCGACCACGGTGCCGTCCATCGGCGCGGTGATGCGGGTGTAGGCCAGGTTGGCGCGGGCGGTGCCCAGTTCGGTTTCGCGGCCCTTGATCTGTGCATCGAAGGACTGGATCTGGGCGCGCGCGGTCCTGAGCTGGGCATCGGCCGCATCGAACTCGGCGCGCGAAGTGGCCTCGGCGGCGAGCATCTGCTGCTGGCGGGCGAACTCCAGCTCGGCTTCGCGCAGGCTGGCCTGCTGCACCGCGCGCTGCGCCTTGACCTGGTCCAGCGAGGCCTGGGCATTGAGCACCTGGTTCTGCTGGGTGGTGGCGTCGATCTCGGCGATCAGGTCGCCTTCCTTGACCGTATCGCCGAGCTGGACCTTCAATGATTTGATCTGGCCGGAGGCCTGCGCGCCGACACTGACCAGCTTGTAGGCGTCGATCACGCCGGTGGCTTCCACGGTCTGTTCGATGTCGCCGCGGCTGACCGGTGACGTGGCCAGGGTGGGGGCGGCCGGCTTGCGCAGCATCCATGCCACAATCGCGGCGATCAGGATGACGACCACGAGCAACAGCAGCAGACGGGCACGGCGGGTTCTGGGCAAACGGGGCTTCACGATGATCGTCAACTCGGCAGGCCGGTGCATCGGCGTTGTCAGCATTGTGAAGATCGTTCACCGCCGGCTCAATGCTCGCCGTGTACCAAGATGTATCCCTGCGGTGCACAGCACATTTCGTTATGTATCTGCATGACCCTTTGAAACAGACGTACGCAAACCAGGAGATGCGGTTCAGCTCCCGACAGGGGATGATCACCGCATGGAGACTGCCAACAGCATGCATAGACTGCTGATCGTCGATGACGACAACGATATCCGCCAGCTGCTCGCCGAGCAGCTCGGCCGCGCCGGTTACCTGGTGAGCACTGCCGGCGATGGCCACGGCATGCGCCAGCTGCTGGAGCGCGAGCACGTGGACCTGATCGTACTCGACCTCAACCTGCCGCGCGAAGACGGCCTGACCCTGTGCCGGGATCTGCGTGCGCGTTCGAGCACGCCGGTGATCATGTTGACCGCGCGCAGCGAGCCGATCGACCGCGTGCTGGGCCTGGAGATGGGCGCCGACGATTACCTGGCCAAGCCGTTCGAGCCGCGCGAACTGCTTGCCCGCATCCGCAACGTGCTGCGTCGCACCGAGGCGCTGCCGGCCAACCTGGAGCCGCTGGCGATCCGCCGCGCGCGCTTCTCCAGCTGGATCTTCGATCTGGAACATCGCCACCTGGTCGATCCCGACGGGCGGGTGGTGGTGCTGTCCGGCGCCGAGTTCCGCCTGCTGCGGGTCTTCGTGGGGCATGCCAACAAGGTGCTGTCCCGCGAGCAGCTGGTCTCGCTGAGCAGCGGCCGCAACTACGAGTCGCAGGACCGTGCGATCGACCTGCAGGTCAGCCGCCTGCGCAACAAGCTGGCCGATGACGGGGGCAGCGATGGCCTGATCAAGACCGTGCGCAACGAAGGCTATGTGCTTGCGGCGGCGGTCACCCTGGAATGACACGCCTGCGCCGTTTCTTTTCCTCGATGGTGGGACGATTGTTCGTCATCCTGCTGCTGGGCATGAGCGTGGCCGCGATCGGCGCGACCATGCTGGCCAGCACCAAGCGCCAGCAGGAATTCGAACGGCAGAACCTCAACCGCATCGCTGATCGCCTGCAGGGCTTCGTCAACCTGCTCGACGGCGATCCGGAACTGCGCGAGCGCCTGCTCACCAGTGGCGGGCCAAGCGTGCACCAGCTGCCCGAGGGCGCCCGCATCGGCCGGCCCGACGCGGCGTTGATGGAGATCCTCGATGACCGGCCCGGGCCGGTGGCGAGCAGCCAGGTCGCCTTCACCTCGTTCCGCTCCTGCCTGCCCCGGCTGCCGGAACTGCTGCCGCCGCCGCCGCGCGACAAGGAAAAGATGCGGCATCCGCCGCGTGAGCGTGACCCGTCTTTCATTCCGCCCAAGTGCCGTGTGGTGACCCTGCAGCTGAGCGATGGCACGCCGCTGCGGCTGGCGCTGGATTCCCCGGCGGTTGCGCATAACGGCGTGCTTGCCGTGGACCCGCTGTTCCTGACCCTGCTGGTGGTGGCGATCGCGATCCTTGCCTACATCGTGGCGCGGATGGCCAGTGCACCGCTGCAGCGCTTGGCTGATGCCGCCGCGGCGCTGGGCGATGACCTGCAGGGCGCGCCGATGCCGGTCACCGGCCCGTTCGAGGTCCGCCGCGCCGCGGAGGCGTTCAACGCCATGCAGAAGCGCCTGCAGCGCCACCTCGGTGAACGCACCCAGATGCTGGCGGCGATCACCCATGACCTGCAGACCCCGGTGACCCGCCTGCGCCTGCGGCTGGAGAACGTCACCGACGAGACCCTGCGTGAGCGCCTGATCGGCGACCTGGGCGCGATGCAGGCACTGATCCGCGAAGGCCTGGAGCTGGCCCGCAGCGCCGAGAGCGCCGAACAGCGGGCCGCGCTGGACCTGGATTCGCTGCTGGAAAGCATCGTGGAAGATGCCGCCGAGGCCGGTGGGGATGTGCGCTTCGAGCAGCCGAGCGGGGCGGTGCTGATGCTGCGGCCGCTGGCGATGCATCGCCTGTTCTCCAACCTGGTCGACAACGCGGTGATGTATGGCCAGTCCGCCCGGGTGCGGGTGAAGCAGGTCGGGCAGGACGTCGAGGTCCGCATCCGGGACAGCGGCCCGGGCCTGGCCGAGGACGAACTGGAAGCCGTGTTCGACCCGTTCGTGCGGTTGGAAACCTCGCGTTCGCGCCAGACTGGCGGGGCCGGGTTGGGGCTGACCATCGCCCGCGCACTGGCCGAGAAGGATGGGGCAAGCCTGCACCTGCGCAACCATCCGCAGGGCGGGCTGGAGGCCATCGTGCGCTGGAGCTCGCCGGCGCGGGCCCCGGCCGGATCCCGCGGCGGCTGACGCCGGCTCCCCCAAAACGAAAGGATTTGCCTACTATGGGCATCTCTTTCCAGCGTCTCCCCCATGAGAGCGTACGACTCTGCCAGCCCCCACGCTGGTGCACGGCCGTTCCCCCCATGCGCACGGCGCCTGCCCAAGGCTGATCCATACGGATGAGCGATCGGGGGGCAGGCACCGGTGGCGGCCGGCACAACTGAAGTTTCCGGGCATGCCGACCCTGCAGGCGGCTGCGCTGTGGCTGATGCTGCTGTGCGCTGTCCCGTGGCCGCTCTCGGCCCAGGATGGCCCGCCGCCGCTGCGTGACTATGCGATCGATGTCTGGACCTCGCGCAACGGGCTGCCGCACAACTCGCTGCGCGACATCGCCCAGACCCCGGAAGGGCATCTGTGGTTCGCCACCTGGGAAGGCCTGGTCCGCTACAACGGGCTGGATTTCACGGTATTCGACCGCAGCACCACGCCGGGCCTGCGCGACAACGGCGTCGGCGCGCTGCTGGTGGACCGCAGTGGCGGGCTGTGGATCAGTGATTCGCGCGGCAATGTGACCCGGCGCGGCGCGGACGGCCGTTGGCAGGTCTGGGAGCATCGCCCCGATACCCCGCAGGTGCTGATCCAGGCGATGCAGATGGACAGCCATGGGCGGCTGTGGCTGCTGTACGAAGGCAAGGGCATCGGCAGCCTGGGCCCGGACGGCACGTTCGACTATCAGACGCCGCCGGCCGACGTGCCGATGGCGATGAGTTTCACCAAGCTGGTGGTGGATGCGCAGGACCGGGTCTGGGTCGGCACGCTGGACGGCCTGGTCGTGCGCGACACCGATGGCGTGCAGCGCCGCGCGCCGGACAGCTGGGGACTGGGGCGCGGCCTGGTATGGCCGTACCGCGCGCCCGATGGGGTGATGTGGGTGGTGGCCGGTGAGCGCATCTACCGCATGCAGGATGGCGCGCCGCTGCTGCAGCACCGCCTGCCGGGGGTGACCCACATCACTGCGATGCTGCAGGACCGCCACGGCGACCTGTGGCTGGGCACCGAGAACCAGGGCCTGCTGCGCTTGTCGCGGCACGGGCTGGAGCGGTTGCCGACCGGGCTGTCGCTGCCCGGGGGGCGCGTGGTCAGCCTGCGCGAAGACGCCGAGGGCAGCATCTGGGTGGGCGCCAATGGCGGCCTGTACCGCTTGCGCGAAACCTTGTTCAGCAGCTTCACCGAGCGCGACGGGCTCAGCGGCGACTACGTGCGCACGGTGTTCGAGGATCGCCTGCGCCAGCTCTGGATCGGCAGCGCCAGCGGCCTGGACCGGCGCGACGCGCAGGGGCGCTTCAGCCCGGTGCCGCTGCGCAACAACGTTGGCAAGAGCCCCTCGGTGCTGAGCCTGGCGCAGGATCGTGAGGGCAGGTTGTGGGTGGGCACGTTCGGCGACGGCATCTTCCAGATCAACGAACAGGGCCAGCGCCTGCACGTCTACGGCAACGCCCAAGGGCTGCCAGGCGGCAACATCCGCGCGATCAGCATCGACCGCGACGGGGTGGTCTGGGCCGGGACCCAGAAAGGCGTGATCCGCATCGAGGCCGGCCAGGTCGGGCAGCCGGCGATTCCCGGCATGCCGACCGGGCTGATCACCGCGCTGGCGCACGATGCTGAGGGCGGGCTGTGGATCGGCACCATCGAGGGCATCCGGGTGCTGCGCGGCGACCGGGTGCAGGCCATAGACCTGCAGCGCCTGGGCGGCGGGCGCAGCGTGTTCGGCTTCCAGCAGATCGGCGATGCGATGTGGATCAGCACCGACCGCGGCCTGTACCGCTACCAGCAAGGCACGCTGGCGCGGGTCGGCCTGGAGCAGGGCATGCCGGTGGATACGGTGTTCCAGCTGGTGCCCGACCGGGTCGGCAATGTCTGGATCAGCAGCAACCGCGGTGTGCTGCGCACCGACATGGCGATGCTCAATGCCGTCGCTGACGGGCGCGCCGCGCGGGTGGAGGTCGAGCATTACAACGAGATCGACGGCATGGCCAATTCACAGGCCAACGGCAGCTCCGGGCCATCGGCGATCCTGCGTCAGGACGGCACGTTCTGGGTGGTGACCGCTGGTGGCCTGAGCACGGTCGACCCGCTGCGGCTGCAGCGCTTCCGCGAGCGCCTGGCGCCGCCGGCGGTGATCGAGAGCGTGCAGGTCGATGGGGCGCCGCTGCATTGGCAGGGCAGCGACCATAATTCGATTCCCGGCGGGCGCCGCTTGAGCGTGAGTTACGTCGGGCTGAGCTATCTGCTTTCCGAGCGTATCCGCTACCGCACCCGCCTGGATGGCCTGGACAAAGGCTGGATCGAGCGCGGCCAGCAACGCAGCGTGGAGTTCATCGGCCTGCCGCCGGGCGACTACACGCTGCACGTGTCCGCTGCGCATCCGGGCGGTGCCTGGAGCGACAGTGAAGCGGTGTGGGAATTCACGGTGGAACCGTTCCTGTGGCAACGCCGCAGTGTGCAGCTGGTCGCCGCGCTGATGTTGCTGGCCGGGCTGATCGCGTTGTACCGGTATCTGATCAACCGTTACAAGGCCAGCAATGTACGGCTCGCACGGATGGTGAAGGAAGCGACGCTGGATCTGCAGACGCAGACGGTGAACCTGCAGGCGCTGAATCTGGAAAAGACCGAACTGGCTGACCGGCTGGCAGTGCAGGCCGAGGCCTTCGAGCGGCAGGCCCGCGAAGACGCCTTGACCGGGCTGCCGAACCGGCGCGCGTTCGATGAAGCGCTGGCGCGTGATTTCGCGCGCTCGCAGCGCAGCCACCACCCTCTGTGCCTGGTGGTGCTGGACATCGACCACTTCAAGGAAGTGAACGACCGGCACAGCCATTCGGTGGGCGATGTGGTGCTGGTGGAAGTGGCACGGCTGCTGGCCTCGGCCTGCCGTGATTCGGACATGCCGGCGCGTACCGGCGGCGAAGAATTCGCGCTGCTGCTCAATGACACCCGCCTGGACGAAGCCGCCCAGGTCTGCGCGCGCCTGCGCGGGTTGTTCCATGACCACCCCGACTGGGCAGGCATCCCGGGGCTGACGGTGACCTTCAGCGCCGGCCTGGTCGAACTGGATGCCGCCGACCGCACGCCGATGCTGCTCTACCAGCGCGCCGACCGCGCGCTGTACCGGGCCAAGAGCGAAGGGCGCGACAGAACCGCTATCGGTTGATGCCGCTCAGGGGCGCGGCCAGCTGTTGGCGACCTTGCAGAACAGCTTGGCGGTCTGCTCGGTGTCATACACCGCGCTGTGCGCCTCATCGGCATCCCAGCCCAGCCCGGCTGCGGTGGCCGCGCGAGCCAGCACGGTCTGGCCATAGGCGATGCCGCCGAGGGTGACGGTGTCGAACACGCTGAAGGGGTGGAACGGGTTGCGCTTGTGGCCGGTCCGGTTGACCGCCGCATTGACGAAGCCCAGGTCGAAGTGGGCGTTGTGCCCGACCAGGATCGCGCGCTGGCAGCCGTACTTCTTCATCGCCACCCGGATCGGGGCGAAGATGTGGTCCAGCGCGTCGCGCTCGACCTTGGCCAGCCGGAAGGGGTGGTCCAGGATGATGCCGGTGATCTCCAGCGACTTGGGATCGATCTCCAGGCCTTCGGCGGGCACCACATGGGCGCTGGCGGTCTGGCCGGGATAGAGCAGGCCGGTCTCGTCCATCTCGATCGGCACCGCGGCGATCTCCAGCAGGGCGTGGCGACCCGAGTCGAATCCACCGGTTTCCACGTCCACCGCCACCGGCAGGAAGCCGCGGAAGCGGGTCGCCATCAAGCGCTGGGCGGCAGCGGGCAGTGCGTCGGCAGCAGCCGGCGCGTCGGAGCGGGGGAGGTCGTCAGTCATCGCCCCAGTTTAGCAGAGCGACCTGTATGCCCCCCCGCGCTCAGGCGCTGCGGCGGCCAGCGTCGGGGGCCGGTCCGATCACCCCGCTGTCGTGACATTGCCGCAGCAGGGCGGCGCCTGGCAGCAGCAGGGCATCGGCAGCCATGCCGTGTGCCTGCGCAAGCTGCTGCAGATACGTGGTGCCGGTGCTGCCGGGATGCTGACCGATCAGCTCCAGCAGCTGCGCGGCCATCGGGCTGACCGCGGCGAAGCGGACCTGCCCATCCGGGTCGCGGCGGACCAGCAACGCGGTCGGCTCGGGGTCGGGCCGCGTCGGCGCGTCATCGGTGCCGAGCCGGTGCACGGGCCAGCGATAGCGCAGCGGCCAGGCCAGCGGTGAGCGCTGCAGCGCCGCGCGCATCGGGTCCAGGCCGGGCGCGGGCGGCAGCGGGGACGCGTCCAACTGGTAGAGAGCCGTTTCCACCCACTCGTAGTGCGCCAGTTCGGCCAGCGCCGGATGCGGCAGCGTGGCCTGGCCCTGCAACCACTGCACGAACTCGGCGGCCAGTTCGGTGAACAACGGGGTCTGCGCACGGTGTACTGCGAGATACCGCCGGACCAGGGCGGCCCACGCTGCCTCGCCGAGCAGGCGCACGCAGACCGGGAAACCGTTGCCCAGCAGCCCGAGCACGTTGTTGAACACCAGCCGCTCATGGATGCCCAGCCGGCGCGCGTCCAGACCCGGCGGGGCAGGGACCTGGGCCGGGTCGCGCAGGTGCGCGGTGAGGGCTCGCTGCTGTGCGTGCAGGCGCGCCGGGGCGTCAGTCATGCCGGCCTCCGGCATGAGCGGCCATCCGCTGGCGGATGGTCTGCAGCTCGCCACGCAGCTCGGCATACGGGGGGAAGTTGAAGTCGCGTTCCAGCAGGGTCGGGCGGGGCCCGATGCGCGCGTAGGTGCGGCCGAGCAGCGCCCAGACCGGATCGATCACCGCGCTGCCGTGGGTATCGATCTTCAGGTCAGGAGCCTCATCGAGGTGACCGGCCACATGCAGGCAGACGATGCGCGCAGCCGGCAGCCCGGCGATGAAGGCATCAGCGTCGTAGCCGTGGTTGCAGGCGTTGACGTAGACGTTGTTGACGTCCAGCAGCAGGTCGCAATCGGCCTCGGCGAGCACCGCCGTGGTGAAGGCCAGTTCGTCCATGGCCGGCTCCGGGGCGAGGTAATAGGACACGTTCTCCACCGCGATGCGCCGGCCCAGCAGGTCCTGCACCCGGGCGATACGCGCTGCGGTGTGACGCACTGCTTCCTCGGTGAAGGGAATCGGCAGCAGGTCGTAGAGGTGGCCGTCATCGCTGCAGTAGCTCAGGTGTTCGCTGTACAGCGGCACCTTGTGCCGCTCCAGGAAGCGTCCCACCTGGTCGAGCAGGGAGGTATCCAGTGGCGCGGTGCTGCCCAGCGAAAGCGACAGCCCATGGCAGGTGAGCGGGTAACGCGTTGCCAGTTCGGCCAGTGCATCTCCGGCCGGCCCACCGACGCCGATCCAGTTTTCCGGCGCGCATTCGAGGAAGTCGAGATCTCCCGCGGGCGCATCGCGCAGATCCTGCAGCAGGGCGCGGCGCAGGCCAAGTCCGGTCGCCGCCGCAGGCAGCGGCAACCAGTCCAGCCCAGTGGCGGGAGCGTCAGTGCCTGGCACCGCACTTGCCTTCGCCGCACTTGCCTTCCGCCGCCTTGCCGTCGCCGGCGGTCGTTGCCTTGCCGCCAGCGGCCTTGCCCTTGTTGGCACCGCACTTGCCTTCCCCGCACTTGCCTTCGGCGGTCTTGGCACCGGCGGTCGCGGGCTTGTCGCCCGCCGTGCTGCCGGCCTTGTCGCCGTGCGCACCACATTTTCCTTCGCCACACTTGCCTTCGGCCGCCTTGGTCGCCGCTTGGCCGGCCACCAGGTAGCCCTGGGCCAGGTCGGTCATGCTCAACGCGGACGCCGAGGCGGCCACGCCCAGGCCGGCGGCCAGCGCAGCCGCTGCCAACAGGGACTGCGAGCGGGTGGGTGTGCTCATCGGGTGGATCTCCTTGCAAGGGGCCGGGGCCCGGGATGGCGGCGTGGGGGCAGCAGGTGCGGCCATGCTCGACCAGCCCGGCTCATCGAATCCTCACACAGGATTCAACGTTTCGTGAAGTGCAGCGCCTCATTCCCGGAGCGCCCGGACGCTCTGGCCACAAAAAAACCGCCACCCGAAGGCAGCGGCTTTTTGCTTTGCTTTTTTGAAGCGCTCGCTCAGACGTGATCGGTACTGCTGGTCTCGTCGCGCTTCTCGCGCGGTGGCAGGGCCTGCTCGCCATGCACCAGGAACCACACGTTCTCGGCGATGTTGGTGGCATGGTCGCCCACGCGCTCCAGGTTCTTGGCCATGAACAGCAGGTGGGTGCAGGGTGTGATGTTGCGCGGGTCCTCCATCATGTACGTCAGCAGCTCGCGGAACAGCGCGGTGTACTGCGCGTCCAGGCGGGCATCGTCGTCGCGCAGTTCCAGCGCCGCGGCGGCGTCGTTGTCACGGTAGGCTTCGATCGCGCGGCGCACCTGCTGGGCGGCCAGCCGGCCCAGCGCCCGCAGGCCCTGGATCTGCGGCAGCGGCGGCACCTTGCTCAGGGCGATCGAGCGCTTGGCCACGTTGGCGGCGTAATCGCCGATGCGTTCGATGTCGGCCGGAATGCGCAGGCCGGCCAGGATCTCGCGCAGGTCGCGCGCCATCGGCCCGCGCAGCGCCAGGCGCATGACGTCGTGGCTGATGTGCTGCTCGAGCGCGTCGATCGCTTCATCGTTGGCGATGATGCGCTGGGCCGCGTTCTCATCGCGCTTCTCGATGACGTCCATGGACGCCTCCAGCTGGGCGACGGCCATCTCGCCCATGCGCACGATCTCGGCCACCAGGCGCTGCTGTTCTTCGTCGTAGCTCTTGACGATGTGGTCGTTGGGAAGATTCATGGTCTGCAATCCGGGTAGCGCCAGGCCATGCCTGGCTGGGACAGTTGGTGAGGGAACAGCACCGATCAACCGAAACGACCGGTGATGTAATCCTCGGTCTGCTGCTTGTTGGGCTGCGAGAAGATCACTTCGGTGCGGTCGTGTTCGATCAGGTCGCCCAGGTACATGAAGGCGGTGTAGTCGGATACGCGCGCGGCCTGCTGCATGTTGTGGGTCACGATGACGATCGTGTAGTCGTGCTTGAGCTCTTCCACCAGCTGCTCGATGCGGCTGGTGGAAATCGGGTCCAGCGCCGAGGTCGGCTCGTCGAGCAGCAGCACGTCCGGGCGCAGGGCCACGGCGCGGGCGATGCACAGGCGCTGCTGCTGTCCACCGGACAGGCCCAGCGCGCTCTGGTTGAGCTTGTCCTTCACCTCGTCCCACAGCGCGCCCTGGCGCAGGGCCTGCTCGACGCGGTCGGTCATCTCGGATTTGGAGAGCTTCTCGTGGTGGCGGATGCCGTAGGCCACGTTCTCGAAGATGGTCATCGGGAACGGCACCGGCTTCTGGAACACCATGCCGACCTTGCTGCGCAGGCGGTTCATCGGGTACTTCGGCGAGAGGATGTTCTCGCCATCCAGCAGCACTTCACCACGCGCTTCCAGCTTGGGGTACAGCGCGTAGATGCGGTTGAAGATGCGCAGCAGGGTGGACTTGCCGCAACCGGAGGGACCGATCAGCGCGGTGACGCGCTTCTCCGGAATCTCCAGGTCGATGCCCTTCAGCGCATGGAACTTGTCGTAGTAGAAATCCAGACCGCGCGCGGCCAGCTTGATCGGCGCCGGGGTCTGCAGGTTTTCATGCGAGGCCGGGACCACGATGCGCTGCATCGGCACGGCGTTGGAGAGATCGTTCATGGCGATGTCCGTGGAAAGGTCAGTCATGGGAGATACGGTTGCGCAGCAGGATGCCGCGCGCGGAAAGGCTGACCAGCAGCACGAACACGGTCAGCACCAGCGCGCCGGCCCAGGCCAGCACCTGCCAGGATTCATACGGGCTGCCGGCGAACTGGTTCATCACCACCGGCACCGAGGCCATCGGCTGGAACACGTTGCTGTTCCAGTACTGGTTGCCGAAGGCGGTGAACAGCAGCGGCGCGGTTTCACCGGAGATGCGGGCCAGCGCCAGCAGGATGCCGGTCACGATGCCGGCGGCGGCGCTGCGGTACAGCACCTGCACGGTCACCTTCCACTGCGGGATGCCCAGCGACAGCGCTGCTTCGCGCATCTGCGACGGCACCAGGCGCAGCATTTCATCGGTGGTACGCACCACCACCGGCAGCACGATGAAGGCCAGCGAGAGCGCGCCGGCGAAGGCCGAGAACTGGCCACCGGTCTGCATCACATACAGGGTATAGACGAACAGGCCCAGCACGATCGACGGCGCCGAGAGCAGGATGTCGTTGACGAAACGGACCACCGTGCCGGCCTTGCGGAAGTTACCGTACTCGGCCAGCCAGGTGCCCGCGAGCACGCCCAGCGGGGTGCCTATCGCGATCGCCAGGCCGCACATCACGGCACTGCCGAAGAACGCATTGGCCAGGCCGCCTTCCTGCATCGGCGGCGGTGTCATCTTGGTGAACAGGTCCAGGTTGATCCCGGCCAGGCCCTTGGAGGCCAGCGTCCACAGGATCCAGCCGAGGAAGAACAGGCCGAACAGCGCGGTCAGGCAGGACATCAGCAGCGCGACCACGTTGACGATGCGGCGGCGCAGGTAAAGCGGTTGGGCGTTGGCGGTGGACATCAGTTGCCCTCCTTGCGGGCCAGGCGCATCAGCATCAGGCGGGCGATCGCCAGCACCACGAAGGTCACGATGAACAGCACGAAGCCGAGCAGCAGCAGCGCCGAGCGGTAGGTTTCAGTGGCTTCGCCGAAATCGTTGGCGATCAGCGCGGCAATCGTGGTGCCCGGTTCCAGCAGCGACGGCGATAGGCGCACGCTGTTGCCGATCACGAAGGCCACCGCCATGGTTTCACCGAGCGCGCGGCCCAGGCCCAGGAAGATGCCGCCGATCACCGCCGAGCGGGTGTAGGGCAGCACGATGTCCCAGCTCACTTCCCACTTGGTGGAGCCCAGCGCGTAGGCCGATTCCTTCAGGCGGGTCGGCACGGTGAGGAACACTTCGCGCATCACCGAGGAGATGAAGGGGATCACCATGATCGCCAGCACGAAGCCGGCGGTGAGCACGCCGATGCCCAGCGGCGGGCCTTGGAACAGCGGGCCGATGATCGGCATCGTGCCCAGGTGGTCGTTGAGGAACGGGGTGACGTATTCGGTCATCACCGGCACCAGCACGAACAGGCCCCACATGCCGTAGATGATCGAGGGGATACCGGCCAGCAGTTCGATGGCGGTACCGACCGGGCCACGCAGCCAGCGCGGGGCGACCTCGGTCAGGAAGAAGGCGATACCAAAGCTCACCGGGACGGCGATGACCATCGCGATCAGGGCAGTGACGAGGGTGCCGTAGATCGGTGCGAGCGCACCGAATTTGTTCTCGACCGGATTCCATTCGGACGAGTAGAAGAAGCTCAGGCCCTGCTCCTGCAGGGCATGGCGGCCGCCCCACAGCATGGAGAGCGCGGCGCAGGCCAGGGCGACCAGCACCAGGATGACGGTGGCGATCAGTACCCAGCGGAACAGTGTGTCGTTGCGGGCATCACGCAGGTCGCGGAGGGACGGTGCGGGAACAGGCTGGGCGATGGCATTCATGGCTGAGGCGGGGGCCCGAGTGGTGGTTCGGCAGGGTGGTGCGGCGAGGAAAGCGGGCCTGCGCTGTGCACAGGCCCGCTGTCTGGCTTACTTGAACTCGCTGGTCCAGTACGCCTCGATCTGGGTGACCAGCTCGGCCGGCAGCGGCACGTAGTGCAGTTCGTTGGCCTGGGCCTGGCCCTTCTCGAAGGCCCACTTGAAGAACGCCAGGGTGTCCTTGCTGCGCTGGGCATCCTTGGGCTGCTTGTGCATCAGCATGAAGTTGGTGGCGGTGATCGGCCATGCCTGGTCGCCCGGGGCATTGGTGATGACCAGGTTGAAGTCCTTGGCGCTGGCCCAGTCGGCGCTGGCGGCGGCCGCGGCGAAGGTTTCCGCGCTCGGCTGCACCCAGTTGCCGGCGGCGTTCTGCATCGACGCGTACGGCATGCCGTTCTGCAGCGCGTAGGCCAGTTCGACGTAGCCGATCGAGCCCTTGATCTGCTTCACGTACGAGGCCACGCCTTCATTGCCCTTGCCACCCACGCCGTCCGGCCACTGCACCGAGGTGCCTTCGCCGACCTTGCTCTTCCAGTCCGGGCTGACCTTGGAGAGGTAGTTGGAGAAGTTGAAGGTGGTGCCCGAGCCATCCGAACGGTGGACCAGGGTGATCTTGCCGTCGGGCAGCTTGACGCCCGGGTTGGCGGCGACAATGGCCGGGTCGTTCCAGGTCTTGACCTTGCCCAGGAAGATATCGGCCAGCAGGGCGCCGCTCAGGCGCAGCTTGCCGGCTTCCAGGCCGTCGATGTTCACCACCGGGACCACGCCACCGATGGCCGACGGGAACTGGCCGAGGCCTGCCTGGGCCAGCTCTTCGCTGCTCAGCGGCTTGTCGGAAGAACCGAAATCAACGGTGCCGGCCTTGATCTGGGCGATGCCGCCACCCGAACCGATCGACTGATAGTTGATCTTGGCGCCGGTGGCGGCGTTGTAGTCGGCCGACCACTTGGACACCAGCGGGAAAATGAAGGAGGCACCGGCGCCGGAGATCTCGGCGGTCAGGCGGTCGCCGGCGGCCGGAGCGGCAGCGGGCGCATTGGTGGCCGGCGCGGCGGCCTGGCCTTCAGCGCCCGGCTTGCAGGCGGAAAGACCCAGCGCGATGGCCAGGGAAAGGGCGGCAATGCTGGCCGTGTGCAGTTTCATGCGTCACTCCATAGCGGGATAAGGGCCGGTCTTTCCGGCGACGCGACTATGAAATGATGTTTTTGTTACAGCTTGATGACGCCGTGACCTGGCGCACGCAAAGCCTTGTCCCACAAGGGCCGCCCTGTCGGGGGCAGGCAACAAAAAGGCGCGGAACCTTGCGGCCCGCGCCCGATGGCGCCGGAAGGGGGAGAGAGGTCCCTCCGGCGCCATTGCACTGTCCAGTAGTTGCGTCGGGGGCGACGCGTACCGACCAACGGTCGGCGCCTACCGGTAGGTCACCACCGTTGGTGGTGGCTTGCTCAATACTTCAGGTTCTGCGACCAGTAGGTCTCGATCTGCTTGACCAGGGTGTCCGGCAGCGGAACGTAGTCGAGCTGCTTGGCCTGCGCATCCCCGCTCTTGTAGATCCAGCGGAAGAACTCCTGGGTGGCCTTGGCGTTGGCAACGTTCTTGGGCTGCTTGCGGACCAGGATGAAGTTGGTGGCGGTGATCGGCCACGCATCGGCGCCCGGGGCGTTGGTCATGACCAGGTAGAAATCCTTCGAACTGGCCCAGTCGGCGCTGGCGGCAGCGGCGGCGAAGGAGGTGTCGCTCGGCAGCACGATCTTGCCCGAGGCGTTCTTCATCGCGGCATAGGACATCTTGTTCTGCAGCGCGTAGGACAGTTCGACGTAGCCGATGCCGCCCTTGATCTGCTTCACATAGGCGGCAACACCTTCGTTGCCCTTGCCACCGATGCCGACCGGCCACTGGACCGAGGTGCCTTCACCGACCTTGGTCTTCCACTCCGGGTTGACCTTGGAGAGGTAGTTGACGAAGTTGAAGGTGGTGCCCGAACCGTCCGAGCGGTGCACGACGGTGATCTTGCCGTCCGGCAGCTTGACGCCCGGGTTCAGCGCGGCGATCGCCGGGTCGTTCCAGGTCTTGATCTTGCCCAGGAAGATGTTGCCCAGGGTCGGGCCGTCGAGCTTCAGCGCGCCCGGGGCGATGCCGGCCACGTTGATCACCGGGACCACGCCGCCGATCACCGACGGGAACTGGGCCAGGCCGGCCGCCGCCAGTTCTTCCGGCTTCAGCGGGGCATCGGAGGAGCCGAAATCAACGGTCGCGGCCTTGATCTGGGCGATACCACCACCGGAACCGATGGACTGGTAGTTGACCTTCTTGCCGGTCGCGGTGCTGTAGTCGGCCGACCACTTGGACATGACCGGGTAGATGAACGAGGCGCCCGCGCCGGTCACATCGGCGGCGTTGGCGGCGAACACGGACGACGCGGCGAGGACGGCAACAGCGGCGCGCGATTTGAAGGCGTGGATCACGGGGTGGCTCCTGGGATGGATGAAGGTGCGGGGTGTCCCGCCCGGTGCTCATTCCATAACGGTTCGATGACAGCGCAGCGTCTGTCATATGACTGGATTGTGACATGTGTCACGGGGCGCTCCCGCCGGGCCGCGGACGCTTCCCGTATACCCCTGGCGAGCGTTCAGATCCTTGACCGACAGCGCTAAAAGTTGTGGCAAGGAGGCGTAGTTTCATATGGCGCCAATGGTGGCGCATGACGAAGCAGAGGGGTTGAACATCTCCAATCTTGTATTTGTGGATCTGGAAGAACGCATCTCAGCGATCAGTGAAGAAGGCGCGATGTACCGTGATGGCGAGCGTATTGATCTTGCGTGAGGGCCAAAGGGAGGCGGGCGTAAGCCCACCTCCTTCAAAGCTAAGTGAGGTATGCGATGCGTTACACCACAAGTCGCTGTTGAAGCGATCTCATCATGTAATCGTCTCGGATGACGGAGATATATGCATCGGAGAAATCCCGCGGAGAGCAAAGATTCTTCGCCAGCCGCCGGAATGGGCAAGCGGCGTGCTCTCGTTGCTGGACGGGCAGCACACGTTGCCACGAATCATCAAGACTGCTTCAGCGCAGGGTCTGAAGGTAGACGGTACCGGGATAGAAAACTTCATTGAGGCACTGGCTGGATTTGGTCTGCTGGAGGAGGGAGGAAGAGTCTCCAGTTCGCTCAGCGTGGAGGAGATGGAGCGATACGACCGGCAAATCCTTCAGTTTTCCCTCATTGACGAGGAACGGGTTGCGCACGGATCCATTTATCAAGAGCGCTTGAAGAGCGCGCGCGTCCTTGTGCTGGGGATGGGCGGGTGGGGCACGTGGTGTTGTCTGAATCTCGCAAGGTTGGGAGTTGGCTCGCTACGCATCGTCGATGGCGACGACGTGGAGGTGTCGAATCTGAACCGGCAGGTTCTGTACGAGTCTTCCCACGTTGGTCGAAAGAAGGTGGCTGCGGCCGCCGATAGTTTGGCGCGGCACAATCCAAACGGATGATTTGAGGGCAGGCAGGTTTTCATTCTCCTTCGAGAGGCTGAACGATACGCCTGCTAATGCCACAATTCTCGAACTTCAATGTATGAAAGGCTTGTTGAATTCGCCGGCGATGTCGGAGCTGCTCCTGCATGTCACTGCCCGTAAGCCGAGCAGGATCGTGCAGTGCTATGTCAGTCGATTCAGGAAAGGGCACTTTATCTACACCCACCGCGACCCGGGGCAGAGCTTTGGCGTCGCAGTGAATTTGACACGTCGCTGGGACCCCAATCACGGTGGGCTCACTGTCATCCTGGACGAAGGTGGGAGCGCGGTAAGAGCGTGCCTGGTGCCGGTTGCGTTCCAGACGCTGGTGTTTGATACCAGTGAGCGCTCTACGCCGCACTTTGTCTCAATGGTGTCAGCGACCCCACCATGCGCCCGCATGGCAGCGATTGCCCGCTACGACGCCACTGTTGAATGAAAGGCGCACCAATCGACCGCCGTAGCCTGGGCGCTGCCCTGATCGTCATCGTCATCTGGAGCACCAGCTTCTCGTTCGCCAAGGAAGCCATCCATCACCTTGGTCCTTGGTTGTTCCGGTGCTACAGCATGGCGATCGCGGTGTTGCCGCTGCTGCCATTCGTGCGCCGCAGCCTGGTCGATCTGTGGATCCTGCCACCGCGGGAGCGTCGGTACCTGTTGTGGGCGGTAACGTTGACCGGCAGCGTGGTAGCGTCGCTCAACATGCTCGCGCTGGCATACTTTCCCGCCTCCAGCGTGTTGGCGATGATGTATACGATGCCTGCGTTTGCCAGCCTGATCCAAGCCGGCACCCGCCGGTCGTGGTCCTGGCTGACACTGGCGGCGCCCGCCGCTGCCCTTGCCGGTGTAGGGGTCTACAGCGGAGATGCCAGTTTGGGCGCAGGGGCCGTGCTGGTGCTGTGCAATGCGGTGCTGTGGGCGGTGGGCACGACGTTGTCGGGCAGGGTTGGCACGGCCCTGCAGCCTTTTACGGCGGTCACCGTGCAGATGCTGATTGCCTTCATGACCAGCCTGCCAATGGTACTGGTCGCGGTCGTTGCGTTCGATCAACCCTTGCGGATGCCGTCGCAGTTCGACGTGGTGGGTATCCTGTATGCGGGGCTGCTTAATGGAGCGCTGGTGTTCTGGCTGTGGTACTACGCTATCCGCGGGCTCGGGGCGTTGCGTGCCTCCTGGTTTACCTTGTTCGTACCAGTTCTGGGCGCAGCTTTCGCTGCTGCGTTCTTTTCCGAGCGCTTGGGCGGGCGTGAGCTGCTTGGCATTGGCCTGATCAGCCTCAGCATGCTGATCCAGCGTGGTGTATCACGCCGACAGGCCGCAACGACGCCGTAAGCGCCGTCGGCGGCTTCCCAACAACCCTTGCGGGTCGGGCGCTGGGGCCGGGCACAAAAAAAGGCGCAGCCGAAGCTGCGCCTTTGTGTCACACGCGTACCGCAGGGCTCACCAGAAGAACTGCAGGCGCGCTTCGAGGATGTTCGGATCGTCGTTGACGAACGTACGGGCGGTGGAGCTGTACTTCTTGCTGTCCACCATCACGTAGTTCAGCGCGAACTTGGTGTTGGAGCGCCAGTAGTAGTTCACGCCCACGGTCCAGATGTCCATCTTGCCGCCGAGCACGCCATCGACGATCGGCGGGCGGCCGGCCACCGGATTCGCGTTCAGGTTGCCGTCGTTCAGATCCATGTGGTCGTAACGCGCACCCAGCTGCCACATGCCGCGGCCCGGTTCGTCCGGCAGGCCGGTGGTCGGGGTGCCGCCCTTGTAGCCCCAGGTCTCGCCGCTGATGTTCCACAGGCCGCTGACGTAGTAGCCGTCGCTGCTGTAGTTGTCGTGCGAGTAACGCTTGGCCTTGCTGGTGTAGTACTCGGCCTGGGCCTTGAACGGGCCACCGATGTACATCGCTTCGGCACCGATCGTGCTGACGCGGTCGGTATCGACCAGGTTGCCGCTGTCGACCAGGCGCGCGGTGGCCAGGTCGGCGTTCGGACGGGCGCGCACGCGCAGGGTGTCGGCGTCGGTGTCGTAGTCCACATAGCTCAGGCCGAAGTGCAGGACCTGGCCCTTCTCGTTGATCGGGGCCCAGGTACCACGCGCGCCGTAGCCGCTGCCGTGGGCCAGGTTGCGGGTCAGCTCGCGGCCGAAGGCGCTGGCGGTGACGGACCAGTTGTTGTCACCGATGCTGTAGGCGCCACCGAGGCGGCGGGCCACGGCGTAGGTGTTGGTGACCGCGGCCTTGGAGATGAAGTCGTTGTTCTTGGTGCTGGAGAGTTCTTCCAGGCTGTTGGGCTGCTTGAACTGGCCGAACTGCACGAAGTGGTTGGCGTTGCCGGCCAGCTTGTACTTCAGGTTGGTGTCCAGGAACTTGTCGGCCTTGGCGTCGTAGCCCACCACCCATTCCACGTTGCCCGGGCCCTTGCCCTTGAGCACCAGCTCGGCGCGGCGCAGCTCGAATTCGCTGTTCTTGCCGTTGCCGGCATCACCGCCGTTGAGGTCGGTCACATCGTTGTCGAACCAGTTGCCGTCGGCCTGGACCAGGCCCTCGAACGTGATTTCCGAACCGCCGATCACATCGATGGCCACTTCAGCGTGAGCGGCCGGAACGAACAGCGCAGCCGCCACGGCCGCAGTAAGAAGTTGGCGATGCAGTTTCATGGAAGGAGCCTTGCAGGCAGGTGGGAAGATGCTGCGCAGGCTAATTAGTGAAGATTGCGTAAATGTGACAGTTTCAGACAAACCGTCATCACCCGCATCCCAAGCGGTGTCAGGGGCTGCTATTGATGCCCGGCGCAGATGACCGCCGGGTTGCGCCCATATGGCAGTCGCGTGCCCCGTTCAGGCGGCGGTTTTTTCCTTGAATCGGCACAGGTCGCGGATCACGCATTGCGGGCAGTCCGGCTTGCGTGCCTTGCACACATAGCGGCCGTGCAGGATCAGCCAGTGGTGCGCATCGAGCAGGAACTCGGCGGGGATCACCTTGACCAGCAGATCCTCCACCGCGCGCACATCCTTGCCCGGTGCCAGGCCGGTGCGGTTGGACACGCGGAAGATGTGGGTGTCCACCGCCATCACCGGCTCGCCGAAGGCGGTGTTGAGCACCACGTTGGCGGTCTTGCGACCGACACCGGGCAGCGCTTCGAGTGCGGCGCGATCACGCGGCACCTCGCCGCCGTGCTGGCTGACCAGCATCGCGCAGGCGGCGATCACGTTCTTGGCTTTCGCGTTGTACAGGCCGATCGTGGCGATGTACTTCTTCAGGCCGTCCTCACCGAGCGCCAGGATCGCCTGCGGCGTGCTGGCGACCGGAAACAGCTTGCGCGTGGCTTTGTTGACGCCCACGTCGGTGGCCTGCGCGGACAGCGTCACCGCCACCAGCAGTTCGAACGGGGTGCTGTACTCCAGTTCGGTCTTTGGGTGCGGGTTGAGTTCGCGCAGGCGCGTGAACATTTCGATCACGTCGGCCCTGGGCATGCGTGCGGTGCGTGCGGCGGTTTTCTTCATCGTTGCCATCAGGACGTGCGGCCAGCGGCCTTGGCCTTGGCGCGCGCGAGGATCGCGGCGGCGGCAGAGGGCAGGGCGGGCTTCTGGATCTCGGGAGTGGGGGGCGGTGCACGGCGCGCATCGCGTTCGGCGGCACGGCGCGCGAGCCGCTGCTGGCGCTGACGGTAGCGTTCGCGTGCGGCCCAGGCCCGTTGCAGCTGCTGCTGCGCCTGCTGCAGGCGCTGCGGCAGGTCGGGATGACCGGGCAGCAGCTGTGCGTCGCCCGGGTGTGGAACGTAGTCCATCAGCCCGGCGTCCAGCGCGGCGTCCCAGTGATCATCGAGCACGAGCGCCAGCAACTGCGCCGGCGAAACGGTAGGGGGAGGCGACATGGCTCAGCGGTTCTGGAATACCGGTGGGCGGCGCGCCAGGAATGCGTTGGTCCCTTCGCGCATGTCCTCGGTGGCGAACATCAGGCCGAATTGCGCGCTCTCGTACTCCAGGCCCTCGCCCAGCGGGCACTCACCGCCGATGTGGATCGCATCCAGGATGCCGCGCAGTGCCAGCGGCGCGGCCGAGGCCAACTGCGACGCGATGGTCTGGACCCGCGCATCGAGCTCCGCGGCGGGGACGACCTCGTTGACGATGCCCAGTTGCGCGGCACGGGCCGCAGTGATCGGGGTGCCCAGCAGGCACAGCTCCAGCGCGGCAGCGCGGCCGCACAGGCGCAGCAGCCGCTGGCTGCCGCCGAAACCGGGAATCAGGCCCAGGTTGACCTCCGGCTGGCCGACCTTGGCGGTCTCCGCCGCCACCCGCAGGTGGCAGGCCATGGCCAGTTCCAGGCCGCCGCCCAGCGCAAATCCGTTGATCTTGCCGATCACCGGCTTGGGCATGCGCTCGATGCGGCGCATCAGCCCTTGGCCGAGCAGGGAGAAATCACGACCCTGAACCGCGCTCAGGCCGTTCATTTCGGCGATGTCGGCACCGGCGACGAACGCCTTGGGACCGGCGCCGGTCAGCACCACCACCCGCACCGCAGGGTCGGCAGCGGCCTCGGCGAAGGCCGTATCCAGGGCTTCCAGCGTCGCCCGGTTGAGGGCGTTGAGTTTGTCCGGGCGGTTGACCGTCACAGTGCGTACGGCACCATCGTCCATAATCGCGATAAGGGCGTCGGCCACGGCAGGACTCCTGAAAACGTTAAAAAAAAGTGATGTTGAACTCTTGAAACGAAGTCAGGTCAGAGCCTGCGTCGTTAGTGGCGGTTCAACGTTGCGGCGGCTATCCTAACCCGTCGCCTCAGGGCGGCCCAACGCGTCCTGAGTTACCACCCCTGGAGAAAAGTTTGATGAAGTTGCGTTCTATCGCGGTCGCCGTCGCGGCCCTGGCCCTGACGGGCAATGCCTTCGCCCAGGACACCTCGTCCGAAAAGGGCAAGCTGAGCTATTACTTCGGTTACGACTACGGCAACAACCTGGCTGAGCTCACCGCACGCGGCGAGCAGCTGGACATCAACTCGGTGGTGAAGGGCCTGCAGGATGCCTACGCCAAGAAGCAGCCGTCGATCACGGCCGAGCAGTTGAAGCCCGCCGTCGAAGCCTTCCAGAAGCGTGAGCAGGGTCGTGCGCAGGCCGCCAAGGCCGAGTACGACAAGGCTGCCGCCGAGAACAAGACCAAGAGCACCCAGTTCCTGGCCGCCAACAAGGCCAAGGCCGGCGTGCAGTCGCTTCCGAGCGGCGTGCAGTACCGCGTGATCGAAGCCGGCAAGGGTGCCAAGCCGACCCAGGCCAGCACCGTGCAGCTGGAAGTGGCCGGTCCGTATCCGTTCGGCACCCGTCCGGCCGAAGCGCGTCCGGCCCAGCAGATCCCGGGCATCAAGGTCAGCGAAGTTGAAATGAAGGCCATGCGTGAAGCCCTGCTGCAGATGCCGGCTGGCTCCAAGTGGGAAGTGACGCTGCCGCCGGATCAGGCCTATGGTGCCGATCCGCGCACGCCGTTCCCGCCGAACGTCGCGGTGCAGTTCGAAATCAAGCTCGTCAGCGTCAAGTAATTTTCGCAACATCAAGAACGCGCCGGTGGAAACACCGGCGCGTTTTTTGTTTCCGTGCAATCGCGGTACTGTTGACCGGTGCAATCGATGGAAGAATCCCCGCATGCCGTGCCCACTCCCTGCATCGGAATCTGCGCGCTGGATCGCGCCGGTGTCTGCACGGGCTGCCTGCGCACCGTGGATGAAATCACCCGCTGGCGAACCATGAGCCGACCCGAACAGCATCACGTCATGCAGCACACGCTGCCCCTGCGCGAACAACTGCGGCAATCGCTGCGCGGTTCGCTGGCCGAACACGAGCGCCTGCTGCGCGCGCTGCATCCGCTGGACCGGCCGCCGTCCGGCGACGGCTGGAACCGCAGCGAACTGATCGATCTGTTACCGCCCGGCCCGCCCGTTGAAGCGGCCGTGCTGGCCGGCATCATTCCGCGCGAGGGCGGCGCGCAGGTGCTGCTGACCCGGCGCACCGACACGCTGCGCCATCACGGGGGCCAGGTCGGTTTTCCCGGTGGCCGCATGGAGCCGGAGGACCGCGATGCCGTCGCCGCCGCGATCCGCGAGAGTGACGAGGAAATCGCACTCAAGCACGATCAGGTGCAGGTGCTTGGGTATCTGGATCCGTTCGTGACGATTACCGGCTACCGGGTCATGCCGGTGGTGGCCGTGATCGATCCTGCCTTCGTGGCCGTGCCCGAACCGGGCGAGGTCGCGGAAGTGTTCGAAGTGCCGCTGTCCTACCTGATGGATCCGGCCAACCTGCACCACGTGGAGATCGACCACCGCGGTCGCATCCGCCACGTGCTCGAATACGGCTGGCCCGGGCAGCGGATCTGGGGTGCGACCGCCGCCATTCTCTACAACCTGCGTCGCCGCCTGGAGCAGACCGCATGACCACGCCATTGATCGATGTCACCGCCCTCGCACAGGCGTTGGACGACGGCGCCACGCGCCTTATGGATGCACGTGCGACGGCCAGTGCCGCCCCCACGCTTCGGGTAGTGGATGCGCGGTTCTCCTTGGCCGATCCGCAGTCCGGTGCGGCGTTGTATGCACAGGGCCATCTGCCCGGCGCGCTGTACGCCGATCTCAACCGGGACCTGTCCGATCCTGGCCGCACCGGCCATGGCCGTCATCCGCTGCCGGACAGCGATGCGTTCGCCGCGCGCCTGGGCGCGTGGGGCATCGGGCCGGAAACCGAGGTCGTGGTCTATGACGCCGGCGACGGCAGCATGGCGGCCGCGCGGTTGTGGTGGCTGCTGCGGCTGATCGGGCATGCACAGGTACGCGTTCTCGATGGCGGATTTGCGGCATGGCAGGCCGCCGGTCTGCCGGTCACCGCAGCGCTGCCGCAGGTGACGCCGTTGCCGCCGTACCCGGGGCAGTTCGACCGCCGCCAGATCGCCTCGGTGGAAGAGGTGCAGGCGCGTCTCAAGCACGCGCCGGGCTGGCTGATCGATGCGCGGGCGGGCGAGCGTTTCCGGGGCGAAGTGGAGCCCTTGGATCCGGTCGCCGGCCACGTGCCCGGCGCGGTGAATCGTCCGTTCGCGTTGAACGTGCATGAGGGACGGCTGCGCCCTGCGGAGGATCTGCGCGCCGCGCTGCAGCCGCTGATCGGCACGCACGCACCGGACGAGGTCGTGCTGATGTGCGGCTCCGGCGTCACCGCCTGCCACCTGCTGCTGGCGATGGACGCCGCGGGCCTGGAAGGTGCGCGGATCTATGCGGATTCGTGGAGTGGCTGGGTCAGCGACCCGTCGCGTCCCGTCGCCACCGGCTGATCACGGGCCACGATGACGGCCACGGCCAATGGCGCGGTAGGTGCCGACCGTTGGTCGGCACACCCTCTCAGCCACGCAGTTCCTGCAGCGGCACCGCCGCCAGCACGCGTGGCCACGGGAACATCGGACCCGGATCGCGCTTGCGCGGCACCCGCCGTTCCGGATCGTCGCTGGCCACTTCCTCGCGCGTATCCAGCCACTCATGCCCGGCGATATGGGCCAACGCGGGCAGCGTCCCGCACAGGTGTTGCAGCAGGTCGATCAGCGCCGCGATCTGCGCATCCGGGTAGGGCTCGTCCATCGCCTGGTGGCGGGAATCCCACCAATGTGGGTAGCGCCCGGTGTTGACCAGTTCGATCCCGATCGAGCGCGGGTTATAGCCACTGACCTGATGCGCGACGCGGTCCAATGACACGTACTGGACGATGCGCCCATCGCGGTCGATGTAATAGTGGCCACTGTTGCCGGTGCCGCTGTCATACAGCACGCGTTCGCCGTACTCGCGTGCCATCGCCAGGTCCGGCAGTTCGGTGCAGTGGATGACCACCAGATCGATCTCATCGTGCGTGCGGGGCAGCAGCCTGTCCTGGTAGGGTAGGGGCTGTGCATCGATGGCGGGCGGGGCGCGGTCGGGCATGCGGCGATGCTAGCATTCGGGCATGAACGCTCCTATCGATTCCCGCGCGGTGTGCGCATGAGCCGCGGCCACTGCATCCTCTCCCATGGCTTTGAAAGCGGCCCGGACGCCATCAAGGTGACCGCCCTGGCCGACGTCGCCGAGCGCCTGGGCTGGACCCACGAGCGCCCGGACTACACCGATCTGGACGCCCAGCGCGAGGTCAGCAGCCTGGGCGATGTGCGCGCCCGCCTGCAGCGCCTGGTCACCCTGGCCACCGCCCGTGTCGTGCAGGGCCCGGTGGTGCTGGCCGGCTCCAGCCTGGGTTCGTACATTTCGGCCATCGCCTCGCTGCAGGTGCCGGTCCAGGGCCTGTTCCTGATGGTGCCGCCCACCCGGATGGGGCCGATGCCGGCGCTGGATGCCGCCCGCGTGCCGACCAGCGTGGTCCACGCCTGGCACGACGAGCTGATCCCGCCGGCGGAGGTGATCGCCTGGGCCCAGGCCCGCTCGGCCCGCCTGCTGATGGTGGACGACGGCCACCGCCTGACCGATCACGTCGAGGCCTCGAGCCGGGCCTTCGAGGAACTGCTGGCCACGCTGTAACCGGGCGTTCCAGCCCGCCTCACGTACAATGGCCCCCCGGACACCCGTGCCCGGCTGCTTGCCGTGCCCGTGGGCACCCCCTCTCCGCTGACCTGCGATACCGATTCCGTGAAATTCTTTGTTTCCTGCGCCAAGGGCCTGGAGTATCTGCTCGCCGACGAACTGTTGGCGCTCGGCCTGGACAAGGCCACCGCCACCATTTCCGGCGTCAACGCCGAGGGCGAGCTGGCGCAGGCGCAGCGCGTGGTGCTGTGGTCGCGCCTGGCCAGCCGGGTGCTGTGGCCGCTGACCGAGTTCGACTGCCCCGACGAAGGCTCGCTCTACCAGGGCGTGTCGGCGATGGCGTGGGAGCAGCACATCAGCCCCGAGCTGACCCTGTCGGTGGACGCGCATGTGTCCGGCACCGAGATCACCCATGCGCGCTTCGCCGCGCAGCGGGTCAAGGACGGTGTGGTCGACAGCCTGCGGTCGCAGGGCCTGGAGCGGCCGTCGGTCAACACCGACTTCCCGGACGTGCGCATCAACCTGTCGCTGCGCAAGGGCCGGGCCACGATCTCGATCGACCTGGGCGGTGGCCCGATGCACCGCCGCGGCTGGCGCATGGCGCAGAACGATGCGCCGCTGAAAGAAAACCTGGCCGCCGCGGTGCTGCTGCGCGCCAACTGGCCGAAGATCCACAGCGAAGGCGGTGGCCTGCTCGACCCGATGTGCGGCAGCGGCACGCTGCTGATCGAAGGCGCGTTGATGGCCGCCGACGTGGCCCCGGGCCTGCAGCGCCACGGCAGCATTCCGCCGAGCCGCTGGCTGGGCTTCGACCGCGACGCCTGGAACAGCCTGATGGAAGAAGCGCGCGCCCGCGAAACCGCCGGCCGCAGCGCACTCAAGCAGGTGATCCACGGCAGCGACGTGGATCCGCACGCCATCCATGCGGCCAAGCAGAACGCCGAAACGGCCGGTGTGGGCCATGCCATCTGGTTCGGCGTGCGCGACATCACCGATGTGCAGGTTCCGCCGCAGGAGACCGGCTGCGTGGTCTGCAACCCGCCCTATGACGAGCGCCTGGCCGCCGACGCGGTGCTGTACCGCCAACTCGGCGACGCGCTCAAGCGCGCGGTGCCGCAGTGGCGCGCCAGCCTGTTGTGCGGCAGCGCCGACCTGGCCTTCGCCACCGGCCTGCGCGCCAACAAGAAGTACCAGCTGTTCAACGGCGCCATCGAGTGCGCGCTGATCGTCTGCGACCCGATCGCGGTACCGCAGCGCGAGAACACCGGCCAGCCGCGCGAGCTCAGCGAAGGCGCGCAGATGGTGGCCAACCGCCTGCGCAAGAACATCAAGAAGTTCAAGACGTGGCGGACGCGCGAGAGCATCACCTGCTACCGCGTTTACGATGCCGATCTGCCCGAGTACGCGGCCGCCATCGATGTCTATGAAGAAGACGGTGGTGCCCGCCGGACCTTCCTGCATGTGCAGGAATACGCGGCCCCGGCGACCATTCCGGATGTGGATGTGCGTCGCCGCCGCAACGAGCTGCTCTCGGCCGCGCGCGAGGTCTTCCAGGTGCCGGCCGAGCAGGTCGCGCTGAAGTCACGCGAGCGTGGCAAGGGCGGCAGCAAGTACGGTCGTTTCGAGCAGCGCGGCGAGTTCGTGCTGGTGCGCGAGAACGATGCGCTGCTGCGCGTGAACCTGTTCGATTATCTGGACACCGGCCTGTTCCTGGACCACCGTCCACTGCGCTGGCACATGGCGCAGGAAGCCCAGGGCAAGCGCTTCCTCAACCTGTTCTGCTACACCGGTGTCGCCTCGGTGCAGGCCGCCGTGGCCGGTGCCGCGACCACCACCAGCGTGGATCTGTCCGGTACGTACCTGCAGTGGTGCGCCGACAATCTCGCGTTGAACGGCAAGGGCGGCAGCCAGCACCAGCTGATCCAGGCCGATGCGCTGGCGTGGCTGGAAGCCGAACGTCACCGCTTCGACGTGATCTTCTGCGATCCGCCGACGTTCTCCAACTCCGCCCGCGCCGATGACTTTGATATCCAGCGCGAACACGTGCGCCTGCTGCGCGCGGCCGTGGCGCGCTTGAGCCCGGAAGGCGTGCTGTATTTCTCCAACAACTTCCGCCGCTTCAAGCTGGACGATGAAGCGATCAAGGAATTCGCGGAGTGCAAGGAGATTTCGCCCGAGACCATCGGGGCGGACTTCGAGCGCAACCCGCGCATCCACCGCGCGTGGGAACTGCGCCGCTACGGCGCCTGACGGGAACGGGCCGACATGGACGACAGTCAGCTCCACGCCGACGGGCTGCTGCTGCGACCGTTCGAGGATGCCGACGCCGCTGCGTTCGCAGCGGCGGTGCGTGAGTCGGCCGAGGGCATGCGGCGCTGGATGCCGTGGAGCTCGGTCGACTACCGCGTCGAGCAGGCGCTGCAATGGTTCCAGGCCTGCCGGGACGGCTGGGCGGCAGGGACGGCCTGCGAATACGGAATCTTCGACCAGGACACGGCCGCTTTCGTCGGCGGCGCGGGATTGAACAAGATCCAGCACGATCCCCGTTTCTGCAACCTGGGCTACTGGGTGCGGCAGTCGTGCCGTGGCCAGGGCGTGGCGCCCCGCGTCGTGCAGGCGCTGGCGGCCCAGGCGTTCGGGCCGCTGGGCCTGCATCGGGTGGAGATCGTCGTTGCGGTAGACAATCTCGCCAGCGAACGGGTGGCGGAGAAGGCCGGCGCGTCTCGCGAGGGCGTGGCACGCAACCGACTGGTCATCGACGGCCGTCCCGCCGACGCGCACATGTTTTCACTCGTTCCCTGACAAGCGATCGCGATGCGGCGACGCCCGTGAGGGTGCGGCGGGTGCGCCGCAGGGATCGATCTGAAGGTAGAGCCACGCCATGCGTGGCTGGGTCCCAGCGATGCGTTCTCACCTCCCGCAAGCACCGCGTTACACCACCAGCAATTGCCCTGGTGCATGACCCACCGGCCAATGTCCGCGCTCGTACCAGTCAATCACGCGCTGCCAGTGGGGCGGCAGGCCGAGGTGACGTTCGAGGATCCAGTGGCGATAGCCGTACATCGCAGCATTGCGTGCGACGATATGGAAGTCGTGTGGCGCTACCCGCAGGCTGTCGTGTGCATGGGCGGACAGGGCGCGCATCAAGGCGCGATTGAGCTGTCGGCGTGGTTGCAGCAGCTCGACGGGCGTCGCCTGCGGACCATGAAATGGATCCACGTCTTCCAGCGAAGATGGCATCCAGTCGAAGGCACCGTCCTCGATGACTTCTATCGCCTCGGCCAAGGACAATGCGACGCAAACACCCTCTGTTAACGGTATCGGCTGGCCCATGCGCGAGAAATAGGACGTATCCGCGATCCTTTGCAAGTGTCCTGCCATCTCCATCCTTTGATGCTAGCACAGCCGATATGCGCTCCCTCAGCGCGCGACCACCGCCACCACCAGTCCCACCAGCGGCAACACCCACGCCAACGGGGCGATCCAGCGTGGCCGGAACGGGTACAGGCCGAAGGCGATCAGCATGCCGCTGACCGTCATCGCACCCAGCCACAGCACCGGACCGGCGGCCCAGCCGTGGTCCCATACGCACAGCGCGAACGACAGCGTCAGCAGCGCCCAGCCCAGCCAACGCCACAGCCGCATGCGTGCCGGGCTGGCCGGCGCCTTGCCGTGCAGGTCCAGCTGGTGCTTGTCCATGGCCAGCGACAGCGCGGTAAAGGCCGAGAAGCTCACGGTGAGGGCCAGCAGCATCATGCGTTGGCCTCCACGTTCGCGCTCTCCTGCGCCTTGGCTGCTGCCACCGCAGCGGCCTGCCGCTTCTTCTTCTCCGCCGCGCTCAGCGCCGGCTGCCAACGCTGCATGCGCAGCGCGCAGTAGGCCAGCACCGCACCGAAGGCCAGCATCATCAGGTCGAACCCGGCCAGCACCCAGTCGCCGGTGCGCAGGGTCACGCCCAGGTGTGCGTGGGTGGTGAGGGCATTGATCACCGGGATCAACAGGAACATCGCCGCGCCCAGATAGAGCTGCCATGCCCACATCAGCCGCTTGGGCCAGATGAAGGCCGCCAGCAGGGCCGCAGCCCAGGCGTAGAAGAACACGTTCACTTCGGTATCGGCGCGCTCGGCCATCTGCACCGGCAGCAGCCGGTTGCCCCAGAAGTAGGCGGCGAAGGCGATCGGCAGGCCGGCGACCGCGCCGATGTTGAGTGCGTCCACCAGGCGCAGGCCGAAGCCGATCTTTCCGCTCTTGGCATGCTTGGGCCGTTCCTTGACCGCCCACAGCACCACGCCGCTGGCCACCATCAGGCAGCCGATCAGGCCGGACACGAAGAACAACGCACGCAGTCCCCAGTCGGCAAAGCGGGCCAGGTGCAGGCCGTACATCACCCCGCGGGTCTGGGTGGCGCCACCGGACAGCGGGCTGGCCTCGATCAGCGCGCCGCTCACCGCGTCATAGCGCAACGACGGCGTATCCACCGACAGCCGCTTGCCATCACGCTGGTACACATCGATCACCGCATTGGCCCCACCCGGGTGGTACAGGGTGAAGCCGCTCACCTGGGCGCCCTTCCACTCGGCGCGCGCGGCATCCAGCAACTGCTGGATGGGCAGTGCGGTGGCCGTGCCTTCGGTCGGTGTGTCGATATCGGCCAGACGCGCGAAGGCCTCGCTGAAGAACGCTTCCTCATCCTTGGGATAGGCCACGCTCACGCCCCACGGCAGGTACATGAACATCAACGTGACGATGCCGGTGTAGGTGATCATCGCGTGGTACGGCAGCGCCATCACCGCGCTGACGTTGTGGAAATCCAGCCACGACCGCAGGCCCTTTTCCGGGCGGAAGGTGAAGAAGTCCTTGAAGATCTTCTTGTGCGTGATCACGCCGGTGATGATCGCCACCAGCATGAACATCGCACAGAAGCCGACCAGGTAGCGGGCCCAGTAAACGGGGATGTAGTGCAGGTCGAAATGCAGGCGGTAGAAGAAGTCACCGCCGCGGGTTTCGCGCGCGGCGATCTCTTCGCCGGTGTTCGGATCGACGGTGGCATCGCCGAAGCGGCCTCCGCCGCGCCGGCGGCGCTCGCCTTCCACCGGCGGCTTGACCATCGATTCGGGGTTGCGCCAGAACATGCGCATCGCCGGGTTGCGCGGGTCGGGCAGGGTGACATTCCAGCTCTCGGCCTGCGGCGCCTTGTGCTGCAGGAAGGTGAGAGCACGCTCGGCGGCCACATCGGCACTCACGCTGCTGCGCGGCAGCTCCGGGCGCATCCAGCGGCTGATTTCCTCGCGGTAATAGCTGGCCGTGCCGGCCATGAAAATCAGCAGCAGCAGCCAGCCGACCAGCAGGCCGGTCCAGGTGTGCAGCCAGGCCATCGACTGGCGGAATCCGTTCTTCATGCGGCCCCCTGCAGCAGGCGGGTGCCGAGCCAGAACAGCGCCGTCGGGATCAGGATGCCGACCCACGCGCGCAGCGCGGTACGGGTAGCGAACGCCCACAGTGCCGCGCAGGCGCACAGCACGATCGCCACCAGCATGCCGGTCAGCACCGCTTGCCCGCGCGCGATCGGCAGCGCGACCGCAAAGAACATCGAGCAGGTCGCGGCCAGCGCGTAGCCGCCGAAGATCGCGGCGAGCGAACGTGACAGGACACCCAGCCAGGGGCGGGCGAAGAAGGAACCAAGACGGTTGAACCTGGCGCTGGCGTGCGGCGTGCTGTCCACGGAAACCTGCTGATCGATCGGGGAAACGGGCATCACCGGCCGCAGCCGGTGATGAATGATAGTGGCCATCCCTGGCCGTGTTCACTGCGCGTCGCAGTGGTCCCTTGGAGCCGGTGTCAGAGCTTCCAGCGCAGGTTCAACATCACGTTGCGCGGTTCGCCCCAGTACACGCCGTTGTAGAAACCGACGTTGCTGTAGTACTTCTTGTCGAGCAGGTTGTTGACGTTGAGCTGCGCGGAGAAATTGTCATTGAAGCGGTAGCCGGCGAACACATTCACCAGGTAGAACGCATCCTGGGTGATGAACGCCGATTCGGTGCGGCCACTGGTCGCGTAATCGGCACGCGGCTTGGTGCTGGCGCGGTAGATACGACTCTGCCAGGTCACGCCGCCCCCCAGCGAGAGGCGGTTCCACTCACCACTCGGGCGCCAGCTGGTGTTGAGCCGGAAGGTGTCCACCGGGTTGGTGGTGTTCTGCGCCACGCCCGCCTGGTTGCGGATGGTGGTGTGCGCGAAACCGGCCGAGACGTTCCAGTTCTCGGTCAGGCTGCCCTGGGCTTCCAGTTCCCAGCCCTTGACCTTGTTGCCCTTGCCGGTGGAACGGTAGGCGCTGCTGCCATCGGGCAGCGAGGCGGCCGGTACCGAATCATCGAGCTCGGCGACATTGTCCTTCTCGCCCTTGAACACCGCGGCGGAGGTGTTCAGGCGGCCACCGAAGAATTCACCCTTCAGGCCGGCCTCCCACATGTCCCCGACCACCGGCTCCAGGTAATCGTTGTTCCTGTCGCGGTAGTCCTGCGGCTGGAAGATGTCGGTGTAGCTGGCGTAGGCACTGAACTGCCTGCTGAAATCGTAGACCAGGCCGACGTACGGGGTCAGCGAATCGTCCGGCTTGTAGCCGCCGCGGGTGGTACCGGTGCGGTTGCCGGCCGCATCGTTGGTATAGCGCCAGCTGCGGGTCTCCCAGCTGCCATAGCGCGCGCCGAGCACGGCCAGCAACGGATCGGCCAGCTGCAGGCGGGCGGCCACGTAGGCGGCCTTCTGCGTCAGCTCGTTCTCCGAGGCCAGCCAGTCATGCCGGGTGAGCGGCAACGGGGCAACGTCGCCGGTCCAGGTGCGCCAGTCCGGTACCACGTCGTAGCCCGGCGGCTGCACGAACTCCGAGGCAGGCGATTCGCCCTTGCGAACGGACTGGCCGACGCCGAACACCAGTTCATGCTCGCGGCCGAACAGCTGGAACGGGCCGCTGGCGTTGAGGTCGAACACGTTCATTTCGCTGCGTTCGGCGAAATGCGAAAGGTAGGCGCGCACACCGGTACCATCCGGCGCGGGATAGCCCTGCGCGCCGTACCAGACGTCGCCATCGGTGTTGCGCTTGGCCTGGGTCGCGCTGGCCTTGAGCGACCAGCCGTTGCCGAGCTGCTGCTCCAGGCGCATGAAGGTGGTCTTTTCCACGATCGGCCAGCTGCTCCAGCTTGCCGACAGGTTGGTCGAGCGCGGCAGGTTGGCCGGCTTTCCGTCCGGGCCCCAGTACGGCACCACGCCCCAGGTCACGCCCTTGGTTTCCGGCGACTGGTAGTCATAGCCGACTTCGAACAGGGTGCTGTCGGTCAGGTCGGCCTGGACGATGCCGTAAAACACGTCCTTGTCGAGACGGTACACATCGCGGAAGGAATCGCTCTGCTGCTTGGCGGCGACAAAACGCGCACGCACGCGGCCGTCCAGCGCGACCGGGCCGCCGATGTCCGCTTCCAGGCGCTGGTTGCCCCAGCGGCCCAGGGTCAGGCCGGCGCTCATCGCCATCTCCTGGGTCGGGCGCTTGCGAACCATGTTGATGGTGCCCGACGGATCACCGGCACCGGTGGTGAGGCCGGTCGCGCCGCGGACCACTTCGATGCGCTCGTAGATCGCGCTGTCGGTGTTGGTCTTGAGCGAGCCACCAAACGTGTTGAGCATCCCGTCGATCTGGAAATTGGTGATGCTGTAGCCACGCGAGATGTAGTTGATGCGCTCCGAATCGGTGACCGATACATGCACGCCGGTGACCTGGCCCATCACGTCGGACAGCGCGTACAGGCCCATGTCGTCCAGGCGCTGGCGGGTCAGCACGGTGACCGACTGCGGGGTGTGGCGCAGCGACAGGTTCAACTTGGTGGCGGTGCTGGCCTGCTTGACCGTGTAGGAATTGGGAATCTCGCCGTCGGCGGTCACCTTGATCGTGTCCAGCGTGGTCGCATCATTCGGCCCGGCCTCGGCGAAGGCGGGCAGTGCAGGCCCGGCGAGGGCAGCAACCAGCGCGATGGCCAACAACGATGGCCGGGACAACGGTGACGCGGACGAACGGGACATGGCAACACTTCCAGTGTGAGAAAACGGCAGCACGCACAGCGACGCTGCCAGAGGCGGCAGGGCAGGCAGGGCAGCGGATCAGGGGGTGTACACGGGGCGTTGCGCGGGGAGGGCGTGATGCTTCCGGGCGCCGGTTGGCTAGGCGTACAGCCGATCAGTGAATGATAGTCATTATCATTTCGTTAGACAAGCGTCATGGCGGTGTCGAGAGCGGGGAAAGCCGTGCGCTGGCGTATGTGTGGCGGGCTGCAAGAACGTCGCCTGCGTGTCATTGCCGGGCAATATCGCGTCAACAGACTGTGAGGATGTCGTGACACGCCGTTACGGCATCCCCCATCTGTTCGTCCGCGGAGTCGTCAGTGAATCGTTGTGTGCTTGCTGTAGCGGTGTTGTCCGTCCTTACCTTTGCCACGGCCGCCGATGCGCGTGCCGAGGCCGCCCCGGCAGGGACTGCCGCGGCCCCCGCCACCCTGGACACGATGATCGTCACCGGCACGCGCGGCAGCAACCGCACTCAGTTCGACACGCTGGCCCCGGTGGACGTGTTCTCGCAGGAAGAGATCCAGGCGATCGAGTCGTCCGACCTCAACGACGTGCTGGCCCAGCTGGTGCCTTCCTTCGTGGTCCAGCGCATGCCGATGAACGATGGCCTGGTGTTCGTGCGGCCGGCCACGCTGCGGGGTCTCTCGCCGGACCAGACCCTGGTGCTGGTCAACGGCCGCCGCTTCCACCGTTCGGCGCTGCTGGGCGCACGCGGCGCGCAGGGGCCGGACCTGGCGCAGATTCCAGTGCATGCGATCCAGCGCATCGAAGTGCTGCGTGATGGCGCGTCGGCGCAGTACGGCTCGGACGCCATCGCCGGGGTGATCAACATCATCCTGGATGACCGCGTCGGCGGGGAACTGTCGCTGGGCCTGTCCGAATACAGCGAAGGCGATGGGACCGGTCGCAAGATCGGCGGCCGGCACGGCTTCGCGCTGGGTGACAAGGGCAGCCTGTCGCTGTTCGCCGACTGGGACAAATCCGACGCGACCTCGCGCAGCCGCCAGCGCGCCGATGCGATCGCCTTCCAGAACGCCCACCCGGATCTGGTCGTGCCCGATCCGGTGCAGCGCTGGGGCCAGCCGGACCTGGAAAACCGCCATTTCGGCTTCAACCTCAACCTCGCCTTGAACGACAGCGTCGACCTCTACGGTTTCGGTCTGTACGGCCACAGCGAAGGCGTCAGTGATTTCAACTGGCGCAATCCCGATGGCACCGCCTCGGTCTATAACCGCAGCCGTGTGTTCCCCGGCTGGGACGCGCGCAGCCTGTACCCGACCGGCTTCAGCCCGAAGTACGGCAACGAGCAGGACGACCTGCAGGGCGTGCTCGGTCTGCGCGGTTACTGGGGCGAGCGCTGGCGCTGGGATGTGAGCGGCTCCTACGGGCGCAACCGCATCGACTACACGCTGGGCCATTCGATCAATGCCTCGCTCGGCCCGGACAGCCCCACCTCGTTCTACCTCGGCCGCCTCTCGCAGGAGGAGAAGAACCTCAACGCCGATATCGTCTATTCGCTGCCGGTCAGCGCGCTGGCCGCACCGATCAACATCGCCTTCGGCGCGGAGACGCGCGAGGAAACCTACGGGGTGGATGCCGGTGATCCGGCGTCGTATGCGATCGGCCCGGGGGCGGTCACCGGCCTGGCCGGTGGCGCCAACGGTGCGCCGGGTTTCAGTGCGGCCAATGCCGGGCGCTGGAGCCAGCGCAGCCGCGCGGCCTACATCGATGTCGAAGCGCCGTTGACCGCACGCTGGACGGTCGGCGCAGCCACCCGCTACGAGCACTTCTCGGCCTTCGGTGAGAGCGTGGACGGCAAGCTCTCCAGCCGCTTCGAGTTCACCCCGGACCTGGCCGTGCGCGGTTCGGTCTCCACCGGCTTCCGCGCGCCCACGCCGGGCCAGCTGTACACGCAGAGCACCCAGCAGGGACTGGATACCGTGACCTTGCAGGTGTTCACCACCGGTCGCCTGTCGCCCAGCGATCCGCTGGCGATCCAGCTCGGCGCCCAACCGCTCAAGCCGGAGCAATCGCGCACCGCCTCACTCGGGCTGACCTGGAAGAACGACCTGGGCTTCTCCGGCTCGGTGGACCTGTACGACATCAAGGTCACCGACCGTTTCAGCCAGTCGGCCTCGTTCGCGGTGCCCGCCGGCGTGCCCAATCCGCTGGCGTATACCTCGGTGAGTTTCTACACCAACGATTTCGACACCACCACCCGCGGTGTCGATGTAGTGGCCAGCCACACCACCGCACTCGGGGCGGGCCGGCTGAGCACGACGCTGGGCTACAACTACAACCAGACCCAGGTGGACAGCGGTGCCACCGGCGTGGCCACCAATGAAAGCCAGCGCCGCATTTTCGAAGAGCGCCTGCCGCGGCAGAAGGCCACGCTCAGCAGCACGTATGCGTGGGGCCGCTTCAGCGTGCTCGGCAAGCTGCGATACTACGGGGCATGGACGGACTCTTCGGGCAATGCCACCGGCGACATCTTCCAGCGCTTCGGAGCGATGAGCTTCGTCGATCTGGCCGTGAGCTGGAATGTCACCGAGCAGCAAACGCTGCGGATCGGCGCGGACAACCTGTTCAACCGCTACCCGGACGAGGCCAGCTTCCAGGCCAGCCGTGGCTTGATCTACTCGCGGAACGCGCCGTATGACACCGACGGCCGCAACCTCTACGCCGAATACCGGATCCGCTACTGATGGACCGGCAACGACGTGCTCTGCTGCGTGGCGCACTGGCCCTGCCAGTCGCTGCGGCACTCTCCGGTGCGAACGCCATGGACGCTGAGCCGCTGGCGCTGCCGGCAGTGGGCGCGCGCACGCCGGCCGAGCTGGCCGCCGACGAAACCTGGTGGGCCCAGGTGCGCGCGCTGTACGACCTCACCGACGAGGTCGTGATGCTGGACAACGGCTACTGGGGCGCGATGGCGCGCCCGGTGCTGCAGGCCTACCAGCAGGCCACCGCCACGGTGAATGCCGGCAACGCCTGGTTCGGGCGCTTGGCGTTTCCACCGCTGTTTGAGCAGGCCCGCGTGCGTCTGGGGCAGGTGCTGGGCGTGGAGACCGACGAAATCGTGCTCACCCGGGGCGCCACTGAAGCGATGCAGGTGCTGATCGGCAGCTACCGCGGGCTGTCGCCGGGTGATGCGGTGATGTATGCCGATACCGACTACGACAGCATGATCAGCGCGATGCAGTGGCTGCAGGCGCGGCGCGGTGTGCAGCCGGTGGCGATCACGCTGCCTGAGCCATTCGACCATGACAGCATCGTGGAGACGTACCGCCGCGCGCTGGCCGCCAACCCGCGCGTGCGCCTGCTCCTGCTGACCCACGTCAACCACCGCAACGGCATGCTGCTGCCGGTGGCCGAGATCGCCGCGCTGGCCAGGGCGGCGGGCGTGGAGGTGGTGCTCGATGCGGCGCACGGCATCGGCCAGGTGGATACGCCGCTACGCGCGCTGGGCGTGGATTTCATCGGGATCAACCTGCACAAGTGGATCGGCGCGCCGGTCGGCGTCGGCGCGGTGTATGTCCGCCGCGGGCGGCTGCGCGATCTGGATCCGTACATGGGCGAGCAGGACCACGACGACATCCGTACCCGTGTGCACACCGGAACGGTCAACTTCGCCGCCTACATGGCGTTGCCGGTCGCGCTGGATCTGCACGAGCGCATCGGCGTGGCCAACAAGCGGGCGCGGCTGCTCCGCCTGCGCAATCAGTGGATGGACGCGTTGCGCGGCGACGAACGCCTCCAGCTGCTGGGCTCGGACGACCCGCGCCTGTCCAGTGCGATCACCTCGTTCCGGCTGCGCGGGCAGACCACGATGCGCGACAACACGGCCACCTCGCAGCGGATGGTGAAGCAGTCCGGCGTGTTCGTGGTGCCGCGCGAAGGGCTGGCTTCGGGCGCCTGCCTGCGGGTCACGCCGGGCATCTTCAGCACGCCGGCGCAGATGGACGCACTGGTGGCGGCGGTACTCGCGGCCGCTGGCTGAGGCACCCGGCGACGCTGGCGGTGACCTCGCCAGCGTCCGTCGGCAGGCCCGACGCGGGTCGGGTTACCAGTGGAACCACACCGTCAGCGCGTGCAGGATCACGCCGATCAGCCCCCCCACCAGGGTGCCGTTGAAGCGGATGAACTGCAGGTCGCGGCCCACGCTCAGTTCCAGCTGCTCGACCAGATGGCGTTCGTCCCAGCTTTTGACGGTCTGTGCGATGTGCTCGGTCACGCCGCTGCGCAGCCGCGTGGTCAGGCGCTCGGCACCGTCCATCAGGTGCTGGTTCAGCGCTTCGCGCAGTGACGGGTCGGCCTGCAGCGCCTCGCCTACGGAGGCCAGGCTGCGGCGCAGATGGCCGGCCAGTGCGGAATCCTCGCTGGCCAGGTCGGCGCGCAGGCTGGCATGGATGCGCGCCCACAGGCCCTGCACGTACTCCTGCACGGCCGGGTGGTCGATCACCTGCTGCTTGAGCTGTTCCACCTTCTCGGCCAGGGCCGGGTCTTCGCGCAGCCGCTGGATGTAGTCGCTCAGCCAGGTCTCGTAATCGCGACGCAGCGGATGCTCGGGCTGGGCCAGGATCTGCTGCAGTTCCTCCAGCACCGCATGCGCCAGGCGCTCGGCGAGGGTGTCACCGATCTCGTCGATCGGCTTGACCCAGTTGACGGTGCTGGCCAGCTTGGGCCACTCGCGCTGGATGTAGCCCACGATCAATGTGGACGCGCGGTCTTTGACCTTCTCGTTGCCCAGCCATTCGCTGATCCGGGTCAGGCCTTCGTCCAGCACGCGCTGGTGGCGGTTGTCGGCGGTGAGCAGGCCGAGCAGTTCTCCCGCGGTGGCGGCCGCGTTCCATTGCCGCAGCTGCTGGATCACAAAGCCCTGGATGCTCCGCCGCACGGCCGCCTCATCAAGGAAGTCCAGCGCCTGCAGCGCCCAGCCGCGCGCCATGTCGGCCAGCATGCGGGCCCGCGCCGGCTCGGCCAGCCAGCTGCCCAGGCGGCTGGCCGGATCGAACACCTGCAGCCGGGCCAGCAGGGCCTGCGGTTCCAGGAACTGGTCGCGCACGAACAGCGCCAGGCTGTCGGCGATCCGGTCCTTGCTGCGCGGGATGATGGCGGTATGCGGGATGGGCAGGCCGAGCGGGCGCCGGAACAGTGCCACCACCGCGAACCAGTCGGCCAGCGCGCCGACCGCGGCAGCCTCGCAGAACGCCGAGACCCAGGCCCAGATGCCGCGTTCGCCGTGCCAGTGGCTGACCGCGAAGCCGGCCAGCATCGCCACCAGCATGGCCAGGGCGATCAGTTTGAGCCGACGCAGCTGGGCGCGGCGCGGGTCGGGAGGGGAGGTGGGCGTCATGGCTGCAGTTTAACGACCCCGGCATGAGCAACAGGTAGTGCCGGCCGCTGGCCGGCAACCAGATGCCCCGCGCAGAAGCCACGGTAGTGCCGGCCGCTGGCCGGCAACCAGGCCCCCATCCGGAAGCCGTTGGCGTTGCCGGCCAGCGGCCGGCACTACCTCAGATGTCCGCCACCTGCTTGCGCAGCGCGGCCAGCTGCTGGCGCAGGGTGTCGTTTTCCAGGGTCAGCGCGATGATGCGCTGGCGCAGCTCGGCAGGGCCTTCGCCCAGTGCGTTGAGCGCATCGGCGATCTCGGCGGCGCGGCTGGGGTCGACCTCGGCGTCGCCGTCGGCACTGTGCAGCACCTCCTGGACCGGCTTGCGCGGCTTGCGCTTGGACTCGCGCACGCGCTTGGCGGCCTGCTTGAGCTCGTCCTTGCCGGCGGCGGCCGCGGCGCGTTGTTCGTCTTCGGGCAGGTCGGCCACGGCGGCCGCGGCGCTGATCGAGATCACCCCGGTCTTGACCGCTTCCACCAGCTCCGGTGCGGCCTGCTTGTGGATGCGCTCGATCATCGTCACCTGGCTGCTGCTCAGGCGCGCTTCGCGGGCCATGTCGGCGCGGCTGACCTTCGGCGCGGCCGCCCACGGCGGGCTGTCCTCGTCACCAGCATCGGCCGGGCCGCTGATCTCGCCATCGCTTTCCTTCTGCAGCTGGGCCTGATCGGCGCGGTGGCGCTCGGCCAGGATGTCGCGCTTGCGCAGCGCCAGCACGCCACGCTGGAAATCGGAGACGCTGCGGCGCCCCAGGTGCTGCTCGATCATCCACAGGTGGACGTCATCCATCGACTGGAAGCGGGTGTTCTGGATCGTCTGGAACGGCAGGCCGTGCTTCTGGCAGATGCCGTAGCGGTTGTGGCCATCGACCAGTACCTCGCCCCACAGCACCAGCGCGTCGCGGCAGCCCTCGGCGAGGATGCTGCGCTCCAGGGCGTCGTGCTCGTCCGGGGTCAGCGGGTCGATGTAGGCCTTGAGTTCTTCTTTGACGACAATGTCCATGCAATCCGGTACGCGAGCGAAACGTGACCGACCATTGTAAGGATCGCGGCGGTCGCCGTCGTCGCCGGTGGATTCAGCCTCAGCCGGTGGCGCGGATCATCTCGCCCAGTACGTCAACGATCCGGTCGATGTGGCTGCGCTCCAGGATCAGCGGGGGCGACAGGGCGATCACATCGCCAGTGCAGCGCACCAGCAACTGGCCATCGCGGAAGCAGCGCTCGAATACTTCATAGCCGCGCGCGCCGGGGGCGTCCTTGCGCGGCATCAGCTCGACTGCGCCGATCAGCCCGACGTTGCGGATGTCCACCACATGCGGCAGCCCTCGCAGGCTGTGCAGTCGCTCCTGCCAGTAATCACCCAGTTCCAGGGCGCGCTTGAACAGATGCTCCTCGGCATAGGTATCCAGCGCGGCCAGCGCAGCCGCACACGCCAGCGGGTGACCGGAATAGGTATAGCCGTGGAAAAATTCGATGGCGGCCGCCGGGCCCTGCATGAAGGCGCCGTGGATCGCATCGCTGGCCAGCACCGCGCCCATCGGCACCGCGCCGTTGGTCAGGCCCTTGGCCAGGGTCAGCAGGTCCGGGGTGACCCCGAAGCGTTGGGCGGCGAAGGCGTGGCCGACCCGGCCGAAACCGGTGATCACCTCGTCGAACACCAGCAGAATGCCGTGCTGGTCGCAGATCTCGCGCAGGCGCTGCAGATAGCCCGGCGCGGGCAGGATCACCCCGGCCGAACCGGCGATCGGCTCGACGAACACCGCGGCGATGGTGGAGGCATCGTGCAGCGCGATCAGGCGCTCCAGATCCTCGGCCAGTTCGGCCCCGTGGCGGGGCAGGCCAGGGCTGAAGGCATTGCGCTCCAGATCGAGCGTATGGCGCAGGAAATCGCTGCCGGGCAACAACGGCCCGAACGTCTTGCGGTTGTTGGGCAGGCCACCGATCGACATGCCGCCGAAGCCGACGCCGTGATACGCCTTCTCCCGCCCGATGAAGCGGGTGCGGTGACCCTCGCCGCGCAGGCGATGGTAGGCCAGCGCGATCTTCATCGCGGTATCCACCGCCTCGGAGCCGGAGTTGGTGAAGAACACATGGTTCAAGCTGGCCGGTGCCAGTGCGGCCAGCCGCTGCGCCAGCACGAACGGCAACGGCGAGCCCATCTGGAACGGTGGCGCGAAATCCAGCGTGGCGGCCTGCTGCTGGATCGCCTGGACGATCCGCGGCCGCGCATGCCCCGCGTTGCAGCACCACAGGCCGGCCGCGCCATCCAGGATCGGGCGGTCGTCGACGTCGTGGTAGTACATGCCCTCGGCGCGTACCAGCAGGCGCGGCGCAGCCTTGAACTGGCGGTTGGCGGTGAATGGCATCCAGTATGCGTCCAGCTCTGCTGGCGCTTGTCCGGCCAGGGTGGACAACGACAACTCGGGACGAGGCATGGGGCACTCCGCAGGGTCGCGACGGTCACGACTTTATCGCACCCGCATCACGTCACTCCGTGATGGCCGCGGGTATAAGCGCGTTACCCGACTCACTGAACGAGGACCACGCCGATGAACGCCGCACGCACCCGTGAGGACTGGCAGCGCCAGGCCGATGCACTGACCTTCCAGGGCCAGGCCTTCATCGATGGGCGCTACGTGGACGCAGCCAGTGGCGCGCGCTATGACTGCATCAGCCCGATCGATGGCCGCGTGCTGGTGCAGGTAGCCGACGCCGATACGACAGACGTTGACCGTGCGGTCGCCGCGGCGCGTCGCAGTTTCGATGCGGGCGACTGGTCGCGGGCGGCACCCTCGCACCGCAAGCGGGTGCTGCTGCGGCTGGCCGATCTGGTCGAGCAGCACGCCGATGCGCTCGCGTTGCTGGAAACCCTGGACATGGGCAAGCCGGTCCGCGACGCACGCGAAGGCGATCTGGCCGGTGTCGTGCGGTGCCTGCGCTGGACCGCCGAGGCGGTGGACAAGGTATACGGCGAAGTCGCCCCTACAGCGCTCGACACGCTGGGCCTGATCACCCGCGAGCCGGTCGGCGTTGTCGCGGTGATCGTGCCGTGGAATTTCCCGCTGCTGATGGCGTCGTGGAAAATCGCCCCGGCGCTGGCGGCAGGCAATTCCGTGGTCCTCAAACCCTCTGAACGCTCGCCGTTGAGCGCGATCCGCCTGGCCGCACTGGTGGCCGAGGCCGGTGTGCCCGATGGCGTGTTCAACGTACTGCCTGGCCACGGCGAGCGCACCGGTGAGCCGCTGGCGCTGCACATGGACGTGGATGCGCTGGCCTTCACCGGTTCCACCGCGGTGGGCCGCCGGTTGCTGCAATGCGCGGGCAGATCGAATCTCAAGCGCACCTGGCTGGAGTGCGGTGGCAAGAGCCCGAACCTGGTGTTCGCCGATGCGCCCGATCTGGACAAGGCCGCCCAGGCCGCCGCCACGGCGATCTTCTACAACCAGGGCGAGGTGTGCACCGCCGGCTCGCGCCTGCTGGTCCAGCGCTCGATCAAGGATGCCTTCGTGGCCCGGGTCCTGGCGCATGGGCGCCACATGCAGCCACAGCACCCGTTCGAGCCGGAGGCGGCGATGGGCGCGCTGGTCGACGACGCGCACGCCGGCCGCGTGCTGGACTACGTGGCCCGCGGCGAGGCCGAGGGCGCGCGCCTGCTGCTGGGTGGCAAACGCTTGGAGGTGGTGCCGGGTGGCAGCTATGTCGAGCCGACCGTCTTCGATGAGGTCGATCCGCAGCACACGATCGCCCGCGAGGAAATCTTCGGGCCGGTCCTCTCGGTGCTCACCTTCGATCACGAGGCGGACGCGCTGCGCATGGCCAATGATTCGATCTACGGGCTGGCCGCTGGCGTATGGACGCGCGACCTGGGCCGCGCGCACCGGGTGGCACGCGGCCTGCGTGCCGGCAGCGTCTGGGTCAACCAGTGGGATGGCGGCGACATGACCGCCCCGTTCGGTGGCTACAAGCAGTCCGGCATCGGCCGCGACAAATCCCTGCACGCCTTCGACAAGTACACCGAACTCAAGGCGACCTGGATCCACCTGGGCGGCTGACCTCGCTCAGCAGTCCTGGCTGTGGCGGACCAGCGACTCGCGCAGCAGGTCGCGATCCCGTTCATCCACGGCGTTGCGCAGGTAGTCGATCTGCTGCCGCGTCAGGCGGCACTGGTCCACCGTGTAGCCGGGGGGCCAGGCACCGATCAGCTGGAAAATGCCCTGCACGATCTGCTCCGGCGACATTCCGGCGTTCATCCGGAAGCGCTCGCGCCGCGGTTGGAAGGCCGCGTGCACCTCACGGGCGCCCAGCACGCGCGGGGCCAGTGAGGCTGCTTCGATGCCGCTGCCGGTCAGCGACGAAGGCACGCTCAGATCAAGCGGGGCGGTCACTTCCGGCACAGCCGGCGCGGCGGCGGCTGCGGCGACCGGCACGACCACGGCCGGCGCAGGCAGGCGCTGCGATGCGGCGGCCTGCCGTGTGCGGGGCGTCGTGGCACTGGGCGGTGGCGAAACCGGTACCGGCAACGGGCGAGGCAGCCAGTACACCTGCAGGCGCTCATCCGCGAAGGCATCACCCGGGCCGGGTGAACGCAGCAGCACGCCCAGCATCAGCCCGTGTACGGCCATCACCACCGCGATGGCGGTGGGCCGGGTCCAGCGCGAGCGGGCACGCTTCCTTGAGCCTGACATCCGGAACCTTCCTGGCGGGGGACCGCGGTCAGACCCGGTGAGCGGGTGGAAGTTCCTGACCGGCACGCAGCCTGTGGACCCGGTCACTGGCTGACAGTCTCGTCTGCAACCATCGCGGCAGGCGTGGGAAGGCCGTGGCAGAATCCGGCAGCTGCCCTTTTCTGCGTACCCGATGTCCACACCTGCTGTCGCACCCGTCGTGAACTCCCCCCGCCGCATCCTGCTGGCGAGCCTGATCGGCACCACCATCGAGTTCTTCGATTTCTACATCTACGCCACCGCGGCGGTGCTGGTGTTTCCGCACCTGTTCTTCCCCGAGAGCAGCGATGGCGCGGCGATGCTGCAGTCGCTGGCGACCTTCGCCGTAGCCTTCATCGCGCGGCCGGTCGGCTCGGCGGTGTTCGGTCACTACGGCGACCGCATCGGGCGCAAGGCCACGCTGGTGGCGGCATTGCTGACGATGGGGGTTTCCACGGTGGCCATCGGCCTGCTGCCCACGCATGCCAGCATCGGCCTGGTCGCGCCGGCACTGCTGGCGCTGTGCCGTTTCGGGCAGGGCCTGGGGCTGGGGGGAGAGTGGGGTGGTGCGGTGCTGCTGGCCACCGAGAATGCACCGCCCGGCAAGCGCGCCTGGTACGGCATGTTCCCGCAGCTGGGTGCTCCGCTGGGCTTCCTGCTCTCGGCCGGTATCTTCCTGCTGCTCGGCCGCGCGATGAGCGAGGCTGATTTCCTGCAATGGGGGTGGCGCGTGCCCTTCCTGGCCAGTTCGCTGCTGGTCGGCATCGGCCTGTGGGTGCGCTTGAACATCCACGAGACCCCGCAGTTCCAGGCCACGCTGGACCGCAACGAGCGGGTAAGGCTGCCGATGTGGAGCGTGCTGCGCGACCACCCGTTGACGCTGGTGCTGGGCACGCTGGGAGCGTTCGCCACCTTCGTGCTGTTCTACCTGATGACGGTGTTCACCCTCGGCCATGGCACCACCGTGCTGGGGTACTCGCGCGAGCAGTTCCTGCTGCTGCAGATGGTCGGCATCCTGTTCTTCGCGGCGGGCATTCCCATTTCCGCGCTGTACGGCGACCGTTGGGGCACACGCCGCACGATGATCGTGGCCAGCGGCCTGATCCTCGCCTTCGGCGTGGCGTTCGCGCCGCTGTTCCAGGCCGGCAGCCCGTGGCTGGTGCTGGGGTTCCTGGCGCTGGGCCTGTTCCTGATGGGCCTGACCTACGGCCCGTGCGGCACCTTCCTGGCCGAGATCTATCCGGTGCAGGTGCGCTACACCGGCGCCTCGCTTTCGTTCAACCTGGCCGGCATTCTCGGTGCGGCCCCGGCGCCGTACGTGGCCACCTGGCTGGCCGAACGCTATGGCCTGGTCGCAGTGGGCTATTACCTGTGCGTCACCGCATTGATCACCATCGTCGCCCTGCTGGCGATGGGCCGGCGCGGGCGCTGATCAGCGGAAGAAGCGCTTGAGCGTGCGGCCCAGCCAACTGCCCTGCTGGTGCTCGCGCGCGAACTGGTTGAGATGCTGCTTGACCTGCGGTGCGTAGGCCTTGTCGTCGCCCCGGATATGATTGAACAGCCAGCGCGAGAGCATCGTGCGCAGCTCTTCGGTGATGTCCTCACCGGCCTGGAAACGCAGCCGGTACTCGCCCACGCGCTTGCCGAAGATCTCATGCACGCGCTTGTGCGCCGAACAGAACGGATAGCCGGCTTCCTCCATCAGCTCTTCTTCGAAGGCGAAATGGGACATCGTGTAATCCACCAGCTCGTCGATCACCTCGGCCACGGCCAGCCGCTCCAGGCTCTTCTGGGCGACATGCAGGTGGTTGAGCATCTCCACGATGCGCATGTGCTGGTGATCGATGACATCGATACCGATGTTCAGATCATCCTGCCAGACCAGAAGTGCCATGGTGCGTTCCCCGTGCTGTTCAACTGGGGGCGACTCTAGGCAGTCGCGGCCGGGGCCGCGTTGATCTCGATCAAGGCACCAGGGCAGGCTCGCGCTGGCGTGGGCCGGTGGCCACGGTGGCGCAGTGGACCCGGTTGCGGCCGGCGGCCTTGGCCAGGTACAGCTGGCGGTCGGCTTCGGAAATCAGCCGGTGCAGCGAGTCGCGCTGCGGACGCAGGCAGCACAGCCCAATGCTCACCGTCATGCGCAGCGTGGTGTGGCCCAGGTCGACCTCCAGCGCGGCGATGGCCTGGCGCAGTTCGTCGAAGTAGTGCATGGCCTGCTCTTCATCCATCCCGGGCACCAGCAGGCAGAACTCCTCGCCACCGAAGCGCGCGATCAGGTCTTCCTGGCGCGCGTGCTGGGCGACCGCCGCGGCCACCGCGCGCAGCGCGTCATCGCCGGCCTCATGGCCGTGGGTATCGTTGATGTGCTTGAAGTGGTCGATGTCGATCATCGCCACCGCCACCTGCTCGCCATCCAGATGCAACTGCGGCAGCTGGCGCTGGCTCTGTTCCAGGAAGCAGCGGCGATTGGGCAGGCCGGTCAGGAAATCGCGGGTGGCCAGGTCCTGCAGGGTGCCGATCAGCTCCAGCTGGTCCACGTTCTGCGAGACGCGGCAGAAGAACTCCTCGCGCGAGAAGGGCTTGCGCAGGAAATCGTTGGCGCCGTTCTTGAGGAAGCGCGGGATCAGCGACGGGTCGGTATTGCCGGAGATCCCGATCACCGCCAGCTTGTCGCGTGAGCGCATCGTGCGCAGGCGGCGGGTGAACTCCACCCCCTCCATGCCCGGCATTTCCTGGTCGACCACGGCCAGCCGGATCGCCGGGTGCGCTTCGATCGCCTTCAGCCCTTCGGCACCGTCGGCCGCCTCGTAGACATCATGCCCGTACATGCGCAGCAGCGAGGCGGCGTACATCCGTGCCGACATCGAATCATCCACCACCACTGCGGCGATCCGCCGGTTGCGTTCCAGCCGCTGTACCAGCCACACCAGGTAATCGATGCTGCCCGGCGTGTTCTTCAGCACGTAATCGATGATCTGCTGCTGCAGCACCCGTTTGCGCAGGTCTTCGTCGTAGACGCCGCTGACCACCACCGTGGGCAATCCACGTGAGAGGAAGTAGTCCACCACGGTATCGCGGTCACCATCGGCCAGCACCAGGCCGGTCAGGACCAGGAACCAGCCCTGTTCCTCATCCAGCAACCGCCCGGCCTCGGCCAGGCTGGTCGCGACCGACACCGGCAGCTCCAGCCGCTGCTCGATCGCCTCGCGCAGCATGCTGGTGAACGTGCGCGAGTTTTCCACCAGCAGGATCCGCTGGGGCAGGGCATCACCGGGGTCGCTGAGGACAGCGCCCTGCAACAGTGCCGGCATGAGGCGTACGCTCGGTTCCGAGTGGGTCGGGACTGGTAGCGGCGGTTTCACGCGTAACTTTAGGGGTGGTCGACGCGTTCCGTCCGTGCTCGCCGAAGGCCTGGACATTCCGTCGCCCGATCAGGCAGGCGCTATGCGCACCCCGTGCGCAGCAGCGTTTCACTCCGTTGCAGGACGGGGAGGGCGGTCTCCCTCAGCAGAATCCTGATGCGATTGTGGCGGCAATGCACTCTCCCGCCATGGGCAAGCACGCGTGCCGTCAGCTGCTCACGCGCCAGGTCCGTCGTTGCCCAGGAGAGCGCGCGGCCTCTGTCCAGCAGCGCCACCACCATGACGATTCCGCGCTGCTCCCGCACGCGGCCGCAACGTGTCTGGATACTGAGCTGCCCGGTTTCCTGCCCCAGCAGAAGAGACACAGCATCACTCAACGTCCGATAGGCCGCCAATTGCAGTTCCACACTCAAATGACAGGGATTGCCGGCGAGGCGTGGACGGGTTACGCGATGCGTTTCTTCCCAGGCCTGGCGAAGACCGCCAGTCTGCATGGTCAGATAAAGGCCGAGCTGCTCAAGCGAGGTTGGATAGAGGAGGCTGGTCTGTTCGCGGAACTGTCGTGCGTGCTTCGCCGATGCACGTAGCAGGTCAGTGGCGGTATCGTGGTGACCGTGCGACTGAAGCCATGTCATCACCTGGCTGAGTGAAGCATCGATTCCATCGCCGATTTCCCTCAGATGAAGCGCGCGCTCTTTGAGGTGCATTTCCGTGGAGATCTGAGACGTTCTGGCTAGCGCCCGGGCCGCTTCTTCGGCCAGCGCGCGGGCCCTGTACTGCTGGCGGTAATAGCTGATGCTCGAGCCCAGCGCCAGGAGCGCGATGCTGAGCACTGCCATGCTCTGCTGCGTGGCGAAGGTCTCTGCGTCGAAGGATTCGGGATGGCCGGAACTGGGCGTCGTCATGTGGATGATCAGGTTCAGCAGCGGAACGCCGATGGCGGCGCCGCGCCATCCATGCATGCACGTGAGCGCAATCGCAGGCAGGGCCATCAACAGCAGCACGCTGGCCTTGGCACCAGCGGTTTCCGGTGCCATCACGGTGGCCGACAGTCCGAGCAGAAGGGTCAGCCCGATGGCGGCCAGGGTGGGCACCGTGAAGCGCCTCGACCACTCTGGTTCACTCCGCCGACGTGTCCAGAGCAACGCAGGCAACGCGACGGTCAAGATGGCAATGAAATCGCCCAGAAACATGCGGGCTGCGCCGCTCAACGGCGGAATGGAGGGGGGTACCGGCCATAGCAGGTGCGATGCTGTGATATTGATCGTGGTGGCTGCAGCGGCGGAAGCGATCGCGACGGACACCAGCCAGATGTCGGTAGTACCTGCCATCATCCTGCGGTGTAGACGAACGATCATCGCCACGGCGGGCATGAGGAACGCCGAACCAAGGACGACCCATAGCCAGCCATACTTACCGATCATCGGAACGCGCATCTGCGCAAAGTAGGCGTACTCCCCAAGGAGGAGGTAAGGCCACAGTCGCGGTGGGCAGATCAGCAGTGCGGCAACGCGCACGCCGGCCGGCAGGTAAAACTGGTCGAGGGATATTTTCCGAGCGCCCCAGCAGGCCACGGCGTACACCACCGCAAGGATCCATCCGGCCGGTTGGATACGCAGATTCAGATGAAGACCTTCGTTCGACCACTGCAGTCCCACGACCCCCTCCCATCTCGCCGGTGGAAAATCCCAGGGCGAGTGCCGAATCCGCACAAGCATCCGTTCCATGCTGACGGTATCGACAGAAGGCCGGTCGTGCAATTGCGGGATCGCGGCCGGGTCTCAGGCACCGGGTCGCGCCGGTTCAGTTTCTGTAACACGCAGGATGCCGGCCCCTTGAACCCTCACCACAACGCATCGCGCAGCTTGTACCAGGACATCGCCGCCACCAGCAGCGGCGTCCGCAGCATGCGCCCGCCGGGGAACGGGCGGTGCGGGATACGCTCGAACACGTCCAGCCGCTCCGCCTGCCCGGCAATCGCCTCGGCCAGCACTTGGCCTGCCAGGCCCGCAGCGGCAACACCGTGGCCGGAAAAGCCCTGCGCGAAATAGACATTCGGGGTCAGCCGGCCCCAGTGCGGGGCACGGTTGCGGGTGATGTCGACATAACCGCCCCACACGTACTCCAGCTCCACGTCGGCCAGCTGCGGGAACACCGCGCGCATTCGCCGGGTCATCACCCCACGCAGGCCGGGCGGGGGCAGGGCGGAGTAGCTGGCCTGGCCACCGAACAGCAGGCGGTGGTCGCGGCTCAGTCGGAAATAGTCCAGCGCCCAGCTGACATCGGCCACGGCCATGTCGTTGCGGATCAATGATTGCGCCCGCGCCTGCCCGAGGACCGCGCTGGCGCCGATGTAGGTGCCGACCGGCATGATCCGCGATTCCAGCTCGGGCGCGATGCCCTCCAGCCAGGCGTTGCCGGCGATCACCACGTGATCGGCGCTGACCGTGCCGTGCGCGGTACGCAGTTGCGGCCGGGCCCCCCGGATCAATTGCAGTACCGGCGACTGCTCGTGGATCACCGCCCCGGCTGCCTCGGCGGCACGGGCCAGGCCCTGTGCGTAGGCCAGCGGATGCAGGTGGCCGCTGTGAGGATCGAACATGGCCCCGCGATAGCGCGGACTGTCCAGTTGCCCGCGCAGCTGGGCGCGGTCCCACCACTCCAGGGGATAGTCGTAGCGCTGGGCCAGATCGATCAGCCCGGCGCGCAGCATGCGCTCCTGGCGGGGCTTGATCGGCACGCTGGCGTGGCCGTCGCGCCAGTCGCAGTCGATCTGGTGGCGGGCGATGCGGTCGCGCAGCAGGCGCATGCCGTCGCGCGAGAACTCGAACAGCGCCCGCGCATCTTCGGCGCCGACCAGATGCTCGAGCGTGTCCACCTCGCAGCCGTAGCCGACGATGGCCTGGCCGCCGTTGCGCCCTGAGGCCCCCCAGCCGACCCGGTGGGCCTCCAGCAGCATGACGCGATACCCGCGTTCGGCGAGGGTGAGCGCGGCGGAGAGGCCGGTGTAACCGGCGCCGAGCACGCAGACGTCGGCGTTCAGGTCGCCGGCCAGTGGCTCACGCAGCGGGACGTCTGCCACGCTGTCGGCGTACCAGCTGGGTGCGTGCGCCTCGCCGGCGGTGGTCATGCCGGGCTCCGGCGGGCGATGGACAGGTCAGGAATCATGGACAAAGGATGCCAGCAACCGAGGCGTGTAACAGCGGGCAGTCTGTCGCAGCGTCTGCCCCCGGCGTGTGAGGGGGGCGCGCGCCGACGAGGCGGCGCTGAGTTGCGCGGGCTCTGCGCGCAGGGGTAACGTGGCTGCAGGTCATCCGAGCATGACGCATGGTCTCGCCTGCATCCGCGCGTGCACGAGGTGCCGGGCCTGGGCGATCATCGCGAAGACCCGCAGGCGGCGGTCGAGGTCCAGTATGGTCCTGCACATGCGGTGCAGCTGTCCGAAGGCGGTTGGCTGGCCGGCTGGGCCGGGGCGCCCACGGCAACGGTCAATTCCGTGCACGGGCAGGCATCGACCGGTTGGCCGACGGGCTGCGGGTCGAGGCCATCGCCGCGGATGGGCTGATCGAAGCGGCGCGCAGTACCGCGCACCGGTTCGTGCTCGGGGTGCGGTGGCATCCTGAGTGGCGGGTGGCCGACAATCGGTTCTATCACAGCATTTTTCACGCTTTCGGCGATGCTTGTCGCCGCAACTCTCTTACAGCAGACCGGTCATGACCACCCGAACGCGTTCGCGCAAAGCCGCCCCCAAGCCTGTTCCGCAGGAGAGCACGCTGCTGCGCTGGCTCAAGGACCGGCGCATCACCGAGGTGGAGTGCCTGGTGCCGGACATCACCGGCAACGCGCGCGGCAAGATCATTCCGGCCGACAAGTTCTCGCACGATTACGGCACGCGCCTGCCGGAGGGCATCTTCGCCACCACCGTCACCGGCGAATTCCCGGACGACTACTACGAGCTGACCTCGCCCTCGGACTCGGACATGATCCTGCGCCCGGATGCCGACACCGTCCGCATGGTGCCATGGGCGACCGATCCCACCGCGCAGGTCATCCACGACTGTTTCACCAAGACCGGCGAGCCGCATGAGCTGGCCCCACGCAACGTGCTGCGCCGGGTGCTCAACGCCTATGCCGAGCTCGGCCTGCGCCCGGTGGTGGCCCCGGAGCTGGAGTTCTTCCTGGTCCAGAAGAACACCGACCCGGATTTCCCACTCTTGCCGCCGGCCGGCCGTTCCGGTCGCCCGGAGACGGCGCGCCAGTCGTACTCGATCGACGCGGTCAACGAGTTCGATCCGATCCTCGATCTGATGTACGACTACTGTGACGCGATGAAGCTGGACGTGGACACGCTCATCCACGAATCCGGCGCCGCGCAGCTGGAGGTCAACTTCACCCACGCCAATGCGATGGACCTGGCCGACCAGGTGTTCCTGTTCAAGCGCACCATGCGCGAGTCGGCGATGCGCCACGGTATCTATGCCACCTTCCTGGCCAAGCCGATGGAGAACGAGCCGGGCAGTGCGATGCACATCCACCAGAGCCTGCTGCGGATCAGCGATGGCAGCAATGTGTTCAGCGGTGAGCACGGCGGTGAGGATTTCAGTCCGCTGTTCGGCCATTACCTGGCCGGCCTGCAGAAGTACGTGCCGGCGGCGATGGCGTTCTTCGCGCCGAACGTGAACTCCTACCGCCGGCTGATGTTCGGCGAGGTCTCCCCGAGCAACGTGCACTGGGGCTTCGACAACCGCACCTGCGGGCTGCGGGTGCCGCTGGATACGCCGGAGAACATGCGGGTGGAAAGCCGGTTCGCCGGCTCCGATGCCAACCCCTATCTGGCGATCGCCGCGACCCTGGCCGCCGGGCTGCTGGGCATCCGCGAGCAGGGCTCGCCCACCGCCCCGATCAGCGGCAGCGCCAAGGAGCTGGGCTACGACCTGCCACGCTCGCTGGGCGAGGCGCTGGACGGGCTGGAAGGCTGCCCGGCGCTGCGCGAGATGCTCGGCGAGCGCTTCTGCCGCGCCTATGTGTCGGTCAAGCGCAAGGAATACGAGACCTTCTTCCGGGTCATCAGCTCCTGGGAGCGCGAGTTCCTGCTGCTCAACGTCTGACCCCACGCACCACATCCGGCATGGCCGTGAGGGCCGTGTGCTGGGAAAATGGGGGCATGCCCGGTAGGCTGGCACCCGTTGCGCCGGTCCGGCCGGTTCCCCCCAAACTCGCACCTGACCTGTGGAGAGTCCGATGAAGCTGCGAATCCTCACCCTCGGCATTGCCGTATCCGTGCTGACCGCCTGTGGCGGCGGTGACAAGCAGGACGACGCCAAGGTGCTGAACGTCTACAACTACAGCGACTACATCGCGGAAGACACCATCCCGAACTTCGAGAAGGCCACCGGCACCAAGGTGACCTATGACGTGTTCGACAGCGATGAGATGGTCGAAACCAAGCTGCTGGCCGGCAACAGCGGCTACGACGTGGTCGTGCCGACGCTGAATTTCTTCGGCCGCCAGATCAAGGCCGGCGTGTTCCTGCCGCTGGACAAGAGCAAGATCCCGAACCTGGCCAATCTCGACCCGAGTGTGATGAAGCGCATCGCGCAGCAGGACCCGGGCAACGAATACGGCGTGCCGTACATGATCGGCACCACCGGCATCGGCTACAACGTGGAACTGCTCAAGCAGCGCTTCGGCGGCAGCACCGAGATCGCCAACAGCTGGGACCTGATCTTCAAGCCCGAAAACATCGCCAAGATGAAGGACTGCGGGATCACGATCCTGGATACGCCGTCGGACATGATCCCCATCGCGCTGCATTACCTGGGCGAGGATCCGCACAGCCAGGACCCGGCCACGCTGGAGAAGGCCGCCGCGCTGCTCAAGACCATCCGCCCGTACGTGCAGAACTTCCACTCCTCGCAGTACGTGGGCTCGCTGGCCAACGGCGGTACCTGCCTGGTGGTGGGCTGGTCAGGTGACATCATCCAGGCCCGCGACCGCGCGGCCGAGGCCTCCAACGGCGTGACCGTGGCCTACTCGATCCCGCGCGAAGGCGCCCCGCAGTGGTTCGACATGCTGGCCATCCCCAAGGATGCCAAGCACCCGGAGGCCGCCTACGCCTTCATCAACTACCTGCTCGAGCCCAAGGTCGCCGCGGCCAACACCAACTTCATCCATTACGCCAACCCGGTGACCACGGCCACGCCGCTGGTGGACGAGGCGATCCGCACCGATCCGACCATCTACCCGCCGGCCGATGTGGCGGCCAAGATGTTCACCTACTCGATCAACACGCCGGAGGTGGACAAGCTCTACACCCGGCTGTGGACCGAGGTGAAAACCGGGCGCTGAGTGCCCCCTGCGACGCTGGCCCCGCGCCGGCGTCGTCGTTTCGGGGGCCGCGTGCGTCCGGGGCCGGCAACGCGGGCCGCCCCGCCGGGTAGCACATGACGCGGCCACCACCGGTAAAATGGGATGCTCCCCCCGTCCTGCCGCCGCTCCTGGAGCCGCCCCCATGCCATTTGAAGCCAAGCCGGAAGGCGCGGTCCTCCCGGTCCTGGAACCGGGTTACCTGTCCATCCGCGCGCTGCGCAAGGAGTTCGACGGCTTCGTCGCGCTCGACGACGTCACCCTGGACGTGCGCAAGGGCGAGATCTTCGCGCTGCTGGGTGGCTCGGGCAGCGGCAAATCGACGCTGCTGCGCTGCCTGGGCGGCTTCGAGACCCCCACCCAGGGCACCATCGACCTGGACGGCCAGCGCATCAACGCGCTGCCGCCGTACCAGCGCCCGATCAACATGATGTTCCAGTCCTATGCGCTGTTCCCGCACATGACGGTAGAGCAGAACATCGCCTTCGGCCTGAAGCAGGACGGCATGGCCCGCGATGCGATCAATCGCCGTGTCGGCGAGATGCTGGAGCTGGTGCAGCTGGGCAAGCTGGCCAAGCGCAAGCCGCATCAGCTCTCCGGTGGCCAGCAGCAGCGCGTGGCGCTGGCGCGGTCACTGGCCAAGGGCCCGAAGCTGCTGTTGCTGGATGAACCGATGGGCGCGCTGGACAAGAAGCTGCGCTCGCAGATGCAGCTGGAGCTGGTCAACATCATCGAGACCACCGGGGTGACCTGCGTGATGGTCACCCACGATCAGGAAGAGGCCATGACCATGGCCACCCGGATCGCGGTGATGGATGCCGGCTGGATCCAGCAGGTCGGCAAGCCGGATGAAATCTACGAACAGCCGGCCAACCGGTTCGTGGCCGAGTTCATCGGTTCGGTGAACCTGTTCGATGGGGTGCTCGATGAGGACCTGCCCGAATACGTCACGGTGCGCACGCCGCTGTTCCCTGCGCCGATCTACGTTGCCCACGGCATCACCGGCTACGAAGGCCAGCCGGTAGCCTTCGCGCTGCGCCCGGAGAAGGTGATGATCGGCAAGGACGAACCGGCCGGCGACACCAACAAGGCGCAGGGCGTGATCGAAGAGATCGCCTACTTCGGCAGCCACTCGGTGTTCCATGTGCGCCTGCCGAGCGGGGCCAAGGTGCTGTCCAACTTCGCCAACTCGCAGCGCTGGGCCAGCGATGGCCTGACCTGGGGCGACACCGTCTGGGTGCACTGGCGCGACAACGACGGCGTGGTGCTGACCTCATGACCGCAACCGGCTGGAAGCGCTGGCTCCCGGGCACGCGCGCCGGCGTGATCGCCGCGCCGTACCTGTGGCTGCTGCTGTTCTTCGCGGTGCCGTTCGTGATCATCCTGATGATCTCCTTCGCGCGCACCCAGGTCGGCTCGCCGCCGTACACCTGGCTGCTGGAGTACGTGGACGGCGCCTTCTCGCTCAAGCTCAACCTGGGCAGCTATGCGGCCCTGGTCAAGGACAACCAGTACCTGCTGGCCTACCTGAGCTCGATCAAGATCGCGGTCATCTCGACCCTGCTCACGCTGTTGATCGGCTACCCGATGGCGTATGTGATCTCGCGGATGAGCCCGGCCGCGCGCAACGTGGCGATGATGCTGGTGGTGCTGCCCTCGTGGACCTCGTTCCTGATCCGCGTGTATGCCTGGATCGGCATCCTGGACCGCAACGGCCTGCTCAACCAGCTGCTGCTCAAGCTGGGCCTGATCGATGCACCGCTGCAGATCCTGTACACCCCGACCGCAGCCTACATCGGCATCGTGTACTGCTACCTGCCGTTCATGGTGCTGCCGCTGTACGCCAACCTGGTCAAGCTGGACAACCGCCTGCTCGAGGCCGCCTACGACCTCGGCGCCAAGCCGTGGCAGGCCTTCATGCGCATCACGCTGCCGCTCTCGCGCACCGGCATCATCGCCGGCTGCATGCTGGTGATGATCCCGGCCGTGGGTGAATTCGTGATTCCGGAAATGCTGGGCGGGCCGGACACGCTGATGATCGGTCGCGTGCTGTGGGGCGAGTTCTTCAACAACCGCGACTGGCCGACGGCCTCGGCGGTGGCGATCGTGATGCTGGCCCTGCTGCTGGTGCCGATCCTGCTGTTCAACCGCATGCAGCAGCGCGAGCTGGAAGGAAAGCTGGCATGAGCATGGTGCGCGGCAACCGCTGGTTGGGCTGGAGCCTGCTCGGGCTGGGCTTCGCCTTCCTGTACCTGCCGATCCTGTTGTTGATGGTGTATTCCTTCAACGCCTCCAAGCTGGCCACGGTGTGGTCGGGCTTCTCCACGCGCTGGTACGGTGAGCTGTTCAACAACCGCCAGATCCTGGACGCGCTGTGGATCAGCCTGAAGGTCGCATTCTGGACGGCCTGCGCGGCCACCGTGCTCGGCACGATGGCGGCGATGGTGATGACCCGCATGCGCCGCTTCCCGGGCAAGACCCTGTTCGGGGCGTTGATCACCGCACCGCTGGTGATGCCCGAAGTGATCCTGGGCTTCTCGCTGATGACCCTGCTGGTGGCGATGGGCGGCATCCCCGGCTTTCCCAGCCGCGGCGTGACCAGCATCTGGATCGCGCACGTCACCTTCACCCTGTCCTTCGTGACCGTGGTGGTGTCTTCGCGGCTGCAGGAGCTGGACCGCTCGCTGGAGGAGGCCGCCATGGATCTCGGCGCGAGCCGGCTCAAGGTGTTCTTCCAGATCACCCTGCCGATCATCGCCCCGGCGCTGGTGGCCGGCTGGCTGCTGGCGTTCACGCTCTCCCTTGATGACGTGGTGATCGCCAGCTTCGTGGCCGGGCCGAACTCCACGACCTTGCCGATGAAGGTGTTCTCCTCGGTGCGGATGGGCATCAAGCCCGAGATCAACGCGCTGGCCACCTTGATGGTGTTGGCGGTGTCGATCGCGGCCGTGGTGGGCTGGTACATCACCGCCCGGGCCGAGAAGCGCCGCCAGCGTGACATGCAGATGGCACTGCAGGACCCCAGCTGAACGGTGCCGGGGCAGGGCGCTGCTGCGACGCTGTGTCGCGGCGTTCACCCTGATCCGGCAACATCCGGCTCACGAGGCCGGGCGCACAATGCGGGTCTGACTTTCGGAGACCCGTGATGACCGCTGACATCATCAATCCCGCGACCGGCCAGGTCACGTATCGCCATGAACTGCTCACCGCCAAGGAGGTCGAGCAGCGCCTGGCGGCAGCTGCCGGGGCGTTCCCGGCATGGGCGGCGCGTTCGCTGCAGGAGCGCGGGGCGATCCTGCGCGCGATTGCCGCCCAGCTGCGCCAACGCAAGGGCGACATCCAGCACGCGATGACCACCGAGATGGGCAAGCTCAAGGTGGAGGCGCTGGGTGAGATCGAGAAATGCGCCGAGGCCTGCGAGTTCTACGCCGACCATGCGGCTGACTACCTCAAGCCGCAGCTGATCGATACCGAAGCTCAGCGCAGCTACGTGCGCTATGAGCCGATCGGCTGCGTGTTCGCAGTGATGCCCTGGAACTTCCCGATCTGGCAGGTGTTCCGCTTCCTCGCGCCGGCGTTCATGGCCGGCAACGTGGCCCTGCTCAAGCACGCCAGCAACGTGCCGCAGTGCGCCGACCTGATCCTGGCGGTGTGCCGCGACGGCGGCCTGCCCGAAGGCGTGTTCGATGTGCTGCACATCGACAACGACCAGGCCGCCGAAGTGCTGCGCGACAAGCGGGTCAAAGCGGTAACGCTGACCGGCAGCGAGCGCGCCGGGCGCTCCATCGCGGCCAACGCCGGCGACCAGCTCAAGAAGTGCGTGATGGAACTGGGCGGCAGCGATGCCTTCGTGGTGCTGGACGATGCTGATCTCGAAAAGACGGTGGCTGCAGCAGTGAAGTCACGCTTCGACAACAGCGGGCAGACCTGCATCGCGGCCAAGCGGTTCATCGTGGTCGATGCGATCGCCGATGCGTTCGTGGAGAAGTTCGTCGCCGCTGCAGGCAAGCGCGTCTACGGGGATCCGCAGGACGAGAACACCACGCTGGCCCCGATGGCACGCGCGGACCTGCGCGACGAACTGCACAAGCAGGTGCAGGACAGCATCGCCAAGGGCGCCAAGCTGCTGCTGGGCGGCGAACCAGTGGCCGGTTCGCATGCCGGTTATCCGGCAACGATCCTGGACAACGTCACCCCCGGCATGCCGGCCTACGACGAAGAACTGTTCGGCCCGGCCGCGGCGATCCTGCGGGTCAGCGATGACGCCGAAGCACTGCGCGTGGCCAATGACACCACCTTCGGCCTGGGCGGCAGCGTGTGGACCACCGATGCGGCCCGTGGCGAAGCCATCGCCCAGCAGCTGGAATGTGGTGCCGCCTTCGTCAACGCCATCGTCAAGAGCGACGTGCGGCTGCCCTTCGGCGGCAGCAAACGTTCCGGCTTCGGCCGCGAACTCGCCGAGCATGGCATCCATGAGTTCATGAACATCAAGACCGTTTACGTCGCCTGACGCCATGAACCCGGTAGTGCCGGCCGCTGGCCGGCTCACGCCCATGCCCCGGACGGCTGCGAACACCAGATGAGGGTCATGCCACCGGAGGAGCCGGCCAGCGGCCGGCACTACCCACCGTCGTGGCCAGTCGTCGCCCGCCGTAGCGAGCAACGGTCACCACCGTAGCGACCAACGGTCGCTTCCTACAGCCAGCGCGCGCGCTTGAACAGCCGGTACAGGCCCACGCACACCGCGCCCACGCCGATGATCATCGCCGGGTAGGCCCATGGCTTGTCGAGCTCGGGCATGTGCGTGAAGTTCATGCCGTACCAACTGGTGATCAGGGTCGGGGCGGCCAGCAGCGCCGCCCACGCACCCAGGCGCTTGACCGTCTCGCCCTGGGCCAGGGTGACCAGCGAGAGGTTCACGCTCAGCGCGGTGCCCAGCATTTCGCGCAGGGTGTCGATCACATCGCTGATCCGTACCGCGTGGTCGTGCACGTCGCGCAGGTACAGCTTCACTTCGTCCGGCACCAGGTCACCCTGGTAGCGCTTGATCTGCGAGAGCATGTCCTGCAGCGGCGCCACGGCCATGCGCATCTTGTTGAGCTCGCGCTTGAGCTCGTACAGGCGCACCACGGTGTGGCGTTTGTAGTTGTCGGAGAAGATGTCCTTCTCCAGCAGTTCCAGCGTGTCACGGTAGCGCTGGGTGATCGGCAGGTAGTTGTCGACCACGAAATCCAGCACCGCGTACAGGCAGTACGAGGGCCCCATGGTGCGCAGCAGCTCCGGCTCGCGCTCCACGCGGGCGCGCGGGGCGGCATAGGAGAGCGACGCGCCGTGGCGCACCGTGACCAGGAAGCGCGGGCCGAGGAAGGCGTGCGTTTCGCCGTAGCGGATCCGCTCGTCCACCATCTGCGCGGTGGTCACCACCACGAACAGCGAATTGCCGTAGGCCTCGACCTTGGGCCGCTGGTGCGCGTTGCGGGCGTCTTCGATGGCCAGCGAATGCAGGCCGAATTCTTCCTGCAGTTTCAGCAGCACGCTGTCATCGGGCTCGTACAGGCCGACCCAGACGAAGCCGTTGTCGCTGGCGATCACATCGCTGATCGCATCCAGGCTGATGTCGTGGCGCTTGCCTTGGTCATCGTAGTGAACGCAGTTGATGACGCAGGCGGGGTTATCGGGTGTGACGGTATCCATGGCGGGCATCGTGCGTCAGCGGCCTGTGACGGGCAGGTCACGGCGGCCCAGTGCCCATGCCAGCGCCACGTGGATCGGCAGCAGCAACACGATCCACTGCAGGTTGTACTGCGCCTGCAGGGTCAGCCAGTGCAGCACCAGCCCCAGCAGGGACAGCCCGGCCACCGCCCACAGCACGATCCGGAACCACGCGCGCGGCACGCGGCCGCGCAGCAGGGTGACCGCGGCGGGGACAAGCAGCAGGCACAGCGGTGAAAGCTGCAGCAGGTTGCGGTTGGCCCAGGCGGCCTGGTGCGCGCTGAAGCCCCACAGGTAGGTCAGCAGTGCGCCGCCAATACCGCAGAACAGCCAGAACGGCAGCGCGAGGCCACCCAGCAGACGACGCCGGCGCCGCAGTGCGACCAGGCCTGCGGCAGCGATCAGGCCGCACAGCAGCCACGGCCACCAGCGGCGGGGAGACTCGCTCGGTTCCGGCGCGATCCGGTGCGGCAGCAGTTCCTGCTCGGCCTGCACCAGCGGGCGCCCTTCGCTGTTGCGGACCTGGCGCAACGCATCGGCCAGGCGCATCGGGACGAACGCTTCCTGCCAGCGCGACAGCGGCTGGTCGGCAAACGGGCCCAGGCCGATATCGAAGCCCAGCCACATCCACGGCGAGGGCGAGGCCAGGCGCACCGATTCACTGCGGTAGGTGTTGCCGCGCGAGCGCCCCGACAGCTGCGAATGCAGCCCGCCACCGAGGGCACCATCGATCGCATCGCGGACCATGGTGGCGCAGTTGGCGGTGTAGTAATCGTAGTGGTAACGCGCGTTTTCCGGCTTGGCGCGCTCGGCCAGCGATTCGGCCAGGGTGCGCGCCTGCACGGGCGTCAGGTCCAGCCACTGCACGCTCGCGCCGCGGCCGCTCTCCTGGTAGTAGGAAAGATCCTGCCCGAGCGGCAGCGCGACCAGGTAGTACATCATGTCGCCGCGCACGAAGTTGCCGATGAAATCGGACTCGCTCGGGTCGAAGTAACCGAAGTTGTAGGAGGTCGCTTCGCCAGTGACCGGATCGACCACCACCAGCGCGTCATGCCCGAAGCGTTCGAAGAAGATCTCGCCCGGCTGCATGGTGACCACGCCGATGCGCGGCGCCTCGCCGGCAGGTGCCGCGGTGGCGGGAGCGGGCGCGGCATCCTGCGCGGCCAGCGCCCCGAAGGGCAGGCTGGCCATCGCAAGCAGCGACAACACGAACAACAGGCGGCACAGCGACCACCGATTCAAAGGGGGCCGCATGGCGTGGGTCAATCCTCGTTGTGGGTGTCGGGCGGCAGCACGGTCACGTGGAACGCCTGCACGCGGCGGGCATCGGCACGCGCCACCCGGAACACGAAGCGATCCAGGGTGAGCTCATCGCCGGTTTCGGGCAGGTGCCCGATCGCCTCGGTGACCAGGCCACCGATGGTGTCGTAGTCATCGTCGGGGAAGGTGGCACCGAAGCGCTCGTTGAAATCCTCGATCGCGGTCAACGCGTCGACCACGTACTGGCCATCGGCCTGGATCGCGATCTGCGAGGTGTGGTCCTCGGCCTCGTCATGCTCGTCGTCGATCTCGCCGACGATCTGCTCGAGCACGTCCTCGATGGTGACCAGTCCGGCGACCCCGCCGTACTCGTCCACCACGATGGCCATGTGGTTGCGCGAGAGCCGGAACTCCTTCAGCAGCACGTTGAGCTTCTTGGCCTCGGGGATCAGCACCGCCGGGCGCAGCAGCTCACGGATGTTGGCCGGCCCGTTGTCGGCGACCACGCCGCGCAGCAGGTCCTTGGCCAGCAGGATGCCGAGGATGTCGTCCTTGTTGTCGCCGTGCACCGGGAAGCGCGAATGGCCGGATTCGACCACCTGCTTCATCAGTTCAAGGAAGGGGGCTTCGACCGGCAGGGAGACCATCTGCGAGCGCGAGATCATCACGTCGCCGACGGTGAGCTCGGCCACCGAAATGGCGCCTTCCATCATCCGCAGCGTGTCCGCGGCGATCAGGCCGTCTTCGTGCGCGGTGTGCAGTACCGCCACCAGCTCGTCGCGGGTGTGGGGTTCGCCGGAGAAGGCAGAGGTCAGGCGTTCGAGCCAGCTGCGCTTCTTTTCATTGTGCTCCTGCGCGGAGCTACTACTGTCGTCTTCAGACATCTCTGGAAAAAAGGCACCCGGCAGGCCGGGCGTTGGATTTAGTCTATCAGGATGCGAGGGCCTGTCAGCGCCTCGCCGCCGCCGGGTTCACGCCCGGCGAGGGGGCCGCGGTGGGGCTGGCCGGCGGTGTTTCCTCCTCCGGCGGCAGGTCCAGGCTGTAGGTGCAGCCTGCCAGGGTCTTGCCCGGGTGGGAGTTGACCGTGGACAGGCTCAGGATCACCGATTCGATCAGGGCCTCGCCGGTCCGCGGGTCGGTGACGTCGCGGCTGACCAGCTCGCGCCCGGCCATGAATTTCTGGGGGGTGTCCACGCCGTCTTCCAGGGCCAGGCGCTTGGCCAGCGGGCGCGGGTCGGGCAAGTCCAGGATGGCCATGATGCTGGCCCCGGCGACGGCGATGTACTCGGCGCGCTCGCCGAACACCGTGATCGGCGCGGCCAGGCGGAATTCGGTCATGAACTGGTTGGTCTGCGGCAGCGGCTGCAGGCCGTTGGCGACTGCCTTGAGCGGGTCGGCCACGACCGGGGCGACCGCCTCGTAGTCGCTCACGCGCTGGCGGCATTCGATCAGGGCGGGCAGGTCCAGCGGTGGCGCTTCGGCGAAGGCCGGGGCGGAAAGCACGGCCAGCAGGGCCAGGCAGGCAGATCGCAACGGGGTCATCGGAACAGGTCCATCAACAAAGGCGTGCAGCGCACGGACGCGGCGTCGATCATAGCGGGGGGCGGCCCGCCATGGCAGGCCGTCAGCGACGGCGCAGCAGCCAGCGCACGGTGGCGGTGAAGGTGACCACCGCGATCCCCGCCGCACACAGTAGCAGCACCACCGCACCCAGGTGGATCAGCGCGGGGGCGCCGGCGGTGGAGGCGACCAGTCCGCGCCCGAACACCAGTGCGAAGGCGGCGGCCAGCACGAACAGCAGGGCGACCTGCACCGGCCGGGCACGGAAGGTCGCCGATTGGGCTGGTCGGGCACCATCGCGCCGCGACCAGGCATACAGCGTCCGCCACCCCAGGGGAGCGGCCAGCGCGGCCGCCAGGCCTGACCAGGCCACCACGCTGAAGCCGGTGGCGGTGAGCGTTGCCCCGCCCGGGCCGGCCAGCAGATGGGGCAGGATCAGGCCCGCGAACAGGCACGTGAGGGTGCCACCGATGAACAAGGCCGCTGACAGCGCCGCCAGCCGGCGGGCCCAGCTCGCGGACAGCGGCGCGCGCCGCTTCCGGGCCGCCCACCAGCTGCGTGACGGCGCCAATGACAGCAGGGCGATCACCGCCGACAGCGCCAGCATGCCCATCCGGATGGCGCCGGGATCACGCCCCGCTGGGGCCAGCGCGGTCAGGCCTGGCGCGCCCAGGGCGGAATACACCCCCGCCAGCAGGGACAGGGCGAGCAGTGCAGGGCCCAGCGCGGAGCGTCGATCAGGCATCGGCATGGCGGCATACATCCTTGTACGGCGAAGACATCAGCAAGCGCAGCGCAGGGGGGACTCAGCGCTCGCCGGCATACGGATCGGCGATGCCGAGTTCGGCCAGGATGTCGCGCTCGAGCTGTTCCATGGCATCGGCTTCCTTCTCGTCCTCATGGTCCCAGCCGAGCAGGTGCAGCACGCCGTGCACGGTCAGGTGCGCGTAATGGGCGTTGAGCGCCTTGCCCTGTTCGTCGGCCTCGCGGGCAACCACCGGGGCGCAGATCACCAGGTCGCCCAGCAGCGGGAATTTCACGCCCTTGGGCAGGCCCTCCGGCAATTCAGCGGGGAAGCTGAGCACGTTGGTCGCGTAATCCTTGCCGCGGTAATGCCGGTTCAGGGACTGGCCTTCCTTGGCATCGACCAGGCGGATGGCCAGGTCGGCCTCGCGGATGCGGCCTTTCAGGGCCGCGGCCACCCATTTGCGGAAGCTCACCGCCGAGGGCAGGCCCGCGCGGGGCAGTGCGTAGTTGATGGCGACGTCCAGGCGTACGGGGCCACGGGTCATGGGTTCGCTCCGGGTTGGACCTGTTGCAGATCGCGGCGATCGTAAGCGCTGACGATGCGCGCCACCAGCGGATGACGGACCACGTCGCGCGCTTCGAAGAAGGTGAAGCTCACGCCCTCGACATCGCGCAGGACCTCGATGGCATCGCGCAGGCCGGATTTCACGTGCTTGGGCAGATCGGTCTGGGTGAGATCGCCGGTGACCACCGCAGTGGAGCCGAAGCCCAGGCGGGTCAGGAACATCTTCATCTGTTCGACCGTGGTGTTCTGCGCTTCATCCAGGATCACGTACGCATCGTTGAGGGTGCGCCCGCGCATGTAGGCCAGCGGCGCGATCTCGATGACGTTCTTCTCCAGCAGTTTGATCACTTTTTCCACGCCGAGCATTTCATACAGCGCGTCGTATAGCGGGCGCAGGTACGGGTCCACCTTCTGGCTCAGGTCGCCGGGCAGGAAGCCGAGCTTTTCGCCGGCCTCCACCGCCGGGCGGACCAGGATCAGGCGCTGCACGCGCGCTTCGTTGAGCGCTTCCACCGCACTGGCCACGGCCAGGAAGGTCTTGCCGGTACCGGCCGGGCCGATGCCGAAGTTGATGTCATGGGTGGTGATCTGGTGCAGGTAGCGGGCCTGGTTGGCGCCCCGGCCGCGCACGGTGCCGCGCTTGACCTTGATCGCCACCTCCTGGGCCTCGTAGGCGCGTTCTGCCACCTGCTCCACGTTGGCCTGGTTCAGGCGCAGGTGGATGGCGTGGCTGTCGAACACCACGTCGCCGGCTTCGGCGTACAGCGCTTCGATCAGGGCCTGCGCATCGGCGACGACGGCCTTGGGGCCGGTCACGCGGAACACGTGGCCACGGTTGGCGATTTCCACGCCGAGTTTGAGTTCCACCTGGCGGAGATGTTCGTCGAACGGGCCGGCCATGTTGGCCAGGCGCTCGTTGTCTTCCGGGGTGAGGGTGAAGTCGCGTTGTGCGAGTGCGGTCATTGCGTCCGGCGGCCGCCGGTCCAGCCGACCGGGCCGCAAGCTGGGAAAGGGAGAACAGGGTAGCGCGGGTGTCGGGCCGCCGCTACTTTTCCACATCGCCTGTGCAGTGCCGGTGCAGCAAGCTGTGGATAGCTGCGCGCAGCCCTAGTGCGGCAACGGGTCTGATGGCGTGATCAAAAAAGCGTCACGCCGGGCGCGCGCCGTGGTCCGGCGCGCGCGATGCCTTGCTCAGTCCGCTGTCACCATCCGCGCGCGCAGCGAATTGCTGTACGCCTCGGTGATCACCACATCGACGAACTGGCCGACCAGGCGCGGGTGCCCCGGGAAATTCACCGAGCGCATGTTCTCGCTCTTGCCGGTCAGCTCGTTCGGGTTGCGCTTGGAGGGGCCTTCCACCAGCACGGTCTGCACGGTGCCGACCATCTTTTCGGAGATGGCCGCGGCCTGCTCGTTGATCCGGGCCTGCAGGCGCGACAGGCGCGCGTGCTTTTCCGCATCCGTGGTGGTGTCTTCCAGATCGGCAGCCGGCGTGCCCGGGCGGCGCGAATAGATGAAGGAGAAACTCTGGTCGAAGCCCACGTCTTCGATCAGCTTCATGGTCTTTTCGAACTCGGCATCGGTCTCGCCGGGGAAGCCGACGATGAAGTCCGAGCTGATCGAGATGTCCGGGCGCACCGCGCGCAGCTTGCGGATCTTGGACTTGAATTCCAGCGCGGTATAGCCGCGCTTCATCGCCGAGAGCACGCGGTCGCTGCCGGCCTGCACCGGCAGGTGCAGGAAGTTGGCCAGCTGCGGCACATCGCGGTAGGCATCGATCAGCGAGTCGCTGAACTCCAGCGGGTGCGAGGTGGTGAAGAGGATCCGGCCGACCCCGTCGATCTCGGCGATGGTGCGGATCAGCAGCCCGAGGTCGGCGAACTCGCCGTCGCCATACGGGCCACGGTAGGCGTTGACGTTCTGGCCGAGCAGGTTGATTTCCAGCACGCCCTGCGCGGCCAGCTGCGCCACTTCCACCACCACGTCCTCGAACGGGCGGCTGACCTCGGTTCCGCGGGTGTAGGGCACCACGCAGAACGAGCAGTACTTCGAGCAGCCTTCCATGATCGACACGAATGCGGAGGCCCCCTCGGCACGCGGCTCGGGCAGGGCGTCGAACTTCTCGATCTCCGGGAAGCTGATGTCCACCTGCGACCGGCCCGATTCCCGGCGCTGGCGGATCAGCTCCGGCAGGCGGTGCAGGGTCTGCGGGCCGAACACCAGGTCCACGTGCGGGGCACGCTTGATGATCGCTTCGCCTTCCTGCGAGGCCACGCAGCCGCCGACGCCGATGATCACGCCACGGCCGTTGTTCTTCAGCGCCTTCCAGTAACCGAGCTGGCTGAACACCTTTTCCTGGGCCTTCTCGCGGATGGAGCAGGTGTTCATCAACAACACGTCGGCCTCGGCCGGGTCGTCGGTGAGTTCCAGCCCTTCGGCGGCGAGCACGTCGGCCATCTTGGTCGAGTCGTACTCGTTCATCTGGCAACCGTGGGTCTTGATGTACAGCTTGCCGCGCACCGGACCGTTCACCTGCGGCTTGGTGCCGGGCAGGGGGAGCAGGTCGGGGCGGGGGGCGGAGCTGGGCGGAGCGGAGGCAGGCAAGGCAGAACCGGCCGAAGTCGGCGCGGTCGAAGCTGGCGTCCCGGTCATGGCGCTTATTCCAGTCGGGTGGGCGGGCAGGCAGCCGGTTGGCTGCGGTGAGCAGGCCATTGTAGCCGGGTCGGGCGCCCCCCTTGGCAATCCCCGGGGAATTGGGGACACTCCCGCTCATGAAGGGGATGTTGGGGATCGCTGCGCTGGCCTTGGCTGCGCTGACCGCTATGCCGGCCAGTGCGGGCACCCTGTACAAGTGTGTTGGCAGCGACGGCATTCCCAGCTATGTGAGCAAGCGCGTGGCCGGGGCCAGCTGCAGTGTGATCAGCAGCTACCGGCCCGACCGCGGCGCGGCGCCTCGCCGGGCCCTGGCAGCGCCGCCCGCGCCGGCCCCGGCGGCCCCGATCGCCAGCGCGGCGCCAGCGCCGGCCCGGGCCGATACCGCCACCGCGGCGACCGCGATCAACCCGGCCCCGGCACCGTCCCCTGTCCCGGCCACGGTGCTGACCGCGCCCTCCGCCCCGGCGGCGGCTGGCAACAAGGCTGGAAAGGTCCGCAGTGGCCAGCTGTACGCCTATATGAAAGACGGCGTGCGCCATTACACCAGCGCACGCCCGAGTGGGGTCGCCAGCCTTGGCCAGGTCCGCACCATCCACTACAGCTTCATCGAGCGCTGCTACGCCTGTGGCGCCAACCCGGCGGTCAACTTCGGCTCGGTACGGCTCAACACCACGGCCTACCAGAGCGAGATCGCCGCCGCGGCCCGCGAGTTCGGGGTGGAAGAGGCGGTGGTCCGCGCGATCATCCATGCCGAATCGGCCTACAACCCGACCGCGCTCAGCCGGGCCGGCGCGCAGGGGCTGATGCAGCTGATGCCGCCGACCGCGCGCCGCTTCGGGGTCAGCGATTCCTTCGATGCCTCGCAGAACATCCGCGGCGGCGTGCAGTACCTGTCCTGGCTGCTCAAGCGCTTCAACGGCGATCTCACCCTGGCCGCGGCGGGCTACAACGCCGGCGAGGGCGCGGTCGATCGCCATGGTGGCGTGCCGCCTTACAGCGAGACCCAGTATTACGTGAAGCGGGTGGCCCTGTTGGCCGACCGCTACCGCGGCGCCGTGGCCAGCCATCAATGACCCATGGCGCCGGTGGTGCCTGATGCCGTACTGTCGGGGTAATGTCGTTCCGTAGTACCGCGTTGTGTGGCCGACTTCGGTTCAGCTACACTCGCGGCTGATTCAATGTGGACTGGCCCCCACCGGTCTGCTGGCAGCCTCAAGCTACCTAAATCAATATCGGAGTGCCGGATGGCCAACGATGGGGTAAACGATCCAGTCAATACTGGACGTCGGCGGTTTCTCTCAGCAACCACTGCGGTGGTCGGAGCGGTCGGCGTCGGATTTGCAGCGGTACCGTTCATCAAGTCCTGGAATCCCAGCGCCCGCGCCAAACTGGCCGGTGCCCCGGTGATTGCCGACATCAGTGCGCTCCAGGAAGGCCAGCGTCTGGTCATGGAGTGGCGTGGACAGCCGATCTGGATCGTCAAGCGCTCCAAGGCCATCCTCGACGCGCTGCACGGGCTGGACGGCCGCCTCAAGGATCCCGGATCGGGCGAGAAAGAACAGCAGCCCGAGTACGTGCTCAAGCAGAATCCCGAATTCCGCTCGATCAAGGCCGAGGTCTCGGTGCTGGTCGGGCTTTGCACCCATCTGGGCTGTTCGCCGGAAATGGTCGCCGAGATCCGCCCCGAGCCCTACGACCCCCAGTGGAAGGGAGGCTACTTCTGCCCCTGCCACAAGTCGCGCTTCGACATGTCCGGTCGCGTGTTCAAGGATGTTCCGGCACCGATCAACCTGCTGGTGCCGCCGCACCATTACCAGGACGACAACACCATCATCATCGGCGTTGATCCGCAGGGGGCGGCTTGATCATGGCCAATATCCTTTCCCGCACCGCCACCGGCGTCGCCGACTGGGTCAACGCACGCGCGCCGGGCCTGATGCCGGTCTACCGCAAGCACGTCACCGAGTACTACGCGCCGAAGAACTTCAACATCTGGTACTACTTCGGCTCGCTCGCGCTGCTGATCCTGGTCAACCAGATCGTCACCGGCATCTTCCTGACGATGCACTACAAGACGAACGCGGCCGAAGCGTTCGCCTCCATCGAATACATCATGCGGGACGTGGAGTGGGGCTGGCTGATCCGCTACATGCACTCCACCGGTGCCTCGCTGTTCTTCATCGTGGTCTACCTGCACATGTTCCGCGGGCTGCTCTACGGCAGTTACCAGAAGCCGCGCGAGCTGGTCTGGATCCTCGGCATGCTGATCTACCTGGTGCTGATGGCCGAAGCCTTCATGGGCTACGTGCTGCCATGGGGCCAGATGTCGTTCTGGGGCGCGAAGGTGATCATCTCGCTGTTCGGCGCGATCCCGGTGATCGGCACCGGCCTGACCGAATGGATCATGGGCGACTACCTGCCCAGCGACGCCACCCTCAACCGCTTCTTCGCCTTGCACGTGATCGCCCTGCCGCTGGTGCTGTTGCTGCTGGTGGTGCTGCACCTGGGCGCGCTGCACGAGGTGGGCTCCAACAACCCGGACGGCGTGGAGATCAAGAAGGGACCGAAGGGCAACCGCTGGTCGGCCATCGCGCCTACCGACGGCATTCCCTTCCACCCGTACTACACGCTCAAGGATGCGGTCGGCGCCGGCTTCCTGCTGATCATCGCCGCCTTCATCATCTTCTTCGCGCCGGCCTTCGGCGGCCTGTTCCTGGAGCACGACAACTTCACCGAGGCCAACCGCCTGGTGACACCCGAGCACATCAAGCCGGTCTGGTACTACACCCCGTACTACGCGATGTTGCGCGTGGTGCCCAACAAACTCGGCGGCGTGATCGTGATGTTCTCGGCGATCGCCATCCTGTTCCTGGTGCCGTGGCTGGATCGCGCGCGGGTGAAGTCCTACCGCTACCGCGGCCTGCTCTCGCGCGGTCTGCTGGGCATGTTCGCGGTGTGCTTCGTGTGGCTGGGCGTGATCGGCTCCGGCCCCGGTACGGATGCGCACGAGACCTACATCGGGCGCGTGCTGACCTTCCTGTACTTTGCCTTCTTCATCACCATGCCGCTATGGACCAAGCTGGACAGGACCAAGCCGGTACCGGACCGGGTGACCACGCATGACTGACCACTGGATTGTCCGGCTGGCCTGCGCAGCGGCCCTGATGCTCGGTGTTGCGGTGGCCGATGCCGCCGAGGGCGCCAAGACCCTGCAGGCCGGCAACGACCTCAGCGATCGTGCGTCGCTGCAGCGTGGCGCACAGCTCTACATGAACTACTGCTCGGGCTGCCACGCGCTCAAATACCTGCGGTACTCGCGCATGGCCGCCGATCTCGGGCTGAGCGAAGAAGAGGTCATGAACAACCTCAACTTCACCGGTACGCCGGTCGGTGAGCCGATCCCGGTGACGATGCCCAAGGCGCAGGCGGAAAAGTGGTTCGGCAAGATGCCGCCGGACCTGAGCCTGATCTCGCGGGTGCGGGGCAGTGACTGGGTCTACACCTACCTCAAGTCGTTCTACCTCGATCCCACGCGTCCGCTGGGGTGGAACAACACCGTGTTCCCGAATGCCTCCATGCCCAACCCGCTGTGGGAAATGCAGGGGCTCCAGCACGCCGTGCACGGCAAGCCGGAGAATCCCGGCGAAGACCCGCCGGTGGTCGGCCTGAAGATCGAACAGCCCGGCAACATCGATGCTGGCCAATACGACCAGGCGGTGCGCGACATCACCAATTTCCTGGAGTATGCCGGTGAGCCGGCCGCCCTGAAGCGGCAGAAGCTGGGGGTATGGGTGATCCTGTTCCTGGCACTGCTGACCTTCCTGGCCTATCTGCTCAAGAAGGAATACTGGAAGGACGTCCACTGAGCGGTCCGGCGCCTTCCCGTGGCGATCGTTCCCCACGTGGGACGATCGACCTATTGGCTTTTGTGATGTGCGGTTGCACACTCGGGTACTGTGACGACCGTCAGCAATGGGCTGGCGGCGCCGATACGACCGGCGGTTACCGGACGTTGGAGAGCCTTTGATGGCGGCGAGCGTACGCATGCGGAATACCCTGACGCTGTTTTCCTCGAACGACGATGTCCTGTGCCATCGCGTACGGCTGGTACTGGCGGCCAAGGGCGTCACTTATGACTCCGTGCCGGTCGACCCGCAGAACCCGCCCGAAGATCTCATCGATCTCAATCCGTATCACTCCGTGCCCACCCTGGTGGAACGCGAGCTGGTGCTGTACGCGGCCTCGGTGGTCAGCGAGTACCTGGACGAGCGCTATCCGCACCCGCCGCTGATGCCGGTCGATCCGCTCTCGCGGGCCCGCATCCGCCTGGCGATGCTGCGCATCGAACACGACTGGGTGCCGCAGGTGCAGGCCATCCAGCTGGGCAACAAGACCCAGGCCGAGGCCGGGCGCAAACGGCTCAAGGAACTGCTGACCAGCGCGGTGCCGCTGTTCAAGGCCAGCAAGTTTTTCCTCAATCCGGAAATGAGCCTGGCCGACTGCGCGATGGCGCCGATCATCTGGCGGCTGCAGGCGCTGGACGTGCCGTTGCCGAAGGATGGCAAATCGATCGAAGACTACGGCAACCGCATTTTCCGGCACCCGGGCTTCATCCGCAGCCTGACCGATCAGGAAAAGAAGCTGCGCGATCTGCCGGTCTGATCGGCAGTGGCGAGTGCCGCGTGCGGCACGGCTGTACTGAACGAAATCGCGGTGCCGGTACGCGCCATGGCTGACCTGCGGGTGGGCGGGCGCGTACACTTGCATCAGGCAATCCGGATCAAGAGCAGCCGAGCACGGCTCGGCTCTACCACATGACAGAAGACACTTTTCGCATGACCAGCCACCGCCCGTACCTGTTGCGGGCCCTGGTGGAATGGATCAATGACAACGACCTGACGCCGCACATCCTGGTCGACGCCGGCATGCCCGGCGTGCAGGTTCCGCAGAGCGCGGTCAAGGACGGTCGCGTCGTGCTGAACATCGCCGAGCGCGCCGTGGTACGCCTGCATATCGACAATGAGAGCGTGAGCTTCTCGGCCCGTTTCTCCGGCACCAGTTACCCGGTGCAGGTGCCGATCTCGGCCGTGCTGGCGGTGTATGCCCGCGAGACCGGGCAGGGCATGGCGCTGCCCGATGACATCCCTGGCCATGAGCCGGGCCCGGACGACGAGCTGCCGCCGGACGATTCACCGACCCCGCCGGACGACGCACCGCCCAAGCCCAGCGGTCGCCCGCATCTGCGGGTGGTCAAATAAGACACACGATGGCCGCCGCAAGGCGGCCATTTTCATGGGTAGAGCCGACCGTTGGTCGGCTGCCCTCCGCAGCCATCGGCGGCAACGACCCGGTAGAGCCGACCGTTGGTCGGCTGCTCTCCACGCCCATCGAAGGCAACGGCCAACGCCAGCCGACCAACGGTCGGCCAACCGCAGCCGACCAACGGTCGGCTCTACCGGGGTCAGACGTCTTCGGCGTCGCGGGTATCGATGTCGCGCCGGATCTCGCTGATCCGCGCCGCCGACGGCCCCACGAAGGTGATCAGCTGATCGCCGCGCAGCACCATGCGCCCGCTGTGGCGGTCCACGCCATCGTGCGAGTATTCGAACTTGAAGGTGCGCTCCCAGCCCAGCCAGCCATTGTCCTTGCGGCATACGCGCAGGCCGGTGGCATGCACGCTCTGGTCCAGCCACTGCACGTCGGCTGCGCGGCAGGCGTTGCGCCCGAGCACGCCGGCGCGTTCGGCGGCGGCACGCGAGGAGTTCCAGAAGGCGTAGGCGAACGCGCCGGCAATCATCAACAGGATCAAACTGGGCATCGGTGACTCGGCGCGGTCAGGGAGGTCGGTGACTCCAAGATGGCGACGAACGCGGCGCGGATCAAGCCATGCGCCTGATCATGATCAGGGTGTGCGGGGTGGCGGGACCGGCGGGCGGGGCGGCACCACGGTGGGGGCCCGCATCGGTGCCTGGGAAGCCGGCGATGCCATCGGCGGTGCCGTGGCACCAGTACCGGCAGCGGGCGGGGTCACCGGGTCCGGGGTGACCGTCGGCATCGGCGCGGGCGCGGTGGCCACCAGTTTCAGCAGGGCGGCCCAATCCTGGCGATTGAAGCTGCACTCCTCTTCGCGGCCGGGCGTGCAACCCAGGTCCATGCCGTCGCTCGCCGTGGCTTTGGCCGGCGGCAGCTCGATCCGGCCACTGCGGTCCAGCGAGAGCTTGCGCATCGCCACGGTGTTCATGACGTTGCCGCCGATCAGATACAGCGTGCGGTCACCGCCCATGTTGGCCGCGATGACCACTTCGCAGTGCGATTTCCAGTGCGTGACCGAGCCGTTGGACAGCGACTGGACCAGGCCGCTGTAGCTCAGCGTTTCGCGCCGGTCGCGGAGGTAGCACAGCAGGTCGCCCGGTGCAGGCTTCTCCTGCGCGGGATCGGCCATGCGGTACGGGCCGCTGTTCTGGAAGGCGGCCCGGATATAGTCGATGTGTCGGGGCGAACGGGTGAAGCCGGGTACCGAGGCGCGGGTCATGACCCATGAGATGAAGGCCGCCGACCATGGGTTGTCGATCAGGAAAGCACGGCAATCGGTATCGGTATAGCGCGTACCCGGCGGGGCCATGCAGCTCGATGCGCCGGGCTGGCTCCCCATCGGCGACAACGTGCCGCTCTGCCGCCAGTACCCGACCACGCGCTGCCAGGCGACCAGGCCGTTGTCGGCCAGGTGGACGTCCTCGGCTTCAGTGACGCTCAGGCTGGCCGCGCGTCCATCGCGGTCGATGAAGGGCCGATACCAGAGGCGATGTTCAGTGCAGGCAGTCCGGACGATGTTGATCGCCACCGGGCTGAGCCCGAAGCGCGGCGGCACATCGCAGACCTCGGCTGCGGATGCCTGGCGCGGCAGCAGCGCGAGCAGGGGAGACAGGCAGGCGAGAAGCGGCAGGCAGCGCATGCGTGCATTCCAGATGGGGGCAGACGCAGCCTCGCAGACCGCATCTGCCCATACCGTGAAAGCGGGAAGGCATCGCCCGTGGATCGGCACGCGCTTCAGCCGGGGGGCGGGCCCAGTTTCAACGACAGGTCGATCGCCTGCACGTGCTTGGTCAACCCGCCGATGGAGATGCAGTCCACGCCGTCTTCGGCGATCGCGCGCAGCCCGTCCAGGCCGACGCTGCCGGAGACTTCCAGCGGAATCCGCCCGGCCGCGATGCGCACGGCCTCGCGCCGGGTGGCGGCATCGAAGTCATCGATCAGGATGCGGGTGCAGCCCACCTCCAGCGCCTCGCGCAGCTGGTCCAGGTCTTCAACCTCGACCACCAGCGGCAACGCCGGCCACTGCACGCGCGCTGCCTGCACCGCCGCGGTCAGCGAGCCGGCCGCGCGGATGTGGTTTTCCTTGAGCATGACCGTGTCGAACAGGCCCAGGCGGTGGTTGTCACCGCCGCCACAGCGCACCGCGTACTTCTGCGCGACGCGCAGGCCCGGCAGCGTCTTGCGGGTGTCCAGGATCCGCGCGCCGGTGCCGGCCACCGCCGCGACGTACTGCGCGGTGGTGGTCGCCGTGCCCGACAGGGTCTGCAGGAAATTCAGCGAGGTGCGTTCGGCGCTCACCAGGCTGCGGTTGCGGCCCTGCAGGAGGGCCAGCACGGTGCCGGCGGCGACACGGTCGCCCTCGGCCACGCGCCAGTCGATCCGCACCTGCGGATCCAGCGCCCTGTGGGTCGCATCGAACCAGGGGCGGCCGGCGATCACCGCGTCCTGCTTGCACAGCAGGTAGGCAGTATCGGGGCGGTCCGGAAGCAGGGCGGCGGTGACATCACCGCTGCCGATGTCCTCGGCCAGTGCACGGGCCACATCGGCGGCCACCAGGGCGGCCTCGGGGGCCGGCACGGGGAGGTGGCTCATTTTTCCGGGAAATCGGCGATCTGGGCGGTGGCAATGGCCTCTTCGGCCAGCAGCACCGGGATGCCATCGTCCACGCGGAACACCTGCTTGCGGTCGCGGGTCAGCAGGGCCTCGCGCAGCGTCTGCGCCTGCGGGCTGCCATCGGCCTTGAGCACGGCGCCGCTGCCGATCGCGCGGTTGAGCGCGTCCAGGCCGGTGGCATCGAGCAGGGACAGGGGCTGGCGCGTATCGGGCGAGCACAGGAGGTCGAGCAGCTTGCGATCCATGGATTCTTCGTCTTGCGTGGAAGACGGCTAGAATACGTCTTTAAGGCAGGTGACGGCCAATGACCCTCAACCAAACCGCGCCGCTCGTCGGCATCGTCATGGGTTCCCGCTCGGATTGGGAAACCATGCAGCACGCCGCCCAGAAGCTGGATTCGCTGGGTGTTCCCTATGAAGTGAAAGTGGTCTCGGCGCACCGCACGCCGGACGTGCTGTTCACCTACGCCGAGCAGGCGGGCCAGCGTGGCCTGCGCGCGATCATCGCCGGTGCCGGCGGGGCCGCGCACCTGCCGGGCATGATCGCCGCCAAGACCGCCGTGCCGGTGCTGGGCGTGCCGGTGCAGTCCAAGGCCCTGAACGGCATGGATTCGCTGCTCTCGATCGTGCAGATGCCGGCCGGCATCCCGGTCGCCACCTTCGCCATCGGCAACGCCGGCGCCTCCAACGCGGCGCTGTTCGCCGCGGCGATGCTGGCCTCGGACCAGCCGGCGATCGGCGAGGCGCTGGAGGCCTTCCGCGCCCGCCAGACCGAAGACGTCATGGCCCACGACGACCCGCGTCAATGAGCGTCAGGACCGTTGGCATTCTGGGCGGCGGTCAGCTCGCCCGCATGATGGTCCTGGCCGGTGCGCCGATGGGGCTGCGCTTCGAGCTGTTCGATCCGGCCGCCGATGCCTGTGGCGGCCAGGTCGCGCCACTGCAGGTGGCCGCGTTCGAGGATGAGGCGGCCCTGGCCGCGTTCGCCGCCCGCGTGGACGTGGTGACCTTCGATTTCGAGAACGTGCCGGCGCGCAGCGCCAAGTTCCTGGCCGAGCGCGTACCGGTGCATCCCCATCCGGATGCGCTGGCGGTGGCCCAGGACCGGCTCAGCGAGAAGACCCTGTTCCAGTCGCTGGGCATCCCGCTGCCAGCCTTCGCCGATATCCGCAGCCGTGACGAACTGGCCGCCAAGGTCGCCGAGTTCGGCATGCCCTGCATCGTCAAGACCCGCCGCCTGGGCTATGACGGCAAGGGCCAGTTCCGGATCCGCAGCGCCGCCGATATCGACGCGGCCTGGGACACCCTCGGCAGCCAGGTCGACAAGACCGGGTTGATCCTGGAGGGTTTCGTCGCCTTCGATCGCGAGGTCAGCGTGGTGGCGGTACGGGCGCAGGACGGCGAGTTCCGCGCCTGGCCGATCACCGGCAACTGGCACGTCAATGGCGTGCTCTCGGCCAGCCTGGCCCCGGCGCAGCTGTCAGCGGCGCAGCACGAGGCGGCCATCGGCTACGCACGCACCCTGGCCGAGCGGCTGGACTATGTCGGCGTGTTCGCGCTGGAGCTGTTCTGCCGTGGCGATGAGCTGCTGGCCAACGAGATGGCCCCGCGCGTGCACAACTCCGGCCACTGGACCATCGAAGGCAGCGAGACCTCGCAGTTCGAAAACCACCTGCGCGCCGTGCTGGGCCTGCCGCTGGGCGATACGCGCATGCTGGGTCATGCCTGCATGCTCAACTGGATCGGGCAGATGCCGGAGGCCAACGCCGTGCTCGCGCAGGCCAGCGGCCATTGGCACGATTACGGCAAGCAGGCCCGGGACGGGCGCAAGGTTGGCCATGCCACGCTGCGTGATGACGATGCGGCGGTGCTGGCCGATGCATTGGAACGTGTCGGTGGGCAGCTTGATCGCGGCGAGCAGGTCGCGCCGGTGATCGAGATCCTGCGCGGTTAGAGGTCTGATAGTGCCGGCCGCTGGCCGGCTCCTGCGGTGCAAGGTACAAGGGGAGCCGGCCAGCGGCCGGCACTACCTGCCAGGGCGCATGACCGGGACGCACGACCAACGGCCGTGCGCTGCCGGGCATCAGTCGCGCAGCTGCGCGGTAACGAAGTCCCAGTTCACCAGTTTCCAGAACGCCTCCAGATAGCGCGCGCGCTCATTCTGGTAGTCGGTGTAATACGCGTGCTCCCACACATCGCAGGCCAGCAGCGGGGTGCTCTCGCCGGTCAGCGGCGTGCCCGCATTGCGCGTCACCTGGATCGCCAGCGCGCCGTTGGGATGCTGTACCAGCCACACCCAGCCTGAGCCGAACAGGCTCAACGCCGCCCGGTCGAACGCCTCGCGCAGCCGTTTGGCATCGCCGAAATGACGGGTCACCAGTTCGCCCAGCCGACCCTGCGGCTCGCCACCGGCGCGCGGGTGCAGGCAGTGGAAATAGAACTGGTGGTTCCAGGCCTGGGCTGCGGCATCGAACAGGCTGCCCTGGCTCTGGCGGACGATGTCCTCCAGTGGCAGCTCGGCCAGTTCCGTGCCTTCGATACGTGCGTTGACCGTGTCCAGATAGCCGCGCAGGTGCCGCCCGTGATGCAGGTCCAGCGTCTGCGCCGACAGGTGGGGTTGCAGGGCGGTGCGGTCGTAGGGGAGGCGAGGCAGTTCGAGGGGCATGGGCACGACAGATTGGGAAGGGAAAGCGCCGCGCGATCGCGGATCGGCATCAGTGTGGCCGATGGCAGGGTGCCCACCACGCGAAGGTAGGGCATACAATGGCGGCCAGGGAAGTCTATCCGACCGGTGAGGCCGGGTTGTCCCATTGGAGGGAGAGTCGTTGTGGCGGTGATGCAGCAGATCCAGTCCGAAGTCGAACGTTACCCCCTCGTGTTGTTCATGAAGGGCACTCCGCAATATCCCATGTGCGGCTTTTCCAGCCGTGCCATCCAGGCATTGATGGCCGCCGGCGCGATCGCGCTGCGCACGGTCAACGTGCTGGAAGAACCCGAGATCCGCGCCAACCTGCCGCGCTTCTCCAACCTGCCGACCTTCCCGCAGCTGTTCATCCACGGCGAGCTGATCGGTGGCTGCGACATCGTGCTGGAGCTGTTCGAATCCGGCGAGCTCAAGCGGATCGTCGAAGAGGCCTCCCAGCCGTGAGCGCGGTCCCGTCCGTGGTGGTCGGGACCGGATCGCTCGCCGATCGCGTCATTCTCATCGCCGGGGCCGGGGGAGGCTTTGGCAGCGCCGCAGCCGTGGCCTGCGCGCAGGCCGGGGCAACCGTGGTCCTGCTGGGGCGCAAACCGCGCCGCCTGGACCGGGTCTATGCCGCCGTCGAGGCAGCCGGTCCCGAGCCGCTGCTGTATCCGCTGGATCTGGAAGGGGCTACCCCCGACGATTACGCGACCCTGGCCGAACGCCTGCAATCCGAACTTGGCCACCTGGATGGGGTGCTCTACTGTGCGGCCGATTTCGCCGGGCTGACCCCGTTCGAGCTGGCTGACCCGGCCGCCTTCGCCCGCGCCGTGCACGTGAACCTGACCGCGCCGGCCTGGCTGGCCCAGGGCTGCCTGCCGCTGCTGCGCCAGAGCGACGATGCCGCGCTGGTGTTCACCGTGGACGATCCGGCACGGGTGGGGCAGGCCTATTGGGGGGGCTACGGCGCCGCCCAGCACGGCCTGCGTGGGCTGATCGCCTCGCTGCATGACGAACTCGGCCGCAGCCCGGTCCGGGTCAGTGGCCTGCAGCCGGGCCCGATGCGCACGGCCCTGCGCGCCCGTGCATTCTCGCTGGATGAGGACCGCACCGCCCGTGACCCGGCCGAGTGTGCCGCCGCCGCGGTCCTGCTGTTGTCCGCTGCCGGCGCGGCGTATCGCGGCCTGATTCTCGACGCCTGAGCGCGGCAAAGGCGTCACCGCTGGCGCGAACGTGCCCCGGGCCTCCTCAACGTGCCCAGAGCCTCCTGAATGTGTCCCGGGCCTACTAGGTAGTGCCGGCCGCTGGCCGGCTCCCCAGCCAACCCGCAGAACGCCAACCAGACACCGGTGAGGCCCTCGGTAGCCCGCATTCAGCCGGTCACAATCAAATGTGAAGATGGCGTCATGATCCCGTTGTGATGGCGTGTGTTTTGTCGCCAAACCGTCACAATCCGAGGCTATCGTGTTAATCTAGTGTTAACCGTTGCGGCTGAAACCAGCTCGCGGCTAGGGAACCCAGATAAAAGTCCAGTCAGCCGCCAGCAAGGCTGCTTGGGCGCGTTTTTTTCTCCGCCATCGCCAATCTCGCATCGAGGCTACTCCCCAATGACCCACTCCCGTTGTCTCCGGATGTCCAAGCTCACGCTTGGTCTCGTGGCTGCACTTGCCGCCGCTCCCGCCTTCGCCCAGAGCACCTCTTCCGGTGTGGGCGGTCAGGTCACGTCAGCTGCAGGCGCGCCTGTCGTCGGTGCAGAAGTCACCATCACGCACACCGAGTCGGGCACCGTCAGCCGCGCCACGACCGATGCATCGGGTCGTTACAACGCGCGCGGCCTGCGCGTGGGTGGTCCGTACACCATCACCATCAACAAGCCGGGTGAAGGCACCAAGACGGAAGAGGGTGTGTACCTCGGCGTCAACCAGATCGGTACCGTCAATGCGGCACTGACCGGCGACCTCGCTGCAACGAACCTCGATGCCGTGCAGGTCACCGCCGTGGCCGCAGGCTCGGAAGTGTTCAGCGCCACCAAGATGGGCTCGGGCACGTCGATCAGCCAGGAAACGATCGAAGCCATGCCGTCCGTCGGCGGCAACATCCAGGACATGATGCGCCTGGACCCGCGCGTCGCTTTCGTTGACCGTGCTTCGGGCAGCATCAGCGCCGGCGGCCAGAACCCGCGCTACAACGCCGTCCGTATCGATGGCGTGTCCGCCAGCGACACCTTTGGCCTGGAAGGCAACAGCTTCCCGACCCGTCGCCAGCCGGTTTCGATGGAAGCCATCGAAGCCATCAACGTCGACCTGTCCAGCTACGACATCACCATCACCGGCGCCACCGGCGCTGTGGTTGATGCCGTGACCAAGTCGGGTACCAATGAGTTCCACGGCTCGGTCTACGGCTACATGCGTGACGGCAGCTGGTTCGGTGACAACCCGGGTGGCGGCAAGTTCAACGGTTTCGAAGACGAGAAGACCTACGGCTTCACGCTGGGTGGCCCGCTGGTGAAGGACAAGCTGTTCTTCTTCGCCAACTATGAGAAGTTCGAGCAGTCCGCCCCGGGCGCCGACATCGCCGGCAGCGCCATCGGCGCCGGCACCATCACCGATGCCCAGATCGCGCAGGCCCAGCAGATCTTCCAGGAGCGCTATGGCGTGTCGGCGGGCAGCTACGACGCCGCTTCGGACACCAACCTCGAAGAGTACGCGCTGAAGCTGGACTGGAACATCACCGACAATCAGCGTGCGAGCTTCCGCTACAGCAAGCTGGAGCAGGACAAGCTGCGCATCAACGGCTACGGCCAGACCACCGGTGCCTCGATCAGCTCGTACTGGTACCAGCACGACAAGAAGATCGAGTCCTACGTCGGCCAGCTGTTCAGCGACTGGAGCGACAACTTCTCGACCGAAATCAAGGCCAGCTACCGCGATTACTCGGCCATCCGTAATCCGTCGGCTCCGGGTACTCCGGCGATCCTGATCGGTTTCGGCGGTCTGAACTCGAACCGTGAGTCGGTCGCCAACCCGACCCTGTACCTGGGTACCGAAGCCAACACCCAGTACAACGAGCTGTACACCAAGACCTGGAACTACTTCGCCTCCGGCACGCTCACCCTGGGCGACCATGACGTGAAGTTCGGTGCGGATTACAGCAAGAACGAAATCTACAACCTGTACGCACCGAACATTGACGGTTACCTGGTCTACAACGGCATCGAAGGCTTCCGTAACAACACGCCGGTGGTCAGCACCTGGCGCAACCCGGTGGACGGTGGCGTGGAGAGCCTTGCGGCCGACTACGACTACACCACCCTGGGCCTGTTCGTGCAGGACACGTGGTACGTCAACAACAACCTGACCCTGACCCTGGGCGTGCGTGCGGACAAGTACGACACCAACAAGGACACGGCCTACAACCAGCGCGCCAGCGAGTTCTTCGGTTACGACAACCGTTCGATCGGCGACAACGGCTTCCTGGTGCAGCCGCGCGTGGGCTTCAACTACACCTTCGACAGCGATCGCCCGACGCAGCTGCGCGGTGGCGTTGGCCTCTTCCGTGGTGAAGCGCCGCAGGTGTGGCTGGGCAACATCTACGCCAACAACGGCGTGAACTTCACCCAGGGCACCGATTACCCGTACAACAACCGCAACCGTCCGGCACAGCAGGTCGTGAACTTCGTCTCCGACGATTTCCGCACCCCGTCCGTGTACAAGGCCAATCTGGCGTTCGATCACGAACTGCCGTGGAACGGTCTGGTCGCATCGGCCGAGCTGCTGGTGACCAAGGTCAAGGATGGTCTGTACTTCAAGCGCCTGGAACTGATGCAGCCGAGCTACACCGGCGGTCCGGACGGTCGCAACTTCTACTGGGGCAACATTGCCAACGCCTCGACCTCCAAGTCGACCACCCCGAGCTGGGTGAGCGATGCCGTGCTGCTGGACAACACCGACAAGGGCCGCACCGCGCAGTTCACCGTGTCCCTGGCCAAGCCGTTCAGCCCGGACAGTGACTGGGCCTGGAACCTGGGCTACACCTATACCGATGCGAAGGAAGTTGCCAGCAACACCTCCTCGGTGGCGACCTCGAACTGGAACAACAACTACATCTTCCAGGCCAACGAGAACGCGCTTGCGCGCTCGCGTTACGAGATCCGCAACCGCATCTCGGGTTCGGTGAACTGGAAGCATGCGTTCTTCGGTGACTACGAGACCCAGGTCGGCATGTTCTATGAAGGCCGTACCGGTCGTCCGTACAGCTTCGTGTACTCCAACGACATGAACGGCGACGGCCGCACCTACAACGACCTGTTCTATGTGCCGAAGGGTCGTGGCGACGTGCTGTTCACCGGCGGTGCCGCCATGGAAGAAGCCTTCTTCGCATGGATGGAGAACAATGCACAGCTGAACCGTTACGCCGGCCAGGTGACCCCGCAGAACTCGGCTCGCGCCGGTTGGGTCAACACCTTTGACGTGCGTATCACCCAGCAGTTGCCGGGCTTCATGAAGGGCCACAAGTCCGAAATCTGGCTCGATATCCAGAACGTGGGCAACCTGCTCAACAAGAAGTGGGGTCGCATCGACGACTTCGGCTTCTATGCTGACCAGGGCATCGCCAACTTCCGCGGCATCGACCCGACCACTGGCAAGTACCTGTACGAGTTCCGTGCAGAGCGCCAGGGCAACACGAGCGCCACCGTGACCGACAGCGCCTTCGCCAACGCGGACGCCGACGGTTTCAACACCGGTGTGTCGCAGTGGTCGCTGCAGCTGGGCTTCCGCTACAAGTTCTGATGCGTCGGACCTAGTGGATGATTGAAAAGCGGCCGGGGTAACCCGGTCGCTTTTTTTTTGTCTGTCAGGACGGGGGCGGCTGGAGCGCCCCGGTCTCCATCGGCCGCCCCACTGAGTGTTGTGCTGGGTAGTGCATGCCTGTATATTCAGTTGGTTGCGCGGAAATCAGTGCAATTGCGGCGGCCCAGTGCCCCTGTCGCGGTCAGGACACATCCAAACGGTCGGGTTTCCCGGCCGTTTTGCTTTTTAAGGGGGCAGCGGTACAGTCGGTAACCTTGAGGAAAGCGAACAAGATGGACATGACGATCAACGAAAAGCCGGCGCGTACGCTGCCGGTGCAGGACGCGCGGATCTACCCGCGCGGTGGGCTGGATGTGTTGTCGCGCGCTGAAGTGGCACGTCTGCGCGACGCCTCCGGCGGCGGCATGCACGAGCTGCTGCGCCGTTGCGCGCTGGCCGTGCTGACCAGCGGCAGCGCCTCGGACGATCCGCGCGCGGCGCGCGATCTGTATCCCGATTTCGATATCCAGGTGGCGCAGCAGGACCGCGGCGTGCGCATCGATCTGGTCAACGCCCCGGCGATGGCCTTCGTCGATGGCGAGATCATCCGCGGCGTGGCCGAGCTGCTGTTCGCCGTGGTCCGCGACCTGGCCTACATGGCCATCGAGATGGGCCCGGCCTACGCGGCCGAGCTGGAATCGTCCGAGGGCATCACCAACGCGGTGTTCGGGCTGCTGCGCAATGCGCGCATCCTCAACCCCGGCGACCCGAACCTGGTCGTCTGCTGGGGCGGTCATTCCATTGGCCGCGATGAGTATCTGTACACCAAGCAGGTCGGCTACGAGCTGGGCCTGCGCGGGCTGGATATCTGCACCGGCTGCGGTCCGGGCGCGATGAAGGGCCCGATGAAGGGCGCCACCATCGCCCATGCCAAGCAGCGCAAGACCACCACGCGCTACATCGGCCTGACCGAGCCGGGCATCATCGCCGCCGAGTCGCCGAACCCGATCGTGAACCATCTGGTGATCATGCCGGACATCGAGAAGCGTCTGGAAGCGTTCGTGCGCATCGGCCACGGCATCATCGTGTTCGCCGGTGGCGTCGGCACCGCCGAGGAGATCCTGTACCTGCTGGGCATCCTGCTGCGCGAAGAGAACAAGGACCTGCCGTTCCCGCTGATCCTGACCGGCCCGACCGTGGCCGCACCGTACTTCGAGCAGATCGACCGCTTCATCCGCCTCACCCTGGGTGAAGAGGCCGCCAGCCGCTACGAGATCATCATCGGCGACCCGGTCAACGTCGCCCGCAAGATGGCCCAGGGTATCAAGCGCGTGCGCGAGCACCGCCTGGCGCAGAAGGATTCGTTCTTCTTCAACTGGTCCATCGAGATTCCGTGGGAGTACCAGCAGCCGTTCGTGCCGACCCACGAGGCGATGGCGTCGCTGGACCTGCACCACGGCCGTCCGCCACATGCCCTGGCGGCCGACCTGCGCCGCGCGTTCTCCGGCATCGTGGCCGGCAACGTGAAGGAAGACGGCATGCGCCGCATCGAGCAGTTCGGCCCGTTCGAAATCCACGGCGATGCGGACATGATGCAGGCCCTGGATGAACTGCTGCGCGCCTTCGTCGAGCAGCGCCGGATGAAGATCTCCGGCGAGTACCAACCCTGCTACAAGGTCATGGCCTGAGGGCCTGACCTGGCCGGCGGCGGGCAGGGGCCGCTGCCGGTTCTCGATCTGCGTCAACCCATTGACGCCTGTCGCCTCCGGGCGACCGTTCGTCCTGCCGCCGCTTGCTGATCGGCGGCGGGGCGTTCATCTTCTGTGTCATCAACGCTGGGGAGCGTTTCATGTCTTTGCGCCGGTCCAACGGCTTCACACTGATTGAGCTCATGGTGACCATGGCGGTGCTTGCCGTGCTGGTCGCGGTGGGGTTCCCGAATTTCCTGAGCGTGATCCGTTCCAACCGGGTGGTCGCGGCCAACAATGAAGCGCTGGGCCTGCTGTCGCTCGCGCGCAGCGAGGCGATCCGCAACAACAAGGGCGGCGGTGTCTGTGGCAGCGCCACCGGCACCAGCTGCGACGGGGACTGGAACAGCGGCATCCTCGCCTTCGCCGACCCCGACGGCAGCGGTACCCTGGAAACCGGCGAAACGGTCCTGCGCTACAGCCAGGGCCACCCCAGGCTGGTGGTGGACGGGCCGGACAACGTGGCCATCAGTTTCGACGGGCGAGGTCGCCGCCAGGCGCCTGCCGACCAGACGCTGTCCCTGCGGCCGGACGAATGCAGCGGCCAACCGATGCAGCGCACCGTGACCATCAATTCCTCCGGCCAGGCACGCAGTGCCCAGGGAGCGTGCCAATGAAGCGCAAGCATCCTCGCCGCCTGCGCGCAGCGCCGGGTGGCTTCACGTTGATCGAGGTGCTGGTTGCCATTGTCGTGCTTGCTTTCGGCCTGCTCGGCTTCGCGCTGCTGCAGACCATGAGTGTGCGCTTCACCCAGAGCGCCAACTACCGCACCCAGGCGACCAACCTGGCGTACGACCTGATCGATCAGATGCGCGCCAATCGCTATCAGGCGGCCTGGTACAGCACGGCATCGTTCTCGCCCGGGACGGTGGCTGTTGCCGGGGCCTGCGGCCGCCCGACCGGCAATGCGGTCACCATCCAGCAGAACGTCGCGCGGTGGCAGTGCCAGGTGGCCAAGGCATTGGGCGAGACCGCCAGTGCCAACGTGGCCTACGAAGATGGCAGCGTCACCGTCCAGATCGCTTGGGGTGACCAGCGCTGGGACAAGGACAAACCCGATGAAAAGACCACCTTCACCGTGACATCGCAGCTATGAGCCCTTTCCCGAATACACGGCGCAGGCAGTCGGGTCTGTCGCTGATCGAGCTGATGGTCGCGGTGGTGATCGGCACCGTGCTGATGCTGGGCGTCATCCAGGTCTTCATCGCCTCGCGCACCGCCTCGAGGTTGGCTGAAGGCGTGGCACGCACCCAGGAAAACGCCCGGTTTGCGATCGATTTCCTCGAGCGCGACATCCGCATGGCCGGCCATTACGGCTGCGTCAACGATCAGGCGCATTTCATCAAGGACGAGGGCGACCCGCGCCATCATTTCACCGCTGCGTCCGGGGCCGGCAGTCCGCTGGATTTTTCGGTGGCGGTGCAGGGCTATGAAGCGGGGGGTACCGCGCCGGGCGATACCCTGACCCTGGGCGAGGCCTGGAGTGACGCAGGCAACCTGCCGTCCGAGATCGTCGGGCTGAATCCACTGGGGGGCAGCGATGTGCTGGTACTGCGCTTCCTGGCCGGTGAAGGCGTTCCGGTCACGGCCATCACCGCGGACAGCGGCGGCAGTGAATTGACGGTGGACACCGAGCGCGCCGCCCGGTTGAGCCAGGGCACGCCCGCTGCGCCGACCATGTTCGGTATCGCCGATTGTGCCCACGTCGACATTTTCCCGGGAAGCGTCGCCGGGGGCACCGTCACGGCGACCAACGCGGACCTGTCCAGGTACGCGCCGCCCAATGGGCAGACGCTGGTCTACCGCGCCGAGTCCATCGTGTACTACATCGGGGCCGGCGCGTCCGGCGAGCCAGCGTTGCGCCGTGCCCGCGCCAATGCGGCCGGCGCGTACCCGGCCGAGCTCAATGAGGAGCTGGTGGAAGGCATCGAAAACCTGCAGGTTCTGTTCGGCCTGGATTCGACCCCGGACATCAGTGTCGATGCCTCGCCCATCGGCAACATCACCGTGCAGGCAACCGCCAGTGGCGTCTCCACGGGCACCGATGCGGCCGCGGCCGGGCAGTGGCGACGCGTGGGCCTGGTGCAGGTCGGCGTGCTGGCGCGCAGCCCGCAGCCGGCCGATGCGCTGCAGGCCCAGCAGAAGGTGGCTCGCCAGGGCGCACTGGGCGTGGAGTTCGCGCCGTCCGATACCCGTGATACCCGCTACCGGGCCAGCTATGAAGTATCGGTGGCCTTGCGCAATCGACTCTATGGGAACTGACATGCACGCCTCCGTCCGCCCCGTCGTTCGTTCTCCGGCCCCACAACGCCAGCGTGGCGCCGTGCTGTATGTGGCGCTGGTGATGTTGATCCTGCTGGCGCTGATCGGTATCGCGGGCATGCAGGTCGCCGGCATGCAGGAGAAGATGTCGGCCAACTATCGTGCGAGCAATCTGTCCTTCCAGAACACCGAAGCGACCGTGCGCACTGCCGAGCATCTGGTGGAGAAAATCGCCAATCGTCAGGAGCTGCCCGATGGCAGCCTGATCGTCGCCGGCGACATCGATGCCGGCTGCGATGCTGCCTTCGACCCCTCAGAGTGGGGCAGCGAGCAGAGTTCCGATGCGGTTCCAGCGGTAACGGTCAGGCAGATCGATACCTGCGTGCCCTTCGGCACCGGCGTGGGCCTGGGCGGGCCGCGCGATACCCCCATTCCGATCTATCAGATCACCGGCTATGCCGCCGATGATGAAGAACATCCCACCTCTTCGACCGTGATCGACACGGTTTTCAAGCTCTGAGGACGCGCCATGGTATCGCGCAGGACCACACTCATTTCCGCGTCGGTACTGGCCGTTCTGGTCGGCGGCGGGGTGCTGACCTATCAGCTGATCGCCGCGCAGGGGCAGGGGACGCTGTCCCAGGTGCCGTTGAACAACCAGGTGCAGGCGCAGCCGGCCTTCATCATGACGGTCGACAACTCCGGCTCGATGACCTTCCAGACCCAGTTCCCCGGGGCGGATGGCCAGGCCTGCTGGAATACGTCGGCCAAGAGTTTCTTCAGCAGCACCAAGACGCTCAGTACTACGGGTACCTGCGCCTTCTATTACGTGCTGCCGGGCACGCGCATTTCCGGCGCGTATTACGGCATTGCACCGTTCGACAAGTTCGGCTTCGCACGCTCCCCGACCTACAACCCGGCCTTCTACAACCCCACGATCAAGTATGAGCCGTGGATGCGCTATGACACCAACCAGGAAAAGGTGGTCGATTACGCTCAGGCAGCCACGTCCAAGACCCTGATAGATCCACGTCTGGCGGCGAACGCGGCCAACACGGTGGATCTGACCGCGGCCACCACCGGTGTGTTCAACATGGTCGATGGAATGGTGGTGCCCCAGGGCACTGTCTTCGCGGCGAACGGGAAGGACGGAACGCCCTACGCGGCGAACAAGGACTACACGTGGAAGACCACCGATTTCTACGTGGCGGGCAGGAATCAAACCCAGCCAACCCGGTACGACGCGACCTTCACCTACGTTCCAGCGACGTTCTTTCTTCCGTTCACGGGGAAGAGTGATCCGGTTCCGGAGTTGGCCGGGAGCCCTGGCGCCTACACGGCGGTAGCGCGCACGGAGGCCGCCAATGCCTGTGGCACGGGTTGCACGATGTGGAAGTACACGATCAAGAGCACCGACGGCGTTGCGTTGCAGAACTTCGCCAACTGGTTCTCCTACTACGGCAACCGCAACCGCTCCATGATCGCCGGCATGACCCGATCCATGGCGACGGTGGACAACCTGCGCGTGGGCTATTTCAAGATCAACGACAACGCCGACTACGACATGAGCGACAAGGGTGCGGCGTTGCCCATCCGCGATCTGGGTACCAAGGACGACAAGCGTGCGTTGTACGCTGACATGATCGCGTTGAACGCCTCGGGCAGTACACCCAATCGCCAGGCGGTGAAGGCGGCCGCCACCCAGTTCACCCGGACCGATGATCAGGCGCCGGTGCAGCTTGCTTGCCAGAAAAACGCCGTCATGCTGTTCACCGATGGCTACAGCAACCTTGATGGCCCGGAGGTCGCCAATGCCAATGGCGACGGCAACATGGGCATCCCGTTCAAGGATAGCCACGACAATACGATGGCTGATATCGCCGCTTCGTACTACATCAACAAGGATGGCAAATCCCCACTGCGTCCGGAACTCGCGCCCGGGCTGGTGCCGGTGCCGGAGGCCTGCAATACGGCCAACCCGGATCCGCGCCTGGATTGCCAGAAGAACCTGCACGTCAATTTCTACGGCATCACCCTGGGCGGACGCGGCAAGCTGTTCAATCCCGATATCGTCCAGGACCCGTATACCAACGCCTCCATCTACAATAACTGGCCAAAGCGCGAGAACGGTGCGATCAGCACCATCGATGACATCTGGCATGCCGCCGTCAACACGCGTGGCGAGTTCATCAACGCGCGTACCCCGGCCGACATCACCCAGGCCATGCGCCGCGTGCTGTCGTCGGTGACGGCCGGTGCATCTTCCTCGGGCAGCTACGCGCAGTCGGGCGCGCGCATCGGCACCGGCTCGATGGCGGTGGCGCCGTACTACGAGATCGCCAACGAATCGACCGACTGGTTCAGCCGCCTCACCGCGAGCCAGATCACCGTGGACCAGGCCACGCGCAAAGCGGTGTACACCACCGCGTGGGAAGCCAGCGCCAAGATGCCGCAGCCGACCGCGCGCAAGGTGTTCTTCGGTACGAACACCGACGTGCTTCCTTTCAGCAGCAACAGTGTCACGCTGGAATCGTTGTGTGACCTGTCCCCGTCGTTGTACCCGGGCATGGCCCGGTGTTCGGCTGGTGAGCTGACCGATCTCGGCGCGACGCGCGCAAACGCGGTCAGCTACCTGCTGGGCGAAAGGAGTCTGGAAACGCGGCGAGGGGGGCGCTTCCGCGACCGCACCACGGTGCTTGGCGACATCATCAATTCGTCGCCGGTCATCAGTGCCCCCATCGATGACTACGGTTATCGCGGGCTGGATCAAGGCCTGGGCGCGAGCTACGCCACCTACCTGGAGACCAAACGCAGTGGGCGTTACATGGTCTATGTCGGCGCCAACGACGGCATGCTGCATGCCTTTGATGGCGGCATGGGTGTAAGCGGTACGATGGATAGTAGCGGCGGCGCGGAAACGTTCGCCTACATTCCCGCCACCTCCATGGGGCACATGGGCAACCTGCTGTTCCCGCTCGATCCGAACAATCAGGCCTTCCAGAAGTTTTCTCATCGCTACTATGTCGATGGTCCGGTCGCCGTGTCCGATGCGCGTATCGGCACCAGCTGGGGCACCGTACTGGTCGGCAGTACCGGCGCGGGCGGCCGCGGCGTGTTCGCACTGGATGTGACCAAGCCGGGCAGCTTCGGCACCGGCAGCCGCCTGTGGGAAATCAACGACCTCAGCGGCTCTGAAGGCGTGAAGGCCAATATCGGCCATGTGCTGGGCAAGCCGGTCATCGTTCCGTTCAAGGACGCGAGCGGAACCGTGACCTGGAAGGCCATCTTCGGCAATGGTTATGGCAGTGCCAGTGGCAAGGTGGTGCTGTTCATGGTGGACATCGGCACCGGCTCCCCCAACATCACGATGATCGAAGCGTCCGAGACGGCAGGAAGCCCGCCGGCTGGCAAGAATGGCCTGGGCAACATCCTGGTGGTCGACCGTTGGACCGGCAGCGGCCGCAATGCGCGCGGCCGTGACGGTTATGCCGATACGGTGTACGCGGCCGACCAGAAGGGCGCGGTATGGAAGTTCGATCTGCGCGATACCAGTGCGAGGGTTTCCACGCCGCTGTTCACCACGCAGACCAGCACCAGGAATGGTTTGACCTACCGTCAGCCGATCACCGGCGGCATCAACGCCACCAATGGTGACCGCGGTGGTGTGATGCTGTTCTTCGGCACGGGCAGTTTCGTCTTCAACGAAGATGTCCGTGACGAATCGATCCAGTCCCTGTACGCGGTCCTGGATGCCTCCGACGAAACGCCTTCCCTGACGATGACCGCGGCCGATCTGCGTCCGTATACCGTCTCTGCCTCGGGTGATGTGCGGACGATGACGCCGGGCACGATCCCCGCCGATTCGCGCGGCTGGCATGTCGACCTGCCGGCGGGCGAGCGCTTCCTCGCGTATCCCGCGCTGGCGTCCGGTGTGGTCTTCATGCCCACCTATGTGCCCAATCCAACCACCAAGAGCTGTGCGTCGGATGGCTCCAACTGGCTGTTCGGGCTGAGTGCGCAGTCCGGTGCGCCGGCATTGTCGAAAATGCGCGCCGGGTCGCCGACCGGCACCAAGTTCGGCGCTGGCACGGCCGCGGTTCCGCTGTCGACCGGCGGCAACGCCCCGGTGAAGGATGTCGGGGTGCAGGTACTGCCGCGCCAGCAGCCACCCGGCAAGATTTCCGGCGACAGCTCAGGCGGCGGTGGACCGGGTTCACCTGGCGGAACGCCACCCCCGGTGGACCCGCCCGCCGAGCCCTGCCAGATGCTGGTCACCGCGGCAGGCGGCGTCCCCATGTACGTGCCGTATCCCTGTGGACGCCAGTCCTGGAGGCAGTTGCAATGAGTCGTTCGTTTCCCACCCTGGCCCGCGCCGGACGCGTGCCGGCTGTCCCCGCCCGCGCGATGGGGGGATTCACGCTGATCGAGTTGATGTTGGTGGTGATCGTCATGGCGATTCTGGCCGGTATCGCATACCCCAGTTACGTCGAGCAGACGCGCAAGTCCAAGCGCGGGCAGGTCAAGGCCGACCTGGTCGAGTACGCGCAGCTGGCCGAGCGGTTCCACACCACGCAGAACACCTATGAAGGGTTCACGCTGCCCGGCGGTGGGGACTCGGTCAGCTCGCCGCGCGAAGGGGGCACGGCCGCCTACAGTGTCGGGTTCGTCGGCACCCAGTCCACGTTCACGCTGACCGCGACCGCACAGGGAAACCAGGCCAAGGACAAGTGTGGCGACCTCGGCATCAACCAGGCCAACGTCAAGACCAGTGGGGGCACGCTCTCCGAATGCTGGTGACGTGACGGGCGGCGGCATGCACAAGGGTGTTGCCCTCCGCGCGAGTGCCCCGTACAATGCGCCTCCCCGCCCGAATAGCTCAGCCGGTTAGAGCACTTGACTGTTAATCAGGGGGTCGTTGGTTCGAGTCCAACTTCGGGCGCCAGATTCTGCAGAAGCCGCGAGCAATCGCGGCTTTTGTCGTTTTCGTGCCGGCATTTCCGGCGGTCCTGCATCAGCAGGGCGCGCGGTCGCGCAGTCGCTCCGAGCGGGCGCGCCCGGCATTGTTGACAACCACCTTGCTGTGTCTTTGTCCTCGGGTGCAGATGGTGACCGTCAGGTTGACGCCCATGCTGCTGCCATCCGGACGAAACCGCAGGCGAGGGCGCCCGGCAGAGGCCGGAGCCCGCAGGGTCAGGCCGGTCTGCCCCGGGTAGTACTGGAGGATGTCTGCCTCGGCCGGTTGTGGCTGGCGACGGGGATCGCGATACGTCAGCCACCCCGTGCTCCATTCCGACGCGCAGCGCCGGCCATCGTCGCTGGGGCAGATGGTGACGATCTCGCGCCGTGTCACCGCGGCCATGCGAGCGCCGGCGAATGCCGAGTTCAGTTGCAGCCGCAGGGCATCGGCGCGCAGGCTGGAGACGGTCTCGGCCAGGTTGGGTGCCGCCACGGCGACCACCAGCGCGAGGATCGCCAGGGTGGCCATCAGCTCCATCAGGGTGAGGCCAGCGCTTCGGTCACGCGGGCTGGGCCGGAGGCGCATGGGGCAGGTCATCCGTCAGCGGGGAGCCCTGAGCTTGCCCGCCGGTGCCGACGCTGAATATCAGCCTGACCAGGCCCCAGGCATCGGTGGATTCCTCAACAAGCCGTCACCAACCCGGCCGTTATACTGAAGGCTTCCCGGCAGTGGCGGCACCATGAGCGATCGTTTCCAACTTGTATCCCCGTATTCGCCGGCGGGCGACCAACCGGCGGCCATTGAGAAACTGACTGCCAACTTCGAGGCGGGCATCGCCAAGCAGACCCTGCTCGGCGTCACCGGGTCCGGCAAGACCTACACGATCGCCAACGTGATCCAGCAGGTGCAGAAGCCGACCCTGGTGATGGCGCCGAACAAGACCCTGGCGGCGCAGCTGTACGGCGAGTTCAAATCGTTCTTCCCGCACAACGCGGTGGAGTACTTCGTCAGCTATTACGATTACTACCAGCCCGAGGCCTATGTGCCGTCGTCGGATACCTTCATCGAGAAGGACAGTTCGATCAACGAGCACATCGAGCAGATGCGGTTGGCGGCGACCAAAACGCTGCTGTCGCGCCCGGATGCGATCGTGGTGGCGACCGTCTCGGCGATCTACGGCCTCGGCGCGCCCGAGGACTATCTGTCGATGCGCCTGATCCTCTCCACCGGCGAGCGGATCGACCAGCGCGACCTGATCAAGCACCTGACCCAGCTGCAGTACACGCGCAACGAGTTCGAGCTGCATCGCGGCACGTTCCGCGTGCGTGGCGAAGTGGTGGACGTGTTCCCGGCCGAATCGGACAGCGAAGCGGTGCGCATCGAGCTGTTCGAAGGCGAGGTCGAGCAGATCAGCATGTTCGATCCGCTCACCGGTGAAAGCCTGCGCAAGATGATGCGCTACACGATCTACCCCAAGACCCACTACGCCACCACGCGCGAGCGCGTGCTGTCGGCCGTGGATACGATCAAGGCGGAACTGAAGGTGCGCCTGGAGCAGCTGTACGAGCAGAACAAGCTGGTGGAAGCGCAGCGCCTGGCGCAGCGCACCCAGTTCGATCTGGAAATGATGGCCGAGGTGGGTTACTGCAACGGCATCGAGAACTACTCCCGGCATCTCACCGGCAAGAACGCCGGCGATCCGCCGCCGACGCTGTTCGACTACCTGCCGCCGGATGCATTGCTGGTGATCGACGAATCGCACGTCACCATTCCGCAGATCGGCGCGATGTTCAAAGGCGACCGGTCGCGCAAGGAAACGCTGGTCGAGTTTGGCTTCCGCCTGCCGTCGGCGCTGGACAACCGCCCGCTGCGTTTTGAAGAGTGGGAAGAGCGCTGCCCTCGCAGCATCTATGTTTCGGCCACGCCGGGTCCGTATGAGCTGCGCGAGACCGAAGGCGAGATCACCGAACTGGTGGTGCGCCCGACCGGCCTGATCGATCCGGTGGTCGAGATCCGCCCGGTCGGCACCCAGGTCGATGACCTGATGAGCGAGGTCAACGAGCGCATCAAGCTCGGCGACCGTGTGCTGGTCACCACGTTGACCAAGCGCATGGCCGAGAACCTCACCGAATACCTGACCGAACACGGCATCCGCGTGCGTTACCTGCACTCGGATATCGATACCGTCGAGCGCGTGGAGATCATCCGCGATCTGCGCCTGGGCAAGTTCGACGTGCTGGTCGGCATCAACCTGTTGCGCGAAGGCCTGGACATGCCCGAGGTCTCGCTGGTGGCGATCCTGGATGCGGACAAGGAGGGCTTCCTGCGCTCCACCGGCTCGCTGATCCAGACCATCGGCCGCGCCGCACGCAACCTGCGCGGCAAGGCGATCCTGTACGCGGACAAGATGACCCGTTCGATGCAGGCTGCGATCGACGAGACCGACCGCCGCCGTTCCAAGCAGGTCGAGTACAACGAGCTGCATGGCATCGTGCCCAAGTCGGTCCTGCGCCCGATCACCGATGTGCTCGAAGGTGCGCGTTCGGAAGCGGCCGAGAAGGAGGCGCGCGGCAAAGGGAAGGGCAAGGGCAAAGGCGGTCGCGTGGCCGAAGAGGCGACCGATTACCGCACCATGGACCCGGCCCAGATCGCCAAGCGCCTGCAGGCGCTGGAGCAGCAGATGTACCAGCACGCACGTGATCTGGAGTTCGAAGATGCGGCCCGGGTACGCGACCAGATCCGCCAGTTGAAGGAGGCCAGTCTGGGCTGAACAACACATCGTGAAATATCTTCACAAAAGTGTTGCGCTTTCCAGGGGGCATCCGTAATATACGCGGCCTGCACCGACGCATTCGCAGCGGGGCAGGGAAGCAAAACGGGCGGTTAGCTCAGCGGTAGAGCACTACCTTGACATGGTAGGGGTCACAGGTTCGAACCCTGTACCGCCCACCACTTCAGTACCTGGGAAACCACGGGAACAGGTGGAACAAGACGAAGCCGGCCAATGGGCCGGCTTTTTCGTTTTCTGGCGCCCAGTCAGAAGAAGCTCACGTTGCTGCGTGGAAGCGCAGGTGTTCTTGGCGCGCTGGCGTGTCGCTCTGCCTGGCAGCCACGAGTCTCCCTCAACACCAGGCGGATCCGGTTGCCTCGGCACTGCACGTTGCCCTGATAGGCCAGCGCGCGGGCACCGAGCGCCTGCCTGGCGAGCTCCACAGTACCGGGTGCCAGCGTCCGGTGGGGATCCAGAAGCCCGGCGATCACCACGATGCCCTGCTGTCCTCCACGTTGAATCGTGCGTGCGCGAAGACGTAGAGATCCTTTTTCTGCCGTCAGCAGGACCGCGACGACGTCTGCCATGCTCCGGAACGCTGCCAACTGCAGATCAAGGCTCAGATCACAGGGGTCGCCCATCAAATGCGCGGGCAGGACGCGATCCGTCTGTGCCCAGGCATCGGCGATCGCGCCGGCCCGGAGAGCTACGTACAGGCCCGCGGATTCTATTTCGACGGGGTAAACCAAGTTCGCCTGCACCCGTAACGCGCCCGATTGTGCGGCATGCAAGCGCTGGAGCTCCAAGGCCAAGCCTTCCTGGCCCTTTGCCGTGAGCGTATTTGCGATTTTCTGCAGGGACCGGTCGATGTCATCGCCGACATTCCGCAGGTACCAAGCACGCTCGCGCCTGTCCTGTTCGCCGGCGACAAGCGTGGTCCTGGTCATGGCGATGGCGCGGCGCCCCAGCCACTCGTTCTGTCTGAAACGATGATAGTAGTGCGAGGTGGTCGCGCCGAGCAGGAGCAGTACAGTTCCAGTTGCTGCAAGAATCTGCTGTGCGGTGAATGCGGCGGGGTCATGGGAGCCTGGCAGGCCAGTGCTATCCATGCGAAGCAGGACCATCAAGTTGACGCCGATCACTACCAGAGAAACTACAGCTGCCAGTGTCCAGCCTCGCATTGATTCGGCAGCCATGCGCCTGCGTCGCCACATGACGACCAAGGGGGCGATCAACAGAATGCCTAGATAGTCCCCCACGGCATATCGCGCAGCGCCTTCCCAGGAGACGGCCACGTGCTGCGTGGGCATGAGTAGATACGCAAGGCCCTGATTCAGGGCGGTGACCACGATTGCCGCGAGCAGTGCGACCGATAGCAGCCACGTGTCATTGCTCGACGCCATCCAGCGTCGATGCGTGTGCACGATCCCTGCGACGGCGGGCATGAGGCTGGCCGAAGCGACCACGGCCCAGGCAAGGCCATACTGCGGGATCAGCGGGTACCGCGCTAGGGCGAAGAAGGCGTACTCGCCCGCAATCAGGTAGACCCAGTAGCGCGGTGGGCAAAGCAGCAGGGCGGCAACGCGCAGGCCCGCAGGAAGATAGAGCTGGTCGACCGAAACATTGCGAGCTGCCCAGAAGGCAACGGCATAGCTCAGCGCCAGCAGCACGCCACCAGGATGAAGGCGTACGTGCAGATGGATGTCGCGGCTCAACCAGTCGAACGCCACGGTCGCCTCCTGTCGGGGGGCTGGATACCAGTCACCAGCACTGCTCGGACACTATCGGCGAATACAGGCTGCTGCAATGGCAGGTCACGCCTCCCGCACATGGCCAGGCCAAGGCTCTTCCCTGTCCCGTGAGTCTCCAAGTTTCCGACAGACGGGCAGGTCCGGCGCCGATGGGCACACGCTGTGGGAACAAGCACAGTATGGTTTTCAGTGGGGCGTTGCGCATGTCGCGGGTGCTCGACAGTGCCGATCACGCCACCGATGACGCCTTCCCGATCTTCGGCAAAGCGTGTGTCGTTTCGCTGTTGGCAGGCATCTGCGCGATCATCTTCTCGCCCCGGCTGCTGCCGATGGAATGGGGCGTTGCTGCGGCGGCGGTCGGTCTTCTGCTCTGGATCCTGCCCTCCCGCCTGCGCCTCCTCGGCGCGGCCCTCTTCGGTCTCGGCTGGGCGGCCTTCCACGGCCACGCCGGGCTTGCCCAGCAGCTGACACCCGGCAGCGCCGCCGTCGACCACGTGCTGCACGGGCGGGTGGTCAGCCTCCCCGACCACGGCCCCGGGGGAACCCGCTTCCGCTTCCGGGTTGACGAAGATCCGGCGATGCCCACCAGACTCCGCGGTCGCGATCTGGCGCTGGGCTGGTACGACGGATTCCGTGGCGCCGCCGATGATCGCCGGCGCACGCTGCGGGCAGGCGAGCGCTGGTCGCTCAGCGTGCGGGTCCGGCCGCCGCGTGGCCTGGTGAACCCGGGCGGGTTCGACGCCGAGGGCTATGCATTGCGGCAGCGGGTGGCGGGCAGTGGGTACGTGCGCGAGCCCGCCCGGGCGCATCCACTGGGCGAGCCGGCCGGCTTGCCGGCATGGCGCGAGCGGATGGCCGACGCGATCGCCCGCGCGGTCCAGGACGACGGCCGCCGCTTCGTCCAGGCGCTGGCACTGGGCGATACCCGTGGCCTTGGCCAGGCCGATTGGGACGACCTGCGTGCGCTGGGGGTGACCCACCTGGTAGCGATTTCGGGTTTCCATGTCGGCGTCGTGGCTGGCGTGGCCGCACTGCTGGCAGGCGGGCTGTGGCGGTGCCTGCCGATGATGGGCCTTTACCTACCGCGCCCGATGGGCGCCGCAGCCGCGGCGGTCGCAGGTGCGGCGCTGTACGCAGCAGCGGCCGGTTTCGCGCTGCCGACGGTGCGCACCGTGCTGATGATCGCGGTGGTGGCAACGGCGCGTTGCAGCCGGCGACGGGCGACGGTCGCCCAGTCGCTGTCGCTGGCGGCGCTGGCGATGCTGTTGTTCGATCCGCTTGCGGTTCTGGCCCCCGGCTTCTGGCTGAGCTTTGCCGGCGTGCTGTGGCTGATCTGGTGCCTGCCGGGGCGCGAGCAGGGCTGGCTGCGCGGATTCCTGAGTGCCCAGGGCGTGGCCACCGTGGCGTTGCTGCCGCTGACCGTGGCGCTGTTCGGGCAGGCTTCGCGCGCCGGTCCGCTGGTGAACCTGATGGCGATTCCGTGGTGGACCATGGTGGTGGTGCCGCTGGCACTGCTCGGTACCGCGCTTGAGGCGCTGATCGAGGGGGCGGGGCGCTGGCCCTGGCAGCTGGCGGCATGGTGCTTCGACGCGAGCTGGTGGCTGTTCGGGTATGCCGCGCGCAGCGAGCTGTCGCTGTGGTGGCTGCCACAGGCCAACCGCTGGGCGTTGCTGGCGGCGGTGTCCGGCGTGTTCTGGCTGTTGTTGCCGCGCGGCAGTGGCGGGCGGGTGGCGGCGCTGCTGTTGTGCCTGCCGTTGCTATGGCCGGCGCGTCACGGGCCTGGCGAGGGCGAGGTGGAGCTGCTGGTGATGGATGTGGGGCAAGGCCTGGCGGTGGTCGTGCGCACGCGCCGCCACACGCTGCTGTACGACACCGGCCCCGGGACCGACGATGGCTTCGATGCCGGTGAGCGGATCGTGGTGCCCACGCTGCGTGCGCTGGGCCAGGGGCGGCTGGACCGGATCATGATCAGCCACGACCACCGCGACCACACCGGTGGCCTGCGCGGGGTGCGCCGCAGCTTCCCCGATGCGGTCGTGCAGGCACCGCAGGGCGCCCTGCGTGGCCGCGCATCGGCCTGCCATGCCGGACAATCCTGGGCGTGGGACGGGGTCACGTTCCGGGTGCTGCATCCCCTTCCCGGCGAAGCCCGGTCGATCAACGACAGCAGTTGCGTGCTGCGGCTGGAAACCGCCCGGGGGGCGATCCTGCTGGCCGGCGACATCGAAAAAGGCAGCGAAGCGCGGCTGCTCCAGCAGGCAGGTGCGCTGCTGGCGGCCGAAGCCGTGGTGGTGCCGCACCATGGCAGTGCCAGCTCGTCCACCCCGGCCTGGGTGGATGCCGTCGCGCCGCGCCTGGCGATCGTCTCGGCTGGCCATCGCAATCGCTTCGGCCACCCGCGCGCCGAGGTGGTGTCGCGCTGGCAGGCGGTGGGGGCGGAGGTGCTCAACACGGCCGAGAGCGGCGCGGTGCGGATCTGGCTCGGGCGTGAAGGCCTGCAGGTGCGTGAACAACGGGTTTTCGAGCGGCGTTGGTGGGATGCCGCGGAGCGGAGCCGGTCGGCTGCTATCCTATCGGCGATCAAACAGGCGGCCGCTGGGCCGGAGGATTGAAACGTGTGGGAACTGGTCAAGGCCGGTGGCTGGCCGATGCTGCCGCTGCTGCTGTTGGGCGTACTGGCTTTGGCAATTGTCCTGGAGCGTTTCTGGACCCTGCGCCGCAATGAAGTCCTGCCCCCGGGGCTGGGGCAGGAAGTGCGCAACTGGGCCGCACGCGGCAAGCTCGACCCGAGCCACATCCAGTCGCTGCGCGGCAACTCGCCGCTGGGCGCGCTGCTTGCCACCGCGCTGGAAGCACGCAATCGCCCGCGCGACCAGATCCGCGAGCGCATTGAAGACGCCGGCCGGCACCTGGTTCACCGCATGGAGCGGTTCCTGAATGCCCTGGGCACGATTGCCTCCGCCGGCCCGCTGCTGGGCCTGCTCGGCACGGTGGTCGGCATGATCCAGATGTTCATGGGCATCCTCGACCACGGCGTGGGCGATGTGAACCAGCTGGCCGGCGGTATCGGCAAGGCACTGGTGTGCACCGCCACCGGCATGATCGTGGCGATCCCCGCGCTGATGTTCCATCGCTACTTCAAGGGCCGCATCGCCGGCTACGTGATCGAGATGGAGCAGGAAGCTTCGGCCCTGCTGGACGCGCTGGATGGCCGCCCGGGCGTGATGAACACGGCCCCGCGTGCCGCTGGTGCCCCCGCCGGCGCCACACCGGTCACGGTCAAGGGCTGACGGATGCGTATCCGCAATGACCGGATCCAGGACGAACCGCATATCGATCTGGTCCCGCTGATCGATGTGATCCTCGTCCTGATCATCTTCTTCGTGGTCACCACCACCTTCGACGCGCGCTCGACGCTGCAGTTGCAGTTGCCGACCGCCAGCCAGCAGGACACCACCGAGCCGCCGCGCTCGCTGAGCGTGCTGGTCAATGCCGAGGGGCGTTACTTCATCAACGATCAGGAAGTGCTGCGCACCGACGTCGAGTCGGTCAAGCAGACGATTGCCGCCGTCGCCGGCAGCGATCGGGAACAGACCGTGCTGTTGCGCGCCGACGCGCGTACGCCTTATCAGGCCGTGGTCACGGCCCAGGATGCCCTGGGCCAGCTGGGCTTCCGCCGCATCGCCATCGCTACCGCGCCGGAGGTGCGTCCATGAGCAAGAAACATTCTTCCGTCTGGCCGATCTACAAGCGGCTGCTCGGGTACACCGGGGCGTACTGGGTGTTCATGGTCGCGGCCGTGATCGCGATGGTGGTCGAGGCGCTGGCCGGCTACAGCTTCACCAAGCTGATGGAGCCGCTGGTCAACCGGGGGTTCGTCAACCCGGAGCCGCGCATGGCGGTGATCCTGCCGCTGACCATCCTCGGGTTGTTCATGATGCGCAGCCTGGCCACCCTGGTCAGCGACTACGCGCTGGCCCGCACCGGGCGCAGCGTGGTGCGCGACCTGCGTGAGCAGGTGCTGGAGAAGTACCTGCACCTGCCGTCCTCGCACTTCGATGCCGAGGCCACGCCGGTGATGGTCAGCCGCCTGAACTTCGATACCGAACAGGTCACCCAGGCCAGTGCCGATGCGCTCAAGACCCTGGTGGCCGATACCCTCACCATCATCGCCATGCTGGTGGTGATGCTGCAGATGAGCGTCAAGGTCACCATGGCGATGCTGGTGGTGGTGCCGCTGATCGGCGTGATCGTCTCGATCGTCGGCAAGCGTTACCGCCGGATCAGCCGGGGCATCCAGGACGGCATGGGCGGCATGGCGCAGACCGCCGAACAGTCGTTGGCCGCGCAGCAGGAAGTGAAGGTGCATGGCACCCAGGCGCACGAGATTTCGCGCTATTCCCGGCTGGCCAACCGCATGCTCGGCCTGAACATGAAGGTCGAAACCACGCGCGCACTGGCCTCCAGCACGGTGCAGTTCCTGGCGGCATTGGCGCTGGCGGTGATCGTGTGGGTGTCCACCCGCGAGGCGCTGGCCGGCAAGCTCAATGCAGGCCAGTTCATGGGCCTGATGACCTCGATGATGGCGATCATTCCCTCGCTGCGTCGCCTGACCAGCGTGCAGACCTCGATCTCGCGTGGTGTCGCTGCGGCCGAGCGCCTGTTCGGGATTCTGGACATGCCGGTCGAGCGCGACGAAGGCCTCCAGCGCATCGGCCGCGCGCGCGGCGAGCTCGCGTTCGAGCACGTGATGCTGCGCTATCGCGAGGACACCGGCATCGCGCTGGACGACATCAGCTTCGTGGCCAAGCCGGGCACGGTGACGGCGATCGTCGGCCGCTCCGGCAGCGGCAAGACCAGCCTCATCCGCCTGGTGCCGCGCTTCTACGAGCCCAGCGGCGGCCGCATCACGCTCGATGGCGTGGCCCTGGACGACTACCCGCTGGCCGACCTGCGTCGCCAGGTGGCGATGGTCGGGCAGAAGGTCATGCTGTTCGATGACACCGTGGGCGCCAACATCGCCTACGGCATGGATGCCACCGAAGACCAGATCCGCGCGGCGGCCGAAGCTGCCAATGCGTGGGAGTTCATCGCCCGCATGCCGCAGCAGCTGCAGACGCCGGTTGGTGAGAATGGCGCGTTGCTCTCCGGTGGCCAGCGCCAGCGCTTGGCGATCGCCCGCGCGATCCTGCGCGACGCGCCGATTCTGATCCTGGATGAAGCCACCGCGGCGCTCGACAACGAATCCGAACGCCTGGTGCAGGACGCCCTGCAGCGCCTGATGCCCGAGCGGACCACGCTGGTGATCGCGCACCGCCTGTCCACCATCGAACATGCTGATCAGGTGCTGGTGATGGACCACGGCCGCATCGTTGAACGTGGCACGCACAACGAACTGCTGGCGCTGGGTGGCCTGTACGAGCACCTGCACAGGATGCAGTTCCGCGAAAGGCAGCCTTGATGGCAGGCAAGGGCACGCAGACGCCGTCGTACTGGTATGACGGCAGCACCATTCCGTTCCTGGCGCGTTTGGCGTCACCGCTGTATGGCGCGGCGATCGCGCTGCGGCGGATGGCCTATCGCCGCCGTTGGCTGAAACGGCATTCGCTGCCGGTGCCGGTGGTGGTGGTCGGCAACGTCACCGCCGGCGGCACCGGCAAGACCCCGCTGACGATTGCCCTGGTCAACCGCCTGCGCGACGCGGGCTGGAAGCCGGGGGTCGCCAGCCGTGGCTATGGCCGCCAGGAGGCGGGCACGCCGCGCTGGGTGCTGGCCAGTACCGATACCTCGGTCGGCGGCGACGAGCCGGTGCTGATCGCCTGGAAAACCGGCGTGCCGGTGCGGGTCGATGCGGACCGCGTCGCGGCGGGCAAGGCGCTGGTCGAGGCGGGCTGCGACATCATCGTCTGCGATGACGGCCTGCAGCATTACCGGCTGGCGCGCGACATCGAAATCGAAGTGGTCGATGCCCAGCGCCGCTACGGTAACGGTCGCCTGATTCCCGCCGGTCCGCTGCGCGAGCCGGCCAGCCGTGCGCGCGACTGCGATTTCCGCGTGGTCAACATGGGCCAGGCCAGTGACGGCACCGAAGCGCAGACCGCCTGCGGCTTCGGCGAATGGCCGATGCAGCTTCGCATCGACAGTGCGCAGCCGCTGCAGGGCGGCCGTGCGCGGCGCCTCTCCCATTTCCAGGGGCAGCGGGTGCATGCCGTGGCTGGCATCGCCAACCCGCAGCGCTTCTTCGACATGCTGCGCGCACACCGCATTGGCGTGGTGCCGCATGCCTTCGCCGATCACCATGCCTACCAGCCTGCGGACCTGCGTTTCGGGAGCGAGTTGCCGGTGCTGATGACCGAGAAGGATGCGGTCAAGTGCAAGGCCTTCGCGACCGAGTGGCACTTCGCGGTGCCGCTGTCGGCGGAGTTGCCGGCCGCGTTCTGGATCAGCCTGCTGGATCGCGTCGAGAAGCTCGGCAAGCGTTGACGCCTCCGGTGCCGCTTGCGGCACACTGAGGCCCTGATTGCCTTCCTTTCGTACAGGTCATCCCCCATGAGCGCTTCCGTCGAGTTCGTCGTCGCCATTCCCGCCCGTTACGCCGCCTCGCGGCTGCCGGGCAAGCCACTGCGCCTGCTGGGCGGCGAACCGCTGGTGCTGCGCGTGGCGCAACGCGCGCTGCTCGCCGGCGCTCGCGAAGTGTGGGTGGCCACGGATGACCAGCGCATCGCCGATGCGTTGCAGGGCCTGGCCGAGGTGCGTGTGGCGATGACCTCCACCGATCATGCTTCCGGCACCGATCGCCTGGCCGAGTGCGCTGCGCAGGCGGGCTGGTCGGACGACACCCTGGTGGTGAACCTGCAGGGCGATGAGCCGTTCGCCCCGGCCGAGGGCATCCGTGCCGTGGCCGAAGCGCTGGTCTACAGCGGTGCGGAGATGTCCACGCTGGCCACCCCGGTGGAAGACGCCGAAACGCTGTTCGACCCGAACGTGGTCAAGGTGGTGCGCAAGCAGAATCTGGACGCGCTGTACTTCAGCCGCGCGCCGATTCCGTGGCACCGCGACGCCTTCTCGCGCTCGCGCGACACGCTCGCCGGCCCACACTGGCTGCGCCACATCGGCATCTACGGCTACCGCGCCGGCTTCCTGCGCCGGTTCGCCGCGCTGCCGCCGGGCACGCTGGAGCAGCTGGAATCGCTCGAGCAGCTGCGCGTGCTCGAAGCAGGGCACCGCATCAGCGTGGCCCTGACCCCGGCCGAGTTCCCGCCCGGCATCGACACCCCGGACGATCTGGCGCGCGCCGAGGCCTGGTGGGCCGCCCACCCGTGACCGTGGCACGACGGCTGCATGACGCGTCCTCCGGCATAATCGGGGCATGAACGTCCAGCCCGTCCAGGATCTGCCCGAATTCGCCACCTGGCTCAACGCCACGCCCACCACGCTGGGCGAGCTGCAGGGGCGGCCCGTGGTGCTCGCCTTCGTCAACGCAGCCTCGGTGTGGTGCGCGCAGCGGCTGGCCGAGCTGGCCCAGTGGCAATCGCGCAACCCCGGCAAGGTGCAGCTGCTGGTGCTGCAGGTGCCGCGTTTCGATGGTGAGCGCGATCCTGCCCAGTCCCTGAAACTGCTGCGCCGCCAAGGGCTGAACGCCCCGGCCCTGCTGGATGCGGACTGGGATGGCTGGCGTCGGTTCGGCGTGGCCGCATGGCCGACCCTGGTGCTGCTCGATGCGCAGGGACGCGAGCGTGAGCGGCTGATCGGTCTCGGCGGGGAGCTGGAGCGTTCGCTGACGGCGCTGTGCGAGGGCAGTTCGCGCCCATCCGATGAAGACCTGCACGGCGCACGCGAGCTGAGCCCCGAGCCCCGCCTGCCGCTGCGCTTCCCGACCGGGCTGGCGGTGACCACCGAGCGCCTGTACATCGCCGACACCGGCCACCACCGCGTGCTCGAGTGCAGCCATGGTGGCCGTGTGCTGCGCCAGTTCGGCATGGGCACCGCCGATTTCATGGATGGCGACCAGGCCCAGGCGGCATTCCATCATCCCCAGGGCCTCGCGCTGGAGCGCGAATGGCTGTACGTGGCCGATACCGGCAATCACGCACTGCGCCGGATCCATCTGCTCTCCGGGCAGGTCGACACGCTGTGCGGCACCGGCCGCCCAGGCGAGCCGGTCGAAGGGCCGATCGCCGAGCCGCGCCGTACCGCACTGAACCACCCGCAGGGGCTGGCGGTCGCTGACAACCAGGTCCACATCGCCATGGCCGGCGACAACCGGATCTGGAGCTACCACCTCGGCCAGCGCAGCCTGCAGTGGCGCGCCGGCAGTGGCGCCATCGACGAACGCGACGGCAGTGGTCATATGGCCGCCTTCGCGCAGCCGTGCTCGGTCGCCGCGGTCCAGCAGGTGCTGTACGTCTGCGACGCGCTGGGCTCGTCGATCCGCGCCATGCAACTGCGTGGCGATCTGGTCCAGACACTGGTCGGGCAGGGGCTGTGGAGCTTCGGCGACCAGGACGGGCCGCGCGCCTCGGCACTGCTGCAGTACCCGCAGGCGATCGCGCTGAGTCCGGATGCGCCGCTGTTGTGGATCGCCGATGCCGGCAATGGCCGCCTGCGCACCCTGCGCCTGGGCGGTGGTGAGCTGAGCACGCTGGAGCTGCCGCGGCGCCTGCATGGTCCGGCCGGCCTGGCGCTGGGCGGTGGTGCGGTCTGGATCGCCGAGACCGATGCCCATGCCGTGCTGCGGTTCGACCCCGTCAGTGGTGTCCTGAGCGACGTGCCGATCAACGAATGACTGTTTCTTCCGCCCCCGCCTTCGATGGCAAGGCATTTGCGGCCCACCTGAGCACCGCACCCGGCGTGTACCGCATGTACGCCGCTGACGACACGCTGCTGTACGTCGGCAAGGCGCGCGCGCTGCGCAACCGCGTGGGCAGCTATTTCAACGGCACGCCCAAGACCACCCGGATCATGTCGATGCTGTCGCAGGTCGCGCGCATGGACGTGACCGTGACCCGCTCGGAGGCCGAGGCGCTGCTGCTGGAAAACCAGCTGATCAAGTCGCTCTCGCCGCGCTACAACGTCTCCCTGCGCGACGACAAGACTTACCCGCACGTGCTGCTGACCCGCGAGCAATGGCCGCGGATCGCGTTGCACCGCGGCCCGCGTGCGGTGCCGGGGCGTTACTTCGGTCCGTACCCGGGCGTCACCGCCGTGCGCGAAACGCTCAACCTGATGCACAAGCTGTTCAAGCTGCGCAGCTGCGAAGACAGCGTGTTCCGCAACCGCTCGCGGCCCTGCCTGCAGTACCAGATCGGTCGCTGCAGCGCGCCCTGCGTGGATCTGGTGGCGCCGGAGGATTACGCCGAATCGGTGCGCCGCGCCTCGATGTTCCTGGAGGGCAAGAGTGACCAGCTCGCCCGTGAGCTTGGCACCCAGATGCAGACCGCCAGCGAAGCGCTGGAGTTCGAGCAGGCCGCGCGCCTGCGCGATCTGATCGCCTCGCTGCGCAGCATGCAGACCCGCCAGTACGTGGATGGCCGCGCGGCGGACTTGGACGTGCTCGCCTGCGCAACCCAGGGCGCCAGTGCCTGCGTGCTGCTGCTGGCCTTCCGTGACGGCCGCAACATGGGCACGCGCCCGTTCTTCCCGCGCACCAATGGCGAAGAAAGCGCCGATGAAGTGCTGGGTGCATTCGTCTCGCAGTACTACGCCGAGCACGCCCCGCCGCGCGAGATCCTGCTCGACCGCGAAATTCCCGACGCGAGCCTGATCGAGTCGGCGCTCAGTGCCTCGGCCGAGCACAAGGTGCAGTTGCGATGGAACGTGCGCGGCGAGCGCGCCGGCTATGTGGAGCTCGCCGCACGCAACGCGCAGATCACCCTGGTCACCGAGCTGGGCAGCCGCAACGCGCAGCACGCCCGTAGCGAGGACCTGCGGCAGATGCTGGGCCTTGCCGAACAGGTCAAGCGCGTGGAGTGCTTCGATATCAGCCACACCATGGGCGAGGCCACCGTGGCCTCGTGCGTGGTGTTCGATGCGGCCGGTCCGGTGCGCAACCAGTACCGCCGCTTCAACATCAGTGGCATCGAGCCCGGCGATGACTACGCGGCCATGCACCAGGCGATCGAACGGCGCTTCCGCCGCGCGGTCGAGGAAGACGGCGTGCTGCCGGACCTGCTGCTGATCGATGGCGGTGCCGGCCAGTTGGCCCAGGCGCAATCGGCGCTGGCCGACCTGGGCGTGGAAGGGGTGATGCTGGTCGGTGTGGCCAAGGGCGTGGAGCGCAGGGCAGGGCATGAAGCCCTGGTGCTGCCGGATGGTCGCGAGCTGCGCCCGGGCGCTGCCTCGCCCGCCCTGCAGTTCATCCAGCAGGTGCGTGACGAGGCCCACCGCTTCGCCATCACCGGCCACCGCGGGCGCCGCCAGAAGGCCCGGATGACCAGCAAGCTCGAAGATATTCCCGGCATCGGACCGCGCCGGCGGGCCAGCCTGCTCAAGCATTTCGGCGGCCTGGTCGGCCTGAAAGCCGCCGGCGAAGCGGAAATCGCGAAAGTGGACGGCATCAATGACGCCCTCGCTGCGCGTATCTACGCTAACCTTCATGGACTGCCTACGCCCGATGCGGCGGGCGAGTAGAGAGACGCAATGAAGTTGACCCTCCCCACCTGGCTGACCCTGCTGCGGATCGTGATGATCCCCGTCCTGGTGCTGGTGTTCTATCTCCCCTACAAGTGGACCAATTTCGCTTCCGCGGCGATCTTCGGCCTGGCCGCGCTCACCGACTGGCTCGACGGCTGGATTGCCCGCCGTTACGACCTGCAGTCCGCGTTCGGCGCCTTCCTCGACCCGGTCGCGGACAAGCTGATGGTGGCCGTGGCACTGTTCCTGATCGTGCAGGGCCATCCCACTGCGTGGATGGCGGTGTGGGCGGCGGTGATCGTCGGCCGCGAGATCGCCGTATCGGCACTGCGCGAATGGATGGCCGAAATCGGCCAGCGTGCGAAGGTGCGCGTGGCGGTGATCGGCAAGGTGAAAACCACCGCGCAGATGATCGCGCTGCTGTGCCTGCTGTACTCGGTGGCGCCGCACACCCCGATGCAGGACATCTGGATGGGTACCCAGGTCTTCCATATCGGTGACTGGACCCTGGCCATCGCCTCGATTCTCACGCTGTGGTCGGGCCTGCAGTACCTGCACGCGGCATGGCCGAGCCTGCGCGAGGACGAGCGCCTTGCGCGTGAGAACGCCAAAGCGAAAAAAAATGCATGAGGGCTGTTGACAGCCCCTCGTTTGGCTGTAGAATTTCGCCTCCCAAGCGGGAATAGCTCAGTTGGTAGAGCGCAACCTTGCCAAGGTTGAGGTCGCGAGTTCGAGTCTCGTTTCCCGCTCCAGATACTGTTTCCATCGCGATCCGTCGCGAAGGGAAATGCCGAAAAAAGCGACCTTCCGGGTCGCTTTTTTCGTATGCGCGTGTCTGCGGTCAGTGGCGCGTTCCGATCCGGACGTTGCACCACGTTCGGATGTTCTCGCGGTCGAACCGCGGGCAGCTGTTCTTGATGGGCAGGTACACGTAGAGCGCCTGCGCCGTGTGCACGAAGTGGTAATAGTTCATGCGGTCCTTGCCGTACAGCCAATAGTTCGATGAGCCCGGGTTGATGACGTAGGGCTCGAACGAGAGGATCGATGATTCGGCCGGGATCACGTTGCTGCTGTCGGTCAGCATCATCCAGGCGTTGGAGAAGCCGTGGGTGGTCGCGCCGACGATGGCGAGCGCGCCGATCAGGGCGGCGATGGCGAGGCTGGCAATGCGGAGAGGGCGTGGCATGGGGTGATGGTTGGGAATGACCGGGGGAGGGGCAGGCGAGGCCGGCACGCGCGCCGGGGCGGCCCGGTGCAACGCACGGAAATGCAGCAAAAAGGATGTTGACGACGTGAAGGAATTCCGACAGAATAGCGCTCCTTCGACGCAGGTCGAGGGGCCGACAGCCTCCAGCACCCCAGGGTGCGGTGCCGTCGGGGCAAGCGAAAGTCTGCGGGAATAGCTCAGTTGGTAGAGCGCAACCTTGCCAAGGTTGAGGTCGCGAGTTCGAGTCTCGTTTCCCGCTCCAGATTTCGACAGGGCCCCCTCGGGGCCTTGTTTTTCTCCGCGGTGGCACGCGGGCATCCGGTCCGGAAGCATTGGCCGGGATGTGAAAAAAAGTGTGAAAAAGCTGGTGTGTTTCGAGTGGTTTCGGTAACATGCACGCTTGATTTTGCGGGAATAGCTCAGTTGGTAGAGCGCAACCTTGCCAAGGTTGAGGTCGCGAGTTCGAGTCTCGTTTCCCGCTCCAAATCCTGACCAGGCCCCGTTCTCGGGGTCTTGTTCTATCGGGGCATGCAACACGCCTCCGATGATCGTAGGGTCACCGGCCTGGTGGCAGAGTGGTCATGCAGCGGACTGCAAATCCGCGTACGCCGGTTCAATTCCGACCCAGGCCTCCATTAAGAATCAAACACTTAGCCCGCCGAAAGCGGGCTTTTTGTTTTCCGCAAATGCGAAGCTTTTCCGCAATTTGTTCAGATCGCACCAAGCAATTAACATTCCCCCTACATGGCGGCTGTCGTCATGTAGGAGTCTTTAACAGGGGAACAAGGATGAGTATTTCGATTGGTGGCATTGATATCGCGACCGCGATCGTGAATATCGACATGGAGCTGATCCGTACGCAGAAGCTTCTTGAGTGGATTGTGAACAACAACGTCGGGCTTCGCGGTCCGGACCAGGCCGCCATGGTGGCTATCGAGCAGCAGGCCGCTGCGGTTGTGAAAGCTAAGTATCCGGAGGCTGGGTTGGAGTGGAATCCGGGCTGACCTAGTGGCCTATCGGGTGGGCGTCACTTTGGCGCCCCTCCGATTTCGCGTGTAATGCTCGGTCATGACGACCGACGAGTGCCCCATCTGCTTCTGCGCGGCGCGCACGTCACCGGACGTGTCGGCCTTGTCGGTGGCGGCCTTCGCCCTAAGGTCGCGGAACTGCAGGCCGACCACGCCAGCCAACTCGCACGCTTTCGCCCACTTCCTGGACATCGCGTTTACGCCGATCGTCCGCCCATTCTCATTTACGATCAGGCGAGTGCTGTGCACCTTGTACGCAGACTTCCTTGCCCGGATACGCCGCAGCAGTTCTTCCAGCTCGCCGGCCACAGAGATCCGCAGCTTGGCGCGCGTCTTCGCCTGCTGCACGTTGAGAACCCCATCCCGTACATCCATCTCCGAAAGCGACAGCACGTCTGACGGCCTCTGGCCTGTCAGGTAGGCCAGGTCCATGGCATCACGCAGGCATACGTCCGCTGCCTGCCAGATCGCCGCGAACTGGTCATCTTCGACGTACGCATCGCGCCCGGTCTCCTTGAAACCCTTGATGCCCGCACACGGGTTTGGCAGCGCCGTGTAGCCCTTGTCACGCGCGAAGTTCCATATGTGCGAAAGCAGCGCCTTCTCGCGGTTGGCACGCACATAGGCGGTGCCGGCCTTCGTCCGCCAAGTCATGTACTGGCGAACGTCGACGGGCTGGATGCCTTCGAGCGGCGCCGGCGGGTCGTCGAAGAACTCCTTGAGCTTGGCGATTTCCTTTTGGTTGTCCGCCAGGGTGCGCGACGCCTTCCGGACTGCGACCTCAGCCATGTACCGGTCGGCGACCATGGCAAAGGTCAGCACCGCTGCCTTGGGCAGATTGGTCTCGTGCTCGAGCTCGGCCCAGCGCTTGATGGCCAGGCCGTAATCGGTCCCCAGCGAGGTCTCGCGCCGCGGCTTTCCGCCGTGATCATAGAAGTAATACGCGACCTTGCCGCGCTGGCGCACACGGAACCGGGGGATGGCCCCCGGCTTGGTGGGTTTCCTTCCCATTTCAGGCCGCCTTGTTCGACTTCCAAGAGCCGGCACCGGCCGGCGTCGCGCGCTCAGTCTGCTCCAGGCTGGCCCTTATCACCACGGGCCAGCCGTGGGCGTCCAAATAATGCCGGATGCCGTTGCGCTGAAGAAAGGTGACTTGTCGTGCCTTCTGAGGAGTGCGGCACAGCTGGCGGACCTCTTCACGCGACAGGCAGATATCAACTGCCATTTGCCAGCCTCCCTTCGCCCGGGATCGCCAGGCGCATCTGGATAACGTTGTCCGCTGGCGCCGCGATCGCGGGGAGCACCTTTCGCGCGCTGCGGGCGGGGCGGTTGATGCGGCGCCATTCGGAGAGGGCTGCATCCGGCTCTGCGTGCTTGCTGGTCATCCGGCATTTGCACTCGACGAAGTGGCCGCCGCCGGCGGCCAGGCAGCGCAGGTCGTGGATGTGGCGCGCGCTGTGGCCGGCGGCGCAGGCCGGCAGCGGCTCGGGGTGGCTGATGTGTCGCTGTGTCATGCGAACAGCTCCGGTTGGATGGGAAGTGCCGGCGGCGCCGGGCGGGGAAGGGCAGCAGCGCGGCGGCGGGCGGACTGGGCCATGCGGAACATGCACCAGAAGCCGTGGCCCACCAGCCGCCGGGCGCGCGCTTCGTCGATCAGCACGCGCGCTGTGTGCTTGGCCTGGGTGATCAGATCCATCAGGCCGCCTCCGCCAGCGGCATTGCCACCGGGTCAAGGTTGGCCTCGGCCAGGGCGCGCAGCGGCGGCGGGCTGACGCTGTTGCCGACCATGCGTACGGCCGCGCTGGTGGTCAGCGGCGTGCCGTTGGCAGTGCGATCGATGATGTAGCCCGCCGGGAAGCCCTGCGCGCGGTAGAGCTCGTGCGGCTTCAGCATGCGAAGGCCGATATCCACGATGACGTACGGCGTGCCCTTGATCACCACCGTGACCAGCGCCAGCCGGTCTTTCGTGGTGATGGTGTCGGCGGGGTCGGCCAGGCTGGGCACGTTGGAGCCGGTGCCGTAGTACTTGATCAGGAAGGCGGCGACCCGCAGCGCGCCTTCCTGGTGCTCGGGCGAAAGCTCTGCCAGCTCTGCCTCGGCGACGGCATGGCCCCCGTTTCCGCTGGCGGTGATCGTGCCCACCGGATCGCGTGCATCCTTGCTGCCAGAGCCCCAGCGCTGGACACCTCCCGGGCGTCCTTCGCCGTGTGCGGCTTGCACCATGAAGGCCGTTGACAGCGCATGGTGTTCTGCCTGAGCGGCTACCGTAGCCAGCGGCGTGCGAGCATCGGCGCCGACCATGTTCCTCCGCAGTGTGACCAGCGAGGCAGCAGCTACGCCCAAGGCGTGCGCTGCGCCTGCCGGACGCGCAGCACCAGCACCTGAGGTGATCGTCGGCACAGGTTCGGTGGCAGGTGTTCCGATGCTGTCGCCCCGGAACTTGACCAGGTGCGGCGCCACCAGCGCGGTGTCCGCCTTCGCGGTCATCGTGTACAGAGGGTCAGCGCCCGAGCGTGGTTCCGACTGGCCGGCGCGGCCGCCGACGCCAGCAAGGATCGGCGTGACGACCGAGAAGTGGCCGCCCTTCACCCCGGCGCAGACGGTACGCAGTGGCTCGTCGGCTCGCATGCTGCCCAGCGAATGGCTGCTGTTCGCGTGCTCGGCAATGAACGGGGCAAGCTCGGGCATGGCCAGCATCAGCTCGCCGCGATGGGCAGCGGTGATGGTGCGCAGTGGCTCGTGCACGCCATGGACGCGGTCGGCACCCTGGTGGGTCACCGGCACAATGAACGGGTCCGCAGAGTCGATGACGTGGCGCCTGGTGCCCTTGGCGATGCGGCGCATGGTGGCGTCGGCCAGCGGCCGCTTGCGCCCAAAGATGGACGGGCAAGGGATGCTGAAGTCCAGACAGTCGGCGGCGGATACGCGCGGCTTCTGGCCCGGCGCGGTGCCGTGGCTTGCCGCCGGCCACACGATCGGCTCGCCGTCGCGGCGGCCGAGCAGGAACAAGCGTTCCCGGCTGGTGCCGGCGCCGTAGTCGCTCGCCACCAGCTTTCTCCACTCGACCACGTAGCCCAGCGCACGCAGCGAGGCGACGAACTGCTGCCAAGTGCGGCCGGTGCGGCTCTTGTCCGGCACCAGTTGCTGATGCTCTACCGGCACGCGCTCGCCTCGCGCTGCGACGGTGCCGTCCATCTTCAGGACGCGACCGGTGGTCTTGCAGCGCTTGGCGATCAGCGGGCCCCAGGTCAGGATCTGCCACACGTTCTCCATCGAGAAGATGCGTGGGGCCGTATTGGTGCCGTTGACCAAGTCGGCGCGCAGCAGCATGCCGATCCACTTCAGGACCACCCACGACAGAGCACGTGTCTTCCGGCTGCGCGGCTGGCCGCCCTTGGCCTGGCTGAAGTGCGTGCAGTCCGGCGAGGCATGGAACCATCCGATCGCGCGGCCGGCCACGTCAACGCGAGGGTCCGCATGCCAGATGTCCTCGCGGTGGTGGCTGGTCAGCGGGTGGTTCGCCGCGTGCATGCCGATCGCCAGCGCGTCGTGGTTGTAGGCCAGCGCAGGGTCCTGGCCCAGTGCCTGCTTCAGTGCCTCGCTGGCGCCCCCGCCACCGGCGAACAGATCGACCACGATCTCACCGGCGCGCAGGCGCGAGCGCTGCGGCAGCGGGAAATTGAACGAGCGGGAACCATCAGCCATGGGAGCAGTCCTTGTGTTCGGTATCGGGGCGCAGCCTGGTGCGCAGGTCACGCGGCGGCTTGACGGTGGCCAGGGTGGTAGGGTGATCACAAGCCTGCAGTGTCTGTGACGGACTTTTCCTACACTGGCTAGTGAATAGGCAACTCGAAGGCGTGGCGGCACAGTCGTGGACGCCGACGTCAATCAGGGAGGAACTGCCAGATGTACGAGCTCGTTGGTCCATATCTTGTTCACTGGAGTGCGACTGGCGAGCAGCGTTGTGCTGCGGGCCAATGGACTGGGCATTGGGCGATTTACCATGCTCATCAGTGCAATTTCGACCGTTCGGTTGCCCGGGGAAGCACGGACATTTGTCCGTATCCTGGCGAGGCGCTGAGTCTTGCGAAAAACGAAGCACTGAAAGTGGTGGAGTCGCTCCCTGAGGATGAGTAACTAACTCAGCCATTGCCCACCCCCGGCGCTGCATCGCGCTGGCCGTCGATCAAGCCGCGCAGCTCAGCCGCGCACTGGTAGTAGGGGCCGCTGAAAGCGTCGCCAATCTCGTCATCGCCGTAGCTCTCGAACTTCTCCGCGAGCGCGCGCAACTGCCCCAGGTCGATGCCCTGCGCGGGCGGGGCGATCCATCGCTCATCCTCGCCTTCGGTCCACGTCCACCCGGCTGCCACCAGCACCGCTGCCGCAGCGTTGGCCTTCCGGGCATCGTCCGCCTGATCGAGGGCAGTCTTGATGGAGCGTCGAGCCGGGAAAGCCGGGTGATCGGCGGCGCACTCCATCCACCGCGCAGCAGGATCAATGCCCAGGTGCGCCCATAGCGACGACAACGTGGCCGACGGCTTCCGACCACCGTTCGGGTAGATGCAAACGTCCGCGCTGCTGCCGCTGCGGTGTTTTCGGACGTGGTGCACCTCGCGTATCCACCGCTTGTTGCCGTCAACGCTGCTGGTGACGATGAAGGTCGCGTCTCCAACTGTCAGGCGGTGTTTGCGGTCACGCTGCGGCGGGTAGTCGGGGTAGTCAATCGTGCTCACTGGCCCCCTTCCTTGGCGGCGCGCGCGGCGAGATAGTCACCCAGCACAGTGCCAGCCTGATCGGTTGCCAGGACATGCCCGGATCGTGCGGGGACGCCCACGCTGTTGTCGCCGCAGTCGTATGCACCCTGGAAGCGAAGCAGCGGCTTCTCGTGCCATTCCTCTGGAACAAGATCATCCAGAGCGCCCTCGCCGAGGCTGGTGCTCAGCTCGCGGATTTCGCTGAACTCATGCAGGCGGCCGGTGTCCCAGGCCAGACCTGCGCAGGTCTCACAGATGACCTTGGCATCCGTGCGGTCGCAGTTGGTGCACGGCTGCGCCTCCGGCTGGCGGGCGGCGAGGGCGAGACGGCCACGTTCAATGCAGCGCCACACACTCGTGCGTGCTTCTCCGCCGACGATGCTATGCAGCGTCTCCAGGTACGGCATGGCTGATTCAAGTGCCGCCCGCGCATCCCCCTGCACCTCGCCAACCTGCTGCTTGCCAGTTGCGGCGAGGTGCTGGGCCAACGCGCAGGCGAAGTCGGCAGCCAAGCGCGTGGCGATGTAATTGGTGAAGTCATGCCGGCGGACCTCAGTGGCGAAGAACTCGGCGATGTAGCGGCGGGCGGCCTCACTGGTACTGAGGTCATAACGCGCCACAGGTGTTGCGTTATCCGGGCAGTTGAGGGCTTCGCGCGCCACAGATGGCGCGTTGTGCTTGTCAGTCGTCATGTCTGGCTTCCCTTCTCGTGATCGTTGATGCGGTCGATGAGGTACGTGGCTTCCTTTCGCCATTTGTCGCGGTCGAAAGGGTTGAGGTACTTGGCGAGGTAGTGGAGCTGTTCGAGCGGCTGGATCAGCCAGGTGATGCGGAAGGGCAGAGATGAGCGGTGGTCGCGGAGCGGGGCATGCGGCCGGCAGTCCGGTCCTGCGAGCCATTCGGCTTCGTCGCAGTCCAGGCATCGGCCGTCACCGTTGCTTCCGAGCGGCCATCGGTGCTCCTGCCTTCCGACCGGCGGGTGCAGGTAGAGCGCGCGGATGATCAGATTCCGGCGCCGCGGGTTGGCCACGTCCTCGGGCTCGGCCTCTTCCCAGGGCTCCCTGCTGCCGCGGCGACGGCACTCGTACCGGACCGGCTTCTGCGAGCCGTACAGCTGCTCCATGAAGACCTTTGCCCAGGCAGCGGCAGCCTCGGCGGGCACTGGCTCGCCGGCGGCGCCAGCGCGGCGCATGGCGCGCACGGTGGAGGCCACGGTCGGATCAGCCATCGCGGCCGCGCCTCCACGCCTCGGGCACCTGGGTGGCGCAGAGCAGGGCGCCCATGAGCAGGTAGACGCCGGTTTCTTCGATGCCCGCCCAAGCCATGGCGAAGGCGATCGCCAGGAGCAGGGCGCCCAGCAGCACCAGCCCGCCGGCGCGCCAGTGGCGAATCAGCCCGCGCATCGGATCTGCTCCATCAGCGCGGCGAAGTGCTCTTCATGGCGGCGCTGCAGCCACGAGGCCGCCATGATTGCGCCGGCGGCGAAGCCGACGATCAGGCCGAAGGCGAAGTCGATCCCGCTCATGCGGCACCCGGGGTATGGTTGCGTGCGCCGTGCGCCAGGTCGCGGGTCATGTCGGCGACGGCGCGGGCAGCGCTCTTGTGGCCGTCCAGCACCTCGCGGCGGGCGAGTGCGGCAGCGCGGGCGATGTGGTGAGGGCGGTAACCCATTCGGCGTGCCGCGATCGCCACGGCCAGGCCGGCGCCGTTGGCGCGCTGAGCGGTGTTGGTGGGGAACTGGAGGATGACGGCGCTCATGCCTGCGCCTCGACCAGGTCGGCGTTGCCGAGCTGCAGGGGGCCGATGCGCATACCGGTGCGGATGTGGTTGGCGCGCAGCTCGAGCGCGGCGCTGGAGCCCTTCATGGCGAGCTCGGCCCATTCGACGGGCGAGAGGTTGATCTCGACGGTGCCGAAGGAGATGGCGACGGTATCGGTGGCGTGCACGGCTTTGACCGTGACGGGACCGGAAGCGGTGAAGGCAGCGAAAGCCATGGAGGACTCCGAGCCCCGGCCCGGATGGGCTGTTACTGGGGCGACCCTTGTAGACTACGGAATGCCGTATGTATCTGTCAACGGAATGCCGTAGGTAGGGCCACAGATTACTGAACACAGTTATCTTCGGGCACAAAAAAGCCCCGCTTTCGGCGAGGCTCTTTGGCCGTGGGACAGCTTCCCCGGTGGCGTGTGCCTACCAGTTGTCGCTGGCGGCTCGCGTAGTAAGCGATGTGCGGATCTCGTCGCCGAACATCATCAGCTTCGGCTTGATCTTGTCCATGTCCTTGGCGCTGCGGACCGGGCCGTCAAACTCAAGCTGGCGAATCCCGGCATTGATCTTCGCGGGCCAGTGCAGCCTGATGTTGCTGAAGGTCAGCCGGAAACGCTCGTCCTTCGCCTCAAGGCGCATGGTGAAGGGCACCGTCCAATCGGGCTTGCCCAAGCATTCCCAGGCGCTCGCGCAGGGATAGTTGATGTTGCCGTTGCCGATGATCGTCCCATCGGCCTGGCTCTCGTACTCGATCACGGCCTTCGCCGACTTGAAGTTCTCGGCGATCCACTGACGTCCGGCCGTGTAGATAGCAGCCTTGTCGTGGCCGGGCGCGTCGTAGACCTGCACCAGGGTGCGCTGTTCCTCTGTCAGGTCGGCAGCGAGCGCGGAAATGGGTAGCGCGGCTGCCAGCAGCAGCGTTCCCATTCGTACCAGCATCTTCATCAACATCCCCTATCAAAAACGCCTGAAGCCAGCGTGGACGAGCGCGCGGCCCTGTATGGAGAGCTCATCGGGCTCGCACCGCCACTCCTTGAAGTCCGGATTCGCGCTGACCACATACATGCCATCCACGCGCTTCTGCAGCATCTTGATCTGCGTCTCGCCGTCGTAGCTGATCAGGTAGTAGTCGTCGCCATCGAAGTAATCCACGGCGGTGTCGATCCACACGATATCGCCGTCCTCGATCTTCGGTCTCATGGACGGTCCACGCCCTGTAATGATCTGGATCTGCCCTGGCCGGGGGAGGAAGCCCAGCTTCCGCCGCACCTCCCACTCAGCAACCTCCATCACTTGCATCACCTCAGGGAAATCCTGATTCACCACTCCTGCCCCCATTCCGGCTGCCCCTTCGAGCAGATTGAAGCGAACGTAGCCGGGGCGGGTCTCAGTCGCAGCGACGGGGGGGAAATCTGTTGCCGATGCTTCCTTGGTGCCACGTCCCGTTTCAAGCCAATCGGCTTGCACGCCAAGACGTCGCGCGATTTTGTAGAGAGCGCTGCTCGACTTCGACAGACCGAGTTCGAGGTTGGAGAGGGTGGTCGGGGCAATACCGGCGTACTTGGCCAGTTCGTTGCGCGAGATGTCCTGCGCTTCGCGCTCAGCGCGGATGCGGCTGCCGATAGTTTCCATGTTCATATTTGAACGGAACTCCGTAACGGAATGCCGTTGACGTGACCCTACGGAATCCCGTAGGCTCTCCGACATGGACAAATCTTGGGCAGAAGTAATTTCGGACCTGCAGGTCAAAGGCATGACGTACGCCTTGATCGGCGAGGCAGTCGGCTGCGCGGCGTCAACCATTGGTGATCTCGCCAGCGGTCGGTCCCAGTCCCCGCGCGCTGCCTCGGCTTTCGCGCTGCTGAGGTTGCACTCGGACCGAGTGGGTCCGGCGCTTGCCCCGGCACCGACTCCTGCGGGCGAGATCAATGCACTGGTCGACAGCCGCATGAGCAAGCGCGCGCTGCGGGCCAAGTTCGGTTTCAAGACCGACGCGCATCTGGCGAAGCTGCTGAAGCTGCCGGTTGAGCAGGTGGAGGCCTGGCCGGAAGAGCAGAGCGTCCCGGCGCTGCCGCAGGTGATGAGACTGCTGGGCGTGCAGGAGACGCCGCCGGCCGCCCAAGCCGCGCCGGACGACCCGGACGCTGGCCGGATCGACCTCGAAGTGCACGCCGCCTGATTGGCCTGCGTTCGTCCCTGAATTGAATTCTTCCATGGCCCCAGTGTGGCGCCGAGCTGAGACCCCGTCATGAAGCACGCGACCCATTTTCTGCCGAAGCGCCAGACCGTGATCTACGCCTTCACCGAGCAGATGCTGCGCGACACCGGCAGCAATCGCCGATCGTTCGCCATGGCAGTGGCCGACATGTACCTGAATCGGTTGGCCGAAGACGACCGCGAAGTTCCGTTCCGTATCACGCGCGGCGGTGACTGCGATTCCGACAAGAAGCACAACGGCCAAATCTTGGGCCGCTACCTCGATGGGGTGGTCAAAACCCTGCCTGCCAATCTGGAGGACGCTTGGGTTCTCAGCCTTCCAGAGCCGTACCGCTCGAGTTGCGAGCGTGAGCTGGGCCGTCGTCGCGGTGTTCTGCCGATCCGCCTTGATGCCATCGAGGAATCGTGTGACACGGCAGGCGTTGGGCAGTTGATGACGGACTTCGGTGAGCTGGTGGCCGCACTCAGTCCTGCTGTTGCGGATGGCGTGATCGACGAGAAGGACCGGCCGTACGCACGTCGGATCATCAATGGCACCGACGACATGTTGATCAGCTTGGTGACCTTCCGAAAGACGCTGTTGAAGGTCATCGGCCTGGAGCAGTTGGCATGAACCATCCTGCACGCGCCACCGATATCAGTACCAGCCACGAGGCGGCCCAGCATGTGGTTGCCAGCGGCGCTCAGGCAGCCCAGCAGGACCGGGCCGCGCGCGCTGTGCTGGCTCACCCGGGACTGACGAGCATGGAGCTGGCCAAGGCCACCGGCCACGACCGTTACATGCTCGCTCGCCGCCTGCCGGAGCTGCTGGAAGACGGCCGTGCATGGCGTGGCCCGAAGAAGCCGTGCGCCGTCAGCGGCCGCAGCGCATGCACCTGGTGGCCAGTGGCCCCCGGCGACAACTACACCCTGGCGGTCTGAACCATGTCTACGATCATCATGAGCCAGTGCTGGCCGCTGCAGAGCCTGAGCGTCACGCAGAAGGCTGTCCTCATCTCCCTGGCCGATCAGGCCAACGACGACGGCGTGTGCTGGCCGGCCATCGGCACGATCGCCAAGCGCTGCTGCATGTCCGAGCGCGCAGTGCGCACCGCCATGGATCATCTCGAAGCGGTCGGCCTGCTGAGCCGTGAGCGGCGCTTTAACAGCAGCAACGTGTATTCGGTGACGCCGAGCAAGTTCGACGTGTCGGCGGCTGGCACGAAGGCGAAGCGCAAGGCCAAGAAATCGGGGGCTGCACCGGGCGCAGGGGGTGCAGCAGATGCAGGGGGTGCGCCCGATGCACCCGGGGCTGCGCCCGATGCAGGGGGTCCGGCACGGGGCGCAGGTCTGGAGGTGCGCCCCGTGCCGCCTAACCGTCATATAACCCCCATTGAACCGTCAGAAGAACCGTCAGTTCCGGCGCTGGCCGCGCCGCTGTCCAAGGCGGCCCTTGAGGCGCAGATGCAGGAAGCCTGCAAGCAGACGTGGGCTGCCTACCGCACGGCCTACCGTCTGCGGCACGGCGTGGATCCGGTGCGCAACGCCAAGGTCAACACCAACGTACGGGACCTGGTGAAGCGGCTGGGCCGGGAAGAGGCGCCGCAGGTGGCCGGCTGGTTCCTGGGCGTCAACGAGCAGTACGCCGTGAAGCGGATGCATGACCTGGGCGTGCTGCTGGCCGGGGCCGAGGCATACCGGACCCAGTGGGCCACTGGCCGGCAGGTCACGACTACCAGCGCCCAGCACACGGACCAGACCCAGTCGAATCTGAGCGCCGCCGACGAAGCCAAGGCGCTTTTGCGCAAGGGGAGGGCGGGCAATGCTGGCTGATCACGAACAGGACCGGCTCGTCGAGCTGCTGGTGGTAACGGCTGAGGTGATTGGCGACCAGCTGCGTCCCACCACCGCTGCTTACATGGTCGGGGACCTGTCCTGCTACCCGCTGGCGCAGCTGGAGCGCGCGCTGGGGGCCTGCCGCCGGGAGCTGAAGGGCCGCTTGTCGCTCGCGGCAGTGCTGGAGCGCATCGACGACGGCCACCCGGCACCGAACGAAGCATGGGCGGTGGCCATCCAGGCAGCGGACGAACGCAACACCGTTGTCTGGACCACGCTCACCCAGCAGGCATGGAACACGGCGCTGCCGCTGGTCCAGGCGGGCGACAAGATCGCTGCACGCCAGGCCTTCTTGGAGACGTACACGCGGCTGGTGAAGGAGGCGCGCGCTGCACGCCTGCCGGCCAGCTACGCCCCGTCGCTTGGCTTCGACCTCACCAGCCGCAATGCGGCGCTCACGGATGCCGTGAGCAAAGGGCTGCTGGCGCACGACCAGGTGAGCGACCACCTTCAGCTGACCGCGGCGACACCGGCCTTCAACCCGGTGGCTCTGTTGGCTGGGAAGGTCGAGCCCTCCCCGGGCGCCAACGCGAATATCCGCGCGCGCTTGGAGGAACTGGCACGGGAGCTGGCCGCCTGATGCGCTCGGACAACAACCAGCTCGACATCTTCGAACACGACCCGCGCGTGGCCGGGAAGAAGCTGGCCAGGCTCTATCGCGAGTCGGCCGACGAAGCGCTGAAGCAATACCAGTTCAGTGCCTCGGTGAGGCAGGACCGGCACGACCACTACATCTCGGAGGCGGAACGGCTTGAAGCCATCGCCCGCAACGCACAACGCGCGGCCCGCCGCCGCACCCGCAAATCCAAAGGAGCAACAGCCCGATGAAACCACTGGTCATCTACCACGCCAACTGCGCAGACGGGTTCACCGCGGCGTGGGCCGTGCGCCAAGCGATGGACGCGGACTTCCACCCGGCCGCGTATGGAGATGCGCCGCCGGATGTGGCCGACCGGGACGTGATCCTGGTGGACTTCTGTTATCCCCGGCTCGTGCTGTGGGATATGCAGCAGGTGGCAAATTCCATTCTTGTGCTCGACCACCACAAGAGCGCAGAGGCAGATCTGCAGCCCGAGCATATGCACATCGTGCGGATCGATCAGTCCGCCCACAACTTCAACTGGGACAAGGTGCTGGAGTACGCCAGGGTAGATAAAGGCTGGATCCCGCGCACGGTGATCTACGCGCTTTTCGATCAGAACCGCAGCGGCGCTGGGATCGCGTGGGACTTCTTCCATCCTGGCAAGGGCCGGCCTTCGTTCTTGGACCACGTGGAAGACCGCGACCTGTGGCGGTTCGCGCTGCAGCACACGCGTGAGATCTGCGCTTCCGTGCACAGCCATCCGTACACCTTCGAAGCCTGGGACGCCCTGGCGGCGGAGCCGACGTTCTCGCTCTACCAGCAGGGCTTGGTGCTGGAGCGGGCGCGGGCGAAGGACATCGCCGAGCAGCTCGCGCAGTGCCGCCGGGAACTGGTGATCGGCAACTACCGCGTGCCGGTCGCGGGCATGCCCCGCAGCCTGGTCAGTGACGCCGCTGGGCAGATGGCGAAGGGCAGTGCCTTCGCTGCCTGTTACCAGGACCAGCCCGCCGGCCGGAAGTTCGACCTGCGCTCTACCCCGGACGGCGTGGACGTGAGCGAGGTCGCCAAGCTGTATGGCGGTGGCGGCCATGCGCGCGCTGCAGGGTTCACGGTCCCGCGCGACCACGAACTGGCTCGGGCCTGAGGGGTTTCCATGATTCAGCGCCACCAGCTGTTCCGACACGAACCGCATAACGAGATCTATGGCGACTGCCAGCGCACGGTCGTGGCCTGCCTGTTGGACATCGAGCCGCACCGGGTGCCGCATTTCGTTCAGAACCACTACACGCGCCCGGGTTACGACTGGCAGGCCGCGATGGAGGATTTTCTGAACCAGCACGGCTACACCTTCACGGACGTCCAGCTCAATGGCGAGGCCACGCTGGAGGACGTCCTGCAGACGCGCACGTTCTTCCCCGATCACTATTACATCCTGGCGGGTAAGAGTCCGCGCGGGACCAACCATGTCGTGATCGGCTTGGGCACTCGTATCGCCTGGGACCCGCATCCCGATGGTGGTGGGCTGATCGGCCCCTTGGACTACGGCGTGTGGGAGATGACCTTCATCCAGCCGCTTGCGATGAAGCTGGCGAGGGCGGCGTGATGGACTTCACCGCCTTCAGCACCCGCAGCAAGTACGCCCAGATCAACGCCGGGTACTCGGCCCGCTTGAACGGTGAAGGGCTGAGCACCAACCCGCACATGGTGTGGATGGACACCCAGGACGAGCTTGAGTCGCGCAAGGTGCAGCCGCTGGGCGAGAAGGCTCTGGCCTGGCAGCACGGCTGGCGTTCGGCCGACCGTGACGAGAAACGCCGGGGAGGCGCGCGCTGATGTGGTCGAAGGCGCCGCCGCCCACCGCCGCCGAGGGCGCCCGGATCGAGGCGGCCAAGGTCGGCCCCTGCATGGCATGCCTGTCGCTGATCGCCCAGGGGCTGATGGCCCCCGGCCAGGCGGTCTACGGCTGCGACTACAACCACGCCAAGAGCGGGAACAGGCGCCGCGGCCATGCGTTCGGCTACGCCCTGTGCGTGTGGCACCACCGCCGTCACCCGATGCAGGGGAAGACCTTCGGCGAGATGCGCGAGATCTACGGTCCGAGCCTGATGGATGGCTCGCGGACCTTCCACGAGACCTACGGGACCGACGACGAGCTGATCGAGCAGCAGACGGTGGTCAACCAACTGAGGGAAGCAGCATGAAAACCGACGTCACACCCGCGACCGTCCGCGATTGGTTCTCCGAGCAGCCGGCCGGAAAGCTGTTCACTATGCCCACCATCAGCGCGATTTTCGGCGTGGCGCCAGGTGATGAGCGTCGCAGGCTGGCCGAGGCAGTTCGCTGCGGCTACCTGTGTGGCTTCCTAGAGCGCACCGAGACCGCCAGCGGCAGGGCGTATCGGGTGAGTGGGAAGGGCATGCGCCGGCCGACGCTGGAAGAGGGCGACCGGGCGCGCCGCAAGGCGGAAGCGCGCCTGGCCCGGGACGACCGAAAGCGCCGCGCCCGTGGTGCCCCGGTGTCGCCTAACAAATCCAGCCGGGTCCGTGCCGCGCGGGTGAGCCTGCGGGCGGCCAACATGCCGGTGCCAGCGACAGCGGTCCAGCATTCGGTGTGCGAGACGGTTGAGCAGTTCCTGGCGCGGGGCGGCCGGGTGCAGCGCCTGACGGCGCACTGGGAGCAGATGGAGCAGGCGGCATGAGCGACTGTCCCTTCGTCAACGAGGCTCGCTGGCTCGCGCAGGAAGCGCACGCTGGTCAGGTGGACAAGGCTGGCCGGCCATATATCGAGCATGTGGCTCGGGTAGCAGCAGCGGTCGCCGGCGATGACGCCGCCGAAACGGTGGCTTGGCTCCACGACGTACTGGAAGACCAGCCGGCCTTCTCGGCCAACGTCCTGCTGTTCCCGCAGGGCGTGGTGGAGGCTGTGTTCGATCTGACGCGCGGCGTGAACAAGAGCCCGGCGTTCTACTACTGGAACATTCGGCAGAACTCCCTCGCGCTGAAGGTGAAGCTTGCCGATATCGCTGACAACAGTGACGAGGCACGCTTGGCGCTGCTGGATCCGGCGACGGCCGATCGGCTCCGCACGAAGTATGCAAAGGCGCGCGCTGCACTGGGGGCCGCATGATCGAGCTGGTGCTGCCCTGGCCTAGCAAGGACCTGTCCCCGAACTCGCGGGTCAACTGGCGCCGCCGGGCGGAAGCCACGAGGTTCGCGCGTCAGATGGCCGTGGTGCTGGCCTTCGAGGCCGGGTGGCGTGGGGCGTGGCTGCCGGCGGGGCGCCTGCATCTGTGGCTGGACTTCTACCAGGCGCCGGGAAAGAAGCTGCCGGACGACGACAACATGCTCGGCCGCTGCAAGGCGTACCGGGACGGGATCGCCCAGGTGCTGGGCATCGACGACAAGCGGTTCAAGAGCCCCCCGGACGTGAAGACCGAGCGCCGCCCGGGCGGGCAGGTAGTGGTGCGCATCACCGGTGCGGGACAAACCAACGATCAACTGGGGAATGAAGATGGCAAACGTCCGTGAGCTGATGGCCCGTCTGGGTCCGTCCACCGTCAAGTTCGACACCGGCCGCGGCGGGACGCCCGACCTCACCAACCAGGACATTGCGGCTGCGCTGGGCATGGTGCCTGCCGGGCTGGGCCGGGAGCTGCTGGAGGCTTGCTGGTGGCCGGACGGCGCGGCCCTGCGCCGGCACAAGCTGCGGGACGCGGTGATCGCCCTGGTGACCCCCGAGCTGCGCCGGCAGCAGCGCCGACTGGCTGACGCGCGCACGGAGCTGGGGCTGGCCGAGGTGTGCATGGGCTGGGCGGGTGCGGTGACGGCCGAGCAGCGGGCCGAGCGCGACCGGGCGGCGCACCGGCTGGGCCAGATCAAGGCGCAATGCTGGCCGATCAGCACGCTGGAGTCGCTGCCGAGCCTGGCCGGCGCCGTGATCAATGAGATCGCCACCAGACCGCATTGCCATTCCTGCGAGGGCCGCGGGGAAACGACGGCCGGCGATCTTCGGGTGGTCTGCAAGTTGTGCAGCGGGTCAGGCCTGGGCGGCGTCAGCGACCGCCGCCGCGCCGCCGCCATCGGGCGAGACGAGTCCACGTATCGTGCGAAGTGGCGAGGCGTCTACGAGTGGCTGTTGCAGCAGATGATCGAGTCGGAGCAGGATGCATGCTGGGCACTGTCCGACGCATTGAGCCGGGCTGCCTGATCGACCACTCGCGGTAGACTTCTGGAAAGCGGGCTGTATTGGCCGGCTATTCACGGAGGAAGTATGCAGTTCACTGACGAGCAGCGACTCATCGTAATCATGCTGGCTGAAATCCAGAAAACCCTCGGGGTGAAGAGCGAGTTCAATGCCGATTTCATCAAGGCCGCCTCGTCCGACGACAATGAATTTGCCATTGCGTTTGAGTACCAGGGAATATTTACCGCTGGCAACGAACCCGCAGATTTCCACTTCGTTCTCGACGTGTTGGAGATGTGGTCCGTGTTGGAGGAGGCGGTGGAGTCGCTGGACGAATACGGACAGTCTGTCCTTCAGGCAGCAATTGGACACCGTGCTACCCCGCTAAAATTCGATGGCTTCGACGGAAACCAAGAGTTTGGGTTGCTGAATCATGCGCGGCTGCTCATCAAGGTGATGAGGCGGTTCGATGAGTTCCGAGCCAGAGATCTCAACTCGCACACCAAACGGCGGGATCGGTACGCGTCGATGCTTCAGGAATTCAACGAGATACAAGGCGAGATTGACGGGCAGCGGGAGATGAACCCTGGAGAGATTGGCCGCGTCCTCGGTGTCAAATACGTGCGGGAGTGACACTCCCGCACTTTTGGGGTTAGATTCACTACCATCGCGCACGACCTCAGCCCCGGCCAACAACCGGGGCTTTTTCTTTGCCCGCTTCCCAGACCGGATCAACCCTTGCGCCCAGCCGGCGGTGGGCGGGCGCCCTGACAGAGAAAGCCCATGGCTCGCATCACTCCCCAACAAGCAGGCGGCGTGAACGTCGTGGCGTTCCTGGACATGCTGGCCTGGTCCGAGGGCACCGACAACGGCAAGCAGCCCACCAAGGATCACGGCTATGACGTGATCGTGGGTGGCAGGCTGTTCACCGGCTATGCCGACCACCCTCGCGAACTGGTGCCGCTGCCCAGGCTGGGCATCAAGTCCACGGCGGCCGGTCGCTACCAGCTGCTGTCGCGGTACTACGACGCGTACCGCCGTCTGCTGGGGCTGCCGGACTTTTCTCCGATCAGCCAGGATCTGATCGCTATTCAGCAGATCAGGGAGCGGCGGGCGCTGGACCTGATCAAGGCCGGCCACGTGGTCAAGGCGATCGGCTTCGTACGCAATATCTGGGCGAGCCTGCCAGGCGCCGGGTACGGGCAGCACGAGCGGAAGCTGGATGACCTGCTGGCGGCCTACCGCAAAGCTGGTGGCGTGGTCGTGTCATGACCGAGGAAACCGTCCCGTGGTGGATGGCCGGCGGTCTCGCCGCGTTCTGGGTGGCAAGGGAAACTTGGGGGGCGCTGCTCTCCCGCCGCAAAGAGCGGACCGAGACGGATGCCAACGTCGACCTGTTGAACGGCTTGGTGCAGCGCGTGAAGTCGCTGGAGGAATCCCAGGCGGCGACCACGCTGCAGCTGGCCGAGGAAATCAAGTTGCGCATGACGGCACAGGAAGAGGCCCACCGACTGAGGTTGCGGGTCATGTCGCTGGAGTCGGCCATGCGCCAGGTCGGCGCGGTGATCCCGCCGGAGATGCCGTAATGATCCGTCTTTATGCCTTGCTTGCCGCTGCGGCGATCGCCTTGTCCTTCTGGGCGGGCTGGTCTTGGCGCGGCGACCGCGCCGAGGGCGCAGAAGCCCGACAGCAGTCAGGCGCCAGCGCCGCCGTGGTGGAGCAAGTCAACAAGGCCCGCGTAACCGAGCACACCCAGGCCGAAACCATGGCCACCATCGGAGCGAAGCATGAAGAAGACCGCGCTGCGGCCGAGACCGTCCCTGCTGCTGTTGTCGCTGAGCTGCGTGCTGGCACTGTCCGGTTGCGCCACGACCTCGCTACCTGCCACACCGGTCGCCTGTCCGAAGCCGCCGCCGGCGCCGCCCAACGTGATGCGCCTGCCGACCTCGGAGTCACGGTTGCGGGCCCTGCTATTGGAATCGGTCGAGATGCCGACGACCAGCTCAGGGCCTGTCAGGCAGTCATCGCCGCAGACCGTGCCGAGGTGAGGCCGTGAGCCTTCTCGGCCTGCGGCGTTCTGGCCATATCCACACCGTCGACGACGGCCGTGGTCGTCGCCGTGTTCTGCTGGATGGCCAGGTTGTGGAGAAGGTGGTGTATGCCGACACCCGCAAGGGAGTGGTCCGCCACTACGACACGCCTGTCCGGGTCCACAAGCACCGAAAGCGCGCCATCCAGCGCACCAAGCACGGCAAGGTCGAGGTGGAGTTCCTCTGATGGGCACGCGCAGCATTCGCATCGTCGTGTCAGTCGCGTGGTGGTGGCGCTGGTATGTGGCAAGCGTTGCCCTCGCGAGCTATCTGACCAACCTGCCTCCGGACATGGACAAGGTTGAGCACTGGGCGCGCCGTGCCATCACGCTCAGGGAAGGCCGCTGATGCCCGCCCGACCGCCCAAGCACCGGCCGCACAAGGCCGATGCCGTGGCGCACGTACCGGCCGAGGCCATTCGCCTCACCACCGCGCAGCGCGGCTACGGCGGTCGATGGCAGAAGGCCCGCGAGACGTTTCTCAAGCGTGATCCGCTCTGTGCTGAGTGTCGGCGAAACGGGCGCGTGACCCTCGCTCGCATCGTCGACCACGTGATACCGCATCGAGGCGACCAGGATCTGTTCTGGGATACCTCGAACTGGCAGCCCCTCTGCAAGCGCTGCCACGACGTGAAGACGGCAGGCGAGGACGGCGGCTTCGGCAACCGGCCTCGCGGGGCACGGCCGACCAGCGAACGAACCTGAACGAAAATCCGCGCCCACGCCGCCGGGGAAGTCCGGAGGGGGAGGGGCGGGTCGAAAGTTCAGGTCGTCCGCGCTCCTGACCGTGCGCCCAGCTGTTTATTTGCACCGTCAGTTGAGAAAAACCATTTTTTCGCGGTCAATCGGCCGCCCTCGGAACGAACATGGCGAACCCCCGCAAACCGACATCGCTGAAAGTGGTGGCCGGCACGGATCGCCCTGACCGCGCGCCGCCGGCGCCGGCCGCCGAGCTGCCGCTGGTGTCCGACGTGCCGCCTGCTCCGGACTGGCTGCCGAACGCCCACGCCATCAAGGAATGGGACAGGCTGGCACCGATCCTGCACGCGAACAAGCTGTTGACCGAGGCCGGCCTATCCGCGTTCGGCCAGCTGTGCGCGTTGCACGGCAATACCGTGCAGCTCTATGCCGCCGGCCTGGCCCCGGTCGCGTCGATGGTGTCGCAGCTGCGCGGCCTGATGAATGACTTCGGGCTGACGCCAGTTGCCCAGGGCAAGGTCCGGCCGTCTGGCGATGTCGAGAAGACCGGGAACGCCTTCGCCAACAACGGTGCGAAGCGGAAGACCCGTGCGTGATTACGTTGGTATCGCCACGGCGTATGCCGAAGAGGCGGTAGCCGACAAGAAGGGCAAGAAGTTCGGCAAGTGGATTCGGCTGGCGGGCAAGCGCTTCTTGGCGGACCTCAAGCGCGCCAAGCGGAAGCGGCCCCCGTTCCTGTTCGACGAGTGGCATGCATGCGACCCGTGCGACTTCATCGAGAAGTTGCCGCACGTTGAAGGGAAGTGGGCGCGGCCGGAGATAGAGCTGCACCGCTCCCACGTGTTTTTTGTGGTGCAGCTGTTCGGGTTCCGCAACCTCGACGGCAGCCGGCGTTTCACGTCGGCGCTGTTCGCGGTGGCCCGCAAGAACGCCAAGTCGACGTTGGCCGCGGCGATCCTGCTCTACTGCCAGTGCTGCGAAGAGGAAGAGGGAGCCCAGATCATCTCGGCGGCCACTACCGGCAGCCAGGCCCGGATCATCTTCAACGTCGCCAAGCGGATGACGGAGAAGACGCCCGACCTGCAGGAGGCGTTCGGGCTTGCGTGCTGGGCCAACGCGATCAGTCGCGTGGAGACTGGGGCAACCTTCAAGCCCATCAACTCCAAGGCCAGCACGCAGGACGGCCTGAACCCGTCGCATGTTGGCCTGGACGAGATCCACGCTCACAAGTCGGCGGACCTGTTGAACGTTCTGACGTCAGCGGCGGGCGCACGCAGCAACCCGCTGTGGCTTTACACCACGACCGAGGGGTATACGAACCCGGGGCCGTGGGGGGAAATCAGGCAGTTCGCGAAACAGGTGCTGCAGGGCATCCTGGGCGATTCGGCCGATCACTTCCTGGTGGTGTTCTTCGCCGTCGACGATGACGACGACGAGTTCGACGAATCGGCTTGGCCCAAGGCCAACCCGCTGATGGATGCCAACCCGCACCTGTTGAAGGCAATCCGCAAGGAGGCCGTCGAGGCGCGGCAGATGCCCTCGAAGCTGGCCGAGTTCAAGATCAAACGACTCAATCGGCCGGCGTCCTCCGCCACCGGCTGGGTGGATCTCACTAAGTGGCAGAAGTGCGGCGGTACGGTAGATCTGGACTGGCTCGAGGGGCAGCCATGCTGGGCGGGGCTCGACCTTGCGGCGAATCTTGATCTCACTTCTTGGCGATTGGTGTGGAAGGTCGACGAGGTCTATTACACCTGGGGTCGCCGCTTTGTGCCGGAGGAGGCTGTGCGCGCGCGTACTGAGCGCGGGGTCGTGCCATACGCGGGCTGGGTTGCAGCCGGGTTAATCGAAGTGACCGAAGGTGAAGTTACCGACTATCAGGCGGTTGAGAGGCGGATGCGCGAAGACATCGCCAGGTTCAACCCCGAGGTGATCGGCTTCGATAAATGGAACGCCCAAGAGATCACGCAGCGGCTGCTGGCGGAAGGGCATCCACTGATCGAATTCGGCCAGACAACGAAGAACTATCACCCGGCAATGCAAGAGCTGGAGCGGGCCTACATCAGCAAAAAGATTCAACACGGGAACGATCCGGTCCTGAACTGGTGTGCTTCCAACCTCATTGCTGTGAAAGATGGAAACCTGAATATGAAGCCTGACAAGAAGCGGTCGCCGGACAAGATCGACGACATGTCGACCTTGCTCATGGCGATCGCCCTGAGCATGCCGAACGGTGATCAGGAAGACGCTGGTGACTTCATTTCCAGCCCGGTGATCGGATGAAGACCAAGGCAACCAAACCAGGGCGTCTCCGTGCAGCGGCGCTTAAATGGCTTGGCGTGCCCGTGCACCTGACGGATGGCGACTTCTGGTCCGAGTTCTTCGGGTCCAATTCGGCCGCTGGCGTTCCGGTTAACCACCAGACGGTGTTGAAACTATCTGCGGTTTGGTCGTGCGTCCGCCTCATCTCGGAGACCATCTCCACGCTGCCGCTCTCGATGTACGAGAAGACCAGCGGGGGGAAGCGGGTAGCGAGCCATCATCCGCTGCAGTTCATCCTCCACGACCAACCCAATGCGGACACCACCGCCGCGGTCCACTGGGAGGCGAGCGTGGCGGCGATGCTCCTGCGCGGGAACGCTCGCTGCGAAAAGCTGATGATCGGCGGCAAGGTGATCGGACTGCAGTTCCTGCACCCGGACCGACTGACCTCTTTCCGCCGAGACGGCGTCAAGGTATGGCGATACACCGACGAGAACGGCACCCAGCGCGAGATTTCCAACGATAGAGTCTGGAGCATCCCCGGCTTCTCTCTCGACGGAAAGGAAGGTGTCTCCGTCATCGGCTACGGTGCGGAGGTGTTCGGCGCGGCGATCGGTGCCGACATGGCTGCCAGCTCGACATTCTCGAAGGGGTTGATGCCAACCACGGCAATCACCTACCCGAGCACTCTGAAGGCCGGTCAGCGCGATGAGGCGCGTGAGACGTTGGAGACGCTGAGCGGCGCGGTCAATGCCGGCCGCCCTGTCATCCTCGAGGCCGGGTCAGAAATCAAGACTATCGGCATCAACCCGTCTGACGCGCAGCTGCTCGAGTCACGGGCATTCTCGGTTGAGGAAATCTGCCGGTGGTTCCGCGTACCGCCCTTCATGGTCGGTCACAGCGAGAAGTCCACCAGCTGGGGCACCGGGATCGAGCAGCAGATGATCGGCTTCCTCACTTTCACCCTGGGGCCGTGGCTTCGCCGAATCGAGCAGGCGATCAGCAAGGACCTTTTGACCCCGGCGGAACGGCTGAGGTACTACCCGAAGTTTGCGGTGGAGGGGCTGCTCCGTGCCGATAGCGCCGGCCGCGCTTCCTTCTACGCCGCGATGGTCAACAACGGCATCCTGACGCGTGACGAAGTCCGCGAGCTGGAAGACCGGGAGCCGATGGGCGGTAACGCAGCTGTACTCACGGTCCAGACGGCGTTGGCGCCACTGGACAAGCTTGGCCAGGCCGAAGACGGCAATGCAGCCCGTGCGTCCCTACGCGCCTTCCTCGGCGTGCCTGACGCCACCAGCAAGGAATAAGAGATGACCATCCGTGCAACCCCGGGCGTCCCCAGCGGACGGCCGCAGATGGACGTGCGTAGCTATATCGCGCCGGCTGCTTTCGATCGCTGGGACTCCAGCATCCGTGCCGCTGCCGAGAACGAAGAGGACCGAACGATCGGCATCTACGACGTCATCGGAGAAGACTGGTGGACCGGTGGTGGTTTCACTGCCAAACGCATGTCAGCCGCTCTGCGATCGCTCGGTAAAGGACCGGTGACGGTGGCCATCAACTCGCCCGGTGGCGACATGTTCGAAGGCCTGGCGATGTACTCGATGCTGAGAGAGCACCCCGGCGAGGTGACCGTGAAGGTCATGGGAATCGCCGCCTCTGCCGCTTCGATCATCGCAATGGCCGGGGATCAGGTCCAGGTGGCGCGCGCCGGTTTCCTGATGATCCACAACTGCTGGCTGCTTGCTGCGGGCAACCGACACGAGCTGCGCGAGATCGCCGACCAGCTGGAGCCTTTCGACCAGGCCATGGCCGACGTCTATGCGGCCCGGACCGGTGAGGACGTCAAGGCGATGCAGAAGCTGATGGATCGCGAGTCCTACATCGGCGGCAGTGCCGCTGTATCGCAGGGCTTCGCCGATTCCCTTCTCGACTCCGACGAAATCAGCAAGACCGACGACGGCAAGAACGCGTCAGCCGTTCGCCGTATGGAGGCAGCGCTCCGGGCATCGGGGATGCCCAAGTCCGAGGCAATGCGTCTTATCAGCCAATTCAAGTCCAGCGCGGGTGATCCCGCTGGCAGCGGTGAGGGCGAGCCCACCGAACACGGCCAGCGTGACGCTGCCGGCTTCACGACCACCGCGGCGCTGGCCGCGAACCTCACCAACATCCTGTAAGGAGAGCCTCAATGGCCCAGATCGACGACGACATCAAGAACATCAACGCCAGCCTTGGGCAGGTGAATGAACAGCTGAAGAAGCACGCGGAGCAGGCCAAGGCTGACATCAGCGCGCATGCACAGCTGTCCGAAGAAACCAAGGGCAAGGTCGACCAGCTGTTGGTCGCCCAGGGCGAGCTGCAGGCCAACCTGCAGGCAGCCCAGCAGGTGATCGCCAAGCTCGAGCAGGGCGGCGGGGTGCCCGCCAAGGCCCGCACCATCGGCGAAGTCGTGGCGACCTCCGACGTGTGCAAGAACTTCAACCCCGGCATGCAGGGCAGTTTCACGGTCAAGGCCGCGATCACCCGCGAGGACGCATCGGCGGGCAGCCTTATCGAGCCGCACCGTATCCCGGGAATCGTGGCTACCCCGAACCAGCGCCTGTTCCTTCGCGATCTGCTCACCTGGGGCACGACCACGTCGGATAGCCTGGAGTACGTGCGGGAAACGGGATTCACCAACAATGCCGAAGTCGTGGCCGAGAATCCGACCAACCCGAAGCCTGAGTCTGACTTGGCCTTCGAGCTGGACTCGGCGAAGGTCGCCACCATTGCCCACTGGATTCGCGCCTCCAAGCAGGTCCTGCGCGACGCCGGCATGCTGCAGGCCTACATCAACGGCCGCCTGATGTACGGCCTGAAGCTGAAGGAAGAAGCCCAGCTGTTGAAGGGCTCGGGCGTTGGACTGAATATCAACGGCCTGTACACCCAGGCGACGACCTACGCGAACCCAGGTGTGGTGGTGCAGAACGAGACCGCCATCGATCGTCTGCGCATTGCCATGCTGCAAGTCACCCTGGCCGAGTACGAGGCCGACGGCATCGTGCTGAACCCGATCGACTGGACCACCATCGAGCTGTCGAAGACCACCGAGAACGCCTACCTCTTCGCCACGCCGCGTGGCCTCGCCGTTCCCGGCCTGTGGGCACGTCCGGTCGTGGCCACCAAGGCCATGGATCTGGGCGACTTCCTGACCGGTGCCTTCAAGATGGGCGCCCAGGGCTGGGACCGCGAGCAGGCGAACATCACCGTCTCCAACCAGGACCGCGACAACTTCGTCAAGAACATGGTCACCATCCTCTGCGAAGAGGACGTGGGCCTGACTGTCTTCCGCCCGGAGGCCTTCGTGAAGGGCGGCTTCGACGGCCTGCCGGTCACCGATGGTGCGGGCGCCGGCGGCTGATCCCCTGAAGCGCCCGGTAGCCCCGGGCGCTTCCCCTGACGAAGGAACCGAAAAATGGCCAAGGTCATTGCACTCACCTCGTTCGAACACCACGGAAGCCGCAGCCGCGGCGCGCAGTTCGACGTATCCGCCCAGCACGCAGACTTGCTGGCCAAGCGCGGCCTCGTGAAGCTGGCTGGGCAGGCCGCCCCGGCCGGCGTAGGCCCCGTGGCGCCGACCGGCGAGACCAACGATGGCGCTCAGCTGGTCCGCCAGAAGGCTGCCGACGCGATCGCGGCGATTGCAGCAGTTACCGACCTCGCACGGCTTGACGCAGCGTTGAAGGCGGAAACAGCCAAGGGCGACAAAGCTCGTGCCACGGTGGTTGAAGCGATTGAAACCGCCATCAAGGCCGCAGCGCAGGCCCAGGCCTGAGCCATGCGCCTGGTGACCATTGAAGAGGCCCGGCAGCACTGCCGGGTCGATAGCGACGACGACCAGATGCTGACCCTGTACGGCGGCGCCGCTGAAGACGCCGCCCAGGACTTCCTGAATCGCCGGGTCTACGAAGATGAGGATGCGCTAGCCGCCGCGGTGCTTGACGGAACCGCAGGCTGCGATCCGATCGTCGTCAATGACGCGATCCGGGCAGCGGTGCTGCTCACCCTCGGGCACCTGTACGCAAACCGCGAAAACGTTGTCACCGGCACCATCGTGTCGGAGATGAAGGAAGGCACCCGCAGCTTGCTCTGGCCCTACCGGGTCGGGCTGGGGGTTTGACGTGGCCTGCCAGGGTTGCGAGCGGCGCCGTGCCTGGCTGTTGAAATGGATGGGGATTGCCGATGAACGAGCAAAACGAGCTGTCGGAAGCGCTGAAAGAATCGGCAGCAGCCCAACTGGCGCAAGCCGAGGCGATGATGGTTCTCGCCCAGGCGTTGGCGGAGAACGCGGAGGCGACCAACCGGCTGATGGATTACGTCTGCCAGAGTGAGGACGTCGAGGCTGATCCGGAGGCGGGCACCTACATGAGCGGGAAGCCGCGGTGATCGCCGCCGGCCGCCTCCGCCACCGGGTGCTGATACAGAACCCCGTGGAGAGCCAGGATCCCGGATCCGGCGCACCCATCACGACGTGGGCCGATTTGGCTACGGTGTTCGCCGAAGTGGTTCCGGCGTCCGTCCGCGAGTTCGTGGCCGCCCAAGCTATCGACAGCGAGGTGACCGCGCGCATCACCATCCGGCACCGTGCTGGCGTCACCGACAAGAGCCGCATCATCCACAGGGGGCAGGTCTACAACGTCCACGGCGTGCTGGCCGATCCGGTCAGCGGGCTGGAATACATGACGCTGCCATGCAGCGAGGGCGTCAACGATGGCTGACAACATCCGTTTCGACGTCAGCGGCCTTGACGGCGTGAAGGCGAAGATGGCCCAGCTGAAGAACGAAGCCAACGCCAAGGGCGGTCGCGCCGCGCTGCGGAAGGCGACCGCCGTCCTGCGCGCTCAGGCACAGAGCAATGCCCGACGCCTGGACGACCATGAGACCGGCGAGGCGATCTGGAAGAACATCGATCTGCGCTGGGACGGCCGAGCGTTCAAGCGCGACGGGCAGCTTGCGTTCCGGCTGGGTGTGCTCGGCGGCGCCAGGCAGTACGGCAGAACCCGCGAGAATCGCCGTAAGCGCCGCACGGGACAGACGTATGCCACGGATGGCAGCTCCAGCAATCCCGGTGGCGACACCTGGTACTGGCGCCACGTGGAGCTGGGCACGGCCAAGGTGGCCGCCCGCCCATTCCTGCGGCCGGTGGCCGAGCAGGCCGGACAGAAGGCGGTAGATACCTTCGCGCTCGAGTTCAACCGCGCGCTCGACCGCGCACTTGCCAAGCAGGCAAAGGCGGCAAAGAAATGATCGCCCCAATTTTCCAGGCCTGCATCGCCAACGCCGCGGTGCTGGCTCTGTTCGGCAGCAACCCGACACGGGTCTATCCGTTCGGACTGGTAGAGAAGCCGCCGGCGCGGCCCTACGTCGTCTGGCAGACCATCGGCGGAGAACCGGCTCAGTACCTGGGCGACCGCCCTGACGTGGACGGGTACTCGCTGCAGATCGACGTCTACAGCGACGACCCGGTCTCGCTGCTGCCGGCGGCGCGGGCTATCCGCGACGCGATCGAGGGACAGGCCTACGTGACCCGCTGGGGTGACCAGGTGAAAGACCCCGAAACCAAGCTGTACCGCTACTCGTTTGACGTGGACTGGCTCGTGCCGCGCTGAAGACGTTCGTCCGTTTCACCCACCCACACCCCGCACTGCGGGGTTTTTTTATGCCCGCAGGGAGACATTCATGAGCATGCTGACGCAAGGCACCCAGCTGTACGGCCTGATCAATGGCCAGATCCGCGAGATCGAGTGCATCACCAACTTCAACCCCGGCGCGAACCCGGCGGACCAGATCGAAGACACCTGCCTGTCCGAGACCAAGGCACGGTCCTACAAGAAGGGGCTGCGCACGCCTGGGCAGGCTTCGGTCACGATCAACGCAGACCCGCGCAACGAGAGCCACTACCTGATGTGGCAGCTCGGTGAGGACGATTCCGACGAGAAGATCCAGTGGGCTATCGGCTGGTCTGATGGCGTGGACATCGTCCCCACGCTGGCGCCGGGCGGCTCCATCAGCGGCGTCAACGTCACCAGCGGCGGCACTGGCTATACCAGCGCGCCGACCGTGACCCTGACGGGCGGCGGCGGCAGCGGCGCCACGGCAACCGCCATCGTCGACAGCGGCTCGGTGATCGGGGTCTCCATCACCAATCCGGGCACCGGCTACACGAGTGTGCCGACGGTGGCCTTCAATGGCGGTGCCGGCACCGGTGCGGCGGCAACGGCCCAGCGCAACAGCGAGCCGGAGATGGTGCTGCCCGAGGGTAGGACCTGGTACACGTTCCTCGGCTACGTCGCCGACTTCCCCTTCGACTTCCAGGCCAACGCTGTGGTTTCCACCGCTGCGAGCCTGCAGCGCTCTGGCGCCGGCGTCTGGGTCCGTAAGGTGGTGACCCCGTGACCGCAGCGAAGCCCCAGGGCCGGAAGAGGGCGGCGCCGCCGGCGTCCGTCCCGAAGAGCAAGGCGGTATCCCTTTCGATCGCTGGCCTGCTGCAGGCCGGTGCCTTCACTGGCCGCCCGGTCGAGAAGGAGATCAGCTGGCGCCAGGGCGAGCAAGAGTTCACCGCCACGGTGTTCGTGCGGCCGCTGGGCTTCCAGTCCGCCATCTCCGACGTGCTCGCCGCAGGCGGGCGGCAGGACAGCGTGGCCGGCCGTATCGCGGCCTCCATCTGCGATGAGCAGGGAAAGCCCGTCTTCACCGTAGGTGACATCACCGGTGCGTCGGATGCGGACCGCGGCGCGCTGGACGGCGCCCTGACCCTGGCGCTGCTGAGCGCCATCGGCGAGGTGAACTCGCTGGGAAAAGCTACGAGCTAACACCGGAAGACGAGTTCTGGTGCGAGCTGGTGCTTAACGGCATCGGCGGCGAAACCATTGCTGTGGCGAAGGAACGCCTCAGCGCTCGCGAGGTGAGGCTCTGGGCTGCATACCGGGAACGCCACGGAGGCCTGAACCCGATGATGCGCGCCGACTGGAACGCTGGCCTGCTGGCCAGCCTGTTCGCCAACAGCAAGCGCAAGCCGTCAGCCCCGGCATTCCAAGTAACTGACTTCCTTCGATACCAGAAAGCGGAGCCGATCGGCCTTGAAGAGGCGATGGCGAGCTGGGGATAACTGCACATGTCACGACGTTCTCTCGGCACGCTGACCATCGACGTCATTGCCGAGATCGGCGGCTTTGCGTCCGGCCTGGACAAGTCCGAACGCCAGACGCAGAAATGGCGCAAGAACATCGAGAAAGAAGCGAAGATGGCGGGCGTTGCACTCGGTGCCGCCATCGCCGGCGCGGTGGTGCTGATCGCCCGAAACTCAGTGGCTGCGGAACGGGAGATCGCCCAGCTCGACGCGATCATTCGTTCCACCGGCGGTGCCGCGGGATACACACGGCAGCAGCTGTTGGATATGGCCGACACCTTGTCCGCCAAGTCCACCTTCAGCGGTGGCGAGATCGTGGAAGCCCAGACCCGTCTGCTTTCGTACTCGGGCATCTTGGGGACCAACATCCCCCGCGCCATGCAGGCCATCATCGATCAGTCGGCACGCCTGGGCATCAGCGTTAGCCAGTCGGCCGAGACGATCGGTCGCGCGCTGGAATCGCCGAGCAAGGCCGCGGCAGCGCTCGCGCAGCAGGGCTTCGGCGCGGCTTTCACCAAGGAAGTGCGCGGCACCATCGACGAGCTGGTGAAAGCCGGCAAAGAGGGTGAAGCCCAGATAATGATTCTGGAGATACTGGAGGAATCGTACGGCGGCGCGGCCCAGGCTGCTCGGGATACCTTCGGTGGCGCGTTGTCCGCGCTGATGAACACCATCAACGACCTGACCACTGGCGGCGATGGAAGCCTCGCTGGTGCTACGGAGGCTGTGAACACGCTGATTGCCACGTTGAATGATCCCCAGGTGCGCGAGGGCTTCAACAACGTCATCTCTGGTGCCATTGAGGCAATCGGGGTGCTGGCAAAGTTCACGGCCTCATTCGCCGGCGCCACGGGATTCGTCGCAGAGGAGCTGTCTGCGCGGCTCAACGGGCCCGATGCGTTCGATACGGTCCGCGTAGAGGACCGCATCAAGCGGCTGAATGACACGGTGGACGCGGTCAAGAAGGCTCGCAGCACGCTGGGGCTATCGATGCTGAATGCCAAAGAGCTGATCCCGTCCGACCTACTGAGCACGCCCGATACGGTGATCAAGCGGCTGCAGGGTGAGATCGCACAGGAACAGGCGAACCTCGCATTGGCCCAGGACATGGCCGCCCAGGCAGCACGGGCACAGAAGGCGACGGATCCGGTGCCGGCGACCGGCGTTACTGGCGATGGCGCAGGTCGGGCCGCTGCCGCTGCTGCCGCGGCCGATGCCGAGAATGCGAAGAAGCGGGCAGCCGCGCAGAAGCAACTGATGCGTGCCTACGAAGCATCAGGTCTCCAGTACCAGCGCCAGATAGCGCTGTTCGACACCAGCGCGGACAGGTCCGAGAAAGCCACGGAGCTGCAGCAGCTTAATTTCGAGCTCGCTACTGGTTCTCTACGGGGTCTCAATGCCCAGCAACAGGAGACCCTGAGGGGCTGGGCGATGGAGATCGACCGGCTCAACGGTGTGAAAGACGCCAATGAGAAGGCCGCCAAGGCGACGGAAGAATTCGCCAAGCTGCGCAAGGAGCTGAACCGAGAGGACAGCCTGGGCGTCGACCTGGCGCGCGAGCGGCTAAAGGTGATCCAAGCGGCGGCCGCAGCCGGCGCAGCGAATGATTCGGATTACGCGGCTACGGCTCGACGCGCGCTGGACCAGGTGGGTGGAACGGGTGCAGACGGCTTCGCTGGGCCTGATGCGCTGTATGGCGGCGCGGCCGGAGAGTTCACCAAGATCGACAAGGCGATGGAGCAGGAGAACGCGAGGTATGAGGCACAGCTGGAAGCGCTGAATGAGTACCGCCAGTCGCGCGCGGATCTCGAAAGCGAATGGGATGCTCAGGAAGAGCAGATGAGGGCCGAGCACCAGAAACGTCTGCAATCCTTGGAAGACTCCCGCTGGCAGGTCACGCTGACCGCTGCACAGCAGGGCCTCGGCAGCGTCACAGACATCATGCGCAACAGCTTCGGCGAGCAGTCTGCGCTGTACAAGGTCGCCTTCGTGGCGCAGAAGGCGGCCGCGATCGCGCAGGCAACCTTGGCGATCCAGGCAGGCATGGCCGAGGCGGCGAAGAATCCGTGGCCAGCCAATCTGGCCGCGATCGCATCCGTCGCTGCGGCGACGGCCGGGATCATCTCCAGCATCTCCGCGGTCGGCATGGCGCACGACGGCATCGACAGCGTTCCCGAGACGGGCACCTGGTTGCTGCAGAAGGGCGAGCGTGTCACTACCGCGGCCACTAGCGCGAAGCTGGATGCCACCTTGGAGCGGGTGGCTCGCGATAGCAGTACTGGTGGCGGTGGCGGGGATACCAACGAGATCAACATCAGCGTCAACGGATCACTCAGTGAGCGAGAGCGCCTGATGATGGAGGAGGCTGTCAAAAGAGCAGTAACTATGGCGCGGAAGGACCGCGTTGCTGATACCACCTCGGGCACGGGCCCGCAGTCCCGAGCGATGCGCTCGAACTGGAACGTCAGAAGGAAGGTCGGGTAATGGCATTGATTATTCAGCCGCAGTGGCTGCCCGAACCGCTGCGCGAGGGGTACGGACTTCGGCATGTATCGCCCTTACAGCGATCAAAATTTGTGAGTGGAAGGTCTATGTCTCGCCGGCGCTATACGAGCACGCCGACAGAAATAGAGGTGCGCTGGCTCCTCGACGCCCCTAGGGCCGCATTGTTTGAGAAATGGTTTCAAAAGGTCTTAAGCGACGGCGTGGGTTGGTTCGCATGCCGATTGCGCACGCCGCTTGGAATGGACTACTACAAGAGCCGCTTCTTAGATATCTATGACGGCCCTGTGCTGACCTCTGGGAATGAATGGTTAATCACTGCAAGCCTTGAAATGTACCAACGAGCACTCTTGGAAGATGGGTGGCTTGAATCTCCCGATGGGTATTTGCAGGCCTCCCTCATTGATAGGGCGGCCAATCGTGAATGGCCCAAGGCATGAGCATTCTTGAAAGGCTGTACGCATCCGGTGGTTCTGAAGTCGAGCACGAAACTCTTGCGATCACCGTGGGCAGCAAGACCCACTACCTCACCAAGGGCTGGGAGGACATCACCGCGGTTCTGGAGACAGGGCAGACGGTGACCTTCAAGGCTTGCGGCATGGATGTGGCCAAGCCCACGCGAAACGCTGACGGGGTCCAAGACCTCCAGTTCGCGCTTACCAACGTGGACGGGGTGGTGAGCACCGAGATACGGGCGGCGCTGGCAGCCCGGCTCGAAATGACCGTCACCCTACGGATCTACCTGAGCAACGACCTGCTGGCGCCGGCCAAGAAGCCGTTGTCGATGGTGATCAAGGGCGGGCAGTGGACCGCAACCGAGGTCCAGGTGACTGCCGGCTTCATGAACATCCTCGACACGGCCTGGCCGCGCGACCGCTTCAACCTCACCAAGCACCCGGGGCTGCGCTACATCACATGAAAATCGATCTGGAAAAGTACCTGGACGTGGTCTGGGTCAGCGGCGGCCGCCAGTTCCCGGAGCTGGATTGCTATGGGGTCGTCAACGAGGTGCGTCGTGACCTTGGCCTCGCGCCATGGGACGAGTACCCGGGCGCGACGCGCGCTGACCTGGCTGACCTGGCGAACGAGGCTGCGCGGCAGCACGCCGGCAGCGACCTCGTGGAAGGCGCCGTCGCGTTCTGCTACCAGGGCAGCGTGGTGACCCACGTGGCGGTGCTGGTGGAGGTCGAGGGCCGCATGTGCGCGCTGGAGTGCAACGACGGCCGCAACGTCACCGTGCTGCCGGTCGCCCGCTTCGAGTGCCGTTTCAACCGGGTGGAGTACTACGCGTGATCCAGATTTTCCCATCACGCATGCCGGGCGAGCCGCTGGAGACCCATCGCCACGGCAGGACTACGATCGATGGGTGGCTGCGCTCCAACGTGCCGAGCTACGCAAGCGAGGGGCCGCACCCGATCGAGGTCGAGGTGTGCGGCGCTGCAGTGCCGGCGGACGCGTGGGCTTCCACCTGGATCGAAGCCGATACCGACGCGAGGATCTACCCGATCCCCTACTACGAAGGCGCCGCCGCGGTCGTCTACTGGGTCGTGGTGGCCGTCATGGCTGCCTATGCGATCTACATGGTCGCCACCATGCCCTCGGGCAGCCGGTACGGGCAGGGCGACACGCTCAGCCTGGATACCGCCCGGGCGAACTCCGCGCGCCTTGGCAGCCCCGTACGTGAGGTTCTGGGGCGATGCCGGGTCTGGGCGGACTATCTGGTGCAGCCGGTTTCGCGCTTCGTCGGCGGCAAGACCTACCGCACGCAGATGTTCGTGTGCGTGGGCAAAGGGAGACATGTGATCCCGTTCGGCTCCGCGCGGCTGGGCAACACCCCGATCAGTTCCTTCGGCAGCGACGTGGAGATGGCCATCTACCCGCCGGGCGCCGACGTGGGCGGCGACGTGCGCTCGGAGAACTGGGTCAACTCCACCGAGGTCGGCGCCACCGCCTCGGGCACTGCCGGCTTGGACCTGAGCGACACGGCGGACGTGGCCACCAGCCTCAATGCCGATTCGGTGACCGTGTCGGGCAACGTGCTGACGCTGAACAACGCGACGGTCACCGATGCGAACGGCAAGGAGCGGCCGGCCACGTCGGTGCCGGCGTCCTGGACCGTCGGCGCTGTGCTGACGCTGAAGGTGGCGGCGACCTTTACCGCGACCACCAGCGGCCTCTATTCCGTCATCGCCGGTAGCGCGGTAGCCGAGCTGGCGCCGTATGTCGGTATGCCGGTGCTGCTGACCTACAACGGCGCCGACTATGGTCTGTTCGTGGCGAGCTATGCGCCTGGCACGCCGGCCGTGCCCGGTGTCGGCGGCAGCCCAGCGCGGCTCACTGGCTCGGCGCCGGCCACCGGTTTCGACTTCAGCGGCACGCCGGTCACCTTCGGCATAGGCTGGCGCGGAACCAGCTACAGCGTGGCGCTGGTGGCCAACTACATCACCTTGGGCGTGCTGCTCACCGCGATCAACGATCAGCTGGTGGACAGCGGCCTGGTGGCGACGCAGTCGGGCGCGGTGGTCACCATCGCCGAGGCGGCCAGCCCGTATGCCGGCGGAAGCATCTCCTTCAGCGGACTGCCGGCGGCGGTGTTCGGCCCCAGCCCGGCGGCCACGGCGGGTGTGGCCACCACCGGTGGCACCCCGGCGACGCTGCCACGCGTCACCCTGGCGTACGACGGCCCGGGCGGCACTGCCTTCGGTGGCCTGCCGCCGGGCAGCGTCTCGCTGGCGATGTCGCGCGGCCAGAGCGAGTACCGCATCACTGCTGTTTCCGGCCTCACCCTGGTGGTCCAGCGACTGACCGAGGGCGGCGTCGTCGATACCAGCTGGCCGGGCTGGACCTCGCGGACCGCGACCGACTATCGGGCGACGGGTCTGCAGGAGAGCGAAGAATGGCTTGGCCCGTTCCTGGTATGCCCCAACGGAGAGACCACCGACGCCTTCGAGTACGACTTCAACTTCCCGGGCGGCCTGATCTGGTACACGGACAAGGGCAACAAGCGCACCTTCACCGTGACCGTGCGGGTGGCGTGGCGTGTCTACGGGTCGGGCGACCCTTGGTCAGTGCGTACCCACAGCTACACCGCCACCTCCGAGGATTCGCTGGGCTTCACCGAGCGCATCACGCTGGGCACGCCTGGACAGATCGAAGTGCGCGTGCGACGGGTGACCGAGCGCGGCGGCAACTCGGCGCGCGATGCCTGCTTCTGGCAAGGCCTGCGCGCGCGACTGCCGCAGCGGCCCACGCGCTACGACGACCTGACGACCATCGGCCTGACGGTGACCACCGGCACCAAGCTGGCGGCGCAGACAGACCGCCGGTTCAACGTCGAGGCGACCCGGCTGTATGACGACGGCACCGCCCGCAGCATCAGCGGGGCGATGACCCACGTGATGCGCTCGCTGGGTCTGCCGGCCGACCAGATCGACACCGATACGCTGACCCACCTGGAGAACACCTACTGGACGCCGCGCGGGGAGTTCTTCGACTTCAGCGCGGAGAAGTCGGGCACCAGCGCCCTCGACCTGCTGCAGATGGCTGCCCAGGCGGGCATGGGGTACTTCCTGCTGATCGACTCCATGTGCTCGGCCGGCCGCGAGGGAATCAAGGCCTGGCGCGGTGGCATCTCACCGCAACGGCAGCTGGAGCCGTTGACCACGGCGTTCACCTCACCGGGGCCGGATGACTTCGACGGCGTGGACGTGACCTACATCGACGAGGTGACGTGGGCGGCCGAGACGGTGGAATGCCGGCTTCCGGGCGGCGACACCCCGTGGAAGGTGGAGACCTTCGAGCTGCAGGGCGTGGGCACGCGCGATCGCGCCTACCGGATCGGCATGCGGCGTCTCATGAAGCACCAGGGCCAGCGGCTTACCTACACGACCAAGACCGAGATGATGGGCCTGGTCTACCAGTACGGCGACCGCGTGAAGCTGTTCGACGATATCCCAGGATCCAGCACCACCAGCGCCATGATCGAATCGGCGCGCCTGGACGGCACCCGGGTGCTGATCGAGGTGGGCGAGTATCTGGACTGGACCTTGGCGGCACCGCGGTGCCTGATTCGGTTCCAGGACGGGACGCTCTCCAGCGTGATCGTGCCCACCCGGGTCGACGACCACCGCCTCACCATCGCCGCCTCGGCGCTGCCGGGCGAGCACGCCTTCAACACCTGGATCATGGACGACCCGACCATCGATCCCCCGAGCTGATCTTCTGCGACAGCACGCGCGCTGGATATGACGCCGTGCTGGCCGAACTCACGCCAGGCGAAGACGGCTCCGTCGAGCTGGCCGCCCTGCAGTACGACCCCGCCTTCTACCAATACGACGACGCGAACGCGCCGTAAGAGCCAAACCGGAGCACCAAAAGATGACGACTTTCCACACCGGCAATCCGGTTCCTTCAAACTCGATCAAAGATCTCTTCGACAACGCGGAGAATCTAGATTTCGCGGTGAACGACCAGTTGCGCGAAGAGTGGCTAGATCGGCTCGGCCGTCGCCGCGTTACGCTTCTGGGGGTTGAGAGGGCCTTTCAGCGAGTCGTGGATCGCACGGAAGGCACTGCCGCGACGGCAGTTGCGGGAATCAGGGCTGAGGCGGCGCAGGTCGTCGGTGCTGCGCGCGTAGAAGCATCCGGGTTGCTCGCAGAAATATCGGCTGAGCTGGAGTCTGCACGGCTTCAGTCAGAGGCCATCCTCGCCGCAATGGGGTATCTCGTTCCCGTCGCGTACGTGGAAGGGCTACTAGTAGATTCAGCACGGATGACGGTGGAGCATGAGGGAGCAGTCTATGCGCCGCTGCCATCGTCATTGCCGTTCACAGCGGAGCAGGATTTCGATACAAGCAAATGGCGGTTGATACAAGGCGTTGCTGCTTCCGATGTCACCTCGATCGTCACGGACAGTGGCCTGGTCCTGAACATCATGCCCTCGGCAAGTGGTGATGCAGTGACGGATACCCGTCGACTTCAAGCCGCGCTGGGTCGAGGCGGGATTGTCTACTACGGAAATCCGGGAACATATTTGTGGAATGAGGTCAGCGTGGTGAACAGCCACACTGGCCTCATTGCGTTGCCTGGTGTCACGTTCAAACAAGATCCGTCTAGCCGAAGTCCGTTTCTAATCAATCGCGGTTACTCGGCAGCCAGGAAGACGGTTGCATCAATGGTCGTTGCGCCGAGCTACGTCGATCCTGACAAAAGTCACAGTGGCATCAACTCCTATGTATCTGTGAGTTGCACGGCCCATGGCTATCGTCGTGGCGACTTTGTCGCCCTGACGGGTGCACAGGAATTCGGATATGACGGCGTGATGAGGGTAAGTTCCGTTGTCAATGCCAACACGTTCGTGGTGGAGACCAATGTTCCTGTTGTTGATTCGGTCGCTACGCCTAGTCTGTGGGCGGGGTCGCTGAGCGTGTCTGCTGCCGACACGAACATCCTGATCGACGTCCAAGGTGAGCTTGACTACAACTATCAGAACTTAACCAGCCCGATCCCGCCTGGACCTCTTCGTCTATACACGATGGGCGTAGTGATATATGGAGCAGTCAATTCAAGCGTGTCGATCAGGCGATGCCGGAATGTCGCAAAATATGGCGTGCTCGCGGCTAATGTGCGCAACTTGGACGTGCCAAGAATAAACTTTGACACGCACAGTGATGGTCTCCATTTGCAGCCCCCATATGCGGGCGTCCGTATTGGCACGCTTTCCGGCACAACCGGAGACGATCTTCTTTCATTGACCGGTGGGGACTTTTCGTCTTATGAGATATCGCGGGGCCATGGCTACGATTTGAAGATCGATCATTTGATGCCTCAGAACGCTCTCACCGCGTTGAAGATCACAGGGAATGCGCCGTACAAGTTCTGGGATGTGGAGATCGGGACCATCTCCGGATCCACAATCTTGCAAGTTCTTTCGTTAATTCGAGACCAGAACCTGACACATACGGATATCGGTCGTCTTCGCGTTGGCTCGATTCGGGTCAAGGCTCAGACTACTGAGGAATTTCGGATGACGATGGACTCGATCGAGGACTTCTCGATCGGTGATCTTTGCCTGATGGGCGCGCCTCCAGGCCGCAGTGTCATGCCTATGGGGCGTGCGACAAGCTACGCGAGTCGTATTGGCAAGCTGGTGATCGAGAGGCTGTCTTTCGCCGAGGCAGGCGAAGGGCGAACGGTGATCAACGTTGGCTACAATACCGAGATTGGATCTGTTTCCGTGGGTCTGCACGGAATTTCATATGTTGGGACCTCACCACTGACGGTCCTCAACATCGAAGGCGGTCAGCCGGACGGGTCGCCATCGGGCTCGGTCGACACCGCCACAATCCGGGGAAAGGTGCAGGCGGCAACAGCCAATGGGCGGCTTGTAAGGCAAGCCGGCAGGCTGGGGACACTTTTCGTATCCGAACTTGACTACCGGAGAGGGGAGAACGTCCTTCACCAGGTCGAGGGATGTTCGGGGTTGCCTGGGACGAATGAGACGAGGATGTTCGTGGATTGCCTGCATCTATGGGAGACCCAGCTGCTTGCACGAGCGACGGGCAAGCTCCGGGTCTGCTTTGGTTCGAACTATCTGCAGACGCCACAGCCACCATTGAACGCAGCCGTGTCGGGCGCAGAACTGGTTGTGGAAGGATGTGCAAAAGGGTCGTTCTCTCGTGCAACCACAAAATCAGCCGGCGCGGCAGTCTACGTAGATGACCCGCGCATCCGGGTTGACGTTGTGAATCACGTCACTCCTCGAAAGGGCGACTCAGCTAGAAATATCAACTCCGGGTTCGAGTACGGCGAATGCCAGGTTCGTTACAACGGAACCAGATGGGTGAGGGATGAAGCGAACGATGGCGTACAGGTCCCAAGCAACGCCGGCGCCACTTCTTACAATCCAGACTGGAGCCAGGGCAGGACGTTCAGAATTCCGAGCCTGACGCAAGGCGTCACGTTCTATGGACCCAATGAAGCGTCACGCCTCATCCCTGGCGATCGCGTAGTGTTCGTCATAACTCAGGACGGTGTTGGCGGTCGCACGTTGCAGTGGACCGCCGACTATTACAAGTTCGCGGTTCCGTTCTCCTTGGCGGGAAACCTACCAGGCCGAACCACAACGATAGAATTCGTCTACGACGGCCAGTACCTCATATCAGGCGGCACTAACGTCTGGGTGTAGTTCGCGGAAGCGACGTGGTCGCCGATGCGGCGGCCTCACTCGATTGTTCGCGCGTCGTGGCCGATGGACGCCGCATGATAAACGCCCTTACTGGATCCACGAAGGCGAACTTTGTCACGTACGCGGCCGCCACCACGATAACGAAGGTCATCAGAACGGCAACGTTCATTGCGTATCCGCTGAGGTGCAGCATCCGCTTTGCGGCCAGAGTTAGCAGGGCAATGAAGGCAAGGTGATGCAGTAGGTAGATTTCCATAGTTAAGCTACCTAGGGGGGCAAGCTTGATTGCAAATCGCGTGACCTCACTCCGAAGATCAGAGGCGCATGCGAACAGAACTACGCTATAGATCGAAAGCAGGATCAGAAGATCAGGAGCGCGCAGGTAGATCAAACTGGCGGTCAGGCCTAGCGAAAGGTAAAGAAGTATGTGGCTGAAGCGAATGGTGCGGATCCTATCGCGGTAAAGCCAGAGACTCAGCCCGAAGAGGAACGAAGGAAAGGCCCGAAGGGCGCCATTTGGCGCCATCCACTCATGCCAAGGGCGAGATGTGAAATCGCTTGCCCATGTGAGCAACAGGAATGATGCGACCGAGCCAATCGGGATGAGCCATTGCTTTCGCTTTGCAATGAGGACGAACGCCGGGAAAAGCAGGTACATGACCGCCTCTGCGCTCAACGACCACGATGGCCCGTTGAAACTAAGATGACCACATAGTCCCCAGGCCTGACCGAGCACAAGGTTGGCTGGGATGCACCTTGGATCGTAGTTCTCTGGATGATCTGTCTGTCCAGCACCTATGACTCCGACTGCAAATGCCACCAGGAACGTGGCGAAATGGAGTGGATAGATGTAGGCGAACCGGCCTCGCCAGAACTGTCTGACCTGCTGACCCGTTGATGCTCGGTCTAGATAGCTAAAGCCGATGACGAAGCCCGAGACCGCGAAGAATAGGTCCACCAGCAGTCGCAGTGGATCCAAAATTGCGCTGTCGAATGAGGGCCCTAGCTCAAAGTAATGGGCGGCATGGAAGACCATTACGCCAGACGCGGCGAGGAATCGCAGCGCATCAAGGTTCAGTAGGGCGGCTGACTTCGTCGTCAGTTTCGGGAAAATTGACATCCAGTGTCTAAGTGATGGCTCGCAACGGCGGCCATGATGCCACATGGAGGTCAGCGAGTTAACGAACTAGGCCGTTCCCTCAATGAGGCTCGGTCTATTGTTTCGTGGACTGTTCACTGCGCGCGTGACCCGATAGGCCTCCATCGCCGGTGGCTCGCTGGCCAGCAGCATCGCCATCGCGTCGTCGGGCTCGGCGGCCAGCCACTCATCGGCTTGGCCGGCCGTCAGCCAGACCGGCATACGGTCGTGGATATCGGCCGACACGCCGCTGCTGTCACCGGTGATCACGGTGAAGGTGCCCAGGTTGTCCGGGTCGAGCAGGGGGCTGGTGTCTTCCCACAGGCCGGCCGCCAGCAGCGGCCAGGCCGCGTGGATAAACCACGGATCCTTCTTGCCGTCCTCAGCGTTGACCGACCACTCGTAGTACCCGGCCATAGGGATCAGGCATCTTCGCTTCTTGAACGCCGACCTGAAGGCCGGCTTGGTGGCCACCGTCTCGATGCGGGCGTTGATCGTGGAGCCCTGCAGCTTCTTGGCCTTGGCCCAGAAGGGGAGCAGGCCCCAGGAAAGCCGGGTGACCTGCAGGCCGGTGCCGCGATCGAGGATCACTGAGGCGCGCTGCGTCGGCGCCAGGTTGTAGCTCTCCGGGATCGACAGCAGGTCGCCGACCAGCTGGGGGAAGCCCAGGGTGTCAGCGTTTCGGATTGGGGTCTGGACGAATCGGCCGCACATGGCCGAACGATACTCCCGGCTGGTGCGCACGACCTTCGCGCGGCCTTGACCTGCCACAGACTGATGGCTGGGTCTGGTATGTTCTCGCCGGACAGAGGATCAATCGAATGGCTGAGCGAGTCATCAAGTACCCGAACGACGGGGAAGTCAAGGTTAAATGGAGCGGCTTCCAGATGGGCATGGTTGTAGTGCCTACTGCGGCGATCTGGTCGATGTTCTTCCTCTGGCCAAGTGCCGCCGAGCCGCACCTTTTGAAGACGGTGCTCTCCATTTCTGGGCTGAACGTGGACATCGTCGGTGTAGTGGTTGCCTCGCTCAAGGCTCCATATTTCGGCGCCTTCTCGGATGGCGGCGAACTTGAGTTCAAGCGGGAGGCCGCTGACAGGAAAGCATTTCAGACTGGTATGGTGTTGGTAGGCATAGGATTCTTCCTCCAAGCGATTTCAGTTCTGCTCTGAGATCACACGCCGGATCCACTGACCATGGGTTGAGATGGATCCCTGTGTCCGAGACAGAAAACCCTGATACCCCCGATCCGGTCTCTTCGCGCAATCTGTCTCTGCCGGATCCGGGAGCCGCAGGCAGCTCAGCCCGGGTGCTGGGGCGCCTGAGTAGCGTCCCGCCGGCACCTTTGCACGGCCCTGACGCGCCGTCGCGGAATCTGAGACCCCGGTCCGTATCCTGCGCGCATGCTTCCTCCCGACTTCCGATGGCGCTCGGTCGCCAGCCGCGCCGATCAGCTTCCCGATGCCATCTACTGCGGCATGACGGAGGTGTTGCGCCTGTCGCAGCGCGTGGACGATAGGGTCTGGTGGGTCGAGGTGGACCGTCATCTTGACGACCAGCACCGCGGCCGCAGGATCTGCACCAGCTACGAGCAGGGTGTGATCGGGTCTGAGTTGTGGGCGGTCAGGCATCAGCAGCGGCTTCGCTTGGAGATCGATCAGCGCGAAGTGGCCCGCGCTGCGCAGCGCAAGAACCGGACCTGGTAGGCAGTCAGCCTGCGTTGCCTCCGTATCGGCGCGTGCGACCGCCGGCGGCGACAGTGGCTGCATGGATCAGAAGAGCATCGGCAAGGCGCGCTGGGCACGCGCGAGGGCGGCTTCGCTATGGCAGCAGGCCGACGACCTGGACAGGAACCACAGTGGCGACTGGCGGGCGAGGGCGACACGCCGGCGCGGCGCTGACCGCCTCCGGGCCGAGGCCGCGCGGTTCGACGGAATCGCAGCGCGGTTGGCAACAGAAGGTGTGGAGCACGCTGCATGACGACGTCGGCGATCTATGAAGCCGACCTCCACAACCAAGCTGGGCGTAATATGAACGCGGGCCTGAACCGTTCATTATTCTTTTTTACACACAACATGTTGTGCCAGAGGAGCCAAAGGTGATGATGCGACACAACATGTTGGGGAAATTCTGTGGATAACTCGAAGTTACCCCTAAGTAGGTAGGCCTAACTTGACCTACCGGAGCCCTAAGAATTCTTCCTATAATTTGTGAACGTCCACAGGGGGACGCCAAGGAAGAGCATGACGACAAACGTTCTGGATAGACGTTTTCGTAAGGTGACGAGCGACTCAAGGTGGTCCGTCTCCTTCGAAGATCAAGGAGTGAAGTACATCTGGTTTGCGGATGATACGGGATTCGACAAAATCGCCGAACGGCCGCACGCGGTGATGATTTGTGCCGGTGATGCAAAGTTGATCGAAGAGTGGAAGACGTGGTTTAGCTCTCCTGTTCCTTCCAACGAGCTCCCGCCAACTGACCGTAGTGAACTGGATGGCAGCTTCCACGAGATCTACATCACGATCATCCAGAAGCCGTCGTTCACCGTGCTTTTCTACAGCGGCGACTATGATCATCACGGCGACGTACCTACATTTGAAGGTGCAGACGCTAGTTTCACCGGAAGTGGTGGAGGCTTTGCAAAGGCTTGCTACGCAGCAAACGGTTGCAGCCTGAAGTGCGTTGAGAGCGCAGGTCAACACGATCCTGCGACGGGCGGTGAAGTGAAGTTCGTTGATTTCGAGAGCGGATCATCGAACCTCAATACGGTGTCGACAACTATTCAGTCGATCCGCGACAAGCTGAGTACAGAGGGAACGGTTATGAATATGACAACGAAAGCCACTGAGCAGATTTCGAACCTTCATAGGACGGAACTGGCCAAGGCACTCGCTGCCGACAAGGTCAGTATTGCAGCGCCGACTGGCCGGCCACCGCGTACTTGGACTGTCCAGGAAAAGCTTAAGGTTTCCGAAGTCATGCGGCAAATCGTGGAGTCCGAGCAAGCGTCGGCGCCGCGAGCTGTTTGACGCAGCAGTAGTAGCAAAAAGCCCCGTCCGATGACGGGGTTTTTTTTGCCTTGACGAAGCGCGCACTTTGCGCGCGTTCTAGCACTGAGATGTTGATAAGCATTTCCGCAATCGCAACCTGCCCATTGTGCGACAAGGCCTTCAGATACCAGAACCTGTCGGGATTGCGGAACGACTATCCAGCTTGAACCCTTGGTGGCTATGTGTATGCGTCAGGACTGCAAATCCGCGTACGCCGGTTCAATTCCGACCCAGGCCTCCAAATAGAAAGTAGCCCAGAGCCCGCGCATGCGGGCTTTGTGCGTTGTGGGCCTCCATTCAGTTTCGCAGGCGAGAGCCGACAGGGCCTACACAACCCGCTTCGTATGCTGCGCCCGTCCATATTGGCAGCCTTATGCAGACACAAAAAGCACGCGTAGCGACGGGTATCGAAGGCCTCGACAGCATCCTGGGCGGGGGCTTCCCGCAGGGGCGGCTGTATCTGCTCGAGGGTCCGCCCGGCTCAGGCAAGACCACGCTGTCCCTGCAGTTCCTGCTGCACGGGTTGAGCAAGGGGGAGCGCTGCCTGTACATCACGCTCTCCGAGACGGCTGACGAACTCCGGGAAGTCGCCAATGCCCACGGCTGGTCGCTGGACGGGCTGGACCTGTTCGAGCTGGCCTCGGCCGAGGAAGCACTGGGCGATGGCCGCATGCAGTCGGTCCTGCACTCCTGGGAGGTCGAGCTGGATGAGACGGTCAAGCTGATCCTGGGCGAGGTGGAGCGCATCAAGCCGCACCGGGTGGTGTTTGACTCGCTCTCCGAGCTGCGATTGCTCTCGCAGGATCCGCTGCGCTATCGCCGGCAGATTCTGTCGCTCAAGCAGTTCTTCGCGCCGAAGAGCGCAACCGTTGTGCTGGTCGATGACATGACCGCCTCCGGCGAGGAGCGTGATGGCCAGCTGCACAGCCTGTGTCATGGCGTCGTATCGCTGGAACGACTGACGCTGGATTTCGGTCCGGCCCGGCGGCGAATGCATGTGCAGAAACTGCGCGGGGTGAACTTCACTGCCGGCTACCACGACATGACCATCCGCGAGGGCGGTCTGGAGGTGTTCCCGCGACTGATCGCCTCGGACCATCACGCCAAATTCAACGGTACCCCGATCAGCAGCGGGGTGGGCGAGATCGACAGCCTGCTCGGTGGTGGACCGCTGCGGGGCACCAGCACGTTGCTGACCGGCCCGGCCGGCAGCGGCAAGACCAACGTGGCGCTGCAGTATGTGTGGGCCGCGTGCGAGCGCGGTGAGCATTGCTGCATCTTCGAATTCGATGAGCGCATCGGCACCTTGCTGGCCCGCGCGGAGTCATTGGACATCGATCTCAGCAAACATCTGGAGACGGGGCTGCTGGAGATCCAGCAGGTGGACCCGGCCGAGATCTCGCCGGGCGAGTTCGCCTGGAACATGCAGCGTGCGGTGGAAGAACGTCAGTGCCGCCTGCTGGTGATCGACAGCCTCAACGGCTACGTCACGGCGATGCCGCAGGAAAAGCAGCTGATGCTCCAGCTGCACGAGATGCTCTCCTATCTCAACCAGCGGGGCGTGGCGACCATCCTGATCAATCCGCAGCATGGCCTGGTCGGCACCATGTCCACGGGCAATCTCAACGTGTCCTACATCGCCGACTCGGTCGTACTGTTCCGCTTCTTCGAGTCGCAGGGGCGGATCCGCAAAGCGATCTCGGTGATCAAGAACCGCGGCGGTGCACACGAGAACACGATCCGCGAGCTGAACATCGACGGCAAGGGCATTTCGCTCAGTGCGCCCCTCAACGAGTTCAAGGGGATCCTGACCGGCACACCGGAATTCGTGGGCAATACGGCGCATCTGCTCGGCCACACCCGTGCAGACTGACGCCACGTCCGGCGTGGTGCACATCGTTGCACCGTTCGGGCGTGATGCGCCGAGCATCGCTGCCGTGCTCAACGCCGCCGGGTTGCGGACCACGATCCAGGAGAGCCTGGCGCGGTTGGCCGACGCGCTCGATGACGAGGTGGGCGCGGTGGTGGTCACCGAGGAGGCCGTGGCGAAAGGCACGGCTGCCCTGCTCGAGCCCCTGGCCCGGCAACCGTCCTGGTCGGATATTCCCTTCATCCTGCTGCGGTCCCCGCGCTCGCAGAAGCGGCCATTGGCCGACGCCGGCCTGCAGCTGGCGATCAACATCATCGAACTGGACCGGCCACTGGGCAGCAGCTCGCTGCTGAGTTCGGTGCGCAGTGCGCTGCGTGCGCGCGACAAGCAGTTCCTGGTGCGTGACCAGATGCGGGCGCTGGCCGATGGGCGTGCCGCGCTGGAGCGCAGCGAAGCCGAGCTGCGCCTGGTGGCCGACGCGATGCCGGTGCTGATCGCCTTCATCGACCGTGACCTGAATTACCGCTTCGCCAACAAGGCGTATGAAGCCTGGTTCGAGCGGCCGGTTTCGGACGTGATCGGCAGGCGCGTGCCCGACGTGTTCGGGCAGGAAGTGTGGACCAGTCGCCGGCCGTTGATCGAACGTGCGCTGGCCGGCGAGCACATCGTATTCGAGGCGAACTGGCCGTTCAGCGATGGCCGGCGGCGCGACAGTGAGATCCGCTACTCGCCACGCGTTGATGCGGATGGCACGCCGGACGGGTTCCATGTGTTCGTCACCGACATCACCGCCTCCAAACTGGCCCTGGAGACCAGCCAGCAGCACGCGCTGGACCTGGAGGCGATGGTGGCCGAGCGCACCGCCGAACTGGAACACCAGATGGCCGCGCGCGAAGCCAGCGAAGCCGCACTGCGCCAGTCGCAGAAGATGGATGCGATCGGCCAGCTCACCGGCGGCATCGCGCATGACTTCAACAACATGCTGACCGGCATCCTGTCCTCGCTGGACATCATGCGCATGCGCGTGGAGATGGGGCGCATGGAAGGGTTGGAACGGTTCCTGGATGCCGCCACCGCCTCCAGCCAGCGTGCGGCCGCGTTGACCCAGCGCCTGCTGGCGTTCTCGCGCCGGCAATCGCTGGATTCGAAAACCGTCGAACTCAACGCACTGGTGGGGTCGGTCCAGCACCTGCTGCGCAGCACCCTGGGGGAAACGATCCGCATCCAGATGGTGACCAGCGATACCCCGCTGCGCGCGAACCTGGACAGCAACCAGTTTGAAAGCGCGCTGCTCAACCTGGCGATCAATGCACGCGATGCCATGCCCGATGGTGGAGAGTTGCGGCTGCGCACCTCGCATGTGCATGTCGCCGAGGCGGAGGTGCCGACCATCCCGGCCGGCGAGTACGCCGTGGTGGCCGTGTCCGATACCGGCACCGGCATGCCGCCGGAGGTGGTCGAACGGATCTTCGAGCCGTTCTTCACCACCAAGCCGATCGGCAAGGGCACCGGGCTGGGCATGTCGATGATCTACGGCTTCATGCAGCAGTCCGGGGGCCACATCACCGTGGACTCCACGCCGGGGCAGGGCACGACGGTGTCGTTGTTCATGCCGGTGGTGCACGACCCGGCCGAGGATGAGGACACGCCGAACGCACAGGCGGTATCGCTTGGCGCCGGGCAGTCGATCCTGGTGGTGGAGGACGACGAGCAGGTGCGGATGCTGGTGACGGTGGTGCTTGAGGATCTCGGGTATACCGCCGAGGTGGTCGGCGACGCCGATGGCGCCATTCCCATCCTCGGCTCGTCGAAGAAGATCGACCTGCTGATCACCGATGTCGGGCTGCCCGGTCTCAATGGACGGCAACTGGCGGAAATCGCGCGGCAGACCCGGCCATCCCTGCCGGTGCTGTTCATGACCGGCTACGCGGAGAAGGCGCAGGAACGCTCGGCGTTCCTCGACAACGGCATGGCGATGATCGCCAAGCCGTTCCTGCTCGATGCGTTCAGTGAGGCAGTACGTAGTTCGATCGCCACGCGGCAGTGAGTGCGCGCGGCTGCCTGCGGCGGCCTGGGTGACGAAAGCACCGCGCGATCGAAACTTTCGTTTGCGGCGGCATCTGAATGCTTCAGCCAGCGGCTTTATTTAGATACCTGAAAGTGCCAGCATAGTGCTTTGAGAATGTCGGAGTTTACCCATGCCCTTATGCGCGATCGCGTATGTCAGCGACGTTGCGGGCCCGCTGGCTGCGGCGCATCTTGACGCCCTTGTCGAGGATGCCATCCGCTTCAACAGCCTGGCGGGGGTGACCGGCGTACTGCTGTGCGACGGCAGTCGTTTCCTGCAGTACTTCGAAGGTCCCGATGACGGGGTGTCGGCGGTGCATGAGCGGGTATTGCAGGCGCGGAGCCATCGCGCCATCCACAAGCTCGGCCACGCGCGCGTACCGCAGCGCTTTTTCCCGTACTGGAGCATGCGCTGGCTGGGCGTGGAGCCTGCCTTGATCGAGATGCTCTCGGCAGGTGACTGGGAGGCCTTCGCAGACCGTATCGCCGGCGGCGCGCCGGTGGGCAGCGGAATGGAGCGGCTGCTGCAGTTCGTCGCCCCGCACCTGCCCGGGCAGGCCGCGTCGCAGCCGGTGCGCTCGGCAGCGGAATGAGATGACCCCTGTAGGGTTTACCCGCAGGGGCTGATACCAGGGGGAGCCGGCCAGAGGCGGAGTACCCGCCGCCGCGCTGACATGCTGCTGTCAATATGCGCCCTGCATGATGCAGATACGGGCGCAGGCGCGAGATGAACCATTCATCGGGGGCGTCGCCTTTGGCCGTGTGGTAATTGACTTAATGCAAAGGAAGTGCAAATTTTAAGTGAACCCGAAGTGAATCCGCCCCTGAGGGGGTTTTGTCGTCCCTGAAGCAAGCAAGTCCCACGGAGGTCGTATGGAATACGGCGAACATGACTTGGCTGACGGAGTGCGAACCGAGCTGGAAGCCAGCTACGTGAAACATGGCTGCGGCCCGGAATTCTGGTCCACCTACCAACGCGTGCTGGAGCGACTGGTCCCACCGGCGCAGGGCACCGCGCGAACCCGTGTCACCAATGAGCTGGCGTTGATCATCGAACAGTTGGGGATCGTGCGGCGCGCCCAGTTGGTGCCCCCACGCAGTGCGCGACCGCGCGCTCGCTGAAACCGGGTCGGGGGACCGGGAATCGGGACGGGGACAACTGCCAGCGCGGCGCCACTACAGGTAATGGAGACCGATGCCCAGCAGGGCCAGCAGCGTGCTCGCCGCGGCAAGCGTGCGCGGGCGGATCCAGCGTGGCGGGCGTTGCTGCATGGCTGACGGGCTGGCACGGCGGATCAGACCGGTCGGGAACTGCCACGCACGCATGCGCGCATCGCAGGCGTCCTGGCAGTCGCCACAGCCGATGCAATCGGCATGTGGCCCGGCGCGCACGTCCAGCGCCATCGGGCAGACGGTGACGCAGTCCCCGCAATCCAGGCAATCGCCGAGCCGATCGGCGCTGAAGTGCGGCATGGGGCCGGCGATGTCCTCATGCGCGGCGCGGAACGCGTAATCGCTGGCGCTGGTGGGGTCGAGCAGTCCGCGGCCGCGGGCCTGCACGCCACCCAGCCCTGCCACGCGCGGGCCACGCGGTTCACCGCGGCGCGCGTGATAGTGCATGCGCGGCGTGTCGCTGTCGCAGAACACGCCGTGGACGCGCGCATATGGGCACAACTCGCGACAGACATGTTCACGCAGGAAGCCCGCATTGCCCCAGGTGGCGGCGGCATAGAACAGGATCCAGAACGTTTCCCAGCCGCTCCAGGCCGGCGGCCACGGCGTACCGACCAGACCGTGGATCGGGCTGAAAAAGCCCACGAAGGTGATGCCGGTCCACGCGGCCACCAGCAGCCACAGCAGGTGCTTGGCCGCGCGGGCCGGTGCGGCCGGCAGGCAGTGCGCGGCGGCCTGTTCGATCCAGCGGAACAACCGGCTCCACAAGGTCTGCGGGCAGGCATGGCCGCACCAGACCCGGCCAGCCAGGTTGGTCAGCAGCACCAGAGTGGTGGCCATTACGGCGGCCAGCCCCAGCAGGATGCCCACGTCCTGCGGCCAGAGGGTCCAGCCGAACAGATCGAAACGGCGCGCGGTCAGTTCGAACAAAACTGCCTGGCGGCCCTCCCAGCGCAGCCACGGCAGGGCATAGAAGCCGGCCAGCAGCAGCGCCGACAGCAGCGGCCGCCAGCGCAGTGGCGCGCGGCGAACGGTGGGCGGCGGTGCCGGTGGGGGATCGACAAGATGCAGGGTGAGGCGGTCTGTCATGGTCACCCCAGCGGCAGATCGTCGTCGTCGCCGGGCATCGGCCGCAGCAGGTACCAGGTGATCGTGCTGGCGGCGGCGGTGATCGCCCAGAACATGAAGAACCCCAGTGTGTAGCCCAGTTCGCGGCTGATCTCGTGTTGCGGGAAGGTGATGTCGCGCAGGCGCAGCGGGTCGACGAACGCGAAGAAGACCACGCTGGCCAGGCCGGCTGCGACGAAACTGGGCCACAGGATGGCGCCCCATTGCTGGATCAGCCGTCGGCGGCTGCCGTCGGGCGGGTCGTGCAGGTCGTTCATTGCGGCCACGGTCAGGAGGAGGGGGCAGGGCACGGCTATACTTCGCGCCGACCGGGGGCCGGGATCGCGGGTGCGCGCTTCCTGTCGAGCTCCCAGACTAGAAGGCTTCGCGACGGCCTTCATTGATTCTGATCAAGGCAGCGGCACGCGCTGCCGCCGATGCTGGGCGTTGCCGCCCGAGGATGTTCATGGCCGATCCCACCGACAACGCGCTGCCTCTCCCTGCGCCGGACCTGTGCAGCGAAGAGGAGGTCACCCGGCTGGTGCATGACTTCTATGCGCGCGTCCGCGAGGAGCCGCGGCTGGGGCCGGTCTTCGCGGCACGGATTCACGACTGGGATGCGCACCTGGCTCAGCTGGTCGATTTCTGGTCGGCGATGCTGCGCGGCACGCGCCGCTTCAAAGGCGCGCCGATGCCCAAGCACATGGCCATGGATGAGCTCGACCGCGATCTGTTCGACCGCTGGCTGGCCCTGTTCCGGCAGACCACCGCCGAATGTGGCAATCCGCCGATGCAGCGGCTGGCCGATGACGTTGCCGGGCGGATCGCCGATACGTTCTGGCGTCGCTTCCAGATGCTGCGATGGCCCAGCCTGCCGCTGGTCGGCCGCCAGGGCCTGAATTGATCTGACGCAATGCGTGCGTGCCCGCGCGCGTGCACGCTGGCGGCATGGATACTTTCTCGCCTGCCGCCGCCGGGCTTGCCTGGCACTTCGACCCCGAGCTGCTGCGCCGCCACGACCGGCCCGGGCCGCGCTACACCTCCTATCCGACCGCGCCGCACTTCCATGACGGGTATGGCGAGCTGGCCCTGCGCGAGGCCATCGCCGGCAGCAACCGGCTCGGCCGGCCGCTGTCGCTGTATGTGCACGTGCCTTACTGCAGCAGCCCATGCTTCTACTGCGGCTGCAACCGTGTCATCACCCGCGACCACAGCAAGGGCATCAGCTACGTCGCCCGCGTGCTGAGCGAGGCGGACCTGATGGCGCCGCAGTTCGATCCGGCCCGCGAAGTGATCCAGCTGCACCTCGGTGGCGGCACGCCGAACTTCCTCGCGCCAGCGCAGATGCGCGAGCTGCTCGAGGGGCTGCGCGAGCGCTTCAATTTCAGCACGGCGGCCGCACGCGATTTCTCCATCGAACTGGACCCGCGCTTCGTCACCCGCGCCGACATCGCCGGCTTTGCCGCGCTGGGCTTCAACCGCGCCAGCCTGGGCGTGCAGGATTTCGATCCGGACGTTCAGAGGGCGATCAACCGCGAGCAGGGCGTGGAGGCCACCCTGGACATCCTGCGCGCGTGCCGCGAGTACGGGCTGCGCTCGGTCAATGTCGACCTGATCTATGGCCTGCCGAAGCAGACGCTGGCCGGCTTCGCGCAGACACTGGAAACAGTATTGCGTGAGCGCCCAGATCGCCTGGCGGTTTACGGCTATGCCCACCTGCCGCACCTGTTCCGCGCGCAGCGCCAGATCGCCGATGCGGATCTGCCCGGTCCCGACCAGAAGCTCGCCCTGCTCGGCCTGGCGGTGCAACGGCTTTCCGAGGCGGGCTATCAATACATCGGCATGGACCACTTCGCATTGCCGGAGGAGGATCTGTCGCGGGCACAACGCGCGGGCCAGCTGCACCGCAACTTCATGGGCTACACCACGCATGCCGATACCGATCTGGTCGGCCTGGGCGCCAGCGCGATCAGCCACATCGGCGACACCTACAGCCAGAACCCGCGCGAGCTGCCGGCCTGGGAGGCGGCCGTCGATGCAGGGCGCCTGCCGGTCTGGCGTGGCCTGCAGCTGGACGAGGACGACGTACTGCGCGCCGAGCTGATCGGCCAGCTGATGTGCCAGGGTGAAGTGGATGGCGCCGCGCTGGCAGCACGGCATGGCGTGGACTTCGAGGCGTATTTCGCCGACGGGCTGCGCGCGCTGGCCACGCTGCAGGCCGACGGCCTGGCCGACTACGCGCAGGGCGTTGTGCGCGCCAGCGAACGCGGGCGCCCGCTGCTGCGGCTGCTGGCGATGTGCTTCGACCGTTATCTGGCGCAGCCGGACCAGCCGGTGCGGTATTCCAGGGCAATCTGAGTGCCGTCGCCCCGGCGTGCGTGCATTCCAAAACCGGGCGCGATCAGGCACCCTATGCGCGCCGTTGCCCGGGTGGCGAAACTGGTAGACGCATCGGACTTAAAATCCGCCGGGGGCGACCCCATGCCGGTTCGATTCCGGCCCCGGGCACCAAGGCTTCCCCTTGGCGTGGGTTCTGATCGCGCTGCGATCGACGCACGCCGGTGATGATTCCACGCGAGGGCAGCCAACCGGCTGCCCTTGTTCGTTGCAGCCGGCGTTCCGGTGCAACGCAAACTTTACGCAGCCGGCCGCGCGCCGCCGTACGCTGCGCAGCAACTCACTTCGGAAAGGTCACATGGCCAACGCAGGACGTGCAGGGAACGCACTGGTGTGGGGCATGGCGGTGCTGCTCGGCGGCGCGGTCCATGCCAATGCCCAGGTCCATGCGCCGGCGCCGGAACCGGTACCGGTACCGGCGCCAGCGGCGGGCGAGGTGATCGACCTTGCCCCGGTGCTGGTCTCCGGCGTGCAGCCGGGGCCGGGCATGTGGCAGGTCCGCAACAGCCAGGGGCACACACTGTGGATTCTCGGCACCGTCTCGCCGCTACCGGCCAAGCTGGACTGGCGCGCCGACGAGGTGCAGGCGGTGATCGCCAGTGCCCAGGAGGTGCTCGGCTCGCCCGGCTGGAGACTGGATGCCGATGTGGGGTTCTTCCGCCGCCTGACCCTGGCGCCTGCGGCGATGAAGGCGGCGCGCGATCCGGACGGACGCACGCTGCGCGAGGTCCTGCCGCCCGATCTCTATGCACGCTGGGCGCTGCTCAAGCAGCGTCACATCGGGCGCGACAATGGCATCGAGAAAGACCGCCCGCTGGTGGCGGCGACGCAGTTGTACGCCGCCGCCCTCAAGGATGTGGGGCTGGGCCGATCCTCGCCGGTCTCCAGGATCATCGAGAAGGCCAGCAAGACACACGGCCTCAAGCCGGTGTCGACCCAGGTCACGATCAAGATCGCCGACCCCCGGCAGGCGTTGAAGGAAGTGCGTGGGACGGCCCTGCAGGACGTGGAATGCTTCCGTCGCACGCTGGAGGTGATCGAGCACGGGCTGCCGCTGCTGGCCGAGCGGGCCAATGCCTGGGCCGTGGGTGATATCCAGGCGCTGCAGCGCCTTGCAGTGAAAGGGCAGTACGTGGCCTGCGTGGATGCGGTGGCCAACAGTGACTTCGGGCGCCGCCGCGGCCTGACCGACGTCGATGCCCAGGCTCACCGCAAATGGATCTCCATGGCCAGCGACGCGCTGGCACGCAACGCGGTGACCTTCGCGACGGTGCCGGTGACCTCGCTGGTCACGCCCGGCGGCTACATCGATCAGCTGCGCGAGCGTGGATTCGAGGTGCAGATCCCGGAATGAGGCGTGCGCCGACGCGCTTTTCCGGAACGGGATGGCAGACACAGTCGATGTCTACCCAGTGCGAATACTTCATGGCATAGTCAGCTTCAGTTCATTCCGGAAATCCTTCATGCCGCTGCATGCGGTCGCTTATGTCAGCGACGCTGTCGATGGAATCGAAACGTCTGATATCGATCAGATCCTGCGCGCGGCATCGGGATTCAATAAAGTGGCCGGCGTCACCGGCGTGCTGATGTTCGACGGGCGTCGGTTCCTGCAGTATTTCGAAGGCCCGGAGGATGGCGTGGATTCGGTATTCCAGCGGGTGTTCAACGCGCGCATCCATACCAATCTGCGCGAGCTTGCGCGCGGGTCGGTCGGTGCCCGCCACTTCCCCCGCTGGACGATGGCCTCCGCAGCAGTGGAGCCCGAAGCACTGGCGCGCATCATCGATGCGCCCTGGCACGGATTTCTGGCCGTCCTGCCCGCAGTGGGCGACGCGCCCACGGGGTTTGGCTGTCTGCTTGCGGCGTGGACCGGTGTCTCCGGCGAGTTGGAACCGGCTGCGGTGACGCTGGGTTCGTAACGCAGAACAACGCTGGCCGTAACACAATGATCACGGTTGCCCGCCTATCCTCTTCCTACCAGCTGTGACCAGTCTTGCGGGGTTTGCCCTTGGAGGCTGTCTGAAAGGGTAGTAACCGCAGCTGGACCATTATTCCTTTGGCCGTCGTCCGTACTCTCCGCGGGCGGCGGCTTTGTTCTTTGTGGGGCAGGGGCAGGCGCGTTAGGCTTGCATGACCTGTATCCCGGCTCCGTATCGCATGACGTATCCCCTGATGACGCCCCGCCTGCTGGCCGGCCCGGTTCCGCGATGCGGAGCCGAGCGATGACCCAGGCCATTTCCGCCGCGGCCGCGCCGCGCATCGGCGTCATCGGGCTCGGCTATGTCGGGCTGCCGTTGACGGTGACCTTCGGCCGGCAGCAGGCCACGGTGGGCTACGACATCGATAGCGCGCGGGTCGCCGAGCTGCAGCGTGGCCTGGACCACACGCTGGAACTGGAGGCCGACGAGCTCGCTGCCGCTGTGCATGCGCATTACAGCGCCGATCCCGCCGATCTGGCCGCCTGCAATGTGTACATCGTGACCGTGCCGACCCCGATCGATGCACATGAGCAGCCCGATCTGGGGCCGCTGCGCAGCGCCAGTACCTTGATTGCCGGCCTGCTCAAGCGCGGCGACATCGTGATCTATGAATCCACGGTCTATCCCGGTACCACCGAGGAAGTCTGCGTCCCCCTGCTCGAGGAAGGGTCGGGGCTGCGCTTCAACGAGGATTTCTATTGCGGTTACAGCCCGGAGCGGATCAACCCGGGCGACCGCGAGCGGCGGCTGCCGGACATCCGCAAGATCACCTCCGGCTCGACGCCCGAGGTCGCCGCGGTGGTCGATGCCCTGTACAAGAGCATCATCACCGCAGGCACGTGGCCGGCACCGTCGATCCGCGTGGCCGAAGCCGCCAAGGTGATCGAGAACATCCAGCGCGACGTCAACATCGCCCTGGTCAACGAGCTGGCGCTGATCTTCGATCGGCTCGGCATCGATACCCAGGATGTGCTGGACGCGGCCGGCAGCAAGTGGAACTTCCTGCCGTTCCGGCCCGGCCTGGTCGGCGGCCACTGCATCGGCGTGGATCCGTACTACCTGCTGCACAAATCCGAGAGCGTGGGCTATCACCCCGATCTGATCCACACCGCGCGCCAGGTCAACAACCGGGTCGGCGAGCACGTCGCACAACGCGTGCTGGCGCTGCTGGCATCGCGCCGCATCGATGTCGCCCAGGCCCGGGTGCTGGTGCTGGGCGTGACCTTCAAGGAGAACTGCCCGGACCTGCGCAACAGCCGCGCGCTGGAACTGGCGCAGCGCCTGCAGGCCAGTGGGGCCCGGGTGGACGTGCAGGACCCGTGGGTCGGTCCGGCGGCGCTGGCTGATGCCGGCGTGCGTTGGGTCGAAGCCCCGGATGCGGGCGGGTATGACGCGGTCGTGCTCGCCGTGGCGCACGATCGTTTCCGTGCCCTGGATGCGGCGCAGGTGCGCGCGCTGTTGGCACCGGGCGGCGTGGTGTACGACGTCAAATCCGTATGGCCCCGGGAAGTGGTGGACGGCCGCCTGTAGACTCGTTGGCAGCTATCGATTGAGGAAAGCCATGCACCGCTATCTCGCGTATCTGCTCGCCATCCTGCTGTTCCCGGTCTGCCTGTGGTTGGCCACGATCTGGCCCGCCTGGTACTGGGGCGTGGGGGTGACGGCCCTGCTGGTGGTGCTGGGCACGTGGGACATGCTGCAGAAGCGCAGCACGCTGCGGCGCAACTACCCGGTGATGGCGCACTTCCGCTACGGGCTGGAATCGATCGGGCCGGAGATCCGCCAGTACTTCGTGCAGAGCGATCTGGAAGACGTGCCGTTCTCGCGCCAGCAGCGTGCCCTGATCTACCAGCGCTCCAAGAATGAAATGGACGTGGTGCCATTCGGTACGCTGCGCAGCACGTATGCGGTGGATTACGAATGGATCAACCACTCGCTGGCGCCGACCGAGATCGGCCACCACGATTTCCGCATCCAGATCGGGCCCAACTGTGCCAAGCCGTACTCGGCCAGCGTGTTCAACATCTCTGCGATGAGCTTCGGCTCGTTGTCGGCCAACGCGATCCGCGCACTGAACGAAGGCGCGCGCCGCGGCAGCTTCTACCACGACACCGGCGAAGGGTCGATTTCTCCCTATCACCGCGAAATGGGCGGTGACCTGGTCTGGGAAATCGGCTCGGGCTACTTCGGTTGTCGTGATGAGGCCGGCGGCTTCAGTGAAGAGAAGTTCGTCGCCAACGCGAACCATGATCAGGTCAAGATGATCGAGATCAAGCTCTCGCAGGGCGCCAAGCCTGGTCACGGCGGCGTCTTGCCGGCGGCCAAGGTCAGCGAAGAGATCTCGATCACCCGTGGCGTGCCGATGGGCGTGGATTGCGTGTCGCCCTCCAGGCACAGCGCGTTCAATACCCCGGTCGAGCTGCTGCAGTTCGTCGCGCGGCTGCGCGAGTTGTCCGGCGGCAAGCCGGTCGGCTTCAAGCTGGCCATCGGCCACCCGTGGGAGTGGTTCGGCATTGCCAAGGCGATGCAGGAAACCGGACTGCTGCCGGACTTCATCGTCGTTGACGGCGCCGAGGGCGGGACCGGCGCCGCACCGGCCGAGTTCATCGATCATGTTGGCGTGCCGATGCACGAAGCCCTGCTGCTGGTACACAACACCCTGGTCGGGCTGGACCTGCGCGACCGCATCCGCGTGGGTGCGGCCGGCAAGGTGACCAGCGCGTTCGAGATCGCGCGCACCATCGCGCTGGGCGCGGACTGGTGCAACGCCGGCCGTGGTTTCATGTTCGCGCTGGGCTGCATCCAGTCGTTGAGCTGCCACAGCGACAAGTGCCCGACCGGCATCGCCACCCAGAACCCCAATCGCTGGCGCCACCTGGATGCGGCCGACAAGGCCACGCGCGTGCACAGCTACCACGAGAACACGCTGCGCGCGTTGCGCGACCTGCTGTGCGCGGCCGGCCTCAACGATCCCTCCGAGCTGGGGCCGGAGCACATCCTGCGCCGGGTCTCGCCGGTGGAAATCCGTTCGCTGGCCTCGTTGTATCGCTATCTTGCGCCCGGTGAACTGCTGCGCAAGGTGCCGGACCACGCGGTCTTCCACGATTACTGGGCCGATGCGCGCAGCGACTCGTTCCAGCCACCAGCGCGCATCCAGGCGCTGCGCGCGAGCAAATCGCGATGACGGGCGATCGTGCAGTGCGCTTGCGGGTCGGCCGCGCCGACGAGGCGGACCGGCTGTGGGTACTGCGCACGCGCTGCGTCCGCGAGGTGTGCAGTACGGCGTATCCGCCGGAGGTAATTGCCCCATGGTCGGCCTCGCCGCCGCCGCAACACTACCGCGCGCTGCTCGCCGCCGGTGGCGGTGTGATTGCCGAAGACGCCGAGGGTGCGCTGCTGGGCTATGGCGTGATCGATCTGGCCGGCAACGAGATCGATGCGTTGTTCGTCGATCCCGACTGCGGCGGCCGTGGCATCGGCCTGACCTTGATGCAGGCGATGGAGGCGTTGGCCGACCCTGCGCGGCCGCTGGTGCTCTCGGCCTCGCTCAATGCGGTGCCGTTCTACCAGCGGTGTGGTTTTGAGGCGCTGCGCGAGGAGAGCTACCCGCACCCCAGCGGCGTCGCACTCGCGTCGGTGCGGATGCAGCGCACGCGTTGATGCCGGCCAGTGGCCGGCACTACCCGGATGCCGCGCTGAGCCGCGCCGAGCGCCTGTCAGGGCACGTCACTGGTAGTGCCGGCCGCTGGCCGGCACCTCACGATCTATCCCTGCGCCAGCCAGGCCACCACGCCACGCCCGGCGCGCAGCCCGCTGGCGTAGCACGCCGTCAGAAGGTAGCCGCCGGTCGGTGCTTCCCAGTCCAGCATCTCGCCCGCACAGAACGTGCCCGGCCGTGCGCGCAGCATCAACTGCGCATCCAATGCCTCCAGGCGCACGCCACCGGCGGTGCTGATGACTTCATCGATCGGACGCGGTCGTTCCAGGGCCAGTGGCAGCCGCTTGAGCGCGTGCGCGATCTGCGCCAGCGGCAGCTGCCCGGCCTCGCGGCCCAGCACCTCGAACAGCAGGGCCGACTTCACCCCGCCCAGCCCGAGCTGGCGACGCAGGACCTCGCCGAAACTGCGGCCCTGGCGCGGCTTGCCCAGCTTCTCCAGCACCTGCGCTTCGGTCTGGCCCGGCAGCAGATCCAGCTGCAGTTCCACCTGGCCGTCGCGGGCCAGGCTGTCGCGCAGATCGGCCGACAGCGCGTAGATCAGGCTGCCTTCGATGCCGGTCGCCGTGATCACGCACTCGCCCTGCAGTGAGCGCGGTTCGCCCTTCAGGTCGGTCCAGTGCGCCACCACCGGCTTGAGCGGGGCGCCGGCCTGGCGTTCGCTGAAGTAGGGCGTCCAACCGATGTCGAAGCCACAGTTGGCTGGCTGCAGCGGGGCGATGTCGATGCCGGTGGCGACCATCGGCGCCACCCACGCGCCATCCGAGCCCAGTTCCGGCCAGCTGCCGCCGCCGAGCGCGAACACTACCGCGTCGGCCGTCACCGTCGTTTCGCCATCGGGCGTCTGGAAGCGCAGCGCGCCCGCGTCATCCCAGCCGGTCCAGCGATGCTGCACGTGGAAGCGCACGCCCTGTTCCTTCAGCCGGCGCACCCAGCCGCGCAGCAGCGGCGCGGCCTTGCGGTCCACCGGGAACACACGGCCGGAACTGCCCACGTAGGTCTCCACGCCGAAGTCCAACGCCCAGGCGCGCAGCGCCTCGGCATTGAAATCGGCCAGCCACCCGCCCACCGCCTCCGCGCGCTCGCGGTAGCGCGAAACGAACACGTCAGGCGCGTCGGAGTGGGTCAGGTTGAGGCCGCCTTTGCCGGCGATCAGGAACTTGCGACCGGGCGAGCCCTTGGCCTCGTACAGATCGACGGCGTGGCCGGCAGCGCGCACGGTTTCAGCCGCCATCAGGCCGGCGGGGCCGCCGCCGATGATCGCGACCCGGCGTGGGGTGGTCAGGGCAGTGCTCATGCAGGCAGGATCAACGCGGCTTGACGTCGAGCAGCTCGACATCGAACACCAGCGAGGAGTTCGGCGCGATCGGGCCGGCGCGACGGGCGCCATAGCCGTACTCGGCCGGAATCATCAGCGTGCGCTTGCCGCCCACCTTCATGCCGGCGAAGCCTTCGTCCCAGCCCTTGATGACCTGGCCCTGGCCCAGGTCGAAGCTGAAGGGCTCGCCACGGTCCACCGAGCTGTCGAACTTGTCACCGTGCTTGTCGGCGGTGCGCTCGTCGTAGATCCACCCGGTGTAGTGCACCGTGACCTTGCTGCCCGGCGTGGCCTCGGCGCCGGTGCCCGGCTGGGTGTCGATCTTCTCGAACTGCGCGATGCTGCCACCGGGCGGCGGGCCGGGCGGGGTGCAGGCGGCCAGCAGCGACAGCATCAGGGGGGCGAGCAGGTAACGCGGCAGACGGCGCATGGGCGGGCTCCGGATCCAAAAAACGGGGACGCAAGGGTAGCGCATCGCCGGGCGCTATCATGGGCGCATGTCGAAACTGCTGCTCAACCTGCGCAATGTCGCGGACGATGAAATCCAGGATGTCACCGCCCTGCTGGACAAGGCGGGCATTGCCCATTACCGCACCGAGCCCAGCCCGTGGGGCATCTCCTTCGGCGGCATCTGGGTGCGCGACAACGAGGATCACCCGCGGGCCAAGGCCTTGATGGCCGACTACCAGCAGGCGCGCGGTGAGCGCGTGCGCGGCGAGCGTGAGGCCGCGCTGCGCGAGGGCACGGCCGAGACCTTCGGCAGCCTGATCCGGCGCCGCCCGGTGTTCGTGGTCACGGTGCTGGTCGGGATGGCCGTCGCCGCCGCCCTGGTGCTGCTGCCGTTCGTGCTGCTGCGCGGCTGATTCCGGCGCGGCTCAGGCGTCGCGGCCGCCCAGCGGCTAAAATAACGGGATGATCGCCAATACCGCCGCCTACCACTTCACCCCCGTCGCCGACCCGGACGCGCTGTGCGCGACCCTGCTGGAGCGGGCCACCGCCGCGCAGCTGCGCGGCACGATCCTGGTAGCGGGCGAGGGCATCAACCTGTTCCTGGCCGGGGCAGAGCAGGCAATCGATGGCTTCTACACCGCCCTGCGGGCCGATGCCCGGTTTGCCGGGCTGCGGGTAAAGACCAGCTACAGCCACATGCAGCCCTTTGCCCGGCTCAAGGCCAAGGTCAAGCCGGAGATCATCAGCTTCCGCATCGACGACGGCCAGCCGCTGGCCTACCCGCGCGCCCCGTCGATCGACCCGGCCACGGTGCAGCGCTGGCTGCGCCAGGGGCATGACGACGCCGGCAAGCCGGTGGTGATGCTGGACACCCGCAACACCCAGGAGATCGAGTACGGCACCTTCCAGGACGCGCTGGTGCTGCCGATCACCAAGTTCACCGATCTGCCCGATGCGCTGGCCCCGCACCGTGAGGCGCTCAAGGACAGCACCGTGGTCAGCTTCTGCACCGGCGGCATCCGCTGCGAGAAGGCGGCCCTGTGGATGCGCAATGACGGCATGGACAACGTGCTTCAGCTGGACGGCGGCATCCTGGGCTATTTCGAGGCCGTGGGCGGCGAGGGCTATGACGGCCGCTGCTTCGTCTTCGACGAGCGCGTGGCGCTGGACGCGGCCCTGCAGCCGCTCGTGGACCAGGACGCCGACGCCGCCTGAGCCGCCTTCACGGCGTTGATTGTCCTGAATCGTCGCGAGACGGAAATCAGCGTCTTGCCACCCGTGCCTTGTGGGTGGTGGCAAACCGCGCGGACAGCCCCATCTCAGTGAGATATCTCCTGGTTGGAACGAGCATTCATGATGCAGCTGTCGATTCTTGATCTGGCGCCGGTCTGCGAAGGCAGCGACACCACGCAGGCCTTCGCCAACATGCTGGACCTGGCCCAGCACGCCGAAGGCTGGGGTTTCCACCGCTATTGGCTGGCCGAGCACCACAACATGCCCGGCATCGCCAGCGCCGCCACTGCCGTGCTGATCGGCCATGTGGCCGGGGGCACCAAGCGCATCCGTGTCGGTGCCGGCGGCATCATGCTGCCCAACCACTCGCCGCTGCAGGTGGCCGAGCAGTTCGGCACGCTGGCTTCGCTGTACCCGGACCGCATCGATCTGGGCCTGGGCCGCGCGCCGGGCACCGACCAGCCGACCGCCCGCGCACTGCGCCGCTACTTCGACAGCGCCGACCAGTTCCCGCAGGACGTGCGCGAGCTGCTGCATTACTTCGAACCGGCCCAGAAGAGCCAGGCCGTGCGCGCCGTGCCCGGCGCCGGCATTCCGGTGCCGGTGTGGCTGCTGGGCTCGAGCCTGTTCAGTGCGCGCCTGTCGGCGGCGATGGGCCTGCCGTTCGCCTTCGCCTCGCACTTCGCCCCCGACGCGATGGATGAAGCCTTGGCGGTCTACCGCCGCGAATTCCGTGCCTCGCAGTATCTGCAGGCGCCGTATGCGGTGCTGGGCCTGAACGTGGTGGCCAGCGATTCGGAAGCTGACGCCAAGCGGCTGTTCACTACCCAGCAGCAGAGTTTCGTCAATCTGCGCCGTGGCCTGCCGGGCCTGATTCCGCCGCCGATCGACGACATCGAAGCGTTCTGGCAGCCGCACGAAAAGGCCGGCGTGCAGAACGCGCTGGCCTGCGCAGTGGTCGGTGACGTGAAGCAGGTGCAGGAAGGGCTGGCCGCGTTCGTGGCGCGGCACAAGCCTGACGAAGTGCTGGTCACCGCCAACATCTACGACCATGCCGCGCGCAAGCGCTCGTTCGGCCTGGCGATGCAGGCATGGCGCGCACTGCAGGCGTAATCCACACGGCGCATGCGAAGAAGGTGTGACCGCGCGGTTCACGTCGCCGTAGCCGCCGATCGGCTGTGATGGTGGCTCCCCTTGCAGGAGCCACCCCATGGCCGAACACGATCGTCAGCAGCACATCAAACAACTGGCCGAACTGATCCGCGGCGTCGATATCGCGATGTTCACCACGGTCGGTGCGGACGGACGCTTGTTCAGTCGTCCGCTGGGCACGCAGGAAGTCGAGTTCGATGGCGACCTGTGGTTCGCCACCGGCGCCGACAGCCCGAAGATCGCGGAAATCACCGCCAACCCGCGCGTCAACGTGGCCTACGCCTCACCCTCGGGCAATACCTATGTCTCGGTCTCGGGCATCGCCCGTGTCGTGAACGATCGGGCCAAGATCGACGAACTCTGGTCGCCGGCGATGAAGATCTTCTTCCCGGGCGGCAAGGACGACCCGAACCTGCGCCTGGTCCACGTCAGCGCCGAATCGGCCGAATACTGGGATGGCCCGGGTGGCCTGCTCGGCAAGGCCCTGTATTTCGTGCTGTCGGCCGTGACCGATGACCCGGGCGCGATGTCCGACACCGGCACGGTGGATCTCAAGCCCGGCGCGTAACCGGGCTCACAGGGCCGGCCCTGCGCCGGCCATTGTGGTGCTGAAGCCGGCCGCGGGGTCGGCTTTTTTCATGGCGCGTCGCGTGAAGGGGGGCGGCCTCAGCCGAACCAGCGTTGGAACAGGTCCACCGTGTAGCCCACCAGGTGGCCCGAACTGAAGCCGAAGAACAGCACGGCAGCCACCGCCCCGACCCAGTTGACCAGCATCAGCACGCCGTCGCGTTCCAGCAGCGCCAGCGCGAACAGCAGCAACTGGAAGCCGAACAGATAGTTGGTGAGCGGGATCGGCAGCGACAACAGCACGCCGATCAGGATCAGCAGCAGGCCGCTGAATGCATGGGCGGGCAGCGGCACCAGCAGTCCGGCCATCCGCGGTTTTAGCAGGCGGTCCAAGCGCCGCAGTGGGCCGTCGATGCGCTCCAGGAAGCGATGCATGGTGCCGCGCTTGGGCCCACGGTTGCGGATGAAGCCCGGCAGCCACGGCCGGCGCATGCCGCACAGCATCTGCGCACCGATCAGGACCACCAGCGGCCCACTGACCGCGCCGCCGATCCCGGGAATCGGAATGAAGGCCGGCAGGATCGCCACGAACAGGAACACACCGAACGCGCTCTGCTGCAGATCCTGCAGGATCTGGCCCAGCAGCAGCCGTTCCTCCGGGTCACCGTGGTCGAACATCGCCAGGAGGGTACGGATACCCTCGTTGCGGTACTGCGGCCGCGTCGGATCCGGCGGCGTCGGCTCAGCCGGTGATGTCATCGGTTTCGTCTTCGCTCAGGGTGCGCAGCAGCAGCTTGTCGACACGTGCACCGTCGAGATCGACGATCTCGATGCGCCAGCCGGCCCAATCGAAGTACTCGCCCGCATGCGGGATGCGGCCGAAATAATGGATGCACATGCCGGCCAGCGTGTAGTAATCGCCATCGTCGGCATCGGGCAGCTCAGCGTTGCCCATCAGTTCGCGCAGGTCCTCGATCGACAGCGAGCCATCGACCAGGAACGAGCCGTCCTCACGGGTCACGACCAGTGCGTCCTCGTCCACGTTCTCCACCGACTGCAGGCGGCCGACCACCGCGCCCATCAGGTCGCTGATGGTGACCAGGCCCTGGATCTCGCCGTACTCGTCCACCACCAGTGCCATCGACTGCTGCTCCTCGCGGAAGATCTCCAGCAGCTTCATCGCGTGGGTGGACTCGGAGACGTACAGCGGCTCGCGCAGGTTCTGGAACAGCGAATGGTCATCGCGCACCAGGCGCGTCACCAGGCTTTTGACTTCCAGCACCCCGACGATGTCCTGGTCGTTGTCGCGGAACACCGGGTAACGGGAGAACTCGTTCTCGCGCATGGTGGCGATGTTCTTCTCCGGCGCGGCCTGCGTATCCAGCCAGGCGATCCGGTTGCGCGGGGTCATCAGGCTGTCGGCGGTGCGGTCGCCCAGGCGCATGACGCGGTTCATCATGTCGCGCTCGTGGGCGTCGATCACGCCGGCTTCGTGGCTCTCGGCCACCAGCATGCGGATCTCTTCTTCGGTGACCGAGGCGGCCTCATCCTTGCCCAGGCCGAGCACGCGCAGCACCAGCCGGGTGCTGTGCGAGAGCAGCCACACGAACGGGAAAGCGATCCGGGACAGCCAGCCCATCGGCCAGGCGACCAGCCCGGCGATGTCTTCCGAACGGGTGATGGCCAGTCGTTTGGGGACCAGTTCACCGAAGATCAGCGTCAGGAAGGTGATCAGGGCAACCGCCAGCGCCTTGCCCACTTCACTGGAGTAGGCGAAGGCCGGGACGATGCCGTGCAGCCACTCGGCGATGGCCAGGCCGATCGCCTCACCGCCGAACACACCGGTCAGGATGCCGATCAGGGTGATGCCGATCTGGACCGTGGACAGGAAGCTCTCGGGCTTTTCAGACAGTTCAAGCGCGCGCTCGGCGCGTTTGCTGGTGGCGGCCATCTGCTTGAGGCGGCTCTTGCGCGAAGTCATGACCGACATTTCGGACATGGCGAAGAAGCCGTTGAGCAGGATCAGGGCAAGGACGATAAGCAGTTCAAACACGGGCTTCATCCCCGGTTGGTGGCAGGGAGGGCGTGTTCAAGCGATGTCGGCTACCGGAGGGCGCGTAAGCGCGGCGGTGCGGCGGGGGTAAGGGTCGTCGTCCATAGAGTGCACCCGAAGGTGCCCGCGCATCTTAACAAAAGGCCGGGGCAGGGATGCAATCAGGGTCGTTCAGGCAGGGCCGTGGGAGCGTGAAGATGACAGGGAGTACCCGGATTGGACATCAAACCGTCATAATTCCGCCCGGTGCCGTCCTTCCTCGACGGCGAATAGGTTTCTCAATGTTCTCTCTGCAGACCATTTTTGGCTCCGGCAAACAGTTCTACACCCTGCTGGACGAGGCTGCCCAGGCCGCCCAGGACAGCGCCAAGGCGCTGCACGCGATGCTGCGCGAAGCGGACCGCCAGCCGGCGCTGGACGCCTTCAAGCTGGCCCGCCTGCGCGAGCGCGCCGCCTCGGACAAGATCAGCCAGGCGCTGGTCGACAGCTTCATGACCCCGATCGAGCGCGAAGACATCGAAGCGCTGGGCTCGGCGCTGTACAAGATTCCCAAGCAGATCGAGAAGTTCGCCGATCGCTATTCGCTGGCCACCCAGCACCTGGAACACATCGATTTCGCGCCCCGCGCGGCGATGCTGGAGCAGGCCGCCAGCGTGGTGGTGGAGATGGTGGGCGACCTGCGCCACATGAACCTGGACCGGATGACCGCGCTCAACGAGAAGCTGCGCTCGCTGGAGAACGAAGCCGACCGCCTGATGCTCGAGCTGTACCGCGACATCTATTCCGGCCGCCTGGACAGCCTGCAGATGTTCCTGCTCAAGGAGTTCTTCGAGATCCTGGAGAAGGCCATCGATCGTTGCCGCGAGGCCGGCGTGGTCGCCTACCAGATCGTCTTGAAGAACAGCTGACGGACGCCACAGCATGCTGACCCTTGTCCTGGTGGTGATCCTGGCCGCGCTCGTTTTCGAGTTCATCAACGGCTTCCACGATACCGCCAACTCCATCGCCACCGTGGTGGCGACCAAAGTGCTCTCGCCCGGCTGGGCGGTGATGCTCGCCGCGTTCATGAACTTGATCGGCGCGCTGACGGGCACCGCCGTCGCGCTGACCATCGCCTCGGGCCTGCTCAACACCAACGTGGTCGATGTGACCCCGCAGGTGATCCTGTGCGCGCTGCTGGGCGGCATCATCTGGAACCTGATCACGTGGTGGAAGGGACTGCCGTCCTCGTCCTCGCACGCCCTGATCGGCGGCCTGTGCGGCGCCGGCCTGGCCGCGGCCCATAACAACTGGGACGCGCTGATCTGGTCCGAGCGCATCGGCACCTGGGCCCAGAACAAGGGCCTGCTGTGGAAGGTGTTCCTGCCGATGATCACCTCGCCGATCGCCGGCTTCCTGCTCGGCATCGCGGTGATGCTGCTGCTGTGGGCGATCATCGCGGGCATGGCCAAGGTCGGCGGGTTCATCGGCCGGCTGGCGCGCCCGCGCATCGTCAATGCGTTCTTCGGCAAGGCCCAGATCGCCTCGGCGGCCTACATGGGCTTCGCCCACGGCCACAACGATGCGCAGAAGACCATGGGCATCATCGCCATGACGCTGATCGGTGCCGAAGCCACCGGTGCCCTGAACGACCTGCCGTCCTGGCTGGCCTTCATGCACCCGGACGCGAGCGCCGGCGACGGCATCGCCATGTGGATCGTGCTGACCTGCGCCGTGGTGATGGCCGCCGGTACCGCCTCGGGCGGCTGGAAGATCATCAAGACCCTGGGCCACAAGATGGTCAAGCTGCACCCGATCCACGGCTTCGCCGCGGAAACCAGCTCGGCCACCATCCTGACCCTGGCCGCGCACTTCGGTATGCCGGTCTCGACCACCCACAGCATCTCCACCGCGATCATGGGCGTGGGCTTCGCCAAGAACCCGCGTTCGCTGCGCTTCGGCGTGATCGAGCGCATCGTGTGGGCGTGGATCCTGACGATCCCGGCCGCCGGCGGTTGTGCGTACCTGATCCTGCGCCTGTTCGAACTGTTCGGCTGGGCCTGACCGGTCCGCACGGTTGAACATCGAAAAGCCCGCCGCAAGGCGGGCTTTTTCGTGGAAGGGAGCGTGCCGGACGGGGCGGGGCGAGGCCGGTACACGCAGGATGGCGCCGCGCCCGTTCTAACGCGGCGCCGGGTCGGCCCGATCCTGCCACTGGCGTGCCAGCAGGCCGTAGACGGCTGAATCGGAGACCTCGCCGGCAACCCGCCAGCGCTCCCGCAGCAATCCTTCGCGTTGGAACCCGATCCGCTCCAGCACCTTCGCCGAAGGGACGTTGCGCGGATCGATCTCCGCTTCCAGCCGACGCATGCGCAGTTCATCAAGCAGGTAGGCCGTGAACCGTGACAGCGCCTCGTGCATGTAGCCCTTGCCCTGTGCCGACGGCGCCAGGTGATACCCGATCTCCGCGCGCCTGGACGTCTCGTCGATCGCGAACACGACCACGATGCCCAGCAGCGGTCCGTCCACGTGCTCACGGATCGCCAGTTTCAGTTGCGTGCCTGCCTCCAGCGCGGCGAGATCGTCGAGGATCTGTACGTAGGCCTGCTTGAGGTCGGTCCACGCCGGATGGTTCCAGTAGCGCATGCCCGCACGGTCGGACTGGATCGAGAACAAGGCCTGCGCGTCCGTGGCGCGGATCGGTGTCAGCACCAGGCGCGTGGTTTCCAGCATCAGGGTCGGGTCGAACGGCATGCGGGTTCCTGCCAAGGCGGTGACGCCACGGTAATCCTTCCCGCTGCATGCATCCATGCCTGGTGGCACAGGCAAGAAAAAACCCGCCGGAAGGCGGGTTCTTTCAGTACCACACGAGGCGGATCAGACCTCCAGCGAAGCCAGGTCGCCCTTCTTTTCCAGCCAGCCCTTGCGGTCGCTGGCGCGCTTCTTGGCCAGCAGCATGTCCATCAGCGAATGGGTCTGCTCGCCATCATCGATGGTCAGCTGCACCAGGCGACGGGTATCGGGATGGATGGTGGACTCGCGCAGCTGCTGCGGGTTCATTTCACCCAGGCCCTTGAAACGGGTCACGCTGACCTGGCCCTTGATCTTCTCGCGTTCGATCTTGTCCAGCATCGTGCGCTTCTCTTCCTCGTCCAGGGCGTAGAACACCTGCTTGCCCACGTCGACACGGAACAGCGGCGGCATCGCCACGAACACGTGGCCGGCATCGACCAGTGCCGGGAAGTGCTTGAGGAACAACGCGGTCAGCAGGGTCGCGATGTGCAGGCCGTCCGAGTCGGCGTCGGCCAGGATGACGACCTTGCCGTAGCGCAGCCCGGCGATGTCTTCCTTGCCCGGGTCGCAGCCGATCGCGATGGCCAGGTTGTGCACTTCCTCGGAGGCCAGCACGCTGCCCGAGGATACTTCCCAGGTGTTGAGGATCTTGCCGCGCAGCGGCAGGATCGCCTGGAAGTCCTTGTCACGCGCCTGCTTGGCGCTGCCGCCGGCGGAGTCGCCTTCGACCAGGAACAGCTCGGTGCGCGACAGGTCCTGGCTGATGCAGTCGGCCAGCTTGCCGGGCAGGGCAGGCCCCTGGGTGACCTTCTTGCGGGTCACCAGCTTTTCGGTCTTCAGGCGCGCACTGGCGCGCTCGATGGCCAGCTGGGCGATCTGCTCGCCCAATGCGACGTTCTGGTTCAGCAGCAGGCTGAAGGCATCGTGCGCGGCGCCTTCAACGAAGCCGGCGGCCTGGCGCGAGGACAGGCGTTCCTTGGTCTGGCCGCTGAACTGCGGGTCGGTCATCTTCAGCGACAGCACGAACGACACGCGGTCCCAGACGTCTTCCGGGGCCAGCTTGACGCCACGCGGCAGCAGGTTGCGGAAGTCGCAGAACTCGCGCAGCGCCTCGGTCAGGCCGGTGCGCAGGCCGTTGGCGTGGGTGCCGTGCTGGGCGGTCGGGATCAGGTTGACGTAGCTTTCCTGGACCAGCTCGCCTTCGGGGATCCAGGCCAGGGCCCAGTCCACCACCTCGTTTTCTTTCTTCAGGTGGCCCACGAACAGGTCGGCCGGCAGCATCTCGCGCTCGCCGAGCTCGGCCTTGAGGTAATCGCTCAGGCCGTCTTCGTAGTACCAGGTGTCCTGCTCGCCAGTGGCTTCGTCGTGGAGCTTCACGGTCAGGCCCGGGCACAGCACGGCCTTGGCACGCAGCAGGTGGCGCAGCGCGCGCAGGTTGTACTTGGGCGTGTCGAAGTACTTCGGGTCGGCCCAGAAGCGCACGCGGGTACCGGTGTTCTTCTTGCCGACGCTGCCGACCACTTCCAGCGGGGTGGCGCGGTCGCCGTTGCGGAAGGTGATGCGGTGTTCGCTGCCGTCGCGCTTGATATGCACTTCGACCAGGGTGGACAACGCGTTGACCACGCTCACGCCAACGCCATGCAGGCCGCCGGAGAAGGTGTAGTTCTTGTTGTTGAACTTGCCGCCCGCGTGCAGGCGGGTCAGGATCAGTTCGACGCCGGGGATCTTCTCCTCGGGGTGGATGTCCACGGGCATGCCGCGGCCGTCATCGCTGACCTCGCAGCTGCCGTCCTTGAACAGCGTGACTTCGACCGTGTGGGCATGCCCGGCCAGGGCTTCGTCGACGGCATTGTCGATGACTTCCTGCGCCAGATGGTTCGGGCGCGCGGTGTCGGTGTACATGCCGGGGCGGCGCTTGACCGGGTCCAGGCCGGACAGGACTTCAATATCGGCGGCGTTATAGCGGGCGTTCATCTGTCTTCATAAAGCGCAATGCGACGGCGAAGTTTGCGGTCTGGACGGGTTTTTTGCACGCCACACGTTCAGGGGGCGGCCGACCGGGGCGCGATAGACTGTGCTGGATGGGAAACCGGAGCCTCCGGCGTCCCATTCCATGCCATACCGCGAGGAGCACCCCATGAAGAAGTTGCTGACCATCGTTGCCATCGCCGCCGCCGTGGTGGCCGTGCCCATGGCACTGGCGCAGAACGCCGGACAGGGCCAGCCCACGCCGCAGCAGGGCGAACAGGCCGACAGGGCGCAGGCCGAGGCGGACGCCAAGGCCAAGCGCCGCGCGGCCGCCACGGCCGAAATGAAGGCCAGGGGCGAGCAGGCCCCGCAGAAGGAGGAAGAGGAAGAAGCGCGGAAGAAGCGCTGATTCCTGTTGTCTGATTACCGACGCCCCGGCCTGGCCGGGGCGTTTTTTATGTGAAGACCGGCATCCGCCCCTTGGGCTGGAGGCCGTCAATCTGTAAACTATGGCTTTCCGGGAGTAGTGCGTGTCATCCATCAGCGAATGGACTGGCCTGGTCGTGCGCGATCGCCAGCAGGGTAGGCAGGAGGTGACGGTCCAGACAGCGGCCGGCACGGCTGACCCGACGTCGCTGACCCACTCCCGCACCGTATCCCCCCTGATCCCGTTCCTGGCGCGTGAAGATGCCGCCGCCAGCCGGATCGTCCCGATTTCCCCCTTTACGTCGTCCGTCGCCCCGCGCGCCGGCGCCGTTTCCCCCTTCCTGACAGGACACCCCCAGCCATGACTCCCTTGATCTTCGTAACCGGCGGCGTAGTGTCCTCGCTCGGCAAAGGCATTGCCGCCGCGTCGCTTGCCGCCATCCTCGAGGCCCGCGGCCTGCGGGTGACGATGATGAAGCTCGATCCGTACATCAACGTCGACCCGGGCACCATGAGCCCGTTCCAGCACGGTGAGGTCTACGTCACCGATGACGGCGCCGAGACCGATCTTGACCTGGGCCATTACGAGCGCTTCGTGCGCACCCGCCTGAGCCGCAAGAACTCGGTCACCACCGGCCGCATCTACGAGAACGTGATCCGCAAGGAGCGCCGCGGCGACTACCTGGGCGCCACCGTGCAGGTCATTCCGCACATCACCGATGAGATCCGCCGCTGCATGGACGAGGCCACCGAAGGCTTCGACGTGGCGCTGGTGGAGATCGGCGGTACGGTGGGCGACATCGAGTCGCTGCCGTTCCTGGAGGCGATCCGCCAGGTGCGCACCGAGCGCGGCCCGGAGAAGGCGCTGTTCATGCACCTGACCCTGGTGCCGTACATCGCCGCCGCCGGCGAGCTGAAGACCAAGCCGACCCAGCACTCGGTCAAGGAGCTGCGCTCGATCGGCATCCAGCCGGACGTGCTGCTGTGCCGTTCCGAGCAGGTCGTGCCGGATTCGGAGCGCCGGAAGATCGCCCAGTTCACCAACGTCTCCGAGCGCGCCGTGATCAGCGTGCCGGACGTGGACGTGCTGTACCGCATTCCGATGGGCCTGCACGCGCAGGGCCTGGATGACATCGTCATCAACCAGCTCAAGCTCGGCGACAAGGCCGGCCCGGCTGACCTGCACGAGTGGGAAGCGGCGGTGGACGCCACCCTGCACCCGCTGGACGAGGTCACCATCGCGGTGGTCGGCAAGTACGTCGACCACCAGGACGCCTACAAGTCGGTCGGCGAAGCGCTCAAGCACGGCGGCCTGCGCCAGCGCACCAAGGTCAACCTGAAGTGGCTCGAAGCGCAGGAGCTGGAAGACAGCGACCTGGCCGCGCTGAAGGATGTCGACGGCATCCTGGTGCCGGGCGGCTTCGGCGACCGTGGTTTCGAAGGCAAGGTGCTGAGCTCGCAGTTCGCCCGTGAGCAGCAGGTGCCGTACTTCGGCATCTGCTACGGCATGCAGGCCGCAGTGGTCGATTTCGCCCGCCACGTGGCCGGCCTGGAAGGTGCCAACAGCACCGAGAACGATCGCCAGTCGCCGAACCCGGTGATCGGCCTGATCACCGAATGGCGCACCGCCACCGGCGATGTCGAGAAGCGTGACGACAAGAGCGACCTGGGCGGCACCATGCGCCTGGGCCTGCAGGAGCAGCGCCTGAAGCCGGGCACGCTGGCCCGCGAGCTGTACGGCAAGGACGTGGTCGCCGAGCGTCACCGCCACCGTTACGAGTTCAACAACCGTTACCGCACCCAGCTGGAAGATGCCGGCCTGGTGATCGCGGGCAAATCGATGGATGACACCCTGGTGGAAGTCATCGAGTTGCCGCGCGACCAGCACCCGTGGTTCCTGGCCTGCCAGGCGCACCCGGAGTTCCTGTCGACCCCGCGCGACGGCCACCCGCTGTTCATCGGCTTCATCCGTGCCGCGCGCGAGCGCAAGGCCGGTGGCAAGCTGGCCCAGGACGCAGCTGCCTGATCGGCACGCCGCACTTGCAGTGGGGGCCGCGTGCCCCCATTGCAGAGCGCTAATCACCCACGGCGGCTGGCCTGGCCAGTGTTCGCCGGACAACAAGGAAACGCCATGAAACTGTGTGGATTCGACGTCGGGCTGGACCAGCCCCTGTTCCTGATCGCCGGCCCGTGTGTGATCGAGTCGATGCAGCTGCAGCTGGACGTGGCTGGCAAGTTGAAGGAAATCACCGATCGCCTCGGCATCAACTTCATCTTCAAGTCGAGCTTCGACAAAGCCAACCGCACCTCGGGTACCGCCTTCCGCGGCCCGGGCATGGAAGAGGGCCTGAAGGTCCTGGCTGAGGTGAAGAAGCAGATCGGCGTGCCGGTGCTGACCGACGTGCACGAATACACCCCGATGGACGAAGTGGCCTCGGTGGTGGACGTGCTGCAGACGCCGGCGTTCCTGGTGCGTCAGACCGATTTCATCACCAAGGTGTGTGCGGCCGGCAAGCCGGTCAACATCAAGAAGGGTCAGTTCCTGTCGCCGTGGGACATGAAGCCTGTCGTGGAGAAGGCCAAGGCCACCGGCAACCAGGACATCATGGTCTGCGAGCGCGGCGCCAGCTTCGGCTACAACAACCTGGTCAGCGACATGCGTTCGCTGTCGGTGATGCGCGATACCGGTTGCCCGGTCGTGTTCGATGCCACCCATTCGGTACAGCTGCCGGGCGGGCAGGGCAACAGCTCCGGTGGCCAGCGCGAGTTCGTGCCGGTGCTGGCGCGTGCGGCGGTCGCTGTGGGCGTCTCGGGCCTGTTCGCCGAGACCCATCCGGATCCGTCCAAGGCGTTGTCCGATGGCCCCAACGCGTGGCCGCTGGATCGCATGGAAGAACTGCTTGAAACCCTGATGGAACTCGACGCGGTCACCAAGAAGCACGGGTTCTCGCGCTTCGCATGATGGCCGACGTGCCGGCGTCACCCGCGGTGCGCCGCGGCTGGCGCGGTTGGGCCTGGGGCTGGATCGCGCTGGGTGCGGCGATGACCGCCTGGGGCGGTGTGTTCGTGCTGGTGCTGCTGGTATTCGCCAGCGTCGGCTCGCCGGGCGATGGCGACAACGCGCTGCGCTCGGTGCGCCCGCTGCTGCTGGTGACGCTGTCGCTGACCGGGACCGTCGCGCTGGTCTGTGTCACTGCCAGCGTGCTCGCATTCCGGCTGCGCCGGCAGGCGGCTGGCGGCGGTGGCGCACTGCTCCTGCTGGCCCTGTTGATGCTGGTGTTGTTGATCCCATCGCTGGTCTCGCGCCAGGCCACCGTGGCCGGGGTGCTGCCGTCGGCCACGCCGATTTGGCAAGTGACGGGTGTGCAGGGATAATCACGCGGCATGTTTTTTTCGGCGCTGCATTGGCTGCGCCTCCCCTCTCTGACTGGTAACCGGCCCGCTATGACCACGATCCGCAGCATCCACGCCCGTGAAATCCTCGACAGCCGTGGCAACCCCACGCTGGAAGCCGAAGTCATCCTCGAGGACGGCTCGTTCGGTCGTGCCGCCGTGCCCTCGGGCGCCTCGACCGGCACCAAGGAAGCCGTGGAACTGCGTGACGGCGACAAGACCCGTTACCTGGGCAAGGGCGTGCGCAACGCCGTGTCCAACGTCAACACCACGATCGCCACGGCACTGAAGGGCTTCGACGCCGCCGACCAGGAAGGCCTGGACCGCCGCCTGATCGATCTGGACGGCACCGAGAACAAGGGCCGCCTGGGCGCGAACGCGCTGCTGGGGGTTTCGCTGGCCAATGCGCATGCCGTGGCCACCTCGAAGAAGCAGGCGCTGTGGCAGCACCTGGCCAATGGCCGCGACGTGACCCTGCCGGTCCCGATGATGAACATCATCAACGGCGGCGCACATGCCGACAACAACGTCGACTTCCAGGAGTTCATGGTGCTGCCGGTCGGCTTCACCTCGTTCTCCGAGTCGCTGCGTGCCGGCACCGAGATCTTCCATTCGCTCAAGTCGGTGCTCAAGGGCCATGGCCTGAGCACGGCGGTGGGCGATGAAGGCGGCTTCGCGCCGGACTTCCGCAGCAACGTCGAAGCGCTGGACACCATCCTTGAAGCGATCGGCAAGGCCGGCTACACCGCCGGTGAAGACGTGCTGCTGGGCCTGGACGTGGCCTCCAGCGAGTTCTACGAGAACGGCAAGTACAACCTGGTGGGCGAGAACAAGCGCCTGACCTCCGAGCAGTTCGTCGACTTCCTGGCCGACTGGGCCGCGCAGTACCCGATCATCACCATCGAAGACGGCCTGGCCGAGAACGACTGGGCCGGCTGGAAGCTGCTGACCGACCGCATCGGCAACAAGGTACAGCTGGTCGGTGACGATCTGTTCGTCACCAACCCGAAGATCTTCAAGGAAGGCATCGAGTCCGGCACCGCCAACGCGATCCTGATCAAGGTCAACCAGATCGGCACCCTGACCGAGACCCTGGAAGCGATCGCCATGGCGCACGCGGCCAACTACGCCTCGATCGTCTCGCACCGTTCGGGCGAAACCGAAGACACCACCATCGCCGACATCGCCGTGGCCACCACCGCCACCCAGATCAAGACCGGCTCGCTGTGCCGCAGCGATCGCGTGGCCAAGTACAACCAGCTGCTGCGGATCGAGGAAGCCCTCGGTGCCGGCGCGCGTTACGCTGGTCGTGACGCGTTCGTGTCGCTGAAGCGCTGATCGCATGCGCAACTGGCGCTGGCTGCTGCTGGTGCTCGCGCTGCTGCTCGCGTGGCTGCAGTACCGCTTCTGGTTTGGACCGGGCAACTCGGGCGAGGTGATGATGCTCGAAGCCCAGGTCGAGAACCAGAAGCGGGACAACGCCGGCCTGCAGCAGCGCAATGACGCGCTGGCTGCCGAGGTCAAGGACCTCAAGGAAGGCGAGGCGGCCATCGAAGAACGCGCACGCAGCGAGCTGGGCATGATCAAGCCCGGCGAGAAGTTCTACCGCGTGGTCGAAGACGCGCCGGTGCCGCCGCCGCGTGCACCGACGGCCGTTCCCGATCCGGACGCGCCGCACCAGGACGTGCCCTGATGGCCGGCATCTGGGCGGTGGTGCCCGCCGCTGGACGTGGCACCCGCTTCGGCGGGCCCACGCCCAAGCAGTATCTGCTGGCCGGCGACCGCGTGTTGCTGGCCCATACCCTCCAGGCGCTGCTCTCGCACCCGGTCGTGGCCGGGGTGATGGTGGTGGTCGCCGAGGATGACGCCGACTGGCCGGGCTGGCAGTCGCTGGCGGACAAACCCATCCTGACCTGCATCGGCGGGGCGACCCGTGCCGGCTCGGTACTGGCCGGCCTGCATGCCTTGCCCGATGACGTGCGGGCCGATGATTTCGTGCTGGTCCACGATGCCGCCCGCCCCAACCTGGCCGCTGCCGATCTGGGCCGCCTGCTGGAAGTGGGGCGTGCCGACCCGGTCGGCGCGATCCTGGCCGCCCCCGTGCGCGACACCCTCAAGCGTGCCGGCGACGACGGCGGCATCGATGCCACCGAGCCGCGTGAGCGCCTGTGGCGCGCGCTGACCCCGCAGCTGTTCCGCCGCCACCAGCTGGCGCGCGCGCTGCAGGAGGCGGCCGATGCCGGCGTAGAGGTCACCGACGAGGCCATGGCCATGGAGCGCCAGGGGCTGCGCCCGCTGCTGGTGGAAGGCAGCGAAGACAACTTCAAGGTCACCACCCCGGCTGATCTGTCCCGTTTTGAATTCGTGTTGTCGCGTCGCGAACCCTGACGTCCGCACGCGCCACACCCAACCGCAGGTTCTTGCAATGACCACGCCACAGTTCCCTCCCTTCCGCATCGGACAGGGCTACGACGTCCATGCCTTCGGCGAGGGCGACCACATCATGCTCGGTGGCATCCGGGTCGAACACAGCTGTGGCGTGCTCGCGCACAGCGATGGCGATGTGATCCTGCACGCCCTGTGTGATGCGATGCTCGGCGCGCTGGCGCTGGGTGACATCGGCGTGCATTTCCCGCCGACGGACATGCGCTGGAAGGGCGCGGACAGCGCGCACCTGCTTGCGCATTGCAACGGCCTGCTGCGCGAACGCGGCTGGCAGGTCGGCAACACCGACATCACCGTGATCTGCGAGCGGCCGAAGGTCGGCCCGCACGCCTTGGCCATGCGTGAGCGCATCGCCACCGTGCTGGGCATCGCGCTGGACTGCGTGAGCGTCAAGGCGACCACGTCGGAAAAACTGGGCTTCACCGGCCGCAGCGAGGGCATCGCCGCCCAGGCCAGCGTACTGCTGGTGGCGCTGTGATCCCGTTGCCGCTGGCGTTCGGCGCGCCGTTGCTCACCGCGAAGATCCGCACCACGCCCGAGGATTTCCAGGTCGACGAACTGCCGGCATTCGAGCCGAGCGGCGAGGGCGAGCACCTGCTGCTGACGATCCGCAAGCGTGGCGCGAACACCGTGCACGTCGCCAAGGTGCTGGCCAAATGGGCTGGGCTGCCGGACATGGCGGTCAGCTACGCCGGCATGAAAGACCGCCATGCGGTCACCACGCAGCGCTTCAGCGTGCACCTGCCCAAGCGCGTGGCGCCCGATCCGGCGCTGCTGGCTTCCGATGAGATCGAGGTGGTCGAGTCGACCTGGCACAACCGCAAGCTGCAGCGCGGTGCGTTGGCCGGCAACCGCTTCAAGCTGGTCCTGCGCGATGTGCAGGGGGATGCTGCGGCCATCGAAGAGCGACTTTCCCATATCGCCTCGCGCGGCCTGCCGAACTGGTTCGGTGAGCAGCGTTTCGGTCGCGATGGCGGCAATGTGCCGGCGGCGCTGGCGATGTTCGGTGGCCGCCGCATGCGTCCGGACCAGCGCTCGCTGCTGCTCTCGGCCGCCCGTTCGGCGCTGTTCAACCAGGTGTTGGCGGCGCGCGTGGAGCAGGGCAACTGGGACGCGCCGCTGGACGGCGAAGTCTGGATGCTCGATGGCAGCCGCAGCGTGTTCGGCCCGGAGCCGTGGACGGATCTGCTGGCCGATCGTCTCGGCCGCTTCGACATTCATCCCAGCGGCCCGTTGTGGGGCGAGGGCGAACTGCGCAGCACCGGTGCCGCTGCCGAGCTGGAGCTGGGCGCGGTTGCCGATGCGCAATCGCTCGCACTGCGCGCCGGCCTGGAAAGCGCCCGCCTGAAGCAGGAGCGCCGCGCGCTGCGCCTGCGCCCGGCGATGCTGCAGCACCAGTGGCTGGCTCCCGAGGTGCTGGAACTGAGCTTCGCGCTGCCGCCCGGCTGCTACGCCACCGCGGTGCTGCATGAGCTGGGGCCGGTAGAAGACGCAAGCCAGTCCGACACCCAGGCCGCGTAGAGCCGACCGTTGGTCGGCTGCCGTCCGTCCCGGCGCCGCAAATTACGTAGAGCCGACCGTTGGTCGGCTGCCTAGCTCAGCCGACCAACGGTCGGCTCTACCCCGTGCGCGTGCGGCGGGGGAATTCCAGGGCCGGCGTTACCGGTTGCTCAGCAGCACCAGCACTGCGCCGGTGCCGCCCTGGCCGGCGGGCGCGGAATGAAACGCGAGCACGTCGTTGCGCAGGCGCAGCAGACGATCCACCAGATTCTTCAGCACCGGTGCGCCGCCATCGGATTGCAGTCCCTTGCCGTGGATGATGCGCACGCAGCCGTACTCATGGGCATGCGCTTCCACCAGGAACTGGCGCACCAGTGTCTCGGCCTGGGCCACCGTCGCGCCATGCAGGTCCAGTTCGTCCTGCACGGAGTACTGCCCGCGCTTGAGCCGCTGGAACATCCGCGGCGGCAGATTCTCGCGCCGGTAGCTGGCGGTATCGCCGGCCTCCAGTGGGCTGCTGTCGCGCAGCAGCCGGGCGAATTCCCCGCGGGCCTCCTGTTCATCCTGTTCGGCCATGCGCGCACGCGGCTTGGGCCGCGGCGTGGCCGGCGGCGGGGTGACCACCTTGCGCAGCGGCTTGACCTCGCCGATGGCGGCCCGGAACAGGGCCGCGGGATCTTCGTCTTCAGAATGTGACATGCGTACAGCCTAATGGGCGGGAGGGGCGATGCCTACCGTTATCGGGGTAGGACGATCTGTCCGCTTGCGGCACAATAGCTGACGCACTTGCGCGGTCGTCGCGCTCCGGAAGGGGCAGGGCCACCGCCGCCAACAGTGGGAAGTGATGGAATCGAAGTCTTGAAAAATCAAGCGGTTAAATCGCAGATGCGGATTCTGGTCAGCAACGACGACGGTGTCGATGCGCCGGGCATCAAGATGCTCGCCACGGTATTGCGTGACGCAGGTCATGAAGTGACCGTGGTCGCCCCCGATCGCGATCGCTCAGGCGCCAGCAATTCGCTGACCCTGGACCTGCCGATCCGCATGAAGCGCATCGACCACTACACCTGCTCGGTGGCCGGCACGCCGACCGACTGCGTGCATCTGGCCCTCACCGGCATGCTCGAGTATGAGCCGGATATCGTCGTCTCGGGCATCAACAACGCCGCCAACCTCGGCGACGACGTGATCTATTCCGGCACCGTCTCGGCGGCGATGGAAGGGCGCTTCCTGGGTCTGCCCGCCGTGGCGATGTCGCTGGTCACGCACAACCACGAGCCACGCAACTTCGAAACGGCCGCTCGCGCTGCGGTGGAGATCGTCACCCGGCTCAAGGCCGATCCGCTGCCCGCCGACACCATCCTCAACGTCAACGTGCCGGACCTGCCGTGGAGCGAAGTGCGCGGCTTCGAAGTGACCCGCCTGGGCAACCGTCACCGCGCCGAAGGCTGCATTGCCCAGCGCGACCCGCGCGGCAACCAGGTGTACTGGATCGGCCCGGCCGGGCGCGAACAGGACTCCGGCCCCGGCACGGATTTCCACGCGGTGCGCAACGGCTATATCTCGATCACCCCGATCCAGGTCGACCTCACCCGCTACCAGGCGCTGGAGAAGGTGGCCAGCTGGGTCGGCGGGCTGACCGCCGCGCTGGATCGGCCGGCATGAGCCCACGCCTGCGCCTGCAGCCCGAAGCGGTCGGCATCGGCATGACCTCCCAGCGCGTCCGCGACCGCCTTGTCGACCGCCTGCGCGATGCCGGCATCGCCGACGAAGCCACCCTCAATGCCATCCGCGTGGTGCCGCGCCATCTGTTCATCGATGAAGCACTGGCCTCGCGTGCCTACGAAGACACCGCCCTGCCGATCGGCCACGGCCAGACCATTTCGCAACCCTGGGTGGTTGCGCGCATGACCGAAGCGGTGCTGCAGTCGGCGCCGACGAAGGTGCTGGAAGTCGGCACCGGCTCGGGTTACCAGGCCGCCGTGCTGGGGGCGATCGGGCTGGAGGTCTACACGGTCGAGCGCATCGGCGATCTGCTGCGCCAGGCGCGCAAGCGCTTCCGAGCGCTGGGCATGAACATCCGCAGCAAGCATGACGACGGGCGCGTCGGCTGGGCCGAACACGGCCCTTACGATGCAATCGTGGTGACGGCGGCCGCACCGGCGCTGGTCGATGCGCTGGTCGAGCAGCTGGCCGTGGGTGGGCGCCTGGTGGCGCCGGTGGGCGGCCCGGGCGCGCAGTCGCTGATCCAGTTGACCCGTCGCGATGACGGCAGTGTCGAACAGCAGGTACTGGCACCGGTCACGTTCGTACCGCTGCTGTCTGGCATGCTGGACTGATTCCAAGGAGCGTTGCGTCATGAAGATTTTTGGTCCGCTGTACGAGCGGGCAATGAAGTGGGCCGCGCACGAGCGCGCCCCGACCTATCTGACGGTGTTGAGCTTCATCGAAGCGATCATCTTCCCGGTGATGCCCGAGGTGATGCTGGCGCCGATGTGCGTGGCCCAGCCCAAGCGCGGCTGGTGGTTCGCCACGCTCAGCCTGGCCGGCTCGATGGTCGGTGCGCTGGTCGGCTATGCGCTGGGCCACTTCGCCTTTGAAGCGCTCAAGCCGGTATTCGCCGCGCTGGGCATGCTGGGCAGCATCGAGGGCGGTATCGCCATCGTGCAGGCCAAGATGGCCGAGTCGCCGTGGGCAGTGTTCACCTTCCTGGTGCTGGGCGGCTTCATGCCGATCCCGATGAAGGTCTTCACATGGGCATCGGGTATCGTCGGCGTGCCGTTGCCGCAGTATTTCCTGAGCATGTTGATCGGCCGTGGCAAGCGCGTGTACGTGCTGGCGGCGGTCATTCGTATTGGCGGGCCGCGCGCGGAAGCTGCGCTGCGCCGTTGGATTGAACCGCTGGGCTGGATCGCGACCGCGCTGGTGGTCGTGCTGGTCGCCTGGCTTGTATGGAGGTCGAAGTTCGCATGAGTGCTGATCGTTTGAGCAAGGGAGTGCGCAGCGGCGCGCTGCTGTTGGTGGTGTCGGCGCTGAGCGCCTGCGGCACTGCCACCGTGGTGCGGCCCTCGGGCTCGGGCGGCGGCGTGGCCCACAGCACGCCGCAGACCTCTGTGGCCAAGCCCGGCCAGACTGCGGTCGTCCGTCGTGGCGACACGCTGTATGCACTGGCCCGCATCCACAACATCACCCCGCGTGATCTGGCTGCCTGGAACGGGCTGGCCGAGCCGTACACGATCTATCCCGGCCAGTCGCTGCGCCTGTACCCGGGCGGCAGTGGCAGCCCCGGCCGCGCCCCGACCACCGTGGTCACCGCGCCGCGTCCGGGCAGCACCGCGCCGGCGGCCACCCCGGCCCCGACCACCGCCATCAAGAGCAACATCAGCTGGCGCTGGCCGGCCGATGGCGCGATCGTTGGCCGCTTCGTCGCCGGCGAGGCGACCAAGCAGGGCGTGGACATCGCCGGCACCAGCGGCCAGCCGGTCCGTGCGACCGCCGCCGGCGTGGTGGTGTACTCCGGTGCCGGCCTGGTCGGTTTCGGCGAGCTGATCATCATCAAGCACAGCGACCAGTGGCTGTCGGCGTATGGCCACAACCGCAAGCGCCTGGTCAGCGAAGGGCAGAGCGTGAAGGCCGGCGAGCAGATCGCCGAAATGGGCCGCACCGGCGCTGCGCGCGACATGCTGCACTTCGAGATCCGCTACAACGGCAAGCCGGTCGATCCGCTGCTGTACCTGCCGCCGCGGTAATCAATGCAGCCGACCAACGGTCGGCTCTACCCCGCACAGCTCGTAACCGGGTGGTAGAGGACGCCATGCGTCGCTGTCGAGGACCGGGACGCAGGCACAAAAAAGGCCGCCCCAGGGGCGGCCTTTTCTGAACGGAAATTCCGGTCTCACCCCTTCAGGATGAACGCCGCCGCCACCTTGCGACCCTCGCTGGCGAGGATGTTGAAGGTCCGTGCGGCCGCCGGGTTGTTCATCACTTCCAGGCCGATCCCCCGGGTCAGGCACGCGGCCATGACCGCAGCGGGCGGGAACACCTGGGTATCGCCGGTGCCCAGCACCACCAGTGCGGGGTTCAGCGCCAGCACCGGCGCCAGGTCTTCCGGGGTCAGGCGGGCGATATCGGCCACCGGCCAGGCTTCGATCAGCGTGTCCGGGGCCAGGATGAAACTGGCGGCCAGGGTCCGGTCATTCACCTTCGCGCTGCGGCCATCGGCGGCACGCAGGGCGTAGGCGTAATCGGGGATTTCGTGGCTCAGCTGCATGGGCGTTCCGGGATCAGCCGCGCGGCAGGACGATCTGGCGCTGTTCCTTGCTCGGGCGGTACAGCACGGCCACGTGGCCGATGCGCTGCACCAGCGCGCTTTCACTGGCACTGACCAGCTCGGCGATGAGGGCGTCGCGGGCCTCGCGGTCTTCGGCGGCGACCTTGACCTTGATCAGCTCGTGGCGTTCCAGCACCTCTTCCAGTTCAGCCAGGAAGGCCGGTGTCACCCCCTTGCCGCCGATCTGGAGCAGGGCTTTCAGATCATGCGCGTGGCCGCGGAGGAAACGGGTTTGGGAAGACGTCAGGGCGATAGCCATTCAGGAACAAGCGGTTAACTGGGGCGATCAGGGTATCATGACCTCCCCATCGGACCCGCATCTCAATGGCAACCCGCAGCAAAAGCAGTCAACGTTGGTTGAAAGAGCACTTCGCCGACCCCTTCGTGAAGAAGGCCCAGGCCGAGGGCATGCGCTCGCGCGCGGCCTACAAACTGGAGGAGCTGCTGGAGCGGGATCGGCTGCTGAAGCCGCACATGGTCGTGGTCGACCTGGGTGCCGCCCCGGGCGGCTGGTCCCAGCAGGTCCGCCGTCAGATCGGCGACACCGGGCGGGTCCTGGCGCTGGACATCCTGGAGATGCCGCCGCTGGCCGGCGTGGAGTTCCTTCACGGTGACTTCAGGGAACAGGCCGTCCTATCGGAGTTCGAAGCCATGCTGGGGGATCAGCCGGTAGACCTTGTGCTCTCGGATATGGCCCCCAATAAGAGTGGAATGGACGCGGTGGACCAACCGCGGATGATGCACCTGGCGGAGTTGGCGTTGGAGTTTGCCGACAACCATCTCAAGCCCGGTGGCGCGTTCCTGATCAAGCTGTTCCAGGGCGTGGGCTTTGACGACTACGTGCGCGAAATGCGCCGCCGGTACGACAAAGTGGTGATCCGCAAGCCTGAAGCGTCCCGTAAGCGCTCGCCCGAGGTGTACGCCTTGGGGCAGGGAAAACGCGCGCAGATCAAGTAAGCTCAACCATACGAATCGCGTCAGGAATTAGAGGAACACCGGAGCCAATGAGGATGAACGACTTGACCAAGAACCTCCTGCTATGGGTGGTCGTCGCCGTCGTGCTGATGGTGGTCTTCCAGAGCTTCTCGCCGAAGAGCAGCGGAGCCGGCGCGCAGGGTGCGACGTATTCGCAGTTCCTCGACCAGGTGGACAGCGGCAACATCCAGAAAGTAGTGCTGGGCGAAATGCGCGGCGGTGCCAATGATGTGACCTACACCACCCGCAGCGGCCAGACCAGCACCATCACCGCGCCCTACGATCGTGACCTGATCAACGTGCTGCGCGGCAAGAAGGTGGAATTCGAGCAGGCGCCGCCCTCCAGCGGCATCTCGCTGGGCGCGATCCTGATGAACTTCCTCCCGGTGATCCTGATCATCGGCTTCTGGATCTTCATCATGCGCCAGATGCAGGGCGGTGGCGGCGGGGCCAAGGGCGCGATGTCCTTCGGCAAGTCGCGCGCCAAGCTGCAGGGCGAAGACCAGATCAAGGTCACCTTCGCCGATGTCGCCGGCTGCGACGAGGCCAAGGAAGAGGTCGGCGAACTGGTCGACTTCCTGCGTGACCCGACCAAGTTCACCAAGCTGGGCGGCAAGATTCCGCGCGGCGTGCTGATGGTCGGCCCGCCGGGTACCGGCAAGACCCTGCTGGCCCGCGCCATTGCGGGTGAGGCCAAGGTCCCGTTCTTCTCGATCTCCGGTTCGGATTTCGTGGAAATGTTCGTCGGCGTCGGCGCCAGCCGCGTGCGCGACATGTTCGAGCAGGCCAAGAAGCAGGCCCCGTGCATCATCTTCATCGATGAAATCGACGCCGTCGGTCGTCACCGTGGTGCCGGCCTTGGCGGCGGTCACGACGAGCGCGAGCAGACCCTGAACCAGCTGCTGGTCGAAATGGACGGTTTCGAGGGAGGCGAGGGCGTGATCGTCATCGCCGCCACCAACCGTCCGGACGTGCTGGATCCGGCGCTGCTGCGCCCGGGCCGTTTCGACCGCCAGGTCGTGGTCGGCCTGCCGGACGTCAAGGGCCGCGAGCAGATCCTGAAGGTGCACATGCGCAAGCTGCCGCTGGCCGACGATGTCGAGCCGATGGTGATCGCGCGCGGTACCCCGGGCTTCTCCGGTGCGGACCTGGCCAACCTGGCCAACGAAGCAGCGCTGTTTGCCGCACGTGGCGGTGAGAAGGAAGTCCGCATGGACCACTTCGACCGTGCCCGCGACAAGATCCTGATGGGTGCCGAGCGCCGTTCGATGGCGATGAGCGAAGAAGAAAAGACGCTCACCGCGTATCACGAAGCCGGCCATGCCATCGTCGGCCGCCTGGTGCCCGAGCACGATCCGGTCTACAAGGTCACCATCATTCCGCGCGGCCGCGCGCTGGGTGTGACGATGTACCTGCCGGAAGGCGACAAGTACTCGATGAACCGCGTGGCGATCGAATCGCAGCTGTGCTCGCTGTACGGCGGCCGTGTGGCCGAGGAGCTGATCTTCGGCACCGACAAGGTCACCACCGGTGCCTCCAACGATATCGAGCGCGCCACCAAGATGGCCCGCAACATGGTCACCAAGTGGGGCCTGTCCGACGAGCTCGGCCCGATCGCCTACGGTGAAGAGGACGATGAAGTGTTCCTCGGCCGTTCGGTGACGCAGCACAAGAGCGTGTCTGACGACACCGCGCGCCGCATCGACGAAGTGGTTCGCAGCATCCTGGACAAGGCCTACGCCCGTACCACCGAGCTGCTGACCGCCAACCTCGACAAGCTGCACACGATGTCCCAGCTGCTGCTGCAGTACGAGACCATCGATGCGCCGCAGATCAACGCCGTGATGGAAGGGCGCGATCCGCCGCCGCCGGCGGGCTGGGGCAAGTCGGCCAGCAACAAGGATGGCGGCAACAACGACAAGGGCGGCGATGCCCGTCCGGTCGCCCCGATCGCCGGCCCTGCCGAACAGATCTGAGTGTTGCCCACGTAAGTGGCGAAGGCCGGGGAAACCCGGCCTTCGCCGTTTCCGGCAGGTCATAATGAGGGCCTGTTTTCGTTCCCGTTCTGGAGCCGCCATGTCCGCCCCCCGCCGCAGCCGATCTCGCACACCACTGAAATGGTGATCGCCACGATCATTGGCGTGGCCATCGGCCTGACCCGCGACAACTTCCTGCTCGGCGCCGGCATCGGCATCGCCGTCGGTGTGCTGATGAGCATCGCCAAGACCGTCTACGTGGAGCGCAAGCGCCGCCAGCGCTGAGGGCTTGCGCGCGCGGGCGGCAGTGGGCAGGATGCGCTTGCCCGCGCCGCATGCCGCGGCCGGGCATGGCCGGGGGATCGGCCGACACACTTTCCAGGGGGACGTTCATGCGTCATTCGATGCGCGCAGCCGCTGCTGCGCTGTTGTGCTGTGCCACGCCGGTCATGGCCGCCGAGATCCACGTGCAGGATCCGGTGCCGTTCAACGAGTCGGCGATCATCGCCGAGAACATCAAGGCCGAGTGCCGGATGGGCGCACAGCTGGCGACCGCGCTGGGCAAGAATGCCCCGGCGCATGGCAATACCATCGTCTTCGGCAGTGACCCGGTGAACACCGGCAGCGGACACGCGTTGAAGCTGGAGCTTGTGGAGGCGCAGAGTGCCGGCAATGCGTTCACCGGCCACTTCAAGTCGGCGGCCGTGCGCGGCGTGCTGTTCGAGAACGGCCAGCAGGTGGCCACGGTCACCGCACGCCGCGTGTCGCGCGGTGGCGCGTTTGCCGGCTTCAAGGGTTCGTGCGATGTGCTTGAGCGCACGGTCAATGCGATCGGCAGCGATCTGGCGATCTGGCTGGCCAAGCCGGTCGATGGGGCCCGCCTCGGCGACCTCTGACGGCCGGTCCGGTGCGCCAGCGTAAACTACGCGCTGGCGTACTTCGTGGATCTGCCCATGTTCGACATTTCTCCCCAGCTCGATTGCGGCGGCCGCTTGCTGCGGCTGGATCGCCCGCGGGTCATGGGCATCGTCAATGTCACCCCGGATTCGTTCTCCGACGGCGGTGAGCACGACAGCGTCGAGGCCGCGGTCGCGCACGGCCTGCAGCTGGTGGCCGAAGGTGCGGACCTGCTCGACATCGGCGGCGAGTCGACGCGGCCTGGCAGTGCGCCGGTGCCGCTGGACGAAGAACTGCGCCGGGTCATCCCGGTGATCGAGCGCCTGGCGCGCGAGACGTCCGTGCCGATCAGCATCGACACGTTCAAACCCGAGGTGATGCGTGCCGCCGTCGCCGCCGGTGCCGGCCTGATCAATGACATCCATGCGCTGCGCCAGCCGGGTGCGCTGGAGGCTGCCGCCGAGCTCGGCGTGCCGGTGGTGTTGATGCACATGCAGGGCGAGCCGGGCAGCATGCAGGACACCCCGCACTACGACGATGTCGTCGCCGAGGTGCATCGTTTCCTGACCGAGCGCATGTTCCAGGCCGAGATGGCCGGCGTCGTCAAGAAGCACCTGATCATCGATCTGGGCTTCGGCTTCGGCAAGACCACCGAACACAACATGATCCTGCTGGCGCGCTCGGACCGTTTCCTTGAACTCGGTGTCCCGATGCTGGCGGGTCTGTCGCGCAAGCGCAGCATCGGTGAGCTGACCGGTCGTGAACAGCCGCGTGACCGCGTGTCCGGTTCGGTCGCCGCGCACCTGATCGCCGCCCAGCGCGGCGCAATGCTGCTGCGCGTGCACGATGTCGCGGCCACGGTCGATGCCCTGAAGGTGTGGGCGGCGGTGGATGCCGTGCCGATGCCGCGGGTCTCGGCCGCACCGGCGATGCCGCGCTGGCCGGACGAGGACTGATGGCCGTCGACCAACGCCCGCTTGCGATCGCGGTGATGGGGCCGACCGCGTCGGGCAAGACCGCCACCGCGATCGCGCTGGCCCAGCAGTTGGACGGTGAGATCGTCAGCGTCGATTCGGCCCTGGTCTACCGCGGCCTGGATATCGGTTCGGCCAAACCCGACGCCGCCGAGCGCGCCCAGGCCCCGCATCATCTGCTCGATGTGCGCGACCCGTGGCAGACCTATTCGGCGGCAGAGTTCGCCGGCGACGCCGCCCGGGCCGTGCGCGACATCATTGCGCGCGGCCGCATGCCGATTCTGGCCGGTGGCACCGGGCTGTACTTTCGTGCCCTGCTGCAGGGCCTGTCGCCGATGCCTGAAGCCGATCCGGCGGTGCGCGCGCAGATCGCCGCCGAGGCGGCCGGGCAGGGCTGGGCGGCGATGCACGCCCAGCTCGCCGGCATCGATCCGGCAGCGGCGAAGCGCATTCACGCGACCGATCCACAGCGCATCCAGCGGGCGCTGGAAGTCCATCGGCTGACCGGCACCCCGATCAGCGAATGGCAGAAGCTGCCTGGTGTGGACCGGCTGCCGGTGCGGGCGCTCAAGCTGGTGTTGGCGCCCCGCGAGCGCAAGGTGCTGCACCAGCGCATCGAAACCCGGTTCGATGCGATGCTGGATCACGGTTTCCTGGATGAAGTCCGCGCGCTGCGCGCCCTGCCGGCCATGGCCGGGGTGGCCGCGCCGCTGGATCTGCCGGCCGTACGCGCGGTCGGGTACCGGCAGGCATGGGAATACCTGGGCGGGCAGGGGACGGCCGCCGAGTTCCGTGAGCGGGGTATCCAGGCCACCCGGCAGCTGGCCAAGCGGCAGCTGACCTGGTTGCGCGGGGAGCTTGATGCGCGCTGGTTCGATCCCCATTTAGAGAAGGCTTCCCTGGCGGATGCGGTGTCGACCTTCGTCGCACGCTGAGTCCACGCCGCCACCCACCCGCCCCGTGTACCATCAAGGGTTCCGGCGGGCGGCGGGGGCCGTGGCAACTGCCGGAAGACCATAAAAACAATAATCAGGAGTGTGCAATGTCCAAGGGGCAATCGCTGCAGGATCCGTTTCTGAATGCACTTCGGCGCGAACGTGTGCCGGTGTCGGTGTATCTGGTCAATGGCATCAAGCTGCAGGGGACGATTGAATCGTTCGACCAGTTCGTGGTGCTGCTGCGTAACACGGTGAGCCAGATGGTGTACAAGCACGCCATTTCGACCGTGGTACCGGCGCGCAACGTGAAGGTCGGGCCCGGTGGTGGCTATGTGCAGTCCAACGATGGCGCCGAAGGCGTCCAAGGTGATGAAGACGTTGAGTGACAGTGTGAAAAATTCTGGAGAACTGCGTGTTTGACCGTTCCAAGCGAGGCGAACACGCACTCCTGATCCAGCCGCATGCCGGCCGGCTCGAAGATGACGTGCTTGAAGAGTTCACCGATCTGGCCCGCTCCGCCGGGGCCAGCATCGCGGCCACGTTGACCGCGCGCATCGATCGGCCCAATCCGTCGATCCTGATCGGCAGCGGCAAGCTGGACGAGGTCAAGGCCGCGGCCGAGGCCACCGGCGCTGACCTGATCCTGGTCAACCACGCCCTGTCGCCGGGGCAGGAGCGCAACCTGGAGCGGTTCCTGGAGCGGCGCGTGATCGACCGCACCGGGCTGATCCTGGATATCTTCGCCCAGCGTGCGCGCAGCCATGAAGGCAAGCTGCAGGTGGAACTGGCGCAGTTGCGCCACATGTCCACGCGGCTGGTCCGCGGCTGGACCCATCTGGAGCGCCAGCGCGGTGGTTCCATCGGCCTGCGTGGCCCGGGTGAAACCCAGCTGGAAACCGATCGCCGCCTGCTGCAGAAGCGGGTGGAGCAGCTGCAGAAGAAACTGGAAAAGGTGGAAGTGCAGCGCACCCAGATGCGCCGTGCCCGCCTGCGCAGCGAACTGCCGCGCGTCGCCCTGGTGGGTTACACCAACGCCGGCAAGTCGACACTGTTCAACGCATTGACCGGCGCCGAGGCCTACGCGGCGGACCAGCTGTTCGCGACGCTGGACCCGACGGTGCGCCGCATCGCACTGCCCGGTGGCAGCGTCGTGCTTGCCGATACCGTCGGTTTCGTCCGCGACCTGCCGCATGACCTGGTGGCTGCGTTCCGCTCGACCTTGTCTGAAGCCCGCGAAGCGGACTTCCTGCTGCACCTGGTCGATGCCGCCGATCCGCACCGTGAGGAGCGCATCGCGCAGGTCGATGAGGTGCTGACCGCCATCGGCGCGGGCGATCTGCCGCAGCTGCTGGTGTTCAACAAGATCGACCGCATCGACGGGGCCGAGGTGCGCCACGATGGCCAGGACGGCATCCCCGACAGCGCCCGTCGCGAACGGGTCTGGATTTCCGCCCGCGACAACGTGGGCCTGCCGCTGCTGCAGTCCGTGCTGGGCAAGCGCCTGGGCCTGCAGCACGTCAGTGGCGAGCTGCGGCTGCCGCCGAGTGCCGGTCGCCTGCGGTCGCGTCTGCACCAGCTGGAGGTCGTGCGCAGCGAAGCAACCGATGAAGACGGTTGGCTGCTGCAGGTTGAGATTCCAATCGCCGAGGCCGAGAAGCTGGCGGCCGGCGAGGACGGCGCACCGATCCGCGCCATGCTCCCGGAAAAGCTTCCCGAGTGGTGAGGGGTGCGCCGGCCGCTGGCCGGCGCCCGCGATCCTGAGGTAGTGCCGGCCGCTGGCCGGCATCCCATGATGCTGAGGGTGCGCGACCCTACGTCGCACCCGGCGACACACGACATCACCCACGATTTCGGCTAAAACTGGGGGCGTTCGTTCCCCCGTTGATCCAGGATTCCCCATGACCGTTCCTTCCGACGCCGAGCTCGGCGCCCTCGCCAGTGACGTGGGGCAGCGGCTGCAGCAGGCCTCGCTGCAACTGGTGACCGCCGAGAGCTGCAGTGGCGGCTGGATCGCCAAGGCGATGACGGATATCGCCGGTTCCTCGGCGTTCTTCGACTGCGGCATGGTGGTGTACAGCTACGAAGCCAAGCAGCGTCTGCTTGGCGTGCGTGCGCAGACGCTGGAGCAGTTCGGCGCGGTCAGCCGCGAGACCGTGCTGGAGATGGTCTCCGGCGCGTTGATCAATTCCGGGGCGGGCATCGCCGTGGCGGTGACCGGGATCGCCGGGCCGGGCGGCGGAAGCGAGGACAAGCCGGTCGGCAGCGTCTGGATCGGCTGGAAGGGCCGGGGCGGCTACGCCCGTGCGCAGTTGTTCCAGTTCGACGGCGACCGCGAAGCCATACGGCGGCAGACCGTACAGCAGGCGCTGACGGGAATCTTCCCCCTGTTGTGACATCCTGACCGCGTGTGCTGACAGGAGAGTGGGCCGATGTGGGAAACGCTGGGTACCGTGCGTGACCTGGGGCGATTGCAGGAAATCGCGTCGGTCCTGATCCGCTATGGCTTCGGCGATCTGGTGCGCCGGATCGGCCTGGCCGATGTGCTTGAGCGTGCCGGCCGCCTGCTGCACTGGAACGACACCCAGCAGATGCTGCGGATGACCGCGCCGGTGCGCGTGCGCCGCGCGATGGAGGATCTGGGTCCGACCTTCGTCAAACTCGGCCAGGTGCTGGCCACCCGCGTGGACCTGTTCCCGCCGGACTGGATCGCTGAATTTTCCGAACTCCAGAACGCGGTACCGGCGCTGCCGTACGCGCAGGTGCGCGACCAGCTGGAGCGCGACCTGGGCGCGCCGGCGACGGAGGTGTTCGCGTGGCTGGATGAAACCCCGATGGCCGCCGCCTCGCTGGCACAGGCCCATCGCGCGACCCTGCATGACGGCACTGCCGTGGTGCTGAAGATCCGCCGTCCCGGTATCCGCGACGTGATTGAAGCCGACCTGCGCCTGCTGGCGCGCCTTGCCGAGATCGTCGAGGCGCGGCTGCCCGATCTCCAGCGCTACCGGCCGGCCGAGGTGGTGCAGCAGTTCCAGGTGTCACTGCGCCGCGAGCTGGATTTCGCTGCCGAATGCCGCAACGCCGAACGGATCGCGCGCAACTTCCAGGGCCGCAACGACATCCTGATTCCCAACGTGCACTGGCAGTGGACCTGCGAAAGCCTCAACGTGCAGGACTTCGTCGATGGCATTCCCGGCCGCGACCTGGCCGGTGTCGATGCAGCCGGCCTGGACCGCGTGCAGCTGGCCCGGACCGGGGCGCGCATCGTGCTCAAGATGGTGCTCGAGGATGGCTGTTTCCACGCCGACCCGCACCCGGGCAACATCATCTACCTGCGCGACGGCCGGATCGGCGTGATCGATTTCGGCATGGTCGGCGCGATTTCCGAACAGCGCCGCTTCCAGGTCGCCCAGCTCCTGCACGGCCTGGTCACGCAGGAGCCCGAGCAGGTGGCCGACGTCCTGCTGGACTGGGCCGGTGGCGTGGAGGTGGACGAATCGCGGCTGCAGCAGGACATCAGCACCTTCGTCGACCAGTACCGCGGGGTGCCGCTCAAGGACCTGCACATGGGCCTGATGCTGGGCAACATCACCCAGCTGCTGCGCCAGTACGCGCTGACCCTGCCGGCCGATCTGGCCCTGATGATCAAGACCTTCCTGACCCTGGAAGGGATGGGCCGCCAGCTTGACCCGCAGTTCGACATGGCCAGTGCCGCGCGTCCGTACCTGGAACGGGTGATGTGGCAGCGTTACTCGCCCGGCGCCATGCTCAAGCGCGGCAAGCGCAGCCTGGTGGGGGTGATGGACCTGGTCGGCGACCTGCCGCGCGATGTCCGCCGACTGCTGCAGATGGCGCGCCGCGGGCGGCTCCAGCTCAAGGTCGAGACCACCGCACTGCAGGGCTTCGGCGACCAGGTCAACCGCGCCGCCAATCGGCTGGTGATGGGCATCGTGACCGCTGCGCTGATCATCGGCTCCTCCATCGTCATGCACAGTGTTGGCGGCGTCTCCAGCCGCTGGCTGCTGGCGCTGGGCGTAGCCGGGTTCATCGGTGCCGGCTTCTGCGGCGTGTGGATACTGTTCTCGATCTGGCGCAGCGGCAAGAACCCCTAGGGTTCTTGCCGCTGGGATCCGCAGGATCCCCGCAACGTGCCGCCAACGCCGCACGTCGCGCGTAGAGCCGACCGTTGGTCGGCTGCTCTTGGTGGTTTAGCTGGCTGGGCCGGTCATCGTTTGCCCCGGGTAGCGCCCCGCCATGCGTGTCTTCTTCTGTTTTGCCCCACGTAGTGCCACGCCATGCGTGGCTGCTCCCCATCCGGCGCCAGGAATGCCCGACCCACGAGATGGCAGAGGCTCAACGCCGGAGGGATGGCCGCAAGCGGCACGCGTCCGCAGCGTCAGGCATTGCCGCGCTGCGCGCGGTCACCGACCAACGGTCGCTGGCTACAGGCGTTGCTGGCGGCTTCGGCCGGGGCCCGGACCGCTGTCCTTTGTAATGGCTCTTGCTCTGCGGGCACTTGCGTGCCCGTATCGTTAGTAGTAATACTACTAACCATGGACCTGACCGATACCCAGCAGGCGATCCTGCAGTTGATCGCCGAGCGTATAGAGACCGATGGCGCACCGCCGTCGCAGACGGAAATCGCCCGCGCGTTCGGCTTCAAGGGCGTCCGCGCGGCCCAGTACCATCTGGAAGCGCTGGAGCAGGCCGGGGCGATCCGCCGCATTCCGGGCCAGGCCCGCGGCATCCGCCTGGTCCAGGCACCGGCGCTGCAGAGCGGCCTGCCCGAATCGCTGCCCGCCTCGGCGCTGCCGGACCACGTCCTGCGCCTGCCGGTGCTGGGCCGGGTCGCGGCCGGTCTGCCGATCGGTGCGGACATCGGCTCGGATGACTTCGTGGTCCTGGACCGGGTGTTCTTCTCGCCCGCGCCGGACTACCTGCTGAAAGTGCAGGGCGATTCGATGATCGACGAGGGCATCTTCGACGGCGACCTGATCGGCGTGCACCGCACCCGTGACGCGCGCTCCGGCCAGATCGTGGTGGCCCGCATCGATGACGAGATCACGGTCAAGCTGCTGAAGATGGGCAAGGACCGGATCCGCCTGCTGCCACGCAATCCCGATTACAAACCGATCGAAGTGCTGCCGGACCAGGACTTCGCGATCGAAGGCCTCTATTGCGGGTTGCTGCGGCCCAACCGCTGACCCTGTTCCCCCTGAATCACGCGCGGTCTTTTGTGGCACATCTCTGGTTTTGCTGAGGTTGGTACGGATGTCCGATAATTTTTTTCCGAACGCCGGGCAGAATCTCAGCCCGTGCGATACGCCAGCCTTAAAGTGAACCCATGGCCAAGAAGACTTCCAAAGACAGCACCTCCACCGATACGACCTCTGCAAGGACCACTCCGATGGACGAAAACAAAAAGCGCGCCCTCACCGCCGCGCTGAGCCAGATCGAAAAGCAGTTCGGCAAGGGCGCCGTGATGCGCATGGGCGACCGTGTCGTCGAGGCGGTCGAGGTCATCCCTACCGGTTCGCTGATGCTGGATATCGCACTCGGCATCGGCGGCCTGCCCAAGGGCCGTGTGGTGGAGATCTACGGTCCGGAATCGTCGGGCAAGACCACCCTGACCCTGCAGGCGATCGCCGAATGCCAGAAGAAGGGCGGTACCGCCGCCTTCATCGATGCCGAGCACGCGCTGGACCCGATCTACGCCGCCAAGCTGGGCGTCAACGTGGACGACCTGCTGCTGTCGCAGCCGGATACCGGTGAGCAGGCGCTGGAAATCGCCGACATGCTGGTGCGCTCCAGCTCGGTGGACATCGTGGTGGTCGACTCGGTCGCCGCGCTGACCCCGAAGGCTGAAATCGAAGGCGAAATGGGCGACCAGCTGCCGGGCCTGCAGGCCCGCCTGATGAGCCAGGCGCTGCGCAAGCTGACCGGCAACATCAAGCGCTCCAACACCCTGGTGGTCTTCATCAACCAGCTGCGCATGAAGATCGGCGTGATGATGCCGGGCCAGAGCCCGGAAGTGACCACCGGCGGCAACGCGCTGAAGTTCTACGCCTCGGTCCGCCTGGACATCCGCCGTATCGGCGCGATCAAGAAGGGCGACGAGATCATCGGCAACCAGACCAAGATCAAGGTGGTCAAGAACAAGCTGGCGCCGCCGTTCAAGCAGGTGATCACCGAAATTCTGTACGGCGAAGGCATCAGCCGCGAAGGCGAGCTGATCGACATGGGCGTGGAAGCCAAGCTCGTCGAGAAGGCAGGCGCCTGGTACAGCTACGGCGAAGAGCGCATCGGCCAGGGCAAGGACAACGCCCGCGGCTATCTTCGCGACAACCCGCAGGTTGCCCAGCGTCTGGAAGCCGAGCTGCGCGAGAAGTTCCAGCCGGAAGAAGCCGTGCGTGAAGGCGGCGATGACGCCGAAGACGACGCCGAGTGAGTTTCCTGCGGGGCAGGGCGGCGCCGTCAGTGACGCCTGCCCTGGCCCGCAGTTCCACGAATCCCCGACGGGATGGCGCCAAGGATGGCGCACTGTAATGATAGGCGGCCATGCACGATTCCGATCCCCCCGCACCCCGGCGCAAGCGCCGTGTCCAGGAACAGACGCCGGTCCAGCGGGCGTTGGGGTTGCTGGTGCGCCGCGAGCATTCGCGTAAAGAGCTGACCCGCAAGCTGCAGGCCCGGGGCATCGAGAACGAGGCCGCCGAAGCGGCCGTCAGCAAGCTGGCCGAGGCCGGCTGGCAGGACGACACCCGCTTTGCCGAGAATCTGGTCCGGATCCGGGCCAATACCGGCTATGGGCCGATCCACATCCGCGCCGAACTGGGCACGCATGGCCTGGATAGTGATCAGATCGCTGCCGCCATGGATACTTTCGAAGGCGACTGGACCGAGAACGCCCGCGACCTGGTCTGCCGCCGTTTCGGCGAGGCCGGCCCGCAGGAACTGCCACAGCGGCGCAAAGCGGCCGATCTGCTGGCCCGCCGCGGCTTCCCCGGCGACAGCATCCGCCAGGCCACCCGTTACGACCCTGAGGACTGAGCGGCCCGGGCCTGATACCCTTTGTGGTTTCGGCGGTCCTGCAGTTGACACCCGGCCATTGGGGCTGCGTGCCAGGGACTGACCGGCCCGCACAAAGCCAGCCCCCCATGAACGCATCCGTCAAATTCACTACCTCCCAGATCCGCAGCGATTTCCTTGAGTTCTTCAAGGGCAAGGGTCATACGATCGTGCCGTCGGCGCCGTTGGTGCCGGGCAATGATCCGACCCTGCTGTTCACCAATTCCGGCATGGTGCAGTTCAAGGACGTGTTCCTTGGCGCCGAGAAGCGCAGCTACGTGCGCGCGGCCGACGTCCAGCGCTGCCTGCGCGCCGGTGGCAAGCACAACGACCTGGACCAGGTCGGTTACACCGCGCGCCATCACACCTTCTTTGAAATGCTGGGCAACTGGTCCTTCGGCGATTACTTCAAGAAGGATGCCATCGCCTGGGCATGGGAGCTGCTGACCCAGGTCTGGAAGCTGCCGGCCGAGCGCCTGCTGGTCACCGTCTACCAGACCGATGACGAGGCCTACGCGCTGTGGCGCGACATGGTCGGCATTCCGGAATCGCGCATCGTGCGCATCGGCGACAACAAGGGTGCGCCGTTCGCCTCGGACAACTTCTGGCAGATGGCCGAGACCGGCCCGTGCGGTCCGTGCACCGAGATCTTCTACGACCACGGCGACCACATCGCCGGCGGCCCCCCGGGCTCGCCCGACGAAGACGGCGATCGCTTCATCGAGATCTGGAACCTGGTCTTCATGCAGTTCGACCGCCAGCCCGACGGCACCCTGGTGCCGCTGCCGGCGCCGTGCGTGGATACCGGCATGGGCCTGGAGCGTCTGGCCGCGATCCTGCAGCACGTCCATACCAATTATGAAATCGACCTGTTCCAGGCGCTGATCCGCAAGGCCAGCGAGCTGACCGGCATGGCCGATCTGGAGAACAAGTCGCTGCGCGTGATCGCCGATCACATCCGCGCGTGTTCGTTCCTGATCGTCGATGGCGTGCTGCCGTCCAACGAAGGCCGCGGCTACGTGCTGCGCCGTATCATCCGCCGCGCGCTGCGCCATGGCTGGATGCTCGGCGTGCGCCAGCCGTTCTTCAGCAAGCTGGTGCCGACCCTGGTCGAGCAGATGGGCGTGGCCTATCCGGAACTGCCGGCCCAGGTCGACACCGTCGTGCGCGCCCTGCAGGCCGAGGAAGAGCGTTTCGCTGAAACGCTGGATTCGGGCATGAAGATCTTCGACGACGTCGCGGCCAAGGTCAGCAACGGCGTGATTCCGGGCGTGGATGCGTTCCGCCTGTACGACACCTACGGCTTCCCGCTCGATCTCACCCAGGACATCGCGCGCGAGCGTGACCTGACCGTGGACATCGACGGCTTCAACGCCGCGATGGAGACCCAGCGCGAGACCGCGCGCGCGGCCGGCAAGTTCGGCGGCGGCGTGACCCTGTCGGCCGATCTGGTCGCCACGCTCAAGCCGACCGTGTTCCTCGGCTACGACCGCCTGCAGGCCGACGACCTCACCGTGGTCGCCATCCTCAAGGACGGCCGCCCGGCGCAGACCGCCCAGGCCGGTGACGACGTCATCGTGCTGACCAACCAGACCCCCTTCTACGCCGAATCCGGCGGCCAGGTCGGCGACAACGGCACCCTGACCGGCGCGGGCGTGCAGGTGGACATCCGCGACACGCAGAAGTTCGCCGGCCAGTTCCATGGCCATGTGGGCACGCTCACCCAGGGAAGCCTGAAGGTGGGCGACGTGCTGTCCGGCCAGGTCGATGGCCAGCGCCGCGGCGCCACCATCCTCAACCACTCGGCCACCCACCTGCTGCATGCCGCCCTGCGCGAAGTGCTGGGCACCCACGTGCAGCAGAAGGGCTCGCTGGTCGCGCCTGATCGCCTGCGCTTCGACTTCTCGCACTTCGCGCCGATCAGCGCCGAGGACCTGGCGATCATCGAGCGCAAGGTCAACGAACAGGTGCGTGCCAACAACGCGGCCGAAGTCCACAACATGGGCATGCAGGAAGCGCTCGACTTCGGCGCGATGGCACTGTTCGGCGAGAAGTACGGCGAGCACGTGCGCGTGCTGAAGATGGGCGACTACTCCACCGAACTGTGTGGCGGTACGCATGTCTCGCGCACCGGCGACATCGGTCTGTTCAAGATCACCTCCGAAGGCGGCGTGTCCTCGGGCGTGCGCCGTATCGAAGCGGTCACCGGGCAGGGCGCCCTGGATTACGTGGCCCATGAAGAAGCCCAGCTGAGTGAAGCGGCCGCCCTGCTCGGCGGTAACGCCGGTGACGTGGTCGACAAGATCCGCCAGCTCGGCGAGCGCCAGAAGAAGCTCGAGCGCGAACTCGACGCACTCAAGGCCAAACAGGCCGCCGGCGCGACCGCCGATCTTGGCGCCGGCGCAGTGGAGGTCAAGGGCGTCAAGATCCTGGCCGCGCGCCTGGAAGGCTTCGACGCCAAGGCCCTGCGCGATGCCATCGACCGCCTCAAGCAGCAGCTCGGTGATGCGGTGATCGTGCTGGCCGGCACCCAGGACGGCAAGGCCGCCCTGGTCGCGGGCGTGAACGGCAGCGCAATGGGCAAGGTCAAGGCCGGGGAACTGTTGGCCCATATCGCCAGTCAGATCGGGGGCAAGGGCGGCGGCCGCCCGGACCTCGCCCAGGGTGGTGGTGAGGACGGGCCCGCCCTTGCTTCTGCACTGGCCGCCGTCGTCGACTGGGTCACCCCCCGTATCTGAACAACCTGACGGTTCCTGCTCCTTGAAGGGGCGGGAGCCCTGACGGTACTATGGCGAATCTTTTCCCGTTGTCGTGGGGCGCTCTTGCCGGGGCGCCAAGCCGGTGGGGAAATGCCACCACCGGTTCCCTGGAGACTTGAACAAATGTTGATCCTGACTCGCCGCGTAGGCGAAACCCTGATGATCGGTGACTCGGTCAGCGTGACCGTGCTCGGCGTCAAGGGCAACCAGGTGCGTATCGGTATCACCGCTCCGAAGGACGTGGCCGTGCACCGCGAAGAGATTTACCAGCGCATCCAGCGCGGTGATGAGCCGAATGCATCCGGAAGTGAAAATTCTTCGGATTAAGGCTTTACCTGAGGGCGCGGAAAACGTTATTATTCGCGCCCCCGCTGAGATGATTCATCGCAGCGGCGGACCAAGAACACTGGAGCGGTGCCCGAGTGGCTGAAGGGGCTCCCCTGCTAAGGGAGTATAGGGCTTAAAACTCTATCGAGGGTTCGAATCCCTCCCGCTCCGCCAGTTGTAGAAAAGGCCTTCGTACGCAAGTACGGAGGCCTTTTTCTTTGTGCGATCCGGTTGCGCGATCTGGTTCACTCCACCGACTTGCAGACCGCTTCGATGCGATGCCCGTCCGGGTCGATCAGGAAGGCGGCGTAGTAGTGATTGCCATACGCATGAAACCGGCGGAACGCGCGTCGGCCGACGCATTCGGATGGCGAATGCACTCGATCCCCAATCTTCATTGGTGCCGGCGCGGCGGCTCGGCTACGGTCGTTCTCCAGCGGCGCCCACCGGGCGCCCCCGTGGAAGGAGCAGGAACATGTCGATGGGAAGGAGGTCGCTACGCGGCTGGGTGGTCATGAGCCTGCTGATGGGCATGGTCATGCCGGCCGGTGCCGCTTCGTTGGATGAGCGGCTGCATCGGGCGGCGGAGAAGGGCGATGCCACTGCAGTGCGTACGCTGCTGGGGCAGGGCGCCAGGGTGGATGCGCGCGGCGTGGCGAAGGCGACACCGTTGCTGGTTGCGACCCACCACAATCACGTGGAGGCCGCGCTTGCGCTGATCCAGGCGGGTGCCGACGTCAATGCCAAAGATGCGATCCAGGACAGCCCCTATCTCTACGCCGGTGCCCGCGGGCATCTCGAGATCCTGCGCGCGACCCTGGCGGCCGGTGCCGACCTGAAAAGCACCAACCGCTACGGTGGCACTGCACTCATTCCGGCGGCCGAACGCGGGCACGTGGAGACCGTGGCGACGCTGATCGCTGCCGGCGTGGAGGTGGATCATGTCAACAACCTGCGGTGGACCGCGCTGCTGGAGGCGATCATCCTCGCCGATGGCGGCCCGCGGCATGTCGAGATCGTCCGTCAGCTCATCGCGGCGGGCGCGGATGTGAACCTGCCCGACGGTGACGGCGTGAGCCCGCTGCAGCATGCACGCCAGCGCGGGTACCGCGCGATCGAGACGCTGCTTCTCGCCGCCGGCGCTGCCCAGGGCTGAGCATCCGCACGGCGGGGTGGGGAGCAATGTTGCCGCTGCCTTGACGCGGCAACGGCATGCTCTGCACCACCGTTCTGCGACGCTGTGCGCTTCCCCCGCAGAATCAGGAGTCGCCGTGAACGCACGTCGCCACTTCCTCTCCGTTGCCGCCGCCGGCACCGCCGCCTTCGCCGCTTCACCGTTGATGGCGCAGTCGTCCGGCCCGGGCAGCGTCCTGCCCACCCGCGGCCAGGCCTCGACGAAACCCTTGGCCGGCAATCCGGCGCAGCAGGGCAGGCGCTATCGTCCGCAGACCCGCCTGGGCCTGGGCGGTGTCGCGATAGGCAATGGCTTCGCGGCCGCCAGCGACGCACAGAGTGAAGCCACGCTGGCAGCGGCGTATGCGGCAGGCGTGCGCTATTACGACACGTCACCCTGGTACGGGCTCGGCCTGAGCGAGCGCCGCTACGGCCATCACCTGCACAACCACCCGGCGCGCGAGTACACGCTGTCAACCAAGGTTGGCCGGTTGCTGACCGCGACCGCCGGTGAACTGCAGGAGGTGATGTGGAAGGATCCCTCGCCGTTCCATTACCGCTATGACTACTCCGCCGATGGCACGCGGCGCTCGGTAGAGGACAGCCTCAACCGGTTCGGGGTGTCGCAGCTGGACGTGGTCTTCATTCATGACCTGTCGCCGGACAACGAGAAAGACCTCGGCATGCCGTGGGAGCAGCGCTTCGCAGAGGCCGCGAAAGGCGCGATGCCGGCGCTGACCCGTATGCGCGAGGAGGGGCTTATCAAAGCCTGGGGGTTCGGCGTCAATCGCCCCGAGCCGGCGCTGCGTGCGGTGGCCGAGGCCGACCCGGATATCTTCCTGCTGGCCTGCCAGTACTCGCTGCTGGATCACGAGCAGGCCTTGCATGACACCTTCCCGAAGATCGCCGCGCATGGCGCGTCGGTCGTAGTCGGGTCGCCGCTGTTGGCGGGCTACCTGGCCGGGCGGGACCGGTATCTCTATGACGGCAAGGTGCCGTCCTGGGCGCCGGAAAAGCGTGCCAGGGTGCAGGCTATCTGCGATCGCCATGGTGTGGACCTGCGCACGGCGGCGCTGCAGTTCGCCGATGCACCCGAGGTGGTATCGGCGGTCATTCCGGGCGCGCGCACGCCCGAACAGGTGCTGGCCAACGTCGCTTCCATGTCCGTGGCGGTGCCGGGCGCCTTCTGGGCAGAGCTCAAGCAGGAAAAGCTGATTGCCTCGGATGCGCCGGTGCCGCGTGGTTGATCCGGTGGGTGGACCGGCGGATCACCTGACGTGATTGCTACCGGCCAATGACCTGTGGCGCCCCGGCTGCAGCCGGAGCGTCGCCTGTCTGCGGGGCTCTCCACCCGCTCGCTTGCTGCGATAGCCTTTCGCTATAGGCCCGGATGCGGCATCATGCCGCCCATTCGTTCCCTCCAGCCGCCGCCAGAGGAATCCCGTCCTGCCTGGAGGCATTGCCGTGTCCGTCGTTCCGTTCCGTGTTGCCCCGATCCATTCGGGTCGCCGTCGTGCTGTTCCCTCGATCTCCCCGCTGATGCAGGCGATGGGCTGCGTGCTGGGCCTGGCCCTGTCCGCGTCTGCCGTGCAGGCCGACGAGGCGCCGGCGGGCGAGGCACCTGCCAAGGACGGCGCACAGACCCTGCAGACCGTGCAGGTCACCGCCAACCAGCTCGGCACCGTGACCGAGGGCAGTGATTCGTACACGCCCGGCACGATCGCCACTGCGACTCGCCTGGTGCTCAGTCCGCGCCAGACGCCGCAGTCGATCAGCGTGATCACCCGGCAGGAAATGAACGACTTCGGCCTCAACGGCATCGATGACGTCATGAAGGTCACGCCCGGCGTGAGCATCGTTACCTACGACAGCGAGCGCACCGAGTATTACGCGCGGGGCTTTGCGGTACAGAACTTCCAGTACGACGGCATCCCGATGGCGCGCGACTCGGCCTACTCGGCCGGCAACACGCTCAGCGACATGGCCATCTATGACCGCGTCGAAGTGCTCAAGGGCGCCACTGGCCTGCTGACCGGCATGGGCGATCCGGGCGCGACCATCAACCTGGTGCGCAAGAAGCCAACCCGCGAACTGGCTGGCAGCGCAACGCTGGGCGTGGGCTCGTGGGACAGCTATCGCGCCGAGGTCGATGTCGGCGGGCCGCTCACTGAAAGTGGCCGCGTGCGCGGCCGCGTCGTGGGCGCCTACCAGGACAAGCATTCCAATGCCGACCACTACCAGCGCAGCAATGAAGTCTTCTACGGCATTCTCGAGGCCGACATCGGCGAGAGCACCCTGCTGACTGTCGGTGCCGATTACCAGGACAGCGATCCGGAAGGGTCCAGCTGGGGTGGCATTCCGCTGCTGGACAGCGAGGGCAACTTCAACAGGATGCCGCGCTCGTTCAACAACGGCGCACGCTGGAGCCGCTGGGGCCAGTACGCCCGTACCGGCTTCGCCACGCTGGAGCACACCTTCGCCAATGACTGGGTCGCCAAGTTGCAGCTCAATCACCAGGTCAACGGGTATGACGCCTCGCTGGGCGCGGCGGCCGGTGGCAATCCCGATCCGGTCACCGGTGAGGGCGTGAGCATGTGGCTGGGCCAGTACATCGGCAAGACCACCAGCAACGCGGCCGATCTGTACGTCAGCGGCAAGTTCGAGTGGTTCGGCCGGCAGCATGAGCTGGTGGTCGGTGGCAGCGTGTCGCGCAAGCGCTGGGTCAACAACGGCTACTCGCCGCAGCCGGGCTATGTCAGCAGCGTTGCCGACTACTACGCCTGGGCCGGCGATGTGCCCGAGCCGGATTGGCAGTGGGGCTACGGTGACAACCAGGTCACCCGCGAAAGCGGTGCCTACGTGGTGGGCCGTTTCGACCTGGCCGATCCGCTCAAGCTGATCCTCGGCAGCCGTATCGCCAACTACAAGTCTCCGGATACCGACGAGAGCGGCGTGGTCGTGCCGTATGCCGGCCTGGTGTACGACCTCAATCGCAACGTCTCGGTGTTCGCCAGCTACAGCACCATCTTCAAACCGCAGGGCAACCAGGACGAGCAGGGCCGGGTGCTGGATCCGCTGGAAGGGCGCAGCTACGAGGCCGGCCTGAAAGCGGAGTTCTACGACGGCCGACTCAACGCCAGTGCGGCGGTGTTCCAGCTGGAACAGGACAACTACGCGCAGCCGACCGGCGGCAGGACGCCGAGTGGCGGGATCGCCTATGAAGGCCTGATGGGGGTGCGCACCAAGGGCTACGAGCTGGAGGTGTCCGGTCAGCTGGCGCCGGGCTGGCAGGTCCAGGGCGGCTACGCGCACAAGATCGCGCGCCAGCAGTCCACCAAGGTCTCCACGCTGGAGCCGGAAGACCAGTTCAGCGTGCACACCAGCTACCGGCTCACCGGTGCGGCCGATGGCTGGAGCCTCGGCGGTGGCGCGCGCTGGCAGGGCAGCACCTTCGGCACCATCACCAACCCGGCCACCGGCGGAAGCCAGGTCCATCGCACCGAGCCCTATTGGCTGCTCGATGCCATGGCGCGTTACCAGTTCAATGACCAGCTCTCGGCGACGCTCAACGTCAACAACCTGCTGGACAAGCACTACTACACGATCTTCAGCTGGTACAGCACCTACACCTGGGGTGAGCCGCGCAACGTCCGGCTGACGCTGAACTACAGATTCTGATCCACGCAACGACTGATCCGCGCAACGAACGACACCCCGGGCAACCGGGGTGTCTGCGTTTTCCGCGCCTGGTGATTACAGCGCGACGTCGAACACGATGACTTCCGCATCATTGGCGTTCTCCAGCGTCAGCTGCGCCTCGTCGCTGACCTGCAGCGCATCGCCGGTTTCCAGGGTGATGCCGTTGACCTGCAGCTGCCCGCGGGCCACCTGTACATAGGCGCCGCGGCCCGGGGCCAGCGGCAGGTGGACGCGGTCGTCACCGTCCAGGATCGTGGCGTAGAGGTTCGCGTCCTGGTGGATCAACAGCGAGCCGTCACGGCCATCGCGCGAAGCGATCAGGCGCAGCTGGCCGCGCTTGGTCTCCGGCGCGAAGTGGGTCTCCTGGTAGCTCGGGGTGATGTTCTCCTGATCGGGGAACAGCCAGATCTGCAGGAAGTGCACCGCCTCGTCGGCCGAGTGGTTGAACTCGCTGTGGCTGACGCCGCTGCCGGCGCTCATGCGCTGCACATCGCCGTAGCGCAGCACCGAACCGGTACCCATCGAGTCCTTGTGCTCCAGCGCGCCGCCGAGCACGTAGGAGACGATCTCCATGTTGCTGTGGCTGTGGGTGCCGAAACCCTGGCCGCCCTGCACGCGGTCTTCGTTGATCACCCGCAGCGGCCCGAAGCTGACGTAGCGCGGGTCGTAGTAGTTGGCGAAGGAGAAGGTGTGCATGGAGTTCAGCCAGCCATGGTCGGCCTTGCCACGGGTGTTGCTCTTGCGGATCTGCAGCATGGGAATCTCCTGGGTGTTCGATGGTTTCGATGGCGGTCCGGGGTGGTCGCTGCCGTTCCCTTTCCTGTTGCGGCCAGTATCCGCTTGCTCCGGCCGCTTGAAAAACGGATAGTTTCGCAAGCCATCATCGAAAATTTCGAATGCTCAAGCTCAGCCTCGACGCCCTGCAGATCCTGGATGCCATCGACCGCCGTGGCTCGTTCGCCGCGGCCGGCAAGGCCCTGCACAAGGTGCCCTCGACCATCTCCTACACGGTCGCCAAACTGGAAGAAGACCTGGGCGTGCAGCTGTTCGACCGGGTTGGGCCGCGCGCGCACCTGACCCCGGCCGGGGAGGCGCTGCTGGAAGAGGGGCGCCATCTGCTGCGGGCCGCCCGCGAGCTGGAGATGCGGGTGCGGCGCGTCGCCTCCGGCTGGGAAGCCGAGCTGACCGTGGCGGTCGATTCGATGTTCGTACCGGCGCTGCTGGCCGAGGACGTACGAGCCTTCAATGCGGTGGCCGAACAGACCCGGATGCGGCTGATCACTGAATCGCTCTCGGGCACGTGGGAGGCATTGCTGGACCGGCGCGCGGACCTGCTGGTCGGCGCGGCGGGTGAGGGGCCCAGTGGCGGCGGCTATGTAGTCGAGCCGATGGGCGTGGTGCGCTTCGTGTTCGCCGTCTCGCCCTCACATCCATTGGCGGCCGCGCCCGAACCGTTGGGCCGTGAGCAGCTGGCCACCCACTGCGCGATCGCCGTGGCCGATTCGGCACGGCGGCTGCTGCCGCGTACGGTGGGCCTGCTGATGGGGCAGGAAACGGTCACCGTGCCGGACATGGTCAGCAAGTTCCGCCTGCAGTGCGCCGGGCTCGGTTTCGGTTTCCTGCCCGAGCCGTATGTGCAGCAGGCGGTGCGGGACGGCCGGCTGGTGATCAAACAGGTCGAGGAACCCAAACCGGACGAGACGTTCTGGCTGGCCTGGCGCACCGGCGAGGAGGGGGCCGCATTACGCTGGTGGCGGGAGCGGATGCAGCGCCCGGAGGTGCTGGCGGGCTGGTGGCCCACCATGGAAGGCTGGCTGGGCTGATCGCAGGCCGGGCAGGGGCCTGCGCCGATGCCGCTGCCCGTCCCGTTCAAGCTGAATGTTCGCTTGGCTGTCATCGGATGGTCATCTGGATGCGATAGAGCGGCGCCGGCGTGATCGGTACCCTGCGCGACTCGTCTGGTTTTTCCGATTCCGCCCATGAAGCGCTTGCTGCTGTTGCTGCTGGCCGGGGCTGGCCTGTGGCTGGCTGCCTGCTCTTCCTTGACCTCCACCGCTGCCTCGACCTCGTTGAGTGATCGCCTGATCGCGCCCGGCGGCGTATCCACGCTGCTGGACATGCCGCGCATCGCCGAAGCGGTGGAGAGCGTGCCCAACCGGCATGGCCGGGTGACCGGGCGCGCGGGCGTGCCGATCTTCTGGCGTGCGTTCGACCCTGGTCAGTACGGGTTGCATTACCAGTACCTGGCCCAGCAGCACGACAACGGCGAGCCGCTGCGCACCGGCATGGCGCTGGACCTGCCGCACCCGTTCCGGGCGCAGGCACCGCGCGGCACGGTGGTGCTGCTGCACGGCTGGATGATGAACGGTGATGCGATGCTGCCGTGGTCGCTGCAGCTGGCGCAGTCCGGCTACCGCGTGGTCACCATCGACCTGCGCAACCACGGCCATTCGGGTGCGGGACCGTCGGGCTACGGCACCTTCGAATCGGATGACGTGGTCGATGTCATCGCGGCGCTGAAGGCGCGTGGCGAAGTGGTCGGGCCGTTGTACCTGTTCGGGGTGTCCTATGGCGCTGCCACTGCGCTGTTCACCGCCGACAAGCTCGGCGACCAGGTCACCGGCGTGGTGGCGATGGAGTCTTTCGCCAATGCCGGCGATGCCATCCGCAGCATGATCCCGCACCTGATGTCACTGCAGCCGACGGCATGGAAAGCGCAGGCGATGGCCGCCTACGGACGTTGGCGCTATGGCGGTCAGGATATCGACCAGGTGATCGCCGCCGCCAGCCAGCGGCTGGACCTGGATCTGGACCGCGTCGATGTCACCCGCGCGCTGGCCGACAGCCGCGCCTGCGTGCTGCTGCTGCATGGCCAGGACGATCAGCATGTACCGGTCGGGCAGGGGCGCCGCCTGGCGGCCGCCAGCCCGCGCGTGCATTACATCGAGCTGCGTGGCGAAGACCACATCACGCTGCCGCTGCGCGTGGATCTGCTGGGCAGTGTGGTGGATGACTGGCTGGCGCATGATGACCACGCCGGTGGGGCGTGCCCCGCGCCGGAGCTGCCGGGTGAAGCCGACCTGATGGCGATGCAGGCGGCACAGGCGCACGCCCCGCCGCAGGGGTGATAGCTGGGGACAACGCAAAAAAAAACAGCAACCGATGGCTGCTGTTTTCGTCGATGCAATGGTGCGCCCGGAGAGATTCGAACTCCCGACCGCCTGGTTCGTAGCCAGGTACTCTATCCAACTGAGCTACGGGCACATTTGCATTGTCTGGTTGTGTGTCCTGCCGCGCGTGTTGCCACGTTCGACGGGAAGGCAGGCAAGCCTGCCATTCGATGTAATGGTGCGCCCGGAGAGATTCGAACTCCCGACCGCCTGGTTCGTAGCCAGGTACTCTATCCAACTGAGCTACGGGCGCATTTACATCGAATTTTCATTACTGATACCGACGGCGAAATCGATACCCTGTTGATGGTGCGCCCGGAGAGATTCGAACTCCCGACCGCCTGGTTCGTAGCCAGGTACTCTATCCAACTGAGCTACGGGCGCGTCAACAGGAGCGGAATTATGCGGATCGGCGTCGCATTCGTCAACGGTTTTTGTGAAGGTCTTCATTCAAATGAATGAAAAAGGCGCTCCACGACGGCTTCCGGCGTTTTCATCCAGGCGAAGTGATCGGCACGCGTGCCCAGCGCCTGCGCACTCAACACGCTGAGCTGCGCACGCATGCCGGGCATCTTGGCCAGCAGGGCCTGCATCGAGGAAGGCGGTGCCAGCCAGTCGTGATCCATCACCACGGCAGTGGCCTGTCCCTGCAGGGTGCGCATGCCGGCCTCCAGATCGGTCGCCATGCACACCGCCGCATAGTGGTTGTTGAGGCCCACGCGTGACCAGTCGCGGATCAGGCCGCGCGCTTCCGTGCCGCCGAAGCCGAGCTTCTTGCCGTGCAGGACCCCTTGGCGCTGGGCCAGCCAGGGCAGGAAGCGGTACACCAGCGGCAGCGCCCAGCCACGCGGGGCGGGGAAGGTGCGCCAGTACGGCGTGCCGCTGGCGACCAGCCACACCCGTGCGAAGCGCTGCGGGTGCAACCCGGCGAAGCAGCAGGCCAGCTGACCGCCGAGGCTGTGGCCGCCGATGATCAGGGGCGTTACCGCGTCTTCGGGCATCTGGGCCAGGCTGGCCGGCAGGTCGTGTTCGAGGATCTCGCGATACCCCCAATCCTGCGTGCGCGACGGCCGCAGGCGGCTGCTGCCGTTGCCGCGCCACTCATGCAGGTACACCGCGATGCCACGCGCCGCGAGCGCCTCGGCGTAGGGCAGGTAGTGGCGCGCGGCCACGCCCAGCGCCGGCAGCCACAGCAGGCGTGCGCGTGGCTGCGTGGGCACGCGTGCCAGCAGTTCGAAGCGATGGCCATCGCCGGTCTGCACGGGCAGGGGAGAGGCGTCGATCATGCCGGGCGTGCCGCGCCGAAGTGGTCGATCACCAGCACCTCGCTGCGGCCCGGGTAGTAACCGCTCTGCAGGCCACGCGCGACGTAGTCGATGGCCGCTTCGCAGGCGTTCGGCAACGACAACCCCTGGCACAGCTGCGCGGCGATCGCCGAGGCCAACGTGCAGCCGGTGCCGTGCGCATCCACCGGCAACCGGGCGTGGATGAACTCGTCGCGGGTGACGCCGTCGAAGTAGCGATCGATCACGCGGCTGCCTTCATCCAGATGGCCGCCCTTGAGCAGTACCGCGCCGGCACCCAGCTCGAGCAGCGCGTCGGCGGCATCTTCGGCGTCTTCGGCGGTGACAATGCGGCGGCCGAGCAGCAGCTCGGCTTCCGGCGTGTTGGGCGTGAGCAGCGTGGCCAGTGGAACCAGGCGCGTGCGCATGGCCTCCAGGGCGGCGTCTTCAAGCAGTTTGGCACCGCTGGTGGCGACCATCACCGGATCCAGCACGACATGCGGCGGGCGGTGCTTTTCCAGCGCGTCGGCCACCAGGCCGATCACCTCGGCATTGGCGAGCATGCCCAGCTTCACCGCATGGATATCGAAATCGGCGAAGCAGGCGTCGATCTGCGCCTGCAGGAACTCCAGTGGCGGCACGTGCACGGCGGTGACGCCGCGGGTGTTCTGTGCGGTCAGCGCGGCAATCGCCGAAAGGCCATGTACGCGATGGGCGGCGAAGGCCTTCAGGTCGGCCTGGATGCCTGCGCCACCGCCGGAATCGGAGCCGGCGATGGTCAGGGCGGAAACGGGGCTGGAAGGCGTCATGCCTGGATTGTGCAATGTTTGCCGCCGTATTGCTGCCGCGCCGTCAGCGCGCCCGCAGCAGCGCCCACTGCCGGTACAGCACGTAGCCCAGCCCGGTGCCGCCGGTCAGCAGGGCAGGCGCCAGCAGCGCGTCGTAACCGAAGCGCAGGAACAACCCGGCGCCGATCACGCCGCCAGCCAGGAAACCGCTGACGATCAGGCCGCTCAGGGTCAGCCGCCGGATCGGCAATGGCAGCCCGCGCAGCAGGTGGCCCAGGCCGATGCCCAGGTCGGTGAACATGCCGCTGAGGTGGGTGGTGCGCACCACCGCACCGCTGAAGGTGGTGGCCATGGCGTTCTGCAACCCGCAGGCCATCGCCGCGGCCAGTGCGCCCCAGATCTGGTGCTGTTTGAACAGCGGGATGGCGGCCAGCAGCAACAGCGATTCCAGCGTGAGCACCACCCCATAGCGGCGGCCCAGCTGCAGGGTGCTGTCCTGCACGATCATGCCGCTGAGCATCGCGCCCAGGCAGAACGCGATCAGCAGGCCCCACAGATGTCCGACCACGCGCCAGTCGCGTTGTGCCAGCGCCATGCCAAGCTGGCTGGTGGTGCCGGTCATGTGGCTTACCGCCTGGTGTTCGAATCCCAGGAAGCCGACCACATTGACCATGCCGGCCACGCAGGACAGCGCGATCGCACCGATCCAGACCCAGGTCGGAAGCCGGATGCTCATCCGGCGTGCGGGCGGCTCATCGCGGCACGGTCAGCGCCATGCTCAACGGCCCTTCGGCGGGCCGTTGAACTGCACATCGGAGAAGGTGCCGGTGGCCGGATCGAACACCGCGCCCCAGAACTGCGCCCCGCCGTCACAGACCCGGATGGCGTCGCGCGCCGGGTCGATGTCGGTGCCGTCGGGCAGATGGAAGGCGTTGAGGTAGATCAGCTGCTTGCCGCCCATCTCGATGCCGACGTACTGCCGGTCGAAATCGGCCGCATGGGGCACCTGGGCGTCGAGGCCGGGCAGCTGCGCTTCCAGCTGCTCCACCTGCTGGCGGCTGGGCGCCCAGTAGCCGGTGACCGCCCCGGCCTCGCGGCCGGGGCTGGAACGTGAGCAGGTGTCCAGCACCTGGGCGGCGATCACCGGGCGGGTGACCACCCAGGACTGGCCGGTCTTGACTGCGGTGGGCACGCTGGCGCCCGGACGGACGTTGGCAGGCGTGCAGGCGGCCGCCAGCGCGGCAAGCGCCAGCGGCAGGACGGCACGGGACAGGGAACGGCTCACAACACCTCCGAGGCGTAATCGGCCAGGCGCGAACGCTCGCCACGGCGCAGCGTGACGTGGGCGCTGTGCGGCCAGTTCTTGAAGCGGTCCACCGCGTAGGTCAGGCCCGAGGTGGTTTCGGTCAGGTACGGGGTGTCGATCTGTTCGACGTTGCCCAGGCAGACGATCTTGGTGCCGGGGCCGGCACGGGTGATCAGGGTCTTCATCTGCTTGGGGGTGAGATTCTGCGCTTCGTCCAGGATCAGGTAGCGCGACAGGAAGGTGCGCCCGCGCATGAAGTTCAGCGAGCGGATCTTGATCCGGCTGGCGATCAGGTCGTTGGTCGCCGCACGGCCCCACGCGCCGCCTTCCGGGGTGTGGGTGAGCACTTCCAGGTTGTCGGTCAGCGCGCCCATCCACGGCGTCATCTTTTCTTCCTCGGTACCGGGCAGGAAGCCGATGTCCTCGCCAACGCTGACCGTGGCGCGGGTCATGATGATCTCGCGGTAGCGCTGCTGGTCCATGGTCTGGGCCAGGCCGGCGGCCAGCGCGAGCAGCGTCTTGCCGGTACCGGCGGTGCCGAGCAGGGTGACGAAATCGATCTCCGGGTCCATCAGCGCGTTGAGCGCGAAGTTCTGCTCGCGGTTGCGCGCGCTGATGCCCCAGACCGCGTGGCTGCCATGGCGGAAATCGTTGACCAGCGACAGCGTGATCTTCTCACCGTCCACCTTGGCCACGCGCAGTTCGACTTCATCATCGCCGGGCAGGTAGGCGTATTGGTTGGGATGCCAGTTCTCGTCTTCGCTGGCGATGATTTCGTAACTGGTGCGACCCTTGTCGCTCCAGCTGCGCAGGTTGTCGGTGTGCTTCTTCCAGAAGTCTTCCGGCAGCTCGGTGGCACCGGTGTAGAGCAGGCTGAAATCGTCGAGCGCGCGGTCGTTTTCGTAGTCTTCGGAGACGATGCCGGCAATGGCCGCCTTGATCCGCAGGTTGATGTCCTTGGAAACGAACACCACCGGAATCTCCGGGACCTGCTCCTTCAGGGCGAGGATCGCGCCGAGGATGGCGTTATCGGGAATGACCGCGCCGAAGCTCTTGCCGGCGTCGAAGTGGCTGGTCTGGAAGCGCAGCAGGCCCACGCTCTGCTTGCCGCGCAGCTGCAGCCCGTTCGGGCGCTGCAGTGGAATGCCGTCGGCCAGGTTCTCCAGGCCCGAAGCCTGCACCAGTTCATTGAGGAAACGGCTGACCTGGCGCGCGTTGCGGCTGGCCTCGGTGGTGCCCTTCTTGCCGTTGTCCAGCTCTTCGATCACCTGCATCGGCAGGTAGACATCATGCTCCTCGAACTTGAACAGCGCGGTCGGATCGTGCATGAGCACGTTGGTATCCAGTACGTAGATGCGCTTGCCTCGGGTCATCGTCAATTCCTGGTGGCAGAACAGGGACAAGCCATCACGACCTGCGGGGCAGGGTGATGGCCATTGGGGGTGCCGGGGTGGTCACTGGGTTTTCGCGGCCTTCAGGGCTTCAAGGACGGTGTCTGCGTGGCCGGCCACTTTGACCTTGCGCCACGCCTGCACGATACGACTGTCCGGCGAAATGAGGAAGGTGCTGCGCTCGATGCCGCGCACCTGCTTGCCGTACATGTTCTTCAGCTTGATCACGTCGAACGCGGTGCACAGTGCCTCATCGCCATCGCTGATGAGCGGGAAGGCGAAGCCCTGCTTGGCGCAGAAGTTGTCGTGGGATTTGACCGAATCGCGGGAAACGCCGAACACGCGGGCGCCGGCCTGGGTGAACTGCGGGAGCAGTGCGTTGAAATCGATGCCCTCGGTGGTGCAGCCCGGGGTGCTGTCCTTGGGGTAGAAGTACAGTACCAGCCACTGGCCGGCCAGATCGCCGAGGGTGGTGGTCTCGCCGCCGGACAAGGCCAGCGGCAGTGCGAGGGTGGTGCTGTCCAGGGTGTCGCCGTCGTTCATGGGTTCCTTTCCGGATCCTGGGGTGGATCTACTACAACTGCATGAAACCCCGCGCGCCCGTGACGAGCGCGCGAAACATCAGAACTTCATCGGGTCCATGATCGCATCGAGGTTGAGGTGATCGCAGAACTCGAGGAAATCATCGCGCAGCGCGGCGATGTGCATGTTGGCCGGCACACCGATCGTGACCTGCGCGGAGAACATTTCCGCACCGGTCTGCATCGCGCGGTAACGCGTGCTCTGCAGGTTTTCGATGGTGATGCCCTGGCGGTCGAAGAAATCGGCCAGCTGGAACAGGATCCCCGGCTTGTCGGCGGCGATCACTTCCACGATGTAGGGCAGCAGGTTGGACTGGGCCTGCTTGGCACCGGTGCGGTACCAGACCAGCTTCAGGCCTTCCTCACGCTCCAGCCGGGTCAGCATCGCCTCCAGCTTGGCCACCGAGTCCCACGAGCCGGTGGCCAGGGCGGTGACGGAGACGTCGCGGCCGACCGTGGCCAGGCGGGCATCGACCAGATTGCAGCCACTGTCGGCGATACGCCGGGTCACAGGCAGCAGGGGGGACTCCGGATGCGTCGTATAGGCGTTGATCAGGAGGTGGTTTTCGGTCGGCGCAGGCCGCGGCGTGGTGTCGGTCAAGATGGTTCCGGGTGATGCAAGGTGAGTCTGAACGGCCGGACGACGGCACGTTCGCCGGAGTCCAGCATACTTGCCCGCGCTTTCGACCCGCAAGTAACATGCAACGTACATCTGGCCGGCGTTTACGCAGGCACGGTGCCCCCTTTCTTCCGAGCACGATGTCCTTGTCCCTTTCCGGTCTCATCACCGCGCTGGCGACGCCCTTCCAGGCGAACGGCGCATTGGATCCCGACGGTTGGCAGCGCCTGCTGCATCTGCAACTGGAGGGTGGTGTTCACGGGGTGGTGGTGGCCGGTTCGACCGGTGAAGCCGCGGCCCTGTCCGACGACGAATACGACCAGTTGCTGCGCAGTGCGGTCAAAACCGTCGCCGGGCGCATCCCGGTATTGGCCGGCACCGGCCTGTCCGGGACGGCCAAAACGATCGAGCAGACCCGCCGGGCGGCCGCCAATGGCGCCACGCACGCGCTGGTGGTGACCCCGCCGTACGTGCGCCCCACCCAGGAAGGCCTGATCGCGCATTACCGCGCGGTGGCCGACCAGGGCGGCCTGCCGGTCATCCTGTACAACGTGCCCGGCCGCACCGGCTGCGACATGCTGCCCGCGACCGTAGCCGAGCTGGCCAGCCACCCGAACATCGTCGGCATCAAGGAAGCGGTGGGCGATATCGGCCGCGTGCATGCCCTGCTGGCCCTGCGTTCGCCGGATTTCGCCATCCTCAGTGGTGACGACGGCACGGCCGCGCGCTCGATCCTGTCCGGCGTGGACGGCCTGATCTCGGTCGGTTCCAACGCCTTGCCGGGTGCCTACCGGCGGATGTGCGACCTGGCAGCGGCCGGTGAGCGCGAGGCGACCGAGTCGTGGGATGCCCGTCTGGAGCCCTTCCATGAATTCTGCGGCGTGGAGTCCAACCCGATCCCGGTGAAGGACCTGCTGCGCCGGATCGGCATTGGTGACGGCCTGCGCCTGCCGCTGCTGCCCCTGTCCGCGGCCCATCACGCCGCTGCCGAACACCTGGCCACCGATATCGGTGCGCTGGAAGCACTATCCAACCACTGACCACAGTGGTCACCCAGGAGATTCCCATGCGTCAATCCGTTTCCGCCATCCGCGTGCTGTCCTTCGCGATCCTGGCTACCGCCACCCTCGTCGGCACCACCGGTTGCTTCAAGCGCGGTGCCAAGGGCGACTACGCCCTGGCCCCGGAAGTGCGTCCGCTGGAAGTGCCGCCGGATCTGAACGTCCCGGCCGGCCAGGCCGCTGCCACCGCCGCCACCAGCTCCACGCTGGCCTCGCAGTCTGCGCGTCCGGCGCCGTCCTCGACCCAGGCACCGGCCAACAATGCCGGGTTCACCGTGCCGGGCACCAAGGAAGAGGTGTTCGCCAAGGTCGGCACCGCGCTGGAGTCCGTTGAAGGCGTGAAGATCGCCAGCAAGGCACAGCTGCTGGGTTCCTATGACGTGGCCTTCGAAGGCAGCGACTTCCTGGTCCGCGTGGTGGCCGTCGATGCCGGCGCCTATGTGTCGGCCGTGGATCCGCGTGGCCTGCCGGCGACCGCCGCCGCGCCGACCAAGCTGCTGGGTGAGCTGAAGGCGAAGCTGGCTCCGTAAAAGCGCCAGCGGCCGGCACGACCGAAGCTGCGGGTCAGAGAAACGAAAAGGGCGCCCTCGGCGCCCTTTTTGTTGCCGCCAGCGCCGGAAGGCTCAGCGTTCCAGCAGCTTCAGCTTGTCCGGCTTGCCGTCCCATTCGCCGGCGTCGGCGGGCGGGTCCTTGCGCACGGTGAGCACCGGCCAGGCCTGGGCCAGTTCGGCGTTCAGGGCGACGAACACTTCCTGCCCGGCGGGCACGTCGTCTTCGGGGAAGATCGCGTTGACCGGGCACTCCGGTTCGCACAGGGTGCAGTCGATGCACTCATCCGGGTCGATCACCAGGAAGTTGGGGCCTTCGTGGAAGCAATCCACGGGGCACACTTCCACGCAATCGGTGTGTTTGCACTTGATGCAGTTTTCAGTGACGACGAAAGGCATGGGGAAATCCGGCGTTAAGCCGACCAATTCTAGAACAGGTTGTGCCTGAATGCTGGGGCCGTGCGCTCAGCCGAGCAGGCCGCGCTGCCGTGCAAGACGGTACAGGCCCCGCGCCGCAAGGCTTTCAGGTGCATCGACGGGGGTCCTGTGGAGCACCTTCAGCGCGTGGGCATAGCGCGTGGTCAGCGTGGAACTGCCCACCAGGTGCACCTCGGCCCCGGGCGCGGCCAGGTCGCGGATTTCATGGCCGAGCAACAGACCGGAGAGATAGGAGGGGGCGGCCGAAGGCGCGAGACGCTCGAACAGGCCCAACGCACGCACGCCGAACAGGTGGTGCAGCAGGCCACCGGCATCGCCGCTGCGCTGCACGCCTTGGGCGAAGGCGATGGCATCCAAACCATCGCCGTCGTCCATCAGGCGGCCGAGCAGGCTGTGCTGGCGCAGCAGCGCGAACACCTCGCCGGTCATGGCGGTCGCAAAACCGGTGATCGCCCCATCGTGCAGCGTTGCCCACTTGCTGTGCGTACCAGGCAGGCAGACATGGGCATGGCCTGCGCGGCTGTCCAGGCCGAATAATTGGGTTTCTTCGCCACGCATCACATCCGGCGTCCCGCCCGCGGCCTGGACGGCCACGCCAGGCACGAACCAGAGATCACGGCCGGGCAGCCGTGCATCGTGGTGCAACTGCAGCGCTGCGGCGAGATCGGCCAGTCCGGCCGGGCAGGGCAGGTAGGCCTGCTCGATCCAGCCATTGCGGCTGCCGATCATCCCGCTGAGCAGGATCGTGCTGTCCGGCCAGCCATCGACCAGCCCGGCCAGCACGTCGGCGTAGTTGCCATCGCAGTGCAGTATTCCGCGCGCACTGGCGCGCTGCTCAAGGGTGGCACCGTGCTGGTCCAGCCGGTAGCCGCGCAGGCTGCTGCTGCCCCAGTCAACGGCGATCATCCGCGGATCCGGCTCTCGGGCAGGCCGGGCTGCGCCTGGCGCGCGCTGAACAGGCTGCCGGCATGCGTGCTTGCGGCCAATTCCTCCGGCGTGTGGTCCAGCCGCGAGCTGATCACGTACAAGGTACGCAGGTCATTGCCGCCGAAGGCCACGCAGGTGGGGTGTTTGACCGGCACCGGCTGGACCTGCAACAGGGTGCCATCGGGTGCATAGCAGCTGACCTGGCGCGCGCGCCATTGCGCGTTCCAGACCCGTCCGGCCGCATCGACGGCCGAGCCATCCGGTTCGGCCGCCGTATCGGCCAGGGCGGTGAATTCGCGCACGTTACGGGTGCTGGCCTGCTCGGGGTCGTAATCGCAGGCCATGATCCGCGGCGATACCGAGTCGCACCAGTACATCGTGCGGCCATCCAGGCTGAAGCTGATCGCGTTGGAAATCACGATGCCCGGCAGCGGCAGCTCGCGCAGGCCGTGGCGGGTGGAGTACTGGTAGAAGCGGCCATCGGCAGCGCGCTCGGGGTGCTCGTTCATGGTGCCGAACACGAAATTGCCGTGACGATCGGCGCGGCCATCATTGCTGCGGGTATAGGGCTTGTAGGGCTCCACATCGGCAAGCCACTGCAGGGGCAGGGTGTCGTCGGTGGCGCGGGCAAGATCTGCGCGGTGCAGCGAGCTGACCAACGCCACCAGCAAGGTGCCGTCGTCGAACAGGCCGATGCAGCCAGGGCGGTCAGGCAGCACCCAGTAGCGGTGGGTGCCGCGCGCGGGGTGGTGCTCCCACAGCCGGCGCTCGGCGATGTCGATCCACAACACGCTCTGCCGCTGTTCGCACCAGAGCACGCCTTCGCCATGGGTGCAGCGGCTGTCCACCACCAACGTGGCCGGGGCCAGCTCAACGCTCATCGCCACTCACCATTCGGCAACGGAGCCGTCGCTGTGGCGCCAGATCGGGTTGCGCCAGTCAGGCGGGTTTTCATGGGCATGGCGCAGGCGCTCCTCATCGATTTCCACGCCCAGCCCGGGTTTGGGCAGGGCGGCGATGCTGCCATGGTCGCAGTGGAAGTCATCCTTGTTCAACACGTAATCAAGCAGATCGGCGCCCTGGTTGTAGTGGATGCCGATGCTCTGTTCCTGCAGCACCGCGTTGTGCGAGACGAAATCCAACTGCAGGCAGGCCGCGAGCGCGACCGGGCCCAGCGGGCAGTGCGGCGCGAGCGCGACATCGTAGGCTTCGGCCATCGCCGCGATCTTCAGGCACTCGGTGAGGCCACCGGCATGCGAGAGATCCGGTTGCAGCAACGACAGACCGCCGTTGGCGAGGACCTGCTTGAATTCGAAGCGCGAGTACATGCGCTCACCGGCCGCCAGTGGAATCGAGGTGGCCGCGGCCAGGCGCGGGTAGTACTCGGCCTGCTCCGGAAGGACCGGCTCTTCAACGAACAGTGGCCGGTATGGCTCCAGTTCCTTGAGCAGGACCCGGGCCATCGGTGCACCCACCCGGCCATGGAAATCCACGCCGAAATCGATGCTGTCGCCGAATGCATCGCGCAGCGCGGCGACCTTGGCGATGGCGGCATCCACGCGGCGGGGGCTGTCCAGCAGCTGCATCTCTTCAGTGCCGTTGAACTTGAACGTATCAAAGCCGAGCGCGCGGTACCGATGTACCTGCTCGACCAGATCGGCCGGCCGGTCGCCGCCCACCCAGCGGTAGGTCTTCATCCGATCGCGCACCAGGCCCCCAGCAACTGGTAGACCGGCACGCCGAGCGCCTTGCCCTTGATGTCCCACAGCGCCTGGTCGATGCCGGCGATGGCGCTCATCAGGATCGCGCCGCCGCGGTAGAAGCCGCCGCGGTACATCGTCTGCCACAGGTCGTTGATCCGGGTCGGGTCCTTGCCGATCAGATACGCCGACAGCTCATGCACGGCGGCGTCCACCGTGCGTGCGCGGCCTTCGATCACCGGTTCGCCCCAGCCGACGATGCCCTCGTCGGTCTCGATCTTCAGGAACAGCCAACGCGGTGCGGCGTGATAGGTAACCAGTCGGGTGATCTTCATCCGTGCGTAGTCCGGTAGGCCTGGAGGAACGCCTGGGCCTGCTCGCGGGTACGCTGCAGCGGCTGGGCGGGTTGATAGAGATCGCCCCCGATCCCGGCACCGACCGCACCGGCGGCAAGGTAGCTGGCGAGGGAGTCCGGGGTCACGCCGCCGACCACGTACAACGGCAGCTCGCGCGGCAATACCGAGCGCAGGGCGCGCACGTGGCCCGGGCCATAGGTGGCCGCAGGGAACAGCTTGAGCATCTGCGCACCGGCATCGATCGCATCGAATGCCTCGCTGGCGGTGGCGAACCCGGCCATCACCTGCAGGCCGCGATCCACCGCGTGGCGGATCAGCGCCGGCCGCGTGTTGGGGGTGACGATGAAGCGTGCGCCGATCTCCACCAATGCGTCCACCTGCTGTTCGCGCAGCACGGTGCCGCCCCCGATCCAGGCCTGTGCACCGAACGCGCGCTGCGCGCCGGCGATGCTGTCTTCCCAGCGTGGCGAGTTCAGCGGGACTTCGATCGCATCGAAGCCGGCATCCACCAGTGCGCCGACGTGAGCGAGGGTGTCTTCGGGGTGATGCCGCGCAGGATCGCGACAAGCGGCAGATGGAAGGTCGGTGCGGTCATGATTACTCGTGGTAAAGCTGGGAACGGCCACCGTCGATCAGGATGTCGGTGGCATTGATGAAGCGGGCTTCGTCACTGGCCAGGAACAGCGCGGTATGCGCCACCTCGCCGGGCTCGCCGATGCGCTTGCAGGGCAGCAGCTGCTCCTGCGCGTGGCGCGTGGCGGCCGGGTCGGCGCTGTTGGCGAACCAGGCTTCGATCCGCGGCACCAGGATCAGCCCCGGCGAAATCGAGTTCACCCGGATGCCCTGCGCCGCATACTCGATGCCCAGCGCTTTGCTCAGCCCGATCAGCCCATGCTTGGCGACCGGGTAGGGGAAGGCGTGCGGGATGATGCGGTGGCCATGTACCGAGGCGATGTTGACGATGGAACCGGCCTGCTGCGCCAGCATCGCCGGCAGCACTGCGCGGCACACGTTCCAGGCACCTTTGAGGTTGAGGTCCAGGCAGCGCTCCCACTGTGCGTCTTCCAGCTGCAGCGGGTCGGCGAAGACATCGGCCCCGGCATTGTTGACCAGTACGTCCACGCGGCCGTGCTCGGCGCGGATGGCCTCTACCAGGGCACCCACGGCGGCGGCATCGGTGATGTCGGCCAGGCGGTGGTCGATCCGGGCATCCACGGCATGCGGTGGATTGAGATCCAGTCCGATCACCCGGGCGCCGTGCTCGGCGAACAGCGCGGCGGTGGCCGCACCGATGCCGCTGGCCGCGCCGGTCACCAGCGCGATCTTGTCCTGCAGTCGTTTACTCATCGAACAGTGTGTCCAGGGGAGCCAACGGCAGACGGTACGACAAAGCGGGGACGGACAAAGCAGGCTCCAGGAATCGGCGGGCGCGGGGGGCGCTGGCGGGCTGGCAGCCGGCGGCGGCGCAACCATACGATCAGGGTTGCGTGCGAAGGTATTCTTATCAAATGAAATTTTTCGGGATATCTATTCCCCCGTCGAATACCGTGATTCAATGCGGCGATCAACGCAGAACGGATGTGTGATGACGACCGCGCCTGGCCCCTGGACAAATGCCTCCCGGCTCAAGACCCGGCATTTGATGTTGTTGCTGCACCTGCATGAACATGGTTCGGTCCTGCGCGCGGCCGAGGCCGCCGCCATGACCCAGCCGGCCGCGTCCAAGCTGCTGGCGGAGATGGAAGACATGCTCGGGGTGAAACTGTTCGAGCGCCATGCCCGCGGCGTGGAGCCGACCTGGTACGGCCACGTGCTGATCCGGCGCGCACGCTCGGCAATGTCCGAGATCGGGCGGGCCACGGAGGAGATCGCCGCGCTGCGCAGCGGGCATCGGGGCCAGGTGTCGATCGGCACCGTGGTCAACCCGGGCACCAACCTGGTGCCACAGGCGATCGCCGAGGTGAAGCGCGAGTTCCCGGACATCCTGATCCGGGTCGAGATGGACTACAGCCGGCCCCTGGTGGCCCGTCTGCTGGACGGCCAGCTGGACCTGGTGATCGGCCGGATCCTCGGGCCGGAGGGTGCGGCGGACCTGGCCTTCGAAGCGCTGGCCGATGAACCGCATTCGGTGATCGCCCGTGCCGGCCATCCGCTGGCCAACCGCGATGATCTGCACCATGCCGATCTGGCCCGGCATGGCTGGATCCTGCCCCCGGCCGACAGCGTGCTGCGCGCGCGGCTGGACGCGCTGTTCCTGGAGCAGGGCCTGCCGATCCCGCAGAACATCATCGAGACCAGTTCATTGCCGGTGATGACCAGCCTGCTGCGCGGCAGCGATCTGCTCGCCGCGCTGCCGGTGGAATCGGTGGCGCCCTACATCCAGGCCAAGCTGCTGACCGTGCTGCCGATCGATGTGGGCGTCCGCATGGAATCGTTCGGGATCATCTACCGGCGCGGCCACGTGCTGCCGCCCGCCGCCGAACGCATGCTGTTGGCCCTGCGTACCACCGCGCGCTGGCTGTATCCGGGGCTCCGCGGGAGCGGCTGACACGGGCGGGGCCCCTGCTGGTATAGGCACCGTGAATGGTATTCTCCGAAGGAATACATCCGGCCCAATATTTTATTGGCATGGAATGGCTCCCGCTGCCTAAGCTGCCCGCCAGCTACCACCCCTCACGAGGGTGGCCGCGATGATCCCCGGGTCGGTTCCACCGGTGTCGGGGTCACCTTAAAACCTGATTGTTACAGGCAGCGCCGCCTTCGCAGCGCTGTCCACCGTCAGCACATGTGTCCTGGGAGGGAAACATCATGTCAGTACGTTGTTGCCGTGGGGCGACAGGCGCGTCCGTGCCTGCACGCACCCCCACCGCTGTGCGCCGCCGCGCGCTGGCGGTCTGCGTTTCGATGCTGGTTGCCGGCCAGGCCATGGCGCAACAGAGTGATATCCAGGACACCACCGCGGCGACCCAGCTGGACACCGTCCAGGTGACCGGCACCCGCAGCAGCGTGACCCGTGCCCAGCAGATCAAACAGAATGCCGAGCAGATCGTGGATTCGATCGTGGCCGAGGACATCGGCAAGCTGCCCGACAACAATGTCGCCGAGGCACTGCAGCGCATCTCCGGTATCCAGATCACCCGCAACTACGGCGAGGGCAGCACGATCGCCATCCGTGGCCTGACCCAGGTGCGCACCGAGCTCAACGGGCGTGACATCTTCACCGCCAATGACGGTCGCGGCCTGAGCTTCGAGGATGTGTCGGCCGAGCTGCTCGGTGGCGTCAACGTCTACAAGAATCCGTCGGCGGAAATGATCGAAGGTGGCCTTGGTGGCACCGTCGACCTGCGTACGCGGCTGCCCTTCGATTACGAGGGCCGCAAAATCGCCGGCAGCCTGCAGTACAACCATTACGATCTGGCCGATGACAGCAAGCCCGCGTTCTCGGGCATGTTCAGCGACCGCTGGCAGACCGGCATCGGCGAAGTCGGCCTGCTGGTGAACTACTCGCAGCAGACCAGCCCGTTCCGCCAGGACACGATCTCGCTGGAGCCCTGGTATTCGCAGACGGACCTGCCCGGCTTCGAAGGGACCGAGGTATTCGTCCCGCATGGTGCCGGCGTCAATACCACCGTGGGTGAGCGCAAGCGCCGCACCGGCGCGGTGGCGCTGCAGTGGCGCCCGCGCGATGACATCGAGGTGCAGGCGCAGGTGTTGCGCTCGGACTACGATTTCCGCTGGCAGGACTATTCCTTCTTCGCCTACAGCGGCGGCGATGCCATGCAGGGCGCGCGCGATATCGTGGTCAACGACCGCAACGAACTGGTCAGTGGCGTATTCCAGAATACCCCGGCCGATTCCAACACCAGCCTGACCCAGCGCAAGTCGATCACCACCGACTACTCGCTGGGCGCGAAGTGGACGGTGAGCCCGAGCCTGACCCTGAGCACCGATGTCCAGTACGTCGATGCCACCACCAAGGGGACGCGCTACATCGTGGGCACCGGCATGAACGCCACGCCGTTCTACACGATCGACCTCAGTGGCGACCTGCCGTACCTGGCGGTGACCGATGCAGTCGGCAACCAGGGGTATCTCACCGATCCGGCCAACTACGTCGGCTGGAAGTTCCACCTGGACAACAAGGACGACAACAAGGGCACCGAGTTCGCGTGGCGCTCGGACATGGACCTGGCGTTCGAGGATGGCTTCGCCCGCAGCTTCAAGGCCGGCGTGCGCTACACCGATCGCAAGGCCGAGAACCAGGGCAATGTCTGGCGCTTCATGTGGCTGGGCGCGCCGTTCGCCGATTTCCCGAACGTGGGCCTGGTGCCGAACCCGATCACCGACTTCTTCCGCGGCAAAAGCTACACCTTCGGGCCGACCCTGAGTGCCTCCGATGCCGCGGTGGAGAATTACGAGCAGACCCTGGCCGCGTTCGGTGCCGATCCGCTGGAATTCTCGCCGAACAACATCAACAACCAGCGCGAAAAGACCTACGCCGCGTACGGCGTCCTTCGCTTCGGTGCGGATGACTGGGGCGTCCCGTTCGATGGCAACATCGGCGTGCGCGTGGTGCGGACCGAGGTGACCTCCGACGGCGTGCGTACCGGCACCGACATCGAAGGCGGTGGCCTGCTGCCGGTCAATGTCGAGCAGTCCTACACCGATGTGCTGCCCAGCCTCAACCTGCGCTGGATGTTCACCGACCAGCTGCAGCTGCGCTTTGCCGCCTCCAAGGGCATTTCGCGGCCGGGCTTCGACAAGCTCAACCCGAACCTGAGCCTGAGCGCGGCCGATGCCGGGGGGGGCGTGACCCGGCGCACCGGTTCGGCCGGCAATCCCAACCTCAAGCCGATGGAGGCCACCCAGTTCGATACCTCGCTGGAGTGGTACTTCGGGCAAGGCTCGATGATGTACGGCACCGCCTTCTACAAAAAGGTCGATGGGTTCATTGCCAACGCGGTGTTCAACGAGGTCTACGCCGGCGAGAACTGGGAGATCACCCGCCCGGTGAATGGCGATGACGGCAAGATCAAGGGCGTGGAGGTGGGCTACACCCAGTTCTTCGACTTCCTGCCGGGCTGGATGAGCCATTTCGGCCTGCAGACCAACTACACCTATGTCGACTCCAAGGCGCCCAGCCCGAATGCCACCGATACCAATGGCAGCCAGTTGGTGGTGCCGCTGGAGGGGCTGTCCAAGAACAGCTACAACGTCATCCTCAGCTATGAAGTCCCGCGCTTCCAGGCGCGCGTGGCCTACAACTGGCGCAGCGACTGGCTGATCACCACGGCCGGCAACGGCACCGGCAACCTGCCTGTCTACAACAAGGGCTTTGGCCAGCTGGACGCCTCGCTGCGGTTCAACATCAACGAGGTGTGGTCGGTGTCGCTGGACGGCATGAACCTGCTCGATACCCGCAACGAAAGCTACCTGGGCTACACCACGCGCTACCGCGACTTCGTGATCAACGATCGTCGCTACGGCATCACCCTGCGCGCCAGCCTGTAACGCGTGACCGTCTACGGGCCTTCCTGCTTCGTGGCACCTCCCCAGCACGAAGCAGGGAGGACCGCAGCTTCTGTTCCAGGCGTGTGGCCATCGGGCCGCATGCCGCTCCACCGGGAGGCCCGTGCATGACCCCCGCCGATTGGCTGATCTGGACCGTGCGCGCATCGGTCCGCCCGCGTCACTGCCGGGCAGGGTGGCTGGTGCTGCTGCTGGCCGTGTTTCCGGTTCTCGCCACCGCGGCGCCCTACCAGTGGCGCAACGTGGCCATCGGTGGTGGTGGCTTCGTGACCGGGCTGGTCTTCCATCCGGCCGAACCGGACCTGCTGTACGCGCGCACCGATGTCGGCGGTGCCTACCGTTGGGATCAGGCCACCGGCCGCTGGAGCGCGTTGACCGACTGGCTCGGTCGTGACGATGCCAATCTCACCGGTATCGAAAGCCTGGCCGTGGACCCGCGCGACCCGCAGCGTGTCTATCTGGCCGCAGGCACCTATACCAACCCCCGCGTGGGCAATGGCGCGATCCTGCGTTCGTCCGACCGGGGGGCCACGTTCGCGCGCACTGATCTTCCCTTCAAACTCGGTGGCAACGAGCTTTCGCGCGGCAATGGTGAGCGACTGGCCGTGGACCCCCATCAAGGCGGCATTCTTCTGCTCGGCTCACGCAGCAATGGCCTGTGGCGCAGTGACGACCATGGTGCGCACTGGCAGGAAGTGACGACCTTCCCGGCGATCGCGCGCAGCGCGCAGGCCAGCGCGCCGGCCTGGAACGGCACGCAGCAGATCGGTATCGTGTTCGTGCAGTTCGATGCGCGCAGTGGCCGCGCTGGCAACCCTACACCAGTGATCTACGCGGGCGTATCGACGACGACGGGCCCGGCGATTTTCCGTTCCACGGATGGTGGGCGCGCCTGGCAGCCGCTGCCCGGGCAACCGACCGGTCTGCGTCCCACCCGCATGGCGCAGGGCAGCGACGGCCGCCTCTACATCGCCTATGCGGATCTGCCCGGCCCGGACCGCATGGGCGACGGGGCGCTGTGGTGTTTCGACCTCAAGCAGGCTCGGTGGCAGGACATCAGCCCGGTGCCGCAGTCCAGCGACACCCAGGGCGATGGCTTCGGCTGGGGCGCGGTCGCGGTGGAGGCCGGCAACCCGGACGTGGTGATGGCCAGCACCTTCAACCGTTTCGGACCGCACGACGATATCTTCCGTAGTACCGATGGCGGTCGCAGCTGGACCCCGGTCATCGCGGGCGCGAGGTTCGACCACGGCAACGCGCCATGGACCGCACACGCCTCGCCGCACTGGATCGCCGACGTGCAGATCGATCCGTTCGATCCACGCCGGGTGCTGTTCGTCACCGGCTACGGGCTGTGGGCGAGCCGCGATGTCCGCGCGGCCGATCACGGCCAGCCCGTGCAGTGGTGGTTCCAGAATGATGGGTTGGAAGAAACGGTCCCGCTGGATCTGGTCAGCCCGGGGCAGGGCGCACACCTGCTGAGCGCGCTGGGCGACATCGATGGCTTCCGCCACGATGACCTGACCGTGTCGCCATTGCAGTACGCCGGTCCGCGCCTGACCAACAGCGAGAGCATCGACGCTGCCGCGCAGTCACCTTCCCACGTGGTGCGCAGCGGCACCGTGCGCCATCGCCTGCATGACGAGGTACGTGCGGCCTGGTCGAACGATGGTGGGCGTACGTGGCAGGCGTTCGTCAGCGAACCGCCGGACGGCGAGGGCGCGGGCCGCATCCGCATCGGCAGCGATGGCGGCCGTGTGCTGTGGCACACGCTGCGCGGCAGCCATTGGTACACCGATGACCATGGCCGGCATTGGCAGGCCGTGCGCGGCCTGCCCAACACTGCCGTGGTGGTCGCGGACACCCGCTCGCCTGCGTACTGGTATGGGTACGACGCCGCCAGCGGCGCGTTGCTGCGCAGCGACGATGGTGGCGCCTCGTTCGTCGCCGACCGCGTACGCCTGGCGCCGGCCCCGGTGCTGACGGCCGAGCTGCGCGCCGATCCACAGCAGGGTGGGCTGGTGTATGTCGGTGCCGGTCCGCAGGGGCTGCTGCGCTGGCGCGCTGGTGATCTGCAGCGCGTGGCGGGGGTGGAGGCGGTTCACAGCCTCGGCGTCGGCAAGGGTGCCCCGGGTCGTGACGTTGCCAGCGTGTTCGTTGCGGGCACCGTCGAGGGCGTCCATGGGCTCTTCCGTTCCGATGACGGCGGTGCCCGGTGGCTGCGCATCGATGACGCCGCGCACCAGTTCGGTCAGATTCAACGCGTCACCGGGGATCCGCGCCTGCATGGGCGCGTCTACTTCGCCACCGGTGGGCGCGGCATCCTCTATGGAGATCCACAATGAAACGAGCGTGTGCGCTGGCGGTATCGCTGTCGATGTTCACCGCGACCGTGCAGGCCGAGCCGGTCTTGCCCCGGCTGTTTGCCGACGGCATGGTGCTGCAGCGTGACCAGCCGCTGCCGGTGTGGGGTACGGCCACGCCCGGCGCACGCCTGCAGGTCGGCATCGACGGCGAACGTGCCAGTACCACGGTCGGTACGGACGGTAGCTGGAAGGTCGTGCTGCCGCAGCACGCGGCCGGTGGCCCGTTCCAGCTGGAGATCACGGGCGACGGGCGCGCGCTGCAGGTGCGCGATGTCCTGTTCGGCGATGTCTGGCTGGCCAGCGGCCAGTCCAACATGGAATGGCCGCTGCACGATACGCAGGGCGCGGCGGCCGCCGTCGCCGCTGCGAGCGACGCGCAGCTGCGTCATTTCAAGATTCCCAAATCCTGGTCCGGGCAGCCGGAAACAACACTGGCCGGTGGCCGCTGGCTGCCGGCGTCCCCCGCCAACGCGGGGAGCTTCTCCGCGGTCGCGTACTACTTCGCGCGCGACCTGCGGCAGCACGCCGGGGTACCGATCGGCATCATCGACAGCACCTGGGGCGGCAGCACCATCGAAGCCTGGATGCCTGCCGCGCTGCAGGACATTGATGCAGGCGCGCTGGCCACGCGCATGCAGGCGCAACGCGAGACGGATGTACGCACCCTGGCCAAGGTGCGCCAACGCCTTGCGCAGTGGCACACCTTTGACGAGCAGCCGCAGTGGGCCGCAGCCCGGTTCGACGATCGCGACTGGGAAGCCGCCACGCTCCCGGGGCTATGGGAAACCGGCGGCTATGCCGGCATGGACGGGATCGGCTGGTACCGTGCCGAATTCACCTTGAGCGCGGCGCAGGCTGCGCAGGCCGGCACCCTTGGAGTGGGGCGGATCGATGATTCGGACCGCACCTTCGTCAATGGCGTGCAGGTCGGCGCGACGACGATGGCCTGGAACACACCCCGTGTGTATCCGCTGCCCGCCGGCCAACTGCAGGCCGGCCGTAACGTGGTCGCGGTGCGGGTCGAGGACCTGGGCGGTGGTGGTGGCATCCACGGTGAGCCGTCCGAACTGTTCGTGCGCCTGGCCGATGGCAGCCAGGTGCCGCTGCAAGGCTGGCGTTTCCGTCCCGGCAAGGTGACGGTCGCCCTGGACGATGACAAGAACCAGATCCCGACGCTGCTGTACAACCGCATGATCCACCCGTTGCCGCCATTCCCGATCAAGGGGGTGATCTGGTACCAGGGCGAGAGCAATGCCACCGATGCCGGAGCGCTGGCCTATCGGGATCAGTTCAAGGCCTTGATCCAGCAGTGGCGGCAGGACTGGAACGCACCGGCGCTGCCGTTCGTCTGGGTGCAGCTGGCCAGCTTCGGCGCGGGCGCCGATCACGGTGAGCAGAGCCCGTGGGCGTTGCTGCGCGAGTCGCAGTCGGCGGCGCTGTCGCTGCCGCATACCGCACAGGTGGTGAGCATCGACCTGGGTAATGCGACGGATATCCATCCGCGCAACAAGCGCGATGTCGGCGCACGCCTGGCGCTGGCCGCCCGGCACGCGGCGTATGGCGAAACGCTGACGTACAGCGGCCCGGTGCAGCGCGCCGTTCGCTTCGATCGCGGCCAGGCCGTCATCACCTTCGATCCGATGGGCAGTGCGCTGGCGGTGCGCGGCGGTGGAATGCAGGTACAGGGCTTCACCGTGGCCGGTGCCGACCGCCGGTTCCACCCTGCACAGGCGCGAATCGATGGTGATCGCGTGATTGTCCACAGCGAGGCGGTCGCCACGCCGGTGGCAGTGCGCTATGCCTGGCGGGAGAACCCCGCCGACGCCAACCTGATCAATTCGCAACAGCTGCCGGCGTCGCCGTTCCGCAGCGATACCTGGTGACCACAAGGACCCCGTGCATGTCTCCGACCACATACCCGCTTCCGCTGTTCCCGCGCCGCCTGCTGCTGCCGGCTGCCTTGCTCTGCCTGCTTGCGGCCTGTGAGCAGGCACCGACGCCGACACCGGCCGCTGGCGCCACGGCTGCACAGCCTTCCGCGGCAGGCAAACCGGGGACGCCCGACGATGCCAGGCAGGTACCCATCCCGCAGTTCACCAGTAAGGATGGCAAGCACGCGCTGCTGGTGGATGGCGAGCCGTTCCTGGTGCTGGGCGCGCAGGTCAACAACTCCAGCAACTACGGGGCGGCGCTGGAGGCGGTGTGGCCGGCGGTGAAGATCATCGGGGCCAACACGGTGCAGGTGCCGATCGCCTGGGAGCAGATCGAGCCGGAGGAAGGAAAGTTCGATTTCACCTTCGTCGATACGCTGCTGCAGCAGGCGCGTGAACACGACGTGCGCTTGGTGCTGCTGTGGTTTGCCACCTGGAAGAACAACGGCCCGGCCTACGCGCCGCGCTGGGTGAAGACCGATAACACCCGCTTCCCCCGCGTGATCACCCGCGACGGGCGCAGCATCGGTTCGCTGTCGCCGCACGCCCCGGCCACGCTGGAGGCGGATCGCAGGGCCTTCGTTGCCTTCATGCAGCATCTCAAGGCGGCCGATCCACAGCGCACGGTGATCATGGTGCAGCCGGAGAACGAGCCGGGCACCTATGGCAGCGTCCGCGATTTCTCGCCGATGGCGCAGCAACTGTTCGACGGCCCGGTGCCGGCCGAACTGCTGCGCAAGCTCGGCAAGTCACCCGGCACATGGGCACAGGTGTTCGGTGCCGATGCCGATGAGTTCTTCCATGCCTGGTCGATCGGGCGCTTCATCGACCAGGTCACCGAAGCGGGCAAGGCGGTGTATCCGTTGCCGATGTACGTCAACGGCGCATTGCGCGGGCCGTTCAACCCCGGCCAGCCGGGCCAGTACGCCAGTGGCGGCCCGACCGACAACGTGCTCGATGTGTGGAAGGCCGCGGGGCCCCATATCGATTTCCTGGCCCCGGACATCTACATGCCCGAGTACCGCATGTACACCACGGTGCTGGCGCGCTATGCGCGGCCGGACAATGCGCTGTTCGTCGCCGAGACCGGCAACGCGCCACCGTATGCACGCTACCTGTTCCCGACGCTGGGCCATGACGGCATCGGCTGGTCCACGTTCGGCATCGATTTCAGCCACTACAGCAACTATCCGCTGGGCGCGAAGAAGGTGGACGAGGCAACATTGGCGCCGTTCGCCACGGGCTTCCAGCTGGTCAGCCTGGGCATGCGCCAGTTCGCCAAGGCCTCGGCCGAAGGCAAGCTGCATGGCGTGGCCGAAGAAGCCGGCCAGGCCGTGCAGGACGTGCCGCTCAATGCGCGCTGGCGCGCCACCGTCACCTATGGCGTGCCGCAGTTCTGGTTCCAGGGCCAGCCGCCGGGCAATCCCGAGCCGATCGGCAGTGCGCTGATCGCCGAACTTGGCCCGGACGAATTCCTGATCACCGCCCAGCACGCGCGGGTCACCCTGCACCCGGCCGGAGAGGCCACCGCGAACATGGTGCTCGATCGTGTCGAGGAAGGGTTCTACAAGGATGGCCAGTGGCAGTTCCAGCGCAACTGGAACGGCGACCAGACCGATTACGGCTTGAACTTCACCACTGCGCCGCAGCTGCTCAAGGTCACGCTGGCGACGTATTGAACCGGGGGTGCCCGCACCCGCGCAACGAATGAGAAGGGAGCACTGAATGCGTTACATGAGCGTACTGAGCGTGCCGCTGCTGGCATTGCTGGCGTCACCGGCGACGGCCCAGAGCCATCGCGTGCTGGACAACGGTGTGGTGGTGGTGCCGGCCCAGGCCGGCGCGGCCCAGGTCCGGCTGGAACTGGTGGACGACAACATCGTGCGGGTCAGCGCCGATCCGGATGGCGACTTCAAGCGCACTCCCAGCCTGATGCGTGTCCCCGTGCAGGGGAAGCCGCGCTTCACGGTGGAGCAGGGCGGCGGCAACGTGCGCCTGGTTGCCGCCGGCATCAGCGCGGAGATCTCCGAAGCCGATGGCCATGTCAGCTTCCGCGATGCCGAAGGCAAGCCGCTGCTGGCCGAGCGCGCCGGTGGCCGCAGCTTCAGCCCGCTCAGCGTGGAAGGCAAGGCGTACTACAGCGTGCGCCAGCGCTTCGAGTCACCCAGCGATGAGGCGATCTACGGGTTCGGCCAGCACCAGCAGGGCTGGATGAACCAGAAGGGGCGCGACGTCGAGCTGCTCCAGGGCAACATCGACATGGCGGTGCCGTTCATCGTCTCCAGCCGCAATTACGGTCTGCTCTGGGACAACAATGCGATCACCCGGCTGGGCGACCCGCGTGGGCTGCAGCCGCTGCAGTCTTCCCTTCAGGTGTTCGATGCCAAGGGCAAGGCCGGTGCCTTGACCGCCCGCTACATCGTCGATGGCAAAACCCGCGTCGAGCGCCGCGAGCCGGAGGTGAACTACCAGTACATCAAGGACCTCACCGCGTTCCCGGCCAAGGGCAGGAACGCGGCTGAGGGTGGGCGCTCGCAGGTGGTCTGGGACGGCGCGATCGAGGCGAAGACCGCCGGTCGCCATACCTTCTCCCTGTACGGCAGCGAATACATCAAGCTGTATGTGGACGGCAAGCTGGTGATCGATCGCTGGCGCCAGAACTGGAACCCGTGGCATCACGAGTTCGCGCTCGAACTCACGCCCGGCACCCGCCACCAGATCAAGGTCGAGTGGGACCTGATCGACCCCAGCTACATCGCGCTGCTGCATCGTGATCCGCTGCCGCAGGCCGAAGCGGCCGATCTCTCGCTGTGGTCCGAAGCCGGGCAGATGGTCGACTACTACGTGGTCGCCGGCGGCAACGCCGATCAGGTGATCGCCGGCTACCGCGAACTCACCGGCAAGGCCGTGATGCTGCCCAAGTGGGCGTACGGCTTCTGGCAGAGCCGCGAGCGTTACAAGAGCCAGGATGAACTCCTCGGCGTACTGGACGAGTACCGCCGCCGCAAGCTGCCGATCGACAACATCGTACTGGACTGGTCGTACTGGCCCGAAGATGCCTGGGGCTCGCATGACTTCGATCCCACCCACTTCCCCGATCCGGATGGCATGGTCAGGCACATCCATGACCAGCACGCGCAGGTCATGATTTCGGTGTGGCCGAAGTTCTACCCGACCACGGCCAACTACAAGGAACTGGACGCGGCCGGCTTCATGTACCAGCGCAACGTCGAGGTGGGCGAGCTGGACTGGATCGGCAAGGGCTACAAGAACTCGTTCTATGATCCGTATGCGGCCAAGGCGCAGCAGATCTACTGGCGCCAGATCAACGAGAAGTTGAACAGCAAGGGCTTCGATGCCTGGTGGATGGACGCCGACGAACCGGACGTGCACTCCAACCTGGATATCGGTGAGCGCAAGGCACGTACCACGCCGACCGCGCTTGGCCCGTCCACCGAGTTCTTCAATTCGTATCCGCTGCCCCACACCCAGGGCGTGTATGAAGGGGACCGCGCCGCCGATGGCAAGCGTGTCTTCATCCTCTCGCGCAAGGGCTATGCCGGCACCCAGCGCAACGCCGTGGCGGTCTGGAGCGGGGATATCGTGTCGCGCTGGGATGACATGCTCGAGCAGGTCTCGGCCGGCGTGAATACCGCCATGTCCGGCCTGCCCAACTGGACCTTCGACATCGGCGGCTTCTCCACCGAGAAGCGGTATTCCGAAGAGGATCCGGCGCACCTGCCCGAGTGGCGCGAACTCAACACCCGCTGGTTCCAGTTCGGTGCGTTCGTGCCGTTGTTCCGCTCGCATGGGCAGTACCCGTTCCGCGAAATCTGGAACATCGCGCCGGAAGGCACGCCGTACTACGACAGCATGGTGTACTACAGCCGCCTGCGTTACACGCTGCTGCCCTACATCTACACCCTGGCCGCGGACACGTGGCACCGCGACGGCAGCATCATGCGCGGCCTGCCGATGGATTTCCCGTCGGATCCGGCGGTCCGGGACATCAACGACCAGTACCTGTTCGGGCCGTCGCTTCTGGTCGCCCCGGTCACCACGTTCGGCGCGACCTCGCGCAAGGTGTACCTGCCGGCCGGCACCACCTGGCTGGATTACTACACCGGCCAGCGCCTGCAGGGTGGCCAGACCATCGAGGCCGCCGCGCCACTGGAACGCATCCCGCTGTACGTGCGCGCTGGCGCGATCATTCCAACCGGCCCGGTGCAGCAGTACGTGGACGAGCAGCCGGATGCGCCGCTGACGGTGGTGGTCTACACCGGTGCGGACGGTACCTTCTCGCTGTATGAGGACGACGGCCGCAGCTATGGCTATGAGAAGGGGCAGTTCAGCCGCATCCCGCTGCAGTGGAACGAGGCCACGCGCGAACTGCGCATCGGCAAGCGCGAAGGCCAGTGGAAGGGCATGCAGGCGCAGCGCACGATCCAGGTCCGCTTCGTGGACGGACCACGTGCCGATGCCGGTGCGCTGGCCCCGGCCATCGACCAGACCGTGCGCTACGACGGCAAGGCGGTGGTCGTGCCGCAGCGCAAGATGGCAGCCGCGCGCTGATCGCCTACGATGCGGATGACTACCGGTGGACATTTCGCCTTGGAGGGCGTTGAAGTGGCAGCAGGCAGCGCGGGCAAGCCAATGCAGAGCAGGGTGATGCCGTGGAACTGAGCCGTCGCGGTCTGTTCAAAGCGCTCGGGGCCGGGCTGACCCTGTCCGCGACCGGGTGGTCGGCGCAGGCCGGTGCGGTGCCAGGGGCTGTAGCGCGGGGCGACGCCGCTGGGGCGACAGGCGACGGCCTGCAGCTCTGGTACCGCGCGCCCGCCACCGAGTGGGTGCAGGCGCTGCCGACCGGCAACGGTCGATTGGGCGCGATGGTCTGGGGCGGAGTCGCGCACGAACGGATCGGCCTCAACGAGGACACCCTGTATGCCGGGGGGCCCTACGATGCGACCAGTCCGGAGGCCTTGGCAGCCCTGCCGCAGGTGCGCGCGCTGGTCTTCGCCGGGCGTTACGCCGAGGCCGAAGCATTGGCCGACGCCAAGCTGCTGTCGCGGCCGGCCAAGCAGATGCCGTATCAGCCGCTGGCCGATCTGCTGCTGGATTTCGACCGTGCCGATCATATCGACGGGTATCGCCGGTCGCTGGATCTGGACACGGCCGTGGCGACCACCGAATTCCGCAGCGGCGGCGCCTGGCACCGACGCGAGGTGTTCGTGTCCGAACCGGACCAGTGCATCGTGGTGCGGCTCAGCGCCGACCTGCCGGGGCGGATTTCGCTGCGGCTGGGCGTGGACAGCCCGCAGGCGGGCGAGGTAGCCGCCGACGAGGGCGGTCTGCTGTTCCACGGGCACAATGCAAGCTTCGCCGGTATCGAAGGCAAGCTGCGTTTTGCGCTGCGGGTGAGGCCGCGACTGCGCGGTGGCACGCTGCGGGTCGCACGCGATCGCCTGCAGGTGGAAGGTGCCGACGAACTGGTGCTGGTGCTGACGGCCGCCACCAGCTTCCGCCGTTTCGACGACGTCAGTGGGGATCCGCAGGCGCTCACCGCGGCGCACCAGGCGCAGGCTGATGCCCATGATTATCCGACGCTGCTGGCGCGGCATCTTGCCGCGCATCAGGCACTGTTCCGGCGCGTGTCGATCGATCTGGGCAGCACGCCGGCCGCGCAGCTGCCGACCGATCAGCGCGTGCACGCCTTCGCCAGCGGCAACGATCCGGCGCTGGCGGCCCTATATCACCAGTACGGACGCTACCTGTTGATCTGCAGTTCGCGGCCCGGCTCGCAGCCGGCCAACCTGCAGGGCGTGTGGAACGACCTCATGGCACCGCCGTGGGAGAGCAAGTACACGATCAACATCAATACCGAAATGAACTACTGGCCCAGCGAGGCCAATGCGCTGCACGAATGCGTGCAGCCGCTGGAGGAGATGCTGTTCGACCTGGCCCGCACCGGCGCGGTCACGGCGCGGCGCATCTACGATGCCCCGGGCTGGGTGGTGCACAACAACACCGACCTGTGGCGCCAGGCGGGCCCGATCGACGGCGCGCAGTGGAGCCTGTGGCCGATGGGCGGTGTCTGGCTGCTGCAGCAGCTGTGGGACCGTTGGGATTACGGCCGCGATCCAGCCTATCTGCGCCGGATCCATCCGCTGTTCAAGGGTGCGGCCGAGTTTTTCGTGGCCACCCTGCAGCGCGACCCGAACACCGGCGCGATGGTCACCAATCCCTCGATCTCGCCTGAGAACCAGCATCCGTTCGGGGCGGCGATATGCGCCGGCCCGGCGATGGACGCGCAGCTGCTGCGCGATCTGTTCGCGCAGTGCATCCAGATCAGTGCAGCCCTCGGTGTCGATACGGCCTTCGCTGCGCAGTTGAAGACGCTGCGCGCGCAGTTGCCCGCCGACCGGATCGGCAAGGCCGGGCAGCTGCAGGAGTGGCAGCAGGACTGGGACATGGAGGCGCCGGAAATGCACCATCGGCATGTCTCGCATCTGTACGCGCTGCATCCCTCCAGCCAGATCAACATCCGCGACACCCCCGCACTGGCGGCTGCGGCCAAGCGTTCGCTGCAGATCCGCGGCGACGAGGCGACGGGCTGGGGCATCGGCTGGCGGCTCAACCTGTGGGCGCGGCTGGGCGACGGCGAGCATGCGCTGCAGATCCTGAAGATGCTGCTCTCGCCCGAGCGCACCTACCCGAACCTGTTCGACGCGCATCCGCCGTTCCAGATCGACGGCAATTTCGGTGGCACGGCCGGCATCACCGAAATGCTGCTGCAGAGCTGGGGCGGGTCGATCTTCCTGCTGCCTGCCTTGCCGCAGGCCTGGCCCGACGGCCAGGTGCGTGGCCTGCGCGTGCGCAACGCGGCCGGCGTGGACCTGCACTGGCGCGATGGCCGGCTGCACTCGGCCCTGCTGCGCAGTGAGCGCGGGGGCACCTATCAACTCGTGCATGGCGACAGCACGCTGACTGTGGCGCTGCGCGCCGGCGGCCAGCAGCGCATCGGCCTGCGCGGCAATCAACTGGTGAAGCAATGAGTCTGTATGCAGGGCTGGATGTCGGCACCCAGAGCGTCAAGCTGCTGGCCTATGACCCGGCGCTGGGCGAGGTGGTGGCCACGGTCGCCCGGCCGATGCAGCTGGTCAGCCACGACGATGGCACCCGCGAGCAGCAGGCGCAGTGGTGGATCGATGGCATCATCGCCTGCTTCGCCGAGCTCACGGCCGCGCAGCGTGGCCGCATCCGGGCGATCGGCGTTTCCGGCCAGCAGCACGGCTTCGTCCCGATCAACGCACGTGGCGAGGTGATCGCCCCGGTGAAGCTGTGGTGCGACACCAGTACCGCGGCGGACTGCGAGCCGATCATGGCGGCCGTGGGCGGCACCGCCGCCTGCATCGCGCTGGCCGGCAACCCCATCCTCGCCGGTTACACCGCCTCCAAGCTGCCCTGGACGCGCCGCCATCGTGCGCAGGCCTATGCGGAACTGGACGGCATCCTGCTGCCGCACGACTACATCAACTTCTGGCTGACCGGGCAGCGTTACGCCGAGTACGGTGATGCATCCGGCACCGGCTGGCTGGACGTGCGCCAGCGGCGCTGGTCACCCGAACTGCTGCAGGCGATCGACCCGCAGCGCGACCTGGCCGCGCTGCTGCCGCCGCTGGTTCCCCTGGAAACAACCTTCCCCCTGGCGCCGCGGATCGCCGCACTGCTGGGCCTGCCGGCCGACGTGCAGGTCTCCACCGGGGGCGGCGACAACATGATGGCGGCGCTGGGCACCGGCAATGTTGCAGCAGGGCGGCTGACCATGAGCCTGGGCACGTCCGGCACGCTGTTCGCGTATGCCGACCACCCGGTGGTCGACGACGCCGGACGCTGGGCTGCGTTCTGCTCCTCCAGTGGCGGTTGGTTGCCGCTGATCTGCACCATGAACTGCACTGTCGCCACCGAGCGCATGGCGGCGCTGTTCAACCTCCCGCGCGGCGGTGGCGAGGCGCTGATGGCGCAGACCGAACCCGGCGCCGGCGGGCTGGTGATGCTGCCGTACTTCAACGGCGAGCGCACCCCCGACCTGCCCAACGCGCGCGCCTGCCTGCATGGCATGGACCTGCACAACACCACGCCGGCGCATTTCTATCGCGCGGCGATGGAAGGCGCCACCTACAGCCTGCGCAACGGCTATGACGCCTTCACCAGCGCGGGCCTGTCCTTCGACACCGTGCTGCTCACCGGCGGCGGCAGCAACAGTGCGGCATGGCGGCAATTGATCGCCGATGTGTTCGATCTGCCGGTGAAGGTGCCGACCCAGGCTGAAGGCGCGGCCTTCGGCGCGGCGCTGCAGGCGCTGTGGGCCTCGCAGCGCGGGCAGGGCGGAAGCGACAGCCTGGCCGCAACCGTCGATGCGCATGTGCGTTTCGATGCGGCGCTGTCGGCCACCCCGGATCCGCACACTGTGCCGCGTTACGCAGAACACTACCGGCGTTTCCTCCACCATCTTTCCGAGGTTGGTCCGCTGCTGCGCACCGACCCGTCACCACCGCAAGGATCCGAGCAATGAGCACCTCCGTTTACATCGGCGCAAAGGAATACTTCCCCGGCATCGGCCGCATCCCGTTCGAGGGACGCGACTCGGACAATCCGCTGGCCTACAAGGTGTACGACGCGGACAAGCGCGTGGGCGGCAAGACCATGGCCGAGCACCTGCGCTTCGCGGTGGCGTACTGGCACAGCTTCTGCGCGACCGGGCATGACCCGTTCGGCCCGGGCACCCGGGTGTATCCGTGGGACGCGGGCAATACCCCGCTGGCGCGCGCGGAAGCCAAGGCCGATGCCGCGTTCGAATTCATCACCAAGCTGGGCGTGCCGTACTACTGCTTCCACGACATCGATATGGCGCCGGACGCCGACGATATCGCCGAGTACGAGGCCAACCTGCAGCACATGGTCGGCATTGCCGGCGAGCGCCAGAAGGCGACCGGGGTCAAGCTGCTGTGGGGCACCGCCAACCTGTTCTCGCACCCGCGCTACATGAATGGTGCCTCGACCAATCCGGACTTCGCCGTGGTTGCCCGCGCCGCGGTGCAGGTCAAGGCCGCACTGGAGGCCACCGTGGCTCTGGGCGGTGAGAATTACGTGTTCTGGGGCGGCCGCGAAGGCTATGCCTGCCTGTACAACACGGACATGAAGCGCGAGAAGGACAACATGGCGCGCTTCCTTACGCTGGCCCGTGACCATGGGCGCAGCATCGGCTTCACCGGCAATTTCCTGATCGAGCCCAAGCCGATGGAGCCGATGAACCACCAGTACGATTTCGACAGTGCCACGGTGGTGGGCTTCCTGCGCGAGCACGGCCTGGACAAGGATTTCAAGCTCAACATCGAGGCCAACCATGCCACGTTGTCGGGGCATACCTTCGCCCATGACCTGCAGGTCGCCTCCGATGCCGGCCTGCTCGGCAGCATCGACGCCAACCGCGGCAACCCACAGAACGGGTGGGACACCGATCAGTTCCCGACCGACCTGTACGACACCGTCGGGGCGATGCTGGTCGTGCTGCGCCAGGGTGGCCTGGCCCCGGGCGGGTTCAACTTCGATGCCAAGGTGCGGCGCGAGTCGTCCGCGCCGGAAGATCTGTTCGAGGCCCACATCGGCGGCATGGATGCGTTCGCACGCGGCCTGGAGGTGGCGCATGCCCTGATCGAGACCTCGCCGCTGGAAGGGTGGCGCCAGGATCGCTACGCCAGTTTCAGCAGCGGCGCCGGTGCCGAGTTCACTGCCGGTCGCAGCAGCCTGGATGCGCTGCGCAGCCTGGCGCTGGCCCAGGGGGAACCGCAGCAGCGCAGCGGCCGCCAGGAAAGGTATGAGAACCTGATCAACCAGTACCTGCTGCGCTGACCCGCCGTCCCCTTCCGACCCAGGTATCACCATGTCCAGTGCTTCGCTCAGCAGTACCCGCGCCGGCAGCGGCGAGAACACCGGCTTCATCGTCCTGATCAGCTGCGTGGCCACCATCGGTGGCTTCCTGTTCGGGTTCGACAGCGGCGTGATCAATGGCACCGTCGATGGCCTCAAGGACACCTTCCAGTCCAGTTCGGCCGGGATCGGTTTCGAGGTCGCCTCGATGCTGCTCGGTTGTGCCATCGGTGCGTTTTTCGCCGGGCGCCTCGGCGACCGGCTCGGCCGCCGGGGGGTACTGATCATCGCCGCGGTGATGTTCCTGTTCTCCGCGCTTGGCGCGGGCGCGGCGCACAGCTCCACGGTGTTCATCATCGCCCGGGTGATCGGCGGCTTCGCGGTCGGCGCGGCCAGCGTGATGTCGCCGGCCTACATCGCCGAGGTGGCGTCCGCCCGTTACCGCGGGCGGCTGGCCACGGTGCAGCAGATCGCGATCATCAGCGGGTTGTTCTGTGCCTTCCTGAGCAACTACCTGCTGGCCAAGGCGGCCGGGGCCTCCACCCAGGAACTCTGGCTGGGCCAGGCGGCATGGCGCTGGATGTTCTGGATGCAGGCCATTCCCTCGCTGTTGTTCCTGGGCCTGCTGCTGGTGATCCCGGAGAGCCCGCGCTTTCTGGTGGTCAAAGGGCGACGTGACCAGGCGCTGGCGGTGCTGACCCGCCTGTATGGACCGGCCGAGGCGCAGGCCAAGATCACCGAGATCGAAGGCTCGCTGTCCCAGGACCAGCACCGGCCAACCTTCTCTGACCTGATCAGCAGGACCACCGGCAAGCTGCGCCCGATCGTCTGGATCGGTATCGGCCTGGCCGTGTTCCAGCAGCTGGTCGGCATCAATGTCGTCTTCTATTACGGCGCGGTGCTGTGGCAGGCGGTGGGCTTCTCGGAAAATGACGCGCTGCTGATCAATGTGCTGTCCGGCGCGCTCAGCATCGGCGCCTGCCTGATCACCGTGGTCCTGATCGATCGCATCGGCCGCAAGCCCTTGCTGTGGGTCGGCTCGGTCGGCATGGCGATCTCCCTGGCGCTGGTCACTATCGCCTTTGCCAGCGGCTCGCTGGATACCGCCGGCAAGCTGCAGCTGACCGACAACATGGGCGTGCTGGCGCTGGTGGCGGCCAATGTCTACGTGATCTTCTTCAACATGTCCTGGGGCCCGGTCATGTGGGTGATGCTGGGCGAGATGTTCCCCAACCAGATCCGTGGTTCGGGGCTGGCGGTGGCCGGTGCCGCGCAGTGGACCTCCAATTTCGCGATCACCGTGTCCTTCCCGATCCTGCTGGGCAGCATCGGCCTGGCCGGGGCGTACGGCATCTATACGGTCGCGGCGGTGATCTCGGTGTTCTTCGTGCTGCGCTTCGTGAAGGAGACCAAGGGCAAGGAACTGGAGCAGATGGAAGGCTGAACCCCTTCGGAGGTGGCCGGAAGCGTCAGGAAGCCTGGCCGGGGAGGGCGCTCCCCGGCCCGTGCCTGTCACGGTGCACGCCGCCAGCCTGGACCCTGAACGCAAAAAACCCCGCCGTGGCGGGGTTTTTGGCTATCTGCACCGCGACTGGTGCTCCCTAGGGGACTCGAACCCCTGTTTTAGCCTTGAGAGGGCCACGTCCTAACCTCTAGACGAAGGGAGCAGGCTTTGTCGCGAACTGCGCAGCGCGCTAGTATATGGACCTAGATGCCATTGGGCAATCCCGAAAACTCAACCGGAAGCGCCAACATCAATTCCTCTGCTACATCACCGTTCAGCCTGCGCGTGATCCCGCGCGATCAGCACAACATCTCCCGCAAGGACATCAGCCCCAACGCCCTGCGCGTTCTGTACCGGCTGCGTGATTCCGGGTTTGCCGGTTACCTGGTCGGCGGCGCCGTCCGCGATCTGCTGGTGAACGGCCACCCCAAGGATTTCGACGTTGCCACCGACGCGACGCCCGAGCAGGTCAAGCAGTTGTTCCGCAACTGCCGACTGATCGGCCGCCGCTTCCGCCTGGCGCACGTGGTGTTCGGCCGCGAGATCATCGAGGTCGCCACCTTCCGCGCCAACATCGACGATGGCAGCGGCGACCGTGAGATGGAAAACGGCATGCTCGTGCGCGACAACGTGTACGGCAGCATCGAAGACGACGCGATCCGCCGTGACTTCACCTGCAACGCCCTGTACTACGCGATCGAGGATTTCTCGGTGCGCGATTACACCGGCGGCTTTGAAGACGTGCAGGCCCGCCTGATGAAGCTGATCGGCGACCCCGAGCAGCGCTACCGCGAAGACCCGGTGCGCATGCTGCGCGCGGTCCGTTTGGCGGCCAAACTGGGCTTCCAGATCGAAGAGGCGACCGCCGAGCCGCTGCCGCGCCTGGCCAACCTCCTGGCCGAGGCCGCCCCGGCGCGCCTGTTCGAAGAAGTGCTCAAGCTGTTCCTGTCCGGGCACGGCGTGGCCAGCTTCGAAGGCCTGGAGCGCTATGGCCTGCTCGACGTGATGTTCCCGGAAAGCGCCGCGGCGCTGCGCAGCAACCGCAGTGGCGCGTTGCGCCGGATGGTCATCGAAGGCCTGCACAACACCGACCTGCGCGTGGCCAATGACGAGCCGGTGTCGCCGTCGTTCCTGTTCGCGCTGCTGCTGTGGCCGGCTTTCTGCCGCGCCCTGGCCAGCCTGCAGAAGCAGGGTGTCGCGCTGGAAGAAGCCCAGCGCCGCGCCGCTGATCGCGTGACCCTGCACCAGCTGACCACGATCGCGCTGCCGCGCCGCTTCTCGCTGCCGATGCAGGAGATCTGGCTGCTGCAGGGCCGCTTCAGTTCGCGCCAGCGCAAGCGGGTGATCCGCACGCTGACCCATCCGCGCTTCCGTGCCGCCTACGACTTCCTGGTCCTGCGCCAGGTCGCCTCCAGCGAGCACGAAGCCGATGTCGCGTTCTGGCGCGAAGCGCAGCTGCAGTCCGGCACGGAGCTGGATTCGGCGCTGGATGCCGCCCAGGCCGACGGTGAGGGCGAAGACGGTGCACCGCGCAAGCGTCGTCGCCGCCGCCGTCGTCCCGGTGGAGTGGCAGGCGAGTAAGCCGTGACCCTGGCCTGTATCGGATTGGGCGCCAATCTGGGGGACGCCGCGCAGACCCTGCGCGAGGCGTTCCAGGCGCTGGCGGCGCTGCCGCAGACCACGCTACAGGCGCGCTCGCAGCTGTACAGCACGCCGGCCTGGGGCAACGAAGACCAGCCGGCGTTCGTCAACGCCGCCGCCGTGCTGGATACCACCCTGCCTGCGCCGGCGCTGCTGGAGGCCTTGCTGGAGATCGAGCGCCGCTTCGGGCGTGTGCGTGACCCGGCGGTGCACTGGGGCCCTCGCGCGTTGGACCTGGACGTGCTGCTGTATGGCGAAGACGTCATCGATCTGCCGCAGCTGCAGGTGCCGCACCCGTATCTGCACGCGCGCGCGTTCGCACTGCTGCCGCTGGCCGAGATCGCGCCGGAGGCCCTCATTCCCGGTCACGGCCGCGTGCGGGATGCTGTGGTGCGGGTCGAGGCCTGCGGGATCGCTTCAATAGGAGGATAATGCGGGGCTTATCGCCACCGGTTATCAGCTCATGAGTACCCACGCAGACAGCAAGCCCTGGACCGTCCCCGCATTGGCGGAGGCCAAGCGCACGGGGCAGAAGCTGGTGATGTTGACCGCCTACGATGCCGGCTTCGCGCGCAGCTTCGACGCCAATGGCGTGGACCTGATCCTGATCGGCGACTCCCTGGGCATGGTGGTGCAGGGGCACGACTCGACCTTGCCGGTGACCACCGACGACATGGTCTACCACACCCGCGCCGTGGCCCGCGTGCTGGAGCGCGCGCTGCTGGTGGCCGATCTGCCGTTCGGCGCCGATGCCACCCCCGAGCGCGCGCTGGATGCCTCGCTGCGCCTGCTGCAGGCCGGTGCGGAAATGGTCAAGATCGAAGGTGCCGGCTTCAAGCTGGACATCATCCGTTATCTGGTCGAGCGCGAGATTCCGGTCTGCTCGCACCTGGGCCTGACCCCGCAGTCGGTGCTGCGCCTGGGCGGTTATCGCGTGCAGGGCCGTGGCGACGCCGCCCAGCAGCTGCGCGATGATGCCAAGGCCGTGGTCGCCGCCGGTGCCAGCCTGATCGTCCTGGAATGCGTGCCCACGCCGGTCGCCGGCCTGGTCACCGCCGAGGTCAGCGTGCCCACCATCGGCATCGGCGCCGGCCCGCAGTGCGACGGCCAGGTCCTGGTATTGCATGATTTCCTCGGTCTGGACAGCGGCCATCGACGTCCCAAGTTCGTCAAGGATTTCCTTGCCGAAGGCGGGTCGGTTGCCGGTGCGGTCCGTGCCTACGCCGACGCCGTGCGCGACGGCTCCTTCCCCGACGCAGAACACGCCTACGCCTCATGATCGAAACCGTCACCGAACTGTCCCGTCTGCGCGCCGTCGTCAACGGCTGGAAGCGCGAGGGCCTGCGCGTCGCGCTGGTCCCGACCATGGGCAACCTGCATGCAGGGCATTATTCGCTGGTCACGCTGGCGCGGCAGTACGCCGACCGGGTGGTCTCCAGCGTCTTCGTCAACCCGACCCAGTTCGGCCCGAACGAGGACTTCACCCGCTACCCGCGTACGCCCGAAGCCGATACCACCGGCCTGGAGCAGGCCGGCTGCGATGTGCTGTGGTTGCCCACCGTTGAATCGATGTACCCGTTCGGCGTCGAGCTGGCGGCCAGCGTCAACGTGCCGGGCATCAGCGGCCTGCTCGAAGGGGCGCACCGCCCGGGCCATTTCGATGGCGTATGCACCGTGGTCTCGCGCCTGTTCAACCAGGTCCAGCCGGACGTGGCCGCCTTCGGCAAGAAGGACTACCAGCAGCTGGCGGTGATCCGCCAGATGGTGGAAGACCTGGCCTTCCCGATCCAGATCGTCGGCGGCGACATCGTGCGCGAAGACGACGGCCTGGCGATGAGCTCGCGCAACCAGTATCTCAACGCCGAGCAGCGCCCGGTCTCCACCACCATCCACCAGGTGCTGCTGGGCATGCGCGAGGGCTTCATTGCCGGCAAGAGCCGCACCCTCATCGAGGCCGAGGCGGCGGCTGCCCTGCAGGCGGCCGGTTTCCAGGTCGACTACGCGGTGGTCCGCCTGCCGGACCTGTCCGAGCCGGCCGATGCCAACGACGGCACCCGCGTGGCCCTGATCGCCGCCCGGATCGGCAATACCCGGTTGATCGACAACCTGGAGTTCTGAGGCCGCTCTCGCGGTACCCACACAGGGCCACCTTCGGGTGGCCCTGTGCGTTTCCGCAGGCGGCTTCCCCGTTGCGGTGCGGGCTGGATTGACAGTGCGCAGCGCGCGCGACGACGATGTGATCGGGGCCGCCGGCCAACGAATGGGCTGGCGTCAAGCGCGTTCACACAGGGGAAGGGCACATGGCGGGAAAGAAACGGCGCTGGGCGGCCATGGTCGGGCTCGGCCGGATGACCGACCGCGAGTACCGCGCCAACATGAATGGCCTGAACATGTTCTTCGGTGCCGTGCTCGGCCTCGCACTGACCGGGGCCGAACAGCTCAACGACCTGCGTTTCGCCGTGGTCCTGACGATGGTGGCCGGTGCGGTCATCTCCATCCTCTACATTTCCTCCAGCCGGCACAGGGCGGCGTATGCCGCATACGCGGTGCTGGTTTCGGCGACCTTCCCCGAACTGGTGGGGGTGCTCTTCCACGATCCGGACATCGTCCCGGACAAAATCCGACCGACCCTGCTGGTCTGGGCCGGGATGACCATCCTGGTGGAGTTCTGGCAGCGCGAGAAGGAGGCTCCGGCGGCCGGGCCGGCCGGGGCTGATCCGGGTGCCTGAACGGATGGCAGCGCGGGACCGGCCTTGCGGGGCCACCCCCTGCCGCCCGCCCCCCGGGTGCTAGAATTTCCCTTTCCTTTACCGTTGTCCCGTTGCCATGCACCTGTCCCTGCTGAAGACCAAGATCCACCGCGCCACCGTCACTCACTCCGAGCTGAACTACGAAGGGTCCATCGCCATCGATGACAACCTGCTGGCTGCGACCGGCATCCGTGAGTTCGAGCAGGTGCACATCTGGGACGTGACCAACGGTGCGCGTTTCTCCACCTATGCCATCCGCGCCGAAGCCGGCAGCGGCGTGGTGTCGCTCAACGGCGGCGCCGCGCGCCACGTGCAGGTGGGCGACATCATCATCATCGCCGCCTTCGCCAGCATGAGCGAAGAAGAAGCTGACAGCTTCAAGCCGAAGTTGGTATATGTGGACGGCAAGAACCAGATCTCCCATACCAACGACACGATCCCGACACAGGCCGCATGACACAGCACAACGGATTCGACCCGCTTCATTCCCATGCCCAGCGCCTGCGCGGCGCGAGCATCCCTTCGTTGATCGCCGCCGAACCGGGCCGCGCACAATCGCTGGGCGTGCGGGTCGGTCCGTTGTATGTCAATTTCGCGCGGCAGAAGTACGACCGCGCGGCCTTGGACGCACTGCTGCAGCTGGCTGCCGAGCGCGATGTCGCCGGCGGGTTCCAGCGCCTGTTCCGCGGTGAAACGGTCAACGTGACCGAGGGCCGTGCCGCGCTGCACACCGCGTTGCGCGGCGATGCCAGCGGTGCGCCCGTGGCCGGCGAGGCGTTTGCCACCGCCGCCCAGGTGCGCCAGCAGATGGGCGAGCTGATCGCCGCACTGGAAGCGACCGACATCACCGATATCGTCAGCGTCGGCATCGGCGGCTCGGACCTCGGCCCGCGGCTGGTGGCCGATGCACTGCGCCCGGTCACCGGCGCGCGCTTCCGTGTGCATTTCGTTTCCAACGTCGATGGCGCCGCGATGCAGCGCACGCTCGCCACGCTGGACCCGGCCACCACCGCCGGCATCCTGATCTCCAAGACCTTCGGCACCCAGGAAACCCTGCTCAACGGGCAGATCCTGCACGACTGGCTGGGCGGCAGCGAGCGCCTGTATGCGGTCAGTGCCAACCCCGAGCGGGCGGCCAAGGCCTTCTCGATCGCCGCCGGCCGCGTCCTGCCGATGTGGGACTGGGTGGGCGGGCGCTATTCGCTGTGGTCGGCGGTTGGCTTCCCGATCGCGCTGGCGATCGGCTTCAGCCGCTTCGAGCAGCTGCTCGAGGGCGCTGCGCAGATGGACGAACACGCGCTGACCGCGCCGCTGCCGCAGAACCTGCCGGTGCTGCATGCGCTGACCGATATCTGGAACCGCAACCTGCTTGGCCACGCCACGCATGCGGTGATGACCTACGACCAGCGCTTGGCGCTGCTGCCGGCCTACCTGCAGCAGCTGGTGATGGAGAGCCTGGGCAAGCGCGTACAGCTCGATGGCAGCCCGGTCGCCAGCGACACCGTGCCGGTGTGGTGGGGCGGGGCGGGCACCGATGTGCAGCACAGCTTCTTCCAGGCGCTGCACCAGGGCACGAGCGTGATCCCGGCCGATTTCATCGGCTGCGTGCGCAACGATGATCCCTACGTGGTCAACCACCAGGCGCTGATGGCCAACCTGCTGGCGCAGACCGAAGCGCTGGCCAATGGCCAGGGCAGCGAGGATCCGCACCGCGAGTATCCCGGCGGCCGCCCGAGCACCCTGATCCTGCTCGATGCACTGACCCCGCAGTCGCTCGGTGCGCTGATCGCCATGTACGAACACGCCGTGTACGTGCAGTCGCTGATCTGGAACATCAACGCGTTCGACCAGTTCGGCGTGGAGCTGGGCAAGCAGCTGGCCAGCCAGTTGCTGCCGGCGTTGCAGGGGGAGGCGCATGCGATCACCGACCCGGTGACGCTGGAACTGCTGGGCCGGCTCAAGGGCTGAGCATCGGCCCCACCGCATGACCACGAACCGCCGGCCTGCCCGGCGGTTCTGCGTTCTGGCGCCTGCTGCTGCGCGTCCGGATCTGCGCAGTGCGCACCGAGCGGGATACTGCAGCGCAACACGGCAAACCCTGACAGGGCGGAGAGGTATGCCGTGAGCCGCCGGAATTGCAGGGTGGGGCGTCGGTTTGGCTATAGCACAATCCCATATCAGCGCCGGTCGATGGCATAGCCACGCGCCGGATTGACAGCATCGCGCGCAACACCAAAGGTACGTCGTCATGGCGCGGGGAGTCGCGCCATCCGTCTGCTGCTTGTGCGATACCTGGGAGGGTACATGCCGTTGCTTTCGCTTCGCTCCAACCGGCGGTCGATCCGCCACGCTCTCGCGCTGGCCACGTCGGCCACGATGTTGCTGTTGGCCGCTTGCGGCGGTGACCGGCCTGCCGCGACCACACCGTCGCCAGCGGCCGCCACCGCGGCCGACGCCATCCACCCGCAGAACTGGCCCGAGCTGGCGTGGCCGCTGGCCGAGGACCCGGCGCTGGAGAAGCGCATCGATGCATTGATGGCCGGCATGAGTGTGGAGCAGAAGGTCGGACAGACCGTGCAGGGCGATATCGCCAGCATGACCCCCGACGACGTGCGCCGGTACCACATCGGCTCAGTGCTGGCCGGCGGCAACTCCGATCCCGGCGGCAAGTACGACGCGCCGCCGTCGGCATGGCTGGCGCTTGCCGATGCCTACTACGCGGCCTCGCTGGATCCGGCCAGCGGCGGTCCCGGCATCCCGATCATCTTCGGCATCGACGCGGTGCACGGGCAGAGCAATATCGTCGGCGCCACGCTGTTTCCGCACAACATCGGCCTGGGCGCCACCCGCAACCCGGACCTGATGCGCCAGATCGGCCAGGTCACCGCCGTGGAAACACGCACCACCGGCATGGAGTGGACCTTCGCCCCCACCGTGGCGGTGCCGCAGGACGACCGCTGGGGCCGCACCTACGAAGGCTATTCCGAGTCGCCGGCGCTGGTGGCCAGCTTCTCTGGCAAGGTGGTCGAAGGTCTGCAGGGCATCCCCGGCCAGCCGGGCTTCCTGGACGGGCACCACGTGATCGCCTCGGTCAAGCACTACGCCGGCGATGGTGGCACCACGAACGGCAAGGACCAGGGCGATACCCAGGTCAGCGAAGCGGTCATGCGCGACGTGCATGCGGCCGGTTACCCGCCCGCCATCCAGGCCGGCGCGCAGACGGTGATGGCCTCGTTCAACAGCTTCAACGGCGTCGCCATGCACGGCCACAAGCCGATGCTGACCGATGTCCTGAAGGGGCGCATGCACTTCGGCGGCTTCGTGGTCGGCGACTGGAACGGCCACGGCAAGGTCGCTGGCTGCACCAACGACAACTGCCCGGCCTCGTTCAACGCCGGTGTGGACATGCTGATGGCGCCCGACAGCTGGAAGGGGATCTATGAAAGCAATGTCGCAGCGGTGAAGTCCGGCGTGATCAGCATGGAACGGCTGGACGAGGCCGTGCGTCGCATCCTGCGGGTCAAGCTGCGGCTGGGCCTGTTCGAGGCCGGCAAGCCCTCCACGCGTCCACTGGGCGGCAAGTTCGAGCTGCTCGGCGCGCCCGAACACCGCGCGATCGCGCGCCAGGCGGTACGCGAATCGCTGGTGCTGCTGAAGAACCAGGACGGCGTCCTGCCGCTGGCGCCGAAGCAGCGCGTGCTGGTCGCCGGGGATGGCGCAGACGACCTGGGCAAGCAGTCCGGTGGCTGGACACTCAACTGGCAGGGCACCGGCACCAAGCGTGCGGACTACCCGAATGCGGACAGCATCTGGGATGGGCTGAAGCAGCAGGTCACCGCCGCCGGTGGCAGCGCCGAGCTGGCGATCGACGGCAGGTACCGCACCAAACCGGATGTCGCGGTGGTGGTGGTGGGCGAGAACCCGTATGCCGAGTTCCAGGGCGACATCGCCACGCTGGCCTACAAGCCGGGCGATGACAGCGACCTGCAGCTGATCAAGCGGCTCAGGAGCGAGGGCATCAAGGTGGTCACGGTGTTCCTCAGTGGCCGTCCGCTGTGGGTGAACCGCGAGATCAACGCATCCGACGCCTTCGTTGCCGCCTGGCTGCCCGGCTCGGAAGGGGCCGGCATCGCCGACGTGCTGCTGCGCAAGCCCGACGGCAGCGTGCAGCACGACTTCAAGGGCACGCTCAGCTTCTCTTGGCCGCGTACCGCCGTGCAGTACCAGAACAATGTCGGCCAGAAGGACTACGACCCGCAGTTCGCGTTCGGCTTCGGCCTGCGCTATGCCGACAACGGCAACCTCGCCGCACTGCCGGAAGCCTCGGGCATCACCGGTGAGCAGGGCGATGCCGGCGTGTATTTCAACAAGGGCAAGCCGGCCGCGGGTCTGGCGATGCGCTTGAGCGGGGTCAAACAGTCCGAGCTGCCGGCCGTGACCTTCCCGGCCGTGCTCAGCGATGCCAGCCTGAAAGTGACGGCCGTCGATCACAAGGCGCAGGAAGACGCGCGCCGGCTGCAGTGGTCGGGGAGTGGCAAGGCGGACATGGCGCTGCTGTCCACGCGCCCGCTGGACCTCACCCGCGAGAGCAATGGCGATGTGCAGTTGCTGCTGACCGTGCGCCGCAGCGGCGCGATCAGCGGGCCGGTGGGGCTGGCGATCGGTTGCGGCCAGGGGTGCGAGGGTCGGCTGGATCTGGCGGCGACGTTGGGCGCGATCGGCGAGGACGAATGGCAGACGATCGGCGTGCCGTTGAAGTGTTTCGCCGCGGCCGGTGCTGACCTGTCGAAGATCGAGCGCCTGCCGGTGCTGGAGTCTTCAAACGCGCTGGACCTGTCGGTATCGCGCATCGCGCTGGGCACCGGCAATGATGCCCAGACCGTGGTCGCCTGTCCGACCCGGTGAGCCACAGGGCCCCTGCCGCTGGGCAGGGGCGGATCGCCGCCGCGCGCCGCACTTGCCGGCACGCGGGCCGGTGCAACGCTGCACAAGGAGCATGACGTGGGATTGGCAACACTCGATGTGGCAATCGTGCTGGTCTACCTGGCCGGCATCTTCGTGCTGGCGCAATGGGTCTCGCGCGAGAAGGCCGGGCACAGCAAGAGTGCCGAAGACTACTTCCTGGCCGGGCGCTCGCTGCCGTGGTGGGCGATCGGCGCGTCGCTGATTGCCGCCAACATTTCGGCCGAACAGATCATCGGCATGTCCGGCTCCGGCTATGCGATCGGCCTGGCCATCGCCTCCTACGAATGGATGGCTGCGCTTACCCTGCTGATCGTGGGCAAGTACTTCCTGCCGATCTTCCTGCGCAACGGCATCTACACGATGCCGCAGTTCCTGCAGCAGCGGTACGGCAACCGGATCCGCACGCTGATGGCGGTGTTCTGGCTGGGCCTGTACGTTTTCGTCAACCTGACCTCGATCCTGTGGCTGGGCTCGATCGCGGTGACCGAGGTCACCGGCATGGACCAGATGCTGGCGCTGGTGCTGATCGGCGTATTCGCGCTGCTCTACCAGTTGTACGGCGGCCTCAAGGCGGTGGCGCTGACCGATATCGTGCAGGTTTCGCTGCTGATCCTTGGTGGCCTGCTGGTGACCGCGCTCACCCTCAACGCGGTGGGCGGCGACGCCGGCATCCCCGGGGGGTTCCAGAAGCTGTGGGACCAGCACCCGGAACACTTCCAGATGATCCTGCACCCGGACAACCCGTTCTACAAAGACCTGCCGGGGTTGAGCGTGTTGATCGGCGGGCTGTGGATCATGAACCTGAGTTACTGGGGCTTCAACCAGTACATCATCCAGCGCGCGCTGGCGGCCAAGGACATCGGCGAGGCGCAGAAGGGCGTGTTGTTCGCGGCCTTCCTGAAGCTGCTGGTGCCGTTGGTGGTCGTGGTGCCGGGGATCGCGGCGGTGGTGCTGGCGCCGGATCTGGGCAAGCCGGACCGGGCCTACCCGGCGATGATGAGCCTGCTGCCCAGTGGCATCCTCGGCCTGGTCTTCGCGGCGCTGGTGGCGGCAATCGTGGCGTCGCTGGCCTCCAAGATCAACTCGGTCGCGACCATCTTCACCCTGGATTTCTACGCCAAGGCGCGCCCGCAGAGCAGCCAAGCCACGCTGGTGCGCGTGGGGCGCATCGCAGCAACGGTGTCGGTGCTGGTGGCGATCGCCACGGCACGGCCGTTGCTGGGCAGCTTCGACCAGGGCTTCCAGTACATCCAGGAATTCACCGGCTTCTTCACCCCGGGCATCACCGTGATCTTCCTGCTCGGCCTGTTCTGGAAGAAGGCCAGCGAAGCCGGCGCACTGGCCGCGGCCATCGGCTCGTTCGCCTTGTCGATCGTGTTGAAACTGGCGTGGCCGTCGCTGCCCTTCATCGACCGCGTCGGCCTGGTGTTCCTGCTGGCGCTGGTGCTGGCCGTGCTGATTTCGTTGTGGAAGCCGGCGCGCACCGGGCAGGACCTGATCCGTACCGATGACGTGCGCTATGCCACGCCGATGAGTTTCAACATCGGCGGTACGGCGGTGATCGCGATCCTGATCGCGCTGTACACGGTGTTCTGGTAACCGCGCATCCCCGCATGCGGCCAACAAAAACGGCGGCCTCGCGGTCGCCGTTTTCGTTTTCATGCGCGGCGCTGCAACGGGCCGGTCACCTGCTCGGATCGCGCTCCGGGCTGGGCCGCTTGGCCAGCTTGCGCTGCAGCGAGCGCCGGTGCATGCCGAGCAGCCGCGCGGCGGCGGAGACGTTGCCGCCGGTCTCATGCATCGCCTGCTGGATGTGTTCCCACTGCAGCCGGCTGATCGGGGTCATCGCATCCGGCGGTTCCATGTCGCCATCGTCGGCGGGACCATCGTCTTCCTCGCCGAGTGCGCGCAGGATCATCGGCACCGTGGCCGGCTTGGGCAGGTAATCGTCGGCACCGAGTTTGATTGCTTCCACCGCCGTGGCGATGCTGGCGTAGCCGGTCACCAGCAGGATCCGCATGTCTTCGCGCAGGGCGCGCAGCGGCTGGATCAAGGCAAGGCCGGACTCGGTGCCCAGCTTGAGATCGATCAACGCGTAGGCGGGCGGCTGCTGGCGGGCCAGCAGCAGCGCCGAGGCAGTGTCGCTGGCGGTGACGGTTTCCAGCCCCTTGCGGGCCAGGCTGCGCTGCAGCGTGCGCAGATACAGTTCGTCGTCGTCGACCAGCAGGCCGTGGCTGGCCTGACCGGGCGCGGGGGTGAAGGCGGTCATGCGGAAGTCTCCCGTGGGGACAAGGGCAGGCGGAAGCCGACGCGGGTGCCGGCACCATTGGCCGGGCGCATCCACAGCTCGCCGTCCAGGCGTTCGATGGTGGCGTGGGACAGCGCCAGGCCGACACCCATGCCGTCGGTCTTGCCGCTGTTGAACAAGGTGCCGGGCAGCACGGCCTGGCGGGCATCGAACCCGTGGCCGTAGTCGCGCACTTCGCCGATCAGGTCATCGCCTTCGATGCGCAGCGACAGATCCACCTGCGGGCGGTCGGCTTTCTCGCCGGCGTCGGCGGCATTGTTGAGCAGCACCATCAACAGATGGCCGATACCCGGATCCAGCGGCAGGGTCAGCGGGGCATCTTCATTGCGATGCAGTGCGATGGTCGGGCGCACCAGCCGCCATTGCTCCAGCACCTGCGGCAAGGTCACCGCATCGCGGCCGGGGGCATCGCCTGCGGCGGGGCGGGCCAGTGCCAGCACGCGCTCGCGGCACTGCACCAGCAGCTCGCGCAGGGTTTCCACGTCATCACGGACCTCGCTGCTTTCAGTCTGGTCGGCGATGTCGTCGGCCAGCAGGGTCATGGTCGCCAGCGGGGTATTGAGTTCATGCGCCACCGAGGCGGCGTGGGTGGCCAGGGCGACGATGCCTTCGTTGCGGACGAAGCGCTCGCGCAGCAGGGCCAGTTCGTGCTCGCGCTGGCGCAGGGCGATCGCCAGCCGGGTGGCGAACACCAGCACCACCGTTGCCGACAGCAGGAAGTTGCAGACCACGCCCCACTGCTGCATCTGCGCACCGGTGAAGTAGCCGCTGGGCAGTGGCAGGCCGAACACGCCGCTGACCGCGTAGCCGATCAGGCAGGCCGCCGCCACGGCCAGGGTCCAGCGCAGGGGCAGGGCAAGCGCGGCCAGGGCGATCAGGATCAGGAACAGCGAGCCGAAGGGGTTGGCGATGCCGCCACTCCAGCCGACCATCCAGGTCAGCACGGTGACATCCACCAGGATGTGGCCGAAGGCGGTGACCGGCGCGGTATCGGGGCCTTGCACACGCAGCTGCGCGTACAGGTTGAACAGGGTCAGCGCGGCGACGCCGGCCCACAGCGGCAGCTGCGGCAGTTCCAGGCCCAGCACCCAGGTGGCGACCAGGATCGTGGCGGCCTGGCCGGCCACGGCCAGCCAGCGCAGGCTGCACAGGGTGCGGAGAAAGGGGGCGTCGGTACCGGTCATCACCGCACATCCTATGCGCTCCCGACAGCGCCTGCCTGCGACAATCGGCCGCATCGGGGCGGGGCGCCGTGCGGCGGGCGCTGAACATGAGCGCCGAGCAACGACAGGCACCTACGTGCGCGCTGGGCGCGCTAAAATACGCCGATGCATGACGCCGTGACCCGACCGACCCAACCCGCCGACTCCGCCGTGTGGGCCCGCCGCCAGACCCAGCCTGTCCGTATCGGCGGCGTGGTCGTGGGTGGCGGCCATCCCGTGGTGGTGCAGTCGATGACCAACACCGACACCGCCGATGTCGCCGCCAGTGTGAAGCAGGTGGCCGAACTGTGGCGCGCAGGCTCGGAGATGGTGCGGCTGACCGTCAACAATCCCGAGTCGGCCGCGGCCATCCCGCGGATCGTGGAAAAGCTGCAGATGATGGGGATCGATGTCCCCCTGATCGGCGACTTTCATTACAACGGCCACCAGTTGCTGACCCAGGAGCCGGCCTGCGCCGAAGCCCTGGCCAAGTACCGGATCAATCCGGGCAACGTCGGCTTCGGCAAGAAGAAAGACACCCAGTTCGCGCAGCTGATCGAATTTGCGATCCGCTACAACAAGCCGGTCCGCATCGGCGCCAACTGGGGCTCGCTGGACCAGTCGCTGGCGGCGCGCCTGATGGACGAGAACAGCCAGCGCGCGCAGCCCTGGGATGCCGGGCGCGTGCTGCGTGAGGCGCTGATCCGCTCGGCGCTGGATTCGGCCGAGACCGCCGTGGAACTGGGCCTGCCGCGCGACCGCATCGTGCTGTCGGCCAAGGTCAGTGGGGTGCAGGAGCTGATCGCGGTGTACCGCGACCTGGCCCAGCGCTCGGATTTCGCGCTGCACCTGGGCCTGACCGAAGCCGGCATCGGCAGCAAGGGCATCGTCGCCTCCTCGGCGGCGCTGGCGGTGCTGCTGCAGGAAGGCATCGGCGACACCATCCGCATTTCGCTGACCCCCGAACCGGGCCAGTCGCGCACCGCCGAGGTGATCGTCGCCCAGGAACTGCTGCAGACCACCGGGCAGCGGGCCTTCACGCCGCTGGTCACGGCCTGCCCCGGCTGCGGCCGGACCACCTCGGAGTTCTTCCAGGAGCTGGCCAAGGTCGTGCAGAACCATGTGCGCGAGAAAATGCCGCTCTGGAAGGTGAACCACCCCGGGGCCGAAAGCATGACCCTGGCGGTCATGGGCTGCATCGTCAACGGGCCGGGCGAGTCGCGCCACGCCAACATCGGCATCTCCCTGCCGGGGACCGGCGAGACGCCGGCGGCGCCGGTCTTCGTGGACGGTGAAAAGACGGTCACCCTGCGCGGCGAGAACATCGCCCAGGACTTCGTGGCGCTGATCGACGATTACGTCGAACGCACCTATGTCCGAACGCTCGGATAAGCCGGCGGTGCTGGCTGCCCCGGAGGCGGCGGCCGGTTTCCGCCACTGGATGGGCCGCAACGCCTGGCGCTTCGTGCTGCTGTTCGTGGGCGTGCTGCTGCCCCTGGCCGGGTTCGTCGCCCTGGCCGATGAAGTCCATGAGCTGGAATCGATCTATTTCGATGCGCCGCTGCTGTGGAAGATGCATGGCCTGCATTCGCCGGGCCTGGACCAGTTCTTCGTGCTGCTCTCCAAACTGGGCTATGAGTGGTTCCTGATCCCGGCCGATGTGCTGATCGTGGTCCTGCTGGCCTGGCGCAGACGCTGGCGCGAGGCCAGTTTCGTGGCGATCTGCTTTGCCGGCTCGGCGCTGCTCAACCTGGGCAGCAAGCGCTTCTTCCAGCGCGACCGGCCCAGCCTGTGGGAATCCATCGCCCCGGAAAGCACCTTCAGCTTCCCCAGTGGCCATGCCATGGGCTCGATGACCCTGGCCGTCACCCTGGTGCTGCTGGCCTGGAACACCCGCTGGCGCTGGCCGGTCGCGTTCTCCGCGGTGACCTTTGCGGTGCTGGTCAGCCTGTCCCGGGTCTACCTCGGGGTCCATTACCCTTCCGACATCCTGGCCGGCTGGTGTGCCGCCCTGGTCTGGGTGGTAGGGTGCTTCCTGGTCATGTTCCGCCGTCGCCATCCGTGGCGGCATGCCGCTGAGACGAATACGGCGGTAAACTAGCCGAAAGCGGCATGAAAACGGGCGCCATCCATAGGCTGTTCCACTGGAACAGAAGAGGATGAGAGGCACAGGGGGAGGGGCAGACAGCACGTCTGTGATGCGTGGAGCAGAACGCGATGATGGGGAACCCGGTTCCTTGTGATCGACACATCCCGCGGCTAGGCTTGCCCCCGTTCACAGTGTTTGACGAGGTTGGCGGATGACGATTCGAGTGTATCTGGTGGACGATCATGCTCTGGTGCGCACGGGCATGAAGATGATCCTCTCCAACGAGACCGACATCGAGGTGGTCGGTGAGGCGGAGAGTGGCGAAGATGCATTGCCGGATATCCGCCGCCTGCGGCCCGACGTCGTGCTGTGCGATCTGCACCTGCCTGGCGTCAGCGGCATGGAAGTCACCGAGCGCGTGGTCCGTGGCGACCACGGCACCCGCGTGGTGATCGTCTCCGTCCTTGAAGATGGGCCGATGCCCAAGCGCCTGCTCGAAGCCGGTGCTTCCGGCTACATCGGCAAGGCCTGCGATGCCCAGGAACTGCTGCGTGCCGTGCGCGATGCAGCGCTCGGCCGTCGTTATCTCGGCAACAGCATCGCGCAGAACCTCGCGTTGTCCAATGTGGAAGGCAACCATTCGCCGTTCGACACCCTGTCCCCGCGCGAACTGGAAGTGGCGCTGCTGTTGACCCAGGGCCTGCGCCAGGAAGACATCGCCAAACGCCTGAGCCTGAGCGCGAAGACCGTCAACACGCACAAGGCGCGCCTGTTCGAGAAAATGGGCATCAACGACAACATCGCGCTCGCGCGCATGGCCAGCCAGTACGGCCTGGTGGATCCGGCGCGCCCGATGTAATCCACGCGCAGGATGCACGTAAAAAAACGCCCGGGCATGCCCGGGCGTTTTCGTTCAGTGCGCGCGGACCCGCGCCACGATCTTCGCGGCCTGGGCCGCGCTTTCGCGCACCTTGTCCCACTCGCCACGCTCGATCCAGCCCCCCGGCACCATCCACGAACCACCGATGCAGACCACGTTCTTCTGCTCCAGGTATTCGGCGGCGGTGTCTTCGGTGATGCCGCCGGTCGGGCACAGCTTCAGATCCGGAATCGGACCGGCCAGGCCCTTGATCATCGCCAGCCCGCCCACGGCCGAGGCCGGGAACAATTTGCACACCCGGAAGCCGCGCGCATACAGCGCCAGCATCTCCGTCGGCGACGCCGCACCCGGCACCACCGGCAGCGGCGCCTGCGCCAGCGCATCGGCCATGTGCACCGGCGTACCCGGCGTGACCAGGAAATCGGCGCCCGCATCGATGGACTGCTGCATCTGCTCCACGGTCAACACCGTGCCCGCACCCACCACCACATCCGGCAGCTCGCGCTTGAGCATGGCGAGCGCTTCCATCGCCACCGGCGTACGCAGCGTCAGCTCGATCGCCGGCAGCCCGCCCTCCAGCAACGCCGCGCTGACCGCACGGGCCTGGTCCAGCGTATGCACCGTCACCACCGGCAGAATGCCGGCAGCCTTCAACAGGGTTTCAGCGCGTTTCTGATGTTCGGCGATGCTCATGCGTTTCCAATCCTTCTTTTCATCAATGTCTGCGGCGCGAACGACGCGCCGGAATGTGTCGGGAGGCAGCGGGATGGCCCCCACCAGGACCGTCAAGCGGCATGGATGCCGCTTTACGAGCCCCCATGGATGGGTTCACGGCGCGTCCCGGTTGGGGCCGTCCGCTGCCTCAACCAGGACACCTTGCCGCTGCATCAGCTCAGGCGTCCTTCGCCTCATGCGGCGCATCCGCCGCCGCCGCATCATGCCCAAGCTCGTATTCCGCATCGTAATTCCAGATGCTGCCGTCATCGGCGGCCGGCCCACACGAAATCGACATCGCGCCCTGGTCGGCCGGGCCCACCAGGCGGCGGCTCATCGCGAACAGATTGCGGCCCAGATCGTGCGCGGCCGGTGCCGTGTTCGGCGCCGGCTCGCGCGCGGCGAATTCCGCCGCATCCACCAGCAGCTCCAGCGTGCCGGCCTCACCATCCAGACGGATGATGTCGCCCTCGCGCACCCGCGCCAGCGGACCGCCGCGAGAGGCTTCCGGCGTCATGTGGATCGCGGCCGGGAACTTGCCCGAGGCACCAGACAGGCGACCATCGGTGACCAGCGCCACGCGGCGGCCCTGGTTCTGCAGCAGGCCCAGCAGCGGCGCCAGCGAATGCAGCTCCGGCATGCCGTTGGCGCGCGGGCCCTGGTAACGCACCACCGCCACGAAATCGTGCGGCAGCACACCGGCGGCATGCAGCTTGTTCAGCACCTGCGGTGCATCGACCACCACGGCCGGCGCTTCGATCGTGCGGAACTGCGGCTTCACCGCTGACAGCTTGATCAGCGATCGGCCAAGGTTGCCGCGCAGCAGGCGCAGGCCACCCTGGGCTTCGAACGGATCGGCCACGCCACGCACCACGTCCGGATCGGCGCTCTCGCGCACGCCATCGATGTAGGTCAGCTTGCCATCGCGCAGCGCCGGTTCCTGGCCGTACTGGTGCATGCCGCCTTCGGCCACGGTCTGCAGGTCGGCGTGCATCAGCCCGGCCTCCATCAACTCGCGGAACACGAACGCGGTGCCACCGGCGGCGGCGAAGCGGTTCACGTCGGCTTCGCCGTTCGGATAGACGCGGGCCAGCAGTGGGATCAGCTGCGAGAGCTGGTCCATGTCGTCCCAGGTCAGCACGATGCCGGCCGCACGCGCCACCGCGATCCAGTGGATGGTGTGGTTGGTCGAGCCGCCGGTGGCCATCAGCGTGACCACCGCATTGACGATCGCGCGCTCGTCGATCAGCCGGCCGAGCGGACGGAAGTCATCGCCCAGTGCGCTGATTTCCAGCGCACGCACCGCTGCCTGGCGGGTCAGCGCATCGCGCAGCGGCGTATCGGGGTTGACGAACGAGGCGCCCGGCAACTGCACGCCCATCGCTTCGAGCAGGGTCTGGTTGGAGTTGGCGGTGCCGTAGAAGGTGCAGGTACCGGCGCCGTGGTACGAGGCGGCCTCGGCCTCCAGCAGTTCCTCGCGGGTTGCCTGGCCGGCCGCATAGCGCTCGCGCACTTCGGCCTTCTGCTTGTTCGGGATGCCCGGGGTCATCGGGCCGGCCGGCAGGAAGATCGCCGGCAGGTGGCCGAAGGCCAGCGCACCGATCAGCAGGCCGGGCACGATCTTGTCGCAGACGCCGAGGTAGACGCTGGCGTCGAACATGTCATGGCTCAGGCCGATCGCGGTGGACTGGGCGATCACATCGCGCGAGAACAGCGACAGCTCCATGCCGCCGCGGCCCTGGGTGACGCCGTCGCACATCGCCGGCACGCCACCGGCCACCTGTGCGGTCGCGCCGAGTTCGCGCGCGGTTTCGCGCAGGATCTCCGGGTAGTGCTCGAACGGCTGGTGCGCCGAGAGCATGTCGTTGTACGCGGTGATGATGCCCAGGTTGGGCGTCACGCCGCCGCGCAGGCGCGACTTGTCGGTCGGGCCGCACGCGGCGAACCCGTGGGCGAGGTTGCCGCAGCTCAGGCGCGAACGGAATGGACCGTCGCGCAGCGCCGCGTCTACACCGGCCAGGTAGGCGGCGCGCGAGGCGACGCTGCGCTGGACGATGCGCTCGGTGATGGCATGGAGTTTGGGATGCAGGCTCATTGGCTACCGGCTATGAGAAGGCGAACGGAACAACACCGGGGCAACTCAGTCACACCAGTGGACGCGCAGTTTCGCGCCGTCGAGATCGATCGCGTTGAGGATGGGATACAGCTGCGGATTGTTGCTTTCCAGCGCGTGCTTGAGCACTTCCAGCTTCTGCTTGCCGCGCAGCAGCAGCAGGCGCTGGCGGCTCTGCTTCAAGCCGTGCGGGGTGAGCGTGATGCGCAGCGGCCACTGATTGGCACCGGGGCAGCCGGTGGCATCCAGCGCCGCGTAGGGCAGGGTGCTTTCCAGTGCCCGGGTCAGGTCCTTCGACCCCGGGAACAGCGACGCAGTGTGGCCGTCGTTGCCCATGCCGAGCACGCTCAGGCAGGGCCGCTGGCTGTGCTGTGCCTGCAGGTTGGCGCTGTAGACGCACTCGGGCAGCGGCTTGCCGACCCGCACCAGCGGATCGAAATGCGCGCCTTCGGCACGGGTCAGGAAGCTCTCCTTCACCAGCCAGGCATTGCTGTCGCGATCCTGCGGCGACAGCCAGCGCTCATCGACCAGGCTCACTTCCACCCGGTCCCATTGCACGTCCAGCTCGGCCAGCGCCTGGTAGACCGGTGCCGGCGTGGTGCCGCCGGAGAGCAGCATGCGCGCGCGGCCGAATTCGGCGATGTCGCGGTTCAGCTCGGCCGCCATTTCCGCGGCGACGGCCTCGATCCAGCCATCGGCATCGCCGTGCCGGATCAAGGTGAAACGTTCGGACGTATCCAGGGTATTCATGCAGTGCCTCCCGGCAGATCGCGTTCCACATCCGCCGCATAGGCGGCCGCGCCGAGCAGGCCGGGGCTGGGGTGCATCACGGCCAGTGACGGCACCTTGGACATGATCGAAGAGAAGCGGCCCTTGTGTTCAAAGCGCTGGCGGAAGCCGGAGTGCTGCAGCGAATCGAGCATCTTCGGCACCAGCCCGCCGGTCAGGAACACGCCATCCCAGGCGCCCTGCATCAGCACCAGATCGCCGGCGATCGCGCCGAACACCGCGCAGAACACATCCACGGTGCGCATGGCCTGCGGGTCGCCATGCAGCGCCCGCGCGGTCACGTCCACCGGCTGCAGCTGGCCCGGGTCGATATCGGCCATCTCGCACACGGCGCGATGGATGTTGACCAGGCCGGGGCCGCAGATCAGGCGCTCGTTGGAGACACGGCCGAACTGTTCGGACAGGATCTCCAGGATGCGGATTTCTTCCGGCGTACCCGGCGGGAAGCTGACGTGGCCACCTTCGGTTTCCAGCGGATAGCAGCGGCCATGGCGCAGGATCAGCCCGCCCACGCCCAGCCCGGTGCCCGGGCCGATCACCGCGTAGTTGCGCGGCTGGCCCGGCTTGCCCGGCACCCACGCCGCGCCGCCGACCTGGATCACGTCCTGCGGCTGCAGCAGCGAAATCGCCATCGCCTGGGCGGCGAAGTCATTGATCAGGTGCAGGTCGTCGAAGCCGAGCATGTGCGCGGTGCGGATGCGCGAGATCACCCACGGGTGATTGGTGATGCGCGCCTCGTCACCGTCGACACGGCCGGCCACGGCGAACACACCGCGCTTGGCTTCGGCGCCGATCTGCTCCAGGTAGTGCCGTGCGGCTTCGCCGAGCGAGGGGAAGTCAGCGACCGCGAATTCGCGGATGCTGTCCTGCTGCAGCGGCGCGGCCAGCGAGGTATCGGCCAGGGCGAACCGTGCATTGGTACCGCCGATATCCGCGACGAGGACCGGCTGGGACAACACCGTCATGCCTGGCCACCGCGGGTTGCGTCGGCATCGGCGTCGGCAGGCAGGAAGCCTGCGGCTTCTTCTGGACCCCACTGACCGGCCGGGTAGGGCTGCAACGGCAGCTTGGCTTCCTTCCACGCATCGCTGACGCTGTCGATCCACGCCCAGGCCGCGCGCACTTCGTCATCGCGCACGAACAGCGCATGGTTGCCGTTGAAGGCATCCAGGAACAGGCGTTCATAAGCGATGCGGCGGTGCAGGCCGGTCGGCACGGACAGTTCCAGTTCCAGCGGATGCAGTTCCAGCGCGCCCCATTCCGGGCCGGCCAGCGAGCTCATCAGGCCCAGCTCGATGTTTTCCTGCGGCTGCAGCTGGAAGGTGATGCGGTTGGGGGTGGCATTGCCGCGGTGCGGGCGCTCGAACAGCCAATGCGTGACCGGCTTGAGCGTGACCACCACGCGGGTGGTGCGCTCGGCCAGGCGCTTGCCGGTGACCAGGTGGAACGGCACGCCGGACCAGCGCCAGTTGTCGATATGCGCGGTGACGCCGGCGAAGGTTTCCACATCGCTGCCTTCCGGCGGCTGGTAGGCCTGCGCAGGCTGGCCGTTGATGGTGCCGGCGGTGTAGCGGCCCCGCACGCTGTCACGCGCGGCATGCTTGGCATCGAGCGGGCGCAGGGCGCGCAGCACTTTGACCTTTTCGTCGCGGATGCGGTCGGCTTCCAGCGACGCCGGCGGTTCCATCGCGACCAGGCACAGCAGCTGCAGGATGTGGCTCTGGACCATGTCGCGCAGCGCGCCGGAGCGGGCGTAGTACGCATCGCGGCCATCCACGCCTTCGCTCTCGGCCACCAGGATGTGCACCGATTCGATGTAGTTGCGGTTCCAGACCGCCTCGAGCAGCGTATTGCCGAAGCGCAGCGCGATCAGGTTCTGCACCGCGGCCTTGCCCAGGTAGTGGTCCAGGCGGAACACGCGGTCTTCGTCGATCCACTGGCCGATGGTGGAGATGATCTCCTCGGCGCTGGCACTGTCGCTGCCGATCGGCTTTTCCAGCATCAGGCGGTGCGGGGCGGCCAGCGCGCCGCCCTTGGCCAGGCCTTCGCAGGTGGAGATGTACAGGCCCGGCGGGATCGCCAGGTAGCTCACGCAGTTGCGGTCGACCAGGTCGTGGACCGATTCGGCCACGGACTCGGGATTGCGCAGGTCCACCGAGCGGTAGTCGATGCGCTGCAGCAGCGAGTGGATGTCGTCCTGGCTGGCCATCGGCATGGCCTGCTGCAGGCGCGGGCGCAGGATCTCGCGGAAGGCGTCGGTGTCGTGCGGCGACAACGCCAGCGCACGAACCTTGAAGTCTTCGGGGAGCAGGCCGTCGCCCAGCAATCGCAGCAGCGAGGGGAACAGGTAGCGCTGGGCCAGGTCACCTGTGGCGCCAAACAGGAAAAGGGTGTCGTGCATCGCTCGAGTTTCAGATCCGGGTGACATCGTTGTCAATCGCTTCTCGTCTATGTTCTCGGGGGTCGGGCGGGGTCCGTTGTCTGCTTGTTGCAGGTGCAGCACGCCCCATGGATTCCGCCCGGCATGATGGCCTGCCAACCCGGTGTCGTGGGGGATATCGCATCCTCCCCGGCATCCAGGTCACGGCCGACTATCGGATAGTGCCACGTGAAAACGTTTACATGGCAGAATGCGCAGACTGTATTCGATTGCAGTGGTCGCCGTCATGCGGCACCACGCCATCGACCTGCCATCGGGAGGGCCGAAGGCAGTTCCGCATAACAGCCCGGAGACCGGGCGGACTGGAATGGTGATATGGCAAAAGTGCAGTTGCAGGGCGTTCGCAAGGTCTACGACAACGGTCAGGTGGCCGTGCAGGGCGCGACCTTCGAAGTGGCCGATGGTGAATTGATGGTGCTGGTGGGGCCGTCCGGGTGTGGCAAGTCCACACTGCTGCGCATGGTCGCCGGCCTGGAAGAAATCAGTGGCGGCACGCTGACGATCGGCGACCGCGTGGTCAACGACGTGGCGCCCAAGGATCGTGACATCGCCATGGTGTTCCAGAGCTATGCGCTGTATCCGCACATGACCGTGGCCGAGAACCTGGCCTTCGGTCTGAAGCTGCGCGGCCACGACAAGGCCACGATCAGCAAGCGGGTCAGTGAGGCGGCCCAAACGCTGGGCCTGACCGAGATGCTCGACAAGCTGCCCAAGGCGATGTCCGGCGGCCAGCGCCAGCGCGTTGCGCTGGGCCGCGCGCTGGTGCGCGAGCCGGCGGTGTTCCTGCTCGATGAGCCGCTGTCCAACCTGGACGCCAAGCTGCGCCACAGCGTGCGGACCGAAATCGCGCAGCTGCACCGCAAGCTGGGCACCACCATGATCTACGTGACCCACGATCAGGTGGAAGCGATGACCCTGGGCCAGCGCATCGTGGTGCTCAAGGATGGCGTGATCCAGCAGATCGATACCCCGATGGCGCTGTACGACCGCCCGGCCAACCTGTTCGTGGCCGGCTTCCTCGGCAGCCCGGCGATGAATGTGCTGCGCGGTACCCTGCAGCGCACCGACAGCGGCTATGCCGTGCAGGACACCGGGCTGACCGCGCCGCTGGGCCAGGCCCGGATCGATCAGGCGTGGGTCGGCAAGGCGATTGCCGTGGGCGTGCGCCCGGAGCATCTGCAGCCGGCCGCGGCCGGGGATGCGACGGCGTTCGAGGCGATGATCGATGGCATCGAGCCGGTCGGCAACGAGATTTTCGTCAACATGACCAGTGGCGGCCAGCCGTTGGTGATGCGCGTGGCGCCGCAGGGGTTGCCGTCGGTCGGCGAGCCGATCCGCGTGGCGATCCATCCGCAGGGCCTGCATTTCTTCGATGCGCAGACCGGCGAGCGCTTGAACGACGCGTAAGGCGCGGACGGGTTACGGGGTTGCCGGCCGCTGGCCGGCTCCACGCACACCCATCAACGTTCATGGCGTGCCGCATCGACCAACGGTCGATGCCTGTTACCGCGCCAGACCGTCCAGCAACGGCAGGTGGGCGGCCTGGACCCCGCCGACGCTCAACGGCTCCGGCGCGATCTCCAGCGGCAGCACCGCCAGGGCCAGATCACCGGCCACCGAGGCCACCGTGCCGATCGCCGCGTCCTTCTGATGTACCTGCGTGCCGCTGGTCGTGCCCTCCACGACCCGCAGCAGCTGCAGGGCGCGCTTGGCCTTGCCCAGGAAGTGGGTGCGGGCCACGATTTCCTGGCCCGGGTAGCAGCCTTTCTTGACGCTGTACCCGTTCAGGCGGTCCAGGCCCAGCTGCTGCGGCGTCCACTGCTCGCGCTGATCGGCATCCAGGCGCGGCAGGCCGTAGCGCAGATCGGCCTGGCGCCAGGCCAGCGCGATATCCGCGCTGTCGGCGGGGGTCGCCACGGCGTCGGCGGCACCGATGCGCAGGCTGCGCGGGAGTGCGTCGCTGCCCAGGTCCAATTCGATGTTTTCCCCGCCAAGTTGCGCAATCGCGCCGCCGGAGGCCGATTCCGGCGCGGTGAAGCTTGCCGCCACGGCAAGATCATTGCGGACCTCGATCCGCACCTTGCGGCGGAAGACAAAGCGCTGCAACTGCGACGCAATCGCATCGGCGTCGCCATCGGCGAGCACCAGCACGATGCGCTCCTGGTCCAGCCGCAACAGCTGGAACACAGCAATGGTGCGGCCCTTGGCCGTCAGCCAGGCACTCCACTGCCAATGCCGCAGGGGCAGGGCGGTGACATCGCTGGAGAATTGGGCATGGGCGAACGCGGCCGCATCGGCACCGCTGAGACTGAGCAGCTGGTGACCAGGGAGGCGCGAAAAGCCGGCGAAATCGGAGGGCAGGTTGTCAGGCACGTGAACGGGGTCTAAAATTTGTGCGTTGCGAGACCACCCATGATAGGCCAAACAACCCCCTCTCCAGATTCTGAAGCTGAAGGCACGCTGGTACCCGAGGAGCAACCGCTTCCCGAGACCCCGGCATTGCCTTTGGAAATCGGCGGCCGCGGCGGACTTGATCCGGTGCGGTACGGAGATTGGGAGAAAAACGGACGCTGCATCGATTTCTGATCAGCATTGAGCCAACGCGGCATTGCGCCGCCCAGCCGAGACAACGAGCCCAGCGAATGGCCGCCAGAGAACGTCCCCTTTCCCCGCACCTTCAGGTGTATCGCTGGCAGATTCAGATGGCCACCTCGATCCTGCATCGAGCCACCGGCATCTTTCTGTCTGTTGGAGCCCTGATCATTGCCGGCGGCCTGCTCGCCCTGATGATGGGTCCTGAATCCTGGAACTGCTTCACCGGCCATGCCGGCAGCTGGTACGGCAAGCTGTTCCTGTTCGCATGGACCTGGTCCTTCGCCTACCACCTGTGCAATGGCATCCGCCATATCGTGCAGGACTTCGCGATCGGCTTCTCCATTCCCGCCTTCGTGCGCAGCAGCTGGGTCTCGGTCTTCGCCAGCCTGGTGATCACCGCCCTGGTCTGGGCCTACGTCTTCATGGGAGCGGCCGCATGAACAAGTACCGTACCCCGCTGAAGAACGTGCGTGGCCTTGGCGCTGCCAAGACCGGTACCGAACACTTCGTGATGCAGCGCCTGACCGCCACCGCGCTGGTCGGCCTGACCATCTGGTTCCTGGTGTTCGTGCTGAGCCTGATCGGCGCCGATTACGTGACCGCTACCGACGCGGTGTCCAAGCCGTGGAACGCGGTGCTGCTGGTCGGCTTCCTGGTCGCGATGTTCTGGCATGCCCAGCTCGGCCTGCAGGTCGTGCTGGAAGACTACATCCACAATTCGCTGCTGGCCCTGGCGCTGCAGACCACGGTGAAGTTCATCGCCGTGCTCGGCGGGATCGTCAGTGTTTTTGCGGTCGCCCGCATCGCGCTCGGCGTCGCCTGAGTCCAGGCACCAAGACAGGAATCCAGATTAGATGTCCGCTTACAAGATTACGGAACACAAGTACGACATGGTCGTGGTCGGCGCCGGTGGCGCTGGCCTGCGCGCCACGTTCGGTCTTGCCGCCAAGGGCCTGCAGACGGTCTGCCTGACCAAGGTCTTCCCGACCCGTTCGCACACCGTGGCCGCGCAGGGCGGTATTTCCGCCGCGCTGGGCAACATGGGCGAAGACGACTGGCGCTACCACTTCTTCGACACCATCAAGGGCTCGGATTGGCTGGGTGACCAGGACGCCATCGAGTACATGTGCCGCGAAGCGATCCCGGCCATCATCGAACTGGAACACTACGGTGTGCCGTTCAGCCGTACCGAAGAAGGCAAGATCTACCAGCGCCCGTTCGGTGGCATGACCACCAAGTACGGCGAAGGCCCGTCCGCGCAGCGCACCTGCGCCGCCGCCGACCGTACCGGCCACGCCATGCTGCACACGCTGTACCAGCAGTCGCTGGCGCACAACGCGCGCTTCATGATCGAGTACTTCGCGCTCGACCTGATCTTCGATGACGAAGGCGTCTGCCGCGGCGTGCTCGCCCTGGACATGGCCGACGGCTCGCTGCACCTGTTCCGCGCCCACGGCGTGGTGCTGGCCACCGGCGGCTACGGCCGCGCCTACTTCAGCGCCACCTCGGCCCACACCTGCACCGGCGACGGCGGCGGTCTGGTCATGCGTGCCGGCCTGCCGATGCAGGACATGGAGTTCGTGCAGTTCCACCCGACCGGTATCTATGGCGCGGGCTGCCTGATCACCGAAGGCGTGCGCGGCGAAGGCGGCATCCTGCGCAACAGCAACGGCGAGCGCTTCATGGAGCGCTACGCACCGCACTACAAGGATCTGGCCTCGCGCGACGTGGTGTCGCGTTCGATGACCATCGAGATCCGCGAAGGCCGCGGCGTCGGCGAGCACAAGGATCACATCCTGCTCGACCTGACCCACCTCGGCCCGGGCGTCATCGACGACAAGCTGCCGGGCATCGCTGAAAGCGCCCGCATCTTCGCCGGCGTGGACGTGCACAAGCAGCCGATCCCGGTCATCCCGACCGTGCACTACAACATGGGTGGCATCCCGACCAACTACCACGGCGAAGTCGTGCGCAAGGTCGGCGACAACCCCGATGCGGTCGTGCCGGGCCTGTACGCCATCGGCGAAGCGGCCTGCGTGTCCGTGCACGGTGCCAACCGCCTGGGCTCCAACTCGCTGCTCGACCTGGTGGTGTTCGGCCGCGCGGTGGCCAACCGCTGTGCCGAGACCATCAAGTCCGGCGCGCCGCACAAGACCCTGCCGTCCGATGCGTGCGACAAGGCGCTGGGCCTGCTGGACAAGCTGCGCTACGCCAACGGCGACACCCCGACCTCGGTCATCCGCGATCGCATGCAGCGCACCATGCAGAACGACGCGGCGGTGTTCCGGACCAGCAAGACGCTGGAAGAGGGCTGCGCCAAGATGGCCGAGATCTTCGACTCCTTCCAGGACGTCAAGGTCTCCGACCGTTCGCTGGTGTGGAACTCGGACCTGATCGAAACCTACGAGCTGAACAACCTGCTGCTCAACGCGGTGGCGACGATCAACTCGGCCGAACAGCGCAAGGAAAGCCGCGGCGCGCATGCGCATGAGGACTTCCCGGACCGCGACGACGTCAACTGGCAGAAGCACACGCTGGTCAACGTCGACGAGAACGGCAAGTGCGAGTTCGACTACCGCCCGGTCCACATGTACACGCTGAGCAAGGACGTGGACGTCGTCCCGCCCAAGCCGCGCGTTTACTAAGAGACCTGCGGCATGACCTCCGTCCACGCAGCGCCCGCGACCGCCGTCTCCCGCAAGGGTGGGGTGGCGCGTGCGCCGCTGGCCGGTGGTGTCGACTTCCTCATCTTCCGTGCTACCCGCGCCTGCACCGCAGCGCGAGCCGCCTGAGCCAACGAGAACAGCCATGGCCGAGTTTTCCCTCCCCAAGAATTCCAAGATCGGAAAGGGCAAGCACTTCCCCGCCAAGAGCGGTGCGAAGAACACCCGCACCTTCAAGATCTACCGCTGGAGTCCCGACGACGACAGCAACCCGCGCACCGATACGTACGAGATCGATCTGGACGCCTGCGGCCCGATGGTTCTGGACGCGCTGATCAAGATCAAGAACGAGATCGATCCGACCCTGACCTTCCGTCGTTCGTGCCGTGAGGGCATCTGCGGTTCGTGCGCGATGAACATCGACGGCACCAACACGCTGGCCTGCACCCGCGCCATCGCCGACTGCGGCAAGGCCGAAGTGCCGATCTACCCGCTGCCGCACATGAGCGTGGTCAAGGATCTGGTGCCGGACCTGACCCACTTCTACGCGCAGTACGCCTCGATCAAGCCGTGGATCCGCACCCAGACCCCGCCGCCGCCGGATCGCGAGCGCCTGCAGTCGCCGGAAGACCGCAAGAAGCTGGACGGCCTGTACGAGTGCATCCTGTGCGCGTGCTGCTCGACCAGCTGCCCGAGCTACTGGTGGAACGGCGAGCGTTACCTGGGCCCGGCCATCCTGCTGCAGGCCTACCGCTGGATCGTCGACTCGCGCGATGAAGACACCGGTGCGCGCCTGGACGAGCTGGAAGACCCGTTCAAGCTGTACCGCTGCCACACCATCATGAACTGCTCGCGGACCTGTCCGAAGGGTCTGAACCCGGCGCTGGCCATTGCCGAGATCAAGAAGCTGATGATGGCGCGTCGCGCCTGATCCAGACGTGCCCGGTAGCGCCACGCCATGCGTGGCCCTGCAACAAAGGATCGAAACGGTAGCGCCACGCCATGCGTGGCGTCTCAGAAAAGGATCGAACCGGTAGAGCCACGCCATGCGTGGCTTTGCCTTATCTGGAAACGCAGAAAATGGATGAAGCCACCGAACTGAAGAAGCTGCGCTGGCGCTGCCGCCGCGGCATGCGCGAGCTGGACCAGCTGTTCGGCCGTTACCTGGACCGCTGCTGGCTGCACGCACCGACAGACGAGCGCGAGGTTTTCCTGTTCCTGCTGGAAAGCGAAGACGATAAGTTGTGGCGCTGGTTCATGGGTTACGAAGAATGCCCGCATGCCGCGCCCGCTGCCCTCATCGACAGGATCCGCGCCCTGCCAGCTTGAGTGGCACCCCTCGCGCTGGCAGTGCCGCGCGCTGATCGGCATGGGCGCGCTGATGCCCTGGGCCCTGTGGGCCACCGAGCTTCCGGCGCCGTGGGGCCTGGCCTTGGGCCTGGTGGCGATGGTGGGCACGTGGCTGGAGGCGTGGCGGTATGCGCGCGGCCCGGGCTGCGCCTTCCTGATCCCCCTGGATGATGAGCCGGCCCAGGTGGATGGGGAGGCGGTCGAGGACCTGCAGATGCGTCGCCGCGGCCCGCTGCTGCAGCTGCGCTGGCGGTATGAAGGGCGTCGCCACTGGCGCCTGTTCTGGCCCGATACCCTTCCGGCGGCGCAGGCACGTGAACTGCGACTAGCCGTCCGGGCACACTGCATTTCCCGTTCACCCCCTGCAGTGGCACCATAGCCTGAATTGTCCGGCGTACCTGCATGTTCAAACCCATACCTGTCTCGATTGGCCTGCGCTACCTGCGCGCCAAACGCCGCAACGGCTTCATCTCCTTCATCTCCATGGCCTCGATCCTCGGCATCGCGCTGGGCGTGACCGTGCTGATCACCACGCTGGCGGTCATGAGCGGTTTCCAGAAGGAAATCCGCGACCGCCTGCTGCAGATGACCGCGCATACCACCATCACCGCCGACGGCGCCCCGATGGCCGATTGGGCGCATGCGGTGGAGGTGGCGAAAAAGGACCCGCGTGTCGCCGGCGCGGCGCCGTACATCGAAATCCAGGCCATGCTCAGCGGCCCCCGCGTGCAGGGCGCCATCGTGCAGGGCATCGACCCGGCGCTGGAGCCGAACGTCTCGGTCATCAACCAGAAGGTCAAGAAGGGCAGCTTCGACAGCCTGACCGCAGGCAGCTACAACCTGCTGGTGGGCCAGGAACTGGCGATCTACCTCGGCGTCGGCGTGGGCGATACGGTGCTGGTGACCCTGGCGGAAGTGCAGGGCACGCCCATCGGCGCGATCCCGCGCATGAAGCGCTTCACCGTGAGCGGCATCTTCGAGGCCGGTTACAACGAGGTCGACCGCGGCGTGGCCTACGCCAACATGGCCGATCTGGAAAAGGTGCTGCGCATTGATGGCGTCACCGGTGTGCGCCTGAAGCTGCACGACATGGACAAGGCGCTGGACGTCGGCGTCGATCTGGCCCACAACCTGACCGGTGCCTACCGCGTCAGTGACTGGACCCAGCAGAACGCCAACCTCTACCACTCGCTGCGCATGGAGAAGGTGGTGATGGGCATCCTGCTCTCGCTGATCATCGCCATGGGCGCGTTCAACCTGGTCTCCTCGCAGGTGATGCTGGTCACCGACAAGCAGGCCGACATCGCGATCCTGCGCACCCTGGGCCTGACCCCGGGCGGGGTGATGCAGGTGTTCATGGTGCAGGGCTCGCTGATCGGCATCTTCGGCACCGTGCTGGGCGTGATCGGTGGCATCACCCTGACCTTGAACCTGGAGCGCATCCTCGGCGCGATCGAGACGCTGTTCAACGTCAAGCTGCTGCCGGAGGACGTGTACTACATCACCGGCCTGCCGACCGACATGCAGACCCCGGACATCATCATGATCACCGCCGTGGCGCTGGTCATGAGCTTCCTTGCCACCCTGTATCCCGCCTGGCGCGCGGCACGTACCCAGCCGGCGGAGGCCCTGCGTTATGAATGAAGCACTCACCCTGGGCCAGGAAGTCATCCGCGCCGAAGCGCTGGCCAAGACCTATGCCGAAGGCCGCATGCAGACCCCGGTGTTCAACGGGCTGGACCTGCGCGTGGCCGCCGGCGAGACCGTGGCCATCATCGGCGCCTCCGGCGCCGGCAAGAGCACCCTGCTGCACCTGCTGGGTGGCCTGGATACGCCGACGGCGGGCGAGGTCTATGTGGCCGGCCAGCGCATGTCCGGCCTGTCCGACAGCCAGCGTGGCCGCCTGCGCAACCGCGCCCTCGGCTTCGTCTACCAGTTCCATCACCTGCTGCCCGAATTCACCGCGCTGGAAAACGTGATGATGCCGGTGCTGCTTGGGGGCGAAGAAGTGGCTGACGCGCGCAACCGTGCGCAGGCGTTGCTGGAATCGGTCGGCCTGGGGCACCGGGTGGACCACAAGCCGGGCGAGCTCTCCGGCGGTGAGCGCCAGCGTGCCGCCGTGGCCCGCGCCCTGGTCAACCGCCCGGCCTGCGTGCTCGGCGACGAGCCCACCGGCAACCTGGACGACAAGACCGCCGCGACCGTGTTCGAGCTGATGCTCGAGCTCAACCGCGCGCACCACACCAGCCTGGTGCTGGTGACCCACGACCGCTCGCTGGCACGCAAGCTGGACCGCGTGCTGGAACTGCGCGAAGGGCGGCTGCACAGCCTGGCCCACAGCGAGGTCTGAGCAGGCAGCGCTGCCTGCCTGAGCGCTGAACACCCGGCGGGTTCCTCTCGCCGGGACCACGCCGGGCGGCGCATGATCGGCGCACATTCCCCAGCAGGAGGCGTCATGAAGCAGACCCTTGCCATCGCGGCCCTGTGCCTTGGGCTGGCCGCGTGCGCCAGTACCGGCCGCCTGTCCACCGCGCAGAAGCTTGATCTGTACCGCGCGCACGCCGGTCCGCCGCAGCAGGACATGCCGTTGTACGGGTCGTTGTCCGGCTGGACCGAACTGGGCGAGAGCGCGCTGGCGGTGTGGACGCGCCCAAGCGAAGGCTATCTGCTGGAACTGGCCGGGCCGTGCCAGGGGCTGGACTACGCCCCGGCGATCGGCCTGACCAGCCGGGTCGGCCGTATGTCGGCCCGCTTCGACAAGGTGCTGGTGCACGACCCCACGCCGGGGCCGATGAACATGCCGTGCTTCATCAGCAGCATCCGCAAGCTCGATACCAAGGCGCTGCGCAGCTCGGAACAGGCGCTGCGCCAGGCGCAGGTGCAGGAGCGCGAAGAAGGCCAGCAGTCGCCGACCCGGTAGTGCCTGCCGCTCGCGGCCAAGGCCTATGGAGGATGCGCCGCGATCTCGCGGTCGCCACAACCTGGCGATCGCCAACAACCTCGCTATCGCCAACAACTTCGCGGCCGCCAAGAACCTCGCGGCCGCCGACAACGTCGCGGTCCCCACCCTCGCGGTAGATACCGACCGTTGGTCGGTATCAGACCCGGTCACGCCTCCGGAACGAACCCGGCCGGCTTCTCCGCGCCACCGCTGAACAGATATTTCACCAGTTCCTCTTCCAGGAACGCACGGTGCTTGGGATCGCGCGGCGACAGCCGGTTTTCGTTGATCAGCATGGTCTGGTGCGCCAGCCACGCGGCCCAGGCCGGCTTGCCGATGTGGTTGAAGATGCGCTGGCCCAGCTCGCCGGGGTAGGGCACGAAGTCCAGGCCTTCGGCGTCGCGTTGTTCGTACTGGCAGAAAACGGTGCGGGGCATAGCGTTACTCGTTGTCTTGGGATGTTGCTGCGCGCCGCATTGTACGGCGCTTGGGCTGAGCGGGCGGTGCACCGGTCTGGAGCAGCTTGCGGATCGGTGCGGGCAGGCCCAGCTTTTCCAGCTCTTCGGCAGCGACCCAGCGTACGCCGGCATCCTCGCCGCGCGAGCCCTGAACCGTCGCCACCAGTACCTGCAGATGCAGCCGGTAGTGGCTGAAGGTGTGCTCCAGCACCGGCAGCGGCTCGGCATCGTCCAGCGAGCCCTCGATATGCGCATCGAACCAGTCCTGCAGGGCGATGCCGCTGTCAGCCTGGGGCAGGGTCCACAGCTGCGCCCAGATGCCGGTGTCCGGCCGCTTCTGCAGCAGCACGCGGCCGCGCGCATCGCGCAGCAGCAGCGCCACCGCCTCGCGTTCGGGCAGGGTCTTGCCCGGCTTGGGTGTCGGCAGCTGATCGGTACGGCCTTCGCGCCGTGCGACGCAGGTCGCCTGCAGCGGACAGATCACGCAGGCAGGCCTGCTGCGGCTGCAGACGCTGGCGCCCAGGTCCATCTGCGCCTGGGTGTAATCGACCATGCGGGTCGCGGGCACCTGCGCCGCGTGCGCCTCGGCGACCGCCCACAGTTGCTTCTCGATCGCCGGCAGGCCGGGGAAGCCCTCGATGCCGTGATAGCGGGTCAACACGCGTTTGACGTTGCCATCCAGGATCGCGAACCGATCATTCCAGGCCTGGCTGAGAATTGCGCCGGCGGTGCTGCGGCCGATGCCCGGCAGCGCATGCAGGCCATCGAAATCACGCGGCAGCTCGCCGTCATGCAGTTCGACGCAGCGCTGCGCGGCGGCATGCAGGTTGCGTGCACGGGCGTAGTAGCCCAGCCCCGCCCACTGCGCCATCACCGCGTCATTGCTGGCTGCGGCCAGGTCGGGCAGGGTCGGGAATACGTCCAGGAACTTCAGGAAGTACGGGATGACCGTGCTGACCTGGGTCTGCTGCAGCATGATCTCCGACAGCCACACCCGGTACGGCGAGCGCGGGTGCTGCCAGGGCAGGTCGTGCCGGCCATGGTCATCGAACCAGTGCAGCAGCCGGGAAACGAACACATCGTCGGCAGGCAATACGGCGCTGGCGGGTGGCTGGCGGGTCATGCAGATTCCGGAGAAGGACGGGAGCCACGCCATGCGTGGCTGCATCGGCAGCCGGGGAGACCGGTCACGGAGGTGAAGCAGCCACCCATGGGGTGGCTCTACCAGTGAAGCCGCTGCCTGGCCCGGCGGTGATCAGGCGCCGAGTGCTTCGGGCAGCAAGGCGTCGACAAAGGCCTCCGGATCGAACACGCGCAGGTCTTCCGGGCGCTCGCCGATGCCGCAGAAGCGGATCGGAATGCCGAACTCGCGGGCCAGCGCGAACACCACGCCGCCCTTGGCGGTGCCGTCCAGCTTGGTCACCACCAGCCCGGTCACGTTGACCGCGGCATGGAACTGACGCAGCTGCGAGAGCGCGTTCTGCCCGGTGGTGCCATCGATGACCATCAGCACTTCATGCGGCGCATCGGCATCGATCTTGCCGAGCACGCGGCGGATCTTGCCCAGCTCGTTCATCAGGCCAGCCTGGGTATGCAGGCGGCCGGCGGTATCGGCGATCAGCACTTCGGTGCCGCGCGCCTTGCCGGCCTGCAGCGCATCGAAGGCGACCGAGGCCGCATCGGCGTTCTGGCCCTGGGCGACCACGGCCACGCCGTTGCGCTCGCCCCACGCCTGCAGCTGCGCGACGGCGGCGGCACGGAAGGTATCGCCGGCGGCCAGCATCAGGCTGTGCCCGTCGTCCTTGAAGCGCTTGGCCAGCTTGCCGATGGTGGTGGTCTTGCCGACGCCGTTGACGCCGACGGTGAGCACCACGAACGGCTTGGCGGTGCGGTCGATCACCAGCGGCTTGGCGACCGGCTGCAGGATGGCGATCAGCTCGGCGCGCAGCGCGGTGAGCAGCGCATTGGCATCGGCGAACTCGCGCGCCTTCATGCGCTTGCGCAGGCCTTCCACCAGCGCGGTGGTCGCACCGACGCCGACATCGGCGGTGATCAACGCGGTTTCCAGTTCGTCGAGCAGGTCATCATCGAGCTTGGGATTGCGCGAGAACAGGCCGCCGAAGCTGCGGGCGATCACGCTGTTGCGCAGGCGCTCGCGCCAGCCGCTCTTGCCGGCCGCGGCGGGGGCGACGTCCTGGGAGGACGGGCGCTCGGTCACGATGATCGGGGCAGCCGGGGGTGCCGGGACGGCCGGAGCGAGCGCGGCGGGCACGGCCGGAGCAGCCACCGGCGGCGCGACGACGGGCGGCGCAGGCGCGCTCACCGGGGCGGCCGGTGCCGGGCTCGGGGTGGCCGGTGCCGCGCGGTTCTCCACGGGAGCTGCTGGAGCCGGCGCCGCGACGACAGGTGCAGGAGCAGCCGGAGTCGGGACAACCGGTGCGGTCACTACAGGTGCCGGCGCGACCGGCGGCGGGGCGGCAGGCGGTGCGACCACGGGCGCAGGTACAACGGGGGCCGGCACGACCGGGGTCGCAACTGCCGGCGTCGGAACTGCCGGGGCGGGAACCGCCGGGGTCGGCGCGATCACGCGCTCTGCGGGGGCAGTCGGCGCGACGGCAGGCACCGGGGCTTCCGCTGCGGGCGGCAGCGGCGCAGGCGCCGGCGGTTCTGCAGGCTGGGGATTGGCCTGCGGGAACGCGGCTGCCAGCTCCTCGGTGGAGTAATGCTGGGTTTTGGCCGCCTCTTGCGGGGCGTCCTGGGGCTTTTTGCGACGGAAGAAGCTGAGCATTGGCAAAAGACGCTGAAATCAGAGGGGTATGCTACCACTGCGCCCCGACGGCCCATGGGCGTGCAGGTGCGGTGGGGCGGGACTCAAGTAATGGCCGATGCGGCCGTTACCGGTTGTGAAGGGCTGCGCCATGCCGGCGCGGCCGGAACAGCAGAAAACGGTGACCGATGAGCGTGATGTCCATTGCCAGTGCCGGCATGCGTGCCGCCTCGCTCGGGGTACAGACCGCCGCGTCCAACGTGGCACGGTTGCCGGTCACGGATGCGACCCGCCTGGGCGTCGCGCAGACTGCAGCGGCAGGTGGCGGCGTCACTGCCAGCGTGATCACCGCGCCCGACGATGCCAATGCGCCGATCGCGGACCTGCTCACGGCCAAAGAAGCCGCGCTGGCGTTCGCCGCCAACGCGACCGTGCTCCGCCGCCAGGACCAGATGCTGGGCACCTTGCTCGACCGCTGGGCCTGACTCGATCGCGCACGCCGGCCACGGTCCGGCGCCACGCATCATCAACGCCGGCAGGTGCCGACCCTTGGCCGGCACCCACCCGCAGAGCGACTTACGCCGACAGCTCCAGCAACAGCTTGTTGAGCCGGCGCACATACGCCGCCGGGTCCTTCAGCGTGTCGCCCGCGGCCAGCGCGGCCTGGTCGAACAGCACGCGGCTCAGGTCATCGAAGCGCGCGGCATCGCCTTCCTGGTCCAGCTTGCCGATCAGCGGATGGCCGGGGTTGAACTCGAACACCGGCTTGCTGTCGGGCACCTTCTGGCCGCTGGCTTCCAGAATCTGGCGCATCTGCAGGCCCAGGTCCTGTTCGCCGATCGCCAGGATCGCCGGAGAGTCGGTCAGGCGGTGCGAGACGCGCACGTCGGCCACGTCATCGCCCAAGGCGGACTTGATGCGGTCCACCAGCGCCTGCTTGTCCTTGGCGACGGCTTCCTGGGCCTGCTTGTCTTCGGCGCTTTCCAGCGCGCCCAGGTCCAGATCGCCACGCGCGACATCGACGAACGACTTGCCGTCGAACTCGGTCAGGTACCCCATCAACCATTCGTCGATGCGGTCGGTAAGCAGCAACACCTCCACGCCCTTCTTGCGGAACACTTCCAGGTGCGGGCTGTCCTTGACCTGGGTATGGCTGTCGCCGGTCAGGAAGTAGATCTTGTCCTGGCCTTCGATCATGCGGCCCACGTAATCGGCCAGCGAGACGCTGGGCTCGCCGCTGTCGTCATGGGTGGAGGCGAAGCGCAGCAGGCCGGCGATCTTCTCGCGGTTGCCGTAGTCCTCGGCCGGGCCTTCCTTGAGCACCTGGCCGAACTGCTTCCAGAAGCCGGCATAGACCTCCGGCTTGTCCTTGGCCAGTTTCTCCAGCATGTCCAGCGAACGCTTGGTCAGCGCCGACTTCATCGAATCGATGACCGGGCCAGACTGCAGGATCTCGCGGGAAACGTTCAACGACAGATCGTTGGAATCCACCACGCCCTTGATGAAGCGCAGGTACAGCGGCAGGAACTGCTCGGCCTGGTCCATCACGAACACGCGCTGCACGTACAGCTTCAGGCCCTTGGGCGCGTCACGGTGGTACAGATCGAACGGCGCATGGCCGGGCACGTACAGCAGCGAGGTGTACTCCAGCTTGCCTTCAACCTTGTTGTGGCTCCACGCCAGCGGATCCTGGTGATCATGCGCGGCGTGCTTGTAGAACTCCTGGTACTCGGCGTCGGTGATCTCGGTGCGCGGGCGCGTCCACAGCGCGCTGGCACGGTTGACGGTTTCCCATTCGATCTCGGCCGGGGCGTCTTCGCCGTGGTGTTCCTTGACCATCTGGATCGGCAGACCGATGTGGTCGGAGTACTTCTTGATGATGCCGCGCAGGCGCCAGCCATCGGCGAAGTCGCGCTGGTCGTCCTTCAGATGCAGCACGATGCGGGTCCCGCGCTCGGGCTTGTCGATGCCTTCCACGTCGAACTCGCCTTCGCCGCGCGAGGACCAGTGCACGCCCTCGCTGGCGGGCAGGCCGGCGCGGCGGGAATAGACGTCCACCTGGTCGGCGACGATGAAGGCGCTGTAGAAGCCGACGCCGAACTGGCCGATCAGCTGGGAGTCCTTCTTCTGGTCGCCGGAGAGCTGGCGCAGGAAGTCGCCGGTGCCGGACTTGGCGATGGTGCCCAGGTGGGCGATCGCTTCGTCACGGCTCATGCCGATGCCGTTGTCGTCGATGGTCAGGGTGTTGGCGGTGGCATCGAAGCTGACGCGGATGCGCAGGTCGCCGTCGTTCTCGAGCAGGGCCGGCTGGGTCAGCGCTTCGAAGCGCAGTTTGTCCGAGGCATCGGCCGCGTTGGAGATGAGCTCGCGAAGGAAGATTTCCTTGTTGGAGTACAGCGAGTGGATCATCAACTGCAGCAGCTGTTTGACTTCGGTCTGGAAGCCCAGGGTTTCTTTTTGGGTCTGCACGGTCATGGGTCGTGTTGCTCCTTGGGACATTGCCGCGCCCGGCGCGGCGGCTGGCTCAAGGGGTAGGGGTGGATTGTCCCGAATTCAAGAGTGTCGGCAGCCTTCGGGGCCGAATCGCAAGCAGGAGTGCGGCGCCTGCCTCTACAAGGTAGGTCGGACGTGCGACAGGTAGAGCCACGCCATGCGTGGCTGCATTTCATTCCAGCATCGGGGTGCCTGGCAAAGACAGCGACTGGACCGCCTAGAATGTCGTCCTGAACTACCTGCCTGCCTGCCCATGACGCTTTCCCGCCCGCTCGCCCATCCGATCGCCATCCATCTCCGGAGCCCCGCATGAAACCGCGTCAGCCGGCGCCTGCCGTGGGCCAGGTGCGGATCATCGGGGGCAAATGGCGCAATACGAAGCTGCCGGTGCCGCTGTCGCCGGGGCTGCGGCCCAGCAGTGACCGGGTGCGCGAGACGCTGTTCAACTGGCTGATGCCGCGCCTGGGCGGGGCGCGGGTGCTGGATCTGTTCGCCGGCAGCGGGGCGCTGGGGCTGGAAGCGGTCTCGCGCGGGGCGGCGCAGGCCACGCTGGTGGAGCGCGATGCCGCATTGTCCCGGCAGCTGCGCGAGTCGGTCGCCAGGCTGGGGGCGCAGGACCAGATCGCCGTGGTGCAGGCCGATGCGCTGCAGTGGCTGCGGCAGCCGGCCGGACCGCTGGCGGATATCGCGTTCGTCGATCCGCCGTTCGCCGATGGGCTGTGGGAGGCCGTGATGGCGGGGCTGCCCCCGCATCTGGCGCCTGATGCCTGGGTGTACGTGGAGTCCCCGGCCGATCAGGCGCCGAAGATGCCCGCGCCGTGGCTGCTGCACCGCGAGGGGGGCACCCGGGAGGTCCGTTTTGCCCTGTATCGCCGCGCCACTGCTACACTTTCACCAGACCAACACGCGTAGCTGACGTATGACCGTGGCCAACCGCCGCATTGCTGTCTACCCGGGCACCTTCGATCCGATCACCAACGGTCACATCGATCTGGTGAACCGCGCTGCACCCCTGTTCGAGAAGGTGGTGGTGGGCGTGGCGCAGAGCCCGTCCAAGGGCCGACGCTGCCGCTGGAGCTGCGCGTCCAGCTGGCCCGTGATGCGCTGGGCCACAACCGCAACGTGGAAGTGCGTGGTTTCGATACCCTGCTGGCGCATTTCGTGCGCTCGGTGCAGGGCGGGGTGCTGCTGCGCGGGCTGCGCGCGGTCTCCGATTTCGAGTACGAATTCCAGATGGCGAGCATGAACCGCCATCTGATCCCGGAGGTCGAGACCCTGTTCCTGACCCCGGCCGAGCAACACAGCTTCATTTCGTCTTCGCTGGTCCGCGAGATCGCCCGCCTGGGCGGCGACGTGTCCGGCTTCGTGCCGTCCGCCGTGCTTGAGGCACTGCGCAAGGTCCGTGAAGCGAAGTCGGGCCAAGCGTAGTACCTGTCAGACCCATACATACCAAGAATCACCAAGGGAGGAATTCCATGAACAACACCATGCGTGCCATGTTGATCGCGTCGTTCGCGCTGGCCTTCACCGCCTGCAAGAAGGAAGAGGCCGCGCCGGTCGTCGAAGCCCAGCAGGCGCTGGTCGCCCCGGCTGCCGATGACGATGCCGGCTGGAAGAAGTACCTGCAGGCCGTGGCCGTGCAGAACATGGGCAACATCAGCAACAGCCCGTACCTGTACTACCTCTCGCCGGAATCGGATCCGGAATTCGCCGCCAAGTATGAGCGTCAGGTCGAAAGCGCCACTCAGGCCGTCGCCCGTGGCGTGCAGCCGGGCAACATGCTGGCCTTCGGTTCCTCGGCCTCGGCCAAGATGGCCGACATGATCCAGGCCGTGTTCAAGGACGTCTCGCCGGACTCGATGAAGGGTGTGCGCGTGGTGTTCATCGGCAAGGCCGCCGACAACGCCCGCGTCCAGTCGATCATCCAGCCGACCGGCGCCGAGTACATCTTCGTCGAAGCCAAGTAACCCGTGCAGTGGCGGCCGTGCCTTGTGCGCGGCCCGGGTGGCGCCCGCAGGGGCGTCACCGATGACCGGCCCGCGCGCCCGCGTGGGCCGGTTCTCATCCGCCGGCGCGGGCGTGGAGTAACGCCATGTCGCTGAAAATCAATGAGCTCTGCGTCAATTGCGACGTCTGTGAGCCGGCCTGTCCCAATCAGGCCATTTCGATGGGTGAAACCATCTACGTGATCGATCCGGCCCGCTGCACCGAGTGCGTGGGGCATTTCGACGAACCCCAGTGCGTGGTCGTCTGCCCGGTCGAATGCATCGATCCCGATCCGGACATTCCGGAAACCCAGGACGCCCTGCTGGCCAAGCTGCACGGGCTGCAGCGCGATCATCCCGAATTGTATGTCACGGAGTTTCTGCCGAAATGAGAACGCTGTCGCGTCGTTGGTTGCTGCTCGTCCTGCTGGTGGCCCCGAGTGCCTGGGCCGCGGAATCCGCACCGGCGGTTCTGGCCAAACACCCTGACGGCGCCGCCGTCGCCAGTGGCCATCATCTGGCCACGGAAGCGGGCATGGAGATCCTGGCCAAGGGCGGCAACGCGTTCGACGCCGCCGTGGCCGTGTCTGCCACGCTGGCGGTGGTCGAGCCGATCAGCTCGGGCCTCGGCGGCGGTGGATTCTTCCTGCTGCACGATGCGGCCACCGGCAAGGACGTGATGCTGGACGCGCGCGAAACCGCGCCGCAGTCCGCCACGCCCGAGGCGTTTCTCGACAAGAAGGGTGACCTGGACCGCGACCGTTCGGTCAACGGCGCGTGGTCGGCCGGTATCCCGGGCCTGCCGGCCGCGCTGGTGGAACTGTCCTCCAGGCACGGCAAGCTGCCGCTGAAGACCTCGCTGGAGCCGGCGATGCGCATCGCGCGCGATGGCTTCCCGGTGTACGCGCGCATGTCCAAGGGCTATCAGTCCCGGCGTGAGGTGATGCAGCGCTACCCCGGCACGCGCGAGGTCTACGAGCGCAACGGCAAGCCGATCGCCGAGGGCGACCTGTTCCGCCAGCCGGAACTGGCCAAGACCATGGAGCGCCTGGCCGACCAGGGCTTCGATGGCTTCTACCGGGGCGAGACCGGCAAGCTGCTGCTCAAGGGCGTGAAGCAGGCCGGCGGACACTGGACCGCCGAGGAACTGGCCGGCTACCGGGTCAAGCTGCGCGAGCCGATCGCCTTCAAGTACCGCGACTGGACCATCACCACCGCCTCGCCGCCGTCGTCCGGTGGCATCGCGTTGGCCGCCATGCTGCAGATCCTGGAAGGCTGGGACCTGAAATCGATGGATCCGGCGCACCGCACCCATCTGGTGGTGGAAGCCATGCGCCGCGCCTACCGCGACCGTACCTTCTTCCTGGGCGATCCGGATTTCGTGGACATCCCGCAGAAGGTGCTGACCAGCAAGGATTACGCGCAGGGCCTGCGTGCCACCATCCACCCGGACAAGGCCACCCCCAGCGATCTGCTGTCGGGCAACCCGACCCCGCTGGAAGATGACGAGACCACCCATTTCTCGATCATCGACCGCGAAGGCAACCGCGTCGGCGCGACCCAGACCGTGAACCTGCTATACGGCTCGGGCCTGATTCCGTCCGGCACCGGCGTGCTGCTCAACAATGAAATGGACGATTTCGCGCTGAAGCCGGGCACGCCGAACGCCTTCGGCGTGATGGGCTATGCGGCCAATGCGCCCAAGCCGGGCAAGCGCATGCTCAGCTCGATGACCCCGACCTTCATGGAGTCCGCCGACAAGGTCGTGGTGCTCGGCACGCCCGGTGGCAGCCGCATCATCACCATGGTGCTGCTGGGCATCCTGGGGTACGACGACGGCCTGACCGCCCAGCAGGTCGCCGCGCTGCCGCGCTACCACCACCAGTGGCTGCCGGACCTGATCGAGGCCGAGGACGGTACCTTCGATGTGGGCACCATCAAGCAGCTGCAGGCGATGGGCCACAAGATCGACCTGCCCGGCGATACCGCAGCTGGCGGCCGCGGTTCCAGCCACGTCTGGGGCAACCTGCAGACCGTGGAATGGGACCGTCGCAGCAACGTGCTCAGCGGCGGCAGCGACCCGCGCAATCCGGTCGGCAGCGCCGCGGTCAGCCAGGCGCACTGACTGACCGCAGAAACGAGAAACCCCGTCCCAGTGGCGGGGTTTTTTCATGGGCGATGGCTAGCGAATATTTAACGGGCACGCGACGATAATCTGCGAATGAAACTATGGTCCATCCGCGGTAACACCCAGAAACTCGACGGCGGTGCGATGTTCGGCAACGCCCCGCGCGCGGTGTGGGAAAAGTGGGCGGCACCGGACGATCTCAACCGGATCGAACTGGCCTGCCGTGCACTGCTTGCCAGCCCGCTGGCGGGCAAGACCGTGCTGTTCGAAACCGGTATCGGGGCCTTCTTCGAACCGAAGTTGCGTGACCGCTACGGCGTGCAGGAACCCGGCCATGTGCTGATCGAATCCCTGCGCGAGGCCGGTTTCGAGCACGAGGACATCGACGTGGTGGTGCTGAGCCATCTGCATTTCGATCATGCCGGTGGACTGCTGGCGCCGTGGAGCGAAGGGCGCACGCCCGAACTGCTGTTCCCGAATGCGACCTTCCTGGTCGGCGCCGAGCACTGGGCGCGCGCGCTGCATCCGCACCCGCGCGACCGTGCCAGCTTCATCCCCGAACTGCCTGGCCTGCTGCAGGCGAGCGGTCGGCTTGAAATCGTCGACGGCCCGCACTCCAGGACGCTGGGCGACAGCGTGCGTTTCAGTTTCAGCGACGGGCACACGCCGGGCCTGATGCTGGCCGAGATCATCGGCCCCGAAAGCGTGGATGGCCAGGCGCGGGGCGGGGTGGTGTTCTGTGCGGACCTGATTCCCGGCCGCTCGTGGGTGCACGTACCGATCACCATGGGCTACGACCGTAACGCCGAACTGCTGATCGACGAGAAACGCAGCTTCCTGGAAGACAAACTGGCCCGCAACGTCCATCTGTTTTTCACCCACGACCCGCAGTGCGCGCTGGCGCAGGTGTCACGCGATGAGAAGGGCCGCTTCGGTACCGTGCACGAACAGGGCGAACTGAAGGCCCGCGCGCTCGCGTAACGCCTGCGGTACATCCGGCCGCGCATGGGCCGGTGTCACCGCGCGGCCCCCTGCAGTAACGTCTGCGCAAGCACACCGGTAGGTGCCGACCGTTGGTCGGCACGGCACCCACGGCCGCGGGCATTACCCGCTCAACGCGTCAATGCGCCTTCAAACACCCGCTCATGAACGTCTTGCGCGCATCGCCGGCCAGCTTCTTCGCGGCCGCATCGGCGTTGCAGGTCTTCATGCGCTCCTGCGGCGTGCTCGCCGTCGGCGCCGGAGCGCTCAGGCAGGCCTTCTGCGCAGTTTTGTAGTCCTCGCCGGTCTTGCCTTTGTTCTTGGCCGAGCATTCGGCCATCCGCTGTTGCTGCGCGGTCGCCGCGCTGGCGATCACAGGGCCACCCAGAAACAGCAGACAGGCCAGCAGGGACAGGGTCTTCATGACGCAGCTCCACGCACGGGTTGATGGTGCGCGCAGCTTCTGCCCGGCCATGGCCAGGCCGTGTGAAGCACCGGCGGCCGGTGCTGGCCGCCGGTCAGAACGAGCGGATCAACCGGCCACGCGGGTCCCGAAGATGCGGTCGCCCGCATCGCCCAGGCCCGGCAGGATGTAGCCCTTCTCGTTGAGCTGGGCATCGATGGCGGCGGTGAAGATCTCCACGTCCGGGTGCACGGCCTGCACGGCGGCGATGCCTTCCGGCGCGGCGACCAGGAAGATGCCCTTGATGCGGCGGGCGCCAGCGCGTTTGAGCATGTCGATGGTGGCGATCAGGGTGCCGCCGGTGGCCAGCATCGGGTCCAGGATCAGCGCATCGCGCTCTTCCAGGCGGCCGGTCAGGCGCTCGAAGTAGGGCACCGGCTGCAGGGTTTCCTCATCGCGCTGCAGGCCGACCACGCTCACCCGCGCGGCGGGGATCAGCGAGAGCACGCCACTGAGCATGCCCAGCCCGGCACGCAGGATCGGCACCACGGTGATCTTGGCCCCGGCGATGCGCTGCACCGTGACCGGGCCGGCCCAGCCGGCCATGGTGTGGGCTTCGGTATCCAGGTCGGCGGTGGCCTCATAGGCCAGCAGCCCACCGAGTTCATTGGCCAGCTCGCGGAAGTCCTTGGTGCTCAGGGACGCATCGCGCATCAGGCCGATCTTGTGCTGCACCAGCGGATGGCGCACTTCGACGATTTTCATGGGGGAATCAGGGGAGAGGAGAGGTCACTAGTGTGCCGCAACGCCCAACCGAAGCCAAAAGCCGAAGCCGCCATGCCCGGTAGTGCCGAGCCATGCTCGGCAGGCCCGCCAATGACGAAGTCGATCACCGGCGCACCCGTCAACCCGAGGCAGCCGAGCATGGCTCGGCTCTACCCAGACCCCGATCTCCGCCCTCGATGTCCCCGGTGTCATCCCCATGCAACCTCCCGGACATACCGTGCTGACCCATTCTTTACACAGATTGGGGAATGCAGTGCAGAAGAAGCGTCCGTTGGGCCTGGCGATCAGCCTTTCATTGCTGGCGGTGATCACCCCGTCCGCCCATGCCGCCGATACGCCCGATGGCAGCACGGTGGCCGGCAGTGCCGCCGCCGGTGCCGCCGCCATCGACCTGGACCGCGTGGAAGTACGCCCGCAGCTGGAGTCGCAGACGCGCGCGGTCGACCTCAAGCGCAGCAGCGATGCGATCGAAGATGCAGTGTCCTCCGATGCCATGGGCGTCTACCCGGACAAGAACGTGGCCGAATCGCTGCAGCGCCTGCCCGGCGTCAGTGTCACCCGTGACCAGGGCGAGGGGCGCTTCGTGGTCATCCGTGGCCTGGATGCCAATCTCAACAGCGTCAGTGTCGATGGCATCGCCATCGGCACCCCGGAAGACTCCAGCCGCGCTGCACCGCTGGACGTGATTCCCTCCGACTCGACCGAGCGCCTGCGCGTGGTCAAGTCGCCCACCCCGGACATGCCGGGCGACGCCATCGGTGGCGCGATCCTGGTCGAGTCGGCCTCGGCGTTCGATCGCGAAGGCCGCAACCTGCGCGGCAAGATCGAAGCCAGCCACCAGCAGCTCTCCGGCAATACCAGCCCGAAGGCCGCGATCAACTACAGCGAAGTGTTCGCCGATACCTTCGGCGTGGCGCTGGGCGTGAACTACCAGAACCGCAAGTTCGAGTCCGACAACACCGAAGTGGAGTACGGCGAGTTCGACGGTGGTGCCGAGGACGACCTGTTCGCCAACAGCCTGCAGCAGCGCAAGTACGAGATCGAGCGCAAGCGCATCGGCGCCAACCTCAACCTGGACTGGCACCCGGACGAGGACAACCGGTATTACCTGCGCACGCTGTACAGCCAGTTCGACGATGCCGAAACCCGCCAGCGCACCCTCTTCAACTTCGGCGATGGCGAGGTCACCGCGCTGGGCAACAACCAGTACCGCGTCGATGACCTGCCGGCCGATGCGATCCAGAAGCGCATGCGCTACCGCACCAAGAAGGAAAACACGTTCACCACCAGCGCCGGCGGCGAGAACCGGTTGACCAATGCGGTGGTCGATTACAAGGTCGGCTACACGCGTACCGAAGAGCGCGTCAACGACGAGATGGAGGCGCGCTTCGAGTACAACGGCGATGACCTCGGTGCCAGCGTCGATCAGAACAGCGGCATCCCGCGCTACACCCTGACCAGCGCGCAGTGGATGGACAACGGCAACTACGATTTCGATCGTTTCGTGGTGTCGCCCAAGCAGGTCAACGACAGCGAGCGCAGCGCGCAGATCAACGTGCGCTTCGATGGGGATTCGTCCAGCTACAAGATCGGCCTGCTGGGCCGCTGGCGCGACCGCGACGTCAACGTGGATGAGCGCGAACTGCGGGTCGGCCCGGACGTGGCGTTGTCGGACTGGACCACCTCCACGCCCGATCACCGGGGCGGCAGCCTCGGCCAGGGGATGAGCTCGGACGCCATGCGGCGCTACTGGGCCCAGCAGGGCGGCCAGTACAGCGCCCGCCCGCAGGATGCCGGCGGCAACGCCCTGGCCTCGCTGGAAGAGGACTACACCGCCAGCGAGGACATCTTCGCCAGCTACGCGATGGGCACCTGGGATGTTGGCGCGCTGCGCATCATCGGCGGCGTACGCGTGGAGAACACCCAGTTCAGTGCCACCGGCAACAGCGTGGAGGTGGCGCCCAACGGCCGCAGCTTCACGGTCACCCCGCTGAGCGTGAGCCGCAGCTACACCAATGTGCTGCCTGGCCTGCACCTGCGCTACGACGCAGGCGATGACTGGGTGCTGCGCGCGGCCGCCAACAAGACCGTCTCGCGCCCGTCGTTCGGCGATGTGGCGCCGCGTGTCGGCCTGAGCCGGGGCGATGAGGAAGTGCGCATCGGCAACCCGCAGCTGGACCCGTACGAATCGAAGAACATCGACCTGTCGCTCGAGAAGTACCTCGGCAGCACCGGCATCGTCTCGCTGGGGGTGTTCCACAAGTCGATCGATGGCTATATCGTCAACACGGTGAGCAATACGGATCCGGCATATCCCGGCTTCGAAGTCACCCGGGTGATCAACGGCAACAAGGCCACGGTCAAGGGCGCCGAGTTCAACTGGCAGCAGCAGCTCGCCTTCCTGCCGGCCGGCTGGGATGGCCTGCTGGTCGGCGCCAGCGGCACCTGGCTGGACACCGATTTCGACCCGGGCGTGGCCGGTCGCGAGCGCGACGACTTCATGTTGCCGCGTGCCTCCAAGCATGTGTACAGCGCGCACATCGGCTATGAAAAGGCCGGCTTCAGCACCCGCGTGGCAGCGGTCTACCGCAGCGAGTATCTGGACTCGCTGGGCGACAGCCGCGCGTATGACATCTACGTCGCACCCAACACGCAGCTCGACTTCAGCATGGACTACAAGATCACCTCGAACGTGAGCGTCTACTTCGAAGCGCAGAACCTGCTCGACAAGCCGCTTGAGTTGTACCAGGGCGTGCGCTCGCGCACCCTGCAGAACGAGGAGTATGGCCGTACCTACGCCCTCGGCCTGAAGGTGGCCCTGTGATGCGCGCCTCCCATTGCCTGAGCCTGCTCGCGCTGGCGCTGTTGACCGCGTGCAAGCCTGCCGCCGCCCCCGGAGCAGCGGCGCCGGACCCTGCCGCAGCCGGCGCGTCGACAGCTGCTGCCGACGCCTCCGCCGCGCGCCAGGTCGCCACGGTCGCCGAGGCGTTCCTGACCCCGATGACCCCGGACGACAACATCGACTCGCCGGCCAGCTGGACCACGCCCGACGGCCAGGTCTGGCTGATCGCCACCGCCAAGGCCACCGACAAGCTGGTGGTCTATGACGGGCAGACCGGCGCGAAGCTGCGCGATGTCGGCAGCCTCGGCACGGCGCCGGGCCAGTTCGACCGCCCCAACGGCATCGCCGTGGTCGATGACCTGGTGCTGATCGTGGAGCGTGACAACCACCGCGTACAGGTGCTGCAGCTGCCGGACTTCACCCCGCTGGGCGTGTTCGGCGCCGATGAGCTGCGCAAGCCGTACGGGGTGTGGGTGAACAAGCTCGGCAGCGGCTACGACGTGTACGTCACCGATTCCTACGACGCTGGCGAAGACGCGCAGGGCAACGATGTGCTGCCGCCGCTGGCCGAGCTGGACAAGCGCGTGCGCCGGTATGCGCTCACTGTGCAGGGCGGCAAGGTGCAGGCCTCGCTCACCGCCAGCATCGGTGACACCACCGAAGCGGGCGCGCTGCGCGTGGTCGAATCGATCTGGGGCGACCCCGCCAACGACCGCCTGCTGATCGCCGAAGAGGACGAAACCTACGCCAGCGAGTTCAAGGTCTACACGCTGGAAGGTCGCTTCAGCGGCACCACGTTTGGCCGCGATGCCTTCCAGGCCCAGGCCGAAGGCGTGATGCTGCGGACCTGCGGCAAGGATGGCTGGTGGATCACCACCGAGCAGGGCAAGCAGCGCAGCGTGTTCCACCTGTTCGACCGCCACACCTTGAAGCACGTCGGCGCCTTCCAGGGCAACACGGTGGCCAACACCGACGGCATCTGGTCGATGCAGGCGCCGTCCGCGCGTTTCCCGAACGGCGCGCTGTACGCCGTGCACGACGACCAGGGCGTAGTGGCCTTCGATTGGGCCAGCATCGCCAGGCAGTTGTCGCTGCCGCTGGAGTGTGGCGCGTGAGCCGCGTTCCTGCCGCCCTGACCGCGCTCGCACTGGGGCTGCTGCTGTGCAGTGGCAGCGCCGTGGCAAAGAAGGAGGCCGAGACCGGTGCCGAACCCAACACCCAGGTCCCGGCCGGCAACCGCCATTACGCCGCGAGCGGATTCCCGGACCGGCTGGTCGCCTCCCCGGCGCAGGACGCTGCCCGCGGCTTCTCGGTCGCCTGGCGCACCGATACCTCGGTCAAGGCACCGGTGCTGGAGTGGGTGCTGGCCGGCGACTCTCCGGATGTCGGCACGCCGACCCGCATCACCGCCACCACCCAGGCGCTGAGCACCGAACTCGGCACGTCCCACCATCACCGTGCGGACGTGACTGGCCTGCAGCCGGACACGCTGTATCTGTGGCGCGTGCAGGGGCAGAACACCTGGAGTGCCTGGAACCAGCTGCGCACCGCCGGCCGTGCCGAGCAGCCGCTGACCCTGTTGTATTTCGGTGATACCCAGAACAAGAACCTCAGCCACGTCTCCCGGGTGATGCGGGCCGGCATCAAGGCTGCCCCGGACGCGCGCCTGAGCCTGTTCGCCGGTGATCTGGTCAGTGGGGGCGATGGGCAGGACGACAGCGAGTGGGGCGAGTGGTTCGCCGCCGCCGGCTGGCTGCCGCAGGAAACCGCGGTCGCCCCGGCGATCGGCAACCATGAGTACTTCGAGGAGTTCGAAGACACCCCGCAGGAGCGTCGCGTGCTCGGTCGCCACTGGCCAGTGACGTTCGCGCTGCCGCGCAACGGCGTGGACGCCGCGGACACCAGCACCTACTGGTTCGACTACCAGGGCGTGCGTATCGCGGTGCTCGACGGCACCTCTGCGCTCGATCTGGGCACGGCCAAGGCGCAGGCGGCGTGGCTGGACACGGTGCTGGCCGACAACCCGCACCCGTGGAGCATCGTCCTGCTGCACCAGCCGTTCTATTCCCCGCGCGAAGGCCGCGAGAACACCGAGCTGCGCGATGTGCTGCTGCCGGTGGTGCGCCGTCACCAGGTCGATCTGGTGCTGCAGGGCCATGACCATACCTATGGCCGCCGCGGCGAAGGCCAGGGCGCCACGCCGCAGTTCGTGGTCACCGTGGCCGGGCCGAAGCAGTACCGGCTGTCCGATGAGGCCCGCGCCACCATGGCGCCGGTCGGCGAGGACACGCAGTTGTTCCAGGTGCTGAAGATCGACCCGCAGCACCTGCGCTACGAAGCACGCACCGTCACCGGCCGCCTGTACGACGGCTTCGAGTTGACACGCGGCACCGATGGCCGCAAACAGAAGACCGAACTGACGCAGGGACGCATCGCCCCCCGTGACTGCACGCGCGCGCAGACCCTCAAGGGCCGCGCCGACCGTTGCTGGGAATGACCGACCGGCCGGGCCGCTGCGGCGTGCCCGGCCCTTCGTGGAGACCGAGATGATCCATCGGCGTTCCATCGGGCGGGCTGTGTTGGCCGCGTCCCTGCTGCTGCTCACCGGCGCCGGCGTGGCCGGCAACGCGGTGCTGCACCCGTTCCTTGCCGCGCAGCCGAACAATGCCCCGGAGGAGGTGAATCTGGCCGTGGAGATTCCGGCTGGCAGCGTCACCAAATACGAGATCAAGGAAGACGGCCTGGTCCACGTGGACCGCTTCCAGTCGATGCCGGTGGCATACCCGGCCAACTACGGCTCGATGCCGCGCACCCTGGCCGGCGACAACGATCCGCTCGACGCGCTGGTGCTGACCCGCGAGCCGCTGCATCCTGGCGTGATCGTGCGGTTCCGCCCGATCGGCTTCCTGAAGATGGTCGATGACGGCGAGCAGGATGAGAAAGTGATTGGCGTGCCGACCGACAAGATCGATCCCACCTACGCCGCCATCCGCGATCTGGACGATCTGCCGCTGATCGAACGGCAGCGCATCGAAGCCTTCTTCCGCGTCTACAAGGACCTGCCGGCCGGCCGCAACCCGGTCCAGCTCAACGGCTGGGGCAATGCCGCCGAGGCAAAGGCGCTGATCCGTGCCTCGATGCAGCGTTTCGATGCGCAGCAGCGGCACGCGAAAGGCGATTGAGGGTCCAGGTCGCCGGGGCATCCGCTGATCCACGGCTCACGCATCACCTTCCGTGACGCCGAGCGTGTCGGCTATGCTCGATGCCCTGCGGCCGGGCACTGCCGATGGCAGGCCATTCCAGGAACGGGACGACGGCACATGGAAGAGGAGATCAAGCGCGGCGTACTGACCGTGATCCACAACGGTCTGCTCTGGTAGCCCTCCCGGCCGATCACGCCGGGCCGGCGCCCGCCTTCTGCAGCCGCCGCAGGAACACGGCCATTTCCTTGACCGCCTGCTTGTCGCCGTTGGTCCCGGCCACAGCACTACCTTGCTGCCATGCCTGTGCCGCCGCCTCCGAATCCCCGGCCGCCAGATGAGCTTTGCCCAGCCATTTCCAGCCCGCCGAATACCGTGGATCCTGTGCGACACAGCGCTGCAGATGGATGACCGCCTCCGCGGTGTGGCCCGCGTCGAGCAGGGCCTTGCCCAGGCCGAAGCGGAGCAGGGCGCTGTCGCGGCCCTGTTCGAGCAGACGTTGCAGTGCGGAGATATCCATTCGATGCAGACTCAGGCAGCGGTGGGGCGGGCAAGCGTCGGGTCCAGCACTGCAGCCTCGGACGGCGTGGCGGAGGGCTGCGTGCCTAGGCCGAGTGCGGGACCCGTGTCCATCAACGGCCGCCGGCGGCCTGGTAACGGCGCGCGACTTCAGCCCAGTCGATCAGCTCGAAGAACGCAGCGATGTAATCCGGGCGGCGGTTCTGGTAGTTCAGGTAGTAAGCGTGTTCCCACACATCCAGCCCCAGGATCGGCGTGCCACCGGAGAGGCCCGCAACGTCGCCCATCAACGGGTTGTCCTGGTTCGGGCTGCTCTCCACCAGAAGCGTGCCATCGCGGCTCAACGTCAACCACGCCCAGCCACTGCCGAAGCGGGTCTGCGCAGCCTTGGTGAAAGCCTCCTTGAACGCGGCGTAGCCGCCGAGATCGCGATCGATCGCCTGCGCCACAGCGCCTTCCGGCGTGCCGCCGCTGGCGGTCAGCACCGTCCAGAACAGGCTGTGGTTGGCATGCCCGCCACCATTGTTGCGGACGGCGTTGCGCACCCCTTCGGGCAGGGACCCGATATCGGCGATCAGCGTGTCGATATCCGTGCTCTCGATCCCGGCATCGGTGAGGGCGGCATTGAGATTGGTGACGTAGGCCTGGTGGTGCTTGGCATGATGGATTTCCATCGTGCGTGCATCAAAGTGCGGTTCGAGTGCGTCGTAGGCGTAGGGCAGGGCGGGGAGGGTGTAAGCCATGGGTATCTCCAGCAAAACGAAAGGGCGGGTCGGCACAGGTACGAAGCACTGGGGCTTGGGCAGGCCCGCGTTGGTTCGGTGGACGCCACGATAGAACCTCAAGCATGATTGAGGTCAAGCACGGCGATGTGGAACAGTGCGGGCCATCCGCGCGTGATCGCTGCCTGTCCTTCACCTGCACTGGCTATCATTGCCTCTCGAATCTTCCGGGGTAGTCTCGTGTCGGTAGCGTTGGTGTGGTTTCGCCGTGACCTGCGGTTGCAGGACAACCCGGCCCTGCAGGCCGCGCTGGATGCCGGCCATGTGCCGGTACCGGTCTACATCCATGCGCCGCACGAAGAAGGCGACTGGGCCCCCGGCGGCGCATCCAATGCCTGGCTGCACCGTTCGCTGGCGGCACTGGACGCCGACCTGCGCGCCCGCGGCTCGGCGCTGGTGCTGTGCCAGGGCGACAGCCAAGCCGAGCTGGAGCGCCTGATCGAGCAGACCGGGGCGGTGGCGGTCTACTGGAACCGCAAATACGAGCCGGCCACGCAGCCGCGCGATGCGAAGATCAAGCGCGAACTGCGCGAGCAGGGCATCGAGGCCGAGAGCCACAACGGCAGCCTGATGTTCGAACCGTGGGACGTGGCGACCCAGCAGGGTGGGCCGTACAAAGTGTTCACGCCATTCTGGCGCAATGCGTTGACGCGCCTGCAGCTGCCGGCGCCCACCCGCGTGCCTGACCGGCTGCCCGCACACACGGCGGGCGGCGAAACGCTCGATGCCTTCGGCCTGGCACCCTCGATACCGTGGGACCGGCAGTTCTGGGAGCATTGGCAACCAGGCGAGGCCGGTGCGCACGAAGCGCTGACGGTGTTCATCGATGGTGCCCTCAACGGCTATCGCGAGCAGCGTGATCTGCCGGACCGGGTAGGCACCTCGCTGCTGTCGCCGCACCTGCATTTCGGCGAAATCGCCCCGTGGCAGATCGTCCGCCGGCTGCAGGGCGAGCGCAGTGCCAGCCGCGATGCCGACATCGACGGCTACATCCGCGAGCTGGGCTGGCGCGAGTTTTCGTATCACCTGCTGCATCACTTCCCGCAGACGCCGGACCACAACCTCAACCCGCGCTTCGATCAGTTCCAATGGGCCAAGCCCGATGCGGACGCGCTGCGTGCATGGCAGCAGGGCCGCACCGGCATTCCGATCGTGGATGCGGGCCTGCGTGAGCTGTGGGCGACCGGCTACATGCACAACCGCGTGCGCATGATCGTCGCCAGCTACCTGTGCAAACACATGCGCCAGCATTGGCGCGAAGGTGCGCGCTGGTTCTGGGACACACTGGTCGATGCAGACCTGGCCAACAACACCATGGGCTGGCAGTGGGTGGCCGGCACGGGGGCCGACGCTGCGCCGTACTTCCGGATCTTCAATCCGGTGACGCAGTCGCAGAAGTTCGATCCGCAGGCGCGTTACATCACGCGCTGGGTGCCGGAACTGGCCGCGCTGCCGCTGAAGGCACGCTTCGCGCCCTGGCAATCGCCGCAGCTGCTGGCCGAGCACGCCCCAGCCTATCCCGCCTTGCCGCTGGTGGATCTGGGCGAAGGCCGCGACGCCGCCTTGGCCGCGTATCGGCACACAGGCGGGGCGTGATGGCCATCTCGGATCATCCGGCTCTGGGGTAAGCGTTTACCTGAACAGGGAGCTGCCGAGCGTGCCATTCATCATGCCGGCATCGCGTTGGGCTGTTTATGCTCTTCACGGCCCGCAAGCCGGCGCCGTCCGGTAACCAAGGAGAACCCTCATGATTCGACCCGCAACCCGCAACGTGGCCCTGGCCCTGATGACTGCTGCCGCCCTGACGGCCTGCGCCACCGGTGGCTCTTACGTGCAGAGTGACCAGTACGGCAACCCCGTCGAACAGCAGAACCGCACCGGCCGCAACGCCCTGATCGGCACGGCCGTCGGCGTGGCCGCCGGCCTGCTCAGCGGCAACAGCGCCACCGAGCGCCGCCAGCACGCCATGATCGGCGCCGGTATCGGTGCACTCAGCGGCGCGGCCGTCGGCCAGTACCAGGACCGCCAGGAACGCGCGCTGCGCGAACGTACCGCCAATACCGGTATCGACGTCTCCCGTGATGGTGACAACCTGACCCTGAACCTGCCGGACGGCATCACCTTCGATTTCGGCAAGTCCACCCTGAAGCCGCAGTTCTACAGCTCGCTCAATGGCGTGGCCAGCACGCTGGCCGAGTACAACCAGACGATGATCGAAGTGGTCGGCCACACCGACAGCATCGGCAGCGACGCGGTCAACAACCGCCTGTCCAAGGAACGTGCCGATTCGGTCGCCGCCTACCTGGCCGGCCAGGGCGTGCAGCGCGCCCGCATCGAAACCCTGGGTGCCGGCAAGGCCTACCCGATTGCCGACAACAACACCGATGCCGGCCGCGCGCAGAACCGCCGTGTCGAGATCCGTGTGATTCCGTTGCAGCAATAACAGCGCGCCAGCGCGCTGTTATTGCGTGGTGCGAGCCACAGGTTCGCAACACAGAAATGCCGCCCTTGCAGGCGGCATTTTTTGTAGGTACCGGCCGGTGGCCGGTACGCCCTGAACAGTTCCGTCCGCGCACGTCCGCAACACCAACGACAACGCCGCCAAAACAGTACCGGCCGTTGCCTGGCTGATCATCGCAACCGCGCCACCCGGTGCCGGTCACCGGACACCTGAGTGCGGCATCGCCCTAAACGGGCTTGGAACGTTTTCGCGGGCTGATCGCGCCGGCCATCACTCCGTTGTACTTCGACAGCACATCCTCACCCGCCTTTCGGCAGGCCTGGGCCAGTATCGCCTTATCCGCATCGAACACGGCCTCAAGCTCGACCTTGGTCAACGTCTCGCCAGATTTCGCGCCAATGCCGCCTGACAGGTGGCGCCTGACCTTGGCGACGTCCACAGGGGATGCGGCTCGCTTGCCCGGCTTCAATTGAGTGGAGCGTTTCATTGTTGGCCCCCTGAGCGGGTCGGTTCTGCCGAAAGTCTACTACTGCCATCTACAGCGACTGTCAAATCCTGGCCACCCACCGTGATGTCCTGGACAAGTCGACAGAGCACGCCTTTGCGATGGACATGCCGGGTGAAGCCCAGCCTTTCGTAGTACGCCACCAACTCCGGTACCGGACGATTCAGTGCGATTTCGCCACACCGCAGCTGGGTGGCAAGTGCAAGCAGATAGGCGGTCGCAATACGACCGGCTTCGCCTTGCAGGTCGTGTGATGCGGGGTTGGACTGAAGATAGCGGATGCTCGCCACCATCCGCCCCTTGCTGACTCGACCGACGGCCAGAGTGCACAGCACTTCTGCATCGCGTATCGCAAGATCCACTCTGCATGCGTGATTTCTGAAGCGTCTCCAGAGTTCCTGCCAGTCCCAAGGGACATATGGGCGCCGGCGCCTGGTCGCGCAGGGGGCCTCAGCCCAGCGTCGGGCCTGGGCGACCGCATCAGTGTCGATGTCGGACAGTTGTAGATGCGGATAAAGAGCCTTCAGTTCGTTGACGACAACGCGACAGGCTTCGTTCCGGAGCCGGAGGTGTCGCGTTTCCGCGAGCTTGCGAGCAGGTATCTTGTCCAACGTCCGTTTCCATCTGACGATGGAACGAGATTGCAATCCTCCCTTTTTACTCGACAAGAGCGCTAAGCGACGGCGTGGCGTCGGTAGCCGGCCCGGCGTACCGTCAGAATCACCCCGCGGTCACCGTCTCCAGGATGCGCTTCCCGGTCGCCTGCAGCTCGGTTTCCACCTGGGTCTGCTGCTGCTTGGCCAGCTTGGCCGCCGGGCACTGCGCGAGCATGTAGTTCGCATCGAAGTTCATCTTCTCCACCAGGAAATCGACGAACGCGCGGACCTTCGGCGACACCAGCCGGCCGCCGGCGAACACCGCGTTGAAGTCCACTTCCGGCCCGGTCCAGCCGGCCAGTACGCGGCGCACCATGCCCGATTCGACGAACGGCTTGGCCATCACGTCACCGGTCAGCAGCAGGCCTTCGCCGCATACCAAGGCACCATTCAAGGCGGACGGGTCGTTGGCCACCAGCAGCGGGTTGACCGGGAAATCCAGCAGTTCGCCGCCGTTCTCGCCCAGCTGCCAGAAGAACCGGTTGTTGTTGAGGTTGCGCGCCTTGCGCATCGCCAGGATGCGGTGGAACTGCAGCTCATCCGGATGCAGCGGCTCGCCGTAGCGTTCGATATATGCCGGGCTGGCAAACACCTGCGTACGCAGACTGCCAAGCTTGCGCGCCACCAGGTTGGAGTCGGGCAGGGTGCCCACGCGCAGCGCCAGGTCCGCTTCACCGGCGATCAGATCCAGCTTTTCGTTGCCCAGGTGCATGTCCAGCTGGATTTCCGGGTACTGCGCATGGAACTGACCCAGCAGCGGCGCGATCCAGGTGATGCCGATCGAATAGGGCACGGTGAAGCGCAGCCAGCCACGCGGGCCGGACTGCAGCTGGTTGACCGCGCCTTCGGCTTCCTCCAGCTCGCGCGCGATGCGCTGGCAATGCTCGTGATAGACCGAGCCGGCTTCGGTGAGGCCGAGGCGGCGGGTGGTCCGGTGCAGCAGGCGCGCACCGAGGCGCGTTTCCAGTTCCTGCACTTTGCGGCTGACCGTGGTCTTGGGTAGCCCCAGTGCCGTGGCGGCGGCGATGAAACTGCCTTGTTCGACCACTTTGACGAAGATCAGCGTGTCGTTGAGATCGTGGGCCATGACGGGATCCAAAGTCGGGGGAGGGGAAGAGTGCCGCAAATGATTGTGCCGGGCACGGGATGATTATTCCCCTAAATCCGGACTAATCAAGGGGGAGTTTGAAGACTAATCTGGCGCCATTCCAGATATGAAGGACGTCAACCATGTGGTTGCGGAACATTCTTGGCCGCCTGCGTAGCGGCCCCAGCGCCCCGCTGGACCTCGCGATGACCGTTGAAGCTCGCCCGGGATCCCTCTCCCGCAAGGCTTTCCGCGAATTCACTCCGCCTGCCAACATGCAGCGTGGCGGCAGCATCCGCCTGGGCGCCCGCGGTGGCGATCGACTGGGCCGAATTGGGATTATCCCGGCGACGGGAGTGAAAGTCCCATGAATGGGACATTGGCCCCCGAGGTGCTGGTGCTCGGTGGCACCGGCAGCGTGGGCCAGGGCATCGTGGCGGCCTTGCTGGAGGCCGGCAGCCCCGTGCTGGTGGTCGGCCGCGATCCCGGCCGGCTGGCGGCGCTGCAGGAGCAGTTCGCCGACGAGCCGGGCCTGGAGGTCCTGCTTGGCTCGTTGGGCGATGACGGCTCGGCGCGCACCGTGGCCGAGCGCATCGGCGGGCGCCCGCGCGCGCTGGCCGCGGTGGTGGATGCGATGGGCGGCCCGTACAACCGCGGGCGGGTGACCGACCGCAGCGGCGACGCGTTGCTGCAGGCGCTGCAGGCCGACGTGATGCCGCACGTGCACGCCGGCCGGCATCTGCTGCCGCTGCTGCGCGGCGGCGCGCAGGCGCGGCGCTACGTGCTGGTGGGCGGCCCGGCCGGCTTCAAGCCGTGGGCCGGGCATGGCGAGTCCTCCATCACCATGTCGGCCACGCGCATGTACGCGCAGGTGCTGCACCAGGAAGCCCAGGCCCTGGGCGTGCGTGCGCAGATGCTGGAAGTGTGCGATCCGGTGTGTACCCCGGCCAATGCGGCCAAGGCCTGCATCGAGTGGCCGAGCGCGCTGCTGGTCGGCCGCCGTGTTGTCTCGCTGCTCGACAACTGCACCGACAACCGCGCCATCGTCCGCTGCGATGCGCGCGATGCCGAACTGCCGCGCGGACTGCTGCACCTCGACCGCCCTCCACCGATGTCGCGCAACACGGCCGGCACGGCTTGACCTCTACCAAGGTTCAGGTTCCAGGCTACGCCCCCACGTCGCCCCACGTTTTCGATTCTGTATCACCACCCCTACGTACGGATGCATGTCATGACTTCCAACTCCTCCCCGCAACGTTTCACCCGACGGCTGGCCATGGCCGGCGTTTCGATCCTTGCCGCCGCGGTGCTGACCGCCTGCAGTGGCAGCCATGCTGAAGAAGCCGGCATGCCGCCGCCGCCGTCGGTCAGTGCCGCGCCGGTGCTGGTCAAGCAGGTCAGCCAGTGGGACGACTTCAGTGGCCGCGTCGAAGCGGTTGAAAGCGTTGAGCTGCGTCCGCGCGTCTCCGGCTACATCGACAAGGTGAACTATGTCGAAGGCCAGGAGGTCAAGAAGGGCGATGTGCTGTTCACCATCGACGCACGCAGCTACCGCGCCGAGCTGGACCGCGCCACCGCCGAGCTCAACCGCGCGCGCACCCAGGCCCAGGTGAGCCGCAGCGAAGCCGACCGCGCCCGTCGTCTGTCCGACCAGCAGGCCATCTCCACCGAGACCTGGGAACAGCGTCGTGCCGTTTCCGAGCAGGCGCTGGCGCAGGTGCAGGCCGCGCAGGCGGCGGTGGATGCGGCGCGCTTGAACATGGAGTTCACCCAGGTACGCGCCCCCATCAACGGTCGCGCCGGGCGCGCGATGGTGACCGCCGGCAACCTGGTTACCGCCGGCGACAGCGCCAGCGTGCTGACCACGCTGGTCTCGCTGGACAAGGTGCACGTCTACTTCGATGCCGATGAAGGCACCTTCCTGCGTTACGCGCAGATGGCCCGCAAGGGCGAACGCCCGAGCGAGCGCGACAGCGAACTGCCGGTGAAGGTGGGCCTGTCCGGTGAGAATGGTTTCCCGCATGAAGGCAAGGTCGACTTCCTGGACAACCAGGTGACCCGCAGCACCGGCACCATCCGGGTCCGCGCGCTGCTGGACAACGCCGACCGCGCGTTCACTCCGGGCCTGTTCGCCCGCGTGCAGCTGCTGGGCAGTGGCCAGTTCCAGGCCATGCTGATCGATGAAAAGGCCGTGCTGACAGACCAGGACCGCAAGTTCGTCTACGTGGTCGACAAGGACAACAAGGCACAGCGCCGCGATATCGAACTTGGCCGCAATGCCGACGGCCTGCGCATCGTCGAGCAGGGCCTGAAGGCCGGTGACCGCGTGATCGTCGATGGCGTGCAGAAAGTCTTCATGCCCGGCATGCCGGTCCAGGCCAAGGCCGTTGCGATGCAGCCGGTTGCCGCGCCGGTAGCCGCGCCGGCTGTTGCAAAGAATTGAAGGGCAGCCGACTGACCGTCGGTTCTACATAGCAGCCGACCAACGGTCGGCTCTACCGTGACTGCCATCGCCCCGTGCAGGGGAACCCGCCACCGCTGTCGCCTGCGACAGCGGCCGGGGTCGTGCACGCCGGCGCTGGTGAAACCCCAGGAATCCACCCATGGACTTTTCCCGTTTTTTCATTGACAGGCCGATCTTCGCGGCGGTGCTGTCGATCGTGATCTTCGCCGCTGGCCTGATCGCGATCCCGATGCTGCCGATCAGCGAGTACCCCGAAGTGGTACCGCCTTCGGTGGTGGTGCGTACGGTGTACCCGGGCGCCAACCCGAAGGTGATCGCTGAAACCGTGGCCACGCCACTGGAAGAAGCGATCAACGGCGTGGAGGACATGATGTACATCAAGTCCGTCGCCGGCTCCGACGGCGTGCTGCAGATGACCGTGACCTTCCGCCCGGGTACCGATCCGGACGAGGCCGCGGTCAAGGTGCAGAACCGCGTCGCCCAGGCGCAGGCGCGCCTGCCCGAAGACGTGCGCCGCCAGGGTGTCTCCACCCAGAAGCAGTCGCCGACCTTCCTGATGGTGGTCCACCTGACCTCGCCGGACGGCAAGTACGATTCGCTGTACCTGCGCAACTACGCCCGCCTGCACGTCAAGGATGCCCTGGCACGCCTGCAGGGCGTGGGCGATGCGCAGATGTTCGGCGGCGGCGACTACGCCATGCGTGCGTGGCTGGACCCGGACAAGATCGCCGCGCGCGGCCTGACCGCCAGCGATGTGGTGCGTGCGATGCGCGAGCAGAACGTGCAGGTCTCGGCCGGCCAGCTCGGCGCCGAGCCGATGCCCAGCAGCGACTTCCTGACCCTGATCAATGCGCAGGGCCGCCTGCGTACCGAACAGGAATTCCGCGATATCGTGCTCAAGGCCGGTGACGACGGTGAAGTGGTGCGCCTGTCCGATGTCGCCCGCCTGGAACTGGGCGCCGGTGACTACACGCTGCGCTCGCAGCTGGACGGCAAGAACGCGGTCGGTATTGGTATCTTCCAGGCCCCCGGCGCGAACGCGCTGGAGATCCGCGACTCGGTCATCCACACCATGGATGAATTGACCAGGCAGTTCCCGCCGGGCGTGAAGTACGAAGCGGTGTATGACACCACCATCTTCGTGCGCGATTCGGTCAAGGCCGTGGTCTCCACGCTGCTCGAGGCGATCGCGCTGGTGGTGCTGGTGGTGATCCTGTTCCTGCAGACCTGGCGTGCCTCGATCATTCCGCTGATCGCCGTGCCGGTGTCGATCGTGGGTACCTTCGCGGCGCTGTACGTACTCGGCTTCTCGATCAACACCCTGACCTTGTTCGGGCTGGTGCTGGCGATCGGCATCGTGGTCGATGACGCGATCGTGGTCGTGGAAAACGTCGAACGCAACATCGAAGAAGGCCTGACTCCGCTGGCCGCGGCCCACCAGGCAATGCGCGAAGTGTCCGGCCCGATCGTGGCGATCGCGCTGGTGCTGTGTGCCGTGTTCGTGCCGATGGCGTTCCTGTCCGGCGTGACCGGTGCGTTCTACAAGCAGTTCGCCGTCACCATCGCGATTTCGACCGTGATCTCGGCGATCAACTCGCTGACCTTGTCGCCGGCCCTGGCCGCACGCCTGCTCAAGCCGCACGGCGCGCCGAAGGATGGCCTGACCCGCCTGATCGACCGTCTGTTCGGCTGGATCTTCCGTCCGTTCAACCGCTTCTTCAAGACCAGTTCGGAGAAGTACCACGGTTCGGTTGGCCGCCTGCTGGGCCGTCGTGGCCTGGTGTTCGTGGTCTACGCCGGCCTGCTGCTGGCCACCGGCCTGATGTTCAAGGCGGTGCCGGCCGGCTTCATCCCGACCCAGGACAAGCTGTACCTGATTGCCGGCGTGAAGCTGCCGGAAGGCTCCTCGATCGCACGTACCGACGCCATGCTGGCCAAGGTCGCCGAGATCGCGCGCAATACCGATGGCGTGGCGCACACGATCCAGTTCCCGGGTCTGAACGCGCTGCAGTTCACCAACACGCCCAACACCGGTGTCGCGTTCGTTCCGCTCAAGCCGTTCAGTGAGCGCAAGGGCCGCACCGCCGCGCAGATCAATGCCGAGATCAACGCCAAGATCGCCGGGCTGCAGGAGGGCTTTGCGTTCTCCATGATGCCGCCGCCGATCCTCGGCCTGGGCAACGGCAACGGCTACCAGATGTTCATCCAGGACCGCGGCAATCTCGGCTATGGCGCACTGCAGACGGCGGTGAGCACGATGCAGGGTGCGGTCGCGCAGACGCCGGGCATGGCGTTCCCGATCACCAGCTACCAGGCCAACGTGCCGCAGCTGGATGCCGAAGTAGACCGCGTCAAGGCCAAGGCCCAGGGCGTGGAGCTGACCGAATTGTTCGACACGCTGCAGACCTACCTGGGCTCGGCGTACGTGAACGACTTCAACCAGTTCGGTCGTACCTGGCAGGTGATCGCCCAGGCCGACGGCCAGTTCCGTGACAGCGTGGAAGACATCGGTCGCCTGCGTACCCGCAACAACCGTGGCGAGATGGTGCCGATCGGCTCGATGGTCACCGTGAAGCAGACCTACGGCCCGGACCCGGTGCTGCGCTTCAACGGTTACCCGGCGGCCGATCTGGCCGGTGAAGCCGACCCGCGCATGCTGTCCTCGGCCGAGGCCATGACCAAGCTGACCGAAATCGCCGGCAAGGTGCTCCCGGTCGGCATGCAGACCGAATGGACCGACCTAAGCTACCAGCAGGCCACCCAGGGCAAGGCCGCCTTCATCGTGTTCCCGGTGGCGATCCTGCTGGCCTTCCTGGTGCTGGCCGCGCTGTATGAAAGCTGGTCGTTGCCACTGGCGGTGATCCTGATTGTCCCCATGACCCTGCTGTCGGCGTTGTTCGGCGTATGGATGACCGGTGGCGACAACAACGTGTTCGTGCAGGTCGGCCTGGTGGTGCTGATGGGCCTGGCCTGCAAGAACGCCATCCTGATCGTCGAGTTCGCCCGCGAACTGGAAATGGGCGGCAAGGGCATCGTGGAGGCTGCACTGGAAGCGTGCCGCCTGCGTCTGCGGCCGATCGTGATGACCTCCATCGCGTTCATCGCCGGCACCATCCCGCTGGTGATCTCGCATGGCGCCGGTGCGGAAGTCCGCTCGGTCACCGGTATCACGGTGTTCGCCGGCATGCTGGGCGTCACCCTGTTCGGCCTGTTCCTGACCCCGGTGTTCTACGTGGCCCTGCGCAAGTTCGTCAGCCGTAACGGCGGCGGGCAGCTGGTGACCCACGGCGAACCGACCATCCACCACTGATTCCTTCCCCCGCGAGGTTTTTCTCATGAATACCGCTACCCAAAAGATCGCCCTGGTCACCGGTGCCACCCGCGGCATCGGCCTGGAAACCGTCCGTCAGCTGGCCCAGGCCGGCGTGCATACGCTGCTGGCCGGCCGCAAGCGCGACGTCGCCGTGGCCGAGGCGCTGAAGCTGCAGGCCGAGGGCCTGCCGGTCGAAGCGATCCAGCTCGACGTGGGCGATGCCGCCAGCATCGCCGCCGCCGTGCAGACCGTGACCGAACGTCACGGCCGCCTGGACATCCTGGTCAACAACGCCGGCATCCTGCTCGACGACCCAACGCTGGCGCCGTCGGCGCAGACCCTGCAGACCTGGCGCGATACCTTCGACACCAACGTGTTCGCCGTGATTGCCGTTACCCAGGCCTTCCTGCCGCTGCTCAACGCCTCGCCGGCCGGCCGCATCGTCAACGTCTCCAGCATCCTGGGCTCGCTGACCCTGCACAGCCAGCCGGGCTCGCCGATCTACGGCTTCGCGGTGCCCGCCTACAATGCCTCCAAGAGTGCGGTGAATGCGTGGACCGTACAGCTCGCCTACGAGCTGCGCGACAGCACCACCAAGGTCAATACCGTGCATCCGGGCTACGTCAAAACCGACATGAACGGCGGTGAGGGCGAGATCGAAATAAGCGAAGGTGCACGCTCCAGCGTCGGTATGGCGCTGATCGATGCCGATGGCCCCAACGGCAGCTTCACCTACCTCGGCGAGGTGCTGCCATGGTGATCCGCCTGTTGACCGTGGCCGTGACCAGCGCGCTGCTGGCCGGCTGCGTCAGCGTCGGCCCCAACTACCAGGCGCCACCGGCCGAGCCGGTGACCCTGCAGGGCGCCGCCGCGCCGGTGTTCACCAGCACCTCGCCGGTGGCGAGCTGGTGGGCCCAGTTCGACGATCCGGTGCTGGAGCAGCTGGTGCATGAAGCGCTGGGCGCCAACCTGGACCTGCGCATCGCGATGTCGCGGGTGCGCGAGGCCCGCGCGGTGTTCGTCGAGCAGCGCCTGGACCAGTTGCCGCACGTCACCAGTGGCGGCAGCTATGACCGCCGCAAGCAGCCCGATGCCACGGTGGGTGGCGAGCGCGTCTTCAGCGAGACCTACCAGCTCGGCTTCGATGCCGGCTGGGAGCTGGATCTGTTCGGTCGCCAGCGCCGTGCCGCCGAAGCGGCGCGCGCGGACCTGGGCGCCGAGCAGGACAACCTCGCCGACGCGCAGGTCACCGTCGCCGCCGAAGTAGCCCGCAACTACTTCGAGCTGCGCGGTACCCAGAAGCGCATCGCGGTGGCCAAGCGCACCCTGGTCAATCTGCGCGACACCCAGAAGCTCACCGAGACCCGCTGGGAACTGGGCGCCGGCAGCGAGCTGGACGTGCAGAGCAGCCGTGCGCGCCTGAAGGCGATCGAGGCCGACATCCCGCTGCTGGAAGTGGCCGAAGTGCAGTCGCGTCATCGCCTGGCCGTCCTGCTGGGCCAGCGTCCGGATGCACTGGACAGTCTGCTGCAGCCGCGCGAGATGCGGCCGTACGCCAAGGCGTTGCCGTTGGGCGACACCACCGATCTGCTGCGTCAGCGCGCCGATGTGCGCGTGGCCGAGCGTCGGCTGGCGGCGGCCACCGCGCGCGTTGGCGTGGCCACCGCGGACCTGTTCCCGCGGATCAGCCTGAGTGGGTTCGTCGGCTTCCTGTCCGGTGATGCCAGCGGGTTGGTCAACGGCAACAACAAGGCGTGGTCGGTGACCCCGTCGATCAGCTGGGCTGCCTTCGATTTCGGCACGGTCAAAGCCCGTCTGCGCGCCAGCAAGGCGCAGGCCGATGGTGCCGCCGCGGAGTATGAGAAGGCGGTGCTGCTGGCGCTGGAAGACACCGAGAACGCGTTGACGCGGTACGCCAAGCAGCAGGCCCGCCTGGCGATCGTCGCCGAGCAGGCCCAGGCGGCGGGTCGCGCAGAGGAACTGGCGCAGATCCGCTTCCGCGAGGGGTCGGAAGACTTCCTGACCCTGCTCGATGCGCAACGCACCCAGCTGGCCGCGGACGATGCACTGGCCGAGGCCGAATCCACGGTCAACGTAAGCGTGGTGGGGGTGTACAAGGCCTTGGGTGGCTGGGGCCAGCAACAGGATGCAGCCAACACCCCGGTGGCGGTGACGCAGCGCTGACCGGCCACAGGTCACAGGGGCGGCGAAGGCGCCGTCCCTGCAAGAATGGCAACAGCCGTCACATCCGCTGCGCAGGGCGTCGCGGTTGACGGCTTTGCCTCTGCACGGTGCCGATGCACGATGCTACAAGCGTGGGTTGTTCTCTGGAGTGGCCCGCATGCAACCCAATCAGTGGCGTCCTGTCCGTCCGCGTGTGCAGGAGCCGGGCATGGGATCCGGCGCGGGGCTTTCGCGCGGCGTCATCGCGCTGCTGGTCGCCGCGATCATCGTGGTCGCCATCGGATTCGCCCGTTTGACCGAAGGCCTGTTCGAGATCGGCCTGATCGCCACCGGTGTGTTCATCGCCATCGGCGCGCGGATCTGCCAGGCACGCGAGCAGCATCAGGCGCTTTACCAGCTGCTGCAGCAGATCGATGAGCGGCAGCCGTAATCGGCGGGGTGAAAGCGCAGGGCCGCAGTGCGGCCATACGCAAGCCGATGGACGGTGCGGTGACCGCCCATCGCGCGTCTGCTTACCGGCCCGTCGGCGGCGATGCGGGGAACCGCAGCTCGGCCTGGACCGGGTAGTGGTCCGAAGGCAGCACGCCACCGGGTTTCTGGTCCAGCGTGCTGAAACGGTCCACGCTGAAACCGCGTACCAGGATCCAGTCCAGTTCCACCGTCGGTTTGCCGGTGAAATCGTGGAAGGTCAGGCGCGGGCCTTCGACCTTGCCGGCGAGTTCGCGGGCATCGCCCAATGCGGCAGTGAAGGCCTTGTAGGTGTCGCTGCCGGGCTCACTGTTGAAATCGCCGGTGATCACGACCGGGATGTCCTTGGGCAGCGTTGCCAGCCGCGAGACGATCAGCTTCGCACCGAGCACGCGGCGCGGCTCATCTTCCTCGCGGTAGGGCAGGTGGGTGTTGAACAGATAGAAGCGTTGGCCATCGGCCTGACGCTGGAACAGCGCCCAGGTCACCATGCGCGGGAACAGGTTGCCCCAGGTGATGCTGCCCGGCACATCCGGTGTATCGGAGAGCCAGAAGTCGCCTGATTCGAGCACCTTCAGGCGCGCGCTGTCGTACAGCACGCCCATGTGTTCGTCGGCGTTGCCGCCGCGGCGGTCCCTGCCGAACAGGGTGTAGCCGGGCAGGTGCGCGACCAGGTACTCGCCCTGTTTCCGCACCAGCTCCTGGGTGCCGATCACCTCGGGTTTCTGTTCGCGGATCAGCGTGACCATCGCATCGCGGCGGTCTTCCCAGCGCTTGCCGGGGTCGGTATCGGCCGGCGTGCGCACGTTGAACGACATGACCTTCAACGCGTCCGGTGCCTGCGCCCAGGCGCTGCCCAGCGGGGCGGCGAACATCATCAGGGCCAGCAGCGCGGGCCGGTGGAAACGAAACAGCATGTGGAATCCCTCCATTCCATGAAAACGTTCCCAAAGGGTCGCATGGAAGGGCGGGGAAAGGATATGCGCGACATGGCGGTTGGGCGGGGCGCCGGTCGGATCAATTCGACAGCAGGATCACCCCGATCGTGAGGTTGATGAGCGATCCCAGCAGCAGCACCCATACCGTGGAGAGGATCGTGTTCAACCAGGAGCGTTGAAGCGCGACCTTCAGCCAGCCGGCCTGGACCACCGCATACCACAGCGCGGCGATCACCCCCACCGCAGTGCCGAGCACGGTCGACAGCTCGCCGGGCAGCCGTACGAACACCATGCTGGTGGACAACGTCACCGCGAACGGGGCGGTCAGGTAGCACTGCATGAAAAACGGTCGGCGCAGCGACTCCCGGGTCATCGGCACATGCTTGCGCCGCAGCAGGTGCGTGGTGGTCACCAGCGGCCAGATGGCGAAGGTGATCGAGCGGTACAGCAGCAGGCTTTCCTCGTTGCCGAAAATCGAACGCGACAGCGCACCGGTGCCGACCACCTGCTGGTGCAGCATCAGCTCCACCCCGTGAGCGACCAGCACCGACAGCATCAGGAACATCGGCGGGCTGATCGCATCGTCGAACTGGCGCTCCAGCTTTTCCTTCAGCTCGGTATCCACGTACTGGGCCATCCGCCGCGGATGCACCACCACGCGGTACAGCGTGCGCGGGAAGAACAGAAACCAGGTGCACAGCTCGTAGAGAAACTCTTCCAGCGACCGCAGCAGTTTGAGGAAGTCCATCCCGGGCCCTTTGCGTGGACGAAACCGACACCCCCGAGGATACCCGGGGCTGGCCTCAGCGGATGGCGACGGTCAGGCTGTGCGGTGCCTTCTCACCCCGGCGCGCCTGCGCACGCATCTGGTAGACCTGCACCACATAGGTGCCGGTGGACGGCAGGGTGCCGCTCCAGCGCCGGGTCTCGTCGTTGCTGCCCAGGGCCTCGCCCTGGCCGGGCGTTACGCCGGGCGCGAACACATTGAAATTGGCATTGGGGCTGCCGTCGATCGTGACCGCCATGGTCTGGCCGGCGCGCGCGGCGATCATGTAGCGGACGGTGTCATAACCGGACAACGTCCCACGCAGGGTGGCGCTGCTGGCGCCCTTGGTGAAGTGCACGGGGGTGGTGGTGACCTTGTCCGCCGCGGTGGCCAGCATCGGCGTCAGGGCGAGCAGGGCGGTCAACAGCAGCGAGCGGAGCGGCGTCATGGCACATCCTCGGTGGGGGCCCGGCAAGGGCCTTTCGTCGCGAGCATGAGCGCGCGCCCATCAAGGGACTGTCGATGCGCTGCAGATCGCCGCTACCGGGCAGTGAACGCACCGTGCTCTCTCGGTATCGCTTTCCAATACGTTCTGAATTGTTTACGCAGGTGCCCGGCGCGTGCAGGGCGCGCCGCCCGCCACGCACACATGGGTAACGCGGGCAGGCCTAGCGTGGTTTCACCGGCACCACTTCGATGCCGAACACCGGAGATACGGCAATGGCCAACACCCCGAACCCGCAGCAGGGTCAGAACGATCCGCAGCGCAACACCCCGCAGCAGGGCCAGCAGGATCAGCAGGATCAGCGCGACCGTGACGCCCAGAAGCAGCAGCAACAGCAGGATCAGCAGGGCCAGCGCTCGGGCCAGCAAAGCGACCAGGAAGAATAAGGCCAGGCATGACGCACCGGGGGCCCGGCCGATCTGGCCGGGCCTTTGTGCGTCATGGGCAATCACAACGCTTCAGCCATCGCCAGTCGCCGTCGGGCACCGCAGCGGGTTACCGGCTACCATGCCCGCATGAGCATTCCTCTTCCCGACAGCAGCGTGCCACGCCTGCTGGGTTTCGACGTCCCGACCCTGCAGACCATCGTCGACCATGGTGCGGACGAGGCGATCGTGGCGATGCTGGATGTCGCCCCCGATGCCCACTGGTTGAAGCTGTTCGACGAACGCGTCGCCGCGCTCAAGGGCGAGCTCGGCCTGGCCGGGGTCGAACTGGACGGCACCTCGATCCTGTTCTTCGGCTCCATCGCCGACAGCCGCCGCCTGGCGACGGCCGTGTCGGCCCTGATCAATGCGATCAACATGGAAGTGGCCGGGCGCAACGCGCCTTTCCAGCCGACCGCACCGTAACCCAGCCGGCACGGCGCTCAGGAATCGATCCGGGAGGCACGCAGCCGCAGGACCTCGCTCCGTCCCGGCTCGGCAACGCCATGGGGCGACGGGCAGGTGCCGCGTATTTCGGTGACCCACATCACCATCATGCCGACGATGCGGGTGGCATCGCCCGGCCACTGCGCTACCAGCCGGTCGTGGATACCGTCGTACACCGCCCATCGCTCGGCCGCCGACCGGCCGCGCGTCCAGCACTGCTCCAACTCGGCGTGTGCCTGCCGAAATGCCTCTTTCTGTCCGTCCATAGCGATCCCCGACACCTTGCATACCGGGCAGGCGTACCTGCGCGGGTGAGCCTCCCTGCCATGTGACCAACGCCAATCGCCACGCAGACCGGCCACGCCCGCGATTGCGCACGGCACCGCCTGCCGCAGGCTGAACCCGTCGGCGTGGGGCGCCATAACCAAACAGGACGTCCTGTATAGTTACTGCCCGCCCGAAACGTTCGCTCCCCATGACCCCCACCAAGACCCAGCGCTGGAGCCTGTTGCTCACCGTGGCCGCCGGCCTGCTGCTGATCACGCTCGACAACTCGGTGCTCTACACCGCCTTGCCCACCCTGACCGCCGAACTCGGCGCCACGTCGCTGCAGGGGCTGTGGATCATCAACGCCTATCCGCTGGTCATGGCCGGCCTGCTGCTCGGCGCGGGCACCCTCGGCGACCGGCTGGGGCACCGCCGTATGTTCCTGATCGGCCTGGTGATCTTCGGCATCGCCTCGCTGCTGGCTGCGTTCGCGCCGGACGCCAACCTGCTCATCGGCGCCCGCGCGCTGCTCGCGGTGGGTGCCGCGGCAATGATGCCGGCCACGCTGGCGCTGATCAGCCTGACCTTTGCAGATGAGCGCGAGCGCAATCTGGCGATCGCGGTCTGGGGCTGCATTTCCATCATTGGCAGCGCGATCGGCCCGATCGTCGGCGGCGTGCTGCTGGCCCATTTCTGGTGGGGTTCGGTGTTCCTGATCAACGTGCCGATCGTGCTGCTGGCGATGGTTGGCGCCGTGCTGTTCGCGCCGCACGGCACGCCCGATGCGAGCAAGCCGTGGGACCTGATTTCCTCGCTGCTGAGTCTGGTCGCGCTGTCCGGCCTGGTGGTGGCGATCAAGGAAATCGCGCATGCGCCGCCGAACGGGCCGCTGGCCGCGGGCGCGGCGCTGGTCTTCGTCGTGGGTCTGGTGCTGTTCCTGCGTCGCCAGCGTCGCCTGCCGTATCCCATGCTTGATGTGGCGATCTTCCGCAATGCGCCGTTCCTGGCCGGTGTGCTCTCGGCGGCCTTCGCGATGTTCGCCATCGCCGGCCTGCAGCTGCTGACCACCCAGCGCTTCCAGCTGGTCGCCGATTACACGCCGCTGCAGGCCGGTCTGCTGGTGTCGGTGGTCGCGCTCGGCTGCCTGCCCAGCGCGATCTTCGGCGGCGCGTTCCTGCACCGCGTCGGGCTGTTGCCGCTCATCACCGGTGGGCTCGGCGTGGGTACCGCCGGCGTGCTGCTGGTCGCGGTGACCTTCGGTAGCGACCTGGGCTGGACCATTACCGGGTTGCTGCTCACCGGGCTGGGCATGGGCGCGACCATTTCGGTCGCTTCCACCGCCATCATCGGCAACGTGCCGCCGCACCGCGCCGGCATGGCGTCCTCGGTGGAGGAGGTGTCCTACGAGTTCGGCAGCCTGTTCGCGGTCTCGCTGCTGGGCAGCCTGATTGCCGCGCTGTACTCGGCAACCGTGTCGCTTCCGGACGGCGTGGACGCCGCTGCGGGTGAGAGCATCCAGCAGGCGTTCGCCCTGGCCGCGCAGCCCGGTGCCGATGCAGGGTGGCTCGGCGCTGCCGCCAGCGCCTACGACGCCAGCTATGTTTGGGTACTGTATGTGATCGCCGCCGTGCTCCTGGTCGGCACCGTCGTCACCGGCATTCTGCTGCGCCGTCACGGCCCCGGCAGCGCCACCACTGTTTCCCAGGCCCACTGACTCCATGCGCCCGAGCAACCGAACCAACATCCTTGATGCCGCCGTCCGCGTGATCGAACGCGACGGCATCACCGCGCTCACCTTCGAGGCGGTCGCCACCGAATCCGGCATCGCCAGGGGAGGGCTGCTGTACCACTTCCCCTCGCGCGACGCGCTGCTCCAGGGCATCCATCAGCACCTGGCCGGCGTGTGGGAAGCGAGCTTGATCGAGGTGGCCGGCAAGCCGGCCGAGGCCGCCGATGCCACCGAGCGCTACCAGGCCTACGCACTGACCTGTGTGCAGACCGCTACGCGCGCCGAACTCCAGCTGATGTTCGACGCGGCGGCGACGGATGAGAACGTGCAGCCCTGGGCGACCGTGGCCGAGCGCTGGTCGCCGCCGACCCCGCAGGACCTGAGCGACCCGGCCGCGCTGGACCTGTTCATCGCCAAGCTCGCCGCCGACGGCATGTGGGTGTTCGAAGCACTGTCGCGCTCGCGCCTGCCGCCGGAGGTAGGGCAGGCCATCGCCGACCGGCTGGCGCAGATGATTGCCGCCGCTTCAAACACAGCGCGATTTCCGTCATGCGGGTAACCTTGGCGGTTCACTTCTTGAATGACGGGTCCGCCTGATGGATTACCAGCTTGTGATCAAGTTCTGGCGCAAGTCGCTGGAGGATGAGGCATTCCTGGCCACGCTGGAGGCCGACCTGACCGCCGCGCTCGGCAAGGCCGCGACGCTGGACGGCTATGACGTCAGCGCGAAAGAGATCAACCTTTTCATGTTCACTGCGGATCCGCGCCCGACGTTCCGGAAGACCAAGGATGTGCTGGAGGCGATGGGGGTGCTGCATAGTGTGTCCGCCGCGTACCGGCTGGTGGGTGGCGCGCAGTTCACCTCGGTGTGGCCGCTGCGGATGGCGCGAAAATTTACCTTGCCGTGAGGCACGCGTATCGATCCGGGCGATTCAGCCACGCCAGTCGAAACGATTCCGGCGGTGCGGCGGTTATGCTCGCTGCCTGCCCTTGATGGATCCCGCCATGCGCCTGTTCGTGCTGTCCCTGTTGCTGCTTACCGGGTCCGTTGCACCCTCGCTGGCCGCCGAGCCGGCCCAGTCCGCACCCAGCTCGCCGCTGGTCATCGGTGAAACGTTCACCGTGCACTCCACGGCGCTGGGTGAGACCCGACGCATCAACGTGTACCGCCCGCAGCCCTGGGGATTGGACCCGAAGGCGCCGCTCCCGGTCATCTACATGCCCGACGGCGGTATCGCCGAGGATTTCCTGCACGTGGCGGGGCTGGTGCAGGTGCTGTCCGGCAACGGCAGCATCCGGCCGTTCCTGCTGGTCGGCATCGAGAACACCGGGCGTCGCCGTGACATGACCGGCCCCAGCAGCGACCCAGAAGACCGGAAGATCGCCCCGCGCGTCGGCGGTTCAGCTGCGTACCGGGAGTTCCTGCGCGACGAACTGATGCCGGAAGTGCGCCAGCGCTATGCGACCACCGACGAGCGGGCGCTTATCGGAGAATCGCTGGCCGGTCTGTTCGTGGTCGAAACGCTGTTGCAGGAACCCACTCTGTTCAACAGCTACATCGCGCTCGACCCCAGCCTGTGGTGGAACCGGGGGCAGTTGCTGGCCGATGCACCGAAGCAACTGGCGGCTGTCCGCCAAGCGCAGCCGCGGGTGTTCCTGGCCAGCAGTGGGCAGCCGCAACTGGCGGCCAGCACGCTGCAGTTCTCGGCACTGTTGCAGCAGGCCTCGCCCTCGCTGCTGGTGAAATACCAGCCGATGCCGGACGAGACCCACGCCACGATCTATCACCCGGCGGCCCTGCAGGCGTTGCGTACGATGTTTCCGGCGCCAGTGCCTGCCTCGCCCTGAGCATTGACGGGGCGGCAGGCAACAAAAAAGCCGGAACCCCTTGTTTGACGGGAGGTTCCGGCTTTCTGTGGTCCTTATGGGACCGTCTAATGGTGGAGGTGGGCTCTACCTTACTCGTGCGACCGAGCCTTCCGCGGCAAGGGGCGGCGCGCCGGAAGTGGGGTCTGTACCCCCAGCCGTACCCCAGTTTCGTTGCCATGATCCCGCTCCGAAACACGCCCCGAAATCCAGGCCTCGACCTCCGATTCCACCCACCTAACCGAGCTCCCCAAGGTGACCGGTTTCGGGAAGGATCCGACCGAAATGCGCGAATAGAGGGTCGATTTCGACACGCCGACCCCGGTCCTGGACCTCCCCTCTGCGGAGCAGGCGGCGCGGGGTGAGCTGCTGCACGTTGCTGGTCATCCTGTCTCCTTCGCCGCGGTGCGCGGCTGATTCGTTCCAGGGGGGCGAGTACGGCGGTCGGCGGACCGAGCGGCGGTCATTGCCTTCGCCTCGGCCATGTCGCCGGCGGCGAGGTGGTGCAGGGCCAAGCCTCGGGCTTCCCATGCGCGGACGGTCGCGGTGCCTGCCAACTGCAAGGTCGACCCCGCTCATGCTGGCCAGATCGTGCCCGGTGAGCTAGATGGCGTAGAAGAAGGTTGGCTGCAGCCCGTCACCCATGGCGTAGCTCCGTGACAGAATGTTGCCAACTGGATGAGAGGGTGGGAGATGGACTTCTTGGAGACGCTGTTCGGATGCTGGTGGGTAAGCCAACATTGCAATCCCATTTGGGATGCCTGGGCCGCAGGAGCCGGATTTGCCGCCGTCGTCACGACGGGCACCCTCGGGTTCGTCACCTTCCGGCTTGGCAAGTCTGCAAATCAAGCAACTGCCGTGGCAGTTGATATAGCCACTCGTGAGCACGCGCGCCAGACGACTCGTGATGAGACAGAGCGACTTCTCGTGCTCGTTCAGATTACTGGGGAAGTTGCCGGCAATCGCACTCTCATCGACGCTCTGGTCGAGCACATGACCGCGCCTCTTAGCCAGATACATTTTATGAGATCGAAGCCCTATCGAGACGACGTCTTCGATAGTCTGGATAGACTTACCTTCCCGCTCACCCAGACTGTAATGGAGCGAGTTCACTATTTGGATCGGAAAACTGGAGCCTGTCTGGTTCGCGGCTTTGGCATGTGCCAGATGCTGCAGGAGGCTTGCAGGAAGAGAGGAGAGAACGAAAGCGAAGAGGCACTCGGTGAGGCTCATTGGTTCATCGTAGATACGCTGCCTTTGATCTCCAGGGACTTGGCTTTCGTGCAGCGCCAGTGCGAGCGAGCCGCACACGAAGTCGGGCTTGCTGACTCCGAGGTCGCGAAGGCGGCCCTCCTGCACGGCGGGCCCCCATGACAAGTGTTTAACGCTGCGTTCGACTTGGTCGAAGAGGAAGCCCTCGGCGCCTTCTTCAATGGCATCACGGCTTGGATTGGCGAGCAATACGGCCACGTGATGCTCGACGAGGTGCGCTCGGAGTTCTGGCTGATGGTCAATGGTCAGCAGCGGTGGAGAGCAGCATGATCGCACCGTTACTGGCGAAGTTGGCAGGCCACTTCGTTCGCAAGGTCAATCAGTTCTGGGAACTGTTTGCGAGAGAAATCCAAGAACTCTTTACTGAGTTTAGGTGTCGAGTTAATCGCTTTGAACGCACCTTCCATGGTCGTGTGAGATGCGATCAGCCTGTTGACTTGCTCGCCTAGGTCTCCCAGCAAATACAAGTCGGGCCGGAACTGATCGAACTCAGTTGGCCGCCGCGGGCCGTCTTCCGGAACTTGCTTTCGGGCGACGAGATCTTTCTCAAGGAAATGAAATGCCGCCACCAGACTGCCTTTGTACTGGCGAGCGGCAGCTTCGAGGGCGATCCGCATTAACTTGATCTTGTCCTGGCGGAGCCGCTTTTCGTCGTTAATAAGGTGCTGGCGCTGGCGCCAAGGTACATAAACCGCGACGGCAATGCCCACGACGCTGCCCACCGCTTGCACCCATGCAGCCCAATCAGTTCCTGTTGCGGCATCGGCGCAATTATAGATGCAATCCATGTTTATCCCCGAGTTCGGACGAATCAAATCATCACGGTGCGGGTACCGAAGTGCAATAGGCTTCCAAGGAGGGGAGTCTGTAACGCGTCGAGCGATCAAGGCCCCGACCAAAGCAGAACAGACGTATCAACGCCCCGCCCGCGGGCTCGGTTGCGTGGTCTGCCGCTGGCGGCACGCCGCCGGCCTGCAGCGCGGTATCAGTTGCGGCCCGGTCCGTATCCACCACTGGAATATCGGCGAACTGCACGGCCAGAAGCAGATCGGCCAGCACGCCGTGGTCGCCATGGGCGACCACCAAGGCATCCCGCTGCCCGGTAAGAACGAGCGGGCCATGTACGCCCTGTTCGGGCCCAGCTTCCAGGAGCAGGCGCGCGAGTTCCGCATGTGGACCCTCGACGCGCTGCCCGGTCGCGGCACTGAGGCATGGCAGGCCTGCCAGGATCAACTACTCCAGCAGTCAGCACCGAGGGACGCAGCAGCATGAACGACGAGAAGCGATACGCCACTGCCCACGAACAGGGACGGACAGCACGCCGCGTGGGAAGCCGCGCAGCGCCAACCCGTACTAGGGCAGAACCAAGCTGGTACGCGACCTCCACGAGCAGCACGATCTAGGCTGGCTGGCGCAGGACAGTGAGAACGCCGCCGCGCGCCGGAGGGCCCGATGAGCATCCATCTGATCCTTCCATATCCCATCAGCGCAAATCGCTATTGGGCGACGCGCGTGGCCGCCGCACCGTCTCTGCTGGATGGCCTGGCTGCATGACCCACAGCGAGGCGATCAGCAATCTGTGGCTGCGCAAACGATGCCGCCTGCAGCTGCGTCTGCATGGTCGGTGCTGGGCCTGCCAGTTCCGGCAGCGGGGCGCTGAGGGCTACCACTGCAAGGGCTTCACCGCGCGGCAAGGCAGCTGCGACACCGACGGGCGCCTGCCCCTGTTCCGATTCGACGCTGCTGTACTAGAGGGACTGCGCGATGCGCAATGACGATCCGCTGGTCGCTGAGCAGTACGGCGGGTCGCTGTCCTTACGGCAGTATCGATACGAGCGTGGGAAAGCCATAGACTGGTGCCGAGGCCGCATAGCGGCATAAGGAGCGGGGGCGAAGGATGTTTGGGTGGATCAGGGGGCTGTTTGGTTCTTCTCGTACGAATGCACGTGACCCAATGAGGGTAGCGAGCCCGACCCGCGAGCAGTGGCGAAAGTTTCGGGATTTGATTCTTGAGCCGTGGACATTAATTCTCGTTGTGGTGTCAGTGGCGTTGTTTGCCATCGGGCAGAGTGGGTTATCGGGTAGCGTAAACGCGGTGGTGCAGATTCTTCTTGCGACTGCCAGTGGCGTTCTTGGCGCCAGGGTGACAAATCTTATTGCCGAATCATCGGGACAAGGTGTGCTATCGGCTCGAGGAAAGGTTGCAGTTAGAGGCCTAAAGCTGATGCTTGTTCAGACTGCGGCCTTTGAGCAAAGGCTTAGAAAGTTCCTTGCCAATCGCGCGCATATTTGTACAAATCCGGAAGTTACGGAGCGCAACTATGAGGAGGCGATTGAGTTCTGCAAGCGGATTCAAGAGGAGGCCACCAGCGCCATGGAGACTTGGGGCGACATCGTTCCGACCGCTGATTTCAGTACTCTGATTGGTCGGATTACCGAAGCGGATGAGCTCCGCGAAGCAGCTGTTGCGGAGTTAAGGGAAGCGCAAGTTAAGCTTGAGCAGGCTGCCGAGGGTGCAGCCGAAAGACAGCGACTACAGGACCAAGTAAAGATTCTAACCACTCAAGTTGAGCTCGCTGATCGACGAGTCTCAGTGCTGCAGAAGAGGCTAACGAGACAAGGCGTCGGCGCGAGCGGGCGGCCGCCAACCTATGAAGAATGGAAGCTTGAGAAGGAAAGAAAAGTGCGCGAGGCTCAAACCAAAACAGAAGTGCAAAGGGCACTTGATGAGGTATCGGCAAGGTTGCGGCAACTGAATTCCGCGGTTGGCGAGCCGCCACGCGACGATTGACAGTGACGTCGTAAGTGGTCTGATTCTGCAACTGTCAAGAATTGTCCCTGAAGCCCCGGCCCTGCGCTGGGGCTTCTGCGTTCAGGGGCCCCAACACCGATTGACCACCGTGCGACCAGGCCCGCCATCCTCGCCGTGAGGCGACAGGGGCCGGCACATCCATTCCTGGGCGGAAACTGGGCTGGGTCCATGACCCCGGCCAATGTGCCTATCCGGCGGTGGTAATCGGCCTTCTACGCCCGCGGCCCCCCGGACCAACCATGTCACTTCGCACCAGCCGGTAGAGGGGCGGGCACCTATTGCAGCGTGAAGAAGAGGCATCTCGCCGAGCTCATAACCCGGAGGTCGCCCGTTCGAATCTGGCCGCTGCTACCAACCACGGAGACACCATGGTGAGCACTGAAACAGTCGCGGCCGCCACCGGCGCGGCGGGCACCGATGTATGGGAACACGTCCTTCTCGAACCAGGCGATCACCTTCTTGCCATAGGCCGGCACCCAGGGGCGGCCAACCAGCCACTCCCGGGTGATGACCTCGAAGCTCTCGCCGTCCGCCGCGGCACGGGAGGCGGTCGCGGCCTTGCGGTGTTCGCTCCGGTCCACGCCGCTGGTCAGCAGGCGCTGCGCGTCCTACCGTGCCTCTCTCGCCTTGGCCAGGCTGACGTCGGGGTAGAGGCCCAGCGTCAGCAGCTTCTCCTTGCCGGCGACGCGGTACTTCCAGCGCCAGCTCTTGGCGCCTGCAACAGTGATCAGGAGGAACAGGGCGCCGCCGTCAGCAAGCTTCTGTGGCTTGTCGGCAGGCTTGGCGCGACGAATGGCAGCGTCGGTCAGAGGCATGGGGGTATCGGGTTTTGGGGTAGGGCGGATATCCCTAGATATACCCCCACCGTCTCATAGGCTGCCACGGAACAGGCCGGACAACCCCGGACAACAAAAAAGCCGGAACCCCTTGTTTGACGGGAGGTTCCGGCTTTCTGTGGTCCTTGTGGGACCGTCTAATGGTGGAGGTGGGCGGAATTGAACCGCCGTCCGAAGGCACTCCATCCCCGGTACTACATGCTTAGCTCACCGTTGGATCTCATCCTGTGGCAGCACGGTGTGCAAAGCGCACCCCAGGACCAGCCTGCTTTAGTTAAGTCGTGACTGACAGGCAGCCATCACAACCGGTTCCGTGATAATGACCCTACATCTACGAGCACGGGCACAAGTAGGTTCGGGGGTTCGCCTAAGGCGGCTGTAGAACTAAACGCTAAAGCTGTTTTTAGGCAGCGATTGCGAAGTCGTTCGAACCGTAGTTGTCGTCGTTGGCAACTAAAAGTTTGCTGCTGGATTAACGAGGAAAGCTGCCCCCTCGGCATGCACCAAGTAACTTCACAACCCCCGTCGAAACCAATGCACCCCCGGTTTCTTCAAGAACCGCACTTCATCCGGAAAACAGCGCCGGACGTCTACTTGACGGAATGGATGCTACTCCAATCCGGCTGAACAGTCACCTTGCCGGTCTGCCGCTTACTTCTGCAGCTGGCGGCGGCTGTCGGCCTTGTGGCGGGCCTTTTCCTTCTTCAGGCGGTTGTGCTCATTGCGCACGGCCATCGCCTGCTTCTTGGCCTGCGGCTCGACCCGGGCCATCAGCGATTCCACCTGGGCCACCAGCCGGCGGTGCTCCAGGGTGTCGTAGCTCTGCGTTTCCGAGGCAACGCGCTTGGCGTTGCGGATCAGGTAGGTCAGCACCTTGAGCAGCGCGGCCGGGTCCATCGCGCGGGCGAGTTCGTCAAAGATGAACTCCAGCGCGGCCACGTCGGCGCGCAGGGTGGTCAGTTCGTCCGCCGCCAGTGCGGGTGCCGGGGTAGTTTCAAGTGTCACGCGCGGATCCTTTCCGTATCAATGCGGGGATTCTGACAGCTGCGCGGGCCTGGCGGGGAAAGATCACTGTCCTGCCGGGGCCGCAGGGTCAGGTCGGCCTTGGCGATACGTGGCGCTGGCAGCGCCCGGGCAGGGCGTTACAGCGGCTTGCGCAGGTACAGGCGATGGTGCCCGGGCGGGAAGTCCTGCAGCCGGCCGAACACCTCATAGCCCTGCTTGAGGTAGAAGCCCTCGGCCTGCCAGGAGAAGGTGTCCAGCGTCACCGCGTGTGCGCCGAGCGTGCGGGCCTGCTGCTCGGCATCGGCCAGCAGCGCCTGGCCCAACCCCTGGCCACGCTGGCTGGCGTCCACCCACAACGCATGCACCATCAGCCAGCCACCGCAAACGTCGGCGGCAATCCCGGCCACCACCCGGCCGGTGGCATCGTGGATCACCCTGTTGACTGGCTGGTCGTCCAACGCATCGCCACTGGCGGCCTGGTTGAAAGCCAGCAGGCCGGCGAACACCGCGCGGGTGTCTTCGGCGCTGGCTGGCGTGATCGTAGGCGCGGGCGACACCGGGGCCATCAGGCGTCGCGGTTGTGCCGGCGCATGGTGCGCGACTTCTCGCGCGCCCAGTCGCGGTCCTTCTCGGCATCGCGCTTGTCGTGCGTCTGCTTGCCCTTGGCCAGCGCGATCTCGAGCTTGATCTTGTTCTTGCTCCAGTACATCGCGGTGGGCACGATCGTGTAGCCGTCGCGCTGCACCTTGCCGATCAGCTTGTCGATCTCGTTGCGATGCAGGAGCAGCTTGCGGTCCCGGCGGTCGTTGGCCACCACGTGGGTGGAGGCCTGGATCAACGGGGTGATCTGCGCACCGATCAGATAGATCTCGCCATCACGCACGTAGGCGTAAGCATCGATGATGTTGCCGCGCCCGGCGCGGATCGACTTGACCTCCCAGCCCTGCAGGGCCAGGCCGGCTTCGAAGCGATCTTCGATGTGGTACTCGTGCCGGGCACGCTTGTTGAGTGCGATGGTTTTGTTGGCCGTCGCGCCCTTTGCTTTATCCTTGCCGCTGTTCTTGCTCATTTCCCTATTGTCTCCGATTCGGGCACGCCCGGTCGATTCATCAGACATCTGTATCGCATGCCAACTATCCGCCGTAGTGCCCTGGTCGAACATTCGGCTGCCCGCATGTTCGACCTGGTCAATGATATTGACGCCTATCCGCGCCGCTTCCGCTGGTGTTCGGCCTCGCAGATCCTGGAGTCCGGCCCGGACCGCCTGGTCGCGCGCCTGGATCTGGGCTTCGGTTCGTTCTCCACCTGGTTCATGACCGAGAACACGCTGCAACGCCCGCACAGCATCGATATGCAGCTCAAGGACGGGCCGTTCAAGCGCCTGCACGGTCGCTGGGAATTCCATGCGCTGGCCGAAGATGCCTGCAAGGTCACGCTGACGCTGGAGTTCGAGCCGACCTCACGTCTGCTCGGTCCGGCTCTCGCGCTGGGCTTCCAGGGCCTGGCCGACCGGATGGTCAATGATTTCGTCCGCGTCGCCGACGCCCAGGACTGAGCCGTGATCACGGTCGAGGTGGTGCTGGCCTGGCCCGATCGGGCCGCCTTGAAGGTGCTGACCCTCGCCGAGGGCACCACCGTCGCCGAGGCCATCGCGCTGGCCGGCATCGAGGGCAGCGGCCAGTGCCCGGCCGTGGCCGTGCATGGCCTGCTGGCCAAGCCGGATCAGGTGCTGCGCGAGGGCGACCGGGTCGAACTGCTGCGTCCGCTGCTGGCCGACCCGAAAGACAACCGCCGCCGACGCGCCCGCGCCGGCAGCTGAGTGAAGAACGCGGGCCTCAGCGGCCGCGCTTCTTCTTGTCCTTGGGCAGGTTGCGGCCGAACTGGCGCAGCGTGCTGCGGGCCAGCTGGGCGTCGTCGCTGGCGAAGTACTCGCCGTCCCAGCGGGTGACCGCGTCGTTTTCGAAGTAGACGGTGAAGTTCTTCACTTCCGTCTTGCCGACCCGGTTCACGCGCTGGCTGGCGGTGTAATCCCAGCGCTGGGCGTGGAACGGGTCCGGGATGGAGGGCGTGCCAAGCAGGGCGTTGACCTGCTGCTTGCTCTGGCCCACCTGCAGCTGACCGACGGCCTGCTCCCGGATCAGGTTGCCCTGATAGATGGGTTGCTTGTAAATGATGCCGCAGCCCGTGGTGGACAGGGCAACGGCGGCGACCAGCAGGAGATTGCGCATCGGGGAATGGCGTTTGGGGAAATCGAGTCGATGATACACTCCCGACGTGTCGCCGCGACCCAATCCGAGGCAGCTGGCGCTAAATCGCCAATGAACGGAGAACTATGGAAACCCACGACCTGCGCAAAGTCGGCCTCAAGGTGACCCATCCGCGTATGCGGATCCTGTCGCTGCTCGAGCAGCGCAATGCCAGCCACCACATGACCGCCGAAGACATCTACCGCCAGCTCCTGGAGCACGGTGATGAGATCGGGCTGGCCACGGTCTACCGGGTTCTGACCCAGTTCGAGGCGGCCGGCCTGGTGCTCAAGCACAACTTCGAAGGTGGCCAGGCCGTCTACGAGCTGGACCGCGGGGGTCACCATGACCACATGGTCGACGTGGACAGCGGCAAGATCATCGAGTTCGAAAGCCACGAGATCGAGGAGCTGCAGCGCAAGATCGCAGCCGACCACGGCTACGAACTGGAAGAGCACTCGCTGGTCCTGTACGTGCGCAAGAAGCGCCGGTGATGGCGCCCGGCCGGTCGTGACGACCGGCCTGGGCAGGGCACGCTGCAGATCAAACCCCCGCGCCCCGGCCCGGGGGTTTTTCGTTGTCAGGGTGTCGTGACCGGCACGTGGCCGGGCAGCAGCGCCTGCAGGTCCACCGCGTCGGCCATCGCCCGGTTGCCCGCATCGCCCGGGTGCAGGTGGTCGCCGGAATCGAACGCTGGCGCCATCCGCGCCGGATCGGCCGGGTCACGCAGGGCGGCGTCGAGGTCGATCACCGCATCGAACGGGCTGACCTGCCGCAGCCAGGCATTGAGCTGGCGGCGCAGCGCGTCTTTGTCGGGCTGGTAGTAGTTGTCCAGCGGCGTGCCGGGCAGGGCGCCCGCGAACGGCGGCAGGGTCGCACCGACGATGCGCACGCCCCGGGCATGGGCGCGATCCACCAGGGCGCGATAGCCGGCCTGCAGTTCGGCCAGGGTCGGCGCAGGTTCGGAGCGGGCAAAGGCGGTGCCGGGCCAGCCGATGTCGTTGGTGCCCAGCAGCACGATCACGCTGGCCACGCCGGGTTGATCGAGCACATCGCGCTGGAAGCGGGACAGCCCGCCCTCTCCCATGCCATCGCGGAGCAGGCGGCCGCCCGAGATGCCGGCGTTGACCACGGCCACGCCCTGCGGCGCGAGGCGTGCGGCGAGGTGGTCGGTCCAGCGCTGGTCGCGGTCCAGGCTGGCGGTCGCGCCATCGGTGATCGAGTCACCGATCACCACCACGCTGCGGGCGCCTGCGGCGGCCTGCACATCGATACCCGAGACGAACAGGCGGGCGGTGGTGGTCGAGGAGGTGGCCAGCGTCGGGGCGAGCGTCTGGTCGCCAGTGGCGAACGCGGCGGTCTGCCGGCCTTCCCAGTGGAAGCTGCGCAGGGGCGTGCGCTCGGTCAGGTAGACGCTCACCTGCACGGCCTGGAGATCGGTGGTCGCCAGCGCCAGCGGGTCGCTCAGGCGCTCGGTACCGGGGGCGATCACGGTCGCCGCGCTTCCCTCGAAGGACAGCGCCAGGGGCGGCTGGCCAGCCCCGGCGGCAACGCTGGCCGCGCTGATCCGCAGCGGTTGCTCGCCATAGGTATTGCTCAGGCGCACCCGCAGCTGGCGGCCGCCGAGGCTCAGGCGCGCGGTCTGGCGGAAGGTCTGCGCCTCCAGGTGCGTCGGGATCAGCGTGGGGAAGAGGAAATCTGCGCCCCAGACCGGCTGCGGGCTGGCCTGCCAGCTGGCCACCCAGGTGGGCGCAGGGGCGGCAACCGCGGTGCCGGCGGTGGCCAGCAGGGCGGTGGCGGTAAGGCGGGCGAAGGTATTCATCGGGCGATCCGTGGGAGAGGAAATGCGATGGTGATCTTCGGGGTACCTGTGAACTAGACTGCCTGCGGACAATCATCTGTGAACTGGATTCATCCCATGGCAGGCACCGACATCAACCGTTCCGGCGAACTGGAAGTGTTCGTCCGGGTCATCGAAACCGGCGGGTTTTCAGCGGCTGCGCGTTCGTTGGACCTGAGCCCCTCGGCGGTCAGCAAGCTGGTCTCGCGGCTCGAACAGCGGCTGGGCACGCGCCTGCTGCAGCGCTCCACCCGCCAGTTGCAGCTGACCCAGGAGGGCTGCGCCTTCTATGAGCGCGGACTGCGCGTGCTGGCCGATCTGGATGAAGCCGAGCGCTGTGCCAGCGCCCATGCCGAACCGCGTGGGCGCCTGCGGGTGAATGCCAATGTGCCGTTTGGCCAGCATTTCCTGCTGCCGCTGCTGCCGGACTTTCTCGCGCTGCACCCGCGGGTCGGCGTGGACGTGGTGCTGACCGACGAGGTGATCGACCTGCTCGAGCAGCGCACCGATGTGGCGGTGCGCGCCGGCCCGCTGAAAAGCTCCAGTTTGGTTGCACGGCGACTGGGCGCGACCCGGATGATGATCGTGGCCGCCCCCAGCTACGCCACCCGGCATGGCCTGCCGCAGGACGCCGATACGCTGCTGGCCCACAACCGGCTCGACATCGGGCATCCGCGTACGCAGGCCGGCTGGCCACTGGTCGTTGATGGCGAGCGGCAGGTCGTGCCCACCCAGGGCAATGCACGCGCCAGCGACGGCGAGGCGCTGCGCAGGCTGGTGCTCGGTGGCGTGGGCATGGCGCGGCTGGCGGCGTTCCAGGTGCAGGCCGATGTGGCGGCCGGGCGCCTGCTGCCGGTGCTGGAATCGGCCAACCCTGGCGATCTGGAGGAGGTGCACGCGGTGTTCCAGGGGCAGGGCGGCTACCTGCCGCTGCGCGTGCGCGCGCTGCTGGATTTTCTGGTTGCGCGGGTGGATCTGGCCCAGCCGTTGGGGTGAGGGGGCGGGGGGATGCCGCGGGCGGAACCGGGTCCGCGGGGAGCCGGCCAGCGGCCGGCACTACCGGGTCGGGGCCGGCAGGTACCGACCGTGGGTCGGTACCCACCCTCAAACCTGCAACAGCTTGCGCGCCGCGGCGCGGGCTTCCTTGCTGACTTCCACGCCGCCCAGCATCCGCGCGAGCTCTTCTTCGCGGGCCTTGGTGTCCAGCTTCTCGACCGCACTCTGGGTCATGCCGTCCACCGGGGCCTTGCTGACCCGGTAGTGGGCGTGGCCCTTGGAGGCGACCTGCGGCAGGTGGGTGACGCACAGCACCTGACGCTTCTCGCCCAAGGCGCGCAGCTTCTGCCCGACGATGTCGGCCACGGCGCCGCCGATGCCCGAATCGACTTCGTCGAAGACCATGGTCGGCACGGCATCCAGGCCCAGCGCCGCCACTTCGATCGCCAGCGAAATGCGCGACAGTTCACCGCCCGAGGCCACCTTGCGCAGGGCGCGCGGCGGCTGACCGGCGTTGGCGGCAACGAGAAACTCGACCCGCTCGGCCCCGTTCGGGTCCGGCTTGACCACGCTCTGCGGCTCGATATCGATCAGGAACTGACCGCCGCCCATGCCCAGCTCGCCGATCAGGGTGGTGGTGGTGTCCGACAGGGCCTTGGCAGCCTTCCGGCGGCTGGCGCTGAGCGCCTCGGCCACGGTCGTCCACTGGCCGGCGGCACGGTCGATCTCGCCGGCCAAGGCCTGCAGGCGCTCGTCGGCACCGCGCAGCTGCTCGACTTCGGCTTCCATGGCGTCGCGGTGCTCGCCCAGCGCTTCCATCGGCACGCGGTGCTTGCGGGCGAGGTCGTGCAGGCGGCCCAGGCGGCGCTCGATGTCCTCGAACTGCTCGGGGTCGGCATCCAGGTCGTCGTGGACGCGATCAAGCAGGGACAGCGCTTCGTCCAGCTGGATGGCGGCGCTGTCGAGCAGGGCATCGACTTCGCCGAGCCGGCTGTCGTGCTCGGCCACGCGGGCCAGATCATGCCGGGTCTGCTGCAGCAGCTGCAGCACCGAGACCTCGTCGTCGCCGTTGAGGCGGCTGACGGCCACGTCGCAGGCGCCGATCAGCGCGCTGGCATGGGCCTGGCGGCGGTGGCTGCTGCCCAGGGTGGCGATCGAGGCCGGGTCCAGGTCTTCGCGCTTGAGTTCGCTCAGCTGGTGCTCCAGGTAACCGATCCGGTCGCTGACATCGCCCTGGCGCGACAGCGCCTCGGCTTCGTCCACCAGCGCCTGCCAGCGTGCCGCGGTCTGGCGGACCTGGGCGCGCTCGGCGTCGTTGCGGGCGAAGGCGTCCAGCAGCGAGAGCTGCGAGGGGCGCGAGAGCAGGGCCTGCTGTTCGTGCTGGCCGTGGATCTCCACCAGCATGCCGGCCAGCTCGGTCAGCTGGGTCAGCGTCACCGGGCGGCCGTTGATGAAGGCGCGCGAACCGCCATCGGCGCGGATCACCCGTCGCAGTTGGCACTGTTCTTCGTCGTCCAGCTCGTTGTCGCGCAGCCACTGGCGGGCCGGCGCATCGGCCGGCGGCGCGAATTCGGCCGAGAGCTCGGCGCGGGCGGCGCCGTGGCGGACCACGCCGCTGTCGGCGCGCAGCCCGGACAGGAAGCCCAGCGCGTCCACCATCAGCGACTTGCCCGCGCCGGTTTCACCCGAGACCACGGTCATGCCGGCGCCGAATTCCAGCTCGGTGGCGCGGACGACCGCGAAATCCTTGATCGATAGATGTCTAAGCATGGTCTACGTTGTACACGAGGGGCGTCTCCAAGCCGCGCAAGCTAGCATGGGCAGGGGGCGTCTCCAATGACTTGCCAATGCCCCGTGCAGCCATTATCTAAGTGGGCGTCTCACAGGCTGATTCCATGCACCCTTCCGCGTCCCATCTCGCCCCGCGTGCCCGCCATCTGCTGCGGACGCTGATCGCGCGCCACATCCAGGATGGCGAGCCGGTCGGCTCGCAGACCCTTGCCCGGCATGCCGGCCTGGATGTCAGCCCGGCCACCATCCGCAACATCCTGGGCGACCTGGAAGACCTCGGCCTGCTCAGCTCGCCGCATACCTCGGCCGGCCGCGTGCCGACCGCGCACGGTTACCGGGTGTTCGTGGACAGCCTGGTCAAGATGCAGCCGCCGGGGGAGGGTGAGCTCAGCCGCCTGCGCACCGAGCTGGCCACCGGCACCGGCACCCAGGCCCTGCTCGGCAGTGCCTCGGAGCTGCTCTCGGCGATGAGCCATTTCGTCGGGGTGGTCAGTGCCCCGCGCCGGGAACAGTTCGCGTTCCGGCACATCGATTTCGTGGCGCTGGACGCGCGCCGGGTGCTGGCGATCCTGGTGTTTGCCGACAACGAAGTACAGAACCGGGTGATCGAGCCGCGCCGCAGCTTCGATCCGGGCGAGCTGGAGCAGGTCGCCAACTACCTCAACGCCAACTGCGCCGGGCGGCCGCTGGCCGAGATCCGGGCCCGGCTGCTGCTGGAGCTTCGCGATGCGCAGTCGGAGATGGAGCAGCTGCTGGCGCACAGCATCGAGCTGGCCGAGCAGGCCATGGTGCCGCCGGCCGACGACATGGTGCTGGCCGGGCAGACCCGGCTGATGGGCGTGCAGGACCTGTCCGACCTGGAGCGCCTGCGCGAGCTGTTCGACGTGTTCGCCAGCAAGCGTGAGATCCTCCAGCTGCTCGAACGCACCATCCAGGCCCCGGGAGTGCGCATCTTCATTGGCGAGGAGACCGGGGTGATGCCGCTGGAAAGCGTCTCGCTGGTCACCGCCCCGTATTCGGCCGATGGCCAGGTGCTGGGCGTGCTGGGGGTGATCGGCCCCAAGCGGATGGCCTACGACCGGATGATTCCGCTGGTGGAAGCCACCGCCCAAGTGCTGGGCGCTGCGCTGGGCTCGCCCGGTGGCGGCGGATTGTCCCGCGATCGCGCATAAAGCGGCCTTGGACTCTTGAATCCCGTAGCCGCGCCCACATAGGGGTGGGTGGAGGCGGAGAGTCACCGCCAAGGATCCGGAAATGAACCAAGATCAGTCAGATATCGCATCCCAGAATCCCGCCGGCGAGCCGGCCGCGGAGCCGTCCCTGCAGCAGCAGCTGGACAGCCTGCACAACGAGCTGGCGCTGCTGCGCTCGGAGTCGCTGCGCGAGCGCGCCGACCTGGACAACCAGCGCAAGCGCGTGGCCCGCGACGTCGAACAGGCGCGCCGCTTCGCCAACGAAAAGCTGCTCGGCGAGCTGCTGCCGGTCTTCGACAGCCTCGATGCCGGCCTCAATGCCGCCGGCAGTGACCCGAGCCCGCTGCGCGAAGGTCTCGAACTGACCTACAAGCAGCTGCTCAAGGTCGCCGCCGACAACGGCCTGACCCTGCTCGACCCGACCGGGCAGACCTTCAACCCGGACCACCACCAGGCCATCAGCCAGGTCGACGCGCCCGGCGCGGCGCCGGGCAGCGTGGTCCAGGTGTTCCAGAAGGGCTACCTGCTCAACGACCGCCTGCTGCGTCCGGCGCTGGTCGTGGTGGCCCGCGACTGAGCCGCAGGCCGGTGAGCCGGGCGTTGCCCGGCTGCTCGACCGGACGCTGAACGCGTTGGGTCGCCATCGAACACTGTGTTTGATGGACGGCTTGAAAGTGTCCCCAGCGTCCCACACATCCCATTCATAACCCGGCAACTGCCGGATGTACCCAGAACTTTCAGGAGTCTCCCTCATGGGCAAGATCATTGGTATCGACCTCGGCACCACCAACTCGTGTGTGGCGATCATGGACGGCGGCAAGGCCCGCGTCATCGAAAACGCGGAAGGCGATCGCACCACGCCTTCCATCGTCGCCTACACCAAGGACGGCGAAGTCCTGGTCGGCGCCTCGGCCAAGCGCCAGGCCGTGACCAACCCCAAGAACACCTTCTACGCTGTCAAGCGCCTGATCGGCCGCAAGTTCACCGACGCTGAAGTCCAGAAGGACATCGCGCACGTGCCCTACGGCATCCTGGCCCATGACAACGGCGACGCCTGGGTGCAGACCAGCGACGGCAAGAAGATGGCCCCGCAGGAAATCTCCGCCCACGTGCTGGAGAAGATGAAGAAGACCGCCGAAGCGTTCCTGGGTGAGACCGTCACCGAGGCCGTGATCACCGTGCCGGCCTACTTCAACGACAGCCAGCGCCAGGCCACCAAGGACGCAGGCCGCATCGCCGGTCTGGAAGTCAAGCGCATCATCAACGAGCCGACCGCTGCTGCCCTGGCCTATGGCCTGGACAAGGGTGACGGCCGTGACCGCAAGATCGTTGTGTACGATCTGGGCGGCGGCACCTTCGACGTGTCGATCATCGAGATCGCCAACGTGGACGGTGAGAAGCAGTTCGAAGTGCTGGCCACCAACGGTGACACCTTCCTGGGCGGCGAAGATTTCGACAACCGCGTCATCGAGTACCTCGTGGACGAGTTCAACAAGGACCAGGGCATCGACCTGCGCAAGGATCCGCTTGCCCTGCAGCGCCTGAAGGACGCCGCCGAGCGCGCCAAGATCGAGCTGTCCACCAGCCAGCAGACCGAAGTGAACCTGCCGTACGTCACCGCTGACGCGTCGGGCCCGAAGCACCTGAACATCAAGCTGACCCGCGCCAAGCTGGAAGCGCTGGTGGAAGACCTGATCAAGAAGTCGATCGAGCCGTGCCGCATCGCGCTGAACGATGCCGGCCTGCGTTCGAGCGACATCGGTGAAGTGATCCTGGTCGGCGGTCAGACCCGCATGCCGAAGGTGCAGCAGGCCGTGACCGAGTTCTTCGGCAAGGAACCGCGCAAGGACGTCAACCCGGATGAGGCCGTGGCACTGGGTGCTGCGATCCAGGGCGGCGTGCTGGGCGGCGACGTCAAGGACGTGCTGCTGCTGGACGTGACCCCGCTGTCGCTGGGCATCGAGACCCTGGGTGGCGTGTTCACCAAGATCATCGAGAAGAACACCACCATCCCGACCAAGGCCTCGCAGGTGTTCTCCACCGCCGAGGACAACCAGTCGGCCGTGACCGTGCACGTGCTGCAGGGTGAGCGCGAGCAGGCCCGCTTCAACAAGTCGCTGGCCAAGTTCGACCTCTCCGGCATCGAGCCGTCGCCGCGCGGCCTGCCGCAGGTGGAAGTGTCCTTCGACATCGACGCCAACGGCATCCTGCACGTGTCGGCCAAGGACAAGAAGACCAACAAGGAACAGAAGGTCGAGATCAAGGCCGGTTCGGGTCTGTCCGAGGACGAGATCGCACGCATGGTCGCCGACGCGGAAGCCAACCGCGAAGAAGACAAGAAGTTCCACGAGCTGGTCCAGGCCCGCAACCAGGCTGACGCGCTGATCCACGGTACCCGTACCGCGATCACCGAGCACGGCAGCAAGGTCGGCGGCGATGTGATCGGCAAGGTGGAATCGGCCCTGGCCGATCTGGAAACCGCGATGAAGAGCGACGACAAGGCCCAGATCGAAGCCAAGTCGAAGGTGCTGGAAGAAGCCGGCCAGGCGCTGTTTGCTGCCTCCGCAGCGGCAGAGCAGGGCGGCGCGGCGCCGGGCCCGGATGCCGGTGCCAACAACGGCGCGCACGACGATGTGGTCGACGCCGAATTCACCGAAGTCAAGGACGACAAGAAGTCCTGATCCGGACTCGACACGGGACGTTGCGCAGGCAGCGTCCCGTTGTCATATCCCCCTTCTGGTCCTGACAGCCGTTTCCCGGCCTGTCGGGGCGCCCGGCGAAAGAGCGGACCTGGTGCCGCTCTTCCGCTTTGACGAATCCCGACTTCCGGAACCCGATTCAAGTTATGAGCAAGCGCGATTACTACGAAGTGCTGAGCGTGTCCCGCACCGCCAGCGACGAAGAACTGAAGAAGGCCTATCGCCGTTGCGCGATGAAATACCATCCGGACCGCAATCCGGGTGACAGCGAGGCCGAAGCGTCCTTCAAGGAATGCAAGGAAGCCTACGAAACCCTGTCCGACAGCAACAAGCGCCGCATGTACGACGCCCACGGCCACGCCGCGTTCGAGCACGGCATGGGCGGCGGTGGCGGCCCGGGTGGCCCGGACATGGGCGATATCTTCGGGGACATCTTCGGCAACATCTTCGGCGGTGGCGCCGGCGGTGGTGGCCCGCGCCAGGCCCGTCGCGGTGCCGATATCGGCTACGTGATGGAGCTGGACCTGGAAGAAGCGGTGATGGGCGTGGAGCGCCGCATCGAGATTCCGAGTCTGGTCGAGTGTGATGACTGCAATGCCAGCGGTTCGGAAGATGGCAAGGTCGAGACCTGCTCGGTCTGCCGTGGCCAGGGCCAGGTGCGCATCCAGCGCGGCATCTTCGCGATGCAGCAGGCCTGCCACCACTGCAACGGCCGTGGCCAGATCATCCAGAACCCCTGCAAGACCTGTCACGGCAATGGCCGTGTCGAGGAAGACAAGGTGTTGTCGGTCAAGGTGCCTGCGGGCGTCGATACCGGCGACCGCATCCGTCTGTCCGGTGAAGGCGAGGCCGGTCCGGCTGGCACCCCGGCGGGCGATCTGTACGTGGAAGTGCGGGTGCGCGAGCACGCGATCTTCCAGCGCGACGGCGACGACCTGCACTGCGAAGTGCCGATCCGCATCTCGCAGGCCGCGCTGGGCGATACCGTACGCGTGGCGACCCTCGGCGGCTATGCGGAAATCCGCATTCCGGCCGAAACCCAGACCGGCAAGCTGTTCCGCATGCGTGGCAAGGGCGTGCGTTCGGTGCGCAGCCGCAGCGAAGGCGACCTGTACTGCCGCGTGGTGGTGGAGACCCCGGTCAACCTCACCCCGGAGCAGCGCAAGCTGCTGGAGCAGTTCGAGACCACCTTCACCGGCGAGGAAGCGCGCAAGCATTCGCCCAAGTCGGCGACCTTCATCGATGGCGTGAAGGGCTTCTGGGATCGGATGACCTCGTAAGCGCACCTAGATCCACACGATGTACCTGGCCCCCTGCGAGAGCAGGGGGCTTTTTTGTCGTCGGTGTGACGCGGAGGGCCAATTGCAAATGAGGGCATCCCGGCATCTGCGAAGAGCATCGCGTCGCGGTCCGATACAAGATGCTTGCTTCTGGTGTTGATCGCGACAGGTGTGGGTGACTGCGCCTGCAGCGATCACTACCCTGTCTGGATGAATAAACTCACCCGTATCGCCCACGCCGCCGCTCGACCACTGCCTTCCGCTGTACGCTGCGCATTGTCGGTGGCCGTGGTGGCTGCCTCCCTCACTGCAGGAGTGGTGTCCGCCAGGACATTGGATGCATGCAAGCTGGATGCGATTGATGGGACGATCGAGCGTCCTCTGCAGTTGGCGCCTGGCACGCGATGGACGTATTCGGTGGGTGCCGACCATCCTGTGTCGACCCTTCGCCTGGATGGGATGGCGGAGAGTCTGACGCGGCTGACGGTGGGGCACGGTCTGCAGCGAGTGGAACACACCGACACCTATGCGGATGTCAATCCACTTCGTCAGGGGCGAAAGGAAATCCTGCGGTTCCCACTTGCGGTGGGTGCAGCGTGGAACGATGAGTTCGCCGAACCCGGTGCAGTCGTGAGCGAGAATTGGGGCTACCGCTACGACTACGAAGAGAAAGGCAGCAGTCGTGTGGTGGCCATGGAGACAATCAAAATTGGGGTCGGTAACGTCCGTGCGTACCGCATCGAGAGGAGTGCACACTGGCGAAAGTCCAATCCCAGGTCGAATGATATGACCGGCATGCGCTGGCAGGGGCGGGAGGCCGTCGAGGGACTGGAGCGCAGTATCAGCTGGTACGTGCCTGCCATGGGGCGGGTAGTGCTTAAGCGCAGCATCACCGCGCATCCGTCGTATGCCCTCTATCTCTCGGCAGAGGGCAACTCCCGCGATGTCATCGTCACAGAGCTGGTAGCCTTCGAATCGCCGGGAGGCTGCCGAGTGGAAGGGGAGCCCATCCACGCGCAACGGTTCGCCGATCGCCGACCGCTGCATTACCCGTCGGTCTTTAACGATACCTGGGAGTTCGTGTTGCAGCGTCACCCCCACATCCCGGAACGGGCAGATTCGGCAGAGTAAAGGGCGGGATGCGGCGTGGTGGTTGGGGGATAATGGCAATAGAGCCCCCACAGTGCCGGTCCCATGAACGAATCCCTCGAAAGCCACCTGGTCCACGGCCGCCGCCAGCGCCCGGACGGTCCGTCGCCGGTCGACGTCATCTCGGTCCAGTCGCAGCTGGTCTACGGCTATGCCGGCAACAGCGCTGCCGTGCCGCCGCTGCGCGCGCTGGGTGTGCGCGTCGCCGAAATCCCCACCACGCTGCTCAGCAACGCGCCGTTCTACGAGACCACGCGCGGCCGCGTGCTGCCCTCGGACTGGTTCGCCGACCTGCTCCTGGGTGCGGGTGAGCGCGGCCTGCCGCAGCGCGCCCGCATGCTGGTCTCCGGCTACTTCGGCAGCGTCGGCAACGGTGCGGCCTTCGCCGATTGGCTCGATGCGGTGCTGCCGTCCTCGCCACAGCTGCGCTATTGCCTGGACCCGGTCATCGGCGACACCCATACCGGCCCTTACGTAGAGCCGGGCCTGGAAAAAGTCTTCGCCGAGCGTCTGTTGCCGCATGCCTGGCTGGTCACGCCCAATGCCTTCGAACTCGGCCGCCTCACGGGGATGCCGAGCCTGGCCCAGGCCGATGCGATCGCCGCCTCGCAGGCCCTGCTCGCACGCGGTCCGGAATGGGTGCTGGCGCACAGCGTCGGCGGTGATCCGGGCCAGCTGGTCACGCTGGCGGTCAGCCGTGATGCGATCTGGCGCTGGTCCTCGCCGCATCTGCCGGTGGACGTGGCCGGGACGGGCGACGTGCTGATGTCGCTGCTGGTCGCCTTCCTGCTGCGTGGCGAAACCTTCGAACAGGCGATTTCGCGCGCCATTGCCGGCGTGCATGTCGCGCTGGAAACCACGCTGGCCAACGGCCACGAAGAGTTCGATGTGCTGGCCGCGGCGCCGGCGGCGCTGGCGCTGCCCGATCGTTTCGTTCCCGAGCGTCTGGCGTGAGTCTGGCACCGGTCGTGGGCATCGTCGGCAGCGACGGTGCCTACGGGCGCTGGCTGCGCCGCTTCCTGGAACAACGCCTTGGGCTGGAGGTCATCGGGCATGACCCGGCCGATGCCGCATCGGACAGCCCGGAGACGCTGCTGGACCGTGCGGAGGTGTTGATCTTTTCCGCACCGATCCGGCACACGCCGGCGCTGATCGCCGACTATGCGGCGCGCTCGGCCGGTCGCGAAGCCGGTCGGTTGTGGCTGGATGTCACCTCGGTCAAATCCGCACCGGTGGAGGCGATGCTCGCCTCGCAGGCCGAGGTGGTGGGCCTGCACCCGATGACCGCACCGCCCAAGGCGCCCACGCTCAAGGGCCGGGTGATGGTGGTCTGCGAGGCGCGCCTGTCGCAGTGGCAGCCGTTCGTGCAGCAGCTGTGCGACGCGCTGGAAGCCGAATGCGTGCGCGCCACGCCGGAGCACCACGACCAGGTCATGGCGCTGGTGCAGGCAATGGTGCATGCCACCCATCTGGCGCAGGCCGGCGTGCTGCGCGAGTACGCGCCGATCCTGGGCGCCTTGCCGGCGTTGATGCCGTACCGTTCGGCCTCGTTCGAACTGGATACCGCGATCATCGCGCGCATCCTCTCGCTCAATCCGGCGATCTACGAAGACATCCAGTTCGGCAATCCGCACGTCGCACCGATGCTGGACCGCTTGCTGGCCCAGTTGCAGCAGCTTCGGGCGCAGCTGGAGCAGGGCGATGACGCGGCACGGGCGGCGTTCCGACAGCAGCTGTTGCTGGATAATCGTGACAGCCTGGGAACCGGGGTGCTGGCCGATGGCAACTACACCTTCGAGCGGGTCGGGTACCTGCTCGCGGATCTGACCGAGCGCAATGCGATCAGCGTGCATCTGCCGGAAGACCGGCCGGGTTCCCTGCGCGAGCTGCTCCACGTGTTCGAGCGGCACCGGGTCAGCCTGGCGTCGATCCATTCCTCGCGCACGCCCGCCGGTGAGGTGCACTTCCGGGTGGGGTTCGTGGCGGGCAGCGACGCGTTGGCACTGCAGGCGGCCGCCATCGAGATCGATGCCTCCGGCATCGGCCGCGTACTGGTGCGCTGACACGGTGCAGTGCAACATTCATCCACAGGGGGTGTGGATGATCTGCGCACAAACGTGTGGATAAGTGTGTTCGCGCCTTGCGCCAAAAGGCTGTCAAGATACTTGGTCAAAAAATGACCAACATCCGTGCAACTTTTTTGCCGGGCCTCAGGTGGTGAGGGTGAGCTCACCACCGGCGGTCCGGAACTGGCGACCGTCGCGGATCAGATGGCGGCCGTCGGCCAACTCATAGCGCGCCCCCTGGCTGTTGCCGGCGGGCGCATCGACCTGCTCGTCCTTGAACTCAATGATGACGTAGTCGTCGCCGTTGGCATCGGTGGCGGGAAACTGTCGGAACGACATGAAACACCTCCTGCAGCGCATCCAGTGAGGGCTGCAGGATGCGACGCCCGGTGTTACCGGCCCGTCATCAATCGATGAACTGCAGGCGCGCCAGTTCGGCGTAGAGACCGCCTTCAGCCAGCAGTTCGGCATGCGTGCCCTGGGCCACGATGCGACCGTGGTCCATCACCACGATGCGGTCGGCCTTGAGCACGGTGGCCAGGCGGTGCGCGATCACCAGCGTGGTGCGCCCGGCCATCAGGCGCTCCAGCGCCTGCTGCACGGCGCGCTCGCTCTGTGCATCCAGCGCGCTGGTGGCTTCGTCGAGCAACAGGATCGGCGCGTTCTTGAGCAGGGCGCGCGCGATCGCGATGCGCTGCTGCTGGCCGCCGGACAGGCGCGCACCGCGCTCGCCAAGCTCGCTGGCATACCCCTCGGGCAGGGCGCGCAGGAACTCATCGGCCTCGGCCGCTTCGGCCGCGCGCTGTACCTCTTCATCGGTGGCATCCAGGCGCCCGTAGCGGATGTTCTCGAACGCGCTGCTGGCAAACAGGGTCGGCTGCTGCGGCACCAGTGCCAGCTGCTCGCGCAGCTGCGCGGGGTCGACCTGGCGCAGGTCCACGCCGTCCACGAGGATGCGGCCGGCAGCCGGATCGTGGAAGCGCAGCAGCATCGACAGGATGGTGCTCTTGCCGGCGCCGGAGGGGCCGACCAGCGCGACCGTTTCACCCGGTCGCACGTGCAGGTCCACATGATCCAGCGCGGCCGTATCCGGGCGCTGCGGGTAATGGAACACCACCTCCTCGAACCGGATCTCGCCGCGCAGTGGCTGCGGCAACGCGGTGGGATCGGCGGGGGCGGTGATCTCCACCTCTTCCTGCAGCAGCTCGGCAATCCGGCCCATGCCACCAGAGGCTCGCTGCAGTTCGTTCCAGACTTCGGCCAGTGCGCCGACCGAGCCGCCGCCGATCAGCGCGTACAGCACGAACTGGCCCAGGGTGCCGGCACTCATGTTGCCGTCGATCACCTCGTGCGCGCCCAACCACAGCACGCCGACGATCGCACCGAACACCAGCACGATGGCGCTGGCGGTGACGATCGATTGTGCGCGGATGCGCCGGCGTGCGGCACCGATGGCATCGCTGAGGGCGGCGTTGAAGCGGCCACGTTCATAGGGCTCGCGCGCGTGCGCCTGCACGGTGCGTACCGCGCCCAGGGTTTCCGAGGCCAGGCTGTTGGCATCGGCGATGCGGTCCTGGCTGGCGCGCGCGATGCTGCGCAGGCGGCGGGCGCCGATGATGATCGGCAGCACCGCCAGCGGAATGCCGACCAGCGACCAGGCCGCCAGGTGCGGGCTGGTCACGAACAGCATCACCAGGCTGCCGATCACGGTGACGCTGCTGCGCAGGGCCACCGACATGGTCGAGCCGATCACGCTGCGCAGCAGTTCGCTGTCGGCGGTCAGGCGCGAGACCAGCTCGCCGCTGCGGCTGCGGTCATGGAAGCCGGCGCCCAGGGTGATCAGGTGCGCGTACAGGCGGCTGCGCAGATCGGCGACCACCTTTTCGCCCAGCAGGGAGACGAAGAAAAAGCGAGCGGCCGTGGCCAGCGCCAGCACCACCGCGACCAGGAACAGCAGGGCAAAGGCCTTGTTGATCTGGCCCCCACTGTTGAAGCCGTGGTCGATCATCTGGCGGACCGCGACCGGCAGGCTCAGCGTAGCCACCGACGACACGGCCAAGGCCACCAGCCAGGCGCTGAACAGCCCGCCATGCCGGCGCACGAATGGCCACAGCGTGTTCAAGCTGCCCAGGCGGCGCATCGGCGTGTCTTGCGGAGCGGGTGCGTCAGTCATTCGATGGGCCTGGTTCGATGCGGGATTCAATACGGACACGATCACGAGTGGCGTCGCGGAGGCGGTTTTTCAACAGCTCGACCTGATCGGCCGGCAAGCGCAGGTGCAGGTTCACGCCGTCGGCGGTGAAGGCTTCGCCCACTTTTTCGGCCAGATGCGCGCCCAGCGCGGCATGCAGCGGGCCCAGATCTTCGAAACCGGCGTGCACATCCAGTTCGGCCATGGCGATCAGAGGCAGCCGTGGCGCGACCCGCAGGCACTCGGCGGCGGTACCGCCGTAGGCGCGCACCAGGCCGCCCGCGCCGAGCTTGATGCCGCCGTACCAGCGGGTGACCACGACCATCACCCGGTCGAAGCCCTGGCCATCGATCGCCGCCAGGATCGGGCGGCCGGCGGTGCCGGCGGGCTCGCCGTCGTCGCTGGAACGGTAGTCGTTGCCGTAGCGATAGGCCCAGCAGTTGTGCGTGGCATCCAGGACGGCAACCTGCTGCAGGAATTCCAGCGCGGCGGCCACATGCGGAATCGGCGTGGCGTGGGCGATGAAGCGGCTGTGCTTGATGTCCAGGCTGTGGCTGACGGTGGTGGCGAGCGTATCGGGCATTCCCACCATTCTAGTGGGGATGCCCGTTCACCGTACGCGCAGCGTCAGTTCTCGAGCAGCTGGCGCAGATCGCGCGGGATGCGCACTTCCGGGTATTGCTGGAGGTAGCGTTCCAGGCTGGCACGCGCGGTATCCACGTCACCGGCATCGCGACGCTCGCGGATGCGCTTGAGCCACTGTTTGCGCGGTAGGCCGGCGTCGGCCGCGACAGCCTGATGCAGGGCGCGCACGGCGTCGTCTGCCGAGGCGGGTGCCGCCATCGGCGCGGCCGCACGACGCATCACGCCAGGCGCGCTGGGCGCGGGCTTGGCCGGTGCGGCGCTCGTGGAGGCGGCGCGCGGCGCTTGGCGCTCGAGGGTGGAGCCGGTCACCACGACACGGTCCAGCGCCGGTTCTGCCGCCTCCATCGCATAGGAGGTGGCCGCTTCGGGCGCCGGGGACGACATCATCGGTGCCGGCGCCTGCACCGGGGCCGGGGCGGGCGGTGCAGGCGCGGCGATGGCTTCCGGGCGCGGCGCTGCGACGCGCCGTGCGCGCTCGGGTGCCGGCGGCGCGGCGCCTGGAGCAGGTGTGGGGTGTGCCGGGGCCTGTGCCTGGGGCTTGGCCGCGCGCTGCTGCTGCACCACCGGCGGTGCCGCGTCAGGCGGTGGCGGAGACGGCGCGGCATCCATCGCCGGTGCAGCGTCGGTGAGTGCGGCGCTCGAGGCCGGGGCAGCGACCGGCTCGGCCAGAGGGGGCGCGGGCGGATCGTCGGGCTTGAGCTGCCACGCAATGCCCACCGCGAAGATCACCGAGGCGGCCAGCCCGAACGCCGCCGGAAGCCGCGAGCGCGGGCGCCGCGAACGGCGGGGCGCATCGGGCGGGAGCTTCCAGGTGGCCGCATCGGCCGCCGGTGCTTCCACGGCGGTGCGCGCGGCCGCCAGCACGGCCTCGTCGATCGCCGGCGCGGGGCCGGTGGCACTGGGCCGGCCCAGCAGCCGGGCCAGTTCGCGTTCTTCAGGGGTCAGCGGATCCGGGCGGTTCATACGGTCAACCCCGCACGGAGTTTGTCCATGGCATAGCGCAGCCGCGATTTGACGGTCTCGCGGCCGACCCCGGTGATCTCGGCAATCTCTTCCAGGCTCAGTTCCTGTTCCAGGCGCAACTGCAGGACCTCGCGCTGCTCGGGCGGCAACTGCTCCATCGCCAGCTGCAGTTGGCGGCGCTGTTCGAATTCGGACAGCTGGGATTCGGGGGTGCGCGCATCGGTGATCGCCGCGACCCGCTCATCGGCGTCGATCGGGGCCGACGGCCGGTGCCTGGCCGCACGCCAGTGGTCATTGAGGCGGTTGTGGGCGATCCGGAACAGCCAGGTGGTGAAGGCGGCCTCGGGCTGCCAGCCGGCCCGCGCGGCGATCACCCGCTGCCAGACATCCTGGAACATCTCATCGGCCAACGCGCCATCGCGCAGCTGGCGCAGCAGGAAGCTGTACAGACGGCTGCGATGACGGCCATACAGCGCCTCGAACGCACGCAGGTCGCCGCCGGCCCAGGCCAGCATCAGTGCTTCATCAGTCGGCAGGGCAAGGGCGTCCACGGCCGACAGAGTAAGCGCTGCGGGGGTGTTCGCATAGTCGATGGGGCGCCGGGCGGCGGAACGGGTTGGCATGGCGATGACCTGGGGCACAGGATCAAGAACGTCCAGCAGCGCCGGACGGGGTTGAGACGCTTCCATTGCCCCCCGGTCCGCGCGTTATGCTCGCAGGACAGGGGAGGTGCCGGGCAGCCGGCGCCCGAGAGATGAGCGACGTGTCCAGCCAGATGGTGACCTCTTCAGTGCAACGCGACGGTGATGCGGTGATTCCTGCCGCGGTCGCCACGGCGTTGTGCGCCCAGTTGCCGGCGGGCGCAGCGGTCGCCCTGGCCTGGTCGGACCCGGTGCTGGGCGAGGGCCGCCACGGCCATCCGGAAGGCGGCGCCGCAGGGCCCGTTCCCAACGCCCCGCGGCAGCAGGCGGCATCGGCGCGGCTGGCCCTGCAGCAATGCTGGCACCATGGCGGCTCGGAACTGACCCTGGACGTGTCACTGGCCGGCGATACGCCGCCACCGGACAGTTGGTGGACGGCCGCGCGCTGCCTGTTCCAGAGCACCGTGCTGCTGGCCCGGCAGCGGCGCGAGATCGCCTCGCTGGAAGACTCCAAGCGCCTGCAGCAGGCACTGTATGAAATCGCCGATCTGGCCGGTGCCGATCTGGAAATGGCCGAGATGCTGCGCCACTTCCACCGCGTGCTCAATTCCCTGATGTATGCGCAGAACTGCTTCATCGTCGAGTACGACGACGTTCGCCACCGGGTCCGCTTCCTGTACTTCGCCGATCAGAAAGATGATTTCGTCGCCGACCCGGACCGCAGCTACGAAGAACACGAAATGCCGCGCAGCCTCACCTTTGCGCTGTTGCGGCATGGCGAGCCATTGAGTGGGCCCTCGCGCGAGCTGCTGGCCATCCTCGATGACGAACACGACCCCGAGCGTGGGCCCGAGAGCCTGGACTGGCTGGGCGTGCCGATGCTGCGCGACGGGCGCGTATGCGGTGCGATCGTGGTGCAGAGCTACGAGCATCGCGCGCGCTATGGCGAGGCCGACCGCACGCTGCTGGGCTATGTCGCCCAGCACATCCTGACCGCGATGGACCGGCGCCAGGCGCAGGTACAGCTGGAGCGGCAGGTGGAGCGCCGCACGGTCGAGCTGCAGCGCGCCAACCGCAACCTGCAGGAGGAGGTGGTCGAACGCCGCCGCGCTGAGAAACTGCAGATGGCGCTGTTCAACATCGCCGAGCTGGCGATGAGCGCCGAGTCGCTGTCGCAGTACTACGGCCAGGTGCATGGCGTCGTTGGCACGCTGCTGGATGCGCGCAATTTCTATATCGCCCTGGTCAACGAAAAAGGTGACGGGCTGGAGTTCGTCTACTCGGTGGACGAGTACAACCCCTCACGCGCACCGCGGCCCTTCAGTGAAGGCTTGACCGAGTTCATCGTGCGTAACCGCCAGCCGCTGCTGGCCACCCGCGAGCGCATCGATGCGCTGCGCGAGAGTGGGGTGGTGCGCGAGTTCGGCGCGCGGTCGAACTGCTGGCTGGGCGTGCCGTTGCTGAGCGATGACGATGTGGTCGGCGTGATCGTGGTGCAGAGTTATTCGCCGGAGGTGGTGTTCACCCTGCACGACCAGCGGCTGCTGACCTTCGTGGCGCAGAACATCGGCAACGGGCTGTCGCGCCAGCGCGACCAGGAGCGGTTGCGCAATGCGCATGCTGATCTGGAAAGGCGCGTGGACGAGCGCACCCGCGAGCTGGCCGACGTCAACGACAAGCTGCTGGGCCAGATCGGCGAGCGCCTGCGCGCTGAGCAGCGCCTCACCCATCAGGCCATGCATGATGCGCTGACCGGACTGCCCAATCGCCTGCATCTGCTGGACCGGCTGGAAGATGCGATCGCACGTGCGCGCGCCAGCGAGGGACAGGGCTTTGCGGTGCTGTTCCTGGATCTGGACCGGTTCAAGCTGGTCAATGACAGCATCGGCCATGCCGCCGGTGATCAGATGCTGGTCGAGGTGGCCAAGCGCATCGTCTCGATGCTCTCCGCACAGGATGTGGTCGCCCGGCTGGGCGGGGATGAGTTCGCGATCCTGCTCCAGTGCGGCGATGGCCTGGCTTCGGCGCTGGAGTTTTCACAGCGCATGCTGGTGGCACTGGAAGAATCGATGTGGGTGAAGGGGCGCGAACTGTTCCCCTCCGGCAGCCTCGGCATCGCCATGTGGAACCCCCGCTACCGCAACGGCGAAGAGCTGGTGCGCGATGCGGATGCGGCGATGTACCGCGCCAAGGCACAGGGCAACGATCGCTGTGCGGTGTTCGATGAGGCGATGCGCGAGCAGGCCCTGCGCAGCCTGGACCTGGAGGCGGACCTGCGCCGGGCCATCATCAACCGCGATTTCATGCCGTTCTATCAGCCGATCGTGCGGCTCAGCGATGGTGAGCTGGTCGGCCACGAAGCGCTGTTGCGCTGGCAGCACGAGCGCCGCGGGTTGCTGCTGCCCAGCGCCTTCCTGGACCTGGGGGAAGAAAGTGGCCTGATCGAACAGGTGGACTGGCTGCTGTACGAGCAGGTGATCACCCAGCTTGCGCGTGGCGGCCGTGGGTATCTGTCCGTCAATGTGTCCCCGCGGCACTTCCGCTCGGCCGATTTCAGCACGCGCCTGTTCGGCCTGATCGAAGCGGCCGGCGCCGATCCGCACCGGCTGCGGCTGGAGATCACCGAGGTGGCGCTGCTGGATGACGGCCCGCGCACGCTGCGCATCCTGCAGACCCTGCGCGAGCGCGGCGTGCTGGTGCAGCTGGATGATTTCGGCACCGGCTTCTCGGCGCTGTCCTACCTGCATCGCTTCCCGATCTCGGCGCTGAAGATCGATCAATCGTTCATCGCCGGCCTGCACGGGCAGGAGATGCAGAGCACGCACGCGCTGGTGCAGGGCGTGCTGTCGCTGGCACGCACGCTCGGCATCGAAACGGTGGGCGAGGGGATCGAGACCCAGGCCCAGCACGACACGTTGCTGCAGCTGGGCTGCGATTACGGCCAGGGCTATCTGCTGGGCCGGCCGGCCCCGATGGCGACTACCGCGACGGCCTGAACCGTCGCGGCAGCACGGGGATCAACGCAGCGCGTTGGCCCGCTTCTCGTCGATCCACTTGGAGGCCTGCGCCGGCTCGTAGGCGCGCATCCAGGCAAGCATTTCATCGATGTCCGAGCCGTACCACAGGTCCGCGCGCTGGGCCGGGTGCAGGAAGCGCTCTTCGACCATGCGATCGATCATGCCGATCAGCGGGGCGTAGAAGCCATCCACATCCAGGAACGCGCAGGGCTTGTTGCCGATGCCCAGCTGGCGCCAGGTCAGCATTTCGAAGATTTCTTCCATCGTGCCGAAGCCGCCGGGCAGGGCCACGAACGCATCGGACAGATCGAACATGCGCGACTTGCGCTCGTGCATCGAACCGACGATTTCCAGCTCGGTGAGGCCGCGGTGGGCCACTTCCCAATCCGCCAGCTGCTGCGGGATCACGCCGGTGACTTCGCCGCCGCCTGCAAGCACGGCATTGGCCACGGTACCCATCAGGCCGACGTTGCCGCCGCCGTAAACCAGGCGCAGGCCATCCCGGGCGATGCGGTCACCCAGCGCGATGGCGCGCTCGGTGTAGACCGGCTTGCTGCCGGGGTTGGAACCACAGTAAACGCAAATCGACTTCATTGGATCTTCCTGTGTTCAGAAACTGACGCAGCGGAAACGAAAAAGCCCCGCCGATGACCAGTGTTCCGGTCTCGTGACGGGGTGTCGTTCCGCGGATGCGGGCGGTGATTATCGCGCGTTATGGGCGTGGAGGCCAATCGGGGCCGGGGGATGGCGGCTGGGTAGTGGTGGCTCTGCCGGATTTGTGGGAGCCGACCAACGGTCGGCTCTACGGGGTTCATGGGAGCCGACCAACGGTCGGCTCTACCGGGTTCATGGGGGTAGAGCCGACCGTTGGTCGGCTGCCGTTGTCCGTACCGCCGCCTCAGGCCGCCTGCGACTGCTCGCGGCGCGGGCCTTCCTTCAGCGCCCGGCCCACCAGCCCGACCAGCAGGTCCAGCTCTTCGCCGTCCATGCCGAAATGCGGGGTGAACCGCAGCGAGTTCTCGCCGCCGTGGATCACGTTGATACCGTGGTTGCGCAGCCATTCCTCGGTGGAGCCGGCGCCGTAGCACTTGAACTGCGGGGCCAGCTCGCAGGAGAACAGCAGGCCGGTGCCCTGGACCTTGGTGATCAGCCCGCCCAGCTCGGTCTTGAGCTGTTCCAGCTTGCGCACCGCTTCCTCGCCACGCACGCGGATGTTCTCGCGCACCTGCGGGGTCAGCAGCGACAGCGTGGCGCAGGCCACGTCCAGTGCCCGCGGGTTGGAGGTCATGGTGTTGCCGTAGATGCCCTTGCGGTACAGCTGCGCGGCGTGTTCGGTCACGGCCAGCACCGAGAGCGGGAACTGGGCCGCATTGAGCGCCTTGGAATAGGTCTCCATGTCCGGCACGTCCAGGCCTTCGAAGCCCGGGTAATCCACGATCGAGAGCACGCCGTGCGCGCGCAGGCCGGCCTGGATCGAGTCGAGCAGCAGCAGGCTGCCGTGCTGGCGGGTCAGCTCACGGGCCAGCGCATAGAACGACGGCGGCACCGAGCGGCCCGGGTCGCCTTCGCCCATCACCGGCTCCAGGAAGATCGCCTCGATGAACCAATGGTTCTGCTCGGCCTCGGCAAACACGCGCTTGAGTGCGTCTTCGTCGTACGGCGCGATCGCGATCACGCTGTCTTCGCCCCGGTAGCTGGCCAGGTGCTGCATGTAGGTCTTGCGGCTGGAATCGGAATACAGGCCCGGGCGGTCGGTGCGGCCGTGGAAGCTGCCCTTCACCACCACGCGCTTGATCCTGGCGCCAGCGTGGCGGGCCCCCGGATCGGTCTGCAGCTTGGCGTTGACGTCGGCGATGCGGGCAGCCAGGCCGACCGCTTCGGAGCCGGAATTGAGGCACATGAAGTGGCTGTACGGGCAGCCGCCGCGGCGGTGGCCGATCTCCTTGCGCAGGGCCTGGATGAAGCGCTGCTGGGACAGGCTGGGGGTCATCACATTGGCCATCACCTGCGGGGCCGCCATGGCGTCCATCACCGCTTCGGGGGTGTGGCCAAAGCCGAGCATGCCGTAGCCGCCGGCGTCGTACAGCACCGCGCCCTTCAGCGTGACCACCCATGCGCCACGGGCGGCCAGGGCGACGTACGGGGTGACCGCATCGTCGGCATAGAAGTTGACGAAGCCGTCCTGCATCGCATCGATCTGGGCGCGCTCGTCCAGGGCCAGCAGGCCGCCCAGATCGGCGCGCACGCGCTCGAACTCAGTGGCGGCGGCGTCGATGGCCGCGACCAGCGCGGGGTGGCCGGCGGCGAGGCGTTCGAGGGTGGCGTCATCCAGGCCGGTGGTGAGGCGGGTGCCCGGCTGGGCGCGGAGTGGGGCAAGACGTTCGATGAAGCTCATTGCAGATCTCCTGAAACGATGGCGGCACGGCGGAAAAGCAAAACGCGCGTCTATTCGCGCGCGCTTCGGGCATTCCTGCTCGTGCATCAGACTTCCGGCTCGATGCTAGCACGCGGTTTTTCGCGCGATAACCCTGCCAAAAACTGTTGCAAAGCAGCATTTTGCGCGACGTTCGCACAAGGCTGGGTTGCTACCGGGAGCCAGTCGTACAATGGCCGACATTGCCTACACGTTGCCGTGCGCTCCCTTGAAGAAGTCCGATTTCAACTACGACCTGCCGCCTGAACTGATTGCCCAGGCTCCGCTCGCCGAGCGTTCGGCCAGCCGCCTGATGGTGGTGCCGCCGGCCCCGGCCGCCTTCGACCACCGCCAGGTGCGCGACCTGCCCGAACTGCTGCGGGAAGGCGACCTGATGGTGTTCAACGATACCCGGGTGATCCCGGCGCGCCTGTTCGGCCAGAAGGCCAGCGGGGGCCGTGTCGAGATCCTGATCGAGCGCCTGCTCGGTGGCCAGCAGGCGCGGGCCCAGGTCGGCGCCAGCAAGTCGCCCAAGCCGGGCAGCCGCATTGCCCTGGATGCCGGTGGCGAGGCCGAAGTGCTGGGGCGCGACGGGGAGTTCTACGTGCTGCAGTTCCACGTGCCCGAGGCGCTGGAGCAGTGGCTGCTGCACGCCGGCCGGCTGCCGTTGCCGCCTTATATCCAGCGCGAGCCGGGCGTGGACGACCGCGAGCGTTACCAGACGGTCTTTGCCCGCGAGATCGGCGCGGTGGCGGCCCCGACCGCCGGCCTGCACTTCGATGAGGCGCTGCTGGCCACGTTGAAGGAAAAGGGCGTGGAGTTCGGCCATGTGACCCTGCACGTGGGCGCGGGCACCTTCCAGCCGGTCCGCGTGGACGATCTGACCGACCACGTGATGCACCGCGAATGGCTGAACGTCGGCGCCGAACTGGTGCAGCAGGTGCGCCGCACCCGCGCCGCGGGTGGCCGGGTGATCGGCGTCGGCACCACGGTGGTGCGGGCCCTGGAAAGCGCCATGCGCGACGGCGAGCTGCTGCCGTACGCCGGTGAAACCCAGATCTTCATCACCCCCGGCTACCGGATCCGCAGCGTGGACGCGATGGTGACCAACTTCCATCTGCCGGAAAGCACGCTGCTGATGATGATTTCCGCCTTTGCCGGCAAGGACCGCGTATTCGAGGCCTATCAGGCGGCGATCGCGGAGAAGTACCGCTTCTTCAGCTATGGCGATGCGATGCTGCTGTTCCCGCAGGGGGAATAACTGGGGCGGGGCAGGCGCGGCCGTTTTCGGCGACAATGGCAGACTATCTGCCCGAATGACCGCTCCATGTCCCGACTCCAGTTCCAGCTCCAGACCACCGACGGTCGCGCCCGCCGCGGCCGCCTGACCTTCCCGCGCGGGACCGTGGAAACCCCGGCCTTCATGCCGGTGGGCACCTATGGCTCGGTGAAGGGCATCCTGCCGGAGCAGATCCGCGCGCTGGGTGCGGAGATCATCCTGGGCAACACCTTCCATCTGTACCTGCGTCCGGGCCTGGACGTGATCGCCGACCACGGCGGCCTGCACGGCTTCGCGCGCTGGAATGGACCGATCCTGACCGACTCCGGCGGCTTCCAGGTGTTCTCGCTGGCCCACCGCCGCAAAATCACCGAGCAGGGCGTGACCTTCTCCTCGCCGACCGACGGGGCCCGTGTGTTCCTGGGTCCGGAAGAGAGCATGCGCATCCAGAAGGTGCTGGATTCGGACGTGGTGATGATCTTCGACGAGTGCACCCCGTACCCGGCCACCGAGCCGGTCGCGCGCACCTCGATGGAGCTCAGCCTGCGCTGGGCCCAGCGCAGCCGCAACGCGCACGATGAACTGGGCAATGACGCAGCGCTGTTCGGCATCGTCCAGGGCGGTGTCCATCACGACCTGCGCAGCCGCTCGGCCGAGGGCCTGCAGCAGATCGGCTTTGACGGGTACGCCATCGGTGGCCTGGCCGTGGGCGAGCCCGAGCACGAGCGCAACGCCATGCTCGACCACATGCACCCGATCCTGCCGGCCGACCGCCCGCGCTACCTGATGGGCGTGGGCCGCCCGGAAGATCTGGTCGAAGGCGTCGCCCGCGGCGTGGACATGTTCGATTGCGTGATGCCGACCCGCAACGCCCGCAACGGCCACTATTTCACCTCGTTCGGCACCGTGCGCATCCGCAACGCCCGCTACGAGCGCGACATGGACACCATCGAGCCGGGCTGCGGCTGCCATGCCTGCACCAGCGGTTACACGCGCTCCTACCTGCGCCACCTGGACCGCTGCAACGAGATGCTGGCGCCCATGCTGGGCACCATCCACAACCTCTATTACTACGAGAAGTTGATGGCCGACATGCGCGAGGCGATCGCGGCGGGAACCTTTGCCGCCTTCCGCGAGTCTTTCTACGCGGCCCGTGGTGCGGTCACGCCCGCGCTGTAAAGTGACCCGGGCCGGCCGCTCCGGCGCGCCGACCCTGCCAAACGGCCCAAGGACGAACTCCCGGGGCCATGGCATACTTCGAGGCTGACCCCCGTTTCGCGGCGACACCCTGACCCTCAAAGGGGGCGGGGCGCCTCCCAACCCAAGGACACACTATGAACCTGCTCGCCTTCCTGATCCCCACCGCCAACGCCCAGGCCGCCGGTGGCCAGCCGCAGGGCATGGGTCTGACCACCCTGCTGTTCCCGATCATCCTGATCGCGATCATGTACTTCCTGATGATCCGCCCGCAGATGAAGCGCCAGAAGGAACACAAGGCCATGCTGGAGAAGGTCAAGCGCGGTGACGAAGTGCTGACCAACGGCGGCATCGCCGGCGTGGTCACCGACATCGGCGACAACTTCATCACCATCGAAGTGGCCGAGAACGTGCGCATCCGCGTGCAGAAGGGCGCCGTGGGCAATGTGCTGCCGACCGGCACGCTGAAGTCGGCCAACTGATCCACCTCCTTTCCGTTCAACCGCGGTGCCGGGACGGGCACCGCGCGGGACCCAAGCAATGCTCGAATTTCCACGCTGGAAGTATTTCCTCATCCTGATCGTGCTGGCGGTCAGTGCGTTGTACGCGCTGCCCAACATCTACCAGAAGGACCCTGCCGTGCAGATCACCGCCAACCGTGGCGGGCAGATCGACGACGCCCTGCGCGACCGCGTACTGGGTGACCTCAAGCAGGCCGGCGTGGAGCCGCTGTCGGTGGCCAAGGAAGGCGACAGCCTGATCGTGCGCCTGCCGACGCTGCAGGCGCAGACCGCCGCCAACGACGCCCTGCGCGACGAGATGGGCGAGGACTACGTGGTTGCCCTGAACCTGGCTTCCACCGTGCCGGACTGGCTGAGCGACCTGGGCGCCAAGCCGATGGTGCTGGGCCTGGATCTGCAGGGCGGCGTCCACTTCGTGCTGCAGGTCGACCAGAAGGCGGCACTGGACAAGCGTCTGGACGCCTACGCCGAAGACGTGCGCACCAGCCTGCGCGATGCCCGCATCGCCTACCAGTCCGTCGAGCGCCGTGGCGACAACACCATCGTGGCCACCATCAGCCCGTCCGCCGGTGCCGATGCGGCCGCGCGTGCCCGCGAGGTCATGGTCAAGGCGCAGCCGACGCTGGGCTATGAGGTGGCGGGCAACCGCATCACCGTCAGCATGCCGGAGACGGAGCTGACCGCGATCGCCAATGGCGCCATCGAACAGAACGTCAACACGCTGCGCAACCGCGTCAACCAGTTGGGCGTGGCCGAGCCGATCATCCAGCGCCAGGGTGCCGACCGCGTGGTCGTGCAGCTGCCCGGCGTGCAGGACACCGCCGAAGCCAAGCGCATGATCGGTGCCACCGCGACGCTGGAATACCGCGCCGTGGTTGAAGGCAACGCCCAGGACGCGATCGCCAGCGGCCGCATCCCGCCGGAGGCCAAGGTCTACCAGCAGCGCGACAACCGCGGCCCGATCCTGCTCAACAAGCGCGTGATCGTGACCGGTGACCAGATGGTCGCCGCGCAGGCCACCACCGACCAGAACGGCTCGGCGGCGGTGAGCGTGACGCTGAACAACGTCGGCGGCCAGCGCATGTTCGACTTCACCAGCGCCAACGTGAACAAGCCGATGGCGGTGGTCTACACCGAGCGCATCCCGACCGTGAACGTGGTCGACGGCAAGGAAGTGCGCAGCTTCCGCGTCAAGGAAGAGGTGATCTCGGTCGCCAACATCAACGGCGTGTTCGGCAAGAACTTCCAGACCACCGGCCTGGACAAGCTCGAAGCGGACAACCTGGCCAAGCTGCTGAAATCCGGCTCGCTGGCTGCGCCGATGGACTTTGTTGAAGAACGCATTGTCGGCCCGAGCCTGGGTGCGGAGAACGTCGAGCGCGGCGTGACCGCGGTCGGCTTCGCGTTCCTGTTCACCTTGGTCTTCTTCACCGTGTACTACCGGATGTTCGGCGTGATCACCTCGGTGGCGATGCTGTTCAACCTGCTGATCGTGGTGGCGGTGATGTCGCTGTTCGGTGCGACGATGACGCTGCCCGGCTTCGCCGGCCTGGCGCTGTCGATCGGCCTGTCGGTCGACGCCAACGTGCTGATCAACGAACGTATCCGTGAAGAGCTGCGGGCCGGCATGCCGCCCAAGGCGGCCATCGTGGCCGGTTACGAGAAGGCTTCCGGGACCATCCTGGACGCCAACCTCACCGGCATCCTGGCGGGTGTGGCGTTGTATGCGTTCGGTACCGGCCCGCTGAAGGGCTTCGCCGTGACCATGATCGTCGGCATCCTGGCCTCCATGTTCACTGCAATCACCGTCTCGCGTGCCCTTGCCGTGCTGGTTTACAGCCGCCGCAAGAAGCTCAAGACCCTGGCCATCTGACGGGAAGCGAATAGAAACCATGAAACTTTTCCCGTTGCATCTGATCCCGAACGACACCAAGTTCGACTTCATGCGCACCCGTTGGGTGGCTGTCTCGCTGGCTGCCCTGGTGTTCATTGCCGCCATCGGCTGCATTGCCTTCAAGGGCTTCAACTACGCGCTGGACTTCACCGGTGGCACCGTGGTCGAAGTGCGCTTCGACAAGCCGGCTGACGTCGATGCCGTGCGTGAGCATCTGGAAGGCGCCGGCTATGCCGGTGCCCAGGTGCAGAGCTTCGGCAGCGGCAGCAACCTGCTGATCCGCCTGCAGCCGCAGGAAATGGCCGAAGGCGAGAACGCCGGTGAAGCCAACAACCGCACCGCCGAAGCCGTGCAGAAGGCGATCTCGATGGAGGGCAACCAGGCCGCCATCGTCGGCGCCGAGTTCGTCGGCCCGCAGGTGGGTAAAGAGCTGGCCCTGAACGGCCTGTACGCGGCGCTGTTCGTGCTGATCGGCTTCCTGATCTACATCGGTTTCCGCTTCGAGTGGAAGTTCGCGATGGTGGCGATCATCACCACGCTGTTCGACGTGCTGGTGGTGGCGGGCTACTTCTCGCTGAGTGGCCGCGAGTTCGATCTGACCGTGCTGGCCGGCCTGCTGTCGGTGATGGGCTTCTCGATCAACGACACCATCGTGGTGTTCGACCGCGTGCGTGAAAACTTCCGCAGCCTGCGCGTCGAGCCGCTGGAAGTGATGAACCGTTCGATCAACCAGACGCTGTCGCGCACGATCATCACCTCGCTGGTGTTCTTCCTGTCGGTGCTGGCGCTGTACCTGTACGGCGGTGGTTCGCTGGAAGGGCTGGCGCTGAGCCAGATGATCGGTGCGGTGATCGGTACGCTGTCGTCGATCTTCATCGCCTGCCCGCTGCTGACGATGGGCGCGCTGGCCGTGACCAAGCAGGATCTGCTGCCGAAGGCCAAGGACGTGGAAGCGCTGGAGCGTCGTCCGTAAGGTTTCTGGTGGTCTGCAACATCCGGAAGGCCGCGCATTGCGCGGCCTTTCTTTTGGGGCTGCCCGCAGAGCGCGCCAGGGCGGGACCGTCACCTCCCATACACCCCCGTCGGTTGTACTCAGCGGCGCTGCGCACTACGATCCCTTGCGTTCCGCGCAGCCGCCCAGGTGGCGCGCGACCTCCCTTTTCATCGCGCCGGTCCGCCCTGCGCCAGTCCCCTCGAGGTTTACATGGTCATCAAACCGCGTGTGCGCGGCTTCATCTGCGTCACCACCCACCCCGTCGGCTGCGATGCGGCCGTCAAGCAGCAGATCGAGTACATCCAGTCCAAGCCGAAGATCACCAACGGCCCGAAGAAGGTGCTGGTGCTCGGTGCCTCCACCGGCTACGGCCTGGCTGCGCGCATCACGGCAGCGTTCGGCAGTGATGCCGCCACGCTGGGTGTGTTCTTCGAGCGTCCGGGTACCGAGACCAAGCCGGGCACGGCTGGCTGGTACAACACCGCCGCGTTCCACAAGTACGCCGAGCAGGCCGGTCTGTACGCCAAGAGCGTCAACGGCGATGCCTTCTCCGACGAGGTCAAGGCCAAGGTCATCGAGCTGATCAAGCAGGATCTCGGCCAGGTCGACCAGGTGGTGTACAGCCTGGCCGCGCCGCGCCGCAAGCATCCCGGGACCGGTGAAGTGATCAGCTCCACGCTCAAGCCGATCGGCGCACCGATCACGCTGCGCGGCCTGGATACCGACAAGGAAGTGATCACCGAAACGACGATCGAGCCGGCCACGCCGGAAGAGATCGCCGGTACCGTCGCCGTCATGGGCGGCGAAGACTGGCAGATGTGGATCGATGCGCTGCTCGAGGCCGGTGTGCTGGCCGAAGGCGCGACCACCACGGCCTTCACCTACGTCGGTGAGGAAATCACCCAGGCGATCTACTGGAACGGCTCCATCGGCGCGGCCAAGAAGGATCTGGACGAGAAGGTCGTCGGCCTGCGTCAGAAGCTGGCGCCGATCGGTGGCGATGCGCGCGTATCGGTGCTCAAGGCCGTGGTCACCCAGGCCAGCTCGGCGATCCCGACCATGCCGCTGTACCTGTCGCTGCTGTTCAAGGTGATGAAGGCCAAGGGCACCCACGAGGGCTGCATCGAACAGCTCGATACCCTGTACGACATCCTCTACGGCGGCAAGGACGCGGGTACCGCGACCGAGCGCCTGCGCCACGACCTGGTCACCGATGGCGGCCGCAAGGTCGAGCTGATCGACGACGCCGGCCGTCTGCGCGCGGACTACAAGGAAATGGCGCCGGAGGTGCAGGGCGAAGTGGTCGCGCTGTGGCCGCAGGTGACCAACGAGAACCTCTACGAGATCAGCGATCTGGCCGGCTACAAGGCCGACTTCCTGCGTCTGTTCGGGTTCGGCGTGGAAGGTGTGGATTACGATGCCGATGTCGCCACCGACGTGAAGATCCCGAACCTGGTCGAGATGGCCTGACCGGAAGGATGGATGCCGACCAACGGTCGGCATCTACCCGCGCGGCCACAGATGCACGCGCGATGACCCCATCGATGCACGTGCGGTCACCCCATCGATGCACGTGCGGTGCGCCCAATGATGCCCGCGCGCTGCGCCCATTGATGCGCGGAAGAGGGTAGGTCGCGACCGTTGGTCGTGACGCTCCCAATCAGCTGAAATCGAAATCCATCACCGGGCCGGCCGGGCCGACGAAGTCGCCCTGCACGTAGTCCACCCCGGCACTGAAAAGCAGGCTCATCGAGTTGGCATCGGCGACGAACTCAGCGATGGTGCGGATGTTGGCGGCCTGCGCCCGCGCGGTGATCTCGCTGATCTTCCCGCTGTGTTCGCGGGTGCTGGCGAGGTCGCAGGTGAAGTCGCGGTCCAGCTTGAGGAACTGCGGCTGGAAATGGGCCAGCAGCTGGAACGAGTCCAGCCCCGAGCCGAACTGCTCCAGGCCGATCCGGCAGCCGAGCGGCGCGATCGCCGCCAGGAACTGCTGCGCATTGCGCAGGTGGGTGAACACCTTTGCCTCCGGGGCATGCAGCCACAGCTGTTCGCCCGGGACGCCCTGGGCCTGCAGCTCGCGGCGCAGGGTGACGATCATCTGCGGGTCGTTGAACGACTCCGGGGTGATCTTGACCATCAGGTGGGTGACGTGGCCCTCGCGCCTGCGTGCGGCGAGCATGCCGATCGCGTGGGTGACCACCCAGCGGTTGATGTCGGCCAGCAGGCCGTGCTCCTCGGCGATGCCCAGGAACGCGGTCGGGCTGAGCAGCTCGCCGTTGTGCTCCAGGCGCAGGTAGGCCTCGTACAGCTCCAGCGCTTCGCCCTGCAGGTTGAGCACCGGCTGGTAATGCAGCTGGAAGCCATCGCCGTCCAGCGCCTGGCGGATGCGGGCGACCCAGTGCTGGATGCGTTCTTCTTCCACGCGGTCCACCGCCGCCGGGTCGAACACCCGGGTGGTGTTGCCCAGTTCCAGGGCTGCCTGCGTGCACTCGGTGGCGCGCGCCAGCACTTGGCCGATGCTGGCGATCTTTTCGCCGACCTGCACGCCGCCGACACTGACGGTGACTGTGGCCGAGCGCTCGCCGATGCTGAACACCTGCGCGGCGAAGGCGGCCCGGATCTGGTCGGCCAAGACGACGGTCTGCGCGTAGGGTGCTTCGGTGAGCACGGCGAAGCTGTGTTCACCGAAGCGGGCCACCTGGGCAGCGTCGCCAACGGATTGGGCCAGCACGCGGGCAAGGGCGCCGATCAGCGCGTCGGCCGAGTCCAGCCCGATCTCCGGCAGCAGGCGCGCGTAGTGGTCGGGCTCGACCAGCAGCAGGCCGAACCGGCCCTCGCTGCGGCCGGCCTGGGCCACGGCATTTTCGACATGCAGCATGAAGGTCGGTCGGTTGAGCAGGCCGGTGACCTGGTCGCGCTGGCGCAGGTCCTCCACCTCGCGCGCCAGCTCCGGGTCGAACTCCATGCGGCGGCGGAACACCACCTGCAGGCAGGATTCGCCTTCGTAGCTGGCCTGGGTGAACTCCATCGTGGCCGGGAACACCGCCCCGTCCTGGTTGCGTGCGTCCACCTGGTACTGCGGCGGCGGTGCATCGCCCTTGCTCATCGACTTGAGCAGCTGCTTGAAGCCGTCCACGTGCTGCGGGGCGACCATGTCCAGCAGCGAGATGCCCTCCACATCCTCGAAGGTCTCGTAGCCGAACATCTCCAGGTAGGCCTCGTTGGCGCGGATGTGCATGCCTTCATGGACATAGGCGATCGGGTCGCGCGAGGAGGAGATCAGCGCGTCGCAGCGGCGCTCGGTCTCGCGCATCTGGGCCTCGATCCGGCGCAGCCCGCGGCGCGCGTGCAGATCGGTCCATTCATTGCGCACCACCGCCAGCAGGTGCTCGGGGCGGTGGCGCAGTGCGATGGCGCGGATGCCATTGGCACCGGCCTCGACCCACTCGTTTTCATTGATCGACTCGGCCAGCAGGATCATGGGGATGTCCTTGCCACTGGCCGCGATCTGCTGGGTGACCTGCAGCAGCGGGATGCTCTGGGCGGCAGCGACCAGTACCAGGTCGATCGGCTGGGTGCCCAGGACCTGGGCCAGTTCCTCGCCGTGCTGCGGGCGCGTCGGGCGCACCGCGATGCCGCTGTTGCGCAGCGTGCTGACGATGGTCTCGGCGTTCTCGCCGCTGTCGTCCACGATCAGCAGGCGGACCGTCATGTCATTCGCGTTCTGCATTCAGTACTCCCCGGACTGCAAACTTGATACACGATGCGTGTGACTACGTCCATGCGGCAAACCGTAGCCGATCACGGAACGCGGGTCCCGGCTCAGGCCACGCTGCCCGCGGCATGGCCACAGGCCCAGGCCCATTGGAAGTTGTAGCCCCCCAGCCAGCCGGTCACGTCCAGCACCTCCCCGATGAAGTGCAGGCCGGGAACCAGTTGCGATTCAAAGGTACTGGAGGACACCTTGCGGGTGTCGACCCCGCCCAGCGTCACCTCGGCGGTACGGTAGCCCTCGGTGCCACTGGCGACCAGCGGGAAATTCTGCAGCAGATCGGCCGCCTCGCGCAGCTGCGGCTCGTCGATCTGGCGCACCAGCCGGTCCGGCAGCCAGTGCTCGCACAGGCGCAGCGCGAGCCGCCGCGGCAGCACCTCGGACAGCACCGTGCGCAGCTCGGCGGCGCCGCGCTCGGCCTTCATCCGGCGCAGCCAGCCCAGCGCGTCCTGGCCCGGCAGCAGGTCCAGCCGCAGCTCATCGCCGGGCTGCCAGTACGAAGAGATCTGCAGGATCGCCGGGCCGCTGATGCCGCGGTGGGTGATCAGCATGGAATTGCGGAACTCGACCCCGTTGCAGCGCGCCTCGATCGGCAGGGCGACGCCGCTGAGCTCGTTGAAGCGCTCCTGGTGCTTGCCGCTCAAGGTCAGCGGCACCAGCCCGGCCCGGGTCGGCAGGACCTCGTGGCCAAACTGGCGGGCCAGCTCATAGCCGAAGCCGGTGGCGCCCATGCTCGGGATCGACAAGCCACCGGTGGCGACCACCAGCGAGGCGGCGTGGAAGTGACCCTGCGCGGTGTGCACGTGGAAACCGTCCGCGCCGCGCTCGACCTTCTGCACCCCGCAGTCGGTGCGGATCTGCACCCCGGCGGCCTGGCATTCGTCCACTAGCATCTTCACGATCTGCTTGGAGGAGATGTCGCAGAACAGCTGGCCCAGTTCTTTTTCGTGATACGCGATGCCGTGCCGCTCCACCATCTCGATGAAGTGCCAGGGGGTGTAACGGGCCAGCGCGGATTTGCAGAAGTGCGGGTTGGCCGACAGGAAGTTGGCGGCCGTGGTGCCGGTGTTGGTGAAGTTGCAGCGCCCGCCGCCGGACATCAGGATCTTCTTGCCGACCTTGTTGGCATGGTCGATCACCTGCACCATGCGCCCGCGTCTGCCAGCGGTCATCGCACACATCAGCCCGGCCGCGCCGGCGCCGATCACCAGTACATCGCATCGGATCACGGACATCTCAGCGCGCTCAGGCCTGCGGTTTCTGCTTGCGCCAGGTGGGGATGACGCTGAGCTGGGCCTTGTCGGAGGTCAACTGCACTTCGCCATCCTGGATCTGCACGTCCCACTGCATCGTGCGTTCGATCTGCGCGCCCCATTCGGTGACGAACTCGCCCGGCAGGTCCATCACCTCCAGCGTGGCGAGCTTCTTCAGCGCGGAAGCGTTGCGGTCCCACCAGATGTCGGCGGCGCGGCCGCCGTAGGTGACCAGCTGCACCGCGCGCGCGCGGCCGGCGGCCTTGCGCAGGCGCGACTCGTCCGGCTGGCCCAGTTCGATCCACAGTTCGATGTCGCCGGTGTAATCGCGGCGCCACAGGTCCGGTTCGTCATCCACGCTCAGGCCGCGGCCGAATTCCAGCCGGTCGTCGGCGTTCAGCGCGAAGGTGAGCAGGCGCACCATCAGGCGGTCGTCGGTTTCGGACGGATGCTGGGCCAGCGTCAGCGTATGGCTGGCGTAGTAGCCGCGGTCCATGTCGCTGATCTGCAGTTCGGCCTTGCGGATGGTGGCGGTGAGGGCCATGGGGATACCTGAAACAAAGAGCGCCATGATAATGGTTCGCCATGAGTCCGTCCGATCCGATCCTTGCCACCCCCGCGCCCAGTCGCCTGCAGTTGCCGCCCGGCGACTGGCCGAGCCTGCTGGACGGGCTGTGTGCGCGCTTCCCGCGCATCGACCGCGCGCAGTGGGTGGATCGCTTCGCCCGTGGGCGGGTACGGAACGCGCAGGGCAGGGCGCTCGCTCCGGATCATCCCTGGCAGGTCGGGCTGGAGATCGTCTACTTCCGTGAAGTGGCCGATGAGCCGGTGATTCCCTTCGCCGAGGCGATCGTCCATCAGGACGCAGAGCTGCTGGTGGCCGACAAGCCGCACTTCCTGCCGGTTACCCCGGCGGGCGGCTACGTGCGCGAGACCCTGCTGGCGCGGCTGGTGGCGCGCACCGGCAACCCCGACCTGGTGCCGCTGCACCGCCTGGACCGGTTGACCGCCGGGCTGGTGCTGTTCTCGACCCGGCCCGATACCCGCGATGCCTACCAGCGCCTGTTCCGCGAGCGGCGCATCGAGAAGGTCTACGAAGCCTTGGCGCCGGCCCTGCCGCAGGTGGCGTTCCCGCTTGAGCGCCAGACCCGGCTGGTCCCGGGCGAGCCGTTTTTCCGCATGGCCGAGGTGACCGGCGAGCCCAATGCCCGGACCCGCATCGAGGTGATCGAGCGAACCGGGCCGGTCTGGCGTTATCGGCTGCACCCGGTGAGTGGCCGCAAGCACCAGTTGCGCGTGCACATGGCGGGGCTGGGCGCGCCGATCCTCGGGGACGATCTGTACCCGGAGCTGCGCGCGGATGCGCCGGCGGGGGTGCCGCTGCAGCTGCTGGCCAACGAATTGGCGTTCGATGACCCGTTCACCGGAGAGCGGCGCACGTTCTCCAGCGGGCTGTCGCTCCACCTGTAGGGCCGGCCGCTGGCCGGCTGCGGGGGGCCATGGGTAGATCCTGTGGTCGGCAGGTGCTGAGGAGGCGCCGGCCATCGGCCGGCACTACGGATATCGGCCCTGGGTCACGCCGGACCTTCATCCAGCTGGCGGTTCATCACACTGAACGCTTGGCCAGCCAACGATCCAGCTGCGCGGCGAAGGCCTGTTTGTCGCGCGCGTGCAGGGGCGCCGGCCCGCCGGTCTGGATGCCCGAGCCGCGCAGTTCCTCCATGAAATTGCGCATGGACAGGCGCTCGGCCATGTTGTCGGGCGTGTACAGCTCGCCACGCGGGTTGAGCGCGACGGCCTTTTTATCCAACACGAGGGCGGCCAAGGGGATGTCCTGCGTGACGACCAGGTCGCCCGGCTGGACCCGCTCGACGATCACGCTGTCAGCCACATCCAGGCCTGGCGGCACCTGTACCGATCGGATGAAACGGGACGGGGGAGTGCGCAGCCAGTGGTTCGCGACCAGGGTCATCTCGATCCCGGCGCGCTCGGCGGCGCGGAACAGGATCTCCTTGATGACGGCCGGGCAGGCATCGGCGTCCACCCAGATATGAACTTTAGGGGTCGGGGCATCGGTCATTTGGCTGATCTTAAGGTAGGAAAAATCTGAATAGGCGCTCCGGTTTCGTGTAGGATCGCCCGACCCCTTGTCCTGTCAGGCGGGAGGGGGAGGATGGCTGAATAAACCAGCTATCGCTTTTTCGGTAAAACACGAGTATCGTCACCCACACTGTGTTTGCTAGGGTCACCGTGAATCGTGGCCTGGTGCAGTTGATCTCACGATCTGCTCATCGATCCGCTTTACCAACGCCTGCAACTCAGTCTCGGCTCCGATACGCGGCGGCCGCGATTATTTCAACTATTGTTTCAGGAGTTAGTACATGTCTGATCGTCAGCAGGGCACCGTGAAGTGGTTCAACGATGCCAAGGGCTTCGGCTTCATCACCCCGGAAAGCGGCCCGGACCTCTTCGTGCATTTCCGCGCGATCCAGGGCACCGGCTTCAAGTCGCTGCAGGAAGGCCAGAAGGTGACCTTCGTCGCCGTGCAGGGCCAGAAGGGTATGCAGGCTGACCAGGTGCAGGCGGTCTAATCGACCCCCCGCAACCGTAAGGTCGCCTTGAACGCCGGAAGCGAAAGCTTCCGGCGTTTTTTATTGGGCGATGCCTGGCCCTGGTCGACGCGGCGCAGGTTGAAGACGTCACCGTGTCAGCCACCCGGTTACGATGCCGCTTTGCCCCTGCGGAACCGTCGATGATCAAGGTGCACCATCTGGACCACTCCCGCTCGCTGCGCGTGCTGTGGATGCTTGAAGAGCTGGGCCTGCCGTATCAGGTGGTCAACTACCAGCGCGATCCCAAGACCTGGCTGGCACCGCAGGCGCTGCGTGACGTGCACCCGCTGGGCAAGTCCCCGGTGCTGCAGGACGATGCACTGGTATTGGCTGAATCCGGCGCGATCCTGGAGTACCTGGCCGACCGCTATGACAGCGGCCGCCAGCTCTCGCCCGAGCCGATGCCTGCCCAGGCGCCCGAACGCGTGCGTTATCGCTACTGGCTGCACTACGCCGAAGGCTCGGCGATGCCGCCGCTGGTGATGACACTGGTGTTTTCGCGGCTGCGCAATGCGCCGATGCCGTTCTTCGCCAAGCCGATCGCACGCTCCATCGCCGACAAGGCGCTGAAGGGGTTCGTGGGGCCGCAGGTGAAGCTGCACATGGACTGGATGGAGCGCGAGCTGGGCCAGTCGCCGTGGTTTGCCGGTGAGCGCTTCACCGCAGCGGACATCCAGATGAGTTTCCCGATCCAGGCCGCCGCCGCGAGAGGGGGCGATATGGCCGCCTACCCGCGGCTGCAGTCCTTCCTGAGCCGGATCGAACAGCGCCCGGCCTACCAGCGTGCGGTGGAGCGGGGCGGTCCGCTGAACCTGGGCGGCGGTTCACGCTGAGCTTGCGGGGCAGCCCGGCTGCCCCCATTTCATGCGGATGAGCACCCAGCCCCTGCGTTTCGACAACCGCTTCATCCGTGACCTGCCCGGCGATCCGGAAACCGGCCCGCGCGTGCGCGAGGTGCGCCAGGCCGCGTGGTCGTCGGTGATGCCGACCCCGGTCGCCGCCCCACGGCTGCTGGCGTACTCGCCGGACGTGGCCGCGCTGCTGGGCATGGGCGAGGACCTGATCCAGAGCGAGGACTTCGCACGGGTGTTCGGCGGCAATGCGCTGTATGCCGGGATGGCACCGTGGGCGGCCAACTATGGTGGCCATCAGTTCGGCCACTGGGCGGGGCAGCTCGGCGATGGCCGTGCGATCTCGCTGGGCGAACTGCTCACCCCGGAAGGGACGCACTGGGAACTGCAGTTGAAGGGCGCCGGGCGCACGCCTTACTCGCGCGGTGCCGATGGGCGCGCGGTGCTGCGCTCGTCGATCCGCGAGTTCCTGTGCAGCGAGGCGATGCATCACCTCGGCGTGCCGACCACGCGCGCGTTGAGTCTGGTCGGCACCGGCGATGCGGTCGTGCGTGACATGTTCTATGACGGTCATCCGCAGGCCGAACCCGGCGCGATCGTCTGCCGCGTCGCGCCGTCCTTCATCCGTTTCGGCACGTTTGAACTGCCGGCCTCGCGCGGCGACACCGCGTTGCTGCGGCAGTTGGCCGATGTCTGCATCGCGCGCGATTTTCCTGCGCTGGCAGAGGCGGGCGAGGCACGCCACGCACGCTGGTTCGCCGAGATCTGCGAACGCACCGCAGTGCTTGTCGCGCACTGGATGCGCGTGGGGTTCGTGCATGGCGTGATGAACACCGACAACCTGTCGATTCTGGGTCTCACCATCGATTACGGCCCGTATGGCTGGGTTGAGGACTACGATCCGGAGTGGACCCCCAACACCACCGATGCGCAGGGCCGGCGGTATCGCTTCGGCACGCAGCCGCAGGTGGCGTACTGGAATCTCACCCGGCTCGCGCAGGCATTGGCACCGCTGTTCGAGGATGTCACCCCGCTGCATGACGGGCTGGCGCGTTTCCAGCAGGTGCACGCCGAATGCGAGCGCGCCGACATCGCCGCCAAGCTGGGCCTGGACACCTGCCGCGATGACGATGTGGCGCTGATGGCCGCGTGGCTGGAGATCCTGCACGAGGGGGAGATGGACATGACCATCGCCTTCCGTAGCCTGATGGATCTCGATCCCGCCGCGCCGTCGGTGGCGGTGCTGGAAGACGCGTTCTACAGCCCGGCACACCGGGAAGCGGTGCTGCCGTCATTGCAGGCGTGGCTGCAGCAGTACGCGGCGCGGCTGCGCGCCGATGGGCTGAGCGCGCAGGCGCGGCAGCAGCAGATGGGCCGCGCCAACCCGGTGTACGTGCTGCGCAACTGGCTGGCCCAGGAAGCGATCGAGCAGGCCGAGCAGGGCGATCCGAGCGGGGTGCACACGCTGCTGGAGGTGTTGCGACGCCCGTATGAGGTACAGCCCGGGCGGGAGCACTTCGCGGGCAAGCGGCCCGAGTGGGCCCGTGAGAAGGCCGGCTGCTCGATGCTGTCCTGCAGCTCATAGGGCAGTGCGGGCGCTGCCCTATGAGCTGCCCGCCATCGGACGTTTCCACCCGTGAATTCTGCCTTGATGCCGCCTGGCTGATGCTGGGTCGCGCGCGTCGCCGTGCCTGCGTCTACGACAATGGTCGTACGGGCGATGTTCGATAATCGCACGCATAGTCGATAAACGCACTTGAATGGTGCAGTGCGATAAACCTACTTTCAATCCCGTTCCAAGCGATCCACCTCTGGCGGGCGAGGGCAGTACCGAACCGGTACTGAAGCCAGGTGCAGGGGAAGACCGCCGGAGTCCCTTTCCCTGTGCGGAGTATGCGCATGCGTTGCCGTCTGTCTGCTGTTTCCCTGTCCCTGCTTGCCGTGCTGCCATCGCTGGCGCAGGCCTTCCAGGCCGAACCTGCGCGCACGTCACTGGAGGTGCTGCAGGTGGAGCGCTATGCCGATGATGCCAACCCGGGTTCGCTGCGCTGGGCGATCAGTACCGCCAACCAGGCGCCGGGGCGCTACCGGATCGAGATTGCCGCGGTGGGCAACGCCCCCTACGTGATCCGTCCGGCCACGCCGCTGCCGGAGATCGTCGGGCCGGTGCAGATCGTCGGCACGCCGTGGGCACGCGATGGCCAGTACGTCGCCATCGACGGCTCGGCCTACGTCACCGGTACCGGCACCGATGCCTGCCCGGGGGCCGAACCCGGCCAGTCCGGCACCAACGTGCGTACCACTACGTTGCCGGGGCTGGTCCTGCGCGATACCCGCGGCGTGGAACTGACCGGGCTGGAAGTCCGGAACTTCTGCATCGGCGTGTTGATCAACCGCAGCAGCCACAACGAGATCCATGACAACCGCATCGTCGCCAACAAGGGCGGTGCCGGGATCATGCTCACCGGCGACGATGGCAAGGGCCAGTCCACGGCCACCACCACGGTGCACAACCGGATCGTACGCAATCAGTTCGTGGATAACGGCGATGGGCTGGAGCTGACCCGTGGTGCCGCCTGGAACCTGGTGGCCGACAACCTGTTCCAGTCCACGGCGGCCAATCCCGAACCGTCGCAGGGCATCGAGATCCTGTGGGGCAACGACAACACGGTGGTACGCAACCGCTTCGTCGATTACTCCGATGGTCTGCAGATCAACTGGGGCAACCGCAACTACATTGCGGCCAACACCTTCAGCGGCAACTCGATCGGGCTGAGCATCACCGGCAGCGAAAACGTGGTCGACGGCAACACCATCACCGGCAACGGGATCGGCATTGCAGTGCGACCGCAACCGGTCAGCGCACCGAACCGGTTCAGCGCCAACCGGATATTCGGCAACGGGCTGAAGATCGAGCGCTGTGAAGCCGGTGGCGCCTGCGCCACGGGCCAGCCGCGCGGTGCGATCGTGTTCGGTGTGCCGGGGCTGGAGCACGCCAGCTTCATCGGTTCGCGCGGGCGGGGAGTGGAGAATGATCCGGCCAAGCGCGCGCGCATCTGTACCGCGCCGGGCCAGGCCGAGTGCCAACCGGCGCCCAATCTCGGCCAGGCCGCGCCGACGTTGCAGGCGGTGCAGGGCAGTGGTGCCGCGCGCACGGTTCAAGGTGTGCTTCACGGCGTGGCCGGGCAGCGCTATCTGGTGGAAGTGTTCGGCAACCGTGCCGCCGTCGGTCGCGAAGCCGAACGCCTGCTCGGCACGGTCGAGGCGCTCACCGATGCGCAGGGGCAGGGCCGCTTCACGCTGGCGCTGCCGACCACCGGCGAGACGGCCGAGATCGCCACCGTGACCGCCACCGCGACTTCCGCGCTGGGCGCGACCTCGCCCCTCAGCGCGCCGCTGTCGCTGCGCTGATTCCCTCTTCGAGACACACCCATGGCTGCTCTGATCCGAACCTCTCTGTCCACGCTGGTTGCCACGGCGCTGCTGTGCCCGGCGCTGGCCGCCGCACAGTCCGCCAACCGCTACGACGGCGCCACCCTCACCGGCGATTGGGGTGGCACCCGCACCGCGCTGGACGAACGTGGCATCCGCTTCCGCGGCGACTATGTCGGCGAGGCGATGGGCGTGGTCGACGGCGGTTATGGCCGAACCGGCGCGCGCTATGCCCAGCAGGTGCGCGTGGGCGTGGATCTGGACATGGGCACACTGGCCGGCTGGAGCGGCGGTGCGTTCCACGTCACCCTCAACGACCGTCGCGGCAACAGCACCTCGGCCGATCTGGTCGGCAACCGCTTCCCGATCCAGGAGGCCTACGGTGGCCAGTACACCCGCCTCACCGAAGCCAGCTACGACCAGACCTTCAACGCCGGCCAGTCGTATTTCAAGCTGGGCTACTACGCGATGGGCAACCAGTTCGGCCTGCACAGCCTGCTGACCCACTTCGTCAATGCGGCGTTCTGTGCGCATCCGCTGGCGATGTCCGGCAACAGTGGCTGGTACAACTACCCCACGGCGCGGTGGGGCGGTGAAGTGGCCCAGCAGGTCAGCCCGGCGCTGAACGTGCGCACCGGCTGGTTCCAGGTCAACCCCAATCTGGGCGGCAACATCGAACGCAATGCCTTCCGTCCGTTCGTCTCGGGTACCACCGGCTCGCTGTTCCCGGTGGAGGTGACCTGGACGCCGGACAAGGGCGGCGCCCATCCGGGCGTGTACAAGTTCGGTGGCTACTACGACACCTCACGGGTCAACCAGCGTGGCCTGGATACCTCGCCGACCACGGGGCGCCACGGTGCCTACGTGCTGGCCGAGCAGCGCCTGACCCGCGAAGCAGGGGATCCGCAGCGCGGGCTGACCGCGTTCGCGCAGTACATGGTGTCCGACACCGATACCGCGCAGATCCGGCGCTGGTACGCGCTGGGCGGTGTCTACCAGGGCATCGGCTCGCGCGCGCAGGACAGCATCGCGCTGGGCTATGTCGGTGCGGACATCAACCGCCGCCTGGTCGATGCGCGCCGCGCCGATCTCGTCGGCATGGGCGTGCCGGGCGATTCGCCGCTGTACCAGCTCAGCCAGGCAGAAGAACTGTTCGAACTGTCCTACAGCATCCAGGTCACGCCCTGGCTGATGATCCGCCCGGACGTGCAGTACATCGTCAATCCCGGCACGTTCGCCTATACCCGCACCGACAACGCCTGGGCGTTGGGTGTACAGACCAAGGTCACCTTCTGATGCGCGTGCTCACTCCCTATCTGTTGGCCGCCGTGCTGGGCGGCGTGGCATCCGTTGCGCAGGCCGCCCCACCGGCGGTGACGCCGTTGCAGGTCGGTGCGCTGCGCATCGGTGAAGGCGCGCCGCGCACCATCGTGCCGATCACCGGCGCCACCGCGGAACTGGCGCTGCAGCAGGCGGCGGCGATCGCGGCCAGCCCGGCCACCGACCTGGCCGAGTGGCGCATCGATTACCTGGACATCGCCACCGACGGCAAGGCGCTGGTCGCGCTCGGCAAGCGCATCGCGCGCACGCTGGACGGCAAGCCGATGATCGTCACCTTCCGCACCCAGGCCGAAGGCGGAAGCAAGCCGATCAGCGATGCAGACTATGCCGCGCTGTACACCACGCTGCTGCGTGGCCAGTTCGCCCAGTTGATCGACGTGGAGATGTTCCGCGACCCGGCCCGGGTCACGGCCCTGGTCGAGCAGGCACACAAGGCCGGGGTGAAGGTGGTGATGTCCAGCCACGACTTCCACGCCACGCCCGCCCGCGAGGAAATCGTCGCGCGGCTGCTGCGGCAGGATGCGATGGGTGCGGACGTGCTCAAGATCGCGGTGATGCCGCACGACGCGGATGATGTGCTCACCCTGCTGGATGCTACCTGGCAGGTCCGCCAGCGCAGCAGCAAGCCGCTGCTGACCATGTCCATGGGCGGGACCGGCGTGGTCTCCCGGCTGGCTGGTGAGACCTTCGGCCAGGCACTGACCTTCGGGATGATCGGCACGCCTTCGGCCCCGGGCCAGGTCGAGGTCGACCAGCTGCAGTCGGTGCTCCAGGTCATCCATGCCTCCAGCCAGGCCGGTCGTTGAGACCTCCCCGCCGGACACCCTCCGCATCACGTTGTCGCAGGATCCTTGTATGAGCCATGCCGCCGCCTCCGCTTCCCCGCTCTTGCTCGAGCGGATGAGCCCTTTCCAGTGGACCGCCATCGCGATCTGCGTGCTGTTGAACATGCTCGATGGCTTCGATGTGATGGTGATGGCCTTCACCGCGCCGCACGTATCGGCCGACTGGGGGCTGTCGGGCAAGGTGCTGGGCATCATGCTCAGTGCGGGCCTGGTCGGGATGGCACTGGGCTCGTTCCTGCTCGCGCCGCTGGCCGACCGCTGGGGCCGCCGGCCGATGATCATGCTCTGCCTGGTGATCCTGACCGTGGGCATGGCCGCATCGGCGCTGGCCGCCAATGCCTGGCAGCTCGCGGCACTGCGTGTGTTCACCGGCATCGGCATCGGCGGCATGCTGGCCGGGGTAGGGGTGATCACGGCCGAGTATGCCAACGCCAAATGGCGCAGCACGGCCGTGGCGATGCAGGCCACCGGGTATCCCATCGGGGCCACCCTCGGCGGCCTGCTGGCGGCGTGGATGCTGGAGCATTTCAGCTGGCACAGCGTGTTCCTGATCGGCGCCGGTGCATCGCTGCTGTGCATTCCGCTGGTGCTGGCCTGCCTGCCCGAATCGCTGGACTTCCTGGTCGCGCGGCGGCCGAAGGATGCCTTGCCGCGACTCAATGCGTTGCTGGTGCGCATGCGCATGCCGGCGCTGCAGGCACTGCCGCCGGCACCGGTGCGTGCCGATGGACGCAAAGGCTATGCCGCACTGTTCGTGGGCGACCTGCGCCGGGTGGCGGTACTGATCGCGCTGGCCTTCTTCCTGCACATGTTCGCGTTCTACTTCGTCCTGAGCTGGACCCCGAAACTGCTGGTCTCGGCCGGCGTCTCGGCGCAGCAGGGCATCACCGGCGGCGTGCTGCTCAATCTCGGGGGCATCGTGGGTGGCAGCCTGTTCGGCTGGCTCGCCTCGCGCTGGGCACTGTCGCGGCTGACCGCCGCCAGCCTGGTGCTGGCCATGCTGGCGATGCTGCTGTTCGCCGCCTTCAACACCCGCCTGGAGATCGCCTTCCCGATCGCGTTCGTCATCGGCGCAGCGCTGTTCGGTGCGATGGCCGGGCTGTATGCGGCCGCGCCGGTGGTGTTCGCGGCGGACGTACGCACCACCGGCCTTGGCTGGGCGATCGGCATCGGGCGTGTCGGCGCGATTCTCTCGCCGCTGAGTGTTGGCCTGCTCGTCGATGCGGGGTGGTCGCCGGCGGCGCTGTACGTGCTGTGCGCGCTGCCGCTGGCACTGGCTGCGTGGGCCTGCCTGGGCCTGCGCGTCGGCGTTGGCCAGACGCGTACCTGAGCGCCGCGGAGCACGACGATGATGTGCGATTATCGAATCAGGTGGCCGAATATCGGATTGACCGTGCGCATTGCGCTGCGCACCATGGTCACCTCCAGAGTCTTCCCGCAGGTGGCCGCGCATCGCAGCGCGTGGCAAGGAGCAATGCAGTGATCGACAAGACCGTGGCCAGCGCTGACGCAGCGGTGGCCGATATCCACGACGGCGCAACGGTGATGATCGGCGGCTTCGGTACCGCCGGCATGCCCGACGCGCTGATCGATGCCCTGATCGCGCAGGGCGCGCGCGGGCTGACCATCATCAACAACAACGCCGGCAACGGCGACACCGGGCTGGCCGCACTGATCCAGCACAAGCGCGTGCGTCGCATCATCTGTTCGTTCCCACGCCAGTCCGATTCGCAGCATTTCGATGCGGCCTACCGCGCCGGAGAGATCGAGCTGGAGCTGGTGCCGCAGGGCAACCTGGCCGCGCGCATCCATGCGGCCGGCTCGGGGCTGGGCGCGATCTTCACTCCCACCGGTTACGGCACCGAGCTTGCACAAGGCAAGGAAACCCGCGAAATCGACGGCCGCCATTACGTGCTCGAGTATCCGCTGCATGCCGACTTCGCGTTGATCAAAGCGCACCATGGCGACCGCTGGGGCAACCTGGTCTACCGCAAGACCGCGCGCAATTTCGGCCCGCTGATGGCGATGGCCGCGCGCTGTGCGATCGTCCAGGTGGAATCGGTGGTGCCGCTGGGTGAACTCGATCCCGAGGCGGTGGTGACCCCGGGGATCTTCGTGCAGCGGGTGGTCGAACTTCCCGCGTCCACCGGTGCAGGAGCGCGCGCATGAACCGCCTCAGCCGCGAACAGATGGCCGCCCGCGTCGCGCGGGACATCCCCGAAGGTGCCTACGTGAATCTGGGCATCGGGCTGCCGACCACGGTGGCCAACTTCCTGCCGGCCGACAAGGAGATCTTCCTGCAGTCGGAGAACGGGCTGCTGGGCATGGGCCCGGCACCGGCCACCGGTGATGAGGACCCGGACCTGATCAACGCCGGCAAGCAGCCGGTCACCCTGCTCACCGGTGGTTGCTATTTCCACCATGCCGATTCGTTCGCGATGATGCGCGGCGGCCACCTGGATATCTGCGTGCTCGGCGCGTTCCAGGTCTCGGCGCAGGGCGACCTGGCCAACTGGAGCACCGGTGCGGCCGATGCGATTCCGGCAGTAGGTGGTGCGATGGATCTGGCGATTGGCGCCAAGCAGGTCTTCGTGATGATGGACCTGCTCACCAAGCAGGGGCAGAGCAAGCTGGTGGCCGAATGCAGCTACCCGCTGACCGGGCTGCGCTGCGTCTCGCGGGTGTATACCGATGTCGCCGTGTTCGACCTGGGCAAGGACGGCGCGACCGTGCTGGAGATGGTGGATGGGGTGACGCTGGCGCAGCTGTGCGAGCTGACCGGCCTGCCACTACAGATGCGTGAAGGAGCCTGACATGAGCCTGCACGAAACCTATATCGTCGATGGTATCCGCACCCCGATCGGCCGTTATGCCGGTGCGCTGTCCGGCATCCGTGCCGACGACCTGGGCGCGCTTCCGATCAAGGCGCTGCTGGCACGTCACCCGCAGCTGGATCCGGCGCTGATCGACGAGGTGTACCTGGGCTGTGCCAACCAGGCCGGCGAGGACAACCGCAACGTGGCACGGATGAGCCTGCTGTTGGCCGGTCTGCCGGTCAGCGTGCCGGGCAGCACCGTCAACCGGTTGTGCGGCTCGGGCCTGGATGCGATCGGCACGGTGGCCCGCGGCATCGCCGCTGGCGAACTCGGGCTGGCCATCGCCGGCGGGGTCGAATCGATGTCGCGTGCGCCGCTGGTGATGGGCAAGCCGGGGGCCGCGTTCGCGCGTGACCAGACCCTGGAAGACACCACCATGGGCTGGCGCTTCATCAACCCGCGCCTGCGCGAGCTGCACGGCGTGGAAACCATGGGCCAGACCGCGGAAAATGTCGCCGAGCGCTACGCGATCTCGCGCGAGGACCAGGATGCCTTTGCGCTGCGCAGCCAGCAGCGCACCGCTGCGGCCCAGCAGCGCGGATTCTTCGAGGGCGAGATCGTCGCGGTCGATGCGCCGGGCCGCAAGCGCGGCGAAAGCGTGCGCGTGGCGCACGACGAACACCCGCGTGCCGATACCACGATCGAGGCGCTGGCCAGGCTCAAGCCGCTGTTCCGCCAGCCCGGCACCGTCACGGCCGGCAATGCCTCGGGCATCAACGATGGTGCGGCCGCATTGCTGCTGGCCTCCGGTGCGCAGGTACAGGCGCTGGGGCTGACGCCGCGCGCGCGCATCCTCGGGTTTGCCAGCGCCGGCGTGGAGCCGGCGATCATGGGCATGGGTCCGGTGCCGGCCACGCGGCGCCTGCTGGCCCGGTTGGGCCTGGGCATCGGCGATTTCGATGCGATCGAGCTCAATGAGGCCTTCGCCTCGCAGGGGCTGGCCTGCCTGCGCGAGCTTGGGCTCGCCGACGATGCCGCGCACGTCAATGCCAACGGCGGCGCCATCGCGCTCGGTCATCCGCTGGGCATGAGCGGCGCGCGGCTGGCACTCACACTGCTGCGCCAGCTGGAGGCCAGCGGTGGCCGACGCGGCCTGGCCACCATGTGCATCGGTGTCGGCCAGGGCGTGGCGCTGGCGATCGAGCGCGTCTGAATCCCTTTTCCACTTTTCCGCTTCACGGCCGCTGTCGCCTCGGCGTGGCAGCGTGCCGTAGCACCACAGCCGCGGTCTTCCGGCCGCCCGCCAACTGGAGTACGCCATGAGCGATCCCACTGACCTGCGCGGTTACCGCAGGCCGTATCCCGGCACCCAGCCGGACCGCATCCATCTGCCGTATGCCTCCACGCGCCTGCGCGGCCCGGGCCGCGATCCGATCCGGATTCCGGCCACGTTGTCCGAAGTGACCGGGCCCGCCCTGGACCGCATCACCCTGGGCAAGCACGCGGCCGACCTGACCGCCGGCTTCAAGGGCCAGCCGCTGGGCGAGCGCATCGTGGTCAGTGGCCGGGTGCTGGATGAGAACGGGCGCCCGGTCCGCAACCGCGTGGTCGAGGTGTGGCAGTGCAACGCCGCCGGCCGCTACCTGCACAAGGGCGACCAGCACGACGCACCGCTGGACCCCAACTTCACCGGTACCGGCCAGGTGCTCACCGATGATCACGGCCGCTACCGCTTCACCACCATCAAGCCGGGGGCGTACCCGTGGCGCAACCACTTCAACGCGTGGCGGCCGGCGCACATCCATTTCTCGCTGCATGGCGAGGGCATCGGGCAGCGTCTGGTCACCCAGATGTACTTCCCCGGCGATCCGCTGCTGGCGTTCGATCCGATCTACAACTGCGTGGACGATGACAAGGCCCGCGCGCGCATGGTGTCCTCGTTCGATTGGGAAAACACCGAGAACGAATTCGCGCTGGGCTATCGTTTCGATATCGTCCTGCGCGGCCGCAAAATGACCGTGTGGGAGTAAGCAGATGAGTTTCCAATCCACTCCGTGGCAAACCGTGGGCCCGTACTACCGCCTGGGCCTGGAACCGCTGTACCGCACCGATATCGCACCGGCACAGGCGCAGGGTGAGCGCGTGCAGGTGCAGGGGCAGGTGTTCGATGGCCTGGGCGTTCCCGTGTCCGATGCCGTGCTGGAAATCTGGCAGGCCGATGCGCAGGGCATCTATGCGCACCCGGAAGACCCGCGGCATGCCGATCACGATCCCGCGTTCGACGGCTGGGGCCGAGTGCCGACCGATGAGCAGGGGCGCTTTGCCTTCACCACGGTGCGCCCGGGCAGCGTCGCAGGGCCAAAGGGCCAGGCGCAGGCACCGCACCTGACGGTGCTGGTGTTCATGCGCGGCCTGCTGCGGGCGGCCAGTGCGCGCGTGTATTTCAGCGACGCCCCCGGCAATGCCGAGGATCCGATCCTGGCCCTGGTGCCGGCCGAGCGCCGCGCCACCCTCATCGCACAGGCCCAGGGCAATGGCCTGTACCACTGGGACGTGCGCATGCAGGGTGAGCTGGAAACGGTCTTCTTTGATTACTGAGCCCGCCCTGCACGTCGCGCCGACCGCGCGCGGGTAAGCTGGTGCCTACTGTGAATGGATGGCGCGTGATGAGCGATTCCTACTCCCTGCTCGGTGGCCTGTTCGGTGCGCCGGAGGTCGATGCGGTGTTCACCGACACCGCGCGGTTGCAGGCGATGCTCGATGTTGAAGCCGCGCTCGCACGGGCGCAGGTGCGCTGTGCGGTGATCCCCGCCGCGGCGTTGGGGCCGATCGAAGCGGCGTGCCAGGCCGCGCTGTATGACGTGTCAGCGCTGGGCCGTGCAACGGCGCTGGCCGGCAATCCCGCCATTCCGCTGGTCAAGGCGTTGACCGCGCAGGTGGCACGCGACAGCGCCGAGGCAGCGCGGTGGGTGCATTGGGGCGCGACCAGCCAGGACATCATCGACACCGGCGCGGTGCTGCAGTTGCGCGCCGCACTGGGCTGGGTGCAGGACCGCCTGCAACTGCTCTGCGATGCCGTGGCGGGATTGGCCGATGCCGAGCGCGGTACCGGTTTGCCCGGCCGCACGCTGCTGCAGCAGGCGGTGCCGGTGACCTTCGGCTTGAAGGCCGCCGGCTGGCTCGATGCACTGCAGCGCAGCCGGCGTCGCCTGCAGGCCCTGCATGCCGATACGCTGGTGCTGCAGTTCGGCGGTGCCGCGGGCACGTTGGCATCGCTGCAGACGCGCGGCCTGGACGTGGCCCACGCGCTGGGCGAGGAGCTTGGATTGCCGGTGCCTTCCTTGCCCTGGCACACCGCACGCGATCGCGTGGCCGAGTTCGGCAGCGCATTCGCCTTGTTGACCGGCACGCTGGGCAAGATCGCCACCGATATCGTGCTGCTGATGCAGTCCGAAGTGGCCGAGGCGTTCGAGCCGGCCGGCGAGGGCAAGGGCGGTTCTTCGGCCATGCCGCACAAGCGCAACCCGGTCGGCTGCGTGGCGGCGATCGCGGCGGCCAGCCGGGTGCCGGGCCTGCTGTCCACGCTGTTCGTGGCGATGCCGCAGCCGCACGAGCGCGCCGCTGGGCAGTGGCATGCCGAGTGGGAAACCGTGCCCGAGATCGTGCGCCTGTGCGCTGGCAGCCTGGCCCAGGTAACGGGAGTGGTGCAGGGCCTGCAGCTTGACCGCGCGCGCATGCAGCAGCACCTGGACAGCCACGGCGGCCTGCTCTATGCCGAGGCGGTGGCGGTGACGCTGGCCGAAGTAATGGGAAAGTCTGCTGCACACGCGCTGGTGGAACACGCCGCGCGCCAGGCGCTTGCGCAGCACCAGCACCTGCGTGACGTGCTCGCGCAGATCCCCGAGGTCACCGCGCAGTTGTCGCCCACGCAACTGGACGCCTTGTTCGCACCCGACAGCTGGCGCGGCATGGCCGATACCTGGATCGACCGCGTGCTGGCGCAGCGTTGATCCGACCATTTTCTGGAGTGTTGCATGCCGTTTCTTGAGCTGGAATCGCACCGCCTGCATTACCGCATCGATGGAGTGGTCGATGCGCCGTGGCTGACGTTCTGCAACTCGCTGGGCACCGACCTGCACATGTGGGACCGGCAGGTCGATGCGCTGTCGGCACGGTTCCGTATCCTGCGCTATGACCGCCGCGGGCATGGCCAGTCCAGCGCCGCCCCGGGCCTGTACAGCGTCGCCGGGCTGGGCGCGGACGTGGTTGCGCTGTGGGACCACCTGGGGGTGGAGCGCAGCCATTTCTGCGGGCTTTCCATCGGCGGCCTGACCGGGCAATGGCTGGGCGTGCATGCCGGTGAGCGCCTGCACACGCTGACCGTGGCCGCCACGGCCGCGAAGATCGGCACGCCGGAAAGCTGGAACACACGCATTGCCCAGGTGCAACGCGACGGCCTGCTGCCGCTGCGCGAGGGAACGGCCGAGCGCTGGTTCACCCCGGCCTTCGCGCACGCGGCGCCGGCCGTGGTGGAGGACATCCTGCAGCGCTTCGTTGCCACGGACGTGGGCGGTTACATCGGCTGCTGCCATGCCGTGGCCACGGCCGACTTCCGCGATCAGCTGGGGCGCATCCAGGTGCCGACGCTGGCGATCGCCGGCGACGATGATCCGGTGTGCCTGCCGGCGGATCTGGACGCCATCGCGCAGGGTGTGGCCGATGGTCGCGCCATCGCGGTGCCCGGGCGCCACATCTGCAACATCGAATCCGCCGAGGCGTTCACCGCAGCGCTCGCCGCCCATCTTCGCTGACCGGCCACCGATGGTCGGCACGCCCCCACCTCACAACGAGCAGCCCACAATGGACGAACAGGAACGATACGAAGCCGGCCTCGCCGTACGCCGCGCCGTGCTCGGTGACGCGCACGTAGAGCGCTCGCTGCAGGCACGCACCGATTTCACCGAGGAGTTCCAGGCCTTCATCACGCGCACGGCGTGGGGCACGGTCTGGACGCGCGAGGGCCTGCCGCGGCATACGCGCTCGCTGTTGACCATCGTGATGATGGTGGCGCTGGGCCACGACGAAGAGTTCAAGCTGCACATCCGCGCCGCCCGCAACAACGGCGTCACCCCGGACGAGATCAAGGAAGCCTTGCTGCAGGCTGCGATCTACTGTGGCGTACCTGCCGCCAATCACGCCTTCGCGCTGGCCAGGCCGATCCTCGAAGAGCAGGCGGGCGAACAGAACGGGTGACGGCATCGCCGGCCGCGGTCGCCATCTCCGGCGACCAACGCCACCGCCGCCCACCGACGCCATCGCCGGCTACCGACGCACCGGTAGTGCCGGCCGCTGGCCGGCAACCCCACAACGCCAGACAACCCCGCCTCAGTGCAGCAGGTTGCCCAGCCGCTGGGCCGCTTCGCGCAGCCGCGGCAGCAGCTGCGATTGCATGACGCCCAGGCTGATGCGCCCGGCCTGGGTGCCGATGTTGAGCGCGCCCACCACGGTGCCATTGCGTGCATGCACCGGTACGGCGATCGAGCGCAGGCCGATCTCCAGTTCCTGGTCCACCAGGGAAACACCATCGCGGCGCACGCGATCGAGCATCTCCAGGAAGTCCTCCATCCGCGTGACGGTGCGCTCGGTGCGGGGCCGCAACGGATTGCGCTCCAGATAGCTTTCCAGCGTGTCGCGCGGCAATGCCGCGAGCAGCACGCGGCCCATCGAGGTGCAGTACGCCGGCAGGCGGCTGCCGGCGCGCAGGCCGATCGACATGATCCGCACTGTTTCAGCGCGGGCCACGTAAAGCACATCATCACCGTCGAGCACGCCCAGCGAGCACGACTCATGCAGGTCGTCGCGAAGCGCATCCAGCACGGGCTGGGCAGCAGCGGTCATCGACGAAGAGGCCACGTAGGCGCCGCCAATGCCGAGCACGCGCGGCAGCAGCACGAAGCCACGGCCCTGCTCACCCACGTAGCCCAGCTTCTCCAGCGTGTACAGCACGCGCCGCACGGCCGCGCGCGATATACCGGTCTCGGTGCTGATCTGCGACATCGTCACTTCGCGCGGGTGCTGCGAAAACACACTCAGCACGACCAGGCCACGGCCAAGGGACGTCATGAAATCCGGATCGCCCTGGTTGTCCTGGATCTGCTGCATCAGCTCGTGGCTGAGCCCGCGATCCTGCGGTGGGGCAGGGGCGCGCTTGGGACGACGGCTGGGAGGTGCGGCAGACATGGCGGTGGTTCGTGCTCGGTGATCGTGCATGGTAAGGGCTGCACGCGGCGAAGCGAAGCCGCCGCGCCACGGTCGGTGGACCGTGGCGCGCGGGAATCAGCGCGTGGCCGGCAACGCGTAGGCGATCACGTAGTCGCCACGATCCGGCGACTGGCGTGCGCCACCGGCGGAAATCACCACGTACTGGCGGCCGGTCTTCGGCGACACATACGTGATCGGCGTGCCTTGGCTGCCTACCGGCATGCGGGCTTTCCACACTTCTTCGCCGGTGCGGCTGTCGTAGGCGCGCAGGTAGTAATCCTGGGTGCCCGCGAAGAACAGCAGACCCGATTGCGTGGCCAGCGAGCCGCCGAGGGTCGGCATGCCGATCGGAATCGGCAGGCGCATCTTGATGCCCATCGGCCCGGTGTCCTTGACCGTGCCGACCGGCACCTGCCAGACCAGCTCGTGGGTGGCCAGGTTGATCGCCGACATCGTGCCGAACGGCGGTTGCTGGCACGGGATGCCCAGCTTGGACAGGAAGCGATCACGCAGCGAGCCATACGGCGTGCCGGTCTGCGAGGCAGCGCCCATTTCCACGCCGCCGGCGCCTTCGGTCATCTGCGCGCGCGGAATGAGCTTGGTCCACAGGCCCAGGCGCATATCGTTGACGAACAGGTAGCCAGTGGTCGGATCCACCGATGCGCTGCCCCAGTTCATGCCGCCCAGCGAACCGGGCCACTGCAGCGCGAGGTCTTCGCCCGGCGGGGTGAACATGCCCTCGTAACGGAAGCCCTTGAACTGGATGCGGCACAGCATCTGATCGATCGGCGTGGCGCCCCACATGTCCGATTCGGTCAGGGTCTGCGCACCGATCTGCGGCAGGCCGACCGACAGCCGCTGGGTCGGCGAATAACGCTCGCCATCGGCCTTGCCCTGCGGCGCCTTGATGTCGCGCACCTCGGTGATCGGCTGGCCGGTGGCGCGGTTGAGCATGAATACCTGCCCAGCCTTGGTGACCTGCAGCAGGGCGGGCAGGGTGCCGCCCTTGCCATCGGGCACGTCGGTCAGGGTCGGCTGTGCGGGCAGATCGTAATCCCACAGATCGTGATGCACGGTCTGGTACACCCAGCGCTCTTTACCGGTGGCTACATCCAGCGCCACCACCGCCGAGCTGTACTTGTCATCCTGCGGGGTGCGCTCGCCGGCCCACTGGTCCGGCGTGGTGTTGCCGGTGGGCAGATAGACCAGGCCCAGCTGCGGGTCATAGGCCATCGAGGTCCACACGTTCGGAGTAGCGCGGGTGTAATGGATCGAGGGATCCAGCGGCACGTCGGGGGTTTCCCTGGAAAGGTCCCAGACCCATGCCAGCGCACCGGTACGCACGTTGTAGGCGCGCACCACGCCGGACGGCTCGCCGACCTCGATGTTGTCGGCCACGCGGCCGCCCACGATCACCAGCTCACCGGCCACCAGCGGTGCGGCGGTGAGGGTGTAGAAGCCGGGCTTGATCTCGCCCATGCCCTGCTTGAGGTCGACCACGCCGTTGTCGCCGAAATCGGTGCACGGCGCGCCGGTGGCCGCATCCAGCGCGAACAGGCGCGCATCGATGGAGGTCATCAGGATCCGCTTTTCGCAGATCGCCGGCGCGCTACCGGCGACGGCGGCCGCCGGTGATCGCGGGGCTTCGGGCGCAGGCACCGCCGGGGCAGCCGCCGCCACGGTGGGTACGCCACTCAAGGGCAGGCTGGCATCGAAGTAGCCCAGTCCGCGGCAGCGCTGCCAGTTCGGTGCGGTGGCCTTGGGATCGAACGCCCAGCGTTGCTGGCCGCTGTCCACATCCATCGCGATCACCCGGTTGTGCGGCGTGCACAGGTACAGGGTCTGCCCGATCTGCAGCGGCGTGAGCTGGTCTTCGGCGCCGAAGCCATCGCTCTGCGGCACATCGCCGGTGTGTGCGGTCCAGGCGACCTGCAGCTGGGCCACGTTGGCCGGTGTGATCTGGTCCAGCGCGGCGAAGCGGGTACCGGCGGTGGTGTTGCCCCAGTGCATCCAGTCGCGCTGTTCGCTGCCCTTGGCGACCGGCACCACGGCCGGGCGCGCGCCCTGCGCGGTAACGACCGGACGCGGCTGGAAGGCGGAGACCGCGGTGCCCAGCAGGCCGACCAGCAGCAGGGCAGCGACAGCATAGGCCCCGCGCCCGGCGGGCTGCCCGCGGCTGCGCTTGAGCGCCGGCCAGGCCAGCGCCACCAGCATCGCCAGTACGGCAGGCATCACCAGCCGCGAGACCAGCGGCCAGAACGCCAGCCCGGCATCGGCCAGGGCCCACACCACGGTGGCGATGAAGGCCACCGCATACAGTGCCGCGCCGAGCGGACGTCGCAGGACCAGCAGCAGGCCGGCCAGCAGCGAACCGCCGCCCATCAGCAGGAAGTACCAGCTGCCGCCGAGCTGGACCAGGCGGATGCCGCCCACCAGCAGGGCGAGCCCGAACAGCATCACCACGATGCCAAGAATGACCACCAGAGTGCGGCCCAGGGCCGACGGTTTCGTGTTCTCGTCCACGTTGCATGAACCTCTACAGGAAATCCGGTGCCGACCGGCACCGGTCAGGCCCGCGCGCGCCTTGCGTGGCGGGGACCATGGGTCGCTTCGCTGCTTATCGCGGAAGCGAGGTGAACAATCAGTCAGGGCGATTATCGCACGTGTGTGCGAATTCGAGGTGAGCGGACGATGTCATTGCTGGAACGCAGCAATGCCCAGGCGCCGGGGACCGGCAGCCCCGCGCCGAAGCGTTTACCCTATGCCACCCTGTTCGTTTCCAACCCCATGACCGAGTCTTCCGCCACGCCCGCCTGGGCCGGCCGCCTGCGCGACATCGCCGATTTCCCCAAGCCGTGCATCCTGTTCAAGGACATCATGCCGCTGCTCGCCGACGGCCCGGATTTCGCGGCCGCCATCGATGCGATGGTCGCGCCCTGGCGCGATGCCAACCTGCAGGCGGTGATGGGGATCGAGTCGCGCGGCTTCATCCTCGGCGCGGCCATGGCGCGGGTGCTGGGCGTGGGTTTCGTGCCGGTGCGCAAGCCGGGCAAGCTGCCGGGCAAGGTGCTGCGCCAGGATTACACCCTGGAATACCGGACCGACAGCATTGAAGTACACGCCGATGCCTTGCCGGCCGGCGCTCGCGTGCTGGTGGTCGATGATGTGCTGGCCACGGGCGGCACGCTGCTGGCGGCGTTGTCGCTGGCCCGCCAGCTGCAGGTCGAGGTGGTCGGTGCGGCCGTGCTGGTGGAACTGGCCGGGCTTGGCGGCCGCGAGCGCTGGACGAGCGACGTCCCGCTGCTGGCGAACCTGGTGTACTGATTCCAGACGGCGCGCCGGCGCTGGTAGTGCCGGCCGCTGGCCGGCACCTCAAACGCCCCGACGCAAGTGCAGCCGACCAACGGTCGGCTCTACCGCTCAGACATCCATCTTGCGTACGCGGAACCGGCGGCCCTTGATCTTGCCGGCCTCCAGCTGGGCGATCGCCCGGCCGGCCTGCTCGCGCGCAATGGCGACATATGAGCGCGTGGCATAGATATCGATCTTGCCGATGTACTTGGCGGCCAGCCCGGCATCGCCGGTCAGCGCCCCCAGGATGTCGCCCGGGCGCAGCTTGTCGGTCTTGCCACCATCGATGCGCAGCGTGGTCATTGCCGCCTGCGGCAGCACCGGCGGGCGGGCCGTGGCCAGCGGCGTCTTCTGCCAGTCCAGCGGCTTGCCCTGTGCGGCTTCGAGCGCATCGGCGCGGTTGCGCTCGCGATGCGTCACCAGGCTGATCGCCAGGCCGGTCGCACCGGCGCGGCCGGTACGGCCCACGCGATGCTCATAGGTTTCGATGTCGGTCGGCAGCTCGTAATTGATCACCGCCGCCAGGTCCTGCACATCCAGCCCGCGCGCGGCCACGTCGCTGGCGACCAGCACGTTGCAGCTGCGGTTGGCGAAGCGCACCAGCACTTCGTCGCGGTCGCGCTGTTCCATCTCGCCGTGCAGCGGCAGCGCGGAGAAGCCGAACTGCTGCAGCGAAATGGCGACATCGTCGACATCGCGGCGGGTGTTGCAGAACACCACGGCCGATTCGGGTGTGTACTTGAGCAGCAGGCCGGCCAGCGCCTTCTGCTTCAGTGCCAGCTCGGTCTCGCAGAACAGGTGGCGGATGGCCGGCGCATGGTCGGCGCCTTCCACGGTCACTTCCACCGGGTCGCGCAGCAGCACGCGGGCGATCTCGCGGATCTCATCCGGGAACGTTGCCGAGAACAACAGCGTCTGGCGGTCCTTGCTGGTGCGCCCGGCGATCTCGCGGATCGGCTCCTCAAAGCCCATGTCGAGCATGCGGTCGGCTTCGTCCAGCACCAGGGTGGTCACGCCGCCCAGGTGCAGCACGCGCTTGCGGCCCAGTTCCTGGATGCGCCCGGGGGTGCCGACCACGACCTGCGGATCGTGCGCTTCCAGCGAGGCCAGCTGCGGGCCCAGCGGCATGCCGCCGGTCAGCACCAGCAGCTTGAGGTTCGGAATGCCGGTCGCCAGCTTGCGGATCTGCTTGCCGACCTGATCGGCCAGTTCGCGGGTTGGGCACAGCACCAGCGCCTGGGCGCGGGTCACCGATGGGTCCAGCGCCTGCAGCAGGCCCAGCCCGAAAGCCGCGGTCTTGCCGCTGCCGGTCGGGGCCTGTGCGATGACATCGCGGCGCTCAAGGATGGCCGGCAGGCTCTGGGCCTGCACGGGGGTAAGCGAGGTATAGCCCATGGCATCGATGCCGGGCAGCAGCGCTGGTTTCAGCGGCAGGGAGGAGAATTCAGACATGCGATAGTGTCGCAGAAGTCCGCCCGGCGTGCCTCAGCCCAGCAGTGCGCGCACGCCCAGGTTGATCCCCAGCCCGCCCGCCAGCAGCCAACCAAACAACAACAGCGCCAGCAGCAGCGGCCTCATCCCGGCCTTTCGCAGGGCCGACACATGCGTGGTCAGGCCAAGCGCGGCCATGGCCATGGCCAGCAGCACGGTGTCCAGATCGATCGCCGCGCTGACGATGGCGGCCGGCAGCATCTGCAGCGAGTTGAGCCCGGCCACCGCGACGAAGCCGAACGCGAACCACGGCACCACGATCTTCGCGCGCTGGCCGCACGCACCCGGCACGCCACTGCGTGCGAGCAGCATCGACAGCCCGATCAGGAACGGGGCCAGCATCATCACCCGCACCATCTTGGCGATCACGGCGGTGTCGGCAGCCCCCTCGCTGACCGCGCGGCCGGCGGCGACCACCTGGGCCACTTCGTGCACGGTCGAGCCCGTGAACACGCCGTAGGCCTGGGTGTCCATCGGGATCCACCCGTGGGCAAGATTGAGCTGGTACAGCGCCGGATACAGGAACATCGCCAGCGTGCCGAACACCACCACGGTGGAGACCGCCACGGTCACCTGGTCCGCGCGCCCGCGCACCACCGGCTCGGCCGCCATCACCGCGGCCGCACCGCAGATCGAGCTGCCGGCACCGATCAGCAGGGCGCTCTCCCTGTCGAGGCCGAACCAGCGCGTGCCGGCCCACCACGCCAGCGCAAAGGTACTGGTCAGCACCAGCGCATCGGTCAGCACCCCGCCGACACCGACCTGGCCGATATCCTGGAAGGTCAGGCGCAGGCCGTACAGCACGATGCCCGCACGCAGCAGCCAGTGCTTGGAGAAACCAACGCCGGCACCGGCCGAAGCCGCCAACCGTGGGTAAAGCGTGTTGCCCAGCGCGATGCCGAGCACGATGGCCAGGGTCAGCGCGCTGATGCCGTGCCTCTGCAGCCACGGCAGCGGCGCCAGTCCCATGGCCGCTGCAGCCACGGCGCCGGTCAGCAGCAGCCCGGGGAGGCGGCCACGCCAGCGCTGGGCGGTCGTGGGTGAGGGCAGGGCGGCAGCAGGGGTGTTCACGGGTAGCTCCAGTCAGTTCACAGCGATAGCCTGCGCCCCGCGCATAAACCTGTAAAACGCATTGTTATTGTCATATCGACCTGTTTGGTGAGTTAATGGGTGTCATGCACCTCACCCTCCGCCAATGGCAGGTTTTCGTGGCGATCGCCGACGCCGGCACCACGGCCGCGGCAGGGGCGCAGCTGGCCTTGTCGCAATCGGCCACGAGCGCAGCGCTCAATGAACTGGAAAGCCAGCTGGCCAGCCCGCTGTTCGACCGCATCGGGCGCCGGCTGATCCTCAACCCGCAGGGTCGGGCGCTGCTGGATCCCGCCCGCGCGCTGCTGGTTGCCGCGGCCGATCTGGAGCGGCTGGCCGGGGTCGGGCAGATCGCGTCCGGCGCGCAGCTCCTGCTGCTGCGGCTCGCGGCCAGCACCACGATCGGCAACTACCTGCTGCCGTCCCGCGTCGCCACGCTGCTGGCCGACAACCCCCAAGCCCAGGTGGACCTGCGGATCGGCAACAGCGCCGACGTCGTCGCGGCGGTCCAGCGCCTGGAGGTGGATCTGGGCCTGATCGAAGGGCCCTGCCACGAAAGTGGCCTGCAGGTGCTGCCGTGGCAACGCGACGACCTGGTCATCGTGGCGGCGCGCGGGACCACGCCGGCGCACATGGAAATTGCAGCGTTGGCGCAGGCCCGCTGGCTCCTGCGCGAGCCGGGCTCGGGCACCCGCGAGGCGGTCGAGCAGGCGCTGCTGCCACACCTGCACCACTTTGCCCGCGCCATGCAGCTGGGCAGCACCGAAGCAATCAAACAGGCGGCGGCCGCCGGGCTCGGCCTGGCATGCCTGTCGCGGCACGCCGTAGCCGATCTGATCGCGCTGGGTACGCTGGTCATCGTCGATACCCCGCTGCCGCCGATGTCGCGCCAGCTGTGGGTGGTCCGCCATCCGGGCAAGCGGGTTCCGCCGGCGCTGTGGGCGCTGCTGGGGCTGCCTGCGGGCGTGTTCGGTCAGGAGTAAGCGACGCCACGCACCGCCAGCCCGTACAATGGTCGGATGCCTCTGATTACTCTGCAAAACGTCGACTTCAGCGTCGGCGGCCCCCTGTTGCTGGAAAAAGCCGAACTGTCGATCGAGCCGGGCGAGCGTATCGCCCTGATCGGCCGCAACGGCGCCGGCAAATCGACCCTGCTCAAACTGCTGTCCGGCGATCACAAGCCCGATGACGGCGAAGTCCGCGTGCAGCAGGGGGTGCGCATCACCCGCCTGGAACAGGAGGTCCCGCACGGTGCCGCCGGCAGCGTGTTCGATGTGGTTGCCGACGGCCTGGGCGAGCTGGGCCAGTGGCTGGCCGAGTTCCATCACCTGAGCATGGCCGAGGATTTCGACGGCGATGCGCTCTCGGCCGTGCAGGCCAAGATCGATGCCGCCAACGGCTGGGGCCTGGACCAGCGCGTCAGCGAAACCCTGACCAAGCTCGACCTGGACGGCGATGCCGAATTCGCGCGCCTGTCCGGCGGCATGAAGCGCCGCGTGCTGCTGGGCCGCGCGCTGGTGTCCTCGCCGGACCTGCTGCTGCTCGACGAACCGACCAACCACCTGGACATCGAAGCCATCGACTGGCTCGAAATGTTCCTCAAGAACTGGAACGGCAGCGTGGTGTTCGTCACCCATGACCGTCGCTTCCTGCGTGCACTGGCCACCCGCATCGTCGAGATCGACCGCGGCCAGGTCACCAGCTGGCCGGGCGACTGGGCCAACTACGAGCGCCGCCGCGAAGAGCGCATGAACGCGCAGGCGCAGGAAAACGCGCGCTTCGACAAGCTGCTGGCCCAGGAAGAAATCTGGATCCGCCAGGGCATCAAGGCGCGCCGCACCCGCGACGAAGGCCGTGTGCGCCGCCTCAAGGCGATGCGCAACGATCGCTCGCAGCGCCGCGAACTGGGCGGCAACGTGCGCATGGAAGCGGCGCAGGCGGAGAACTCCGGCAAGAAGGTCATCGACGTCAAGGACATCTCGTTCGCCTTCGGCGAGCGTGTGATGGTCAAGGACTTCAGCACCGTGATCCTGCGCGGCGACCGTATCGGCCTGATCGGGCCGAACGGCAGCGGCAAGACCACGCTGCTCAAGCTGCTGCTGGGGGATCTGCAGCCGCAGAGCGGCGAAGTGCGTGCCGGCACCAACCTGCAGATCGCGTATTTCGACCAGTACCGTGCCGTGCTGCGCGAAGACTGGACCGCGATCGAGAACGTGGCCGAAGGCCGCGATTTCATCGAGTTCAACGGCAAGCGCAAGCATGTGCACGCCTACCTGCAGGACTTCCTGTTCTCGCCCGAGCGCGCCCGCGCACCGATCACCCGTTTGTCCGGTGGCGAGCGCAACCGCCTGCTGCTGGCCAAGCTGTTCGCGCAGCCGTCCAACCTGCTGGTGATGGATGAACCGACCAACGATCTGGACGTGGAAACGCTTGAGCTGCTGGAAGAGCTGCTGAGCGATTACACCGGCACGTTGCTGCTGGTCAGCCATGACCGTGACTTCCTGGACAACGTGGTCACTTCCACGATGGTGATGGAAGGTGACGGCGTGGTCGGCGAGTACGTGGGCGGCTATACCGATTGGCAGCGCCACGCTGCACGCGTGGCCGCCGCGGCCGCCGCTGCGCCCGTGGTGGCGACCAAGCCGGTTGCTGCGGCGGCTGCCGCTGCCGCGCCGGCCGAGGCCAAGCGCAAGCTGAGCTACAAGGACGCGCGCGAGCTGGAACAGCTGCCGCTGAAGATCGAAACGCTGGAGAAGGACGTCGAAGGCCTCACCGCCGCGATGAACGACCCGGCGTTCTATCAGCGCAGCGCCGCCGACATGGCCGCGCACAACGCGAAGCTTGCCAAGGTCCAGGCTGAGCTGGACGCCGCGTACGCGCGCTGGGAAGAACTGGACGCCTGACCCGGTGATCGACGTAGAGCCGACCGTTGGTCGGCTTGACGGTACGCGACGTATTGCACCGACCGCTGGTCCGCCGCACGCGTAACGCCGACCGTTGGTCGCCTCACCTGTAGAGCCGACCGTTGGTCGGCTGGCGTCAGAGGTTCATGGCGCCCGAACGAAGCGCAGCCGACCAACGGTCGGCTCTACCGGGCAGGGCTTCGTGGGGCCGGATGGAAGGCCGCCGACCAACGGTCAGCGCTACCGTCGTCATTTCAGGCCGTGCAGATCCCGCAACTGGGTTGGGCGTGAGCCGAAATACGCGGCCAGGTCGGCGATGTCCTGGTCGCTCAGGTCGGTCGCCTGCGGGGTCATCAGCGCGTGCTGGCGATCCCCCGCCCGGTAGGCCTGCAGGCTGTGCGCCAGGTAATCCCCGTATTGCCCACCCAGCTTCGGGTAGGTCGGGTCGATCGGCTTGTTGCCGTCGGCGCCGTGGCAATCGATGCAGCTCTGGCCGGTGGCTTTGCCCTTGACCTGGGCACGCGCCTCACCGGCGGCGATGCGGCCGGCCGGCAGGCCGGCGGAGGAGCCGGACCCGTGTTCACCACTGGCGTGGCCCGGATCGGCGGCGGAATCTGCGCTGTTCTCCACCTGAGACTGCGAGCACGCAGTCATCAGCAGGGCAACGGACAGGGCGATGGCGTAACGCTGGAGTGGCGTGGCTTTCGACATGAGCGCGCTTATTTGACGGTGGACAGGTAAACAGCGAGATCGGCGATCTCCTGTTCGCTGAAACTCATCGACTGCGCCTGCATCGTCGGATGCTTGCGCTTGCCGTGGCGGTACTCGGTCAGCGCCTGGCTGAGGTACTCACGGGTCTGCCCGCCGATCTTGGGCACTTTGTAGCTGGGATAGGCGTTCTTGTACCCGGTGATGCCGTGGCACCCCTGGCACGTATAGGCCAGGACCCGGCCATTGTCGAACCGGCCGGTGACGGCGGCAGGCGCCGGCGCGGTGGCGGCCGGAGCGGGGGTGGCAGGGACTGCAGGAGCGGGTGTTGCGGCCTGTGCGGCGGCCCCGAGGGGCAGGAGGACGGCCAGAACGAGACAAGCGGCGAGCGGCTGCGGGCGCATGATGTCCTTTTCCGATAAACGGGTCTGGTCGTTCCGGCGTGGGGTACGGAACTGGGCCGAGTATAGCCTGCCATTTCATCTAGCTGAAACCGGGCCGGGGGAGGCCATCGCCGCAGCTCACCATGACCTTTGGGATATGGTGTGGTCGTGACGTGGTGCATTACTTTGCTACCACACCTGCCCACGCATCCTTAGGGACACGACGATGTCGCGACAATCATTCCTGCTCGGCCGCACCGGACGCTGTGCCGCTGCACTGCTGATCACCTCCACCCTGCTGCTGAGCGGCTGCGGTGGCGCCGGCCCGGCCGAAGCCAACGCGGCCGAGAAGGACGGCAAGGCCGAGAAGAAGGTCGATGCGGTCCCCGTCGAAGCCGTCGCGGCCAGCCGTCGCGCCGTCGCTGCCAGCTACACCGGTACGGCCGCACTGGAGCCGCGTGGTGAGTCGCAGGTGGTCGCCAAGACCTCCGGCGTCGCGCTGGCGGTGCTGGTCGAAGAAGGGCAGCAGGTGCGTGCCGGGCAGCCGCTGGTGCGGCTGGATCCGGACCGTGCGCGCCTGGCCGTGGCGCAGAGCGAAGCGCAGATGCGCAAGCTGGAGAACAACTACCAGCGCGCCCAGAAACTGGTGGGCCAGCAGATGGTCAGCGCCGCGGATGTGGACCAGATCAAGTACGACCTGGAGAACGTCCGCGCGCAGTACCGGCTGGCCACGCTGGAACTGTCCTACACCACGGTGATCGCGCCGATCTCGGGCGTGATCGCCTCGCGCTCGATCAAGACCGGCAACTTCGTGCAGATCAACACGCCGATCTTCCGCATCGTCGACAACTCGCGCCTGGAAGCCACGCTCAACGTGCCCGAGCGCGAGCTGGCCACGCTGCGTCCGGGCCAACCGGTGACGCTGATCGCCGATGCGCTGCCGGGCAAGACCTTCCCGGGCACGGTGGACCGCATCTCGCCGGTGGTCGATGCCGGCAGCGGCACGTTCCGGGTGGTCAGCGGCTTTGGCGAAGATGCTGAAGGCCTGCAGCCGGGCATGTTCGGCCGCATCCGGATCGACTATGACCAGCGTGCCGACGCGCTGGTCGTGCCGCGCCTGGCGCTGCTAGACGATGGTGAGCCGGCGGTGTTCCGCGTTCGCGATGGCAAGGCCGCGCGCGTGCCGGTCAAGCTCGGCTATGCCGAAGGCCCGTGGGTGGAGATCCGCGAGGGTCTGGCCGCAGGCGACCAGGTGGTCACTGCCGGCAAGGTTGCCCTGCGCGACGGCACCGCGGTGCAGGTGATCGGCGCCAAACCGGCCGCCACCGCCGCTGCCAAGCCGGCGCCGACCAAGGCGGAGAGCCGTCAATGACAGCGGCCGGCAACGACCACGGCAACGATCCGCACCAGGGCGAACGCCCCGGTGCCCACGGCGGCGGCCTGGTGGAATTCGCCACCCGCCGCCGCGTCACCATCGCGATGTTCACCGTCACCCTGATGCTGTTCGGCTTCATCGCGCTGGGCAATCTCAAGGTCAACCTGCTGCCCGACCTGAGCTACCCGACCCTGACCGTGCGCACCGAGTACACCGGTGCGGCCCCGGCGGAAATCGAAACGCTGATCACCGAGCCGGTCGAAGAGGCCGTGGGTGTGGTCAAGAACCTGCGCAAGCTCAAATCGATCTCGCGTACCGGGCAGAGCGATGTCGTGCTCGAGTTCGCCTGGGGCACCAACATGGACCAGGCCAGCCTGGAGGTGCGCGACAAGATGGAAGCGCTGAACCTGCCGCTGGAGGCGAAATCTCCGGTGCTGCTGCGCTTCAATCCGTCCACCGAGCCGATCATGCGCCTGGTGATCTCGGCCAGAACCGATCCTTCCAGCGATGCCGAGGCCGTGCGCCAGCTCACCGAGCTGCGCCGCTATGCCGATGAAGACCTGAAGAAGAAGCTGGAGCCGGTCACCGGCGTGGCCGCGGTGAAGGTGGGCGGCGGTCTGGAGGATGAAATCCAGGTCGACATCGACCAGCAGAAGCTGGCCCAGCTCAATCTGCCGATCGACAACGTCATCAAGCGGCTCAAGGAAGAGAACATCAACATCTCCGGCGGCCGCCTGGAGGAAGGCTCGCAGCGCTACCTCGTGCGCACGGTCAACCAGTTCGCCGATCTGGAGGACATCCGCAACCTGCTGGTGACCACGCAGAGCAGCAACGGCAGCGCTGCCGATGCAGCGATGCAGCAGATGTTCGCGATCGCCGCCTCGACCGGCTCGGATGCCGCCGTGGCCGCTGCCTCTGCCGCGCAGAGTGCATCCAGCAGCAGTTCCACCAACATCGCCAACGGCGTGCCGGTGCGGCTGAAGGATGTCGCCACCGTGCGCCAGGGCTACAAGGAACGCGAAGCGATCATCCGCCTGGGCGGCAAGGAAGCGGTCGAGCTGGCGATCTACAAAGAGGGCGATGCCAACACGGTCTCGACCGCCGAAGCGCTGCGCGCGCGCCTGGAACAGATCAAGGGCCAGGTGCCCGGCGATGCCGAACTGACCACGATTGAAGACCAGTCACGCTTCATCGAACACGCCATCAGCGACGTCAAGAAAGACGCGGTGATCGGCGGCATCCTCGCCATCCTGATCATCTTCCTGTTCCTGCGCGACGGCTGGAGCACGTTCGTGATCAGCCTGTCGCTGCCGGTCTCGATCATCACCACGTTCTTCTTCATGGGCCAGCTCGGCCTGAGCTTGAACGTGATGTCGCTGGGCGGTCTGGCGCTGGCCACCGGCCTGGTGGTGGATGACTCCATCGTGGTGCTGGAGAGCATCGCCAAGGCGCGCGAACGTGGCCTGAGCATCCTGCAGGCGGCCATCGCCGGCACCCGTGAAGTGAGCATGGCCGTGGTCGCCTCGACCCTGACCACCATCGCAGTGTTCCTGCCGCTGGTGTTCGTCGATGGCATCGCCGGCCAGCTGTTCCGCGATCAGGCGCTGACGGTGGCGATCGCGATCGCGATCTCGCTGCTGGTGTCGATGACCCTGATCCCGATGCTGAGCTCGCTCAAGGGCCGCCCGCCGCTGGCCTTCCCCGAAGAACCGGCGCACCAGCCCTGGCAGCCGGACAGCCGCTGGCTGAAGCCGGTCGCCGGCAGCCGTCGCGGCGTGGGCACCCTGGTGCGCTGGATCTGCTTCGGGATCGCCTGGTCGGTGATCCGCGTCTGGCGCGGCCTGGTGGCCGTGGTCGGGCCGGTGATGCGCAAGGCCAGCGATGTGGCGATGAAGCCCTACGCCGGTGCCGAGCGCGGTTACCTCAAGCTGCTGCCGGGCGCGCTGCATCACCCGGGCAAGGTGCTGGGCCTGGCCGCGCTGGCCTTCGTCGGCACGATGGCGCTGGTGCCGATGCTCGGGGCCGACCTGATCCCGCAGCTGGCGCAGGACCGTTTTGAAATGACCGCCAAGCTCCCCGCCGGCACGCCGCTGAAGCAGACCGATGCGCTGGTCCGTGAGATGCAGCTGGCCCACGCCAAGGACGACAGCATCGCCTCGCTGTACGGCGTCAGTGGCAGCGGCACCCGTCTGGATGCCAGCCCGACCGAAAGCGGCGAGAACATCGGCAAGTTGACCGTGGTGATGGCCGGGGGCGGCAACGCGCGCACCGAGGCGGCGATCACCGAGCGGCTGCGCGAATCGATGCAGCAGCACCCTGGCGTGCAGGTCGATTTCGCCCGCCCGGCGCTTTTCAGCTTCTCCACCCCGCTGGAAGTGGAACTGCGCGGCCAGGACATGGCCACGCTGGAAACGGCCGGCAAGGCGCTGGCCGCGATGCTGCGCAACAACCCGCACTACGCCGACGTCAAATCCACGGTGGAAGAGGGCTTCCCGGAGATCCAGATCCGCTTCGACCAGGAGCGCGCCGGTGCCCTAGGCCTGACCACGCGGCAGATCGCCGATGTGGTGGTCAAGAAGGTGCGCGGTGACGTGGCCACGCGCTACAGCTTCCGTGATCGCAAGATCGACGTCCTGGTGCGGGCCCAGGAAGGCGACCGGGCCAGCGTGGACAGCATCCGTCGCCTGATCGTCAATCCGGGCAGCAACCGGCCGGTGACGCTGGATTCGGTGGCCGAGGTGGTCGCCACCAACGGCCCGAGCGAGATCCATCGCGCCGACCAGACCCGCGTGGCGGTGGTGTCGGCCAACCTGCGCGACATCGACCTGGGCGGCGCCGTGCGCGAAGTGCAGGACATGGTGGCCAAGCAGCCGTTGGGGGCCGGTGTCGGCATGCACATCGGCGGGCAGGGTGAGGAGCTGGCCGATTCGGCGCGCTCGCTGATCTTCGCCTTCGGCCTGGCCATCTTCCTGGTGTACCTGGTGATGGCCTCGCAGTTCGAGTCGCTGCTGCATCCGTTCGTCATCCTGTTCACCATTCCGCTGGCGCTGGTCGGCGCGATCCTGGCCCTGATGCTGACCGGCAAGCCGATCTCGGTGGTGGTGTTCATCGGCCTGATCCTGCTGGTGGGCCTGGTGACCAAGAACGCGATCATCCTGATCGACAAGGTCAACCAGCTGCGCGAGGCGGGCGTGCCCAAGCGTGAGGCACTGGTGGAAGGGGCGCGTTCGCGCCTGCGGCCGATCATCATGACCACGCTGTGCACGCTGTTCGGCTTCCTGCCGCTGGCGGTGGCGATGGGCGAGGGCGCCGAAGTGCGCGCGCCGATGGCGATCACCGTGATCGGCGGGCTGCTGGTCTCCACCCTGCTGACGCTGGTGGTGATCCCGGTGGTGTACGACCTGCTCGACCGTCGCGGCGATGCCTACTACCGCGAGCGCGGCCGCCACCTCAAGACGCCGCTGGCCGACGCCGGCCATGGCACTGCACAGGAGCCGGCATGAGCATTGCCGAGTTCTCCATCCGCCGGCCCATCACCACGATCATGTGTTTCGTGTCGTTGGCGGTGGTGGGCCTGATCGCCTCGTTCCGGCTGCCGCTGGAAGCGCTGCCGGACATCTCCGCGCCGTTCCTGTTCGTGCAGGTGCCGTATACCGGCTCCACCCCGGAGGAGGTGGAGCGCAACATCATCCGGCCCACCGAAGAAGCGCTGGCGACGATGACCGGGATCAAGCGCATGCGCTCCTCGGCCACGTCCGAAGGTGCCAGCATCTTCATCGAGTTCACCGACTGGGACCGCGACATCGCCATCGCGGCCTCTGATGCCCGTGAGCGCATCGATGCGATCCGCAGCGATCTGCCGGACGACCTGCAGCGTTACAACGTGTTCAAGTGGTCCAGCAGTGACGACCCGGTGCTGAAGGTGCGCTTGGCCAGTGCCACCGACCTGACCGGCGCGTACGACATGCTCGACCGCGAGTTCAAGCGGCGGATCGAACGCATCCCGGGCGTGGCGCGGGTCAACATCTCCGGCGCTCCGCCGAACGAGGTCGAGATCGCGATCAGCCCGGACCGGCTGACCGCGCATAACCTGAGCATCAACGAGCTCAGTGACCGCCTGCGCACGCTGAACTTCTCGATCTCGGCCGGACAGATCGACGACAACGGCCAGCGCGTGCGCATCCAGCCGGTGGGTGAAATCACCGACCTGCAGGAACTGCGCGACCTGGTCATCGACAACAAGGGCCTGCGCCTGGGCGACATCGCCGAGATCCGGCTCAAGCCCACCCGCATGAACTATGGCCGTCGCCTGGATGGCAACCCGGCCGTGGGCCTGGACATCTTCAAGGAGCGCAGCGCCAACCTGGTGGAGGTTTCGCGCGCGGCCCTGGCCGAGGTCGAGGCGATCCGCAAGCAGCCCTCCATGCGCGATGTGCAGATCAAGGTCATCGACAACCAGGGCAAGATGGTGACGTCCTCTCTGCTGGAGCTGGCCGAAGCCGGCGCGGTGGGGCTGCTGCTGTCGATCACGGTGCTGTTCTTCTTCCTGCGCCACTGGCCCTCCACGCTGATGGTGACCCTGGCGATCCCGATCTGTTTCGTGATCACCCTGGGCTTCATGTACTTCGCCGGTGTCACCCTCAACATCCTGACCATGATGGGTCTGCTGCTGGCGGTCGGCATGCTGGTGGACAACGCCGTGGTGGTGGTGGAGAGCATCTACCAGGAACGCGAACGGATGCCGGACCAGCCGCGGCTGGCCTCGATCATCGGTACCCGCAACGTGGCCATCGCGCTGAGCGCCGGCACCCTGTGCCACTGCATCGTGTTCGTGCCCAACCTGTTTGGTGAGACCAACAACATCAGCATCTTCATGTCGCAGATCGCGATCACGATCTCGGTCTCGCTGCTGGCCTCCTGGCTGGTCGCGGTAAGCCTGATCCCGATGCTGTCCGCGCGCATGCAGACCCCCAAACTGGTGCATTCGGACAGTGGCGTGATCGCCCGCCTGCAGCGCCGTTACGCCACCTTGCTGCAGTGGACGCTGGAACACCGTGGCTGGAGTGTGTTCGGCATCGTGATGGTGATCCTGATCAGCCTGGTGCCGATGAAGCTGACCAAGATCGACATGTTCGGTGGCGAGGGTGGCCACGAGGTGTTCATCGGCTACAACTGGAAGGGCGCCTATACCTTCGGCCAGATGTCCGAGGAAGTCGCCCGCGTGGAGCGCTACCTGGACGATCACCGCGAGGAGCTGCACATCACCCAGGTGTACTCCTGGTACAGCGAGCAGGAAGGCAGCAGCACGATCGTGACCTTCGATACCGAGCACGCCAAGAACATGCCGGCCGTGCAGGAAGCCCTGCGCAAGGGCCTGCCGCGTTCGGCGCGTGCCGATTACGTGGTCGGCAACTCCGGCGACGGCGGTGGCGGCGGCAACAACCAGGTGCAGGTGCAGCTGGTGGGTGACTCGACCAAGATGCTGCAGGAGATCGGCGAGGAAGTGGTGCCGCTGTTGGCCCAGCGCAAGGAGCTGCGTGACGTGCGCATCGACAACGGCGAGAAGGGCAGTGAGCTGTCCATCCACGTTGACCGCGAGCGCGCGGCCGCGTTCGGCTTCAATGCCGAGCAGGTGGCCAGCTTCGTCGGCCTGGCCCTGCGGGGCGCGCCGCTGCGCGAGTTCCGCCGCGGTGACAGTGAAGTGCCGGTCTGGGTGCGCTTTGCCGGTGCCGAGCAGAGCAGCCCGGAAGACCTGGCCAGCTATACGGTGCGTACCGGCGATGGTCGCTCCGTGCCGCTGCTGAGCCTGGTGGATGTGGCGATCAAGCCGTCGGCCACGCAGATCGGCCGCACCAACCGGCAGACCACGTTGACCATCAAGGCCAACCTGGCTGAGAAGGTCACCGTGCCGGATGGGCGCAAGGCGATGGAGGAAACGCTCAAGCCGATGAGCTTCCCGGCCGGCTACACCTTCAGCTTCGACGGCGGCGACTACGGCGACGACAACGAAGCGATGGCGCAGATGATGTTCAATCTGGTGATCGCGCTGGTGATGATCTACGTGGTGATGGCGGCGGTGTTCGAGTCGCTGCTGTTCCCGGCGGCGATCATGAGCGGCGTGCTGTTCTCGATCTTCGGTGTGTTCTGGCTGTTCTGGATCACCGGCACCTCGTTCGGAATCATGTCCTTCATCGGCATCCTGGTGTTGATGGGCGTGGTGGTGAACAACGGGATCGTGATGATCGAGCACATCAACAACCTGCGCCGCCGCGGGATGGGCCGGACCCAGGCGCTGGTGGAAGGCTCGCGCGAGCGCCTGCGCCCGATCATGATGACGATGGGAACCGCGATCCTGGCGATGATTCCGATCTCCATGACCGACACCCAGCTGCTCGGCAACGGCCCGCCGTACTACCCGATGGCCCGCGCCATCGCCGGCGGCCTGGCGTTCTCCACGGTGGTCAGCCTGCTGTTCCTGCCGACCATCTACGCGATGCTCGATGACATGAGCACGGCGGTGTCGCGGATCATCCGGCGCGCGCGTGGCCGCGGCGTCGGGGCCCCGGTGGTCGAGCCCGGCGCGGAATCGGTTTGAGGGTGCATGGAGGCCCGTTGGGCGGGCCTCCTTTTTTTCGGACCGCACCCACGTATGGCATCCATCTACGAATGGAAACGGCGGCCATCACCCTGGTACGGAGCCCGGCACTACCTGCGGTTCCCCATTCGTGCACAAAAAAGGCCACGCAGTGCGTGGCCTTTCCATTCACAGCCAGCGCGGGAATCACCCCGCGACTTTGCCCCACACCTGGAACCCGGTCAGCCACAACCCGAGCATGCTGCCCAGGTTGGTCAGCATGAAGGTGAGCACCACGCGGGTCACGCGGTTGCGGTACCAGCCCTTGACGCTCTGCGCGTCGTCGCGCAGCTTCAGGAAATCCTCGTAGGCCGGCTTGCGCAGGCGCGCTTCCACCAGAGCCGAGAACGCACCGGTCGGGATGCTCAGGCGGAACGGCTTGAACGGTGCCACCACGATCGCGGTCAGGATGCTCAACGGGTGGCTGCCGGCCAACAGGCAGCCCAGGCCGGCCAGGCCGCCGGTATACATCGCCCAGACCGCCAGCAGTTCACTGCCGACCCCCAGGCCACCACGGTAGAAGCCCACGCCGATGCCGGTCAGCACGATGGCCAGGATCGCCAGCGTGATCCACGGAATGTTGCGCTTCTTCGGCACGTCTTCCAGCGACTCGCGCAGCGGGCCCGGCGCATCGGTGTCGGTTTCCAGGTATCTGGCCAGACCGGCCAGATGACCGGCGCCGACCACCGCCAGCACTTCGCGCTGGGCCGGGTCATGCACTTCGCGCAGGCGCGTGGCCATGTAGCGGTCGCGCTCGCCGATGATGGTTTCGTACAGGGCCGGGCTCTCGCTGGCGAACTCGCCGAAGCTGGCTTCGAGCATGTCGCCCTGCTTGAGCTTCTCGATCTCGTCTTCGCCGACTTCCTCGGAGGCGAACAGGCCGGCGCCCAGGCCCATCACCAGTTTGATCTTGCCGAAGAAGCCCAGCCGCTGCGAGGCGCGCTTGAAGGTCAGGCCGACCTCGCGGTCGATCAGGTGCACCGGCAGGTTGCGTTCGTTGGCCATCACTACCGCGCGCTTGAGTTCGGCGCCGGGCTCGATCTCCAGCTGCTCGGCCAGGCGGCGCTGGTAGGCGGCCAGGGCGAGGTTGGCCGCGAACAGGGCGACGCGCCCCTTGCGGATCACCTCGACCAGGTCCAGCTTGGCCAGGGCGTCCGGGTTGGTCAGGGCCTGCAGGCGCTGCGCGTCCAGTTCGACCGCGACCGCATCGAAGCGGCCACTTTCAATTGCACGTTCCACCGCTTCCACGCTGGCCTGCGAGACGTGCGCGGTGCCCAGCAGGGTGTAGCGCACGCCATCGCGCTCGACCACGCGCACGGGTTGACCGGCGAACAGGGTGTCGCCGGCCTCGATCAGGGTATCTGTCATTGCATCATTCATTCGAAGGGGCGCTGTCGGCACCATCGCCGAGCGCGCGCTGCATCTGGACGGTATCCAGCCAGCGGCCATGCTTGCGGCCGAGGCCGCGGAAAACGCCGACGGTATGGAAACCGAAACGCTCGTGCAGTTTGATGGAGGCGGTGTTGGTCGGCTCGCCGATCACGGCCACCATCTGCCGGTAGCCGCGCGCGACGCAGGCATCGATCAGGCCCTGCATCAGCGCGGTGCCGACACCGCGGCCCTGGAAGGCGGCATCCACGTAGACCGAGTTCTCCACGGTCCACTGGTAGGCGATCCGGCCGCGGTAGGTATTGGCGTAGGCATAACCGGCCACCTGGCCATCGACCTCGGCCACGATGTAGGGAAAACCGCGGCCGACGATGTCCTGCATCCGGCGGCGCATTTCCGCCGCCTCCGGAATCTCGTACTCGTAGGTGTTGACGAAATCGGTCACTTCCACCGCATAGATCGCGGTGATGGCCGCGATATCGGCATCGGTGGCGTCGCGCAGCTGCACGGTCACGGTGGAGTGTCCTGGTCGGTCAGTCGATGTAGCGCTTGAGCAGATCGCCGTAGGCATCGATGCGGCGATCACGCAGGAACGGCCAGATGCGGCGGACGTGTTCGCTGCGCTGCAGGTCCACGTCGCAGACCAGGACGGTCGGCTCGCCACCGGCTTCGGCGATGAACTCACCCTGCGGGCCGAGCACATGGCTGTTGCCCCAGAACTGGATGCCCGACGCGCCCAGCGGCGACGCCTCATGGCCGACGCGGTTGCAGCTCAGCACCGGCACGCCGTTGGCCACGGCATGGCCGCGGTGACTGAGCACCCACGCATCGCGCTGGCGGCCCTGTTCGTCGCGCTGGTCATCCGGGTCCCAGCCGATCGCGGTGGGGTAGAGCAGCAGCTCGGCACCGGCCAGCGCCATCAGGCGCGCCGCTTCCGGATACCACTGGTCCCAGCACACGAGCACGCCCAAGCGACCCACCGACGTGTCGATCGGGGTGAAGCCCAGATCGCCCGGGGTGAAGTAGAACTTCTCGTAGAAGCCCGGATCATCCGGGATGTGCATCTTGCGGTACTTGCCCAGCAGCGTGCCGTCTTTTTCAAAGACCACGGCGGTGTTGTGATACAGCCCGGCCGCGCGCCGCTCGAACAGCGAGCCGACGATCACCACGCTGTGCTTCCTGGCCAATGCGCCCAGGCGCTCGGTGCTCGGGCCGGGGATCGGCTCGGCCAGATCGAACTCATCGACCGACTCGTGCTGGCAGAAGTACGCACCGTTGTGCAGTTCCTGCAGCAGGATCAGCTTGGCACCCTGCGCGGCCGCTTCAGCCACGCGCGCTTCGATGACGGCCAGATTGGCCTCGGCATCGCCGTGGTTGCGCTCCTGGATCAGGGCGACGGAAAGGGTGTGGCGTGAGCTCATCCGGAGACGGTCCTGCAAGGGGAAAAACGCAGTTTATCGCGGATGGGTGCACGCAGCGTGCTGGCTGCTAAATGGCTGACACCCACGCGTCGGGTAGTGCCGGCCGCTGGCCGGCTCTGCAGGATGACCGGAACATCGGCGGACAGGCCACAACCATCGGTCGTGGGCTGTCGCTCTTCCGTCGGCTGCCGACCCACTCCGACCCGCCAGGCCGAGGCGCTCACTGGTCGATCAGGCCAGCAACCCCGCCGGCAGCTGCATCGTGATGCAGTGCAGGCTGCCGTTCTGCCAGATCAGCGAACGGCACGGCACCGGCACGATCTCGCGGTCCGGATAGGCCTGGGCCAGCACCGCACGCGCGGCCTCGTCGGCAACATCCCCGTAGGCCGGCATCAACACCGCGCCATTGAGGATCAGATAGTTCGCGTAGGACGCCGCCAGGCGGCGACCTTCATCGATCACCGGCTGCGCCCACGGCAGCGGGAACAGGCGATACGGCTGGCCGTCGGCGGTACGCAGCGCCGCCAGTTCGGCGCCCATTGCCTGCAGTTCGGCGTAGTGCGAATCGCTGGCGTCATCGCAGGCCTGGTAGACGATGCTGTCGGTCGAGGCGAAGCGCGCCAGGGTATCGATGTGGGCGTCGGTGTCGTCGCCTTCCAGATAGCCATGGTCCAGCCACAGCACACGCCCCTGGGCCAGCCAGGTGGCCAGGTCGGCGCTGAGCGATTCGCGGCTGCGCTCGGGATGACGCTCGTGCAGGCACTGCCAGGTGGTCAGCAGGGTGCCGGCGCCGTCGGTCTCGATGCCGCCGCCTTCCAGGGCGAACGGAATGCTCTGCAGCTCGGCATCGTGGAACAGGCCTGCGGCATGCAGCACGCCGACCAGCTGGTCATCCAGGCTGGCGTCGAACTTGCCGCCCCAGCCGGTGAAGCGGAAGTCCAGCAGGCGGAAGCCGCCATCGGCGCGCTTGAGCGTGATCGGGCCGGAATCGCGCAGCCAGGTGTCGTCGTACTGGGCGGTCACGAACCGCACGCGGTCGGTATCGATCCGGTTCGAGCGCAGGCGCGCATCGGCGTACGCCTCCAGGTCGTCGTCGGCGACGATGATCACCACCGGCTGGAAGCGGGTGATGGCCGCGACGAGCGCGATGTAGGTGTCCTCGACGTCACCCAGGCGGTCGGCCCAGTCGGTGTCGGCGTGGGGCCAGGCGATCAGGATGGCGGACTGGGATTCCCATTCGGCCGGAAAGCGGAGCGTGTCGTTCATGATCTCGATGCGATGGCCCGCCGGCTGGCGGGCAAAGGGAAAGGGGTCAGCGGATCGGCGGTTTCGGCCCGATCTCGTTGGCGTCGGCGCGGTTGGCGACCACGTCGATCACCTTCTGCTTTTCGAAGTAGACGGTGAACTGCGGGTAGACCCAGCGGTTGATCGTCGGCCACTGGCGCTTCTGCCCGCCGCGCGGTTCCAGGCGCTCGCCCGGGTCGCCGAATTGCGCCTGGACCTGCTGCATGCTCTGGCCGCGGACGGGCAGGGCGATGGCGGGCTTTTCACGGCTGCGGTCGATCAGCAGGGTGTCGGCGTGGGCGCTGGAGATGGCCAGTACGGCCAGCAACGGCAGGGTGGTCAGGTAACGCTTCATCTCGATCTACTCCCCAGTGGTCAAGAAGGTGGAAGGTCCCGCGGCGACAGGTCTGACACCGGCGGCCGTGGCTACCCGGCGATTACAACAAAAATGGCAGCAAAAAGCCGCCCGGAGGCGGCTTTTTGTTCATCACCCGGCCCGGTGAGGGGCCGGTGGTGGCCGTGAGGCCAGCCGGCTCAGCGCTGGCGAGCCTTGAAACGCGGGTTCGACTTGCAGATCACGAAGATCTTGCCGCGGCGACGGACGACCTTGCAGTCACGGTGACGGGACTTGGCCGACTTCAGGGAAGAAAGGACTTTCATTGCATACCTCGGCGTAAACGTTGGATTCGGTTGGAGCGCGGCCGCGATATGCAGATGACAATCGGCAGGTGACGCCCGTTCAAGCCCGCCATTCTACCGGGCTTTTTTCCATCCTTTCAAGTGGTTGCACCAAAAAGGTCTCGGGAGGCCCCGGGCAGGGGCTAGAATGGGCGGTCAATTTTACAGGGAAACCCATGAATCAGCTTCCTTCCGTGCTCACCATCGACGGTCCCTCCGGGGCCGGCAAAGGCACTGTCAGCCGCATTGTCGCACGCCGGTTGGGCTGGCATTACCTGGATTCGGGCGCCCTGTACCGGGCGGTGGGCGTGGCCGCCAGCTGGGCTGATATCGACACCTCCGACGCCTCGGCGCTGGTCCGCTGCACCTTCGACACCCACGTGCGCTTCGTGGAATCGGCCGATGGCGGGCTGCGGGTGCTGGTCAACGAGACCGACGCCACCGACGAGCTGCGCCTGGAGACCACCGGCGCCCTGGCCTCGGCCATCGCGGCCATCCCGGAGGTCCGGGCGGCGCTGAAAGAGCGCCAGCGCGCATTCAGGATGGAGCCGGGGCTGGTGGCCGACGGTCGGGACATGGGCACGGTCATCTTCCCGGACGCCCCATTCAAGGTGTTTTTGACCGCCAGCGCCGAAGAGCGGGCCGAGCGGCGGCATAAGCAGTTGAAAGACAAGGGTGTTTCGGTTAACTTTGACGACCTCCTGCGCGAGATCATGGCCCGCGACGCCCGTGATGCACAGCGCACAGTGGCGCCCCTGAAGCCGGCAGACGATGCCGTCGTCATCGACACCAGTGGTATTGGCATCGACGCCGTCGTTGCCAAGGTATTGGATCTGCTTCCGGTTTCGGGTGCCTGATCCGTTGTAAAGGAGGGCCGTCAGTCCATCGACGGTGTCGCACCATCGCAAGGCAACAAAAGCTCCGTCCCGCAATGATGCGTGGCGGTTTTCCTACTTAACACACGACCTGCGTTACCGGGGTCGACCAACAGGCGGGCATCAAGCGGTTTCCTTCGGGGGCCAATGCCCATGTGTCCAACAGAGTAAATCTAATGACCGAATCATTTGCAGAGCTGTTCGAAGCCAGTCAGGCCAATCTGGCCAAGCTGAAGCCGGGCTCGATCGTCAGCGGTGTCGTTGTTGAAGTCCGCGGCGATGTCGTGGTGATCAACGCCGGCCTGAAGTCCGAAGGCATCGTGCCGATCGAACAGTTCCGTAACGACGCTGGCGAGATCGATGTCGCTGAAGGCGACGTCGTCAAGGTTGCCCTCGATTCCATCGAGAACGGCTTCGGTGAAACCGTTCTGTCGCGTGAGAAAGCCAAGCGCGCGATGGTGTGGGACGAGCTGGAAGAAGCGTTGGAAAAGAACGAAACCATCACCGGCCGCATCAGCGGCAAGGTCAAGGGTGGTTTCACCGTGGACATCAAGGATGTCCGCGCGTTCCTGCCCGGTTCGCTGGTGGATGTGCGCCCCGTGCGCGACCCGGCCTACCTGGAAGGCAAGGAGCTGGAATTCAAGCTCATCAAGCTGGACCGCAAGCGTAACAACGTCGTTGTGTCCCGTCGTGCAGTCGTCGAAAGCGAGCATTCGGAAGAGCGCGAGCAGCTGATGGACAAGCTGCAGGAAGGCGCGATCCTGAAGGGTGTCGTCAAGAACCTGACCGATTACGGCGCGTTCGTGGACCTGGGCGGTATCGACGGCCTGCTGCACATCACCGACATGGCCTGGAAGCGCGTGCGCCATCCGTCCGAAGTCGTGAACGTCGGCGACGAGCTGGACGTGCGCGTGCTGAAGTTCGACCGCGAGCGCAACCGCGTTTCGCTGGGTCTGAAGCAGCTGGGCGAGGATCCGTGGGACAACATCGCCCGTCGTTACCCGGCCAACAGCCGCGTCTTCGGCAAGGTCTCCAACGTCACCGATTACGGCGCATTCGTCGAGATCGAGCCGGGCGTCGAAGGTCTGGTGCACGTGTCCGAAATGGATTGGACCAACAAGAACGTCAACCCGTCCAAGGTTGTGCAGGTCGGTGACGAAGTTGAAGTCATGGTCCTGGACGTCGACGAGGAGCGTCGCCGCATCTCGCTGGGCATGAAGCAGGTTGCCGCCAATCCGTGGGAAACCTTCGCTGCCATCCACAAGAAGGGCGACAAGGTGTCGGGCCAGATCAAGTCGATCACCGACTTCGGCATCTTCATCGGCCTGGACGGCGGTATCGATGGCCTGGTGCACCTGTCCGACATCAGCTGGAACACCACCGGCGAAGACGTGGTCCGCAACTTCAAGAAGGGCGACAACCTGGACGCCGTCGTCCTGGCCGTCGATCCGGAGCGCGAGCGCATCAGCCTGGGCGTCAAGCAGCTGGAGCAGGATCCGTTCGGCCAGTACATGGCTGCCAACCCGAAGGGTTCCAAGGTCGAAGGCGTGGTCAAGGAAGTGGACGCCAAGGGCGCTACCATCGAACTGGCTGACGGCATCGAAGGCTACGTGGCCGCTCGCGATGTTGCGAACGAGCGCGTGGACGACGCGACCCAGTTCCTGAAGGTCGGCGACAAGGTGGAAGCCAAGTTCGTGGGCATGGATCGCAAGGGTCGTACCCTGCAGCTGTCGATCAAGGCCAAGGATGACGCGGAAATGCGCGAAGTGCTGGAGGAATACCAGTCCTCTTCGGCTTCCAGCGGCACCACCCAGCTCGGCGCGCTGCTGCGTGCACAGCTGAACGGCAACAAGTCCGAGTAATCGGTCTGTCGCTGTCGTACTTTCCTGGACGGCCCGGACATCAGTCCGGGCCGTTTCAGGGTCTGAGTTCCTCCCCAAGAGCCCGTAATGACCAAATCCGAGCTGATCGAAATCCTGGCGCGCCGACAGGCGCATTTGAAGTCGGACGATGTCGATCTGGCGGTGAAGTCGTTGCTGGAAATGATGGGTGGGGCGCTGGCCGGCGGGGATCGCATCGAGATCCGCGGGTTCGGCAGTTTTTCGTTGCACTACCGGCCGGCACGGCTGGGGCGCAATCCCAAGACCGGGGAATCGGTCGCATTGCCGGGCAAGCATGTCCCGCACTTCAAGCCGGGCAAGGAACTGCGTGAGCGCGTCAGCGCCGTGGTGCCGCTGGAAAGCGATCCTGCCTGACGGGTCATCCGCCACGGGGCGGATGCATGATTTCCATGGAGTCGGCTGGTAGAGCGGAGTGTTAGTCCGCTACTCTTGAGCCCTACGGAACTGGAGCTGCTGCATGAACGTCGTACGTCTGCTGATCCTGCTGGCGGTTCTGGTGGTGGGTCTCATCATCGGTGCGCTCAACTCGCAGCCGATCATCATCAGCCTGGGCTTTACCCAGATCAATTCCACCACCGGCGTGGCGATCATCATCGCCTTGTTGTCCGGTGCGCTCATCGGCGGCGGCCTCGTGCTCGCCAGCATGGTGATCCCGCTGTACGCCAAACTGCGCCGTGCGCAGAAGGCCGCGCCTGCTGTGGTCGTGGCACCCCCTTCTTCTTCTACATTCGACGGACGCTGAGCGCCGATGGAATTTGTCTCCGAGTGGTTCTGGTTTTTCCTGTTCCTGCCCCTGGCCGCGTTGTCGGGCTGGGTGATCGGGCGTCGTGGCGGTCAGCGCCATGGCGACAATCAGGTCAGCCATCTGTCCAGCACGTACTTCCGCGGCCTGAACTATCTGCTCAACGAGCAGCCGGACAAGGCGATCGAGCTGTTCCTGCACATCGCCGAGCTGGACAAGGAAACCTTCGAGACCCAGGTCGCGCTGGGCCATCTGTTCCGCCGCCGTGGCGAGGTCGATCGTGCGATCCGCCTGCACCAGGGCCTGGTGAACCGCGCCGATCTCAGCGATCAGCAGCGCGTCCAGGCCTTGCTGGCCCTGGGCGAGGACTACATGAAGTCCGGCCTGCTCGATCGTGCTGAAACGGTGTTCACCGAACTGGCCCAGATCGACCAGCGCGCCCCACAGGCACTCAAGCACCTGATCGGCATCTACCAGGCCGAACGCGACTGGGAAAAGGCGATCGACAACGCCAGCCGTTTCGAAGAAGTCACCGGCGAGCCGATGGGCAAGCTGATCGGGCAGTTCGAATGCGAACTGGCCGAGCGCTACCGTGGTGCCGGCAAGATCGACGAAGCGCGCGCTGCGATCGCACGCGCCTACCAGGCCGATGCGATGTCGGTCCGTGCCGGCATCATCGAAGGGCGCCTGGAGAACGATGCGGGCAATGCCGAAGCCGCCGTGCGCGCCTTCGAGCGTGCCGCCCGCAATGATCCGGAGTACCTGCCCGAAGTGCTGCAGGCGCTGATGCAGAACTACCGCAAGGTCGGTGACCTCGGTGGTGCCCGTGCGTTCCTGTCGGAGATGACCGAGCACTATCGCGGCATCGCCCCGGTGCTGGCGCTGACCCAGCTGATGGAAGAGCAGGAGGGTGTCGCCCCCGCGCGCGCCTATCTCGGCCGCCAGCTCAAGGACCGCCCCTCGGTGCGTGGCGAGTCGGCGCTGATCGACCTGACCCTGGCCGAGGGCGCGGATTCCACCGCCACCCTGCACGATCTCAAGCACATCACCGACCAGTTGCTGGTGCGCAACCCGGCCTACCGCTGCACCCGCTGTGGCTTCGGCGCGCGCACGCATCACTGGCAGTGCCCGAGCTGCAAGGAATGGGGCACCGTCAAGCCGCTGCTCAACTACGCGGTGCTCTGAACCATGATGGTGGGCTGGATGGCAGGGCTGCTGGCGGTGCTGGCGGTCTCGGCGGGCCTGACCTGGGCCGCACGTGCGTACGCGCTCCGTCGCAACCTGTTGGATCAGCCGGGCGAGCGCCGCAGCCATGGGGTGGCGACGCCTCGCGGCGGTGGTATCGCGATCGTCCTGACCCTGCTGCTGGCCTGCGCGGTCGCCGCCGTGATCTGGCCCAAGGCCGGAATCTCGCTGGCGGTGTTCGCGCTCGGCCTGGTACTGGTGGCCGGGATCGGCTGGTGGGACGACCATCGGCCGCTGCCGGCGGTCCGCCGCCTGCTGGTCCATGTGCTGGCGTCCGCGCTGCTGGCTGGGCTGGTCTGGCATGCCAGCGGCAATCCCTGGCAGGCGCTGCTGGCCCTGTTGTTCGCCACCTCGCTGATCAACATCTGGAACTTCATGGATGGGATCAACGGCATCGCCACCACCCAGGCGATCCTGGCCGGTCTTGCCTTTGCGCTGGTGCTGCCGCCGCCCTACGGCCTGGCCGGTGTGGTGCTGGGGCTGGCCTGCCTGGGGTTCCTGCCGTTCAACTACCCACGGGCACGCATCTTCATGGGCGATGTCGGCAGCGGGGCGCTGGGCTATGCCATCGCGGCGCTGGTCTGCCTGGCCAGTGTGCACACCGATATCCATTGGTTGCTGTTGCTGGTGCCGCTTTCGGCCTTTCTTGTGGACGCAGGCTTCACATTGCTTTCGCGCATCCTGTCCGGACAGCGCTGGATGGAACCCCACACGCAGCATCTCTATCAGCGCGCGGTGAAAAGTGGTGCAAGCCACACTTTCGTCACCGGGGTGTATCTTGTTTTTGGAATATTCAGTGCGGCAGTGTTTAATGCATGCACGAATTTGCAGCCGAGGTGGGAGGCTGCCGTGGCCATCGCGTGGTTGATCTTCGCGTACGGCCTTTGGCTGCTCCTGCGCAAGGGAATGCGCAACTAGAAGGAATACGTTGTTTATGACGCCTTGGCAGGACCGACTTACCGGCTTGATGCCGCGCGCGGCCATCGTGGCCCACGACCTGTTCATGGTCTGGGCGTGCTGGCAGCTGCTGCATGCCGGACGCTACTCGATGCTGGCCGACGCGCCGGCGTTGCCGCTCTGGAACATCGACACCTCGCTGGTGCTGGTCATCCAGGCAGTGGTGTTCTGGCGGGTGGGTCTGTACCGCGGCCTGTGGCGCTTTGCCAGCGTTGCCGATCTGCTCAACATTTTCAAAGCCAGCTTCATCGGCCTGCTCGCCATCGTGGTCGCCCTGGCGTACAAGCGCTTTGAAGGCGTGCCGATGTCCGTGCTGGTCATCTACCCGTTCGCGCTGTCGGCGCTGCTGGGCGCGCCCCGCCTGCTGTACCGCGCATGGAAGGACTATCAGGCGCTGCAGTCCGACGTCACCGCGCGCCGTGTGCTGATCCTGGGTGCCGGCCAGGCGGCCGAGGCCCTGGTCCGCGACCTGCGCCGCTCCGGTGATTTCGAGCCGGTCGGCCTGCTCGACGACGCCCCGCATCTGCAGGGCGCCAAGCTGCAGGGCCTGCCGATCCTGGGCACCCTGGAAGATGCCCCGGCCGTGGTCCGCGAGACCGCCGCCAAGCTGCTGGTGATCGCCATCCCGTCGCTGGATGCCGTGGGCATGCAGCGGGTGGTGGCCATCTGCGAAAGCACCGGCGTGCCGTTCCGGATGGTGCCCAAGCTCAACGACATCCTGCTGGGCCATTCCTTGCCGGGTGAGCTCAAGGAAGTGGCGATCGAGGACCTGCTCGGCCGCAAGCCGATCCTGCCGGACTGGGCGCTGATCCGCGGCTGGCTGGGTGGGCGCACTGTGCTGGTCACCGGCGCGGGCGGCTCGATCGGTTCAGAGCTGTGCCGCCAGTGCGCGCGCCACGGGGCAGGGCGCATCGTCCTGGTGGAGATGAGTGAACTGCTTCTGCTGACCATCGAAGCCGAGCTGCAGCGCAGCTTCCCGGATCTGGTGGTGGAAGCGGTGCTGGGCGACTGCGGTGACCCCGCGGTGATCCGCCATGCGCTGTCGCTGTCGCGGGTGGACTCGGTCTTCCATGCCGCCGCCTACAAGCAGGTGCCGGTGCTGGAGCGCCAGCTGCGCGAAGCGGTGCGCAACAACATCCTCTCCACCGAAACGGTGGCGCGCGCCTGCGTCGAAGCGCGCATCGAGCATTTCGTCTTCATCTCCACCGACAAGGCGGTCGATCCGGTCAACGCGCTGGGTGCCAGCAAGCGCTACGCGGAGATGATCTGCCAGAGCCTGGACCAGAAGACCAGCCACACCCGTTTCGTGACCGTGCGCTTCGGCAACGTGCTGGCCTCGGCCGGCAGCGTGGTGCCGGTGTTCCGCGAGCAGATCCTCAAGGGCGGTCCGGTCACCGTGACCGACCCGGAAGTCACCCGTTACTTCATGACCATTCCCGAGGCCTGCCAGCTGATCCTGCAGGCGGCCGCGTCGGCCTCGCACGGGGCGATCTATACGCTGGACATGGGCGAGCCGGTGCCGATCCGCGTGCTGGCCGAGCAGATGATCCGCCTGGCCGGCAAGCAGCCCTACAAGGACATCGCCATCGTCTATACGGGCCTGCGGCCGGGCGAGAAACTGCACGAAACGCTGTTCTATTCCGACGAAGATTATCGTCCGACTGCGCATCCGAAGATTCTCGAGGCAGGCGTGCGCACGTTCGCGCGTGAGCAGGTATTGGCCAATGTGCCGAAACTGCGCGAGGCGATTGCCAGCTACGATACTGATGCGATCAACAGCATTCTGTTTGCGACCATGCCCGAATTTTCTCCTTTGCAACAGGACGATCACGTCAGCTCTGCTAAAGTGCTCGCCTTTCCGGCGCGTGAGGCCACTAGGTTCTGATGAGCAAGCGTATTCGTAAGGCGGTATTTCCTGTCGCAGGGTTGGGAACGCGATTCCTGCCGGCCACCAAAACCGTTCCGAAGGAAATGCTGCCGATCATTGATCGGCCGTTGATCCAATATGCCGTGGATGAGGCGATCGAGGCGGGCTGTGACACGCTGATCTTCATCACCAACCGTTACAAGCATGCGGTCGCGGATTATTTCGACAAGGCCTACGAGCTTGAGCAGAAACTCGAGCGCGCCGGCAAGCAGGAGCAGCTCGAATTGGTTCGCCATGTGCTGCCCAATGGCGTGCGCGCCGTGTTCGTGACCCAGGCCGAAGCGCTGGGCCTGGGCCATGCGGTGCTGTGTGCCAAGGCGATCGTGGGCGACGAGCCGTTCGCGGTGCTGCTGCCCGACGATCTGATCTGGAACCGTGGCAACGGTGCGCTCAAGCAGATGGCCGACGCCAACGAAGCCAGCGGCGCCAGCATCATTGCCGTTGAAGACGTGCCGCATGACAAGACCGGCAGCTACGGCATCGTGGCCACCGAGGCCTTCGACGGCCGCCAGGGCAAGATCAGCGCCATCGTTGAAAAGCCCAAGCCCGAGGACGCCCCGAGCGACCTGGCCGTGGTCGGCCGTTACGTGCTGAGCCCGAAGATCTTCGAGCTGCTCGAAGCGACCGGGACCGGTGCAGGTGGCGAGATCCAGCTGACCGACGCCATCGCCGAGCTGCTCAAGAGCGAGCGCGTCGACGCGTACCGTTTCGAGGGCCGCCGCTTTGACTGCGGTACCCACCTGGGTCTGGTCGAAGCCACGATCCGCTTCGCCCTCGACAACGAGAAGCTGGCCGGCCCGGCACGCGAAGTGCTGCAGAAGATGCTGGCAGAGGGCTGAGAACGAGCCAACGGTAGTGCCGGCCGCTGGCCGGCTCCCGATACAACAGAAAAGGGCAGCCGCGAGGCTGCCCTTTTCGTTTCCCGCCTAGCGACCAATGGTCGGTTGGTGGCGACCCGTTGCAATGTTGCCACCGGTCACGCCGGTCATACCCATTGTCTCGGTGCCGACCCGCAGGCCGGCACCGATCAATCCTTACAGCGATTCGAAGATGCCCGCCGCACCCATGCCGGTGCCGATGCACATGGTCACCATGCCGTACTTCTGCTGGCGACGGCGCAGGCCGTGCAGCAGGGTGGCGGTACGGATCGCACCGGTCGCGCCCAGTGGATGGCCCAGGGCGATCGCGCCGCCCAGCGGGTTGACCTTGGACGGGTCCAGGCCACAATCGCGGATGACGGCCAGCGACTGTGCCGCAAAGGCTTCGTTGAGCTCGATCCAGTCCAGCTGGTCCTGGGTGAGGCCAGCCTGCTTGAGTGCCTTCGGGATCGCGGCGATCGGGCCGATGCCCATCACTTCCGGGCGCACGCCGGCCACCGAGAAGCTGACGAAGCGGGCCAGCGGGGTCAGGCCGTAGTCCTTGATCGCCTGCTCGGAGGCCAGCAGCACCGCGCCGGCGCCGTCGCTCATCTGCGAGGAGTTGCCGGCGGTGACCGTGCCGCCGAACTGGCCGTTGCGGAACACCGGGCGCAGCTTGGCCAGGCCTTCGGCGGACGAATCCAGGCGCGGGCCTTCGTCGGTATCCACGATCTTGTCGCGGGTGATGATGCGGCGGCCGTCGGCCAGGTCCGGCTGGCGGGTGCGCACGTCGTAAGGGCTGATCTCGTCCTTGAACTCGCCGTTCTGGATCGCGGCGATGGCCTTCTGGTGCGAGGCCAGCGCAAAGGCGTCCTGGTCCTCACGCGAGACCTTCCATTCTTCGGCGACCTTCTCGGCGGTGATGCCCATGCCGTAGGCGATGGCGACGTGGTCATTGTCGAACACGCTCGGGGCCATCGCGATCTTGTTGCCCATCATCGGCACCATCGACATCGACTCGGTGCCACCGGCCAGCATCAGGTCCGAATTGCCGAGGCGGATCTGGTCGGCAGCCATGGCCACGGCCTGCAGGCCCGAGGAGCAGAAGCGGTTGACGGTCTGTGCGGCGATGGTGTCCGGCAGGCCGGCCAGCAGCACGCCGATGCGTGCCACGTTCATGCCCTGCTCGGCTTCGGGCATCGCGCAGCCGATGATCGCGTCATCGATGCGGTTGACGTCCACGCCCGGCGCCTGCGCGACCACGGAGCGGAGCACGTGGGCCAGCATGTCGTCGGGGCGGGTATTGCGGAACACGCCCTTGGGCGCCTTGCCCACCGGGGTGCGGGTGGCGGCGACGATGTAGGCGTCCTGGATTTGCTTGGTCATTGCAGTGATCTCTTGAATAGGGGTTGGAAGAGGTTGCCGGCCAGCGGCCGGCACTACCGATGTCTTCCGTCAGTTCCGCAGCGGCTTGCCGGTCTTGAGCATGTGCGCGATGCGGGCCTGGGTCTTTTCCTGCTGGGCCAGTTCGACGAAGTGCTTGCGCTCCAGGGTCAGCAGCCATTCTTCGTCCACCAGCGTGCCGCGATCCACTTCGCCACCGCACAGCACGGTGGCGATGCGCACGGCGATCTCGTAGTCGTACGGGCTGATGAAGCGGCCTTCCAGCATGTTGACCAGCATCATCTTGAACGTAGCGATGCCCACGTCGCCGGCGACCTGGATGCGGCGGGCCGGCATCGGCGGGCGGTAGCCGCCTTCGGCCAGCGCCAGCACTTCGGCCTTGGCGATGTGCAACGTCTCGAAGCTGTTGAACACGACCTTGTCGGTGGCGCGCATCAGGCCCAGTTCCTTGGCGTTGACCGCGGAATTGGAAACCTTGGCCATCGCGACGGTTTCAAAGGTCTTCTTCAGCTCGGCGAACACATCACCGCCCGGACCGGCCGCCTGCGAGGCGCGCACGGCCAGTTCCTTCAGGCCGCCACCGGCCGGCAGCAGGCCGACGCCGGCCTCGACCAGACCGATGTAGCTTTCCAGCGCGGCCACGCTCTTGGCGCTGTGCATCTGGAACTCGCAGCCACCGCCCAGGGCCAGGCCGCGCACCGCGGTCACCACCGGCACCAGCGAATACTTGATCGCCTGGCTGGTGCGCTGGAAGTTGTGCACCATCTCTTCGAACTGGTCGACCTTGCCGGCCTGCAGCAGGCCGAGCGCGCCGGCCAGATCGGCACCGGCGGAGAAGGGTTCCTTCTGCTGCCAGATCACCAGGCCCTTGTAGTCCTGCTCGGCGCGCTTGATCGCTTCCTGCAGGCCGTTGAGCACGTGGTCGGACACGGTGTTCATCTTGGTCTTGAAGCTGACCACCGCGATGCCGTCACCGTCGTGCCACATGCGCACGCCGTCGTTTTCAAACACGGTTTCGCCCGGGCTGAAGTTCTCGCCCAGCAGCGGATCCGGGAAGCGCTGGCGCTGGTACACCGGCAGGGCCGAGCGCGGCAGCTTGGCATTGCGCGACGGGCTGTAGCTGCCCTCGGCGGCGTGCACGCCGTCGCGGCCATCGAACACCCAATCCGGCAGCGGCGCATTGCTCATGCTCTTGCCAGCGACGATGTCGTCGGCGATCCACTGTGCGACCTGCTTCCAGCCGGCGGCCTGCCAGGTTTCGAACGGGCCCAGCGACCAGCCGTAGCCCCAGCGGATGGCCAGGTCCACGTCGCGAGCGGTCTCGGCGATGTCGGCCAGGTGGTAGGCGCTGTAGTGGAACAGATCGCGGAAGGTCGCCCACAGGAACTGCGCCTGCGGGTGCTGGCTCTCGCGCAGCTTGGCGAACTTCTCGGCCGGGTTCTTGATCTTCAGGATCTCCACCACTTCCGGTGCGGCGGTGCGGTCGGCCGGACGGTAGTCCTGCTTCTCCAGATCCAGCACCACGATGTCCTTGCCGACCTTGCGGAAGATGCCGGCACCGGTCTTCTGGCCCAGCGCGCCCTTGGCGATCAGCGCGTCCAGCCACTTCGGCGACTTGAAGAAGTCATGCCACGGATCGTTGGGCAGGGTGTCGCCCATGGTCTTGATCACGTGCGCCATGGTGTCCAGGCCGACCACGTCGGAGGTGCGGTAGGTCGCCGACTTCGGGCGGCCGACCAGCGGGCCGGTCAGGCCGTCCACTTCATCGAAGCCCAGGCCGAATTCCTGCGTGTGGTGGATGGTGGACAGGATCGAGAACACGCCGATGCGGTTGCCGATGAAGTTCGGGGTGTCCTTGGCATACACCACGCCCTTGCCCAGGGTGGTGACCAGGAACGCTTCCAGGCCTTCCAGCACGGCCGCGTCGGTGGTGGTGGCCGGGATCAGCTCGGCCAGGTGCATGTAGCGCGGCGGGTTGAAGAAATGCACGCCGCAGAAGCGGTGGCGCAGCTGCTCGGGCAGCACGTCGGCCAGCTTGTTGATACCCAGGCCCGAGGTGTTGGAGGCCAGCACCGCATGATCGGCCACGAACGGGGCGATCTTCTTGTACAGGTCCTGCTTCCAGTCCATGCGTTCGGCGATGGCTTCGATGATCAGGTCGCAGTCCTTCAACTGCTCCAGGCCGGTCTCATAGTTGGCCGGCGTGATCGCCTCGGCGTAGGACTTGCTGGCAAGCGGGGCAGGGCTGAGCTTGCCCAGGTTGGCAATCGCCTTGAGCACGATGCCATCAGCCGGACCTTCCTTGGCGGGCAGGTCGAACAGCACCGTGTCGACGCCGGCGTTGGTCAGGTGGGCGGCGATCTGGGCGCCCATGACACCGGCACCCAGCACGGCGGCACGGCGGACTAGCAGGGAATTGGACATGTCGATAAGCCTTTGTTGTCTGGAAGCCGGTCAGCGCCCGGCTCTACGGGGTGGAAAGGGAGGACGTCGAAGCGCTCGAGGCCGCGCTGGCGCGGAATCCGGCTTCGGCGAAATGAATCAGTTCCTGGGCGGCATGGGCACGATGCGCCGCTTCGGTGACACCGGCGGGTCGCTTGATCAGGCCGAAGTCGGCCATGGCATAGGTCAGCGAGCCGGCGAGGAAATCCAGGCGCCAGTACAGCTCCTCCTTGCTGAGCTCCGGCACGCAGGCGGAGATCGCCTTGCCGAAGTCGCGCAGGACGTGGCCGTAGTGGTCGGAAAGGAACTTGCGCAGGTTGTCGTTCTTCTCCGCGTAAGCGCGGGCGATGACGCGCACGAAGGCGCCGCCGGTCTGGCGGTCCTGGGCCATGGCCAGGGCCGGCTCCACGAAGGCGGCCAGCACCGGGCGCAGTTCACCGGGGTGCTCGCGGCGGGCGCTGTCCAGCTGGCTCAGCCGGGCCGAGGTCATTTCATCCATGCGGCGGCGGAACACCTCGTTGACCAGGTTCTCCTTGGACCCGAAGTGATAGTTGACCGCGGCGATGTTCACATCGGCCTGGCTGGTGACCTGGCGCAGCGAGGTGCCCGCGAACCCGTGCAGGGCGAACAGTTCCTCGGCGGCGCCGAGAATGCGGTCCTTGGTGGAGAAGTGGGCAGGTTTGGCCATGGGGGCAGGGCAGTTCAATCAAACGATTGTTTGATATTAGACCCGTGGCTGCGCGTCCGCATTGTGCGGCGCAGCAGGAAGGGGCATTCGTTCATCTGCGCGTTGCCGCGCCTGTCCATGGCTGGCAACGTCGTCATTGCCTGAACGGGGGTGAGCTACCCCAGTGGGTGCAGTCCTGCCACGCATGGCGTGGCACTACCGGAGATGGGGAGGACACGGTAGAATTGGCGCACGTATATCAGGCTAAGCCCGCGTTTTGACGCGGGTTTTTTTCATGTTAACCTCGGGCCGATCAAGTGGCCCGCCCAACGGAGTATTCCCATGGCGCTGGAGCGCACCCTTTCCATCATCAAGCCGGACGCCGTCGCCAAGAACGTCATCGGTGAAATCTACGCCCGCTTCGAAAAGGCCGGCCTGAAGGTCGTCGCCGCCAAGTACAAGCAGCTGTCGCGCCGTGAAGCCGAAGGCTTCTACGCCGTGCACCGCGAGCGTCCGTTCTTCAACGCGCTGGTCGAGTTCATGATCTCCGGCCCGGTGATGATCCAGGCGCTGGAAGGCGAGAACGCCGTGCTGGCCCACCGCGACCTGCTGGGCGCCACCAACCCGAAGGAAGCCGCCGCAGGCACCATCCGCGCCGACTTCGCTGAATCCATCGATGCCAATGCCGCCCACGGCTCGGACTCGGTTGAGAATGCCGCGATCGAAATCGCTTATTTCTTCGCCGCGACTGAAGTCGTCTCGCGCTGAGAGTGATGCCGTGAACGAGGTCGTACAGCCAACCGCCATCCCATCCGTGCTCGTTCCGGGCCCGGCTGTGGCCAAGCAGAACCTGCTCGACCTCGATCGCGAGGGTCTGGAGCGCTTCTTCGCCGAGACACTCGGCGAAGCGCGCTACCGTGCCCATCAGGTGATGAAGTGGATCCACCATCACTACGTCACCGATTTCGATGAAATGACCGACCTCGGCAAGGCGCTGCGTGCCAAGCTCAAGCAGCATGCCGAGGTGCTGGTTCCGAACATCGTGTTCGACAAGCCCTCCGCCGACGGCACCCACAAGTGGCTGCTGGCGATGGGCACCGATGGCAAGAACGCCATCGAGGCCGTCTACATCCCGGACAAGAACCGCGGCACGCTGTGCGTGTCTTCACAGGTCGGCTGCGCGCTGAACTGCACGTTCTGTTCGACCGCTACCCAGGGCTTCAACCGCAACCTGTCCACCGCCGAGATCATCGGCCAGGTGTGGGTCGCCGCGCGCCATCTGGGCAACATCCCGCACAAGCAGCGTCGTCTCACCAACGTGGTGATGATGGGCATGGGCGAGCCGTTGATGAATTTCGACAACGTCGTGCGCGCCATGAGCGTGATGCGCGACGATCTGGGCTACGGCCTGGCCAACAAGCGCGTGACGCTGTCCACCTCCGGCCTGGTGCCGCAGATCGACCGCCTGTCCACCGAGAGCGACGTGTCGCTGGCGGTGTCGCTGCATGCGCCCAACGACGCACTGCGCGAGACCCTGGTCCCGCTCAACAAGAAGTACCCGATCGTCGAACTGATGGCCTCGTGCGCACGTTACCTGCGCGCCAACAAGCGCCGCGAATCGGTCACCTTCGAATACACCCTGATGAAGGGCATCAATGACCAGCCCGAGCACGCCCGCCAGCTGGCGCGGCTGATGCGCCAGTTCGACAACGCCGTGCAGGCCTCGAACTCGGGCAAGGTCAACCTGATCCCCTTCAATCCGTTCCCGGGCACGCGTTACGAGCGTTCCGGCGAAACCGAAATCCGCGCCTTCCAGAAGATCCTGCTCGATTCGCAGGTGCTGACGATGGTGCGGCGTACCCGTGGCGACGATATCGATGCCGCCTGTGGCCAGCTCAAGGGCCAGGTGATGGACCGTACGCGCCGCCAGGCCGAGTTCAACAAAACGCTGCAGGACGGGAAAAACCGGGATGCCGCTGCCTGATCGCCGATTGCCAGCCGTTGTTTTCTTCGCGCTGGCATTGGCCGGCTGTGGCAAACAGCAGGGGATCAAGCCGCCGTCCGGTCCACTCGAGGTCGCGCCGACCTACGAGGCCCGCGACAACCCCGAGATCCGCAAGCGGGTGAACTACCAGGACCAGATGGTCCTGGCTGGCGAATCGCTGCGCGCGGGCGCCCCGGATGCCGCCGAGAAGCGGGTGCGGGCCGCGATGAAGATCGATGCGCGCCGCCCCGAGGCCTACATGCTGCTGGCGGCGATTGCCACCCAGCGCGGCAATGAGGCCGAAGCCGGGCGCCTGTACGGCAAGGCGGCCGAGCTGGGCCCCGAGCGCGGCGACGTTCTCAACAATTATGGTGCCTGGCTATGTGCTCATGGCCAGCCGGCCGAGTCGCTGGCCTGGTTCGACCGGGCGCTGCAGGCCCCGGGCTATACCACCCCGGCCTCCGCCCTGGCCAATGCCGGCGGCTGTGCACTGGACGCAGGCCAGCCCGCGCGGGCGGTCCGGGACCTCCGGCGGGCGCTTGAGATAGATCCCGTCAATGCCTACGCGCTGGAGTCGATGGCCCGCAATGAGTACGCCGAAGGGCGTTATTTCGAGGCCCGCGCCTTTTCGCAACGGCGTTTGACGGCTGCACCGGCCACACGTTCCGTGTTACAACTTGCCTCTCAAATCGAGGCGCGGCTTGGCGACAGCGTGGCATCCGGTCGCTATCTGCAGCGAATTCATGACGAATTTCCGCAGGATGCGGCACCTAATCCCCGGGGTTGAAGCATTGTGATTGATGACCAGACTGTGAACGCTTTTGATACTGCGGCCGGTTGCGGAGCTCGTCTTCGCCAGGCCCGGGAAGCGGCCGGACTGACCCTGGAGGCCGTGGGGCAGCAGCTGCGCATGCCGGTCCAGGTAGTGAAGTCCCTTGAAGAAGAGCAGTGGCAGCGCCTTGGCGCGCCGGTCTTCGTCCGTGGCCAGCTGCGCAGTTATGCCCGCCTGCTGAAGGTGGACATCGACGACATCCTCGAGCAGGCCCATATCGGGCCGATCGTGCCGCCACAGCTGGTCAGCCATACCCATACCCCGCGCGCCCGCCGCATTGCCGAGAGCCTGGGCCGTCGCGTCCTGTATGTCGGCATCACCGCGGTGCTGGCCGTGCCGGTCTGGTTCGCCACCCGGGGTCATTTCGATGGCACCGCCACCACCCCGAACACCGCGTCGCTGGATGTGATCCCGGCGGCGGTCCCGGTGGCCGGCGGTGACGCCCCGCAGGCGGCTGCACCGGCCACGGCCGAGACGGCCAAGCCGTCGGCCCCGGCGTCGCCTTACCTGGCGTCGCTGACCCCGGTCCCGCGTCCGGCCGCCGCGCCGGCAGCGCCGGCTGGCGCACTGAGCCTGCAGTTCAAAGGCGACAGCTGGGTGGATATTTCCGGGCCCGACGGCACCACCGTCGAAAAGGCCCTGATCAAGTCGGGCGAGACCCGCAGCTTCGCGCCAGGCCAGGTAGCCCGCATGGTGCTGGGCAATGCATCGGCGGTCGAGGTTCAGCAGGCCGGCACTATCGTCGACCTTTCGCCGTACCAGCGAGCCAACGTGGCACGCTTTACGGTATCCTCTGACGGCTCCGTGGTCCCAGTTTCGCACTGAACCGCGTTTCCCCAATCCAATTCAAATAGCTCCTCCTCATGGGCGGGGCGAGAGTACGCATGGCGATCGACGACCTGCTCGACGAGCACGAACAAAGTGAACGCGTCCGCGGCTGGCTGCGGAAGAACGGTGTCAGCATCCTCGCTGGCGTAGCCATCGCGATCGGTGGCATCTGGGGCTGGAAAGAGTGGCAGACCCGGCACAGCAACAGCCTGGCTGGCGCCAACGTCCAGTACCAGATCGTCCTTAAGAGCCTGGAAGAAAAGGATCTGGAGCAGGCCGCCAAGGGTGTGAAGGACCTGGAAAGCGGCAAGGCCAACATCTACGCCGATCTGGCTGCCCTGCAGCTGGCCAAGGCCCAGGTTGATGCCGGCAAGAACGAAGACGCGCTGGCGACCCTGCGCGCGATCAAGGCCGACCCCGAATTCAAGCCGGTGATCGAGCAGCGCGTTGCGCGCCTGCTGGTGGCCACCGGCAAGACCGAAGATGCGATCAAGCAGCTCGGTACCGCGACCGACAGCGCCAGCCTGGAAATCCATGGCGATGCACTGATGGCGCAGGGCAAGCGTGATGCCGCCCGCGAGCAGTATGAGAAGGCGCTCAAGACGCTGGACGTGGCAGCGCCCCAGCGGCGCCTGCTGGAAACCAAGTTGACGGATGCCGGTGGCACCGTCACCGATCCTGCGGAGTCGGTGTAATGAATCAGATGGTCATGATCAAGCGCGTTGCCACGGTTGCCCTGTTGGGCATGGCCCTGACCGGCTGCAGCACGATGAAGGGCTGGTTCGCCGGCAAAGATGCCGCGGCCAAGAAGGCACTGGAACCGGCCGAGCTGGTGAAGTTCGATGCCACCGCGAAGGTCGACAGGATCTGGACGGCCAACGTCGGCAAGGGTGAGAAGCGCATCGGCGTCCGTCAGGGCCCGGTGGTCGCCGATGGTCGCGTCTACGCGGCCGCCATCTACGGTGGCGTGCATGCCATCGACCTGCAGACCGGCAAGAAGATCTGGACCTACGAACCGGCCAAGGTCAAGAAGCAGCCCAAGCTGCGTCTGTCCGGTGGCCCGGGCGTGGGTGACGGCCTGGTCGTCATCGGCACCCTGGATGGTGAAGTCATCGCGTTGAACGCGGCCGACGGCACTGAGAAGTGGCGTGCCAAGGTGCCGGGTGAAGTCATCTCCGCCCCGGCCGTGGGCCAGGGCTTGGTCTTCGTGCGCAGCAACGACGGTCGCGTGACCGGTCTGGATGCCGAGAACGGCACCCAGCGCTGGTTCAACCCGCGCGAGCTGCCGGCGCTGACCGTGCGTGGCAACGCGCCGGTCGTCACCGGCCCGGGCGTGCTGTTCATCGGCAACGACGACGGCTCCATCGCCGCGCTGGCCATGCAGGACGGCCGCACGCTGTGGGACCAGATGGTCGGCACCGGCGAAGGCCGTACCGAGCTGGAGCGCATGGCCGATATCGACGGCGCCCCGGTGCTGGAAGGCAATACGCTGTTCGTCAGCAGTTTCAAGAACCAGACCATGGCGATCGAAGGCCCGACCGGCCGTCCGCTGTGGGCACGTGATCATGGCGGCGCCGGTGGCGTGGCCCTGACCTCGGGCAATGTGTTCGTCACCGACAACAAGGGCGGCGTGTTCGGCCTGGACAAGGCCAGCGGTTCGGCCATGTGGTCGCAGACGGGCCTGGCCCGTCGTTCGCTGACCGGTCCGGTCATCCACGGCGATTACGTTGTGGTCGGTGATTACAAGGGGTATCTGCACTGGTTGCGGACCGATAACGGTGAGTTCGCGGCGCGCGCCAAGAGTGGCGGCGACGCCCTCCTGGCCCAGCCGGTAGCCGCCGATGGGATTCTGCTGGTGCAGAACGTTGATGGAAAGCTGACCGCGTTCCGGTTGGCACAATAAGGAGTTACCGCGATGCTGCCCTTGGTCGCCCTGGTTGGACGGCCGAATGTCGGCAAGTCCACGCTGTTCAATGCGTTTACCCGTACGCGCGACGCGCTGGTCCATGACCAGCCCGGCGTGACCCGGGACCGTAATTACGGTGTTTGTCGTCTTGATGAAGACCACCCGTTCCTGGTGGTCGATACCGGCGGTATCGCCGGTGAAGAAGAAGGTCTGGCCGGCGCTACCGCCCGCCAGGCCCGCGCCGCCGCCGCCGAGGCGGACCTGATCCTGTTCGTGGTCGATGCCCGTGAGGGCCCGATGGACGACGAGATCCTGTCCTGGCTGCGCAAGCTGGCCCGTCCGACCCTGCTGCTGATCAACAAGATCGACGGCATGAACGAAGACACCGTGCGTTCGGAATTTGCCCGTTACGGCTTCGGCGAAATGCTGACCGTTTCGGCCGCGCACCGTCAGGGCCTGGATGATCTGCTGGACGAGGTCGTGGAGCGGTTGCCGGAAGAGGGCACCACCGAGACCCTGGACACCGATCCGAACCGCATTCGCATCGCCTTCGTCGGGCGCCCCAACGTGGGCAAGTCGACGCTGGTCAATCGTCTGCTCGGCGAGGAGCGCATGATCGCCTCCGAAGTGCCCGGTACCACCCGTGATTCGATCGCGGTGGACATGGAGCGCGACGGGCGTGAGTACCGCTTGATCGATACCGCCGGACTGCGTCGCAAGGCGCGTGTCGAGGAAGTGGTCGAGAAGTTCAGCGTCATCAAGACGCTGCAGGCCATCGAGCAGTGCCAGGTCGCGGTGCTGATGCTGGATGCCTCCGAAGGCGTGACCGATCAGGACGCCAGCGTGCTCGGTGCGGTGCTTGATGCCGGCCGTGCGCTGGTGGTGGCGATCAACAAGTGGGATGGCCTGACCGATTACCAGCGCGAGCAAGCTGAAGCCCTGGTGTCGCGCAAGCTCGGCTTCGTGCCGTGGGCGGAAGTGGTGCGCATCTCGGCCAAGCACGGCTCGGGGCTGCGTGAGCTGTTCCGCTGCATCCATGCTGCGCACGCCTCGGCGACGCACGAATTCAGCACCAGCGAAGTCAACAAGGCGCTGGAAACGGCTTACGAGACCAACCCGCCGCCGGCGATCCGGGGTCACGTGTCCAAGCTGCGCTACGTGCATCCGGGCGGTTCCAACCCGCCGACCTTCATCGTCCACGGCACCCGTCTGAAAGACCTGCCGGAGTCGTACAAGCGCTATCTGGAGAACTTCTTCCGCAAGCGCTTCAAGCTGGTCGGCACGCCCGTGCAGTTCATCTTCCGCGAGGGTGTGAACCCGTACGAAGGCAAGAAGAACGTGCTCACCGAACGGCAGCTCAAGCGCAAGCGGCGCTTGATCAAGCACGTCAAGGGCAAGTGATGCAGAAAAGAGCCGGCGCAAGCCGGCTCTTCTCATTTGGGCGGCCGGCGCGCCCGTGCGCGATAATCCCCGCATGAGCACGATCCCCGAACTCACCCCGGCGCAGGCCCGCGAACGCCTCGCCCATGGCGCGCTGCTGATCGACATCCGCGAGGCGCACGAACGCGCCACCGGCATGGCCGAAGGCGCGCTCGGCATCGCCAAGGGCGATCTCCAGGCCGAGCCAGACGCCCACCTGCCGGCAGCCGACCGCCAGGTCGTCCTGATCTGTCAGAGCGGCAGGCGTTCGATGGAGGCCGCGGTTTTCCTGTCGAACCTGGGCTACACGAATGTCGCCTCCGTCCACGGCGGCACCACCGCCTGGCGCGGTGACGGCCTGCCCCTGGTGCAGCCGATGCAGAGCGATGCCGAACGCGACTTCAACGAGCGTTACTCGCGTCACCTGCTGTTGCCGCAGGTCGGTATCGAAGGCCAGAAGACGCTGCTCGTTTCGCGCGTGCTGGTGCTCGGCGCGGGCGGCCTGGGTGCACCGGCGAGCTTCTACCTGGCCGCGGCCGGGGTAGGGCACCTGCGCATCGCCGATGACGACGTGGTGGACCGCAGCAATCTGCATCGGCAGATCATCCACACCGATGCCAGCGTCGGCGAGCCGAAGGTGCTCTCCGCGCGCGCACGCCTGCTCGCGCTCAATCCCTCGCTGGACGTGGAGGCCGTGCAGGCGCGGGTCACCTCGGGCAACATCGATGCGCTGCTGGAGGGTGTCGACGTGGTGCTGGATGGTTCGGACAATTTCCCGCTGCGCTACCTGCTCAACGATGCCTGCCTGCAGCACGGCATCCCGCTGGTGTATGGCGCGGTGGAGCGGTTCACTGGCCAGGTCAGCGTCTTCGACGCTGGCCGCCAGCGCGGCACCGCGCCGTGCTACCGCTGCCTGTTCCCCGAGCCGCCGCCGCCGGAGTTTGCGCCCAACTGCTCGGAGGCGGGCGTGCTCGGCGTGTTGCCGGGCATGGTCGGCCTGCTGCAGGCCACCGAAGTGCTCAAGCTGCTGCTCGGCATCGGCGAGCCGCTGATCGGCCGCCTGCTCACCTTTGACGCGCTGGGCATGCGCTTCCGCGAGACGCGGCTGCGGCCCGACCCGGGTTGCCCGTTGTGCGCGCCTGGGCGCGACTTCCCCGGGTACATCGATTACGCGGCGTTCTGCAGCTCCTGAGGGGCCGCGTAGATCCACGCCCTGCGTGGATGCGGTTCGCCAGGGTCCACGTAGATCCACGCCCTGCGTGGATGCGTTGGCGAGGGGCCGCCAGGTCAGCGCAGCCACGCATGGCGTGGCTCTACCCCTGGGTTCGGTCGCGATTTCGGGACGATCTGGCATCCGGGTTCGATATCGTTCTGAATTCAGTACGATTAAACGCATCATCCGCGCTATTGCCCTTCCGCGCTTTGCCCTATCGTTGACCCATCTTGTGTAGTCCGGGGAAGCAACCGCATGGCGGTGGAAGCAGGTGCCAGTGAACTGGTGAAAGTCGTCGCTCTGCTGGGCGCGGCAGTGGTCATGGTGCCGTTGTTCCGCCGGCTTGGGCTGGGCTCGGTGCTGGGCTATTTCGCCGCCGGCCTGGCCATCGGCCCGTTCGGGTTCGGGTGGTTCTCCGATCCGCAGGCCATCCTGCATACCGCCGAGCTCGGCGTGGTGATGTTCCTGTTCGTGATCGGCCTGGAGATGCGGCCCTCGCATCTGTGGAGCCTGCGCAACGAGATCTTCGGTCTGGGCACGCTGCAGATCGTGGTCTGCGGCACGGTACTGACCGGCGTGTGCATGCTGCTCGGTTTCCCGTTGCCGGTGGCTTTCATCGGCGCGGCCGGTTTCGTGCTGACCTCCACCGCAGTGGTGATGCAGCTGCTGGCCGAGCGCGGCGACATCGCGCTGCCGACCGGCCAGAAGATCGTCTCGATCCTGCTGTTCGAAGATCTGCTGATCGTGCCCCTGCTGGCCGTGGTCGCGTTCATGGCGCCGGTGCACAGCGATGCGGGCGAGAGCTCGCGCTGGGTCACCGTGGGTATCGCCGCCGGTGCGATCGTCGGCCTGGTGCTGGTCGGCCGCTTCCTGCTCAATCCGCTGTTCCGCATCCTTGCTGCCGCCAAGGCGCGCGAAGTGATGACGGCGGCCGCGCTGCTGGTCGTGCTCGGCGCCGCGCTGCTGATGCAGCTGGGCGGATTGTCGATGGCGATGGGCGCGTTCCTCGCCGGCGTGCTGCTCAGCGAATCCACCTTCCGCCACCAGATCGAAGCGGATATCGAGCCGTTCCGCGGCATCCTGCTCGGCCTGTTCTTCCTCAGCGTCGGGATGGCGCTGGACCTCACCGTGGTCGCCAACAACTGGCCGCTGATCGTCTCCGGCGTGTTCGCGCTGATGCTGGCCAAGGCGGTCTGCATCTACGTGGTCGCGCGGATCCTCGGCAGTGATCATCGGCAGGCGCTGGACCGCGGCGTGGTGATGGCGCAGGGTGGCGAGTTCGCGTTCGTGCTGTTCTCGGCCGCGGCGGTAGCCGGCGTGATTGACGTGCAGGTCAACGCCAACCTCACCGCGATCGTCGTGCTCTCGATGGCGCTGACGCCGCTGTTCGTGCTGCTGCACGACAAGCTCATGCCGGATCGCGAAGTCTCGCTCGACGGCGTCGAAGAAGCCGACGGCCTGTCCGGCAGCGTGCTGCTGATCGGCTTCGGTCGTTTCGGCCAGGTGGCGAGTCAGTCGCTGCTGGCGCGCGATGTGGATGTCACCATCATCGACAACGACGTGGACATGATCCATAACGCCGAGCGCTTCGGATTCAAGATCTACTACGGCGACGGCACCCGCCTGGATGTGCTGCATGCGTCTGGCGCAGGGACAGCGCGTGCGATCGCGGTGTGCGTCAACAACGATCAGGATGCCGATCGCATCGTCGAACTGGTCACCCACGAGTTCCCCCAGGCCAAGCTGCTGGTGCGCTCGTTCGATCGCGAGCATTCGCTGCGCCTGATCCATGCCGGCGTGGACTTCCAGATCCGCGAGACCTTCGAATCGGCCCTGCAGTTCGGTCAGGCCGCGCTGATGGAGCTGGGTGCCGATCCGGATGATGCGCGCGAGATCGCCGAGCAGATCCGCGAACGGGATGCGGAACGCTTCGAGCTGGAGATGGCGGGCGGCGACCTGCGCGCCGGCGCGCACATGGTGTTCGGCACTGCGCTGCCCGGCGTGCCGACGCCGACGCCGTTCACCGCGCCCAAGCGCAAGGCGCGCACGCTCAACGCCGACCAGGTGCCCGAAGAAGAATAAGGCGCCGACACTACCGGTGGGCGGGGCGGGCCGAATCAGGGACAATAGCCGACCGTCGCCCCCACGCCTGCCGCCCTCGATGAGCTCACCGACCCCCGACACCGTCTCTTCCGCCCGCATTCTCGACGGCCGCCGCATCGCCGAAGACCTGCTGGACAGCCTCAAGGTCCGGGTCGATGCCCGCCTGGCTGCCGGTGGCAGCCGTCCGGGCCTGGCCGTGGTGCTGGTGGGTGGCGACCCGGCCTCGACCGTGTACGTGCGCAACAAGCGCCGTGCGGCCGAGAAAGTGGGCATCGAAGCCTTCGATTACGACCTGCCGGCCGGCACCACCGAGGCCGAACTGCTGACCCTGATCGACCAGCTCAACGCCGATCCCAAGATCCACGGCATCCTGGTCCAGCTGCCGCTGCCGGGCATCCCGGACGCCAACCGCCTGATCCACCGGATCGACCCGCGCAAGGACGTGGACGGCTTCCACCCGGAAAACGTCGGCCATCTGGCCCTGCGTGAGTTCGGCCTGCGCCCGTGCACCCCGCGCGGCATCGTGACCCTGCTCGGCCATACCGACCAGCCTGTGCGCGGCCGCAACGCCACCATCGTCGGTGTCAGCAACCATGTCGGCCGCCCGATGGGGCTGGAGCTGCTGATTGCCGGCTGCACCGTCACCAGTTGCCACAAGTTCACCCCCAAGGACGTGCTGGAGCAGTCGGTGCGCAATGCCGACATCCTGGTGGTCGCGGTGGGGCGCCCGGGCATCGTCCCGGGTGAATGGGTCAAGCCGGGCGCCGTGGTGATCGACGTGGGCATCAACCGCCTGGATGACGGCCGTCTGGTCGGCGATGTCGGCTTCGAGGCCGCCGCCGAGCGCGCCAGCTGGATCACCCCGGTCCCGGGCGGGGTAGGGCCGATGACCGTGGCCACCCTGATGCAGAACACGATCGAGGCAGCCGAGGCGTTCTGAGCGGCTTGTGCCGACCCATGGTCGGCGCCTGCTGCGGCCGCGGTCCGGGCCGGCCGACACCTGCCGCCCCCGCGGTCCTGGGCTGCTGCCCCTGGTAGAGCCGACCGTTGGTCGGCTGCACTTGGCGCGGTGGCAGATCGATCCAGAGGCAGCCGACCAACGGTCGGCTCTACCCCCGGCCGTCGGCGCAACACAGCGTCGCATCTGACCCCTGCCAAAGACGCCCGAATCAGGGTAAAATGTCGCGCTTCCCCACATCTCGGGTATGCCGATGCTGCGCATCCAGGCTGAAGCTCTCACCTACGACGACGTCTCCCTCGTCCCCGCTCATTCCATCATCCTGCCCAAGGATGTCAGTCTGGAAACGCGCCTGACGCGCGACCTGCGGCTGAAGCTTCCGATCCTTTCGGCTGCCATGGATACCGTTACCGAAGCCCGCCTGGCCATCGCCATGGCCCAGCTCGGCGGCATGGGCATCATCCACAAGAATCTGAGCGTCGAGCAGCAGGCTGCCGAAGTCGCCAAGGTCAAGAAGTTCGAGGCCGGCGTCATCCGCGACCCGATCACCGTCGGCCCGGAAACCACCATCCGCGACGTGCTGGCCCTGACCCAGGCGCGCAACATCTCCGGCGTGCCGGTGGTGGACGGCGGCGGCCAGTTGGTCGGCATCGTCACTCACCGTGACATGCGCTTCGAGACCGAGCTGGACGATCCGGTCCGCCACATCATGACCAAGAAGGATCGCCTGATCACGGTCAAGGAAGGCGCGGCCTCCGATGAAGTGCTGCAGCTGCTGCACCGCAACCGCATCGAGAAGATCCTGGTCGTCAACGATGATTTCGCCCTGCGCGGCCTGATCACCGTCAAGGACATCCAGAAGAACACCGATTACCCGAACGCCGCCAAGGACACCGCCACCCGCCTGCTGGTCGGCGCGGCCGTCGGCGTCGGTGGCGATACCGACCGCCGGGTCGAGGCGCTGGTCGCCGCCGGGGTGGACGTGCTGGTGGTCGACACCGCGCACGGCCACTCGCAGGGCGTGCTGGACCGCGTCAGCTGGGTCAAGAAGCACTTCCCGCAGGTGCAGGTCGTCGGTGGCAACATCTGCACCGGTGAAGCCGCACTGGCGCTGCTGGACAGCGGTGCGGACGCGGTCAAGGTCGGCATCGGCCCGGGCTCGATCTGCACCACGCGCGTCGTCGCCGGTGTCGGCGTGCCGCAGATCACCGCGATCGATCTGGTCGCCGAGGCGCTGCAGGACCGCATCCCGCTGATCGCCGACGGTGGCATCCGTTACTCGGGCGACATCGGCAAGGCGCTCGCCGCCGGTGCCTCCACCATCATGATCGGTGGCCTGCTGGCCGGTACCGAGGAATCGCCCGGCGAGACCGAGCTGTTCCAGGGCCGCTCCTACAAGAGCTACCGCGGCATGGGCTCGCTGGCCGCGATGGAGAAGGGCTCCAAGGATCGCTACTTCCAAGATGCCTCCAGCGCCGACAAGCTGGTGCCCGAAGGCATCGAAGGCCGCGTGCCGTATCGCGGCCCGGTTGGCGGCATCATCCACCAGCTGATGGGCGGCCTGCGCGCCACCATGGGCTACGTGGGCTGCGGCACCGTCGATGACATGCGCACCAAGCCGAAGTTCGTCAAGATCAGCGGCGCCGGCCAACGTGAAAGCCACGTCCACGACGTGCAGATCACCAAAGAGCCGCCGAACTACCGCGCCTGATGCGGCATGAGCAAAGAGGAACGAGGAAGCTGATTCCCGTTCCTCTTTCTCTATCCGCCGCCGGTAACGACGCTGTGTTTCCCGTATTTACTCCTGCATTGCCCGGGCACCATGACCAACATCCATAACGACAAGATCCTCATCCTCGATTTCGGCGCCCAGTACACCCAGCTGATCGCGCGCCGCATCCGCGAGCTCGGCGTGTACTGCGAGATCTGGGCATGGGACCACAACCCGGCCGACATCGCCGCGTTCGGCGCCAAGGGCATCATCCTGTCCGGTGGCCCGGAATCGACCACGCTGCCGGGCGCGCCCGCCGCACCGCAGGAAGTGTTCGACAGCGGCCTGCCGATCTTCGGCATCTGCTACGGCATGCAGACCCTGGCCGCCCAGCTCGGTGGCGCCACCGAAGCGGCCGACCAGCGTGAGTTCGGCCATGCCGAAGTCAACGTCGTCGCCCCCGATGCGCTGTTCAAGGGCCTGAGCGACCACGGCGGCGAGCCGAAGTTGAACGTCTGGATGAGCCACGGCGACCACGTCTCCGTCGCGCCCCCGGGCTTCACCGTCACCGCCGTGACTGATCGCATCCCGGTGGCCGCGATGGCCAACGAAGAAAAGCGCTGGTACGGCGTGCAGTTCCACCCGGAAGTGACCCACACCCTGCAGGGCCAGGCGCTGCTGCGCCGCTTCGTGGTGGATGTGTGCGGCTGCGAAACCCTGTGGACCGCCGCCAACATTATCGACGACCAGATCGCCCGCGTGCGCGAGCAGGTCGGCGATGACGAAGTGATCCTGGGCCTGTCCGGCGGCGTCGATTCGTCCGTCGTTGCCGCGCTGCTGCACAAGGCGATCGGCGACAAGCTGACCTGCGTGTTCGTCGATACCGGCCTGCTGCGCTGGCAGGAAGGCGACCAGGTAATGGCGATGTTCGCCGAACACATGGGCGTCAAGGTGATCCGCGTCAACGCGGCCGACCGTTACTTCGCCAAGCTGGAAGGCGTGAGCGATCCGGAAGCAAAGCGCAAGATCATCGGCAACCTGTTCGTGGACATCTTCGACGAAGAGTCCAACAAGCTGAAGAACGCCAAGTGGCTGGCGCAGGGCACCATCTACCCCGACGTGATCGAGTCGGCCGGCAGCAAGACCGGCAAGGCGCATGTGATCAAGAGCCACCACAACGTGGGCGGCCTGCCGGAACACATGAAGCTGGGCCTGGTCGAGCCGCTGCGCGAGCTGTTCAAGGACGAAGTGCGTCGCCTCGGCGTCGAACTCGGCCTGCCGCGCAGCATGGTCTACCGCCACCCGTTCCCGGGCCCGGGCCTGGGCGTGCGTATCCTGGGTGAAGTGAAGCGCGAATACGCCGAGCTGCTGGCCAAGGCCGATGCCATCTTCATTGATGAGCTGCGCAAGGCGGACCTGTACGACAAGACCAGCCAGGCGTTTGCGGTGTTCCTGCCGGTGAAGTCGGTGGGCGTGGTGGGCGACGCGCGGGCTTATGAGTGGGTGATTGCGCTGCGTGCCGTGGAAACCATCGACTTCATGACGGCGCATTGGGCGCATCTGCCGTATGAGTTCCTGGGTACGGTGAGCAATCGGATCATCAATGAGTTGCGGGGGGTGTCGCGGGTGGTTTATGACATCTCGGGGAAGCCGCCGGCGACTATTGAGTGGGAATGAGTTGAAAGAACGAGGGCGCCGAAAGGCGCCCTTGTTGTTTGCTGGTAGTTTCACGGCCAATCTTGCAGTAGTTATCAAAATGTGATGCTTATGAGATCATCCGTGGCGTCGTGATGGAGGGTCGGAAGATGAGGGGGATGGGCTGCAGTACGCAGCAATGCTGCAGGATGGGTGAATCGATCGCTTTTTGAAAGCCACTAGGGTCCCTTCAGAACTCTGTACCAACTGTTCGGCTGAAGAATTGCGACTGGGATAGCGCCGCTCTTCCCGCAGCCCGAGTGGTGCTGATGCGTGGTTGGCTCCGACTTGCTTTACAACGACTCTCAGCCGCGGCGGCTGGAAGGATTCTCATGCTGGAGAAGATTGAACGACTGTTGTGTGAAATCAACGACACCAGCAGTAAGTTGATTCTGTTGGTCGGGTCCGGCCGCAGTGGAAAGACTCGAATGCTGTGTCAGCTTGCCAGCAAGTTGGGCACGGAGCGGTTGAATGTTGGCCTCGAGCTGGGGCGAAAAATGGCTGTCCTGCCCAAGAACAAGCGCGGTTTCTCGGCCGGAGAGTTGCTTCGAGAGATTGCAGGCAAAGAGCGCACTGGAGATCCGCTGTTGCTCGATAACCTCGAGTTATTGTTCGAACCTGACCTTCAGATCAGCCCACTCGAAAGCATTAGGCGGCTGGCGCATTCCAAGCGCGTTGTGGCCGTCTGGCCTGGCGAATTGCGCGGTGATCGCTTGGTCTATGCCGACATCAGCCATCCAGAACATCGTGACTACAGCCGCGACGGCGTAGTCGTACTCGAAATTTGACATTGCAGGGAAGTGGGGACTAGATGAATAAGAACATGAAATACGGAGATCTGATCCAGTTCGAGCAGATCGAGTCAGTCATTCAGCTGCTCGATGCCGGGCGCCCGGACGAGGCCAAGAAGCTCGTCGCGACCTATGTCATCTCCGACGACATGGCCGAGCGGATCTCCAAACTCATGGTTCCCCAGCTCAGCTTTGACGACTCCGTCGATCACAAGGGCGTGCTGATCGTCGGCAACTACGGCACCGGTAAGTCGCACTTGATGTCGGTACTGTCGTTGGTGGCTGAAGACGCGGCCTACGCACCGATGATCCGCCACCCCAAGGTCGCAGAGGCGGTTGCCCCGATTGCTGGTCGCTTCAAGGTGCTGCGCATCGAGGTAGGCGGGCTGCAGATGCCACTGCGCCAGATCATCACCCTGCAGCTTGAGCGCTTCCTCGAAAAGATCGGCGTCGATTACACCTTCCCGACCGCCGACAAGGAGCTCAACAACAAGGACTCCTTCGAGGAGATGATGGCCGCGTTCGCGGAGAAATTCCCGTACCAGGGCGTCCTGCTGGTTGTCGACGAGTTCCTGGAGTACCTACAGTCCCGTCGGGATCACGAACTGGTGCAGGACCTGGCCATCCTCCGTCAGATCGGCGAGGTCACCAAGCACCTGAAGTTCCGCTTCGTGGCTGGTGTGCAGGAAGCCATCTTTGACAGTGTGCGCTTCCAGCACGTCGCCGACAGCATGCGCCGGGTCAACGAACGCTTCACGCAGATCCTGATCGACCGCCAGGATGTCAGCTTCGTTGTCTCCGCGCGCCTGCTCAAGAAGACGGCCGACCAGCAGAACAAGATCCGCGAATACCTCACGCCGTTCGCCAAGTTCTATGGCTCCATGAACGAGCGGATGGACGAGTACGTGCGGTTGTTCCCCGTTCACCCAGACTACCTGAAGACCTTCGAGCAGATCCACTTCACCGAGAAGCGTGGCGCGCTCAAGACCATCGAGGCTGCCATGCTGGCCATCCTCGGCCAGGAAGTACCCACTGACAAGCCGCTGTTCATCAGCTACGAGAATTTCTGGAACACCATCAAGGCCAACTCGGTCCTGCGCGCTGACCCCAACATCAAGGACGTCATGCGCGTCTCCGAGGTGCTGGAGTCGCGGGTCCAGCAAGCGTTCACGCGCCCGGCCTACAAGGCAATGGCGCTGCGCGTCATCAACGCGTTGGCCGTGCACCGTCTGACCACGGGCGGCGACATCCATGTGCCGATTGGCCCGACGGCTGCCGAGCTACGCGACGCCCTGTGTCTGTTCCAGCCGGGCGTAGAGGACATGCCGGGCGATCCGGCCGAGAACCTGCTGTCGATGGTCCAGACCGTCATGCGGGAAGTGCTGAGGACCGTCAACGGCCAGTTCATCTCCAAGGCACCGGACACCGAGCAGTACTACCTCGACCTCAAGAAGGACATCGACTACGACGCGCAGATCGAAAAGCGCGCCGAAGCCCTGTCCGACGACGCACTGGACCGCGCCTACTACAGCGCCGTCAAGGCGCTGATGGAGTGCAGCGACGACCTGCGTTACCCCGGCTTCCAGATCTGGCAGTACCAGCTCGAATGGCAGGAGCGACGTGTCGAACGCATGGGCTATCTGTTCTTTGGGGCGCCGAACGATCGGCCCACGGCCCAGCCTGAGCGCGACTTCTACGTCTACTTCATCCAGCCCTTCGACAAGCCGAAGTTCGCCGACAACAACCTGTCGGACGAGGTCTTCTTCCGCCTCACCGGGCTGGACGACGATCTCAAGCGACACCTGTCGTCCTACGCGGCGGTACTTGATCTGGCCTCCACCGCCAGCGGCGGCGCCAAGGCCATCTACCTCTCCAAGGCACAGGATTTCCTGCGCGCCATGAGCAAGTGGCTGCAGGAAAAGCAGATGACGGCGTTCGAGGTCACCTACCAGGGCAAGAAAAAGAACCTGCAGGAGTGGGTCAAAGGCGTGTCGCTGCGTGACCGGGCGCGGCTGGGCGCCGACGAACGCATCAACTTCCGCGATGTGGTGAACGTCATCTCTGGCCTGGTGCTGGGCCAGCGCTTCGTCGATCTCTCGCCGGAATATCCCACCTTCTCGGTGCTGGTCACCGAGGCCAACCGCAAGCAACTGATCGGCAATGCGCTGCGCGCACTGGCTGGCGGTACTCGCACCAAGGATGCGCTCGCCGTGCTCGATGCGCTGGAGTTGCTCGATGGCGACCGCGTCGACCCGGCCAACTCCCGCTACGCGCAGGAAGTGCTGAACCGCCTCAAGGCCAAGGGCCACGGCCAAGTGCTCAACCGCAGCGAACTGCTGTCGGGTACCTCGGACGTCGAGTATTTCGCGCCGATCAAGTACCGGCTGGAGCCGGATCTGCTGGTTACCGTGCTGGGCGGACTGGTCTACTCCGGCGACATCGTGCTATCGATCACCGGCGACAAGATCGACTCTGGCAAGCTGGCGCAGCTCGCAGAGCGTTCTCTAGACGAACTCAAGCAGTTCAAGCACGTCGAGGCGCCCAAGGAGATCAATCTCGCAGTGCTGCGCGCCTTGTTTGAGTTGTTCGAACTGCCGTCTGGCCTGGCCCAGAAGGCCAGCCAGGGCGATACCGAGCCAGTCATCAAATTACAGGAGAAAGTCAGCGCACTGGCACCGCGCGTGCTCAAGGCTGGCTCCGATCTGCAGCAAGGCAAGCTGGGCTTCTGGGGCCAGAACCTGCTGCGCGAAGAAGAAGCCAAAGATTGGCACGCCCGGCTGGATTCGCTGAAGAAGTTCACCGATTCGCTGGCGCCGTACAACACCGTCGGCAAGCTGAAGAACCTGCGCGTCACACAGGAAGACCTGGACGGCCAGAAGAAGAATCTGGAGATCCTGGCCGCCGTCGAGCGCCTGCTCGAACTGGTGATGGGGTTGGGCAGCACGGCGTCCTACCTCTCGCAGGCCGAGATGGTGTTGCCCGCCGAGCACCCGTGGGTCACGCAGGCCGAGACGGCCCGCAAGGCACTGCAGGAAAAGTTGAGTCAGGACCGTACAGCCGAGCACGCCGCCGAATACCGGCAAACGCTCAACCAGCTCAAGAAGGACTACATCACCGCCTACATCGCCAGCCACAGCAAGGGGCGGCTGGGCGTGGCCGAGGACAAGACGCGCAACGCCCTGCGCAAGGACGATCGTCTGCTGGCACTGCGTGTGTTGGCAGGCGTGTCGCTGATGCCCACCAGTCAGCTCACCGCGTTCGAGGAATCGCTCAACGGTTTGAAGAGCTGTTCCTCGCTGGATGAGCCGACCCTGGTCACGGCCGCCGTCTGCCCGCACTGCCAGTTCCGCCCCTCTGCCGAGCAGTTGGAACTGATCCCGGCGGCCAACCGCCTGCACAAGCTGGACGACGATCTGGATCAGTTGGTGGCCAACTGGCAGCAGACCCTGCTGGAGAACCTGGAAGACCCTTTCACGCAGGACAGCCTGGGTCTGTTGCCGCCCGCATCCAAGAAACTGATCGACGCCTTCCTGGCCTCACGCAAGCTGCCAGACCCGATGACCACCGAGTTTGCGAATGCAGTGCAGGAGGCGCTGTCGGGGCTGGAGAAGATTACAGTCAAGGGCGACGAGATCAAGCAGGCGCTGCTGCGAGGCGGCTCGCCGGCCACGCCGGACGATCTGCGCAAGCGCTTCGACACGTTCATGAACGAGCGCTGCAAAGGCAAGGATGCCACCAAGCTGCGCTTCGTGATCGAGTGACGCGACGTTATCACCCGACCATGACAACAAGAATTTGAGGGACGACTGAATGAATGATCTTTTCCAGAACCACGCGGCCAAGTCAGGTCCGGTTGAATGCCTCGGGCAGACGTTCCCGAGCGACGAGACTCGCCGCGAGCACTACCTGAAGCTGCTCGCTGAGAAACTCAAGGACCCTGAGTTCCGGAAGATCGAAGGTTTCCCTATTGGGTCGGACGAAGACATCCTGACGCTTTCAGACCCGCCGTACTACACGGCATGTCCGAATCCATTCATGGACACATTTGTCGAGGGACACTGCACCAACTATGACTCATCGACTCACTACAAGAAGGAGCCTTTTCTAACAGACGTTAGCGAAGGGAAGAACGATCCGATCTACAACGCACACAGCTATCACACCAAGGTTCCCCACAAGGCGATCATGCGGTTCATCCTGCACTACACCCAGCCGGGTGAAATCGTGCTTGATTCCTTCTGTGGCACTGGGATGACCGGCGTCGCGGCACAGCTTTGCGGCGATAGGAACGTTGTCGAATCACTTGGATATCGGGTGGAGTCAGACGGAACGGTCCTTCAAAACCTTGGTAATAACGGGAAAAATGAATGGGTGCCGTTTTCCAAACTCGGAGCACGAGCTGCACTCTTAAATGAACTTTCTCCCGCTGCATCTTTCATTGCGTCGAATTATAACTCTGAACTTGACGTAAACAGATTTCAACTAGAGGCAAAGCGGATACTTCAAGACGTCTCCGATCAGTGTAGCTGGATGTACGTGACGTCGCATTCTGATGGTAGGACGGTAGGCCGCATAAATTTCACGCTCTGGTCCGATGTTTTCAGTTGCCCTGACTGCGCTGGTGAGATTGTGTTTTGGGACGTGGCTGCAGACAAGGAGGCTGGAAAGGTTCTTGATAGGTTCTCGTGCCCTCATTGCACGACGGTTCTTGAGAAGAAAGGGCTCGATCGCGCCTGGATATCATTCATTGATGGTGCGACTGGACTCACTGTTCGCCAAGCAAAACAAGTCCCCGTCCTTATCAATTACACGGTTGGTAAGTCCAGGTTTGAGAAGAAGCCTGACCAGCAAGATTTGAACTTGATAGATCGTGTTCTGGCAGAGCCGATAACAGACTGGTTTCCTTCTGATCGGATGATCGAAGGAGGGGAGACTCGGCGAAATGACCCTGCTGGCATCACCCATGTACATCATTTTTATACCCGAAGGAACCTAATAGTTCTCGCTCGATTCCGAGAGCGGATATTCTCTATGCGAGGCACGGAGGCCAGCCCTGGGTTGGGCCTGTGGTTCACGTCTAGCCACGTTTGGGCCACCCGACTTAATCGACTGTTAGCCTCTAATTATTTCGGCGGCGGCGGCGGCGTCATCGGGCAAACATTACAAGGAACTCTTTACGTTAGCTCCTTAGCTGTCGAAACGAATTGCATTGAACGGTTTTCTCTTCGAACTAGTTCGGTTCCTTTCACCGCTCATGGGGGTTCCTCTCTGGTCTCAACCGGCAGCGCAGAGCGTATTTCGGCGCCTGATAACTCCGTCGACTATGTCTTTGTAGACCCTCCTTTTGGGGCAAACATCATGTACTCGGAGCTCAACTCGTTATGGGAAGCCTGGCTAAAGGTCAGAACAAATCCGTCGTCAGAGGCCATAGAGAGCAAGGCGCAGAAGAAGTCGCTCGACGACTACCGAGCGTTGATGACAAAGAGCTTTCGCGAGGCATTCAGGGTATTGAAGCCTGGTCGATGGATGACGGTTGAGTTTTCGAATACGAAAGCAGCCGTGTGGAATGGGATTCAAACTGCTCTTCAGGAAGCAGGATTTGTGGTGGCAAACGTCGCTGCGCTTGAAAAATCCCATAAGGGTTACAGGGCAGTCACTACTACAACTGCGGTCAAGCAGGATCTAGTGATATCTGCGTACAAACCAAATGGCGGGCTTGAAGAGCGATTTAGAGAAATAGGCGGGACAGTCGATTCAGTGTGGGATTTCGTGAGGACACACCTTGGCTATCTGCCGTCAGTAAGGATAAGGGCGGGAGAGCTTGATTTTGTGGCGGAGCGCGATCCGAGAATCATCTTCGATCGAATGGTTGCGTGGTTTGTCCGTCACGGTACGCTGGTGCCAATGTCATCGCAGGAATTCCAAGCTGGTCTGGCGCAACGATTCGTTGAGCGCGACGGCATGTTTTTCTTGCCGGAGCAGGCGGCGGACTACGATAAGAAGCGTTTGCAAGTCGCGACTGCACCTCAAATGGAGTTGTTCGTGTCCGATGAGCGCAGCGCGATTGACTGGCTGTCCGACTTCCTGAAGCGGCGCCCTTCCACCTATCAGGAAGTCGGCCCTGAATTTATGGGTCAGCTTGGTGCGGGTTGGAAGAAGCACGAAAGCAAGCCGGAACTCTTGGCCTTGCTGGAGGATAACTTTCTGAAGTGCGACGGCACTGGTGATGTGCCGAGCCAGATCCACAGCTACCTCTCGACCAACCACAAGGATCTGCGCGGGCTGGAGAAGAATAGTCCCGCACTGGTGGCCAAAGCCAAGGATCGTTGGTACGTGCCCGATCCGAACAAAGCACAGGACTTAGAGAAGAAGCGCGAGAAGGCACTGCTCAAGGAGTTTGATCACTATCGAGCGTTCACTGGACGCCGGCTGAAGGAGTTCCGCCTGGAAGCGCTGCGCGCTGGCTTCAGAGCCGCGTGGGGCAATAAGGACTACCAGACGATCATCGACATCGCGAAGAAGGTGCCTGACGAAGCGCTACAGGAAGACGAGAAGCTGCTGACGCTCTATGACCTGGCGCTGACCCGTACGGAGGACTGGATCTGAACATGGCCGGCGGCGGCGGGTTCACCATTGGCGATTGGTGCTGGTTCGCCCGGCAGGAATCGCCCTGCCGGGTGATCGAGAGGCAGGACGTGTGGGGCGAAGTGGCCTACCGGGTCTGGCTGCCCGCCAAGGACACGGTCGTCCGCGCGCGGTCGGTGGATCTGGCCTCGCTGGAAAGCGTGCGCTCGAGCGTGGAGCAGATCCTGCACACCACTGCGGCGGCCAAGCTGCTGGATGCGCTGGAGGACAACCTGCTGCTGGCGCCGATCCAATCCAGTGTAGTGCCGCTGCCGCACCAGCTTTACGCACTGAACCGCGCCATCAGTCGCGACCGTATCCGCTACCTGCTGGCCGATGAGGTGGGTCTCGGCAAGACCATCGAGGCCGGCTTGGTGCTGCGCGAATTGAAATTGCGCGGCCGGGTGAACCGCATCCTGGTGGTGGCGCCCAAGGGTCTCGTGCGCCAGTGGCAAGCCGAAATGCGCCTGCACTTCGGCGAGAAGTTCCAGTTCATCGAGCCATCCGAGCTGGCGGCCTTCCGCCTGTGGCGCAGCGGCGGCGCGGGCGAGGAAGAGAACCTGTGGCGCATGCACGACCAAGTGATCTGTTCGCTGGATTCGGTGAAGCCGATGGAAAGTCGGCGCGGCTGGAGCTTGGAGCAACTCAATACCTACAACCGCGAGCGCTTCGAGGACCTGATCGCAGCGTCGTGGGATCTGGTCATCATCGACGAAGCCCATCGCATGGGCGGCAGCACCGAGCAGGTGGCCCGCTACAAGCTGGGGGCGGCATTGGCCGAGGCATCACCCTATCTCTTGTTGCTATCGGCCACGCCGCACCAGGGCAAGACCGATCAGTTCATGCGCTTGATGCAGTTGCTGGATCGAGAAGCTTTCCCGGACGAGAGCAGCGTCAGCCGCGACCGGGTACGCCCCTTCGTGATCCGTACCGAGAAGCGCGCATCGATCAACGCCGAAGGTCAGCCGCTGTTCAAGCCGCGTGTTACCCGGCTGCAGGCGGTAGCCTGGCAGGCCCGACACGGCTCGCAGCAGCGGCTCTATGGGGCGGTGACCGACTATGTGCGCCACGGCTACAACCAGGCGATAGCAGCCAAGCAGCGCCACATCGGTTTCTTGATGATCCTGATGCAGCGGCTGGTGACCTCCAGCACGGCAGCCATCCGCACCACGCTGGAAAAGCGCCAGGCCTTGCTTGATGCGCCGCAGCCGCAGGCCAACCTCTTCGAGAGCACCAGCGCCGACGAGTGGGCGGACCTCGACGGCCAGTCCCAGGTGGATCTGACCATGCAGTCCAGCGGCTGGGAGTTGGAGAAGTCAGAAGTCGAGATGCTGTTGGGGCTGGCGCGGGAAACGGAGGCCGCCGGCACTGATGCCAAGGCTGAGGCACTGCTGGAGCTGATCTACAAGCTGCAGCAAGAGGAAGGCGACCCGGCCCTGAAGGTACTGATCTTCACCGAGTTCGTGCCGACGCAGGCGATGCTGGCCAACTACCTGGAGAGCCGGGGCTTCTCGGTAGCGACGCTCAACGGCAGCATGGACCTGGAAGCGCGCACACGGGCACAACAGGTGTTCTCCAAGGATGTGCGCGTGCTGATTTCGACGGATGCCGGTGGTGAAGGTCTGAACCTGCAGTTCTGCCACGTCATCGTTAACTTCGACATGCCGTGGAACCCGATGCGGATCGAGCAGCGCATTGGCCGGGTAGACCGTATCGGGCAAAAGCAGGTGGTTCGCGCCATCAACTTCGTGCTCGAAGACACCGTGGAGCACCGCGTGCGTCAGGTGCTGGAAGAAAAGCTGGAAGTCATCGCACTGGAGTTTGGCGTCGACAAGGCGGCCGATGTGATGGATTCGGTCGAAGCCGACCCCATCTTCGACGAGCTGTTCGTGCATGGCCTGCAGAACCCGGATGCCATAGAACAGGAGTGCGACGCGGCGGTGTCGCAGCTCCGATTCACACTGGCGGAGTCGAAGAAGAACAGCGATCTGCTCACCGCAGAGCACGATCTGGACGCCGACGATGCCCGCAAGTGGCGCGACCACCCTGCCCAGTTCTGGCTGGAGCGGGCCATCACAAGCGGGTTGGCTGCGCGCGGCGGCTCGGCAACGAAGGTTGGAAAGGCGTGGCGGGTGAAGTGGGCGGACGGCAGCGAGTCAGCACAGGCCTGCTTTGACGCCCGCACGGCGGATGAGAACTCGGAGTTGGAATGGGTCACGATGGAAGACCCACGCGCTCGGGCGGTGATCAGCGAGCTGCCGCGCTTTGTCGCCGGCCTGCCGCTGCCGGTGATCCGCGTGACCGGGCTGCCAGATTCGGTACGCGGCATCTGGTCGCTGTGGGAGATCAGTCTGTTGGCTGAAGGCTTGAGTCGGAAGCGCTTCCTTCCGGTGTTCATCAACGAGGAAGGCCGTCCCTTTATACCGACCGCCAAGCGAGTCTGGGATCTGCTGCTGACTGAAATCGTGGACATCCATGCCGTGACAGGTTCAGAGGAGTCGATGAAGTGGTTCGAGGCATCGCAGGCGGCTGCAAGCACCCAAGGTGAACGAATCTTCACCGAGCTGCTGACCGAACACCGCGCCCGGCTGAAGGATAAACGCGAGCGTGCGGTGTATGCGTTCGAGGCCCGAGGCCTGGCTATTGGGCGTATCGGCCTGCCCGCTGTGCGTGAGCACCGGCGCAAGCGGCTGCAACAGGAACACAACGCACGCGTGGCCGCCATCGATGACATGGGGGCCAGCGTGCCAGATTTGAATGCCGTGATGATGGTGCGCATCGGAGGTGATGCATGAGCCGTTGGACGGAGCGCATCCTGAGCCACTTCACGGCCGACCTCACCCGGCTTTGGGTGGCGTGCGACCCTGATGATGTGTTGCTCGACGAGAAGGTATTGACCGAGCTGCGCGGTCGCGGCTTCGAGCTGATGTTGTACGAAGACCCGTTTGTCTTCCGCGCGGAATATGAGGAACGCTACCGCGCGGCATGGGATCGCGGTGAGCAAGGGCCAGCGCCCTCGCTGGTGCTGCATCTGCGTAGCGCCGACGCGAATGCGTTGCCGTGGGACATCGTGCATCACGGTCGTGTGGTGCGCCTCAGCCTTGCCGATCTATTCCCAAAGCTGTCTTACAGCGCGGTCCAGCAAGTCGAGCCGGAGCATCTTGCGGGGCTGTTTCATGCCCACCAGACGGAATTGCAGAGTGCACGGGGCGAGAACGAGTCGAAGGACTTCATCCTGGAACACGTCTATCAACTGGCGCCGAGGTCGATTCGCAACCCGGTGGACTTCTGGCGTGAGCTGTTACGGCTTCACTTTGCCAACCGCTCGTTGCCACCCCTGTTCGCCCAGCACGCGGCAGACATCATTCAAGGTAAGGGACTGTTTACCGACCAACCCGTCGCCACCTGGCTGGCGTCAAAAAGTGGGCTGCTGCGCGTGGTGCAGGATGCGTGGTATCGCTACTTCAAGACACTTGGACTGGATGGCACGCGCACGGGCGAACCGCCACCGCCAGACTACGTCGCCAAGATCGAGATTCCGTTCGATCACTCCGATGTGCAGGTGTTGGTCGACTCCATGTTCCTCGACGGCAGCTTGCATCCGCTGGCGGTGCACAGCGTCCCGGCGGGGATGCCGAGTTGGATCAAGGCGGGGATTGTCCAGGACCCAGCGGCATTGCAGACTTTGGTACTCAAAGGCATTGATGGCCTGATCGAGACGACGCCAACTGCCGCGTCCTCGCACAAGGACTGGAGCGAGTTCGCCAAGCGTTACGGTGAGATCCTGGCCCGCACGCATAGCCTGCCCGGTACGGAAGGCAGCGAACACTTGCCTGCGATCCGGGATCGCATCAAGACATTGCAGGCGCAATCGGACGAGCGACTGCAGGCCTGGGTCGCAGCCAAGCACTACGCCGACCTGATTCTGCAGCCAGTGACCAAAGGCCCGGTGATGGTTCACCACGTACCGCGCTTTTTGCGCCATCGTCGGTCCGCAGGGGAAACCAAGGTGGCTCTGCTGGTCTTCGACGGACTGGCCTTCGACCAATGGGTACAGATCCGCGAGCGCCTTGTCGCTACCACCAAGCGATTCGCGTTCGACGAAGGAACCGCGTTCGCATGGGCGCCGACCGTGACGTCGGTTTCGCGCCAGGCGCTGTTCTCCGGCCTGAAGCCCCGCGAGTTCGACGACTCCATCGACCGGACGGACAAGGAGGAGTCCTTGTGGAAGACGTTCTGGCAGAACGAAGGCGTCAACTCGAATGAGGTGATGTACCGACGCGCGCTGCGCCAGATTGATCAACTGGACGTGCTTGAGGCGGACTTGAACGACCGGCGCCCGAAGGTGGTGGGCCTGGTCATCGATGAGGTGGACGATCGGCTCCACAAGGAGCGATCCAAGAAGGACGTGGCGATGTGGGTCGGCAACTGGCTGACGACCGGTTTTATCGACCGGTTGTTCTCCCTGCTGCTGGACAAGGGGTACCATATCTACCTCACGGCGGACCACGGGAACGTGGAATCGACCGGGATCGGCAGGCCCAACCAAGGCGTGATTGCAGAGACGCGCGGAGAGCGCGTGCGCGTGTATCGAAGCGAGCCACTCCTGGCCGATTCCGCCGCTGCTTATCCCTCCACAGTCAGGCTGGATATCGCTGGGCTACCCGCGGGCTTCATGCCTCTGTTTGCAGGTGGAAGAACTGCCTTTGTGCCGGAAGGCGAGCAGGTGGTGGTCCATGGCGGAGTGTCGGTCGAAGAGCTGATCGTGCCCTTTGTGAAAGTCAGTTATGTAATTGATACCGAATGAATTCATCAACCCCAAAAATTGGCTTTGATCGGTTCATTCAGCTTGATTGGGCGGCTGCTGCACTGAACGTTCGTGCAGGCCTGGCTGGACTAGCTGATCTGAATGCACTGCTTGATGCCGCCGAACTTGGAATGGAAGCCAAGAAGAAAACGCGCACTGTCCTGAATCGCCTGTGGCTGGAGCCACGCTCTGAACTTACTGACTTCGCGGATCGCGGCGCAGCCATACACGAGATGCAGCCAGACATTCCCGTCTCAGCGCTCTGCTGGGGAATGTCCGTGGCGACGTACCCTTTCTTCGGCAAGGTCGCCGAGTTTGTAGGCCGCCTGTCCGCTATTCAGTGCGACTGCGCGTCTGCCGAGGTCCATCGACGCATGAGTGAAGCTTATGGGGAGCGCGAAGGTACCCGGCGTATGACTAATATGGTCATCCAAAGCCAGGGGAGCTGGGGCGCGGTTGAGCGCGTGGAGAAGGGTAGGCGTGTGATCAGGCTTGCGCCTACTGTGATCGACAACGACGAAGTCACGGCATGGTTAATCGAGGCGGCAGTGCGCTACTCCAGTAAGCCAGTTTCGCTGTCCAGTCTGCAGTCGCTGCCAGTGCTCTTTCCGTTCGCCCTGACGCGACCACTTGGATACGTGGTGTCGAAGAGTGCCAACCTCAACATTTGTGCGGAGGGGCCTAGTGCTCAATTGGTTGCCTTGCGCTAGGGGCGCGATTACTCATGCGTCGGTTGATGCATCGAAAATCGTTCCATCGTCCGCGCTAGTGACCCAGCCCGGAAGAGCCGGGCCAGCGTAGAGTTGAGACTTCGCCCAGCATGAACCCTGTGGATCACAGGGAATCAGGCGATGAAGAAACCCCGTTTTGCCGGTGAGCAGATTGCCCACGCGCTCAAGCGGGTGGCGCTGGGCATGGCGATCGGTGTGCCACAAGATTGGCATTGCGGATGCGACGTACTACAGTCGATGGTCATAAAGAAGCTCCTATGCCTGCCCAGAAGCGTGCTTGGGTGAGGTGGCTGTAGGATCGATTTGGTAGCAGTGAGCGGCATGCGTTGCGGATCGTGTCAATGTCGCGCCCGGCATTTTCCTGAACGCCCAAGGTGCTTGACAGTAGTGCTATTCGTCGGTCGATGCGTCAGATTATTCAGGCACGGATTCACTACGGTTGTGAGCACGTGTTGGTGGTGCGGCGCCGGAAGGCTGGTGAGTCAGCCATAAGCGCCTGCATCTGATTTACAAGCAAGATGACTTGTCTTTACGGCGTTGCCGGCCGCGCAGCGGCCGCAGCAGCCGTCTCCGATAACCGATCATGGTTGCCACGGCACCCAATACCCTGCGGGGCATGGACATTGTTAATGACGTCCTGTTCGGTAGATGTCTCTTCCGGCGGCTATCGGTCTTGATAGATTCACGCTTGGGTTCCTGAAGATCGTCGTGGATCATGGAGATCGTCGTGGATCATTCCTTGCGTGCAGAAGATGTGGCCGAAGTGGAGGCGCGGCTGGTCGCTCATAGGTGCAGGCTGGATGCGATCAATGTAGACAAAGGCAGTTGGTTTTCCGGCAATGTCAAGACCCGGTGGGCTTATGAGAACGGCGTGGAGCTGGATTTCTCCCGGCGTGGTACGCCGACGGACAATGCGATGGTGAAAAGCTTCAACTGCCGACTGCGCAGGAATCTGAACGAGCGTTGGTTCTTGTGGCTGGCCGATGCAAGGAGCAAAATCGAAGCATGGCGGCGTTTCTGTAACGAGAAGCGCACCCAGAGTGCACTGGCATGGAAAATTCCTGCGGAATTCGCCCGAGCGCAAGGGTCCCACGCGAATTCCCTAGTGCCAAAACATGGCGGAATCTCTACCAGTTTATGGTCCTGCTATTGGGGGTGGCTCAAGATGGGCTAAATCTCTACCAATCGGTGTTCCTGCTATTAGGATGGTCAGTAATATATTGTCTCTACCACAGTGATGGCCGTCAGATGGGGTGCGATAGAGGTTGCACATGGGCAGAAGAGGAAATGGCGAATGCAGGTGGATGTCGACGCTGTTAAGGCTGCAATAATCGAGCAGATTGAAAAAGATCGCGCGGCTATCAACCGAACGATAAAGGAGATTCAAGAAGAGCTTTCAGTAGCACCTTACGGTGGCAAAGTTGCGCTCACGCATGAGCAGCGATATAGAAAGCTGGCGCTAACCTACTACCTCAAGAAGAACCAGTCAGCGATAACAGAGATCGATCGTTTCGCCGAATATTCCTTGGGGTTCGCGGTAGATTGCTTTCGGGAGAGTTTTCAAGGGGGCGTGGCAATCGCATTCGCGCTCGATCAGAGCTTGCTGTCATTGAACACCTTCCTGCTAGATCAGCTTAACTATAGCTATCGAAGACGTCGGACGAGACTTGATATCTATCACCCTGATGATTTGCAGGAGATTGACCATCGATTTCTCTCGTTGCCAGCTCCTGTCTATGCTGAAGTTTTTCCAGTAATCAAGGTCGCTTATCAGAATCGCCATCGCTCGGATGAGTACCTGGAGTTGGCCGAAACCTATATCGAGAGCTACGTGCTTCCCGCACTATCCGCGAATTCTCGCAGTAATGCTTATCTCTTTAGAAAGGCTGAGATCATTGATCATATCGTTGATCGGTTTGCAGTACGCGATTACATTTCGCTCTCTTATCTCGTTCCTCCGCTGATAGAGGGAACCTTTCATAGCATCTGCGGGAGTTTGGGGCTGCGCGCAGCAAAGCTCATGAAGGCTGCCCTGAATCAGATTGTCGAGCGTATCAAGGAGCATACGGATGCCATCGGCATGGAGTACCTTCTGTTCCTCATGCCGATGCGCCGAAATCTCATAGCTCATGGTCGCGAGCTCGATGTGACATATCGCGAATTCGCGGTTGGATTTTTGGTGGATATCGACCTGCTTTTGATGGTTGCCAAGCATCCAACCCTTCCATGGAATGCTCTTCTTTATATTGTGAGAAATCCGAGTGTTGGAGGGATTAAGTGTATTTTCACGTTCATGAATGAAGACTTGCCACTACACGTCTCAGACGAGTGCCGTAAGTTGGGGATTGGTTGGAGTCCAGTACGTTCTGGATCGAGTTGGACCTGCAGTTGACCGAAAGAGATATACGCCAGAAGGAGACAGAGCGATTCGTCAAGAAGTTATTGAGTCGATCGAGTGAATTGGCTGCACCAGATACTGCGTCAAGGATTACGGAACAGTGCCGTGGGTTTCTGAGAGAGACCCTGCCGGCGGCCAAGGTGCGCCTGGATGCCAAAAAATGCAGGATGGACAAAATTTATAAGACGATCAGAATTCAAATAAATCCCCAAGGCGTATGACAAATAGAGGCGTTGCCGGTCGCTTGACGTGCCCCGGAAGTCCATTATTTTTTTTGGAGGCAGGTCTCTAATTCGGGAATTTACCCGGCCCTACTGGCGAGACAACCCTCGCACTTGTGCTCTCGAAGGTTGAGGGTGGGCGGAGCCATTGGTCTGTGTTATTGAGGGGGCAAATTCGTGTCTGAACGGCAGCAGCTTCTCTGCCTCGCCGGTGCAGTAGGTAGAGGGGTAGTAATATCGGATTTCGACCCAAAGCGGACATTGGCACGATCACTGAGTCCGTTGTGGGGTCCGGTAATGCGCCGGCTTGTTAGTGGATCACTGCAGCTCTAAGATCGAAGAGCATCAAGGGAAAGCCCGGCATGCGGAACACTTTGAATAAGTCGTATGGCCTGGCTCTGGGGTCCTATCAATAGATGGTTAGAACTCATGGCAATCAAAATCAGCCTTCGTCGAGATACATCGTTCAGCCCGTTTCGGAAAGAGCTTATCGATCTTTGTCGAGCGCGCGGACTTGGAGATCTAATTCTCTGCTCCGGTTACATTTGGGAGGGAGGCGCTTACAGTGTCCTTGACGATGACCTGCTTGAAGCGATCAAGCTTGGAATTGGTTCCAATCAGGTAATTTGTGTGGCCGGCAAACTGGCAAGGAAGCCAATCGATTGGCACCTGCACTACAACAAATTTTTTTCTAAGATTAGTGGGGCAGGTATAAAAGTTGCTGCACATGTGGCGCCTAAGAGGAACTGGCATGCAAAGATTGCCATGCGTTTAGACACCAAAGGTCAACCCGTGGCCGCGATTGTGGGAAGCAGCAACCTTACAGGTCCGGCCTACGGCGAGAATAGGTACACGTGGAACTACGAGTGTGACGTTACCATGTGGTCGCCCGTAGTTCGAGGTGGCGAGTCCGGCATGGAAAGGAATGACGATCAAGATCCGTTCACTTTTGCAGTAGTGGACCTTGACGATAGTTTTTCGCAGCCCAGTATCGACTCGCGCCTACAAGTTTTATTCGATGACATTTTTAGAGAGCGCGAGTCATTTGTAGACTTGGCGAACTATTCTGGTGAATAAAGGAAATGAAGCCAGAGAGTTCGTTAAAGGCGGATTCGGTTTTCAGTTCTGCTTGATTTTGGAGCTGCGAACGCCCGCTCGTAGCCTGAAGTGGACAATGGGTTCGTTAGCAGGCATCTACGCTGCCAAGGGAAATCACTCCGGCCTAACCTCCCGACAAGCCCACTCAGCCAACACCCGGCAAGCCAAAAACAACCCATCAACCACCCCCTCATCCAAATGCCGCTCTGGCTCCGCTGCCACCCGGCAGCGGTCCGCCGAGTGCAGCACCTCCAGCACCGTCAGCAGCCCGACCAACGCGCGCTCGGTCTTCGCCAGGCTCACGCGGCGCCCGGGTGAGACGTCGTTCTCCGGCCAAGGCAGTCCATCGGCGCCCTCGCAGCCGCGCATGCGCTTGAGGATGCCGATGAGGGAGTTCAGATCGGGCAGGGGAGTGTCGTCGTTGATGGGCTCAACAACGGTGTACGAGGAAAAGGTGTCGGATTCGTTCATGGCGTTGGCTTCCGTGGCTGTGCTTAACAGCGCCACCGCGAAGAGGTGGCGGACGATGCGTGGCTGCAAACCGGGATGAAATAGCACCATAGATCGGTGGGCCCGAGGGCCCCCACGCACCGCCCGCCAGAAAGGCCGACGGATTGCCCGCCGGCACCGGTTAAGGACGGTGCCGACGGGCAAGCGCAAACTACAGGTGCATCTCTCATCACGGGTTTGCAGACCCGCTGCCAACCGTTTTCGGTGGCGCGCCATGTTGTTTACGCGGCCGCTTCGAATGCCAATAGAAATTCGCCAAGGAATCGTCGAATCCGAGAGCGAAGAACTATTGTTGCATGCGACATTCGTGCAGCACGCGACGCCAGTAGACGCATTCGCGCAGGTGCCCTGTCGATTGCGAGTCAAAGTGGCGCAATCGCCCATGCCACCAGCGAATAGCGCGACAGCCTTCTTTGCAACAGTTCTTAGTCCGCCTCCCCATGCAACGGCGCCCGATCAGCCGCGCATCCTGAAAAGCGGTTCAAACCCGAGATCGCCAGCGCGCCTCGCGGCCTCAACAAGTGCGATCCTCAACCGCATTCCCCACCAGCAACTCAATCATCGCCCGCGCCGCCGCCGATTGCCGTCGATGCGGCGCGTAGATCACCGAGAACGGTCTCGACCGCCCACGCAGCTGCGGCAGCACCTCCACCAGCTCCCCACGCAGCAACCGCTCCCGCACGATGAACTCATAGCTCTGGCAAATCCCAATCCCCTGTTCTGCCAGCGACACCACGCCCAGCACATCGTCGGAGGTCTCGATGGACGAACGCGGCAGCCAGTCCACGTCGCGCCCGCCGTCGCGGAAGATCCACGGCGCCAGCCGCCCGGTGCGCGGCATCACGAAGGGCAGGCACAGGTGCTGCTGCAGATCGTCCAGCGTCTGTGGCGTGCCGCGGCGCTGCAGGTAGTCCGGCGTGGCCACCAGCAGCAGCGGCGCGTCTTCCAGCTTGCGTGCCACCAGCCCGCTGTCCGGCAGCTGGCCCAGGCGGATGGCCAGGTCGAAGCCTTCGGCCACCAGGTCCACGTTGCGGTTGGTGATGTTCAGTTCCACCTGCACCTGCGGGTACTGCTGCGCAAAGCGCGCCAGCACGGGCGGCAGCCGGTAGTGGCCATAGGTGGTGGGCACGCTCAGGCGCACGCGGCCGGCCAGCGCGCCGTCCTGGCCCTGCACGTCGCGCTCGGCGTCGTCCAGCAGGCCGAAGGCGGTGCGCACCTGTTCCCGGTAGAGCCGCCCGGCGTCGGTCAGGCCCACGCGGCGGGTGGTCCGCTGCAGCAGCTGGCGGCCCAGCCGCGCTTCCAGGCGGGTAACCGCGCGGCTCAGCACCGAGGGCGTGGTGGACAGCGCCACCGCTCCGGCCGTGAACGAGCCGTGCTCGACCACCGCCAGGAACACCTCCACATCGCCCAGGTAGTCGAACTTGCGGCTCATTTGGCTCTCCGGGGAACAGATGTTTTGCGATGGGGCCAATTTATCGCCGCTGGGGCGATGAATAAAGTGGCGGCCATTCCCCAATAGGAGCTCCCGATGAACCTGATGACCCGGCTGGCCGCAGCGCTGGCCCTGACCCTGGCCGCCAGCGGCGCGCATGCCGCCAACGTGCTGGTGGTGCTGTCCGACGAAAATCACCTGGACCTGAAGGACGGCAAGGTGTTGTCCACCGGCTTCTATCTCAACGAGTTGATGCAGCCGGTCAAGCTGCTGCTGGACGCGGGCCACGAGGTGACCTTCGCCACGCCGCAGGGGCGGGCGCCGACGGTGGATGCGTCCTCGGTGACGCCGGCGTACTTCGGCAACGATGCTGCGCAGTTGAAGGTGCACAAGGACCTGCTCGAAAAGCTGGCGCTGACCTCGCCGACGGCCTCGCCGGTGGTCAGCCTGGCGCGCATCGAGCAGCAGGGTTACGCGCGTTTCGATGCGGTCTATATTCCCGGTGGCCACGCGCCGATGCAGGACCTGCTGAAGAGCCCGGCGCTGGGCCGGCTGCTGGCCGACTTCCATCAGCGCAAAAAGACCACCGCGCTGGTCTGCCATGGGCCGATCGCGCTGCTGTCCACGCTGCCGGATGCTGAGGGTTTCGTGGCGAAGCTGGAAGCGGGTGCGACGCCGGCCATGCCGAAGTGGATCTACAGCGGCTACCAGATGACGGTGATCAGCAACCAGGAAGAAGAGCAGGCCAAGCCGCTGCTGGGCGGCGGTGAGATGAAGTTCTACCCGCAGACTGCGCTGCAGCGGGCCGGTGCAAGGTTCAGCAGCAACACCACGCCGTGGACGGGGCATGTGGTGGTGGACCGCGAGCTGATTACCGGGCAAAACCCGGCTTCGGCGCTGGAGGTGGGGCAGCGGTTGGTTGAGCAGTTGAAGAGCAAAGAGAACTCGGCACTGGATTCCAGCAGGCACCAGAAGCAGGAGCCTGGCGGCCGGTCATAGCGCCATGTTGCACAGGCCGGTACACGCGCGTGCCGCAGCGTTTGCCGCCAACAAAAAACGGCCCGCAATGCGGGCCGTTTGTTTTGGTGCCTGTAAAGCGTCCGAGCATGCCTCGGACCTACAGACCCACCTCAGATATGCAGCGCATGCCCCAACGCACGCAGCGCCGCTTCCTGCACCGCCTCACCCAACGTCGGGTGCGGATGGATCGTCCCGGCGATGTCTTCCAGCGTGGCGCCCATCTCAATCGACTGCACGAAGGCAATGGACAGTTCCGACACCTGCACGCCCACGGCCTGCCAGCCGAGGATGCGGTGGTCGCTGCTGCGTGCGACGACGCGCACGAAGCCATCGGTGGATTCCAGCGACATCGCACGGCCATTGGCAGCGAACGGGAACAGCGCGACCTTGGTCTCGATGCCCTGTGCCTTGGCTTCGTCCGGTGACAGCCCGACCACCACGATTTCCGGATCGGTGAAGCACACCGCCGGAATCGCGGCCGGCACGAAGTGGCGCTTCTTGCCGCTGACGACCTCGGCGACCAGTTCGCCCTGCGCCATCGCCCGGTGCGCGAGCATCGGCTCACCGGCGACATCGCCGATCGCCCACACGTTGCGCATCGAGGTCTTGCACTGGTCGTCGATCTTGATCGCCTTGCCGGTCAGATCCAGCTGCAGCGATTCCAGATTGAAGCCGTCGGTCTTCGGGCGACGGCCGACCGCGACCAGGATCTGGTCGGCGTCCAGCGCGATCTCGTTACCGTCCTTGTCGCGCACGCGCAGCTGGCCGTTGTCGGCCAGGCCGAGCACGCTGTGCCCGGTCAGCAGCTTCACGCCGGACTTCTCCAGGTGCGTGGCGACCGGCTTGGTCAGTTCGGCGTCGTAGGCCGGCAGGATGCGTTCCTGGGCCTCGACCACGGTGACCTCGCAGCCCAGCTTGCGGTACACCGTGCCCAGCTCCAGGCCGATGTAACCGCCACCGACGACGATCAACTGCTTCGGCAACGAGGTCGGCGAGAGGGCTTCGGTGGAGGAGATGACCTTGCCACCGAACGGCAGGAACGGCAGTTCCACCGGCACCGAGCCGGTGGCCAACAGCAGGTGCTCGCAGGTGATGCGCAGCGTGCCGCCGTCTTCCGCGGCACCGGCGATCTCGACGGTCTTGCCGTCGACGATCTTCGCCCAGCCCTTGATCAGCTGCGCGCCGTTCTTCTTCAGCAGTGCGCTGACGCCACCGGTCAGCTTCTTGACGATGCCGGCCTTCCACGCGACGGTCTTGGCCAGGTCCAGCGACGGGGCCTGCACGCTGATGCCCAGCGGCGAGGTGCCTGCCGCATAGGCGGTGACCTTGGCGAATTCCTCTGCGGCATGGATCAGCGCCTTGGAGGGAATGCAGCCGATGTTGAGGCAGGTGCCACCCGGATTGACGCCCTCGACCACGATGGTCTTGACGCCGAGCTGGCCGGCGCGGATGCCGGCGATGTAACCGCCGGGACCGCCGCCGATGATCAGCAACTGGGTTTGAAGGGTATTGGACATCGCTTACTCCACGAACAGCAGGGCCGGGGTTTCCAGGCGCGTACGGATCGCCTGCACGAACTCGGCCGCATCCATGCCATCGACGATGCGATGGTCGAACGAGGACGACAGATTCATCAGCTTGCGCGCCACCACCTGGCCCTCGCGGAACATCGGGCGTTCGATGATGCGGTTCACACCGACGATCGCCACTTCCGGATGGTTGATGATCGGGGTCGACACCACACCGCCCACCGCACCGAGGCTGCTGATGGTGATGGTCGAGCCGGAGAGCTCCTCACGGGTCGCCTTGCCCACGCGCACGGCATTGGCCAGGCGCGCGATCTCGGTGGCGGTCTGCCACAGATCCAGCGACTCGGCATGCGCGACCACCGGCACCGACAGGCCGACCTCGCTCTGGGTCGCGATACCCAGCTGCACGCCCTCGTAGCGGGTCACGATGTTGGCCTGGTCATCAAAGCGGGCGTTCATCTGCGGGAAGTCGCGTGCGGCCAGCACCACGGCGCGTGCCAGCAGCGGCAGCAGGGTCAGCTTGCCGCGCTCCTTGGCCCAACGTTCGTTGAGCTTGGCACGCAGGGCTTCCACTTCCGTGACGTCGATTTCTTCCACATAGGTGATGTGCGGAATGGTCGTCCAGGACTGCTGCATCTTCTGCGCGATCTTGCGGCGCAGGCCGATGATCGGCACCTGCTGCTCGCCGGTGCGGCGCGCGTAGCTGCTGCCGCCGGCACTGCCACCGACCGGCTGCGCCTTGCCACCGGCTGCGGCGTAGGCATCAAGATCGGCCTGCAGGATGCGGCCGCCCGGGCCGGTGGCCGGCACGTAGCGCAGCTCGATGCCCAGGTCCCAGGCGCGGCGACGCACGGCCGGCGAGGCCAGCGGGGCTTCACCGGCGTTGAGCACGCCGTTGGTGACCGCGCCACGCGCGTCCTGCTTGGCGGCGCAGGCAGGTGCGGAGGCAGCGGCGGCCTTGGCCGGCGTCGCAGCCGGTGCGGCCTCGGCGGCGGTGGCAGGTGCAGCGGCCGGTGCAGCCGCCTTGGGCGCAGCAACCGGTTCGGCCGGCGCGGCAGCAGCCGGTGCACTGGCAGCACTGGCATTGCCGGCGCCTTCCACTTCCAGGCGGATCAGCTCGCTGCCGACGGCCATCATCTGGCCGGGCGTGCCGCCCAGCGAGACCACGGTGCCTGACACCGGCGAGGGGATTTCGACCATGGCCTTGTCGGTCATGACCTCGGCCACGACCTGGTCTTCGGCGACCGGGCCGCCGACCTCGACCTTCCAGGTGATCAGTTCGACTTCGGCGATACCTTCACCGATGTCCGGCATCTTGATGACGTGATGTCCCATGGTTCAGTCCTCCAGCACGCGCTGCATTGCATCGATGACCCGGGACGGACCCGGGAAGTAGTCCCATTCCTGCGCGTGCGGATACGGGGTGTCCCAGCCGGTAACGCGTTCCACCGGGGCCTGCAGATGGTAGAAGCAGTGCTCCTGCACCAGCGCGACCAGCTCGGCGCCGAAGCCGCAGGTGCGGGTGGCTTCGTGCAGCACGATGCAGCGGCCGGTCTTCTTGACCGAATTGACGATGGCGTCCAGGTCCAGCGGCCACAGGCTGCGCAGGTCGATCACTTCAGCATCGATCCCGGCATCTTCGGCGGCGGCCTTGGCCACCCACACGGTGGTGCCGTAGGTGATGATCGTCAGTGCCTTGCCTTCGCGGGCGATGGCGGCCTTGTCCAGCGGCACGTTGTAGTAGCCCTCCGGCACCAGGTTGTCCGGGTACTTGGACCACGCGGTGACCGGGCGGTCGTGGTGACCGTCGAACGGGCCGTTGTACAGGCGCTTGGGCTCCAGGAAGATCACCGGATCGTCGTTCTCGATCGAGGCGATCAGCAGGCCCTTGGCGTCGTACGGGTTGGACGGCATGACCGTGCGCAGGCCGGTGGCGTGGGCGAAGATCGCTTCCGGGCTCTGGCTGTGGGTCTGGCCACCGTAGATGCCACCGCCGCACGGGGTGCGGAACACCAGCGAGGAGGTGAAGCTGCCGCCGGAGCGATAGCGCATGCGCGCCGCTTCGGACACGATCTGGTCGTAGGCCGGGTAGATGTAATCGGCGAACTGGATTTCGGCGACCGGGCGCAGGCCGTAGGCGGCCATGCCGATCGCCGCGCCGGCGATGCCGTTCTCGGAAATCGGCGCATCGAACACGCGCTGCTTGCCGTACTTGGTCTGCAGGCCGTCGGTGCAGCGGAACACGCCGCCGAAGTAGCCCACGTCCTGGCCGAAGACCACCACGTTGTCGTCGCGTTCCAGCATCACGTCCATCGCCGAGCGCAGCGCCTGGATCATGGTCATCGGCGTACCGCCGGTGTTGTTCTGTTCAATCCCGCTCATGTGTTCAGACTCCCAACTGCTGACGCTGGCGACGGAGGTGTTCGGGCATGTCCTTGTAGACGTCTTCGAACATGAGGGCCGCGCCGGGACGGTTGTCGCTGCCGAGCAACCCGTGGGTCTCGGCTTCCTTGAGGGCACGCAGGATCTCGGCATCCAGTTCGGTGCGCAGTTCGTCGTGCTGCTGCTCGCTCCACAGGCCGCGCTTGATCAGGTGCTGCTTCAGGCGGTCGATCGGATCGCCGAGCGGGAACTGCTGGGCATCATCGGCGGGGCGGTACTTGGACGGATCATCCGAGGTCGAATGCGGCCCGGCGCGGTAGGTCACCCACTCGATCAGGGTCGGGCCGAGATTGCTGCGGGCGCGTTCGGCGGCCCAGCGCGAGGCGGCGTACACGGCCAGAAGATCGTTGCCGTCCACACGCAGCGACGGAATGCCGTAGCCCACGCCGCGCGCGGCGAAGGTGGTGTTCTCACCGCCGGCAATCGCCTGGAAGGTGGAGATCGCCCACTGGTTGTTGACCACGTTGAGCACGACCGGTGCGCGGTACACGTGCGCGAAGGTCAGCGCGGCGTGGAAGTCGCCTTCGGCGGTCGCGCCATCACCCACCCATGCGGTGGCGATGCGGGTGTCGCCCTTGATCGCCGAGGCCATCGCCCAGCCCACGGCCTGGATGTACTGGGTGGTCAGGTTGCCGGAGATCGAGAAGAAGCCGTAATCCTTGTACGAATACATGATCGGCAGCTGGCGGCCCTTCAGCGGGTCGGCCGCGTTGGACAGCACCTGGCAGATCATGTCGACCAGCGAGACTTCCTTGGTGATCAGGATGCCCTGCTGGCGGTACGTCGGGAACTGCATGTCGTCATCGCGCAGCGCCAGGGTCTGGCCGACGGCGATCGCTTCCTCACCCAGGCACTGGATGTAGAACGAGGTCTTCTTCTGGCGCTGGGCGATCAGCAGGCGGGCGTCGTAGGCGCGCGTCTTGAGCATGGCGTGCATGGCACGCAGCAGCACGGCGTCGTCGATGTCGGCGGCCCACGGGCCCACGGCGTCGCCGTTGTCGTCCAGCACACGGATCAGCTGGCCGGTCAGCGGTGCGGTCTGGCTGGCGCTCACATCCACGGGCGGCTTGTCGACCGCGCCGGCGGGGCTCAGCTTCAGATAGGAAAAGTCGGTGGCCTCGCCGGGACGGGCGCTGGGCTCGGGCACGTGCAAACGCAACGGTTCACGCGTGGCGGGGATCTGGGGTGATGACATGTCAGGGGCCTCGCTGGGCTTGGGTCATGGAGCTACAGGCATACCGCAGGCGGGGGGCAACGGTAATGGCGATGTTGGCGCGCCGACATCCGGGCGGGATCTCGTCGCGAAGCGGGTAAGGGCCAGCGCTTGCAAGGCGGCTGGGGCCATGGCGCATTGCACCCGGTGTGAAGTCTAGAGGCACAGCGGCTTATCGTAAATTTGTTTAATTGCGTATGAGGTATTGTTTATTCAGATATCTTCATTCCGTGGGAGCCCGTGCATGCAAATCCCCGCCAACATGACCCTGCGCCAGCTGCGGTACTTTGCCGAAGCGGCCGAGTTGGGGCAGTTTTCGCAGGCTGCGCGCAAGCTGCACGTCTCCCAGTCGGTCATCACCACCGCGGTCGCCCAGCTGGAAACCTCGCTGGGGCTGAAGCTGTTCGACCGCATGCCGCACGGGGTCGGATTGACCGCCGAGGGGCACCGCTTCCACCAGCATGTGCGGCACATCCTGGATACGTTGCAGGACGCGCTCAGCGAGCCGATGTTCCTGGCCAACACGCTGCCAGGCCGGGTGAGGATCGGCGCCTCCTACACGGTGCTGGGCTATTTCCTGCCGAGCCTGCTGGCGCGCTTCAAGCGCTCCTACCCGCAGGTGGAGGTGGATCTGGTCGACATGGACCGCGCGGCGATCGAACAGGGCGTCGGCAGCGGTGAGCTCGATTTCGGGCTGTGCATCATCTCCAACATGGCCGAGCCCTATGTGCTGCGGCGCCAGGTGCTGATCCGCTCGCGCCGCCAGCTGTGGCTGGCCGAGTCGCATCCGCTGCTGCAGCTGCCGGTGATCAGCCCGGCCGACGTCGAGCCGTACCCGTACATCATGCTGATGGTCGACGAAGGGCAGGAGTCGGCGATGCGCTACTGGCGCTCGGTCGGGCGCGAACCCAACGTGGTGTTCCGCACCTCGTCGCTGGAAGCGCTGCGTGGCATGGTCGCCTACGGCTTCGGGGTCAGCATCCTGTCGGACATGGTCTATCGACCGTGGTCGCTGGAGGGGCGCCGGATCGACGTACGCACCCTCACCGATGCGGTGCCGCCGATGGAAGTCGGCCTGGTCTGGCGCCCGGACGAAGACCTGTCCGCGCCGGCACGCGCACTGCATCAGTTCCTGGTCTTTGCCTGTGGCGGGTGAGCGCCGAGCGCATCGGCCAGCGCAGGCCGCGGATCGGGCAGCTCGCCCACGGGCGCGGTGAAGGCCTGCCCATGGCGTGTCCAGATCTGCCACGCCGAGTACGCCAGCAGCGGCACCACATAGGTGGCCAGGATCGCATACGCCAGCAGCCGGTAGCCCTTCGCGATCAGCGCGACCAGTCCGATCCCATCGGCCAGGAACACGGCCATCAGCAGGATGGCGGCAATGATCGCCACGCGCATGCCGCGGCCCGGGGCGGCGCCGGTACGTTCCTTCCAGTTGACGCTGATGCGGCCGTCCACCGAGGCCATCAGCGTGACGCCAGTTTCGACCAGCGCGACCATGATCATCAGCCGGAACAACCACTGGAACCATGGCAGGCCGAGCTGGCCGAGCATCAGGTCCGAGGGCAGCGGCGCGTCGGCGATGTCCGGCAGGAACGCGATCATGCAGACGTAGAACACGATCGCCGGCAGGATCGCCAACGGGCCGGCCAGGGCGCCGGCGATCACCGCATCGCGCCGGCACAGCAGGTGGCGCACCACCAGCAGGATCGAGACCGCCGCGAACATGTTGTAGCCGGCGTAGGTCACGCCGTTGAGCACCCAGTCCTGGCCGAGCTCATGCGTGTTCGAAAGCTGCGCCATCGCGCCGCCGCCGAAGCGATACAGAATCAGGCACGCGGCAATGGCGTAGACCAGGTACATGAACGCCGACATCAGCTTGAACATGCGTTCGACGGCGTTGGTCCCGGCCTGCACCACGCCGGTGATGATCGCCACCAGCACCAGCGTGCCGACGATCCGTGGCCAACCGAACATGGTCGCGGCGAGTTCGCCGGCGGCCGCGCCGAATACCGCCAGCACCACCACAATCAGCGCCAGGTAGGCCACTTCGAAGGTCCACCAGCCACGGCCCAGCAGATGCCGGAAGAAGGTGCGGTAATCGTTGGCCCGGATCGCCCGGGCCAACAGGAACGTCAGGATGCAGATCACGCTCCAGATCAGCATCGACAACACCATCGCGGCCAGGCCGCCCCAGGGGCCCGATGGCAGGAAAAACTCCGCCAGCTCACGGCCGGTCGCGTATCCGCCGCCGATCACGGCGGACTTGAACGCCAGGCCGGGCAACAGGTACCGCTGGAACCGGCTGGCGGCGGCGGTCACTTGCGCGCGGCCGTCGGCTGCAGCAGGTAGAAGTCGCGCACGGTGCGGGCGATCTCGGCGATCACACGCTCACGTTCGCTGCGCGGGGCATTGCTGGCTTTGACGAACACGGAGATCGCGAACTGGCTGCCATCGGGCAGGGTGACCACGCCGACATCATTGACGGTGCCGGCCACGGTACCGCTCTTGTCGGCCACCTTGGTGCCCGGCGGCAGGCTGCCACGCAGGCGCGCGCTGCAGGTCCGGCAACGTTCCATGATCTGCACCAGCACCTCGGTGCTGGCCGGGCTCAGGGCCTTGCCGGTGAACAGTCTGGTCAACAGGGTCGACATCGCGCGTGGCGTGGAGGTGTCGCGCGGGTCCTTGTCGAAGGCCTCGTTGCCGGCTTTCGTGCGCTTGACCACCTCCGGATCGAGGGTCAGTTCGGCGACGCGCTCCTTGGTCAGCGGCTCATCGCCGAGGCCGAAGATATCGCTCAGCAGCTGCCGGGTGTTGCGATCCAGGCGCTGGCCTTCGATGCCCTGCGCGCGCAGCCAGGCGGTGACCGCGGCCGGTCCGCCGGCCTGCGCCACCAGCACGTCGGTGGCGGTGTTGTCGCTCTGGGTCAGCATGACCTCCAGCAGGTTGTGCACCGACAGGCTCACACCGTCATGGATGAAGCGGTCCGCGATGACTTCCGAATCGACATAGAACGATTTCGGCACCGGCACCATCGTGGTCAACGCCAGTTCGCCGGCATCCACCTTGGTCAGGATCACCGCCGCGACCGCCACCTTGAACGTGCTGGCCATCGGGAACCCTTCATCGGGATTCAGATGGACCTGCTCGCCCTTGCCATCCAGGCGCCACGCCGAGACACCGACCTTGCCGTCGATCAGGGTGGCCAGCCGCGCGACCTCGGTTTCCACCGGGCTGGTCTTGCCGGCGCTGAACGCGGCGAGCGGGCTCAGGCCCAGCAACGCCGCCACGCACAGGCTCAAGGTACGGGATGTCATCTTCATGCGATGCAGGCCTCCAGCAGGCGGTTGAATTCCCCATCTTGCCGCATCGGATCGGCCACCGGCAGACCAAGACGCGCGCTGACTTCGGCGCAGGCGGCCGTTGCCGCGGCGTCGGTCATGCCATGGGTATTGAGACTGACGCCGACGCAGCGGATATCCGGATTGGTCCGGCGCCCGAGTTGCACGGTCAGCGCGATCACTTCCTCGATGGAGGGCAGCGGGTAGTCCGGATAGCCGAGCACATGCTTGCGCCCCGGCTGGTGGCAGACCACGAACACATCGGGCTGGCTGCCGTGCAGCAGGCCGAGGCTGACACCGGCGTAGGCAGGATGGAACAGCGAGCCCTGGCCTTCGATGACATCCCAGTGATCATCGGCCGCGTTCGGGCTGAGCAGTTCGGCGGCGCCGGCGGAGAAGTCGGCCACCACCGCGTCCATCGGAATGCCGCTGCCGGCAATCAGGATGCCGGTCTGGCCGCTGGCGCGGAAGTCGGCATCCACGCCGAGGCCGCGCAGGCCACGCGCCAGGGCCAGGGCGGTGTACTTCTTGCCCAGCGCGCAGTCGGTGCCGACGGTCAGCACGCGCTTGCCGGTGCGCTTGCGGCCGTTGCCGACCGGAATGCCACGCGGCGGCACGCGCACGTTGATCAGTTCGCGCCCATGGCGTTCGGCTGCGGCCGCCAGTTCCGGAATGTCACCCAGCTTCTGGTGCATGCCGCTGACCAGGTCCAGCCCGTTTTCCAACGCATCGACCAGGGCCGGCAGCCACTGCGGCGGAATCACGCCACCGCCGTTGGCCACGCCGATCACCATCGCACGTGCACCGGCCGCGCGCGCCTGGGCCGGCGTCATGCTCGGCAGGCCGGTGCTGATCGGGCAGCCCGGCAGGCTCCACTCGGCCACGCACACTTCCGGGGCCCAGTCGTGCAGGCCGATCGCGGTCTTGGCGAAGCCGGCTTCGGTGGTGTCGCCCAGGAACAGCAGGTACGGCTGGGGGAGGGCGGCAAGGGCCTGCACGGCGGCAGTGGGCGTCGAGCTCATGGCGGATCCAGTGGTCGGGGGAGAGAAGAGAGCAGGGGAAGCATTCACGAGGGGCTCGCTGTTGTTTGACCTGGTTGGATCTGTATAAGTCCTAATCAGAGAATATGCAACCTAATTAGGATTATTCCATTTCTCTTCCGACGGGTGGTCCGGCGGCAGCTCGGGGCGCCGCCATGGCAGGTGGCTGGACTCAGTAGCGATAGTCGATGGACATGCCGATCGTGCGCGGCTGCAGCGGTACGCCGGTCACCGCGACATAGCGGTTGAGCGCGTCTCGCACCGAGCCGGTGGAGACGTACGCGCGTTCGTCGGTGGCGTTGCGCGCATACAGGCGGACCGTCCACGTCATGTTGGTCAGCTCGGCATGCAGGTCCAGCGCGTTGTAGCTGTCGATGTCGTACGCCCCGGCCACGCGCTCGCCGGTGACCCGATAGCCGGCACCGACCCGGCCCCGCCACTGGTCGCTCACATCGACGTCGTAGTCGATCGTGCCCGACCAGCTCAGCCGCGGCGTCATCGGCATGCGGCTGCCCGAGACCAGGCCGCTGGAGGCCGGTACGTCGCCGATCGTCGAATCGATGTAGGCCGCATTGAGGCCGAGTGTGAGGCGCTCGGCCGGCCGCACCATCAGGCTCAGTTCCGCCCCCTGGCTGCGCGCGCTGCCGGCGTTGCCCATCCAGCTCAGGCCGTTCTCGGAGACGCGCACCTGGATGTCGTCCCAGTCGATCCGGAACAGCGCCAGGTCGATCATCGCGCGGCGGTCCCAGAAGTGCGATTTGAAGCCGAGCTCCAGGTTGTCCAGGGTGTCGGCCTTGGTCATCGGCACCACGCCGGAGGTCGATACGTTCGGTCCGCCCGGGCGGTAGCCGGTGGCGTAGCGCGCGTAGATCATCGTGCTGTCGTTGAGGTGCCAGCGCGAGGCCAGCTTCCATGTGGTCACGCTGTCATCGGCGGAGTCGGCCAGATCGATCGGCCGCGGGCCGTACAGCAGGCCGGTGCTGTGCTGCTCGAAATCCTGCTGGTTGCGCGCATGCCGCACACCGGCAGAGACATCGACGCGCGGGCTGAACTTGTAGGTGACGTCGGCGAAGATCGCCTGCTCGTCATAGGTGCCGGGCAGGCTGGCGGTGCCGGGATTGAACGGCAGCGGGATGCCGTTGGCATCGTAGGCACTGACCTGCTGGCGGTTGGCGTTCTTCTCGCCGGTGAAGAAAGTGCCCAGCAACCATTCAAAGCGCTCACTCTCCTTGGAGCTGAGGCGGAACTCCTGGGTCCATTTGCGGGTGCCGAGAAATACATCGAACTGCGCCTGGCCGGCCGGGTACGGGGTCAGCAGCGGCCATGCCACGCCATAGACCAGCGTGGAGTCCTGCACCTCATCCATGCGGGTCTCGGAGAAGCTGGTCGCGGAGACGAAATCAACGTTGCCCAGATCCCAGTCCAGGATCGCCGAGTAGTAGTCGGTCTCCATCCGGTACGGGGTCGCCCGCTGCAGGATGCCTTCGAGCGGGCCGCGGATCGGCTCCAGCGTCGGATAGGTCAGGCCCACCGCGCTGGAGTTGTCGGCATCCACGATCTGCGACAACGCCTGCACGCGCAGGTTGGCGGTGTCGCTGATGCGCCAGGTCAATGCCAGCCGGGAGGCGAGCTGGTAATAGCCGTTGCTGTCCTTGGCGTTGTCGCCGGTGAGGTCGGGCTGGTCCACATAGCCGGGCGTGCCCTGGCGCGACAGGCTGGCACGCAGCCCCAGCTTGCCTTCGATCAGCGGCACGTTGAACGAGGTGCGCACGCCGGTGCCCACGTCGCCCGCTTCCTTGGTGGCGTTGACGTCCATGCCGGCGCGGAACTCGAAGCCGTCCGGATCGGCGGCCTTGGTGATGTACTTGAACAGGCCGCCCATCGAGCTGGCGCCATACAGGGTGCCCTGCGGGCCGCGCAGCACTTCCACGCTCTGGATGTCATACGGCAGCAGATCCAGCGCGTAGGTGGTCGCGCGCTGCTTGTTGCTGCTGGGGCCGATCGGGGTGTCATCGATGTAGGTGCCGATGATCGAACCGCCGCCGAGGGGCGCGACACCGCGCAGCGCCATCGTGGTCTGGCCCGGCGCGCCGCCACTGTCGACCTGGAAGCCGGGCACGTAGGCGGCGAAGTCGTTCAAGCGGGTCGCACCGAACGCTTCCAGGCGTTCTTCGCTGATCACGCTCACGCCGGCCGCCACCTCCATGACGTTCTCGCTGCGCTTCTGCGCGGTGGCCACCACGCGGTCCAGCTCCACGACATCGGGGGTGCTGCGGCTGTCATCGGCGTCGGCATCCTGCGCCATCGCGGTGGTGGCAAGGCCCATGCAGCACAGGGTGATGGTGGAGGCGAGGATCGAGCGGTTGATCGGCTTGCGCATGTGGCGGTCTCTCCGGAATCAGGGACGGGGTCAGGCAGAAAACACGGTCGCCAGCCACGGCTGGTACAGCCGCGTGGCGTCAGTCCGCAGGGGATTGGGTGGGGGCTGCGTTGTTGGCGAGCAGTGGCCGTGCCCGACGCTCCAGGCGCAGCAGCAGGACCGCAACGAACAAGCAGGTGCCCGCCATCAGGGCGAAAAACACCGTGCTGGAAAGCGTCGACCACAGCGTGCCGACCGCGCCGGCCAGCAGGTTGCCGCCGAACGAGGCCAGGAACCAGAACGCGATGATGGTGGCACCGAAGCCCACCGGCGCCAGGCGGGCGAACAGGCCCAGCCCCACCGGCAGGATGAAGAGCTCGCCGAAGGTGAAAATCGCGAAGAACAGCGCGGCCCACAGCCAGCCGACCTTGGCCGACGGTTCACCGCCGAGCACCGCCACCAGCGCGAACGACAGCCCGACCACCGCGGCACCGATGGCCATCTTGGTCAGTGCGGCCGGCTCGCGGCCATCGCGTGCCTGGCGCGTCCAGCGACGCACCAGCAGTGGCGTGATCAGGAACACCAGCAGCGGATTGAGCGAGAAGAACCAGGTCATTGGCAGGGTGAAGTCCGCGGTGAGCACGCGGTCCACCCCGGTGTCGAGCCAGATCGCGATCGTGTTGCCGATCTGCTCGTAGGCCAGGCGGAAGATCACGATCAACCCGGCGATCATCGTCATCAGCTGCAGCAAGGGCCGGTAGGCCGGCTGCCACAACGCCGAGAACGGCAGCGTGGCGCGTTCGCTGCGCGGCGGATCCGGCGGCAGATGGCGGCGGCCGGTGATGTAGATCACCAGGCCGAGCAGCATGCCGATGCCGGCCGCGGAGAAGCCAACGTGCCAGCCATACACCTCACCCAGCGTGCCGCAGATCAGCGGGGCGAGAAACGCACCGAGGTTGATGCCCACGTAGTACACATTGAACGCCGAGCCACGGCGCGGATCATCGCGCTGGTACAGATCGCCGACCTGGCCGGGCAAGGTCGGCAGGAACAGCCCGTTGCCGAGCACGATCGCCAGCAATGCCGGATACAGCAGTGCATCGAAGGCCATCAGGAAGTGGCCGAACGCCATGATCGCGCCGCCCAGGATCACGGCCCGCCGCTTGCCCAGCCAGCGATCGGCGAGCATGCCGCCGAACACCGGGCTGAGGTAGGCCAGCGCCGTGTACAGGCCGTAGACCATCGAGGCCTGTTCCTGCGAGAACAGCAGCTGCTTGGTCATGTAATAGACCAGCAGCGCCCGCATGCCGTAATAGGAGAACTTCTCCCACATCTCGGTGAGGAACAGGATGGTCAGGCCTGGCGGTTGCCCGAACCAGGCCTTGCGCGGTGCATCGAGGGTCATCGGGCAGGGCGTCCGTAGGTCAGAGCTGCAGACCGGTGCTGATCAGGCGCTGGGTAATGGCGACGAACGCCACCACCAGGCCTGCCAGTGCGACCACCCAGGCACCATGGCGGCGCACACGCGGCCAGCTGGCCGGCGCACGGACCGCCACCCACACCAGGGCCATGGCGGCGAACACGCTCAGCCACGACAGCGCCTGCACCAGGATCAATGGGCCGTTGGTGTACGACGAGATCGCGCCCGGGCCAGCGATCGATTTCACATACAGCGCCCAGGCGACGACGGTGCCCAGCTGCGTGGTGATCGACAACGTCTGCAGCCAGCGCAGGCCGCGGCGTTCTGCCGGCGCGCCGACACGGTAGTAGCGGCGCACGAACACGCCCCCGATGCGCAGTACGGCCGACAGCGTCAGCAACCCCAGCGCGACGAACAGCGCCGGGCGCAGCCACGCCGGCGAACGCCAGCCCGGCATCGGTTCAAAGCCGAACACCGAGGCGAACGGGCCACCGGAGAAGTACACCGGCCGGCCGTCCTTGACCTTCACTTCCAACAGGCCGCGGCCGTTCTCCTGCTGCCACAACCACGGCGACACCTCGCGCCAGCGCAGCAGCTGGCCGTTGAGGCCCTTCTGGCCATCGACGGTGATCGTGCCGTCCTCCTGCGGGTGCACACGGATCGGTGCAAACAGCGTCAGCATGCGCAGATACGAACTGTCCGAACGGCGCGTGCTCTGCCAGCTCGTCCCGGCCAGCGCAGCGGCGTGCTCGCGCGCCATCGCAGCATCGACGCCCGGGCCGGCGCGTTCGATCGGCAGGGTCGGCAGGAAATTCTCGACGAAGCGCTCCCACACCTGGGCGCGCAGGGCAGAACCGGCCGCATCACGCCCCACGCTGTTGGTGGAAACGAAGACGCCGATGTTGCGTTCCGGGATCATCCACAGCCACGAGTAGAAGAACAGCATCGTGCCGCCGTGCGAGCGCGTGTCGTAGCCCCCGGTGTCCGAGGCCATCCAGCCCAGGGCCATGCGCGGCAGATGCGGCAGGATCGCCGGCTGCGGGGTCAGCATCTGTGCGTTGGTCTCGGCGCGCATGATGCGCTGGCCGTCGAGCTCACCATGATTGAGCGTGGCCATCATGAAACGTGCCATCGCCGAGCCGGAGGCATACAGACCGCCCACGCCCGGCGCGGTGTTCTTCTCGGCCGGGTAGCTTTTGCCCGAGCCCAGCAGATAGCCCTTGGCGGCGTGCGGCAGCAGCTCGGCCGGCAGCTTCTGTTCGAAGCTGGCGTACTGCATGTCCAGCGGCTGCAGGATGTGCTGCCTGGCGTAGTCCTCGAAGCGCTGGCCGCTGACCCGCTCGACGATGTACGAGGCGATGCCGGTGGCGTAGTTGGAATACGCCGGCGTGGTGCCCGGTGCGGAGATCTGGTTGGGCACCCATTCCTTGAGGTAGTTGTCGCGGTTGGCCGGATGGTCCGGGCCGAGCACGATCAGGTAGCGCATGCGCTCTTCCAGACCGCTGGTGTGGGTCATGATCTGGCGCAGTGTGATCGGCTCACCCTTGGCCGGGACCTTGATGTCCAGGTAGGTGTTGATGTCGGTGTCCAGGTCCAGCTTGCCCTGTTCCACCAGCTGCATCACCGCGGTCCAGACGAACAGCTTGGAGATCGAGCCCGGGCGGAACAGGGTGGTCTTGGGATCCACCGGCGTGCGCTTTTCAACATCGGAGAAACCAAAGCCGCGCTCGGTGACGACCTTGCCGTTCTCGACCACGGTGACCACGGCGCCGGCGAGATCGCCCTGCGCCATCAGATAGGGCACCAGGCCATCCAGGAACGTATCGACACGGGCCGCATCCAGCGTGCCGGTGGCGGCCGGTGCGGGCGTGAGGGTGTCCGGCGTCTCGGCAGCCACCGGTGCGGCGGGTGTCGCGACGGGCGTGGGTGCCTGCGCATGCAGCGGCGAGAACGCGGCGGTGGAGGCCAGCAGCAGGCCGCAGATCAGGGGGCGCCAGAGACTCATGCCTGCACTCCCTTGCCCCACACGGCATCTTGGCAATGCACCAGGCCCTCGTCGTAACGCAGGCCCGGCACGCGATCGTCGCGCAGGAACAGCGGGCCATCCAGATCCACCACGTCGCAATGCTGGCCCACGATGAAGGCCGGGCCCATCGCCCAGCTGCTGCCGATCATGTTGCCGACCATCACCTGCATGCCCAGCGAGCGCGCCTTGCCGACCATCGCCAGGCTTTCGGTGAGGCCGCCGGCCTTGTCGAGCTTGATGTTGATGACGTCGAACAGGCCTGCCAGCGCTTCGATCTCTGAAGCGTCCTGCACGCTTTCGTCGGCGGCGAACGGCAGCGGCCGCGCGAAGCCGTTGAGCTCGGCTTCGCGACCGCGCGGCAGCGGCTGTTCCAGCAGCTTGATGTCGTTCTCCAGCAGCACCGGAATCAGCGCATCGAGCACATCCACGCTGTAGCCCTGGTTGGCGTCCACGCCCATCCACACCTCCGGGCGCACCTTGCGCACCGCGCGCACGCGCTCGATGTCGATATCCAGGTCACCGCTGAGCTTGAGCTTGAGTGCCTTGGCCGGCGCATAGCGTCCGGTGGCGATCGACTGCATCGTCGCCGGGTCATCGGCGCCCAGCGTCCAGGTGGTCAGCAGCGGCCGGGTCTGTGAGAGTCCGGCCAGCGCCCAGGCATGCTTGCCGGTGCGGCTTGCTTCCAGATCCCATAGCGCGCAGTCCAGCGCGTTGCGCGCACCGCCGCGGGGCAGCAGCTGCTGCAGTTCGGCGCGGGTGATGCCGGCTTCGATCCGCGCACGCAGCAGTTCCAGCGTGGCCAGCATCTGCTCGGGCGTGTCATTGAAGTAGTACACGCCGCTGGCTTCGCCACGGCCGCGATGGCCGTCCTCTTCCAGTTCCACGCGCAGCACCGGCGCGTTTTCGAACACGTAACCGCTGATCCGGAACGGGGCCAGCAACGCAAGCGAGTCGATCTGCAGGGTCAGTTTCACAGGATGTCTCCAGCCCCACGGCGGGGCCATGGGTCAGTAGTTGAGAGCGAAGTCGGCCAGGCCCATCAGGACCAGGGCGTAAGCGAGCACGCAGGCCGACAGCAGCAGCAGCGCGGCCCACAGGCGCGCCAGCCAGCCGCGTCCAGCGCGGACCGTCTGCACCAGATTGCAGGCCGTTGCGCCGATCCCGCCGATGATCGCGATCACCGTGGCGATGCCCAGCCCGATCACCGCCGGATCCAGACGATCATCCAGGCGCGCGAAATCGGCCGACGCCCAGGCCATCACGGCCATCGCGGCGGCAGGCACCAGCAGCAGGAGCCAGCAGGCGGCGCGGCTCAGGCGATAGGCCAGCACGGTGCTGCGGGGCCAGCCCAGCACGCGGCCATGGCGGCGGCGGACGAACGCGGCGATCGGCCACGCCAGCGCGGCCAGTGCCAACACCGCCACCGCAGCGGTCAGCAACGGCTTGAGCCACAGCGCCGAGCGGTAGCCTTCCGCGACCAGGAACACGTTGAACGGGGAGGAGGAATCCACCGCGAAGCCGACCGGCTTGCCGTCCTTGAGGATGGCGGCCAAGCGCAGTTCGCTGTTGTTCGCCTGCCACAGCCACGGTCCGATCGGCTTGAAGGTGGTCGGCTGCCCGTTGGGCTGCTTCAGGCGCGGCAAGCGCAGGCTGCCATCGTCGAGGGCTTCCAGGCGCGTCTGGGTGAGGATGCCGGTGCGGCCGATGCCGGTCTCGGCGCGACGCGAATCGAGATAGCTCGGTGCGGCCAGCTGGCGGGCCTGCGCCTTGGCCAGCGCCGCGTCGACGGCCGCTGCCGGGGCCGCGGTGCCCGCCGGGAAGTAGCGGTCAGCGAAGTTTTCCAGCAGTTCACGCCGGATCGGGCCGGTGATGCCATTGGCGCCGGCGCTGTTGAGCGAGACGAACAGGCCGACATCGTGATCGCGGAACAGGAACAGCTGTGAGTGGAACGAGTAGGTGTCACCGGCGTGTGACACCACGCGCTGGCCGTTGACATCGATCTCGTAGAAGCCGAGCGCCATGGTGTTCAGTGGCGGCGCGAAGCGGGTCTGCGGGGTCAGCATCAGCTGGCTGGTCGCGGCCTTCAGGATGGCGGTGTCGTGACCGCCGGCCGCACTGAGGTGCGCGATCATGAAGCGCGCCATGTCGCTGCCGGTGGCCGAGAGGGCGCCGGCCGGCGCGGACGGGGTCACTTCGAACTCACGCGGCTTGCCCGAGCCGAGGGCATAGCCCTTGGTGACCAGGGCGCGCAGCGCCGGCGGCAACGGCTGGCGGAAGCTGGCGTGCTGCATCTGCAGCGGCACGAAGATGTGCTGCTCGACATACTCGGCGAAGGGCTGGCCCGACACGCGCTCGACGATGTAGCCGGCCAGGCTGGTGCCGTAGTTCGAGTACGCGGGCACGGTACCGGGCGCGAAGATCTGCGCCGGCACGCGGCGCTTGAGGTACGGCCCCAGTTCAATGCCACCGGCTTCGGCCACGGCCTCGCTGGTCCACATGTACTTGATGTTGGCCTCGAAGCCGCCGGTATGCGTCATCAGCTGGCGCAGCGTGATCGGCAGGCCGCGTTCGGGCACCTTGAAATCCAGGTACTGGTTGATGTCCGCGTCCAGATCCAGCTTGCCCGCTTCCACCAGCTGCATCACCGCGGTCCAGGTCATCAGCTTGGAGACCGAGGCCATCCGGAACAGCGTGCGGTCCGGATCCACCGGCGTCTGCTTGGCCACATCGGAGACGCCGTAGCCGCGGCGGACCAGGATCTTGCCGTCCTTGACCACGGTGACCACCGCACCGGCGATATCGCCGCGTGCGATGGCATACGGCATGAAGCCATCCAGCCAGGTGGTCGCATCGTCGGCGGTCAGCCGGGCAACGGAATCCACGCCGGCAGGCGGTGTGGCCGCCTGGGGTGGGGAGGATGGCCGCTGTGCGTCGGCCTGGAAAGACAGCAACAGCCCACAGCACAAGCCGACAAGCCCTGACAACGCACGCATGTGACGATCCCCTTCAAACCATCTCAATCAGACAACAATATTCCTGATCAGAGAAATGTCAAATGCGCGTGATCGCGATTGGATCGCGCAAACCGGGCTGAATGTGACGATTGGATGCCCAGCGCAGGCCGTTTTTTGACCATTGAGAACGTTTTCAGGGCGCAGAGAAGCGCTTAACGCGGCGAACGCGACAAGAAAGCATCCTGATCAGGATGGCATTCATCTCTACGTAGTATCGTATCGGCAACTTCACCAGCAATAGCCCAAAGGTCCTGTCGATGAGCCCCAAAAGCCCGACGCTCGGAACCCTGCTGCGCGGTCTGCGCACCCGCCAGGGATGGACGCTCAAGGAAATGAGCGAGCACACCGAAATTCCGCTGTCCACGCTGTCCAAGATTGAGCATGACCGCTTGACCTTGACCTACGACAAGCTGCAGCACCTGTCCCAGCGCTTGAACCTGCGCATGTCCGAGCTGTTCTCCGAGCCGGAGACCGACAGCGCGCCCAAACCGGTCACCGCGCGGCGCAGCCTCGGCTCGCTCGACAAAGCGCTGCGGGTGCAGACCGACAACTACGACTACTACTATCTGTGCACCGAACTGCGGCGCAAGCGGATGATCCCGATCCTCACCAAGGTGCGGGCCAAGACCACCGCCGAGTTCGGTGAGCTGGTCCGCCACCCGGGCGAGGAGTACGTGCATGTGATCGAAGGCCGCATCCAGGTCCACACCGAGTTCTACGATCCGGTGGTGCTGGAGACCGGGCAGGGCATCTACATCGACAGCCAGATGGGCCACGCCTACATCGTCGATACCGGCTGCGAGGAAGCGGTGCTGCTGGCCGTCTGTGCCAGCGCGGACGAGGATCTGATGGAATCGCTGATCACCCTGCATGAGCAGGAGGGCGGGGTCTGACCTTCCCCAGTCTCACCACGTCGCCTCCAGCCGGCGGAACGGCTGCGTGAGCAGTACACCGCGTGCGTCGTAGTCAGTGAGCCTGCGCCCATCCACCCGCACGGACGTCGGGCGTGTCCGGCTCGGCCACCACACGCGCACCGCGGTGTCCTTGCGCAGTCCCTTGCCCAGCGTGACCTGCAGCGCTCCGTCGCGCTGCCGGGCCTGCAGCGCCAAGGTGCCATGGGCGGTCGGCAGGCGATCCACGGCCAGCCCATCGCCGACCAGCCATGACGGCGGGGTGCCCGGCAGCAGTGACAGTGCGTCATCGTCTTCGCGCATCAGCATCCCGAACAGCGTGCGCCCGTATTCGGCACCGATCCAGGTATGCGGCATGTCGCCGAGGTAGCGCGGAAAGCGCAGCCGCGAGTGCACCACCTCGGCCAGTACCTGCCATTCCAGCGGGCGGCGGTCGTGCAGCAGGCCCTGCAGCAGTTCGTCGGCCGCCTCGGGCTGGTCCAGGTGCACGTAGCTCAGCACGTTGCGGATTTCATACGGCGTGTAGGCGTACAACGCGCCCGGCTCGCCGCGCTTGCGCACATCCTGCAGATACCGCGCGAACGTGGTGCGCAGTGCCTCCGCCGGCAGCACATCCTGTGCGCCGGTCGGGTCGAGCGCGATCGACACACCGGTCGGGTCGCCATCGCCAAGGTCGGCCGAAGAGGGAATGAAGTCGATGCCCTTCCACGCCATCGTGGCGCGGATCGAAGCAGCCAGCGCATCGTGCAGGGCGGCGTACTGTTCGCGCGCCCATGCGGCGGTTTCGTGATCGCCGAGGGATTCGGCCAACCACGCGCCGTCATGCCAGCCCTTCAGGCCCCAGTAGTCGTCCCAGTAGCTGTGCGTGGGCGACGGGTAGCCCTCGTGGCTGATCGATGGCGCCAGGATGCCGGCGAAGCGTTCGGGCGCGGGCTGGCTGGCCATGTAGCCCGGCACCAGCGTGCGCTCGCGCAGTTCCTGCAGGAAGCGCATCGCTGCTTTCACCTTGGGCAGGTAGGCGCGCACCGATTCCGGGCCGCCATCCAGCCGCGCGACGTCGGCGACCAGACTGATGTACTGGCCTTGGCTGTCGTACTCGATATCCGAGCCGAAGCCGGTGTTGACGCTGCCATCGTCGTTGAGGATCGGCGAGACCAGGCCGTTGGCGTGTACACCGTGCTCGCTGTACCAGGCCAGGTAATCGCGGGCGACCTGGGATTCGCCCATGCGCAGCAGCACCGCCGAGGTGGCCATGCCGTCACGGATGAAGGAGCGGTTGTAGTTGCGCGGGCCGGGCTGCATCGCCGGGCCGGTCTGGTTGATCAGCATGTAAGCGGCCTGCGCGCGCAGCATGTCCACCAATGAGGGATCAGGCAGGCGCAGGCCGACCTGGCCCAGGCGCGCCTGCCAGTCGTCCGATGCACGTTTGGCCAGCGTGTCGTACGCGGCATCGGGTGTACGCGGAACGCCGGCCAGATCCAGCGCCGGGGCGTCGGGCAGGGCGCCATCCGCGGCCGAGGCGGCGGTCCCAAGCGGGAAGGCGACCACCACCGAGTGGCTGGCACCGGGCGCAAGCTGCACGCGGTAGGCCAGCGCCGCGGAGGCCAGACCATCGGTATCGCGTGCCTGCGTGACGGCGGGCAAGGTGCCGTTGGCGATCGCTGCGGTGATCTCGCTGCTGCCGTCCGGGCCGAATGGTGCCGCGCCGGCCGCATCCACCGGCGTCAGCGACTGCAGCAGGGCGCGACCATTGATGCGTACGCGTTGCCCCTCGATGTCGACTTCGCGGATCGGTGAGAGGCCACCGTTCTGCCACGGCGGATTCATCTGCATCGGCCGCACCGCCAAGGTCAGGGTGCCGTCGACGGGCGCACTGCCGGTGTTGCGCAGGCGGTGACGCACGAAGGTGACCGGCTGGCCATCGAGCTCGACCGCAAACGCTTCGCTCTGCAGTTCCAGCCCGGGTTGTGGCGACCAGGTGGCCGAGGGCATCGGCTTCCAGCCGTCGCGCAGTGCGTGCTGCACCGGTTGGTCGGCGGCGCCTGCGGCAACACCGTCGGCATTGCGCCAGATCGGCTGCACCAGCGGCGCGCCCTTGAAGGCCTCGATGTTGCCGTACTCGTCAAAAATCGATTTCTGCCGGCCGGCATGGATGCCGACTGCGGTCCAGTAGGTCTGCTGCAGGTGCAGCGAGGCCGGGAACAACGCGCGCTGCGCGCCACTGGCGGCAATCTGGTAACGCTTCATGGGCGTCATCACCGCCTTCGGCCCCAGCAGGCGCAGGCGGTCGACCTGTGGCGCGTCGCCCTCCACCGTCAGCCGCAGCGCCGTGGCGCTCACCGCCGCAGTGCCGGCCAGCCAACTCTGCTGGCGTGCAGCAGCCTGCGGATCGCGCGCAAGCTCCACCCAGCTGCCCTGCGCATCACGCGCCTGCAGCCGTGCGGCGCCATGCGCGCCTGTCCAGTGCACGGCCAGGCCGGTGGTAGCCACGGCACGCGGCAAGGTGATCTCAAGCGTGTGCGTACCGTCCTTGCCACGTGGAATCGTGACCGCGCTGCCGCCTTGCCACAGCGCCGCGGCCTGGGCTGCATCCACCCCGACCACGCGCGCACGGGTGGTGCTGTCCAACGGCTCCAGTTCGAAGATCGACACGCCCCAGTCCGACGTGCGCTCCGGGCTCGCCAGGCGAAGGTAGCGGGCCTGGCGCGGCGCGAAGTAGAGCGTCTCGATACCGCCGAGCGAATCGCGCATGGTGTAAGCCGGCTGCCACTGCTGGCCGTCCAGCGAGGTCTGCAGGGTGTAGCCCTCGGGATTGGAAACGTCCCAGGTGATCTGCGCGCCGCTGAGCGTGCTCGGCGTGCCCAGGTCCACCTGGAACCAGTGCCCGGGGCTGAAGGCGCCGCCGGTGACTGTCTTCGGGTCGCCATCGATCAGGTGGCTGACCGCCATCGCCGGCACCTGCTGCGAGGAACTGCTGGCCTGCCACTGGCTGCGCGGCGGCAGGGTCTGGGCGGCAGCGCCGAAGCTCAGCGCGAGCGCAGAGAAGAGCAGGGTAGCGGCCATGACGCGGCGCGGCCGGTGCACAACAGTCGAACGGTCAGCATGCAGCCCCATCAACGTGCTCCTGATCTGAAACGACCCCGACGGCGGGGTAGAGGTCACGCTAGCAGGGGCTGTAACCGTTTACATGGCGCGTCGCAATATCGAACGCGGCATCAGGTGAGTGGATTTGCGATCGGCTCGCGCGCGTCAGCGAATGTCCGTGCGCAGGCTGCCGCGGATCTGATCGCGCCAGATCTCGGCGACGCCGGCCTCGTCGGCAAAGTGTGGCCAGCGCAGCACGCTTTGCCGGACCTGCTCAATGATGTCCCGGGCGCGGCGGGCATTGATCGAGGCGGTGGCGGCGCATGCGGCCAGGTCGGCCACGTCGAACCCCTCGCGCTTGCCGTTGATCGACATCTGGTGCCGGGCCGTCCAGTCGCCGTCCGGGTTGTACGCCCAGGTGATGTCGAACGCCGGGGACAGCGACCATTGGCCCTGCCGGTCCATCAGGTAGGCGATGTTCTTGACGTGGTCGTCCTGGTTGCGCGCGATCACGTTGAACACCATCCGCCGGAACTGTTCTTCCAGCTGCGCCATGGGCAGGCGCAGCTGGCGCATGACCAGCAACGCCTGCTCATAGGAGTACGCATCGGGATCGTTGAAGTCGAAGTGGGCCATTGCCGCCAGCGACTGCATATGGTGCTTGCCACCGGCCTCGGTGCGGTCGAAGCGTTGGGTCATGAAGTGGCGGCGGCCGCCTTCCTCCAGCAGCCGGCACTCGCTGATCTGGATGCCCGCATCCCGTGCCATCAGCGCGTACGCGTACTCGACCACGCCGTAACCTTTGGGGTCAGCCAGCTCCTTGTCGCGGTTGTTCTGTACGCCATCGAACTTGAGCAGCCAGTAGCTGAAGCCTGGCGCGGCCGCGGCCTGGCCCGATCGGACCTCACCGGTGCTTTCGTTCCAGGCGATCACGGCTTTGGCCCGTGCGCCACCGGCCGAGGTGCCCACGCGCAGAATGTCGCGCAGCGCATCGGCGCGTTCTTCATCACCGAAGGAGGCACGCAGATTGTCGCGGTTGCTCAGGACTTCGGTGGCCAGCGCGACCAGGGCATCGATCTGGATCTTGTGCGCCGTGCGCACGCGCGGACCATGCACGGGCGAGAACTCCAGCGCGCCCATGCCGCGCGTGCCGGTGTAGCACAGCCGCTCCACCGCGTTGAAGCTGTCCGGGGTGCGGCCCTGCGTGGCCAGCCACGCGTTGATCAGGGTGTTGCCGTACTTGTCCGGCAGGGCATCGGCGAGCAGGCCGGGCAGGCCATGGAAGCCCGCGGGGTTGAGCGAGGGGAAGCTGAAGACCCGCTCCGCCGCCAACGGCATGGTCAGAGGGGCGACTTCGATGCTGGAGCGTGCAAACGCCGGGTCGTAGGCAAACTGCGCGACCCGCTCGCCGTCGGCCAGTGTCACCGCGCCGATCCGGCTGCCCCACAAGCGCACCTCGGCCGTGGTACTCATTGCTCATCGCCCCACGTCCACGGCTTGGCCGGGGTCGACGCGGCCACCCCCGGTCGGGCACGCTGGCGCGGCTGGCCGCGGCGTTCCAGCAGGTCGATCGGATTGGGGCTGTCGCTGGGCAGCAGGGCGTCCAGCGCCTCCAGCCTGCCGAGGGCGCGCAGGTACCGGATCAGGTTGGCCAGTTGCGCGGGCGTACCGTCTTCGAGCCGCTGCACGGTGCGCTTGGAGACGCCGGCCGCATCCGCCAGCTGTTCCTGGGTGAGTCCCTGCGAAAGGCGCATGCGCGCAAGGCGTAGCCCGAGCTCCAGCAGCACCGCCTCGTCGGTCATCAGATGTGTGATTGTCATAAAGTGACCCTCCTGACGCTTTATCATCCTCTATTGGGATACGGCGTCAAGTATGGCGCTTTGTGGAGCTTAAATGATGTTTATATAAAGCGCCAAGTATGGCGTTTTATACGGCGATATGCACATAAAGCGCCATAAATGACGCTTAAAGACAGGGATATACACGCGCGTAAGTGGGGCCCCGAACCCGTGGCCGGCACGATGGGCACCGGTCCAGGCAGCAACATCGCCGCGATCCTGTCGAAATGCGGCCTACCTGGCCGGCGTTCAGTGCACGGCGTTTGCTAAAATTCGCAGTTCACTCTGGACGCTGCAAAAGAAGGACCTTGAATGAAGATTGCCGTCGCCGGTACCGGGTACGTGGGCCTGTCCAACGCGGTGCTGCTCGCACAGCATCACGAGGTGGTGGCGCTGGACATCGATCCGGCCAAAGTGGCGATGATCAATGCCCGCCAGTCGCCCATCGAAGATGTCGAGATCGAAGACTTCCTCGCCAACCGCGCGCTGAACCTGACCGCGACGCTGGATCCGGCGCAGGCCTATGAGGGCGCGGATTTCGTCATCGTCGCCACGCCGACAGATTACGACCCCAAAACGAATTACTTCAACACCGGCTCCGTGGAGGCGGTGATCGGCGATGTGCTGCGGATCAACCCATCTGCCGTCATCGTCATCAAGTCGACCGTGCCGGTCGGCTGCACGGCCGCGTTGCGGGCCAAGTTCAACACCGACACCATCCTGTTCTCGCCCGAATTCCTCCGCGAGGGACGCGCGCTGCATGACAACCTGCACCCGAGCCGGATCATCGTCGGTGAACGTTCCGAGCGCGCCGCGGTGTTCGCTGAACTGCTGAAGGAAGGCGCGATCAAGAAGGACGTGCCGGTGCTGTTCACCGACGCGACCGAGGCGGAGGCGATCAAGCTGTTCTCCAACACGTACCTGGCGATGCGGGTGGCCTACTTCAATGAACTGGACACCTACGCCAGTTCGCACGGGCTGGACACGCGCCAGATGATCGAAGGGGTGAGCCTGGATCCGCGCATCGGCGACCATTACAACAACCCGTCCTTCGGCTACGGCGGCTACTGCCTGCCCAAGGACACGAAGCAGCTGCTGGCCAACTACAGCAAGGTGCCGCAGAACCTGATCCACGCCATCGTCGAGTCCAACCGGACCCGCAAGGATTTCATCGCCGATGACATCGTGGCGCGCAACCCGAAGGTGGTGGGCATCTACCGGCTGGTCATGAAGGCCGGCTCGGACAACTTCCGTGCCTCGGCGGTGCAGGGCGTGATGAAGCGGATCAAGGCGAAGGGCATCGAGGTCATCGTGCATGAGCCGGTGCTCACCGAGCCGACGTTCTACCGCTCGCGCGTGGTGAACGATTTCGCCGCGTTCCTGGCCGAGGCCGACATCATCGTCGCCAACCGGCTGACGCCGGAACTGGCGGACGTCGCGCACAAGGTCTACACCCGCGATCTGTTCGGATCGGATTGATTCCCGGGGGCTATTCCCCCGGTTTGACGGCCGCCGTGGCGGCCTGCGATTTCGCCCGCCGTGCCAGCACCGCTTCACGGTGGGCGATATAGGCATTCGCGCCGAGGATGATGGCGGCGCCGATCACGGTCCAGCGGTCCAGCGTTTCATTGAACAGCAGCCAGCCCAGCAAGCTCACCAGCGGCAGCTGCATGAAGCTGATCGGGGTCAGCGCGGAGACCTCGCCCAGGCGCAGGGCGCGGGTCCACAGCAGCTGCCCCAGCGTGCCGAGCACCCCGGTGGCGACCAGCCAGACCCATGCCAGGCCGGTCGGCCAGACCCACACGAACAAGGCCGGGACCAGCGACAGCGGCACCCAGAACACATAGGTGTAGAACACCACCGTATCGGCGCTGTCCACCCGGGTGAGCTGCTTGATCTGGATCGCCACCAGCGAGCTGAGTACCGCCGCGCCCACGGCGACCAGGGTGCCCGGGGTGAAGCTGGTCGAGCCGGGGCGCACGATGATCAGCACGCCGATGAAACCGATGATCACCGCCGCCCAGCGGCGCAGGCGAACGGTTTCGCCCAGCCACAGCACCGCGGCGATGGTGACGAACAGCGGGGTGGAGTAGGAGAGCGAGATCGCCTGGGAGATCGGCAGGTGTCCGATCGCCCAGAACGCGCACAGCATCGAGGCCAGCCCGATCGCACTGCGCAGGAAGTAGCGCGGCAGCTGCTGCGTTCTCAGCGGCGCGCTGCCCGGGCGGATCAGCATCGGCAGCAGCGCCAGCAGGCCGAAGGCGTTACGGAAGAACGCCACTTCCTGGGTCGGCACGTAGCGGGTGGCGTAGCGGATCGCAATCGCCATCAGGCCGAAGGCCAGCGTACTGCCGAGCATCAGCAGGGCGGCCCGCAACGGCGTGGCCACCGGCAAGGCGGGGGCGGGATTCACCACTGTGCGCCGATCAGCCTCGGTTCCGGTTCGATCGGCACCCCGAACTTCTCCAGGACCGAGGCGGAAATCCGCCGCGCCAGCGCGAGCAGTTCTTCGCCGGTGGCCTGGCCATGGTTGACCAGCACCAGTGCATGGCTCGGCGCCACGCCGGCATCGCCATCGCGGTAGCCCTTCCAGCCGCAGCTCTCGATCATCCAGGCGGCGGAGATCTTGCGGCGGCTGTCCTCATCGGCCGGGAACACCGGCAGCTCGGGGAAATGCTGCAGCAATACCTCGACCTGCTCCAGCGGCAGGATCGGGTTCTTGAAGAAGCTGCCCGCGTTGCCGAGCACGTCCGGGTCGGGCAGTTTGCGGCGACGGATGTTGATCACCGCATTGGCCACATCGGCAGCCACCGGCAGCTCCACACCCATCGCCTCCATTTCCTCGGCGATCCCGGCGTAGCCCAGGCGCAGGCCGTGCAGCAGCGGCAGGCGCAGCTCGATCGCGGTGATCAGGTAGCGGTCCGGGTCGTGCTTGAAGATGCTGTCGCGGTAGGCGAACTGGCAGCCTTCGGCATCGAAGCGCACCCAGTCGTTCTCCTGCCGGTCCCACGCATCCACGGCCTGGATGAATTCGCCGACCTGCGCGCCATAGGCGCCGATGTTCTGGATCGGCGAGGCGCCTGCGGTGCCGGGGATCAGCGCCAGGTTTTCAAGACCGGACAGGCCGTTCTGCAGCGACCACATCACCAGCCCATGCCAGTTCACGCCGGCACCGGCGCGCACGATGGTGTGGTCGGCGCGGTGTTCCAGGATCTCGATGCCGCGGTTGGCGAACACCAGCACGGTGCCTTCCACGTTGCCGGCGATCAGCACGTTGCTGCCGCTGCCCAGCACCAGCAACGGTTGCTCGGCAACGCGCGGCAGGGCCAGCACCTCCGGCAGTACGGACGGGTCGAACACCTCCAGCAGCTGTGCGGCGGTGGCCTCGACGTGGAAGGTGTTGAGCGCCTTCAGCGAGGCGTTTTCAGTGATGGCCCAGGCCGTCATGGCGTCGTTCATAGCGGTGCCACCGCGCCGCGGCTGGGTGCCTCTCTGCGGCGGCGGATCGCCTCCACGCACTCGTGCACCAGCTCCGGGCCACGGAAGATCAGGCCGCTGTAGCACTGCACCAGTGCGGCGCCGGCGGCCATCTTCGCCACTGCGTCCGCGCCGGACTGGATGCCGCCCACGCCGATCAACGGCATCGACTCGGGTAGGCGCGCGCGCAGGCGGCGCAGCACCAGGGTCGACTGGCCCAGCAGCGGCGCGCCGGACAGGCCACCGGCTTCGTTTGCCCGCGGGTCACCGGCCACCGCACTGCGGTCGATCGTGGTGTTGGTGGCGATCACACCGTCCACCTTGAGCTCGCCCAGCACGCGCGCGGCGGCATCGATGTCGCGGTCGCTCAGGTCCGGGGCGACCTTGACCAGCATCGGCACCCGCTTGCCGTGCTTGGCTGCCAGGCGTTCCTGGCTTTCGCGCAGCTGCGAGATCAGCTGGCGCAGCGCGGTCTCTTCCTGCAGCTCGCGCAGGCCGGCGGTGTTGGGCGAAGAGATATTGACGGTGATGTAGTCGGCCAGCGGATACACCTTTTCCAGGCAGTGCTGGTAATCGTCGAACGCCTGCTCGTTGGGGGTGTCCTTGTTTTTGCCGATGTTGATGCCGAGCAGGCCGGTGCGGCGCTTGGCGCGCTCCACATTGCGCACCAGTGCATCCACGCCCAGGTTGTTGAAGCCCATGCGGTTGATGATCGCGTGGTGGTCCGGCAGCCGGAACAGGCGCGGCTTCGGGTTGCCGGCCTGCGGGCGCGGGGTGATCGTGCCGATCTCCACGAAGCCGAAGCCCAGCGCCAGCAGCGCATCGATGTGCTCGCCGTTCTTGTCCAGGCCGGCGGCCAGGCCCACCGGATTCGGGAAATTCACTCCGAACGCGGTGGTCGGCAGCGGGTCGATGCGGCGGCCCATCAGCGGCGTGGTGCCGGTGCGGTAGGCCAGGTCCAGCGCGTTCAGGCCAAGGCCGTGGGCGCGTTCTGCATCAAGGGCGAACAGGAATGGGCGGGCAAGCGAGTACATGGCGTTCAATCAGTCCAGCGTGCCGACAAAGGCACGGGTTTGGTATTCAAAGGCAATCTGGCCGTCCACCGCATGGGCGTCGAACAGCTGTTGCAGCGCATCGAGCATCGGCGCGTGGCGCGGGTGGCCAGCCTGCGGTGCATAGGAAGAGGACAGCAGGCGCCCGCGCAGGCCATCGAAGTCCATGCGCTGCACGTTCGGCAGGCGGGCCATGCCGCGCAGGCCCTCGCCGAACCACGCGCGCATGGTGTCATCGTCCTGGTAGCGCTCGGCCACTTCCACGTAGTCGGTGCCGAACTCCTGCAGCAGCTGCTCGTAGCCGATCAGGAAGGGCGAGGCATCGAGAAGGCGCGAGTTCCAGAACACCAGCGCCATGCCTTCGGGCTGCAGGATCCGCGCCCATTCGCGGCGCACCGCCGTGGTATCGAACCAGTGGAAGGCCTGCGCGGCGGCGACCAGGCCAACGCTGTTGTCGGCCAGGCCGGTGGCCTCGGCGGTGCCGTCGGCGACCTTCAGGCGCAGATAGTCAGGTGCAAGCAACTGTTCGGCGGCCTCGCGCATGGCCGCGTTCGGCTCTACCGCGATGACCGGGTGGCCGGTGGCCAGGAACAGCCGGGTGGAAATGCCGGTGCCGGCGCCGATGTCGGCGACCAGGGTCTCGGCAGGTACACCGATGTCCTGGTGCAGCCAGTCCAGCAATGCCGGGGGATAGTCGGGACGGTAGCGGACGTAGTCGGCAACCCGACTGCTGAAGCGTTCGGTCGAATCCGAGCGGCTCATGTGCACCTCACGATTGGGTAGCGGCAAACCAGGCCAGTCCGCCGAAGAACAACAGAATCACCACCAGGGCGAGCAGGCTGCCGATCACGATGATCCAGCCCAGGATCAGGCCGGCCAGTGCCATGCCGTCGCCTTCCAGCTCCAGCGGGCGACGGCGGATCTCGGCGCGGGCCAGGTGGCCGGTAATGATCGCCGCGACGCTGCCGATGAAGGGCAGGGCGGTCCAGCCGAGGATGCCCATGATCAGGCTGACCACGGCCATGGCACTCGTTTGTCGGGGCGGAAGGCTCATGCAGGTCCTGGTCGCGGTGGGGTGGTTCGATGATAGGGCCAGCGGCGGGTTTATCCCATCAGGACCTGGCCACCATCGACATTCAAGGTGTGCCCGGTGATCCAGCCCGCCAGGGGCGAGCACAGGAACAGCGCGGCGTTGGCGATGGCGGCCGGCTCGCCGAAGCGGCCGAACGGAATCTTCGCCAGGGTGTTTCGATACAGCTCCGGGTCCTGTTCGCGCCGGCGCGCCCACAGCCCGTCCTCGAACTCGATCGAGCCCGGGGCGATGGCGTTGACGCGGATCCGTTGCGGCGCAAGGGCCAGGGCCTGCGAGGTGGTGTAGTGCATCAGCGCGGCCTTGGCTGCCGCATACGGCGCGCCACCCGGGCGCGGCTGCTGGGCCGCGATCGAAGCCAGGTTGAGAATGCAGGCATCGCTGGATTGCTGCAGCCAGGGCAGTGCCAGCCGCGAGGCCCGCACCGCCGACATCAGGTCGACGTTCAAACTGGCTTCCCAGCCCGCCTCATCGTCGGCCATGCCGTAACCGGTCGCATTGTTGACCAGCACGTCGATACCGCCCAGGGCCTGGGCGGCATCGTCCAGCCAGCGGCCGATGTCGTCCAGCCGGGAGAGGTCGGCACTGGCGGTATGCACGGCCATGCCGAGCGCCCCGGCATCCGCACGCAGCGCTGCCAGACCGGCCTCGCCGCGTGCGCAGACCGAGACGCCGGCGCCTGCCGAAGCAAACGCCAGCGCCATGGCGCGCCCGATGCCCTTGCTGCCACCGGCAATCAGTACCCGGCGCCCGGTGAAATCCAGGCGCGGGCCAGCCGGCAGCTGGGGCACGGCAGCCATCACAGGTCGAACTTGATGCCCTGGGCCAGCGGCAGCGAGTCGGAGTAGTTGATGGTGTTGGTCTGGCGGCGCATGTAGACCTTCCAGGCATCCGAGCCGGACTCGCGGCCACCGCCGGTATCCTTCTCGCCACCGAACGCACCGCCGATCTCCGCACCCGAGGTGCCGATGTTGACGTTGGCGATACCGCAATCCGAACCCGCGGCCGAGAGGAAGCGCTCGGCGGTCTTCAGATTGGTGGTGAAGATCGAAGACGACAGGCCCTGCGGCACGCCGTTCTGCATGTCGATCGCCTCGTCCAGCGTGCTGTACTTCATCACGTACAGGATCGGGGCGAAGGTCTCGTGCTGGACGACCTCGTCGCTGTTCTTCAGGCCGGTCACGATGGCTGGCAGCACGAAGTTGCCGGCGCGCTCGATGCGGGTGCCACCGGTCTGCACGGTGCCGCCGCTGGCCTTGGCCTTCTCGATCGAGGCCAGGAACTGCTCCACGGCGCCGTCGCTGTTGAGCGGGCCCATCAGGTTGGCCGGGTCGGTCGGATCGCCGATCTTGCCTTCCACCTGCTTGTACGCCTTGATCAGCGTGGCCAGCACGTCGTCATGGATGGATTCGTGCACGATCAGGCGGCGCGTGGTGGTGCAGCGCTGGCCCGCGGTACCGACCGCGCCGAACACGATGCCCGGGATCGCCAGCTTCAGATCGGCGGTTTCATCGAGGATGATCGCGTTGTTGCCGCCCAGTTCCAGCAGGCAGCGGCCCAGGCGGTGGGCGACCTTCTCGGCGACCTGGCGGCCGACCTGGGTGGAGCCGGTGAAGCTGATCAGCGGCACGCGCTTGTCGGCCACCATCTTTTGCGACAGCTCGGTGCCGGCATCGTTGATCAGGAAGAACAGGTCCGGGAACCCGCCCTCGCGCAGCGCCTCATTGCAGATGCGCATCGAAGCGATCGCGGTCAGCGGGGTCTTGTTGGATGGCTTCCACAGGCAGATGTCGCCGCAGATCGTGGCCAGGAACGAGTTCCAGGCCCACACCGCGACCGGGAAATTGAACGCACTGATGATGCCGACCAGGCCCAGCGGCTGGTACTGCTCATACATGCGGTGGCCGGGGCGCTCGGAATGCATCGTGTAGCCATAGAGCATGCGGCTCTGGCCCACGGCGAAGTCGGCGATGTCGATCATCTCCTGCACTTCGCCATCGCCCTCGGGCTTGCTCTTGCCCATTTCCAGCGCGACCAGCGAGCCCAGGGCGTCCTTGTTGGCGCGCAGGGCTTCGCCACACAGGCGCACGGCTTCGCCGCGGCGCGGGGCCGGGGTGGTGCGCCAGACCTTGAAGGCCTCCTGGGCGCGGGCCACGATGGTTTCGTAGTCGGCGTCGGTGGTCGCGTAGACCTGGGCGATGGCTTCGCCGGTGGTCGGGTTCACCGGGGTGATCACACCGGCATCGGTGGCCGAGGACCACTCACCGTTGCCAAGGTAGGTGCCAGCGTTGGTCGCGTCGAGGCCGAGGGCCTTGAGCAGGTCAGAGGACATGCAAACTCCTGTTGCGTTGCGTTTGTAAGGCGCTGGCCGCTGGCAGGGTGGGGGGCGGCAAGCTGAACCCCGAATGGTAACAGAGGGGGGCAATGCCTTATCTGGTGGTGCAGCGGCGTTTGGCGCGCGGGTCAGCCTCGGGGCGGCCGGGGCCCCGAATTCATATTTGCATTGCCTCAGAGAGGGTGGCGTCCGGACCGCCCTCCCATGGCTCACGCTGCCTGGATGGAGGCGTCGCCGTGAATGTGATGCGGGGACCAGCTCGGCTGATCACGGTGCCAACGCCACGCACTCTCGATGATCGGCCCCAGCTCGGTCCAACGTGGCGTCCAGCCGAGGAGCTCGCGCGCCTTGTCACTGGACGCTACGAGGCGTGCGGGGTCTCCGGCGCGGCGTGGCGCAACTTCGTAAGGGATTGCAACTCCGGATACGGAGGCGGCGGTCGCAATCACGTCGCGGACGGAGAAGCCTTGGCCGTTACCGAGATTGAAGGTGTGTGCACCTTCGTGGCGATCCATGAACGCCAGTGCCAGGGCATGTGCCTGAGCGAGGTCCTGGACGTGGACATAGTCGCGCAGGCAGGTGCCGTCGGCGGTGTCGTAATCGTTGCCGAAGATCTTCAGCGACGGCCCCTGTCCCAGCGCGGCTCTCAGGACGTTCGGGATTAGGTGCGTCTCGCAGGCGTGGGCTTCACCAATGCCATGTTCGGGCAGGGCGCCTGCCGCATTGAAGTACCGCAGGGCCACCGAGCGCAGTCCGTAAGCATGCGCCGCATCTGCCAGGAAACGCTCTGCCATGAGCTTGCTGGCGCCGTAAGGATTGATCGGTGCCTTGGGGTGCTCTTCGTCGATCACGTCTGAAACCGGGTTGCCGAAGACAGCTGCGGTCGACGAAAACACCAGCTTATTTACCTCGTGACGGCGCATGGCTTCGAGGAGGTTGAGCGTGCCGGTGACGTTGTTGGCGTAGTACGCGTAGGGCTCGGCGACTGACTCGCCTACCAGCGACTTGGCACAGAAGTGCATCACAGCGTCGAAACTGCGTCCGTGAAGAGCGCGTTCGAGCGCCGCTGGATCCAGCAGGTCGGCCTCGATCAGGTCGCCCCAGCGCACGGCACCTCTGTGACCGGTAGAGAGGTTGTCGAGCACGGTCACTGTGTGGCCATGCTCGGCGAGCCATTGCGCCATATGGCTGCCGATGTAGCCGGCGCCGCCGCAGATGAGGATGTTGGACGAATTCATGGGCGCAACTCTAGGCGGCAGCGACGGTTGAATGAAAGCCCTGTTCGATGCTACGGGGCAGATGCAGAAGAAGCCGTGCTGGCGCCGTCGACGATGTCCCGCCAGCTATGTCAGGACTCTGACTCGCAAGAGGCAGAGGCGACGCGCTCATCTATGTCATTGTTTTTTCTAGTGTCATGAACTAGTTCAGTTAGATGCGCGATCATTTTTGTGAGAAATCTGTAAGATTGGTGTCGTTTAGTGAACAAAAATTCGCTCGAGGTCTTGTGGAACGACGGGGAGGTCGATTGCACAGGCAGGAACGGGGAACCGTTCCAGCGGGCATTCCTGATGGAGAAGTTGCCTTTGCTACATGGATCCGTAGAACAGTCGCCCGCGCGGTTTGGACGCCCGCGCGTGACAGCCGAGGCGCGCGCTGCACTAGATGTGGGGCTGCGGGTGGGGGATCTGCTGCTGGTGCCAAGCGCTGCGGTGTTTACCCATATCGCAACGTTCGGCTGGCTTCCGCCTACGCACCCGCAGCGGGTGGTGTTCGGGGCGGTGCTGCTGTGCACCCTGGTTTGTTTTGGCTTCGCGCCGGTCTATCGAGAGTGGCGCAACCGCGGCCTTCTCGCCGATCTGTGGACCCTGTTCCTTGCCTGGACGGGTGTGTTCGCCCTTTTCTCCATGTACTCGGTTCTGATCGACATGGCCGATACGGTGCCTGCATCCTGGCTGGTCGGCTGGTACTCGTCTGGCCTGGTCGCCATGAGTGCCACCCGTAGCGCCATCCGCTTCCGGCTGCACAGGTTGCGGGAGAGGGGGCTGGATCGTCAGCGCGTCCTCCTAGTTGGCCTGCGTGCGCCGGCATTGAAAGTGCATCGCCTACTGCGAAGTCGCCCAGAGATCGGCAAGGAAGTTATTGGTTACTTTGCCGGTCCTGATGACATCGCACTCCGTCGCGAAGGCGCGGACGCGCCGAAGCGTTTGGGAGAATTGGATGGCCTTGAAGCCTTTTTCGAAGCCCATCGCGGCCAGATCGAGCAGATCTGGGTGTCGCTTCCGCTCGGGGGGCGTGCGCAGCTAAAAGACGTACTCCGGTTGCTGGAGCGCTATCCCGTGCAGGTGCGGCTCGTGCCGGATATCACTGGCTTGGGGGCGCTCAATCCAGGCGTGCATCAGGTCGGTACCGTGCCAATGGTCGGTGTGCGCCAAGGCGTGGTGGAGCCGCGGTTCATCATCATCAAGCGAATTGAGGACCTACTGGTCGCTAGCATTGCAGTTGTTGTGCTGGCGCCGTTGTTGGCCGCCTTGGCTCTTGGCGTCAAGCTGAGCTCGCCTGGGCCGGTATTGTTCCGTCAGCGGCGCCATGGGCTGGATGGCAAAGAATTCTGGATGCTCAAGTTCCGCTCGATGCGTGTGCATGCAGAAGCACCGGGCAAGATCACGCAGGCCACTCGCAACGATCCACGGGTCACCCGTTTCGGCGCCTTCCTGCGTCGCAGCAGCCTTGATGAGTTGCCGCAGTTCTTCAATGTGCTGGGTGGAAGCATGTCGGTAGTTGGCCCGAGGCCGCATGCTATTCAGCACAACAATCATTATGAGCGGCTGATCGAGCGCTATATGCATCGCCACTACGTCAAGCCGGGCATTACTGGATGGGCTCAGGTCCACGGGCTACGGGGGGAGACGCCCCAGCTGCGGCAGATGAAGAAGCGTGTGCAGTACGACATCGACTACATCCGGCGATGGAGTCCAATGCTGGATGTGCGGATCATTGGGCTGACGGTGTTGAAGGTCTTAGGGCAACGCTCAGCCTACTGAGGAGCTAGGGAAAGCGTTCGAAAATGAGCGACCTGCGTCTCACTTCGTCGCTTTGACGTTGTGTCCATGAGATTCGTCCCAAGGCGCAAAAGCCAAGCCCAAGGACGATGGGTTATTCTGTTCGATTGGATGCACGACTCTCGGAGAAGGTCACGATGAGCCGGCCATGTCGGACGCAACAAGGTTGAAATGCAGTGTTCAAGAACATTCTGTTTGTTTGTATTGGCAACATCTGTCGCAGCCCCTCGGCGGAGGTGATGATGCGGCACGCGCTTCGTGGCAGAGAGGTGGGGGTTTCTTCCGCTGGTCTGGCTGCTCTTGTCGGTCATGGGATCGATGCGACAGCACAGGAGCTGCTCGTGGACCATGCGCTTGATGGCGCAGAGCATCGGGCGCGGCAGGTTACACCAAAAATTCTCTCGGGTGCTGATCTCATCCTTGTGATGGAGAAAAAGCACCTCAGGCGTATCAGTGAAATCGCGCCGGAATCCTCTGGGAAAACTTTCCTGCTGGGCAAGTGGCGGGAAGACCTCGAGATTCCTGATCCTTATCGGCAACAGCGTCCCGCATTCGAACATGTCTACAGGTTAATGGCAGACAGTGTCAGTGCGTGGAAGCGCTACATCTGATCATTTAGTATCCACTACTAGCGACAGAGAGCTCTGTCGCACTCTTATAAATTCATAGCAGCGATTCATATGACAAGCCAAGAACCCCTAGCTGTTTCGTCCGACAAAGCCGATGAGATCGACCTGCGTCAGCTACTGGGTACGCTGATCGACCATAAGTGGTGGGTGATCGGCATTACAAGTGCATTCTTTGCAACTTCGCTTGCTTATGCGTTGCTGGCGACGCCGATCTATCGAGCAGACGCCATCATACAGGTAGAGTCGAAGGTTCCTACGCTCCCAGGCCTTTCAGCCCTGAGTCAATCTCTGGGTGTTACTGGTGGCTCGGCCGAGACGAGCACGGAAATCGCTTTGATCGCCTCAAGAGCAGTTGTGGGCGCCGCAGTAGATGAGCTCAGGCTTGATCTGCTTATTGAGCCCAATCGATTCCCTTTGGTGGGAGACTACCTTGTTCGAAAGGCCGAGGCCTTAGGCGAAGATCATCTGTCTCCACCCTTACTTGGAATGAGCCGCTTCGGATGGGGTGGCGAGCGTCTTGATGTATTCCAATTGGAGGTGCCGGCCTCCATGCTCGGCAACGAAATGACGCTTGTCGTAGACGATAGCCAAGGGGGATACACCTTGTCCGATAGTACTGGGCAAGTGCTCCTGAGGGGGCAGGTAGGAGTGGTTTCTCGGGGTAAGGGGGTAATGATCCAAGTAGCTCGTCTTCGCGCCTACCCAGGTATGCGTTTCAGCTTAACAAAACTTCGAAAGCTGAAGGTTGTCGGTGAACTGCAGAAGGAGGTCTCTGTTTCGGAGGCAGGAAAGGATTCAGGCATTCTAACTCTGACTTATGAGAATGCTGACCCCAATCTCGCGGGGGCTTTCCTGCAACAGGTCGCTCAGGCGTATGTGCGCCAGAACGTAGAAAGGAATTCCGCGGAGGCATCTGCGCAGCTAGCCTTCGTGAAAGAGCAGTTGCCCAACATTAGAGGGCAGGTCGACGCTGCTCAAAAAGCCCTGGCTGCCTATCAAACACGTGCCAACTCTGTCGATCTATCGCTGCAGACTAAAGGACTCTTGGACCAAGAAGTTGCTGTCGAGACGAGCATCCAGCAGCTTCGCCTGCAGCAGGCTGAGATGGATAGAAAGTTCACCCGAGATCATCCTGCCTACCAGGCTCTCCTTCGACAGATTGGCGAGCTTCAGGGTAGAAAGGCGGGCTTCCAAGGCCAGGTTAAGCAACTTCCGGAGGCTCAGCAGGAGCTGCTGAAGCTGACGCGGGAGTTGAAAGTTGGTAATGAGATGTATACCGGAATGCTCAATCAAGCTCAGCAATTGGATGTCGCTCGAGCCGGCACTGTTGGCAATGTCAGAATTGTAGACGCTGCAGTCGTTGATGCTACAGCGCCCGTGAAGCCGAGGAAGTCGCTAATAGTGCTCGTCGGTACCTTCTTCGGCGCATTGCTTTCTTTCATTCTTATTCTATTAAAGCAGATGCTGAACCGCGGTGTGGAGGATCCTTCTCAGATCGAGGAGCTTGGGTTGCCGGTTTATGCCTCTATTCCAGTCAGTCCTAAGCAAGAAAGTGATTCTGTCCGCGGTGGATTTCGCGGTGATGGAAAGTTGCATCTGCTCGCGGTCAAGGATCCGGCGGATCTCGCAGTTGAGGCTATTCGTAGCCTGCGTACCAGTCTCCACTTTGCGCGCCTTGAGTCGAAGAACAATTTGGTGCTTATATCCGGTTCGAGTCCTAATGCGGGAAAAACATTCGTTTCCTCCAACCTTGCGGCTGTGATCGCGCAGGCAGGCCAGCGGGTTCTCATCATCGACGCAGATATGCGGAAGGGTACGCTTCATAAAGCTCTTGGCGTCAGTCAAAGCCCTGGCCTTTCCGATGTGATGGTTGGTAGGGTTGAAGTCAAAGAGGCGACTCGCGAAGTCGAGGGGTTAGAGAACCTGCGTGTGATCACTCGGGGCGACGTACCCCCCAATCCATCCGAATTGCTCATGCACGAAAACTTCTCCCGTCTTCTCGCATCAGTTAGCAAGGAATACGATCTCGTAATTATTGATACGCCGCCGATCCTGGCTGTAACCGACGCTGCAATTATTGCCCATCATGTAGGAACGTGTCTGCTCGTTGCCCGATTTGGGTTGAATCAGCCCAAAGAGTTGGCGATCGCAAAAAAGCGATTCGAACAAAACAATGTGAGACTGAAAGGGGCGATATTCAATGCCGTTGAGAGGCGTGCGGCCGGTTATTATAGCTATGGCTACTACGAGTATAAATCGACTACATGAGTTGAGAGACGGTCAGGCAGGATAAAAGCCCCAGCCTTTCGGTGCAGTAATGCATGGAGCCAACTCTAAGTTCCATCAATGAGATAAGGTATGGGTAATAGAAATTACTTCGACTATGTTGTGCTTCTATTCATTTGGGGTACGGCTACTTCAGGTTTGGTCAAGTACGTGGGTCTTGTTATTGGTTTTCCCTACGTGCATCTCATGCCGAAGGGAATTTTGCTAGTAGCAGCTTTGATTCCTCTCCTTCTTTCGAAGTTTTCTCGTAGACAGTTCGCCGTACTTATCTTCTTATCCCTGTGGGGCGCATATTCAGTTTATAGGAATGGCGTTCCCCAGACCCTTATGGGGTTCTGGGTCCTTCTGCCATTCTTCTTTGGGATGATGTTCCCTAGTCTTGTCCTGAGTGAAGTCGTGAAGAGGGGGCTGCTGTATGTCTTCCTGGTATCACTTGCATTTGAGCTCATAAACTATCTCACTCCTTTTCCTTGGGAGAGCATGGTAATTGATTACGGGGACTACTCTTCCACTGTGGGGCGTGCGTGGACCGATAACGGAGCACGAAGGCTCGCGGGTTTGAGTAGTTCATCGATCGATCTTTCTCTTGTGCTCGCTCTTTCGTCCCTTTTTATGACCTCCAGGATCCGGTCGTCTGCTTGGAAGGTTGCCATTGTCGCGTTATCATTTTTTGCAATATATCTCACGACGATGAAGACGGCGGCTGCTGCTTACCTTCTCGCAGCAGTTCCTCTCATCTGGGGCCGTCGTCCAGTGAGAATCTCCTGGTTTTGGGGTGCAGTTTTCGCCACGTTGGCTGGCACCCTACTTCCAGTGTATGTCTACTCCGAGCCTGACGCAGTACGGGCACTTGTCGACGGCTTCCTGACTCTCCAAGCAAGGCTCGATGTAGTTTGGCCTGCTGTAATTGATTACACGCTACGGAGCTCGCCGGGACTGCTTGGCCTAGGTATGGGCGGGCTGGGGGCGGCAATGCAGGTTGGAGGGCGGGCGATGCCTTATGGATTCGTCGATAACATGTACCTCTATGTAGTTGCATGTGGAGGCTTGCTTGGCGTCGCATTTATTTTCCTTCTTTGGCGGGCATTGCACAGGCTTTGCACGCGCAACGCGGCGGACTATTCCTTGGCTGGAGGGGGGCGCTCGTCTTTATCGTAATCTATGGTGTCACACAGGTTTCTTTTGAGGCATCGATGAGTTCCCTGTTCCTTGGTGCACTGGTTGGTGGGCACGCATTCTCCCGAAAGGAGAGGCAGCTCAAGCTTGGGGTTTCACCGCAATGACGTCTGCTGAGAGTTTACTAATGGAAGGTAATATTATGGATAGTCAGTCTGAGTGTGTCGCCGTGTTCCGGCACGAGTTATTCAAGCACTCTGAAACTTTCATTGCGGAGCAGGCTGACTCAGTTCCAGGCTGGCGTCCGTTCTTCATCGGCCGTAGCAGGGCCGCTGATGGGAAGGAAGCCGCGTCTTTCGCGAGCTGGACTGACTGTGCCAACCGTCCCGGTCTTCTTCACAGGATTCACCAAGTCGCAACTCGGAGCTCGCGTCCCTATGAGGCGGCAATCAGGTCCAGCGGTGCCAAGCTGATCCATGCTCACTTCGGCGTCGAAGGTGTATACGCCCTGCCCATCGCCAAGGCGCTACGTCTTCCGCTGATTACGACGTTCCACGGCTTCGATGCCACGACTAGTGGGCGTAACCTTTTGCTCTCAGGTAAGCCTTCGTGGTTGAACTACCTACGTCACCGTTCAACGCTTGCGCGAAGAGGCGACCTCTTTCTCTGTGTATCTGATCATATCCGAAGGAGAGTCGTGGCCCTCGGTTTTCCCGAGCACAAGACTCATACTCATTACATAGGTGTCGATGTAGATAAGTTTGGCTTCGATAGAGAGTGTCAGCCGGGTCGCCAGTTTATACTTCACGTTGGCAGGCTCGTGGAGAAAAAGGGGGCCGTTGACTTGGTGCGTGCGTTCTCCAAGATCGCCGACAGGTTCCCGGAAGTGGACCTGAAGATAGTCGGAGTTGGGCCGCTTGAGTCTGCGGTCCGAGAGCAGATTTGCCGGGTCGGTCTAAGTGATCGGGTGCAGCTCTTGGGCGCATTACCACATTCCGAGGTCAGGGCGTTGATGCGCAGAGCTGCGCTGATGTGCCAACCAAGCATAACAGCACGAAGTGGTGACACTGAGGGGTTGCCGATAGTTCTTATGGAGGCTGCTGCCAGCGGCGTGCCCGTGGTTTCGACCTTCCACGCAGGAATCCCTGAATTGATAGAGCACGGTGTAACTGGTCTGCTTTCTGAGGAGGGTGATGCCGAAGGGCTTGCTCGGCACCTGGCACGGATGTTGGAGAATTCCGGGGTTCGTGAGTGCTTTGCTGTGGCGGCTAGGCTCACTGTCGAGCGGCGCTTCAACATTAAGTGCCAATCCCAAAAGCTCGGAGAAATCTACGGTAGCCTGACATGAAGATACTTATTGTCAGTAGAGTGCTCCCCCATCATTCAATCGGCGGAATGCAGGTGGTGGCTTGGGACTTGGCTTGTGCTTTGGCCAAGCAACAGCACAAGGTGAGCGTCCTGACTGCAGAAGTTCCAGGTAAAGGAAATTTCTTCAGTTCTGAAGACGTTGACGTACATTGCATGAAGGGGCTCCATTGGAGTCGCTATGGCCGTGAGTGGAGGAACGCGGTCCTGCGCCACTGTACTGCGGAGGTGCTGGCTCCGTATGACGTGATACTAGGAGTGAGTGCGGGAGCTGCGCCCCTACTTTCAATGAAAGGCAGCATACCTGCGAGAATAATTATGCAGGCGCACGGGACGTCAATGGGTGAATTGCTGTCCAAGTGGCGCAGCCGTCATCTTCTGGAGATTGCAAAATCAGTCAAGAATATCATCGGCGTCTTCAAGAATCTGCTTATGTTCCCTCGGTATGACTCCATCATTTCAATAGGCAGTGCGGTGACGGAAGATTTTGGGCGGTACCCGCTTTCGCTGTTGGGTGATCGTGTGTCTGTTGTTCAGATAAATAATGGCGTTTCCGTAGTCGATTTCACTCTACCAGCCTCGAACAGAGTCGAAGTCCGCCGAGAGCTAGGCTGGACCGACGATCAACGCGTAGTGATCACTGCGTGCAGACTTGATCGGCAGAAAGGTGTTGATCTTTCACTCGGGGCGTTTGAGCGTGCCTACAGGGATAATGCCGACCTGAGATATCTCGTTATTGGTGATGGTCCGGAACGCAAGCGCCTCGAAAGTGCCGCAGCGAACATGGGCCTTTCGTCGGTAGTCAGGTTCTTAGGGAGCGTTCAGCGGCGTGATGTCGCAAGATATCTTGGGGCTTCTGACATTATGCTTTTCTCAACCACGAGAGTTGAGGGTCTCCCCATGAACATTCTTGAGGCACTCGCCGCGGGCCTGCCCTGCCTAGTTTCTGAACACGTAGTTTCAAAGCAGCCAATCTGCGATTCCGTCATTCCTATTGATCCTCATGACTTTGATGGTGCTGCGGCACGGATCAACGATTTGCGTGTTGCGCCTCTCAATAAGAAGCAATCGCTGCTTCCTGAGGAGTTTACCCTGGACTACTCCGCTAGGGCCTATGTTGATCATTTTCGCCTCGTGAGCAGCTGAGTGTGGGGCCGACGCATCCGTCACGTAACTGCTTCAGGCTTTGGAGTATCTGATGTTTAGAGCGGTGGTAAAGCTTGTCTTCGGCTCAATGCTCGGCAAGGCGTCTGGTGTAGCCAGGGAGCTATTGTTGGCGAGCCTGTACGGGACGGGCGTCGTCGCATCCGCCTCTCGTGCGGCGCAGTCTTCGACCATGATCCCAATTGACTTCTTCACATCCAATGCTCTTTCGTCCGCGTTTCTCCCGGTCTACAGCCGATTGAGGTCTGAATCAAAGGAGCGGGCGTCACTCCTTTTTTGGATGGTCCTCTTTTTGATGTTGGCGTTCTCTGCGGTCATCCTGTCGATGTTGCTGATATGGGGGCGCGAGTGGGTTGAGCTTGTTTTTCCTGGCTTCTCGCTAGATGCGAGGTCGGCCACACTTTCGATGCTCAATGTGATGGCTATAGGCGTTCCATTCTATATTCTTGGGAATCTTCTTTCCTATGTTGCGATGGGTAACGGCGACTATTCGATGGCATCGAGCAGGGCGACTGTGCAGAATTTTGGCATGACGGCTGGCGTACTGTTTGCGTGGATCCATAGTTCGCCGGTGCTCATAGCGTGGGGTTTCACATTATCCTACGTAATTTACTGCATATGGGGCTTGAGACTATTCAGGATAGGTGCTTTTGCGCCGTTTCCATCGTCCTGGAATCTAGCTGATGTGACTTCTATTTCAGGAAAGTTCTGGTACGCCATTAGACCGCTTCTTCTACTGCCATTTCTGCTTCAGGGAAATGCCGTGGTGGAGCGAATGGTTGCGTCCCTAATTAGCGAAGATACTGTCGCGGCCCTTGGCTACGCAAAGCTGGTCACGGATACTGGAGTGCTGCTTATTGCAATGCCACTTGGCCTGGCAGGCTTGGCGTCGATGAGCAAGATGAAAGAGTTGGATGTTACCAAGGCCTTGACGAGCATCCTGCCGCCTCTGCTCATGATATCTATCCCAATCTCCCTATTTATGGCGGGTGAGAGTGAATCTATCGTGCGGTTGGTGTTTGAGCACGGCCACTTCAGTAGATCCTCAACTGAGGTTACCCATGTCATTCTGAGCGGGCTCAGCTGGGGTCTATGGGCACAAATTTGCTCCTACTTTTTGGTGAAAGTGCTTAGCGCAAGAATGAGGAATAGAGAGGTTTTTATCTACATGGCTGCTGCCATAGTTGGAAATGTTGCATTAAATTTAGCTCTGTTTCGCGTGCTCGGCGGTCAGGCGCTCGGTATAGCAAGTAGCTTTTATGCGCTAGTTCTATTTGCACTGGCAAGTTATTCGCTGGGTGTTTTGGCATTTCTCTGGAAGAGGATTGCACTTCTGCTTTTGGGTGGGTTGATTTTCATGGCTGGCATTGGTTTTACATCGCTGGATCTCACGCTACTAGGTTCAGCTATTTCTGCTATCTTGGCAGTAATTTTTTGGGTCGTATACATAGCGGCGATTCCGCTGCTCCGTTCGGACGCAACGATTCTTGTTGAATTTATTTTGCGGAAATTTTATGCGCCCAAGTGACGTAATTATTATGTCGACGGCTGACTGGGATAATCCATTCTGGACCAATAAGCAGCACGTCGCCGTTGAGATGGCAGCTTTAGGGCACCGTGTAATTTATATTGATTCACTCGGGTTGAGGCGGCCAAGTGCATCGTCGTCAGACCTGAAGAGGATTCTGGTTCGACTGAAGCGGGCAGTTAAGCCGCCTCGATTGGTCCGCCATAATATCTGGGTCTGGTCCCCTATCGTCCTTCCGCTTCATAACGTTAAACCGGTCCGCTTTCTTAATCGGATGTTGCTTGGTCTTGGCCTATCGTTTTGGATGCGAGTTAGAGGGTTTCGACATAGGGACTCAATCTTCTGGACGTATAGCCCAATAACGACAAGTATTTTCAGGCTATCGAAGTTCAGGATGGCCGTCTATCACTGTGTAGACGAAGTGAAGGCTCAGCCGGGTATGCCAGTCGCAACTATAGAGAAGGATGAGTCCGATCTCATGCGCGCCGCGGACGCGATTTTTGTCACTTCACGGTCGCTAGAGTTGACACGTCGCGAGTGCAATGAGAATACGTTCTACTTCTCAAACGTCGCCGATTATGAGCATTTTTCCTCAGCCAAGAGCGAGTCGCTTGCGGTGCCGGCCGACCTGTTAGCCATTCCGGGGCCGCGGATAGGGTTTGTAGGTGCCATCAGCGGGTACAAGGTCGACTTTCCTTTGCTGGCGTCCGTTGCTAAAGCGCGTCCAAATTGGTCGTTTGTTCTGATTGGCAAGGTCGGCGAGGGTGATCCGTGGACAGATGTTGCTTCGCTGAAATCCTGTCCCAACATTCACTTCCTTGGATCGAAGGCATACTCTGACCTTCCGGCGTACCTTAAGGGAATCGACGCGGCTATTTTGCCTTGCCCGCTGAACGAGTACACGAAGGGCATGTTCCCGATGAAGTTCTTTGAGTACCTGGCGGCAGGTAAATATGTTGTCAGTACGCCGCTGGACTCTCTCGCCGAATTTGGGGACATCGCGCGCTTTGCGAGTGACTCGGAGTCATTTGTCGGTCAGCTGGAGCTTGTGCTGAAGGGGGACCCGCAGCTTCTCGATCGCTCTGAGATCCTTGCAAAGGAAAACACTTACGAAAGTCGTATGAAGAAGATGATGCGTTGCCTTGAGAACCTGAGAGTAGAAGAGCGTGGGGGTAGTGAGTAATGGTTCGTAAGATTCTTCTTGTTGGCAATCACACGTGTGCGAATCGAGGTGACTCCGCCATTCTTCGCGGCCTACTTGCTTTTATGGAGGCCAATTTCGTCGGCGCAGAGGTGGACGTGACCTCTCGCTATCCAGTTAGCTCCGCGTACCTATTAGGCCGCGAGGTTCTTCCCGACGATTGCCATGGATACTATGGTTCATTGCGCGGTGGGCGAGGGGGAGTGCTCTCCAAGGTCGCGAGGAGGTTGGTTCCGCTCGGGCTTTCGTATCATGTTCAGAAGCGCTGGTGGCGGTGGCTATTTCCAGTGCCAAAGTTTCACCGCGATTTAGTTGAGCGGTATGAACGGTACGACTTTGTTGTCCAGGTGGGTGGCTCATTCTTTGTGGATCTTTATGGCGCCGCCCAGTTTGATAGCTCGCTGTGTGCGATGTTGGCTGGGCGAAAGGTATATGCACTAGGGCATAGCGTGGGCCCGTTCTCAGGTGTAATCTTCAACCAGGTGGCTAGGACGACGTTTTCAAAGATGGAGTGCCTCGCTCTCAGGGAGCGTGAGAGCGTGAAGCATTTGGATTCCCTGGGTGCCGGCGACGCGCGCGTCACCTTTACTGGAGATACTGCTTGGCTCGTGCCAGTTAATGATGTGGGAACTCTAAAGGTCGATGCTGTGGCGTTCACCTTCAGGGAGCTTGCGCCATTTGATGTTCGCCTTGGGGTTACACAGGAGGCGTATGAATTGGCTTGCGCGCGAAGCATTTCGAGGCTTCTGGACAGGGGTTTCAAGGTGATCGGAGTTTCTACTTGCACTCCCTTGGAAAACTATAGCAAGGATGACCGAATCGTCGCGTTGAGAATTCGGCAGCTTTTGGGTGGGCATCCCGGCTTCACGGTGATAATGGATGAGCTTGACGATAGAAGGCTTGGTGAACTTCTCGCCAGCTGTCGGCTGACAGTCGGTACACGACTCCATAGCGCGATTATTTCTATGAATTCCGGTACCCCTGCGATCGCAATAAACTATGAACACAAGTCCGTTGGAGTGATGCGGCAGTTAGGGCTCCCGGAACTGTCCGTTTCCGTTGATGACTTGGTGTGCGGTCAGATCGATTCGCTCATCGATGAGCTCCTTAGTGACGAGAGCCTCTCCCGAAGGGTCAAGGCGGCTGTAGTCAAGGAGAGGTCATTCGTTGCAGGCACCATTGAAGACGCCCTCTCTGCCGCGTTCAGCTGAGTGGCCGAAAGCCCTTCGGTCGGGGTTGGCCCGAGTTCGAAGGGTCTGGCTGAATGTTCGAGTGGAGGACTGCGTCGCGCGTGACTGGCGCGCAGCTCGCGCGGTTGGTGCAAAATCGCGCGGGACAGGGTAGCGCGTTGCTATTGATAGTGTTGCAAGCAAGGCGCAGGTCAGGCCTTTGAAGCTCGGCGCCGCCCTTCGGCAGTATCTGTGACTATTGCGAGGGCGGCGTCTACCTGTGCCGATAGCTGCTTCCGGAACGCTTCCGGGCGGAACTCCAGGGCGTGACTCGCTATTCTTCGATGATCCCAAGGCTCCGCCCTGGACTCGAATGTCTTGATGGCTTGTGAGACCGCATCAGTCGTCTGTTCCGGAAAAAATATGCCGGTCTCGCCATCTATTACGCTATCCAAGATTCCACCCTTGCCGAATGCAATGACGGGCGTACCGTAGGCTTGCGCTTCAACTGGCGCGATCCCAAAGTCCTCTTCAGCGGCGAAAACGAATGCCTTGGCGTTAGCCAAATGCTGCTCCAGTACATTCTGCGGTTGGTAGCCCATGACATCGACGTTGCTGCCGGCCAGTTGCTTAAACTGAGCAAGTAATGGTCCACTTCCTATGACAACCAGTCGCTTGTCAGGCATTGCGTTGAACGCCTTAATGATCAGGTCGATGCGCTTGTAAGGAACGAGACGCGAAGCAGTAACGTAGTAGTCTCCGCGGGCTGACAGCGATGGAACATCGGGCACGTCAACTGGCGGGGGGACGACGACGGAGCTCTTGCCGTACACCTTCTGAATGCGGCGCGCGATGAAACTGGAGTTGGCTACGAATTGATCGACGCCGTGTGCAGTGCGCACATCCCACATCCGTATGTAGGAAAGAATTGCTCTCGCGGCCCAGCTCTTGGGCCCGCGCTCCAGCTTTGATTCACGCAGATACTGCGGTTGTAGATCCCATGCATACCGGATTGGGGAGTGGCAATAGCAGACATGGACCTGATCAGGGCCAGTTAGCACACCCTTGGCGACTGCGTGGCTACTTGAGAGGACCAAATCAAAGCCGCTCACGTCGAACTGCTCAATCGCCAATGGCATCAAAGGGAGGTAGCTACGATAGCTGCTCTTTGCTTTGGGCAGTCGTTGGATGAAGCTGGTGTGGATCTTATTGGAGCGCAGAAACGCGCGCTCCTTGTCAGGGAGGAAATCGACAAGTGTGAAGATCTCTGCGTTCGGATACAGGATCAACATCTGCTTCAATACTTTTTCGGCTCCAGCGTACACGGTGAGCCAGTCATGGATGATCGCTACGCGCATGATGTCGTTCCTTGGTATCGGCGGGTTTCCAGTATCAGGAGGCCGGTGGGGCGGAATTGTTCTAGAAGCATTGCGCCCAGGTTCACTGGTCGACCCTATCGAGATTTTCGAAAAGGAAGTCCGGATCCCGCTCCGACGTCATTTGATACAGTCCGTAGGTGCGGGACAGGCGCGCCCCGCCATCTCGATACAATGGGTTCCAGGCGAAGTTTGCGCGTGCACGCGTCGAACGTGGCAGGAGGAAATCGAACGGTATGGAGACGTAGATGCCCTTATCGAAGCTGCCCTCACCAAAATCGACGGATGAAACATCTGTCTTCGTCGCGTAAGCACCCATGCTTACACCGTTATCGAAAGTGCGTGCAAGCGTCAACGTTGCACCCCAGTCCTTGGCCAGATATCGCCCGGCACTCAGGATGCTGACGACTCTGCGGTCATCTCCCCACGAATAGTAGAAACTGGCATGTCCCGTGGCTACGCTATAGTCACGAAAGCTGAAGCGTTGATCGAAATCTCGCTGTTTCACCCAGTTTAGTTCTGCGCCCAACGCCCAGCGTTCACTGAGGGGGCGATATAGAACCTCACCCCCGAGGCCGCCGTACATCGATTCAAACAGCCCGGCGTATGCCATACCGTACAGGTCACGGCCAAGCTGGCGGGTCCCCGTCAGCTGAAGGTTAGGGATCGTCAAATCTTCGGTCGTAAGGTATTGCCGAATATAAGTACGTACACGGGGAAGTCGGCTTGGAGCGTCGTATCGGAATTTGTCGTAGTTGTTGTATGCGTTGTAGCTTAGGCTGCCGTTAATCCAGAGGCTTCGAGTCAAATAAACGTTTGCTCCGTATGTTCCCGCAACCTGGAAGAGGACGAAGCCGTCGGGACCCCCCAGCGTTTGGAGGTAGCCTACGTTGAACGCGCCTTCATAGCGTCGCAGCGCATTCTGGTAAAGGGGGGTGCGACGCTGCGGTGTGGGTGCTGCCATTTCAATGTGACCGGCTAGGTCGGACAGTGAGGTCCGGTGATCTGCGTAGTCAGCGAAGGCGGCTCTTTCCATGCTGGTTTCGACAATAGGCACGCCGAGCCGTGTGTTCCGCACCGTGACCCAGGTTGTGTCGTCCGGCAGCTGGCCGTCCAAAACGCGCATAGCGCGCCCCAGGCCCTGAGCGGGGTAGGCAAAGCGTCGCTGTTCACCGCTCACTATTATCTCGTGCTCACGCTGTTCAATGCTGGTTATGCGTAGTCCTGCATTGTTCTCCAGTGCTTGAGCGATGCTCTCCCACTCGGTAGTGGAAGGATAATCGTCGTTCGCCAGACTGCCTGATTTTGCAGGATCGGATCTATCCCGTATCGGTAATGGGAGGGGGTCCATCGGCTTCGCGATAGACCGAGCCTGGGCTAAGTTGGTGTGCAGCGTAAGCCCCAACATCGCAGTGTCGCCGCGCTCCCACGCAGCGTGTAGCTGGATGTTCTTGTTTAGTGCATAGGAAGCGCCCAAGTTGAACGGACTTCGCTGCTCTTGATTGTTATTTTGCGGCTCGTGCTTGTAGTTGTTTCCATCGTACTCAAGCTTGAGTTGGAGAGCCTCCCATGGGGTCTGGTAGGCGATGCCGCCGAAGACGCCGACCGGACCGCGGAACACACCCTTGCTGTTCAAGTTGCCTGTTCCTTGGGCGCGCGGCCGTTCTTCGAACTTGTCGTCGATGGCGCTGAGGGGATTCTTGAAATCCCCGCGGTTTCCGATATAGCCCGTGGCCAAGCCGACGCTGGCGTCTATGGGTCCAAAGCGCTTGCTGGCTACTAGGTACTCACTGGAGAACAGCCCGGTCCCACCGATGTCGCGGAAGCCAGCTGACACTTCAGGGGCCCAGTGTCCTTCCTCGAACAGCTTGACCTTGACGTCGATCGATTTGTCTTTGTAGTTCTGCTGGCCGCTGAGCCACTCGGGCCCATAGCGGCGGTTGGCCACTGAGACATAGCGGAACGCGCCTTCCAGCCATGGTAACGGCTGTAGCACCATGTTGTAGCGGCTATAAGGAGAGGTATGAGTTGCGGTGAAGGCTATCTCGCCTTCCCCTGCCATGCGTGCGGTGGGTGTCTGCAGAAGGCCGATGCCGCCCCAGTCGCTGGCGGTGGGGGCGGGTGCATTCTGAGCGTACAGAGCGGAACTGATGCTCATGCTGAGTAGCGCAAGACCCAGTCGAGCAGTCTGAGTTCTGAGAGAGCGGGTCACTTGAGTGCTCCGGGTGCGTCCAGCACCTGGGTGGCGAGGAATCGCGCTGCATCCTCGTTGAAATCGGGATTCACAGCTCGCAAAGCTTTCTGACTAAGCGGGACATAGATGAGCGCGCCAGGGGCAAGTGTGGACGAAGGGCTGCGGTTCCAAAGGGCGATACCGAGTCTTTCCACGTGGCCGTCAGGTTGAATTACGAACAGGGTATCCTGGCTGGCTGCGGCCAAGGCGGCGCAGTGCCGCGCGTAATTGAGAGGCTGCGCGAGCGGGCGATGCGGGATCGTGCAGGGCTTTTCCACCGCGCCCAAGACGGTAATCGTGTTGGGCCTCGTCGGGTAATACAGTTTGTCGCCGTCAATCAACGGGCGATTGCTCCTGAGGTCCATCTCCAATGTGCGCGGCGCCAGTACTTGGGGGGCACGGCCCGTCACAGGCATCGCCGAGAAATAATTAGCGATGTAGGTTGCTGCTGCGGCGGCGGCCGGATCGCGACTCTTGCGGCTCTCCAGCATATCGAGATCGAACAACAAGCCAGTTTTGAGACGGGTCTGCGCGACCAGCTCGCTCCGCCTAAGCAGGGCGGCGCCCAGCACATAGCTATCTTCGTCTGGCGCGCCTATAAGTGCTGCATCGGACAGGCGGGCGCCACTGACAAGCGTAAGCGAGCCTGGATTACGGACACTGCCCGTTACTTCGACAGTGATCAGAGGCGAGGCAGGCAGAGGAAAAGAAGTGGCCGCGCACAAGACAAGGGCGACCAGACGCAATGTGATCAACGTTTCAGATCCGGGGAATAAGGTTTCAGCTGGACGATTTCCAAGCTGACATCTGGTGCAATGGCTTGCACGCTCTTCCAGATAAAGCCATTGGCAGGGTCAACCCAATAATGGTTGTCGCGGTTCCAGTTCGGGCCTTTCAGGCGCTCACGGACGTGTAGCAAGGCGCGATTTTTGTCAAGAATCTCGATGTTCTCGATACCGAGGTTTTCGAGGGTGCCGCTCACTGGCACGCCAAAGCGGTAGCCAGGCATGATGTCGTACTGGCGCTGTACTGTGATAGGCGCTTGAATCCGGTGCAGATCATGGAAAGGGTTATCACCATCGATGCGCATATCCTGCAACTCGGGCGTGCCACCATGCGTGCGCACGAGCAGGCCGTCTTCGAGGAACACGATGCTGCGGTCGTTGCTGTACCAGCCTTGACGATCGCCATCAAGGCTGCCCAGAACCAATACGGCGCCGCCCTTGGGGCCGTTGACCTTGATCTGGGGATAGCGGTTTGCTGCAACGTCCGCAGCCGTTAGCTGTACATCAGGTTTGCCCTGCATGGCCAGTTGCAGGGTTTTGACGCTGGTGCGCCCGACCACGCCGCAGCCTGACAGACCGATCGCCATCAGCACGACTGCGGCCAGTTCGCGCATAACTTGAGTCCGTTGCGGCGCAACGAGAGCGGCCCTGCTCATCATTGGCCTCCGGTCAATTGTCGAGATCGTTACGCGCGCTTGCGGCGTTGCTGATAATCGAGGTGAACGGTAGCAGCTGATTCACGAAGCGACTCCAGCGGGTCACGCCAGCTGCGCCTACGAAGACCACGTCGCCGGGCAGGAGCTCGAATTGGCTGGCCACGGCAAAGGCCGCAGGCGACTTAGCTTCCAGCTGGAACACGCTGGAGGGCGCGCTCTGCAGATTGCTCGATCCCCGGATCACATACACGGCATTGCCGTTGGAGGTGGACTGCTGCAGGCCACGTGCACGTCCGAGGGCTTGGCTCAGTGAAATATCGCTGGTCTTGAAGCTCATTGCGCCGGGCTGGTTGACTTCGCCGACAACAAAGATCTCCTTGCGGTCCAAATAGGGCACGTAGAGGTGATCGTTTGCTTTAAGGAACACGTTGGTTGCGCCACCGCCCTGACGGCCGAGCCGGTCAAGATCGATGGTGTAGGTGACGCCTTCGCGGGTGAGGCGGACACCTGACAGATCGGCCTGCGCCGGATCAAGCCCGGATTGGCTGATGGCATCGCCGAGAGTCAGCGGTGTCACGGTCAACGGTACAGTGGCGGCCTGACGAGAAGCGCCCGTGACCCAGACACGCTGGCTACCATAGCTGAGCATGGACACATCGACTTGGGGTGCTTCAATGTACCGCGCCAACTTGTTCGAGATCTCTTCGCGCAGCTCAACCGGTGTCTTCCCAGCGGCTGCGATTTTGCCGATATAGGGGTAGAACAGACTGCCGTCAGACTGCACGGGTCGACCGGCAGCGTTAAGCTGTTGCTGAGGTCCAGCAGGTACGGTCAGCTCGGGGTGGTCCCACACAGTTATGTACAGACTATCGCCAGCGCCAATGCGATACGGACCGGGTTGATAGTTGGTGAGTGCGATCGGAAGCGAGGGAACATCGCGCGAGGCGCGATCCATGGCGATGAGCTTCGGTGTGATCTGGATCAGTTCGATATTATCGTTGCCAACCGGCCGGTCATCACGGGCCAGGGCGCTGGAACGCATGTGTTGGCCGGGTGCGAACACGCAGCCAGACAGGGTGAGGGCGAACGCCAGAGTGGCGCCAATACGCTTGCAGTCCATCGATGATTCTTCCTGGCCCTGTCGGGCAAAGCAAAAGCCCCCGCCGGACTTGCGCCCGGCGAGGGCGTAATGATTTGATGCCGATTAACGGATCAGTTGGTGCCGGTGGTGCCAGTCGTACCGGTGGTGCCGGTCGGCGGCGGGGTGGTGCCACCGCCATTGTTATTGCCGGCGTCATCCTTGCTGCTGTCCGAGGCGACGCTGTAAACGACGGCCGCGACGGCGATGCCGGCACCGATCGTGGCGGCCGTGGTGAGGGCGCCGGTCGCCGCGCCGGTCGCACTGCCAGTGCCGGCGACTTCCGCACTAGCGCCTTCGACGCCAGCATTCTGCTCAACCTGGGCTTCCTGAGCCAGAGCCATCGGGGAGAAAGCCACGAGGGCGAGAGCGGCAAAGATCTTCTTCATAACGGGGTTTCCTACTCCGTGAGGTAAATTTTCGCCGTCATCTTCGCGTTGAAGGCTATTCAGTGTCAAGTCGGATTGAGCACATGGCTGGGTTGGTTGCGTCCAATATTTGACGCCTATCGCACAAAATGATGTCGATTGAAGACTTGGTCGCGGCCTGACAGCTCGGTCGCAAGGCGTATGACGATATCGTGGGTGCGGACCGTGGGCATCAGCATTGGAACCACCAGTCCTACTATGACTGACGCGGCAAGAGTGGGTAGGGGTGTTGTCCAGCCTGTGGCGCGCGCCGACAGGGCGAAAACCGTCGCCGCCGTGCCCAGCAGCCACCCACTCACCACCTCAGATGCGGAGTGGGCGTTAAGGGGTAGGCGCGAATAGGCGACCATGGCGGCAAGCAGCGACCCGAGCAGTGCCCAAAGGAGGGGTTTGGGGAGCCGACCAGATGCGGCGAGATACAGGGCGACCGGATAAACCGCTGCCGTCATGGTGGCGTGACCGCTGAATCCGGTGAAGTCCAGCCGGGCCCAGCCAATGCCCCAACCCAGGAAGGCCAGCTTGGAGGCCAGCGTAAGCCCAGCGGCAACAGTCAAGCCGACCGCCCAGCGAAACCTGATCGTGCGGGCCGCTTTGGGCCCAAGCAGAATAAGCACCAGACTCAGGGGCAGCAGCCAGCGGCTATCGCCGAGTTGGGAAAGGGTGGCCCAAAGAGGATGCATCCATGTCACTTATCGCAGGGGACGGAGGAGCATAGGGCAGTTGGCATCACCGGTGATGAGTGGTGGGCAAACGGCCGGGCGTGGATGAGGCCCCTGGTTTGCCTGTATCCTTTACGCCCTCCGTGGCCCCGTAGCTCAGCTGGATAGAGCGTCCCCCTCCTAAGGGGAAGGTCGCCCGTTCGAATCGGGCCGGGGTCACCATCCACCTCCGTTGAGAGCCGCGATGTCGGCGGCGGAGGGTTCCACAGGCGTGCGATTCGGGTGGGGCCGATAGGCCACTGGCGCTCAGACTTTCCCCGGCCGCTCATAATCCTCAGGCGTCGCCCCATGCTCCGCCTCCGGCATGTCCTTGTCCTTCCACCGGGCGTCATCGTTCCTCAGCTTGTCCGGGGTATGGCTCTTCTGCTGATCATCTTCTTTCGTAGCCGGGGCTTGCGGTGTCGTGGTCATGACATGTCCTCGTTTGGTCAGCGATCCAGCGTCTGCTTGCCCGACGTCCCACCCTGGCCGAAATTGGGCTGGGTGATGCCGTCGTCCTCGCGGACGCCATCCGGTTCCCCTTCACCTGCCTTGCCACCCTTGCCGTGGCCGTGCTGGTTGTAGCCCTCGTTCTCCGTCTTCAGCCGCGCTGCATCCGGATCTTTTTCGTCCTCGTCATCCTTCGGCGGCTTGGCCGCGACGAACGGGGAGATCGGATCGCTCGCAGGGAAGGTCTCTTCCAGCGCTTCGTCGTGGTTCTCCGAGGTGCGCTGCTTGTCGACCTTACCGTCCGCCGGAGGGCAGTTGTGGGTGGCATGGGCGTCTTCGGTGGAGGCGGGCGGGATTTTGTCGTGCTGCATGGCATATCTCCTGCGCAATCGGGTAGGGCGGTGATGCCCCGACGCTAGCCCTGCCGCTGTTACGAAGCGGCAGGTGTCCTGTGAAGGGCGGGTGCTCCCATGGGCTTCACCCGGGAGTTCCTATCGTCCAGACCTCGCCACACGGAGGCTGCTGCCATGCATGCGATGTTCGAGCTGGGAATGGAATGGTGGGAGTTCGTCGTCCGCGCGGTTGCGGTGTACGTGGTGGTGCTGTTGCTGACCCGCATGAGCGGAAAGCGCTCAATGGGGCAATCCACCCCGTTCGACATCCTGGTGATCGTGCTGCTGGGCACGGCCGTGCAGAACTCGTTGATCGGTGAGGACACCTCGCTGCCCGGCGGGCTCATCCTGGCCGCCACCCTGATCGGGCTGAACTGGTTTGTCGGCTTTCTGGGCGCGCGCAGCACGCGCCTCAATGAGATCGTGGAAGGGGTGCCGGTAGTGCTGGCGCGGCACGGCACGATCTACTGGGACCAGGTGAAACGCTGCAATGTCAGCCCGGCCGATCTGGAGGTGGCGATGCGCGCCAACGGCTGCGAGGGCTTCGGGCAGGTGGACCTGGCGGTGCTGGAAACCTCCGGCGAGATCACGGTGAACAAGCGCCGTTCCGAAGGCGATGACTGAGCCGAGGCGTTCGCCCGGCAGCGGCACCGTCGCTGGATGTTGACGGCGCGCCGCGTAGCGTCGAGCTCAGCCCTCCAGAAGGAACATGCGCGATGGACACGACAGTACGCAGTGGATCCACCTCTTCACTCGAGAGCGTGATCGCCCAGGTGCCGGACCCCACGCCGGACCCGATGCCACCCACGCCGCCGGTGGAAGCGCCGGGCCGCGGCGATCCGCCCGCCCAGGAGCCGCCGCAGGAAATTCCACCGGAGGGTGATCCCGCGCCTGCCTCGCCGCCGCAGGAGTTGCCGCCGGATCCGGAAACACCCTCGGCGCCGCCGGCTGAGTAACGACCCGCGCGAGCGGCGCCTGCCGCCGCAGCAGAATGAATGATTCAGTCCTCACGCAGTGGCGAGCGCCCTGCGTGCCGGAGCTGCAGCGCGGCCCCTCTGCCGGGGTAGACACGCCGCACACGGGGCGGTCACGACGCTGCCACGCCGTACCACGTACCACAGAGGTACTTGGACAACGGAGTTTGCTATGCGCGCACTGACTTACCACGGCAGCAAGGATGTACGGGTCGATACCGTGCCGGATCCGGCGCTGGCCGCCCCGACGACATCATCCTGCGCGTGACTGCTACGGCAATCTGCGGCTCGGATCTGCATCTGTACCGCGGCAAGATCCCGGATCTTCATACCGGCGACGTGCTGGGTCATGAGTTCATGGGCGTGGTGGAGGAGGTGGGCGCCGGCGTGATGGACCTGCGCCCGGGCGATCGCGTGGTGATTCCGTTCGTGATCGCCTGTGGTGAATGCTTCCATTGCCGTCTCGCCGAGTTCGCGGCCTGCGAGACGACCAACACCGGCAAGGGCGCGGCGGTGAACCAGAAGGGCATTCGCCCCCGGCGGCGTTGTTTGGCTACAGCCATCTGTATGGCGGCGTGTCGGGCGGGCAGGCGGAGTTCGTCCGCGTGCCCAAGGCCAATGTCGGTCCGCTGCGCATTCCGGATGCGCTCGCCGATGAGCAGGTGCTGTTCCTCTCCGACATCCTGCCGACCGGCTACCAGGCCGCCATCAATGCCGGGGTGAAGCCCGGTTCCACGGTGGCGATCTTCGGTGCGGGCCCGGTCGGGCTGATGAGTGCGGCGTGCTGCCGCCTGCTGGGGGCGGAAACGATCTTCATGGTCGACCATCTGCCGTATCGCCTGGCCTTCGCGCAGCAGACCTACGGCGTGACCCCCATCGACTTCACCCAGGTCGAGGACCCGGCGGAGTACATCATCACCCAGACCAATGGCCGCGGCGTGGATGCCACGATCGAGGCGGTCGGCTTTGAAGCCGAGGGCAGTGCGCTGGAATCGGCCTTGACCACCCTCAAGGTGGAAGGCAGCAGCGGCGTGGCGATCCGTCAGTGCATCGCGGCGACGCGTCGCGGTGGCACGGTGAGCATCCCGGGTGTGTATGCCGGCTTCATTCACGGCTTCCTGCTTGGCGATGCGTTCGACAAGGGCCTCACCTTCAAGATGGGCCAGACCCATGTGCAGAAGTTGATGCCCGAATTGCTCGACCATATCGGCGAGGGCCGCCTGGACCCGGGCGTGATCGTGACCCACCGGCTGTCGCTCGAAGACGCCGTGCGTGGCTACGAGATCTTCGACCGCAAAGAGGAGGATTGCCGCAAGGTGATCCTGACGCCCTGATATGAATGCCGTGGCTTCTCTTGTGCCGCCGGAGCATCCGCAACCGGTGACCGATGGCGATGACCTGCAGGCCCAGGCCCGCACGTGGATCGAGCACCAGCCGTCGCTGCCGCGTCCCGGCAGCGGCGATACGTTGGTGCGCTGGCAGGCGCTGGCGCACATCGCCGCCCGCGATCTATGTCTGGCCAAAGTGCTTGAAGCGCACTATGACGCGCAGGCGATCCTGGAAGAACTGGGCGCAACCGCCCCGGACCGGGATCGGTTGGGCGCCGTGTGGGCGGCCGAAGGACCAGCGGCCACCCTGCGCTTTGATCGGGCCAGCGGCACGCTGTCCGGTGACAAGCCGTGGTGCTCCGGCGCCGGCTGGGTCGACCATGCCCTTGTGACGGTGCGCGATGACGGTCGCTCGCGTCTGTTCCTGGTGCCCGTGCGCCGCGCCAATGTGAGCTTCCTGCCACAGACGTGGCAGGCCACGGGCATGGGGCGCGTTCCCAGTGGCACGGCGCGCTTTGACCAGGTGCCGGCCGTGGAGGTCGGGGCGGCGGATGGCTATCTGCAGCGACCCGGTTTCTGGCACGGTGGCGCAGGCATCGCGGCATGCTGGTTCGGTGGCGCCAGTGCATTGGCCGAGCCGTTGCTGCGCAGCGCACGGGCCGATGAGCCGGGCACGGCATCCGGCCTGCTCGGCGAAATCGATCTGGCGCTCTCGCCCTGTGCGTCGCTGCTGCGCGAGCTGGCCGCGTTGATCGATGCACAACCCGGGCTGCCGCATCAGCGCGAGATCGTGCGGGCACGCAGCGCGGTGGAGCGGGCTGCCTCGCTGACGCTGGACCGCGTGGGCAGGGCGTTGGGGCCAGGGCCGATGTGCATGGACCCGGCACACGCCCGGCGCTGGGCCGACCTGACGGTCTTCATCCGCCAGAGCCACGCCGACCGCGATTGGCAGCACCTTGGCAACCTGATGCATCGCGAGGGCCGCACGTGGACGCTGTGAATCGACAGATTGAAGGCGGCGGCGTCACCGAAGCCCAATGGGCGGCATCGCGCTGGCTGCAGACGCTGCCGCGTGCATCCGCGGCGGCGCTGTTCGGCGATGCGCAGCGCCTGGTGGTGGTGTCCCCGCATCCGGACGATGAAGTACTGGCCTGCGGCGGCCTGATGGCACTGGCACACCGGTCCGGCCTGCGGGTGATGGTGGTCTCGGTCACCGATGGCGAGGCGTGCTATCCCGACCAACCGGCATGGTCGCCCGAGCGGTTGCGAATCGCCCGTGCGGCAGAGCTGGATGACGCGCTCCATTGCCTGGGCTTGTCAGGCGCAGAGCGGATTTCCTGGCACATCGGCGATGGCGAGGTGACGGCCAATGAGGCGTGGATCGCCGCGCAGTTGGCGGCCGTGCTGCAGCGGGGCGATCTGGTGCTGGCGCCGTGGCGGTTCGACGGCCATCCGGACCATGAAGCCGTGGCGCGTGCCTGCCTCCAGGCATGCAGTGAGCGCGGTGCCGACCTGAAGGAATATCCCGTGTGGGGCTGGCACTGGCTGGACCCGCAGGCGGCGCCGAGCGCCTGGGCGTCGGCCACGCGCGTTGCGCTGGATGACGCCCTGCTGGAGCGCAAGCGCGATGCCATCCAGCAATTCGTCACCCAGACCGGCGCGGTGGAAGGGCTGGACTGCGACCCCATCCTGCCGGCCGCCGTGCTGCAGCGCTTCGAACGGAACTACGAGGTACTGATCGGATGAGTGATATCGCCTACTTCAACGCGCTGTACGAGAAGGACGATCCCTTCCAGTACCGCACCCGCTGGTATGAGCAGCGCAAGCGCGCGCTCACCCTGGCCAGCCTGCCGCAGGAGCGCTTCGCCCGTGGCTGGGAGCTGGGCTGTTCCAACGGAGTGCTGACCGCCGCCCTGGCCGAGCGCTGCGATCAACTGCTCGCGACCGACCTGAGCGAAGGCGCGGTCCTGGCCGCGCGCGCGATGACGCGGCGCCACGCGCATGTCAGCATCGAGCAGGCGCGTCATCCGCAGGACTGGCCGGCGGGGCGCTTCGATCTGATTGTGCTGGGTGAGATGGGTTACTACCTGTCGCCAGAGGACATGCAGCAAACGGCGGCGCAGGTGGTGCGGTCACTCACGCCGCAGGGCGTGGTGATCGCCTGTCATTGGCGTGTGCCGTTCGAGCAGGCACGCTGCAGCGCCAGCTTCGTGCATGCCCAGCTGGATGACTGCCTGCCACGGCTGCTTTCCTATCGTGACGAGGACATGCTGCTGGAAGGCTGGTCGGCCGATACCACCTCGGTGGCGGAGCGGGAGGGCCTGCGATGATCGCGGTGACCCTTCCTGCGCACAACGAAGAACAATTGATCGCAGCCTGCCTGCAGTCGCTCAAGGTGGCTGCGCAGCATCCTGCCCTGCGCGACGAGCAGGTGGTGATCGTGGTGGCGCTGGATCGTTGCAGCGACGCGACCGGGTGGATCTGCGAGCGCTTCGGAGTAGAGGTGATCACGGTGGATGCCGGCTGTGTCGGCGTCGCGCGTGCGGCGGCGAGCGAGCGCGCCCTGGCCTTGGGCGCCCGCTGGATCGGTTGCACCGATGCCGACAGCGTGGTCCCGCCGGACTGGCTTGCACGCCAGCTGCAATGCGGTGCGAGCGCGTTCTGTGGCGTGGTGGCGGTGGGTGACTGGCTGGACTATCCGCAGGCCGTGCGCGAGCAGTTCCTGCAGGGCGAGCATGCGGTGGACGGGCATCCGCATGTACACGGCGCGAACATGGGCTTCAGCGCCGTGGCGTATCGGCAATGCGGCGGCTTTGCGCCACTGGCGACCGGTGAGGACGTCGCGCTGATCCAGGCCATGCACGGTGCCGGCATGCAGGTGGCGCGGCTGGCCAGCCCGCGGGTGATGACCAGCGCACGTCGGCACGCCCGTGCACCGCATGGTTTCAGCGAGTTCCTGCGTCGGCTGGAACAGCGTGTGGGCCTGGCGACGGACGAGGTGGTGGTGCGCGACGCGGCGCCGCTGTCGTTGCTGGCGCGTTGATGGAAGCCATTGACCTGCTCGGCTGGGCGGCGACGGCCGTGCTGATCGCCACGTTGTGGCGGCAGATCTGGAAGCAGTGGACGGCCGACGATCCCGAGGCGGTATCGACGTGGTTGTTCGTCGGTCAGATCACGGCCTCGGTGTTGTTCATCGCCTACAGCGCGGCAACCGGATCGCTCGTCTTCGTCGTGACCAATTCCCTGATTCTGCTCACCGCCATTGCCGGGCAATGTCTGTCCTTGATCAAGCGCAGGCGGGCAGGGAAGTAACACGCATTTCGCGCCTCGACGACGCGCCGTGCACATCCATCGCGCAGTGCGTTGAGCTCGCTGAACACTCGCATTTCAGTGTCACGCCGACTTCATGGCCAATGCGGAAAAGTCGACTCACCCCGACAACAACACACGGGTCAAACCGGAACAACAGGAGTACATCGCAGTGAATACCGAATCGAAGACCGCGCATAACTTGAACGACCTGATCGAAATCGCCCGCGATGGCCAGGAGTTCTACACCGAGGCCGCAGGCAAGGTCGAAGATGCCGAGTTGGCGGCGCTCTTCACCCGTATCGCCGGTGTCAAGAACGAGATCGTCCGCTCGCTGAGCGCCACCGTTGTCGCCGCCGGCGGCAAGCCGGCCGACCATGGCACCTTCGTCGGTTCCATGCAGCAGTTCTACGGCAAGGTGCGCGCCACCCTGGGCGACAAGCAGTACGGCTACGTGGCCGAGCTGGAAGAATCCGAAGATCGCCTGCTGAAGGCGTTCAAGGACACCCTGACCGACGCCGACACCTCGCCGGCCGCGCGCCAGGAAGTCCAGCGCCTGCTGCCGCAGGTGCAGGAATGCCATGCCGTGATGCGCGACCGCAAGCACGCCATGAAGCACTGAGTTTCAGGCAGGCGGTGCGCTGGCGATTCCCCCACGGTCGCCAGTGGCCCGCTTCCTGAAGCGGTACCCGAACAGCCCCGGCCCTGCCGGGGCTGTTCGTTTTTGCCCGACACCGCCGGTGGCCGCCAGCGCACCGGACGGCCCCGAACGGTAGCGGGGGAATTGGTGCATACTCGGGACAAAGAGCCGCTTGGATTTGTCATGGAACACATGCGTTGGCTGACGCTTCGTCTCAGCAACAATCAATCCATCGGCCCGAAGGTGCTGATGGACCTGTGGGCCAACGCGTGCGAGACCAATCAGTCTTCGGTGACCCGCGAAACGCTGCCCGGGAAATCGACCTCCTACGCGCTGCATGCCCCCACCTCGCTCGCCTATCCCAAGCGCGCCGAGCTGCGCATGCGCAAGCTGCTGGAGGAAGCCGGGTACACCTTTACGCTCGGCTCGCTGGCCGACCGTCCGGCGCCGCAGCCGGTGCGCTTCCGCTGACGCCGTTCATCGGCCACGCATTCATTCACTACCCACCGGGCTGCCGCAGCCGCGCGTTCAGTCGATGCGGTCGGCGGCGACGCTGCGCACCATGATCCGGACCGGCATGCCGGCAGCATGCTGCAGCGATTCCAGCGGTGCCCAGCCCAAGCGGCGATACAGCCCGCCATCATCGGCTTCGGTCTGCAGGTAGACATCGCGTACCCCGAGTGCACGGCCGCGTGCCAGCAACTCCCTGATGACCTTCTCGGCCAGGCCGCGCCCGCGGTGCGCCGGATGCACGTAGACGCCCCCCAGCCAGTGCAGGCGTTCGGGGCGTTCGGTACGTTCATGGAACTTGAGCTGCGCCGCGGCGACCGGAACCCCGTCGTCCAGGGCGATCAGTAGCAGGGGCAATTCGTCGTCCTGCAGGAAGACTTCCAGCCGCTGCTGCTCATCGAGCAGGGTCAGACCCGGTACGTGGCTTCCCCACTCCTGGAAATACCACTGGGCCAGCACGGGTAGCAGGTCGGGGCGGTCACTCAGGGGGACGATGCTGCAGGCCACGGTGAACGCTCCATGTTGTACGGGTCGGCCGCCATGGTACGCGGATGCGGTGGCTTGCAGCGCCCTTCGCCCCGCGCGCAGACTATCGCCATGCTTGCCAGCGCCTGCCACCTGCGGTGTTACGGAACGTCCAGCGATGTGGACCGGCATGACTTTGCGCAATGGGTGCTGCCGCTGCGCGGTGATCTGGAGTTTGAAGTCGACGCCTTCGGCGGCCGGCTGGATGTGCTGCAGGGGGCCTTCGTGGCGCCCGGCGAGGGGCATGCGCAGACCGGTGATGGCGAGCACCTGATGCTGATCGTCGATTGCCCGGCCGGGCTGATCGATGATGACACCCTGGAACATCTGCGCCGGCAGCGCTGGCTGGCCCTGCCAAAGCGATTGCGGCAGGGGTTGTCCGGCACGCCGCCGCAGGGCAGCGATGCGCTGCTGGCCACACTGCTGCAGCAGTACGCCCCTGCCGGCAGTGCGGCGCGTCTGCATGCCTTGTGCACCCGCTTGTCCGCCAACCCTGGCGCGGACTGGAACGTGGCCCGCATGGCCGCGCTGGTCGGCATCAGTGCCAGCCGCCTGCATGCAGCGTTCGTGCAGGAGTTCGGCGTGCCGCCGCACGCCTGGCTCAGTGCCTGCCGGCTGCGCTGGGCCAAGCACCGCTTGCTGACCAGTGCCGACAGCATCGCCACGATCGCGCTCGATGCCGGCTACTCCGAGCACAGCGCGCTGACCCGCGCCCTGCGCCGGGAGACCGGGCTGACCCCGCAGGCCTTCCGGCGGCAGTAGCCTGGGTCAAGACGCCGCCGGGCGCGGCTTCTACACTGCGCGGCCAATGCACATGCGTGAGCCGTAATGAATCGATCGATGGGAGTGGGCATCGCCAACGGCATCGCCGCCGGCGCGCTGTGGGGCGTGGTGTTCCTGGCCCCGGCGATGCTGCACAGCTTCAATGCGGTGCAGCTCTCGGCTGGCCGTTATCTGGTCTACGGCCTGATCGCCGTAGTGCTGCTGGCACCGCGCTGGCGGCAGCTCAAGGACCGGCTGGCCTGGCCCGAGTGGCGTGGGCTGTTGTGGCTGAGCCTGGCCGGCAACCTGGTGTACTTCCTGCTGCTGGCCAATGCTGTGCAGTGGGCCGGCGGCGCGGCCGCATCGCTGATCGTGGGGTTGATCCCGGTGGTGGTGACCCTGGCCGGCGTGCGCGAGGAGGGCGCCGTGCCACTGCGGCGGTTGGCGCCGGCGCTGCTGCTGTGCCTGCTTGGCGTGGCGCTGGTGGGCTATGAGGCCTTGATGGCCGAGCACGCACAGGGCTCTGCCGGGCGCCGCCTGCTGGGCCTGCTGTGCGCGATCGGCGCGCTGCTGTCCTGGGCGGTGTACTCGATCGGCAACAGCCGCTGGCTGGCCCGCCGGCCGGACCTGTCCGGGCACGATTGGTCGCTGCTGACCGGCATCACCACCGGCGGCCTCGCCCTGGTGCTGGTGCCCAGCGCCTTCCTGACCAGCACCACGGTGCATGCGCCCGGCGCGTGGCTCAACTTCTGGCTGATCAGTGCGGGCGTGGCGGTGGTCGCGTCGGTGCTCGGCAACGCCTGCTGGAACCGTGCCAGCCGCCACCTGCCGCTGACCCTGACCGGCCAGATGATCGTGTTCGAAACGCTGTTTGCGCTGCTGTACGGGTTTGCCTGGCAGCAGCGCTGGCCGACCCTGATGGAAACCGTGGCCATCGTCTGCCTGATCACCGGCGTGCTGATGTGTGCGCATGCACATCGTCCGCCTGCCGCAGTGGCCGAGCATGTGGGATAGGGCAGCCCTTGCTGTATCTGGATGGTCACAATCGCAACTGTTTGGCCGACGATCGCGGCGGTTTACGTGCCGCGATCTTTTGCAGCGCAGCACTTGACAAGCAGGGCGGCGGCGTAGTTTTCTTGGCCCATGGTCATCACCGCCGCCCACATCCAGCTGCTCCTTCCCGCCTCCGCGGGCGGGCAGACCGTGTCGACCGGTACCACCATCATTACCACCGCCACCACTCGCCCGGTGCGGCCCGTCGTCTTCGCGTAATTTCCGAAAACCACGGCCCCGCACCCAGATCAGGTGGCGGGGAAACTCTCAAGCCTGATATGCCGCGGGGCCTCGCATCGAGGTCAGCATGTCTTCTGTCGCCGCTTCCGCTCCACCCTCCGCCCAGCCTGCCGTCTCCGTCGCCTCGCGTGCCGGGGTGGCGACCGTCGTCCACAAGTTCGGCGGCACCTCGGTCGCCGATGCCGAGCGCTATCGTCACGTGGCGCAGCTGCTGCTGGCGCGTGACGAGGCGATGCAGGTCACCGTGGTATCGGCGATGAAGGGCGTCACCGAGGCGTTGATCGGCGTGGCCACGCTGGCGGCCGAAGACGGGTCGGCCTGGCGCGAGCATTGGCATGCGCTGCGTGCCCGCCACCGTGGCGCCGCAGTGGCGTTGCTGGGCGAACACGCCGGGGCAACGGTGGAATGGCTGGACCAGCGCTTCGATCAGCTGGCCGAGGTGCTGGGCGCGCTGGCGGTGATCGGTGGCCTGCCCACCGAAGTGCTGGACCGTGTGCAGGGCATGGGCGAGGTGTACTCGGCGCAGCTGCTGGGCCGGTACCTGCAGACGCTGGGCGAAGACTGCGCCGTGCTGGATGCGCGCGATGTGCTGGTGATCGAGCGCGGCGAACTGGGCGTGGACGTGGATTGGGTGCGCAGCGCTGAACGCCTTGCGCATTGGCGACTGCAGCATCCGCAATCGCGCATCGTGGCGACCGGCTTCGTCGCCCGCGACCGCCAGGACCGCATCACCACGCTGGGCCGCAACGGCAGCGACTACTCCGGGGCGATCTTCGCCGCCTTGTTCAATGCCGATGAGCTGCATATCTGGACGGATGTGGACGGCGTGCTCTCCGCCGACCCGCGCGTGGTGCCCGAGGCGGTCCAGCTGGAGGCGCTGAGTTACGACGAAGCCTGCGAGCTGGCCTATTTCGGCGCCAAGGTGGTGCACCCGCAGACGATGTCGCCGGCGATCGAGCGCGGCCTGCCGATCATCATCCGCAACACCTTCCACCCGGACCATCCGGGAACACGCATCACCGCCGAACGCACCGCCTCCGGCCCGATCAAGGGCCTGACCTTGAGCCCGGACTTGGCGGTCATCAACCTGGAAGGCACCGGCCTGATCGGCGTGCCTGGCACCGCCGAGCGGGTATTCGCGGCGCTGCGCAATGCACATGTGTCGGTGGTGATGATCTCGCAGGGGTCTTCCGAGCACTCGATCTGCTGCGTGGTGAAACAGGCCGAGGCGGTACGTGCGCGTGAGTCGCTGCTGCAGGCGTTCGCGCATGAGTTGAGCCTGGGCCAGGTGCAGCGCGTGCAGCTGACCGACAACGTAAGCGTGCTGGCGGCGGTGGGTGACGGCATGGCCGGGCAGCCGGGCGTGGCTGCGCGCCTGTTCGAGTCGCTGGGCCGCGCGCAGGTGAACATCCTGGCGATCGCGCAGGGCTCGTCCGAGCGCAACATCTCCGTGGCGGTGGACAGCCGCCATGCGACCAAGGCCCTGCGTGCGGCGCATGCCGGCTTCTGGCTGTCGCCGCAGACGTTCTCGGTCGGTGTGATCGGCCCGGGCAACGTGGGGGCGGCCCTGCTGGATCAGCTGCAGGCCGCCCAGGTGCAGCTGCTGGGCCGCGCCAATGTGGATCTGCGCCTGCGTGCGGTGGCCTCGCGCAGCCGCATGGTGCTGGACGAACGGGGCTTGAAGGGCGACTGGCGCGCGGCGCTGTCCGGCCCGGCGCAGCCGAGTGACCTGGAGGCGTTCACCGAGCATCTGCTCTCTGCCCACCTGCCGCACGCGCTGATCATCGATTGCAGTGGCAGCGCCGATGTGGCCGATCGCTATGCCGGCTGGCTGGCCGCGGGCATCCACGTGGTCACCCCGAACAAACAGGCCGGCGCCGGTCCGCTGGAGCGCTATCACGCAATCCGCGAGGCGGCCGCCGGCAGTGGCGCGCGCTTCCGTTACGAGGCCACGGTGGGGGCAGGGCTGCCGGTCATCACCACGCTGCGCGACCTGGTCGATACCGGCGATGAGGTGCTGGCGATCGACGGCATCTTCTCCGGCACGCTGGCGTGGCTGTTCAACAAATACGACGGCCAGGTGCCATTCTCCGATCTGGTCAGCCAGGCGCGTGGCATGGGCTACACCGAGCCGGACCCGCGCGATGATCTCTCCGGCGTGGATGTCGCGCGCAAGCTGGTGATCCTGGCGCGTGAGGCGGGCCGTGAACTCAGCCTGGAGCAGGTGCGTGTGGAGAGCCTGGTGCCCGAAGCGCTGCGCCAGGCCAGCGTGGAGGATTTCATGGCCGGCCTGCCGCAGATCGATGCGGTGTTTGCCGAGCGGCTGGCCGTCGCCAGGGCCGAGGGTGCGGTGCTGCGCTACGTGGCACGCCTGACCCCCGACGGCGCTGAAGTAGGACTCGTCGCGCTGCCGGCGGGGCATGCCTTCGCCAACCTGCGCCTGACCGACAACGTGGTGCAGTTCACCACGCGCCGCTACTGCGATAACCCGCTGGTCGTGCAGGGCCCGGGTGCCGGGCCGGAGGTGACCGCCGCGGGCGTGTTCGCCGATGTGCTGCGCGTGGCGGTGGGCGAAGGAGCGCGCCTGTGAGTCACGGCAGCAGCACTGAAGCACGTGCGTTCGCACCGGCCTCGGTCGGCAACGTGGGGGTAGGGTTCGATATTCTTGGCCACGCGATCGAAGGCGTTGGCGATACGGTCACGGTCCGCCGGATCGACGAGCCCGTGGTTCGTATCCACGCGATCCGCGGCACCACGCTCGACCTGCCGCTGGCGGCCGAGGACAACACCGCCGGTGCCGCGCTGATCGCGCTGCGTGCCGCCCTGGATCTGCCCTTCGGCTTTGCGGTGGAGATCGACAAGGGCATCGCCCTGGGCTCGGGCATGGGCGGTTCGGCCGCCTCCTGCGTGGCGGCGCTGGTGGCCGCCAATGCGCTGTTGCCGCAGCCGTTGTCGCGCGAAGCGTTGTATCCGTTCGCGTTGACTGGCGAGGCGGTGGCCAGTGGCGGCCGCCACGGCGACAACCTCGGGCCGATGCTGCTGGGCGGGCTGGTACTGAGCACGGCCGATCGCCTGGTGCCGGTGCCGGTCCCGGCGGCGTGGCACAGCCTGCTGGTGCATCCGGATGCGGTGCTGGAGACCCGCCGCGCACGCGCTGCACTGCAAGGGCATTACGCGCTGAGCGAGTTCGTCGCGCAGAGCGCGAACCTGGCACTGGTGCTCAGTGGCTGCTACACGTCCGATGCCGGGCTGGTCCGGGCGGGCCTGCGCGACGTGCTGGTGGAGCCACGCCGTGCCGGGCTGATCACCGGCTTTGCGGCGGCGCGCGATGCCGCGCTGTCCGCCGGGGCGATGGGCGCCAGCATTTCCGGCGCGGGGCCAAGCGTGTTTGCCTGGTTCGAACACCGCGAGGCCGCACTCGCTGCGCAGGCCGCGGTCCAGCAGGCGTTCGCCGAGGCAGGCTTCGACAGCCAAAGCTGGGTGTCGCCCTTGAATGCTCCTGCCGCCCGACTGCTGTGACGCCTCCACTCTTTCTACTTTGGGATCTCCGATGAAGTTTGTCTCCACGCGTCACGCTGCTCCCGCCACCTCGCTCAGCCAGGCGCTTGCCGCAGGCCTTGCCCCGGATGGCGGTCTGTATGTGCCCGAACACCGCCCGCAGTTGCAGAGCTGGTCAGCGCAGGCGAGCTTCGCGCAGACCGCGGCCGCAGTGCTTGCACCGTACTTCCAGGACGATGCCCTGGAAACGGTGCTGCCCGAACTCTGCGCGCAGGCCTTCAATTTCGATGCGCCGTTGCGCGCGCTGGCAACCGCCGATGACCATGTGCTGGAGCTGTTCCATGGCCCCACGGCGGCGTTCAAGGACTTCGGTGCGCGCTTCCTTGCGGCCTGTCTTGCCCGGTTGCAGCAGGGGCGCGAGCGCCCGCTGACGATCGTGGTGGCGACCTCGGGCGATACCGGCGCGGCGGTGGCCGCTGCCTTCCATCGGCAGCCGGGGATCCGCGTGGTGGTGCTGTACCCGGATGGCCGCGTCTCGCCGCGCCAGGCGCATCAGCTCGGCTGCTTCGGCGACAACATCCACACGCTGCGGGTGGCCGGTTCCTTCGATGATTGCCAGGCGATGGTGAAGCAGGCGCTGGGCGATCGTGAGCTGCAGGACGCGGTGCCGCTGAGCTCGGCCAACAGCATCAGCCTGGGCCGTTGGCTGCCGCAGATGAGTTACTACGCGCACGCCGCACTGCTACATCAGGCGCAGACCGGCCACGTGCTCAATCTGGTGATTCCGACCGGCAACCTGGGCAACGCGATGGCGGCCATCCTGGCGCGGTCTATGGGGCTGCCGCTGGGGCAGATCGCCCTGGCCACCAATGCCAACGATGTGTTGCCGCGCTATTTCCACGGCGAGGCCTACCAGGCGCAGACCAGCGTCGCGACCATCGCCAATGCGATGGACGTGGGCGCGCCCAGCAATTTCGAGCGGCTGCGGTGGTTGTACAACGACGATGACGTGGCCCTGCGGGGTGCGTTCACGGCCGAAGCCGTGGATGATGCGGCGATCCGCGAAGTGATCAAGCGGCGCCATGACCTGCATGGCGAGGTGTTCTGCCCGCATACGGCGACCGCGGTGGCGCGCCTGGAGCACCTGCGGGCTGCCGGCGTGCAGGGGCATTGGGCGGTGGCGGCCACCGCGCATCCTGCCAAGTTCGAGTCGGTGGTGGAGCCGTTGATCGGCCGGCCGTTGCCGGTGCCGCCAGCCCTGGCCGCGTTGCTGGAGCGGCCGGCGCGGGCCGAGGCATGCGCGCCGGCGTATGGCGCGCTGCGTGAGGTGCTGCTGCGCGGCTGATGCGGGGTCAGTAAGACTCGTCGGCCGACAGCTTCTGGAGACCGGCTTCGTCGAGGATCTCGACGGTGTTCAGATGGGGCAGGGCGATCAGGCCCTGCTGGCGCAGCTTGGTGAAGGTGCGGCTGACAGTTTCCATGGTCAGGCCGAGATGGTCGGCGATATCGCCGCGGCCCATCGGCAGGGTCACGCGCAGCCCCGGTTCGCCGAGCAACGCTTCGCGCGCGGCCAGGCGCAGCAGGAAATCGGCGACCTTCTCGGCCGGCTGCAGTCGGCCCAGCGCCATCGCGGCATCCTGCGCGGCATCCAGTTCCTGGCAGGCGCGCTGCAGCAGCTTCCGTTCCAGGTGGGGGAAGCGCGAGCGCAGGTCCTTCATCTGCGGCAGGGCCACGCGGCAGACCCGGCTGTCAGCGATGGCCTCGATGTCATAGCGGTGGTGGTCGCTGCCGCTCAGGCCGAGGAAATCGCCGGGCAGCACGAAGCCGCTGATCTGGCGGCGCCCGTCGGCCAGCGTGCGGACCAGGCGCAGCGCGCCGGCCGTAATCGTATAGACATGTTGGCGCGGCTCGCCGGCACGGGCCAGGGTAGAACCCAGCGGCAGCGCCTGCGAGACGGTGACCCGCTCCAGCGCCTGCACTTCATCCGGCGACAGCGCCGAGCAGACCGCCAGGTGCCGTACCGAGCAATGCAGGCAGTCGCGCAGGGGCGAGCAACCGGGGGCGGCGGGGTCTTCAACAGCGGAAAGCGCGGTACCGGAGTGGGGCCGGGTCATGTCAGGTCAGCAAGCGGGGCCTGCCTATGATACTTCATGCCGCCATTGGCCCGGTCCTGACGCGGGATGCGGCCCGTCGCGCTGGCTGCGGCTAGAATATGCCGCTCGCTCATCCCCCCGTTTCCGCAGGAGTCCCGCAAGTGATCAAGCCCCGTACGCCGCCCGGCATCATGGAATTGCTGCCGCGTGAGCAGATCGCGTTCCAGCGCATGCTGGACGTCATCCGCCGCAACTACGAGCGGTTCGGGTTCCTGCCGGTGGAAACCCCGGTGTTCGAGCTGTCCGATGTGCTGCTGACCAAGTCCGGCGGCGAGACCGAGCGCCAGGTGTATTTCGTGCAGTCCACCGGCGCGCTGGCCAATGCCGCCGAAGCTGAAGAGAAGGCGCTGCCCGAACTGGCCCTGCGCTTCGACCTGACCGTGCCGCTGGCGCGCTACGTGGCCGAGCACGAACACGACCTGACTTTCCCGTTCCGCCGCTACCAGATGCAGCGCGTGTACCGCGGCGAGCGTGCCCAGCGTGGCCGCTTCCGTGAGTTCTACCAGTGCGATATCGATGTGATCGGCAAGGACACGCTGAGCACCCGTTACGACGCCGAAGTGCTGGCGGTGATCCATGCGGTGTTCGCTGAACTGCGCATCGGTGATTTCTCGGTGCAGCTCAACAACCGCAAGCTGATGCGCGGCTTCTTCGAAAGCCTGGGCGTGGCCGATGGCGAGCGCCAGCTGGCCGTGCTGCGTGAAGTGGACAAGCTGGACAAGCGTGGCGCCGATTACGTGCGCGAGACGCTGGTGGGCGAGGGCTTTGATATTCCCGCCGAGCAGGTCGAGCGCATCCTGGCTTTTGCGACTGTACGCTCGAGCAGCCACGCCGACGCGCTGGCCCAGCTGGACGCACTGCTGGCCGATGCGGCCGCCAGCGAGACGCTCAAGCAGGGCGTGGCCGAGCTGCGCGAAGTGCTGCAGCTGGTCAAGGCGCTGGGCGTGCCGGAAACCGCGTACTGCCTGAACTTCTCGATCGTGCGTGGCCTGGATTACTACACCGGCACCGTTTACGAGACCACGCTGACCGACCACCCGCAGATCGGCTCGATCTGCTCGGGCGGGCGCTACGCCGATTTGGCCAGTCACTACAGCAAGTCCAAGCTGCCGGGCGTGGGCATCTCCATCGGCCTGACCCGCCTGTTCTGGCAGCTGCGCGAGGCCGGCCTGATCGCCGGTATCGAGGACAGCAGCGTGCACGCGCTGGTGGCCTTGATGGACGACAACGGCCTGCCGGAGTCGCTGGATATCGCCCGCCGCCTGCGCGTGGGCGGCATCAATGCCGAAGTGCAGATGGAGCCGAAGAAGATCGGCAAGCAGTTCCAGTACGCGGCAAAGGCGGGTATCCGTTTCGTCGTGCTGGCCGGTGAGGATGAGCTGGCGCGTGGTGTGGTGGCGGTCAAGGACCTGCTGCGTGAGCAGCAGTTCGAGGTCGCCCGCGACGAATTGGCCAGCGCGCTGCAGGTCGAGCTGGAGCAGGCCAAGGCGATGGCATGAAGCGGCTGGGAGCAGGGGCACTGATGGTGCTCCTGCTCGCCGGCTGCCAGAGCGATCCGCAGCTGCGCAGCAAGCGGATCGGCCCCGGGCTTTACCGGTTGACGGTCGACCGCTGCCACATGGTTGACCCGAAGTTGTTGGAACACGACCTGCGCGAACTGGCCAGCAGCGTCTGCCCCAAGGGTGCGGGCCTGCTGGAAGCGCTGGAGTCGCTTCCCAGCCGCCAGGGCGGCCTGCTTGGCGAATGCCTGCGCAGCGGTGCCCTGCGTGCCGAGGTCCGCTGCCGGTAGTTGCCGACCGCTGGTCGGCACGCTTCTCCGTGGATACCCATCCAACGCCCGCCAACGCGGGCGTTGTTCGTTTCCAGACCCTGAACCGGCCCATTCCGCCTGCGCGGCGGTTTGACCGTGCGCCGTCATTTGCGCTAATGTAATAGCACGCTATTACATTGATACGATGAAACTACGTCCGATCCCCCGCGAAAAAGATGCCCAGGCCGATCTGGCCTCGCTGGCGCGTGCGTTTGCTGCCCTGTCCGATCCGGAGGCAGTGACCGCCTTCCTGCGCGACCTGTGCACGCCCGCCGAGCTGGAGGCGCTGTCCGACCGCTGGAAAGTGGTGCCGTTGCTGCAGCAGGGCGTGCCGTATCGCGAGATCCATGAGTTGACCGGGGTCAGCGTGACCACCACCGGGCGCGTGGCGCGCTCGCTGGACCACGGCCACGGCGGCTATGCCGCCGCCATCGCCGCCACGCCGTCCTCCCCCGAATCCGAGTAGAGACCTCCCCATGAGTGCAACCCAGACCGCCCCGGCACGTGACCGGCTGCGCATCGCCATCCAGAAGAACGGGCGGCTGGCCGAGCCCGCGCGCAGCCTGCTGACCGCCTGCGGGCTGAGCTGGCGGCAGAGCCGAGACAAGCTGTTCTGCTACGGCGAATCGCTGCCGGTGGACCTGCTGCTGGTCCGCGATGACGATATCCCCGGCCTGATCGCCGATGGCGTATGCGACTTTGGCATCGTTGGCCGCAACGAGCTGGACGAGCAGGGTGCCGCGCGCCGCCGGATCGGCCTGCCGGACGCCTACCAGGCGCTGCGCGGGCTCAACTTCGGCCAGTGCCGCTTGATGCTGGCGGTGCCGGAGGATTGGGAATGGACCGGCGTCGAACAGCTGGCCGGCAAGCGCATCGCCACCAGTTACCCCGCGATCCTGGCCGACTGGCTGGCCGAGCGTGGCGTGGATGCGCAGGTGGTCGAGCTGTCCGGATCGGTCGAAATCGCCCCGCGCCTGGGTACGGCCGATCTGATCTGCGACCTGGTCTCCAGTGGCGCGACGTTGGCCGCCAACCAGCTCAAGCCGGTTGAAACCCTGCTGGAGAGCGAAGCGGTGCTGGCCGGCCCGGTCCGCACGCCCGATGACGCCCGTGCCGGCCTGATGGCAATGCTGCTGCGCCGCCTCGATGGTGTGGTGAAGGTGCAGGACAGCAAGCTGCTGATGTTCCGCGCCGAACTGGATCGCGTGTCCGAGCTGACCCGCCTGCTGCCCGACGCCGACCCGCTGGTGCAGCTGCCCGATGATGGCGGCCACCTGCGTTTGCAGACCATGTGCCACGGTGCGTTGACCTGGCAGCGGTTGGAGGAACTGGAGCGCGCGGGCGCGCAGGGCTTGATGGTATTGAGTGTGGAGCGGTCGCTGGCATGAATCGTTTGACGTGGTCCCAATTGGATGCCGGCGCCCAGGCGCAGGCGCTGCAACGCCCGGTCCAGGCCGTGGCGGCACGCACCCGCGAGTCGGTCGCGGCCCTGATCGCCGCGGTACGCGAAGGCGGCGATGCCGCGCTGCGCGAGATCACCCTGCGCTTTGACGGGGTGGCGCCGGATACCTTCGAGGTGAGCGAGGCGGAATTCGCCGCCGCCGAGCAGGCCGTCTCCGCCGAACTGCGGCAGGCGATGATCGATGCGGCCGCCCGCATCCGCACCTTCCACCAGGCGGGCATGAGCCAGGGCTATGCGGTCGAGACCGCGCCCGGCGTGCGCTGCGAGCGCGTGGTGCGTCCGATCGCCCGGGTGGGGCTGTATGTACCGGCCGGCAGTGCACCGTTGCCATCCACCGCCTTGATGCTGGGCGTGCCCGCGCAGCTGGCCGGCTGCCGCGAGGTGGTGCTGTGCACGCCGCCGCGCAAGGACGGCAGTGCCGACCCTGCCGTGCTGGTTGCCGCGCGCCTGACCGGCGTGCACCGCGTGTTCAAGCTGGGCGGCGCCCAGGCCATTGCGGCGATGGCCTATGGCACCGACAGCGTCCCGGCCTGCGACAAGCTGTATGGCCCGGGCAACAGTTTCGTGACCGAAGCCAAGCAGCAGGTGGCCCAAGACGGCGCGGCGGCCATCGATATGCCGGCCGGCCCGTCCGAAGTGCTGGTGATCGCCGATGCCGGCGCCAATCCGGCGTTCGTCGCCGCCGATCTGCTCTCGCAGGCCGAGCACGGCCCGGATTCGCAGGTGCTGCTGCTGACCGATGACGCGGCGATGGTGGACCGGGTCGAGGCTGCGGTGGAAGCGCAGCTGGCGCAGTTGTCGCGTGCGGAAATCGCGGCGCAGGCGCTGGCGTCCTCGCGCTTGATCCTGGTGGATTCGCTTGATGAAGCCTTCGCGATCAGCAACCGGTACGCGCCGGAGCACCTGATTCTCGCGCTGCGCGAGCCGCGCGCGTGGTTGGAGAAGGTGGAGGCCGCCGGTTCGGTGTTCCTCGGCGACTACACCCCCGAAGCGCTGGGCGACTACTGCAGTGGCACCAACCACGTGCTGCCCACCGCCGGTGCGGCACGTGCGTACAGTGGCGTCAGCGTGGCCAGCTTCCAGAACCTGATCAGCGTGCAGTCGGCCACTGCCGCCGGCATCGCCGCGATCGGGCAGTGCGCGCGTGTGCTGGCGCGCGCCGAGGGCCTGGATGCCCATGAGAACGCGGTGACCCTGCGCATGGAGGCGGCCGCATGAGCACTGCCTCCGTCCTGCCCCTGGTCCGCGAGGACCTGCAGGCCTTTGCCGGGTACTCCTCGGCGCGCAGCAGTGCGCTGACCGGTGATGTCTGGCTCAACGCCAACGAATCGGCCTGGGCCAACCCGGCCGACGCCGAGGGGGGCGCGCGCCGCTATCCGGATCCCCAGCCGGCCGCCCTGCGTGATCGCCTGGCGGACCTCTACGGCTGCGCCCCCGGACAACTGCTGATCGGCCGTGGCAGTGACGAGGCCATCGATCTGCTGGTCCGTGCGCTGTGCGAACCAGGCCGCGATGCGGTGGTGACCACGCCGCCGGTGTTCGGCATGTACTCCGTCTGCGCCCGCCTGCAGAACGCGCCGCTGATCGAGGTGCCGCTGGTGGACCAGGGCGATGCACTGGTCGCCGATATCGACGCGGTCATCGCCGCTGCCCTGGCCGGCAAGGCGAAGCTGGTGTTCCTGTGCTCACCCTCCAATCCCGCTGGCAGCGTGATTCCCTTGGCGGAGATCGAGCGGGTGGCCGCCGCGTTGCAGGGCAGGGCACTGGTGGTGGTGGATGAGGCCTACGGTGAGTACGCCGAGCAACCGTCCGCAACGACGCTGCTGAGCCGTTACGACAACATCGCCGTGCTGCGGACGCTGTCCAAGGCGCATGCCCTGGCGGCGGCGCGCATCGGCAGCCTGATCGCGGATGCCGCGCTGATCCAGTTGCTGCGCCGCTGCCAAGCCCCGTATCCGGTGCCGGCGCCCTGCGCGGAACTGGCGCTGGCGGCGCTCTCACCCGAGAGCCTGGCCGTGACCGCCCAGCGCACCGCGCAGATCAAGGCAGAACGCGCCCGCCTGCAGTCCGGCCTGGCCGCGCTGCCCGGCGTCGCGCGCGTCTATCCTTCGCAGGGCAACTACCTGCTCGCCCGCTTTGCCGATGCACAGGGTGCCTTCGACGCGTTGCTCGCCGCTGGCGTGGTGGTGCGTGACCAGCGGGCTGCGCCACAGCTTGGCGATGCGCTGCGCATCACCATCGGCAGCCCCGAGCAGAATGACCGTGTACTTGCCGCCCTGATGGCCCGGAGGGCTGCCGCATGATCCCGATTCTGTTCGTCGACCGCGACGGCACCCTGATCGAAGAGCCCGCCGATTTCCAGATCGACGCCTACGAGAAGCTGCGCTTCGTGCGCGATGTGATCCCGGCGATGCTCAAGCTGCGCGATGCCGGCTACCAGTTCGTGATCGTCAGCAACCAGGACGGGCTCGGAACCGAGGGCTACCCGCAGGCCAGCTTCGATGGCCCCAACGACCTGATGCTGCAGATCTTCGCCAGCCAGGGCATCACCTTCCGTGACGTGCTGATCGACGGCACCTGGCCGCAGGACAACGCGCCCACCCGCAAGCCGGGTATAGGGCTGATGCTGCCGTACCTGCAGGACCGCAATATCGACTGGACCCGCTCGGCCATGGTGGGCGACCGCCTGACCGATATCCAGTTCGCCGAGAACATGAAGATCCGTGGTTTCCAGCTGCGCACCGAGCAGTTCGGCGGTGACTGGGACTGGACCTCGATCGCGCACGAACTGGCCGACGCACCGCGCCGCGCCAGCGTGCAGCGCAACACCAAGGAAACCAGGATCCGGGTCGAGGTCGATCTGGACCGCACCGCCGAGCCGCAGACCCACACCGGCCTGCCGTTCTTCGATCACATGCTGGAGCAGATCGGCAAGCACGGCGGTTTCGCGCTGAGCGTGCAGGCCGAGGGCGACCTGCACATCGATGAGCACCACACCATCGAAGACACCGGCCTGGCGCTGGGCCAGGCCCTGCGGGAGGCACTCGGCGACAAGCGCGGGATCGGTCGTTATGGGTTCACGCTGCCGATGGACGAAACGCTGGCCAGTGCCGCGCTGGATTTCAGCGGCCGCCCGTATTTCGTGTTCGAGGGCGAGTTCAAGCGCGAGCGCGTGGGCGACATGCCGACCGAGCTGGTGCCGCACTTCTTCCGCTCGCTGTGCGACGCGGCCGGGCTCAACCTGCACCTGAGCGTGCGCGGCGACAACGACCACCACAAGGTCGAGGCCTGCTTCAAGGCGCTGGCCCGTGCACTGCGCCAGGCCTTGCCGCGCCAGGGCACCGCGTTGCCGAGTACCAAGGGGGCGCTGTGACGGAGGTTGCGCTGATCGATGCGGGTGGGGCCAACCTTGGCTCGGTCCGCTATGCGCTGGAGCGGCTGGGCGTGCAGGTGCGCCTGGTGCGCGATGCGCAGGGGCTGGAGGGCGTCAGCCGGGTGATCCTGCCCGGCGTCGGCGCGGCCCCGCACGGCATGGCGCGCCTGCATGCGCAGGGGCTGGTCGAGCCGCTGCGCAACCTGCAGGTGCCGCTGCTCGGCATCTGCCTGGGCATGCAGCTGCTGTTCGACGGTTCCGAAGAGGGGCACGTCGAATGCCTGGGCCTGCTGCCCGGGGTGGTGCGGCACCTGCGCCCGGCCACCGGCATCCGCGTACCGCACATGGGCTGGAACCGGCTGCTGCCACTGCGCGAGTCGCCGCTGCTGGCCGGTGTGCCGGCACGCGCCAGTGCCTACTTCGTGCACAGCTATGCGGCACCCTTGGGCGAAGACACCGTGGCGGCCTGCGATCACGGCGGGCTGTTCGCGGCGGTCGTGCAGCGCGGCCGGCACAGTGGCGCCCAGTTCCACCCGGAGCGCTCGGCCGATACGGGCGCGCGCATCCTGCGCAACTTCATCGAGAACGAACCCACATGAGTTTCATCGTCTATCCCGCCCTGGACATCCGCGAAGGCCGTGTAGTGCGGCTGCTGCAGGGCGACTACGCGCAGCAGACCACCTACGGCGATGACCCGCTGCCGCGCGCGCAGGCCTTTGCCGCGGCCGGCGCAAGCTGGATGCACCTGGTGGACCTGGATGCGGCCCGGGCAGGCGGTTACACGCTGGCGCCGCTGCTGGCTGCGATCGCGGCGCAGACCGGCCTGAAGGTGCAGACCGGCGGCGGCGTGCGCTCGCGCGATGATGTCGCCCGGATTCTTGATGCCGGTGCGGCCCGGGTCGTCGTCGGCTCGGTCTCGGTGCGCGAGCCGGACACAGTGATCGGCTGGCTGCGCGAGTTCGGCCCGGACCGGCTGACCATCGCACTCGATGCCCGCCAGGCCGAGGACGGCCGCTGGCTGCTGCCGGTGCATGGCTGGACCGAGACCGCCGAGGACACGCTGGAGGCGCTGGCCCAGCGCTACGCCGAGGCCGGCATGCAGCACCTGCTGTGCACCGATATCGCCCGCGACGGGATGCTGTCCGGGCCGAACATCGACCTTTACCAGCACTTGGCGCGGTTGTTGCCCGGCGTGGCGGTGCAGGCCTCCGGCGGCGTGCGCGATGCCCAGGACGTGGCCCAGGCCAAGGCCGTCGGCTGTGGCGGCGCGATCCTCGGCAAGGCGCTGCTGGAAGGGCGCATGACCCTGGAAGGAGCGCTGGCATGCTGAGCCGCCGCCTGATTCCGTGCCTGGACGTGCGCGATGGCCGCGTGGTCAAGGGCGTGCGCTTCCGCGACCACGTGGACATGGGCGATATCGCCGAGCTGGCGATGCGCTACCGCGACCAGGGCGCGGACGAACTCGTGTTCTACGACATCGGCGCCAGCCCGGAAGGGCGCGCGGTGGATGTGGGCTGGATCGAACGCATCGCGCGCCTGATCGACATTCCGTTCTGCGTGGCCGGCGGCATCAGCGATGTGGAGACTGCGCGGCGCGTGCTGCATGCCGGTGCCGACAAGATCTCGATCAACTCCCCGGCGCTGGGCCGGCCGGAACTGATTGAGGAACTGGCCGATGCGTTTGGTGTGCAGTGCGTTGTCGTTGGTATCGATTCGGTACGTGAGCCGGATGGCGAATGGCGGGTGCGCCGGTTCAGTGGCGACCCGGACAAGACCCAGGCGGTGGCCGTACGCACGCTGGACTGGCTGGTGGAGGCGCAGCGCCGCGGCGCCGGCGAGATCGTGCTGAACTGCATGGACAGTGATGGCGTGCGCCGCGGCTACGACGTGGCCCAGCTGCGCCAGGCGCGTGCGCTGTGCCAGGTGCCGCTGATCGCCTCCGGCGGTGCTGGCGAGATGCAGCACTTCGCCGATGTGTTCGACCAGGCCGACGTCGATGGCGCGCTGGCTGCCAGCGTCTTCCACAGTGGCGCCATCGCCATTCCCGCGCTCAAGCAGTTCCTGCGCGAGCAGCAGATCGAGGTTCGAGATGTCTATTGAGGTGAATTCCATCGACGTGCGGCCGTCGCGCGAGGCGCTGGCGCAGCTGGACTGGGGCAAGGGCGATGGCCTGCTGCCGGTGGTGGTGCAGGACACGGACACGCTGCGCGTGTTGATGCTGGGCTATGCCAATGCGGCCTCCCTGGAGCAGACCCTGGCCACGGGGCAGATGACCTTCTTCAGCCGCAGCAAGCAGCGGCTGTGGACCAAGGGCGAGTCGTCCGGCAACGTGCTGGCGGTGACCGCCATACGGATCGACTGCGACAACGACACCGTGCTGGTCAGTGCGCGCCCGGCCGGCCCCACCTGTCATACCGGCAGCGAGAGCTGCTTCCCGCAGGCGCCGGGCAACTTCCTGGGCCGGCTGGATACCGTGGTGCGCGAGCGCGAGCAGCAGCGCCCGGCTGGCAGCTACACCACCTCGCTGTTCGACGGCGGTACCCGCCGCATCGCGCAGAAAGTGGGGGAGGAGGGGGTGGAGACGGCGCTGGCCGGCGTGGCGCAGGATGACGAGGCGCTGCTCGGCGAGTCGGCCGACCTGCTGTTCCACCTCACCGTGCTGCTGCGGGCGCGTGGCCTGTCGCTGGACGACGCGGTCGCGGTGCTGGCGGCGCGCCACGCGGGGTAAGCCCGGGCTGCACATCGTTTAACGTCGGTGAAACGCGGTGCAGGCGATGATGTGCGGCTCTACAATTCCCCACCCCCGACCGGACCACCCCCGATGACCCGTACTGCCGCCTGGCTGGCTTGCCTGCTGTTGATGACTTCGCCTGCCTGGGCTGCTGAAACGACCGTTACCGGCAAGGTGTATCAGGAGCGCGACGGCAAGCCGGGCCGCGGCCCGACCGATCCCGGCCTGGCCGGCGTGCAGGTTTCCAACGGTGAAACGATCGTGCGCACCGCCGCCGACGGCAGCTACAGCCTGCCGGTGCGCGAGGGCCAGACGGTGTTCGTGATCAAGCCGGACGAGTACCGTTTCCCGGCCGCTGCCAACGGACTGCCGTCCTACTGGCGCCACTATGCGCCGCAGGGCTCGCCGAAGCTGAAGTACGACGGCATCCGTGCCACCGGCGGTGCCACCCGCAACTGGGATTTCGCGCTGGAGCCGGCCAAGGGCACCGATGCCGCGCGCAACGGCTTCGAGATGCTGGTATTCACCGATTCGCAGACCGCCAGCCGCCAGGACATCGGCTACTACCAGCGCGCCATCGTCGAGCCGATCATCGGCAAGCACCCGGCACGGCTGGGCACCACGCTGGGCGACATCGTCAACGACGACCTGAGCCTGTACCCGGACATCAACAAGGTCACCGCCCAGCTGCAGGTGCCGTGGTTCCACGTGCCGGGCAACCACGACCTGGACATGGACGCCGGCAACGATGCCCATTCGCTGGACAGTTGGCGCGCGGTCTACGGGCCGGATACCTACGCGGTGGAAGAGGGCGGGGCGAGCTTCGTGTTCCTCGATGACGTGGTCTACGACCCCAAGGCCAAGCCGAGCTACGTGGGCGGGCTGCGCGCGGACCAGTTCACCTTCCTCGGCAACTACCTCAAGGGCCTGCCGCGTGATCGCCTGGTCGTGCTCGGCATGCACATCCCGCTGTTCGATGCGGCGCCGGGCCGTGAGACGTTCCGCCATGCGGACCGCACGCGCCTGTTCGCGCTGCTCAAGGACTTCCCGAACGTGCTGGTGCTCAGCGGCCACAGCCACACCCAGCAGCACTACTACCACGGTGCCGCCGAGGGCTGGCAGGGCCGCAAGCCGCTGCACGAATACAACGTGGGCGCCGCCTGCGGTGCGTTCTGGTCCGGGGTGAAGGACAGCAGCGGGATCCCCGATGCCACCATGAGCGATGGCACCCCGAATGGCTACGCGGTGCTCTCGGTCAAGCCCGGTGGCGAGTACGGGCTGCGCTATTACGTGGCGCGCGCGCCGGACGATTACCAGATCGCCCTGCATGCGCCGAAGGTGTTGCGCCAGGGCGCGTATCCGGCGTGGGGCGTGTACGCCAACGTGTTCATGGGCCAGGCCGATTCGCTGGTGGAGTACCGCGTGGACGATGGCGCTTGGCAGCCGATGAAGCGCGTCGAGCAGCCGGACCCGCGCCTGCTGCAGGAAAACGTCGCCGACGATACCGCCGAGCGCCTGCGCGGGTTCGACCGCTCGCCCGAAGCCACGCCGTCGCCGCACCTGTGGCGCGGCGCGCTGCCCACCCACCTTGCGGTGGGGGAGCACAAGGTGGAAGTGCGCGCGGTGCAGGGCGATGGCCCGACCGCCACGGCCAGCACCAGCTACCGCCTGCAGACCGCCAAGCCCTGAGCGCGGCGCGGTCGTTTCAGTACGGCGCTGTATGGCAGGCGCGGCTTTGCAATCCCCCGGCGATGCCTGAGAATCGCCGGGATTCAATCGATTCAACCAAGGCAAGCGAGTGAGCGCAGCGGTACCGGTTCCGGCTCAACCTGAGGTGTCGCCGACCGCGGCGCAGCGGGATTCCCTCCCTGACACGCTGATCGTGGCCGATGTCGGCGGTACCTTCGCCCGCGTCGCGTTGGCCAGCGTGCGCGCTGGTGCAGCGCCACAGCTGAGCGGTCTTCAGCGCTATGCCTGTGCCGAGCACCCCAGCCTGGCCGCGATCCTGGCCGATTTCATCGCCACGCTGCCCGCCGCGCCGGACAATGCGGTGGTCGCGATTGCCGGCCTGCTGGACGGCGATCACCTGGTCAACACCAATCTGCCGTGGCCGGTCTCGGTCGCGCAGACCCGTCACGATTCGGGGCTGGCTTCGCTGGCGCTGATCAACGATTTCGAAGCAGTGGCCTACGCGATTCCGCACGTAGCGCCGGAGTCCATGGTGGCCCTCAATGGCGATCCCGGCGCGGGTCCGCGTTGGCCGGCATTGGTGCTGGGGCCGGGCACCGGGCTGGGCGCGGCACTGCGCTTTGAAGGCGGCGAGCGACCGGTGCTGGCCAGTGAAGCCGGCCATGCCGCGTTGAATGCCTGCAATCCTTTGGAGCTGGAGGTGCTCTCGCGCCTGCTGCAGCGCTGGGACCACGTGGACAACGAGCGCGTGCTGTCCGGTGGCGGCCTGATGAACCTGTATCCCTGCCTGTGCGATATCCGTGGCGTCACACCGCACTGGACCAGCACCGAGGCACTGATCGCCGCCGCGCACGAGGGCGTGGATCCGGTGGCGGTGGAAACGCTGGAGGTGTTCTGCGCCTGGCTTGGCAGCCTGGCCGGCGACCTGGCCACCACCTTTGGTGCGCGCTCGGTCTATCTGGCGGGCGGCATCTCCACGCGGGTGGATCGCTTCCTGCGTGATGGCCGTTTCCGCGCGCGTTTCCTGGCCAAGGGCGTGATGCACGAGGTGCTGCGCCAGGTGCCGATCTGGCGGGTGGACCACGGCGAGCTGGGCGTTCTTGGCGCGGCGGTCTGGCACGCGGAACATCGCTGTATCGTCGTGTAATTCTTTCCTTGCCCGTTCGCTGGAGACCTACCCATGACTGACCGCAGGCGATTTCTCCAGGCCGGTGCCCTGGCCGCTGGCGCCCTCGCACTGCCGACGCTGCAGGCGCGTTCCGCCGCCGGTGCGCGGGTGGTGTCCACCTGGGATTTCGGCGTAGGGGCCAACCAGGTCGCCTGGAAAACGCTGTCGGCCGGTGGTTCGGCGCTCGATGCCGTGGAAGCCGGTGCGCGCTGGGCCGAGAGTGATCTGTGCAATCCCACGGTCGGGCGCTGCGGCAATCCCGATCGTGATGGCGTGCTGAGCCTGGATGCCAGCATCATGGATGGCGATGGTCGCTGTGGTTCGGTGGCGGCGCTGAGTGATATCGCGCACCCGGTCTCGGTGGCACGGCGGGTGATGGAGCAGACCCCGCACGTGATGCTGGTTGGCGAGGGCGCACAGCAGTTCGCCGTGCAGCAGGGCTTTGAGCGGAAGAAGCTGCTCACCCCGGAAGCCGAGAAAGCCTGGCGCGAGTGGCTCAAGACCGCGCAGTACACCCCCGAGATCAATGCCGAGCGGCGCAGCCGTCCCGGCGACAGCAGCAACCACGACACGCTGGGCATGCTCGCCATCGATGCCCAGGGGCGTCTGGCCGGTGCCTGCACCACCAGTGGCATGGCCTGGAAGATGCACGGCCGCGTGGGCGACAGCCCCATCATCGGGGCGGGCCTGTACGTGGACAACGAGGTCGGTGCCGCCACCGCTTCGGGCGTGGGTGAGGAAATGATCCGCAATGCCGCCTCGTTCCTGGTGGTCGAGCTGATGCGCCAGGGTCGTTCGCCGGCCGAGGCCTGCCGCGAGGCGATCGCGCGGGTGGTGCGCAAGCGCCCCGAGGCGAGCAGGACCCTGCAGGTCTGTTTCCTCGCCTTGAACAAGCACGGTGAGGTCGGCGCGTATGCGCTGCACCGCGGCTTCGTCTACGCGGTCTGCGACAAGGGCCGGCAGGACGATCTGCGTGATTCGGCCTCGGTGTACACGAGTGAGCAGACGTGAGCGCGCCGCGCCGGTTGCTGGAGATCGCCTCGAATTCGGTGGCCTCCGCCCTGGCGGCCCAGCACGGCGGGGCGGATCGGGTCGAACTGTTCGACAACCTCGCCGAGGGCGGCACGACCCCGTCGCAGGGCAGCATCGCGGTCGCCCGTGATCGCCTGCGGATTCCCCTGTTCGTGCTGATCCGGCCGCGGCCCGGGGATTTTCGCTACACCGCGCTCGAGGCCGAGATCATGCTGCGCGACATCGCGCATTGCCGCCAACTCGGCTGCGATGGCGTGGTGATCGGTGCGCTGGATGCCGACGGCGGCATCGACATGCCGCTGTGCCGGGAACTGGTATCCGCAGCGGGTCCGCTCGGCATCACCTTCCACCGCGCCTTCGATGCCGCGCGTGATCTGCCCGCGGCGCTGGAGCAGATCGTGACGCTGGGGTGCCATCGCATCCTGAGCTCGGGCGGGCAGGCCAGTGCGCTGGCCGGTGCTGATGTCCTGGCCGCCTTGATGGCGCAGGCAGGTGATCGGCTATCACTGATGGCCGGGGCGGGAATTACGGCGGGCAACATCGTGGAGCTGGCCCAGCGCAGTGGGTGCCTCGAACTGCATGCCTCGGCGAAGACCACACACCATTCGGCGATGCGCCATCACAATCCGGCGCTGATCGGGTTGTCGCCGGACTGGACCGTCACCGACGCGGCGCAGGTCAGCGCACTGCGCGCGGCGCTGGATTAAAAAAACGGCAGCCGCCTGTGAAAGCGCAGCTGCCGTGGAGGACCGTTGCCCCGCCCGGAGGCGGGGGCGGATGACGCTTAGAACTTCCAGTTCACGCCGAAGTACAGCTGGCGGCCGGTGTAGGTGTTGGACACCAGGCGGGCCTTGGTGTCGTTGCCCAGATGGATGCGCTGCTCGGACTTGGTCGCGTTCAGCACCGAGGCGGTGAAGGTCAGCGCTTCGGTGAAGTTGTAGGCCACGTTGAGATCCAGCTGGTCGTACGGTTCGGAGTACTGGCTCATGCCGTTGACCGGACCGCCCACGACTTCACCGCGGCGGTTGTACGACGCGCGTGCCAGGAACTTCTCGTTCTCGTAGAAGAGGGTGACGTTGGCCTGGTTCTTGGCGCTGCCCACCAGCGGCGAGGAACCGATCTCTTCGCCATCGAGCACGATGGCGGCCAGGTTGGTGTCGTTGTAGGTGTAGTTGGCCTGGATGCCGAAGCCCGTGTCGAAGGTGTACTGACCGTACAGCTCCACGCCCTGGGAGACGCCATCGCGGCCGTTGGCCTGGGTCTCGTACTTCTGCACCGTGACCGTTTCTCCGCCGACATTCATCTGCTGGTCGCGGACCACCGGCACCGTGAAGTTGTCCACGTTCTTGCGGAACAGGCCCAGGCCCGCCACCGCGCCGGGCTTGAAGTACCACTCCAGGCCGACGTCGAACTGGGTCGCTTCGAACGGTTCCAGGTTCTTGTTGCTGCCATAGCCGTACCAGCCGGGCGTGTCGGTACCACCGGCGACGCGCCGGTCGTTGCTGTACTCCTCGCTGATGTAGTTCAGCGCACCCGGCGCAGCGATGCTGGTGTAGCTCGGGCGTGCGATGACCTTGGAGGCCGCACCGCGCAGCACCAACGTATCGGTGATGTCCCAGGCGATGTTGAAGCTCGGCAGGAAGTCCGTGTAGGTCTTGTCCATCGAGGTGAAGGCGTACGTTTTCTCGCGTGCCAGGCCATCCGGCAGGCGCACGAAGCCGCTCTGGCAGACATAGCCGGTGTTGGAGGCGATCAGCGGCGCGGCAGCAGGATCGTTGCAGCCCATCGGCGAGCCGGCGGCGTTGTCCTGGAAGTAGTCGTTGAACTTCTCGACCGAGTCACTGGATTCGGCGAACTGCTTGGTCCGGACCACGCGCACGCCGACGTTGCCGCGCACGCGCTCGGTACGGAAGTTGGCCTGGAAGTAGCCCGAGTAGATCTTCTCGTTGACGTTGTAGACGAAGTCCTCTTCCTTGCGGCTGTGCGATCCGCCGTACTTCTCGTTGAGGTAGTTGATGTAGGCCGGGTAGTTGATGCCCGGGAACACGTTGGCGTTGAAGCCGCCGGCGATGTTGCTGATCGGGTTGGACAGGAAGAAGCCCGGCTGGGCGACACCGGCGGTGGCATCGCAACCGGCCTGGTAACGGTTGTTGTCGTAGTCGGCCGGATCCTTGCCCTGGCACACCCAGTAGGTGTTGCCGGTATTGCGGTGCACATCGCCGTCGCGGTACTTGGCACCGAACTGGATGGAGTCCAGCCAGCCGCTTTCAAACAGCTTGGTGAAGTCGGCCTGGAAGTAGTTCTGCTTGACCTCGGTCTGCATCCACGACGAGCCGGTCGAGCCGGTGTCGATCTCGGCGATGCCGGCCATCAACTGGTCCTGCAGGTTCGGCGAGAAGGTGGCGCTCGGCGTACCGGTCAGATCCCATGCGCTGTAGGTGTTGCCGGACTGCCACACACCGTCGACCTGGCGGCGCGGCTTGGCGGACATGCCGAAGTTCATCGACGGGCCACCTTCGGACCAGGTGCGGCCACCGGTGAAGGAGGCCTTCCACAGCGGGCTGATATCCCACTCGACGGTCAGGTCACCGGTCTGCGAGAGCGCCTTTTCCTTGCTGTAGGTACCGGTCAGCTGCGGGGTGGGGATGGTGCAGTCGTCCGGACCCCAGCCGCCCGGCGCCATGCCGGCGGCCGCAGCCTGTTCTTCGCTGCAGTAATACGTCTTGCCAGCCAGCTTTTCGTACTGCGCGCCGGTCACGATGCTGCCGGAGGGATCGAAGTTCAGCCCGTTGAGCAGGCGGCCGCCGTCCCAGTTGCCGTCGCCGTTGAAGCGGGCGAGGTTCCATTCCGGGATCTTCAACATGTTCTGGGTGTAATTGCCTTCCAGCTCGAAGCGGAAGTAATTGGCGGTCAGGGTCAGGTTGTCGGTCGGCTTGAACTGGAACGTCAACTGGCCACCGGTGCGCTCGCGCTTTTCTTCCTTCACGGCGAAGTTCACCGAGGTCGGCATGAAGAATTCGCTGTAGTTGCGGCCGCTCTGGTCATTGAAGCCGGACTGGCCCCACCAGTAGTGGATACCGTCCTGCAGCTGCGGATTGCCGTAGGCATCCACCGCGTCGGTACCGTTGCCGTACCACTGGTAGTCCTCGGTGCTCGCCTGCATGGTGCGGCTGGTGCGGGTCTGCTTGGTCGCGCCGACCAGCACGCCGAAGCGCTCATCCTTGCTGTGCCAGGAGTACAGCGCCGACGTCTGCGGATCCACGTCGTGGCTGGTGTCCGAGGAGGTGCCCTCCAGGTTCACGTAGCCGGAGTTGGCTTCCATGTCGAGCGGGCGACGGGTGTGCAGGATCACGGTGCCGCCGATGCCGCCTTCATCCAGGCGGGCCTCCGGCGATTTGAACAGCTCGGCGCTGGAAAGCATGTTGGCCGGCAGCAGCGTGTAGTTGAACGAACGGGTGGCCTCGTTGTTGGTTTCCGAGGTCGCCACGTAGTTGCCGTTCAACTGGGTCAGGGTCAGGTCCGGAGCGAGGCCGCGGACACTGACGGTCTTGCCTTCGCCACCGCTGCGCTCGATGACCACGCCAGGCACGCGCTGCAGCGCGTCGGCGACGTTCTTGTCGGGGAACTTGCCCACGTCTTCGGCGGTGATCACTTCCACCACGGCGTTGGCGTCGCGCTTCTGCTGCAGACTCTTTTCGATGGCGTAGCGGTAGCCGGTGACGGTCACGCTGTCGAGCGTGGTGGCATCGGGTGTACCCGTGGCCGGGGTGGCTTGCTGCGCGAGCGCGGCCGGCACGACGGCCGTGGCCAACGCGCTGGCAATGGCCGCGGACAACGCAACGCGGCGGTGCATGCGTGACATCTTCATTCCACTCTCTCCCTCTCCTGGATTGAAACGGTGGCGATACGAATTCTTTGAATCGATCTAATGGGTGGAGCCAAATTATCTCGAGCGTCGAGTTGCCTGGCGCGTCCCGCATGCATCGCGTGGGGCAGTCCCCCGGCTCCCCACTTCCGGCAATCGTGACCGTTTTAAGTTGGATCGATCTAAACGATTGGCGGGGGATTTTTAGCACGACCGCGCGAGGGAAGCATGCTGCTCCGCAATATGGACGCGGGGCGTGCTTTCGCTTGACCCCGGCCGATCCCGCAATGTTGCTGGGTCCGGGGCTTCAGCCCGCTATATCGGCCGATGAGGCGGAATGTCGGCCCCCGGCACCGGGCACTGCCAGGCACTGCGCAGGCTCGGGCAGGCTCGGGCAGGGCGGGGTGCTGGCGATCGGTCCTCGATGTTGCAGCGCAGAATGCATCGATTGAAATTCCCGTGCTTTACTTAAATCGATCTAAATTCACCGGGGTGTGGATTGGGTCGCCCAGTCCAGGGAATTAGAGGCGCCCGCCGCCACTGGTTCGCGCTGCCGCCACGTCCGCCAAGGAGTCCGTGTCCGTGACCCGTCTTTCTCACCGTCCTTCCGTCGTTTCCGCCGCCGGCGCCATCCCGGCCCGCCGCCACCCGCTCGCCGGGCTGGCCTGCCTGCTGGCGCTGAGCTGCGCGCCGCTGATGCTGCAGGCCGCGCCCGCCGCGCTGGAGCGCGAGGTCAACACCTTCATCGGCAGCAAGGACGATGGCAATACGTTCCCGGGTGCCTCGGCGCCGTTCGGCCTGATCCAGGTCAGCCCGATCGGTGAGCACTACGCCGGGTGGCGCTACGACGATCCGAAGATCCGGGGTTTTGGGCATTCCTTCCTCTCCGGTGCGGGCTGCTGGGAGCAGGGCGGCCAGGTCTCGGTCCTGCCGGTGACCGGCAGCATCGGCCCGGGCGGCGACTTCAATACCGACGACGCCAAGAGCTTCGATCACAAGCGCTACGCCTCCAGCTATACCCACGACGGGGAAGTCGGGCAGGCGGGCTACTACAAGGTGCGCCTGACCAACTACGGCGGCATCGATGCCGAAGCCACCGCACGCACCCGTGCCGCGGCCGAGCGTTACACCTTCGCCGCCGATGCAGGCACCGGCCACGTGCTGGTGAACCTCGGCCAGGCCAACGAGCGCCATTCGGTGATCGGCAGCGTGGTCGATGTGGTCGGCGACCGCGCCGTGGAAGGCAAGCTGGTCACCAGGAGCTTCTGCGGTGGCCATCAGTACACCACCTGGTTCCGCATCGAGTTCGACCGCCCGTTCAAGTCGTTCGGCACCTGGGGCGAGGGCGGTGGCCTGCCCGGCGCCCGCCATGGCATGGAAGGCGAGCTCAAGCCGAGTGGCGCCTGGCTCAGCTTCGACCTGGGCAAGGGCCGCGCGGTGACCGCAGTCAGCGCGATCTCCCACGTGGATGCCGAAGGCGCGCGCGCCAACCTGCGCAGCGATGGCATGCAGGGCGACCGCCTGCTTGCTTTCGACCAGATGCGGCAGATGGCACAGCAGCAGTGGCGCAAGGAACTGGCGGCCGTGCGTGTGCAGGGCGGCAGCAACGATGACCGTACCGTGCTCTACACCGCGCTGTACCACGCGCTGCTGCAGCCACTGACCGGCAGCGATGCCGACGGCCGTTACCGTGGCTACGACGACAACATCCATCGCGCTGACGGCTGGACCTACTACGAGTACTTCTCGCTGTGGGATACCTACCGCGCGCAGAACCAGTGGCTGGCCCTGACCAAGCCGGAGGTCGCGCGCGACATCGGCCGCACGCTGCTGGCCATCGAGGCGCAGGGCGGTTGGCTGCCGCGCTGGGGCTATGCCAACTTCGAAACCAACGTGATGACCGGTGATCCGGTGACGCCGTTCCTGGTCGACCTGTGGCGTTTCGGCGCGCTGGCCGGCCGCGAGGGCGAGGCCTACACCGCGCTGCGCAAGAACGCGTTCGAAGTGCCGCCGATGAACTCGCGTCATGCGGGTCGTTCGGGTAACCCCAGCTACCTGGCCAACGGCTACGTGCAGTACGACCGCGCCTTCCCCTCCAAGGGCATGGACGTGGACCCGCACCACGGTGGCTCGGCAACGCTGGAGTACGCACTGGCCGACTGCGCGCTGGCGCAGATGGCCGATGGCCTCGGTCATGCCGCCGATGCCGGCGTGCTGCGTGAGCGTGGCCGCAACTGGCACAAGGTGTGGGACCCGTCGGTGCGCGACGAGGAGGGTGATTTCAACGGCTTCCCGCGGCCGCGCATGGAAGATGGCGCGTGGTACCTGCCGGCCGATGGCAAGTACAGCCCGCGTTCGCACCATGGCTTCCATGAAGGCACCGCGTGGCAGTACCAGTGGCTGGCGCAGCAGGACGTGCCCGGGCTGGTCCAGGCCATGCACGGCCGCGAGCAGGCCGCTCGCCGCCTGGACACGTTCTTCGCCTACGACGCGCTGGTGACCTCGCCGCTGACCGCCGCACGCAAGGAATGGGTGGTTGGCCCGTACAGCTACTACAACCAGTACCGCTACAACCCGAACAACGAGCCGGACCTGCATGCGCCGTGGATGTACACGCTGATCGGCCAGCCGTGGAAGACCGCCACCGTGGTGCGCGCCGCGCAGCAGCTGTTCACCAACGCGCCCAACGGGGTCACCGGCAACGATGACCTGGGCACGATGTCGGCCTGGTACCTGTTCAGCGCGCTCGGCCTGTACCCGGCCGTGCCGGGCAGCGGCGAGTTCCTGCTGCATACCCCGCGCTTCGCCCGCGCCGAGATCGATCTGGGCCAGGGCAGGACGCTCACCCTGAAGGCACCGGGCGCCGACGGCCGCAAGCTGCAGTACGTCCAGAATGTCCAGGTCGATGGCCGCGCGCATGCGCCGGTGTGGCTGGACTGGGCGCAGCTGCAGCGCGGTGGCACCATCGCCTTCGCGCTGGGCGGCACCGCGCCGGAGAACGGCTGGGGCACCCAGGCCGAGGCGCTGCCGGCCTCGTTCTGCGCCACCCCGGGCGCGGTGCTCGAATGAGCCACGCACCGGCCCGTGCCGTGGCCAGCCCACCGGGGCTGACCGCCGGCACGGGCACGGACCGCTGGTCAATGCGATCGTTTAGGCTTGCACCTTGCTTGAGGAACCCGACGACCCGATGAAAGACAAGGCCACCCCCGCCGGCAAAGGCACGCGCGCGGTCACCGTGACCGACATCGCCGAAGCGATCGGCGTGTCGCGCGCGACCGTCTCGCTGGTGTTGCGTGGCAGCCCGCTGGTGAATGTCGACACCCGTGCCAAGGTGGAGGCCGAACTGCGGCGCCAGCGCTATGTCTACAACCGTGGCGCGGCCAATCTGCGCCGGCGTACCTCGTCCAGCGTGGCGCTGGTCATCAACGACCTGTCCAACCCGTTCTTCGCCGAGTTCGCCTCCGGGGTGGACGAAGCGCTGGGCGGCAAGGGCTTCGTGACCCTGCTTGGCAGCACCGGTGAATCGCCGGAGCGGCAGCAGGCAGTGCTGACCACGTTGATGGAGCACATGCCGGCCGGGCTGATCCTGTCGCCCGCCGAAGGCAGCGATGCCGGGCAGCTGCGCCAGGTGCTCGGGCACGCCAACGTGCTGCTGTTCAACCGCGAGCTGCCCGGTGCCGACTGGGACTTCCTGACCCTGGACAACCAGCAGGGTGCCTATCTGGCCACGCGGCATCTGATCGAGCAGGGCCACCGCCGCATCGCGTTCTATGGCGGTCATGCGGTGTCCAGTTCCTGCCATCAGCGCCGTACCGGCTATGCGCAGGCCCTGGTGGAAGCCGGCATGCCGGTGCAGCCGGAGTGGCTGATTGAAACCTCGCCCAGCCGCCTGGATGCGGCCGCGCGCACCGGCGAGCTGTTCGCGCTGGATGCCGTGCCGACCGCAGCGGTCTGCTACAACGACAGCGTCGCCTTGGGCCTGATGCTGGGCCTGGCGTCGCGTGGCGTGCAGCCGGGCCGCGATTTCGCGGTGACCGGTTTCGATGATATTTCCGAGGCCTCGGTGGCATCGCCGCCGCTGACCACGCTGACCGTCAACCCGCGCGAACGCGGGCGACAGGCCGCCGAACTGCTGCTGCTGCGTCTGGATCATCCCGACGCCGCACCGGCCCGTACCGTTGCACCGGTCCAGCTCCGCGTTCGCGAGAGCAGCGGCGCGATGACTGTCTGATGGCTCCCCCAATCACCTGCTCGCGCACTGAGGCGCGTACCTGAATGCCCATCTCTCCAACGCCCCGCCTCCCATCCTCATCCTCCGCCGCGCCCGTGGTGAACACGCGCGTTGCGCTGGCCGTGGCGACCACGATCTTCTTCATGTGGGGCTTCCTCACCTGCCTCAATGACATCCTGATCCCGCATCTGAAGGCCGTGTTCGATCTGACCTACGCCCGCGCGATGCTGGTGCAGTTCACCTTCTTCGGCGCGTACTTCCTGATGTCGGTGCCGGCCAGTCGCCTGGTCGCACGGCTGGGCTACAAGAACGGCATCGTGGCCGGCCTTGCCATCGCCGCAGTGGGCGCGCTCGGCTTCTGGCCCGCGGCCGAGCTGCGCGTGTATGAAGCCTTCCTGGGTGCGCTGTTCGTGCTGGCCACGGGTATCACTGTCCTGCAGGTGGCGGCCAACCCGTATGTGGCGCTGCTCGGTCCGGAACAGACGGCGTCGAGCCGACTGACCCTGGCCCAGGCGCTGAACTCGCTGGGGACCGCGATCGCGCCGATCTTCGGTGGCCTGCTCATCCTGGGCAACACCGTCAAGAGTGCGGACGAGATCAATGTGCTGCCGATGGCCGAACAGCTGGCCTATCGCACCCAGGAAGCCCAGTCGGTGCAGGGCCCGTATGTCGGCCTGGCAATCGCGCTGGTCCTGCTTGCCGTGTTCGTCTATCTGTTCCGCCTGCCGGCACTGAATGAGACGACCGAGCAGAACAGCGGCGACAAGCACACCCTGATGGAGGCGCTGCGTCACCGCCACGTCCGGTTCGGCGTGCTCGGCATCTTCTTCTACGTGGGTGCGGAAGTGGCGGTCGGCAGCGTGCTCGTGAACTACCTGTCGCTGCCGAACATCGGTGGCTTCAGCGAACAGCAGGCCACGCATTACGTCTCTGCCTACTGGACGATGGCGATGATCGGCCGCTTTGCCGGTTCTGCCATCATGACCCGCTTCTCGCCGCGTCTGCTGCTGACCCTGTTCGCCAGCATGAACGTGGCACTGCTGGCGCTGACCATGCTCACCCAGGGGCAGGTGGCGTTGTACTCGGTGGTGGCGATCGGCCTGTTCAATTCGATCATGTTCCCGACGATTTTCGCGCTGAGCATCGAACGCCTGGGCACGCTGACCACCAAGGCGTCGAGCCTGCTGATCATGGCGATCGTCGGCGGGGCGCTGATCCCGGTCCTGCAGGGCAAGCTGGCCGACCATATCGGCCTGCAGCCGTCCTTCATCCTGCCGCTGCTGTGCTACGGCTACATCATCTTCTACGGCCTGTGGGGCTCGCGCCCGGCCGCTGGAATCCGCCAGGGAGCTTGAGGCCAAGATGTCCAAGATTGTTTGTTTCGGCGAGATTTTGATCGATCTACTTGCCCAACCGCCGGCCACCCCGGACACCCCGCGTGCCTTCCTGCAGTATGCCGGCGGTGCGCCCGCCAACGTCGCCGTTGCTGCGGCGCGGCTTGGTGCGGACACCCATTTTGCCGGCATGCTCGGCCAGGACATGTTCGGCGACTTCCTCGCCGAGAGCCTGGCCAGTGCCGGCGTGGCGACGGACTGCATCGTACGCACCGACGCGGCCAAGACCGCGCTGGCGTTCGTTGCCCTGGATGCCAGCGGCGAACGCAGCTTCAGCTTCTACCGCCCGCCGGCGGCGGACCTGCTGTTCCGCAGCGCGCATTTCCATCCGAACTGCTTTGAAGGCACGCGCAGCTTCCATGTGTGCTCCAACAGCCTGACCGAGGCCGAGATCGCCGAGGCGACGCTGGAGGGCATGCGCCGCGCGCGCCAGGCCGGTGCGATGGTCAGCCTCGACCTCAACCTGCGCCCGGCGCTGTGGCCGACCGGTGTCGACCCGTTGCCGCGGTTGTGGGAAGCGCTGTCGCTGGCCGATCTGGTCAAGCTTTCGCGCGAAGAACTCGAGTATCTGGCGGTCTCGGTGCCGGGCGGTGACGCCGCCGTGGTCGCGCGTCTGCTCGCCGCGCAGGCGCAGGCGGTGGTGATCACCGATGGTGCCGCGCCGATCCGCTGGCATACCCGCCACGCCCACGGCGTACTCACCGGCTTCCGCGTCACCACGGTGGATTCCACTGCGGCGGGCGATGCCTTTGTCGGCGGGCTGCTGTTCGGCATCGGCGAGCGCGGTGGCGACGGGACGGGCTTTGCCGCCTTCTGCGAGGACCCCGCCGCGCTGGTCGAGGCGATCCGCTTCGGTGCGGCCGTCGGGGCGCTCGCGGTCACCCGCAAGGGCGCCTTCGCCGCGATGCCCAGCCGTGATGAAGTCCAGCACCTGCTCCAGCAACAACAGGATGACGCCGCATGACCACGCCGGTTCCGCCGACCCCCGATTTCCGCTCGCCCGCGTTCCTGCGCGCCCATATCGCGCAGACGATGGCGTTCTACCAGCCGCATGAAATCGACCCCAAGGGCGGTTTCTTCCATTACTACCGTGACGATGGCAGCGTCTACGACGCCAGCCATCGTCATCTGGTCAGCAGCACCCGGTTCGTGTTCAACCACGCGATGGCCTACCGCGAGTTCGGCAAGCCGGAGGACCTGGCCGCGGTCGAACACGGGCTCCGCTACCTGCGCGAAGTGCATCGCAACCCGGCGACCGGCGGTTACGCCTGGACGCTGCGCGATGGGGTGGTCGAAGATGCGACCAACCACTGCTACGGCGTGGCGTTCGTGCTGCTGGCCTACAGCTGCGCGCTGAAGGCCGGCATCAACGAGGCCCGTGCGTGGATGGACGAGACCTGGCAGCTGCTGGAGACGCGCTTCTGGGAGCCGGCGTTCGGCCTGTACAAGGACGAAGCCGACGCCGACTGGACCTTCAGCGATTACCGCGGCCAGAACGCCAACATGCACATGTGCGAAGCGATGCTGGCTGCATTCGAGGCCAGTGGCGAGCAGCGCTACCTGGAACGTGCGCTGCTGCTGGCCGACCACATGACCCGCCGCCAGGCGGCGCAGGGCGACGGGCTGGTGTGGGAGCACTACGACACCCAGTGGCAGATCGACTGGAACTACAACCGCGACAATCCCAAGCATCTGTTCCGCCCCTGGGGTTTCCAGCCGGGCCATCAGACCGAGTGGGCCAAGCTGCTGCTGATCCTGGATCGCCACGTACAGGCCGACTGGCTCGTGCCGACCGCGCGGCATCTGTTCGATGTGGCGGTGGAACGCAGCTGGGACGCCGAACGCGGCGGGCTGTACTACGGGTTCGCCCCGGACGGCAGCGTGTGCGATGACGACAAGTACTTCTGGGTGCAGGCCGAATCGCTGGCCACCGCCGCGCTGCTGGCCAAGCGCACCGGCGACGCCGTGTACTGGGACTGGTACGACAAACTGTGGGGCTACGCCTGGCAGCACATGATCGATCATCGCTACGGCGCCTGGTATCGCATCCTGGACGCGGACAACCGCAAGTACAGCGATGAAAAGAGCCCGGCCGGCAAGACCGACTACCACACCATGGGCGCGTGCTACGAAGTGCTCAACGTAGTGCGTTGAATCGGTAGCCGACCGCCGGTCGGCTGCACCAACCCGGTAGAGCCGACCGTTGGTCGGCTGCTCCCGCAGCCAGGCAGATCCCCATGCGCATGCACAGCCGTCTCCATGTCGTTGCACCGGCCTGCTGGCTGATGCTGGTCCTGCTGGCCGCCTGGGCACTGCCCGTGGCAGCCGCCCCGCTGGCGGCGGAGTGGTCATTCCGCCTGCTACCCGGCGACGCGCGCGGTGCCGCGCACCCCGGCCTGCAACAGTGGCGCCCGGCGCAGGTGCCCGGCGCCGTGCACACCGACCTGCTGGCGCAGGGGCAGATTCCGGATCCCTACGTCGGCGCCCCGGAGGCCGGCCTGCAGTGGATCGGCCTGGCCGATTGGGAGTACCGCGCACGGTTCGATGTGGATGCCGGCACGCTCGCCCGTGCGCATGCCGAGCTGGCGTTCGACGGGCTGGACACGTTCGCCACGGTCACCCTCAACGGTCAGCCACTGCTGCAGGCCGACAACAGCCATCGCACCTGGCGGGCCCGGGTCGACGGGAAGCTGCGCGCGCGCGGCAATGAACTGCGCATCGTGCTGCGCTCGCCGATCCGCACCCTGCTGCCGGGCGTGCAGGCGATGCCGCACAAGATCGCCGGCAACTATCCCTCGCCCTATGGCGATGAGCCAAAAGACGCGATGGTCGGCAATTTCGTGCGCAAGCCGGGCTACCACTTCGGCTGGGACTGGGGCCCCCGATACGTGACCGCCGGCATCTGGCGCCCAGTGCGACTGGAGAGCTGGGACGCGCAGCGCCTGACCGCGCTGGCCGTGCAGACCCGCGCCCTGGATGCGACGCGGGCGGACCTTGAGGTTGCGGTGGAGGTGGAAAGTGCTGCCGTCGGCACTGCAGCGGTGCAGGTCGAGGTGCTGGATCCGGACGGCAAGCGCGTGGCGCGCATCGACCGCAAAGCCCTGCTCAAGGCCGGTGACAACCGGATCGTCATGCCGGTCGCGCTGCCGCAGCCACGGCGCTGGTGGCCGGCCGGGCAGGGCGAGCAGGCGCGCTACACCGTGCGCGCCACGCTGGCCCCTGGCACGAGAGACGCGACCCGCATCGAGCAGCGCACCGGCCTTCGCACCGTCGAGCTGCGCCGGGAAGTGGACCGCAACGGCGGGCAGGGGTTTGCATTCGTGATCAACGGCGTGCCGATCTTCGCCAAGGGCGCCAACGTGATCCCGTTCGACATGTTCCCGGCGCGCGTGGACGCGGCGCGGATCCGGCGCGAGCTGACCGCTGCGCGCGATGCCAACATGAACATGCTGCGCAACTGGGGCGGCGGCTACTACGAAGATGACGTGTTCTTCGACATCGCCGACGAGCTCGGTCTGCTGGTCTGGCAGGACTTCATGTTCGGGGGCGGCATGCAGCCCGGCTACGATCCGGACTTCCGCGCGAACGTGGTCGCCGAGGCGCGCGACAACGTGCGGCGCCTGCGACATCACCCCAGCGTGGTGCTGTGGTGTGGCAACAACGAAGAAGAAACCGCGTGGAAGGACTGGGGCCACGGCCGCGACCTGACCGCCGCCGATCCCGCGTTCGCCGCGAAGGTCTGGCAGGGCTACGTGGACCTGTTCGGCAATGACCTGCGCCAGGTGGTGGCCGAGGAGGGCCTGGGCGTGCCGTACTGGTCGAGCTCGCCGAGCAACGACCTGGACGAGAAGGCCAACGATTCCACCCGAGGCGACAAGCACTACTGGCAGGTGTGGGGCAATCCGGCCCTGCCGGTCACCGCCTACCTGCACGAAACGCCGCGCTTCATGTCCGAGTACGGGCTGCAGGCCTGGCCGGTGATGCGCACGCTGGACGGCATCATTCCCGCCGCGGAACAGCAGGTGGACAGCCCGACGGTGCGCGCGCACCAGAAATTCATGGCAGGCGAGGGCAACCAGCGCCTGCTCAAGTACATCGAGGAGGAGTACGGCACGCCGCGCGACTTCCCGGCCTTCGTGTATCTGAGCCAGGTGATGCAGGCCGACGGCATCCAGCTCGCCGCGCTGCATCACCGCGCCTCCAGGCCGTACACGATGGGCTCGCTGTACTGGCAGCTCAACGATGTGTGGCCGGGCGCCTCGTGGTCCAGCATCGACTACGCCGGCCGCTGGAAAGCGCTGCACTTCCACGCCAAACGGTTCTTCGCCGACCACGCGGTGGCCGCACTGCGCGACGAAGGCGTGACCCGGGTGAGCCTGCTCAACGATCGTCAGCAGGGCCTGCAGGCGACGTGGCGGATGCGGGTGATGGATCTCGATGGCGCGCCGCGCAGCGAGCAGCGGCATACCGTGGCACTGCCGCCGTTGTCCGCGCTGGAGGTGGGGCGATTTGCCGACGCGGACCTGTTGAAGGGCGCCGATCCCACCCGCACGGTGGCGGTCGTCGAGCTGTTCGATGGCGCCACGCTGTTGTCGCAGCAGGTGGTGTATTTCGCACCGGCCAAGGCGTTGGCGCTGTCACCGGCGAAGATCGACAGCACGCTGCGCGCGGACGGCGAGGGTGCCGTGCTGACCCTGCGTGCGCCGAAGCTGGTGCGTGCGTTGTGGATCGACTTCGACAGCGTGGATGCCACCCTGGACGACAACGCGCTGGACCTGGTGCCGGGCGAGACGGTCACCATCCGCCTGGGCAGTAAAGCGGACCTGCCGACCCTGCGCCGCACCCTCCGCCTCACCTCGCTGGCCAACGCAAGGTAGAGCCACCCCATGGGTGGCTGGCGCGGTGCCGGCATCGCGCCAAACGCAGCCACGCATGGCGTGGCTCTGCCGATGGGGGGTCTTACAGCGTGATCTGCTGGAAATTCTCGACGCGGTCGTGGCCGTGGGTGGCCTCACCGCTGCGCGGCAGCGGGTAGTCGTCCAGGCGATCCAGCAGACGGGTCTGCAGGCCGGCGTCGCGCGCGGCATCCAGCTCTTCGACCACGTCGGACAGGAACAGGATCTGCCCGGCCGGCACGCCGATCGCCTCGACGATGTGGCGGTAGCTGTCCGCCTCACGCTTGCCGCCAACCTCGGTGTCGAACCAGCCCGAGACCAGCCCGGTCAGGTCACCGGCCTCGCTGAAGCCGAAGAACAGCTTCTGTGACGGGACCGAGCCGGAGGAATACACGTACAGCGGCTTGCCCTCGGCATGCCAGCCCTTCAGCACGGCGGCCACTTCGGGATAGAAGTGCGCCTTGTAGTCGCCATTGCGGTAGCCGGCTTCCCAGATCATGCCCTGCAGCGCCTTGAGCGCGGTGTGCTTGCGGTCCTGGTCGATCCAGCCCTGCAGCGTCTCCACGATCAGGCTGTCCTGGCAGGCGCCGCCGATCTCGACCGCCACCGCATCCAGCCAGCGGCGCACCTGCGGCTCGTGGCCATGCGCGGCGACGAACGCCGGCAGCGCCTTGCGCGCATACGGGAACAGCACGTTCTTGACGAACGAAATGCTGCTGGTGGTGCCCTCGATATCGGTGAGGATGACGGTCGGATGCGGCATGGATCAGTCGGCCTGGTGCTGTGCGGGGTGGTAACGCGGGAAGGTCTGGGCAATGTCGCTGCCGGTGAAATGGCCGACCCAGCCATCCGGCTCGGTGAAGAAGCGGATCGCCACGAAGCTCGGCTCCTCGCCCATGTCGAACCAGTGCGTGATGCCATCGGGCACGGCGATCAGATCGTTCTTCACGCACTCGATCTCGTAGACCTTGCCATCCACGTGCAGGGTGAACAGCCCCGAGCCGGCGACGAAGAAGCGGACTTCATCTTCCTTGTGGAAGTGCTCGTCCAGGAACTTCTTGCGCAGTTCGGCGCGGTTGGGGTTGTCCGGCGCGATCGAGGCGACATCCACACTCTTGAAACCGTGCTTGGCGACCAGCCGGTCGATGTCGACCTTGTAGGCGGCGAACACCTCGTCCTGGCTGGCGCCCGGTGCGACCTCATGGGCCGCCTGCCAGCGCTCGAAGGTCACGCCGATCGGGGTCAGTTCGGCAGCGATCGCCTCGCCATCCCGGCTGTCGAACAGCGGGACATCCGGGGCGGTGTCATCAAATATGCGGAGTCGGCTCATGGCGGCGGCATCGAGGCGAAGAGGGAAAGGAAAGGGTACCAGTGCGGCGCCGGGGTGGGGGCGACGCACTGATGCCGATGCGCGGAATACAGATTCTCTTCAGGAATCTGAGCGCGATCAGCCGCGCAGCTTGCGCAGCTCCAGCTCACAGTGGAGCAGGAATTCGAAGGCTTCCATGTGGCGGCGTGCCTCGGCCATGGTGCGGCCCCAGGCATACAGGCCGTGGCCATCGATCAGGTAGCCCCACAGCGGCTGGGTGTCGAGCAGGGCATCGACCTGGGCCGAGAGCACATCCATGTCCTGGGTGTTGGCGAACACCGGCACATCCACCGCCATCTCGTGGGTGCTGTTGCCGTGGAAGGCCTTGAGCAGCTCGTAGCCTTCCAGGCGGATATGGCCCTGCGGCGCATACAGCCGCGAGGCGATGGTCTGCACCGGCGAATGGGTGTGCAGTACGCAGCCGATCTCCGGGAAGCGGCGATACAGCTGGGTGTGCAGCAACGTCTCGGCAGACGGGCGGAGCGGCCGGCCGACGGCCTTGCCGTCGAAATCGACCACCATGATGTCGTCCTCCACCAGCCGGCCCTTGTCCTTGCCGGACACGGTGATCGCGGCATGGCGGTCATCCAGGCGGTGGGAGAAGTTGCTGCTGGTGGCCGGGGTCCACCCGGCGTGGGCCAGCTCGCGGACGTTGTCGATCAGCAGCTGGGCCAGCTCGCTCAGGCGCGCGGTGTCGTACGGGAAGGTGGGGGTGCTCATGCCGGTCATTTTAGCTAGGTCAAACGCTAAAAGCAGGTTTGTCGACTGGGCCGGACGGGGTGGGGCTTGCGGCGTCCCCCGCGAACCCATGCCACCCGCCAAACCGACCGAAACAGGAGAGCTGACGCTTCGGCCGGTGCTTCGGCCGTTGGCTTAGGCGTGATCCTTAATTCCCGCGCAGCCGGCTATGGCGATACCCATAACCGAAGTAGATCGCGAAACCGCCCAGCGTCCAGAAGCCCATCAGCATCCAGTTGTGGGCCGTCATCGCGGTCAGCAGCGCGATGCAGCTCAGCACGCCCAGACTGCAGATCAGCCACGCCATCGGCATCCGGAACGGACGCGGCAGGTCCGGCTGGGTGCGGCGCAGGATCAGCACGCCGGCGCAGACCGCCGCGAACGCGATCAGCGTGCCCATCGAGGTCAGCTCGCCCAGAACGTCCAGCGGGAACACCGCCGCCAGCAGCGCGATGCCGATGCCGGTGATCACGGTGTTGATGTGCGGCGTGCGGTACGTGGGGTGGATCTTGGTGAACAGCGGCGGCAGCAGCCCGTCGCGGCCCATGATCATGAAGATGCGCGGCTGCGCGATCACCATCACCAGCACTACCGAGGACAGCCCGATCAGCGCGCCGATCTCCACGACCACGCGCAACCAGCCCAGCTGCGGATGCGCGGCCACCGCGGTCACCACCGGCTCATCGGTACCCAGCAGCTGGTACGGCACCAGCCCGGTCATCACCGCGGCCATGGCGATGTACAGCACGGTGCAGATCACCAGCGAGAGCAGCATGCCAATCGGCATGTCGCGCTGCGGCTTGTGCGATTCCTGCGCGGCTACGGACACCGCCTCGAAACCGATATAGGCGAAGAAGACCATCGCGGCACCGCGCAGCACGCCGTCGAAGCCGTACTTGCCCGGGCCTTCGTTGTCCGGAATGAACGGGGTCCAGTTCGCCGGATCCACATACTTCCAGCCCACCACGATCACCAGCAGGATCAGCGCGGTCTTGAGCACCACCATCGCCATGTTCATGGCCGAGGACTTGCTGATGCCCACGTAGCACAGCCAGGTCAGCAGCAGGACCAGCACGGCGGCCGGGATGTTGGCGATCGCGCCGGTCGGGCGCAGCTGGCCATCCAGCGGCGCGCTGACCAGCGCGGCGGGTAGATGGATATCGAAATGGCTGAGCAGGCTCAGGAAATAGCCGGTCCAGCTGACCGCCACCGCCGAGGCGGAGACGCCATATTCCAGCACCAGCATCCAGCCGATGAACCAGGCCGAGAGCTCGCCGAACGTGGCATAGGTATAGGTGTAGGCGCTGCCGGAGACCGGCACCATCGCCGCGAATTCGGCATAGGCCATCGCGCAGAACGCGCAGCAGATCGCGGCCAGCACGAACGACAGCATGATCGCCGGGCCGGCATGGTTGGCTGCGGCCTGGCCGGTGATCACGAAGATGCCGCCGCCGATCACCGCACCGATGCCCAGCGCGGTCAGGCCCCACGGGCCGAGGGTACGGCGCAGGCTCAGGCCATTGGCGTCTTCATGGGCGGCGTGCGGATGCTTGGTGGCCCACAGTTGCTTGAACATGGTTTGGATTTCTTCTCAGGCGCGATGTAACAAACGACCGGGCCGGCACTGGGCCGGCCCGGTAGCACTCAGGCGGACTTCTTGTTCAGCTTGCTGTGGCGGATGCCGTAGCCGAAGTAGATCAGTGTCCCCAGCAAGGTCCAGCCAACAAACAGATGCCAATGCTCACGGAATGCCATGCCGAACAGCGTCAGGCATGCCAGCGCGCCCAGGGGGCAGATCAGCCACACGGCCGGGACGCGGAACGGTCGCTGCAGTTCCGGGCGCGTGTAGCGCAGGATCAGCACGCCCACGCAGACAGTGGCGAACGCGAGCAGCGTGCCCATCGACACGAGTTCACCGAGGACATTGAGGGGCATCAGGCCAGCCAGCGCCGCTGCGATGACGCCCACAATGATGGTGGCCACGTACGGGGTCTTGAACCGTGCGTGCACCTTGCCGAACAGCCTTGGCAGCAGACCGTCGCGCGAGATCGTGTAGGCGATGCGGGTCTGCCCCATCATCATCACCAGCACCACCGAGGACAGGCCGGCGATGGCGCCGACTTCGACGAAGGTCTTCAGCCACGACAGCTGGGGGTGGGCTTCCAGCGCGGTCACTACCGGCTTGGCAGTACCGAGCTGGGTGTAGGGCACCAGACCGGTCAGCACCAGGCACACGATCACGTAGATGATGGTGCAGATGGCCAGCGAACCCAGCAGGCCGATCGGCATGTTGCGCTGTGGATCCTTGGTTTCACCGGCGGCGGTGGACACCGCATCGAACCCGATGAACGCGAAGAACACGATGGAGCCCGCGCGAAGGACGCCGCTCCAGCCGAACTCGCCGAACGTGCCCGTGTTATCTGGAACGAACGGAGTCCAGTTGGCGGGATCGATGTACGCCACGCCGACGCCAATGAACAGGCAGATCACCGCGACCTTGATCGCGACGATGATGGCGTTGATGAAGGTCGACTGGGTGATGCCGACGTAGAGCAGGCCGGTGACGGCCGCCACGATCAGAACGGCGGGGAGGTTGAACAGCTTCCCAGAGGACACGAACTGTCCTGCTTCCCACGCCACCGGCGCCGATGCCAGCGCGTCCGGGAAGGGCAGATGCAGGGTGGTGGTGATGAAGCTGATCAGATACGCCGACCAAGCCACCGCAACGGATGCCGAGGCGAACAGGTACTCCAGTACCAGGCACCAGCCGATGAACCAGGCCATGCCTTCGCCCAGGGTCGCGTATGAGTAAGAGTACGCGCTGCCCGAGACGGGCATCATGGCCGCGAACTCCGCGTAGCACAGGCCGGCAAGAGCACAGGCCAGGCCTGCTGCGATGAATGACAGGGTGACGGCAGGGCCGGCATGGAAGGCCGCGGCCTGGCCTGTCATGACGAAGATGCCCGCACCGATCACCGCACCGATGCCAAGCAGGATGAGGTGTTTCGCTGTGAGGGTCCGTTTCAGTGTGGGCTCGCCATCCAGGCTGCCTTCGATGGGCTCGCCAGCATCGACGTGCGGTGCCGGTGCGACCGGTTTGACCCTCAACAGAGACTTCAGCATGCAGTGCTTCCCTAAAAGAACAAAGGTGAGGCGCGCGGTACATTGCCGCACGCCCTGATGGCGACTGGGCGCCCCAGCGGTGCGGGGCCCGCTGTACCTTAGCCAAAGCTGAAGCCGCTGTACAAGCACAAATGCAGCATGGCCGAGCGATAATCGGCCAAATCCGCACGATGCCTGCTCCTGCCATGTCGCTGAACCCCGAATCCGTTGCCATTCCTGACGCTGCACTGCGCAGTCAGCTTGATGCCTACGCCCGCCGCCACCCGGATCAAGCCGCACTGGCTGACGAATTCAGCACACTCCTGGACGATCCTCTGAATCCCTTCCTGCGGGAACGGCTGGCCGGCCACTTCACCGGCAGCGCCTGGCTGGTCAGCGCCGACGGGCAGCGGGTCCTGCTGACCCACCACCGCAAGCTGGACCGCTGGCTGCAACTGGGCGGCCACGCCGATGGCGAGCGCGATCTGGCCCAGGTGGCGCTGAAGGAGGCCGAGGAGGAATCCGGGCTGACCGCGCTGGTGCTGGAGGATGGCGAACTGTTCGACATCGACAAGCACTGGATCCCGGAACGCAAGGACGTGCCGGGGCATTGGCACTACGACGCCCGCTATGTGGTGCGGGCGCTGGGCAGCGAGCAGTTCGCGATCAGCGAAGAATCACTGGCGCTGGCCTGGCGTGAGATCCGTGACGTGGCCAACGCGGCGATCGAGACCCCCGATGGGGATGATTCGCTGCCGCGCATGGCCAAGCGCTGGCTGGCCCGTCAATAAAGAACGCGGGTGCGCAGGGTGCCCGGGATGGCCGCCAGCTCCTCGCGCACCGCGCCGGCCTGGGCTTCGCTGGCGGTGATGTCGATCACCACGTAGCCGACCTTGGGGTCGGTGCGCAGGAACTGGCCGTCGATGTTGACGTTGTGGCGCGAGAAGATCTCGTTGACCTTGGAGAGCACGCCCGGCACGTTCTGGTGGATGTGCAGCAGCCGCAGGCTCTCGGCATGCTCGGGCAGGGTCACTTCCGGGAAGTTGACCGCCGACAGGGTGCTGCCGTTGTCGCTGTAGCGCACCAGTTTGGCCGCCACTTCCACGCCGATGTTGTCCTGCGCTTCCAGCGTGCTGCCGCCCACGTGGGGGGTCAGGATAACGTTGTCGTGCGCGGTCAGCGGCGAGACGAAGGCATCGCCGTTGCCCTTGGGCTCGACCGGGAACACGTCCACCGCCGCGCCGCCGAGGTGGCCTGAACGCAGCGCCGCATCCAGCGCGTCGATGTCGACCACGGTGCCGCGCGCGGCATTGATCAGGTGCGCGCCGGGGCGCATCCGGGCCAGTTCATCGGCGCCGATCATCCACTGGGTGGCCGGGGTCTCGGGTACATGCACGGTGACGATGTCCGCACGTGCCAGCAGGTCGTCCAGGCTGATCGCCGCCCGGGCATTGCCCAGCGACAGCTTGGTTTCGACATCATGGAAGATCACCTGCATGCCCATCGCTTCGGCCATCACGCCGACCTGCGTGCCGATATGGCCGTAGCCGATGATGCCCAGCGTCTTGCCGCGCACCTCATGGCTGCCGGCGGCCGACTTGGACCAGCCGCCGCGATGGCATTCGGCGTTCTTCTGCGGGATGCCACGGGTGAGCATGATCGCCTCGGCGATCACCAGCTCGGCCACGCTGCGGGTGTTGGAGTAGGGCGCGTTGAACACCGGGATGCCTGCCAGTTCCGCCGCCTCCAGGTCCACCTGGTTGGTGCCGATGCAGAAGCAGCCGACCGCCATCAGGCGCTTGGCATGTACCAGGACGTCCGCGCTGAGCTGCGTGCGCGAGCGGATGCCGACGATGTGGGCCTCGGCGATGCGTGCCTTGAGCTCGTCTTCGGGCAGCGCCTTGCTGTGCAGTTCGATCTGCGAATAGCCGGCCGCGGTGAACACGTCGATCGCGGTCTGGCTGACCCCCTCGAGCAACAGTACGCGGATATCCTGCTTCGGGAACGAGGTCTTTTTCGGCGACATGGGCGGCGTGCGACGTGTGGCGGCGGGAGCCCTCAACTATGCCAGAAGCGGGCGGCGATGGTGCGGTGCGCCAATCGGTGGCAAAACGGTTTCAGATGCACCTATTTCTGGTGTGCGCCCTGGGGATCGCCAGAGGCTGCGGCGCCCGGGGCTCCGCTACTGGACGCGGCCCGTGGTGGCTGGCAGGCTTGCGGGCTCCCCCGGCACCGCCAGACGCCCCATGACCGATCCGCGCCTTGATTCGCTCCTGCACGACTGCCCCGGGCTGCGCCTGAAGACCGACCCGGCCGATCTGGAGCACTACGGCCGAGACTGGACCCGGCGCTGGGTGCCGGCACCGCTGGCGATCGCACTGCCGGGAACGATCGAAGAGGTGCAGGCGATCCTGCGCTGGGCGAGCGCCCAACACGTGGCCGTGGTGCCCTCCGGCGGCCGTACCGGCCTGTCCGGTGGCGCGGTGGCGGCGCACGGCGAGCTGGTGCTCAGCCTGGAGCGCATGAACAAGCCGCTGGCCTTCGATGCGGTCGACCGCACCTTGACCGTGCAGGCCGGCATGGCGCTGGAGGCGGTGCACAACGCCGCACTCGAACACGGGCTGATCTACCCGGTGGATTTCGCTGCGCGCGGTTCCTGCTCGATCGGTGGCAACATCGCCACCAATGCCGGCGGCATCCGGGTGATCCGCTATGGCAACACGCGCGAGTGGATCGCCGGGCTGAAGGTGGTGACCATGGCCGGTGAGCTGGTCGAGCTCAACAAGGGCCTGATCAAGAATTCCAGCGGCTACGATTTCCGTCAGCTGCTGATCGGCTCGGAAGGCACGCTCGGCGTGATCGTCGAAGCCACCCTGAAGCTCACCGATCCGCCGCCGGCCAGCAACGTGATGCTGCTGGCGCTGCCCTCGTTCGAGGTGCTGATGCAGGTGTTCGCCGCGTTCCGCGAGCGGCTGCAGCTGCAGGCGTTCGAGTTCTTCACCGACCGCGCGCTCGAGCATGTGCTGGCGCATGGGGCGCAGGCACCGTTCGCCGAGGTCTACCCGTATTACGTGGTCACTGAGTTTGCGGCCGGCGATGAGGCCCAGGAAGCGGCGGCCATGGCGGCGTTCGAAGACTGCATGGAGCATGGCTGGGTCAGCGATGGCGTGGTCAGCCAGAGCGATGCGCAGGCTGCGCAGCTGTGGCGCCTGCGCGAGGGCATCACCGAGGCGGTGGCGCGCTACAAGCCCTACAAGAACGATGTCTCGGTGCGCATCTCGGCCATGCCGGCCTTCCTTGCCGAAACCCAGGCGCTGATCGGGCAGGCGTACCCGCAGTTCGAGGTGGTCTGGTTCGGGCACATCGGCGACGGCAACCTGCACATCAATGTGCTCAAGCCTGACGATACCGCCGATACGGAGTTCCTGACCCAGTGCGAGCACGTCACCAAACTGCTCGCCGGTGTGCTGAGCCGTTTCGATGGCAGCATCTCGGCCGAGCACGGCATCGGCCTGGTCAAGAAGGGCTATCTGGACAGCACGCGCAGTGCGCCGGAAATCGCGCTGATGAAGGCGGTCAAACGCGCGTTTGATCCCCAAGCGCTGCTGAATCCGGGCAAGGTTTTCGACCTCTGAGGCAAGACAGGATTTCACGCAGCCTATACGCTCTGTGTTTTCCACCGCGAACGACACCCCGATGATGCGTCCGATCCTGCTCCTTGCCGTGCTCGCCCTGCCGTTGTCGGCGATGGCCTCCAGTTTTGCCGGCAGCTCCGCCGGTTCCGCCTCCGGCGCGTCGTCGGCCGGTTCGTCCAGCTCCGGCGACGACAAGATCGTGATTGACGCCCGCGACGACGCGGCTGCCTTCGTGGCCAGCGATGGCGCGATCCGCGGTGCACGCCTGGAAGCGGCGCTGCTGCACCTGCGCGAGCAGAGTGTCGCGCAGCAGCAGGCCAGTGACATGGCATTGGCCAGGACGCTGCTGGCCCGCTGATGCACCCGTCCGGTCAGGTCCGCCGCTGGCGCTGGGCGGTCCTGTTCGCATGGCTTGCCGCGCCATGGGCGCACGCGGCACTCACGTTGGAGCTGCAGCCGCAGGGACTGGATCCGGCGCAGATCGTCGCGGCCGAGCGTACCCTGCAGCAGGTGCGCGGCCGCTTGCCGCCGCAGTGGCAGGCACGGTTCCAGCACCCGGTGCAGGTGCGCTGGTCGGACACGCTCCCCGCGCACGTGCATGGCCGCGCCCGCAACGGGGCGATCACCCTGCAGCGCGCCTTGCTCGACACCGTGAAAGACGATCAACCGCTGCCGCGCCCGCTCGAGGCCGCGCTGATCCATGAACTGACCCACGTACTGGACCGTTCGCCGCAGGGCGGTTGGTCGCGCGATGCGCGGCTGCGCGATCTGGCCGGGTGGCAGCGGCGACCTTGGAAACTTGGCCGTACGGCCAATGCCTTCAGCGGGCGCAGCCCCGACGACTATGAGCGCGCACGCCCCGCGGAATTCCTGGCGGTGAATGCCGAGCACCTGCTGCTCGATCCCGATTACGCCTGCCGTCGGCCGGCGGTGGCCGCGTGGTTCGCCGAGCATCTGGGGCCGATCGACCACACCGTGGCCTGCGACAGCCGCCTGCCGTTGATGCAGGCCGAGGAAGACGCGGGCGCGGCGAGCCTGCTGGAACTGGACCCGGCCCGGATCTACGCCGTCGACTACCTGCTCGCCGAAGGCAACGAGCAGCTGATGAGCCGTTGGGGCCACAGCATGCTGCGGCTGGTGATCTGCGCACCGGGCCGGCCGCGCGGGCCGGCGTGCCGGATGGACCTGTCCCATCACCGCGTGCTGTCCTACCGCGCCTTCGTTGGCGATGTGCAGATCTCCAGCTGGCGCGGGCTGACCGGTTCCTATCCCTCGCGCTTGTTCGTGCTGCCGCTCAACCAGGTCATCAACGAGTACACCCAGCTCGAGCTGCGCGGCCTGTCGTCGGTGCCGCTGGCGCTGGATGGCCAGGACATCGCCGGCCTGCTCGAGCGTGTCGCGCAGGTGCACTGGAGCTATGACGGCCGCTATCTGTTCGTCAGCAACAACTGCGCGGTGGAGACCGGCAAACTGCTGCAGGAAGGCGTGCCACGCCTCGCGTCGCCCGGGTTGAACCGGATCACCCCGCGCGGATTGCTGACCCGGCTGGAGCGCCAGGGCGTGGCTGATGCCAGCGTGCTGGCCGATCGCGCGCTGGCGACGCGCCAGGGTTACTACTTCGCCTCGGCCGCAGACCATTACCAGCAGCTGTTCGATGTCGCCCGGCGGCAGCTGCCGCTGGGCGCGACAACGGTAGGCGACTGGTTGCGGCAGCCTGCCAGCGCCCGGTCACGCTGGGTGGAGCAGGGCGACCTGCGCGCCACCTCCGCCTTGCTGCTGCTGGAGCAGGCGGCGCTGCACCGTGAGGAGCTGCGCGCGCGCGATGCCCTGAAACGGCTGCTCGGCCATCCGCGCCCTGGCGATGCCGCGGCGCGCGACACGCTGCGCGCGTTGCTCGAGGACACCGGCCAGCTGGTCAGTCCGGCCGCCTTGGTGAGCCGTGGCGGCTACGGGCTGCCATTGGCCGAGGAGCGCGTGCAGGCTGCGGAGGCGGCGGCGCAGCTGAGCGCCCAGGGCGTCCCGGCCTGGAAGGCGCTGCAGGCGCAGTTGAAGCAGCGCCTGCCGGCCGCACAGCAACGCGAACTTGCCACGATCGACCGCAATCTGGCCCGGCTCGGCACGCGGATGCGCGAGCTGGCCCTCCAGGACGCTGCTACTGCCGCGGCAGCTCGATGACGAAACGTGCGCCGCCCAGGGTGCTGGCGCTGCAGGCGACCTGGCCGCCATGCGCATCGGCGATCGCCTTGACCACCGCCAAGCCCAGCCCGCTGCCGCCGCGCTGACGCGAGCGCGAACCATCGCCGCGCAGGAAGGGATCGAAGATCTGCTCGCGCAGCGCTGCATCGATGCCGGGGCCTTCGTCATCGATGGCGATCTGCACATGGGTAGCGGTGTCGTGCACCGCGATGCGCACCCGGCCCGGCGTCGCATAGCGGCGTGCATTCTCCAGCAGTGCCATCAATGCCTGCCGCACGCGGGTCGGGTCACAATGCGCGGGATGCTCCTCGCGTGAGGTCTCCAGTTCCAGCACGAAGCCGCTGCTGCGGAAACCCGGATCCACCAGGGTCATCACCGTGTGCACTTCCTGTACCACATCGTTGCGGGCGCGGCGCACGTCCAGGCGGGCGCTGTCGGCCAGGCTGAGCACACGCAGGTCTTCGATCAGCCGCGACAGCCCCTCCACCTGCGCCAGCAGGCTGCGGAACTGGCCTTGGTCCGGGGCAAATACGCCTTCGGCCAGACCCTGCAGGCGGCCGCGCAGGATGGTGACCGGCGTGCGCAGTTCATGCGCGATCGCCGCGTGCCACATCACCCGGTCGGCCTCGATGTTCTGCAGCCGGCGCGCCATGGCGTTGAAGTCGTCCACCAGCAGCGCCACTTCGCCCAGCGAGCGGTCACTCACTGCCGCGCGTGCGCCCAGGTCGCCATCGGCCAGCCGCCCGATGCTGTCCACCACCGCGTTGAGCGGGGTCAGGATGCGCTGGGACAGGCGTACGGATGCGGCGACCGCCAGCGTCAACCCGATCAGGGTCACGCCCACCATCCAGACCAGTTCCGGGCCACTGGGTACCCAGCTGACCGGTTCGTCCACGCCGCCGGGGTAAAACGCCACCAGCACCGCATAGAGCAGGTAGGAGCTGAGGATCACCATCACGATGACCGCCAGCACCATCATCGACATCGAGACCACGATGTGCCGGCTCAGGCCCGAGCGGCGCATCAGTGGTCCGCCGCCAGCCGGTACCCGACGCCGCGCACGCTGGCCGGCACGTTCGCCAGGCCGACATCGTCAAGCTTGCGGCGCAGCTTGCTGACGTGGCTGTCCACGGTACGCTCCAGCGCTTCGCTTTCCGGCAGGCACTCATGCATGAGTTCGCTGCGGCTGAAAATGCGCATCGGTGCCAGCGCCATGCAGTGCAGCAGCTTGAATTCGGTCAGGGTCAGCAGCAGCTCGTGGCTGTAGCCGTCGCCTTCGACATGCACCGTGTGGTGCTCCGGATCGATCACCAGGTTGCCCACGCGCAGGATCTCCGGCGCACTCTGGCGCGCGGCGTTCAAGGTGCGCCGCAGTACCGCGCGCACCCGCGCGGCCACCTCGGCCGGGTTGAACGGCTTGACCACGTAGTCGTCCGCGCCCATCCGCAGCGCGGTGAGCTTGTCCAGGTCCTGGTCCAGCGCGGTCAACATGATCACCGGCGTGTCGCCGCGCTGGCGCAGTGTGTTGAGCACGGTCCAGCCATCCATGCCCGGCATCTGCACGTCGAGCAGGACCAGGTCCGGGCGTGCGCTGCGGTGCAGGGAAAGGGCAGTGAGGCCATCCTGCGCGCGCAGTGTGCGCAGGCCTTCGCGGGCCAGGTAGGCCGCGACGATGTCGGCGATCTCGGGTTCGTCCTCGACGATCAGGACCAGGGCATTGAGCGAATGATCCCAGCGCGCGGTCGAGGCGCCGGGTAGATCGGAGGCAGGCATGCAGGGCAAAGCCGGAAGGTGCTTGGGCTCCATCGTATCTCCACACTTCCTCCATCGAAACCCCACCGAGGCCGCGCAGACTGCCGCCATCGTGATTTCGGCCGGTGTTCCGGCAGCTGTGCAGATGAAAAGCAGGAAGACGCATGCCGCCCTGGTGGCGGCAATCCAGACGCTGGGCGCGCACGCCAGCGGGCCGCGACGACGATGTCCGGTGCGCCCATGAGCGCGATACTGCAACCGGCGCACGTGGAGGCAGCCGAGGCGCGGCTGTGGGACGCGCTGATCCAATGGCAGCCGCAGCAGGTGAACGCACTGCTCTCGCCAGCGCTGTTCCTGACCGACCACGATGGCCAGCGGCAGGATGCCTCGGCGTTGCTGGCGGGCTGGAATGCGCGGCGCATCCGCATCGTTGCCATCGAGCGGCAGCAGACCGAGCAGCTCGCCTGCGGCGCCATGGTGCTGGTCACCGGCGAGATGCGCCTCCATCTCGACGGCGAGCACGGCCGGCAGCTGCATGCGATGCGGCTGCTACGGGTCTGGGCGCGCTGCACGGGCGCACCCGGCGTGCATCTGCTTTCGCTGTGCGTGCTGCCGGCCGCGCCGCGTGCGCACTGAACCGCGTGTTCAGGCCTGCGGCCGGGGTCAGCCTCGCTTCACCCGCTCTCACGGCGCGGCAGGTACGATCAAGTGTTGTTGACGTTATCGCAAGGAGTTCCTCATGCGCGCATCTCCCTGGCTGTTGAGCCTGGCCATTACCGGCGCACTCGCCGCCTGCCAACCGGCCACCGAGAGCCGCCCTGCCGCCGATGGCAGCGAAGCGCCCCCACCGATGGATGCCTCCACCACCGATGAGCGCAGTTACGCGTTCCGCTGTGGCGAGCTGGAAGTGCATGCCACGTATCGCGGCCAGGATTCGGCCACGGTGGTGGTTGCCGATCGCACGTTTGCCATGTCCTCGCAGCCGGCCGCTTCCGGCGCGAAATACGGAGACGGGCAGGGCAACGAATTCTGGACCAAGGGCACCACTGACGGGATCCTGATCCTCAAGGGCGAGCCCGATCGCACCTGCACCGGTACCGGCGAGCAGGGCGGCGAAGCGCCGCCGGCCAATGCGGCCGCCAAGGCCGATACTGAAGCCGGCGCCGATGCAGCCGCCGGGTTCCGCGCGACCGGCAATGAGCCCGGTTGGCTGGCCCAGGTCGGCGCGGGGGCCACCCCGGCGCTGCACATCGAGATGGATTACGGCGAGCGCAAGCTCGAGATCGCCAGCCCCACCCAGGGCCGTGATGGCTGGTCCGGTACCGCTGCTGACGGCACCCCGGTGAAGCTCACCTTCCAGCGCACCGTGTGCCAGGACAACATGAGTGGCCAGGCCTTCGGTGCCACGGCCATGCTTACCGTCGGCGCGCGCCAGTACCACGGTTGCGGCGATTTCGCCGGTGCGCCGTCGTTGGCTGCCAAGCCCTGATCGAAGGGAACGCACCGGATTGCGCGCCTGCGCGTCCGGTGCAGGGTCACAAGCCGCGTGGGCAGGGGTTGGGTTGCGCCCGGCTGTCCGCATCCAGCGCGAGCTCGTTACGCGTGCCCAGCAGCATCAGCTCGGTGTGCACAAGGCAGTTGTCGGCGTGGCGCTGCAGCAGCTGATTGAACAGCGCAGCCCGGTCGTCGCAGGTTTCGTGGATCGCATACGCCAGTTCGCGGGCGCGGTCCTCGTCGTAGGCTTCTTCGCCAGCGAAGTGCTGACAGGCGCTTTCGCGCGTCAGAAACGCCTGCACGTCGCCCGGCATCGCGCAGTACATGCGGATGTCCTCGGCCACGAAGATCTCTGCAGGCACTTCGCAGCGCGCATCAGCGGTGTTCCCCATCGGCGCTGTGCCCGTCGCCGAAGGCACGGGCGCCAGCGTCTCGCTCTCCACTGCCCGCGGCGAACACGCCGCGAGCAGCAGGAGCAGGACGGTCGGTGCGGCGCGCTTAGTCGGCACGGCCGGCGAATTCACCGGTGGTGGTGTTGACCAGCACGCGCTCGCCGTTGGCGATGTACTCCGGCACCATGATTTCGATGCCGGTGTTGAGCTTGGCCGGCTTCGGGCGCTTGGTGGCCGTGCCACCCTTGAGTTCCGGCGGGGTCTCGACCACTTCCAGCACCACGCTGGTCGGCAGCTGCACGCCCACCGGGGTCTCGTCGATCACCTGCACGTAGATGCCGGTCAGGCCGTCGGTGATGTAGCCGGCGTCATCGCCGAGCACATCGGCATCGACCATGTACGGGGTGTAGTCCTCGTCATCCAGGAAGACGAAGGCATCGCCGTCCATGTAGGAGTAGGTCGCCTGGCGGCGCAGCAGTTCGACTTCCGGCAGGTTGTCGTCGGCGTCGAAGCTGGAATCGAGCTTGTTGCCGCCCGGCACGCTGTACATGATGAAACGGAAGCGGACATTGCCGCCGCGGCCCTGCGGGGAGCTGCGTTCGATGTCGCGGATCTGGTAGACGCCGTTGTTGAATTCGACGACGTTGCCTTTCTTGATGTCGCTGGCTTTCATGGGAATGAAGGTCGGTTCGTGGAGGTGGCGGGTGCCGGAACCGGGCACCCTGCGGGTTGCGTGCTCGCTTACTTCGGCGCCAGACGCACGGCGCCGTCAAGGCGGATGGTCTCGCCGTTGAGATAGGTGTTGCCCAGGATGTAGGCAACCAGCCCGGCAAAGTCTTCCGGCTTGCCCAGGCGCGGCGGGAACGGGATGGAGGCGGCCAGCGATTCCTGCACCGCCGGCGGCATGCCATCGACCATCGGGGTCCAGAAGATGCCCGGGGCGATGGTCATCACGCGGATGCCGAAGCGCGACAGCTCGCGTGCCATCGGCAGGGTCATGCTGACCACGCCGCCCTTGGAGGCGGCATAGGCGGCCTGGCCGATCTGGCCTTCATAGGCGGCCACGCTGGCGGTGTTGATGATCACGCCGCGCTCGCCATCGTCGCCCGGGGTGTTGTGCTGCATGCGGTTGGCGGCCGCCTTGGCGACGTTGAAGCTGCCGACCAGGTTGACCATCACCGTGCCCTGGAAGTTGGCCAGCGGCATCGGCGCCTCCTTGCCCAGCACGCGCCCGGCGCCCAGGATGCCGGCGCAGTTGATCGCGGTGTTCAGCCCGCCCAGGAAGTCGCAGGCGGCATCGATCTGCGTGGCCACGGCGGCCTCGTCGCTGACATTGGTGCTGTAGTAGCGCGCGTTGGCTTCGCCGAGCGTGGCCACGGCGGCCGCACCCTTGTCGTCATTGAGATCGAACAGGGCCACCTTGGCGCCGTTGGCGACCAGGTGCTGGGCCACGGACAGACCAAGGCCGGAGACACCGCCGGTGATGACGGCGCGGACAGAAGACAGCTGCATTGCACGATCCCGCTGGTTCAAGAACCGCTGATTCTAGCGGAAGCGGCCGCCATCACCGTTGTGCACTGCCCACCGCGACCCGGGCGCGCAGCGCGAGGCGCCGCGCGAACTCGTCCGGCGCCAGCCCGGGCGCGAACAGGAAGCCCTGGCCGACCGACACCCCCAGGGAGGTCAGGAACTGGCGCTGGGCCTCCGATTCGATGCCTTCGGCCACCAGGCCCAGCCCGAGACTGCGGGCGATCCCACAGACTGCCTCGCACACCGCCACATCCGAGCGGTTGGCCGGCACCCCCTCGACGAACAGCTGGCTCAGCTTGAGACCATGGATCGGCAGCCGGCGCAGATAGTTCAGCGCGCTGTAGCCCTCGCCGAAGTCGTCGATGGTCAGCAGCACGCCCATCTCGCGCAGCTGCGCGAAGGTGCGCAGGGTGTCCGGGGCATCTTCGATCAGCACCCGTTCGGTGAATTCCAGTTCCAGCGCGCTGCCGGGCAGATGGAACTCGTCCAGCACCGCGCGGACATGCCGGGCCAGGTCCTCGCCCACGAACTGCCGGTAGGACACATTGACCGCCACCCGCACGATGCCCAGCCCGTCATCCTGCCACTGGCGGACCTGCCGGCAGGCTTCGCGCAGCACCCACAGGCCGATCCGGACGATGTCACCGGTGCTCTCGGCATGGCCGATGAAGATGTCCGGGCGCAGCTCGCCGAGCTGGGTATTGCGCCAGCGGATCAGCGCTTCGGCGGCGATCAGCTGGCCGCTGTGCAGGTTGACCTGCGGCTGGTAGACCAGATGGAACTCGTCGTCGTCCAGCGCCCGGTGCAGCCGGCTCTCGATCTGCAGGCGGTCATGCTGGCGCTGGGCCAGCTCGGGCGAGAACACCTGCCAGCCGTTGCGGGTGCGCCGCTTGCAGTCGTACATGGCGATGTCCGCGTTCTGGATCAGCTGCTGCGGGCGCAGCCCATCCTGCGGCGCGCGCGCGATGCCGATGCTGGTGGTCACCGGGAATTCGTCGGCACCGAAGCGGAACGGTGTGCTGAAGGCGCGCGTGATCGCAGTGGCCAGCCGCTCGGGTTGATCGGCCTGGTCGCGGGTATCGCAGATCACCAGGAACTCATCGCCGCCGAACCGGGCCAGCAGGCCTTCGGTGCCGATCGCGGTGGCGATGCGGCGGGTGGCATCGATCAGCAGTTCGTCACCGGCGTTGTGGCCCAGCAGGTCGTTGACGGTCTTGAAGCGGTCCAGGTCGATGTACAGCACCGCGACCCGGCAGTGGGTCGGGTTGGCCATGCGCATGGCCAGGTCGTTGAGCACCGCATCGCGGTTCATGATCCCGGTGAGCGGATCGGTGCGCGCCTGGATCCGCAGCGTCTCCTCGGCCTGCTTGCGTGCGGTGATGTCCTGCACGGTGCCGGCGATGCGCGCGGCATCGACATCCCCGGCCTCGGCCTCGCCGATCATCCGCACCCAGAACGAATGCCCATCGCTGCGCTGGCCCTGCAGCTCCAGTTCGAACGAGACCTGGCGGTCGACCACCTCCAGTAGCGCCTGCTGCAGCTGCGCGCGGTCGTCCACGCGCAGGCATTCCAGCAGTTCGGCCATGTCGCGCATCGGCAGCTCCTGGCCGAGGATGCGGGTCGCCTCGTCGGTCAGGTACAGCCGCTGCAGGCCGCGGTCCCACTCCCAGCCGCCGATGTGCGCCAGCGACTGCGCGCGGTCGAACAGCGTGTTGTTGCGTTTGAGTTCGGTGATGTCGCTGAACAGGCCGAACACATGGTCCGGCGCATCGCGCCCGTTGCCGTACACCGGCACGTTGGTGGTGGAGATCCAGATCATCCGGCCGCGCGGGCGGTGGTACAGCCCGACGATGGTGCTGCGCACGATGCGCCCGCTGTGCAGCGAGACGCTGGCCGGCCATTGCTCGCGGGTGAGCGGGTGGCCGTGCTCGTCCACGCTGATCCAGTCTTCCGGGGCGAGCATCGCCTGCAGGCTGCCGCCATTGCCGGCGGTGCCCAGAATGCGGTGCGCGGCCGGGTTGGCCGAGACCACCCACAACTGGCGATCGAACAGGATCACGCCCTTGTCGATGGATTCCATCAGCAACCGGTAGCGCGATTCGGCCTGCCAGCGGCTGCTCAGGTCGCGCGCCACCGCCACGATGCAGTGCTCGCCCTGGTGCTCGAAGCCGGCCGAATGCACCTCCACCGGGAAGCGGCTGCCATCGCCGCGCATGTTGGTGACCTCGATGACATAGGTCTCGCCCCGGTGCAGCGCCTCCCAGACCGGATCGAGGTGGTCGCCCGGCAGGTCCGGGTTCAGCAGCTCGATCGGTTGCCCGACGATTTCCTCGCGGGGACGGCCATAGGCGCGCACGCCAGCCTTGTTGAGGTCCAGCACCACGCCGCGTTCGCTGAGGATGCTGACCGGGTCCGGGACCGCATCGAACAGCGCGGCATAGCGACGCAGCGCCAGCTGGCGCTCGTCCATGGCCTCCTGCAGGGCCTGCTGCACTTCTTCCAGCAGGCCGCGCAGATCGCCCGGCGACTGTGCCAGGGCGCGTTGCAGGGCGGCCAGCGCGTGGACGTGGGCGGTGAGATGATCACCTACCGCAGCGTCCTTGCGCGGGCCGCCGCTTTTCATGTCGCCGCCAGCGCCCTGCCGGTCTTGCTGCCGGTCTCGCGCCCGAGCCGTGCGGCCAGCCAGCGCCCGGTGGCGGCCAGCGCCGGCAGATCGATGCCGGTGCGCATGCCGATGCCATGCAGCATGTAGACCACGTCTTCGCTGGCGACGTTGCCGCTGGCGCCCTTGGCATACGGGCAGCCGCCCGCACCGGAGACCGCCGAATCGACCACGCGCACGCCTTCTTCCAGGCAGGCATCGATGTTGGCCAGGGCCTGGCCATAGGTGTCATGGAAGTGCACCGCCAGCGCGGCCATCGGCAGTTCGCCGGCGACCGCCTTGAGCATCGCGCGGGCCTTGCGCGGCGTGCCGACGCCGATGGTGTCGCCGAGCGAGATTTCGTAACAGCCCATCTCGTACAGCGCGCGCGCGACACGCACCACCTCGCTCACCGCGACCTCGCCCTGGTAGGGGCAGCCAAGCACGGTGGAGACGTAGCCCCGCACCTTCACCCCGTCGGCCTTGGCCCGCTCCAGGATCGGTGCAAAACGGGCCAGCGATTCGTCGATGCCGGCATTGGTGTTGGTGCGGTTGAAGGTTTCCGAGGCGGCCGTGAACACCGCCACTTCCTGCACGCCCACCGCGCGTGCGCGGTCATAGCCCTGTTCGTTGGGGACCAGCACCGGGTAATCGATGCCCGGGCGGCGCTCGATGCCGGTGTACACCTCGGCGGCGTCGGCCAGTTGCGGCACCCAGCGCGGGCTGACGAAACTGGTCGCCTCGATGGTGCGCAGCCCGGTCAGCGAGAGCTGGCGGATCAGTTCGATCTTGTCGGCGGTGGCCACCGGCTGGGCTTCGTTCTGCAGCCCGTCGCGCGGGCCGACCTCGACGATGCGGACGAAGTCATCCATGTGCCGGCCCTCCGCGAACGGAGCGACGGACGACCAGCAGGGGGCGGGGTGGGGTAGAGGTCACGGAGATTCCTGTCAGGCGAATGGCGGCCCACGTTCCCCGGCGGGCCACGAAAAGGGGATACGCGGGATGGGCGACAAAGCGGCCATCCCGCCGGCGTGCGCGGTCAGCCGGGGTGGTGGCAGACCGCTTCGATGTTGTTGCCGTCCGGATCGAGCACGAACGCCCCGTAATAATCGGGGTGGTAATGCTCGCGGATGCCCGGGGCGCCATTGTCGGTGCCACCGGCCGCCAGTGCCGCACGGTGGAAGGCGTCCACGTCGGCCCGCCGGGTCGCGCTGAAGGCCAGGTGCACGCCGCCATGGGCGCCGGGGGCGTTGCTGATCCAGAAGTCCGGTTTACCGCTACGGCCGAAGCCGGCGTGGTCATGCTCGCCGGTCTGGGCGGCCGAGACCTGCATCACCACGGTGATGCCCAGCGGCGCCAGGGCCTGCTGGAAGAACGCCAGGCTGCGCCCGAAGTCGGCGCAGCGGATGCCTATATGGTCGAGCATGACGCTGTCCTCAGTCCTGGGTGACCCAATGCGGGGAACGCTTGTCGAGGAAGGCCCCGAGGCCTTCCTGGCCTTCGGCCGAGACCCGCAGGCGGGCGATCAGCGCCGCGTTGTCGCGGTCGGTGGCGTCCCGGTCGCGGCCCAGCGCCACCCGCCGGACCAGGTCCTTGGCCGAGGCCGAGGCCACCGGGCCGGCCTTGTCGAGCAGGCCGAGCTGACGCTGGACGGCCTCGTCGATCCGTTCCGGCTCGATCAGCTGGTGCACCAGACCGATGCGCAGGGCGGTTTCGGCGTCGAAATGCTCGCCGGTGGCAAACCAGCGGCGGGCCTGGCGCGGGCCGATCGCGTCAATGACATAGGGCGAGATCACCGCCGGCAGCAGGCCCAGGCGGCTTTCGGTCAGGCCGAAGCGGGCGCTGGTGCTGGCGATGGCGATATCGCAGCAGGCCACCAGGCCGACCCCGCCACCGAAGGCGGCACCCTGCACGCGGGCGATGGTCGGCTTGGGCAGCTCGTCCAGGGTCCGCATCAGGCGGGCCAGGGCGAGCGAATCCTGGCGGTTGTCCTCCTCGCTGGCGGCGGCCATGCCACGCATCCACTGCATGTCCGCACCCGCCGAGAAGGAGGCGCCTTCCCCGGCCAGCACCACCGCGCGGACATGGTCGTCGCGTCCGGCGGCCTCCAGTGCGGCGGTCAGCTGGGCGATCAACGAGGCGTCGAAGGCATTGTGCAGGGTCGGGCGGTTCAGCCACAGGGTCAGCACCGAGGCGCTGCGTTCAATCCGTAATGCGTCACTCATGGGCGGGTTTACTCCATACATGTACAGATCATAGCGGGCCGTTGGTCACGGGCAATGACGCGGCGCGGCGATGGTAGAATTGATAACCATTCCTATCATCGAGAAGGCGCTCCGTGACGTTGTCCGATCTGGCGCTGTACAGCTCCGCCCTGGTGGAGTCCGTGCAGGAACTACACGCAAACGATGCGATCGCCCGCCGCCTGAAGGAGCTTGGCTTCGTCAAAGGGGAAGAGGTCCGTCTGGTAGCCCGTGGTCCGGTCGGCGCCGAGCCGCTGCTGGTGCAGGTCGGGTTCACGCGCTTCGCGCTGCGCCGCAGTGAGGCCGCCCGCATCGTGGTCACTGCGCTGCAGGGCCAGGAGGCCCGCGCATGAGCGCTGCCGCCAACGCCCTGCGCATCGCCCTGGTCGGCAATCCGAACAGCGGCAAGACCGCGCTGTTCAACCAGCTGACAGGCAGCCGCCAGAAAGTAGCCAATTACACCGGCGTAACCGTGGAGCGCAAGGAAGGCCGCCTGCGCGCGCCGTCCGGCCGCGAATTCGCCGTCCTTGATCTGCCGGGCGCCTACAGCCTGCAGCCGGCCAGCCTGGACGAGGCGATCACCCGGGACCTGTGCCGGGGCTTCTACCCGGGCGAGGCCGCCCCGGACGTGCTGCTGTGCGTGATCGATGCGACCAACCTGCGCCTGCACCTGCGCTTCGCGCTGGAACTGCGCGAGCTGGGCAAGCCGATGATCGTGGCGCTGAACATGGTCGATGCGGCCGAGCGCCGTGGCATCAAGATCGACGTCCAGGCGCTGGAACAGGCGCTGGGCGTGCCGGTGGTCGAGACCGTGGCGGTGCGCCGCAACGGCGCGGCCAGGCTGGTGGAGCGCCTGGATGCGATGGTGCCGCACCTGCAGGCCCCGGTGGCGGTGCCCGCGGCGCAGGCCGACTACCACGCCCAGGTGCGCGACATCCTCGCCGCCTCGGTCAGCATGCCGACGCGGACGGCGAAGATCGACGACGCGCTGGACCGCTGGCTGCTGCACCCGGTGTTCGGGCTGCTGACCCTGGCGGTGGTGATGTTCCTGATCTTCCAGGCGGTGTATGCCTGGGCCACGCCGGTGATGGACCTGATCGAGGCCGGCACGGCCGCGCTGGGGGGCTGGATCGGCGGCGCGCTGCCCGAGGGCCCGCTCAACAGCCTGCTCACCGACGGCATCATCGCCGGCGTCGGCGGGGTGATCGTGTTCCTGCCGCAGATCCTGATCCTGTTCGCCTTCATCCTGGCGCTGGAAGAGTCCGGTTACCTGCCGCGCGCGGCCTTCCTGCTGGACCGCATGATGGCGGCGGCCGGCCTGTCCGGCCGTTCGTTCATCCCGTTGCTGTCCAGCTTCGCCTGCGCGGTGCCGGGCATCATGTCCACCCGCAGCATCCAGGACCCGCGCGACCGGCTGGCCACGATCCTGGTCGCGCCGCTGATGACCTGTTCGGCGCGCCTGCCGGTGTATGCGCTGCTGATCGGCGCCTTCATCCCGCAGAAGCAGATCTGGGGCGTGTTCAACCAGCAGGGCCTGGTGCTGTTCGGGTTGTATGCGGCCGGCATTCTCAGCGCGCTGCTGATGTCCTGGACCATGAAGAAGTGGCGCCGCGACAAGAGCGAGCATCCGTTGATGCTGGAACTGCCGTCCTACCGCATCCCGCACCCGCGCGATCTGGCGGTGGGCCTGTACGAGCGCGGCATGATCTTCCTCAAGCGCGTGGGCGGCATCATCCTGGCGCTGACCATCCTGCTGTGGTTCCTGCTGTCCTTCCCGGGCGCGCCCGAGAACGCGACCATGCCGGCGATTGACTACAGCTTCGCCGGTCAGATCGGCCATGCGATGGCGGTGTTCTTCGCGCCGCTGGGGTTCAACTGGCAGATCTGCATCGCGCTGATTCCAGGCCTGGCCGCGCGTGAAGTCGCGGTCGCCTCGCTGGCCACGGTGTATGCGCTGTCGGCCGCCGATGACGATGCGGCCAGCCAGGCGCTGACTCCGCTGATCAGCGATGGCTGGTCGCTGGCCACCGCGCTGTCGCTGCTCGTCTGGTACATCTACGCGCCGATGTGCATTTCGACGCTGGCCACGATCAAGCGCGAAACCAACTCGTGGAAGCAGATGGGCTTCGCCACGTTCTACCTGTTCGCAGCCGCCTACATCGCCTCGCTGATCACCTACCAGGTGACCGTGGCACTGGGCGGCGGCTGATGGAGACCGGCCTGCTGCTGCAGTACGCCGTGATCGCGCTGGCCGTGCTGGTCAGCGCGTGGGTGGTGATGAAGAAGCAGTTCCCCGGCACCGTGCGCAAGGCGCGCGGGGCGATCGCGCTGGGGCTGGTGAAGCCGCAGCGCGCCGCCTGGCTGCAGGCGCTGGGCCGGAAGATCGCGCCACCTGCCACGGGTGGCGGTGGTGCGTGTGGCGGCTGCGACAGTTGTGGGCCGACGCCACCGAAGCAGCACTGAGCCGCCAGGGCAGGGCCACGCCAAAACCTCTTGTGCAGCCTCACCACCACCCGCTAGCCTGCTGGCATGACTACCACTCCCCTACGTTTGCTCATCCACGGTGCCTCCGGCCGCATGGGCCAGGCGCTGCTCCGTCTTGCCGCCGATAACCCCGCCCTGCAGGTCGTGGCCGCGGTCACCCGCCGCTCGCCGGCCCAGCGCGTGGTGGACGGCGTGCCGCATTTCGCCAGCAGCGAGCTGGCCGGCGCGCCCCAGTTCGATGTCGCCATCGATTTCAGCCTGCCCGAGGGCTTTGATCCGGTGCTGGCGCTGTGCGTGGAGCGTGGTGCCGGCTTCGTGTCCGGCACCACCGGCATCAGCGAGACGCAGCGCCAGGCACTGATCCAGGCGGCGGGCCGGATTCCACTGGTCTGGGCCTCGAACTTCAGCCTGGGCGTGGCGGTGCTGGATGAACTGGTGGAGCGGGCCGCAGCGGCGCTGGCCGGCTGGGACTGCGATATCGTCGAATCCCACCACACCCAGAAGAAGGATGCGCCTTCCGGTACCGCCCTGACCCTGGGCGCCGCGGCGGAGAAGGGCGGGGCGCACCCGCACTACGCCAGCCTGCGTGCCGGGGACATCGTGGGCGAGCACCTGGTGCAGTTCACCGGGCTGGGCGAGCGCATCGAGCTGACCCACCGCGCCACCAACCGCGACATCTTCGCCCGCGGCGCGCTGTTTGCCGCCGCCCAGCTGCCGGGCCGCGCCCCGGGCAGCTATCGGGTCCGCGACCTGCTGGATGGCGCCAGCCCGCCACCCGCCGTCTGAATGGGGCCCGCGCGGCCAGCTGGGGCAGGCGCCTGAACCGGCGCCATGCCCTCTGTCGGGCTGAATAGGGCAATTGCACGCGGATACTGGCGTCGAACCCGGCTTCCCTTTACAATTCCCGCTCGCCGAATCACGACAGCCGGACCGGTCCAGAACCGCAGTCCGCGCTTTTTTGCAGCCGCTTTTTCGTGAAGCGCAGGCGTGACTTCGGCGACCCCTCGGTAGCCAAAGTGAGATTTCCGTGACCCAAGCCGCAATCCTCGTCCTCGAAGACGGCACCGTATTCGAGGGCGAATCCGTAGGCGCGCCCGGCCTGTCCGTTGGTGAGGTGGTGTTCAACACCGCCATGACCGGCTATCAGGAAGTGTTGACCGATCCTTCCTACGCCCGGCAGATGGTCACGCTGACCTACCCGCATATCGGCAATACCGGCATGACCGACCAGGACGATGAAGCGGCCAAGGTGTGGTCGGCCGGCCTGATCGTGCGCGATGTGCCGCGCCGCCCGAGCAACTGGCGCAGCCAGGTGTCGCTGCAGGATTGGCTGATCCAGCGCGGCGTGGTCGCCATCTCCGGGATCGATACCCGCAAGCTGACGCGCATCCTGCGCGAGCGCGGCGCCCAGAACGGTGCGCTGATGGCCGGCGAAGGCCTGAGCGTGGAAACGGCGCTTGAAGCGGCCCGCACGTTCCCCGGCCTGAAGGGCATGGATCTGGCCAAAGTGGTCAGCACCGACAAGCGCTACACCTGGACCGAGGGCCAGCTGGATCTGGACAGCAACGCCTTCGTCAACGCCGCACCGCGCTTCAAGGTGGTGGCCTATGACTTCGGCGCCAAGCTCAACATCCTGCGCATGCTGGCCGAACGCGGCTGCGAGCTGACCGTGGTGCCGGCGCAGACCCCGGCCGCCGAAGTGCTGGCGATGAACCCGGACGGCGTGTTCCTCTCCAACGGCCCGGGCGACCCGGAACCGTGCGATTACGCGATCGCCGCCATCAAGACCTTCCTCGAGAAGAAGGTGCCGACCTTCGGCATCTGCCTGGGTCACCAGCTGCTGGCGCTGGCCTCCGGTGCGAAGACGGTCAAGATGGGCCACGGCCATCACGGCGCCAACCACCCGGTCCAGGACCTGGACGGTGGCCGCGTGATGATCACCTCGCAGAACCATGGCTTCGCGGTGGATGAAGCCTCGCTGCCGGCCACCCTGCGCGTGACCCACCGCTCGCTGTTCGACGGCACCAACCAGGGCATCGCCCGCACCGACGTGCCGGCGTTCTCGTTCCAGGGCCATCCGGAAGCCTCGCCGGGCCCGCATGACGTCGGTCCGCTGTTCGACCGCTTCGTGACCCTGATGGCCGAGGCCAAGGCGTGATGCGCAGCCCCGTGCTGCTGCTGTCGCTGTTGTGCTTCACCGGTGTGGCCCAGGCCGCACCGGCCACGGATGCGGAGGTGCGGGCGGTGGTCCAGTCGCTGGGCCTGGGCACGCTGGGTACGGACATGGCCAAGCTGATGGTCGACAACGTGCCCGCGCTCAATGCGCTGCCCGAGACCGATCGCCAGTGCGCGCATGCGCCGATCAAGAGTCTGCTCGACGCACAGTTCCGTCGTTCGGTGATCTCCGGCCTCGGCAACGACGGCGACGAGGTGATCGCGGAGTGGTCGCGCTTCCTGGGCACCCCCGGGGGCAAGAGCCTCTCCTCGGCCTTCGCCGCTGCGAATCCATCGACGATCGCCGAAAAGTCCAACGTGGATCTGAGTGAAGCCGAGCGCGCCGAAGTGGCTGCGTTCCTGGCCAGCCCGGCCTACACCCGCTTCATCGCCACGCTCGACATCGAATCGGAGCTGCCCGACGACATCGGCGTGCAGCTGGCCAAAGGACTGCAGGACCAGTGCCGGATCGCGCTGAACCCCGACGATATTTCCTGATCGACAGCGTGCGATCACCCCCATCTGCCTCGCTGTCCAGACTTAGAGAAGACAATGCCCAAGCGCACTGACCTTAAAACCATCCTCATCATCGGTGCTGGCCCGATCGTCATCGGCCAGGCCTGTGAGTTCGACTACTCTGGCGCGCAGGCCTGCAAGGCACTGCGCGACGAGGGTTACCGCGTGGTGCTGGTCAACAGCAATCCGGCCACGATCATGACCGACCCGGAGATGGCCGACGCCGTCTACATCGAGCCGATCAACTGGCAGACGGTCGAGAAGATCATCGCCAAGGAAAAGCCCGATGCGCTGCTGCCGACCATGGGTGGCCAGACCGCGCTGAACTGCGCGCTGGACCTGGCCGACAACGGCGTGCTGGAGAAGTACAACGTCGAGCTGATCGGCGCCAAGCGCGACGCCATCCGCATGGCCGAAGACCGCGAGCTGTTCCGCGTGGCGATGGGTGAGATCGGCCTGGAGTGCCCGTCGGCGGCGGTGGCGCACACGCTGGAAGAAGCGATCGAGATCCAGACCCGCGTCGGCTACCCGACCATCATCCGCCCCAGCTTCACCCTGGGCGGCAGCGGTGGCGGCATCGCCTACAACCGCGAAGAGCTGGTCGATATCGTGACCCGCGGCCTGGAGCTGTCGCCGACCACCGAAGTGCTGGTGGAAGAGTCGGTGCTGGGCTGGAAGGAATTCGAGATGGAGGTGGTGCGCGACACCGCCGACAACTGCATCATCGTCTGCTCGATCGAGAACCTGGACCCGATGGGCGTGCACACCGGTGACTCGATCACCGTGGCCCCGGCCCAGACCCTGACCGACAAGGAATACCAGCGCCTGCGCGATGCCTCCATCGCCGTGCTGCGCAAGATCGGCGTGGACACCGGCGGTTCGAACGTGCAGTTCGGCATCAGCCCGACCACCGGCCGCGTGGTGGTGATCGAAATGAACCCGCGTGTGTCGCGCTCCTCGGCGCTGGCCTCCAAGGCCACCGGCTTCCCGATCGCCAAGGTCGCGGCCAAGCTGGCCGTGGGTTACACCCTGGACGAATTGAAGAACGAGATCACCGGTGGCCTGACCCCGGCCTCGTTCGAGCCGTCGATCGACTATGTCGTCACCAAGATCCCGCGCTTCGCCTTCGAGAAGTTCCCGGCCGCCGACGCACGCCTGACCACCCAGATGAAGTCGGTGGGCGAGGTGATGGCGATGGGCCGCACCTTCCAGGAGTCGCTGCAGAAGGCGCTGCGTGGCCTGGAAACCGGCAAGATCGGGCTGGACCCGACCGGCCTGGACCTGGCCAACGAAGACGACATCACCACCCTCAAGCGCGAGCTGAAGGCCCCGGGCCCGGAGCGCCTGTTCTTCGTGGGTGATGCGTTCCGCGCCGGCTTCAGCGTGGAAGAGGTCTTCGCGCTGTCGCACATCGACCCGTGGTTCCTGGACCAGATCGAAGAGATCATCCAGGCCGAGGCCGAGGTGGCCGCCGACGGCATCGATGCACTGGATGCCGCACGCCTGCGCAAGCTCAAGCGCGCCGGTTTCTCCGACGCCCGCCTGGCCGAACTGACCGGCACCAACGAGGCGGCCGTGCGCGCGCTGCGTCGTGCCCACAAGGTGCGCCCGGTGTACAAGCGCGTGGATTCCTGCGCCGCCGAGTTCGCCACCAGCACCGCCTACCTGTACTCGACCTACGAGGACGAGTGCGAAGCGGCCCCGAGCAACCGCGACAAGATCATGATCCTGGGCGGCGGTCCGAACCGCATCGGCCAGGGCATCGAGTTCGACTACTGCTGCGTGCACGCCGCGCTGGCGCTGCGCGATGATGGCTTCGAAACCATCATGGTCAACTGCAACCCGGAAACCGTCTCCACCGATTACGACACCTCCGACCGCCTGTACTTCGAGCCGCTGACGCTGGAAGACGTGCTGGAGATCGTCGAGCTGGAACAGCCCAAGGGCGTGATCGTGCAGTACGGCGGCCAGACCCCGCTGAAGCTGGCGCGCGCGCTGGAAGCCAACGGCGTGCCGGTGATCGGCACCTCGCCGGACTCCATCGATCTGGCCGAAGACCGCGAGCGTTTCCAGCAGCTGGTGGAGAAGCTCGGCCTGAAGCAGCCGCCGAACCGCATCGCCCGCAACGACCAGGAAGCGCTGCTGCTGGCCCGCGAGATCGGCTACCCGCTGGTGGTGCGCCCGAGCTACGTGCTGGGCGGCCGCGCGATGGAAATCGTCTACGGTGAATCCGACCTGGCCCGCTACGTCCGCGACGCGGTGAAGGTCTCCAACGATTCGCCGGTGCTGCTGGACCGCTTCCTGGACAATGCCGTGGAAGTGGACGTGGACATCATTGCCGACAAGGACGGCAACGTACTGATCGGCGGCGTGATGGAGCACATCGAAGAAGCCGGCGTGCATTCGGGCGATTCGTCCTGCTCGCTGCCGCCGTACTCGCTGTCAGCTGAAACCCAGGCCGAGCTGCGCCGCCAGGTGGTGGAGCTGGCCAAGGCCCTGAACGTGGTCGGCTTGATGAACACCCAGTTCGCCATCCAGGCCGGCGAGAACGGCGAAGACATCGTCTACCTGCTGGAAGTGAACCCGCGTGCCTCGCGCACCGTGCCGTTCGTCTCCAAGGCCACCGGCATGCCGCTGGCCAAGATCGCCGCGCGCTGCATGGCCGGCAAGACGCTGGCCGAGCAGGGCGCCACCAAGGAAATCGTGCCGGGCTACTACTCGGTCAAGGAAGCGATCTTCCCGTTCGCCAAGTTCCAGGGCGTCGACCCGATCCTCGGGCCGGAGATGCGCTCCACCGGTGAGGTGATGGGCGTGGGCCGCAGCTTCAGCGCCGCCTTCGCGCGTGCGCAGGAAGCCGGTGGCATCAAGGCCCCGCCGCTGGGCAAGGCCTTCGTCTCGGTCCGTGATCCGGACAAGAAGCGCGTCCTGCCGGTGGCCCAGGCCCTGCTCGAGCGTGGCTACACCCTGGTCGCCACCCGTGGCACCGCCGCGTGGCTGCAGCAGCACGGCATGGACTGCGAGATCGTCAACAAGGTCGTCGAAGGCCGTCCGCACATCGTCGATTCGATCAAGAACGGCGAGATCGTCTACATCGTCAACACGACCGAAGGTCGCGCGGCGATCAACGACTCGTTCTCGATCCGTCGCGAGGCGCTGCAGCATCGCGTCACCTATTCGACCACCATTGCCGGCGCCAAGGCGCTGGTGCAATCACTGGAATTCCGCGGGACCGGCCCGGTCTGGTCGCTGCAGGAACTGCACAAGGAGTTGAACGCATGAGAGCACCGATCACCCTGAAGGGCGCGCAGCGTCTGCGCGAAGAGCTTGACCACCTGAAGTCGGTCAAGCGCCCGAAGGTCATCGCGGCGATCGCCGAGGCCCGTGAGCACGGCGATCTCAAGGAGAACGCCGAGTACCACGCCGCGCGCGAAGAGCAGGGCTTCATCGAAGGCCGCATCAAGCAGCTGGAAGGCGAGCTTTCGCATGCCGAGATCATCGACATCACCAAGCTCAACGCCGGCAGCAAGGTGGTGTTCGGCGCCACGGTCGAGTTGTCGGACGTGGAGAGTGATGAAGAAAAGCGCTACCAGATCGTTGGCGACCTGGAAGCGGACATCAAGCTGGGCCTGATCGCGATCTCCTCGCCGCTGGCGCGTGCCCTGATCGGCAAGCTGGAAGGCGATGCGGTCACCATCGACGCGCCGGCCGGCCAGCGCGAGTACGAAATCGTCAGCGTCCAGTACCTGGACTGACCGCGATGGCCACGGCGACGTTGTTGCTGCCGGCGCGCAGTCGGTTTCCGGCGGCGCCGCTGCCCGATGACGTCGCCAAGGCGCTGGGGCGTGCCGAACGCCGCAGTGCCGATGCGGGCGAGCGCGCCCAGCTGCGTCGGCATTTCCAGACGCAGCCGGACGCGTGGTCGGCCGCAGCCCTGACCCGCCAGCTCGATGTTGGCGATGCCGGCGGCGCGGTCTGGCTGCGGGCCGATCCGGCGAACGTGGTGCCGGACATGCACGGCGCCCGCCTGATGGGGCACGGGGATACCCTGCGCCCCGACCTGGCCGATGTCATGCACCTGCTGCCGGCGTTGCAGCCGTTGTTTGCCGGGTTCGGTTTCGTGCTGGATGCCCCGGTGCCGTCGCGCTGGTACCTGCGTCTTCCGCCGGGCACGACCCTGCCAGCCTTTGCCGAGCCGGATGAAGTGCTCGGCGATGATCTGTTCGCCCATCTGCCCGAAGGCGATGCCGGCCGCCGCTGGCGCGCCCTGCTGACCGAAGCGCAGGTGGTGCTGCACCAGCATGGGTGGAACCAGCAGCGCGTGAGCGAGGGCAAGCGCGCGATCAATTCGCTGTGGTTCTGGGGTGGCGGTGAGCTGCCCGAACGTGTGACCACCGCGCATGCCCAGGTCCGCAGCCGCGATGCGCTGCTGCAGGCACTGGCCAAGGCCGCGGGCCTGCAGGCCGACGGCGAGCAGACCGTGGATGCCCTGGTGGACCTGCGCCAGCTGCGTTCGCTGGAACAGCTGGGCAATGATGCGATCCGCCCGTTGCTGGCGGCGATCGCACGCGGGGAGTTGAAGCGGCTGGTGCTGGATTTCGAGGACGGCACCCGCGTGGAGATCGACAAGGCCCAGCGCTGGCGGTTCTGGAAGAAGCCGGTGCAACTGCACGCGCTCTGAGTGCGTCGAACGGCAGCCGGCCAGCGGTCGGCTCTACCGGTACCAGGGCGGTATCATGGGCGCGCACGTCATTGATCGAGCCTGTTTTGACCCAGTCTGAAGCACCCCGTATCCAGCGCCGTCCTGCCGCCGCCGTCAGCGAGTGGCCCTCGTCCATGTTGCCGTTGCTGCAGCGCCTGTATGCCGCCCGCGGCGTCACGGATGCCGCACAGGCCCAGCCGAAACTGGCCCAGCTGCATGCGCCGGACCTGCTCGGCAGCATGCAGGCTGCGGTAACGCTGCTGGCCGATGCGATCGCCAACAACGAACGCATCCTGATCGTCGGTGATTTCGACTGCGACGGCGCCACGGCCTGTGCGGTTGGCGTGCGCGGCCTGCGCATGCTCGGCGCGCGCGATGTGGTGCATGCCGTGCCCAACCGCATGCTGCACGGCTATGGGCTGTCGCCGTCACTGGTGGCCGAACTGGCCCCGCTCAATCCCGGGCTGCTGGTCACGGTCGACCATGGCATCGCCTGCCACGCCGGCGTCAACGCGGCCAAGGCGCTGGGCTGGAAGGTACTGGTGACCGATCACCATCTGCCAGGCGAGCACCTGCCGCCGGCCGACGCGATCGTCGACCCCAACATCAGCGGCGATGCGTTCCCGAGCAAGGCGTTGGCCGGCGTCGGGGTGATCTTCTATGTATTGATGGCGCTGCGCCGCCACCTGCGCGAGCAGGGCGCGTACGCCACGGCCCCGGAGCCGGACCTGCTGACCCTGCTCGACCTGGTCGCGGTCGGTACCGTCGCCGATCTGGTGGCGCTGGATGACAACAACCGCGCCCTCGTCTCGGCTGGCCTGCGCCGGCTGCGCAGCGGCAAGGGCTGCGTTGGCCTGCAGGCGCTGATCGAAGCCAGCGGGCGCGATGCCTCGCGGCTGACCGGCAGCGACATCGGTTTTGCGCTGGGCCCACGTTTGAATGCGGCCGGCCGGCTGGAAGACATGGCGCTGGGCATCGAACTGCTGCTCACCGAAGACCGCGCCCATGCGCGTGAGATCGCCACGACGCTGGAATCGATCAATACGGAGCGCCGTGCGGTTCAGCAGCTGATGACCGACGACGCCGAACTGGCCGTGTCCCGTGCGGTGTTGAGTGCCGAAGGCGTGCGCCCGGTTGCGGCCTGCCTGTTCGACGCCGAGTGGCATCCGGGGGTGGTGGGGCTGGTGGCGTCGAAGATGAAAGATCGCCTGCATCGGCCGGTGATTGCGTTTGCGCCTTCAGAGCCAGGTGGCGATTCGCTGCGTGGCTCGGCGCGCTCGATCCCCGGCTTCCATATCCGTGACGCGCTGGCACTGGTCAACGCGGCGCACCCGGGCCTGATCGACAAGTTCGGTGGGCATGCGATGGCCGCCGGCCTGAGCCTGCCGCACGCGCAGCTGGCCGCCTTCGAGCAGGCCTTCGTGGAGGTGGTGGAACGTACGCTGGACCCGCTCTCGCTGCAGCAGCTGCTGATCACCGACGGCGAGCTGCTGCCGCAGGAGCTGGATTTCGCCCATGCCGAGGCGCTGCGCCTGGCCGGGCCGTGGGGGCAGGGTTTCCCGGAGCCGTTGTTCGATGGTCACTTCCAGGTAGCCCGCTGGCAGGTGCTCAAAGAGAAACACCTCAAGCTGAGCCTGCGCGTGCCCGGCCGTGCCGAGCCGATCAGCGCCATCCACTTCAGCGGCTGGACCGGCAATGCGCCGGCCAACCATGTCCATATCGCCTACCGGCTGGTCAGCGATGATTACCGGGGCGGTGGGGCGATCCAGTTGATTGTGGAGCACTGCGCGGATGCGTGAGGCGCATGCCCGTTCTCTGACTTCAGGGGGGAGCGCCGAACGTCCGTGCCGATTGCGTTAACTTCTGGCGCAGCGCGGCAGTACTTGCTGTGCTGGACCAATTAGGATCTGAACCAACGAAAGCGGAATCGAGTGCGTTCAAAGTGGATCACCAGTTAATGGACATGATCACCCTGGATATCATGACGGGGGACGGGGATCTTTATGGCTTGCCTGCCACCGATTCTGAGATCGAGACCGCGGAACAGACACTTGGTGTCAAGTTCAATGCTGACTACATCCAGTTCATCAAGGCGTTTGGGGGTGCATTTGGCGGTATCGAGATCCACGCTTTCAACAATGGCTCTCTTATCGGCAATGAAACAGTCACTGAGCTGACCGAGCGGTTTCGAGACAACTATCTGGAAAGTGCCGGAGAACAGTGGCGCGACGCCTACGTCATATCGGATGACGGGACCGGCAACCCGGTTTTGATGACAGCCGAAGGGGTACTTCATCTGTATCTCCACGAGACTGGAGAAACCGAGTTGTTGTATGACTCGTTGGAGCAGCTGCTAAGCCAGACCTTCCCTTTCAGGATGCCGCGTCCGCCAAGGTGATTCCCTGGCACGGGCTGACCACTGCCCGATGACAGGGCAGCGGGCAGACGAGGCACTTACTTCAGCACACGGGTCACCAGTGTCGGCATCTGCCATGGTCCGCCAAGGGTGACAAGGCGGCACAGGCCGGTAGTCAACGCCGATGTGGGGACAAAATCCTTGCCATCCCACGCCCAGCTCTTAGCCGATAAACAGTCGCCAGCAACATTCCTCTGTGATGCAAAAATGTGGCTTGCCCCAATACTTTCGTCGGCCGATATAGTGACCAGAGCAGCCTGATAGGGCGCGCGGTGGTTGACCATCCAATAGCCGAACCCTGCGTTTTGCCCACTTGTCCAGCATTGGGCGGAAACCAGCAGTTTGCTGCCGCTTAATCTGCGTACGGTCAGAGGGTGGTCGCGTTCGTCGAAGAACAGGTCGGGGCATCGTTCCTGCAGCTCCACCTGCTCGGTGGCACACAGAGCCGAGCGACGGGAAGGGGGTCGTTCCAATGCTCTATGCCGACGCCTGAGCCCGCCGTTCCACGCGGGCGCGACTTACTTGACGACCCGGGTCACCAGGATCGGCATGTCCCAGGCGCCGCCGGCCGCGACCAGCCGGCACATCCCGGTGGTGGCATCGGCGGTATGTACGAACCGGCGGCCATCCCAGGTCCAGCTGTCGCTCGACCAGCAGTCACCCAGGCCGCGGATCTTGTGCGCGGCGTGTATGCTGCCTTCGTCTTCATCGCTGCCGCTCGTGGTCACCAGTTGCGGGTTGAACGGCGCACGATCGTTGGTGACCCAGTAGCCCTCGCCCACGTTGTAGGCACCCATCCAGCACTGCGTGGAAACAAGCAGCTTGTCCGCGCTGAGGCGGCGTACCGTCAGCGGTTCGACGCGCTCGCCGCTCACCAGGACATCGCAGGCGTCCGGTGCCAGGGAGGTTTTCAGGGCCGCGCGCAGTGCCGCACTTCCGGCCAGCGCGGCATCGCCGGGACGCGTAGCGACCAGGGCGGCCTGCCTGACCACGGGCACCGGCACCGCCGGCAGCACCGTCGCCTCGGGGCGATTGCCCTTGCGCAGCAGCGCCCCGGGCGTGTGGAGCCTGCCCTGGAACTCGTCCATCTTCAGCAGTACCGCCGAGGCGCCACGGTCTGAGAGCTGCCACTGGCGTTTATCGGCGCTCACGACGAGGATCGTGCTGTCGCGGGTCAGCGCTTTGAGCAGGGCGGCGGTCTGTGCGGCACTCAACGGCCCGGCACCGGTCTCAGCTACCGCGCCCAGATCCTGCCCGTTGATGCGCAGGCGCGGCTTAACCGGCGGCGTGCTTTCGTCGTACACGCCCAGCATCAGTTCGGCGGTGACCGCCTGGTTCGGGCCGCCCGCCCGGGTAAGCAGCACCGAAAGCGGCTCCCGGTCGCCATTGTCAGCTTGGTAGCCGGCTGCACGGCAGGTGCGAGTGTTGTCGCAGGCGATGGTCCAGTCGTGGTGATCGAACCGCATGCCGGTGAGCGCATCGGCGGCTTGGACGGGCACTGCGCCGGCCAGCAGCAGGGGGACGAACATCAAGCGGCTGGGAGGCAACGAACGCATGCGGCATCCTTGGAGCATGAGGGCTTGGGAGCGTGATCTTTGCCCACCCGCGCTGAGGCGTACATGACCGGCGCATCCTTCCGCGTGGCGGCAACCCCGTTGCCCTGGGCCTGCCGCACGCGCGTTTGGAGGGTTTCCAGCGGGCGTTCGTGGCAGTGGTTGTTGCGCCCCACAGCTGATCGGTCCTCGACCGCAAGGAAATGAACAGCCGCGCATCTTACTGCTGCACCCTGGTCACCAGGGTCGGCAGATTCCATGGGCCGCCAAGCGTGATTGATCGGCACAGTCCAGAACTGGCCATCGCTGTCTGTACGAAGCGGGTGCCGGTCCAGCTCCATGTAGTGGAGTAAATGCAGTCGGCCAGGCCGCGGCCCCTGTGCCATTCTTCGATGGAGCGCACGTTGTCGCCGCTGCCCGAGTTAGTGACCAGCCTGGGGCGGTACGGGGGGCGGTCGTTGATCACCCAATATCCGTCCCCCTGTTGTAGGCGCCCCGCCAGCACAGATGCGATACCAGCAGCTTGTCTGCGCTCAGACGCTGCACCTTCATTTCTTGAGGGCCTTCATTGGAGGTGTCGTTCCATGTCGGTTGCAGGGCTTCGCAATCGTCGGCCGAGACGGTTGCAATCAACGCTTCGCGCAGCGCGGCCGACGAGGCCAGCGCTTTGTCAGCCGGCCGCGTGGCGACTATGTTGGTCAGTTTAATGATTGGCATCGACACGGCGGGCAGTACCGTGCTCTCGGCTTTCGTGCCTTTCCGCACGAGCGCGCCGGGCGTGCCGATCCGTCCCTGGAATTCATCCATCTTCAACAGCACCGCCGAAGCGCCGCGACCAGACAGCGTCCAGCGTCTGCCGTCGTCGCCGATCAGCGCGATGCGGCTGTTGCCCATCAGTGCCGCGAGCATGGCGCTGACCTGCGCCGGCAACAACGTGGCGGTGCCATCGGCCGCGTTGTACCTCAGCGGGCCCAACCTGGCGTCGTCGATCTGCAGCGACAGCCGCAGGGGCAGCTTGATTTCGCCGAGCTGGCCAAGCATGAGCTCGGCCTTCACCCGCTGGTCCGGGCCCGCCCGCCGGGTCAGCAGCACCGATACCGGTGCATGCTCGCCATCGTCAGGCTGATAACCTGCGGTACGGCATGTCCGGGTGTTGTCGCAGGCCAGAGTCCAATCACCGTGGTCAACGGCGATGCCTTTGATGGGCGGGGCAGCCAGAGCAGTAGGCGAAGAAAGAAAGCAGAGCAGCAGGGCAAGGGTCGGCTGGTTGGCGAGCAGGCGCATCGTGGGGGTCCTGTGCGGAGGTTCACAGTGTCCCTGCTGGCGAGCGCGACGGCCATGCAACGAGTACGATTCGGTTCCCTCTGGTCAGTCAGGGTCGGTCACGGCGACGTCGGGTATTGCAGATGCGACCGCTACTCCTGTACTTCGGTCACCAGCGTCGGCATCTCCCAGGCGCCACCGGCGGCAACAAGGCGGCACAACCCGGTGCTGGAATCGGCCGTCTTCACGAACTGCGAGCCGGTCCAGCCCCACGTGGTGGTGGACCAGCAGTCGCCGAGGCCACGGCCCTTCTGCGCCTCCTGGATGGTGCGCACCTCATCCCCCACGGCTGCCGTGGTGACCAGCCGCGGCTGGTACGGCGCGCGGTCATTGATCACCCAGTAGCCGTCGCCGGTGTTGTAGGCCCCGCGCCAGCAACTCAGCGACACCAGCAGCTTGTCGGCACTGAGCCGCTGTACGGTCAGCGCTTCGGGTTCGCCGTCCGGTGACAGGCTGCCGCCGGCGCCCAACGCCTCGCAGTCGTCGGCCGACGTCACCGCCGCCAGCGCGGCGCGCAGCGCGGGCGACGCGGCGAGCGCCGTGTCCGCCGGGCGGGTTGGCACCGGCTTGCCCAGTTGCACCACCGGCACCGGCAGTGCAGGCGGCACCGAGGATTCGGCCTGCGTGCCCTTGCGCATCAGCGCGCCGGGTGTGCCGAGGCGGCCCTGGAACGCATCCATCTTCAACAGCACGGCCGAGGCGCCCTGATCGGAAACCGTCCAGCGCGCACCATCGTCACCCGTCAATTCGATGCGGCTGTTGCGTGTCAGCGAGGCGAGCAGGGCGGCGAGCTGCTTCGCGGAAAAGGTGGCGGTGCCCTCGGCGGCATCGAACTGCATCGGGCCCAGCGAGGTGCCATTGATACGCAGGCTGAGCCGCTTGGTGGCGGTATTGTCGTCGTACTGGCCGAGCATCAGTTCCGCCTGGACCGGTTGATCCGGCCCGCCCGCGCGGGTGAGCAGGATCGAGACCGGGTCGCCGCCATTGTCATCGGCCTGATAACCGGCGGCGCGGCAGGTGCGGGTGTTGTCGCAGGCCAGCGTCCAGTCGTGGTGGGTGAACGTCACACCCTCGATGGCGGCGGCATAACCGGGCAGGGCGAGCCCCATCAACAGCGGGGCGGTCAACAACAGGCGCATGCGGCATCCTTGGTCCATCAATCCGTGGAGAGCGATCTTGGCCCAGCGCGGATGAGGCGTCCATGACCGGAACAGGCGATTGCCACCGCTCAACCCCGTTGTGGATCGCGGCGCGTTCAATGGAGGGTCATCGGATCAGGAGCGTCACATGGGACTCGCACTGCGCAGTATCGGTCTGCTCGCGCTGCTGTGCTGGCAGCTGCCCAGCGCCCACGCACAGCCACGGCGTTTTCCCTCGCCACGCCCACCCATCCTGCAGGTCGCCGGTGCCGAGGTGCCGGTGCGGTTGACCGAGGCCCACATCGACAGCCGCGTCGTGGCAGGGCTCGGCGAAACCACGATCGAATTGACCTTCCACAATCCCAATGCGCGCGTGCTGGAAGGGCAGCTGGAATTTCCCTTGGCCTACGGCCAGCAGGTGGCCGGTTTCGCACTGGATATCGATGGCACGCTTCGCGATGCGGTGCCGGTACCCAAGGCGCAGGGACGCCAGGTCTTCGAGGCGATCGAACGTCGCCAGGTCGATCCGGGCCTGCTGGAACAGACGGTCGGCAACCAGTTCCGGCTGCGCATCTATCCCATCCCCGCGCGCGGCGAGCGTCGTCTCCGGCTGGTGCTGCGGGACAGCCTGCCGCTTGTGCCGCAGGGTCTGCACTGGTCATTGCCGGTGTCCTTCGCACGCCAGGCCGAGCAACTGACGCTGCGGTTGGAGACCAGCGGCACCGGCCAGCCGATGCCCGTGGGCGTGAATCCACTCGCGTTCACGTTGAAGACCGGTGCCTACGCGGCGCAGTGGCAGGGGCGGGGCGCGGACCTGCCTGCGCAACTGCAGTGGAGCCTGCCGCTCGCGCGCAGCACTGACGTGGTCACCGGGCTGCAGGATGGGCAGCGCTATCTGCTGGCCAGCGTGCCGGTCCGCACCCCGACCGCCGCGCGCGTCCTGCCTGCGCGCATCGGTCTGCTCTGGGATGCCTCCGGTTCGGCCGGTACGCGTAACCGTGCGGCTGAACTGGCCGTGCTGGATCGCTATTTCCAGGCGTTCGGCACGGGCCAGGTCCAGCTGACGGTGCTGCGTGACCGCAGCGAAGCGCCGCGCGAGTTCCCGATCACCCGGGGCAACTGGTCGGCGCTGCGCGAGTACCTGCTGGCGCTGCCTCATGATGGCGCCAGTGCGCTGGGCGACTGGACGCCGAACCGCACGATCGGCGAGTACCTGCTGGTCAGCGATGGCCTGGCCAACTATGGCCGCCAGGCCTTGCCCACCCTGTCGCCTGATCAGCGTTTGTATGCATTGAGCAGCGCCGGTGCGAAGACCGACGCGCCGCGCCTTCGTGCGTGGACCAGCGCCCATCATGGTCAGCTGCTGCAGCTGCGCGACGAGGCGGAGGTGGAGACGGTAATGCCGCTGCTGCTGCGGCAGCCCGCCGAAGTGACCGATGTGCTGGCACGTGGCGTGGAGGACGTGAACGTGGATGCCTCGCGGGCTGCGCAGGGCTGGATTCGCGTCACCGGCCGCGTGCTGCGTCCCGATGCGACGGTGCTGCTGTCCCTGCGTGGTGGCGACAGCGATCCGCAGCCGGTTACGCTCAACGTCGCGAACGCGCGTGCGGTCGACGGCGGCCTGGTCGCTCACGCGTGGGCGAATGACCGGTTGGCAGCACTGGCGGCGGACCCCGCCGGGGCGCCGGAGGCCAACGCGCTGGCCCGGCAGTTCGGGATCGTGACGGCCGATACATCGCTGCTGGTCCTGGAGACGCTGGAGGACTATCTGCGCTATGGCATCCGCCCGCCGGCTCCGCTGCGCGCGGCCTACGACCAGCGCCATGCGTTGACGGTGGCCGACGTGGCAACCGAGCGGAAGCGCCGCCTGGATGGCATCGCCCGCCAGTTCGCCGAGCGCGAGCAGTGGTGGAATACCCGCTGGCCGAAAGATACGCCGCCGCAGCCCAAGCCGGACGTGCACGCTGTCGCCGCGCCGGTGGCCATGGCGATGGCCGCGCCACCGCCGGCACCTGCGGCGCCGATGGCGCTGGACCGTGTAGAGCTGACCGCCTCGGCGGTTGCCGATGAGGCGGAGGCCACCCCCGAGCGCCGCGCCAAATCGGCACCCAGGGCCAACAATGGCCAGATCACACTGACGCTGGCGCCGTGGGCACCGGATTCGGCCTATGCACGCCGCCTGCGCGATGCCACGCCGGCGCAGCTGTATCCGCTGTACCTGCAGGAGCGCGAACAGCACGCCGGCAGCAGCGCGTTCTATCTGGACGTAGCCGATCTGTTGCTGGCCAGCGGACAGCGGGAGCTGGCCCTGCGCGTGCTCTCCAACCTCGCCGAGATGGAACTGGAAAACCGCCACGTGCTGCGCGTGCTCGGCTATCGCCTGATGCAGGCCAAGGCGCCCGCGCTGGCGGTGCCGGTGTTCCGCCAGGTGCTGGCGATGGGCGAGGAAGAGCCGCAGAGTTTCCGTGACCTGGGCCTGGCCCTGGAAGCGGCCGGGCAGTACCAGGCGGCGGTGGATGCGCTCTACGAAGTCGTGGTGCGCCCGTGGGATGGGCGGTTCGACGGCATCTCGCTGATCGCGCTGGACGAACTGACCCGGCTGATCGCGCGCGAGCGTGTGGACGCCTCGGCCATCGATCCACGCCTGCGCCGTGCGATGCCGGTGGACCTGCGCGTGGTGCTGAGCTGGGACAGCGACAACAGCGACATGGACCTGTGGGTCACCGATCCCAATGGCGAGCGCGCCTACTACGGCAACCAGCTGACCTACCAGGGCGGGCAGATGTCGCAGGACTTCACCGGCGGCTATGGCCCGGAGCAGTTCTCGTTGCGCGATGCCAAGCCGGGCATCTACAGGATCGAAGCGAACTACTTCGGCAGCCGCGAGCAGCTGGTCACCGGCGCCACCACATTGATGCTGCGCCTGAGCACCCGATGGGGCAGCCGCGACCAGCGCGACCAGCAGGTCACGCTGCGGTTGAAGGACCGCGCAGAGACGGTGCTGGTCGGGGAGTTCGAGGTGAAGTGAGCACCCGCAAGCGGACCCCGTGAGGGCCGCCGCCGTTTATTCGACGGCGGCGGCCCGTGGCAGGCTGCGCGCCGCCAGCGGCCAGTACCCCGCCAGGGCGATGCCGCCCATGAAGATCGCCGCGTTGCCGATGGCATTGAACACCACCTCCACCACCGCTGCGTCGGGGAGTGCCAGTGCGACGGCGACCGCCTCCAGCACGGGGCTGATGACGAGATACAGCCCGATGACGGCCATGACGCGCCCGATCCGCTGCCACGCTGTGTACGGATCCAGCGGCCAGCCGCGCCAGTGCAGGAAGGCGAAGACCAGCAGCAGCCCCAGATACCGCCCCGCGCTGTCTGCCGGGACGAACGCGGTCGTCAGCGCCGCTGCCGTCACGCAGATGCCGAGGGTGACGAGGATGAGGTGGCGGGTTCGATTGCGATGCGCGGGCGCTGGCAGGCACTGCCAGGCAAGCCAGCCCAAGGCCATCCCGACCAGCCAGCCGCCCAGCACATCGGACAGGAAATGCCGCCCCAGGTACATCCGAGACAGCGCCATCAGCAACGGCCAGCCGATCAGCAGCGCGATTCGCCAGCCAGCACTGCGGATACCGAAGCACAGCACCACGGCCGTCATGGCAGCCGTCGCCACCCCCACATGACCGCTGATGAATCCGTAGTCCGGATCCGGCTGCGCGCGCAGGGAGGCAATCGCCTGATCGGTCGGCAACGACCAGAACGATCCGGCAGCGCCATCGGCGACCAGCGCGTGGTCCGGCCGGCCCTTGTCCAACACGTGGATGTCGACATCGCTGGGGCGGGGCAGGGCGGCACCCTGCTTGATCGCGTGCGTGGCCATCGACATCAGCAGTACCGCCATCATGATGCCCAGCCCCGCGCGAAGACGCACCCCGAAACTGCACACCACGATCAACAGCACGTAAGCCCATTCGTAGCCCAGCGCGCTGACGAAGTTCATCAGCGGCAACATCCATGCGGCATCGAAGAAGGACTGCAGCCATACATGCCAATGGGTCTGGAACATCCGTATTCCTCAGTGCCGGGCCACCGCCCGCGTGACCGGCAACGATAACGGCTCCCGGCGCAGTCCGAACAGTGGACGCAGCCAGCCAACGCGCCGGATCAGCCCTTCGTGCAGCAGCAGGCAACCCGCCACGGTTCCGGCCAGGACCAGCAGTGGCTCCCACCATGGCCCCAGGTGCAGCGGTTTAAGCCAGAACAGCAGCGCGATGATCAGGCTCTGGTGCAGGATGTACCAGGGATACACCGCCTCGGTGCAGTACGGCAGCCAGCGGAACGGGCGATCCAGATACACCTTGGCCCAGCCGAGCAGGGTCAGCAGCACGGCCCACAGGTACAGCGACTGGCTGGCCATCACCTGCAGCGTCCAGACACTGTCCGGCCACTGCCGCAGCACCGAATCGGCCGGCAAGACCCGCCCCAGGAGGCGGATGCCGAAGTACCAGCTCGCGGCAATGATCGCCACCCACAGGGTGGTCCGGCGCAGCTCGACCACGCGCGCCCAGAACGGGGTGGCGCGGGCAAGCAGGTAGCCGGCCAGGAATACCGTGCCGTACTTGGCGTGCTGGTACCAATCGCCGAACAGCAGGTTGGTGGACGGGAACCGGGGATCGAGCCAGGCCACCCAGCCGAAGGAGAGCAGGCTGGGCACCCCGATCAGCAGCGGCGCCGGCGCACGGGCGAAGCGCTCCACGGCGCGATGCACGGCAGCGGTATCCAGCACCGGCATCAGCAAGGCCAGCACCAGCGTGTAGACCCATAGGTAGGCCAGGTACCACAGGTGGTTCCAGGTGATGCGCAGCTGCCAGCCGGCAAAGCTGTCCTGCGGCCAGGCCGGCATCTGCCAGTAGCGCAGCAGGAACGCGCCGAAGCCGGGCTCGATGCGGCCGTTGGTCAATGCCTCGCAGTAGGGTTGGATCGGCACCACCACCCACATCCCGAACACCAGCGGCAGCAGCAACCGCCACGAGCGCAGCACGGCAAAGCGCACGATGCGTGTCTCCGGCCGCATCAAGGCGATGGCGATGCCCGAGAGCAGAAACAACAGCTGCATCCGCCAGCGGTTGACCAGCAGCATCGGCCATTGCAGCCACTCGGCGGTGTGATCGCTCTTGAGATGGAACCCCCAGCCGTCCACGTAGGCCATGGCGGTGTGATACAGGATGAGCAGGGCGAAGGCGAGTACGCGCAGGGCGTCGATGTCGTGGCGGCGTGGCATGGACGGGGCAGGGAGGGCAGGAGCCTCCACGGTGCGCACTGGCAGGAGGTTCGGCCACGCCAAAGGGCTCTGCCGTGGGTGCCAAGTGACCAATGGCGGTCGCCAAGGGACGGGCGGGGCGCACTACCATGGTGTGATGAGTCAGGCTGACGACCCTTTGCGAATGGACGATTCAATGGCGAACGGACGTGCCGCGCGGTGGCGGCCGGGTGCGCGGATGCTGGTGTGGTCGGTGATCCTGCTGACCACCGCGGTGGCCAATGCGCTGGTGGAAGTGATGGATGCGGGGCGCCGTGGCGAAGACCTGGGCCTGTGGCAGCCGATGATCTGGGAGCTGAGCAGCGTCACGATGATCCTGCTGACGCTGCCGGTCCTGTGGTGGGGCTGCCAGCGTTGGCCGCTGCATGCCGATACCTGGAAGCGCCGCCTGCCGCTGTACCTGCTGGCCAGCGTGGCGTGGTCGCTGGTGCATGTCACCGGGATGATGGGGCTGCGCCATCTCGCTTATGCCGCGCTCGGCTACCACTACCAGGACGATGCCAGCTGGCCGGTACGCCTGGTGTACGAGTACCTCAAGGATGTGCGTGCGTTCTTCACCTTCGTGGCGATCGAGCATTTCTTCAGCTGGTTCGGACGGCGCCGGCAGGGCGAGGCGCATCTGCTGGCCGCGCCGGACGATGCGCCGCCGGTGGACGCCGTGGAGCGCCCGGAACGGTTCCTGGTGCGCAAGCTGGGGCGCGACTTCCTGGTCGCCACCGGTGATATCGAATATGCCCAGGCGGCCGGCAACTACGTCAATCTGCGGGTGCGCGGGCACGACTACCCGCTGCGCAGCACCATGGCGGCACTGGAAGAACGATTGGATCCGGCCGTGTTCGTGCGGGCCCACCGCAGCTGGCTGGTGAACGTGCGGCACCTGGTCTCGATCGAGCCGCTGGACGGGGGCGAGGCCTTGCTGCACATGGACGATGGTGGGCGCGTACCGTGCAGTCGCCGGCAGCTGCCCTCGTTCCGGCAGGCGCTGGCGGTGCAGGCAACGGCCTGACCCGGCCTGGCTGACCGGCACCCTGGCGGAGCAGGGTGCCGGCAGGGAACTCAGCGCTTGCTGTCTTTCTTGATCATCGCGTCGATGCGCCCGGCGCGGGCTTCCGAGCCCGGGTGGGAGGACATCAGGCCGCCCTTGCTGGACAGCTTGCGGAACATGCTGGCCAGGGCGGCCGGGTCGTACTGGTGGCGCTTCATGAAGCGGTAGCCGTATTCGTCGGCAGCGCTTTCTTCCTTCTGCGAGAACTGCGCGTTGACGAAGCCCTCGGCCAGTTCGCCGAGCTGGCCCTGGGTCAGGGTGGCGATATTGGCATTGCCCGAGGCGGCCAGCGTGTCGCGACCGGCCGAGGCCAGCAGTGCGGTACGCATCTTGGTCTTGGAGTGGCCCAGCTTGACGTGGCCGATCTCGTGGCCGATCACGCCACGCACTTCGTCGTCCGAGGCCATGTCCATCAGGCCCGAGTACACGCGCACGCAGCCGTTGGCCATGGCCCAGGCATTGACGTCGTCGGTCAGGTAGACCTTGAAGTTGAGGTTCATGCCGTCTTCGTTGGCCAGGCCCTGGGTGATCCTGGCCAGGCGCTGGGCGTAGGGCGAGTTGGCGGGGGCGACCTTGTTCTGCTGGTCCATGTAGACGCAGGCTTCGTCGGCGGCCTTGGCCACGTCCTGGTCGGACAGGGTGAGCGCCTGGCCGGCCTTCAGGCCGGTGCTGGTCAGCTGCTTGAGGTCCAGGGCCGAAGCGCCGGTGGAGGCGGTCAGGCAGGCGAAGGCCAGCAGCAGGGCGGAGGATGACGTCCTCATCGGGGTGGTGCTCCATGTAGTGCGTTGGGGGACGCCGCGGGCAGGGGGCCGCGCGGCGGGGCCGAAGTCTACCGTCTGGCCGGGCGCCCGTGTTCAGCGATCTCGCTTTCCTGCCCGCCGGCGGGTACCTGCCGCCCCGGCCACCGCCGGAAAGGCCCGGATAGGCTATGATGGACAGTCTTTTCGCACGCATTAATCGCCGACATGATCGAGCTCAATCCTGTCCGCCAGCGCATCACCGATCTCACCGATCGCGTGCTCTCGCTCAGGGGGTATCTTTGACTACGACGCCAAGAAAGAGCGTCTGGAAGAAGTAACCCGGGAACTGGAAAACCCGGATATCTGGAACAACGCCGAGTACGCCCAGAACCTTGGCCGCGAACGCGCCAACCTGGACAAGACCGTGGGCGGCATCGCCACGATCCTCGACGGCCTGACCGAGTCGGGCGAACTGCTGGAACTGGCCGAAAGCGAACAGGACGAAGAAACCGCCCTGGCCGTGGTCAGTGACCTGGACAAGTACCAGAAGCACGTGGAGCAGCTGGAGTTCCAGCGCATGTTCTCCGGCCAGATGGACAACGCCGCGGCGTTCGTCGATATCCAGGCCGGCGCCGGCGGTACCGAAGCCCAGGACTGGGCCGAGATCCTGCTGCGCATGTACCTGCGCTGGTGCGAATCGCGCGGCTGGAAGACCGAGCTGATGGAAGTCTCCGGCGGCGACGTCGCGGGCATCAAGTCGGCCACGCTGCGCGTGGAAGGCGATTACGCCTACGGCTGGCTGAAGACCGAGACCGGCGTGCACCGCCTGGTGCGCAAGTCGCCGTTCGATTCGGACAACCGCCGCCACACCAGCTTCACCTCGGTGTTCGTGTCGCCGGAAGTCGATGACAACATCGAGATCGACATCAACCCCGCCGACCTGCGCACCGATGTGTACCGCTCCTCCGGCGCCGGTGGCCAGCACGTCAACAAGACCGAGTCGGCGGTGCGTATCACGCACATTCCGACCAATACGGTCGTGGCCTGCCAGACCGGCCGCAGCCAGCACCAGAACCGCGACAACGCGATGAAGATGCTGGCCGCCAAGCTGTACGAGCTGGAGATCCAGAAGCGCAATGCCGAGCGTGATGCGGTGGAAGCCACCAAGTCCGATATCGGCTGGGGCAGCCAGATCCGCAACTACGTGCTCGACCAGAGCCGTATCAAGGACCTGCGCACCGGCATCGAACGCTCCGATACGCAGAAGGTGCTGGACGGCGACCTCGACGAATTCGTCGAAGCCAGCCTGAAGTCCGGCCTGGCCGTGGGTGCCAAACGCACCGACGCCTGACCGTCGGGGCCGCCACGCGCGGCCCCGATCCGTTGTGCCCGGGCCGCGCCCGGTTTCGCAATCCGCCCCGACCATCGGCATGATGGCGGGGACCGTACCTCCCCCCCGACATACATAGACCCACGCCATGAACGATCAGACCGCCTCGCCGCAGCCCCCCGTCGACGAGAACAGCCTCATCGCCGAGCGCCGCGCGAAACTGACCGCCCTGCGCGGGCAGGGCATTGCCTACCCGAACGATTTCCGCCGCGAGCACTTCGCCGGCACCCTGCAGGCCGAGTTCGCCGATGCAGAGCAGTGGACCGCCGAAGCGCTGGAGGCCAGCGACCGCCAGGTCAAGATGGCCGGCCGCCTGATGGCCAAGCGCGTGATGGGCAAGGCAAGCTTCGCCCAGATCCAGGACGAGTCCGGCCGCATCCAGCTGTTCCTGCAGGGCAGCACGCTGGGCGATGCCTACACCGCCTTCAAGGGCTGGGACGTGGGCGACATCATCGCCGTGGAGGGCGGGCTGACCCGGACCAAGACCGGTGAGCTGTCGGTCAAGGCCACCAGCATCCGCCTGCTGACCAAGTCGCTGCGCCCGCTGCCGGACAAGTGGCACGGCCTGGCCGACGTGGAGCAGCGCTACCGCCAGCGCTATGTCGACCTGATCGTGACTCCGGAGTCGCGCGAGGTGTTCATCAAGCGCTCGCGGATCATCCGCGCCATGCGCGCGTGGCTGGACAACCGCGACTTCCTGGAAGTCGAAACGCCGATGATGCATTACATCCCCGGCGGCGCCACGGCCAAGCCGTTCACCACCCACCACAACGCGCTGGACCTGGACCTGTACCTGCGCGTGGCCCCGGAGCTGTACCTCAAGCGCCTGGTCGTGGGTGGCCTGGAGCGCGTGTACGAGATCAACCGCAACTTCCGCAATGAGGGCGTGAGCACCCGCCACAACCCGGAATTCACCATGATGGAGCTGTACGAGGCCTACGCCACGTACACCGAAGTGATGGACCTGACCGAAGGCGTGATCCGTGACGTGGCCAGCAAGGTGCTGGGCACCACCACGGTGGAGTGGGACGGTGCCACCATCGACCTGGCCCCGGCGTTCCGCCGCTGGCGCATGGACGAGGCGGTTCGCCACCACAACCCGGAGATCAGCGCCGCCGACTGCACCGACCGCGATGCGCTGGCCGCCCACTGCGAGCGCCTGAAGATCCGCATCAAGCCGTCCTACGGCTGGGGCAAGCTGCTGCTGGAGATCTTCGAGGCCACCGTCGAGCACACCCTGATCCAGCCGACCTTCATCACCGACCACCCGGTCGAGGTCTCGCCGCTGGCCCGCGCCAACGATGACCAGCCCGGCTACACCGACCGCTTCGAGCTGTTCATCAACGGCAAGGAGCTGGCCAATGGCTTCTCCGAGCTGAACGACCCGGAAGACCAGGCGGCCCGGTTCCAGGCCCAGGTCACGGCCAAGGAAGGCGGCGATGACGAGGCCATGCACTATGACGCCGATTACATCCGCGCGCTGGAGTACGGCATGGCCCCGACCGGCGGCCTGGGCATCGGCATCGACCGTCTGGTGATGCTGCTGACCGGCAGCAGTTCGATCCGCGACGTGCTGCTGTTCCCGTACATGCGTCCGGAAAACTGAGAATTGGGTCCGGGCGTGCTTGGGGCACGTCCGGCGCGGGGGTTCCGCTGCCGTGGCCGCGCGGGTATGGTTTCTGCGTGGCCTTAACAGGCGCTATGGCGTGATGGCCACAGACCATGACGGGTTGCAGGGAGATGCCGACACCGGCGTCACACTGTGACGACGATCATGAACTGGGGTGTTCATGACGGGAGGCGGACCGATGCAAGGTGCCAGTGTGCAGAGCGGCGGAGTATCCTCTTCGCAGCATGTTCCAGTGTGGTCAAGGAAGAAGGCAGAAGCAGCCTTGAATATTGTCATCGTTGACGATCAGACGTCCGCGCGTACCATGCTGCGCCATGTCATCGAGGACATCGCGCCGGAACTGTCCGTGCACGACTTCGGCGATCCGCTGACGGCGCTTGCCTGGTGCGAGTCGCACGCCGTGGATCTGCTGTTGCTCGATTACCGCATGCCGGAGATGGACGGGCTGGAGTTCGCCCGCCGCTTCCGCCGCCTGCCCAAGCACCGCGACATCCCCGTGATCCTGATCACCGTGGTCGGCGACGAGCCGATCCGCCAGGCCGCGCTGGAGGCCGGGGTGATCGATTTCCTGGTCAAGCCCATCCGCCCGCGCGAACTGCGCGCGCGCTGCTACAACCTGTTGCAGCTGCGCCAGCAGTCGGAGAACGTCAAGCAGCGCGCGCTGTCGCTGGAGCAGCGCCTGCTGGCCAGCATGCACGAGGTGGAGGAGCGCGAGCGCGAGACGCTGTCGCGGCTGGCGCGGGCGATCGAATTCCGTGATGCCGGCACCAGTGCCTACCTGGAGCGCATGGCGCATGTCGCCGGGCTGATCGCCGAGCAGCTCGGGCTGCCGGAAGAAGAGGTCAAGCTGATCGAGATGGCGGCGCCCCTGCACGACATGGGCAAGATCGCCATTCCCGATGCGGTCCTGCTCAAACAGGGCAAGCTGAGCGATGAGGAGCAGGCGATCATGCGCCGGCACCCGCGGATCGGCTACGAGCTGCTGAGTGGCAGCCAGAACCGTTTCATCCAGGTCGGGGCCCTGATCGCACTGCGCCACCATGAGCGTTACGACGGCAGCGGCTACCCGGATGGGCTGGTCGGCGATGCGATTCCGCTGGAAGCGCGGATCGTGGCGGTGGCCGATGTGTTCGACGCGCTGATCTCACCGCGTCCGTACAAGGAAGCATGGACCATGGAAGCCACGCTGGCGTATCTGTATGCCCAGCGGGGCCGGTTGTTCGATCCGCGCTGCGTCGATGCCCTGCTGCGCGGCCGCCTCCAGCTTGATGAGATCTGCGCACAGCACTCCACCGCGTCATCCCGCCCGGGGATGTGATATGCGTCGTCTGTACCCGCGCCTGAAGCACCGCCTGGCGCAGCGCCCGGATACCGAACACGGCCAGGCGATCGTGCGCATCGTGCTGATCACCCTGATCCTGCTGTATGTGCTCATGCCGGGGCCGCGCCACGACCTGCCCCCGGCGCAGTACCACGGGGTGCTGGCGATCGTGCTGACCGGCCTGACCCTCTCGCTGGGGCTGTTCGGCTGGTTGCTGTGGCGGCCGGGACGCTCGGACCCGCGCCGGGTGGCCGGCATGCTCGCCGATTACGGGCTGATCGCCGCCGGCATGGTGCAGATGGGCGAGCCACTGGCCTGGGTCTACATCGTGGTGATGTGGGTGACGGTCGGCAACGGCATGCGCTACGGCAACAACTATCTGTACGTCGCGGTGGCGATGGCGATGGTCAGCTTCGGCAGCACCGCACTGCTGACCCCGTACTGGCATCAGAACGCGCGGCTGGCATTCGGCCTGTGGCTGGGCCTGGCGGCGGTGCCGCTGTATTTCTCCACGCTGCTGCGCCAGCTCACCCGTGCGATGGCCGAGGCACGCCGCGCGAGCGAGGCCAAGAGCCGTTTCCTGGCCAACATGAGCCACGAGTTCCGCACGCCGCTCAACGGCCTGTCGGGCATGACCGAGCTGCTGGCCACCACCAAGCTCGATGACGAGCAGCGCGAGTGTGTGAACACCATCCAGGCGTCCTCGCGCAGCCTGCTGGCGCTGGTGGAGGAAGTGCTCGATATCTCCGCGATCGAAGCGGGCAAGCTGCGCGTGACCGCCGAGGACTTCGCGCTGGCCGATGTGATCCAGGCCATCGGGTTGATCCTGCTGCCGCAGGCCAAGGCCAAGCGGCTGGATTACCGGGTCAAGGTGGCCGATACCGTGCCGCCGCTGCTGCGCGGTGACCTGGGTCACCTGCGGCAGATCCTGCTCAACATCGCCGGCAACGCGGTCAAGTTCACCGACCACGGCCGTGTCGAAATCCGCGTGGCCGTGCTCGATGCCGAATCCAACGGCGGGGTGCGCCTGCGGTTCGACATCCTCGACACGGGCATCGGTGTCGCCCCGGAGATGCGCCCGCGCCTGTTCGAAGCGTTCGAGCAGGCCGACGTCAGCATGGCGCGCCGCCACGAAGGCACCGGCCTGGGCACGACCATCGCCAAGGGCCTGGTCGAGGCGATGGGCGGGGACATCGGCTACGAAGAGAACCCGCCGCAGGGCAGCCATTTCTGGTTCGAGCTGCCGTTCGCGCCGCCGCGCGTGCCGCTGGGCACGGTCACCCCGGCGCTGGTCGGCGACGGGCTGCCGGACCGCAACGGCAATGTGATTGCGTTTGCCGACCCGTTCCTGCGCCACCGCGCGCGCGTGCGCAGCATGCACATCCTGGTCGCCGATGATCACGAGGCCAACCGGATGGTGCTGCAGCGCCTGCTGCAGAAGGCCGGCCACAAGGTGCTGTGCGTCAACGGCGGTGAAGCGGTGCTCGATGCGATGGCCGAGAGTGATTTCGATGCCGCCATCGTGGATCTGCACATGCCCGGCATGAGTGGCCTGGACATGCTCAAGGAACTGCGCGTGATGCAGGCCGGTGGCGGTCCGCGCACGCCGGTGCTGGTGCTCAGCGCCGACGTCACGCCCGAGGCCATCCAACGCTGCACCCAGGCCGGCGCGCATACGTTCCTGGCCAAGCCCGTGGTCGCGGTGCGGCTGCTGGATGTGCTTGCCGATATCGCCTCCAACGGCCAGCTCAAGGCCAGCGCACCGATCGTGCGTACCGCTACCGTGCTGGATGGTGTACTGGACCCGGGCGTGCTCGACGAGCTGGCCTCGCTCGGCATGGGCGACGGTTTCGAACGGGAGTTCATCCGCCAATGCCTGGCCGATGCCGACCAGTGCATCGGCGTGGCACTGGCCGACGGCGAGCGCAGCGACTGGGTCCATTTCCGCGAGCAGGCGCACGCGATCAAGGGCGTGGCCAGCAATCTGGGCCTGGTCCGCGTTGCCAACCGCGCCGGGGATCTGATGCGCATGGCCGACTGGCAGCTCAAGAGCGAATGGCGGCAGCGCGTGACCCTGCTGCAGGCCGGCATCAAGGAAGGCCGGCAGGCGCTGGATGCGCGTGCGCAACGCAAGGCGCAGGGGCAGGCCGACGACGGCGGCGACATGCGCTGAGTGGGGCTGAAATAAAAAAAAGCCCGGCGGCAGCCGGGCTTGAACAACACAGGGGAGGGGATGGCTCAGGCGACGTCGAGGGTGGCGCGGCGGGTCTGGGCCTTGATCAGGCGGTCCATGGTGCGCAGCGACTTGTCGCCCAGCGCAAGGGCGGAGTCCACCCAGACCTTGGTGATTTCCAGCAGTTCGTCATAGCGCACGGCCTGGGCCAGGTTGCGCGCGGCGTTCATCGCCAGATACGAATGCGGAATGCGCTGGTGCTGGCGGATCAGATCTTCCACGGCCTTGACGCCCTGGCCCTTGGGCACCAGCACATCGACCACGCCCATGGCATGCATCTCTTCGGAGGAATACACGCGGCCGTCGAGGATGATCTTCTCGGCCAGCTGCGGGGCCACGCGCTTGCACAGGAAGGAATAGGCGCCCATGCCCGGGAACAGCCCGAACAGCACTTCCGGCAGGCCCATGCCGCAGCCTTCCTCGGCCACGATGGTGTGGCAGGCCAGCGCCATCTCCAGGCCACCGCCGAGGGCATCGCCCTGGATCAGCGCGATCGAGCGCACGTCGCCACCGAAGCCGGTGTGCAGGTGGTGCACGCCTTCCACGCAACGCTGCGCATAGGTCAGCAGGCGGTCGCGGTTGCCCTCGCGGATCAGGCGGGTGAACAGGTCCAGATCACCGCCCAGGTTGTAGGCATTGGCATCGGAGGCGAGCACGAAATGGCGCAGCTTGCCGCTGTTGCGCTCGGCCGGGCTGCGGGTGATCGCGCTCATGAAGTTCCACATTTCATCGAGCATGTCCTTGCGGCAGCACGGGCGGATGCCGCTGGCGGCATCGGCATGCATGAACAGCCAATGGGCATCGTCGTTGCCGGTGGTTTCAGTGCGGATGGTGGCGTAGCGGTGGTTGACGGGCAGCTTTTCAATGGTGCTCATGGCGATTTCCTCGGAGGCTGGCCCGCTGGGAGGACGGTGGGCGGCGGGCCTGACGGGTCCACACGCCGCGATCCTACACCCCCGGCATCTCACGCAATGCAAAAGGCCCCCGCCGTTGCCGGCAGGGGCCCTGTGAAGATGCAGCCGTTGGGGAACCGTTACGGCGCAGGGGTATCGCGCAGTTCGCGGCGCAGGATCTTGCCGACGTTGGTCTTGGGCAGTTCCTTGCGGAACTCCACGATCCGCGGGTGCTTGTAGCCGGTCAGGTTCGCGCGTGCATGTTCCTTGACCATCTCGGCGGTGAGGTTGGGGTCCTTCTTGACGATGACCACCTTGACCACTTCACCGGACTTCTCATCGGGCACGCCCACCGCCGCGACTTCGAGCACGCCGGGCATCATCGCGATGACGTCTTCGACCTCATTGGGGTACACGTTGAAGCCGGACACCAGGATCATGTCCTTCTTGCGGTCCACGATGTAGAAGAAGCCCTGCTCATCCATCCGTGCCATGTCGCCGGTGTGCAGCCAGCCCTCGGCGTCCACCGCCTGCGCGGTATCTTCCGGGCGCTGCCAGTAGCCCTTCATTACCTGCGGGCCCTTGATGCACAGCTCGCCGACTTCGCCGACGGCCAGCGTCTTGCCGGCGTCATCCTTGACGCAGGCATCGGTGGACGGGATCGGCAGGCCGATAGCACCGTTGTACTCGGCCAGGTCGAGCGGGTTGATGCAGGCGGCCGGCGAGGTCTCGGTCAGGCCATAGGCCTCGACCAGGGTGACGCCGGTGACCTTCTTCCAACGCTCGGCGACGGCGCGCTGCACCGCCATGCCGCCGCCCAGGGTGACCTTCAGCGAGGAGAAATCGACCTCGTCGAAGCCCGGCGTGTTGAGCAGGCCGTTGAACAGCGTGTTGACACCGGTGATCGCGGTGAAGCGGGTCGCCTTGAGCTCCTTGACGAAGCCCTTCATGTCGCGCGGGTTGGTGATCAGGTAGTTGCAGCCACCGAACTTCATGAAGACCAGCCCGTTCGCCGTCAACGCGAAGATGTGGTACAGCGGCAGGGCGGTGATGATCACCTCCTTGCCCATCTCGATCCCCGAGGCGGAGATCCAGGCCGAGGCCTGCTGCATGTTGGCGACCAGGTTGCGGTTGGTCAGCATCGCGCCCTTGGCCACGCCGGTGGTGCCGCCGGTGTACTGCAGGAAGGCGACATCGTCGTGGTCGATCTCGACCTTGGGCAGGGTGTGGCGGCTGCCCAGCTTGAGCGCCTGGTTGAAGCGGATCGCGCCGCGCAGGCTGTAGTTGGGCACCATCTTCTTGATGTACTTCAGGACGAAGTTCACCACGATGCCCTTGGCGCCGAGCATGTCGCCCAGGCCGGTGGTCACCACCTGCTTGATCGGGGTGTCGGCAATGACCTGCTGCACGGTGTCGCAGAAGTTGTCCACGACCACCAGCACGGCCGCGCCGGAATCCACCAGCTGGTGCTTGAGCTCGCGGGCGGTGTAGAGCGGGTTGACGTTGACCACGGTCAGGCCGGCACGCAGCACGCCGAACGTGGCGATCGGGTACTGCAGGCAGTTGGGCATCATCAGGGCAACGCGGTCGCCCTTCTTGAGCTGCAGCTCACCCAGCAGATAGGCGGCGAACTGTTCGACCAGTGCGTCCGTTTCCCCGTAGGTCAGGACCTTGCCGAAACTGGAGTAGGCGGGGCGGTCGCGGAACTTGGCCACCGAAGTGTCGAAGACGGCCGAGACCGAATGGAACTCGTTGACGTCGATCTCGGCGGGTACGCCTTTGGGATAGCTCTGCAGCCAGGGTCGTTCCAGACTCATATTCCCCCTCCAGGAAACGTGGATGATGTAAAGCGATGACGGAGAGTATCCGTCGTTTCATGCCTCGGCAGCATACCGTCCCGAATGGAAAACGCGAAGGGCCGGTGAACAACGGCGGCAGCGGGGCCGCGGGGCAGGGTGGCGCCGGCGATAAATGACGTTTGCAGCCGCATGTGTTCGCTCATCCGTCCATCCCTGCTCATCGCGGCGGCTCGTCAGCGCAGGTGTCGTGGCACTGCAGTGCAGCTTCCAGCACCGGCACGGCCCAGTCGGGTGTCTGCCGCAGTTGGGCGGCGTCATCGGCCGCAGGCCAGGTCAAACGGCCACCGTCCATCTGCAGCACAAGCTGTGGATCGGCAACCGGCTGGCCAGGACCGGCCTCTACACTGTTGTCGTACACCTGCAGCTGTGCAAGCGCTGGCAGCAGGGCGATCAGGTTCTGCAGCGCCAACGGGTAGCGGCGGTGGATGTCCGCATCGCTGATCGGGTGGCCACCGGCCGCAACGCGTGCGCGCACCCGTGCGATGTGCTGCTGGGGCGAGGCCAGGCCGCAGTACCAGACCAGTACGTCATGCGTGGCGCAGGCCTCGGCCAGGGTCGCGGCGATCGACTGCCCGCCCAGGGTGGTTTCGAAGGCGTGGTTGCGGCGTTCGGCGATGGCAGAGCGCAGCCGGCTGAAGCCTTCCGTCCACGCCCGGCCATTGGCCTCGCGCTGATTCATGCCGAATTCGCGGCACAGCTGGCGGGCCCAGTCGTCGGGATTGAACCAGTCCAGACCCGCCTGGCGGAGCAGATGCCCCCCAATGGAGCTCTTGCCTGCGCCGTTGACCCCTGCCAGCACGAACAGGAAGGGCCGTGCAGGCATCAGTAACCGCTGCCTGCGGCCACCTTGCCCTTGAGGCGTGCCGGCTTGCGCAGCAGCGCGCGCGCCTTGTTGGCGGCCGCGGCGCTGTCCAGCACGGCAAGGCGATCATCGAAGCGCTGACGGAGCTGCTGCAGGGCCGGGGCCTGTTCGCGCAGGGACGCGAGGTCCCGCTGCAACGACACAACCTCGGCCTGCATGGCCTGGTACTGCTGGGCGGACAGAATGACGGCCTGCGGCTCGTTGTGATTGGTGACCAGTACGGCCTGCTGTTCGCGGACGTCCTGCATCACCTTGCGCCAGTGCTCCTTCACCGTCGAGGCGGTGGTGCGGGTCAGCTCGGTGATCGGGTCGAACTTGAGCGCGTGCAGCATGGCGGCGGCTCCCTGGCGGATGGCGCCCAGTGTAGCCCGATCCGTACGAATTGGGAGAAATATGGGATTTATGAAATTTATGAAAATGAAGACTGGCGGCGGGAACGCCAAACAGCAGCAAGGGGGCGTGTGCCCCCTTGCTGTCGTGCGATCCCTCTACCGGAGAGGGCGTAACTGGCGCCGTGCCAGGCGCTTACTTCTTTCCGGCCAACTGACGCAGCACGTACTGCAGCAGGCCGCCATGCTTGAAGTACTCCACTTCCTTCGGCGTGAGCAGCATCACGTGGGCCTCGAAGGTCTTCTTCGTGCCATCGGCCTTGGTCGCGGTAAGGGTGGCCGTCTTGCTGGCACCATCCTCCAGGCCGGTGATGTCGATTACTTCCGAACCATCCAGGCCCAGGCTCTGGGCGTTGTCGCCGTTCTTGAACTGCAGCGGCAGCACGCCCATGCCGACCAGGTTGGAGCGGTGGATGCGCTCGAAGCTCTCGGCGATGACCGCCTTGACGCCCAGCAGGTTGGTGCCCTTGGCCGCCCAGTCGCGCGAGGAGCCGGTGCCGTATTCCTTGCCGGCGAAGACGACCAGCGGGACGCCCTCGGCCTTGTACTTGACCGCCGCATCGTAGATCGCCAGCTTCTGCGGCTCGCCGCCATCGTTCGGGAAGTACAGGGTGTTGCCGCCTTCTTCGCCGCCGAACATCAGGTTCTTGATGCGGATGTTGGCGAAGGTGCCGCGCACCATGACGTCATCGTTGCCGCGGCGGCTGCCGTAGCTGTTGAAATCGGCCGGCTGCACGCCGCGCTCCTGCAGGAAGCGGCCCGCCGGGGAATCCTTCTTGATGTTGCCGGCCGGGGAGATGTGATCGGTGGTGATCGAATCGCCGAACAGGCCCATCACCCGCGCCCCGTGCACGTCGTCGATGTGGCCGACGTCCATGGTCATGCCTTCGAAGTAGGGCGGGTTCTTGATGTAGGTCGAGCTGCCGTCCCACTCATACAGATCGCCATCGGGCGACTTGATGGTGTTCCAGCGGGTGTCGCCCTTGAACACGTCGGCATAGTTCTTCTTGAACATCTCAGGCCCGATGGTCGCGGCAATCACATCGCCGATTTCCTTGTTGCTCGGCCAGATATCGCGCAGGTACACCGGCTGCCCATCGCTGCCCGTGCCCAGCGGCTCGGTGGTCAGGTCGATGTCGGTGGTGCCGGCGATGGCGTAGGCGACGACCAGCGGCGGGCTGGCCAGGTAGTTCATTTTGACTTCCGGGTGCACGCGGCCTTCGAAGTTGCGGTTGCCCGACAGCACCGAGGCCACGACCAGGTCACCGGCGGCAATGCCGGCACTGACTTCGGTCGGCAGGGGGCCGGAGTTGCCGATGCAGGTGGTACAGCCGTAGCCGACCACGTAGAAGCCGACCTTCTCCAGCTCGGTCAGCACACCGGCTTTTTCCAGGTAATCGGTGACCACGCGCGAGCCTGGGCCGAGCGAGGTCTTGACCCACGGCTTGCGGTCCAGGCCCTTGGCCGCCGCGTTGCGGGCGAGCAGGCCGGCACCGATCATCACCGCCGGGTTGGAGGTGTTGGTGCACGAGGTGATCGCGGCGATGACCACCGCGCCATCCTTCAGCCGGAATTTCTGGCCATCCAGTTCGACATCGCTGTAACCCTTGGCCAGCTGTTCGTTGCCGACCGCCGCGCCGCCACCTTCGTTGACGAACTTGGCGACATCATCGTTGCGCTTGTCGCGGTTGGTGGTCAGGCCGACGAGGTTCTCGCGGTAGTTCTGCTTGACGTCTTCCAGCAGCACGCGGTCCTGCGGGCGCTTCGGGCCAGCCAGCGACGGCTTGACCTGGCCCATGTCCAGTTCCAGCGTGGCGCTGTAGCTGGCGTGCGCGGTGTTGGCGTCATGCCACAGGCCCTGGGCCTTGGCATAGGCTTCCACCAGCGCGATCTGCTCCTCGCTGCGGCCGGACAGGCGCAGGTAGGTCAGTGATTCTTCATCGATCGGGAAGATGCCGCAGGTGGCGCCGTACTCCGGGGCCATGTTGCCGATCGTGGCACGGTCGGCCAGCGGCAGGTGCTGCAGGCCTTCGCCGAAGAACTCCACGAACTTGCCGACCACGCCGTGCTTGCGCAGCATCTGGGTGACGGTCAGCACCAGATCGGTGGCGGTGGCGCCTTCGGGCATGCGGCCGGTCAGCTTGAAGCCGACCACCTGCGGGATCAGCATCGACGACGGCTGGCCCAGCATGGCCGCCTCCGCTTCGATGCCGCCCACGCCCCAGCCGAGCACGCCGATGCCATTGATCATGGTGGTGTGGCTGTCGGTGCCGAACACGGTGTCCGGGTACGCAACGGCCTTGCCATCCTTGTCTGCGGTCATCACCACGCGGGCCAGGTTTTCCAGGTTCACCTGATGGACGATGCCGGTGTTGGGCGGCACCACCTTGAAATTGTCGAACGCCTTCTGGCCCCAGCGCAGGAAGCCGTAGCGTTCCTGGTTGCGCTGGAATTCGATCTTGCCGTTGAGATCCAGCGCATCGGGCGTACCGAACACATCGACCTGCACCGAGTGATCGATCACCAGCTCGGAGGGGATCTGCGGGTTGATCTGCTCCGGGCGTCCGCCGAGCTTGACCACGGCATCACGCATCGCGGCCAGATCGACCACGCAGGGCACGCCGGTGAAATCCTGCAGCACCACGCGCGCGGGCATGAACGCGATCTCGATGTCCGGTTCGGCCTTGGGATCCCACTGGGCGACGGCCTGGATGTGGTCCTTGCCGACGGTCACGCCGCCATCCTCGTGCCGGAGCAGGTTCTCCAGCAGGATCTTCATCGAGTAGGGCAGGTGGGAGATGTCGAACGTCTGTCCGAGCTTGGGCAGGCTGAAGTAGTCGTAGGTGGTGCCGCCGACGTCCAGCTGGCTGCGGGTGGAGAACGAATCGCTCATTGCAGATGACTCCTCTTGCGGATGGCTTGCGTTGGCCCGCCCGAGGCAGACCTGCTTGCGTTCGCCGCTGACCGGTAGGCCCGCGATCGTCCTGAGTATGAACGATTCAGGGCGGTGCCCACCTGCGGCAGTTGGTCTCAGGCTACATGGAGATATGTATCCCTCATGTCACGGATGAGACAGATCCTTTCTGTGCCAAGGGTCTTGGCGGCCAGATCAGTACTCCAGTGGAAGTATGCCCCCGGAAGTATGTATAATTTGTGCATACTTTGGAGGGCGTACCGATGGAAGCTACCGTTGCAGAACGCGGGCAGATCACCTTGCCCAAGGCGGTCCGTGATGCGCTTGGCCTGACCAAGGGCACCCAGCTGAAGGTGGAGCTCGAGGGCAGCCGCATCATCCTGCGCAAGAGCGTGGACGATGCGATCTCCCGTGCCCGCGGCAAGTTCGCGCTGGATGGTTTCGATTCGGCCGAAGCAGCCGTGCGCGCGGTCCGCGACGAGGAATGAGCGCGTGATGATCGCCGTCGATTCACCGGTGCTGATCGAGCTGCTCAGCAATGGCCCGCAGGCCGACGCGGTCGAAGCGGGCCTGCGCCAGAGCCTGGTCGGCGGGCGCGTGGTGATCTGCGGGGTGACCCTCGCCGAGATCTGCGCGTCGCTGCGCGGCGGCGCCGAAGTGCAGGAGGCGCTGGAGGAAATGGGCGTCCACTTCAGTCCGCTGGAGGCCAAATCCGCATTGCGCGCCGGTGAGATGCACCGCCGGCACCGGCAGCGGGGCGCCAAGCCACGCGGGCTGGATGAATTCATGGTCGGGTCGCATGCACTGCTGCAGTGCGATGGCCTGATCACCTGGAACGACACGTTTTACCGCGACTACTTCAAGGGCCTGAAGCTGATCGTGCCGCACGCCTGAGCCCATACTTTTAAACCGCATTCTTTCAAAGAATCACCCGGGAGTTGTCATGTTGGAAGCCTACCGCCACCACGTAGCCGAGCGCGCCGCGCTTGGCATCCCGCCGCTGCCGCTGAGCGCCCAGCAGACGGCCGACGTCATCGAGCTGCTGAAGAACCCGCCGGCGGGCGAAGCCGAGTTCCTGCTGGAACTGCTGACCCACCGCGTGCCGGCCGGCGTCGATGACGCCGCCAAGGTCAAGGCCTCGTACCTGGCCGCGATCGCGCTGGGCAGCGAAGTCAATCCGCTGATCACGCGTGAGCGCGCCACCGAACTGCTGGGCACCATGCTCGGTGGTTACAACGTCGCCCCGCTGGTGCAGCTGCTGGACGACGCCACCGTCGGCGCGATCGCCGCCGATGCGCTGAAGAACACCCTGCTGGTGTTCGATGCCTTCCACGATGTGCAGGAAAAGGCCAAGGCCGGCAATGCGAACGCCCAGGGCGTGCTGCAGAGCTGGGCCGATGCGGAGTGGTTCACCAGCCGCCCGCAGGTGCCCGAGAGCCTGACCATCACCGTGCTCAAGGTGACCGGCGAAACCAACACCGATGACCTGTCGCCGGCCCCGGATGCCACCACCCGCCCGGACATCCCGCTGCACGCCCTGGCGATGCTGAAGAACAAGCGTGATGGCATCGAGCCGGAAGAAGACGGCAAGCGCGGTCCGGTCAAGTTCATCGAATCGCTGAAGGACAAGGGCCACCTGGTCGCCTACGTGGGCGACGTGGTCGGTACCGGTTCGAGCCGCAAGTCGGCCACCAACTCGGTGCTGTGGTTCACCGGCGAAGATATTCCGTTCATTCCGAACAAGCGCTTCGGCGGCGTGTGCCTGGGCTCGAAGATCGCCCCGATCTTCTACAACACGATGGAAGACGCCGGCGCCCTGCCGATCGAACTCGACGTGTCGCAGATGAACATGGGCGATGTGATCGAGCTGCGCCCGTACGACGGCAAGGCGCTGAAAGACGGCGCCGTCATCGCCGAGTTCAAGGTCAAGTCCGACGTGCTGTTCGACGAAGTGCGCGCCGGTGGCCGCATTCCGCTGATCATCGGCCGCGGCCTGACCGCCAAGGCGCGTGAAGCGCTGGGCCTGGCCCCGACCGATCTGTTCCGCCTGCCGATGGACCCGCCGGATACCGGCAAGGGCTTCTCGCTGGCGCAGAAGATGGTCGGCCGCGCCTGTGGCCTGCCGGAAGGCAAGGGCATGCGCCCGGGCACCTACTGCGAACCGAAGATGACCTCGGTGGGCTCGCAGGACACCACCGGCCCGATGACCCGTGACGAGCTGAAGGACCTGGCCTGCCTGGGCTTCTCGGCCGACCTGGTGATGCAGTCGTTCTGCCACACCGCCGCGTATCCGAAGCCGGTGGACGTCAAGACCCACCACACCCTGCCGGAGTTCATCTCCACCCGTGGCGGCATCTCGCTGCGCCCGGGCGACGGCGTGATCCACAGCTGGCTCAACCGCATGCTGCTGCCCGACACCGTCGGCACCGGCGGCGACTCGCACACCCGTTTCCCGGTGGGCATTTCGTTCCCGGCCGGCTCGGGCCTGGTCGCCTTCGCGGCCGCCACCGGCGTGATGCCGCTGGACATGCCCGAATCGGTGCTGGTCCGCTTCAAGGGCACGATGCAGCCGGGCGTGACCCTGCGTGACCTGGTCAACGCGATCCCGCTGTACGCGATCAAGTCCGGCCTGCTGACCGTGGCCAAGGCCGGCAAGAAGAACATCTTCTCCGGTCGCATCCTGGAAATCGAGGGTCTGCCGGATCTGAAGGTCGAGCAGGCGTTCGAACTCTCCGATGCCTCGGCCGAGCGTTCGGCGGCCGGTTGCTCGGTGCACCTGAACAAGGAGCCGATCATCGAGTACCTCACCAGCAACATCACGCTGCTGAAGTGGATGATTGCCGAGGGTTACCAGGACGCCCGTTCGCTGGCGCGCCGCATCGAGAAGATGGAAGCCTGGCTGGCCAACCCGGAGCTGCTGGAGCCGGATGCCGACGCCGAGTACGCCGCCGTCATCGAGATCGACCTGGCCGACATCCACGAGCCGATCGTGGCCTGCCCGAACGATCCGGACGACGTCAAGACGCTGTCCGACGTCGCCGGTGCGGCGATCGACGAAGTGTTCATCGGTTCGTGCATGACCAACATCGGTCACTTCCGTGCGGCGGCCAAGCTGCTGGAAGGCAAGCGCGACATCCCGACCAAGCTGTGGGTCGCCCCGCCGACCAAGATGGATGCTTCGGAGCTGACCAAGGAAGGCCATTACGGCACCTTCGGCACCGCCGGTGCCCGCATGGAAATGCCGGGCTGCTCGCTGTGCATGGGCAACCAGGCGCAGGTGCGCGAGGGCGCGACGGTGTTCTCCACCTCGACCCGCAACTTCCCGAACCGCCTGGGCCGCAACTCCAACGTGTACCTGGGCTCGGCCGAGCTGGCCGCGATCTGCTCGCGCCTGGGTCGCATCCCGACCAAGGAAGAGTACATGGCCGACATCGGCGTGCTGGATGCCAGCAGCAAGGACATCTACCGCTACATGAACTTCGACCAGATCGAGGACTATCAGGACGTGGCCGGTACGGTTGCTGCCTGATCCGACGCCGGGCGCTGCCCGGCTTCGGTAACCCATCGGTCACTGGCCGATGGATGAAACACGAAAACACCCGGCGCGAGCCGGGTGTTTTTTCATGTGCACGATCAGGTCGCTGGAAACCGGAACGGCCAGGCGTCGTCGGTCACCTCGTTGCGCTCGGCACAGACCTGGCGGAACGTTTCCACGAACGCCTGCTGCAGCCGGGTGGGGTGCCAATCGGCGCGGGTGGTGAGGCCGATGCGGCGGCGCAGGTCATCACCGGCCCGCCCGACCTCGCAGAGCAGGCCGGCGCGACGTTCGAACACGAACTGATCGCGCGACATCAAGGTGAGCCAATCATCTTCGAGCAGCAGGCCGCGCGTGATCAACACCGAACCACACTCGATGCGTAGCCGCGGCGGTTCGTGGCCGTGCTGCCGGAACATGTGTTCCCAGCGCGCCCGCACCGGTGCGCCGGTCGCGGCGATCACCCACGGGTAGTCCAGCAGCCGGGCAAAGCCGAAGCCCTTGGTCGCGGCCAGGGGGTGGCCGCTGCGCGCGACAATGACCGGGTCGTCGTCGAACAGCCCTTCCTGGGCGATATCGCGCACCGGCAGCCTGTCGCGCATCGCGCCGATCAACAGGTCCAGGCTGCCCTCGCGCAGATCGCCCAGCAGTTCCGCGTAGGGGCCTTCGATCACGTTCACCGTGGCGCCCGGATAGGCCCGCGCGAAGCGTGCCAGTACCTGGGGCAGCAGGATCGCCCGCGCCAGCGGCATGACCCCCAGCGAAACCCGGCCGCCCTGCTGCGAGCGCAGCGAGGCGAGTTCATCGATGCCGGCGCCGAGTTCGGACAGGGCCAGCCGGACCAGGCGCAGCATGCGCGTCGCCGCCGGCGTCGGTTGCACGGTCTTGCCTCGGCGCACGGTCAGCGGTGTTTCGATCACCTCGGACAACTCGTGCACCGCACGGTAGATCGCGGGCTGCGACACGCCCGCGCGACTGGCGGCCAGGGTGAAGCTGCCGGCCGTATCCACCGCCGCCAGGGCGCGCAGCTGGCCCAGGGTGACGCGGCGTTCGACAGCCGGCATCGCCGGCAGCCGCTGTGCGCGACGGGCCACGCGGACGCCGTGCGTGATGTAGTCCAGCGCGCGTTCGATGCGGGGGACCAGCAGGTCGGCCGCCTCGGTGGGCGACATGCCACCGGGCTGCCGGTCGAACAGCGGCGCATCCAACTGTTTCTCCAGCCGCGCGATGGCCTGGGTCAGGGCCGGCTGGGACAGGTTCACGTGCGGAGCGGCGGCGCTGATGCCGCCGTGGTGGTAGACGGCGGCAAGGGCGTGCAGATGCTTGAGATTCAGATCCATAGGGCTGCTCATGGATCAACTATAACCAAAACCAATGGCTGTTTCGAAAAACGATCTTGAGGGGGCAGACCGGGCGACGACAGACTGCGTCATCGTCAACGAAGGATGGATGGATGTCCCGCGTAGTCTCTTCTATCGAACGCGCTGCTCCGGCGGCGATCCAGGTGCTGGCAGAGGCCGGTGTCGCCACCGCGCACGAAGCGCAGGGCCGCAGCGGCCTGCTGCATCCACGGCTGCGCCCGATCTACAGCGGCGTCCGCATCGCCGGCAGCGCGGTCACTGTGTCGGTGCCGCCGGGCGACAACTGGATGATGCACGTGGCGATCGAACAGCTGCGCGAGGGCGATGTACTGGTGGTCGCGCCCACCAGTGATTGCACGGACGGCTACTTCGGCGATCTGCTGGCGACCTCGGCCCAGGTGCGCGGCTGCCGCGGGCTGGTGATCGATGCTGGCGTGCGCGACGTGCGTGACCTCACCGCGATGGGCTTTCCGGTCTGGAGCCGCGCGGTCCACGCACAGGGCACGGTCAAGGAAACGCTGGGTTCGGTGAATGTGCCGGTGGTCTGCGGCGGGGCGCTGGTCCAGCCGGGCGACGTGGTGATCGCAGACGATGACGGCGTCTGCATCGTGCCGCGTGCCGATGCAGACCGGGTAGCCGCCGACGCACGGGCGCGCGAGGCGCGCGAGGCCGACAAGCGCGAACGCCTGGCCAGGGGCGAGCTCGGCCTGGACATCTACCAGATGCGTGAGCGCCTGGCGGCCAAGGGCCTGCGCTATGAGTAAGGGCGTGCGCGCGATGTGGATGCGCGGTGGCACCTCCAAGGGCGGGTTTTTCCTCGCGTCGGAGCTGCCCGCCGCGCCGGCCGCGCGTGATGCCTTCCTGCTGCGTGCGTTCGGTTCGCCCGATCCGCGCCAGATCGATGGCATGGGCGGCGGCGATCCGTTGACCTCCAAGGTCGCCGTCGTGGCGCCTTCCAGTCGCGCCGATGCCGACGTGGAGTACCTGTTCCTGCAGGTCTTCGTGGACCAGGCCGTGGTGAGCGATGCGCAGAACTGCGGCAACATGCTGGCTGCGGTCGGCCCGTTCGCGATCGAGCGCGGGCTGGTTGCCGCCACCACGGATCAGACCGAGGTGCGCATCTTCATGTGCAACACCGGTACGCTCGCGGTGGCCAGCGTACAGACGCCGCAGGGCAAGGTGGCCTATGACGGTGAGGCGCGCATCGACGGTGTCCCTGGCAGCGCCTCGCCGGTGCCGCTGGCCTTCGCCGATGTTGCCGGCTCCAGCTGTGGTGCCCTGCTGCCGACCGGCCAGGCCGTGGATGTCATCGACGGCGTGCAGGTGACGCTGATCGACAACGGCATGCCGTGCGTGGTGCTGCGTGCCGGCGATGTCGGGATCAGCGGGCATGAGGACCGCGCAACGCTGGATGCGGACGAGGCGCTCAAGGCACGGCTGGAGGCCATCCGCGTGCAGACCGGCCCGTTGATGCGGCTGGGCGATGTCCGTGCCCAGTCGGTGCCCAAGATGATGCTGGTGGCCGCGCCGCGCGCGGGCGGGGCGATCAGCGTCCGTTCCTTCATTCCGCACCGCTGCCACGCCTCCATCGGCGTGCTCGGGGCAGTGACGGTCGCCACCGCCTGCCTGCTGCCGGACTCACCCGCGCACGCCCTGGCGGTGCTGCCCGGCGGCCTGCACCAGACGCTGGAGATCGAACATCCCAGCGGCAGCACCGCGGCCGTGCTTGATCTGGATACGGCCGGGCAGGTGTCCCGCGCCGCCGTACTGCGCACTGCGCGGAAGCTCTTCGACGGCGTGCTGTTCGACTGAATACGCACGACGTCCTTATTCTTGTGACCTGGGAGGGTTGATATGACCGTTGTAGAGAAGCGGCCGAGCCGCTTCGGCATTGTTGGCCAGCTCTGGTTCCAGGTGCTGGCCGGTACGCTGATCGGTGTGTTGTTGGGGTGGCTGCAGCCAGACATCGGCTCGGCGATGAAACCCTTCGGCGACGCCTTCATCAAGCTGATCCGGATGATGATCGGTCCGATCATCTTCGTCACGGTGGTGCATGGCATCGCCGGCATGCGCGACATGCGCAGCGTGGGCCGCCTGGCCTTGAAGTCGCTGATCTACTTCGAAGTCATCACCATCCTGGCGCTGATCGTGGGCCTGGTCGTGGTCGATGTCTGGAAGCCCGGCGCCGGCATGAACATCGACCCGGCCACGATCGACATGGCCAGCATCCAGGGCTACGTGCACAGTGCGCACGACCAGTCGATCGTGTCCTACATCATGGCGATCATCCCCAACACACTGGTCAGCGCCTTCACCGAAGCGCATGTGCTGCAGGTGCTGTTCGTGGCGGTGCTGTTCGGCGTGGCGCTGGCCTCGATCGGCGAGCGCGGCGCGCCGGTGATGAAGGTGATCGAGTCGACCTCGGGCGCGCTGTTCAAGATCATCGGCTACATCATGTACTTCGCCCCGATCGGTGCGTTTGGTGCGATCGCCTTCACCGTCGGCCAGTTCGGCGCGGGTTCGCTGCTGTCGCTGGGCGAGCTGATCATCGAGTTCTTCGTGGTCTGCGGGCTGTTCACCGTGCTGGTGCTGGGCAGTGTGTGCTGGTGGACCGGCGCCAGCCTGTGGCGGCTGCTGGGCTATCTGCGCGATGAGATCGTGATCGTCGCGGCGACCACCTCCACCGAAACGGTGCTGCCGCGCCTGATCGAGAAGATGAAGAAGCTGGGCTGCGAGGAAGGTGTGGTCGGTTTCGTGATCCCCGCCGGTTACTCGTTCAACCTGGATGGCACCTGCCTGTACCTGACCACCGTGGCGCTGTTCCTGGCCCAGGCGACCAACACCGAACTGACCGTCTGGCACCAGCTGGGCCTGATCGCGGTGCTGCTGCTGACCTCCAAAGGGGCGGCTGGCGTGGCCGGTGCGGCATTCGTGGTGCTGGCGGCGACGCTGGGCACGACCGGCACCATTCCGGTGGCGAGCATCGCGTTGATCCTGGGCATCCACCGGATCCTGGCCGAGGGGCTGACCTTCGTGAACCTGATCGGCAATGCGATCGCGGTGCTGGTCATCGCCAAGTGGGAAGGCAAGCTGGATGAGAAGGTGCTGGCCGAGCAGATCGGCACCCGCCGCCTGCGCCGCCGCGTGCTGACCGCCGCCACGGTCTGATCCTCCCGCCGCGGCGCTGCCGCGGCCTCCCGACATCCATCCGTTGCGCGGCTCCGGCCGCGCACAGGAGGCGCTTGTGTCCCGTTTCTCCCGCAACACTCTTTCCCTGCTGGTGGCTGCCAGCCTGGCGGCGCCGGCGTTCGCCGCGTCCTCTGCAACCCAGGGCGGTCTGCCTGATGGCGTCGATCTCACGCTGGACCTGGTCGGCAACGTCGCCTCCAATCCGGTCGGCGGTGTCGAGCAGGGCACCGAAGGCTCGTACTGGGTGATGGCCCAGTCCAAGCTGGATCTGGACACGCTGTGGGGTATCCACAACACCGAGGTCGACGCGCAGTGGGCCTGGTTCGCCGGCCGCAACCTGGCACGCGAGAAGATCGGCAATTCGATCAGTGCCCAGCAGACCTGGCGGCCGGTGGCCGGCGGGCGCCTGACCCGCCTGACCCTGCGCCACCGCTTCGACAACGGCCTGAGCATCATCGCCGGGCGCGCCCCGGTGAACAGCTACTTCAACAGCTCCGCGCTCAACTGCGTGTTCATGAGCAACGCGATGTGCCTGACCCCGTATGGGGCGATCACCGACCTGGGCATCACCGCCTACCCGAACGCGTCCTGGGCCGGGATCGTGCGCTACGACGTAAACGAGCGCTGGTATGCGCAGGCCGGCGCGTTCGACTACAACAACGAGTTGAACAAGGCTGGCAAGAACGGCCTGGACTTTTCGGTGGGCGAGGGCACCGGCACCATCACCGCCTATGAAGTGGGTTACCAGACCAGCTTCGCCAATGACCGCCTGCCACGGACCTACCGGCTGGGCATGTACCGCAACAGCGATGGGGGCAAGAGCTCCTACTACGACGCCGACGGCAACTCCGCGGCGCTGACCGGCAGACCGACCGCCGTGCAGGACGGTGCGCGGGCGGGCGGGTATGCGATGGCCGACCAGACCGTCTGGCGTGGCGAAGGCAAGCGCAACCTCGCACTGTTCGCACGGGCATACGTGAACACGGGCAACGAAGCGCCGATCGATACCTTCTTCTCGGCCGGCTTCGTCAAGACCGGTACGTTCGCCGGCCGCGAGCAGGACACGCTGGCGATGTTCGTCTCCAACACCCATTTCAGCGATGAACAGATCGACTTCCTGCGCGCACGGCGCACCCGAAACGGCGGTAGCGGGGCTCCTCATGCGGACGAAATCATCGCCGAACTCAGCTATGGCTGGGCCGTGCACAAGGGGATCCGCGTGATGCCCAACCTGCAGTACGTCATCAACCCCGACCCCATCTACGCGCCGACCCGCACCACCGACATCCCCGATGCGCTGATCGTCGGGCTGCGCGTGGACATCCACTTCGCCCAGCTGTTCGGCTGGTGATTCCTCCGCCACGAGGCCCTTGCATGATCATCGACTGCCACGGTCACTACACGACCGCCCCCGCCAGCCACGACGCCTTCCGCAAACAGCAGATCGCGCACTACAACGATCCCTCGCTGCCTGTGCCGGTCTATCCGGACATCAGCGATGCGGAACTGCGCCAGAGCGTGGAGAGCAACCAGCTGCGCCTGCTGCGCGAGCGCGGTGCGGACATGACCATCTTTTCCCCGCGCGCCAGCACGATGGCCCACCACATCGGCGATGAACGGGTCAGCGCCGAGTGGACCCGCCGCTGCAACGACCTGATCGCCCGCGTGGTGGCGCTCTACCCGGAAACCTTCATCGGCGTGTGCCAGCTGCCGCAGTCGCCTGGCGTGCCGATCGCCCACTCCATTGCCGAGCTGGAGCGCTGCGTCAACGAACTCGGCTTCGTCGGCTGCAACCTCAACCCCGACCCGTCCGGCGGACACTGGACCGGCCTGCCGCTGACCGACCGCGCCTGGTATCCGTTCTTCGAGAAAATGGTGGAACTGGACGTGCCGGCGATGGTGCATGTCTCCGGCAGCTGCAACGCCAATTTCCATGCCACCGGCGCGCACTACCTCAATGCCGATACCACGGCGTTCATGCAGTTCCTGCAGGGCGACCTGTTCCGTGACTTCCCCGACCTGCGCTTCATCATCCCGCATGGCGGCGGCGCGGTGCCCTACCACTGGGGGCGCTTCCGCGGGCTGGCCGACATGCTGGGCAAGCCGCCGCTGAACGAGCACGTGATGAAGAACGTGTTCTTCGATACCTGCGTCTATCATCAGCCGGGCATCGATCTGCTGTTCAAGGTCATCGACATCGACAACATCCTGTTCGGCTCGGAAATGGTGGGCGCGGTGCGGGGCATTGATCCGGAGACCGGGCGGTTCTTCGACGACACGCTGCGCTACGTGAACGCGCTGGGCCTGTCCGAAGGCGACCGTTACAAGGTCTGCGAAGGCAACGCGCGACGCGTTTATCCGCGCCTGGACGCACAGCTGAAGGCAAGGGGTCTGTGAAATGACGACGTTCGTGAAAGACGCTGACTGGCTGGATTTCTGCCCGGAGCCGAGCGTGCCCGGTTTCGTGCCGCCGTCCGGGGCGGTGGATGCGCATTGCCACGTGTTCGGCCCGGGCGACCGGTTTCCGTATGCCCCCGAGCGCAAGTACACCCCGTGCGATGCCGGCAAGGAGCAGCTGTTCGCGCTGCGCGACCGGCTGGGTTTCGAGCGCAACGTGATCGTACAGGCCACCTGCCACGGCGCCGACAACAGCGCCCTGGTCGATGCGCTGCGCAGCGCGGAAGGACGCGCCCGTGGCGTGGCGACCGTGCGTGACAGCGTGACCGATGCCGAGCTGCAAGCGCTGCACGAAGCTGGCGTGCGCGGGGTCCGCTTCAACTTCGTCAAGCGGCTGGTCGACCCCAAGCCGGATGCCTACTACCGCGCGATCATCGAGCGCATCGCGCCGCTGGGCTGGCACGTGGTCGTCTACTTCGAGGCGGCTGACCTGGCCGAACGCTGGGACTTTTTCACCTCGTTGCCGACCACCGTGGTGGTGGACCACATGGGGCGCCCGGACGTCACCCAACCCGTGGATGGCCCGGCGTTCCAGCAGTTCGTGCGGCTGATGGCCGAGCACCCGAATGTGTGGAGCAAGGTGAGCTGCCCGGAGCGTCTGTCACGGAGCGGCCCGCCGACCTACGACGACGTGGTCCCGTTCGCCCGTCATCTGGTGGAGCGCTTCCCCGATCGCGTGCTGTGGGGCACGGACTGGCCGCACCCGAACCTGAAATCGCATATGCCCGATGACGGCACGCTGGTGGATGTCATTCCGCGGATCGCGTTGACCGCCGAGCTGCAGCGCAAGCTGCTGGTGGACAACCCGATGCGGTTGTACTGGGCATAGGGCCAGCGGGCGGTCCGCCGCGGTCAGCTGCGCGCCAACGCCATCAAGCGCTCGGCGATCCGCTCCAGCGGCACCATTTCCTCGGCCGCGCCGATCCTCACCGCGCTGCCGGGCATGCCCCAGACCACGCTGGTGGCCTCGTCCTGCACCAGGGTCGGGGCGCCGGCGTTGCGCAGGTCCAGCAGGCCGCGGGCGCCGTCGTCGCCCATGCCGGTCAGGATGGCGCCGATGGCGTTGGCCCCGGCACTTTCGGCCACCGAGCGGAACAGCACATCGACCGCCGGCTTGTGGCGGTTGATCGGGGGGCCATCGTCGATCCGGCAGCGCCAGCGGGCACCGTCGCGGATCACGCGCAGGTGCTTGCCGCCAGGGGGCAGGTAGGCGTGGCCGGGCAGCACCGCTTCACCGTCAGTGGCCTCGCGCACCGACATCGCCGAATGGCGGTCCAGGCGCTCGGCGAAGGGCGTGCTGAACTGCGCCGGCAGGTGCTGGGTCATCACCACCGCCGGGGCGTCTGCCGGCAGGCCCTCCAGCACCACGCGCAGGGCTTCGGTACCCCCGGCCGAGGCACCAATGGCGATCAGGCGGTCGGTGGTGCGGAACTGGATGGAGCGGGGCACGGCCACGGGCGCAACGGCATCGAGCGTGATGCGCGGCGGGTTCGGCCGCGACAGGGGCCGCACCCGCGAGCGCGCGGCCATCTTGACCTTGGCGATGATCTCCTCGGCGTAGCCCTGCAGACCGCGGGCGACGTCGAGCTTGGGCTTGGAGACGAAGTCCACCGCGCCCAGCGCCAGTGCCTGCAGGGTGGTGTCGGCACCGCGCTCGGTCAGCGAGGAAATCATCACCACCGGCAGGGGGTGCAGGCGCATCAGGTTTTCCAGGAAGGCCAGCCCGTCCATGCGCGGCATTTCCACGTCCAGCGTGATCACATCCGGCGCCAGGCGCTTGATCTTCTCGCGCGCCAGCAGCGGATCGGCCGCGGTGCCGACCACCTCGATACCGGGATCGCTGGCGAGGATCTCGCTGAGCATCTGGCGCACGACCGCCGAGTCGTCGACGATCAGGACCTTGCAGGGCACACCGTGGCTCATTCGAACAGCTCCACGCCACCGGTGACGGGGGCTTTGGACAGGCGGGCGCGCACGGCCGATTCGGTCGCGGCCACTTCGGCTTCGTGGGCGTGCGGCAGTCGCTGCACCACCACGCGCCCGGTATCGGCGAAGAACCACACCTTGCGCGGGTGGATGCCGCACAGGTCCTCGGCGATGATCGGGATGTGCTCGGCCTGCAGGTACTGGCGGACGAACTCGGCGTTGCGGGTGCCGACCGGATTGCTGGTGAATCCCTTGAGCACGTTGGCACCGCCGAACACTTTGGCCTCCAGGCGCTTGCGGTGGGCGCCGCGCTTGAGCAGGTCGTTGATCAGCAGTTCCATGGCATAGCTGCCGTAGCGTGCAGGCGCGCCATCACCGACGTTGCCCTCGGGCAGCAGGAAGTGGTTCATCCCGCCGATCTTGAGCACCGGATCGCGCAGGCAGGCGGCCACGCAGGAGCCCAGGGTGGTGGTCAACGCGGTGGCGTCGTCCACGGCCAGGTACTGGGTCGGCAGCAGCTTGGCCGCGGTGACCTGGAAGCGGCTGTCGAAGTACCGCATCACCTCGTCGTTGCGGATCGGCAGACTCATGCCGGCGCTCCCGGCGCGCGTTTGTACAGCGTGCGGCCACAGGGCTGGATCAGGTCGGCGGCGTGCAGGTAGTTCTCCGAGTGGCCGGTATAGAGCAGGCCGTCATCGCCCATGTGCTGGATGAGCCGCGAGAGGATGCCGCGCTGGGTGGGTTTGTCGAAGTAGATCATCACGTTGCGGCAGAACAGGGCATCGAACGGGCCGCCAACGTCGTAACGGGTGGCGAGCAGGTTGAGCGGGCGGTAGTCGATCAGGTCGCGCAGCGCGGGGTTGACCCGGCAGTGACCTTCGTTGGGACCGGTGCCGCGCTGGAAGTAGCGCTTGCGGATCGCCGGATCCAGCCCGGCAACGCGGTCGATCGCGTAGACGCCGCGGCTGGCGGTGGCCAGCACCTGGGTGTCCACGTCGGTGGCCAGGATGCGCACCGGCGGCTTGAGCGTGCCAAACGTCTCGCAGGCGGTGATCGCCATCGAGTAGGGCTCCTCACCGGTGGAGGCCGCGCACGACCACAGCTGCAGCGTGCCCTGGCCGGCGCGCAGGCGCAGTTCCTCGGCCAGCTTCTCGAAGTGGTGCGGCTCGCGGAAGAAGGCGGTCAGGTTGGTGGTGAGCGCATTGGTGAACGCCTGCCATTCGTCGCCGCCGTGGGCCTCAAGCTGGTCCAGGTACTCGCTGAAACTGCGCATGCCCAGCGCCCGCAGCCGGCGCGACAACCGGCCGTAGACCATGTCGCGCTTGGCCGGCGCCAGTGAAATGCCGACCCGCTGGTAGATCAGTTCGCAGACGCGGCGGAAGTCGCGGTCGGCGAACTCGAATTCGCGAGCGTTCGGTGAAGCGGCGTTGGCGGGGGGCGTGGACACGGGCGGACTCGCAGGGGAAGGGGATGCGGCGACCGGGTGATCGCCGCGGGCACTCAGAACTCTTGCCAGTTGCCGTCATCGGCCGGCGTGCTGCGCGCGGGACGCATCGGCGTGGCGGCACGCGGGGCCGCCGGCGTTGGGCGGCTGGCGGGACGCACCGGCGGCATCCCGGCAACCGCGCGGGCGGTGACCGCGCTGACGGCCTGCGCGACCTGGTCGTCCAGGCGGAAGATGGCCACGGCATCGGCCAGCTGGGTGGCCTGTTCTTCCATCGCGCGGGCGGCAGCCGTGGCTTCTTCCACCAGGGCGGCGTTCTGCTGGGTGGTCTCGTCCATCTGCACCACGGTCTGGTTGACCTGGTCGATGCCGGCGGACTGCTCCTGCGAGGCCGCCGAGATCTCGGCCATGATGTCGGTCACGCGCTGCACCGAGGCAACGATCTCGCCCATGGTCGCGCCGGCCTGGTTGACCAGCTGCGAGCCTTCGGCGACCTTGCCGACCGAGTCGTCGATCAGGCCCTTGATCTCCTTGGCCGCACCCGCCGAGCGCTGGGCCAGGGTGCGCACTTCGGAGGCGACCACGGCAAAACCACGTCCCTGTTCCCCGGCACGTGCCGCCTCCACCGCGGCGTTCAGCGCCAGGATGTTGGTCTGGAAGGCGATGCCGTCGATGACCGAGATGATCTCGGCGATCTTCTTCGAGGAGGTCTGGATCGCGGCCATGGTGGTGACCACTTCGCCGACGACATGGCCGCCCTGGGTGGCCACGGTGTGGGCGCCGATCGCCAGCTGGTTGGCCTGGCGCGCGTGCTCGGCGTTCTGGCGCACGGTGGAGGTGAGTTCCTCCATCGAGGCCGCGGTCTCTTCCAGGTTGGCAGCCTGCTGCTCGGTACGGCGCGAGAGATCGCTGTTGCCGGTGGCGATTTCGCCGGCGGCGAGGTTGATGCTGCCGGCGGCCTCCTGGATCTGGCCGACGATCTGGGTCAGCTGCGCGACAGTGGCGTTGGCATCGTCGCGCATGGTGGCGAACACGCCCTGGAAGTCGCCGTGCATGCGCGCGGTCAGATCACCCTCGGCGATCGCCGAGAGCAGCTGGGAGAGCTTGCCCAGGTTGTCATCGCTGACCTGCATCATCGCGTTGAGGTGGCCGATCATCCGGCGGAAGTCGTGATCGAAGCGGGCGGTGTCGCCACGCTGGCTGAAATCGCCGGCGGCGGCCGCCGCGGCCAGGCGCTGGATCTCGCCGTTGATGTTGCCCAGGTTCTGCTTGACCGCATCCACGGTGGCGGTGATGGCGGCCTTCTCACCGGGGTAGCGCGCGATGTCCGCGCTGAGGTCGCCCTGCGCGTAGCGTTGCACCACCGCCAGCACCGCATCCATGGTCTGCACGTGTGCGCCGACCAGGGTATTGGTTTCATGCACCATCAGCCCGTACTCACCGGGGAAGGCGGTTTCGTCCATGCGATAGCCGGTGCTGCCGGCATCGTGGCGGCGGGCCATCTCGCGCTGGCCGCTGATCACCGCATGCAGCTGTTCCTGCATGCGCGCCATGCTTTCCAGCAGGCGGCCGGGCTCGTCGTGCGCCTGCTCGCCGATGCGGCTGTCCAGCTTGCCGCGGGCGATGCTTTCGGCCACGTGGGTGGCCTGGCGCAGGGGCAGGGTGATGCGATTGCCGATCAGCCAGCTCAGCCCCAGCACGATCAGCACCACGGCGCCGCCACTGGCGGTCATCACGGCAGTGAAGGCCAATGCGTCGGACTGCACGTCATCCATGTACACGCCGCTGGTGATGACCCACTGCCACGGGGCGTACATGCCGGCGTAGGTGACCTTCTCGATCAGGGCGTCATTGCCGGGCTTGGTGGTCTTGTAATACGTGTAGCCGCCGCCGGTCCTGGCCATGTCGACCTGCTGCAGATAGATCGGCACGCCGTCCTTGGAGGTGTAGTCCTTCTGCACCTTGCCCACGCGGTCACGCGCAAAGGGGTGCATCAACAGGGTGTAGTCGGTGCCGAGCACGTTGTAGTACGCGCTGTCATTGTCGGCACGCATCACGTCCAGCGCCTGCAACGCCGCTGCCTTGGCGGCCTCTTCGGTCAGCTCGCCGGAACTGGCCAGTCGGGTGTAGTGCGCCAGGATGCCGTAGCTGAGTTCGACCTGGGTCTTCAGCGCTTCCTTGCGGGTTTCGGCAAGGTCCAGGTACTGCATGCGGGCAGCAATGATCGCCAGCGCGATCACGCCGACGGCGATCAGTGCGGTCAGCAGGTTGAGCTTGCGCCTGACGGACAGGTTGGAGAAGGACTGGTTCCAGCGGCTGAGTAGATTCATGGGCAGGGGTCTTTGATCGACAGACATGTCGCGGCAATGCTGTTATCGGCCGCAGGTCGCCACGATTGAGTCCGCTCGACTGAGCGTATTCAGGTTGCGGGCGGCGCCGCAGTGGAACGCGCAGAAAAAAGGCCCCGATGCGCATGCATCGGGGCCTTTCCGCGTGGTGCGTAGCGAGGCTTAGAACTCCTGCCAGTCGCCGTCGGCCAGTTCGGTGGCCACCGGGCGCGAGGCCGGGCGACGTACCGCGGCCTGCGCCAGCGGTGCACGCACGGCGCGCGGCGGTGCGGCCACGACCGGCGCCGGGGCGATCTCCTGCTCGTCGAGCTTGAAGATGGACACCGCATCGGTCAGGTGGCCGGCCTGTTCTTCCATGGCACGGGCAGCGGCGGTGGCTTCTTCTACCAGCGCGGCGTTCTGCTGGGTGGTCTCATCCATCTGCACGACGGTCTGGTTGACCTGCTCGATGCCGGCCGACTGTTCCTGCGAGGCTGCGGAAATCTCGGCCATGATGTCGGTCACGCGCTGCACCGAGGCGACGATTTCGCCCATGGTGGCGCCGGCCTTCTGCACCAGCGCCGAGCCATCGTTGACCTTGCCGACGGAGTCGTCGATCAGGCCCTTGATCTCCTTGGCCGCGCCGGCCGAACGCTGGGCCAGGGTGCGCACTTCCGAGGCGACGACCGCAAAACCACGCCCCTGCTCGCCGGCTCGCGCAGCTTCCACCGCGGCGTTCAGCGCCAGGATGTTGGTCTGGAAAGCGATGCCATCGATGACCGAGATGATCTCGGCGATCTTCTTGGACGAGGTCTGGATCGCACTCATGGTGGTCACCACCTGGCCGACCACATCACCGCCCTGGGAGGCGACGGTGTGTGCGCCGATGGCGAGCTGGTTGGCCTGGCGGGCGTGCTCGGCGTTCTGGCGTACGGTGGAGGTCAGTTCCTCCATCGATGCGGCGGTTTCTTCCAGGTTGGCGGCCTGCTGCTCGGTGCGGCGCGACAGGTCGCTGTTGCCGGTGGCGATCTCGCTGGCGGCCGAGTTGATCTGCTGGCTGGAGTGCTTGATCCGGGTGACGATGCCGCTGAGCTGTTCGGCGGTGGCGTTGGCGTCGTCGCGCATCCGGGCGAACACACCCTGGAAGTCGCCGTGCATGCGCACCGTCAGGTCGCCCTGCGAGAGCGAGGCGAGCAGGTTGGAGACCTGTTCGATACTGGCCGAGTTGGCATCCAGCAGACCGTTGAGCTGCTGGGCCAGCTGCAGGAAGAAGCCTTCCTTTCCGTCGCTGTCGATGCGGCCGGAGAGGTCGCCGGCCGCTGCCTGGGCGATCACGCGGGCAACTTCGGCTTCCACCAGGGCTTCAGGGGTACGGTCGCGCCATTCGATGACGTGGCCGACGGTCTCGCCCTGCTCGTTGGCGATGGAGGAGATCACCTGGGCGAACTGGGCCTGGCCGAACTGCATCGGGCGGCGGCTGACGCCGTGCTGCTGCAGCTGTGCCAGCGTGCGGGGATCGATCTCGCTGCCATGTTCCAGCGTCGCGGCCGACTTGCCGATCAGCGAAGCGGCGGCGTCGAAGTCCGGCAGGTCCTTGCGGATGTCGGCTTCGTACTGGCTCAGGGTCTGCTGCAGGGCGCGGTTGCTGTAGACGATGGTGTGGTGGGCATCGGTCAGGTAGACGCCGGTGGAGCTGTAATCCAGCGCGGTGCGGATGCGCAGGTTCTCGCGGGCGATGGCCTGGTCGGTTTCGGTGCGCTCGCGCAGGTCGCGCTGCATGCGCTGCATGGCCTGCAGCAGATCGCCGACTTCATCCTTGCGGCTGACGTCGATATGGCCGTCCAGCTTGCCGCTGGCGACATCGTTGGCGACCGAGACGGCGCCGCGCATGCTGCCCACCAGCGAACGGGCAAACAGATACACCAGCACCAGGCCCAGGGCGGCGCCGCCCAGCAGGGTGATGACGGTCAGCGTGGCCGAGGCGGCGTAGGTGGATTCGGCTTCCTCGCGGGAGGCGCGTGCGAGACGGTTGTCTTCCGCAATCAGCGCTTCGAGCGCCGCCGAGGCCTTGCGGTGCTTGGCGCGGGTTTCGCCGACGAAGGTGTCCACGGCATCGTCGGGCAGGTCCAGCTCGAGCATTTCGGTAACGGCGTCGTAGGACGCCAGCGAATCGGTCCAATCCTTGGCGAAGGTGTCAAACAGCTTCTTCTGCTGGGGATTGTCGATCAGCGCGGGGTATTTCTTGATCGAGGCGTCGATCTGGGTGCGAAGCTCCGCGGCGCGGGCCTTGGCTTCGGCCTTGACGTCATCGCTGGCGCGGATGAGGCCCTGGTAGGCGGAGTTGCGGTACTCGCCGACCATGCCACGCAGCTCACCGGCGGTGCGGATGCTGTCCATCCGGGGGCCGGCCAGTTCGGTGGTGACGTTGTTGAGTGAGTGCAGGCCACGATAGGCCACGATGCCCTGCAGCAGCATCACCAGCAGGAGGACGCCGAAAGTCAGCATCAACTTGGGCATCAGTTTGAGGTTGTTGATCCACGGCATGGCAGGTGCGGTCTCCAGTGGCAAACGCGTCCGGCCGTCGGGGCCGGTTGCAGCGACCACGCCGGCCAGGGCCGGCGTGGCAGGGCGAACGGGCAGTTACTTGATGTTGGCCAGCTTCAGGCCGGCCGGCGAGCTGACTTCGATTTCAGCACGCGAGGCATCGCGGGCGATCTTGCCGATCACGCAGACGGTCTTGCCTTCCAGCGATTCCAGCGGGAAGCTGAACTTGTCGCGGTTGGCGCCGGCGATGCGGGCCGAGAAGGTGTGGCGCGGGAACGCGCCGCCCATGTACAGGAAGGTCGGCTGGCCTTCGGAGCCTTCGGCGTAGCGGGCCTTTTCGACCTTGCCGCAGACCATGCCGTCCTTGCCGACCGAGCGCGGTGCCAGTTCCGGCGGAATCATTTCACCGGACTGGGCGAATGCAGTGGAGGCGGAAGAGGCGATCACGGCGACCGAGAACAGGGCAAGCAGGGACTTCATCGGGAAAATTCTCCGGGGATATGGGCAAGGTGGCCCGGCCATGGGCGATCCAGTGCAGCCGGGTTCTGAAACCAGCTATCGGCCGGTCAGGGGGGAACTGAAGCAATTTTTTCGACGGTGGCCGTTGCAGACGGCGGCAGCGGCGTGACTGCCGTTTTTCTGTGACGGATGTCTCAGGCGGCGACGTCGTCGATGACCGCTGCCTGGCCCATGTCGGCGCTGTCGAGCAGGGTTTCGATATCCAGCAGGATCAGCATGCGGTCGTCCTGGGTGCCGATGCCGGAGATGAAGCGGGTATCGACGGCGGCGCCGAATTCGGGGGTCGGGCGGATCTGGTCGGCGGCGAGCGGGATGACGTCGGAGACGCTGTCCACGACGATGCCGACGACGCGGTCTTCGACGTTGAGGACGATCATCACGGTGAAGGCATCGTAGGTGGCATTTTCCAGGCGCAGTTTGAGGCGCAGGTCGATGACGGGGACGATGGTGCCGCGCAGGTTGATGACGCCTTTGATGTAATCCGGGGCATCGGGCACGCGGGTGACGGAGTCGTAGCCGCGGATTTCCTGGACTTTGAGGATGTCCACGCCGTAGTGCTCGGCGCCGAGGGTGAAGCTGAGGTACTCGCCGCCGTCGCTGGCGGCGTTGCTGTTCTTGTCGTTCATCGAGGGGTCCTGGGTCGGGCGTGGCGGTCGAAAAACCGGGGGTCACGCTGGATATCGGCCTGCCCGGGGGCGACTTTAGCTCCCACCCACCCCAATCCTGCCTTCAGCCGGGACCATCAGTCGCATGGATGCGGCGACGCCGTGCCTTTGAAGCAGCGATCAACTCTCCCCGTTCTTCCGCGCACTCCGCTGCCGGTCGATACGGAAGATGTAGCGCTGGATCGCACTGTCGCCGCCGCGCGGGAGGTCGTCGAAGCGCATGCCGATGCGCTTCATCTCCGCCCCGTTGGGCAGTTTGAGCGCCAACTGGTTGCAGACGATCAGCGAGACGTGCAGCGGGCTGCCGTCGGGGAGGTCGAGCCGGGCGGCGTAGCGTTTCTGCAGGGAGAACACGTTGCAGTCCACCGGCACCGTGACGGCCAGGCCACCGCCGCTGATGTCGACCACGCGCAGCTGGAGCGCTTCGCTGCGATCTTCGTTGACCGGGAACTGCAGGTGCGGGGAATCGGTGATCGGCGTTTCCAGCCGGTACAGTTCGCGGCGTTGCAGGTGCACCAGCTCCTGGGGGAACGGCACGCGGAAGGCGACATGGCCTTCGTTGCGCACGCGCTCCAGCCCGTCCAGGCGGAACCGGACCATCACCCGGTCCAGCTGGGCGAAGCAGAGCAGGTGGCCGGCTTCTTCGGCGGCGCGGTTGGAGGGCTCGGACGGGCTGCCGTCGAGCAGCAGCCAGTCGTCGTCCGCGTCCAGTTCCAGGACGGCCGTGGGGAAGGACTGGTCACGGCCGCCGAGATGGGCGTTGATCAACGAACGCTGGTCGATCAGCGCCTGCAGCAACTGCCGGATCTGGCGGGGGTTGCGGACCAGGTACCTGTCATCCATGGCATCGTCGTGGATGCCATGGGGGCGGTCGTGTGCGTCGAGGCTGCCTTCGGACATGGAATCTGCTGGGTTGGGCGGGTGCCGGCAGGCGTAGATGCCGGGGCTCTGTCCGTTTATCGGCAGTAGTTCACATTTATGTAGGGGCAATTGCAGCGCGGCGGTGCGCGATGGCCCTGCCGAAACGACGACACCCCGCCGGAGCGGGGTGTCGAAGGGCGCGTGATCACGTGGCAGGCGCGATCAGAACTCCTGCCACTCGGTGTCGTTGGCCAGGGCCGGTTCGCGGGGGCTGACCCGGCGCGGTGCGGTAACGACGCTGCGCGGCTTGGCCGCTGCGACGGCTCGTGGCGCGGCCGGTGCATGGACCACGGTGGCCGGTGCCGTGTGCCCGTGGCTGTCCAGCTTGAACAGTGCGACAGCGTCGGTCAGGTGACCGGCCTGTTCTTCCATGGCACGGGCGGCGGCAGTGGCTTCTTCCACCAGCGCGGCGTTCTGCTGGGTGGTCTCATCCATCTGCACGACGGTCTGGTTGACCTGCTCGATGCCGGCCGACTGTTCCTGCGAGGCCGCGGAAATCTCGGCCATGATGTCGGTCACGCGCTGCACCGAGGCCACGATTTCGCCCATGGTCGCGCCGGCCTGGTTGACCAGCTGCGAGCCTTCGGCAACCTTGCCGACCGATTCGTCGATCAGGCCCTTGATCTCCTTGGCCGCACCGGCCGAACGCTGGGCCAGGGTGCGCACTTCCGAGGCGACCACGGCGAAACCACGGCCCTGCTCGCCGGCACGGGCCGCTTCCACCGCGGCGTTCAATGCCAGGATGTTGGTCTGGAAGGCGATGCCGTCGATCACGGTGATGATGTCGGCGATGCGGCGCGAGGAGGCATCGATCTCGTGCATGGTGCTGACCACGCGGCCCACCACGTCACCGCCCTGCGAGGCGACCGAGTGCGCGCCGATCGCAAGCTGGTTCGCCTGACGGGCGTGTTCGGCGTTCTGGCGCACGGTGGAGGTCAGTTCCTCCATCGACGCGGCGGTTTCTTCCAGGTTGGCGGCCTGCTGCTCGGTACGGCGCGACAGGTCGTTGTTGCCCGAGGCGATCTCGCCGGCCGCGGTGCTGATGCTGGAGGAGGCCTGCTGGATGCGGCCGACGATACGGGTCAGCTGGGCGACCGTGGTGTTGGCATCATCACGCATCGAGGCGAACACACCGCGGAACTCACCCTGCATGCGGGCGGTCAGGTCGCCGTTGGCGATCGACTGCAGCAGGTGCGACAGCTGGGACAGGTTGCCGTCGGCGACCTGCATCATGGTGTTGAGGTGCTCGATCATGACCCGGAAGTCGTGGTCGAAGCGCGTCGCATCGCCACGCTGGGTGAAGTCACCGGCCGCGGCCGCCTGGGCGAGCGCCTGGATCTGGGTATTGATCGCCAGCAGGCTGGCTTTGGCCGCATCCATCGATTCGTGCAGGATCGCGCGGCTGCCGGGCAGGCGGCGGGCATCGGGCGAAAGGTCGCCGGCGGCGTACTGGTTGAGGACGTTGATCGCGTCCTTGATCGCATCCAGGTGCTCGAAGATCACCGTATTGATGCCGACGGCCAGCTGGCCGTACACGCCGGGGAAATCTTCCGGGATGCGGTGGCTGATGTCCGGGCCGGCGTGCATGTCGACCATCTGCTGGGTCTGCTCGGAGAAGCGGCGCAGCATCACGGTCATGTCGCGGGTGGCGGCCAGCATCTTGCCCGCTTCATCCCTGCTCGTGGCCTGGATGTTGACCGACAGGTCACCACGGGCGACCGACTGGATGGCGTGCACGGCCTGGCCCAGCGGGCGGGTGATGGCGCGCGAGATGACCACGCCCATCACGGCGGCCAGCAGCGACAGCAGCACGATGCAGCCGATGATCGCGTAGACGCTGTTCTGGTGGGTAGCGTTGGCCGTCTCGATGCGGCTGGCCATCACCCCGTTGCTGAACTCCCCCAGCTCCTTGAGCGCGGCGAACAGGGCGCGGCGTGCCGGGCGGGACTGCTCATCGGAAATCTGCTGGGCGGTGACGCCGTCGCCGGCGGCGATGGCTTCCTTGATCAGGCCGTTGGCCTTGAAGTAATCGGCGGTGCGCGCGGCGACCACGTCATACAACTGGCGTTCCTTGTCGCCGGCCGGCAGTGCGGCATATGCGGCCAGCTCGGCATTGACGACCTTGCCGGTGTCGGCCATGCGCTTGTCGTAGTCGGCAACCGACTCGGGTTTGTCGAGCACGGTCAGCTGCGCCATTTCGTAGGTGCGGAACTCGCCGAGCTGCGCGCGCACTTCGCCCAGGTGCTGCACCGAGGGAATGTCGTTGGTGCTCATCGCGCGCAGCTGTGCGTTGGCCTCGCCCAGGCGGACCAAGGCGAAGCTGCCCAGGGCCAGCGTCATCAACGTGGTGAGGGTGAACCCTACCGCCAGCTTGCGGGCGATGGGCAGGTCGTGGAACCACTTCATGGTTGAAACTCCGGGCAGGGCAGTGGCGCACAGCCGTGGGGTGCTGGGCGGAATCAGCGGGGTGGGAGAGGGTGGAGCGCAGGCGCGAGCCGGTTGCCGTGGTCGCTACTTCGGATAGCGGCGTCGATCCGTTGCAACTTGATAGTGCGGCGTCACATTTTTTTCACGAGCCCAGCTGCGGTTCATCGGCCGCCGATGGTTGCTGTTGCAAGGGTTGCGGGCGGATGGGCCGTACCGTGGCGAACGGTTGGCAGGACAACCACGAGGGCGAGGCGCTCGATGAAGTTCACACTTTCCGGCCCATGCGCATGGGACCGAGCGCCCACGAACGAACGCCGCCGCTCCCGGGGGAGCGGCGGCGTCGGGACCAACGCGATGGCAGCGGCGTTACGCGGCCTGCGGCACCTTGAGCGAACGCACGAGGCCGCCGATGTCCACGATCAACGCGACCCGGCCATCGCCCAGGATTGTTGCACCGGACACGCCGCTGATCCGCCGGTAGTTGTTCTCGATGTTCTTGACTACCACCTGCTGCTGGCCGACCAGTTCGTCCACTTCCAGCGCGATCTTCTGGCCATCGCCCTCGACGACGACCACCAGCGGATCGTCCAGCGCGCGCCCGCCGTAGCCGTAGTACTCGCTGAGCGAGAGGATCGGCAGGTACTCGCCGCGGACGCGCAGCACGCGGCCTTCGCCCGCCATGGTGCGCACATCGTCGGCCTGCGGCTGCAGGGCTTCGAGGACGTAGGCCAACGGCAGGATCAGGGTTTCGCCGGCCACCGAGACGGTCATGCCATCCAGGATCGCCAGCGTCAGCGGCAGGCGGATCAGCACGCGGGTGCCGTTGCCGGCCTGGCTTTCCAGCTGCACCTCACCGCCCAGTGCCTGGATGTTGCGGCGGACCACGTCCATGCCGACGCCACGCCCCGACAGATCCGTGACGGCATCGGCGGTGGAGAAGCCCGGCTGGAAGATCAGGTCCCACACCTGCGCGTCGGTGGGGTTGTCCGGCACGCTCAGGCCACGCTCGAGCGCCTTGGACAGGATCTTGTCGCGGTTCAGGCCGCGGCCGTCGTCGCTGACTTCGATCACGATGTGCCCACCCTGGTGCGAGGCGGCCAGCGTGATCGTGCCGGTTTCGTCCTTGCCCGCCTCGCGACGCACGTCCGGCATTTCCAGGCCGTGATCGATCGAGTTGCGGACCAGGTGCACCAGCGGGTCGGCGATCTTTTCGATCAGGCCCTTGTCCAGCTCGGTGCCTTCGCCGATGGTGCGCAGGCGCACGTGCTTGCCCAGGCGCGAAGAGAGATCGCGGACCAGGCGCGGGAAACGGCGGAACACCGCATCCACCGGCAGCATGCGCACGCCGATGACCGCTTCCTGCAGATCGCGGGTATTGCGTTCCAGCAGGTCCAGCCCGGTCAGCAACTGCTCGGCCTGTGCCGGATCCAGTGCGTGCGAGACCTGCTTGAGCATGGCCTGGGTGATGACCAGTTCGCCGACCAGGTTGATCAGCGCATCGACCTTGTCCACGCTGACGCGGATCGAGGTTTCAGCTTCGTGTGCGGCGGTGGCCGGTGCTGCTGCGGCCGGTGCGGCGGGGGCGATGGCGGGGGCGACGGCAGGCTTGGCCTCGGCCGGCGCGCTGGTGGCCAGGCTCGGCGGCGCGGCCGGACGGATGTCCAGTTCGCAGTCGTCCACGACCCAGGCAAAGGTATCTTCGATCTTGCTGCGCGGCACCTTGCCGACCAGCCCCAGGTCCCAGGCCAGGTGCGCTTCGAGCGGATCAAGCTGGTCGAAGCCGGGCAGGCGGTCCAGGCGCGCGGCAACCTGCAGCGAGCCCAGGTGTTCAAGCTCGCGGATGATGCGCAGCGGGTCGTTGCCGCTCATGAACAGCGACGGTGCCGGCACGAAGCCGATCTGCCACGCCTCGGGCGTGTCATCGACCTTGGCGGCGGCGACCGGCGCCACGGCGGCGGCCTGCCCGGAGAGCACCGCTTCCAGGCGCGCCTTGACCTCGGCAACCGCCTGCGGGTCTGCCGCCTGGCCGTGCTCGGCTTCACGCAGCAGGGCGCGCAGCACGTCCACCGAGGCCAGCATCGCGTCCACTGCGGCCGGCTCCAGCGCGCGCTTGCCGGCACGCAGTTCGTCCAGCAGCGTTTCCAGCACGTGGGTCAGCGCGGCGATCGCATCGAAACCGAACGTGCCGGCGCCGCCCTTGATCGAGTGCGCGGCACGGAACACCGAGTTGATGATCTCCGGGTCCTGCTGTCCCGATTCGAGCGCCAGCAGGCCAGCTTCCATCGCATCCAGCCCCTCGCGGCTTTCTTCGAAGAAGGTGGCGTGGAAACGTTGCAGATCCATGCTCATGGTGCGGGGTGTCCGGTTGCGAGGGGAGGGAAAGGTGAAGCGGGATCAGCCCAGGACTTTCTGGACGGTGGCCACCAGCTGTTCCGGATTGAACGGCTTGACCAGCCAACCGGTGGCACCGGCGGCCTTGCCTTCGGACTTCTTGTCCGCAGCCGATTCGGTGGTCAGCATCAGCATCGGCGTGAACTTGTATTCGGCCAGCTGGCGCAGCTCACGGATCAGCGAGATGCCATCCATGTTCGGCATGTTGACGTCGGTGACCACCGCGTTGAAGCGTTGGCCCTTGGCACGCCCGAGGGCGACCGCGCCGTCTTCGGCTTCCTCGACGGAAAAGCCGGCCGAGGTGAGGGCGAAAGAGACCATCTGGCGCATCGACGCCGAATCGTCCACCACCAAGATACGTGCGCTCATGCAGCGTTCTCCACAGATTTCAGGTTGTCATGGGGTGCATCCAGGCCGAGGGCCTGGGTGACGCCGAGCAGTCGCGCGGCATCACGGAAGGTTGCGGTGCAACCGTGGAATCCGGTGGGATGCCCGGCCTTGCGGCGGGCCTCGACGAATGCGCACAGCACCTGCACCGAGGCGGTATGGATACGGCCGATCTGGCTGGCATCCAGCGTCAGATCGCCGGCCTGATCCACCAGGGGGGCCAAACGTGTTTTCAGCTCGGTGCTGGTCTCGATACCGAGATCATCACCCAGGGCCACAGTGCTCATCATTGCTCCGGACAAACGGTTCCGAGAGAGATAACGGCCCGAACCCACAAAGCTTTAGGGGCGGCGTGGGCGATCGCGTGGGTGCCGGTCAGTTCAGCAGCTGGGTCGCGTCCAGCAGGATCATCGGCTGGGCGCCGCACCGGGCCACGCCACGGAACAGGTCGTTGGAGATCTGGCAGATGCGGGCGGTATCGGGGGGCTCGATCTGGGAATCGGTGAGATTGGCGACATCCTCCACGGCCGATACGCGCAGGCCCATGGTCTCGCCGTTCTCCTCCAGCACCACGATGCGGGTGTTGGCGTCATTGCCGGCCGCACTGCTGCCCAGGTGGAGGCCCAGGTCCATTACCGGCACGACCTGGCCACGCAGGTTCATGATGCCCAGCATCGCCGGGGAGGTGCCGCGCAGGGGCAGCAGCGGCACGGGCAGGACCACTTCCTGGACCTTGAGCAGTTCAAGCGCGTAGGCCTGGGCACCGCAACGCAGACGCAGCCAGCGCGAGGTGCGCTCGCTGGCACGGCGGTTCTCGCGCGGGCTGGAGGCCGGGTCGCGTGCCTGGCGCTGCAGCTCTTCCCAGCTGCCGGGCCGGCTCTGTGCCAATGAGGGCGTGCCGGCACGGGCGCTGGTCGCCGCCGGCATGGGCGGCATCGAGGACATCTGCCGGGCAATCGGCGCGCGGGCCGCTGGCGCGGCGGCGGGTGGCGCGACAGGCTCGGGCAATTCGGCTGGCGTGCTGGCGCCTGCGGGCATGGGATCGGTTTCGTAGACAACCTCGGGCGGCAGGTCGTTCCAGCTGGGGCGCGCTTCTTCGGCGGGCGCGGGCATCGCGCCGCTGAGCAGCGGATCGTTGCGCAGTTCGTCGAGCAGGTCGTCGAATCCCGGTGCAGGCGCGCTGATGGCAGCCGAAGCTGCCTCGGCGTCCAGTGCAGCGCCCGCGGTGGGCAGCGTCATGGCGCCGCTCAGCAGCGGATCGTCGCGAAGCTCATCGAGCAGGTCACGGAAGCCTGGCGGGACAACCGGGTCGTCTGCCGCCGGCGCTGTACCAGCGGCGGTCTGTTCGTCGGTCGCCGGCGCCGCGTCGGCGCTGGCCGTTTCGACAGTCGCAGGCGCGGCGTCGAGGCCGCCGGTCGCTTCGACGGTGTCGGCCGTCGCGACGGCCACCGGTGACGCTGCCGGCGGCGGCATCGCGTCGCCAAGCAGCTGCTCCAGGTAATCGTCGAGCACGCCGGCGGTGTTCATGCCGCGCGCTCCATCTGCTGTGCATCGTCGGCCAGGATCCATTCCAGCGCGCGGCGATACGCGGCCAGGCCACGGCCGGGGTAATCCTCCGATTGCGGCGGCACGGTCAGGCTGGCGGCATTGCAGATGCGGGTATCGACCGGAATCGCGTCTTCCCAGACGCGATGGCCATGCTTGTCCTGCATCAGTTTGACGGTCTCGTTGCCGGCGCGGGTGCGGCGGTCGAACAGGGTCGGCAGGATCGACATCGGCAGCGCGCGGCGGCGCGAGCGCTCGACCATCTCGCCGGTGCGGACCATGCCATCCAGGCCATGCAGGGCGAGTGGCTCGGCCTGGGTCGGGATGATCAGGCGGTCGGCCGCGGCCAGTGCGTTGATCATCAACAGGCCCAACGTGGGCGCGCAGTCCAGCAGGATGTAGTCGTGCTGGCCCTGGTGACGGCCGAGCGCGTTCTGCAGGGCCAGGCCGAGGCCCGGCTGGTTGGCGCTGCGCCGTTCCAGCGTGGCCAGTGCCGCCTGTGCGCAGACATAGTCCAGGCCCGGGATGTCGCTGTGGCGGGCGAGGGTGGGCAGCTCGGCCGGCGGCGTGGCGAACAGCTCCAGCACACCCTGCGGCGGCGGATCCAACGGCACGCCGAAGGCGCGGGTCAGCGAGGAATGCGGATCCAGATCGATCAACAGCACGCGGTGGCCCTGCGTGGCCAGGCCGCGGCCGAGTGCGAGCGTCGTGGTGGTCTTGCCCACGCCGCCTTTCTGATTGGCAACAGCCCAGATACGCATGCGGTTCACTCCTTCATTGCGGGCGGAACGGCGGCGCCAACGCGGCTGCCGGCCGGCACCGGTGGCAACTGCACCGGTGCGATGGGGGTAACGGGGGTAACGGGGTTGCCGGCGCTGGGCGCCTTGGCGGCATCAGTGGCGTCGGCGTCGGCGCTGAGGCGGTCGGTGATCGGGTCGATGCTCTGCGCCGTGTCGGCCAGGATGATCACCATCACCCGCCGGTTGCGGTTGCGGCCTTCGGCGCTGGCATTGTCTTCGCGCGGGCGGAACTGGCCGTAGCCGACCATCGCCAGGCGTGCCGGCTGCAGGCCCTGGTCGGCGAACAGGTGCACCACGCTGGCCGCGCGTCCGGCCGAGAGCTCCCAGTTGGAGGGGAACAGCGAGGTGGCGATCGGGATGTTGTCGGTATGGCCTTCCACGCGTACGCCGTTGGGCGCGTCACGCAGCACTTCGGCCAGCTTGGAGAGGGTGTCGCGCGCGTGAACATCCAGCGTGGCCGAGCCGGTCGGGAACAGGATGTCGCTGTTGATCTCCACCTCGATCCACAGCTCGGTGCGGCGCACGGTGATCATGCCGCGTTCGATCAGCGGTGCCAGGGTGGCGGTGAGCTTGTCGGCGATGCCGTTGAGCTGGCGCTCGGCACGCTGCAGCTGTTCCTGGTTGCGTATCGAGACCGGCATGCGCATCTGCGAGGCCATCGCCGGCAGCAGGGTCGGGTCGTTGCTCGGTGCTGGTGCGGAGGGGCCGATCCGGTTTCCGGCCTTGATCACCGACGGGCTGTCCCAGCCACCGCCCTGGACCTGCTGGTTGCCGACCTGCACCGGGTTGATCGTGCGCGGCGCGCCACCGAAGGCGGTGGTCAGCGCATCGGCCATGATCCGGTACTTGCCTTCGTTGAGCGAGGAGATGGCGTACATCACCACGAAGAAGGCGAGCAGCAGCGTCATGAGGTCGGCATAGGGGATCGCCCAGGCCTCATGGTTGGCGTGCTCTTCGTGGTGCCTGCGGCGGGCCATGTCAGTGCAGGAACCCGGACAGGTTGGTTTCGATGTTACGCGGGTTCTCGCCCTGGGCGATGGAGATCAGCCCTTCGATGATCATCTCGCGGTCGCGGCTGTTGTGATGGATCACGCTCTTGAGCTTGGCCGAGACCGGCAGGAACAGCAGGTTGGCCGAGGCGATGCCGTAGATGGTGGCGGTGAACGCCGCGGCGATGCCATGCCCGAGCTTGCTCGGGTCGGCCAGGTTCTTCATCACCGCGATCAGGCCGAGCACGGCGCCGATGATGCCCAGGGTCGGGGCGTAGATGCCCATGCCCTCGAACACCTTGGAGGCGGCCAGGTCCTGGCTTTCCTGGCTGCTCAGTTCAATTTCCATCATGTGCCGGATGGTCTCCGGCTCCACGCCGTCCACCAGCAGTTGCAGGCCTTTGCGCAGGAACGGATCGTCCTGCGCATCCACCTGCGCTTCCAGGCCGAGCAGGCCCTGGCGGCGGGCGATGTTGCTCCATTCCACGATCTGCTGGATCAACTGGCGACGGTCACTGCTCGGCGGCCGGATCACCCAGCGCACGATCTTGAACGCATGCTTGAAGACTGCCGGCGAGGTGTGCAGCAGGATCGCGGCGATCGTGCCGACGATGACGATCACGAAGGCGGCCGGCGACCACAGCGACGCCAGACCGGCTCCCTTGAGGATGCTGCCGCCGACCAGCGAGGCCAACGCGAGGAATAGTCCAATGAGGCTGAGTCTGTCCATGGGTCCGTTATCGGCTTGTATGAATGGGACTTGAGACGCCGAAGGAATCCAGTGATGCGGCGGTCACACTTTCACGCGGTCAATCGTGGTGGGTGCGCAGTCCATCCACGTCCAGGATCAGCGCCATCCGGCCATCGCCGATCAGGGTGGCACCGGCATAGCCGCGCAGGCCACGCAGCGCCTTGGGCAGGGGTTTGATCACCACTTCCTCGCGGCCCCGCACCTGGTCGACCACCAGGCCGAAGCGGGCTTCGCCGGCCTGCAGCACCACGATGGTCAGCAGCGAGGAGGGCATCGGCTCCACATCCAGCCAGTGGCGCAGATCGACCAGGGCCAGCGTGTGCGACTTGCGGTCCAGCACGGCGCGACCATCGAACCAGCCCAGCGAGCTGTTGGGCGCATGCAGCACCTCCATCACGCGGGCCAGGGGCAGGGCGTAGACGTCTTCGCCGGCCTGCACCAGCAGGGTCGGCAGGATCGCCAGGGTGAGCGGCACGCGGATCATGAAGCGGCTGCCACGGCCCAGCTCGGACTGGATCTGGATCTGGCCGCTCAGCTCGCGGATGCGCGACTGGACCACGTCCATGCCCACGCCGCGGCCGGAGATGTCGGTGACCTGCTGTTTGGTCGAAAAGCCGGGCAGGAACACCAGGTGCAGGCATTCTTCGCTGCTCAGGCGAGCGGCCGCTTCCGGATCGATCAAGCCTTTCTCACGCGCCTTCTGGCGCAGGCGTTCGGGATCGATGCCGGCACCATCGTCCTGCACCTCGATGCTGACGTAGTCGCCTTCCTGCTGGGCCGACAGGCGCACATGGCCGCTGCGCGGCTTGCCCTGGGCTTCACGCAGCTCCGGCATTTCCACGCCGTGGTCGATCGCGTTGCGGACCAGATGCACCAGCGGATCGGCCAGTGCTTCGACCAGGTTGCGGTCCAGCTCGGTTTCGGCGCCGATCAGCTCCAGCTCGACTTCCTTCTTCAGCGAGCGTGCGACATCGCGGGCCACCTTGGGGAAGCGCGAGAACACCTTGCCGACCGGCTGCATGCGGGTACGCATGACCGCCGACTGCAGGCGCGCGGTGGCGATGTCCAGCGTGGACACCGCGCGGTCCAGTTCTTCATCGTGCAGGCGCGCACGCAGGGTCTTGAGGCGGTTGCGCGAGAGCACCAGCTCGCCGATCAGGTTGACGATCGCATCCAGGCGCTTGGTATCCACGCGCACGGTGTGTTCGGCTTCGGCGACCGGTTTGGCCGGGGCCGGCTTGGCGTTCGGCGCCGCCGGGGCGGCCACGGCGCGCGGGGCCGCGGCAGGCACGGGCGCAGCGCCAATGGCCTTGGCACCGGGAACGGCGCCGCCATGCAGCTGGTCAAGCAGGGCTTCGAACTCGTCCTCGCCAATCAGGCCGTCGTCCTTCTTCGACACGGCCACGGCGGTCGGCGCGGCGCCGCCATGCAGCTGGTCGAGCAGTGCTTCGAACTCATCATCGGTGATCAGCTCGCCACCGCCGCTGCCGGCGCTGGCGGCGCTGGCGGCAGCCGCGGGCGTCGGGGTGGCCGGACCGTTGACGTCGAACTGGGCGATCAGTTCCGGCGGGGCATAGCCCGGCTCGGTTCCGGCCGAGACCGAATCCAGCATCGACTGCAGGTAGTCCAGCGACTGCTGGGCCGCATCGAAGTGGTGCGCCTGCAGCGTGGCCTGGCCCGAACGCGCCATGCCGAGGGTTTCCTCGGCCGCGTGGCACAGCTCGACCATCGCCTGGATGCCGAGGAAGCCGGCACCGCCCTTGAGCGTGTGGAAGCCGCGGAACACGGCATTGAGCTGGTCGGCGTCCTGGGGCGCCTGCTCCAGCGACACCAGCTGTTCGCCGAGGCGGTCCAGGATTTCCTGGGCCTCGAGGATGAAGTCGGCAGCGATATCGTCTGGAACAGCACTCATGGTCGTTACAGTCCCAGGTCCGAGAGCAGGTCGTCGGCGTCGTTCTGTGACACCGCATGGCGATCCAGGCCGTTCACGGCCGGACCGGCCAGGCCGTTGTTGTCGCGCTTCTTCTCGTCTTCCTGCGGCGGCAGGCCGAGCGCACCGAAACCTTCATGCACGCGGCGCACGATCCCCACCACGCGGCGGATGATCTGGCCGGTGAGGTCCTGGTAGCTCTGCGTCAGCGCGATTTCGGTGAGATTGTGACGGATGCGGTCGAGCTGTTGGCCCTGGTCGGGCGTCAACCCGTTGGCGCGCAGCTGTTCGGTGAGCGAGCGACATTCCTCGGCCAGGTCCAGCGTGCGGTGGGTGGCCTGTTCGGTCATCGCCACCACGTGGTCCAGGCGCGCGCAGGCGTCATCCAGTTCGCCGGCTTCGCTGGGCAGGCTGGGCAGCTCGCCCAGGGCCTGGCCGAGTTCGCGGGCCAGGCGGTTCAGGCCGGCCATCATCGGCTGCGTGCGCAGCGCGGCGAGGGCGTCGATTTCCCGGCGCCAGCCGGCTTCGTCGCCACTTTCCAGGGCGGCCAGGGCATCCTGCAGGCGCTGCACCAGCGCGGATTTGTCGCTCAGGGTCTCCATCAGGCGCTCGCCGCCAGGCGTTCGAAGATCTTGCCGAGCTTCTCTTCCAGGGTCTGTGCGGTGAAGGGCTTGATGATGTAGCCGTTCACGCCGGCCTGGGCCGCTTCGATGATCTGCTCGCGCTTGGCTTCGGCGGTCACCATCAGCACCGGCAGGGTCTTGAGCTTGGCATCGGCACGCACGGCCTTGAGCAGGTCGATGCCGGTCATCACCGGCATGTTCCAGTCGGTGACCACGAAATCGAACGGCTGGCTCTGCAACATCGCCAGCGCGGCATGCCCGTCCTCGGCTTCGGCCGTATTGGTGAAGCCCAGATCGCCCAGCAGGTTCTTGACGATACGACGCATGGTCGAGAAGTCGTCGACGATCAGGATACGCATGTTCTTGTTCAAAGCACTTTCCTCGATTTCAATGGTTCTCGAGGCCGGCGTCTGCCGCCTCGAAGATCTTCAGCCGGCCCCGCAGGCGCAGCACGGCCTGGCCATGGATCTGGCACACGCGCGATTCGCTCACACCCAGTACGGCGCCGATCTCTTTCAGGTTCAGTTCCTGCTCGTAGTACAGCGACAGGACCAGCTGTTCGCGCTCGGGCAGCAGGCCGATCGCGTTGCCCAGCTCGCGCCCGAACTCGCCGCGTTCCAGCACCTGCTGCGGGGTCGGGCCGCCCTGGGCGACGGTGTCCAGCTCGCCCTGGTCTTCGATCCGCGATTCCAGGCTCAGCACCTGGCCGCGCGAGGCGTCTTCCATCAGCCGCAGGTAATCCGGCAGCGGCATGTCCATCGCGGCCGCCACTTCGGTGGCGCTGGCGGCGCGGCCGGTGCTCTGCTCGAGGCGACGGATGGTGGCGGCGGCATCCCGGGCACGGCGGTGGACCGAGCGCGGCACCCAGTCGCCCCGGCGGATCTCGTCGATCATCGAGCCGCGGATACGGATCGAGGCGTAGGTCTCGAACGAGGCGCCCTGGTCGGCGTCGTAGCTGCGCGAGGCCTCGATCAGGCCCATCATGCCGGCCTGGATCAGGTCGTCCACTTCCACGCTCGCCGGCAGGCGCGCGGCAAGATGGTGGGCGATCCGCCGGACGAGGTCCGAGTGCTGGGCAATGCACTCGTTGGCCGCGGTCCGCTGGACCTCTTTGTATTGTGCTGCGCCCTTCATACCGTCACCCCGCGTTGCTTGAGGATGCGTTCCAGGAAGAACTCGACCCCGCCACGCGGCTCGGTCGGGGCCTGCCAGCGGGCGGTGCGGCGCGCGATCTCGGTCAGCGCCAGGGCGGCCGGGCTCGACGGGTAGGCCTTCACCACCGGCTGCTGGCGCTGCACCGACAGGCGCAGCCAGTCATCCTGCGGCACGCAGCCCAGGTAGTTCAGCGAGACATCGGCGAGGAACTTCTCGCACACGCGGGATAGCTTCTCGTACAGCACGCGGCCTTCGTTCGGGTCGCGGACCATGTTGGCCACCACCTGGATCCGGTCCACGCCGCGCTCGCGCGAGAGCACCTTGATCAGGGCGTAGGCATCGGTGATCGAGGCCGGCTCGTCGCAGACCACCACCACGGTGTCCTGCGCGGCCTGGCAGAAGGTGAGCACGCCATCGGTGATGCCGGCGGCGGTGTCCACGATCATGATGTCCAGCTCGCGCTCGAGCTCGGAGAACACATTGACCAGGCCGACGTGTTCGGCCGGCTGCAGTTCGGCCATGTGGCGGCGGCCGGAGGCAGCCGGGACCACCAGCACGCCACCGGGGCCTTCCATGATCACTTCTTCCAGCGTGCAGCGCCCGGCGACCAGGTCGGCCAGGGTCACCTTCGGCTGCAGGCCCAGGATCACGTCGATGTTGGCCAGGCCGAGGTCGGCGTCCAGCAGCAGCGTGCGTTTGCCCATGTCTGCCAGCGCCACGGCCAGATTGGCCGAAACGTTCGTTTTGCCCACGCCGCCCTTGCCGCCGGTGACGGCGATGGTGCGGACCGGGCCCAGCGGCTGGCTTCGGGTAGCCGACAACGGGAAGGTCTTGGTCAGCTTGGCGTACTCACGCGACGGCATGGTTCAACTCCGGGTTGCAGGGCATATCGGCCGCGCGGCGCAAATCTTCAAGGCGAAGTACAAGATTGGCCGCACTGGCACGGTGCAGGTCTTCAGGAACGTCCTGGCCATCGGTGACCCAGGTGATCGGCAGGCGGTGGTCCACGGCCACCGACAGGGCGCTGCCGAAGCGGCCGGTCTCGTCCAGCTTGCTCAGCACCACGCCCTGCGGGTTGGCGGCGCTGAAGCGGCGGACCACCTCGTCCATGTCGCCGAAGCTGGTGTTGGCCGGCAGCACCAGCAGGGTGCGGATCTGCTGGGCCGCGCGCAGCCACTGCAGCTGGGCGGCCAGGGCGCGGTCACGCGGGCCCAGGCCCGCGGTGTCGATCAGGACCAGCTTGTAGTCCTTCAGGCGCTCCAGCAGTTGGTTCAGATCGCTGCCGCTGCTGGCCTCATGGACCGCGATGCCAAGCTGCCGGCCGAAGCCGTACAGCTGCTCGCGGGCGCCGATGCGGCCGGTATCGGTGGTGACCAGGGCGACATCGCGGGCCGCATGCGCCTCGGCGAAGCGCGAGGCCAGCTTGGCGATGGTGGTGGTCTTGCCGGCGCCGGTGGGGCCGACCAGGGCGATCACGCCGCCGGCGTCGAGCGGGTCGACCGGGGCGATCGGCAGCTTTTTGGAGAGCAGGCCGAGCATCAGCCCGCGGCCGCGGTGGGCTTCGGTGTCCAGCGGAATCTGCATGGCCACGTCGCGGCTGATGCCGGCATCGAAGCCGTACTCGTCCATCAGGTCCAGCGCGGCGGCGCGGACCGGCGAGCCGCGCAGGCGCTCGTCGGTGAAGCGGTTCATCTCGCGCTCGATGACCTGGCGCATGCCGGCCACTTCGTGACGCAGCTGGCGGATCTCTTCGTCATCACGCTGCACCACCACCAGTTCGGCGGCCGGCTGCGGCTGGGCCTGCGCCGGTTCGGCGACAACGGCGGGCGCCGGGTTTTCGGCACGCGCCTGGGCGACCGTGTCCGGCGCTGCCACGACGCTCTCGGCAGCAGGCAGGGCCGGCGGCACGGTGACGCTGACCGGCAGCGGCGGCATCGCCACGGCGGCGGCCGGCACGTGCATCTGGAAGTGCGGTTCGTCGTCCATCGGCGGGTCGATGACGAAGCGCGCGCGGTTGATCGGCGGGTTCACGGCCGCCACGGTGGGCTCGGCGACAAGCGGCTCAGGCTGCAGCAGCGCTGGCGACGCGGCCGCGGCCTGCTCGACATTGAACGGCGCGAAGATCTGCTCCGGCAGCGACGGTTCGTTGACGGCCGGGCCGACGCTGGCACGGGCCAGGGTGGCGGCGAAGCCACTGCTGCCCGGCGGCGGCACGATCTCGTTGGCGGTATCCAGGGTGCGACCGGTGGCGCCGACGGCGGCGCGGGCCAGCGCGGCGACGGCCGAGGTGGTCGCGGCCACCGGCTCGGGCGCGGCGACCGGGGCCCTGCGGCGGGTCACGGCGGCGATCACGGCATCGGCGGCGCTGCGCGGGCGCGGCACCGGCGGTGGGGCCACGTCCTTGCGGGCCGCTTCCAGCGCACGCTGCACGGCGCTTTCGTCATAGTTGGCCGCCGCCACGATTTCGACACCTTCCTCGATCCGGCGGTTGGACAGGATCACTGCGTCCGGTCCGTGTTCCTTGCGCACCAGGTTCATGGCCGAGCGCATATCGGAGGCGACGAAGCGTTTGATTTTCATGCTGTGGTACCGGGACTGGGGCGGCGGAGTCGTGGAAGGGAAACGCTGGTTGTCGGTGGTCTGCACGGTCAGGGAGTCCCTTTATTTCCTGCTGCGGTGAAATCGAATGAGGTGTCTGTTTTCTGTCGCGGTACCGTCGGGCGTCCGGCTCAACTGATCGTGCCGACCAGCTTCAACCGTTTGTCCTCGGGCACCTCGCTGTAGGCGAGTACGGACAGCGAGGGGACGCTGTGGCGTACCAGCCGTGCCAGCGCCGCACGTACCGGGCCAGGCACCAGCACGACCGCGGGCTCGTTCTTCGCTTCCTGCTTGCCGACACATTCGGCCAGGCTTTGATGCAGTCGCTCGGCGAGTCCGGGTTCCAGCGCGGCGCCGTTGCCCTGCGTGGACTCCTGCAAGACCCGTTCCAGTTGCGGGTTGAGGGTGAACACCGGCAGCTCCGGCGACATCCCGGCGATCTCCTGCACGATGAAACGGCCCAGCGCGTTGCGCACGGCAGCGGTGAGCACGGCCGGGTCCTGGCTGGTCGGCGCGCTTTCCACCAGCGATTCGACGATCTTGCGCAGCTGGCGGATCGGGATGCGCTCGATCAGCAGGTTCTGCAATACCCGCACCACGGCCGACAGCGGCAGCGACTTGGGTGTCAGGTCTTCGACGAGCTTGGGGGCGCTCTTGGCCAGGTTGGCCAGCAGCTGCTGCACTTCCTCGTGGCCGAGCAGCTCCGGGGCGTGCTCGCGGATCAGGTGCGACAGATGGGTGGCGACCACGGTGGCCGGGTCGACCACGGTGTAGCCCATCGATTCGGCATTGGCGCGCTGGTGCGGCTGGATCCAGGTGGCATCCAGGCCGAAGGCGGGATCCTTGCCGGCAATGCCTTCCAGCGTGCCCAGCGCACTGCCCGGGTCCAGCGCGAGTTCGCGGTCGGGATGGATCTCCGCGGTGGCCACCGGCACCCCGTGGATCAGCAGGCGGTACGCGGTCGCCGGCAGTTCCAGGTTGTCGCGGATATGCACCGAGGGAATCAGGAAGCCGATGTCGTGGGTGAGCTTGCGGCGCACGCCCTTGATCCGGGCCATCAGCTCGCCGCCCTGGTTCTTGTCCACCAGCGGGATCAGCCGGTAGCCGACTTCCAGGCCGAGCGGGTCGACCGGGCGCAGTTCGTCCCAGGTCAGCTCGGCGGTGGGCGAGGGCGCTGCACCGGGCAGGCCGAGGGTATCGGGGCGATTGGCGGCCGGGGAATCAGCCGCCGCGGCCTGGGCGGTGCTCTTCTTCCACGCCTTCCAGGCGATGAAGCCCAGGATGGCGGCCAGCGTCAAGAAGGCGACGTTGGGCATGCCCGGGACCAGGCCGACGACTGCAAGGATCGCCGCGGCGATGGTCAGTGCGCGGTACTGGCCGAATACCTGGCCCATCATGGCCTGGGCCATGTCCTGAGAGCGCGAGGCGCGGGTGACCAGCATGGCCACCGCCGAGGACACCAGCAGGGCCGGCAGCTGGGCCACCAGGCCGTCACCGATGGAGAGCAGGGTGTAGGTCGCGGCGGCATCGCCGAAGGGCATGCCATGCTGCAGCACGCCGACCGCCAGGCCGCCGACCAGGTTGATGAACAGGATCAGGATGCCGGCGATCGCATCGCCGCGGATGAACTTGCTGGCACCGTCCATTGCGCCGTAGAAGTCGGCTTCCTCGCGGACCTCCTCGCGGCGGGCCTTGGCCTCTTCACGCGTCAGCAAACCGGCGTTGAGATCGGCGTCGATCGCCATCTGCTTGCCGGGCATGGCATCGAGGATGAAGCGTGCGGTCACTTCGGACACGCGGCCGGCGCCCTTGGTGATCACCACGAAGTTGATGATGGTCAGAATCGCGAACACCACGATGCCGACCGCGTAGTTGCCGCCGATGACGAACTCGCCGAACGAGGCGATCACCTTGCCGGCGGCCTCGTGGCCGTTCTGGCCGTGCAGCAGGATCACGCGGGTGGAGGCCACGTTCAGCGCCAGCCGCAGCATGGTGGTGATCAGCAGCACGATCGGGAAGATGGTGAAGTCCAGCGGGCGCTTCACATAGACCACCGCCAGCAGCACCATCAGCGAGATGGCGATGTTGAAGGTGAACAGCGCGTCCAGCACGGGCGGCGCCAACGGCACCACCACCATCGCCAGCAGGGCCAGCACGATCAGCGGGGCACCCAGCCCGTGGCGGATCATGTCCAGCGCGCGGCGCGCGTTCATGCCGGCCGGCTGCGCGCTCATGGGCGGCCCCCCTTGCCGAATTCATCGATGTCGATGCTGGGCGCTGCCGGCATCGGGCCGGTCTGCCAGCCGCGCAGCTGGTAGACATAGGAGAGCACCTGGGCCACGGCCGAATACAGTCTCACGGGAATTTCCTTTCCAAGTTGACCTTCCCGATACAAGGCGCGTGCCAAAGGCGGGGCGGAGACGATGGCGACCTTGTTGCCATCGGCCACCTCACGGATGCGCAGGGCGGTTTCATCCACGCCCAGGGCCACCACGGTGGGCGCCCCCATCTTTCCGCCTTCATATTTCAGGGCGACCGCGTAATGGGTGGGATTGACCACCACGACATCGGCGGTGGGCACCGCTTCCATCATCCGGCGGTTGGACATCTGCTGCTGCAGCTGGCGGATGCGGCCCTTGACCTCCGGGCTGCCCTCGCTTTCCTTCATTTCGCGGCGCAGCTCTTCACGGGTCATCTTCAATTTGCGCATCCAGTTCCAGCGCTGGTAGGGGGCATCGATGGCGGCCAGCAGCATCATTGCGCCGCCGGTGGCGAGCATGAGCTTCAGGGTGAAGCCCAGGCCGTGGATCATCGCGGCCTCCAGTGGCTGGTTGAGCAGGTCACGCAGCGAGCGGATGCCGTGCCACACCACCAGCCCGGCGGCGGTGCCGACAAAGGCGATGCGCAGCAGGGACTTGGTGAACTCGGCAATCGCTTCCGGGCCATACAGGCGCTTCATGCCGGCCATCGGGCTGAGCCGCTTGAAATCGGGCATCAGCGATTTGTTCGACCAGCGCAGCCCGCCCATCGCCACTGGCGAGAGGAAGCAGGCCAGCAGACAGATCACGAGCAGCGGCCACATGGCCACCAGCAAGCGCAGCATCAATTCGCCGAAGTGCCCGAACAACGCCTGGGGATGCAGGCGCAGCCCCGGCTCGGGGCTCAGCGCGACCTGCATCCAGGTCTTGGCGTTGCGGGCGATGGTGCCGGAGAAGGCCATCAGCGCCAGCACACCGGCACCGAACACAGCCGCCGTCGCCAGCTCACGCGAACGCGGGATGTTGCCCTGTTCCCGGGCATCGCGCAGGCGTTTTTCGGTAGGTTGCTCGGTCTTTTCGCCGGCTTGTTCGTTCTCGGACATGGGCTGCACGACACGGGGGATTACCCGGGGTCGTGCAAGAACCGTTCCGTGACGTCAGATCGAGCCGCTGCGCGCGTGCGACACCTGCACCTGTCCGGACGGCGTCGCGGTGGCGATGGCCTCCTTCAAGGGCACCTCACCCACGCCCAACGCCCGTTCGACCACCAGCTCAGTGCCTTGACCGTGCAACAGCGCCTGCAGCCGTCCGAACTCGCCGCACCACAGGGTTTCGATGTCGCGGTCGCGGCTGCGGTCACGGTCGGCCGCCAGCGCCACGGCCCGGACCTGCAGGCGCCCACCGTCGGCCTGGCCGCCTACTTCAACGCCATAGCCGGGGGTGGCGGCTTTCTTGAGCACCACCGCGCCATTGTCCTGCCATGCGGTGGCCATGCCTTCGCGCACTTCATAGCCGAGGCTGGCCAGGCCGTCGAGTACGGCCTGGCGCCGGGAAACTGCCGCCAGCGCCTGCTGGTGGCTGGCAAGGGCGGTATCGCACTGCTGGGTCAGCGCGGTCAGCAGCGGCAGCGCGGTGTCGGTACTGCACGCGCCCACCTGGGCCAGCAACGGCGCATGGTCAAGCGGGTCCAGTGCCGCCAGCCTGCTGGCCACATCCTGCAGCCGCTCCAGCTGCACGCGGCGCTGGGCGAACGCGGCCGAGGCGGCGGCCAGTTCCAGAACCAGGCTGTCCAGCAGCAGGTTGCGCCGCTGCGGAGCGGTTTCCTGCTCGGCGTGGTGCAGCGCCTCCAGGTAGGGCGCGGCGACTGCCGGGCCTTGCAGTACCTGCAGTTCGGCGATGTAGCGGTCCACGCGCAGCAGGCGCGCCTCGCGTCCGGGATCGGCGGGTTGCGCGGCGGCCTAGTCGGCCAGCGTGGGGATGGGCGCCGAGGTCTGCAATGCGGCTGCCAAGGCGCGCTGGCCGTTGCTCAGGGTTGCCTGCTCCTCCGGGGGCGCAAGGAGGGCGAAGGCACGGGCCAGCACCGCCTCTGCGTCAGCACCGGGGTGACCGTCGGCCAGTGCCCGTAGCGCCTGCAGCAGGCCGGCGTCTGCATCGACGGGTCGATCCTGCAGCGTTTTGAGCACGGCCGCCGCGTTGTCGCGCTGCCGCCGCTGCTGCTGGCGGCCTGCCGCGGCGCGGTCTACGGCGCGCCCCTCGCGGTCGCGGGTGTCGGCCTGCAGGAAGGCGATTTCGGCCTCGATCAGTTGCGCATACCGCGTGTTGTCGCTGTCTGCCAGTAGTGCCTGCAGCGCCTGGCGGCGTGCCATGACGGCGGCCACGGCCGAGGCGTCACGCTCGCCGACCTGCTCGCACTGCGCCTGCCAGCGCGCTATCGCCTGGTCCAGCCGGTGCAGCATCGCCTCGCGCAGGGCCAGCAGTTCTTCGGCAGTCACGATACGGACGACTTTGGGACCACTCATGGCAGGGTTTCCGGTTGCATGGGGGGAGGCGGGGGCGGCACCGGGGCGGGGGCCATGGCTGCCTCGATGGCAACGCGCAGGCGTGCCCGTTCTGCCTCGCCGTCGTGGTACCAGGCATGCGAGGACACCCGGTGGATGCCGCCGATGGCGCGACGCAGGACCGAGGGTCGCCAGATTTCACGGGCGCGGGCATGCGCCAGCAGCGGGTGACTGGGCGCATCGCATTCGATGCCGATGGCGAAGTTGCCGGTGTCGGGGTGTTCGATGGCGAAGTCCAGCCCGAATGCATCGCCTTCGCTGGCTGCGGCCGCATTCCATCCCAGCGACTGCAGGTAGGCACCGACGATCTGCGTGAACCCGTCGGCGGGCGCCGCGTGGGTGCGGTTTGCCACGCTGCGGTCGGTCTGCAGGCGATCCAACAGCCGTGCGCTGCCGTCGAACTCGCCGGCACACAGGGCGCGGGCGTACTCCAGGTAACCCTGCAGGTAGTCGCGCGGGCTGGCCGGGGCGCGCTGGGTGTTGAACAGGTCGGAGATGTCGGCGATCGGCATCGAGGTGATCATCACCACCCGTTGCCGGGCGCGGGTGACGGCCACGTTGAGGCGGCGCTCGCCGCCGGTCTGGCCGAGCACGCCGAAGTTGCGCCGGAAGGTGCCCTGCGCGTTGCGGCCGAAGGTGGAGGAAAACACGATGATGTCGCGCTCGTCGCCCTGTACGTTTTCCACGTTCTTGACGAAGACCGCCATGTCCTCGCCGTCTTCGCTGCGCTCGCGTTCCTCGGCGAATGCGGCGCGGAAGGCGGCATCCTGCCCGGCGCGCTGCTCCAGGTGTTCCTCGATCAACTCGGCCTGCTTGCGATTGAAGGTGACCACGCCCACCGAGGGGCGCACGGCATAGGGCTGTTGCCACAGTTGGGCCAGGTACTCCACCACACGCGCCGCTTCGGCAGGGTTGCTCTGGTGCTGGTACACACCGTCGACCTGGATCAGTTCCAGCGGCTTGATCCGCGCGATGCTGCTGCGCGGATGACGTACCGGCACGTTGAGCCGGTTGCCGTAGAAGGCCGCATTGGAGAAGCCGATCAGTTCGCGGTACGCCGAGCGGTAGTGGATCTGCAGCGTGGTGCTGGGCAGGGCATTGCGGGCCAGCTGCAGCAGGTCCGGGCAATCCTTGATCTCGCGCCGGTTCCAGGTTTCCTCGAAGGCGTCGCGCTGCTCGGCATCGACCTCGGCGTCGGGCTCGTCGCCATCGAAGACCTCTGCTTCATCGCTTTCCACCCGGCTGGAGAAGAAGGCGGTGGGCGGCATCTGCTTTTCATCACCGCTGACGACCGTGACCCGGCCACGGAACAGCGTGGGCAGGGCGAACTCGACCGGCATCTGCGAGGCCTCGTCGTAGATCACCGTGTCGAAGAGCCCCGCCTGCAGTGGCAGCACGCGGCTGGCCACGTCCGGGTTCATCAGCCAGACCGGGCGCAGGTGCATCAGGCCCAGTTCGCTGCCCAGCTCGATGAACTCGCGCAGGCGGCGCGAACGGCGCCCGGTCAGCCGGGTGACGTCTTCCCACTGCTTGCGGTTACCCAACGGCTGCAGGTCGATGTGGGTGCCCAGCATCTGGCGGTTGAGCCGGCGCATCTGCTGGTCGGCCGCGGCCAGGCTGGCGACCTTGGCCTGGGTTTCATCCTGGCCGAACTGCAGCGCCGGGTTCGCCTGCTCCATGCGGTGCTTCCAGCCCAGCCGTGCTTCGCGATGCAGCAGGCGGCGCACGGCCGGCTCCAACGCGTCGCTGGCAAGAGTATCCAGCTGCGGTTGCAGCTGGCGCAGCAGTGCCAGCAGCTCCAGGTCTGCGCTTGACAGCTGCCCGGCGCGCCCGCGGAAGGCCTGGTAGGCAGCCAGATGGGGCAGGGCATCGTGCAGGTGCTGCAGCGCCTGGGCGTTGCTGTGGTTGTGGGCGATGGCGGCGGCCAATGCATCGACCAGCGCCTGCTCCAGCCAGTCGGCCAGCAGTGCGAGCTGCTGCGCGCTGGCATGGCGGGCGGCATGCCGGGCGAGCGAGGCATCCAGGTCCTGCAGCAGTGCGTCCAGGTGCGCGCGGTCGCCCGCCAGGGCTGCGTCGTCGGCCTGCTGGGGGCGCGGCGACTGCGCCAGCGCTTGGGCAAGTGCCTGTACATCCAGCAGTTGGCGCCCGCTGGCGCGTGCCATCGGGCCCAGCGCGATGCCGGTCTGTTGGTCAACCGGGTCCAGCGCCAGCTGCTGGTGCAGGCCGGCCAGTTCGGTGCGCAGCGGGCGCAGGCGCGCTTCCAGCGTCGCGGCGGCCAGCAGTGCTGCGGTGCCCGCTTCCCCCATCACATGGGACTGCGCCTGCAGGACGCGGTTCACCCGTTGCCGGCGCAGCAGGTGCAGCGGGTTGATGCGCGCCAGCAGGCCGCGCGCGCCCAGCACGCGCGCGGCATCGCGCTGCAGCCGCGCAAGCGTGCGCTCGTCGACGCTGGCGAGCGCCGGCGACAGCGTGCTGGAGAACGCGTCAAGGTCGAGCGCCGCCACTGCCTTCTCGATCTGCTGCAGCCGGTCCAGCGCGATGTCGCCGTGACTTGGCTGGCCCGCGCGCGCGGTGCGGAACAGCGGCAGCCAGCGTGCCAATCGGCTCCGTTGTGCGTCATCCAGGCCGAGCAGGGTCGCCACGTGCGCCGACTTCCAGGCCTGGTGCGGCGCGGGATCGTCCAGCTCGAAGCTGGCCGGGTGCGCCAGCAGGATCGCCTGCCGGTGCTGCTCGGCCGCAGTGAACGTCTGCAGGGCGGCAACGAACGCGGCGAGGGTGTCCGCGTCGGCCGCGAAGGGGCGCAGCTGCGCCAGCGGGCTGCCCTCGTAACGGGCCGGCAGCCACAACCGGATCAAGGGCGCGCAGGCTTCTTCGCGCTGCACCAGGGTGGGCAGGTCCAGTGCCAGCAGGCGCTGGCGCAGGGCGGGCAGGACCAGCGGGGGCGTACCGGCGTCCAGCGCGATCAGTTCGCCGAGCAGGCGCCGGTAGCTCAGCCCGGTGGCGTCGTCGATCTGGTGCAGGCTGTGCTGGTGGCGATCCAGTTCGCCTTCCAGTGCCTCGATCCGCGCGGCCACCTGCTGGCGCTGCTGCTGCCAGGCCGTTTGCGTGGCGCCGGCGGTGAACAGGGCATCGAGCTGCTCGCGGATGCTGCGGATGACCGGCTCGCGGTCGCGGTTGACGTCGTTGAGCATGACCACGCGCTGGCCCAGCCCTTCGGCCACCAGGCGCTTGTGCACCACTTCCAACGCCGCATGCTTCTGGCAGACGATCAGCAGGCTGCGTTGCCGGCCGATCGCGTCGGCGACCATGTTGACGATGGTCTGGCTCTTGCCGGTGCCAGGCGGACCTTCGATCAACAGGCCCGGTCCCTGCCGTGCCTGCAGCACCGCCGCTTCCTGCGAGGGATCGCTGGCCACGGTGAAGTAGCGTTGCAGCTCCGGCGTGGCAGGCGAGGCCGTGCCGTCGGTGTCGGTCGGCGGTGCCAGCCGCAACGCGGTTTCCAGGCCGGTGCCGGACGGCGACAGAACCTTGAGCTGGCGCAGGTCTTCGCCGATGGCCTGGCCCATGAACGTGACATGGAAAAGTACCGCGGCGCACTCCAGTTCGTCCTGGTAGGGCACCACCTCCACGCTGCTGGGGGGCAGGCCGACCAGGCTGCGCGAGCGGATCGTGGCCAGCATCCCGAAGGCATCCATCACATCGGCGGCCCGGATCGCCGAGCGGCCCAGCAGTTCGTCGGCGGTGCTGCGCCAGCGCTTGCAGGTTTCGGCACCCAGCACGCTTTCAAGCGCAGGGTTGAGCCGCACCTCCTCGCGTTCGCCATCGAAGGCCAGCCCGACCTGGCCGCGCGTGCCTGGTTCCAGCAGCAGCGTGGCCGGCCACAGCAGCAGCGGAATGATGCGGGTGCGCGAGGTGCCGCGCGGATCGCGGCTGAGCAGGAACGGAAAGCCCAGATACAGCCCGTCGATGCCGGTGTCGCGCTTGTACAACGCGCTCTGCCGTGCCAGGGCCATCAGGCGGGGTTCCAGCAGCGGGTTGCGCTGGAACGATTCGGGGTCCAGCTGCACGGCGCGCGCGTTGCGTTGCAACAGGTGATCGAGCAGCGCGGCGGCGGGGCGCCGGGCGCTGTCCACGTCGTGCATGTCCACGCGTGCGGTGGTCTTGCCGATGCTCATGCGCACCAGCGGGCCGCGCATCACCGCGGTGACCACCTTCTTTTCGAAGAAGTCCAGGATCTGCGAGACGTACTGCTGCTTCTGCGGCTGCAGCCAGCGGCTGGCGGGCACGGCCAGCACCACCAGGGCGCGCGCCAGCGGCATGCGCCGTTCCAGCCGGAACTGCTCGGCCCAGCCATCCACCACCGGCAGGCCGGAGCGGGCGAAGCCCAGGATGCGCGCGTCCACGCTGCGATACAGCTCGGTACGCGGGTGCTGCAGCAGGGCCGCGGCTGCGTCGCTGTCGAAGGCGTCCAGACCGGCGCTTTCGGCGAGCGTGGCCGCCTCGGCAAGGATGGCCTCGGCGCTGCGGAACTGGCCGATTTCCGCGCTCAGCAATACGATCAGGTCTTCTTCGGCCACCACCCGGCGCTCGGCCAGCGACAGCAGCCCGGGATGCGCGGTGTCAGGCAGCAGGCGCTGGCGTTCCTGCCATTGCGAGGCCAGCTTGGCCCGCGAGGTGGACAGCAGGTAGACGCGCAGGGATTCCTCGACCAGGGCGATGTGCTGGTGCAGCGCGCGCTGGCGTACGCTTTCCTCGCGCCGCTTGAGCCTGCACAGCCAGTTGTCGGTCTGCAGGTGTTCCAGCAGGTTCGGTACCGAACCGCTGATCAGCCGGTAGCCCTCCAACGGGTGCTCAAGCAACCAGCCGGGTGTGACGATGTCGCCCCGATGGATCAACGGCATTTCCGGGTTGAGCACCTTCAACGCCAGCATCAGCCGGAAATCGTCCTCGATGCCTTCGTGGCGGGCAACCTGGCGCAGCCCCGCGACGCGGGTGGCAGGCAGGCCGACCTGCTCGGCCCAGGTGACGATCGCCCCGCGCAGCAGGTGGTCCAGCGCCTGGTCCCAGCCATCGGCCTGCGCGGCGGCCAGCGCGAACACGGCCGGGCGATGATAGCGGCGCGTGCCCAGCGGGAGGCTGGCGCCGTCGCCCTCATCGTGCGCGTGCTGCGCCGCCGGTGGCGCCGGCACGGCGATGCCGGCCAACCAGTCGGCCACCTGCGGCCATTGCCAGCGCTGGTGGCGATCGCGGGCCAGCAGCCCACGCAGCAGCAGCGCCAGCTCCGGATCCAGCGTTTCCGGAATCGGGACACCATTGGCCAGCACGTGGATCAGGAACGCATTGGGATGGATGCCGTCGAAGCAGGCGCCGTCGGTGAGCTGTTCGAGCAGGATCATCCCCAGGCTCCACCAGTCCGACGCCGCTGCCACGCCACCGGCGATCGCCTCGGGCGCCATGTAGCGGCTGATCTCCAGGGGCGAGACGATGTCCAGGTCGAACTCGGACAACCGGGCCGAACCGAATCCGCTGATCACCAGGTCCAGTGGCGCGCGCGCCCGCACCAGCAGGCTGGCCGGGCGCAGGTCGCGGTGGCGCAGCCCGGCTTCGTTGAACGCATGCAGCGCCTGGCCCAGTTCGCTGACGATATGCCGGACCGCATCGCGGTCGCCGATCACGCTGCCCAGTTCGGCCAGGGTGCCACCGGTGAGCATTTCCACCACTTCAAACGCGCGGTCATCCCAGCGCCCGGTGGCGATGATCTCCGGCACGTGCGCGCGGGGCAGGCGGCGGATCACATCGTAGATGGCCGGGTCGGGCTCGGCACCGGGGCGGTACAGGGTCAGCACGGCCTGCACCGCCGTGGTGGTGTGTTCGGTTTGGTAGCGGTCACGCACGCCGTCGGTGCTGCTGATCTGGCGCAGCAGCCGCCAGCCATCGATGACCGTTTCGCTGCTGTCGGCCACCGGAGGCGGCAGGTCCGCCGCCGCCGTCCCATCGGTCGCGCTGGCGCCGCAGTGCAGGCACATCAGGTCGCCGGGGGTCATCGGGTGGCCGTTGTCGCAGACCACCTCCGCGGCAACGGCGCCGACCGTCGATGCCTGCACCGCTGCCTGGGTGACCACGCTCTGCGGCCGCCAGCCGTCGGGATGGATCGGCTCGCCGGCCAGATCCCAGCCGCACGCGTGCGCATCGACATGGCCTTCGCAGAACATCTCGGCCAGCGCGCGTTCGGTGTGGCAATTGGGGCAAAAACGAATCATGGACTTACTCGACTGGACGACGCGATGAAGTGTGTGCGCTGGTCTGTACCTGGTGGCCCTGCGCGCGCAGCAGCTCGCGCAGGCGCAGCAGGTCGCCGCGGCGTGGGATGCCGGCCATCCAGACGGTGCCGGTGGCATCGAACATCAGGTCAAGTGCCTTGTCGGCCGGCGTGCTGGCCCGCTCCAGGCCGGCCAGGCGCGACCGACCCAGCGCGGTGAGCAGGGTGAGGCGCTGGTTGTCGCTGCCGCGCAGCGCCAGCGACTGGTCCGCCTGTTCGAGGTAGGGGTCGCTGATCACCGCATCGATCAGGTCGCGCGCCTGGTCCAGCATGGGCTGCAGCGTTTCCAACGGGTGGCCGCTATACACCAGGATGTCCGCGGCGGTGCGTTGGCGCAGTCCCACCAGCATCTGCAGCAGGGCGTCGAACTGGTCGAACGGCTCGCCGCCGGAAATGGTGATGCCGTCGGCCTGGTCCAGCCACGGGGCCACCTGCTCGAGCAGGGAGGCCACGTCCACGACGGTGCGCCCCGGCCCCCAGGTGTCGGCTGAAATGCAGCCGCTGCAGCGGATGCTGCAGCCCTGGAACCAGATGCCCAGGCGTTGCCCCGGCCCCAGCGTGGTCACCGGGAAATGCACGCGCGACAGCTGCAGGGGACGGTTCAACCGCGTTCCAGGTTGAGTACGTTGGCATCCACCGCAACGATGGTGAACTGCTGGCCGGGCTGCGCGTCCTGGTCGAACAGGGCACGCGCCAGCGGGTTGAGCAGGTGCGCCTCGAGCTGGTTGCGGATGCCGCGCCCGCCGTTGGAGAGGTCCTTCAGGCATAGCGCGCGAAGCGCGTCGCGGGCCGGCGCGGCCAGGGTCACGCGCAGGTGCTGGGCCTGCAGGTCGGCCAGGGTTGCGTCGACCATCTGGTCGAAGATCTGCATCGCGACCTCCTCGCGGATGAAATCGAACACGATGATGTTCTCGCCGATCCGGTTGAGGATCTCCGGCCGGTTCAGGACCAGTTTGAAGTGCCGGTCGATTTCGTCGTGCACTTTGCTCTGCACCTGTTCGAAAGGCTCGCCGGGCAGCACGTTGGCCACGCGCTCGCCATGCTCGCCCTGACGGTAGATGCCCAGATTGGAGGTGAACACGATCAGCGCCTCGGAGAAGTACACGCGGTCGCCACGCCCGGACGTGAGCACGCCGTCATCGAGGATCTGCAGGAACTTGTCCAGGATGCGCGGATGGGCCTTCTCGATCTCGTCGAACAGGACCACGCTGAACGGCTTCTCGCGGATGGCGTTGGTCAGTTCGCCGCCCACGTCGTAGCCCACGTAGCCGGGCGGCGCGCCGATCAGTCGCTGGTCGGCATGCTCGGCGCTGAACTCGGACATGTCGAACCGGATGTAGGCGCTTTCGTCGCCGAACAGCAGGCTGGTGACGGTCTTGGCCAGCTCGGTCTTGCCCACGCCGGTGGGGCCGGCCAGGAACGCCACGCCGCGCGGCCGGTTGCCCTTGCGGCTTGCACCCACGCCGGTCATGGCGCGCTTGACGATGTCCAGCATGTGGGTCACCGCATGGTGCTGGCCCTTGACCCGTTGATGGACGAACGCGTCGCCCATGCGGATGCGCTGCCGGTCAATGCGCAGCCAGGGGTCTTCGGTGACCCCGACCTTGTAGCGGCGCACGGCGTCGCCGATCTGGTCTACCGCCACCCCTTCGACCCGGGCCAGCTGCGCGATGGCACTGAGGTCCAGCAACAGCAGCCCCTCGGTGCTCTGCACGAATGCATCCACCGCCTGCGCGGTGGCCTGGGCACTGGCGTCCGGCGCACCGGCCAGACCCTTGAGCAGCGCCGGGGCCAGTGCGCGCCGGGTGAGCTGGTCCGGCTTGGCCACCGGAATGTGGCGGATGCGCGGGTTGCCGACCAGCAGCCAGTCGGGCAGGTCACCTTCCTTCTCCACTACCCAGAGCACCGTGTTGAAGAACGGCTTGCGCTGCACGCTGCCCGGTCGGCTGCGTGCCTGGTGGGAGAGCACCAGGGCCTGGGTGAACAGCTGGTGTTCGGCGGCGCTGAGGGCGTCGCTGCGCACTGCCAGGCGCGAGGCGAAATCGATGATCACTGCCACCGGCTCGCCTTGGCGCACGACCAGCCGCTGGAGCGTGGCACTGAGCAGGTCGATACCGGCGGGCGCGGCGCCGTCCACCGGGGTCAGCCCCAGCGATTGCAGCAGGGCGATGCCGCTGGCGGGATCGGTGCCGGGGCGTTCCAGGGCGCGGAAGCCGGCCAACGGATCCCAGCCCAGCACCTGCGCATAGCCCTGGTCGAGCAGGGTGTTGCACAGGGTCTGATTGAAGCTCTGCGCGGTGACCGTACCCGGTGCCACTTCGGCGGCCTGCAGGTCGCGGATGTTCCCGGAAAGCACGAACTGGCTCTTCAAAGGAAGGAAACGAACAAGATCGCGCTGCCAGCGCGGACCTTCAAACACATTCTTCCCTGACATCCTGCTGCCTGCTGTTCCCATGGTAGGGGGCAGGGTATTGCGCGCAGGCGCCAATTTCCAGCGCGTGCGGCTAGCCTGTTGCCGCGCCTGGCCGTGCCTGCGCCTTCCATCCGGCGGCGATCTCCACCCGCGGGCGCGGGTGGTCATGCAGCTGCATGAACCGCTCCGGGTCCACCGGGCGCCCCAGCAGGTAACCCTGCAGGTAGTCGCAGCCCAACCGTTCCAGGTAGGCGCGTTGCCCGGCGGTCTCGACGCCTTCGGCCACGATGTCCATGTCCAGCGCGTGTCCCAGCGCCACGATCGCCGAGACGATCACCACGTCTTCGGAGCTGTTCTCCAGGTCGCGTACGAAGGCGTGGTCGATCTTGATCTCGGTTGCCGGCAGGCGCTTGAGGTAGAGCAGGCTGGAGTAGCCGGTACCGAAATCGTCGATGGAGATGCCCACGCCCAGCGCCGCCATCGCCAGCAGCAGCGTCAGGCTCGCCTCGGTGTCGCGCATGACCGTGTTTTCCGTGATTTCCAGGATCAGCCGGCGTGGTTCGATCCGGTGGGTCTGCAGCGCCTCGCGCACTTCCCGCAGCAGGTTGGGCGAGGCGAACTGGATCGGGGAGAGGTTCACCGAGACCGTCCAGCCGTCATGCCCGGCGTCGTGCCACACACGCAGCTGGCGGCAGGCTTCGTCCAGCGCCCACCGGCCGATCTCGTTGATCACGCCGCTGCGCTCGGCCAGGCGGATGAAGCGGTCTGGTGGAATCAGCCCCTGCTGGGGATGGCGCCAGCGGATCAGGGCTTCAGCGCCACTGACCGACTGCCCGGCCACGCGGGTCTTGGGTTGATAGTGCAGGAACAGCTGCTCGGTGCCGATCGCGCGGCGCAGGTCGGCCAACAGCTGGAACTGCTGTTCGGCGCTGTCGTTCATCCACTCGGCGAACAGCACGTAGGCATTGCGCCCAGCCTCCTTGGCCTGGTACATCGCGGCATCGGCGAAGGCCATCAGCTGCCGCTCGCTGGCGGCGTGGTCCGGACAGATCGCGATGCCGACGCTGGCCGTCACCTGCAGATCGTGGCGCGGCAGCAATGGCTCGCGGCCGACGGTCTGGAGGATGCGGCTGGCCAGTGTCGCCACGTCTTCGTCGTTCTCGATCGGCACCACCAGCACGAATTCATCGCCGCCCAGCCGCGCCAGCATGTCCGCCGGGCGCAGCAGCTTGCGGGTGCGGTCCGCCACGGCGACCAGCAGGGCGTCGCCGGTCTGGTGGCCGTAGGCATCGTTGACCTGCTTGAAGCCGTCCAGGTCCATGAACATCACCGCAAACCGTCTGCCGCGCTGCTCCGCTTCGGCCAGGGATTGCTCGATCCGCTGCTGCAGCAGGCGGCGATTCGGCAGGCGGGTGAGCGGGTCGTGCAGGGCCGCCTGGGTCAGCTCGGCGTAGGCATCGTCAAGCGAACTGCTCAGGTCGGTGTTGCGCAGACGCAGCAGCTGGGCCTCCATGCGCTGGTCCAGCCAGGACACGATCAGCACTACCGCCAGGATCGCGATGGTCAGGGCCAGCACCACCAGTGCCAGCCACTGCGCCTGCAGGCCCTCTCCGCCGGCGGCACCGCAGATGCTGCCCGCGGGGAAGCGGGCGGCGGCCATCCCGGTGTAGTGCATGCCCACGATCGCCGTGCCCAGCACCAGTGCCGGCGCGGCACGGTCGCGCAGGCGGCGATGGCTGCTGCGCAGGCGGAAGGCGATGAACAGCGCGGTCCAGGAGGCGACCACGGCGATCAGCAACGACAGGGCCACCCAGCCGGGGTGGTAGTCGATGCCGGGCTGCATGTGCAGCGCGGCCATGCCCAGGTAGTGCATCGCCGCGATGCCGCTGCCCATCAGCAGTGCGCCAAGGGCGAGGCGGCCGTGCGGCAGGGTCGGTTGCGAGACCAGCCACAGCGCGAAGATGGACGAGGCCATCGCAGCCAGCAGCGAAACCGTGGTCAGGCCGAGCGCATAGCCGAGTGGGATGGGCAGGCGGAAGGCCAGCATCCCGATGAAATGCATCGACCAGATGCCCAGCCCCATCGCGCAGCCGCCGCCGATCAGCCACAACCAGGTGGTACGGCGCGTGGCCGCGGTGGTGACGCGGCCGGCCATGTCCAGCGCAGTGAACGAGGCCAGCACGGCAACCAGGAATGACACGATCACCAACCACGGGGTGTAACTGCCGATCAGCATGGATGACGCTCTCCTTGGTCAACGCCTGAGCGATACGACAGAACGCGCCGCCATCAGCGCAGAGCGCGGGTGAAGATTTCGTCGTCAGCCAAGACTAACGCCACGCACCGGGGGGATCGCAAGTGGCAGGCGTGCAGGGCGATGCGGTAACCACGCGGTTGTCCCGCACGTGTCCCGGGTCAGCGGCTGACGCTGTCGGCGGCATCGAACGCCGCATCGAACAGGCGCTGCACGGGCGGGCCCATCTCACCGGCCAGCACGGTCAGCAGGAACAGCCCCAACAGCAGCGCGACCGGCAGGCCGAGCTGGATCGGGTTCAACGCGGGCGCTGCACGGGCCAGTACGCCGAAGGCCAGGTTGATCGCCAGCATCGCCACGGTCAACGGCAGCGCCAGCGTGAGCGCGCCGCGGAACACCTGCAGCAGGAACGTCGGCGCGATGCTCAGGAATGCCTGGGGGTCGGGCAGCGAGGTGCCGATCGGCAGGGCCTTGTAGCTGTCCATCAGCAATGAGATCAGCGCCAGGTGGCCATTGGCGGTGAAGAAGAGCAGGCCGAACAGCAGATAGAACCATTGCCCGATCACGCCGGAGCTGCCGCCACGCAGCGGGTCGCTCATCTGCGCGAAGGCCAGGCCGGTCCCCTGCGCGACCAGCTCGCCGGCCATCGCACCGGCCTCGAACACCAGCCGCAGCACGAAGCCGATCGACACGCCGATCGCCAGTTCGCGGGCAATGGTCAGCACCGTGGCCGCATCGAAGCCGGTCCATTCCGGCACCGGCGGCAGCATCGGCGACAGCGCGATCGCCAGCGCGCCGGCCAGCAGCACGCGGATCCGGGAGGGCACCGCGCGGGTGCCGATCAGCGGCATGGCCATCAACATCGCGCCGATGCGCAGCATCGTCCACAGGATCGTGCCGATCATGCCGAAGGCCTGCAGGCCGTCGGCGGCCATCTGGGTCGCGGAATCCACGGCGGCTGGCCTCAGCCGATCAGGTGCGGGATGCGCTGGAACAGCAGCGTGGTGTATTCGACCAGATGGCCGATCAGCAGGCTGCCCAGCGCAAACAGCACCACGGTCAGTGCCGCCGCCTTGGCGACGAAGGCGATGGTCGGCTCGTTGAGCTGGGTCGCGGCCTGGACCACGCCGACCACCACGCCGACGATCAGCACGGTGAGCAGCAGCGGGCCGGCGACCCACAGCACGGTGATCAGGCCACCACGGAGTTCGGTCAGGGCAAGTTCGGGCGTCATGTCGGTCTCGGGTCCGTATCGATCAGCAGGGCAGGGCGGTCAGACCGCATTGAAACTGGCGGCCAGGGTGCCCACCACCAGGACCCAGCCATCCACCAGCACGAACAACAGGATCTTGAACGGAGCGGAGACCAGCATCGGCGAGAGCATCATCATGCCCATCGACATCAGCACGCTGGCCACGACCAGATCGATGATCACGAACGGGATGAAGATCAGGAAGCCGATCTCGAAGGCGGTCTTCAGCTCGCTGGTGACGAACGAGGCGACCAGGATCGGGAACGGAATGGCATCCGGGCTGGAGTAGGTGCCGTGCCCGGCCATGCCCGCGAAGGTCATCAGATCGGTCTCGCGGATCTGCGCCAGCATGAAGGCGCGTAGCGGCTGGGTGGTCAGCGTCCAGGCGGTCTGGAAATCGATCTCGCCGTTGAGGTAGGGCGCCATGCCGCTGCCCCACGCCTTCTGCCACACCGGCAGCATCACCATCGCGGTGAGGAACAACGCCAGGCCGAGCAGCACCTGGTTGGATGGGGTCTGGCCGGTGCCCAGTGCCTGGCGCAGCAGGCCGAGCACGATGATGATGCGGGTGAAGGCGGTCAGCACCAGCAGCATCGACGGGATCAGGGTGATCGCCGTCATCAGCAGCAGGGTCTGCAGCGGCAGGCTCACCGGCTGCCCGCCGATCTTGCCGACATTCACATCCGGCAGTGCGGGCACGCCCGGCACGCCGGGCGCTGCCCAGGCCAGGGCGGGCAGCGCGCACAGCAGGGCAGTCAGCAACAGCGGCAGGTAACGGGTCCAGGAGGTACGGGGGCCACGCATGTTCAGGGTTCCTTGCGCAGCCGCTGTTGCAGCAACTGGGCGAAATTCGGGAGTTGTTTGAAATCGGGAAGGCGCGCCGGCGCCGGCGGCGGCAGGGGGTCGGGAAGCTGATGCAGCGTATTGATGCCGCCGGCCGTGACGCCCAGCAGCAGCTGGGTGCCATTGACCTCGACCACCACCACGCGCTCCTTGGCGCCGACAGTGAGGCTGGCGACCACGCGCAGCCCCTCGGCCGGGCGGAAGCCGCTGCCGGGCATGCGCTTGAGCAGCCAGCCCAGGCCGACGATCAGTGCCAGCACGCCCAGCAACGCCAGCACCGCACCGAACATGCCCGGTGCGGCGGCGGCATGCTGGCCGACCTTGACGGTCGAGGCGCCGGCCGCGATCAGCAGCCCGGCACTCAACGCAGTCTCCGGATCCGTTCGCTCGGGCTGACCACGTCGGTCAGGCGCACGCCGAAGCGATCGTTGATCACCACCACCTCGCCATGGGCGATCAGGGTGCCGTTGACGAACACGTCCAGCGATTCGCCAGCGCCGCGTTCCAGTTCCACCACCGAGCCCTGGTTGAGCTGCAGCAGGTTGCGGATCGGCAGGCGCGCGCGGCCGACTTCCAGCGACAGGGTCACCGGTACATCCAGGATCACATCCAGGTTGAGCTCGTCGCCGACGCTGGCGTCGTCCGACTGCAGCTGGGTGAACTGTGCCGGTGCCGGCTCGTTGGATTCGATATCGTTCATTGCGGGTCTTCCTGCAGTACGGGAACGCGTGGGCGGATGCCCGGGGGATGGGTGGCGGTGATCTTCACCGCGTTGAAGCCGTTGGCGACGCCGAACTCACCGGTGAACACCGGCACGTTTTCCACGCACAGCGGCACCTGCTTGGGCAGCTCGATCGGCAGCACGTCACCGATCTTCAGGCGGGTCAGGTCGCGCAGGCTCATGCGCTTGGTGGCGAGCACGCTGGAGAGCGTGACTTCGGCGATGTTGAGCTGCTCGCGCAGCATCACGCCCCAGCTGGCGTCGCGGTCGTTGCGGTCGCTCTGGATACCGGCGTCGAGCAGCTCGCGGATCGGCTCGAGCATCGAGTAGGGCAGGGTGACGTGGATATCGCCGCCACCGCCATCGAGCTCGACATGCAGGCGGCAGACCACCACGTACTCGCGCGGCGTCACGATGTTGGCAAAGTGCGGGTTGATTTCGGAATTGATGTATTCCAGCTCCACGTCCATCACCGGCGCCCAGGCTTCCTGGAGGTCGGCGAAGGTCTGCTTGAGCAGCAGGTGGATCACGCGCATCTCGGTGGCGGTGAATTCGCGGCCTTCGATGCGGGTCGGGTAGCGGCCGTCGCCGCCGAAGAAGTTGTCCACGATCGCGAACACCAGCGTCGGCTCGAACACGATCAGCCCGGTGCCGCGCAGCGGCTTGAAGCGGATCAGGTTGAGGTTGGTCGGCACGTACAGCGAGTGCATGTAGTCATTGAACTTGATCAGCTCGATGCCGCGCACGGACAGTTCGGCCGAACGGCGGATCAGGTTGAACAGACCGATGCGCCACAGGCGCGCGAAACGCTCGTTGACCATTTCCAGGGTCGGCATGCGGCCGCGGATGATGCGGTCCTGGCTGGCGAAATCGTACGAGCGCGCCTCGCCGGGCGTGGGCGCGTCGATGTCGGTCTCGACCGCACCGGAATCCACGCCGTGCAGCAGGGCATCGATCTCGTCCTGGGAAAGCAGGTCATTCATGGTCGCCCTTACTGGGTCACGAAACTGGTGAACAGCAATTCGTCGGCACCGGGCTTGCCGGTCTCGGCCTTGAGCAGCTTCTGCACTTCGGCCAGGGAACTGGCCTGCAGGCGCTCTTTGCCGGCGCGGTCGGCGATGTCGCTCGGCTCGACCTGCGAGAACAGCATCAACAGCTTGGCGCGGATGGCCGGGGCATGGAGCTTGATCGCTTCCATCGCGGCCGGGTCACGGCTCATCAGCTGCACTTCGACCTGCAGGTAGCGCGGGCCGTCGAAGCTGCTGTTGAGGTTGACCACGAACGGCGGCTCCAGGCCGAAGTACTGCGCCGGGGCAGGCACTGCGGATTTGCTGGCAGCCGGCTTGGCGGCCTTGTCGTCGTGCTTGGGCTGGGTGAAGTACCAGACTCCGCCACCGGCGGCGCCGGCGGCGAGCACCGCGGCCAGGGCGGTGACCAGGAGCGGACTGCGCGGCTTGGCGGCCTTGTCCTTCTCGGCGGATTTCTTGGTTTTATCGGCGGCTGCGGCCACGAGGGGAAGCTCCAGAGGATTGCTTCCTGCCTACATGCAAACGGTGTGCCTGAATGCCGGGGATCGGGTGCGTCGGGTTTCTGGCGGCGCGGTGGAGGCCGCGCCGCCGCACCGCGCCGGGTCACGCGTAGGCGTCGACCAGGCCGCGCTGGCGGATCAATTGCGAGGGCGACAGCGTGGTCTCGGCCAGTGACGGTTCTCCGTCCTCGCCGGTCATCCCGCTGCCGGCGTTGCCACGTCCGCCGTCCGGCGCGGTCTGCTGTTGGCCCACGTCGGCATGGCCAAGCTGGAAGCCCTGTTCGCCGAGCAGCTCGCGCAGGCGCGGCAGGCTGCTTTCCAGTGCGTGGCGCACATCGGCATGGGCACTGGTGAAGCTCGCATGGACCTTGTCCCCATCCAGCTGCAGGCGCACGTCGATCGGGCCGAGGTCGTTCGGGGTGATCTTGATGTGGGCGTGGCCGATCTTCTGGTCCGCCAGCCAACCGACCCGGGCGCCGACGGCATCATCGAAATCCTCACCGCCCAGGTGTGGGGTGGCGGTGGGGGAGCCGGTGAACAGGCTGGCCATCACCGGCTTGGCTTCGGTCATGCCGTGCAGGGCATGCAGCAGCGGCGTGGCCGGTGCATCCGGACCGTCGGCGGTTGCCGCGGTCAAGGCATCGGTGAAGGTCTTGAGCAGCGGGGCATCGTCGGACGCGGCGGCGTCCGCAGTCAGGGCGGGCAGTGCGATGCCGCCCTCGGTGGAGGGGCTGGGAGGTGCAGGCGCTGGTGCGGCACCGTCGGCCGCCTGGGCGCCCGCCGTCAACGTGGGCAAGGCCGCATTGGCGCCCGTCGCCGGGCCGGCGAGGCCTGCCACGGCCGGGGTCGGCGCGGGTACCGGCAGGCCGTTCAACGCCAGGCCAGCCAGGCCCAACGGTGGCCAGGCGGCCTCGGTGTCGTCCGCTGGCTCGGCGGCGGGCTTTTCGGCGCTGGCCGATGCTGGGGTGCCGGCGTCGGCGGGAGCGGGCGTGTCCTCGGCAGTCCTGGCACCGGACGTGGCAGGACGCGTTGCTGCGTGCTTGTCCTGGCGCGATGTGTCTGTCGCCGCGTGCTTTCCGGCATCGCGGCTGCTGCCCGCCTTGCGCGGCGTATCGCTGCGCGGTGCCTCGCTGCCGGGCTTGAGCAGTGCGTCAAAGTCCCGACGGTCGCCGTTGCGGTTGTCGTTGCTGTCGGCCCGGGCACCGGAAGGCGTGCTGCCCGCGTTCTGTGCCGGCGCGGCGCCGCCGAGCAGGGCGGCGGGCATCACGGGGTCCCTCCGTTCTCGCCGTCTTCGCGCTGTGACTGGCGCGAGCGACGCGCACCCAGGTCATCCATCTCGCGCTGGTCGCGGCGGTCGGTGACGACCTTTTCCTGGGCGCGGTAACTGGCGGCCAACTGTTCCAGCACCTGCTTGTCACGGCTGGCCAACAGCAGGCGGGCGCGTTCGGCGTCGACCTTTTCGCGGTTGTTGTCCACGGTTTTGCGCTGCTGGGCGACCGCGCTGTCCAGGCGATCCAGGAATGCGCGGCGGTTCATCAGCTGGGCCGGGCTGGTGGCCGACATCTGGGCGCCGGCGTATTCCTCGGCGTAACGGCGTAGCTCATCCAGGCGCGACACATGCGTGTCGAGCGCACGCTGGCGCTCGGCCAGGTCGCGGGCGACCTCGTCTTCGTGGTCCTGGGCTCGTTTCAGCAAGGGGTCGAAGCGCTTGGATTGGATCATGGCTTAAGTCTCTGGTTCCACCAGCCGCTTGAGGGCGGCCTGACTGTGCGGCAGGTCGGCGGCCTTGCCGACGTCCTGGCCGAGGAATTCAACGATGTCCGACCAGCGCTCCAGCGCTTCGTCGGTGGCCGGGTCATTACCGCGCTGGTAGGCGCCGATCGCGATCAGGTCGCGGTTGGACGAGTACGCCGACACCAGCCGTTTGAGCTTGCGGATGCGCAGGCGCCACGGTTCGTCGGCGATTTCCGTGACCACGCGGCTGACCGAGGACTCCACGTCGATGGCCGGGTACAGCCCGCTGTCGGCGACCCGGCGCGAGAGCAGGATGTGGCCGTCGAGAATGGCGCGTGCGGCATCGGCGATCGGATCCTGCGGATCATCGCCTTCGGTCAGCACGGTGTAGAACGCGGTGATCGAGCCGCGGCCCTTGGCGCCGTTACCGGCACGTTCGACCAGGGCGGGCAGCTTGGCGAACACCGACGGTGGGTAGCCGCGGGTGGTGGGGGGCTCACCCACGGACAGGCCGATCTCACGCTGGGCCTGGGCGAAGCGGGTCAGCGAATCCATCAGCAGCAGGACGTTCAGGCCCTGGTCGCGGAACCACTCGGCGATCGCGGTGGCGCGGTAGGCGCCGTGCAGGCGGGCCAGCGGCGGACGGTCGGCCGGGCTGGCGACCACCACGGCGCGGCGCAGGCCCTCTTCGCCCAGCGTGCTTTCCACGAAATCGCGCACTTCGCGCCCACGTTCACCGATCAGGCCGACCACGATGACGTCGGCCGCGGTGTAGCGGGTCATCATGCCCAGCAGTGTCGATTTGCCGACACCGGAGCCGGCGAACAGGCCCACACGCTGGCCGCGCCCGATCGGCAGCAGCGCGTTGATCGCACGCACGCCCACGTCCAGTGGCTGGGTGATCGGCTCGCGCGCGAGCGGGTTGATCGAGACGCCGGCCATGCCGACGGTGCCTTCGGCGCGGATCGGGCCCTTGCCATCCAGAGGCACCCCGTCGCTGTCGATCACGCGGCCGAGCAGGCCTTCGCCCACTTCCACGCCGCCGCGGCCGAGCGAGGGCACGACCCGCGCGTTGGGCAGCAGGCCGTGCAGTTCGGCGCTGGGCATCAGGTAGGTGCGTTCACCGGCGAAGCCGACGACTTCGGCATCGACCCAGCCGCCATCGGCAACTTCCACCTTGCAGCTGGCACCCATCGGTGCCTCGCAGCCGACCGCTTCCAGGGTCAGGCCGACCGCGCGGCGCAGCACGCCCTCGCGGATCAGGCCACGGCCGTGCGCGGTATCCGGGCGGATGTTGTCCAGCCGCGAGGCCAGCCGCAGGTTGCGGGCGGCGGTCCAGTCGGCGGGCGGGGGCAGGGTCTCGGTGTTCATGGGGTGGTTCCGGCTTTGCGGATGACCGCATCCAGTGCGCCGCGCAGGCGTGCATCCAGCGTGCCGTCGATGCGTACGGCTTCGGCGTGTACGCGCAGGTCGCCGCGGCTCAGGCTCAGGTCCGGGGTGAGGCGTTGGTTCGGGGCCAGGTTGAGCACCGGGGCCAGCGCGGCGATGTCGTCCGGGTGCAGGCGCACTTCCACATCGCGGCTCGCGCCGCCGACGGCATCCACCGCTTCGTTGACCAGCTGCGCCAGCAGTTCCGGCTCGGCTTCATAGGCCCGCCCAACCAGGTTGCCGGCCACGCGCACTGCCAGCTCGCCCAGCGCGGCGACCACTTCGTTCTCCAGCCGCACCAGCGGCCGGCTGAAGTTGTCCAGGATGCCTTCGATCTGTGCGATCAGGCGGCGCACCTCGGCCTGGCCCTGGGCCAGCCCTTCGGCGTGGCCCTGATCGAAGCCGTCCTTCTCGGCACTGTCCTGGATCGCCTGGATCTCTTCCAGGGTGGGCAACTGCAGCAGCGGCTCCGGCTCGTGGTCCGGATCGGGTTCGGTGAGCTCGAACTGTTCTTCCGGTGGCGGCTCGGGCACCGCGAGCAGGTCCGGGGCAAGCCAGCGCACGGCATTGTTCACAGCATGGCCTCCGCGTTGCCACCAATGGTGACCGTGCCTTCATCGGCCATGCGCTTGACGATGGCCAGGATCTCGCGCTGCGCCACTTCCACATCCGACAGGCGCACCGGGCCCCGGGCTTCCATGTCTTCAAGCAGGATTTCAGCGGCACGCTGGGACATGTTGCGGGTGATCTTGTCGCGCACCTTGATGTCGGCGCCGCGCAGGGCCAGGCCGAGGCGCTCGCCGCTGACTTCGCGCAGCACCAGCTGCAGTTCGCGGTCGTCCAGGTCCACCAGATCGTCGAACACGAACATCAGGTCCTGGATGCGGCCGCTCAGCGGTGCATCGATGCGGGCGATCTCGCCCAGGATCGCCTGGTCCTGCCCGCTGTCCATGAAGTTCAGGATGTTGGCCGCACACTGCACGCCGCCCACGTTGGACGACTTCAGGTTCTGGTTGCCGGCGAACTGGCGTTCCATGATCTCGTTGAGTTCATTGAGGGCGTTCGGCGGAATGCCGTCCAGCGTGGCGATACGCAGCAGCACGTCCACCCGGGTGCGCTCGGGCAGCAGCTTGAGCGCGTCGGCGGCCTGGTCGGTTTCCAGGTGGGCCATCACGATGGCGATGATCTGCGGGTGCTCATTGCGGACCAGGTCTGCGACGGCACGCGGATCCATCCACTTCAGCGCGTCCAGGCCGGTGGTGTTGCGACCCAGCAGGATGCGGTCGATCAGGCTGCCGGCCTTTTCGGTACCCAGCGCCTGCACCAGCATGTTGCGGATGTAGTCGTCCGAGCCCACGCCCAGCGAGGTCTTGGAGCCCAGCTCGCTGCCGAACTGGTCCATGACCCGCTCGACCTGTTCGCGGGTGATGTCGGTCATGGTCGCCATGGCGATGCCGATCTTCTGGACTTCCTTGGGCTCCATGTGGCGCAGCACTTCGGCCGCGTCCAGTTCACCCAGCGAGAGCAGCAGGACGGCGGCGCGCTGCACGCCGGTCAGCGGGGGAGGTGCATCAATCATTGGCCACCCAGCCCTTGACCACCTGGGCCACGCGCTTGGAATCGGTCTTTACAGCTTCACGCGCCATGCGCAGTCGTTCCTCGTAGGAGTCCACCGGCAATGCCAGCGGTTCATGTCCGGCCGCGTGCAGGCGTTCGCTGCCGATCGCGGGCAGGCCCTCGCCGTCATCGACCAGCTGCACATCGGCACTGTGGGGTTCCAGCGCGTCGTCCTTGGGCTTGGTCTGCCCGGTGATCGAGCGCAGCGCCGGGCGCAGCACGCCGAACACCAGGGCCAGCACCACGATCGCGCCGAGCAGCAGACGCAGTGCGTCCTGTACCTGCGGCAGCTCCCACCACTTCGGCCCTTCGACCGGGGTGACCTCACGCACGAACGGGGCATTCATCACCGAGACCGTGTCGCCACGCTCGGCATCGAAGCCGACCGCCTGCTTGACCAGCGCTTCAACGCGGGTCAGTTCGGCCGCGGAGAGGGCCTGGTCGGTCATCTTGCCGTTGGCACCGGCGCGCGGCACGTTGTCCACCAGCACCGCCACCGACACGCGCTTGATGCGACCGGCCGGTTGGCGGGTGTGCTGCAGAGTGCGGTCCAGCTCGTAGTTGCGGGTGGCGTTCTTGGAGGTTTCCGTCGGTGCCTGCGCGGTGGCCGGGGCGGCCGCCGGGCCGGGCGGGGTGTTGCTGGCGGCGCCGGGCACGCCCTGTGGGCCGGGCACGTTGCTGCTGTTTTCGCTCATCTGCTCGCTGCGCAGCTTCTGCGGCTCGCCGTTGTAAAGCTCACGGGCTTCTTCGATCACCGAAAAATCCATGTCCACGCTGACTTCCGGATTGACCCGGCCCGGGCCGGTCATCGGCTCGAGCAGCTCGCGGATGCGCTGGTTGAACGAGGTTTCCTGGCGGCGCACCTGTTCGAACTGGGCGGCATTCATGGCCGCTTCGCTGTTCGGGTCGGAGACGCTGAGCATGCGCCCGCTCTGGTCAACGACGGTAACGCGCTCGGGCGCCAGGTCCGGGATGCTGGCGGCGACCATGTGCACGATCGCATCGATCTGGCCGCGTTCGAGCTGCTGGCCACCGCGCAGTTCCAGAACCACCGAGGCACTGGCCACGTCACGCTGGCGGGTGAAGGCGCTGGGCTTGGGGATGGCCAGGTGCACGCGCGAATCACGGACCGGGCGCAGCGTATTGATGGTGCGCGACAGCTCGGTTTCCAGCGAGTGCTGGTAGCGCGCGTTTTCCATGAACTGGCTGACGCCGAAGCCCGGGTCGCGCTCCATCAGCTCAAAGCCGAGGCGGCCGCTGTCGGTCAGGCCGGAGCCGGCCAGCTTCAGGCGCGCATCGTGCAGGTTCTTTTCCGGCACGGTGATGCCGCCGGTGGCGGGATCCAGCTGGAACGGAATCTGTGCCGCGCGCAGCAGGTCGGTGGCCTCGGCCGTGGCCTTCTGGTCCAGCCCGGTGTACAGCGGCACCATGCCCGGCTTCTGCGACCAGAAGAACACGAACAGGCCTGCCGCCACGGCCACGGCGATCATCGCCATCAGGCCAAGCCGACGGGTGATCTGCAGGCTTTGCAGCCGGTCGAACCACTGCCCAGCCTTTTCGGTGTTCAGCGATTCTTTGGAGAGCGACAGGGCCATGCGTTTCTATCCTTACAGCGGCATGTTCATCACGTCCTGGTAAGCCTGGACGAGACGGTTGCGGACTTCCACGGTGGCGCGGAAGGCGATCTGGGACTGCTGCGAGGCGACCATGACCTTGGCCAGGTCCGCACCGGGTTCACCCAGTTCGAAGGCCTTGGCCAGGGCGCCGGATTTCTGTTGCGCATCGTTGACGCCGGCGATGGCGCCGCGCAGCGTTTCGGTGAAGCTCGGGCCCTGGATCTCCTGGGGGGACACCAGACCCTGGATGGCATTGCTGCGCGGCAGCTCCGTCAGCGGGCTGACGGCGGGCTGCCCCATCTGGGTCTGGAAGGTGCGGATCTGAGAAAGGATCGAGGTGACGGAGTGCGACATCTGGAACGTTCCGAAGCAGGGGTGGGTTACACCGGGAGACGTTGCAAGTGCCGTGCCGAAACCGGGTTTCGATTCAGTGTCGTGAGGATTGTTGTTGTGCTGGCAGGGCTGCGCCCTGCACCTGCCGAGGCCACGTCAACGTCAACGTCAAAAGCTGGTCTGCTGAGGGTTGGCGGGGTGGGTCCGCTTGAGGGGGGCGCCGTAAACCCGTCCATGGGGGCTTGGTCGCGGAATCCATGCCGCTCACACCCCCTCAACCGGACCCCACCCCGCCTTCGACAGTTGGCCGCGATCTGTTGAAAGCTGCAGCTGGTGGAGCTGGTGCTTGGGGGCTGCTGATGGTGGGTGCCGACCGTTGGTCGGCACGGGCTCTGACCCCCTGGGAGGCGTCATTTAACCGGCGTCGGTTTTCCGGCCTGGGGCTGCAGGGTCCAGCGGTCGGAATTCTGGCGATGGCAAATGCAAAGGGGGCGGATCCCTTTACATCGGAAAGGGCTCCGACCCCTCCGGGATCGCGCGGGGTTGAAGCCCTCCGGGAGGGGGGCAGACCCCGATGTCTGCGGTTCAACCGGGCCCGCACTGAGCATGGATTCCAGTATTTCCAGCATGGAGCTTTCAAAGGTCTCGCTCATCGCGTTCCTCGGTGGAAATCGCGACCCTTGAGGCTATTGCGCGCCGGGGCGAAGCGCATTGGGGACAGTTGCAAATCCCACAAACACCAACGCCCGGGCAAGCCCAGGCGTTGGTCCTCCCCTCCACGCCGGCAGCATGACCGGGAAAGCTTGTCTGAGCCTGTCGCTACCAAGGATAGCTGAGATCGATCCCGAGCGACCGGTGTAGTTCAACCTTCTCGGAAGACAGAGGAAAGAACCCCTCTGACAGCTCGTAAAGGCAGGTGGGCCAGAAGTTGTTCTCGTCGGCCATTGATGTGGTATCGCACTTGCGGAACGCTGCCTCAAGCTGCACGAGCGTGGACTCCTCAACGTCACCACTGGCGTTCAACACGGTCCGGATTGCTGTCATGAACGCCTGATGGAAGGCTGCGAAGCGCCGTAGATCTGAATTGCAGTACTGGGGCACTGCTTCGGAATCGATGCGGAGAACTCCGACTGAGCCATCTTTGAGGTCGACGAAGAAAAGCCCGGCCAACACGTGTCCGAAGATCGCCAGCATGCAATCGTCCATCTCGCATCGCTGCAGACGCGAATGGAACTTCGTGTTGTTGTAGGCATACGGCTCAAGGCGATCAGATAGCCGCTGCATTTCGAGCAGCAGGGGGGATTGATCGATCTCCTCCTGGCTGATCGGCATGAAGTCCAGCGTTGGCGGACGGTTTGAGTTCTCCATATAAGGAAGGCTACCGTGAAATTTCGCCGGTGCCATTAGGAGAAGTTGCAAACGCAGCTCGGCGGCTGGATCCCTATCCACGCACGGCGTGGATCTACTGACTGGGATCGCGTGGGGTCAGAGCCCTCCCTCCGGGAGGGATCCGACCCCGGTGTACTGCGCTCAGCCGGCCAGTTCGGTCTGGTCGCGTTCGATCCCGTATTTGCGCAGCTTTTCCACCAGGGTGGTGCGGCGCAGGCCGAGCAGCTGGGCGGCATGGGCGACGACGCCCTGGGTGCGCTCCAGCGCTTCGTTGATCAGGTTCAGCTCGATGTTGGCCATGTGGTTGCGCAGATCCAGGCCGTCATCGGGCAGGGCCGGGGCGCGGGCGACCGGGCCGGTGCCGTTGTCCGTGGCCGTGCTGCCCGGTGCACCCGGGGTGTGGAAGGAGAAGCTGCGCAGGTCCAGCCGCTCATCGGCCTGGGCCGGCGCTGCTGCCGCGGGCACGGGTGCGGCGGCCGCGAAGTCGCCGCGATAGCGGGCCGGCAGATCCTGCACGCGCACGTTGCCGCTGGGGTGCAGCACGGCCAGGCGTTCCACCAGGTTGGTCAGCTCGCGCACATTGCCCGGCCATTCGTAGGCGGCCAGCGCCTGCAGGGCTTCGCCGGTGAAACGCACTTCACCACGGCCGGTACGGGCCAGCTGCCCGGCAATGGTGGTCACCAGCGCCGGCAGGTCTTCGCTGCGCTCGCGCAGTGCGGGCACATCGATGGGGAACACGTTGAGGCGATAGAACAGATCCTCGCGGAACTTGCCGTCGGCGATGCGCGATTCCAGGTCGCGATGGGTCGCGGCGATCACGCGCACGTTGCAGCGGATGGTCTGGTTGCCACCCACGCGCTCGAAGCTGCGCTCCTGCAGCACGCGCAGCAGCTTGACCTGCATCGGCAGGCTCATGTCGCCGATTTCATCGAGCAGCAGGGTGCCACCTTCGGCCATTTCGAAACGGCCCTTGCGTGCGCTCAGCGCGCCGGTGAAGGCGCCCTTTTCGTGACCGAACAGCTCGCTTTCCAGCAGATCCGGCGGAATCGCGCCGCAGTTGATCGCCACGAACGGACCATCGCGACGCGGCGAGCGCTGGTGGATGGAGCGCGAGACCACTTCCTTGCCGGTGCCCGATTCACCCAGCACCAGCACGGTGGTGTCGAACGCGGCCACCTGCTCGATCATCCGGCGCAGCTGGGTGACCGCCGCGCCTTCACCGGTCGGCCCCTGTTCCTGCACGGCGCCGGCCTGGTGCTCGGCATCCAGGCGCTTGAGGCTGGCGCGACGCAGCAGGCCTTCCATCTGTGCATGGCGCAGCGGCGCTTCCAGCGGCCACACATTGGCTTCGTGCAGGCCGTACTGCTGGGCGAAAGCGGTGGTGTCGCCGTCGATCAGCATGACCGGCGGCGGCAGCGCGCCCTTGCCCAGCCAGGCAAACAGTGCATCGCTGCGCTCGGAACCGTCCAGGCCACCGATGATCGCGGCCATCCAGTCGTTGGGGCGGTGGCGGGTGATGTCGAAATCGTTGGCGTCGGCCACCCAGCGCGGGTTGAAGTCCATGAACTCCAGCAGGGCGACGGTGCGCTCGGCGCGGACGGCGTCGTTGTCCAGTACCAGGATGCGGGATTCGCTCATGATCCGTTCCCCTTCAGGCCTTCCAGGATCGGCATCACTTCCTGGATGTAGGACAGCTTGCTGACGAAGTTGTCGGCACCGGCGCGAAGGGCATGCTCGCGGTGTTCGGCGTCATCGAAGTGGCTGGCGATGACGATGTAGGGCGCGTCATCCTGCGATTTGATCAGGCGGGTGGCCTGCAGGCCGCCCATCTCCGGCATGGCCAGGTCCATCAGCACCACCTTCGGGCGCAGCGACTCGGAGCGTTCGATCGCTTCCAGGCCATTGGCGGCGCTGCCGATCACATCGAGCCAGTCGACCTTGCGGAAGTGGCGCATGGCGGCGTTGATGAAACCTTCGTGGTCGTCGACCAGCAGGACGGTGAGCTTGTTCATGTCTTCCATTTCCTTCAGCCCACCCGGGCCAGGAGGTGCGGGGTGCTGGCATGGCTGCGGCGGCGTTCGCGCGCCGGGGCGATGTCCAGTTGTTCGCGGTATTTTGCAACGGTACGGCGGGCGATGTTCACCCCTTGGCGCGAGAGCAGGCCGGCGATCGCTTCGTCGGCCAGCGGCCGGGCGGCCGGTTCGGACTCGATCAGGCGGCGCACCATCGCTTTCACGGCCTGGCCGGAGACACTGGCGCCTTCCAGGCGCACCGCGAAGAAGTGCTTCAGTTCCAGCGTGCCACGCGGGGTCTGCAGGTACTTGCCGGTGGTGATGCGCGAGACGGTGGACTCGTGCATGCCGATTTCGTCGGCCACTTCCTTCAGCGTGAGCGGTGCCATCGCTTCTTCGCCACGGGTCAGGAAGCCGGCCTGGCGCTCGATGATCACCCGCGCGGTGCGCAGCAGCGTGTCGTAGCGCATCGACAGGCCGCGGGTCAGCCAGCGGGCCTCCTGCATCATGTCGCGCAGCGGCTGTGCGGCGTCGCTGGTCTCGGCCAGCGCCTGCTCGTACTGCGGGTTGATGCTGAGGCGGCGGCTGGTGGCCGGGTTGAGCGCGACGCGCCACTGGCCATCGGCGTGCCAGGCGACCACGTCCGGGATCACCACCCCGTTGCTGTCCGGCAGCAGGCTCTCACCCGGGCGCGGCTGCAGCGAGAGGATCAGGCGGACGGCTTCATGGATGTCGGCGACTTCGGCATCCAGCTGCTTGGCCAGCGCCGGGTAGTCGTGTGCGGCCAGCGCGGCCAGGCCATCGTCGAGCACCCGCTGGGCGAGGTGGCGGGCCGGCACGCGGCCGGGCAGGCAGCGCAGCTGCACGCTCAGGCATTCATGCAGGTCCTGGGCGGCCAGGCCGACCGGATCGCCGTGCAGGATCTGCTGGCGCACCGCTTCCACGCCGGCCGCATCCACATCGCAGCGCGCACTGGCCAGCAGGGTCAGCTGGGCGAGCGGGGCATCCAGATAGCCGGCGTCGTCGCAGTGCTCCAGCCAGAAACCGGCCACGGCCAGCTCGCGGGCATCCATTTCCATCGCCAGGCGCTGCAGGGCGCGCAGCTGCGGATCAGACGACTCACCGGCCGCCACGCGCTGCATGCGGTCATCGTCGCCGTCCTGCCAGCCGGCACCGGGCACGTCCCACAGGGAGGATTCCGGCAGTTCATCGAAGGCGGCCACGTCCTCGGTGGTGCTGGCCGGATCGGTGTCGGCAGCGACCGGTTCCGGCGCCTCTTCCAGTTCCAGCAGCGGGTTGGTCTCCAACGCGCGGCGGATTTCCAGTTCCAGCTGCATGCCATCCAGCTGCAGCAGACGGATGGACTGCAGGAGCTGAGGGGTGAGGTGAAGCTGCTGACCCATCTGGGTCGACATGGAGGCTTTCAAGGTGGTTCCCCGTTCGCACCGACTCCCCGGTGCGTTATGGAACACATCTTGCTTGTGTTCCCGTACACCGGGAATCAGGGGGTTCCTGAGTCGGGTCGTCAAATGCCTGACAGCGTGTAGGGGATATCCCGACATCGGCGCGGTATTTTGACGGGCGTTGGCGCGCAGGCCTTGTCTTTCTGTGCCCAGCCTGCCGGCCGGGCTTCAAAAATCCGTCACCCTGCGTCGCGGGGAAGCCGTGTGTGCCGGAGAACCGGCGCTGATCACTCCAGCTCGTGCTGGTGCCGGGCAGCGAGCAGCACCAGGTCATTGGCGCGGCGGCAGCCCAGCGATTCCATCATCCGGGCGCGATGGGTTTCCACCGTCTTGACGCTGATGCCCAGGTCCGCGGCGATTTCCTTGTTGCTCTCGCCCTTGCCGATACGGCGCAGGATCTCGCGCTGCCGTGGCGACAGGGCTGCAACCCCGACCGGTTTTTCCCTGCCCAGCATGGGGGCGAGCATCTTGGCCGAGATCTGCGGGCTCAGGAACACCTGGCCGGCATGCGCGGCGCGCAACGCCAGTTCCAGTTCCTGCGGCGCGGCATCCTTGACCACGAAGCCGACCGCGCCACGATCCAGCGCATCGCGAACGTGCACGGCATCGTCGTGCATGGTCATCATCACCACGCGCGAGCCGGGCGTCCGCAGGAGAATGTCGCTCAGGGCCTCCAGCCCGGTACGGCCGGGCAGGGACAGGTCCATCAGGACGACATCCGGGGAATGCTGCACGCTCAGCTGCAGCGCCTGCTCGGCGTTGCTGGCCTCGGCGATGACCTCGACGTCGGCAAAGCCCTGCAGCAGACGGCTGAGGCCGGCACGGACCAGGGTGTGATCATCGACGATGAGAACGCGCACAGGCTGCTTGGGGAGCGGGGAGGCCGTCACCTTAACGGAGTGAAGGCCTACCGCCAAGCCGAATGCGTCACAGTCGGAGCCGTACGGTCAACGCAGGCGACGTGCTTCTGCGATCTGGCGACGGTGCAGCCGGAACAGATGCCGCTCCAGGGCCATCTCCAGCGCATCGCTGAGCCCTTCGAAACGCAGCCACAGATAGTGCGCGCCGGAGCCATTGGCCGCTTCGGCCACGATCACCACGGGCAGGTCGATATGGTCGGGCAGCCAATCGCAGGGCTGCAGGCGGATGACGCCCATGCTGCCCGGCGCGGCGCCGCTGCGGCTGCCCTGTTCCAGGCGGATGCCACGGCGTGACCAGCGCAGGGGGCGCAGTGGCAGGTCCTGCGCACTCTGCCGTACCAGGCGGCCCAGCAGCACCATGACCAGATCGAGCTTGGCTTCCAGGCGCTGCACCTGCAGGGTGGCATCGCTGCGGTCGTCATGCCCGTCATCGCCGCGGGCATCCTCCACCAGCGCCACGCTGCGCAGCAGCGTCTCGGCCGTGCCGGGGCGGATCACTGCGCTGCCGATGCGGAACTCGGCCGGCAGCGCCACTTCGCAGCTCAGCGTCTCATCGAACAGCTCGCTTTCGGCCGGGTGATGGATGGCGCTGGTGCGAAGCTCGTTCATGACAGGGATTCTGCCGTCAGGTACGCCTGCGCGGCGCGAAGGGACTGGTGCCCACTATGGATGTGGCGGCTGGCCTCTTCGCGCTGCCGCATCATGAACAGCATGATGCGCTGCTGGCGTGCCTGCAGTGAGGACAGCCCCGGCACGTCGGACAGGGCTGAAGGACCGGCCAGATAATTGCGCTGGGCGGCATCGAGCGCATCCAGCTGCAGCCCGGCCTCATCGAAATTCTCGTCGTGCAACGCCGTTTCCAGCGCGTCGAGCCGGGCGTTCAGCGCGCCGAGCGAACTCATGGCGCGGCCTGCGCCGTGTGGCGCTGTTGCTGCGGAATGGCGTTCCAGGCCGAGTCGATCTCGCCCAGCAGTTCGAGGGCCTCGGTCAGCGCAGCCGGGTCGTTGTGCAGGTTGGCTTCGGTCAACCGGTGCATCACGTAGTCGTACAGCGAGGACAGGTTGCCGGCGATCTCGCCCCCGGCCTCATGGTCCAGCGACCCGTTGAGGTGGCCCACGATGGCGCAGACCTCGCCGATCGCCTTGCCCTTGCGCGCCTGGTCGCCACGTTCCAGGCAGGCCAAGGCCAGTCGCAGGCGCTCGCAGGCACCAGCGAGCAGCAGCGCCACCAGCTTGTGCGGGTCGGCATCGGTAACCGAACTCTGCACGCCGACCTTGCGGTACTGCTCGGTGAATTGACGGTTGGAACCGTACATCAATCATGTCTCCTTCATGCGGGGCCGCGAAGTTCGCGACATCGTCGGCACCGGGTGGAGCCTGCGAGGTGTCCTGCCAGTGATATCGGCAGCGGGCCGGTTCAACTTGAGTCCGCTGCCGCGATCGATCAACCGCTGAGCTGCGAGAGCTGCGAGGTAAGGCTGGACATTGTCTGGCTCATCTTGCTCATCAGCGCATCGAGCGCGAGGAACTGCTTTTTGTAACGTTCGGATACGCCTTCCATGCGGACATCGAGCGCCTTGCGGCGCTTGTCGATGTCCGTCAGCGTATTGTTGATGCTCTTGGTGCGCGAGACGAAGGCGCCTTCCTTGCCGACGGTGGTGCTGACGTAGCCATCCACCATCGCAAACAGCTTTGCCGCCGCCCCGTCATCACCGGTGAAGGCCTCGCGCACGGCACCGCCCTGATTGACCAGGGCCGCGTCGAACTTGGCGGTATCCAGCACCAGGCTGCCATCGGCATTGGGATAGGCACGGGTCTGCAGGCCGATCTTCTTCGGGTCCAGGCCGGCGGCCGAGAGGTCCTTGAGAATGCCGCCCATCATGCTGCGCAGCTGGCTGGAGGCGCCGCGCATCTGCGCATCGCCGGTCAGCGAAGAGGGCTCCTTGTTCTCGATGTCATACTTGGTCGCGGTGTTGATCGCCGCGATGGCGCCGTTGTACGCGGTCACGAAGTCCTGCATCACCTTGCGCGCCGCGGCGACGTCGGTGGTGATGGTGACGGTGCTTTCGCCGGTCTTCTTGAGGTTCAGCGTCACGCCCGGCACCACGTCGGTGACGGTGTTTTCGCTGCTGGTGACCTCCACGCCGTCGATCAGCAGCCTGGCGTCCGCGGCGGAGGTCCGCTCGGACAGGCTGTTGGCCAGAGCGGTGAGCTTGGCATTGGAGGGGTCGGCGGTCAGCTTGATTGCATTGGCCGTACCGGACTTCTCCTGGGAGATCGACAGGAACTGGTTGTCGCCCGAGGAAATCAGCGTGGCCTGGACGCCAGAGGCGCGCCCCGCCTTTTCGATCTTGGTGCGGATCGAGCTGAGGGTGTCGTCTGCTTCGACGTTGATGTTCAGCGTCTTCTGCTTGTCGCCCACGCCCACGGTGAGCGTCAGGGTTCCGGCGCCAAACGTATCCGTCTTCGGGAGCGAGGTGTCGGCAATCCACTTGTTGGCCGTGGCGAGTTCCTTCACGTCAATGGCGTGGGAACCGGCGGCCGCCGCATTCGTGCCGCTGACCGTCAATATCTCGTCTGTACCGGATTTGCTCGCCGAGAAGGTACGTGCATCGAACGCCGTATTGGCCTTCAGCGCTTTCAATGCCGTGTTCAGGGTGTCGAACGCGGATTTGACCGTGCCGATCGCCGAGAGCTGCATCTTGGCCTTGGACTGCTGCAGGTTCAGTGCGTTGTCCGCCGGCTTGCGATCCGCCGCCACCAGGCTGCTGACCATGCCGGAAATGTCCAGTCCTGAACCGATGCCGCCGTAACCGAAGTCCGCCACGTTGTATCTCCTGTTTATAGCCGCTGCCGTGAAGTCGCAGGGCGATGCCATCAACGAAAGTAGCGGCCGTAGCCGCCGGGTCTTTAGAACCACGTTGATGCAGGAGTTGTGCCAGCCAGGGCAAGGGCGGGTTTGGCACGCCGGTTGCAGGAACCCTGGTGCGGGGGCGGCGGTTCGCGCCTCTGATAGGTGGTCTGTAAAAAACCCTCCTCCAATGCAGAGGAGGGGTCAGGCTACTGAAAAGCGGGGGGAGACGAAGCCACCCGGGGTGTTCAGTCAAACAAACAGCGCTGATAACAGTTCTGCCGCAGGGGCGGGCCATGGCCACGATGATGTGGCGACCGGGAGAGAGTCCCGTCCCATGGCCATGGCCCGTTCCTGCGCGTGCATTGCGATGCCTCGGGTTGCCCGCGCCGCCGGCCGAAGCCGGCGGCGGGGACGATGCAGGCGTGGATCAGCGCAGCAGGCTGAGCACGTTCTGCGGCACCTGGTTGGCCTGGGCCAGCATGGCCGTACCGGCCTGCTGCAGGATCTGGGTGCGGGTCAGTTCTGCGGTTTCCTTGGCGAAATCCGTGTCCTTGATGCGGCTGCGCGACGCGGACAGGTTTTCGGTCGAGGTCTGCAGGTTGGCCACCACCGAGGTGAAGCGGTTCTGGATGGCGCCGAGGTCTGCGCGGGTGTTGTTGATGGAGCTGAGCGCGCTGTCGACGATCTCCAGCGCCTGCTGTGCACCAACGACAGTGCCGATGTCGAGGTTGGAGAGATGGGAAGCCGCGCTGCCTTCAGTCAACTGCGTGGTCTTATCGTCATCAGCGGTCACACCGGAGACTTTCAAATCCGCGACGACGATGTCCGCCTTCACCGCAGTGAGGGTGACTTTGCCCGGGTCAACGGTTCCGTCCGCCTTGGTCGCGGCAGCAGCATGCACGCCGGTCTCACCGATCTTTGCGTTGATTGCGGTTGAGATGGCCTTGACGGCATTCTCTGTTGTGGTCGCCAATGCTGCTGCCACTGCCACAGTATCCGTGTCATCCGCGGCAGTAACCACATCAAACTTGATCTCACCGAGTGCGATTGCCCCGATCTTGGCGTCAGCGATCTTGCCCGAGGCGAGCGATGCATCTCCTGTCAGATCAATGCTGCCTGCAGTCGCAAAAGTAGTGGAGCCGAGCGAGCTTGCTTTCGCATCGACGACCTTATCGATTGCAATGGCCTGGCCTGCGTTTGCACCGACCTGGAACAGCTGACTGGAGAAAGAGCCGTCCAGTAGTTTGGTGCCATTGAACTCCGACTGCTTGGCCACACGGTCAATTTCACTGACAAGCTGGGTGACTTCGGCCTGCAGTGCCTTGCGATCGCTGGCGGAGTTGGTGGCGTTGGACGACTGGACAGCCAGTTCACGGACGCGCTGCAGATTGTTGCCGATTTCGCTCAGCGAGCCTTCGGCGACCTGGGCCAGCGAGATGCCGTCGTTGGCATTACGGATGGCCACGTCGGTACCGCGGATCTGGGTGCCGAAACGCTCGGAGATCGCCAGGCCAGCGGCGTCGTCCTTGGCGCTGTTGATGCGCGAACCCGACGATAGGCGCTGGATGGTGGTGGCCAGGGAGCTGCCGCTGGTGCTCAGGTTACGCTGAGCATTCAACGACATCGTGTTGGTGTTGATGACTTGTGCCATGGTGGTTTCCTTTGGCGGTGGATCGTGAATCGATCGTTACACCTGCGCCGAATCTCTCGGCGCAGGTGTTTGGAGTGCGGCTTAGCGCAGCAGGCTGAGCACGTTCTGCGGCACCTGGTTAGCCTGGGCCAGCATGGCCGTACCGGCCTGCTGCAGGATCTGGGTGCGGGTCAGCTCTGCGGTTTCCTTGGCGAAATCCGTGTCCTTGATGCGGCTACGCGACGCGGACAGGTTTTCGGTCGAGGTCTGCAGGTTGGCCACCACCGAGGTGAAGCGGTTCTGGATGGCGCCGAGGTCCGCACGGGTGTTGTTGATCGATTCCAGCGCCTTATCAACGACCTCCAGAGCGCGCTGGGCACCGACTACCGTGCCGATGTTGAGGGTCGAGAGGGTTGAGCTATTGTCAGTCTCCTCGCCGATTTGAACTGCCGTAAGGCCAGTCATCGCCGCCGGGACGTTGACTTTTGCTTTTGCAATGCCGGCGTCGTCCAAATCAGCTTTCACGGAGCTGAGAGTGATCTTCCCTGCATCGACAACGTCATCGGTAACTGACTGGGCGGCATGGACGCCGGTCTCACCAATCTTCGAGTTAATGGCAGAGACAACAGCATTGAGAGCATTCTGGACAGTGGCCGCCTGAGCCGCGTCGTCGTCTACACCGATGCCCTGTTCGAATTCAATGGTGCCTAGGCTGATGCCGCCGATATCAAGACCTTCCAGCTTACCGGAGGTCAGGTCCATATCTGCCGCGAAGGCTAGCGTGCCATCGGAGGAAAACGCCGCGCTCCCAAGCGAGTCAGTCTTCGCATTCACCACCTTGTCGATGGCAATAGCCTGACCTGCATTTGCGCCCACTTGGAACAACTGGCTGGAGAACGAACCATCCAGCAACTTGGTGCCGTTGAAGTCGGACTGCTTCGCAACGCGATCAATCTCGCTGACCAGCTGGGTGACTTCGGCTTGCAGAGCCTTACGGTCGCTGGAAGAGTTGGTGGCATTGGACGACTGGACCGACAGCTCGCGGATACGCTGCAGGTTGTTGCCGATTTCGCTGAGCGAACCTTCGGCAACCTGGGCCAGCGAGATGCCGTCGTTTGCATTGCGGATGGCCACATCGGTGCCCCGGATCTGGGTGCCGAAACGCTCGGAGATCGCCAGGCCAGCGGCGTCGTCCTTGGCGCTGTTGATGCGCGAACCCGACGACAGGCGCTGGATCGTGGTGGCCAGGGAGCTGCCGCTGGTGCTCAGGTTACGCTGAGCATTCAACGACATCGTGTTCGTGTTGATGACTTGTGCCATGAGGAAGGGTCCTTGAGCAGTTGCACGTGAGTTGGGTTAGCCGCTCCTGACGTGCTTCAGGAGCGTCGCATGTCAGCGCTGCAACAGGCTGAGCACGTTCTGGGGAACCTGGTTGGCCTGAGCCAGCATGGCGGTGCCGGCCTGCTGCAGGATCTGGGTACGGGTCAGTTCCGCGGTTTCCTTGGCGAAATCGGTGTCGCGGATGCGGCTGCGCGAGGCCGACAGGTTTTCCGAGGAGGTCTGCAGGTTCGCAACGACCGAGGTGAAGCGGTTCTGGATGGCGCCCAGATCGGCGCGAACGCTGTTGACCGATTCCAGTGCCTTGTCGACGATCTCCAGGGCCTGCTGTGCACCTGCAACGGTGTCGATCTTGATGTCAGAGACATGCGACGGACCGCCACCCGCGGCAGGCGTGTTCAAGGCGACGGGAGGCGTCCCGGCGGAAGTAACGGCCACGTCGGTCACCTTGTTGTCTGCCTTGATCGAGGTCAGGGTAATGACGCCAGGAGTGGCAACACCCGCCGCGTTGGTCTCTTGTGCAGCATGCAGACCGGTTTCACTCAACTTGCCGTTGATGGCCGCCATCATTGCCTTGGTGGCGTTTTCCTGATTCTTTGTCGCGGTCGCCGCTTGTTCCGCCGTGGTACCGGCGGGGACGGTGTAGTCGAACTCGACATCGCCGATACTGATTTCACCCACCATCACGCCTCCGATCTTGCCCGCTGCAGCGGTAACTGCTGCAGCGTTGAGCGTGATGCTGCCGGCGTCGACGAAGGTGGTGGCGCCCAGTGAGGTCGCCTTCGCATCCACCACGCTGTTGATCGCAATCGCCTGACCCGCATTCGCACCCACCTGGAACAGCTGGCTGGTGAAACTGCCATCCAGCAGCTTGGTGCCGTTGAAGTCGGACTGCTTGGCGACGCGGTCGATTTCGCTGACCAGCTGGGTCACTTCGGCCTGCAGCGCCTTGCGGTCGCTGGTGGAATTGGTTGCGTTGGAGGCCTGTACAGCCAGCTCGCGGATGCGCTGCAGGTTGTTACCGACTTCGCTCAGCGCGCCTTCGGCGACCTGGGCCAGCGAGATGCCGTCGTTCGCATTGCGGATCGCGACATCGGTGCCGCGGATCTGGGTGCCGAAGCGCTCGGAAATCGCCAGGCCGGCGGCGTCGTCTTTTGCGCTGTTGATGCGCAGGCCCGACGACAGGCGCTGGATGGTGGTAGCGAGCGAGCTGCCGCTGGTGCTCAGGTTGCGCTGAGCGTTGAGCGACATCGTGTTGGTGTTGATTACCTGTGCCATGGGTCGTCTCCCTTATTGGAATCCCGGTGGTGAATGGAACGAAGCGCCGCCGTTTTTTTGTTTTTGGCTGTGTGCTTCGCTGTTGCCAAATCAATAACGGCGCTTTGTCAACAACCTTTAGGCGGAGATTCAAGCGGGTTTGCAGGGCGGGGACAGACCGCTGGATTTCACGGGCGGCAGGAGGTTCCGGGCACGGCACGGGGGCCGCTTCAGGCCTCCAGGTGCACGGGAAGGGCGCCCAGGCGACGCCCGGCCGGCGATACGCCAGCCCAGAACGAAAAAGGCCGCGATGCTCAAAGCATCGCGGCCTTCAGGCCGACCAGGTTGTAGGGGGGGGGCTCAGCGGATCATGTTGAACAGCGACATCGACTGCATCTGCGAGAACAGGGTCTGGGCCGCCTGCAGGGCGGTCTTCTCCAGCTGGTACTGGCTCAGCGCGTCGGCGTAGTCCAGGTCGCGCATCTCCGAGAGGGTGGTCTTGAGCGTGACCACGTTCGATTCCCGCATGTCCGAGGCATTGTCCAGCGCCTTGAGCTGGGCACCGCCGGCGGCACGGGAGTCGATCATCCGCTCCGAGGCGCGGGCTACGTCGCGCAGCCCGCTCTGCAGCAGGTTCTGCTGGGCCGCCTGCTGGGCGGGGGTGCCGGTATCCATCTTCAGGGCGCCGATCAGTGAATCCAGGGTGCCGAAGATATCGCGGCTTGACGCGGGGCTGACCTCGAAGATATCGCCGGCGGCAGGCGCACCCTCGATATGCAGGCGCACCCCGTTGACCACCAGGTCGTCGCCGGTCTTGAGCGTCCCGCTGGACACCACGGCGCCACCGGCGTCGAGCAGGTCATAGCTGTCTGTGCCGGTGAAGCGCACGTTGAAGCCCTCGCCATTCCAGCTGCCGTCGCTGTCGCGGGTGATGTTGGTGAGCACGCCGCTGCCGGTGTTGCCGGCGGCGGCCTTGCCGTCCACGTGCCCGTCACCGGTGACGATGCGCATGAAGATCTCGCTGCCGGGCAGGGCGTCCTTCACGTAGGTATCCGGACCCACTTCCACTTCGCGCTGGTTCTGGTCGCCGTTGTAGACAATGCGGCCATCGACCTGGCTGAAGGGCGGGCTGGCGTCATCGGTACCACCGAACAGATAGCGGCCGGTGCCGTCGGTACTGTTGGCCACCGCGAGCAGATTCCCGCGGATTGCCTCGATTTCCGTGACCATCGACTCCTTGTCGGCGGCGGCCAGGCCCGGATTGTTGGCATAGATGGTCAATTCGGTGATGCGACCCATCATATCGCCGACCTGGGCCAAGGCGTTTTCCTGCAGGCCGAGGCGGTTCTGCACGTTACCCGCGTTGAGCTGCATGCGGTCCAGCGATGCCAGGGTACGGTCCAGGCCGACCGCCGTACCGGCCGAGACCGGGTCGTCCTTGGCCGACACGATCTTGCTGCCGGTGGCGATCTGGCGCTCGAGGTGATTCATCTTTGCCTGCGAAGCGAGCATCAGGGACACCGACTGATTGAACATCATGCCGGTGGAAATGCGGTTGTTCATCGCGAGACGGCTCCGAGGATGGTCTGGAACATGGTGTCGGCGGTGGAGATCAGCTGCGAGGCGGCCTGGTAGGCCTGCTGCAGGCGGAGCATGTCCGAGGCCTCTTCATCCAGGTTCACGCCGGAAATCGAGTCGCGTGCCGCCTGGGCCTGGTCGGTGATCACCTGCTGTGCCATCAGGGAATACTCGGCCGAGCGCGCCGCCGCGCCGACCTGGGTAGTCAGTCCACCCAGTGCGCCACTCAGGGTGATCGTGCCGTCATTGAAGGTCTTGGCCTGCTCGACCTTGGCCAGCAGCAAGGCATTACTGTTGTCCGAAGAACCGGCCGGGGTCGGCCCGATGGTGAAGGTGTCCCCCTGCTTGGGTGCGCCGTCCAGCACGAAGCTCCAGCCGTTGGCGGTGATGGTCTGCCCGGCGGTGTAGGTGTTCGGGCCGACGCCATCGATCGTGTATTCGGTGGCACTGGTGAACACGATCGCCGCAGGATTACGCAGCGCCGGGTTGCCCGCATCGGTCACCTTGACCCCGGTGAGCTTGCCGGTGCCGGTGTTGGCCATCGCGGCGCTGCCCTTGATCGGCGCGGCGGCGGCGATGCGCGAGGTGTCGGTGATCGCCACTTCCATGCTGCCGGCCACGCCTGCGGTGGGCTGCAGCAGGAAGCGGTCGTCCTTGGCCGGCGTACCACTCATGACCAGGCTGACGCCATTGAGCACCAGCGGGTCGGCTGCGGTGCCGGTGCCGGTCATCGGGATCGTGGCGCCGGTGTCGGCGCGGGTGGCCTGCCACTGGGTGCCATCGAACTTCATCACGATGTTCTGGCCATCCAGCTTGGACAGGTCGCCGAAGCTGGCGCTCATGCTGGCGGTGCCGGTGTTGCTGCTGTTGGCAGTGATGCGTGGGTTGCCGATGGTGAAGAAGTCGCCGCCCATGTTGCCGTACAGATCCGCGCCCTGGCGGTGGACGTCGTTGAAGCTGCTGGCCATGCCGATCGCCAGCTTGCCCAGCTCGGCCTGCGCCGGGGTCAGCACGGTATTGCGGAACTCCAGCAGGCCACCGATCTGGCCACCGAGGGTCTTGCCATCGATGGTGATCTTCTGGCCCTGGCTCTCCAGCGCCAGCTGCAGGCGCTCGGGCTGGTACGGATCGGTCACGGTAGTGACCTTGGAGGCGGTGGTGCCGACCACCAGGGCCTGGCCGCCGGCGGTGTAGACATTCATGATGCCGCCGTCCTGCATCACCGCGTTGCCGCCGGTGTAGCCGACCAGGTTGGCGATCAGCTGGTCACGGCGATCGAGCAGGTCCGGGGCCGCCGTGGCTGCGTTGCTGCCGATGGAACCATTGAGCTGGGCGATCTCCTGGGCCAACCGGTTGATCTCGGTGGCGCCGGCGATCAGGCCGTTGTTGACCTCGCCATTGAGGTTGTTGAGCTGGGTATTGAGCTGCTGGAAGCGGTTGGCCAAGGTCTTGCCGCTGTCCAGTACGTTCTGCCGGTCGGCGCTGCCCGAGGCGTTGGATGAGAGTCCGCTGACCGAATCGAAGAAGTTCGACCAGACCCCGGCCACGTTGGTGGAGGCGTCGGAGAACATGGCATCGACCCGGTCGGCCATCGTGGACAACTGCTTCAGGCGCGCCAGTTCACCGCTGCCATCGAGCAGGCGCGAGATGGCCAGCTGGTCCGCGACGCGGCGGACATCGGTGATGCGGGTGCCATTGCCGACGTCGCCATACCCGTAGTTCTGCGGATTGGCGGTGGCGAAGTCCACCTTCTGCCGGCTGTAGCCAGGCGTTTTGATGTTGGCGACGTTGTGGCTGGTGGTCGCCAGGGCCCGCTGGAAAGCGAGCAGGGCGCTGGTGCCGGTGGAGAGTACGCTGGACATGGGTTACCTCAACGACGGATGACACCCAGCCCGGTCGGGCTGGCGGTGCTGGCAAAAGTGCGGCCCAGGCGCTCGCCGGCATCGCTCACCGCCGCAACGGCGCGCTCGATGGTCGGTCCGCCGGCGATCGCGGCGATCTTGGCCGCGTAGGTCGGGTCAGTGGCGTAGCCGGCGCGCTGCAGGCCCTGCGCGAAGCTGCGCACGTCGCTGCCGGCCTGCAGGGCGTTCTGGTAGCGCGGGCTGGTCTTGAGCAGGCGCACGTAGTCGGCGAAGCTCTCGCCCACCGAGTTGTAGGCGCGGAAGCTCGCCGTCTCGTTGCGGCGCACGCCGTTGACGTACTCGTGGGTGCCGCTGGTGGCGCGCTCACCTTGCCAGCCGTTGGCCTTGATCCCGAACAGGTTGTGCGAGCTGTCACCGCCACTGCGGCGGACCAGCTTGCGGCCCCAGCCGGTTTCCAGCGCGGCCTGGGCGACCAGCGCCTTGGCATCCACGCCCAGTTCGCGCGCGGCCTGTTGCGCATGGCCCCAGATGCTGGCAACGAAGCCGGCCGGGGTATGCGGACCCAGTTCGGCCGCGGCGGTGGAGGCGGCCAGGTTGTCGACGGCGCTGGGGCCGCTGGCCGCTGGGCGGGTCACACCGCTCCAGCGGTCATCGCCCATGGCCCAGTCGGCGCTGGCTGGGTCGCTCCCGGCGGCCGCCGCATAGGGATCGCTGCGGCCGATCGCCTCATGCATCTGGCTGCTTTCACGGCCAGCGATCAGGTCCAGCGCGCGTTCCATCGGCTGCAGCACGGCAGAGGGTGCCTCGCCGTTCAACTGCTGCAGCAGGTCGGCCTCGCGCGGCGCGGGCGGCGCGGCACTGGCCGGCAGGGGCATGCCGGCGGCCGGTGCATTGAGGCGGTAGGCGCGCAGCGCCGCGGCCGGATTTGGCGTGGTGTCGACCGGCTTGGCCGCCTCACCTTCGGCGCCGCCCAGGTGGCGCGCGATCATGCTCGACAGCCCCAGGCCGCGGCCGCGGGTCATCGCATCGGCGATCTTCTGGTCGTACATCTCGCGGAACATGGTGTTTTCGCCGGGGAACAGCGAATCGCCAAAGCTCGCCTCGCGCATGCTCTTGATCAGCATCTGCGCGAACTGGCCTTCCAGCTGGCGGGCGACCTTGTCGACCTTGGCCGGGCTGTTGGGCTGGGCGGGATTGAGTTCCAGGGCCGGTTGGATGCGCATGTCAGATCACCTCGAGTTCGGCACTGAGCGCGCCGGCCTGCTTGAGGGCTTCCAGGATGGCGATCAGATCGCCCGGGGCCGCGCCCACGGCATTCACCGCGTGCACGATTTCATCCAGGGTGGTGCCGCCGTTGAACTTGAACATGCGGCTGCCATCGTTGGTGGCGGTGATGGTCGACTGCGGCGTCACCACGGTCTGGCCGCCACTGAACGCGCCCGGCTGGCTGACGTTGGCGTTCTCGTTGATGGTCACGGTCAGCGAGCCATGGGAGATCGCCGCGGCGCCCACGCGCACCTGCGCGCCGATCACCACCGTGCCGGTACGCGAATTGACCACCACCTTGGCCGGCGCACTGCCGGGGGTCAGTTCCAGGTTCTCGATGCGCGCCAGCAGGCCGATGCGTGCGCCCGGGTCGGACGGCGCGTTGACCGCCACGGTGACGCCATCGATCGCACGCGCGGCGCCTTCACCAAAGGCATTGTTGAGTGCCGCCACCATCCGCGAGACCGTGGTGAAGTCGTTCTTGTGCAGGTTCAGGGTGATGTCGCCACCGCCGCTGAAGACATCCGGCAGCGCACGCTCGACGGTGGCGCCATTGGGAATGCGCCCGACGCTGGGCACGTTGACCGACACGCGCGAGCCATCCTTGCCCTGCGCACCGAAGCCGCCCACGATCAGGTTGCCCTGGGCGATGGCGTAGACCTGCCCATCGGCACCGCGCAGCGGCGCCATCAACAGCGAGCCGCCGCGCAGCGAGACCGCGTTGCCTACCGAGGAAACGGTGATGTCGATCGGCTGGCCGGGCTTGGCGAACGGCGGCAGCTCGGCATGGATGGCCACGGCCGCCACGTTCTTCAACTGCGGATTGACGTTGGCCGGCACGTTGACGCCCAGCTCGCCCAGCAGGTTCTTCAGGCTCTGCACCGTGAAGGGCGCCTGGCTGGTGCGGTCGCCGCTGCCATCCAGGCCGACCACCAGACCGTAGCCGACCAGCGCGTTGCCACGCACACCGCCGACCTGGGCCAGGTCCTTGATGCGTTCGGCGGAGGCGGGCGCCACCAGCGCGAACACGGCCAGCAGTGCCAGCACGGCACGCGTCGCGCCGTGCGACACCACGCGTCGTTGCTGCGACGTGTAGAGCGACGCCGCGCCCCATGACCGATGGGCGCCGGTGGGCTTGGCGCGTCGCCACGCGCCCAGTGCCGACCGCATCGCCTCGGTGCACCGCTCGGGGCTTCGCTTCGCGCAAATGAGGGAGAAGAGGGAGGTCATGTCAGGCTCAGTACGGCGCCAGCGCCGAGTTGAAGAAGCGGCTCAGCCAGCCCATCGCGTTGGATTGGGCGATCGCGCCGCGGCCGCCGTAGACGATGCGGGCATCGGCAACGCGGCTGGAGGGAATGGTGTTGTCCGGGAAGATGTCCGCCGCGCGCACGATGCCCTGCACCTGCACCAGCTCATCGCCGCGGTTAAGGCGCAGGTTCTTGGCGCCCTGCACGACCAGGTTGCCGTTGGGCAGGCGCTGGATCACCGTGACGGTCACGCTGCCCTGCAGGCGGTTGCTCTGCGCGCTGGTGCCCTTGCCGGTGAAGTCGCGCGAGCCGGCGGCGCTGGCGCTGAGGATGTCCTTGCCGCCCAGCGTCACCGGGGCACCGAAGATCGTCGGCGTGCCGATGCTCAGCTCCGACTCTTTCGAGGTGGAGGTGTTGGCGGTGGTCTGCGCGGTGGTGTTCTCGGTCAGGGTGATCGTGAGCAGGTCACCGACATCGCGGGCGCGTCGGTCCGAGTACAGCTGCAGGCCCGGGCCGGCGGCGTAGATCGCACCGGCCGTGGCCTGGGCCGAGGCCGGCATGATCGGTTCCACCGGCGCCATGGCCGGGTAGGGGCGGACATCGCCGGCGATCACGCAGCCCCCGAGGGTGGCGATGAGGACGGCGGCGGCGAGCAGGCGGAGGATAGGGGCAAGACGCGACATGGCAGGTTCCCGGGTCGACCGATCAGACGTTCTGGTTGAGGTAGCCGAGCATCGCGTCGGTGGTGGAGATCGCCTTGGCGTTCATTTCGTAGGCGCGCTGGGTTTCGATCATCGAGACCAGCTCTTCCACCACGTTGACGTTGCTGCCTTCCAGCGCACCCTGCACCACGGTGCCCAGGCCGTTGAGGCCGGGATTGCCGTTCTGCGCCGGGCCGGAGGCGGTGGTTTCCAGGAACAGGTTTTCACCGCGGGCCTGCAGGCCGGCCGGGTTGACGAAGTCGGTCAGGGTCAGTGCGCCGATTTCCACCGAGGCGGCGTCGTCGGCCATCTTCACGCTGATCGTGCCGTCGGTGCCGATGGTCAGCGACTGCGCGCCTTCGGGAATCTGGATGCCCGGCTGCACCGGGTAGCCGCTGTTGGTGACCAGCTCGCCATCCTGGTTGCGCTGGAACGAGCCGTCGCGGGTATAGGCCGAGGAACCGTCCGGCATCTGCACTTCAAAGAACCCGCGGCCGTTGACCATCACATCCAGTGCGCGGCCGGTCTGCTGCTGGCTGCCCTGCTCGAAGTTCTTGGCGGTGGCCACCACGCGCACGCCGGTGCCGATCTGCAGGCCGGTGGGCAGCTGCGTCTGCGCCGAGGACGCACCGCCCGGCTGGCGGACCTGCTGGTACAGCAGGTCTTCGAAACTGGCACGGTCCTGCTTGAAACCGGTGGTGTTGGTGTTGGCGAGGTTGTTGGAAACCACCGACATGCGCGTCTGCTGCGCATCCAGTCCGGTCTTGGCGATCCACAATGCCTGGTTCATGGCGTCATTCCTGTGTTGTAGCGGGTGGCCGCGTGGTGCGGCCCTTGCGAAGGGCAATGCATGGCGCGTGCCAGAACCGCGCCGGGATTACGTCACGGCGCGCGGTCAACCGCCCAGGCGCAGCAGGCTGTTGGCGCTGCGCGCGTTGTCATCGCCGTGCTTGATGACCTTCACCTGCATTTCGTACTGGCGCTGCAGCTGGATCATCTGCACCAGCGCACCGGCCGCATCGACGTTGCTGCCTTCCAGCTGACCGCTTTCCAGCGACTTGCCCTGGGCCTGCACGAAGGGCTGCTGCGGGTCGTTGTTGCGCATCAGCCCATCCAGGCCGCGTTCCAGCCGTGCGTCGTCGGCCTGCACCACGCGGATGCGGCCGATGTTGGCCATCGTCTGCGGGCCTTCGCCCAGCGGGATGATCGAGATCGTGCCGTCGTTGCCGATGTCCATCGCCTGGTGCGGCGGGATCGCGATCGGGTTGCCGTTCTCATCCAGTACCGGATGGCCGCCGGCGGTCACCAGCTGGCCATTGGGCGTGATCGACAGCGCCGCGCCGCGGGTATACGCCTCGCCGCCATTGGCGCCCGGTGCCTGCACGGCCAGCCAGTTGCCGGCCTGCAGGGACAGATCCAGCGGGTTGCCGGTGATCTGCTGGGCGCCCATGCGCCGGTTGAAGCCGGCATCCACGTGCAGGGCATCCACGCGCGAGGCATAGCCGGTCCCCTTGATCGGGAAGGCCTCGGTGTTGGCGAGCGCCTCCTTGAAGCCGGGGGTATCGGTGTTGGCCAGGTTGTGCGACAGCGTGCCCTGCGCCTGCAGGGAGGCGCGTGCACCGGTCATCGCCACGTAGAGTGCCTTGTCCATCGGTGTAGTCCCGTGTTGCGGTCAGTGGCTCATCAACGCAGGTTGATGATGGTCTGGGTGATCTGGTCCTGCGTGGAGACCATCTGCGAGTTGGCCTGGAAGTTGCGCTGGGCGGTGATCATGTTGACCAGCTGCTCGGTCAGGTCGACCGTGGAGGCTTCCAGCGAACCGGCCTGGATCTTGCCCAGGTTGGAGCTGTCCGGCGCAGCGGTACGCGGCGTGCCCGAGGCGAAGCTTTCCGTCCACAGGTTGTTGCCCTTGGCTTCCAGGCCCTGTGCGTTGTTGAAGGTGGTCAGGGCGACCTGGCCCAGCGCCTTGTCATCGCCATTGGAGTAGCGGGCGTAGACGATGCCCTCTTCGGAGACGGTGATCTCGTTGAGCTTGCCCGCCGCATAACCGTCCTGCTGGGTGTTGCGCAGCGCGAACTTCTCGCCGTACTGGGTCGAGCCGCTCAGGTTCAGCGACATCGACAGCACGCCGGCGCCGGTGGTCGGGATGAACGGATCCATGACGATCTGGCCGTTGGCCGGGCTGGTCAACGCACCGCTGTCGGAGAACTGCAGCGTGGTCGGGGTCCCAGCGGCCTTGCCGTCCACGTAGTTGTAGACCTGCCACTCGTTCGGGTTTTCGGTCTTCACGAAGTAGGAGGTCTGGGTGTGGCTCACGCCCAGCGAGTCGTATACGGTAATGCCGCCGGTGGAGTGGTTGTAGCTGTTGGAATCGGTCGGGTCGAAGGCGGCGACCGTCGGCTGCTTGGCGTTGGCCGGCAGGGTGAAGCTCACATCGACCTTGCCGGTCTGCCGCGGCGGGCTGTCGGTGGTCATCAGCTGCAGGTCGGTCAGGCGGCCGGCATCGAAGTTGGTGCCGTCCGCATTCGGGGCGAACACCTGCAGGCGCGCACCGTCCGGGTTGGTCACGTAGCCGGCCTGGTCGGTCCGGAAATTGCCGGCGCGCGAGTACACGCGCTCACCGTTCATGGTCAGGGTGAAGAAGCCTTCGCCGGAGATGGCCATGTCCAGACTGCGTCCGGTCTGTTCGTTGTTGCCCTGCGCAAACTGCTGGGCCACGTTGCTCACCCGCACGCCGGAACCGACCGCGTTCTTTGACAGGCCATAACTGGTGGCCGAGAACAGATCGGCGAACTCCGCGCGCGACTGCTTGAAGCCGGTGGTGTTGACGTTGGCGATGTTGTTCGCGGTGACGTTCAGATCGGCATTGGCTGCGTTGATGCCGGACAACGAGACGTTGAAGCCCATGGGATGCTCCTGTGGATGCGGGTAAGGCGGCTCAGCTGATGCGGAGCACGTAATCGATCGGGGCCGTGCCCAGACCCTTGAGGTTGAGGTACAGGCCGTCCGTGCCGACCGTGACGCTCTCTACCGGGGCCTGCACGTAGGTGTTGAGCTTGGTCTTGGTGCCGGCGGTATCGGTGTGCGAGGCGGCGATGGTGTAGGTGCCTTCGGCCATGCGGTTGCCGTTGGCATCCTTGCCGTCCCAATCGAAGGTGACTTCGCCGGAGGCCTTGGCTTCCACGCTGATCTGGTTGACCTTGACGCCGTTGGCATCGGTGATGTCCACCGTCACGAAGCCCGCACCGGGCGCGGCGACCATGCCGGTCACATCGCCGTCCTTCTCCAGGGCCAGCTTTTCCGACGGCACCAGCACTTCGTGGCCGACCAGGGCCGCGCCGCGCAGGATCTGGTCGCTGGACATCGAATCCTGGAAGCCCTTGACCGTGTTGTTGAGGTCGGTGATGCCCTGGACCTGCGACAGCTGCGCCATCTGCGCGACCATCTGGGTGTTGTCCATCGGCTTGAGCGGATCCTGGTGCCGCAGCTGCTCGGTCATCAGGCGCATGAAATCGGCCTGGTCCAGGGTGCTCTTCTTCTTGCTGGTATCGCTGTTGGGCGCGTTCAGGCCCAGTGCGGTGTAGATGTCGCTGCTGCTCTGGCCGACGCCGGTGGTGCTGCTCATGGGAGGGGATTCCTGCGGTTAGAGGGTCAGCGACCCATGGTCAGCGTGGCCAGCGCCAGTTCCTTGGCGGTGGTCAGCATTTCCACGCCCGCCTGGTAATTGCGCGAGGTGGAGATCAGGTTGACCATCTGCGCGACCGGGTCCACGTCCGGCTGGTAGATGTAGCCATCGGCATCGGCCAGCGGGTGGCCCGGCTCGTAGCGCTGGATCGGCGCGGCGTTGCTCTGGCTGATCTCCTTGACCTGCACCGTGGTGATGTTCGGATCGTTGCGGCTGGTCACCGACTGGAAGATCGGCTCCAGCGGCTTGTAGACCGCATCGGCCGAGCCGGCGACGGTGTCGGCATTGGAGAGGTTGGAGGCGATGGTGCTCATGCGCACGGACTGCGCCTGCAGCGCGGAACCGGCGATGTCGAAGATGGGCAGATTGCTCATGGCTTACTGCCCCGTGATCGCGGTGAGCATGGAGCGCACCTTGGATTCGACGAAGCTCAGCGAGGCGCGGTACTCCAGCGCGGCGCGGCCGTAGGCGGCACGTTCTGCATCCGGGTCGACGGTGTTGCCGTCGATGCTCGGCTGCACGCCTTGCTTGGCGATCTGGAACGGGTTCAATCCGTTGCCGATCTCATAATGCTGTTCGTTGGTGGTCCTCATCAGACCGTTGGCATCCAGCCCCTGGGCATTGCGCAGGGCGGCATCGAAGTCCAGGTCCTGGGCCTTGTACCCGGGGGTGTCGGCGTTGCTCAGGTTGCTGGCGATCAGCTTCATCCGCTGCTCGCGCAACGGCATGGCCTGGGCGTGGACACCCAGATAGTTCGAAATCAGATTGGGCATGACGCACTCCCACGGGACGATGCCTGGGGCAGTGCAAGCGGCGTGCCAGAGGGGGCGGCGGGCCGGTCCCCGGCGGCGTTTTCACGCCGGGGTGGATCCACGCCGGGCGTGGATGTCGCCTAGCGGCCGGGGGTCATTCCGGCCGCGGTGGGCGGCGTGTCATGCCGCCATCGCCACCTTGCGCAGGCGGTCCAGCAGGAAGTCCGCCAGCTCGTGCGGGGAGTACTTGGCCACGAACGCGTTCGCGCCGACCCGTTCCACCATCGCGTTGTTGAACACGCCCGACAGGGAGGTGTGCAGCAGCACGTACAGGCCGGCCAGGCCCGGGTGACGCCGGATTTCCGTCGTCAGGGTGTAGCCGTCCATCGCCGGCATCTCGATATCGGAGATCACCATGGCGTAGCGCTCGGCCGGGTTCTCGCCCGAAGCATGGATCTGCAGGAGGTGATCCAGGGCCTGCTTGCCGTCCGAGAGCAGGGTCGCCCCGACCCCCAGCTGGTCCAGCACGCTGCGGATCTGCTGGCGGGCCACGCGCGAGTCGTCCACCACCAGCACCTGCATCGGCGGGGCATCGGGGGGCAGGGCCATGGAGGGATCCAGCACCGCCTCGCCGCGGATCTCGGCGATGTCGGCCAGCACGCTTTCCACGTCGATCACCTGGATCAGCTCGCCCTGGAAACGGGTCACGGCGGTCAGGTAGCTCGACTCGGCGCCCAGTTCCGGCGGCGGGTGGATGTCTTCCACGGCGATGTTGACGATGCGTTCCACACCGCTGACCAGGAAGCCCTGGATGGAGCGGTTGAACTCGGTCACCACCAGGTAGCCGGGCGCCTTGTCGGCATCGGGTTCACGCTCGGGGTGGCCGATCGCCAGGCCCAGGTCCAGCACCGGCACCGAGCGGCCACGCACATCGGCCACGCCGGCGAACTGGCTGGGCAGTCCCGGCACCTGGAACAGGCCGGGGCGGCGCAGGACTTCCTGCACCTTGAAGACATTCACGCCAAAAAGCTGACGTCCACCCAGCCGGAACAGCAGCAGGGCCAGACGATTGTGGCCGGCCAGGCGCGTACGCTGGTCGATGCGGTTGAGCAGGTCATGGGACATGGCCTTGGTATCGGCGGCACCACCGATGACTTGAGCGCGCCGTGCGCACGGCTTCGGCACGGCCCTTGCATCGTGCTGCCCATGTTCCTTGCCCGTGGAGTGCCCATGCGTTCTCTTGTCCTTGCCGCGCTGCTGCTGGTGGCGCCTGCCTGGGCCGCCGGTGGCTGGCAACCCGTGGACAGCATCCGCCAGGCGGCGCTGGGCACCCTGCCGGCCGGCAGTGAAGGTGACACCACGCTGGACTCGGCACTGCGCCTGCCGGCCTGCGGCCAGCCGCTGGCGGCCCAGCCGACCGGCAGCAGCACCGTGGAGGTCAGCTGCCCCGATGCGGGCGGCTGGCGCCTGTTCGTGCCCGTGAAAGTACGTCGCAACCAGACCGTGCTGATCCTCAACCGTGGCGTGGCCGCTGGAGAAACCCTCTCGGCGGCCGATATCACCACTGGCCAGCGTGATGCGGCACGGATCGCCGGTGCTGCGCTGGCCGATCCGGCCGCCGCGGTCGGTCGCGTGGCACGCAGGACCCTCAGTGCGGGCAGCCTGCTCTCGGCCAATGACCTGGTCGCGCAGCGGCTGGTGCGGCGGGGCGACAGTGTCGCGCTGGTGTCGCGGCGGGGCGGGGTGGAGGTCCGGGTAGCCGGACGCGCCATGGCCGATGCCGGCGAGAACGAGCGGGTCTCGGTCGAGAACCTGTCCTCGCGCAAGATCGTGCAGGGCACAGTCGTGGCCAGCGGTGACGTTTTAGTGACGCGCTGAACACCAGTGTGAATACGCGTCACTTTCCCCGCGAAACCTGCAATATTCCCCTAAAGATGGCGTCCGCCCGGCCGTTATCCCTTGTGAACCGCATTCCCAGGACAACTCCATGAGCCAGAAAATCGACGGCAACCTCCCGGCCACCGCCCATCTGCGCAGCGTCGCTCCGGGCAACAAGCCGAGCGTCAGCACCGATGCCCCGGCCCGCCCGGTGGAAGCCGCTGACAGCCTGCGCCTGACCGGCGAAGCGACCAGCCTGCAGACCCTGCAGCGTGAACTGTCCTCGGCGCCGGCGATCGATGCCGGGCGGGTGCAGGCGGTGCGCGAAGCCCTGCAGAACGGCAGCTACAAGATCAATCCTGACGCGATCGCTTCGCGCATGCTTGAGCTGGACCAGCAGCTGCAGGGATGAAGCTGGCGATGAGCGAGCCGCTGCAGCGCCTCAGCGATGCCCTGGACGTCGAACGCCAGGCCTTGGTCGAGCATGACGTGCACGCGCTGATCCGTGCGACCGGCGCCAAACTGGAAGCGCTTCGGGCGCTCGAGGCCGCGCTGCCGGTCGGCCAGGCAGAACGCGTGCAGGAACTGGCCGAGCGCAACCACGCCAACGGTGTGCTGCTGTCGCGCCGCCGCCGCGAAGTGAACTGGGCCCTGCGCCAGCTCGGCCGCAGTGAAGAATCCTCGGCGTATGACGCCAAGGGCCAGTCGCACATCCTGCACACCCGGCGGCCCCTCGCGGTCGCCTGATCTCCCTGTCTGGCGGCCCCGGGCTGCCGATGTGAACGTCACCGCGTATATTGAGCGCCTGTTTCCAGCCGCCTCGATGTGACCGTGACCGTAACTTCCACCCTTGTCACCGCCCCGTTGCCTCCGCATCCGGTCCTGCTTGCCCTGTTCGAGCGGATCAAGGAGGGCGTGCTGCTGTTCCGCGAGGATGGCAGCGTGGCCCTGGCCAATGCCGCGGTCAGCGAGATCCTCGGCCAGGCCGAACGCGATGCCGAGCAGACGCCGGCGCAATGGCTGCGCCAGCTGCTGCCACCGGATGCCCTGGAACATGCGCGCCTCAACGGCCACTGGAACGGCAGCCTGCCGGTCGGCGAGCGCATGGTCATTGCCCATGTCTACCACCACGACGACGCTGGCCAGCGGCACTACCTGGCGTTGTTCCGACGTATCGAGGGCCAGGAAGACTACGAGCGCGAACTGCAGCAGCGCCATGCCGAACTGCGCCAGGCCTACCTGCGCCTGAACGGCACCCAGGAAAAGCTGCTGCAGTCGGAAAAGATGGCCTCCATCGGCCAGCTCGCTGCCGGCGTGGCGCACGAGATCAACAACCCGATCGGTTACGTGCATTCCAACCTGGGCAGCCTGCAGGAATACCTGCGCAGCCTGTTCACCGTGATCGAAGCCTACGAGCGCGCGTTGCGTGCGCCGGACCCGAAAGCACTGATTCCGGAAATCGACGACATCCGTCAACGCTTCGACATCGACTTCATCAGCCGCGATCTGCCGCAGCTGATGGCCGAATCACGCGAGGGCATCGAACGGGTGACCCGGATCGTGCGTGACCTGAAGGACTTCTCGTATTCCGGCCGCGATGAATCGTGGAAGCTGGTGGACCTGCATGCGGGCCTGGAATCCACGATCAACATCATCTGGAACGAGCTCAAGTACAAGGTCGCCCTGCACCGGGAGTTCGGCCAGTTGCCGCTGGTGGAGTGCCTGCCTTCGGAATTGAACCAGGTCTACATGAACCTGCTGCTCAACGCTGGCCACGCCATCGCCGACCGCGGCACGATCCACGTGCGCACCGGTGTGGACGGCGACACGGTGTGGGTGGAATTCGAAGATACCGGCGGCGGCATCTCACCGGACCTGCGCCAGCGCATCTTCGATCCGTTCTTCACCACCAAGCCGGTTGGCAGCGGCACGGGGCTGGGCCTGTCGATCTCCTACAGCATCATCAACAAGCACCACGGCCGCATCGATCTGGAGAGCACCCCGGGCGTGGGCTCGAAGTTCCGCGTGGTGCTGCCGATCAAGCAGCCGCGCTGAGCCGGCAATGGTCGTGCCGGCCGCTGGCCGGCATTGCACGGGCTTTCAGGTATCGCGTTCGGTTGAGCAAGAGCAGCCGACCAACGGTCGGCTCTACCTGGATATCTGGCGCGTGCAACGTAGAGCCGACCGTTGGTCGGCTGCCGCGTCAATCCGCCTCAATCCGACTCAGTCCCCGTCAACCGCCGGCAGCGCTGCCACCGGTGCGGTGTTCGCCCGGCGTTGTTCCTCGTGCGTGCGGAATGCCTGGTGGATGTGCTTGCGCAGCTCATCATCGTTCCAGGGCTTGGTCAGGAACCGGTAGATCGCGCCGCGGTTGATCGCGTCGGTCACCGTGTTGAGGTCCGTGTAGCCGGACAACACCAGGCGGATCGTGTCCGGGTAGAGCATCTTCACCCGGCCGAGGAACTCGGTGCCGCTCATGTCGCTCATGCGCTGGTCGGAGAGGATCACCTGCACATCGTTGATGGCCAGCAGATCGAAGGCATCGCGCACGTTGCCGGCGGCCAGGATGCGGTAGCCGTCGCGGCGGAACAGGCGCACCAGCGAGCGCAGCACGTTCTCTTCGTCGTCCAGCAGCAGCAGCGTGCGGTCCGGACGGGTCTCGGCAAAGGCTTCCGGGCGCAGGTAACGGCGGCGCAGGGTCATCCCGGCGGCGTCTGCGGACATCGGCTCGCCGAACAGATATCCCTGGAACACATCGCAGTCGTTGCGGCGCAGGAAGCCCAGCTGTGCCTGCGACTCGACGCCGTTGGCGATCACCGTCATGCCCAGTTGGTGGCCCATGGCGATGATCGCGCGCGCGATGGCGGCCTCGCGATTGCCGGCCGGCGCGCTCTTGATGAAGCTGCGATCGATCTTGAGCTTGTCCACGGGATAGCGGACCAGCGCGCTGAGGCTGGAATCGCCGGTGCCGAAGTTGTCCAGGCTCAGGCTGATGCCTTCGTTGCGCAGGTTGACCAGGGTCTCGTGGACGAAGTTGACGTTGTTGGTCAGCGCGCTTTCGTTGATCTCCAGCGTCAGCATCTGCGCCGGAACGCCGGCCGCCTGCATCAGCGACATCACCTCGGCGAAGAAGTTCGGGCGCAGCAACTGCAGGGTGGAGACGTTCACTGCGATGGTGAAGTCATCAAACCCCTGGTCGCGCCACAGCCTGGCCTGCTTGAGCGCGCCTTCCAGCACCCAGGTGCCGATCTGCACGATGATGCCCAGCCGCTCGGCGGTACGCATGAAGCGCTCGGGCACCAGCATCCCCAGCGTGGGCGACTGCCAGCGCAGCAGTGCCTCCATGCCCACCACGTGGCCGTCGCGGGCGCTGACCAGCGGCTGGTAACGCAGCTTGAGCTCGCCGTTGGGGATCGCATCGACAATCTGGCGCGCGATGATGCTTTCGCTGTGCGCGCTGGAGGGCGTATCCACGGCGTGGATGCGCACCGCGTTGCCGCCTTCGCGTGCGGCCTGGTACAGCGCATCTTCGGCGTGGTCGAGCAGGCGCGAGACACCGGTGGCGTGTTCCGGGCACAGGCTCACGCCCAGCTTGCCGGTCATGAACAGGGTGTAGGGCAGCACCGACAGCGGCAGCTCCAGTTGCTGGCGGATTTCCTCGGCCAGGTCTTCGGGCAGTGGCATGTCGGCGGTGCGCGGCACGGCCAGCAGGAATTCATCGCTGCCGTGGCGCCACAGCTTGCCGCGGCCACGCAGATGGTGCTGCAGGCGCTGGGCGACCAGCACCAGGGCCTGGTCGCCGACTTCGGCGCTCATGTTCTCGTTGACCGAGGCGAAGTGGTCGATGTCCACGTGCATCAGCATCAGCGGCGTGCCGCCGGACGCGGCCTCGGTCACCATCGCCTGCAGTTCGGGATTGCCCGCGCCCAGGCGGGCCGGGGCGTCCTCGATGCTGACCAGGGGCAGGGAAGGGTTCCACATGAGCTCAGTGTTCCAGTGCGTCGTGAGCCGTCGCGCCGGTGGCGCGGTACGGCAGGTAAAGGTCGATCAGGGTACCGGCGCCATGCGCCGATTCAATGCGTAATGTGCCACCCACGCTCTGCGCGCGCTCGCGCATCACGATCAGGCCCAGCCCGCGTGGGCCATCCGGGTCGAAGCCCTCGCCGTCGTCGCGGACCTGCAGGTGCAGGCCGTGGTCGTCCACATCGCGCAGGTGCAGGTTCACCTGGCTCGCACGCGCATGGCGCAGCACGTTGGTCAGGCTTTCCTGGGCGATGCGGAAGCAGGCCTGTTCGATGTCGCCGGCCGGGCGCCGGGGCAGGGACTGGATATCGGGCAGCAGCTCGATCGCCGCCGAGCGGAACAGCACGCCGGCCTGCCAGCGCAGCGCCGCTTCCAGCCCGAGCGCATCCAGCTGCGGCGGGCGCAGCAGGGTCGAGATGTCGCGCAGCTTGCCCACGGTCGCATCGGCCAGTTGGATGATCTGGGCCAGGTCCTCGTCGCGGCGGGCGGCGTCCTGCTCATCCTGGGCCGCATACGCGGACAGTTTCATCGCGGTGATCGCCTGGCCGATATCGTCGTGCAGATCGCGCGAGATGGCGCGGCGCTCGTCTTCCTGCAGCGAGAACAGCCGGCCGGCCATGGCCTGCAGCTCGCGGTTGCTGGTTTCCAGCGCCTCGCGGATGCGCTCGGGCTCACTGAGGTCGCGCACGATCAACAATTTGCAGTTGCGGCCGCCATACCGCACATCGCCGACCGCCAGGCCGGCCTGGAACGCCTGGCCGTTGAAGCGGCGCATGCCGATCACCTCGCCGGCCCCGCCATGGTGCAGCGGCAGCTGGGCGAACAGCTGGGCGCGTACACGGGGCAGATCGTCGGCGGTCACCAGCGCGGCCAGCGGCTCGCCGAGCAGGGTGTTGTGGCCATACCCGAACTGCGTGGCGGCGCAGGCGTTGGCGTACAGCACGTGTTCTTCGGACAGGATCACCACGCCATCGGGCAGCACCCGCACCAGCTCGCGGAACTGCTCTTCGCGCTCACGCAGCAGGCGCCGCGACTGCTCGCGCTCGGTGACGTCCTGCAGGGTGCCCAGCACCCGCGGGCGCCCGGCATCGTCCTGGCCGCTCTCGGCGCGCAGGTGGACCATCAAGGCGCGCCCGTCCATTGCCAGCAACGGCAGCAGCACATCGATCTGCACCGGTTCGCCCGAGCTCATTTCCTGCAACAGCTGTTCGCTGAGCGCGGCGGTGGCCGGATCGGCGGGCACCAGCAGTTCCTCGAAACGGTGCCAGCGCCGGGCCTCCGGCGCGCGCCGCCCCAGCAGGCGGTAGACCTGGTTGGCATAGCGGCCCAGCCCGGTGGCCGGATCGATCTCCCACGCGCCGATGCGCGCCATCTCGTGCGCTTCCTCCACGCGGGCCAATGCCTGGTCGCGGCGCAGCAGGGCCTGGTCTTCGCGGGTACGGTCGATCGCGATCAGCAGTCGCGCACGGCGGCCACCGTAATCGATGAAATTGCTGCGCATCTCCATGCGCCGGGTGCTGCCATCACTCAGGCGCAGATCGGCGGTGATCACGCACAGCTGCTCGGGGTTGGCGCGGATGTGGTCCAGCTTGGCTTCGAGCAGGGCCTCGTGACCGGGCGGCCACAGTGCCGTGATCGGCATCGCGGTGAAGGTTTCCCGGCTGTAGCCGAAGAAGCCCGCCGCCGCCGGATTGACGTCCAGGATCGCCAGCGATTCCAGGTCATACACCAGGATGGGGCCGGGATTGCCTTCGAACATCTGCCGATGACGGGTTTCCGAACTCTCCAGCCGCGCATGGGCGTGCAGCACGTGCTGGGCCAGCGGCCGCAGCAGCAGATAGATCAGCGCCGCACTGGCGACCACGAAGAACGTGCCCTTGATGGTCTGCCACTGCGCCGCGGTCTGCAGGTCGCCGGCCACCACCTTGACCGCCGCATCGCTGCACAGGATCCACACCAGGGCCAGCACCAGGTAGGCCACGACCACGCGCCAGCGGTCGCGGCGCAGATCGCGGGCCAGGCGCGTGTCGTCAGCGGGTGCGGAAGGGCCTGGCAGGTGGGTCGGCATGGGGCAGGGCGGGGCCAGTCGGACAAGGCGAGCGTCATCTTACCTGCCCGGGGTGAGGATGCAGGTCGCCAGGGAACTCAATAATCCGCAATCTCCGCCGTTAACGATTGCGTTCCCCGGTTGTCGGGTGCGTTTTCGGAGTTACAGGGCGTGGACCAAGGCATTATCGCGAGTCTGCTGCAGCACCCACTGGCCTCGGCGCTGGTGATCCTCGACCGTGCCGGTCGTCCGATCGCCGCCAACCCGGCCGCGCGCGAGCACGGCCTGCCGGCAACCGTCGCCGCGTACGGCGAGGTACTGGAAGACCTGCGCCTGCTCGCCGCGGACGGCGGGCTGGTGCCCTGCCAGCTGCCCGGTGGGCCCGGTGGCCGCTTCGATGGCTGGATGCGCGCCGTGCACGATCCGGATGGGCATCTGCTGGCCTTCACCCTGAGCGTGCCCGAGCCGGTCGCCGCCTATGCCGGCAGCCGTTGGGAAGTCGCCCTGGATCATGCCGGGCACGGGCTGTGGGACTGGGATCTGCCCAGCGACAGCGTGCGCCGCTCGCGGCGTTGGGATGGTCAGCCCATCGAGGACTCCCACAGCCATGCCGAGGGCGTGAGCGCGCTGCTGGAGAACGTCCACCCGGACGACCAGCCGGCGGTGCGGCTGGCGATGGATGCGCACCTGCGCGGCGAGAGCGAGGCCTATACGGCCCAGTTCCGCGCCCGGCACCCCGATGGTGAGTGGCGCTGGGTGCTGGATCGGGGCCGGGTGGTCACCCGCACGGCCGATGGCCAGCCGCTGCGCATGGTCGGCACCCATACCGACATCCAGGCCCAGAAGCAGATGGAAGTCCAGCTGCGCGAGCAGCAGGTGCAGCTGCGCGAAGCCCAGCGCATCGCCAGCATGGGCAGCTGGTCCTGGGATCCGGAGGCGCGCCGGTTCTGGTGGTCGCCCGAGTTCCGCGTGCTGCTGGGCACCGGCGAAACACCGCCGCACGGTCGCCGCCATTGGCTGCGTCAGCTCGAACCGCAGTCGCGCGGCCGGTTGCGCAATGCCTGGCGCCGGATGTGGCGCGACGGTGCGGCCACCACGCTGGAGCTGGAGCTGATCCGCGACAACGGCGCGCTGCACCTGCGCGTGTGGATGCAGCCGCTGATCGGGCCGGACGGTCGCATCCAGCGCCTGCTGGGCCAGGTCCAGAACATTACCGAACAACACCAGACCGATGCGCTGATCCGCTGGCGTACCGAGCTGCTCAACCGCGTCTCGGCCCTGGGTCGTATCGGCGGCTGCGAGATCGAGGTGGGCACCCGCCACATGCAGTGGACCGAGGAGTGCTACCGCATCCACGGGCTGCGCAAGGAGCCGATCAGCCTTGACCAGGCCCTGAGCCTGTACACCCAGGATTCGCGTGATGCGTTCGAGGCGGCGCTGGTGCGGATCGCCGAGGGTGGCCTGCCCGAGCAGCTGGACCTGTGCTTCTACCGGCAGTCCGGACTGCGCATCTGGGTGCAGGTGCTGATCGAGCTGGACCGCCGCGACGGCCTGCCGACGCGGTTCGTGGTGCTGTTCCGTGACATCACCCGTGAGCGCGAAGCCAACGAGCGCATCGAACTGCTGGCCCATTACGACCTGCTCACCGGCCTGCCCAACCGGATGCTGCTGCGCGAGCAGACCGCCGATGCCATCGAGGTGGCGCGCGATCGCGGCAGCCCGCTGGCGATGCTGTTCATCGACCTGGACGGCTTCAAGACCATCAACGACACCTTCGGCCACGCCACCGGCGATGCGCTGCTCAAGGCGGCCGCCTCGCGCCTGCACCAGAGCCTGCGCAACAACGACCTGTTCGGCCGCTTCAGCGGCGACGAGTTCATCGTCGTGCTGCGCGACCTTGCCGCACCCGAAGACGCCGGCCATGTCGCGCGCAAACTGATCGCCTCGCTGGCCGAGCCGCTGCACCGCGGCGAGAGCACGCTGAAAGTCGGCGCCAGCGTCGGCATCGCAATGCTCGATGAGAGCCGCCAGGATTTCGAATCGCTGCTGCGCGCCGCCGATGCCGCCATGTACGCGGCCAAGGAAGCCGGGCGCAACACCTACCAGTATTACAGCCAGGACGCCCTGGCCAAGATCCAGCGCAAGCTGGAGATCGAGCACGCACTGCTCGGCGCGATCGAGCGCGAAGAATTCACCCTGGCCTACCAGCCGCTGCTGCATGCCGAGAACGACCAGCCGCCAGCCATCGAGGCCTTGCTGCGCTGGCATCGCCCCGGGATCGGCTACTGCAGCCCGGCCGAGTTCATTCCAATTGCCGAGAAGTGCGGCGAGATCGTGCGGATCGGTGACTGGGTGCTGGCCGAAGCCTGCCGCCAGGCCGCCGCGTGGGACGCCGCCGGCCTGCAGTTCGACCGCGTGGCGGTCAACGTGTCGGCCGTGCAGCTGCGCGACCGCGGGTTCGCCGAACGCGTGATCGACATCTGCCATGCCCACGGCTGGCCGCCGCAGCGCCTGGAGCTGGAGCTGACCGAGTCGGCCCTGATCCGTGACACCGACGTGCTGCGGCACTGCTTCGATGTGCTCGAGCGCCACGGCGTGCCGCTGGCGGTCGACGACTTCGGTACCGGCTTCTCGAACCTGCACTACCTCAACCGCTTCCCGGTGGGGCGCCTGAAGATCGACCGCAGTTTCGTCCAGGGCATGCTGCATGACGCCGGCACGGCCGAAGTGACGCAGGCGATCGTGCACCTTGGCCACGCGCTGGGCATGAAGGTCGTCGCCGAAGGCGTGGAGACCGAGCAGGAGGAGGCGATGCTGCGCCGCCAGGGCTGCGATGAGATCCAGGGCTACCTGTACTCGCGCCCGCTGGCGCCGCGCGATCTGGCGCAGTGGTTGAAGGCCGGCGACACGCGTATCGCACCGCTGGAGGCGGTGGTCGCGCTGAGCCACGCCGTCTGAGCGCGCGCGACCCGCGGCCCATTGGCCGGACGCGGACGGTCCGCAGTGGAGCCAACCGTTGGTCGGCCGTTTCCGCGGCAGCTGACCAACGGTCGGCTCTACCTATCCACGCGTCCGTATTGGGTCCTGACGCCGGGGCCCCGGTATCTTCGCAACCGTGTCGCCTTCGTAGGTCTGCACGGCCATGCGGTAGATGTCAGTCCAGCCGTCATCGGCCCCCGGTCCCCACCGTTCTTCATGCCGTTCCTTCTTCAGGCCGGTATCGCTGCTGGCCGGCGAGGGCAGAGAGGACAGCCCGACAGTGGCGTATCCAGATCGGGTGCCGCTGGACCCCGATCGAACAGGGAGGTGCGCTGCTTGGATGCCCTCATTCGTCGGTCAGATCGCTGAGATCCAATATCACCGGCGCAACGCTGTGCTTCACAATGTCGCGGATCTTTCCCGCGTAAGGACGCAGCGAATAGGAGCGAATGGTGTGAATAGGATTGAACTCCAGCCAGGTGCAGGAGGAATGCCCGATGATTACCGGCATGTTGAAGTTCACGTCCTTCGGGTCATCCAGCGGGAGCATCCATTGGCCGCCATGACAGGTACGGACACATTCCCCCAGGTATCGAGCGAATACCACATGCAGGGCGGAGCATTCGTCTTCATCGAGGGTCGCGACCATGACGTCGTGGAGCTCCTCAAGACGATCAAGGTTTTCCACACGGCCATCCAGATCCACGCCCCGCGCCTGCGCCTGATCGATCAGCCAAGCCAGCTGGCCGTCCATGAGCATCAGAAAGTCGTCAAAGGTCTCAAGTGCGCGTTTCCCGGTCAATGTTCATGAGGGTCTGCCAAGCATCACCGCGTCCCCCAGTGCCTTGACCATTCCCATGCCTTGAACGCGTCCTGCCGGATCAGTCGGGTCTCCCAGCCTTCCACCAGGCCCTCAGGGCCGGGGGTGTAGACGTCATCTGCCGCCAACGGACCCAGCCTGTCGCGGGTCATGGCATACACCGAGTCGCCCTGCGTGTCCGTCACGTCCAGCTCTTCCGGCTCAAGCAGGGTCAGCAGAAAACGCAACCGCCCATTGCGCTCGTCAGCGTCGCTTGCCGCGAGCATCGACGGGTGCACCTGGATGGCACCGGTGTATGGGTCGGCAATGATTTCCACGGCGGTGTTCTCACCGCAGACGAAGACTTGGCCGAAGGCCGTTACTGCAAATGCATGGAAGGTATCAACGCCTTCCAGACGGCTGTTCACCAGCAGCGGCGCAAGTGTGGCGGAATAACGCTCAGGATCGACCAGCATCAACCGGTCTTCCAGGTAGCGCGCCAGACCGTCGCGTTGCCACAGCGCCAGCAGCGTATCAGGCAGCCGACCTTGCCAGCGATCAAGCAGAGCGCCATCCACCGGTTCGCCCGCCGTGCTGGCAGTGAATGCGGCCAGGAACCCCGGCAGGTCGTCCGGTACGCGATGCGCCACCGCCTGCAGATCGGACCGATCCCGCTGCGGTGTCGCCATCTTCAACAGCTCAAGGGAGCCGAGCAGCGCCTGCGCACGCATCCCCGACGCATCGTCATCAGCACGCGTGACGACGGCCATGGCTGGATCCCGCCCTTGCAGCAGGGTGCCTGCCGGAAATCCCTGCCATTGGGCTTGCAGAACCAGGAAGCGGGCACTTCCGTCGCCTTCATCGTCTTCAAAGACAATGACCGGTGTGCCGTCTTCAAGCTGTGCGGCGGAGACCTCGACTGTGGCATCGACAGTGCCCAGTGCGGGGCTGGTGACGTCGACGAGCGCTGCGTAGCGCTGCTGAAATCCCCCGGTCTCGTCGATGGTGGTGCTCAGCGCCTGAAGCGTTGCCGGCTCCAGGATCCACGGTTGCGCATCGTCCGCGAACGGTTGAAGGACGATTGCGAGGCGCAAGGCAGGCGTCATCATCGCGCTGGGGTTTGCAGGGAGGAACGCGGAGGTTGATGGCAGCCGCGGCAGATGTCGATGCTGCTTGTCGCAATCGACCGGCGTTTCAGTAGATCAACTCAGGGCGCGACCGAGTGCGCTCGGCCACCCGCAGCGCAGATCGGGCAGGCAGCGTCAGCGCGCCGCCGCATCCAGATCATCGCCGCTCAGGCCCAGGTCCCAGGCCAGCCCGGCCAGGGCGGGGTCGACGGCGGAGGGCAGGGTGACGATGCCCGGCGCGGGGCGCTTGGCCAGCTGCGCGAGTTCCTGCTGGGCCAGCTGCTCCAGCCGTGCGATCAGGGCGCGGCCCTGCAGCGGAGCAACCGGCGCTGCCGCAGCGGCAGGCGCTGCAACGGCGGTGACGGTCTCACTGCGCTGCACCGCCGGCTCCAGCTCGGCGGGGACAACGGATGCAACGGACAACACGGACGCGTTCAACATCGGGTAATCATCTGCAGCCAAGGCGGGTCGTGCAAGCACAACGGCCCCGGGGAAACCGGGGCCGTTGGCTGTGCCGGGGTCGGCACGGGACATCTGGATCAGAACAGCTCGACCGCGCCTGCGGCCATGCTCTGCTGGGCGACCGCCTTGTGCGGGGGGCGCTCCCACTCGGTGCGCATGTCACGCAGGCGGCTGCCGGTGCGCTGCAGGGCGGTCACGACCTCCTCGTCGAACACGCCGCCACTGCGATGCAGCAGCTCCTGCAGGGCGACGGCCTCGCGGTTGATCGCTGTCAGGCGGTCCAGGTGGGTGTGCACGCCGCCCAGGGCCTGGGTGGCGATGTCTTCGAACTGCAGGGCGCGCACGGCTTCAGCGACGCTGCTGTCGATGGCGCGACCGCATTCGGAGATCTCGCGCATGCCGTCACCGAGCGAGGCATTGATCTGGGCCACGTTCTCCAGCATCTGCGCCGCTTCGTGGCGCGCTTCGCGGGAACGGTCCATATCGCGGGAGGCCATGTGCGAGACCGTCTCGCGCACCTTGGCGATGGCGTCCTTGGAGCTGTGCGCCAGCTTGCGGATCTGCTCGTTGAAGGTGGTCGAGCGCTCGGACAGGTTGCGGACTTCGTCGGCGACCACCGCAAAGCCACGGCCGGCTTCACCGGCACGTGCGGCTTCGATGGCCGCGTTCAGGGCCAGCAGGTTGGTCTGGTCGGCGATCGACTTGACGTCCTCCAGCAGCGCGAAGATGCCATCCAGGTGCTGGGCCATCTGGTCGATGTGCTGCACGGTGTTGCTGCTCTGGCCGCTGACCTGTTCCAGCGCCTCGACCAGCTGCTCCATCCGCTGGCTGGCGTGCTGGGCGAAACGGGCCACGTCGACGCCGGCACCGCCTTCTTCGCCGGCGCGGTCGACGATGCGGGCCAGGGCCTGGCTCTGCTGGCGCGACTTGCGGTTCATCGCATCGAAGCTGCTGCCCAGGCCACCGACCGCATGACGGATCAGGTCGCGGGCACGTTCGACTTCGCCACGCGAGCCGTCGATTTCGTTGCCGACGAACGAGCGCAGCTCGGTCAGCAGCTGGTCCTGCTCGCGCATGATGCGGGCCTGCTCAGGCGAACGCTGGGTCTGGGCGCGGGCGCTCCACCAGGCAAACCCGAGCCAGCTGAGCGTCATCGTGCTCAGGATCGCCCAGCGCAGGGCGGCGGGCCACTCGAAGCCGATGGCAAAGGGAAGCAGAAGGGTCAGGACCAGGGGGGCGGCCAGGCGGATGAAGAGGCGTGAGTACATGGACGTTCTCGGGGAGGTGCACGGATGCTGTATCGGCCGTACCCCGGTTTGCTTTAGTCCTGCACCACACATTCGATCAAAAACCGCGCGTCCCGGCCCCCCGGGTGGAGCCACCCGAGGGGTGGCTGCCGAGCTCAGCGCAGCTGGCGCGCGACCGCTTCCAGCATCGTCTTGCGCGAGAACAGGAAGTCCCAGTACTGGCCGCCGGTCTGGCGCCACAGCACTGCCGAACGGACTGCGGCCAACAGCAGCGCACGGATCTCGGCGACCACGCCCGCCTGGCCGAGGTAGTGCGGGTTGCCCTGGACCATCACCCGCGGCTTGAGGTTGCTGATGGTGTCCGCGTACAGGCCACCCAGTGCGGCGAGCACGTCCGGGTGGGCGCTGTCGCCCAGCTCGCCGGCCTGGGCGCGGGCGCGCTCGATCCCGGTGCTGACCCTGGCCACGATCGCGTCCTCGCGCACGAAGCGGCGTTCAAGCTGCAGCACCGACAGCGCCAGGCGCGGCAACTGCTCGTCCTGGCCTTGGCTGCTGAGGTAGTTGTGCAGCAGGCGCAGGCCGGGGGCGACATTGCTTGCGCTGCCGTAGATGTCCTGCGGGCTGGCCGCATCGATGCGGAACACGCTCTCCACCGCGGTGCGGACCACGGCGGCTTCGGAGTGGCCGGTTTCGGCGATGCGGCGCACCTGCTGCAGGGCCTGGGCGATGCCGGCCAGAGCGAGTACGCGGTCGTCGACGGAAAAACTCATGCAGCAGATACCTCGAAAGGAGAAGGGGTGGCGCGAAGGCGTTGTTCCAGCGGCGCATCGGTGGCGGCGATGACGGCGCCACCAAGGCAGACCTCATCGTCATACAACACCAGCGATTGGCCCGGGGTGACGGCACGCTGCGGGCGCGCGAAGCGCACCTCCACGGTGCCATCGTCGCGCACGGTGACGGTGCATGGCTCGTCGGGCTGGCGGTAACGGGTCTGGGCGGTGCACTCGAAGCGGCGCGCGGGCGGGGCGCCGGCGATCCAGTGGGCGGCCTCCGAATGCAGGCGGGTGGACTGCAGCCACGGGCTCTCGCGGTCCTGGTCCACGTACAGCACGTTGCTGGCCACGTCCTTGCCGACGACGTACCACGGGGCCGCCGGCCGGCCACGCACGCCGCCGATGTTCAGGCCCTCGCGCTGACCGAGCGTGAAATAGAACACGCCAGGATGTTCGGCGATCAGGGCGCCATCGGGATCGCGGATCTCGCCCGTCCTGGCCGGCAGGTAGCGGCCGATGAACTCGCGGAAGTCGCGTTCGCCGATGAAGCAGATCCCGGTCGAATCCTTCTTGGCGTGGGTCGGCAGGCGTGCATCCCGTGCGATCCGGCGCAGGTCGTTCTTCTGCAGGTCGCCGATCGGGAACAGGGTCGCGGCCAGCTGTTCCTGGCCCAGCTGGTGCAGGAAGTAGCTCTGGTCCTTGCTGCGGTCGGCGCCGCGCAGCAGCGCCCAGCGGCCGCCCACCTGGGCGATCCGCGCGTAGTGGCCGGTTGCGATGCGTTCGGCGCCGAGCTCGCGCGCGGCGTCGAGGAAATGCTTGAACTTCACTTCGCGGTTGCACAGCACGTCCGGGTTGGGCGTGCGGCCGGCGGCGTACTCGGCCAGGAAATGCTCGAACACGCCCTGCCAGTACTCGCTGGAAAAATCGCGGAAGTGGAACGGGATGCCGAGCAGGCCGCAGACTGCCACCGCATCGCGGCGATCATCTTCGGCACGGCAGTCGCCACTGCCGTCATCGGCCCAGTTCTGCATGAACAGTCCCGCCACCGGCTCGCCCTGCTGGACCAGCCGCCAGGCCGCGACCGAGGAATCCACGCCGCCGGAGACACCAACCATGATCCGTGGGGGACTCATGCGGCCTCCTTGACGATGGAGAGCGGGTGGCGCTGGCCAGCCAGATAGTCGGCCACCACCTGCCAGACCAGCGGGCTGCGCAGCCGGCCGGGCTCGGCCTTCAGTTCGGCCGGGGTCAGCCACACGGCCCGCAGGATCCCGGTGTCCAGCGGACGGGCGGGATCGTGCGAGACCGGCTCGGCCGCATAGGCAAAGCGCAGGAACGGCGTGCCGTCCGGGGCGGTCCACTGGTAGGTGCCGATGAAGGCGCTCAGGCGCACCGTCCAGCCGGTCTCTTCCAGCGTTTCCCGGCACGCGGCGGCGGCCAGGCTCTCGTCGGGCTCCAGGTGGCCAGCGGGCTGGTTCAGCACCTGGCGGCCGTCGATCGCCTCCTCGACCAGCAACAGACGCCCGTCACGCACCACCACGGTGGCGACGGTGACATGGGGCGTCCAGCGCGGTTCCTGCACGGCATTCACCTCAGTATTCGTCCTGCTCGGTCAGCTCGAGCTCCATGGCATCGGCCGTACGCACGGCCGCATCGATCGCGTCGCTGAGCGCTTCGGGGGTGGCGTTGGCATCGACCTTCACCACGAACATCGCCAGCTGGTCCTGCTTCACCCAGGCGCCCATCTTGGCATCCTGCGAGTCTTCGAGCAGGCGGTTGGCCACCGCGGCGGGGAACTGCTTGCCCGGCGAATTGTAGGCCGGCGACCAGATCTCACGGATCCTGTGCTTGCCGAATTCCTCGACGGTGGAGCGCACGAAGGCCAGCTGGCTGCGGCCGTCATCCATGTCGAACACCATCTTGTAATCGCCGTCCTCGTCCACCTCGTAGGTGTACTTGAGCGTGTCCAGCGCTCGCCCGACGGCCTTGTCCGCTTCGGCCGCATGGGCGCCGGTGGCAGTGACGGCCAGCAGCAGTGCGGCAGCAATCCTTTTCATGAAATCCCTGTGAACATCTGGTTGGAGAGTGCAGATTGTGAAGGCCGCAGGGGGCAACGTCCAATCCGGCCGGGCGGGGCCCTATAATGGAGGGATGCCCCGCGAGACTTCCCACGAAACTCATCACGACCACGGCGTGCTGCTTGAGCCTGCACGTCCCGAGGTCGCGCCGCCGCCGCTGTACCAGGTGATGCTGTTGAACGACGACTACACCCCGATGGATTTCGTGGTGACGGTCCTGCAGCACTTCTTCTCGATGGACCTGGACCAGGCCACCCAGGTGATGCTCCACGTGCATACCCGCGGCCGCGGCGTGTGCGGGGTGTTCACCCGCGAGGTCGCCGAATCCAAGGTCGCCCAGGTCAATGAATTCTCGCGCATGAACCAGCACCCGCTGCTGTGCACGATGGAGAAGGCCAGCGGCTGAGCCGCCCCTGGCCTCGCCACAGGCGCGCCAGCGATCCGCACTGTTCCAGCCATGGCGACAGCCGTGCGGCCAGCCTCAGCCGAGCCGTAGCCGAGCCGCAGCCATTCGGTTCTCCGGCATCCGCACCCACCCTGAGCATCGCCGGGCTGCCGCCCGGCCGCTGCACGGGCCAGCGCTGGCCCGGGGTGGCGTCACGATGACATCACCATCACGTTGAAGCTGCCATTTCGTGGCGGCAAGTTCGTGCATGATGGAGGCCGTCGAATGGATCGGCGCGATCGGCGGAGTGCTAACGCCGTCTGAACGCACTGATCCGCTAGGGTGATGGAAATCGTGAAGGTTGGCCGCATATTGTTCCTAACTGCCGCCGGAGTTAATCATGTTCAGTAAAGACCTCGAACACACCATCGGACAGTGCTACAAGCGCGCCCGTGAGGCCCGGCATGAATTCATGACGGTGGAACACCTGCTGCTGGCACTGCTCGACAACCCGTCCGCCCAAGCCGTCCTCAAGGCCTGCGGTGCGGACGCCGAGCGCCTGCGCCAGGAACTGGAACAGGCCATCGAGGCATCCGTCTCGCGCCTGTCCGAAGATGATGGGCGCGATACCCAGCCGACCCTGGGCTTCCAGCGCGTACTGCAGCGCGCGGTCTACCACGTGCAGTCCTCGGGCAAGAAGGAAGTCACCGGCGCCAACGTGCTGGTCGCGATCTTTGGCGAGAAGGACTCGCATGCCGTGTACTACCTCAACCAGCAGGACGTGACCCGGCTGGATATCGTCAATTACCTCTCCCATGGCATTGCCAAGCTGGGCGAGGAGGGCGAAGTGCCGCCGGCCGCCGATGGCGAGGGCCGGGCCGAAGGTGCCGAAGGCGAGGGCAAGGGCGATGCCCTGGCCGAGTTCGCCAGCAACCTCAACGACCAGGCCCGCAACGGCAAGATCGACCCGCTGGTCGGCCGTGCCGATGAGATCGAGCGCACCATCCAGGTCCTGTGCCGCCGCCGCAAGAACAACCCGCTTTACGTGGGCGAGGCCGGCGTGGGCAAGACGGCGATCGCCGAAGGCCTGGCCAAGCGCATCGTGGAAGGGTCGGTGCCGGATGTGCTCGCCGATGCGGTGATCTATTCGCTGGACCTGGGCGCGCTGGTTGCCGGGACCAAGTACCGCGGTGATTTCGAGAAGCGCCTGAAGGGCGTGCTGACCGCGATGAAGAAGCTGCCCAACGCGGTGCTGTTCATCGATGAGATCCACACCATCATCGGTGCCGGTTCGGCCTCGGGCGGCACCATGGACGCCTCCAACCTGATCAAGCCGGCCCTGGCCTCGGGCGAGCTGCGCTGCATCGGCTCGACCACCTTCCAGGAATACCGCGGCATCTTCGAGAAGGACCGGGCGCTGGCCCGCCGCTTCCAGAAGATCGACATCGTCGAGCCGACGGTGGGCGAGACCTACGAGATCCTGCAGGGCCTCAAGCCCAAGTACGAAGCGCACCACGGCGTGACCTATGCCGATGACGCGCTGCAGGCCGCCGTGGACCTGTCGGTCAAGCACATCAACGACCGCCTGCTGCCGGACAAGGCGATCGACGTGATCGACGAGGCCGGTGCCCGCCAGCGGCTGCTGCCGGACGGCGAGCGCAAGGAGCTGATCGACATCGAGGAGATCGAGACCATCGTCGCCAAGATGGCGCGGATCCCGGCCAAGCAGGTCAGCGCCACCGACAAGGACGTGCTCCAGCATCTGGAGCGCAACCTGAAGATGGTGATCTTCGGCCAGGACCCGGCCATCGAGACGCTGTCCTCGGCGATCAAGCTGGCCCGCTCGGGCCTGGCCAATCCGGAAAAGCCGATCGGCAACTTCCTGTTCTCCGGCCCGACCGGCGTGGGCAAGACCGAGGTGACCAAGCAGCTCGCGCTGCAGCTGGGCATCGAGCTGGTCCGCTTCGACATGAGCGAGTACATGGAGTCGCATTCGATCAGCCGCCTGATCGGCGCCCCTCCGGGCTATGTCGGCTTCGACCAGGGCGGCCTGCTGACCGAGAAGATCGTCAAGACCCCGCACTGCGTGCTGCTGCTGGACGAGGTGGAGAAAGCCCACCCGGACATCTTCAACATCCTGCTGCAGGTCATGGACCGCGGTGTGCTGACCGACACCAATGGCCGTGAGGCGAACTTCAAGAACGTGGTGCTGGTGATGACCACCAATGCCGGCGCGGCCCAGGCCTCGCGGCGTTCGATCGGCTTCACGCGCCAGGACCATGCCACCGACGCGATGGAAGTGATCCGCAAGAGCTTCACGCCGGAGTTCCGCAACCGTCTGGATGCGATCGTGCAGTTCCAGGCGCTGGGCTTCGAGCACATCCTGCGCGTGGTGGACAAGTTCCTGATCGAGCTGGAAATGCTGCTGCAGGAAAAGCACGTCAGCCTGTCGGCCACGCCGACGGCGCGCGATTGGCTCGCCCACCATGGCTTCGATCCGCTGATGGGTGCCCGCCCGATGGCCCGCGTGATCCAGGACAAGATCAAGCGTCCGCTGGCCGACGAGCTGCTGTTCGGCAAGCTGGTCAACGGTGGCAAGGTCAGCATCGATGTGCGCGACGACCAGCTGTTCGTCGAGACCGAAGCCGAGCCGGAGCGTCTGCTGCCGGCCACGGTCTGACCGCGCGGTAGACGCCGCGCGGCAGATGCCTGCACCGTCATTGAAAAGCCCCCGCAAGGGGGCTTTTTTTCGGGTGCGCGGCAGCCTTCGGTGCGGCTACTGGCGGGCGCGCGCCTTGCGGGTGAATTCTTCGGCGGTGATCGGCTCGACCGCACTGATCGTGCAGCTTTGTCCGTTCGTGCGCAGCCTGCTGGCTCCTGCGCCACAGAGTTGGCCGTCCCGGCCGGGAGTGACAAAGGCCAGTTTCGGGGACATGGCTGCGCTGCTGCACGAGCGCTCGAAACGGACCAGGTAGTGCTGGTCGCCATTGCGGAGCAGTACATCGCGGTCGGCGCCATTGCGCACCAGCTGCTGATTCGGGGACAGGGTGATGCAATCGCCGGCAGCGGCCGGTTCGGCGGCCTGGAGCGAGGCAGCGGTGGCCAGGCAGGCAGCAAGCAGGAGCAGGGAAGGCAGGCGTTTCATGGCGGGGGCCATCGGGTCGGGATCCGGATTGGATCGAGTGCCACACTGGGCGTTTTCGCGCCAGGGCGAATCTGCATCAAGGCATCCTGACCGACGTCAGGGTGCACAGGGTCAGGGTGACGCTTGGCAGGGGTGGGGCGATGGCTGAATGGCGCCCACGCGAAAAGGCCAGCACCTGGCTGGCCTTCTGGCGGGAACAACCCCCGGACCGCTTATTTCATGCGGTAGGTGATGCGACCCTTGGTCAGGTCGTACGGGGTCATTTCGACCTTGACGCGGTCGCCCGTCAGGATGCGGATGTAGTTCTTGCGCATGCGGCCGGAGATGTGGGCGATGATTTCATGCCCATTTTCCAGTCGTACGCGGAAAGTGGTGTTCGGCAGCGTCTCGCTGACGGTGCCTTCGAACTCGATGGAGTCGTCTTTCGACATGTAGTCCTGTGCAGTTCTGTAACCGGCCGAGCTGGCCTGAAGAGCGGGCATTTTACGCGCGTCGGGCGTTTGATGCAAAGTTTTGGTTAAGGCCGGGCCCGCGTGGCCAGATCGGCCGCCGCCAGCGTCCCGAACAAATCCCGCCAATCGCCCGCGGGAGCTGGCTGTTGGACCTGTTCACGGACAAGGGCCAGGAAGCGTTGGCGTGGCCAGTGCTCGGCGCCCATGCGCAGCAGATGGTCATTTTCGACCTGTGCGTCGATCAGCGGCCAGCCCCAGCCGGCCAGCCGATGGGCCAATCCGGCCAGGGCGACCTTGGAGCCGCCGGTGGCCGCACTGAACATGCTCTCGCCAAAAAACATCCGGCCGATCGCTACGCCATAGATGCCGCCGACCAGTTGTCCGCCATCGAACACCTCCACCGAGTGCGCGAAGCCCAGCCGGTGCAGTTCGATGTAGGCATCGCGCATGTCGCGGGTGATCCAGGTGCCGTCCTGCCCCGGCCGCGGGCTGGCCGCGCAGGCATCGATCACCTGCGCAAAGCAGCTGTCGGCGCGCAGCGTCCACGTGCTCTGCCGTAGCGAGCGGCGGAAACGGCTGGACAGGTGCACGCCGTCGGTGCGGAACACCATCCGCGGGTCCGGGGACCACCACAGCAGCGGCTGGCCCTCGGAGAACCACGGGAAGATGCCGCCGGCATAGGCATTGAGCAGGCGGACCGGCGAGAGGTCGCCACCGAGCGCGAGCAGGCCATCGGGATCGCGCAGGGCGGTCTCGGCGGGCGGGAAGGGGGCGTCGGGTGCCTCGTCCAGCCGCCAGGGCAGGCGGCGGGTCATGCCGCGTCCGCCTTGAACGGGCTGTGCGCGGCCAGCACCTGCCGATAACGGGCAGTCTCGGCGCGCTCCTGCGCACACCACGCAGCCAGTGCCTCGGCAAAGGCCGGTTCGGCGATCCAGTGCCGGCTGCGCACGGTGTGTGGCAGGAAGCCGCGCGCCAGCTTGTGCTCGCCCTGGGCGCCGGGCTCGAAGCGGGTGAGTCCCTCGCGCAGGCAATACTCGATGCCCTGGTAATAGCAGGTCTCGAAATGCAGGCCGGGCAGGGTGGCGCCGCCCCAGTAGCGCCCGTACAGGGTGTCCGCGCCGCGCAGGCACAGCGCGCCGGCGACCGGCGCTCCGTCGCGCATGGCCAGGAAGATCACCAGCGCGCGCGGCATCGTGCGGGCGAGATGCTGCAGGAATGGCAGCGTCAGGGCGGGCGAATTGCCGTACTCGGCGAAGGTCTGCAGGTAGAAGCCGTGCATGGCGCGCAGATCGCCATCGGTCGCCTCGTCGCCGTGCACGATGCGATACGTGACGCCGCTGCGGGCGAGCTTGGCGCGTTCCTGGCGGATGTTCTTGCGGTGCTTGTGGTCCATCGCACCGAGGAAGTCGTCGAAGAGCTGCCAGCCGCCCGGGTTGTGCCACTGGAACTGGATGTCCTCGCGCAGCAGCCAGCCCGGGCTGAAGGCAGGGTCTTCGTCGGCAGGATGGAAGTTGATGTGCGCCGAGGACCACCCCAGTCGCGCCACGTCGCCTGCCAGCAGTCCCAGCAGCGCGCCACGATCTTCCTTCGTGCGGGCGAGCACGCGTGGGCCGGTTACCGGGGAATACGGCACCGCGCCCAGCCATTTCGGGAAATAGTCCAGCCCGTACTGTGCATAGGCATGCGCCCAGGCGTGGTCGAAGACGAACTCGCCATGCGAGTTGTCCTTCAGATAGCCGGGGATGGCGGCGACCAGGGTTTCCCCGTCCCACAGAGTGAAGTGGCGTGGCCGCCAGCCCCACTCCGGGCGCAGGCAGCCATGCTCTTCAAGGCCGGCCAGGAAGGCGTGCGACAGGAACGGGTTGCGGCCGTCGTGCAGCGCGTCCCAGGCAGCGGCGGGAACATCGGACAGGCGGTGCAGAAAACGTGGATCGGGCATGGGCAGAGGATAGAGCAGGTAGAGGATCTCAAGCGCAGTGCGCAGGCCCGGCCAGCAAAAAGGCCGGTGAATCATTCACCGGCCTTCGGGTACTGCGCGACGCGGGTGGCCGATCAGCTCGCCTGGCCCTTCGCGTCCAGGTAGCGCTCGGCATCCAGTGCGGCCATGCAGCCGAAGCCGGCCGAGGTGATCGCCTGGCGGTAGTGCTGGTCGGCCACGTCGCCCGCGGCGAACACGCCTTCCACCGAGGTCTGGGTGGCGTTGCCGCCCAGGCCCGAGCGGATGTCCAGGTAGCCGTTGTTCATGGTCAGCTGGCCATCGAACAGACTGGTGTTGGGGTGGTGGCCGATCGCCACGAAGAAGCCGTGCGCCTGGATGTCGCGGGTGCTGCCGTCCAGGGTGGACTTGACGCGCACGCCGGTCACGCCGGCCTCGTTGCCCAGCACTTCGTCGACCTGATGGTGCCAGACGGTCTCGATCTTGCCGGCTTCGACCTTGGCGAACAGCTTGTCCTGCATGATCTTCTCCGCCTTGAGGGTGTCGCGGCGGTGGACCAGGTAGACCTTGCGGGCGATGTTGGACAGGTACAGGGCTTCTTCCACGGCGGTGTTGCCGCCGCCGACCACGACCACGTCCTGGTCACGGTAGAAGAAGCCATCGCAGGTGGCGCAGGCGGACACGCCGCGGCCCTTGAAGGCCTCTTCGCTGGGGATGCCCAGGTACTTGGCGGTCGCGCCGGTGGCGATGATCAGGGCGTCGCAGGTGTACTCGGCGCTGTCACCGATCAGCTTGAACGGGCGCTGGGATACATCGGCGGTGTGGATGTGGTCGAAGATGACCTCGGTTTCGAAGCGCTCGGCATGCGCCTGCATGCGGCTCATCAAGTCCGGGCCCATCAGGCCGTGCGCATCTCCAGGCCAGTTGTCCACCTCGGTGGTGGTCATCAGCTGGCCGCCCTGCTGCAGGCCGGTGATCACGACGGGCTTGAGGTTGGCGCGCGCGGCGTAGACGGCGGCGGTCCAGCCGGCCGGGCCGGAACCAAGGATCAACAGGCGGGAGTGCTTGGAGTTGCTCATGTAAGCTCGCAATAGAAGGTAGGGCGGGGTGCCGGCGCAGTGATTGCGCGGCATCCGAGCGAAGTCATAGAGTGGCGGCAGGGGCGGGGTGATTCAAGGCGCGCAGTGGAACGCGGCGACCCGCGCAGCACGACGCCCATTCCGGCGCCGGGGTTTTGACGCTGGCCGTGCCGGCCAGCGGCCGGCACCTACCGGGGTGGGGTCCAGTCGTTTATTATCAAGCACTAACAGTGCATTCCCAAGGTGTGGTCTAAGGTGGCGAAACAGGTCCCGGAACGATCCAAGGCGTCCGACAGCAAGGCAGCGCCGCGCAAACCGGCCAGCGTGGACAACCCGCGCCGGCAGCGCCTGTGGCGCGACCTGGGCTTGCTCGCGGTCGCCCCGGCGCTGCTGTATCTGGTCGCCAGTCTGTTCACCTATTCGGCCACCGACCCGGGCTGGTCGCATACCGGCAGCGTGGTCGCGCCGGTCCACAACATGGGTGGCCGCGCCGGTGCCTGGATCGCCGACGTGCTGCTGCAGCTGTTCGGCTACATGGCCTTCGTACTGCCGATCGTGCTGGGCGCACTGGCGTGGATCGCGATGTTCGGCCTCAAGCGCGAGGCCAAGGGCGAGCATGACCTGGACCCGGCCCTGCGCCTGGTCGGTCTGGTCGGCTTCCTGATCGCCGGTACCGGCTTCCTGCACCTGCGCCTGTTCGTCGCCGATGTGGCCCACGCCGGCGGCATCCTCGGCAAGCTGGTGGGCAGTTCGCTCAGCGTCGGTTTCGGCGCCCTGGGCGCGAATCTGTTCGTGCTGGTACTGCTGCTGGCGTCGATCACCCTGGCCACGGGCATCTCCTGGTTCGTGGTGATGGAGAAGATCGGCAACTGGGTGCTGGCGCTGCCCCCGCTGTTCAACAAGAAGAAAGAGCAGGCCACCGAGTGGCAGCAGACCCGCGCCATGCGCGAGGAGCGCCAGGAAGTGCGCAAGGTCGACGCCGAGGTCCGCGCCAAGCGCGAGCCGGTCAAGATCGAGCCGCGCCCGGAGCCGGTGCTGGAGAAAAGCGACCGGGCCAAGCGCGAGACCCAGATTCCGATGTTCCGGGGCGTCAATGGCGATGGCTCGGACGTGCCGCCGCTGGCGCTGCTGGATGATCCCAAGCCGCAGCCCAAGGGCTACGACGAGGGCACGCTGGAGACGCTCTCGCGCCAGATCGAGTTCAAGCTCAAGGACTTCCGCATCGATGCGCAGGTGGTCGGTGCCTATCCCGGCCCGGTGATCACCCGCTTCGAGATCGAACCCGCGCCGGGCATCAAGGTCAGCCAGATCAGTTCGCTGGACAAGGACATCGCGCGCGGCCTGTCGGTCAAATCGGTGCGCGTGGTGGATGTGATCCCGGGCAAATCGGTGGTGGGTCTGGAGATCCCCAACGTCACCCGCGAGATGATCTACCTCTCCGAACTGCTGCGCTCCAAGGAATACGACAAGTCGGCCAGCGTGCTGACGCTGGCGCTGGGCAAGGACATCGCCGGCCGCCCGACCGTGGCCGACCTGGCGCGCATGCCCCACCTGCTGGTGGCCGGTACCACCGGCTCGGGCAAGTCGGTGGCGGTCAACGCGATGGTGCTGAGCCTGCTGTACAAGGCCTCGCCGAAAGACCTGCGGATGCTGATGATCGACCCGAAGATGCTCGAGCTGAGCGTCTACCAGGGCATCCCGCATCTGCTGGCGCCGGTGGTCACCGACATGAAGGAGGCCGCCAATGGCCTGCGCTGGTGCGTGGCCGAGATGGAACGCCGCTACAAGCTGATGAGCGCGGTGGGCGTGCGCAACCTGGCCGGCTTCAACAAGAAGGTCAAGGATGCCCAGGATGCCGGGCAGCCGATGATGGACCCGCTGTTCAAGCCCAATCCGGAACTCGGCGAGGCCCCGCGTCCGCTGGAGACGCTGCCGTTCATCGTCATCTTCATCGACGAATTCGCCGACATGATGATGATCGTCGGCAAGAAGGTCGAAGAGCTGATCGCGCGGTTGGCGCAGAAGGCGCGTGCGGCCGGCATCCACCTGATCCTGGCCACGCAGCGCCCCTCGGTGGATGTGATCACCGGCCTGATCAAGGCCAACATCCCGACCCGCATCGGCTTCCAGGTCAGCTCCAAGATCGATTCGCGCACCATCCTCGACCAGTCCGGCGCGGAAACGCTGCTGGGCCACGGCGACATGCTGTATCTGCCGCCGGGCACGGCATTGCCGGACCGCGTGCATGGTGCGTTCGTCTCCGATGAGGAAGTGCACCGGGTGGTCGAACACCTCAAGGCCAGCGGCCCGACCGACTACATCACCGGCGTGCTGGACGAGGTGCAGATGATGGGCGATGGCGTGGTGGTCGGCCCCGGCGGACTGCCCGAGGCAGGCGGTGGTGGCGGCGACGAATCCGACCCGCTGTACGACGAAGCGCTGCGCATCGTCACCGAAACCCGCCGCGCGTCGATCTCGGGTGTGCAGCGTCGCCTGAAGATCGGCTACAACCGGGCCGCGCGCCTGATCGAAGCGATGGAGGCCGCCGGGGTGGTGAGCCCGCCGGAGCACAACGGCGATCGCAGCGTGCTGGCCCCGCCACCGCCCAAGTAAGGCCGGGTACTGCCCGGCCGTCATTGATCGGCACCCGGCCGGCGACGTGCTCGCCGGCCGCTTCGCACAAGGAACCTGCAATGAAGCCGATGCGCTGGATGATGGTAGGTGCGCTGCTGATCGCGCCAGTGGTGTCGCAGGCCCAAGCCCAAGCCCAAGCTGCGCCCCCGGCTGCCGCACCGGTCGCGCCGGGTGGGCAGGGGGCGGGCACTGACGCGCAGGCCAGCAACAACTTCAGCTTCGTGCGTTATCGCGCCGACTACGTAGTGCGCCCCGATGCCGGCAACACCCAGACCGAAGAGTACGAGATCCTGCTCAAGACCAAATCGGCGGTCGAGCAGTTCAGCCAGGTGCGGCTGAGCTACAGCGAGAAAATGGAAACGCTGGAGGTGCTGCAGGCCTATACCCTGACCGCCGATGGCCAGCGCCGCGACGTGCCCGCCGACCGCATCTACACGCAGGAAAGCTACTCCAGCGCTGCCGCAGCGATGTATGCCGACCGCAAGGTGCGGGTGGTGGTGTTTCCGAACCTGGCGCCGGGCACGCGCGTGGTCTACCAGACCCGCCGGACCCAGAACACGCCGTACTTCCCCGGTTACTTCGGCCTGTGGGAAACCTTCAGCGTGTTCACGCCGTATGACGATGCGCGCGTGACCCTCACCGCCCCGGCCAGCCTGCCGATGCAGGTGGAGCAGCGGGGCGTGCGTGGCAGTGAGAGGCCCCGGATCCGCAATGGCCAGGCGCAGTGGGAGTGGACCTACCGCCGCAGTGAGCCGCTCAAGGCGCAGAACTGGTCCGCCGCCGCCTGGGAGTACAGCCCGGGCATCATGGCCAGCACGTATCGTGACTGGTCGCAGGTGGCACAGGCCTATCAGCTCAAGGGTGGCGAGGCGGCGGCGGTCACCCCGCAGATCCAGGCGCTGGCGGACCAGCTGACCCGTGGCATCACCGACCGGCGCGAGCAGGCCGCCGTGCTGTACCGCTGGGTCGCCCAGAACATCCGCTACGTGGCGGTCTACCTGGGCAACGGTGGGCTGGAGCCGAACCCGGCGCAGAGCATCCTCGACAATCACTACGGCGACTGCAAAGACCATGTGGTGATCCTGGAGGCGCTGTTGGCTGCACGGGGCATCCAGAGCACCCCGGTGCTGATCGGCGCCGGTGGCGGGCCGACCCTGCCGGCCATTCCGCTGCTGGGCCGCTTCAACCACGCGATCACCTATCTCCCCGAGTTCGACCTGTATCTGGACTCGACCACGTCCTATGCGCGCTTCGGCCAGCTTCCCGACGCTGATCTCGGCGCACCGGTGCTGCACACCCGCCAGGCCGTGGTGGCGCGCACCCCCGCCAACGATGCCAGCCGCAACGGCACCGGGCTGGAGGTTGATTTCCGCTTCGACGCGGCTGGCAACCTGGTCGGCCAGACCCTGCAGCAGCCCAGCGGCGTGGCCGAGATCGGCATGCGGGCCGCCTTCGCACGGCTCAACGCACAGAACCGGGCGCGGGCGGAAGAATCGATCATGGCCGCCTCCGGTTTCGATGGCAGTGGCGCGCTCACCCTGCTGGGGGATCCGCAGGACCTGACCCGTCCGTTCAACTTCCGCTACGACTTCCAGGCCAGCGACTACGTCGATTTCGCGGTTCTCGGCGGCATGGTGCTGCCCGATGCGCCGGGCGGTGAGTCGTTCCGTGACCTGTACGCCAGCACCTCGGCGCCGGACAACGCTACGCCGTTCTACTGCAACGACAGTCTGCGCGAGGAGCGCTATCGGCTCACCTTCCCGGCCAGCGTGCCGATCGTGGCGATTCCGCGCAGCCAGCAGTTCGACAATGCGGGTGGGCAGTACACGGTGGAGTGGACGCGCGAAGGGCAGGTGGTCACCGCGCGCCACCGGCTGCATCAACGCGCCGTGCGCGGGGCGGACGCGCTCTGTCAGCCGCAGGACTACGCGGCGTTCCGCGAGCTGTACCAGCAGGTCCGGCGCGGCTTCCGCGGGCAGGTGGTGTACGGCGATCTGAAGACGGTGCAGGCCGGGCCATGAGTACGCTCGGCACACCCGCTTCCAGCGCATAATGCGCCCCTGATCGCCCATTCAGGATTGAATGGGCACACTGCCTTCCATCCTTCCCATTCGCCTGGATACCTCGCATGCACACCACCTTCCGCCGCTCCCTGCTTGCTGCCACTCTGGTTGTCGCCAGTGTCGGGTCGGCGTCGGCCTGGGCCGGCGCCCGTGATGAGCTCAATCGCTTCACCCAGGGCCTGAAGGGGCTGGATGGCCAGTTCAGTCAGCAGGTGTACGACAGCAAGGGCAAGGTCAAGGAAACCACCAGTGGCCGTGTCGCGTTGTCCGCACCGCGCCTGTTCCGCTGGGAATACATCAAGCCGCACGAGCAGCTGATCGTGGCCGATGGCAAGAAGGTCTGGGTCTACGAGCCCGACCTGGAGCAGGCCAGCGTGCGCCCGCAGGGCCAGGAAGAGCAGAACAGCCCGCTGACCGCGCTGATCAATCCGGCCCTGCTGGACAAGCAATACGACGTCAGCGAAGAGGCGGCCGTGCGCGATGGCCTGCAGTGGCTGGCACTGAGCCCCAAGCGCGAAACCGATACCGCCTTCCAGTACGCCGCGCTGGGCTTCAATGCCCAGGGCCTGGCACGCATGGAAGTGGTGGACGCGGTCGGCCAGCGCACGGTGATCAGCTTCACCGGCTGGAAGCGCAACCCGGGCTTTGCCTCGGGCACCTTCAGCTTCACCCCGGCCAAGGGCGTGGACGTCATCGGCGAATGACGGTGTAGATGCCGGCCGGGCCGCTGGCCGGCATCTACCCTGCAATCCGCCGCGATACACTAGGCACGTGGCCAGAAACCGAACGACTTTCAATGGGCCCGATCTGCTGACCGTGGATCGGGACAACATGCGTCCGCTCGCCGAGCGGATGCGTCCGCAGACGCTGGATGAGATGGTGGGGCAGAAGCGCCTGCTCGCCCCGGGCAGCGCACTGCGCCGTGCGGTCGAGTCCGGCCATGTGCACTCGATGATCCTGTGGGGCCCCCGGGCTGCGGCAAGACCACGCTTTCGCTGCTGCTGGCGCACTACGCCGACGCCGAGTTCCGCGCGATCTCCGCCGTGCTGTCCGGTCTGCCCGAGGTACGCCAGGTATTGGCCGAGGCTGCACAGCGCTTCGCCGAAGGCCGGCGCACGGTGCTGTTCGTGGACGAGGTGCACCGCTTCAACAAAGCCCAGCAGGATGCGTTCCTGCCGCACATCGAGCGCGGCACCATCGTGTTCGTTGGCGCCACCACCGAAAATCCGTCCTTCGAACTGAACTCGGCGCTGCTCTCGCGCTGCCGCGTGCACGTGCTGGAGTCGGTCTCGCCAAGCGACATCGTCGAGGCGCTGGAGCGGGCGCTGCAGGACACCGGGCGCGGCCTGGGCGCGGAGCATCTGCAGGTCGCGCCCGAGGCGCTGCTGGAGATCGCGACCGCCGCCGATGGCGATGTGCGGCGCGGGCTGACCCTGCTGGAGATCGCGGCCGAACTGGCCAGCGGCGATGGCGGGCGGATCAGCCCGGAGATGCTGGTGCAGGTGCTGGCCGACCGCACCCGTCGCTTCGACAAGGGCGGCGAGCAGTTCTACGACCAGATTTCGGCACTGCACAAGTCCGTGCGCAGCTCCAACCCGGATGCCGCGCTGTACTGGCTGACCCGGATGCTCGACGGCGGCTGTGATCCGTCCTACCTGGCCCGGCGGCTGACCCGCATGGCCATCGAGGATATCGGCCTGGCCGATCCGCGGGCGCAGTCGATGGCGCTGGAGGCGTGGGATATCTATGAGCGCCTGGGCAGTCCGGAAGGCGAGCTCGCCTTCGCGCAGCTGGTCCTGTACCTGGCCAGCACCGCCAAATCGAACGCCGGGTATGCCGCGTTCAACAAGGCCAAGCAGGAAGTGCGCGAGACCGGCACCCAGGAGGTGCCGTTGCACCTGCGCAACGCGCCGACCAAGCTGATGAAAGAGCTGGGTTACGGCAAGACCTACCAGTACGACCATGATGCCGACGGCGGGATCGCGCTGGACCAGACCGGCTTCCCCGATGCGATGGGCGAACGCGTCTATTACGAGCCGGTGCCGCGCGGGCTGGAGATCAAGCTGAAGGAAAAGCTGGACCGCCTGCGTGCCGCGCGCGAACAGGCCCGTGCGGAGAAGGGCAGCGACTGATGGACGGCATCGGCGTCTGGTGGCAGCAGTTGGGCCTGGTGATGGCCGGCGGCGCACTGGGCGCCGCGCTGCGCTTCATGGTGGGCGATGCGATGCTGCGCCAGTTCGGCAATGGCTTTCCGTGGGGCACGCTGACGGTGAACCTGGCCGGTGCGTTCGTCGCCGGTTACGTGATGATCTGGCTGCAGAGTCGTGGCACGGCGGCGCTGTACTGGCGCGCGTTCCTGATCGTCGGGATCGTGGGCGGATTGACCACGTTCTCCTCGATGATGCTCGAATCGCTGGTGTTCACCCGCACCGATCGCAGCGTGATGGTGCCGCTGTACCTGGGCGTGAGCCTCGTCGGTGGGATGCTGCTGGTGTGGGCGGGCGCGCGTGTCGCAGAGTCGTGGCGCTGACGCTTGCGTCGCAAATGCAGAAATCCACGGAAAACGCTGGATTAAAGTGATGTCTCACGATATCGTGCGCGCCCCCGTTTGCATCCTCGTCCGTCATGCGCGATGAACAAGACCCCGGAACACTGGAACTGACGCTGCCGCGCAAGCGCGGCCGTCCGCCCACCTTCGGCTACGCGATGACCGATGCACAGCGCGCCGCCCGCTACCGGGCCCGCCGCGCCGGCCAGGCTGGCCACGCCGATGTGCGCAACTGCAGCGACATGGTGCTGCTGGACAAGATCCGCGCCTCGATCACCAGCAAGGACCCGGAACTGACCGGGTTCCTGGTGCACGTGCTCTGGCAGCGCTACCCGCTGCAGCTCAAGTAAGGACAGCCTGCCACTGGCGATACAGCCTGACGTCGTGGTCGATCCACTGGTGCGTGATCCGGATCGACTGCGTGCTCAGGCCGGCGTGACGTTCTTTCGGGCGCGCTCGTGGTTGAGGAGTTCGCCAAGGCGCATCGCCAGCATCTTGACCAGCGGGTCGGCAGTGGCGCGATGGAGCAGGGCGATCTCGAACGTATCGATCGGTGGCAGGCCTTGTTCGGCGCCCAGCACGGTGTGCTCGCGGCTCAAGGCACGCGCCGGCAGCAGGCTGATGCCCATGCCATCGGCCACCGCGCCCTGGATCCCGCTCAGACTGGAACTGGTGAAGCTGATCCGCCAGCGGCGCCCGAGCGCTTCGATCGCGTCGATGATGTCATCGCGGTAGAGTCCGCGCGGCGGAAAGGTGACCAGGGGCACCGGATCCAGGCCGATGCAGCCATTGCGGGCACTGTCGATCCAGACCATGGTCTCGGGCCAGCAGGCCACCGCGGCGCGGCTGTTGCGGCGCTGCTTGACCAGGATCAGGTCGAGTTCGCCATGATCGTAGCCGTGGGCCAGATCGCGGCTGAGGCCGCTGGTGACCTCCAGCTTCACCTGGGGATGTTCGCGGTTGAAGGCGCCGAGCAGCTGGGTGGTCGCGGCGCTGACAAAGTCCTCCGGTACGCCCAGCCGCACGGTGACGGCCACCGTGGTACCGGCCAGGGCCTCCAGCAGCTGATCGTTGAGCGCCAGCAGTTGGCGCGCGTGACCCAGGACGATCTCGCCGGCATCGGTGGGATGCACATCACGGTTGCCGCGCACCAGCAGCGGATGGCCGGCCATTTCCTCCAGCCGGCGGATCTTCTGGCTGATGGTGGATTGGGTGGAATGCAGGCGGGCGGCCGCCGTGGTAAAGCTGGCGCAATCGGCCACCATCACCATGGCGCGCAACAGGTCCAGGTCGAACAGGGCCCGATTCGGTTTTTCACTGGCAGTCATGGCGCCATTGTGAAGCGCAATGACCGCGGCCGCCATGGCCATCCCCGGTGGCTACACGTCCGCGGGCGTCGGCACGGCGTCGGCGACGCCTGGGGTCAGGCTGCGCGCCACCCGCTCGCCAGCGGCGCGTAGCCGGTCGATCAGTGCGGGTGGCCCCAGCACCTCGAACTCCAGGTCCATGGCCAGCAGCCAATAGATCACCGAGCCCATCGGGTTGGCGCCACAGCGCAGCAGGCAGCGCTGGTCATCCACACCCTCGAGTACCCCGGCCGACGCAGGGATGCGCTGGCGCAGGGTAGCCAGAGGTGCGTGCAGGATGATCCGCGCCTCATCGGGGTACTGCCCGAGCGAGAGCGAGCGCGCCACCCACTGGCGCAGGTCGCCGTCGCCGGGCCCGGCGCGGGGCGCGAAATGCGCGCCCACCACGGGCGTACTGGTGATCCGGTCGATGCGGAAGGTGCGCCAGTCGTCGCGTGCTGGGTCCCAGGCAACCAGATACCAGCGCCGATCAGTGTGCACCACGCCTTGTGGCTCCACCTGGCGAGAACTCGGCTGACCTGTGCGGTCGATGTACTCGAAGGCCAGTTGCAGTTGGTCGCGGCAGGCAGCGGCCAGGGCGGTCAGCCGACCGGCATCGACCAACGGTCCGATCTGATCGGTGGGCAGGATCGCTGAGCGCAGTGCCTCCAGCCGGGGCCGCAGGCGCGGTGGCATCGCCTGTTCAATCTTGACCAGCGCAGTGATCGCGGTCTGCTCGATCCCGCTGATGGTGCCGGTCACCGCGGTGCGCAGCGCGATCGCGGCCGCCAGTGCTTCATCGTCGTCCAGCAGCAGTGGTGGCAGGGCCCGGCCCGGACGGAACGCGTACCCTCCGGCGACACCGGTGCTGGCGTGGATGGGGTAGCCCAGCTGGCGCAGCCGGTCGATGTCGCGGCGGAGCGTGCGTGGGTGGATGCCCATGCGCTCGGCCAGCATGCCGCCGCCCCAATGCGGGCGCGATTGCAGCAGGGACAGCAGGCTCAGCAGGCGGGCGGAGGCGGTCAGCATCAGGAAAGCGTAGCAGCCATTGCGGGCGGGTTCTGTCCGCAAGGGTGGCTAGCCTTGGGGCCACGGTGCAGGACCGCTTCGGTCGCACCCCTGACCACCCTCAAGGAGTTCCAGATGTCCCTCGTCTTCTATTGGCACCCGATGTCCAGCGCGACCCCGATCGCCTGCGCCCTGGCCGAACTGGCCGTCCCTCATGAGCGGGTCAGGATCGACATCCGCGCCGGCGAGCAGCGCACGGCCGACTACCTGGCCATCAATCCCAACGGCAAGGTGCCGTGCCTGGTGGTGGATGGCACGCCGATGTTCGAAGCCCTGGCGATCCACCTGTGGCTGGGCGAGCACTACGGCGTGGCCAAGGGGCTCTGGCCGCAGGACGGCACGCCGGCGCGGCTGGAGGCGATGTCGTGGTGCACCTGGGCATATGTCACCTATGGCGCGGTGATCGGGCGTGTGTGGCTGGCCACCACGGACAATGCGCTGCGCCATGCCGACCATGCCGCAGCTGGCATCCGCGCGGCCAATGAATTGCTGGACGTGCTGGAGGCGCGCCTGTCGCAGCAGCCCTGGATGCTGGGTGAGGCCTACTCGCTGGTAGATCTCGTGGTGGGCAAGGTGGTCGGCTACGGGACCTTCGTGGGCGCTGCCGTGGACGCGCACCCGGCCGTGGCGGCGTGGCTGGCGCAGCTGCAGGGACGGCCGGCGATGCAGGGCGAGATGTGAAGCAGCATGCTCATCTGCAATGCGCATGACGCGCATTCCAAAATTTAACTGGTGAATGGACCGGGCCCGACCGTAAGGTGGCCCGGTTCTCCATTTTGCGGTGCACTGCCCATGTCCCTGCGTCTTGCCCTTCCGGTGCTGCTTGCACTGGCCCCTTCTGCATTCGCGGCCGAGCAGGCCGACCTGATGATCCGGCATGCGACCGTGGTCGATGTGGAGCATGCCTCCACCGTGCCGGACCAGACCGTCGTGGTACGCGGCCAGGACATCGTGGCGATGGGCAGTGATCGTGCGATGCGCAAGGCGTGGAAGGCCCGCGAGGAGGTCAACGGCAAGGGGCGCTATCTGATCCCGGGCCTGTGGGACATGCACGTGCATTTCGGGGGCGGCCCGGAGCTCATTGAGGAGAACAAGGCGCTGCTGCCGCTGTACATCGCCCATGGCATCACCAGCATCCGCGACGCCTCCGGCGATCTGCCCGACCAGGTGCTGCAGTGGCGCGGCGAGATCGCCAGCGGCCGGTTGGCCGGCCCGCAGCTGTTCACCTCGGGCGCCAAGATCGAAGGCATCAAGCCGGTCTGGAAGGGCACCATCGAAGTCGGCTCGCAGGCCGACCTGGGTGCGGCGTTCGTGCGCTTGAAGCGCGACCGCGTCGACTTCGTCAAGATTACCGACAGCACCCTGACCCCGGAATTGTTCCTGGCGGCCGTGCGCGGTGCACGCGCCAACGGTCTGCGTGCATCCGGGCATATTCCGATGGCACTGACCGTGCAGCAGGCGGTTGATGCGGGCATCAGCTCGATCGAACACCTGGACTACGCCTACAAGGCAGGCGTCAAGGATGAGGCCGCGATCGCCGCGGACTTCGGCGCCAAGCGCATCGATCGCGCGCAGGCCAACGCGCGCTTGGATGCGGGCTTCGACCGTGACACCGCCATGGCCGCCTATCGCGGTTTCGCGGCCAAGGGCGTGTTCGTGACGCCGACCCTCAATGGCGGGCGCATCCTGGACTTCCTGGACCAGGACGACCATCGCAACGATCCCTACCTGGCCTACATCGGCCCGAAGTTGCAGGCCACCTACGCCTGGCGCGTCGAGCGCGCGGCGAAGGCGACCCCGGCACAGATCGACGCCCGCCATCGCGAGTACCACCAGGTCGCCGCGGTGCTGCCGATGCTGCAGCAGGCCGGCGTGACGATCATGGCCGGTACCGATGCGGGCTTCCTCAACTCGTTCAACTATCCCGGTATCGGCCTGCATGACGAGCTGTCGCTGTTCGTCAAGGAAGGGCTGACCCCGGCGCAGGCCCTGTCCGCGGCCACGCGCGCGGGGCCGGCCTGGTTCGGCACCCTGGATCGTTACGGTGCGGTCGCGCCCGGCAAGGCGGCCGACCTGGTGTTGCTGGAACGCAATCCGCTGGAGGATATCGAGGCCACGCGCGGCATCCAGTACGTCGTGCTGCGCGGCCAGGGCTATGACCGCACGGCGCTGGATGCGCTGCTGACGCAGACCAGGGCGAAGGTCGCTGCGTGGAAGGCGGAAGCGGCGAAGGAGTGACGCCTTGGCGCGCTCACCCGAGTGGTGGGCGCGCCCGCGTCCGGGGGATACGGGTCCGCGGGCGCACAGCTCGGGTGTCGTGCCGGCCTACGGCCCCGCCGGCGAATTGAACTCCAGCGTACGGCCGTCGGCCAGGTGGCCGGTGGCGCTGCGCGCCGGAAGCGGACGGCCATCCACCTGTCGTGGTTGATCGGAGAAATTCGCCACGATCACGCTGCCATCGGCAAATGTGGTCTGCTGCACCTGCCCGGCGGCATCGCGCCAGCGGAAGTCGGTCAGCGCCTGGTCGAACAAGTGCTCATGCACGGGACGGAAGAACGCGTCCAGTTGGCGCAGGTAGGCGATCCGTGACGGGGCGGTCGCCACGCTGAGGTTGAGCAGGGGCGGTACGTTGTACAGCTGCTGCAGCAGCTCGGTGGTGCTGCGGCTCTCGCGGAACTTGAGGCTGTCCAGGGTCCAGTGATGGGTGCTGACCACGCTGTCGTGGAAGGCTGCCTGCAGCAAGGGCAGGCGACGGGCCGGGTTGAAGTAGAGCTGCTGGTAGCGGGGCTTGAGCCGGCTCTGCTTGAAGAAGAAGGCCGGCTGGTGCTCCGGCGCCCATGCCCCGAGGTAGTACGGCGAGTCGCGCTCGCGGCGCATCTGCGGGTCGCGCCAGCCAAACCCGGCGGTCTGCGCGCCGTGTGCGAAGACGATATGCCGGTTGACCACGGCCGAGCCTACTTCCGAGCCGACCACCAGTGCCTGGGTGTCGGCCAGCCAGGCGAGGGCCGCGTTGCGGTTGGCCGCATCCTGCGCCTGCGGGGTGGGCTTGGCCGGGTCGCTGTCATCGAACAGCATGCCGGTCGCTGCGACATCCATGAACCAGCTGTTGTAGGGCGTGGTGGCGCGCAGGTCCCGCACCCGACGTTCCATCAATGGCCGGATACAGGCTGCGTTGGTATACACCCCGCTGCCCTGGAACCCTTTGATCCGCTGGCCATCGGGTTTCATGATTCCGCAGCGCTCGAACGCGTCCTGCCCAAGCTGGGCTGACAGCCAGGACGGATTGTCGTTGCCGTCGGGCAGGGCGGTGTCATAGGAATCGTACGGCGCCACCAGGTAGCCCGCTTGTACGCCTGCTTCCACGCCACCCGGGCTCGCCCAGCCCGCCGTCCAGTCCGGCAGCCCCAGCCACAGCCGAGGCAGGCCCGCGGCCTGCAGGGCGCGGATCATCCGCGGCGACGCGCTGTCGCCCCGCAACGCCTCGGGCTGCAGCGCCGTGCCCAGGGTGGCATCCAGCTGGTGCCGGCGCTGCTGCATGGCCTGGGCGGTGTCACCGGGAAACTGTTCCGCCAGCGCGGCATTGATCGCGGCCACCAACACCTGTTGCACATAGGGGCCGCTGTGTGCGGCCGCCAACGCCTCCAACGCCTCGTCATCCTTCTGGATCCACGCGCGTGGCAGCAGCGCCTTCAGCGTCGCCCAGTCGCGCACGTCCTGTTCCACCAGCAGGCGGTCACCCCACAGATACAGGTGGCTGGCACCGATCAGCTTCTCACCGTCCGGCAACGCGGCGAGTTTGTCCTTCAGCGGCACGAAGCCGCCCTGCGCCTGCAGCCACGCCCGGTAGCGTTTGGCCGGCGCCAGCCAATCCGGCGCATCCAGGCTGACGATGACGGTATACGGCTCAGACACGTTGAGCGCATTGAAATGGTGCTCGGCGGCGACCGCGACGCCTGGCCCATCGGCGCTGAAGTGAACGGTGTTGTTGAACGGTGTCGCGAACAGGATTGACAGCACGCGATCCGGCCACGCCAGGCCGATCACGGGGAGGGTAAGGTCTTCGGTGGTGTTGATCTCGCCGTAGGCATCAAGCAGTTCATCCCGCCAAACGGTGTCATCGGCGGGAAGGTAGTAGCCCTCGTGCAACGGCAGCAGCAGGGCGTGCGGACCGGCGGGCAGTCGCGGCCAGTGCACGCTGCCCTCGGTGGTCCGGTTGAAGTGCATCTGCAGCGTATCGCCGACCAGCTCGGCCCGTACCTGCGTTGCATCGCCCCATCGCCATCGACCGGTAGCGGCGGTCTGCTTCAGCGCCGACACCGTGCCGGCGCCGCCCGCCGAAGAGATGCGGGTAGTGGTGCCGTCGGCCTGGGTGGCGGTCACCGCCAGCGTTGCAGGATCGATCTCGACGCGCCACGCCGGGTTGGTCAAGGTCAGGGCGTGGCTTTGCGTTGTGGGCAGCAACAGCAACAGAACAAGGAAGTACTTCATGCAGGGTCCGGGCGAAGGTGGCGTGCGGGGCGAGGCGGTTGCCGGAGAGTAAAGCGCCGGCGGTCGCCGGCGCCTGCTGCACGTCACAGTTGATGCGCGGGGTGCTGTCGCGATTCATGAAGCGTGCGGCGCATCATGCTCGTGTCGGTACTTCAGCCTCGTCGCATCGCGTGCTCTCTTCTCCGCTCACTGCTCACCGCTCACCGCGCTGCCGTCGCTGCCGTTGCGATCCGCTCGCCCAGCGCGAACGCACTGTGCAGGTGGGCCTGAGCATCACCGGTGTCGGTCTCCAGCAGCAGGGTGGACGAGAGCACCGGCGCGCCGCAGTAATCGAAGATGCCGGTGTCGATCTGGGTCTTCATAGCCTCGGTGTAGCCGCGCTTGTGCCAGGTGCGCGCATCGGCGCCCCCCAGGCCGACCAGATGGACGGACAGGTGCCCCAGTTTCTTGAGCACGCCCTGGCCGCTGCTGTCGTCATAGGCCCAGCCGCCCGTGAAGACGCGGTCGATCCAGCCCTTCATCAGCGCCGGCATGCTCCACCAGTAAACGGGAAACACCAGCACGAGTGCGTCGGCGCGGTCCAGGCGGGCCTGTTCGGCCAGTACATCGGCCGGGAACGCGCTCAGGCGGTGGTGGCCGTTTAGGTCGTGCCGGGTGTAGCGGGGGTCGAAGCCCTCGGCATGGAGGTCGGCCAGTTCCACGGTCGCGCCGCGGGCGGTGGATAGGCCGTCCGCGATGCGGCGGGCGACGGCCTGGGTCAGGGCGTCGGGATGGGGGTGGGAGGTGACGATCAGGGTGTGCATGGGCGTCCAAGGGGAGGAGGTTGTATACTTTCGGTAAGTTACGAACTGTAAGTTACGATTGGTATATAGCGATGTCAAGCCCGCTCGACTCTGCCGTTCCGGTGGCGCCTCGCCGCCGCATGACCCGCGACGATCGCCTGCGCCAGTTGCTGGAGGAAGCGTGGCGGCTGGTGCGCGAGGAAGGCACCGACGCGCTGACCCTGGGACGGCTGGCCGAGCAGGCCGGGGTGACCAAGCCGGTGGTGTATGACCATTTCGGTACGCGGGCCGGTCTGCTCGCGGCGCTGTACCAGGATTTCGATGCGCGCCAGGGCGTGGTGATGGAAGCGCGCTTTGCAGACAGCGGTCCGACGCTCGCCGAGAAGGCGCAGGTCATTGCCGATGCCTACGTCGCCTGCGTGATGAAGCAGGGGCGTGAGATTCCCGGCGTGATCGCGGCGTTGGCCGGTTCGCCCGAACTGGCACGGATCAAGCGCGAGTACGACGTCGTGTTTCTCGAGCAGTGCCGCGCGCTGCTGTCACCGTTCGCACCCTCGGGCGTGCTGGCCCAGGCGGGATTGTGGGGCATGCTGGGCGCGGCCGAAGGGCTCTCCTATGCCGCCACCACGGGCGATATCACCGCGCAGCAGGCCGTGCAGGAGCTGGCGGCGACGATCACCGCGATGGTGACGCGTAGCTGAGCGTTTTGCGCGGTGCAGGGCCATGGGCGTGCCAGTGAGCGATGGACGGACGCGTATGATGTCCCGCCCTCTTGGACTGGATCCCATGCGCGTTTTCCTGCCTGTGCTTGTACTTGCTGCCGCGATCGGCGCAGCGCTTCCCGCTGCTGCCACGACGATCTCGATGAACGAGCGTCTCAAGGCGGCGTCGCGTATCGAGGTGAACCAGGTGCCGCCGAGCGGTGCGTCATTGCTGGCCCATGTGCAGCAGTTCCGCAACGGCGACAGCCTGATCAGCCTGGGCGAAGGCGAGGGCACGCCGGTGGTGCTGACGCTGTGCAACGGCAAGGCGCATTTCAATCTGGAGGCGAACTGGCCAGGCGCGCCCGAGGCGAAGACGCAGGAAGAGAAGCAGATGCGTGCGTACGGGATGTACATGGCGGTGATGGGCGGCATGGCGATGGTGCAGGCGGCCGCGGGCGATGCGCTGGCACTGCCTGCCCCAGGACAGACCGCTACCGTGCAGCACGAAACGCCGTGGGCCTATGGCAAGGAGCACTACGCGGTGGCGGTGACCAGTGCGACCAGTGGCGAACTGCGGGTCAGGGCCACCAAGACCGGGACGACCGCCAAGGCGCCCTCCGGGGCGGATGACGTAATCAGTACCGATGACGACCAGGCCGCGCGGCTGGCCGAGCTGGAGCCGGTGGGTACCTGGCGGGAGCTGGTGATCGGCTCGGCGCCGATGGCAGCGTCGCTGCCGGACACTTTCCCGCTGAAGGGCTGGATGTCCGTCCCCAGCAAGGGCGGCGCGACCGTGGGTGCGGCACGCAAGGCGTCGGGCGATTGCGCGCGCTGAGCCCGTGCATGGCGAGCGCGATGGCAGGGCGCTCAGCGCAACGTCAGTGATACCCATTCTCATTTGAGTTACACTGGCGGGATAGCACTGTCTCTCGCTTCGGGTTGTCATGATCGTTTCTTCCTCCCTGATCTCTTCCGTATCGCCGTGGCTGCGCACGCTGGGCGTGGCCACCGCCATCGGCATGGCCGCGTTGTCGCCCGCGGCGGCGCAGCAGCGCAATCCCGAACAGAAGGTTGGCGAGACGGTGCTGGACCAGCCGGCGCAGAGCTATCGCTTTGAACATTTCGTGCTGGACAGCCCCGACAAGGCCCGCCGCTGGCGCGTGAACATCGGTGTCCCGGCCAAGGCGACCGCTGCGCCCGCCCCGGTGCTGTACATGCTGGATGGCAATGCCGCGGCGATGGTGCTGGACCAGGCCATGTTGGCCGACCTGGCCGCGCACGCCGCGCCGGTGCTGGTGTTCATCGGTTACGACAACGACCTGCGCATCGATTCGCCCGCCCGTACCCGCGATTACACCGCATGGATCGACACCGCCGACGATGAGAACGGCACGTCGCAGTCCAGCGGTGGCGGTGCATATGCGTTTCTGGATCTGATCGAACGCCGGATCAAGCCGGAAGTGCAGCGCCGCGCGAGCATCGATCTGCAGCGGCAGTCGCTGTGGGGCCACTCGCTCGGCGGTCTGTTCGTGGTCAGTACGCTGTATACCCGGCCGGCCGCCTTCCAGCATTACGTGTCGGCCAGCCCGTCACTGTGGTGGAGCCAGGGCGCACCGCTGGGCGACATGGAACGCCAGTTCATCGCCAACAACCAGAGCCAGCCGGCGCAGGTGACGGTGATGCTCGGCGGTGACGAGCGCACCGGCAACCGCGGTGTGCGCGACATGACCAATCCGCGCGTGGTCGCGCACCTGCGCCGCATCGGCGGCGCGACCCCGGATGCCGCGCAGCAGCTGGCGAGCCGGTTGGCGAAAGTGCCCGGCCTGACGGTGCAGTACCGCGAGTTCCCCGGCCTTGGCCATGGGCCGATGCTGCCGGCCTCGCTCAAGGCCACGCTGAGCCAGCTGTACGGCATCGCCGATCGCAGCGGCACGCCCGCGCCGGCGCCCTGATTTTTCGATACCCAGGCAGTTCCGTGGCCTTGTGCCACCGCCGCAACGGACCGCGGCCACGCCAAGGCAAGCACTGTGACAACGCGCCAACCGGCGCGCCCCCAACAGAAGGAGTCTGCTGATGTACACCCTGAAATCCCTCCCGCGTGTCGCCACCCTGGCCCTCGCGCTGTCCCTGGCCAGCCCGTCGCTGTTCGCCCAGCCTGTCTTCGATGCACCGGCCAACGGCTTCCGCGGCGAAGTGGTCAGCCGCGGCCAGAACGTGGTGCCGGGCAGCGATGCCGAGGTGATCGGCCGTCAGTTCGTGCCGGGCCAGCAGGTCACCCTGCTGCGTGGCGAGACGGTGCTCAATGCCACCCCGTACGTGGTCGATGCCGAGGGCAACTTCAAGGGCAAGGTTGCGATTCCCTCCGATGCCGTGCCCGGCCAGCAGCCGGTGATCGTGCGTGCCAGCCAGCCGTCCGCGGCGACGGTGTTGTCGCTGCGCGTTTCGCCGAACCTGCCGCTGAGCGGCCAGCAGAACTTCAACCAGACCTCGGCCAAGCTGGTCCAGGGGCTGTATCAGTCCGCGTACAGCGCGGCCAGCAACGCGGTGTTCGTCACTGCCGCCGTCGGTCGCCCGCCGGTGACCCAGTCGCAGCTGCTCAAGCTGGACCCGAAGAGCCTGAAGGTCACCGCCAGGATCACCCCGGCTGAAGTTCCGGGTGGCAAGGGCGGTGCGGTGTTCGCGGTGTATGGCGTGGGCGTGGATGATGCCAACGGCAACGTGTGGGTCACCAACACCCGCCAGGATACTGTGGCCGTGTATCGCCAGAAGGATCTGTCGCTGGTGCGCCAGTTCGATGTCGGCGCCGTACCGCATGCCCGCGACATCGTGGTCGATGGACGTCATGGCAAGGTGTTCGCTTCGGCCGCCGGCGAGGATCATCTCTCGGTGTTCGATGCCCGTACCCTGCAGCCGCTGGAGCCGATCACCCTGGCCTCGGGCGTGGACGACAAGAAGTTCGTCCCGATGAGCCTGGTGCTGGATGAAGCGTCCGGCAAGCTGTTCACCGTCAGCATCGGCACGCCCGAAGCGGCAGTGATCGACACCACCACCGGCAAGGTGGAGAAGGTGATCGATCTGGGCAACTCGATCAGCGCCTCCGGCGTTGCCTATGATGCCGCGGCGGGTCGCCTGTACGTGGCCTCGCAGGGCACCGACAACCTGTTGATCGTCGATGTCGCCAGCGGCAAGGTGCTGCACGACGTGCCGGTCGGCGCGGGTGCGCTGAACGTGGCGTTCGAGCCGGTCTCCAAGCTGGCCTACGTGACCAATCGCGGCGCCGGCACGGTGACGGTGGTCGATGGCAACGGCAAGGTGGTCGGCAACCTGGATGGCGGCACCTTCCCGAACCATGTGCGTGAGGATGGCAAGGGCAACGTGTTTGCCGTCAACAAGTCGCGTGATGCCCAGGACCCCAAGGGCGACCGCATCACCCGCATCAGCACCCGCGCGAACTGAGTTCAGCGCACTGCGTTGCTTTGACGGCGGGGCGGACAGCCCCGCCGTTCTGATTGAAGAGGAACCGCCATGAAGTCCAATGATGTCCGCCGCAGCCTGCTGGCCCTGTCCCTGGTCGCGGTGATCGCCGGTTGCTCGAAAGAGCCCGCCGCCCCTGCCACCGACACCGCTGCGACACCCGTCGCGCAGTCCGCCGAAGCACTGCCGGAGGGTTGGCAGCGCGTGGTGGGCGTGGACGTGCCGGACATCGAGGGCGCCACCCAGCAGTTGCCGGCGCAGGTCACCTCCGACGATGGCGTGGCCACGACGGTGACCGATACCTCGAAGATCATCGCCGGTGGGGATGACATCATCGCCGTGCTCGAAGCCCTTGGCCTGGATGATCAGGTGTACGCCGCGCCGCTGCGCTCGGCCACCGAGTCCGGCCGCAAGGCCCCCAAACAATTCCTGTTCAACCGCACCACCGGCGTGGAAGGCGTGTTGAGCCTGCAGGGCACCCTGTTCCTGGGCAACAGCCTGCGTCGCCATTCCGATCTGGCCGCCAAGCTGCGTGGCGCGGGCGAGGCGGCGGTGATCGTGGACGATCTGCAGCCGGCGGCCGACAAGGTGCGCAAGGTCGCCGCGGCGGTGGGCATGGCCGAGCAGGGTGAAGCGCTGGCCTCGAAGGTGCAGTCTCAGCTGGATGCGGCCAAGGCGAGTGGTGCCGCGCTGGCGTGGCATCCGCGCGTGATCCATGTTTCCGCGACCGGTGCCGGCGGGGCGCCGACGGTGGCCGGCTCGGACAGCGCCTCGGGCAAGCTGATCACGCTGGCCGGTGGCATCAACATCGGCGATGAAGCCGGCGTGGCCAACTATTCCGCATTGAGCAATGAAGGCGTGGTGGCGGCAGCGCCCGACGTGATCCTGGTGACCGAGAACGATCTGGCCCTGTTCGGTGGCCAGGCGGGTCTGTGGCGCGCGTATCCGACGCTGCGCCAGACGCCGGCCGGTGCGGCCAACCGCGTGTGGGTGATGCCGGATGTGGAACTGAAATCGGCCAGCGTCGCTTCCGGCAGTGGCGCGGTCGCGCTGGCGGCCGCCTTCGCCACGGTGCCGCGCCCGTGAGGGCGTAAGGCATGGTGGTGTCGAGTCCTGCGCGTCGCCGTGGCGCGACGGTGCTGATATGGGCCGCGGTCGGTCTGCTGATTGCGGTGATCGCATCCTTCGCGGTGGGTCCGTTGCGGCTCCCACCGATGGAGGTGCTGCAGGCGATCGGGGTGAAGCTGGGGCTGGTCGATCCGGCCAGCGTCAGCACCCGCGATCTGGCCGTGGTGTGGCAGCTGCGGATTCCGCGTGCCTTGCTGGGCGCGATGGTGGGCGCCGCACTGGCGATGGCCGGTGCGAGCCTGCAGGGCCTGTTCGGTAATCCGCTGGCCGACCCCGGCATTGTCGGCGTGACCCAGGGCGCCGCCCTGGGTGCGGTCTCGGCCATCGTGCTGGGTGCCGGTGCGTTCGGCGCGTGGACGTTGCCGCTGGCGGCGTTTGCCGGTGCCGGTGGCGCGATCACGCTGACCTACCTGCTGGCACGGCCGGGGCAGGGCAGCGGCACGGCGACCTTGCTGCTGGTCGGCATCGCGATCGCCGCGTTCTGCTCGGCCGTGATCGGCTTCCTGACCTATATCGCCAGCGAGAGCGAACTGCAGTCGCTGGTGTTCTGGCAGATGGGCTCGCTGGCCCAGGCCGACTGGATGGATGTGATCGCAGTGGCGCCGGTCTTCGTGCTCGGCACGATCGCCTTGTTGCGCCTAGCGACGCCACTGGACATGCTCGCCCTCGGTGAGCGCCAGGCCCAGCACCTGGGCCTGGATGTAAAACGCACCCGGCTCAAGCTGATTGCCTTCAGTGCATTGTTGGTGGGCGCTGCGGTCGCCTTCGCCGGCTCGATTGGTTTCGTGGGCCTGGTCGTGCCGCACGTGGTACGTCTGCTGGTCGGTCCGGGCCATCGCTGGCTGCTGCCGGTCTCGGCCGTGGCCGGTGCCCTGCTGATCGTGGTCGCCGATACCGCCGCGCGCACGCTGGATCCGCCGTCGGAGATTCCGCTGGGGCTGTTCTCGGCCGCGCTCGGCGCGCCGTTCTTCCTGTGGCTGGTGATGCGCCAGCGTCACCGGAGCGGTTCATGAGCGCGCTGTTGCAGCTGCGGTCGGTGCAGCTCAGCCGCGGTGCCCGGCGCATCCTGGATGACATCACGCTGGACTTCCTGCCCGGCTCGGTGACGGCACTGGTCGGTCCCAACGGTGCGGGCAAATCGACGCTGCTGGCGGTGGCCGCAGGTGATCTGGCGGCCGAGCAGGGTGAGGTGCTGCTGCAGGGGCAGCCGTTGGCCGCGTGGAAGGCCAAAGCGCTGGCCCGCGAGCGCGCGGTGATGCCGCAGGAGCATGCGGTCCGTTTTGCGTTCCGTGTGCACGAAGTGGTCGCGATGGGCCGCCTGCCGCATCCGCCGGATCCGGTGAAAGACGCAGCCTGCATCGCCGACGCGCTGGCGCGTGCGGACCTGCATGCATTGATCGAGCGGGAGGTAGAGCATCTGTCCGGTGGCGAGGCGGCGCGCACGACCTTCGCCCGCGTGCTGACCCAGGACACGCCGGTGCTGCTGCTGGACGAACCCACCGCCGCACTGGATCTGCGCCATCAGGAACGCACGCTGCGCGCGGTCCGTGAACTGGCCGATGCCGGCGCCTGCGTGATCGTGGTGCTGCATGATCTGAATCTGGCCGCCGCCTATGCCGACCGGATCGTGCTGCTGGAACAGGGCCGCGTGGCGGCCGATGGCACACCGACCGAGGTGCTGACCCGTGAGCATATCGAGCGGGTCTACCAGCAACCGGTGCTGGTGCTGCGTCACCCGCAGCGTGATGTCCCGCTGGTCGTGGTGACCGATCCCTAGCGCCGGGTATTTCTCCCGGCGCGTTGAAGGTATGACGGGTGCCGGCCAGCGGCCGGCACTACCGTTGTCGGGAGGGTCGGTTACCAGCCGAAGCGCGCGGTTGCCATCACGGTGCGGCCGCTGCCGTAGTAGCACGACGACACGCCGGTGCAGGTCGACACGAAACGCTTGTCGGACAGATTGCTGGCATTGAGTGCCAGCTGCACCTGGGTGCCACCGATCTGGCCCACGTCATAGCGGATCGCCGCATCGAACAGGGTGTAGGACGGAATCCGGTACAGGTTGGCGCTGTCGCCGTAGCTCACGCCGTTGTAGCGCGCGCCCGCCGCCAGGCTCAGGCCCTGCAGTGCACCGGCCTGGAAGGTGTAGTCCGCCCAGAACGAGGCACTGTAATCGGGCACCATCGCCAGTTCCTTGCCCTTGTAAGGCGCCGAGCGGGTCATCTCCGAGTCCATCCGCGAGGCGGCGCCGATCAGGCTGAAGCCCTCGATCGGGGTGATCCGGCCTTCCAGTTCGATGCCGCGCACCCGTCCTTCGTCGCCCTGGATTGAGCAGGTCGCCGTGCCCGTGGCGCCGCAGTTGCGATGCGACGCCACCGGATCGTCCACGATCATGTTCTGCTGGCGCAGGTCGTACAGCGACAGCGTCACCAGGCCGTCCACCGAGGCGGGCTGGTACTTCAACCCCGCCTCCCACTGCGAACCGGTCACCGGCTCGAACGCGGTCTGGGTGAAGCTGTCCAACGGCGACTTGGTCGAGGGCTGGAACGATTCGGCGTAGCTCACATACGGGGTCAGCCCGTTCTCGAATACGTACAGCACGCCCGCGCGACCGGTGAAGGCCTCGTTCTTGATCACATTGCGCCCGCCCGGCGTGGAGATGCCGGTGGCGATATTGCGGTTGGCGCTGCTGCTGTCGTCCTTGGTCCAGTCGTAGCGGCCGCCCAGGGTCATGCGCCAGTTGCCGAGCGCCAGCTGGTCCTGCAGATACACGCCGCTCTGCCGGTTGATGCCGGCGGTCGGGGTTTCCGTGGTCACTGTCGGCCGGTAGGTCGAATAGACCGGATTGAAGATGTCGATCGGGCGCGGGCTGCTCATGGCACTACGCACGCCCTCCCAGTCCGCACGTTGCCAGTCCCAACCGAGCAGTACGGTGTGATCCACCGCGCCGGTACTGAAACGGGCCTGCAGGCGGGTGTCGAAGGTGTCGCCATCGGAGTCGCCGGTGCCCATCACGCCGCGACGGTTCTGGGTGCGGCCATCGGCGTTGAGTGCGCCGAAGGTGACCACGCTGCGGAACAGCGAATCGACATGGGTGCGCCGCGCGCTCTGGGTCAGCGTGAGGTGGTCGTTGAACTGGTGCTCGAACATCCAGCCGGCGGTCCACAGGGTGCGGTCGAAGGTATTCCAGTCCGGCTCGCCAATGAAGGTGCTGTTCTTCATGTAGCCCGACGCCGTCGGGTTGAGCGTGCCGGCAGCCGGCAGGAACTGGTAGGTCGAGCCGCCATCGTCCTTCTGGTACATGCCCAGCAGGGTCAGGCGGGTACGTTCGGCAAGCTGCCAGGTGTAGCTGGGGGCGAGGAACCAGTGCTGCTGTTCGGTGCGCTTGATCTGGGTCTGGCCGTCGCGATACAGGCCGACCAGGCGGAACAGGTGATCCTCGCCCGCGGTGCCGGCACCGACGTCGAAGGCGGCGCTGTACTGGCCATTCGCATCCACGCCCAGGCGCAGCTGCTGCGCCTGGTCCGGCATCGGCGTCTTGCTGACCTGGTTGACCATGCCGCCGGGGGCCACCTGGCCATACATCACGGCGGACGGACCCTTGAGTACTTCCACGCGTTCCAGATTCCAGCTGTCGAACATGCTGCGGTTCCACTGGCTGCCCTGCGGCGCGCGCATCCCGTCCAGGGTGACGTTGTTGGACCAGCTGCCGGCATCGAAGCCGCGGATGCGGAAGTCGTCCACGCGGTTGTCGATGCCCGAGCTTTCCAGGCTGACGCCAGCGACGTAGCGCATCGCATCGTTGAGCGACTGCACGCCGCGGGCGTCGAGCTCGGCGCGCTCGATCACTGATACCGATTGCGGCGTTTCCGCCAGGGCGGTACTGGTCTTGGTCGCGCCGCTGGTGCTGTTGGCGGCGCGATAGGCGTTGACGCGTACGGCATCCAGATCGGTGGCGGTCTGGGCGTGCGCGGCGGGGACGAGGGCGGCGGCCACGCAGGCCAGGGCCAGCAGGTTGGGGCGCAACCGGCGCGGATTCAGGGGCAGAGAGCAGGACATGGGCAACAACTCGACAACGCGGAGGAAGGGGCGCGGGCGCCGGCTCGATGCCTCATCGGCAGTGCCGGCCTCGCGGGCGTCGCCGAAGCGACGCATAAGCCGCCATTTTAAGGATTTGCGCCGCATACGCAATTGCGACACATTCGCATGTTCGAATGGGCGGCAACCATTGCCGTCCTATCCATGGCAGGCATGTGGACCAAGTGGACTTCATTGTTGCGCCGATGCATCCAATGAGGGCTTGTGGCGGCCCATCAGAGGTCTACAATGCCGGCTACACCCCAGGTGACCCCATGACTTCGATGCCGCTTCTGACGTTTTTTACCCTGACCCGCGTTTACGCGGTACGGGCGCGTCTGCCAATCGGAGTGCGAGGCTGCTGACCGGAATACCGGCCACCCTGGACCCCAAGCAGAGCGCCCACCGGGCGCTCTTTTCGTTTCCACGTACCAGAACTGTTTGAAGGAGAACGTGCCATGCACCAGATCGCCGAGCCCCAAACCTGGCCGCACGCCCGTTAGCCAACGGCGGCGTGCGGCTCCTTGATGTTGGCAGCGAGACCCATTCCATGAACACCCATACCCCGCACCAGACCCTTTCCCTCCGGCGCAACCTCGGCATCATTGCCCACATCGACGCCGGCAAGACCACGCTCACCGAACGCCTGCTGTGGAAAACCGGCGAGATCCATCGCGTCGGCGAAGTCCACGACGGCGCGGCGACCACCGATTTTTCGGCGATCGAGCGCGACCGCGGCATCACCATCGGCGCAGCCGCCGTGCAGGCGCATTGGGCGCCACGCGATGAGCCGATCCATCACCTGACCCTGATCGACACCCCGGGCCATATCGATTTCGCGATCGAAGTGGAACGTTCCCTGCGCGTGCTCGACGGCGCGGTGGCGGTGTTCTCCGCCGTGGACGGCGTGCAGCCCCAGTCCGAATCGGTCTGGCGCCAGGCGCGTCGCCACGGGGTGCCGCTGATCGCCTTCGTCAACAAGATGGACCGCACCGGTGCCTCCTTCGAGCGCGTGCTCACGCAGCTGCGCGAGAAGCTGCGCGCCACCCCGTGGGCGCTGGGCGTACCGATCGGCACCGAAAGCCAGTTCAGCGGCTGGGTGGACCTGGTTGACCGCAGCACCGTGCAGTGGGACGACAAGGGCGGCGCCTTGCGTCACGCCTGGACGGCCGATGAGGCTGCCCAGTGGCTGCCGCAGCGCGAGGCCCTGATCGAAGCCGTGGCCGATGCCGATGACGTGCTGGCACAGGCCTGGCTGGAAGGCGAGGCGATCGACAACGCACAACTGCGCGCGGCGATCCGTCGCGGCGCGCTGGCGGGTGCGGGCGTGCCGGTACTGGCAGGCTCGGCGTTCAAGAGCAAGGGCGTGGAGACGCTGCTGGATGCGGTGGTCGACTATCTGCCTTCGCCAGTGGATCGGCCAGCGGTGGTCGCCACGGAGAACGGCACCGACGTGCGGCTGCCGCCCGACCCGGATGGCCCGCTCGCGGCGCTGCTGTTCAAGATCACGCACCAGAACCACGGTGCGCTGAGCTTCGTGCGGGTGTACTCGGGCACGCTGAAGGTGGGCGACGCACTGGCCAGCTCGCAGCACGTACACGGGCGACGCGTCAGCCGCCTGGTGCGGGTGCAGGCCGACCAGACCCACGACATCAAGCAGGCCGTGGCCGGTGACATCGTGGCGGTGCTGGGCTGGAAGGATGCGGTCAGCGGTGAAACGCTGAGTGCGCCCTCGCGCCCGCTGCTGCTCGATACGATCCAGGCGCAGCAGGCCGTGCTGGCGTGGCGGTTGACCGCGGAAAAGGCGTCCGACCTGATCCGCATCAGCCAAGGCCTGGCCAGCCTGGCGCAGGAGGATCCGTCGTTCCGCGTCGAGACCGATGCGGACAGCGGTGAAACCCTGATCTGGGGCATGGGCGAACTGCATCTGGAGGTCATGGTCGAGCGCCTGCGCACGGAGTGGGGCGTCAACATCCGCACCGGCGAGCCGCGCGTGGCCTACCAGGAAACGCCGAAGCGCGCCGTGCAGCGGGTGGAAGGCAAGGTCGCCAAGCAGACCGGTGGCCAGGGCCAGTTCGCCCAGGTGTTGATCGACCTCACCCCGCGCGAGGATGGCGAGGTGACCTTCGTCGATCGCACCGTGGGCGGCGCGATTCCGCGTGGCTTCGTCAATGCGGTGGAGAAGGGCGTGCGTGCCGCACTGGGCGAAGGTCCGCTGGGGCATCCGGTGGTCGGTGTCGAGGTGACGCTGGTGGACGGACAGACCCACGTCAAGGACTCCTCGGACATGGCCTTCCATCGCGCCGGCAGTGAAGCGGTGAAAGCGGCGCTGGCCCAGGCGGGCACGCAGCTGCTGGAACCGGTGATGGAGATCGCCATCCGTGCACCGTCGGGCAACGTCGGCGATGTGGTTGGCGACCTCAACCGCCGCAGTGGGCGGGTGGCCTCGATCGAGGACCAGGATGGGCAGGCCGAGGTGCTGGGTTATGCCCCGCTGGCGCGGCTTGGTGGCTATACCACGTCGCTGCGCTCGCTGACCCAGGGGCGCGCGTCCAGCGACATGCGCTTGAACGGGTATGAAGCGGCGCAGACGGCCTGACGGCCAAAGCGGAACGGAAAGGGAGCCGGGCAACCGGCTCCCTTTACCTGTCAGCGTTGGGAGTCCGCACAGCCGGATGCACACGGCCACAGATAGAATATCCAGTGCAGTGTCGCTGACGGCGTGAGCTGTCCGGCGACCGGATGACATCCTTGGAGTACCACCATGAGCAATACGCATTTCTATCCCATCGGCACGCCGGGCCAGCCCTGGGGTGACGCCGAACGCGCCCGGTGGCGCGCAGCCCAGCAGCGCCAGCGCAGCTACCACGACGATGTCGTGGCCGCGCTCGAGCGCCTGGGCGAGCGTTTCGATGTGGTGCAGTACGGGCAGCTGGACTACGCGCCGGATCATTACCCGCTGTTTGCGGTGGTCAGCCATGAGTGGGATCCGGCACTGCCGACCGCGCTGGTGACCGGTGGCGTGCACGGCTACGAAACCAGCGGCGTGCATGGCGCGCTGCAGTTCCTGGATCAGAACGCCGAGGCGTATGCAGGCCGTATCAATCTGATCGTGGCGCCCTGCGTCAGCCCGTGGGGCTATGAGCGCATCCAGCGCTGGAATCCCGATGCGATCGATCCCAACCGCAGCTTCCGTGGTGATGGCCAGATCGAAGAAGCGGCGTCGCTGATGCGCTGGATGGCCGCGCGTGGCGATGACCTGCTGGTGCACCTGGACCTGCACGAAACGACCGACAGCGACCTGCATGAGTTCGATCCGGCGCGCTGCGCCCGCGATGGCATCGCCCTGGTGCCGGACATCATTCCCGATGGCTTCTACGTGATCGGCAACAGCGAAGATCCCCAGCCGGCGTTCCAGCAGGCGTTGATCGCCGCAGTGGAGAAGATCACGCACATCGCCCCGGCCGATGCCAATGGCGAGCTGATCGGCATGCCGCTGCAGTCGCCGGGCGTGGTCTGGGGCGAATCGCGTTCGATCGGCGCCTGCGCTGGCTTCACCGACGCGCTGTACGCCACCACCACCGAGGTCTACCCGGACAGCCCGCGGACGTCGCCGCAGGAATGCAACGATGCGCAGGTCGCGGCGGTATGCGCCGGCCTGGACTTTGCGCTGGCGCATCCGCGCCGCTGATGCTCTCGTTGGAGGTCGCCGCCCAACGACGGGCGGCGCCTTGCTCCTCACGAAGGGTTGACCTGCCGGGTCAGCTTTTCAGCCACCGCTCGCAGCCTGCGCTGCTGTCGGTCGAGCTGGCGGCCTTCGCGCAGGTTTCGGTCATCCGTGCCTGCAGCCGGGCCAGGCTTTCCGCGCCGTGATGGTCGCGGCCCCACGCCTGCAACGCACTGCCCAACCGTTCAAACCGCTGGCGGGTGCGCTGGTGGTAGCCGGCTGGCTGGGCAGCCAGATCGGCGATGACCTCGGTGGCGGCCGTCTCGATCGCCGGCGCATCGTCCGGGCTCAAGCGCAGCAGCCCCTCAACGTAGAGAACGCCCCACTGTACGCGCGTGGCCGGTCCCTGCGCACCCTGGTAGGCCTTGTGCAGCCAGGAGATGGCAGAGGCCTTGTCGCCACGCTCTTCAGCCAGTTCGGCCAGTTCGGGCATGTAGTAATAGGGTGTCTGGCTGCGGTCCAGCTCGGCCAGCAGGAGCTTCTCGGCCGCGGCATCGTCCTTGATCTGGCGGAGTACATAGACGGCGGTACTGATCGTGGCCTGGCGTTCGTGTGGTGTGGTCGCGGCGGCATCGGCGGCCGCGACACGCTGCTGCGCCTTGGCCTTCAGTGCCGCTGGAATGTCCTGGTCGGGATGCTGCTGGCGCTGCAGGGCAAGCTCGGTGATGACGGTGCCGAGCCGCGCATCGGCTTTGTTGCCGAGGGCATGATCGGCGGCATCCAGCGCGCCCAGCAGCTGTGTTCCCAGTTGCTGGGCCTGGTCCGGGGTGGCACTGGCGCCGGCCACCAGGGCAGGGCCCTGATAGCCCAGCAGGTCCCGATTGGCCCGCACTTCCGCAGGGGAGGCGAGAACGGCATCCAGCAGGGCGCGGGTGCTGTCGCGCTGCGCGGCGGTCGGCGCGTTGGCCGGCTTGCCTGCACCGAGCGCCAGCAACGCGAACCGCCGCTGCAGCGCCGGTTCGGGCGCAGCAGTGGCCAGTTGCTGCAGCAGTGACGCTGCATCGCGCTCGCCCGCCAGGCGATTGGCATCCACTTCCCAGCCGTAATCGCCGAGCACGCGCCAGTCCTCCGCGCTGACATCCTGTGGTGCCGTCAAGGCATGCTGCAGCACCTCGCTCACGGCGGTGCGACGGCTGGCAGCCAGGGTGAGGGCGCGGGTCAGGGCTTCACTGTCGTTGCCACCGGCCAGGCGGGTGAGCTCGTTGCGCTGCGGGTCAAGCACGATCAGGGTCGGATAGCCGCGCACGCCGAAGCGCTCGCCCCAGGCCTGTGCGCCTTCCTCGTCCCCATCCAGATAGACGGGCACGTACTGACGGGTCAGCGCGATGAAGGCCGGATCCTTGAACAGCGTGGCCTTGAGCTGGTTGCAGGGCGGGCACCACACCGCGCCCCAGTACAGCAGCACGGGCTTGCCGCTGTCGCGCGCCTCGGCGAACGCGTCGTCGACGTCGCCATGGCGCCAGGCGATCTCCGCAGGTGCCGGTGCGGTAGCCGCGGGCGCCGCAGCGTCAGCGGGAGAGGGGGCCGGCGTGCAGGCCGGCAGCAGGGCAACCACGCCCAGCAGACCAAGGGACAGAGCAAGGCGCATCAGGACATCCAGACAGTTGGAGAGGGCAGCAGACAGGCTCGATTGTAGGAAGCCGCGCGGCCGCGGGTGAGCTGACACTGATGCAGATTGCTCATGACGGCAGACCCAGCAGTGATGAGTCACGCGCCGCACACCTGCGCCCGCTACGCGTAACCACGCAGAACCTGCCTGAGCGGTGACCCGTGTCATGGTTTCGTCGTTGTCGATATCGCCATCGGCAAACACCACATAACGCCTGCGCATTTCTGCATTGGGGCGCGAGCGGGGTTAATGAATGTGCGATGTCCGTTCCGCCCCGAGGCGGTCACAGACATGGCTTCCCCCACTACCCGTACGACCTTCGATGACGACAGCTCGTTCTTCCCTGCGCCCGCGATTGCTGGCGTTGGCGGTGTTGCTAGCCACCGCCTCCCCGACCCTGCATGCACAGTCCACCACCGGTGCGATCGCCGGCCAGGCGCCGCCATCGGCGCAGCGTATTTTCGTTCGCAGCGATACCGGCCTCACCCGCGAAGTGACCGTCGACGCGCGCGGTCGCTATACCATCAGCCAGCTTCCGCTCGGCCGGTATTTGGTCGAGGCGCGCGACGCCGACGGCAAGGTGCTGCAGACCCGCCAGGACGTCGCACTGACGGTTGGTACCAGTACCGAAGTATCGTTCGGCGATGTCACCCGCCTGGATGGCATCCAGGTCAGCGCGGACCGTGCCGCCGCCGCGATCGATGTGAGCAGCGTGGATTCGCGTACGGTCATCACCGCAGAGCAACTGCAGCGGCTGCCGCTGGGCCGTTCGGCCGAGGCCATCGCCCAGCTCGCACCCGGCGTGATCGGCAACAGCGGCAACGGCACCTACGCTGGCCCAACCGGCGCCCAGCTGGTCAGCTTTGGCGGTTCATCCGCAGCGGAGAACGCCTACTACATCAACGGCTTCAACAGCACCGATCCGCTGCGCGGTCTGGGCGGGCTGACCTTGCCGTACGGAAGCATCGACCAGCAGGAGATCTACACCGGTGGCTACAGCGCCAAGTACGGCCGCTCCGATGGTGGCGTGATCAATGCGGTCGGCAAGCGGGGAACGAATCAGTGGCACTTTGGCGGCCAGGCCACCTGGGAGCCGGCATCCACGCGTGCTGACAAGGACGATGTGCGTTATCCCGGCGATGGCGCGCTGTATGCGCCGGAGAGCAAGGACCGCGAATGGGTCAGCACGCAGAGCATCTATGCCGGCGGCCCGTTGATCGAAGACCGGCTGTTCTTCTTCGGCTCCTACGAGCTGGAGCGCCGTGAAGGCACGGATGTCAAGAACGTGGAGGCGACGAATTCCTATTCCCGCTACGAGTACGAGCGCCCCCGCTGGTACGCCAAGGTGGATTGGAACATCACCGACAATCACCTGCTGGAGCTGACCGGCGCCTCCAGCCGCAATGTATACCGTGGCGACATCTTCGCCTATGACTACGACACGCTCACCCGTGGCGCCCAGCGTGGCACGGACGACACCACCAAGACCGGTGGCGACCTGTGGACGGCCAAGTACACCGGCTATCTGACCGACCGGCTCACCGTCAGCGCGCAATACGGCGAAATGCGCACGGATGACTACATCGGCAACCCGGCCTACGACGGCAGCCTGACCTACCTCAACAGCCCCAACCTGCAGAATCCGGCGCTGACCGGTGGCACGCCGATCACCAACGCGCAGACCACGTCGCTGCTGGTCAATCCGGATCGCGGCAACCGCAGCAACAACCTGCGCCTGGATGCGAACTACGTGTGGGGCGACCACAGCATCACACTCGGCATCGACAACCAGAACGCCCGCGCGTTGAACCGCGGCTCGGTCGCCTCGGCCGATGGCTACTACTGGATCTACGGGCAGTCCAACCCGAACGTGCCGATCAATACCGGCCTGGGCGTGCCGGCGACAGGTGGCATCCGCAATGGCGAGGACGGCTATTACGTACGCCAGTATGTCTACAGCGCGCTGGCTTCGGTACGGGCGTCGCAGCGGGCGCAGTACATTGAAGACAACTGGCAGGTCACCGACCGGCTGCTGCTCAATCTTGGCCTGCGCCTGGACCAGTTCACGAATTTCAACCGCGATGGCGACGCGTACATCAAGCAGACCAGTGGGCAGTGGGCGCCACGCCTGGGCTTCAGCTGGGATGTCGACGGTGACGGCCGCTTCAAGGTGTTCGGCAACGTGGGGCGCTATTACCTGGCGCTGCCGCTGAACCCGGCGTTCAACGCCGCTGGCGCGACGCTGGCCACCTCGACGTACTACACCTACGGCGGCATCGACAGCAACGGCTATCCGACAGACCTCACCCGGTTCTCCGATCCTGTTTCGGCCAACAACAACTATGGCCTGCTGCCGGATGCGAAGACCGTGGCCACCTCCGGCATCGAGCCGTCCTACCAGGATGAGTTCATCCTCGGCTTCAGCAAGGCGCTCGGCCAGGACTGGGTGTACGGGGCCAAAGCGACCTACCGCGTGCTGCGCAGCGGCGTGGACGACTACTGCGATATCGATGCGGTGCTCGGCAAGGCCAGCAGCCTGGGCTACAACGTAACCAAGGACAGCAACCCGGTCAGCTGCTGGCTGATCAATCCCGGCCGCGCCAACACCTTCAACCTGGTCGATACCGGCGGCAATTACGTGACGGTTCCGCTGAGCAACGCGGAAATGGGCTTCCCGCAGTTCAAGCGCAACTACTACGCGGTGAACCTCTCGCTGGAACATCCGTTCGATGGCCGCTGGTATGCCCGCGGCGACTACACCTGGTCACGCAGCTACGGGACCACTGAAGGCCAGTTGCTCTCGGGGATCGGCCAGACGGCGGTGTCCACCACGCAGGCGTGGGACTACGCCCAGCTGATGGAGCACACCAACGGGCCACAGAGCAACGACCATACCCACCAGTTCAAGCTGCACGGCTATTACCAGCTCACCCCGGAATGGTTGGTGTCGGCCAACCTGAAGGTACTCTCGGGTTCGCCGTTCAGTGCGCTGGGCTCGTACGGGCCGGACTTCGAAGACCCATCCGGCTACGGCATCGCGTATCACTTCTACAACGGCCAGCCGGCGCCTCCCGGGAGCCAGGGGCGCCTACCGTGGCTGAAGCAGCTTGACCTGGGGGTGTCCTACCGCCCGGCAGTGGCCGATGGTCGGCTGGGCTTCAACCTGGACGTGTTCAATGTGTTCAACAGCCAGGTGGCGCTGTGGAAATCGCCGTACGCCGAGCTGGATCCGGGACAGCCGGATCCGCTGTATGGCGCGGCAACCGTGCGTCAGGCGCCCCGTTCGCTGCGGGTCAGCGTGAGTTACGACTACTGAGGGAAAGGGCCAGGCGGGTGGGGGAGGGAGCCCCTGCCCGCCGGCAGCCGCACCAACGCGAGCGCCCCAGGGCGTGGCACGTCGTTCACGGATCACGAGGCAGTCTGGGGCCATTGCCAGAGGAGCCTCTCATGCAGACGCAGATCCGAAACAGGGCAGGGTGGATGGCGGCGGGTTTGACGGCGCTGCTGTGTGCCTGCTCGCCGCAGGGCGAGGGCGGTGCCGCACCCGTGGCGCTGCCGAGCGGCGCCGATCCGGGCGCGGCGAAGGCCGCTGATCCAGTGCCCGCCGCGGCAGCGGACGAGCGGCCGTTACCTGTCTATGAAGAAGCGAAGCCGGGCATTGCGGTGGGTCCGGTGGCAGGGGTGCGGGTTGCGCTCGATTTCCAGCGTGACTACCTGGCCTCGCCCAGTTGGAAGCTGTTTGCACCGCCGGACAGCAAGGGGACGCCGCTGGTGGCGCTGGTGCTGGAGGGATCGGATCGGGTCACGGCAGGCGAGCTGCGGATCGGCCGCAGTGGTGAGGCAAAGCAGGTCACGTCCTGCCTGGAACCGCCGGCCGAAGCAACGGGCCCTGCGGCATCGGCCTCGGTCGATATCGGCGGCGTGCCGTTCACCCACTTCACGGCTGGTGATGCCGCCATGAGCCATTACGTCAGCGCCGAGAGCTACCGCGCAGTCCACAACGGTGCCTGCTATGCGATCGATCTGGTCGTCGCCGGCACGCGCCCGGAGGTGTATGACCCGCCGCGCACGCCACCCTTCAGCCAGCAGGAAGCGGCATCCCGCTTGGCCGCGGCGCTCAAGGCCGTGTACTGGACGCAGTAACGTCGTTCACCCAGGACGCGACGGAAAGGCGAGCGTGACCTGGGCGCCTCCCAGCGTCGAGTGGCCGATGCCCAGCGTGGCCCGATGCCGTTCGGCGATCTCGGCCACGATGGCCAGGCCCAGGCCACACCCATCGCCGCTGGCATCGCCCCGCCAGAACCGTTCGGTGACCTGGCTGCGCAAAGACGGATCGATGCCGGGACCATCGTCGTTGACGCTCAGGCGCGTCTGGCCCCGTGTGGTTTCCACGCTGACCGTGATCATCCCTTCCAGTGCGCCGTAGCGCAGCGCGTTGTCGACCAGGTTGCTGATCGTCTCGCGCAGCAGCTGAGGCTCGCCCATCACCATGACGCCGGCATCGGGGCCCTCGTAGCCAAGGTCGACACCGGCGACCACGGCGCGGTCCATCAGCCGTTCCAGTTCATCGCGGGCGAGCACGGCAAGGTCCACCGGGCGCATCGCCAGCATCGCGCCGGCGCTGTCTTCGGAGCGGCTCAGGATCAGCAACTGATGGGTGAGATGGCGCAGTCGGGTCAGCCCACGCAACAGGCCGGCCAGCGCATCGCGCTGTGCTGCGCGATCCTGCTCACGCAGCGCGCTTTCCAGCTCGATCTGGAGGCCGGCCAGCGGCGTGCGCAGCTGATGCGCTGCGTTGCTGATGAAGCGCTGCTGTGCGTCCTGCATCGCCGAGAGCCGGTTCACCAGCTGGTTGAAGGCATCCACCGCCGGCCACAGCTCGCGCGGCGCGGCCTCCCGTGGATCCAGTGGCGCCAGCGCATCCAGCGGCGCGCTGGCCAGCCGTCGCGCGGCACCGTTGGTGTGCCGCGCCGCTGCGCCCGTGCCCGACCACGCCAGCCATGCCGCCAGCAGCAGGATCGTGCCCTGCAGCGGGATGCTCGCCAACAGCAGGCGATGCTCCAGGCGCAGCCGCTTGGTGCGGGTCTCGGCCACGCGGATCAGGATCGGGGCGCCAGCGCCGGGGGGTGTCATCGCGACCTGCACAACGCGCACGTCCTGCCCATCGATCACGGCATCGTAGTAAGTGCGGGCCGGGCTGTCGTCGGCGCCTTCGGCCTGCAGCGCCGTGCCGCCAGGCAGGACGGCTGCACCATACAGGCGCGTGCCGTCGGCACGGGTTACCTCGCCGTAGATCCGGTCCACGGTGTCCCAGGTGAACATGCGCGAGACGGCGGGGGAGATCTCCATGTGGACGGTGTCGCCGCGGACCTCGGTCAGCTGCGCCAGCGACATGGCCGAGTCCAGCAACCAGCGGTCGTAAACCTGCTCGGCGTAGTGCCTGGCCAATACGAACGAGCCCACGGCACTGGCCAGCAGCAGCACCAGCAGCGGCAGCCACAGGCGCCGCAGCAGCACGCCACGCAGGCTATAGGGCGCCTCAGTCATCGCAGGCTTCCAGCCGATAGCCCAGGCCACGCAGCATGCGGATGCCAACCTTGGCGCCGGCTGCCTGCAGCTTGCGGCGCAACCGGCTGACGTGGACCTCGATTACCGACAGGCTGGCGTCGTGATCCCAGCTGTAGACCGCATCGAACAGGCGCTGCTTGGCCACGATCCGGCCCGGCTGCTGCAGCAGGATTTCCATGAGCGCGAGTTCACGTGCGGTGAGTTCCAACGGCTCATCGCCAACGCGCAGTTCGCGGGTCCCGGTGTCCAAGCGCAGCGCGCCGAGCTGACGCAGGGCGGGGGCGGTGGACTGGCGGCGCGCAAGCGCGCGCAGACGGGCTTCAAGTTCCCCGAGCGCGAATGGCTTGGCCAGGTAATCATCGCCGCCGCTGTCCAGGCCGCGGATGCGGTCCTCCACGCCGTCGCGTGCGGTGAGAATCAGCACCGGCACGCTGAAGCCGTCCTGCCGCAGCCGCGCCAGGAGCTCCAGGCCATCGATGTCCGGCAGTGACAGGTCCAGCACGACCAGGTCGTAGCTGACGCTGGCCAGCGCCGACGGCGCGGCCAGGCCGCGCGCGAGAGGGTCGCAGGCGTGACCGGCGCGGGTCAGGGCGCGCACCAGGCCATCGGCCAGTGCGGCGTCGTCTTCAATCAGCAGAATGCGCATTGCAAGGTTGACGCAAGGTTCGGGAAAGTTTGACGAAAGCGCTGCACCTTACCGTGTCGGCAATGAATACCACCACCCGATGTGCCGCGCTGATCGCGGCATTGCTGATCGCGCCTGCCACGGTCTCCGCGCTTACCCTGGCCGAGGCGGAGCGCGTCATGGCGCAGCACAATCCCGACCTGCTGGCCGCTGCGATCGAACTGCGCGGCACGCAGGGCGATGCGCAGAGCGCCGCGCGCCGGCCCAGCCCCGAGCTGAGCGTGGGCACCTCCAAGATCAGCCGCCAGGAGGGGATCGGCCCGGGCCGTTGGAAGGACAAGCGCGTGGATTCCACGCTCGGCCTGGGCTGGACGTGGGAGCGCGGCGGCAAGCGGGGCTGGCGCATGCGCCAGGCCGATGCCCTGGTCGAGGCGGCCCAGCTGGGCCTGCTCGATAGCCGCCGCCAGCAGCAGGTGGCGCTGCGGGAAGCGTACTTCGGGTTGAAGGCCGCACAGGAACTGAGCCGCATCGCCGAGGAAGATCGCCGTGCCTCGGCCGAGAGCCTGTCCGCTGCCGACCGGCAGGTCGCCACCGGCGCCATGGCGCCGATCGAGCGCGCGCGGCTTGCGGTGGATGATCTGAAAGTGGCCGATGCCGCCCGCGAGGCCGCACTGGGCCTGCGCGAGGCACGGCATGTCCTTGCGCTGCTGCTGGGCAGCGATGCGGACGATGCACTGCATGCCGACGACGAGTGGCCACGCCCGGCCTCGGCGGCAACCGCTGCGATGGCCACGCTGGACGAGCGCGTTGACCTGCGTGCGGCCGAGGCGCGGGTGATCGCCGCCGATGCCGCGCGAGCCCTGGCGCGCAGCGAGCGGCGGCGCGACGTGCAGTTCGGGATCGAAGCCGAGCGCGAGCCGGCCGACATCGGCGGCGTGACATGGGGACTGTCGATGAGTGTGCCGCTGGGCGGCGCCACGCGCTGGCGCGGCGAACAGCAACGGGCGGAGGCGGACTACGACGCCGCCGTGCTGGAACGGCAACAGCTGCGCCGCGAAGCCGCCGCTGAACTTGACCAGCTGCGGCACGCACTGGCGGCGGCCGCACAACGCCGCACCGCGTACGAACAGCTTCAGGGACCCGCGGCGCGCAAGAGCATGGAGGGTCTGGAACTGGCCTATCGCCGCGGTGCCGCCACGTTGACCGACCTGCTGGATGCGCGGCGCAGCTGGCGCGAATTCGAATCCGACCTGGTCGATGCGCGCCTGGCGCATGCCTCCGCCCTGGCGCGCTGGAACGCGGCCATCTCCGTTTCCGAAGGACATACCCCATGACGTTTTCGCGCACAGCCGGCTCGGCCCGTCTGCTTTCCTTGATCGTCGCCACTGTGCTGGCGGGTGGCTGCGCGCGCGATGCGGGCCCCGAAGCAGCGGCGGCGCCCACGGTGGACGGCGCAACGATCCACTTTGCCGCCGACAGCCCCCAACTGAGGGTGCTGCGCAGCGAGACCGTGACCGATGGGTCGGCGTCGGTGCTGCAGCTGCCGGCGCGCGTCACCTGGGATGACACCCGCTCAAGCATGCTGCGCTCGCCGCTGCCGGGGCAGATCGCACGCATCGAGGCGGCGCCGGGCGAGAAGATCAAGGCAGGCCAGGTCCTGGCGTGGGTGACCTCCCCCGAATTCGGGCAGGTGCAGGCGGAAGGTGCGCGAGGTGCGGCCGAGCTGCGGCAGGCGCGCAATGAACTGTCACGGGTACGTGAGCTGCATGAGGCCGGGGTTGCCTCCGGCCGCGAACTGGGCGAGGCCGAATCCGCGCTGGCCGCCAGCGAAGCCGAGCACGCGCGGCTGCAGGCACTGACCCGTGGCTTCGGCAGCCGCCGCGGCATCGACCAGCGCATGCCGCTGCGTTCGCCGATCGATGGGGTCCTGGTCGAGCGCCGGATGAGCCCCGGCATGAGCGTCTCCGCCGATGCCGAGGTGCCGCTGGCCGTGGTGAGCGATCCTGACCGGCTGTGGCTGATCATCGATGTTCCCGAAGCGCTGGCCGGCCGTCTCACGCCGGGTCTGAAGGTGCGTGTGGCGCCTGGCACCGGTGAGCCCACACAGGGGGTGCTGGGCCACGTCGATGATTACATCGACACCGAGCGCCACGTGGTGCAGGCGCGTGCCGAACTGGACAACCGCGAGCGTCGCTTCAAGGCCGGGCAGTACGTGCGTGCCGAGATCACCGTGCCGATGGACGGTGGAGTGTCGGTGCCGGAAGGTGCGGTGCTGCTGCTCGGGCGCGAGCAGGTGGTGTTCGTGGACGAGGGCAACGGGCAGTTCGCACGACGCACCGTGCAGGCTGAGGAGCTGGGCCAGGGCCGCCTGTGGGTAGGGCAGGGGCTGCCTGCGGGGGCCCGCGTGGTAGTGGACGGCGGTCTGCTGCTGCAACAGGTGCTGGACCAGAACGTTGGCACTGATGACCGATCTGCCGGCACTGCCGCGGCAGGCAGGGGCGCCCCATGATCGATCGCCTGATTGCGTACTGCCTGCGCCAGCCGCTGATGGTCATGCTGGCGCTGCTGATCTTCAGCGGCGCCTCGTTCGCGGCATTCCGCGAGCTGCCCGTGGAAGCCTTCCCGGATGTCTCCGATACCCAGGTCACCGTGGTGACCCTGCATCCGGGGCGCGCGGCCGAAGAGGTCGAGCGTGAGGTCACCATGCCGCTGGAAGTGGCGCTGTCGGGTATTCCGCACTCGGTGCGCGTGTTTTCGCATACCCAGTTCGGGTTGTCGATGATCATCCTGACCTTCGACGACGGCGCGGATGACTACTTCGCGCGTGCCCAGGTGATGGAGCGACTCCAGGGCGTGGATCTGCCCGAGGGCGTGCAGCCGGAGATGGAGGCGATGAGCTCGGCGGTGGGCGAGATCTACCGCTACGTGCTGCACGCGCCGCACATGAGTTCCACCGAACTGCGCACCGTGCAGGAATGGGTGATGGAGCGGCGTCTACGCACGGTGCCGGGCGTGGCCGACGTGGTCAGCTTCGGGGGGTTCGCCAGGACGTTCCAGGTCGAACCGGACCTGGGCAGGCTGCGTGATCGCGGGATCAGCCTGGAGGCGTTCGCCGAGGCGCTCGAACGTGGCAGCGCCAATGCCGGTGGCGGCTACGTGGAGCGCGGCCAGCAGCAGTACCTGATCCGCGGCGTCGGGCTGATGCGCTCGCCCGCCGATATCGGCACGGTGGTCGTGGCAGAGCGACAGGGTACGCCAGTGCTGGTACGCGACCTGGCCCGCATCGTCGACACCGGGCTGCCCCGGCAGGGCCTGGTCGGCCAGGACGACAACGATGATGCCGTGTTCGGCATGGTGCTGATGCGCAAGGGGGAGAATCCGTCGCTGGTGCTGGATGCGCTGCACGCGCGCGTGGCCGAGATAGAGGCCAACCACCTGCCCGAGGGCGTCACGCTGGAGCCGTTCTACGATCGCTCGTGGTTGGTGTCCACCACGCTGAAAACGGTGTTCCGCAACCTGGTGGAGGGCGCGGTACTGGTGTTCCTGGTGCTGTGGCTGTTCCTCTACAACGCCCGCGCGGCGCTGATCGTGGCGGCGATGATGCCGTTGGCGCTGCTGTCCACCTTCCTCGGCCTGCACTTGTGGGGCGTGCCGGCCAACCTGCTCTCGTTGGGCGCGATGGACTTCGGCATCATCATCGATGGTGCGGTGATCGTGACCGAGCACATCGTCTCACGCCTGTCGACAATGCCGGCCGGCATTGTCGACAGGCGTGAGCGCATGGCCACCGTGCTGTCCGCGGCGTCGGAGGTCGGGCGGCCGACCTTCTTCTCGATGCTGATCATCATTGCCGCGCACATCCCGATCTTCACCCTGCAGCGGCAGGAAGGCCGGATGTTCGCACCGATGGCCTATTCGGTGACGTCTGCCCTGATCGGCGCGTTGATCCTGGCGCTCACCGTGGTGCCACTGCTGTGTTTCTGGTGGCTGCGCCGCGAGCGCCTGAAAGGCGAGAACCCGGTGATGAACCGGCTGGTCGGCTGGTACCGCCCCTGGCTGGAAGGCGCGATGGCGCGCCCCCGGGCGGTCGTGCTGGCCGCGGTGGCGATGTTGGTGGTGACACTGGCCCTGGGCACGCGGCTGGGCTCGGAGTTCCTGCCCGAGCTGGATGAGGGCTCGATCTGGCTGACTGCCACGCTGGACCCCAGCACCAGCCTGGCCGAGGCGCAGGCGCAGTCCCGACGCATCCGCGACCTGGTGCGGACCCTCCCGGAGGTCTCCACCGTGGTGGCCAAGCTCGGCCGCCCGGAGGATGGCTCCGATGCCAAGGGTGCCAACCAGATCGAAGCACTGGTGGCGCTGAAGCCCGACTCCGAGTGGACCCGGAAGATCGACAAACGCGAGCTGGTGGCGCAGATGCAGCGCCTCCTGGAAGAGCGCATTCCCGGCCCCGAATTCTCGATCTCGCAGCCGGTGCGCGACAACATCCTGGAGAGCATTTCGCAGATCAAAGGCCAGGTGGTGATCAAGGTCAGCGGCGAGAACCTGGAGGTGCTGACCGACCAGGCCCAGGCGATCCTGGCGCAGGTCAAACACGTAGACGGCGTGGAGAGCGCCTTCATCGACCGCGACGGCAGCCTGCCGCAGCTGCGCATCGATATCGATCGCGACCGTGCGGCGCGCTACGGCCTGAACGTGCAGGACATCGATGCCGTGATCGAGACCGCCATCGGCGGCCGCGAGGTCGGCCAGCTGTGGGAAGGCGAGCGCCAGTTCCCGATCAGCCTGCGCCTGTCCGATGCCGACCGCGACCTGCAGCGCCTGCGCACCGTGCCGGTGGGCACGGCCTCCGGCCAGACCGTGACGCTGGGGGATGTGGCGGACTTCACCATGGCCAGCGGCGCGATCAACATCTCGCGTGAGAACGCCCAGCGCGTCAAAGCCGTGAGCATCTTCATCGCCGGGCGCGACATGGGCAGCGTGGTGGCCGACATGCGCCGGCAGGTCGACGCGACCATCGATCTGCCGGAGGGCTACCGGATCGACTGGTCCGGCGAGTTCGAGAACCAGCAGCGCGCCATGGCCCGTCTGGGTTGGGTCGTGCCGCTCTCGGTACTGATCATCTTCGTGCTGCTGTTCGATGCCTTCAAGGACGTCACCAGTGCCGCCCTGATCCTGGCGAACGTACCGCTGGCGATGATCGGCGGCATACTGGCGCTGTGGCTGACCGGTATTCCGCTGTCGGTCTCGGCGGCGATCGGCTTCATCGCCTTGTTCGGGCAAGCGGTGCTCAACGGCGTGATCATGCTGACCCGGTTCGGCCAGCTGCGCGAGCAGGGCATGGCGCTCTACGACGCCGTGGTGCAGGGCGCACTGCAGCGCCTGCGCACGGTGCTGATGACGGCGCTGTTGGCGATGTTTGGCTTGCTGCCGATGGCCACCTCGCACGCGATCGGCGCCGAGACCCAGAAGCCACTCGCGGTGGTGGTGATTGGTGGGCTGCTGTCGGCGATGCTGCTGACCCTGCTGGTGCTGCCGACGCTGTACTACTGGGTGCATCGCCGGCGTGAGCAGCGGCGGGGTGGGGCAGCGATGGAGGTCGAGGCGGTGTAGGCGGCGCTGAGTGGCTGGGCAGTGTGGCGAGGCGCCATTGCCCGGCCGGTGGCGCTGGAAGGAGGGCAATGCGACGACGCCATCCGGCGGGGCGCCGTGATCGTTCGCGCCATCACGCTCCCGGCGTCCCCGGCGGGAGCGTGTCGTCCCGCTGGTGCCAGGAAGGGAGATCCAGTGCGTGGCGTTCGAGCATGGCCTGTATACATGCACGCGCGTGGTCCCTCTCCGTGTTCGCGCATTGGTCGAGGATCTCGCCAGTCAGCTGCTCAAACTGCGGCCAGAACTGCGCCGGGTGGCGCACGCGCGCCATCCAGTGGTCCAGTTGGTCGGCCAGCGCATCAAGCTGCACCTGGATTTCGGCGCGCACGTTCATCCCGGGGGCGCGCCCAGGTCGAGCACAACGCGGTAGTAATGGCCGTCATCGCGGAGCAGGACGGTGAGGTCCGGCTGCAGGACGCCATCCACATGCAGGGTGGGTTCACCCTGCGCCGTGCGGGTCACCTCGAACTCATACAGGCTGCGGCCGAAGCGGTAGCTCAGTTCGAATGACGGCCAATGATCGGGCAGGCACGGCGCCAGCGACAGACGATCGCCTTCGCGACGGATGCCAAGCAGGGATTCCACCAGCAGGCGGTACATCCAACCGGCCGACCCGGTGTACCACGTCCAGCCGCCGCGGCCGACGTGCGGCGACACGGCGTATACATCGGCGGCCAATACGTAAGGTTCGACGCGGTAGGTCTGGACCGCCGCCGGGTCCAGCGTGTGGTTGAGGGGATTGATCATGCCGGCCAGCTCCCAGGCACGCACCGCATCTCCCTGCTGCGCGAATGCCATCGCCGCCCACACGGCCGCGTGGGTGTACTGACCGCCATTCTCGCGCACCCCCGGTACGTAACCCCGAATGTAACCGGGGTCTTCCGTGGTCTGGTCGAAGGGCGGATCGAGGAGCTGGATCAGCTTGGCGTCCTTGCGCACCAGATGCGTGTACAGCGAATCCAGCGCCTGCGAGGCACGCTCCGGCGCGGCGACGCCTGACAGCACCGACCAGCTCTGCGAGATGGAATCGATGCGGCACTCGTCGTTCTGTGACGAACCCAAGGTGGCGCCGTTGTCGAACCAGGCGCGGCGATACCACGCCCCATCCCAGGCGTGGTGTTCCAGGTTCTGGCGCAGGCGGTCGGCCTGCTCCTGGCACCACTGCGCACGGGCGTCATCGCCGCGCGCGTTCGCCAGCACGATGAAGCGGCGCAGCGTGTCATGCAGGAAGAATCCCAGCCACACACTTTCGCCGCGCTGCTGGTCGCCGACGCGGTTCATGCCGTCGTTCCAGTCGCCGGTTCCCATCAGCGGAAGGCCGCGCTCGCCCAGCAAGCGGCAGCCGCGCTCGAGCGCGACAATGCAGTGCGCATACAGTGTGCCGCGCTGCACCGATGGGGTCGGCATGTCGTAATACCCTTCCTCTTCCGGTGTCACCGCGCGCCCTTCGATGAAACCGACCACTTCGTCCAGCGCGCTGGCGTCGCCGGTGACCTCCAGGTAGCGGCATGCGCCCTGAGGCAGCCAGAGGTAATCGTCGGAGCAGCGGGTACGCACGCCGCGACCTTGCGGGGGGTGCCACCAGTGCATCACATCGCCTTCGGCGAACTGGTGTGCCGCACAAAGCAGCAGGTGCTCGCGGGTCAGGTCCGGGCGCGTGTGGATCAGGGCCAGCGCGTCCTGCAGCTGGTCGCGGAAGCCGAACGCGCCGCCCGACTGGTAGTACCCACTGCGCGCCAGGTAGCGGCAGCCCAGGGTCTGATACACGAGCCAGCCATTGGCCAGTGCGTCCAGCGCCGGGTCCGGCGTACGTACCTGCACCGTGGCCAGCACATTGCGCCAGTGGATGCGCACCGCGTCCAGTGCATCGATGGCCTCATGATTGCCCTGGCGGCTTCGTGCCAGCGCGAGCGTTTCCTCGCGGTCGCGCCCCGCGCCGAGGCGGAACGTCGTTTCACTGCGGTCGCCCGGTGCCAGTTCCAGTGGCACCTGGATCGCCGCGCAGGGATCCAGGCCCGCGCCGATCCGTCCATCCAGACGTTCGCGCCGCAGCGCCGCCGGTGCGTGCAGGCCGCCGTTGCGCCCGATGAACTCCAGGCGATCACAGGTCCAGCCGCAGCCTTCGGCATCGGTGTCGAAGAAGGCCATGCGGCCGCCGAAGTCGGTGTTGTAGGTGTTGCGCGCCAGCAGCGCGCCGCTCTGCGGGTCGCGTTCGGTGAGCACATGCATGCGTGATTTTGGACGCAGGTCACCCATGACCCACTCAACGTAGCCGATGGCCGACAGCCGCCGTGTCCTGCCCGACAGGTTGTGCAACCGCAGGACCGAGAACTTCAGTGGGGCGGTGACGTCGACGAATACCCACAACTCGCTGACGATGCCGTCCTCGATATGCTCATAGACCGTGTAGCCGAATCCATGGCGCGTACGGTACGCGCCGATGCCCCGGCACGGGAGCGGCATCGGCGACCAGACGCGGCCGGTGTCCTCGTCGCGCACGTAGAAGGCTTCACCGCCGGTGTCGGACACCGGATCGTTGAGCCAGGGCGTCAGGCGGAATTCGTGTGCGTTCTCGAACCACGTGTAGCCCGGTGCGCTCTCGCTGACGACGGTGCCCAGGCGGGCGTTGGCGATCACGTTGGCCCAGGGCGCGGGCGTCGGGGCGCCTTCGCGCACCACCACGACGTATTCGCGGCCGTCCTCGCTGAAGCTGCCGGTTCCGTTGTCGAATCGGCCGGTGCCGCGGTACGGAAGGAAGGGCCACGGGTCGTCCAGCTCTTCGTCGTGCCCGGCGCCGGGGGGCATGCCGGGTTCGGGTCCGAGGTCGGCAACCACGGGCAGCCCGGGCGTTGCCTCCATCGACAGTGTCAGCTCCTGCTGCTCCACCTGTGGCACCAGGGCCGGGATCCGGCGGACGGGCAGGGGCTGACGCCCCACCTGTGCGGCCAGCGTACCGTCCTCGTCGCTGATCACCACCCGTGCCACTGCCTGCAACAGAACGCGGTCTTCGTGACTCATGTTCTGCACGGGCCGTACGAAGATGCCGCCAGGGCGATCGAGCAGGCCGGTCTCCGAGCTGGCGGCGACCATGCCCAGAATCTGGTCCTGCAGTTCCTGGCGATAGCCGGCCTTGCTGTCGTTCCAGATCACCAGGTCGGTGTTGAGCCCCTTCTGGCGCCAATAGGCATGGGCCTGCACCAGTTGCCTGACCAGTTCAACGTTCTCCGCGTCGGTGACCTTGAGCAGGACGATCGGCAGATCGCCCGAGATGGCATGCCCCCACAGCCCGGATTGGCCTCGCTGGTTCTGTTGCAGGACGCTGGCACCTGCGCGCAGGAGCGCATTGGAATACAGCACGTGGCTGGCCAGGCGCTCGTACAGCGACGCCTCGGCCTGGCTCGCATTGATCTGCCGGCGCACCACCTGGCTGTGCGTCCAGGCCAGATCGAAGACGCGGTCGGCCAGCCGGCGATCACGGTATTTGTCCACGAGTGCCTCGCAACCGGCGCGGTCGGCGCCGATGCCATAGACCATGTCCAGCTGGACGGTCTGTTCGGGCTCAAGCACGACGCGGACGCGGATGGCCACGATCGGGTCGAGCACGGAGCCGTCCGTACCGGAGAGGTCGGTATCGATGGTCAAGGCCTGCGGCGTCCGCGGCGTGTTGCCACGACCCAGGAAGCGCGCACGGTCGGTTTCGTAGGAGATCGACACTACCTCTGCGTCATGCACCGCAACCAGATGGAACATCCACGGCGGCACTTCGTCGTGCGAACGTGGGCGGCGCGTGCATAGCAGGGCCTGCTTGGCAGCCAGGATCTCGCTCTGGACGAAGAGATTGCTGAAGGCCGGGTGTGCGTCGTCGGAGGCTGCGGGTGCCAGCACCACTTCGGCGTAGGTGGTGATCTCCACCGTGCGCTGGCGACGGCTGCGGTTGGTCAGGCGCAGGCGCCTGAGCTCGATGTCGTCCTCGGCGGAGATGGCCACCTGCAGGTGGCTCTCGCAACCGCGGCGCGCACCGCGGAATTCGGCCTTGGCGTCAGAGAAGATCGCCTCGTAATTGTCCACCGGCACGCAGGTGGGCTGATAGGCGGCAGACCAGAACTCGCCGCTGTCCACGTCGCGCAGGTAGCAGAACGACCCCCAGGCATCGGTGGTGCCGTCTTCGCGCCAACGGATGAGCGAGAGGTCGCCATGGCGACTGTAGCCGCCGCCGGCATGGGTGAGCATGCCGTGGTAGCGCCCGTTGGAGAGCAGCTGCACCTCCGGGCGCGGGCCACCCGGGTCGCGCAGGACGCGCAGGGCCGTCTCGTGCTCGGCCATGGCCGAGTGCTCGCCCAGGGCTTCCACCTCATGGGGATGGAACACGCCGATGCGCGGTATGCGCTCCTGCAGCAGCAACAAGGTGGCCTGGAACTCGACATCGGCCACGAAGCGGCGCTGCATCGGCTGGTCGCGCAACAGGTAATCCAGCGAGAGCAGGCCCATGCCCTGGTGGTGGGCCATGAACGAACGCAGCAGAACGTGATCCTGCCCCGGTGGCACGCGGGCGGGGGTGTAGTCGACTGCTTCGTACATGCCAAAGCGCCCGGAGAAGCCCAGTTCTTCCATGGCCTGGAGGTTCTGGCACGCCGCCTCCGGCGCCACCATCAGCGCCATCATGCTGGCATAGGGCGCGATGACCCGATCCTGGCCCAGGCCGCGCTTGAGACCTAGCCCCGGCACGCCGAACGCGCGGTACTGGTAGTTCAGGCGTGCATCGACGGCGTTGTAGCCGGACTCTGACACGCCCCACGGCAGGTTCAACGTACGGCCGTAGACGATCTGCGCCTCCACCGCATGCCGCGCGGTCTGGTCGAGCAGCGTGTCCGGATAGCTGGGCATCACCAGTTGCGGCATGAGGTACTCGAACATCGAGCCACTCCATGACAGCAGCGTCGGGGTGCCGTTGACCTCGGTGAGCATCCGGCCGAGCGCGAACCAGCTCTCCTGCGCCAGCTGGCCCTGGGCGATGGCGACGAAGGCGCACAGACGCGCTTCGGAGGCCAGCAGGTCGTAGAAGCTGTTGTCGAGGCGGTGGTCGTCGACGTTGTACCCGATCGAGAGCAGGTTGCGGGTACGGTAGAACAGGAACCCGTACTCCATCAGCGAGAACTGCCCGGCGCGGTGCGCGAGGTCCTGAAGCTGCTCAATGCGTGCACGCGCCTCCGCGCCGGCCGTGCCGGGCAGCTCGGCGAGCTGGCGCAGGCTGGGTACCGCCGGCTCGTCGGCAGCGTTGGCGTCGGAGGGGATGCCGGCGAGCGATGCCCGGGCTGCATGGCATTCGGCGGCGAACAGGGCCGGCCAGTGCAGCTCACCCTGTTCGGGCGATGGTGGTGCCGGCCACTGTGCCAGTACGGCATCGGCCAGGCCGGCCAGCTCCTGCAACCGGGCGAGCAGCTGGGCCGTGCCACGTGGGCGGTCGGTACGCGTTGATGCCAGGCGCTGGCGAAGGTGGTTGAGTGCCTGGCCCACGTGCGCGTCGTCGGGACGATGGCGCTGGCGTTCCTCTTCCAGCACGCCCAGCGTATCGGCCAGGCCATCGAACGTGTGCGGCGCCAGCACCGGCGCGTCCACCAGCGCGAGCAGGCCCTGGCGCAGCGTCAGCAGGTGGCCGGCAAGGTTGCCGCTGTCCACGGTGGAGACGTAGCGCGGCGGCAGCGGCGCCAGGGTTTCGGTGTCATACCAGTTCAGGAAGTGGCCGCGGTGGCGCGGCAGCTTGTCCAGCGTATCGAACGTGAGGGCGGTACGTTCGGCGACCGCATCCTGCTGCAGCCAGCCGAAATCCCACGCCGACAGGTTGGCCAACAGGGACAGGCCGATGTTGGTCGGCGAGGTGCGCCGCGCCACCACCAGCGAGGGATGCTCCTGGATGTTGTCCGGCGGCAGCCAATGATCCTGCTCGCGTACCCAGGCCTGGAAGAAGGACCAGGTACGCCGGGCCAGCCGGCCCAGGAAGGCCCGCTGCGTCACGGAAAGCTCGGCCACGCTCGCGGCCGGCGGCCGGCCCAGCCATGCCATCAATGCCGGCGCGAAGGTCCACGCCAGCAGCAAGGGCAGGGCGACAGGCAGTGCCTGCGGATGCACGCTGGCCACGAGCCCCACCAGCACGAGCGCCAGCAGCGACCCCGGTGCCATCACCCGCCATTCCGCGCCGCGGTCGCCGCCGAGGCGGCGCTCGACTTCGCTGGAGGGGTTCCATTGCAGCAGGTGGCGGCGGGTGACGGCCATGCGCCAGAGCGTGCGCAGTATCGCGCCACCGGCCAGCAGCGCCTCGTAGGGCAGGCAGGCGATCTGGGTGGACGCGCGCAGCAACGACTGCAGCGTGCCACGGCCGACCATGATGTAGTGCGCCTCGAGCGGTGTGTCATCCGGAACGCTCAGGGCATCGCGCAGCATGCCGATCAGCGGCGGCGCGAACCACAGCGCGAGCACCCACGCCGTCCATGCCGCCGGGTTTTCGGCATACAGCCAGCCTGCGACCAGCAAGGCCAGGGCGGCGACCGGCACCAGGCTCCGGCGCAGATTGTCCAGCAACTTGCCGCGCGACAGCAGGCTCAGCCGGTTGCGTTCCCATGCCGAGCCCGGGCGCGGTGTCCACGGCAGCAACCATGGCAGCAGCTGCCAGTCGCCACGGATCCAGCGCGCACGGCGCTTGGCGTCGGCGACGTAACGTTCGGGGTAATCCTCGTACAGGCGCACATCGCTGACCAGGCCAGCGCGTGCATAGCACCCTTCCAGCAGGTCATGGCTGAGGATGCGGTTCTCGGGCAGGCGTCCCTCGAGCGCATGCTCGAAGGCTTCAACGTCATAGATGCCCTTGCCCACGAACGAGCCTTCGTCGAACAGGTCCTGATAGACGTCCGACACCATGCGCGTGTACGGATCGATGCCCGGCTCGCTGCCGAACATCCTGGCAAAACGCGAGGTGCGGCGCGTGCCCAGGCTGGTGCCGACGCTGGGCTGCAGGATGCCGTAGCCCTCCACGACGCGTTGCAGCGCCGGATCGAAGCGCGGGCGGTTGAGCGGGTGCGCCAGCGTGGCGACGAACGCCCGTGCCGCATCGCGCGGAAGTTGCGTATCCGAATCCAGGGTGATGACGTAGCGGACGCCGATCAGGGCCGCAACGTCACCGACGGTGCGCATGAACGCGGCCGCATCGCCATGGCGGAGCAGGGCATTGAGCGCGGCCAGCTTGCCGCGCTTGCGCTCGTGGCCCATCCACACCCCTTCGCCCGGATTCCATTGCCGGGGGCGATGCAGCAGGTAGAAGCGATCGCCGCGTTCGGACGCGTAGCGGGCGTTCAATTCCTCGATCCGCTCCACCGCGTGCGCAACCAGAGTATGGTCCGTCGGCGTCTCGGCTTCCACGGCATCAAGAAAGTCCGTCAGCAGCACAAAGCGCAGCTGGGGATCGCGGTTGGCCTGGAAGCGGACTTCCAGCGCTTCGACCAGCACGTCGATTCCATCGATGCTGGAGAGCATGGACGGAACCGCGACGACCGTGGCGCAGGCAGCCGGGATGCCTTCGCTGAAATCGAGCTTGGGCAGTGGCCTGGGCGTGACCAGCACTGTCGCGGTCCAGTTCACCAGGACGATGCCCAGCTCACTGAACACCAGCAGCCCGAGCAGCGCGGCCAGCCAGACGGGCGCCGAGCCAACGCCGGTGGCCAGCAGGCCACCCGTGGCCAGCACCGCCAGCAGGATGATCGGCAGCAGGTACAGCGCAAGCGGCACGCGATGCGCCAGTTGCCGTGCCTTGCGGTGCCGCGGCGCTGCCTGGGCCACGGCGTCAACGGTGGCGGGCAGGCCTTCGCCGACCAGCCAGTAGCCTACGTGCGTGCGCGGCCCTTCAACCGGCACAGCCGCCCGTGCCAGGTCCAGCGCAATCGTGGCAACGCGCTCTTCCGCGACACGGCTGCCGCGGGCGATCTTCTCCACGACGTGGCGGTAGGCGTCGCGGGTGCCGAAATCCATCTGCGCATAGACCCCCATGGGGTCTTCCCGCAGCCGCTGCTCGACCACACTCATCTCTTCGACGAACGTGCGCCAGTCCATGGTGGAGAGGAAGCGCAGGCTGCCGATGCTGTTGCCGATGGAGACCTGGTCGGCCGCCTGCTGCTGCCCCTCGGCGGCGACCAGTTCATCGATGCGCTGGCCAGCCGCGGCGGCCCACTGTTCCAGCCAGGCGACCGGCATCGCCCATGCGCCGCCGCGTCCCTGCAGCGAGCGGGTCAGCTCGGCGATGAACGCACCGGTCAACGGCGGCTCGGACCGGGCCATGTCGGCCACCACCAGGACCACCTCGGTCGGGGTGTCGGACGCCGCGCGATTGAGGTTCTCAGCCCATTGCGCCGCCAGGCTGCGGTCCGTGCCATCGCGCATCACCCGGGCGGCCATGCGCCGCAGATTCTCGAGCAGCGCCAGGCGCAGCATGATGGGGACGGCCCAGAGTTCGCCCAGGCTCAGGGGAGCAAGCGACTGGTAGGAAGCGATGAAACGGCCCAGGGTATCGGCATCGATGCGACCGTCGCCGTGTGCGATGGCCTGCATCGAGAGTTCATACACACGGGGCAGGCCAGCCGAGGGGCCGGCGACAAGTGAAGGCAACTGACGGCTGTAGCCGCGCGGCAGATGGCGTCGCGCGGTCTGGATCTGCTCTTCGATCAGGTAGTAGTTGTCGAGCAGCCATTCCCCGGCGGGGGTGACCGGCCGCTGTTCACGCACCACGCTGCTGAGCAGCGTGTTGGCGTCTTCCAGGACTCGCTCGTTTGCCTGCAGGCGATCGAGCAGGCGCTCTGCGCCAGGCCGCATCCGCACCCGGTGCTGGCGCGCAAGGGCGCGGCCGTACACCTCCATCTGCTCAACGCTGTACAGCGCGGCGCGCAGGGGGCCCTCGGTGGCCTCGATGGCCGGCGCCGAGGCCTGGCGCTCACGCCAGCGCCAACGGACAAGACGACGCAGACGCAGCCAACGGCCAAAAAGACGACGAAGGTGGGGCATAGGTTACCGATGGGGGCAGGTCGCGGCCCTCATAGTTGCATTGGGGGTGCCGTGGTAGCTGTGAAGGCCACACTTCCCACAGGAGTCGGCAGCGCGGTGGGGTGACCGCCCAGGCGTCAACGCCGTCCTGACACGCATCGGCTATGCTCGCCCGCCATCGCGTGCAGGAACCCAGCGCATGCCCTCCGCCCAAAAGCGTACCCAATGTGCGCTGTGTCGTGACGCCGAGCCGCTGTCGTTCGCGTTCAGCTATGCGTTCCAGCCCATCGTCAATATGCGCACAAGACGGGTCTTCGCCCATGAGGCCTTGGTGCGTGGCCCGGCAGGCGAGCCGGCCAACTCGGTGCTGTCCCGGGTGACCGCCGATAACTGTTACGTGTTCGACCAGGCATGCCGTGCCAAGGCTATCGAGATCGCCGCCCGGTTGAAGATGCCCTCGCATCTGTCGATCAACTTCCTGCCCAACGCCATTTACCGGCCCGAACTGTGCATCCGCTCCACCCTGGAGGCTGCGCGACGACACGACTTTCCGGTCGAGCGGATCATCTTCGAAACCGTTGAAGGCGAGCAGATCAACGACGGCAAGTGGCTGGCCGAGATCCTCACCGAGTACAAACGGATCGGCTTCAAGACGGCCATCGATGATTTTGGCGCCGGCTTTGCCGGCCTGAACCTGCTGGCCGACTTCCAGCCCGACATGGTCAAGCTGGACATGGGCTTGATCCGCGGCATCGACCAGAGCGCCTCACGGCGCGCCATCGTTGCCGGTGTGGTGTCAATGTGTGCAGCCCTGGCAATTGACGTGATCGCCGAGGGGATAGAAACCGCTGACGAGGCGCGCTGCCTTTCCGATCTCGGCATCGAGCTGATGCAGGGATACTGGTTTGCTCGTCCGCGTTTTGAAGGGGTAGTGACCGAGGATGAGCTTCCCGGGGCGATTGCGGCCCCGATTGCCGGCTCTCATGGGCGGCTTGCTGGATCGTGATGTGGGCGATTCGGTCAGCGGCCGTTTGGTGGGCCCGTGCCACAGGGCGGGCAGGGGACTGGCGACCGTACCGCGTCGCGGGATGACTACTTGTTGAGCTGCGGAATCTCTGCGAACGCCTGGGCTCTGCTGGGAGTGGCGCCGGGCGACTGCCGGGAGCGCTTCCGCGGCAGCGCTCCTGTCCAGGCACAATGGTCTGCCTGGCCATCACTCTGGCGCGGGTTCTGCACAGTGTTCGCTCATCCTGGCACCGTCAATGAAGCTGTCGACAGCCGCTACAAAACAACGTGGAGCCACCAATGCAAGCAGATGGGCGCCGCGGTCCACCGTGTGGAACGTGACAGGCCCCGACCCAGCCAGCGTGGCAGCGTGTTCTACGGCGCCGGCGTACGCGGTATTCGGGTCAAGGGTCCCCTGCATCACCAGGGTTCGCGGAAGGGTGCGCGGACTCTTTCCGAACCATGCATCACGTGGGTAGCGCGGAACACTGCCATTCACCAGCAGGCCGGGAATGGGGCTGACGAACAGCGCGTGCTTGGCCTCTTCATTGACAGTGGCCAGGCTCAGCTCCGGACGAGCGTTGTTCTCCGAGGCGGCTATGAGCATCACCAGCGGCAAGGCCGGTTGGTTGTTTCCACCCTGTCCCAGTTGCGCCAGCGCAATGTTCCAGTCTTTTGCCGTGGCAACCAGCGAGCGGTCATCACCAGCGGAAAGATCCTGCACGATCCTCGGGATTCGATCGCGCAGCGAAGGGAAGCTCAGCAGCGCGGCGAAAAATCGACGCACATCGCCGCCCGGCACCTCTTTCTGCCAAGCAGCATCCTTCGCCGCCAGCAGCGTTCGATAGCGCTCGAGGCTACCTTCATCCATGCTCTCCCGGCCTACCTGGTCAACAAGCGCTGTGCGCCGGCTGAGATCGAACCTTTCAGTGGTTTCCGGCGGCACCAGTCCGTCAAGAATGAGGCCATCCACCTGAAGGTCGTTGACCTGGAGCGCGCGCAGCGCCAGTTGGGTGCCGTAAGAAACGCCATACAGCAGCACCTGGCCGCCGCGATCCGCGTCTGACATCAGGACGCCAAGGTCCTGCGCGGCCTCGGTAATGGAGAAGGCCGACGTCCGCTGCAGGTTGGCGGACATAGTGCCGATGCAGGGTCCCCATTCCGTTCCTGCCAGCCCCCTGCCTTCCGGGCTTTCAGGTGATTCCTGGACGGGACAGATCCGCGAAGATCGGCCTGTGCCCCGGTGGTCGGGAATCACAAGATCGAATCCGGGAAATGCACGCTGGTAGGTCTGGATCAAGGGATACAGGGATGCCCCTGACTCACCAGGACCGCCGGAGAGCAGCCAGACTTCGCCTCGTCTGGCATGATCGGCGCTGGCCGGTATGCGCCGCAGAAACAACGATATGTGCTCGCCTGATGGGTCAGCATGGCGCAGTGGCACATCGACAGAGGCGCACTGCGATCCGCGTAAAGCGGGTGATGCGTCGTCCTCGCAGGCCTGCGCCTTCGTTGCAGACGCGTAGGCACCCAACGGTGCGACCAGAAGCAACACCGCCCACAGCGCACTGCGACACATCGGCCATCCTCTAGCGTGATTGAGCAGCTATGGTGATCCGGCTGCGGAGTCGAGACGAATGCCGGAAGTAATCCCAGGCTGCCGTCTTTGTCTGCTTGTGGCTGGAAGCGGATATGGCGTAACCAGGCCAGTCCAGGTTCGCCGAAAGGCGCGGGAAGAGAGTGACCCGCGCGGAACTGTTCCAAATCAGGAGACCCTGATCACCCGCTTCCCGAAAGCGCCCAAGGAAACCAATCTGGGCGATCTTGCCCCCAGCCTTCGTGGCGAGCACGGACCGGTTGATGCCGTCACCGCCAGCCACGTCCAGCGTGATGTCGACGCCTTGGTCCCTGTGAGCTTGAGGAGTTCGTCTTCCCAGTTGGGATGGGTGCGGTAGTTCACACCGGCCGCCGCTCTCAGCTTTTTCAAAAGCGGACACCACGGGCGACGACTCAGCGCCATTTCGTCGGCGATCCGGGAGATTCGTCGGCGGCTTCTGTGGCTTGGTCGCAAACCGGTTGCCACGCCCGCGCGCGGACGGCACCTTGCAGCGACGATCACGTCGACCTGGTGCCCTGCATGACCCCCGTTGCGCTGTATTCGCCCGATCCGGCCCGCGGCTGGCTGCCCTGGGCCTGGCTGACGCCGATCCTGATGATCCTGTTCAACGCGGTACCGGTGATCGCGCTGGACGGGTGGATGCAGTCACAGCATTGGTCGACGCCGGGCGGCGATCCGATCGGTCTCGCTGGCTTGTATGCGCTGCTGTGGATCGGCTTCGCGCCGACGCTGGCGGCCGTGCTCGCCTGGGTACGCTTCGTTGAAGGGCGCTCGCTGGCGAGTATCGGACTGACCGGTCCGGCACCGCTGAAAACCTTCCTGCGCGGACTGGCCGTTGGATTCGGCACGATCGCGCTGGTCGTAGTCGCGATCTGGATGGCTGGCGGCATGCAGGCGGCGGGCTTGGGGCAGGCCTGGCGGTCGCCCGTCAGCCTGCTGCACATCGGTCTGCTGCTATTGAGTTTCACGTTCCAGGCGAGCGTGGAGGAAGTCATCTTCCGCGGTTGGATGCTGTCTGTGGTGGCGCGCAAGACCAATGTCACGGTGGCAGTGCTGCTGTTGTCGCTCGTTTTCTGCTTCCTGCATTTCAGTCCGCACCAGCCACCCCGGGACATGCTCGGCACGTTCCTGTTCTCGCTGTTTGCCTGCGCCTGGGCGCTGCGGACCGGCAATATCTGGGGCGTGATGGGCTGGCACGCGGGGTGGAACTGGTTGCTCGCCACCGGCTTCGAACTGCCCGTCACCGGCATCGATACGCACTTGCCGGCGCTGCTGGTGGCGCTGCGCCCGCAAGGCCTCGACACCCTGACCGGTGGCGCGCAAGGGCCGGAAGGCAGTTACCTGTGCAGCGTCTTCTTCGTCGCCGCGATCGCGTGGATCCAGTGGCGAAAGACGCGCGGAGCTCAGAACTTCTCGCCGACCAGCAGGTAACGCCACTGCCCGGGCGGTATCGCCGGAAGCAGCGGGTGCCCGCTTTGCATTTTGCTACTGGTGCGGATTCCGCTCCAGATATTCAGCGAACTAGAGGCAGCTTAGGTTCGGGATGCGAGTGCCACTACCGGCTGTACCCGAGACTGCCATTGCTGAAGTGTCAAAGGGTGATCTGGCTCCCTCGACAAAGCTCGACTAGGCCCACCTTCGGTTTACGTTTCGCAACGACTGCTCTTGGCAGAGATCGGACATGGGGGGCAGGGGATTAGGGCTCGTCACCAGGGGTAGTGGGGAGGTCAGCTTCTGGCCGAAAGCGGTCCGCTTAGCCCCCCCCTGGGCTTTGCTAAGTAGAAGTACCGGTCGGCCCACAGTGCCTTTGCGGTGGTGGGGGCGGTTTGGCGCGCGGAGACTGGCATCCACCGAGGCCGTTCAGGGAATCGCAGATGGCGACCAGGATCTGGGGTGTAGCTCCGACTGTGTATTTTGCTGTGGTGATTTCACTGGTGCTTCCTGCGTGCAGTCGAGAGACCACGAGCAAGAACCATACCTCGGCGGCCGAGGCCTCCCTCCCAGCCGTCAAGCCGGCGGCAACGCCGCCCAACATGCCTCCGCCGAATCCGTGGCTGGCGGACAGTGTCTACCCGACCTCCCACTTCAATCCAGCGGCCACCGATTCCGTGCTGATCGCCGGGCCTGTGGGTAGCCGAAACCTCACCGCGGCGGATGTGGCGACCGTGCCCACCCTGGTAACCTCCAATCCCACCATGAAGCGCGTGGGCGGGGAGGTCATCGCCTTTGCCAGCGGTGCGGTGGGAGTGCAGAAGATCCGGGTAACCGGCGATGCCTTCGAAGCCGTGGGAGGGCTGCTTCCTTACCCGGGATTTGAAAGGTCCGCCGCGATGGCGACCCCGGCCGCGCTTAACGCCGCACTGAAGCAGCTCGACGCGGCTTATCGTGCCAAGGATGAGACGAAGATCCTCGGGGCGCTGGAGGGCCTCGGCGCCGCTGGTCTCAACATGGAAAGTGGTATCAACGGGGTGTACAACCTGTTTGATCGGGACGGAAATCATTACTGCGTCTACGGTGGCACACACGTGCTGAAGACAACCGATGGCAACGTGGCCGGTGACCCGCCCCGGATCGTCAAGACCGCCGATGTCGCCAAGGGGCTGCCCGCAGACGTCGCCAAGTCGGTTACCCGCATCATCGGGTTGAACATGACCTACGACGGCTTCCTGGCTGCAGCCGCCCCGGGTGCCTTGATCGTGCTGGACCGGGATCTGAATGTGAAGGCGTCGGTGACGTTCAATGGCGAGGCGGTAGACAACAGCATCGTGATCGATGAGAACAACGGCATCTATGTGGTCACCGAGAAGCACATGAACAAGGTGATCTGGAACGGAACGACGCTGTCCACCGATGAGAAGGACGGGGCATGGTCGTCTCCCTACGATTCCATGCCCGGCGAAAAGGCATTGGCGATGGGCGCGATTTCCCGGGGTTCGGGCACCACCCCGACGTTGATGGGCTTCGGAAGCGACCCGGACAAACTCATCGTGATTGCCGATGCTGCTGAAACCGGCAGTAACGCGGTGGCGTTCTGGCGGGACGCGATTCCGGCAGGCTTCAAGCAGAAGCCTGGAACGCAATCCAACCGCATCGCCGACCAGATCCGGATTGACATCAGCCAGATGACCATCGAGCCGTCCCCGAATGTGCTCGGCTACGGCGTTGCATTCCTCAACAGCACATATCCAAAGCCGCTTCCGGCCGGCCCAGGCAATGCGTTTACCGGCGGCATCACCCGGCCAGCACCGATGGGCATACAGAAGTTCATCTGGAACCCGGACAAGGACGCGTTCGAGAAGGCCTGGATCAACCATGAGGTCGACAACACCGACATCATGGTGCCGGTAGTCTCAGCCGCCACGGGGCTGCTGTACGCAGCGCACAAGGACAAGGACAAGGGCGTTTATCAGTATGTCGGCCTGGACTGGTCGACGGGCGAGATCAAGTCGCGTTGGGCGTTCCCTGATGACAGTCGTCGTTGGAATGCCCTGGGTGGGATCACCACCATCATGGAGAATGGTGACCTGATGATAGGTGGGGTGTTCGCCGTAAAGCGGCTCAAGATTGGCGGTCGTGCCGAACAATCGCATTAGCGTCCGCTGAAAATACCGAGCGAATCTAAGTACATTTGCGGTTTCGCCCGCATTTGGCCCGCGCGACTATTGCTCATCCCGCCGCGGCAGCCGTCGGCCAGCTTCAATATTGACGCGATGGTCGAGAAGATCATGGATGGCGCATCAAAAGGGCCCGGGCGGTAGGTCCGTCCGAGTTCCCCACAAGAAAAGGCTGGCCGCAGTTGCCCAGGCGCCCGTGAGCCAGGCGCCCCGCTCACGGGACAAGACGTCACCATGAACACGCGCAGGCGACGTCTGTATCAGTCCATCGGGGCAGTGTTGGCTGGCGTCCTCGTCGCACCGGCTGTCGCGATTGCTCAGGCGGTGGTCGGCCCCGGCACGGTCAACAGCACGGTTACCGCGACGTCCGGCACGACTACGGTCGTGGGGAACACCACGATCGATACTGGCAACAATGATGGCGTGCGGGCCAATGGCGGTGACGTGCTGCTGGACATGAACTCGCCGCTTGCCACCTCGGGCGCGATTTCGGTCCTGTCCAATGCGCTCTCCCTGCACGCGACCAGCGGCGTGATTTCTGCGCCCCGCGGCATCAACCTCCGGGTCAGCGGAAGAGGGCAGGCGCTGTATGCCGACGGTGGCACGGTGTCTGTCTTTGCTGGGAATGTCACCAGCGCGGGCATCGGCAAGTTGGCCGGTGGCACGGCGGGCCTGATCCAGATGGCCAACATGCGCTACAACGATCCTGCGCTCTCCTCGGGCACGCAGGGCAACGGCATCGGTGTCGACGGTACCGCGCGGGTAGAGTTGAGCGGATTCAATCGCCTGTACATCGGCAGGACAGGCAACTCGTTCGGGCTGGGCGTCCAAGGTCCGATGGCCATGGCGGTGCTCAGCGGCACCAACCAATTCACCTTCCAGCAGTCTGGCGCCATGGGCGTCTATCTGTACGGCGGCGGGCAGCTGGAGATCAACAGCCCGCTCTCGCTGACCTTCGATGGCGCCAACTCCATCGGCGTCACAGTGGATAGCGGCAGCAATACCCAGGTGCTGGATGGCATTACGGCGAACTTCACCGCCACCACCGGCACGGCCGGTACCGGTCTGGTTGCACAGCGGGGCGGCAGCGCGAGCCTGCGCAACTTCGTGGTCACCGGGCCTCGCGTGGGCATTGGCGTTTGGGTCGCCGAAAACTCGACCGTCAACCTGGCCGGCGCAAGCCGCATCGGCATTACCTCGCCAACCAACGCTCAGCGCTATGCGCTTACGGCTGGCACCAGCATGGCCGGGGTGGATGCCATCTTCGGCACTGCCTCGGGCACCTCCGTCAGGGGCGGCGCGGTGGTTGCCACGGGCACCCTCAACAGCACGGGCACCCTCTGGAGCAACCCGGTGGCCGGGAGCTATGGCATCTATGCCGGCGCCAACAGTGCATTGGCCAGTGTGGTCAACCTGACAGGGGACACCATCGAAACGTCCGGGGCGGGGTCGGTGGGCATCGGCACGTATGGGAACGCGCAGGTCTTCGTTGTCGACTCGACCGTCCGCAACAGCGGCGGCGCTGACGCCATCTATATGCGCAATTTTGGCAGCCCCACCCAGGTCACCGACAACAACGAGGTCCATCTCACCAACACCAGTGTGATCGCCACCGGCGCCGCTTATGGCGTCCTCTCCGCCAACCAGTCCAATGGCTGGGAAAACGTGTTCAGCATGCGCGGTGGCTCGCTCATGACCGAACAAACGGCCTTTTATGCTTATGGGCCGTTGAGTGCCACCGTGCAGGACGCCACGGTCCGCGGGGACGACTACCTGCTGTGGGCTGCCGACATCGGCGCCACCGGTGAAGCAACCCTGCTGGACCTGGTCGCGTCCAACAGCACGCTCCAGGGCGATGCCGGCGCGGACTCTGCGGCACAGGCCAACATCACGCTGCAGGCCGCCAGCCACTGGACAGGGGCTGCCTGGAACCTGAGTAATGCCGGCATTGAAGCCAGCAGCACCTGGAGCATCCCGCAGAACTCGACGGTGTCGCAGTGGGTGCGCAATGACGGGCGCATCGAGTTCCTGCCGCCTGCCGGTGCGAACGACTACAAGTTCCTTTACACCACCTCGTATGCCGGCGGCGCAGGCAGCGTGATCGCACTCAACACCTATCTGGACAGCGATGGCTCGCCCAGTGACCAACTGGTCATACAGGGCGGCAGCGCCAGTGGCAGCACCCGCCTGGACATCCACAATACCGATGGCCCTGGTGCGCTGACCTTTGGTGACGGCATCCGCGTGGTGACCGCGCTCGATGGTGGAACCACCGCACCGGATACCTTCTTCACCGGCGCGCCGGTGCTGGCCGGTCCGTATGCGTATCGGCTGCACCGCGGCGGCTATGCCGCCGGCGACGGGCAGGACTGGTTCCTGCGCTCGTCGATCGACTGCGACGGTCCGGTTGCGCCTTCGCCCCCGTGTCCCGCACCGCCGCCGCCTCCACCTCCGCCGCCACCTCCACCCCCGGATCCGCCGCCGGGACCGACCCCGCCGGATCCGGATCCGACACCGCCCGAGCCACCTCCGCTGCCGCCGCCGTCACCGGCGCCGCCAGAGCCGGACCCGTATGTGCCGCAGCCGGCACCCATACCGGAATACCGCAGCGAGGTGTCGCTCTACACCGCGTTGCCGGCGATGGGCCTGCGCTACGGCTGGGCCACGCTCGGCAACCTCCACGAGCGGGTAGGGGAGCAGGAGCAGCTGCGTCAACGCGCCGACCTGCGCGGGGATGCGTATTTCAACGGCGCCTGGGTGCGCGTGATCGGCGAGAACGGTGACGTGGAAGGCAGCCGACGCGGCATCTACGGTGGCAGCCCGCGCTACGACTACGACATTCTGACCATCCAGGCTGGCGCGGATGTCTATGCGGTGGAGCATGACGACGGAAAGCGCGACCACGCTGGCCTGTATCTGGGGCAGGGCAGGATGCGCAGCGATGTGACGCATTTCGATGGCACGCTGGCCGGCCGCAACCAGGTCAAGGGCACTTCACTTGGCCTCTATTGGACGCGCTACTGGGACGAAGGCCAGTATCTGGATGCGGTCTGGCAGGGGACGTGGGGCAAAGGCAAATCCAGTTCGAGAAACGGCATTCTGCTGGAGCGCGACAGTTTCGGCTGGGGGGCATCGCTGGAAGGAGGCTATCCGTTCCAGATCGATGAGGAGGATGAAGATGAAATCCTCGAGCCGCAGCTGCAGGTGATTTATCAGCGGATCGACCGGGACCACAAACGCGACCCCGCCGCGCTGATCCGGTTCAGCAACATGGACTCGCTCGCTGCCCGTCTGGGCCTACGGTGGGCCAACACCTGGACCCTGGAGCCCACGCATGACGGCATCCGGCGGTTGTTCACCGGATGGCTGCGGCTCAATGGCTGGCATGAGTTCCGTGGCCAACCGGTGACCGAGTTCTCCTCGGCGGAGGGCTACGTGCCGTTCGAAGCCAATCTGAAAGGCACGTGGTGGCAGCTCAACGCAGGGGCGACCTGGCAGTTGGGTGCGTCGACCAGCCTCTACGCGAACATCGGCTATCAGCGCAGCTTTGACCGTGCGTTTGATGCTTGGGACGGCAAGGTGGGCGTGCGTTGGAACTGGTAACGTTGTGGAGAGCAGAAGCCTTTGAATTCAAATAGGGGCCCTATGTGCGAACAAGAGGACATCAATTTAGAGCACGGCCAGCGGTAGCTTGAGGAGGTCCGCGTGGTACCTCGCCGCAGCCGCCAGCTGTTTTACATAATATACATTCCGGCCTTAGCCGAACCCGGCGAAGCCGTTGCGGCAGTAGGCGATGCGGCCATTCCCGCAGCGATCGATACGACCATCGCCGTTGCGGCCAGCTTGCGCCATAGCGCCTTGACTCGCGGGGTAGGGGCCGTCTCGATCTCATGGTCTGCGACGGCCTTTCGCACGTCCCATCCCAGCGCCTGAGCGCATCCAATCACCGCGTCCACGTCCATCGTCCGGATGCCGGTGCAGTAGTTGTTGAACCGCTGAACGCTCAGGCCCGCGCGCCGGGCAAGCGCCGCCTGTGACTCAGCCGGGAAGGCCTGCCGCAGCCCTTCGATCAATTTTTCTTGGGTCGTCATATCCACGCCTGTTGACATTGGCATCCACGCCCGTTTATACAGTGCTCCGTATCCACGCGTGTGGATGCACCCCGTCCCGGCTCCCCTAGGCCGTGGCGGGGGTTCTAGGGGCTGGGGGCAGGGGTAGGGGATGCACGGATACATGTTCGCCGTAGCGGCCGTTGCAGCGCTCAGCGTTGTGATCGGAATTGCTCGTCTCGTTGCGTGGGGTATCGACCGCCGAGAAGAGCAGGGCACCAAGGCAATTCGTGACGCCGCATTCGTCGCCCAGGCATCGGCCGAGGTGCGCCGTGGCTGATTGTCTCGTTGTCCCCCTCGACCAGTGGGATCAGATCACTCGCGCCGTCGGCATGCTCTGGATTGTCTGCATAGCCGTGAGCGTGCTCGCCCGCTTCGACCTTGATCGCTGGGAATTCCGTGTCCGGCGCTTCCTGCGCGCTCGCCGTCTTACTCGCATCCGGGAGGCCAACCATGGCTGATTCCGCACGCCTGATGCTCGCCTGCATGCCGTCGAGCGAGGGCTTTTCCCCGGTATCGACCGGTGAAAAGGGGCAGGGAGGGGCGGAGGTTGGCCCGGGGAGTAACACGGGCCAAAAGGGTCAGCAAACCGCGATCATCGACTACCTGACCCTTGTGATGCCCCAATCCGTTGTTGACGACTTTCGCTGTAGCAACATCGAGCTTCTGTTGTACAAGCTGTTTGGTTTTCGTGGCGAAGTCGTTGCAGGCGCTCTCCGGGAAAAGAACTGGAACTTCTACGCCCTGTCAGCGTTTCTCATCGACCGAGACGGTGAGCTTGTCGGCCGCATCGGCGTCAGCGGTAACAAGGAGACCATCTGCGTCAGCCTGACCGGCGCAGGCTGCAAGTGGGTTAAGAACTGGGCCCACGTCCACAAGCAAGCCACGATGCTTCGCGCGCGGATCAGTCGCGTGGATTGCGCCCACGACGATTACGAAGGCACCCGGTTGAACGTGCATGCTCTGCGAGCGCGCGCCGCTGCCGGTGACTTCTGCGAGGGCGGTTGCCCGCCCAGGCACCGTTTCATGTCCGATGAGGGCCATGGCACTGGCTCAACGCTCTATGTCGGCGGAAAAGGCCACAAAGAGCTGTGCGTGTACGAGAAAGGCAAACAGCTTGGCCTTGCATCGTCGCCTTGGGTACGTGCTGAGGTCCGTTTGTACGGCAAGCATGTTGAAGTTCCCCTGGACACCTTGCTTGATCCCGGCGCGTATCTGCGCGGTGCCTACAGTGTGATGAGCGAACTGATCGAAGGCGTGTGTACCCGCCTCAAAACGATTCGCAAGCAAGTCGAAGTATCTGCCGAGGCGATGGTGCTCTGGATGGAGCGCCAGGTCGGCCCGGCACTCAATGTTCTGCGCGGTGCGTTCGGCCATTCGTGGTCTGACGTATGCGAGGCCCGCATCCTCCGAGACGGTCACCCCGGACGATTTCGCGGTATTGCCAAGGGTGACGCCCTACACAAATTCGTGAGAGAAGAACTATGCCGATCTGCCGCGTGAAGTCTGCTGCCGTCGAAGAGCAGCACAACCAGAAAACCCAAACCATCATGCGTTCGCAGATGGCCGGCCTCGACCTCGGTAACGGTTATGAACTGCCGTTCCGCGTCGGCCTCGGCCAGCGTCCGGCCTACCCGGTGGGTGAGTACGACATCGACCCGAAGTCCTTCGCTCTCGGCCAGTACGGCGACCTGACGCTTAAGCGTTACGTCGACCTCGTTCCCCTGGGCGCGAAGTCTGCTCCGTCCATCCCCACAAAGGCATAACCCATGGCCGTGCTGATGCCCGCGTGCTTAGAAGCGAACTTCGACGCCACGACGGGCACCTGCACGGCGGTGGTCTGGATTCCTCAGCCGTCACTACTGCCGGAGCTGCCGGTTGAGGATGCGCAGTTGATAGGGGCAAAAATCGCGCTCCTGTGGGCTGCGGCTTACGCGTTCCGGCTCATTCGCAAGTCCATCTATCACTAGGAGCAACACATGAAGAAGTACATCCATTCCCTGAAGGGCAAGACTGCCGCCCTGGTCGCCACCGGCGCCACCGCGATGCTCGCACTCCCGGCCATGGCCTCGGGCGGCGGCGGCGGTGTGGACGTCAGCGGCGTCGTGAGCGCCATCGAATCGGCCAAGTCCTCGGTCGCCGATATCGGTGCTGCAGTGATCCTCGTGTTCGTCGGCATCGCGGTCTACAAGTGGGTGCGCCGCGCCCTGTAACAACCACCGGCGGGCAGGGCCGACTCCCTCCCGCCGGTCTCTTGGGACGCGCCATGTCGGGGCAGGGGACGTGTTATGGAAGGCTGGATCTGGCTCGGCGCATGGCTGGTCGCCTGCGCAATTATCTTCGTGGACTTCAGCTGATGCGCGCCGCACTGCGCGTCATGCTCACACTCTTCATTCTCGCCGGTGCCTATACCGGCGGTGGCGCTGGTATCGACCGCGCGCACGCGGCTCAGCAGTGTGCCTTCGTCGTAGGTGGCGGAACGTGGCAGAGCTGTGATCAAGGCATGGCATACGCTGAGTGTGCTGCATTCATGTCAACCACTCGTGCGTGGCTTGCTGCGAACCCTGCAGGCGGTAATTTGGGTGGGCCTGGCTCAATACTTGAGGCGTGCATTGCCGCTTCGTCAGGCAGTACCGCGAAGGGCTTTCGCTGCACATATAAGCCGTACGGAGCGGCGAGCAGCCAGCTATGCCGAGGTGCAGAATCTGCCTTCTCTGCATACCCCGTTGCCAACACCTGCGCAAAGCGCGAGGCATACACCGGTGCCGGCCCATGGTCCTCGGGCGGCAAAGCGCGCAACGGCAGCATGGGCTGTCAAAAGGGCTGCGACGGCGTGTGGTACAGCAATTCCGATGGCAGCATGACCTTCAACACCACCGGTGACACGTGCAAGGAAGATGAAAAGGGCACGTGCGAACACATGGGGGAGGGCTTCTACTGGAACGCCCTGCTCAAAGTCTGCGAACCGCCTGAGGGCAAGTGCTCGGGCAACAGTAAGGCCAACTCATTGGGGCAGTGCGAGCCGGAGCCGTGCCCAGATGGCAAAGTTCTCCAGCAGGACGGCACCTGCAAAACAAAAGAGAGCGAGTGCCCCGCAGGCAACATCAAATCGCCTGACGGCAAGTGCCTGCCCGGTGAGGGCCAATGCGCGCAGGGCGAGGCTCGCGGCAAGGATGGCACCTGCAAAAAGGACTCTGACGGCGACGGCCAACCCGATGAAGAAAGCGGCGAGCCGGGCGAAAAAGAGCCTGATTCCTTTTCCGGTGGCGACGACTGCAAAAGCCCTCCATCGTGCAGTGGGTCCGCTATCCTCTGCGGGCAAGCACGCATCCAGTGGCGTATTGATTGCAACACGCGTAGGAACCGCAACATCGCGGGCGGCCAGTGCAACACACCGCCTATCTGCACCGGCGACAAGTGCGACGCCATGGAGTACTCATCGCTCCTGATGCAGTGGCGCACCGCGTGCGCACTAGAAAAGGCCTCTGGCGGCTCTGGTGATGGTGGTGACCTGGCTGCTATTCGCAACGCTCTGACAGGCACCGGCGGCAGCGTCAATCCCGGCACCTTGCCCGGTTCCGATGCATGGGTCACCGGCTCCGGCCAGCCCACCAAACCCAACACGGCCGGTTACGGATGGAGCGGCTCTTGCCCCGCCATTCCTGCTGTCAGCTTCATGGGCACCAGCATCCAAATCGACGCCACCCCGATATGCAACTGGCTGTCCCTCGGCTCATTTTTCGTGATGGGCCTCGCCGCCCTCGGCTCCCTCCGGATCGTTGCCTCTAAGGACTCCTGATGCCACTTTTCATCGCCTCGCTGCTCTCCGGCCTCGCAGCTATCTTTCGTTCTCAGATCGGCACATGGATCGTTACCGCAATGGCGTGGCTTGGCATCGCCTGGGCAACGCACGAGTTCGCCGTCCAGCCATGGATTGACAACATGCAGTCCAAGATCGGCGGCGGCGCCCCGGGCGGCCAGTGGGGCGCCGTACTCATTGCTTACGCGGGCATGATGAAGTTCGATCAGGCCTGCACCATGATCGCTTCGGCAGTCGTGACGAAGTTCGGCGTCAATGCCGCACGCGCCGTGCTGGTCCGGAGGACCTAACGTGCCTATCGAGATCTTTACCGGCCAGCCCGGCAACGGCAAAACCGCGCTCATGATGGAGCGCCTATTGAAGGAATCGAAGGACGGCACACGCCGTTGTTCGCTGCCGGTATCGACGGGTTGCAGCCGGGGCTTGCTACAGCGCTTGATGACGCCCGCGAGTGGAATGCCAAGGACTCCCAAGGCAACTACGTCGTGCCCGATGGCTCGCTCATTTTTGTCGATGAGGCATGGAAGTGGTTCGGCCATCTGCACGATGCAACTAAGCAGGCCACCCCTAAGCACGTACTCGACTTGGCAGAGCATCGCCATCGCGGCCTTGACTTCGTATGGACGCTTCAGCAGCCCAATCAGCTGTATCCGTTCGTGCGTGGCCTTATCGGATCGCACTCGCACGTGGTGCGCCGATTTGGCACCAAATTCATCGACGTTTTCCGGTGGGGCGAGTTGCAGGAGGACATTAAGTCTTCCGGCAAACGCGAACTGGCCCAGCGCACTACGCGACTTCTTCCGTCGGCCAGTTTCGGCAGCTACAAGTCGGCCGAAGTGCACACCATCAAGGCCAAGCTCCCCCTCAAGCTCATGGCGTTGCCCGTTATCGTCGTCGTGGCTATCTACCTCGCGTGGGCTGCATGGACGCGCCTCGATGAAGACGGAAAATCGCCCATCGGTGCGGGGGGCGGCCAGCAATCCGCAACAGCGGATGCTGGCGGGTCCCCGCAGGGGTTCGGCACACCACAGAAAGCGAACCGCGCTGGCAGTCGGCGAGTGAGTACGCCAAGGATCACCTTCCTCGCATCGCCACCATGCCCTGGACTGCGCCTGTGTTCGACGAACGTCCGGCGACCAGCGATCCGCTGCTGGTGTGCATGTCATCCGGCCCCGGCCTCGATGGCCTCGGCAACCGTTCTGAAGGCTCCTGCACGTGCGTCACGGAACAGGGCACTTCATACGACATAAGCCAGCCCGAGTGCCGCACGCTCGCGCGTCACGGGCCGGTCTACAACCCGTACCGTCAGCGCAGCGATCAGGCAATGCAGCAGCAACCGCAGATGGCGGTGCAGGGGCAGGGCACCTTGGGCGGCATGAATGGTTCCGTCATTCAGCGCCAGACCCGTTCGCTCGGCACTTTCCCCGAGTCTCAGCCATATGAGACGCAGACCAAGGTTCCAGCCACCACTAGGGACATGTGATGACCAGCGGCGGACGCGAGTTGTTGAAGTGGATCGCGGTGCTACTGATGACCGGCGATCACATTGCCAAGGTGTTCTACGGCGGCGATGTACCGGTCGTCAGCGAGCTGGGGCGGATCGCGTTCCCGGTGTTCGCGCTGGTGATGGCCTACAACCTCGCCGAGCCGGGCGCCGACATAGCCAAATCTGTTCGCCGCCTCGCCATGTGGGCCGCGATCGCCCAACCGGCTCACGCCCTGGCATTCGGTCACTGGATCCCGCTCAACGTGCTTGCTTCCTTCGCCCTCGCCGCGTCGGTGGTGTGGGCCATCAGGGCGGGGCGATGGTGGTTCGTGGCCGCCTTGCAGGTCCATTGCCGCTGCTGGTGGACTACCAGTGGGCGGGCGTTGCGGTGGTGGTCGCTGGATACGCGCTGCGGCGTCTTCACTTTTCCCCTGCAGGGCTGTGCGTGCTGCTCGCTATAGGCCTGCTGTGCCTCTACAACGGCAACGGCTGGGCGCTGCTGGCTCTGCCGCTCATGTGCCTCGGGTACGCACCGGTAAGCGTGCCGCGTACTCGGTGGGCCTTCTATGGTTACTACGTCGGCCACTTGGCACTACTTTCCGCACTAGCAGGATTGGCGGGTAGGTTTTCCCATCCTCCCGGAATGCGGCGGAAAAGAGTTCCTTGGATGCATCGATACTGGTCATCCTCTGCGCGGCTTTGCTGTCCCGTTCTGCTCTTGCCCGGCGCTGCCTGATCTTTTCCAAATCGGCGTCTCTGGCGGCGACGGTTTGGCGTAGCTTGATTTCCGCGAGTTCTGCCTCGCGCTTGGCTCTGTGCGATCCGACTCGCTCGGGGTGGCCGCTGTACTGAATCGCTGATTCCAAGCCGCATGCGTCTTGGAGAGCATGTGTACGCCTCCAGCCATCAGGGCGATCAACGCCACTGCGATTACGGCCAGCCATGGGAATTCCCACCGGCGTCGCTCGATGGGCTGCAAGTACTCCGGTCGTTCTCGTTCCATGAATCCCCCTAGATAGCGTCCTGCGCGCATTCTAGCCGGGGTGTAGGGGCCTGCGCCCCTACGGATACGCCGTCAACCCGCGACCGCCCGAAGTGCCGGTCTCGGAAGTCGCCCAGGTCTACAACGACGACCTTGACCATCTGGCGCTGACCGGCTTTTTCTGTCCGGCCTCGGCCTTGCGCCGGGAGCGAACCCGGCGACCCTGAGTTCCATCTGATCCCGCCACACAAGCCCGGCAATCCGTTCTGGGGTCATGCGGTCGCCGTCAGGGCTGACTAGGTAGTTGCCTCTGACGCTCCAGCCCGCGAAGGGGCCGGTCAGGTACTGGCACATGCATCAATGCTCGCTTTGTCCTTGGAACCACGGAGAGGCAAGAGCGATGCCAGCAGGAGGCGTATCAGGCCTGCGTAGTAGCGGCTGAGGTTTAACATAATATACATTATGCGAAATAGATGATGCGCCGTCTTTTGCTGGTCTGCTCTCGATGTAGTTCCTGACGAGACAGGTAAATCTGTAATGCCGCGCCAGCTTTTCTGCAATCTCATCGAAGTTTGCGCGGACGGGCCACCCTATCGGGTCCTTGGGATGCGTACTCCTGCCGCGTCAGCACTGGATGCAGATCAATGA